>JIBA01000019.1 GCA_000620545.1 Intrasporangiaceae bacterium URHB0013 | reverse complement strand
GCGGCTACGCTCGCCCGATCATGCCGCGTTGAGGGCGGCTACGCTCGCCCGATCATGCCGCGTTGAGGGCGGCTACGCTCGCCCGATCATGCCGCTGCCCGTGCATGGTGCAGGACGCGGATTCGGCATTCGAGTCGGTGAGTAGTTTCTGTACTGGCTCAAGCTGCGCCTCCGGCGCAGAAAAGCGCGGGGACCCGCGGCAGGGACCCCGCGCTGCGGGCGGCGCTGGCGCGCCGTCCTCGCGCACCCCGCCGCCCCCACGCTTCTTCACGAGCTCCCGGCGGAGCCCGACCTGCTGACCCCACTCGCACTCTTCCTCTCGTCGACAGGCTGGGACACAGGCGCCCGGACGAGGGAGGCCCCAGCCGTCGCCTCTCGGGCTCGGTCCCACGGAGGACCACTGCCCACCTCGACAGCCACCTGTGGACTACGGCCCGCCAGGCTGGGTCGGTCAAGCGCCTTCTGCGCGGCACCTTCTCGAGCGGCCGGGTGATCGTCGATGCGCAGACCCGCAGGGTCGGCATCTGCCCCGCTCGTGCCCCCGACGTGCCCCCGACCGCCCTCAACAGCCATGCCGGCCAACCCCACATGGCAGGCACCCTCAGCATGAGCGCGGCCCAAAACAGCGTCGAGGACGAACTCGTACTGAATAGGTCATCGGTTCGATTCCGATAAGCGGCTCCAGCAACGCCCCCGGCCCTGCCGGGGGCGTTTCTGCTGTTCAGGGCTCGGAACGGAGATCGGAGCCTCGCCTCGCCGTCACAGCCGCTCGGATGGGGATAGCCTGAACGACGGCAGCGAGTCCCGCCGTGGGAATCTCTGGACGGAGGGGCGGCGGCATGACGGCATCAGAGGTCGCAGGCGACAACATCGAGCGCGCCTCCGTCTCCTCTGATCTGGCCCCCGCGCTCCGGCGGTTGGCGGAAGCGGCACTGCAGGCCGCGGCTGCCAAGGTGTCGCGCAAGGTCGATGAGTGGATCGGCGAGATCGAGCAGTACGCGGCCTCAGAGGGAGCGATGGAGAGAGCCGCCCTCGAGGGCCTGAAGGCCGTCCTGCTGAACAAGAACCCTGTGTGGGCGGCGATGAAGGGCGCGTGGCTGGGAGCCAGCGTCCCGTTCAGGGTGGTCGCGGTGCTGGTCCTGCTGCTCGTCCTCGTGCTTGCCCCGGGGGCGTTGGTGCTGCTGCTCCTCGGACTCCTCGTCGGCGCGATCGTTGCAGGGATCAGAGCCGCCATCCGGTGACTGCCGTGGCGCTGCCCACGCTGCGTCAATCCTTCTGCACGTCCTTCGTATGACGATCGCCATACAATAGTCTGCGGGCGGCGCCGAGACCGTCGATGACCGAAGGAGCCATGTGGCCAGGTATGGCAAGGAGCACAAGGCGGCGACGCGGCAGCGGATCATCGATGCCGCGGGCCGACGCTTCAAGAAGGACGGGATCGACGGGTCCGGAGTTGCGACCCTGATGGCCGACGCCGGGCTCACGAACGGGGCCTTCTATGCCCACTTCGACTCGAAGGACGACCTCGTCGCGGCGGTCATCGGGGACCAGTTGGGTCGACAGGTGTCGGAGCTCAGCGAGCTGCCACCTGGCCGCGCTGGCCTCGAGCTGTTCGTGCGTCAGTACCTGTCGCGCGCCCATCGCGACCATCCAGACGTCGGCTGCCCTTCGGCGGCATTGCTCGACGAGGTCGGGCGGTGCACGGGAGCGACGAAGAAGGCGTACACCGCTGGCACCAAGGCCATCCTGGACGAGATCTGCAGCCGCCTGGCTCCGCAGGATCCGGAGTCGGCGCGTCGATCTGCCCTGTCGCTCTTCACGACGCTCGTCGGGTCCATGCAGCTGGCTCGGGCTCTGTCCGACCGGAAGCTGTCGAACGCCGTCATCGAAGAGGGCGTCCACAGCGCGCTGGCCATCCTCGAGGCCTGAGCCGCCCCGCGGCGGCGCCCCACGCGCGGCAGGAGCGCCCTCCCCGTCGCGGTGCCCGACGCGCGGCAGGGCTGTCATCATCCTCATGTCAGCATTACAGTACGATCATACTTTCATCGAACCCAGGAGCTCTTCATGGCCGCCTACGCCTCGCACCAGGACGTCACGACGCAGACGGTGGGTGTCGGAGGTGTCGCGTTCTCCTACCGGGACCTGGGGCCCCGGACTGGCACGCCGGTGGTCTTCCTCAACCACCTGGCGGCTGTCCTGGACAACTGGGACCCCCGGGTCGTCGACGGCATCGCTGCCCACCGTCGCGTGATCACCTTCGACAACCGCGGCGTCGGCGCGTCAAGCGGTCGGACACCGAGCACGATCGCCGAGATGGCGAAGGACGCCGGCGCCTTCATCTGGGCTCTCGGCTTCGAGAAGGTCGACCTGCTCGGCTTCTCGATGGGCGGTTTCCTGGCTCAGGTCATCGCGGAGGACCAGCCGGAGCTCGTCCGCAGGATGATCCTCGCCGGCACCGGCCCCGCGGGAGGCGAAGGCGTCGACAAGGTCACAGCGCTCACCTACCTGGACGCGATCCGAGGCGCCCTGACGTTCCGCGACGCGAAGTACTACCTGTTCTTCACCGGGACACCTCACGGCAGGTCGGAGGCGCGAGCGTTCCTGGCGAGGCTCAACGAGCGCACCGACAACCGGGACAAGGCGATCTCGGTCCCGTCGTTCCGCGCGCACCTCAAGGCCATCCACCGCTGGGGCAAGCAGCAGCCGACCGACCTGGCACGCATCCACCACGCGGTTCTCGTCGCGAACGGAGACCAGGACCGGATGGTCCCCACCCCCAACTCCGTGGAGCTCGCGCGACGACTGCCGAACGCCCGGCTCACGATCTACCCCGACGCCGGACACGGCGGCATCTTCCAGCACCACACGCAGTTCGTCCGCGAGGCAGTGGGCTTCCTCGATGACTGAGACCCTGGCCGGGAGAGGACCACGACCATGAAGGCATTCGTCGTCGACGCATACGGCAAGGAGGGCCTTCGGGCGGCAGAGCTGCCTGAGCCCACCGTGGGACGGCGCGACGTCCTCGTCCGAGTGAGGGCCGCGAGCATCAACCCGCTGGACACGATGACCCGAAACGGCGAGTTCAAGCGGCTCATCAAGCGCAAGCCGCCCTTCGTCCTGGGCCACGACGTGGCCGGCGTGGTCGCCGCCGTCGGCGCCGGCGTGCGCGACTTCACCGTCGGTGACGAGGTCTACGCCCGTCCGCGGGACCTCCGGATCGGCACGTTTGCGGAGTACATCGCGATCGACCAGGACGACGTCGCGCCCAAGCCGTCCTCCCTGACCTTCCAGGAAGCGGCCGCCGTGCCACTGGTCGCCCTGGCCGCCTGGCAGATCCTCGTCGATCGCGCAGACGTGCATCCCGGCCAGAAGGTACTCGTCCACGCAGGCGCCGGCGGCCTGGGCTCCACGGTCATCCAGCTTGCCAAGCACCTCGGCGCGACGGTTGCCACGACGAGCTCGACACCGACCACAGCCCTGGTCACGGACCTCGGCGCCGAAGTCGTCGTCGACTACACCGAGCAGGACTTCTCCCGAGACCTGTCCGACTACGACCTCGTCGTCGACTCCCTCGGAGGCCAGAACCTCGAGAAGTCCCTGACCGTTGTGCGACCCGGCGGCCTCGTCATCGGTGTCGCAGGCCCCCCGGACGCAGGCTTCGCCGAGCAGCTCGGCGCCCCCTCGTTCTTCCGCATCGCCATGACCCTGCTCAGCAGGAAGGTCCGAAAGCGGGCACAGGCCCTCGGCGTCCGCTACGAGTTCTTCTTCATGCAGGCCAGCGGCTCCCAGCTACGCCAGCTCGCCGCACTGTACGACTCGGGTGTGCTGCGGCCGGTCATCGACAAGACGTTCTCGTTCGCACAGACCAAACAGGCGATGGAGTATGTCGAGCAGGGCGGCACCAGGGCCGGCAAGGTCGTCCTCACGATGGACTGACCGCCCGCCGTGGGACTGTCCGCCAGCTGACGAGAAGGGCGCACTGCCGCACGGACCGTCGGTCAGACGACCCACAGGCGCGCTGAGAGTCGGGACGGCATACGCCCCAGAAATGACGAAGGAGCCCGCCTGCGCGCGCAGATCGGGCTCCTTCGAGGCTGGGCGGATGGGGGGATGCGTTCCAGCCGTGGGGGGTGTTACAGCTGTGACAGTAATAAAGCTGTCGTCCCGTGTACGGGTTTTGCACAAGATTGTCGACGCAAGTTCGAAATGGCAGCGGATGGGCAGTATGTCGACGTCGCCCCGTGCGCCGGATCAGCAGCCGCTCCGCGAGCCCCTCCGATGGCCGGTCTGGCACAGGGGCGACGGTGAGCGCGACCCCGGCAGACGTGAGCCCGGACGTCCTGAGCGAGACCTTGGAGGTCGCGTCCCGCCTCGTCGGCAGCCCGCTCGTTGCTGCCGGCAAGCCCTTTCCGGGCAGTCGCCGCACCCTGGTCGTCCGGGCCACGGACAGCACCGGTCGCTCGTTCGTGCTCAAGCGCTACCTCACCGACGAGGGACAGGAGGCTTATGCCCGCGAGGCAGCCGCGCTCGAGGCGTTGGCGGGCGTCGCGCCGACCCCCACGCTGGTGGCGGAGTGCCACGACCCGCGCCTGGTGGTGATGGCTGACCTCGGCGACGGTCCCCACCTGGCTGACGCACTGCTCGGAGAGGACGCCGACCGCGCCACCGACACGCTGTCGCAGTGGGCGACAGCGTTGGCCGGGCTGCACCGCGCCGGGCACCACGTGCGCGACGCCTTCGAGGCCGGCGTCCAGCTCCGTTCGTCGGCTCAGGTCGAGCTCGACCACCTGCCGGGACACCTCGCCGAAGCCGTCTCGGAGTGGACGCGACTTGCTGCTGCAATGGACGTGGCCGTTCCGGACGGCACCTTCGACGTGCTCGCGAGCGTGCCGGCCCGCTTCCGGGTCGATGCGAGCAGCCTCTCCGCCGCCGACATGTGCCCGGACAACAACCTCGTCGGCGACGCGGGGCTCGTCCTGCTCGACTTCGAGTTCGCCCTGTGGCGGCCCATCGCGTGGGACGCGGCCTACCTGCGGGTGCCATGGCCGAGGTGCTGGTGCGCCTGGTCGCTGGAGGCGTCCGCGGCCCGACTGGCGCTCGATCGGTGGCGCGACGCGGTCGCGGTGGAGTGGCCGGACGTACGCGGTGCGGACTTCGACCTCGACCTCGCCACGGAGGCGTGGGCCTGGCTCGCCGGCAGCTGGTGCCTCGCGGGTCTCGTCGACGGCGAGCGGGCGCCTGACAACCCGGTCAAGCCGATGCCGCGCATGCCCGACCGCATCCTGCGTTTTCTCCGTACGGCGGCGGCCGGGCTCGCCCTGCCCGAGCTGGCCGACGTCGCGCTGCAGCTGGCCCGGGCCGTCGAGACGAGGTATGCCGCCGCCGACGTGCCGCTCGCCCCCGCCTTCACGCGGGGGTCGGATGACCCGCTGACGAGCCGGCGGGGCCACCACCGCTGACGCTCCTCAGCCGAGCGCAACCGCCGGCTGGTGCGGCTCCGAGCGCTCGAGGACGCGTCGCAGACCCCACGACACGAGCACCGCCGCGACACCCGCACCGACGGTGACGGCATACGCCGGTGTGTGTCCTCCCCAGTCGGCGAGGCCTCCCGCTGCAGCTGCGCCCACGGCATAACCGAGGCCGGTGGCCGCGGCGAGGACCGTCATGGCCGCTCCGGTGCGAGACGGCGGTGTGACCCGCTCGGCCAGGGTGAACGTCGTGATCATGTAGGGCGCGACGGTGCAGCCGAGCACGAGCAGCACGGGGACGAGCGCGAGCAGCGACCCCACGAGGAGCAGGGGGACGGAGAGGGCGAGCAGGCCGACCGCGAACCACCGCAGTCGCGCCGACAGGGCGAAGCGCGCGGGCAGCGCGGCGACGGCGAGACCGGCGATGACGCTGCCGACGCCGAGAAGGGCGTGGAAGTAGCCCGTGAGACCGGGTGAGCCCGCAGCGGTCGCGAGCACCGACGTGCCGGTCTGCACCGACCCGAAGACGGTGCCGACGAGCAGCTGTGCCGCGCAGAGCACCATGAGGGCGGGGGTGAGCAGCCGACCGGCGGCGGCCGTCGACCTGGACGTCGCAGCGTGCGTCACCGCTGCGGTCTCGTGCAGGGCGAACCACGTGCCGAAGACGGCGAGCCCCGCTGCCGCGAGGGCCAGGGCTGCCGTCGGGCTCGCGAGGGAGACGCCGAGACCGACCAGCGCCGGGCCGAGGACGAAGGACGCCTCGTCCGCCGCACCCTCGTAGGAGAAGGCCGCATCGACGAGGCGGTGCTGACGCGACCCCGTGGCGGCCGTGATCGGGCGCCAGCGCACTCGCGCCAGCGGACCGATCTGCGGCAGAAGCAGACCCGCGACGCCGCTCGCCACCGCTGCGACGCCCCAAGGGAGTCCGGCACTGACGACGAGGAGGATGCCGACGAGACCGGCGGCCCCGGCGAGCGACTGGAAGGCGACGACACGGCGCTGGCCGAGCCGGTCGGCGCGGGCGCCCCAGAACGGTGCGCCGACGGCGTTGGCCACGGCGAGTGCCCCGGCGCAGAAGCCTCCCGCGCCGTAGCTGCCGGTGGCGTCGGACACGAGCAGGAGGGTCCCCAGCTGGCTCATCGCGAGCGGCATGCGCGCCAGGAAGGCGACGACGATGTACGTGCGGCCGGTGAGGCCGAAGAGGTGACGGTACGAGTCGATGGGTGACACGAGGGCGGCTCCGGATCTGGCCGCGGGGTACGCGACAGTGGGTGCGTGCCTACCCGCCCAACAGGTCACGCCGGATCCCTGTGCGCCTCCAGTGTACGGCGTCCGCGGCTGTGGCCCGGGCGCCGGTCAGGGGGACGGGCCGGTTCGTGCCGTCGGCCATGCCCTCTGCCTTGCGCTCAGCCCTACCCGCCTCTTTGCGCCCTGCGCCCTGCCCACAGCCGTGTGCTCGGCTCGGGCCTTCGGCCGGCCCGTCGGTCGCGTGCTCAGTCGCCGACGTGGTGGGCGCTGCGCACCGAGGGTGTGAGCCGGTAGATCAGCTCGACGGCCGCGGCCCCCGCCGCGCCGATCGCGAGCGACTGCCACACGAGCGGCAGGGGCGCGTCGAGGTTGAAGAAGCGGGCGGCGACGGGCAGCAGGAAGGCCGTGACCGCGAGTCCCACCATGGCCGCGACGAGCGCCGCCTTCCAGGGCCGGAACGGGCGGGCGAGGACGACGAGGATCCAGAAGAAGACCGTGAGCAGCGTGATCGTCGCGCCGCTGCCCGGCTGCCAGCACGCGACGTCGGCGACGGTCCTCGCTCCCGCCTCGACGGCGCAGCGGCTCGCGAACTCGTCGGGCGGCACACCGTAGCGGCTGCCTGCGAGCAGGTAGGACGCGATGACGGCCACACCCGCAACTGCCCCGGACGGTACGGCGAAGCGCAGGATGCGCCCGAGGAGGCCGGGGAGGTAGCGCCGCTTGTTCGGCCCGAGCGCGAGGAAGAAGGCCGGGATGCCGATCGTCACGGCGGACACGAGCGTCAGGTGCCGCGGCAGGAACGGGAAGGGCACGGCGATGAGCGCGGCAGCGAGGATCGCGACGAGGCTCATCGCGTTCTTCGCGACGAAGAGGTTGGCGACGCGTTCGACGTTGCCGATGACCCGGCGCCCCTCGGCGAGCACGTCTGGCAGGTGTGAGAACCTCCCGTCGAGCAGCACGAGCTCCGCGACCGCCTTGGTGGCCTGCGCGCCGTTGCCCATGGCCACGCCGATGTCGGCGTCCTTGAGCGCGAGCGCGTCGTTGACGCCGTCGCCGGTCATGGCCACGACGTGGCCGTCGGCCTGCAGCGCGTGGACGAAGGCGCGCTTCTGCTCCGGGGTGACGCGGCCGAAGACCGTGTGCGTGGCGAGCGCCTCGCGCAGGCCGCCCTGGTCGTCAGGGAGCAGGCGGGCGTCGACGGGCTCGCCCACGTCGAGGCCGACAGCGCGGGCCACGGCGGCGACGGTGACCGGGTTGTCGCCCGAGATGACCTTGATCGCCACCTCCTGGGACGCGAAGTTACGCGAGCGTCGCTGCGGCGTCGGAGCGGACCTGCTCGGTGAGGGTCACGAGCGCCACCGGCGTGATGTCGGCCGGCAGCATGGCGGCGGCCAGGTGCTCCTCGCTGCGGGCGAGGAGCACGACGCGGCGTCCTGACCCGGCGAGCTCGGCGACCTGCTCACGAATCGTCCCGATCAGCTCCGGCGGCGACGGCTGGGGATCGGCGGCGAGGAGCACCTCGGGCGCTCCGAGAAGCCAGGTCGAGCGCTCCGAGAAGCAGGCCGCACTCCACTTGCGCGATGAGCTGAACGGGATCGTCTGCGTGCGCTCCCACCCCGGGGAGGCGACAGCGGCGGCGACCGCTGTCAACGTGCCGTTGGCGTTGGGGTCGTCGGCGAGTGCACCGAGTGCGCGACGGATCTCGTCGGCATCCTGGCCGTCGAGGGGTCGGGCCTCCTCGAACGCGATGTCGCCCGTCGTCAGGGTGCCCGTCTTGTCGAGACACACGACGTCGACGCGGGCCAGGCCCTCGACGGCCGGCAGCTGCTGCACGAGCACGTTGCGCCGGGTCAGCTGCACCGCCGACAGGAGGAAGGCCACCGAAGTCAGGAGCACCAGACCCTCGGGCACGAGGCCGACGACGCCGGCCGCCGACCGGATGACCACCTCGCGCCAGCCCTGGTCGCCCACGGTGCTCCACTGCGACCAGATCGCGATCGGCAGCGCACCTGCGATCACCCAGGTGATGTACGTGAGCAGGGTGTTGATGGAGTCCTGGATCTCTGAGCGCGTGCGCGTGAACTTCCTTGCGTCGGCGGCGATCCGGTTGACGTAGGCGTCGGCCCCGATCGTGCTCGCGTGGTAGCGGCCGGACCCGGCGACGACGCTGGTGCCCGACATGATGGCGTCGCCCTCGTCGTGCGCCACCGGGTCGGACTCACCGGTGAGGTTCGCCTCGTTGAGCTCCAGGCCGGTGCTCGCCATGAGCGTGCCGTCGGCGGGCACCTCGTCGCCGGTGTGCAGCTCGACGAGGTCGTCCTGCACCACCTCCGTCGTCGGCACCACCCGCACCTCGCCGTCGCGCACGACGCGCGTCGTCGGGGCGTTGAGCAGGGCCAGCCGGTCGAGCTTTCGCTTGGCGAGGTACTCCTGCACGATGCCGATGGCGGAGTTGACGACGAGGACGATCCCGAAGAGCCCGTCGGCGAACGACCCTGCCACCATGACGAGGACGAAGAGCGCACCGAGGATCGCGTTGAAGCGGGTCAGGACGTTGGCCCGGACGATCTCGCCGACGGAGCGTGACGTGCGCTCGGTCAGCCGGTTGACCGCCCCGCGCGAGACGCGCTCGGCCACCTCGGCGCTCGTCAGCCCCCCAGTGCGGCCGAGGCTCTCCTCGACGGCTGCCCTCCCGGGCGTCGCCCCGTGTGCGGTCCCGGGTGTCGTCACGGGCTCATTGTCGTACGCCGGGTGCTCGCCTTCGGCGGAACGGGCAAGACCGCTCGGGCAGCTTCGGGAAGGCGGTGGCACGGCATCCGCCCGCGGGGGAGAGCTGTCGTGGTGGGGGTGGGGGCGCGGCGCGGCCTGCTGCGGTGGACAAAGGTTACTGATCGGTCCTCGGACGACGTCCGGGGCGCTGCCCGGCTCGTGGGACGATGGGGGGCGTGACTGAGTCGATCCAACGTGCCCGCGCCACCACCGCCTCCTACTCGATCACGATGCGGATCCACGCCGGCACCGACCCGGCGGTCATCGGAGCCCTCGCGGTCAAGGTCGCCGAGAGCGGCGGCATCACGACGGCCCTCGACATCGTCGACTCGCACCCCGACCGCCTCGTCATCGACCTCACCTGCTCGGCGAGCAACGCCGAGCACTCGACAGAGGTCGTCGACGCCGTCGAGACGCTCGAGGGCGTCCGGGTCCACAAGGTCTCCGACCGCGTCTTCCTGCTGCACCTCGGCGGCAAGATCTCCGTCGAGTCCAAGGTCAACCTGCGCAACCGCCAGGACCTCGCCATGGCCTACACGCCCGGCGTCGGCCGGGTGAGCCAGGCGCTCGCCGAGCACCCCGAGGACGTGCCGAAGCTGACGATCAAGGGCAACTCCGTCGCCGTGGTCACGGACGGCTCCGCCGTGCTCGGCCTCGGCAACATCGGTCCGATGGCGGCGCTGCCGGTCATGGAGGGCAAGGCCGCGCTCTTCAAGCGCTTCGCCGACATCGACGCGTGGCCGATCTGCATCGACACGACGGACGTCGACGAGATCGTGCGCACCGTGGAGCTCATCGCCCCGGGCTTCGGTGGCATCAACCTCGAGGACATCGCCGCGCCGCGCTGTTTCGAGATCGAGGCCAAGCTGCGCGAACGTCTCTCGATCCCGGTCTTCCACGACGACCAGCACGGCACGGCGATCGTCGTGCTCGCCGCGCTGAAGAACGCGCTGCGCTGCATCGACAAGAAGCTGCCCGACGCGCGGATCGTCGTCTCCGGTGGTGGCGCGGCGGGCTCGGCCATCGTCCAGCTGCTCCTCGCGGCGGGCGCCATCGACGTCACGGTCTCCGACCGTCCCGGCCTGCTCAACCGGACCGACGACTCGCTGACGCCGGCTTGGCGGGAGCTCGCCGAGAAGACCAACCCGCGCGGGCTCACCGGCACGCTGCGCGACGGTCTCCAGGGCGCCGACGTGTTCATCGGCGTCAGCGCACCGCACATCCTCGCGCCGGACTGGATCAACGAGATGGCCGACAAGCGCATCGTCTTCGCGCTCGCCAACCCCGACCCCGAGGTCGACATCTACGAGGCGACCCAGCGGGCGACCGTCGTCGCGTCGGGCCGCAGCGACTACCCGAACCAGATCAACAACGTCCTCGCGTTCCCCGGCGTCTTCCGCGGCCTGCTCGACGCGCGTGCGACCGACGTCACGACCGAGATGCTCATCAAGGCGGCCGACGCCATCGCCTCCGTCGTCACCGACGAGCAGCTCAACCCGAACTACATCATCCCGAGCGTCTTCCAGCCGGACATGAGCAAGACCGTCGCCAAGGCGATCGTCGACTGCGTGCCCAAGGCCCCCGCGAAGAACGTCTCGATGAGCGCCCCCAACTGAGGAACCTGCACGTCGGATGACCAGCACGATCCACCCCGGCCAGCGCTACCCGTTCGACGGCCGTCGAGCCTGGGCGGTCTGGGCGGCGGCCATCTCGGTCTACGTCCTCGCCGTCTTCCACCGCACCTCGCTCGGTGTCGCCGGCCTCCAGGCCGCCGACCGCTTCGGCATCAGCAGCTCGCAGCTGTCGACCTTCACGATCGTGCAGGTCGCGATCTACGCGGCGATGCAGCTGCCCGTCGGCGCGCTGCTGGACCGCTACGGCTCGAAGAAGATGCTCGGGGTCGGGCTCACCCTGCTCACCGTGGCCCAGTTCGGCTTCGCCTTCGTCCACGCCTTCCCGGCCGCCCTCCTGTGCCGCGTGCTGCTCGGCATGGGCGACGCCATGGTCTTCATCTCCGTGCTGCGTCTCGTCGCTCTGTGGTTCTCGCCGCGACGCACGCCGATGGTGACCCAGCTGACCGGTGTGCTCGGGCAGCTCGGGGCGCTCGCCGCGGCGGGGCCGCTCGCCGCCGCGTTGGACCACTTCGGGTGGACGCCGTCGTATGCCGTCGCGGCGTCCGTCGGCGTGCTCACGGGCGTCGCGCTCGTCGTCGTCGTCAAGGACAGTCCCTTTGTCGACACCCACCGGGACGAGCTGAAGCTGCGGGCGATCGCGCGCACGCTGCGCGCCGCCTGGCTCGTGCCGGGGACCAGGCTCGGGCTGTGGTCGCACTTCACGTCGCAGTTCTCCGCCAACATGTTCACGATGCTGTGGGGTTTCCCGTTCCTCATCGCGGGGCAGGGGCTCTCGCCCTCGACGGCCAGCATCCTGCTCATGGTCATGGTGGTGACGACCGTCGTGTCCAGCCCGGTCATCGGCACGCTCACGATGCGCTACCCGTTCTCGCGCAGCACGCTGGTGCTCTGGATCGTCGGCGCCGCGATCGCGGCGTGGACGGTCGTGCTCCTCTGGCCGGGTCGCGCGCCGCTCTGGCTGCTCGTCGTGCTCGTGGTGCTCATCGCCATCGGCGGGCCCGGGTCGATGATCGGCTTCGACCTGGCCCGCACGTTCAACCCGCCGACCCGCATCGGCAGTGCATCGGGCATCGTCAACACCGGCGGCTTCATCGCGACGCTGACGGCGGTGGCGCTCGTCGGTGTCGTGCTCGACCGGGTCTCGCCCGCCGGCCCGTCGACGTGGGACGTCGACTCGTTCCGGGCCGCGATGACGGTGCAGTACCCGGTGTGGGCACTCGGCATCGTGCAGGTGCTGCGCTACCGCCGCAAGGCCAGGCGCGCGGCCCTCGAGGCCGATCCCGACGCCTACGCCGCCATGCAGGCCGGCAGGTCCGTCACCTTCCACTGACCAACCCCCACCGTCGAAAGGCCAAAGTTTGCGGGGTGCCGACCGTCGAAGGGCCAATGTTCGCGGGGTGCCCACCGTCGAAGGGCCAATGTTCGCGGGGTGCCGACCGTCGAAGGGCCAATGTTCGCGGGGCCCCCACCGTCGAAAGGCCAAAGTTTGCGGGGTGCCCACCGTCGAAGGGCCAATGTTCGCGGGGTGCCCACCGTCGAAGGGCCATTGATTGCGGGGTACCCACCGTCGACGGGCCAGCGTTCGTGCCTGCCCAGGTCTAGCCTGCTCGGTGAAGGAGGAGCGATGGCGACGTGGTCCGACGTGGACGAGCTGGCCGGACGGCTGCCCGGCGCGGAGCTGGGGGTCGCTCACGAAGGGTCGCCCGCGTGGCGCGCCGGACGGCATACGTTCGCACGGTTGCGTTTCGACGACGACGGGCGCGAGCTGGTCCAGGTGTGGACGGGCGAGATGGACACCGAGCAGGCGCTTGCCGGCCGCCGCGACACGTTCGTGCGGATCGACACCTTCCGCTACCGCGTCACGACCTGGGTGCAGCTCGACCGCCTCGACCGGCGTGAGCTCGCGGAGCTGCAGCTCGAGTCCTACGACATCCGCGGAGGCCACCGTCGGCGCGGCACCACCGGTCTCGAGGACCTGCTGCGCTGACGCCCCACAGCAGACGACCAGCCACCAGTGATGCCCGTGCATGGTCGAGAGGCCAGACTTCGCGACGAAGTCTGGCCTCTCGACGATGTCGAGGGCGCGAACATTGGCCTCTCGACGGCTGGAGGGCGCAAACATTGGCCTCTCGACGGGTGAAGCCGGCGAGGTGCGGCGGGTCAGGCGTCGCCGACGGTGAGGGCCTCGGCCTCGGCCTTGGAGGCGACCGGTTCGGCGCCGTGTCCAGGAGCCTCGTCGAGCGCGCTGATGATCCGACGAGCCGTGAGGAGCACGAGAACGGCGAGCACGACGGCACCCGAACCGACCCAGAACGGCAGGTGGATCGACTTCTCGCCGAGGTTGCCCGCCAGCCATGGGGCCACGGCGCCACCACTGAAGCGGACGAAGGAGTATGCCGCTGAGGCGACGCCGCGCTCGACGGGGGAGACCTTCATGACCGTCTCGGTGATGAGCGTGTTGTTCACGCCGAGGAACGCGCCCGCGAGGATGACACCGACGACGAGGACGGTCTTGTCCTCGGTCCAGATCGCCATGACGGCCAGGATGACCGCGAAGCCGAGCAGCGCACCGACGATCCCGGCCAACGTGCCGAAGCGGCGCTGGATCATCGGGGCCACGAAGACCGAGGTGATGGCGAGCAGCACCCCCCAGCCGAAGAAGATGAGACCGATCTCGTGAGCGCCCATGGCGAGCGGGAACGGCGTGAAGGCGAGCAGCGTGAAGAAGCCGAAGTTGTAGAGCAGCGCCGTGACACCGACGGTGAGCAGGCCGCGATGGCCCAGGGCACGCAGGGGCGCGGTGATGGAGGTCGGGTGCTGTGCGGGCGGCGTCTTCGGCAGCGTCGTCAGGGTCGCGATGAAGGCCACCGCCATGAGGACGGCGACACCGTAGAACGGCCAGCGCCACGAGATGCCACCGAGCCAGCCACCGAGCAGCGGGCCCGTCGCGATGCCGACACCGAGGGCCGCCTCGTAGAGGATGATCGCCTGCTTCACCGAGCCGGAGGCCGCGTTGACGATCGTCGCCAGGGCCGTCGCGATGAAGAGTGCGTTGCCCAGGCCCCACAGCGCGCGGAAGGCGACGATACCGCCGACGGTGTCCTGGCTGCCGGCGCAGGCGGCGCCGACGATGATGAGCGCGAGGCCGACCAGCAGGGTGCGCTTGGCCCCGACGCGGCTGCTGACCCAGCCGGTGCCGAGCATGGCGATGCCCATGACGGCGAGGTAGCTCGTGAAGAGCAGCGAGACCTGCGAGGGGCCGGCGCCGAGCTCGTCGGCGATGGGCTTGAGGATGGGGTCGACGAGTCCGATGCCCATGAAGGAGATCACGCAGGCGAAGGCGATCGACCAGACGGTCTTGGGTTGGCGCCACATGGAGGTGGTCATCCGTCCTTTCGAGTGGAGTGGGGGACAGGCGTGTCCGCCGCGGCGGCCAGCAGGTCGTTGATGACGTCGATCGCGACCTGGACGCGGGCGAGGGCTGGAGCGTCGAGCTGGTCGAGGGCGGGGGACAGGACGGCCAGTCGGGCGCGGCGCACGCTCTCGAGCGCCGCGCGACCCTCCTCGCTGAGGGAGATCACCGTGGCGCGTGCGTCGTCGGGGTCGGACGCGCGGCGCACCCATCCCGACGCCTCGAGGCGCTGGAGCTGGGTGGTGGTCGTCGGCTGGCTGCTGTGATCGGCGGCCGCGAGGGCGCTGACGCGGGAAGGTCCGAGCTCGTCGAGGAGCGCGAGAAGGCGTGCCTGCGCAAAGGGCACGTCGAACGACGCGTGCCTGCTGGCCCAGCGTGAGAGCCGCGCGGCCGAGCGCAGCAGCTCGTTGCCCAGGGTGGTCGGTTCGGTCACTCGCTCGAAGTTACATAGAGAACCTATGCATATCAAGTCGCGGATCCGCTCGGGAACGCGTCAGCGGAATCGGGACGCGTGATGCCGTATGCCGTATGCCGTATGCCGTATGCCGTATGCCGTATGCCGTATGCCGTATGCCGTATGCCGTATGCCGTATGCGGTGTGCCCGGCTGCCGGGTGCCAGGCTCAGCCCGTCCGCGCGCCCACTCCCAGACCGGCCCGTCCAGCATGCTGAGCCCTTGCCGCCCGTCGCGGGCGGCATCCCGTCCGGTCGGTGCAGACCCGCAGGTCGACCTTGGGTCAGGCGTGTCATGCCGCGCAGTGAGCGGCTCAGGTGTGAACGATCCCGTCGACGACGACCTCGAGCATGGGTCGCACGTCGAGCTCGGCGTGGCTCGTGTCAGCGACGCTCGCGACGCCGCTGACGAGCCGCATGACGTTGGCGGCGTCGACGCCGGGGCGCAGGTCGCCGGCCTGGTCGAGGTGGTCGATGACGCGGCGGTTGGCATCCCCCATGACGCGGCACTTGCGGTACATCGGCGACGCGGGATCGTCCATGGCGGCGCAGATCTTGCTCGCCGCCCCGCGGTGCAGCGTGATGTGGCCGATGAAGTGCTCAAACCAGCCGAGCAGCATCTCGCGCGCGGGCAGGCCGGTGGCGATCGCGGCGTCGGCGTCTGCGGCGACCCGGTCGGTCCAGTCCTGCATCAGGGCGTCGACCAGAGCCTCGCGGGTGGGGAAGTGGCGGTAGAGCGTCCCCGGACCGACCCCGGCTCGCTTCGCGATCTCGTCGAGCGAGGAGTCCGTGCCGCGCTCTGTGAAGACGATGCGGGCGGTCGCGAGGATCTTGTCGTAGTTCCGCTTCGCGTCGGCGCGCATGGGGCGTGGCGATTTCTCAGGGCTCTGCTGGCGGGGCCCGCCCGCCGAGTCCCCTTGAACCCCAATGGTTCCCGGCGACGGGTCGAGCATGGCCCGGCCTGTCTCGGAAGACGTCACGAGAAAACTCCTTGCTAAACCGGAGACAGTCTCCGTATTGTGGTGGAGCAGAACCGGAGTGGTTCTCCGCTAATCGTAGCGCCGATCGTCGTCACAGAGGAGTCCGGCACCCATGACCACCACGATCCAACCCACTCGACAGGCCCGTCGCGTCCACCTGTCCCACCTCGCCACGACGCACCGCGCGCCCCTCGTGCCCCGTGCGAGCCATGACACCGAGGGCGTACGCGGCACCTCGGGGCCTGAGGGCGCCCGAGGAGCCACCGGCCGTGCCCGGCGCACCCGCGCCACCTCCTTCACGCCCATGGCCCGCGACCCCCTCACCGACGAGACGCCGCGCCTACCGTTCCCGCACCACGAATCCTGAGGTCAGAGATGTCGACCACCACCACATCAGCCAGCAGCGGACCACCGGCGTCGCCGGTCCAGTCGTCCCCGGCCCACCAAGGGGACCGCGCCGACGCTGCAGCCCGCGCCGACGGGGCCCGCGTCGACGGTGCCGCCCCAGCCGACAGTGCCGAACGTGCCGCTCACCGCGGCGCCATCGGCCTCGGCGTCGTCCTCGTCGCGCAGCTGATGCTCGTGCTCGACGCGACCGTCGTGAACGTCGCACTCCCGGACATCCAGGCCGACCTCGGCTTCACGCCTGCGAGCCTCTCCTGGGTGCTCAACGCCTACACTCTCGCGTTCGGCGGACTGCTGCTCCTCGGCGGTCGCCTCGGCGACGTCTTCGGACGTCTGCGCAGCTTCGAGATCGGTCTCGCGATCTTCACCGTCGCGAGCCTGCTCGGTGGGCTGGCCACCTCGCCCGCCTGGCTCATCGCCGCCCGCACGCTGCAAGGGGTCGGCGCCGCTCTGGCCGCTCCCAGCGTCCTCGCGCTCGTGACGACGAGCGCCCCGAACGAGGCCGCCCGCAACCGCGGACTCGCGCTCTTCACGGCCGTCTCCTCGGCCGGCGCGTCCATCGGCCTGCTCCTCGGTGGCATCCTCACCGACTACGTCAGCTGGCACTGGACCCTCTTCGTCAACGTGCCCATCGGGGCCGTCGTGCTCGTGCTCGCGCGCCGCTTCGTGACGGAGACGCCGAAGGTCCGTGGCCGCTTCGACGTCGTCGGCGCGATCACGGCCACGCTCGGTTCGGTCTCCGTCGTGCACGGCTTCATCAGCGCTGCCGACCGCGGGTGGACCTCCCCGGTGACCATCGGCTCGTTCGTCCTCGGGGCCATCCTGCTGGCCCTGTTCGTCTGGACGGAGAGCCGCGTCCCCTCGCCGCTGCTGCCGCTCGCCCTGGTCCGCAACCGTGCACGCGCCGGGGCTCTCGTCCTCATGGCACTCGTCGTCGGTGCGCAGTTCTCGACGTTCTTCCTCGTGACCCAGTACCTCCAGCTCGTGCTCGGCTTCAGCCCCGTGGCCACGGGTGCCGCGTTCCTCCCGCTCAGCCTCGCGATCTTCGCCACCTCCCGGGTCAGCGCACGTCTCGTCGCCAAGGTGGGCCCGCGCCCACTCCTGCTCGTCGGCACCGTGGGGCTCACCGCGAGCTTCGTCTGGCTGAGCAGCATGTCGACGACGAGCACGTATGCCGCCCACCTGCTCGGTGCGCTGGTCCTCAACGGGGTCTCGGCTGCGCTCGTCTTCATGCCGGTGACGGTCGTCGTCCTCGGCGGCGTCGACCGGAGCCAGGCGGGCACGGTGTCCGGTCTGCTCCAGACCGCCCAGCAGCTCGGCGGCGCCGTGGGCCTCGCGGCCATCGTCAGCGTCTACGCGTCGCAAGCCGTCCCGGGTCAGTTCGTGCCCGGCGTGGAGCCCGCCTTCCTCACCTCGGCGGCCTTCACCCTCGTCGCGCTCCTCGTCGCGGCCTTCGTGCTCCGGCCGCGCCGCGTGACCGAGCACGACGAACAGCCTGAGCCGGTCGAGCGGGAGGAGGAGACCCGCGAAGCCTTGGTCGCCGCGGCCGCCGACGGGGCCGACACCCGCTGAGCAACACCCTGGGGGCGGACACGCGCAGGACGGACGCCGCGCGTCCTGATGGCCGCCGCGTCGTCATGATGACCGCGGTCGTCCATCTGGTTGCCGCGCAGTCCTGCCCGCGCGCCCCGACCGGAAACGGCTGACCCCCGCCACCCAGACAGGGCGGCGGGGGTCGACCAGACGGCATACGCCATCGCGCGCCGGGGCGCGGGTGGCTCAGTGTCCCTGCGGCATCGCCCAACGGGCGGTCGAGACGCCCTGCTCCTTGGCGCGCTCGAGTGCCTCGCCGATGACCTTCTCGGCATCCGCGCGGCCACCCCAGTCGAAGCCCTTGACGAACTTGCCGGGCTCGAGCTCCTTGTAGCGCTCGAAGAAGTGCTGGATCTCCTTGAGCGTGAACTCGCTGACGTCCCCGAGGTCCTGGATGTGGGCCGTGCGCGGGTCGACCGGCACGCAGAGCACCTTGTCGTCACCGCCGGCGTCGTCGACCATGTGGAAGATCCCGACCGGGCGCGCCTCGACGACGACGCCCGGGAAGAGCGGCTCGGGGAGCAGCACGAGCGCGTCCAGGGGGTCGCCGTCCTCGCCGAGCGAGTCCTCGATGTAGCCGTAGTCGGCGGGGTAGGCCATCGGCGTGAAGAGGTAGCGGTCGAGGCGGATCCGGCCCGTCTCGTGGTCGACCTCGTACTTGTTGCGCTGTCCGCGCGGGATCTCGATGGTGACGTCGAACTCCACGTCTTCCCCTTCTTCACGGTCTTCGGGTGGCGGCTCGGGTGCCGGAGCACTCGGCGGCGGCTGACAGAATCGTCCGCGACAGTGTGGCAGCAAGGACGGTCCTTGCGCGAAACAGCGACGGACGACGGGACGGGGGTGACGCTCCATGGCGCACGAGCTTCCGCCGGGGCGACGCGGTCCCCGCCTCACCCGCGGCACGGCTGCCGTCTGGTCGATCGTGGTCCTTCTGCTGGCGTATGCCGTCCTCGACGTCGCCGACGCCGCGCCGGGTGTGCTCACGGTGCGGCCGCTGCCGCCGCCCCCGCCCACCGAGACGGTCGCGACGCGCACGCTGCCGGAGGTTCCGCAGCCCACCCTGCCGACCTCGGTCGCCGCGCCGCTGCCGTCGCTGGCCGGCGACACCGCCGCCCCGTCGGCCGCCGGGGTCGAGCAGGCGCTCGCCTCGGTGCGGTCGCTCCCGGCGCTGCGCGACTCAGCCCTCGTCGTGCGCGACGGTCAGACCGGCGAGGTGCTGCTCGACCAGGGCGGCGACCAGCTGCGGATCCCCGCCTCGACGACCAAGCTGCTGTCGGCCGCAGCGATCGGCCAGACCTTCGCGCCCGACGAGACGCTGCGCACCGTCGTGCGGGAGGGCGACACTCCTCAGCAGATCGTCCTCGTCGCCGGCGGCGACTCGCTCCTCGCCCCGGGCAAGGGCGACCCCGAGGCCGTCGCCGGGCGCGCGGGCCTGGGCGACCTCGCCGACCAGGTCGCGAAGGCCTTGGACGACAAGGGCGCCCGCAGCGTCACCCTCTATGTCGACGAGACGTATGCCGCCGGGCCGACGACGGCGCCGACGTGGGCCCCGACCTTCCGCAGCTCCGGCATCACCGGCGCGGTCGCGATGCTCGGTCTCTCGAGCCAGCGGGCCCGAGGTGGCGCGCCCGGCCCCGCCGATCCCGTCGCCGCGGTGCGCGCAGCCTTCGTGCGACAGCTCGAGGCTCGCGGCGTCGAGGTGCGCGTTGCCGCGCGCGGACGGGCGCCCGGCGTCCCCGGGTCGCCGATGCCGACGCCGATGCCGTCGCCGACGCCGGGGCCGACGTCGGTGCCGACGGCGACGCCGGACGGCTCGCGCGCGACGTCCACGACGTCCCCGGACGGCGCCTCTTCGTCCGACGGACCGACGCCGACGGGCGACGGGGCCGGGGCGCCGACGACACCAGCCGCCACGCCGGACGCGCCGACCAGCGGCCCCGGAGCGGTTCTCGGCAGCGTCGAGTCCGCGCCGGTGCGCGAGCAGCTGGCGCTCGCCCTCACCGACAGCGACAACGCCCTCACCGAGATCCTCGCCCGGCAGGCGTCCTACCGCTCCGGCGCGGGCACCACCTTCGCGGAGGTCGGCACCTGGGTCGTCTCGCAGGTGACGGCGCTCGGCCTCGACACCACCGGGGTGACCCTGGCCGACGCGAGCGGACTCTCCCGGGAGAACCGCGTCCGTGCCTCCCTCCTGGCGGACGTGCTCGTGCTCGGCTACGACGGGAAGCACGCGGTGCTGCGGCGTGCCCTCGACGGCCTTCCGATCGGTGGCCTGACCGGCACCCTCGAGGACCGGTTCACCGGCTCCGACCACGAGGCAGCGGGCCGCGCGCGCGCAAAGACGGGCACGCTGACGGGCGCTAACGCGCTTGCCGGGAGCGTCGTCGACGACGACGGCCGCTTTCTCGTCTTCGCGGGTATGGTCGCGGGAGCGGGAACCAACGACGCGCGAGCGGCGTTGGACCGTTTTGTAGCGGTAATCGCCTCGTGCGGCTGCCGCTGACAAGGCCCGTGGGCCGCTCGGGGTCGTGGTGCGCGACGGTCGTCGTGACGTCTCCGTGTGGTCGGCTGGGCGTCCCAGACACCTCGCGCGACGTCGACACCGTCACGGCACCGAAAGGGCTGGCATGACCGACACGACCCTCCCGACCACCGTGGACGCCAGCCGTCCGGACCGTCCGGGGGGTGGTGCACCCGTCGCGTCCGTCGACTACGAGTTCGCGAAGCGGACCGGTCGGGCCATCGTCAACCCGGGCCCCCAGGTCTCCGGCGACGAGGCGGCCGCCATCGTCGCCGACCTGCGAGAAGCAGCCGCGTCCGCGATCGACCCCGTGGCCGAGACGAGCGCCCTGACCGCCCCCGCCGACGCGCCCGCGCCCCTGGTCGTCGACCGCGCGGGCTGGATCAGCGCCAACGTCGACTCGTTCAAGGCGATGCTCGACCCCGTCGTCGACAAGCTCAACGCGGCGAGGAGCACCAAGAAGTCGCAGACGAGCGCCACGGCCGTCGCCATCGGCGGCAAGGTCACCGGCGCCGAGATGGGTGGACTGCTCGCCTTCTTCTCGAGCAAGGTGCTCGGCCAGTACGACCTCGCGCCAGGTGGCACGCCCCGCCTGCTCCTCGTCGCGCCCAACATCGTGGCCGCCGAGCGGCGCCTCCAGGTCGATCCCACCGACTTCCGTCGCTGGGTGGCCATGCACGAGGAGACTCACCGGGTGCAGTTCACGGCGGTGCCGTGGCTGCGCGACCACCTGGTCACCCGATCGCAGACCCTCGCCGTCGACCTCGCGCCGACGCCCGAGGACCTCTCCAAGCGGTTCGAGCAGCTGACGAGGAACCTCCCGGGGGTGCTCAGCTCCGGCGAGGGCATCGGTCAGCTCTTCGCGACGCCGGAGCAGAAGGCCCAGATCGCCGAGCTCACCGCCGTCATGTCACTGCTCGAGGGCCACGCCGACGTCGTCATGGACGCCGTCGGTCCGCGCGTGATCCCGAGTGTCCACGAGATCCGCCGCAAGTTCGACGAACGTCGCAACAGCGCCGTCGGCATCGACCGCCTGCTCCGCAAACTCCTCGGCCTCGAGGCCAAGATGCGCCAGTACCGCGACGGCGCCGTCTTCGTCCGGGCCGTCACGGACCAAGTGGGACGCGACGGGTTCAACGTCGTGTGGACATCGCCCGACACGCTGCCACGGGCCGCGGAGATCCTCGACCCCGCCGCCTGGGTGCGTCGGGTTCACGGCTGAGCGATGCGAGGCCCCACGGAGATGCCAGGTCCCGACCCGGCGGTCGCCGCCACCCGGCTCGCGGTGCGTGAGCACCTCGCCGACCTGCCCGACGGAGGTGTTGTGCTCGTGGCCTGCTCCGGCGGGCCCGACTCCGTGGCGCTAGCGGCGGCGCTCGCCTTCGAGGCGCCGCGATCCGGCGTGCGTGGTGGCGCCGTCGTCGTCGACCACGGCCTGCAGGAGCGCTCCGCCGAGGTGGCGGAGGACGCGGCTGCGTTGTGCCGGGAGATGGGGCTCGACCCCGTCGAGGTCGTCCGCGCCGACGTGCGCACCAGCGGCGGAGGCCTCGAGGCGGACGCCCGGTCGGCCCGCTACGCCGCCATCGAGGCGGTCGCCGACCGGGTGGGCGCCTCGATGGTCCTCATCGGGCACACGCGCGACGACCAGGCCGAGCAGGTGCTGCTCGGGCTGTCCCGCGGGTCGGGTGCGCGCTCGCTCAGCGGTATGCCGGTGCGCCGCGACCGCTTCGTCCGCCCGCTGCTCGCCCTGCCGCGCGCCACGACCCTGGCTGCCTGCGCGGCCTACGGCATCCACCCGTGGGACGACCCCCACAACAGCGACGACTCGTTCCGCAGGGTCCGCGCCCGGCGGCTGCTCGCGACCCTCGAGTCCGACCTCGGCCCCGGTTTCGCGGCCGCCCTCGCCCGCAGCGCCGACCTGCTGCGTGAGGACGCCGACTATCTCGAGAGCCTCGCTGTCCGGGCCCGGGCCGAGCTGCCCACGGGACCCGACGGGGACGGCGTCGACCTCGCCGCGCTGGCCGCCCTGCCCCGGGCGATCCGCACCCGGGTGTGGCGCCTGCTGGCCGCCGAGGCGGGTGCGCCGCTCGCCGACGTCAGCGCCGCGCACGTCGAGTCGCTGGACGCGCTGCTGACGTCGTGGCACGGCCAGGGCCCGCTCCACGTGCCGGGCGGCATCGCCGTCGCCCGCACCGGCGGGGCGATCGTCTTCAGCCCGCTGCGTCAGCCCGCCAACGCCTGAGCTCCGCTCCGGGCGGGTCGGAGCCCCGCATCGGGTGCGGTTGAATGGACCCGCCCCGCACGACCCGCACCACATCGAGGAGCCTTCGTGGACCACGAGCACATGGGAGATGACCTGGCCAAGGTCCTGCTCACCGAGGAGCAGATCCAGACCCGCCTCTCCGAGCTCGCCGCCGAAATCTGGAGCGACTACGAGGGCAAGGAGTTCCTCCTCGTCGGTGTCCTCAAGGGCGCCGTCGTCGTCATGGCCGACCTCATGCGCGCCCTGCCCGGCACCGCGCCGATGGACTGGATGGCGGTCTCGTCCTACGGCTCCGGCACGAAGAGCTCGGGTGTCGTGCGCATCCTCAAGGACCTCGACACCGACATCAGTGGCCGCCACGTCCTCATCGTCGAGGACATCATCGACTCGGGCCTCACGCTGTCGTGGATCAAGTCCAACCTCGAGTCGCGCCGGCCGGCGTCGGTCGAGATCTGCACGCTGCTGCGCAAGCCCGATGTCGTCAAAGTCGACATCCCGGTCAAGTACGTCGGCTTCGACATCCCCAACGAGTTCGTCGTCGGCTACGGCCTCGACTACGCCGAGAAGTACCGCAACCTGCGCTGCGTCGGCACCCTCGCCCCGCACGTCTACGCCTGATGGGAGCCCGCCGGTGACCTTCTCCATCGTCGCGCGCCAGGGCGACGCCCACGGCATCGCCGTCGCGAGCAAGTTCCTCGCCGTCGGTGCGGTCGTCCCGGCTGCTCGCCTCGGGGTGGGCGCGGTCGCGACGCAGTCCTTCGCGCGCGTCGCCTACCTCGACGAGCTGTTGGGCCGCCTTGCCGCGGGTGAGCCGGCCGGCGAGGCCCTCGCCGCGGCCACGGCGCTCGACGAGGGTCGCGAGACCCGTCAGGTCGGGGTCGTCGGACTCGGCTCCGCCTCCACGTTCACGGGCTCGGAGTGCAACGCCTGGGCCGGCGGCGTCGCGCGCGACGACGGCGACACGGCATACGCCATCCAGGGCAACATCCTCACCGGGCCCGAGGTCGTCGAGGCGATGGAGCGGGCCTGGCACGACAGTGCCGGGCAGCCCCTGGCGCGTCGGCTGCTCGCCGCGCTCGTTGCCGGTGACGACGCCGGTGGCGACTCGCGAGGGCGCCAGAGCGCCGCGATGTATGCCGTCGAGCCGGGTTCCGGCTACGACGCCTGCGGCGTGCTGGCCGACCTCCGCGTCGACGACCACGCCGACCCCGTGAGCGAGCTCGGGCGCCTGCTCTCGGACTGGGAGATGTACTTCGGCAGGCCCGAGGACGTCGCGCCGCTCGAGGGCGAGCTCGCCGACGAGGTGCGCGAGCGGCTGGCCGTCGCCGGTTTCACGGACGCCGACGTGGCCACTGCCCTGGCCGACTGGGCCGGCAACGCGAACTACGAGGCCCGCCTCAGCCCGGACGGCATCGACCGCCGGGTCCTCGAGGCCCTGCGCGCCGCCACCGCCTGACCCCACCCCCGCGCCACCCTCCCGTCGAGTGCCCACTTCCCGACGCCGCGGGCGCACGCGAGGTGTCCCCTTTGACGTCGAGTGCCCACTTCCCGACGCCGCCGGCGTACGCGAGGTGCCGCCCTTCGACGTCGAGTGCCCACATTCCGACGCCGCAGACGTACGCGAGGTGCCCCCTTCGACGTCGAGTGCCCACTTTCCAACGCCGCGGGCGTACGCGAGGTGCCCCCTTTTACGTCGAGTGCCCACTTTCCGACACCGCCGGCGTACGCGAGGTCCCCCTTTGACGTCGAGTGCCCACTTCCGACACCGCAGGCGTGCGGAACTGGGCACTCGACAGGAAGCCGTGCGGCGAGAACTGGGCACTCGACGGGGAGCCGTGCGGCGAGAACTGGGCACTCGACGGGAGCCGCGCGTGCGTGTGGAACTGGGCACTGGACAGGGAGCCTTGCGTCGGGAAGTGGGCACTCGACGGGAGCCGCGCGTCTGCAAGTGGGCACTCGACGGGAGCCGTGCGTCGGTAAGTGGGCACTCGACGGGATGGTGACGGGAGCGGCTGGTTGGATCGGGCCATGACGCACGAGATCGTGGCTCCACGCCGGTGCCGACCGGGCGACAAGGTCGCCGTCCTCTCGCCGGCGTGGGCCGCTCCGGCGTTCTTCCCGCAGATCCACGAGCAGGCCATGCGACGCCTGCGCGACGCGCTCGGGGTCGTGCCGGTCGAGTACCCCACGACCCGGGTCGTGTCGTCGCCGCAGGAGCGCGCCGCGGACCTCATGGCCGCCTTCGCCGACCCGGAGATCCGCGCCGTCATGGCTACGATCGGCGGCGACGACCAGGTCACCGTGCTGCGCCACCTCGACCCCGACGTCGTCCGCGCCGACCCCAAGCCCTTCGTCGGCTACAGCGACAACACGAACCTGCTCAACTGGCTGTGGTTCCACGGCGTCGAGAGCGTGCACGGCGGCTCGACCCAGGTGCACCTGGGCCCCGGACCCGAGCCCGACGCGGAGCACCTGACCTCGCTCCGGGGCGCGCTCTTCGGCGGGGACGTCGCCCTCGCGCCGGTCGCGCGCACGCGCGACATGGGCCTGCGCTGGGACGACCCCACGGCGCTCACCGCAGCGCCGCCCGACGTTCCCGCAGAGCCGTGGACCTGGTCCGGGCCACAGCGCGTCGTCAACGGGCCGACGTGGGGCGGCAACCTCGAGATCCTGCGCTGGACCCTCGAGGTCGGCCGCTTCGTCCTCCCGACCGAGGCGTATGCCGGCTGCGTCCTCGTGCTCGAGCCGAGCGAGGAGATGCCCCCGCCGGAGGAGACCTACCGCGGCCTGCGCAACCTCGGCGAGCGTGGCGTGCTCGAGGCCGTGTCCGCCCTGCTCTGGGCCCGGCCCTTCGCGTCCTCACGGGAGCACCCGCGCACCGAGGCGGAGGCCTCGGCCCTGCGTGCGGAGCACCGTGAGCAGGTCCTGAAGGCCGTCGGTGAGTACAACGCCGACCTCGTCGTCGTGCTCGACGTCGACTTCGGACACACGTCGCCGCAGTGGGTGCTGCCCTACGGTGGGCGGGTCACCGTCGACGGTGTCGCCCGCACGGTCACGGCACATTTCGCCTGACGATCCGAGCGGCGGCGACCCAGCAGCGGCTTGGCTGCGAGACCGGGTACGACGAGGTTGCGGCCGGGTTGGCCGTGCCACCCCGGCATGCGGAACACTGGTGGTCCGCCGGACGTTGTGCCGGTGGACCAACTCACCGGACGAGCAGGAGGACCGGGGCCGCCCAGGCCCCGTACGTACATGGACGCTAAGCGAATTCTGCGCACCCCACTGCTGTGGATCCTGGTCCTCATCAGCGCGCTCGTCTTCGGCATGATGTTCTCCGAGTCCGGCCCACCCCGGATCGACACGTCGGCTGCCATGAAGCAGATCACCGACGGCAACGTCGAGTCGGCCAAGCTGCTCAACAACGAGCGCATGGAGCTGACCCTCAAGACGCCGTACACCTCGCCGGACGGCACCGTGAAGGATGCGAAGTCGGTTTACGCCTACTACGTCGACGCCCGCGGCACCCAGGTCGTCGACGCGCTCGACGCCAAGCCGCCGACCAAGGGCGTCGACGACCAGATCGACGAGCCCAGCTGGTTCGGCTCGCTCCTCTTCTCGATCCTGCCGATCATCATCATCCTCGGCCTCTTCTGGTTCCTCATGGGCCAGATGCAGGGCGGCGGCAACCGCGTCATGCAGTTCGGGAAGTCGCGGGCCAAGCTCGCCACCAAGGACACCCCGAAGGTGACGTTCGCCGACGTCGCCGGCTGCGACGAGGCCATCGAGGAGCTCCAGGAGATCAAGGAGTTCCTCCAGGAACCGGCCAAGTTCCTGGCCGTCGGGGCCAAGATCCCCAAGGGCGTGCTTCTCTACGGCCAGCCCGGTACCGGCAAGACGCTGCTCGCCCGCGCCGTTGCCGGTGAGGCCGGTGTGCCGTTCTACTCGATCTCCGGATCCGACTTCGTCGAGATGTTCGTCGGCGTCGGCGCGAGCCGCGTCCGCGACCTCTTCGAGCAGGCCAAGGCCAACGCGCCGGCCATCGTCTTCGTCGACGAGATCGACGCCGTCGGACGCCACCGCGGCGCGGGCATGGGCGGCGGCCACGACGAGCGCGAGCAGACGCTCAACCAGCTGCTCGTCGAGATGGACGGCTTCGACGTCAAGACCAACGTCATCCTCATTGCGGCCACCAACCGCCCTGACATCCTCGACCCCGCCCTGCTGCGTCCGGGTCGATTCGACCGCCAGATCGCCGTCGACGCACCCGACATGATCGGGCGGCACCGCATCCTCGAGGTCCACGCCCAGGGCAAGCCCGTCACGGCCGACGTCGACCTGCTCGCCGTCGCCCGCCGGACGCCCGGCTTCACCGGCGCCGACCTCGCCAACGTCCTCAACGAGGCCGCGCTGCTCACCGCCCGCGGTGACCGGAAGGTCATCGACAACGAGGCCCTCGACGAGGCCATCGACCGCGTCATCGCCGGCCCCCAGAAGCGCACGCGCATCATGTCGGCCAAGGAGCGCAAGATCACGGCCTACCACGAGGGTGGTCACGCCCTTGTCGCCGCTGCGCTCAACCACACCGACCCGGTGACGAAGGTGACGATCCTTCCGCGCGGTCGCGCGCTCGGCTACACGATGGTCATGCCGCTCGACGACAAGTACTCCACGACCCGGAACGAGATCCTCGACCAGCTCGCGTATGCCCTGGGTGGACGGGTGGCCGAGGAGATCGTCTTCCACGAGCCGACCACGGGCGCGAGCAACGACATCGAGAAGGCCACCGGCATGGCCCGCAAGATGGTGACGGAGTTCGGCATGTCCGAGCGCGTCGGTGCCATCAAGCTCGGCCAGAGCACCGGCGAGGTGTTCCTCGGTCGCGACATGGGCCACCAGCGCGACTACTCCGAGGACGTCGCCCGCATCGTCGACGAGGAGGTGCGTGCTCTCATCGACGCAGCCCACGACGAGGCGTATGCCGCTCTCAACGCCAACCGTGACCTGCTCGACCGACTCGTCCTCGAGCTGCTCGAGAGGGAGACGCTCAACGTCCACGAGCTGGCCGAGCTCTTCAAACCTGTCGTCAAGCAGCCCCGCCGCCCGACGTGGCTGTCGTCGCAGACGCGCCAGCTCAGCGACCGCCCGCCGGTGCTGACTCCGGCCGAGATCGCCGCACAGAACGGCTCCGGTGGCCAGAACGGCCACCTGCCGCCGCCGGTGCCGGCCGACAAGGCGCTCGAGGACAAGATCGACGAGGCTGCCTCCGTCGGCGCGCACCCGCTCGCCGAGGAGCACCCCGCCGAGCAGGTCATCGAGGTGCCGGACGACCGCCCGGTCAACCCCAGCGAGAAGAGCTGACGCGTGCCGATCGACCAACCGCGCGCCGAGGCCGCCGTCCGCGAGCTGCTCTATGCCATCGGTGAGGACCCCGACCGTGAGGGCCTCGCCGACACCCCGGGCCGGGTCGCCCGGTCGTTCACCGAGATCTACGCCGGGCTCGACCGGTCGGCGGCCGACGTGCTCAGCACGACGTTCGAGATCGGTCACCAGGAGCTCGTGATCGTGCGGGACATCGAGCTCTACAGCACCTGCGAGCACCACCTCGTGCCCTTCCACGGGGTGGCACACGTCGGCTACATCCCGAACAAGGACGGGCGGGTCACGGGGCTGTCGAAGCTCGCCCGACTCGTGGAGGTCTTCGCCCGGCGCCCGCAGGTGCAGGAACGGCTGACCACCCAGATCGCCGACGCGCTCGTCGAGCACCTCGACGTGGAGGGCGTCATCGTCGTCATCCAGGCCGAGCACCTCTGCATGTCGATGCGCGGCATCCGCAAGCCCGGCGCGAGCACCATCACGTCGGCGGTGCGCGGCCAGCTGCGCGACGCGGCCACTCGAGCAGAGGCCATGGCGCTCATGCTCGAGGGCAACAAGTGAGCCGGGACAGCACCTCCAGCACCCTCACGACCCTCGCCGCCTCCGCCGCCTCCGCCGCCTCCGCGATCTCCGCCGCCTCCGCCGCCTCCGCCGCCTCCGCCGCCGTCGCGACCTCCGCGACCATCGCGACCGTCGCAACCTTCGCGACACGGCGCACTCTCTGCGACGGGACACCGGCCACGACACAATGGCGCCCATGACCGCGCCCGCCCCCCGCGACCGCAGGGCCCCCGATGCGACCACGCTCCTGTCGGTACGCGACCGCACGCTCGTCATGGGGGTCGTCAACGTCACGCCCGACTCGTTCTCCGACGGCGGCGAGTGGTTCGAGCAGGAGGCCGCGATCACGCACGGACGCGACGTCCTCGCGGCCGGTGCCCACATCGTCGACGTCGGTGGAGAGTCGACCCGTCCCGGCGCCGAGCGCCCGTCGGTCGAGGAGGAGCTGCGCCGGGTCCTGCCCGTCGTGACGGCTCTCGCGGCCGACGGGGCAGTGGTCTCCATCGACACGATGCGCGCCTCCGTCGCGCGCGCCGCCGTCGAGGCGGGTGCCTCCATCGTCAACGACGTCTCGGGTGGACTCGCCGACCCGGAGATGGTTCCGTGGGTCGCCGCGAACCGACTGCCGTTCATCGCGATGCACTGGCGCGGGCACAGCACCGCGATGCAGTCGCGCGCCGTCTACGACGACGTCGTCGCAGACGTGGTCCGCGAGCTGGGGGAGCGGCGCGACGCCCTCCTCGAGGCCGGCGTCGACGAGGACCACCTCGTCCTCGACCCGGGCCTCGGCTTCGCCAAGAACGCCGACCACAACTGGGCCCTCATGGCTGCGCTGCCGTCGCTGCACGACCTCGGCCAGCCGATCCTGCTCGGCGCCTCGCGCAAGGCCTTCCTCGGCCGCGTGGGCCGCGACCAGGGTGCCGCTCCGAGACCCGCCGCCGATCGTGACGTCGAGACGACCGCGACGTCGGTCATGGCCGCCATGGCGGGCCTCTGGTGCGTGCGCGTCCATGACGTCGCCTCCACCGCTCGCGTTCTCACGGTCGTGCAGGCCGCCCTCGAGCACGCACCCGACGACGTCGACGACCTGGTGGGGGATCTCGACCGATGAGCGATCGCATCGTGCTCCAGGGAGTCTCGGCACGCGGCACCCACGGCGTGCTCGATTTCGAGAAGCGGGACGGCCAGACGTTCCTCGTCGACGTGACGATGGTCTGCGACCTCGAACGCGCCGGTCGCACCGATGCCCTGTCCGCCACGGTCAACTACGCCGAGGTCGCCGACGACGTCGTCGCCCGCATCACCGGCCCGTCCTTCGATCTCATCGAGCGTCTCGCCGAGGTCATCGCCGACGAGGTGCTGCGCCACGACCTCGTCGAGTCCGTCGAGGTCGTCGTGCACAAGCCCGAGGCGCCCGTCGGGCACCCGTTCACGGACGTGCAGGTACGCCTCGAGCGCGCGAACGCCGCGCACGTGGCCATCGCCCTCGGATCCAACCTCGGCGACCGGGGACAGACCCTCGGCGCGGCTGTCCAGGCCCTCCGAGGCCTGTCAGGGCTCACCGTCACGTCCGTGTCGGCGATCGTCGAGACCGACCCGGTGGGCGGCCCCGAGCAGCCGCCCTACCTCAACGCCGTCGCCGTCGGCCGCGCCAGCCTGGCCGCTGACGAGCTGCTGGCCGCCCTGCACGCCATCGAGGCGGAGCATGGACGCACGCGCGAGATCCGCTGGGGCGCAAGGACCCTCGATCTCGACCTCATCCAGTACGGCACGCCCGGAGGCTCCCGAGAGGTCGTCAGCGACGCCGACGAGCTGACCCTTCCACACCCGCGGGCGCACGAGCGCGCGTTCGTCCTCGTGCCGTGGACCGACGCCGACCCGAGGGCCACCCTGCGCGTGGGACCCGGGGACGCCGGCATACGCCAGGTGGCTGAGCTCCTGGCCGGCCTCGACAGATCGGGCGTGCGTCCCGGTCCCCGATGGGAGCAGCAGTGACACCACACTCCGGCATCCGCGTCAGCACGCTCGTCCTCGCTGGACTGGCCATGACGGTGGTCGCCTGGCTCGGGCTGCGCTGGCTGACGGCCGGCGGCAACGCCGTGCCCGAGCCCGGCTGGGTCGGCGCGGCCGCGATGCTGTTCCTCACCGGCGGGCTCGTCATCGCCGGCTGGCAGGTGCGCAAGGTCCGCGACGGCCTGCCCAACCTCGCCATCTCACCGCTGCGCGCGGCCCGAACGCTCGTGCTGGGACAGGCCGGAGCCCTCACGGGCTCGGTGCTCGTGGGCTGGTACCTCGCGAACGCCCTCGTCCTGCTGCCCGATGCCGACGTCGACTCCCAGCGTGGACGCATCCTGCCGTTCGTGCTCCACGCCGTCGTGGCACTCCTGCTCGCGGTGGCCGGCATGGTCGTGCAGAACTGGTGCCGTCTGCGCCCCCGCGACGACGAGGACGAGGACCAGCCGCCGGCCGCGTCCTGACCGCCGCCGGCGGCGCCGTGGACCAACCGCCGGCGGCGCCGTGGACCAACCGCCGGCGGCGCCGTGGGTCAAACCGCCGGCTGCGCGTGCCCTGCGCCGTGGTCCGGCACCTGGTGTGGTGATCACCCCGCCAGACAGCAGACGACACGGCAGTCGTGGGCGTCCTCCGGTCAGGTGGTGCCGACCACGCTGATCGTCGAGGTGGGGGTCGTCGTCGTCTCGACGGACGGCGGCCGGGGCGGTCCGTCGGGCGTCGTGGTCCGCGTCGGCCACGGCGGCGGGATCGTGTCGACGGTGTCCTCGTCGGAGCAGGCCGCGGCGAGCGTGATCGTCGCCGTGATGAGCGTGACGGCTGCGGCACGCAGGAGGGTCTCGCGCGAGGTCCGGGCGGATGGCATACGGCGGCTCACTTGTCGATGTCCCCGACGACGAAGAACATCGAGCCGAGGATCGCGACCATGTCGGCGATGAGCTGGCCGGGCAGCATCTCGGACAGCACGCTGACGTTGTTGAAGGAGGCCGAGCGCAGCTTGAGCCGCCACGGGGTCTTCTCACCCCGCGAGACGAGGTAGTAGCCGTTGAAGCCGAGCGGGTTCTCGGTGGCGCTGTAGATCTCGCCCTCGGGAACCTTGAGCACCTTGGGCAGCTTGACGTTGATCGGCCCCTGCGGCAGCTGGACGAGCCGGTCGAGGCAGGCCTGGGCGAGATCAAGCGAGACGTGCACCTGCTCGAGCAGCACCTCGAGTCGTGACAGGCAGTCACCCGCCGTGCGGGTCACGACGCGGCCGGGGCCCTTGTCGCCGAACAGCTCGCCGTAGGCGAGGTAGGGCGCGTCTCTGCGCAGGTCGACGTCGAGGCCGCTCGCCCGCGCGATCGGGCCCGAGACGCCGTAGGCCTCGACCGTCGCCCGCGACAGCACCCCGACCCCACGCGTCCGGGCCTCGAGGATCTCGTTGCCGACGATGAGGCGTTCGAGGTCCGGCAGGCGCTTTCGCACGTTGGCGATCGCCTTGTCGACGCGGCCCATCCAACCGGCCGGGAGGTCCTCCTTGAGACCACCGACGCGGTTGAACATGTAGTGCATCCGCCCGCCCGACACCTCCTCCATGACCGCCTGGAGCTCCTCACGCTCGCGGAACGCGTGGAAGACCGGCGTGATGGCGCCGAGCTCGAGGGGGTAGGAGCCGAGGAACATCAGGTGGTTGAGGACCCGGTTGAGCTCGGCGAGGGCGGTGCGCGCCCAGACGGCCCGCTCCGGCACCTCCATGCCGAGCATCTGCTCGACGCCGAGGACCACGCCGAGCTCGTTGGAGAAGGCGCTGAGCCAGTCGTGGCGGTTGGCGAGCACGATGATCTGGCGGTAGTCGCGCACCTCGAATAGCTTCTCGGCGCCCCGGTGCATGTAGCCGACGATCGGCTCGGCACTGATGATCCGTTCGCCGTCGACGACGATGCGCAGCCGCAGGACGCCGTGCGTGGCCGGGTGCTGCGGACCGATGTTGAGCACCATGTCGGCGGTCGCGAGCCCGCCCGCGCCGATGCCGACGGTCAGGGCCTGACGCTGGCGCGGCGAGGAGGCGGTGGTCTCCTTCATGGGGCCGAGCCTACGACCCACACCGTGGTCGTATGCCGTGTGGCCTCTCCCCGGGGGGCGCCCGGTCGGGCAGAGTGTGGGGGTGACCGACCAGCTCGACCTGCGCGACCCGGCCTTCGTGCCAGACCCGTACCCGGCACTGGCCGCTGCCCGCGAAGAGGCACCGGTCCTGTGGCACGAGGGCCTGGGCGTGTGGGTCACGACGACGCACGCGGCGGCCAACGACGTGCTGCGCGACCGGCGCCTGGGCCGCATCCTGCGCCCGCGCTCCGACGGGGACGACGCCTGGACGACGTTCGACTGGTTGCACGCCGACTCGATCCTCGACTCGGAGCCGCCCAAGCACACGAGACTTCGGCGTCTCGTCGCCGGCGCGTTCGGCCGTGGGCACGTGACCCGGCTGCGTCCGCGTGTCGAGCAGATCGCGGCCGGCCTGCTCGACGACGTCGAGCGCATCCTCGACCGCGACGGTCGGGTCGACGTCATCGCCGCGTACGCCGAGCCCCTGCCCGTCCTTGTCATCTGCGAGCTCCTCGGCACGCCGACCGCGGACTGGAAGGTGCTCCGGGACTGGTCCCAGGCCATCGTCCGGATGTACGAGGTCGACCCCGTCCCAGAGGCCCAGCGGGACGCGCAGCGTGCGTGCGACGAGTTCGCCTCCTACGTCGAGGCCCTCGCGGCCGAGCGGGCAGACGTTCCCGGTGACGACCTGCTGACCTCCCTTGTCCAGGAGCGCGACGGTGGCGACCGGCTCTCGCCCCGCGAGCTCGTCGCGACGGTGGTGCTGCTGCTCAACGCCGGCCACGAGGCCAGCGTCAACGGTTTCGGCAACGGTCTGGCCTCACTCCTCGCCGAAGCAGAGCAGCTCGACACCGTCCTCAGGGGTCTCGACGACGCGGCGGCCGTCGACCGCCTCGTCGAGGAGATGCTCCGGCACGACTCCCCGCTGCACCTCTTCGAGCGCACGGCAACGACCGACGTCGATCTCCACGGCGTGACGGTCGAGAAGGGTCAGAAGGTGGCCGCGCTGCTCGGGGCGGCGAACCGTGACCCCGCCGTCTTCGCCGACCCCGACCGCTTCGTCGCCGACCGCGACCCCAATCCTCACCTCGCCTTCGGGGCCGGCATCCACTTCTGTCTCGGGGCGCCGTTGGCCCGGATGGAGCTGCAGACCTCGACCCGCGCGCTGCTCGGGCGGCTGGGCCCCCTCGAGGTCGTCGGGGCGGCGCGGCGGCCGACGTTCGTGCTGCGTGGCTACGAGCGGCTCATCGTGGCCCGGAGCCGACCAGCGACCTGACCGGCGTACGGACGGAGAGAGGAAGAGTGATGGCTGAGCTGACGCCCTACATCTGTGTGGCCGACTCGAGGGCCGCGATCGACTGGTACTGCGAGCACCTGGGTGCCGAGGTGACCGTCGAACCGATCGTCATGGACGACGGGCACGTCGGACACTGCGAGCTGGCGGTCGACGGCGCGCGCTGGATGATGTCGGACGCGTTCGAGTCGGCAGGCGTCGCGCCACCTGACCCCGCCCGCGGCAACGCCGTGACGCTGCACCTCACGGTGACCGATGTCGACGACCGCTGCCGCCGCGTCCGGGCTGGAGGCGCGACGCTCGACCGGGGTCCCGAGGACAACCCGCCGATCGGCCGGCTCGCGGTCTTCCACGACCCGTTCGGCCATCGATGGTTCCTCAACCAGCCCCTCCCGGAGCTCGACTGAGCGCCGTCAGTCGTTCTGAGAACGCCGGGGGCGTCAGGAACGCTCGGCGTCGCGGCCGCGGAGCACGAGGAAGCCACCGAGCCCCAGCAGCACGAGCGTGCCGACGACGGTGAGCAGGATCGGCACGAGGAGCGAGCCCTCGCCGTCGTCGCTGGTGGGGGCACTCTGCACGTGCACGGTCGCGCCCGCGGTGGCGGTCGATCCGTCGAGCCCGATCGTCGCGTGGAAGGAGAAGGTGCCGGTGACGGGGTGACCGTCGTCGGAGGTGACGCGGTAGGACACCGTGTAGTCGCCGCCGGGCGCGCTCGGAGCCAGGGCCTGCGTGACGTCGCGGCCACTGATCGTCGGAGCGCCGGACGACACGCTGCCCGAGGGCCCGGTCACCTCGACCTGGGTGCCGATCTCGAGGGGAGTCTCGGAGAAGGTGAGCACCACGCTGCTCGGCAGCTGCGTGACGGTCGTGCCGGCCGCCGGGTTGGTCGCCTCGAGGGCGTCATGCGCGAAGGCGGCGGTCGGGGCGAGGACGAGGAGTCCGAGGGCGAGCAGCGCAGGGGCGAGACGACGCATGCCGCCAGTTTAGGTGGTGTCGCGAACGTGCTTCACCGCCCACCAGAAGGCGCCGAAGCCGTCCCGGTCGAGCAGGTGGGCCTCGGCGCTTGCCCGCTCGAGGGCGGCGAGGTAGGCCGTCGGGTCGCTGCCGGCAAGCGCGTGCGGCGGGACGGCGCCGGTCAGCCCCAGCGCCTTCAGCGCCTCGCGCTGCGTGCACACCTCGTCGGCGTCCAGGCTGTCGATGGCGACGTGGGCCGTCACGTCGCACGACCCGTCGGGCACGGGCGTGGTCAGCTCACCGCCGGCGTATGCCGTGAGCGTCCCCCGGGAGGGACGTGTCCTCGCCGTGTGGCCGTAGTCCACGGCCAGCAGCGTGCCGGTGTCGACGCGCGAGACGAGATCGGCCCAGGCCTCGTCGCGGTCGAGGCCGATCTCGAGGCGGTCGCCCGGTGTCGTGGTGGGCCAGTGGGTGTTGGCCCAGCGCCGGTCGTCGTCGGCGAGCGGGGCACCGAGGGATTCCGCTCCCGTCGTGGGGTCGACGAGGACCTGGCGCGCCGTCTCGTCGGCATCGACCTCGGCGACGGTGCACGGCACGACGTCGAGCCACTCGTGGGCGATGACGAGGGCGTCGCGCAGGCCGGTCAGACCCGGTGGCAGGGCCGCACCGCCGGGGGAGCGCAGCCACTCGACCCGCTCGTCGAGGGTCTCGGGCCGCTCGACGACGTCAACCGCGACGACCCGCGTACGCGGCGCCGGATCAGCCCCGGAGCCGGGACCGTCCACTCCTCGGGTGGGGGACTTCGAGGGCCGCGTCGCGGCCAGGACCCGGGCGAGGTGGGTGGCGAGCTCGCCACGGCCGGCCCCGACGTCCACCACGACCGACGGGCGCACCGGACCGTGCTCGACCGCCCACAACGCGAGCACCGCCTCGGCGAGCACCTTCCCGGTGGGTCCGTGTGCGGCCGTGGTGAAGTGGGCGGCCGGCCCGCCGCGCGTCACGTAGAAACCCCGCCCGACGGCATACAACCCCTCGTGCCACGCCTCGCGCCAGGGAACGGGATCCACGCCCCGGACTGTAGGCGATAGCGTGCCGTGGGTGAGCACCCCGCACGAGCGTCCTGCGCGCTTCGACGTCGGCGTCGTGGGCGCCGGGCGCGTCGGAGCCGTCCTCGGAGCCGCCCTCGCCCGGGCCGGTCACGTCGTGGCCGGTGTCTCCGCAGTGAGCGAGGACAGCCTCGAGCGCGCGGCGACGCTGCTGCCGGGTGTGCCGGTGAGGCCGATCCCCGACGTCGTCTCGGGAGCCCACCTCGTGGTGCTGGCCGTTCCGGACGACGCGCTCGCCGACCTCATCGCGGGGCTCAGTGCCACGGGCACGTTCACTCCCGGCCAGCTCGTCATGCACACGTCCGGGGCGCACGGCGTCTCGGTGTTCGAGGCGGCGGCGGGCAGCGACATCGTGCCGCTCGCGCTGCATCCGGCCATGACGTTCACGGGTACCGCGCTCGACCTCGACCGGCTGCACGACTGCTGCTTCGGCGTGACGACGCTCGACCTCGCGCGGCCCGTCGGCGAGGCGCTCGTCATCGAGATGGGCGGCGACCCGGTGTGGGTGGCCGAGGAGGACCGCGTCAGCTACCACGCCGCCCTCGCGCACGGCGCCAACCACCTCGTCACACTCGTCGCCCAGTCGATGCAGCTGCTGGGGGAGGCGGGCGTCGACGACCCGGCGCGCGTCCTCGAGCCGCTCCTGACGGCTGCCCTGTCCAACACGCTCCAGCGTGGTGACGCAGCCCTCACCGGGCCGGTGGCGCGTGGCGATGCCGGTACCGTGGCCGAGCACGTCGCGATGCTGCGCAAGGTCGCCCCGGACATCCGCCCGACCTACCTCGCCCTGGCCCGCGCGACGGCGCAGCGGGCTCTGCTCAGCGGACGCCTCCGCGCCTCCGACGCCGGCCCGCTGCTCGAGCTGCTCGCGCACGAGGAGGACCAGCCGTGACCCACACCACCGCTCCGCCCACCACACCGGTGGTCGCCCGGACGAGGGAGGAGCTGCGCGAGGCCCGCTCGGCGCTCGATGACGGCGACGTCGCCGTGGTCATGACGATGGGTGCCCTGCACGAGGGCCACGCGACGCTCATCCACCAGGCCCGCACGGCCCACCGCCACGTCGTCGTGACGATCTTCCTCAACCCGCTGCAGTTCGGGCCCAAGGAGGACCTCTCCCGGTACCCGCGCACGTTCGACGCCGACCTCGAGATCTGCACGGCCGCGGGCGTCGACCTCGTCTTCGCGCCGACACCCGACGTCATCTACCCCGACGGCGACCCGGGGGTGCGGATCTCCGCCGGACCGCTCGGCGACGTCCTCGAGGGCCAGTCCCGGCCCGGCCACTTCGACGGCATGCTCACCGTCGTCGGCAAGCTCATGCACCTGACCCGGTGCAGCGCGGCCTACTTCGGCCAGAAGGACGCCCAGCAGCTGCTCCTCATCCGCCGGATGTGCCGGGACCTCGACTTCCCGGTGCGAGTCGTCGCCGTGCCGACCGTGCGCGAGCCCGACGGCCTCGCGATGTCGAGCCGCAACACGTACCTGACGGCCTCCGACCGTGAGACGGCCCTCAGCCTGTCGGCGGCGCTGCGGGCCGGCGCCGCTGCGGCCGCAGAGGGCCCGTCGGCCGTCCGTCGCGCCGCCCGGGCCGTCCTCGTGCGCGAGCCGCTCGCCCTCGTGGACTATCTCGTGCTCGTGCATCCCGACACGCTCGAGGACGTGCCGGAGTGGTACCGCGGGGAGGCCCTCCTCGCCGTGGCCGGACGCGTGGGCACGACCCGCCTCATCGACAACCTGCCGGTGCTCGTCGGACCCGGCGGCGGAGCGCTCGAAACCTTCTCACGACCCTGATCGGCGTGAACCCGCTTCTCGCACAACGACGCTCCATCCACAGACTCCCGAGGAAGCCACATCGTGCAGCGTTTCATGCTCCACTCGAAGATCCACCGGGCCACGGTGACGCAGGCCGACCTGCACTACGTCGGCTCCCTCACGATCGACCGTGACCTGCTCGACGCCGCCGACCTGTGGCCGGGCCAGCAGGTCGACGTCGTGGACGTCGACAACGGCAACCGCCTGACGACCTACGCGATCGAGGGCGAGCGCGGCACGGGCATCGTCTGCATCAACGGCGCCGCCGCCCGGCTCATCTCGCCCGGTGACACGGTCATCATCATCGCCTACGCCGCGATGGAGGATGCCGAGGCGCGGACGTTCGAGCCGCAGGTCGTCTTCGTCGACGGGCGCAACCGCGTCGTCGAGGTGGGGCACGATGCAGGTGACGTGCCGGACGGCTTCTGTCTGCTGACCTCCGCCGTGACCGAGCGCCACCACGAGTACCAGGACTGAGAGGCAAGGCGTATGCCGCAGAGCGGGCTCCCCGACGTGACCGTCCCCAGGCGGCTGCGCGCGCCCGCGCCCGGCTGGACGACGACCGCCGACGTCATCGTCGTCGGCTCCGGCATCGCCGGGCTCACCACGGCCCTGCGGCTGCGGCGGCGCGTCGACCGCGTGCTTCTCGTGACGAAGACCGTGCTCGACGAGGGCTCGACGGCGTGGGCCCAGGGCGGCATCGCCGCGGTCATGTCCCCCGAGGACAGTGCGGCCGAGCACGTCCACGACACCCTCGTCGCGGGCGTCGGACTCTGCGACGTCGACGCCGTCGAGGCCTTGGTGCACGAGGGCACCGACGCCGTCTGGGACCTCATCGCGCTCGGCGCCGAGTTCGACCGTGGCGACACCGGTGGGCTGTCGCTGACCCGCGAGGGTGGCCACCGCCGCGACCGCATCCTCCACGCGGGCGGGGACGCGACGGGCCGCGAGATCAGCCGGGCCCTCATCGCGGCGCTCGACCGCGTGCGCGACGACCCCGGCATCGAGGTCATCGAGCACGCGCTCGTCGTCGACCTGCTGACCGACGCCGACGCCCGGGTCTGCGGCGTGACGCTCCACGTCATCGGTGAGGGCCAGGTCGACGGCGTCGGCGCCGCCCACGCCCGCGCCGTCGTGCTCGCGACCGGCGGCCTCGGCCAGATCTACGCCTCGACGACGAACCCGTCCGTCGCGACGGGAGACGGCATGGCGGCCGCACTTCGGGCCGGCGCCGTGCTCGCCGACCTCGAGTTCGTGCAGTTCCACCCGACGGTGCTGTGGCTCGGCGAGGGGTCGCGTGGCCAGCAGCCGCTCATCTCCGAGGCGGTGCGCGGCGAGGGCGCGTTCCTCGTCGACGAGGCAGGGGAGCGGTTCATGGCGGGCCAGCACCCGCTCGCCGACCTCGCGCCGCGCGACGTCGTGGCTCGCGCCATCATCGCCCGGATGCGCGAGACCGGCACCGACCACGTCTACCTCGACTGCCGCCACCTCGGCGCCGACTTCCTCGAGCAGCGCTTCCCCTCGATCGTCCAGCGCTGCCGCGAGCTCGGCTTCGACCCGGCGACGCAGCTGCTGCCCGTCGCGCCCGCGCAGCACTACGCGAGCGGCGGCGTGCGCACCGACCTGCGTGGGCGCTCGTCGCTCGAAGGTCTCTACGCGTGCGGCGAGACCTCGTGCACGGGCGTGCACGGCGCCAACCGCCTCGCGAGCAACTCGCTCCTCGAGGGGCTGGTCTTCGCACGTCGCATCGCCGACGACCTCACCGGACGACTGGGGGCGGGCGAGCTACCGGAGACGACGCCCGTCACCTCGGTCGGCGAGCCGCAGCTGATCCGCGGAAAGCGTCGTCTCGACCTGCAGCGCGCCATGACCGCAGGGTCCGGGACGGTGCGATCGGCCTCCTCGCTCGCGTCCACACAGGAGAAGCTGGCCGCGCTGGCGGCCCGCGCGGTGACCGACGACGCCGACAAGCAGGGCGGGCCCAAGAGCTGGGAGACGACCAACCTGCTCCACCTCGGACGGGCGCTGACGTATGCCGCCGCGCTGCGTGAGGAGACTCGTGGCGGTCACGTGCGCGAGGACTTTCCGGCCCGCGACGACGAGCACTTCCTGCACCACGTCCACCTACGGCGTTCTGAAGCCGGCGTGCTCGCAGCGTCGGTCGTGCCGGTCCCGCGGTCGAACCTCGCAGGTCTCGACCTCGACGGCACGGTCCCCCGCGACGTCCTCGACGAGGATCGTGCGGACCGCGCCGTGGCGGCGAACTCGGCTGGGCGGCATACGAGCCCGGCTGGGCGGCATACGAAGTCGACGGAATCGACGGGATCGATGGAGGAGACGCTGTGAGTGGCGACGGGCTGAGCGGGTTCCCGCACGAGTGGGCGGTCGAGCTCGTCTCGGTCGCGTTGCGCGAGGACCTCGGTCCCGACGGTGTCGACGTGACGACGCTGGCGACGATCCCCGGCGGCCAGATCCGGACGGCCGAGATCGTCGCCCGGGCCCCGGGAGTCGTCGCCGGCGTGCCGGTCATCGGGCTCGTGCTCGGGGCCGTTGCGGAGCGGATCGGCGGCGAGGTGCCCTCCGTGGAGGTCGTCAACGACGACGGCGCGCGCCTCGAGCGCGGCGACGTCATCGCGCGGCTGGTCGGACCCACCCAGGTCGTCCTCGTCGCCGAGCGCACCATCCTCAACATCCTGAGCCGGCTCTCGGGCGTGGCCACCCACACCCGGCGCTGGGCCGACGCCCTCGAGGGCACCGGGGCGATGGTGCTCGACACGCGCAAGACGACGCCCGGCCTGCGCTGGCTCGAGAAGTACGCCGTGCGCTGCGGCGGCGGCACGAACAAGCGCATGGGTCTCTACGACGTCGCAATGATCAAGGACAACCACAAGCTCGCCGCGGGCTCCGTGGCCGCGGCGTACGCCCTCGTGCGCGAGCGCTTCCCCGACGTCGACGTGCAGGTCGAGGTGACGACGCCGGCCGAGGCGAAGGAGGCCTACGAGGCCGGGGCGCGCTTCATCATGTGCGACAACATGCCGGTCGACGTGCTGCGCGAGACGGTCGAGCTGCTCCGCGCCGCAGGCGAACCCGTCGAGATCGAGGCCACCGGCGGCCTGACCCTCGAGGTCGTCGCCGAGCACGCCGCGACGGGTGTCGACTTCGTCTCGGTCGGCGGCCTGACGCACAGCTCACCCATCGTCGACATCGCCCTCGACCTCGTCGACTGACCCCCTCCTCCAACCGTCGAGAGGCCAAACCTTGCGGCTTGGCAACCGTCGAGGGGCCAACGTTTGCGGCTCGGCAACCGTCGAGGGGCCAACGTTTGCGGCTCGGCAACCGTCGAGGGGCCAACGTTTGCGGCTCGGCAACCGTCGAGAGGCCAACGTTTGCGGCTCGGCAACCGTCGAAAGGCCAACGTTTGTCGGCCTCGACGATTCGAGTGGCCACCCTCCCAGCCGGGGGCTCCTACAGGGGTCCCGGGGCGGTCTCGGCGTTGTTGGCGGCACGCAGCCGCAGAAAGTAGTGCTTACGGGGTTCGCCGTCGCCAGGAGTGGCCTTTCGACGGGTTCGCACTCGCGAAGTTTGGCCTTTCGACGGTTACACAGCCGCAAAGAGTGGCCTTTCGACGGGTGCACAGCCGCAAGGAGTGGCCTTTCGACGGTTACACAGCCGCGAAGATTGGCCTTTCGACGGTTTTTCACTGTCGCGGGGGCGGGGGCAGGCATGCCCAGGGTCAGTAGCGGCGGTGCCAGAGGTTGACCGCGTAGTCGACGCCCGTGGCGTCGGGGTGCTCGGCGAGGATGAGGTCGGCGTGCTCGGGAGCGAACTCGATCGCGACGACCGCTTCGAAGTCCGCCCGCGAGTCGAAGGTCCAACGGATGTCGAGTCGCTCGCGCCGCCAGCCCTGCCGCTCCCAGAAGCGTTCCACGGCCCGCGGGTCGTAGCCCGGCAGGGCCCGACGGAACCACTGACCGAACGTCGACCGGGTCGCGTCGTTGTCGATGACGAACGCCGCTCCGCCCGGGCGCATGACGCGGTCCAGCTCGGCAAGGCCCGGCTCGCAGCCCGGTCCGAAGAAGTAGGACCACCGGGCGTGCGCGACGTCGAACGAGCCGTCGGGCACGCCGATCGCAGCGGCACCCTCCTCGCGCACCGAGACGGACGGCATACCTGAGACACGCTGTGCTGCAAGGGTAGCCAGCGGTGGGTGTGGTTCGACACCGATGACCGAGCGTGCGTCGCGGGCGAAGTACGGCAGGTGGTAGCCGGTGCCGCACCCGATGTCGACGACGTCGAGCGATGACCAGTCGAGCACGCTGCGCATCGCATCCTCGATGACGTGGGCACGGTCGACGCCACGGTTCTCGACCTCGTAGACGTCGGGTGTCTCCCAGATGTTGGGGGAGGGGATGATCTCGGACCTGTCGCTCACGCCGACCTCACTTCGGGGCTCACTGCCGGGCTCACTGCGGGGCTCAGTGCGGGGCTCGCTCGGGCTGGCTTCCTCTCACGGGGAGCGCTGGGCCTCGATGGTGGCTGGGTGCACGAGCAGCGGCAACAGCTTGCGCACCCCACGGGCGCGGACAGCCTTGACCTGGGCGAGATGGGCCTCGGCGCGGATCGCCAGCTCGGCGTAGGCAAGCGGCCCCATGAGCTCGGTGAGCTCGGGCGCGTTGGAGCGGTAGACCGGCTCGCGGCCGACGTGAGCCTCGGAGTTGCCGGAGCAGTACCAGTCGAGGTCGTGACCCCCCGGCCCCCAGCCGCGGCGGTCGTACTCGGTGATCGTCACCTCGAGGTAGCTCGTGTCGTCGGGCAGCTCGACGGTGCGGAAGGTGCGCCGGATCGGCAGCTGCCAACACACATCAGGCTTGAGAGTGTGCGGCTCGACCCCCGCGAGGATCGCGTGCTGGTGCAGCGCGCATCCGGCCCCCGCGGGGAAGCCGGGCCGGTTGAGGAAGATGCAGGCGCCGTCGACGACCTTCGTCTTGCGGGCGCCGTCCTCCTTCTCGGTCCAGTCGTCCTTGCTCCCTGTCGCCCGGCCGACGGAGTGGTACTCCCACTCGTCCTCGCCGAGCTCCTCGACGGCCTTCTCGACGCGCTTCCAGTCGGCCTTCTCGGTGAAGTGGGCGCCGAGCGTGCAGCAGCCGTCGTCGGGCCGTCCGGCGTAGATGCCCTGGCAACCGCTGCCGAAGATGCACGTCCAGCTGCTCGTGAGCCACGTCAGGTCGCAGCGGTAGCGCTGGTTCGCGTCGGCGGGGTCGGTGAACTCGACCCAGACACGAGGGAGGTCCAGAGGTGCTTCAGCCACCGACTCACCCTATGCCGCCGATCCTTCCCATGCGCTGGCCTCTCTCACCTCGTGGATGGCGCGCCGGCCCACGGACGTCTTGCGTATGCCGTCCGCTTCGTTCCGGTGGACGCTCAGCCGCGTCTCGCCCCCGTCGAGTGGGGTCGGCGTACGCTGGGAACGGCGTCCAGGTCGCCTCCGGTGCGCGGGAAGGGGCTCAGCCTCCCTGGGCAGGACAGCACGCGGTCCGACCTCCTTTCGGCCCGACCAGCGCACGCCGGGCACGACGAGAGGAGGCCGTCATGGCCCTGTCCCTGCCCAGCAACCCCGACCTCGAGCACCTGCGGCGCGACGCCCGCCGGCTCCAACGTGCGGTGCGTGGTGGCGACCGACGAGGCATCGAGCTCGTGGCTCGGCACCACCCGCAGGGAGTGCCCGACGACCCGGCGTCGTTCGGCCTCGCTGCCGCCCAGCTCGTCGTCGCACGCGGTCATGGCTTCTCGAGCTGGCCGCGGATGCTCGAGTACCTCCGCGCAGCCCGCCCTCTCTGGCGCGACCCGGCCGCGCTCGACCCGACGGCCCACGACCCCCTCGCCCCGACGGCCCTCGCCCCGACGGCCCTGGACGCCACACCCGTCGACGCGCCTCTCGACCCTGCTCCCGGTCCCCCTCGTGACGCCACAGCGAGCTTCCCCGCGGTCGCGCCCGTTCCGGGCCCGGTCATCGCAGCCCTGGCCTGCCTGACGTACACCGAACGTGACGAGCCGGCACGATGGGCGCGCGCCGTGGACGTGCTCGCGGCCCACCCCGGACTCGCGGACCGGGACGTCGTCGTCGCAGCGGTCGCCGGCGACGCCGCGGCGCTGCGCACGCACCTCGCGGCGGGCCCGGGCGCGGCGACTCGCGATGCGGGCCCCTTCCGGTGGCCGCCACTGCTCTACCTCGTCTACTCGCGGATCCCGCAGCGTGACCCGATGGAGGCGGCGCGGGTGCTGCTCGACGCCGGCGCTGACCCGGACAGCGGCTATCTGTGGCAGGGCCTGCCGACGCCGTTCACGGCTCTCACCGGCGCGCTCGGCGAGGGCGAGAACGGGCCGGGCCGCCAACCCCGTCATCCACGGTGGCGCGAGCTCGCGGAGCTGCTGCTCGCCCACGGGGCCGATCCGAACGACCGGCAGGCGCTCTACAACCGGATGTTCAACCGGGACGACAGCCACCTCGAGCTGCTCCTCGCGCACGGTCTCGGGCGGCCGTCCTCGGAGGTGTGGACGCGGCGCATCGGGTCGGCCGGCGAGAGCGTCGAGGAGATGATGCAGCGTCAGCTGCACTGGGCCGAGGGGCACGGGTTCGCTCGCCGCCTGGAGCTGCTCGCCGCTCACGGCCACGTCCTCACCCCTGCGGATGCTCCCGCAGGGGGCGCCGACGGCCCAGCACCGAGGGCGCCGGCGATCCATCGGGCCGCGACGCCCGAGGCGGTTCGTGCCGCCGCCGCGGAGGGGGCGGACCTCGACGCCCGGCACGACGGCCGGACGGCGCTGCACCAGGCGGCGTTCATGGGCGACGCGGAGCTCGTCGAGGCGCTCCTCGACGTGGGAGCCGACCCCGACGCGGTCGATGCGACGCACGGCTCGACGGCCGCGGGGTGGGCAGAGTGGGCGCGCCACGACGAGCTCGCCACGCTGATCCGGGACCACGGCCCCGGGGGTCCCGGCCACGACACGACGGCACGATGACGCCGTGACGGGCCGCACGGCATACGTGAGCCGGTGGCAGGCAGGGCTAGCGTGAGCCCATGACGACGAGGGCCAGCAGCGAGGTGACGCCGAAGGGGCGCGGACGCCGTCCCGGCGGTGCCGACACGCGAGCCACCATCGTCGAGGCGGCGCGGAAGTCCTTTGCGGCCAAGGGATATGACAAGGCGAGCATGCGCGGCATCGCCCGTGAGGCCGGCGTCGACCCGGCGCTCGTGCACCACTACTTCGAGGGCAAGGCGGCGCTCTTCGCCGAGACCCTCGACGTGCCGGTCAACCCGGTCGAGCTCATCGAGCGGATCACCACGGGCGACGTCGACCGACTGGGCTGGCGCATCGTCGAGACGTTCCTGACGGTGTGGGAGCCGCCGGAGCGCCGTGACGCGCTCGTGGCCCTCGTCCGGTCGAGCATGACGAGCGAGGAGGCTGCCCGGATGCTGCGCGAGTTCCTCGGACGTGAGGTCTTCGGGCGGATCGCCGCCAGCACCGGCGCCGCCGACCCGCAGCTGCGTGGAGCACTGGCCGCGTCGCAGATGATCGGGCTCGTCGTCGCCCGCTACGTCATCCGCGTACCGGCGATGGCGGAGGCGACGCGTGAGCAGCTCGTCGAGCGGATCGGTCCCGTGCTCCAGCAGCATCTCGTGGACAGGTTGCCCGAGCAGGAGTAGATTTCATCACATGATGAATAACACTGGTCCCGCCGTCGCCGTCAAGGGCCTGCGGGTCGTGCGTGGGAAGCGTCGGGTCATCCCGGGGCTCGACCTCGAGATCCCCGGCGGCCAGGTCGTCGGCCTGCTCGGCCCCTCGGGCTCCGGCAAGTCGACGCTCATGCGGTGCATCGTCGGGGTGCAGATCATCGAGTCGGGCACGGTCACGGTGCTCGGTCATCCCGCGGGGTCGACCGTGCTGCGTGACCGCGTCGGCTACGTGACGCAGAGTCCCAGCGTCTACGCCGACCTCAGCGTCCGCGACAACGTCGCCTACTTCGCCCGGGCTGTCGGGCTGCGCGGCGCCGACCAGCGCGAGGCGGTCGACCGCACCCTCGTCGAGGTCGACCTCGTGTCGCATGCCGACTCGCTGGTCCAGGACCTCTCCGGCGGTCAGGGGTCTCGCGTGTCGCTCGCCGCCGCGCTCGTCGGCCGGCCGAGCCTGCTCGTGCTCGACGAGCCGACCGTCGGGCTCGACCCGGTGCTGCGCCGCGACCTGTGGGACCTCTTCCGCCAGCTCGCCGAACGGGGTCACTCGCTCGTCGTGTCGAGCCACGTCATGGACGAGGCCGCCCGCTGCGACCGGCTGATCCTGCTCCGCGAGGGACGCATCCTGGCCGACGTCACACCCCCGGAGCTGCTCGAGCAGACCGGCGCCGTCGACGCCGACGCCGCCTTCCTCGCCCTCATCGACGCCGAGACCGCCCGGTCCGGGGAGAGGAGTGCGTCGTGAACGCCGGACTCACCGCCGCCACCTCTGGCCGCGTGCTGCGCCAGGTGCGCACCGACCACCGCACCATCGCGCTCATCGTCGTCGTGCCCTGCGTGCTGCTCGGCCTGCTCGCCTGGATCTACGACGGCACGCCTGTCTTCAATGCCATCGGTCCAGCCCTGCTCGGTGTCTTCCCGATGATCGTCATGTTCATCGTCACCTCCGTCGCGACCCTCCGCGAGCGCCAGTCCGGCACGCTCGAGCGTCTCCTGACCACACCCATGGGCAAGGGCGACTTCATGATCGGGTATGCCGTCGCCTTCGGAGCGCTCGCCATGCTGCAGGCCCTGGTGGCAACGGCATTCGCGGTCTGGGTGTGTCGCCTCGACGTCGCCGGACCGCTCTGGCTCCTCGTGGTCGTCGCGGTCTTCGACGCGGTCCTCGGCACCGCGCTCGGGCTGCTGGCGAGCGGCTTCGCGCGCACCGAGTTCCAGGCGGTGCAGTTCATGCCGGCGTTCATCCTGCCGCAGTTCCTGCTCTGCGGACTGCTCATCCCGCGCGACCAGCTGCCGACCCTCCTCGAGTGGGTCAGCAACCTCCTGCCCCTGTCCTACGCCGTCGACGCGATGAAGGAGATCGCGAGCAACACCGATCCCGTGACCGCGGTGCTCGGCGACCTCGGCATCGTCGCGGCCTTCATCGCCGGAGCCCTCGCCCTGGCATCCCTCACGTTGAGCCGCCGCTCCGCCTGACGGCATACTCCCTCGTCCGGCTCGGAGCCGTCGCCCGTGCGCCGCTGGGCTCCGGCCGCCCTCGCGCCGTCGACGGAGACGCACGGACCCACCCCGAGCCCACCCCGGATCCGTGCCGCAGAATGGCCGCATGACGATCCGGGTGGGCCTGTCGACCTCCTCGCTCTACCCCGACAACGCGGCGACCGCCTTCGCCACCGCCGCGCGGCTCGGCTACGACGCGATCGAGGTCATGGTGTGGACCGACCCGGTGACCCAGGAGGCAGGAGCGCTGCGGGCGCTGTCGGAGCTGCACGCGCTGCCGATCATCTCGGTGCACGCGCCGACGCTGCTGCTGACCCAGCGCGTGTGGGGCACCGACCCGTGGGGCAAGGTCGACCGGTCGATCGACCTCGCGCTCGAGGTCGGCGCCGGCACCGTCGTCCTGCACCCGCCGTTCCGCTGGCAACGGGAGTATGCCGCCGGGTTCGTCGACGGCGTGGCCTTGCGCGAGCACGAGTCGGGGATCAGGCTCGCGGTGGAGAACATGTACCCCTGGCGCACGGCGCGGCGGGACGTCATGGCGTACCTCCCGCACTGGGACCCGGTCGACCAGCCCTACGACCACGTGACGCTCGACCTCTCGCACACCGCGACCGCCGGCTCCGACGCGCTCGAGATGGCGCGGGAGCTCGGCCCGCGCCTGGCGCACCTGCACCTCGCCGACGGCCTGGGCTCGTTCCTCGACGAGCACCTCGTGCCGGGACGAGGCGCCCAGCCCTGCACCGCCGTGCTCGAGCACCTGTCGGACAGCGGGTGGGTCGGCGACGTGGTCGTCGAGGTGTCGACCCGCAAGGCGGCACGTGAGCAGCGAGAGCTCGACCTCGCCGAGGCCCTGGCCTTCGCTCGGCTTGCCCTCGTGCCGACGCGCGGAGCCAGCCGCATCTGACCGTCGCACCACGCCGCCCGCGCACGACCCCCGCAACACACCCGGCTGCTGCCAACCACCCCCGGTTGCAACGTCGTGTCGTCGACGACTACGGGGTGTGTCCCGGATCGGGGCGCCAGCCGCGCGGGCGCACCGAGATCAGGTCGACACTGGCGTCGGGTCCGGCGTCGATCGCGAGGCGGGCGGCCCGCACGACCGAGTCGACGTCGAGGTAGGAGCCCGCGTCGTACTCCGCGCCCTCGAAGTCGACGAGCTCGCGCTGCATGTCGGTGTGGACGCGACCCGGGTGGAGCGAGGTCACGCGGACGCCGTGCTCGCGCTCCTCCTGGCGAAGTGAGTCGGTGAACGCGCGCAGGGCGAACTTCGAGGCGCAGTAGGCGCCGGAGGCGGGGGTCGCCGTCAGGCCGGACCCGGAGTTGACCGTGACGACGAGGCCGTGGGCGGCGCGGAGCGCGGGCAGGAGCGCTCGCGTGACCGCAGCCACGGCCACGACGTTGACGGTCATCGAGTCGGCCCAGTCCTGCACCGGTGAGTCGGCCACCGTGCCGTTGCGCAGGATGCCGGCGGAGTGCACGAGGACGTCGACCCGCGGCAGACGCTGCGTCAGGGCGTCGAGGGCCGTCGCGAGCGACCCGTCGGGGGCGCAGTCGGCGAGGTCCGCGACGAGTCCCTCGGCCGAGGGGAGCGAGGCGACGACGTCGGCGACCGAGTCCGCGCTGCGCCCTCCGATGACGAGGTGGTGGGTCGGCGCCAGGTCCCGGGCGATGGCGAGGCCGATACCGCGCGTTCCCCCGGTGACGACGGCGACGGGCCGCTCACCAGAGGCCGAGGCGGGAGTCGTCCGGTCGGACGTCGTCCGGTCGGACGTCGCCCGGTCGGACGGCGTCGAGTCGGAAGGCGTCGCGGCGGGGGACGGATGCGGGGAGGTCGAGCTCATGTCGTCACCCTACGAGCCGCATCGGGCGCCCGAGCGAGTCCCCGGTCGCACCCGGCGAGCGGACGGCATACGTCGTCGGTCAGGCGAGCCCGAGGGCCTGCGCCTCCTCCCACAGGTCGTCGCGGACGCGCGGGTGGGCGCACTGCTCGATGATGTCGTGGCACTGGTCCTTCTCGCTGCGCCCCCAGAGCGGAGCGACGCCCTGCTCGGTGACGATGGCGCTCTGCTGGAAGCTCGTCACCGGCTCGTCGAGCAGCGGCACGATCGTCGACACGTCGGCCCTCGGGTGCCACGAGCGCAGCGCGATGAACGACTGGCCGCCCGGGGAGTGCAGGGCGCCGACGATGAAGTCCGTCTGCCCGCCGAACCCGGAGTGGATGCGGGCGTTGATGCGCGAGGCGTTGGCCTGGCCGAAGAGGTCGACCTCGAGGGCCGTGTTGACCGAGGTCATCTGCCGCTGCGAGGCGATGAGCCCGGGGTCGTTCGTCTTCTCGGTGCGCATCATCCGGACCCGAGGGTTGCCGTCGAGCCAGGCGTAGAGATCGGCCGAGCCGAAGCAGAAGGACGTCACCAGTGGGTGGTCCGGGTCGAGCGCGCCGGCCTCGTCGAGGGCGAGCACACCGTCGGAGAACATCTCGGTCCACATCCGGATGCCGCGTCGCGAGGTGAGCGCCGAGAGCGTCGCATCGGGTACCGCGCCGATGCCGAGCTGCATCGTCGCCCCGTCCGTCACCATGGCGGCCACGCGCTCGCCGATGAGGCGGCTCTCGGGGTCGGGGTCCAGGGCGGTGTGCGTCGGCATGGGGGAGTCGACCTCGACGAGCAGGTCGAGGTGCTCGAGCGGCACCTGTGCGTCGCCGAACGTGTAGGGCATCTGGGGGTTGACGACGGCCACGACCAGCCCGCCGCGGGCCCGGCACGCCTCGAGCGCGGCGGGCAGGACGTTGACCTCGAGGCCCAGGCTCACCTGGCCCTCGCGCGGGGGCGCACAGTGGAGCAACACCGCGTCCGGCGGCAGGGCCCGGCCGTAGAGCAGGGGAACGAGGGAGAGCCGCGACGGCACGTAGCTGAGACGGGGGTGGCGACGCATACCCGGTCCGACGAAGCAGGTCTCGACGGTCACGCCCTCGCGGTCCGGCAGCCCGGCCGGCGCGTTGAGCGCGTGGAGCATGTAGGTCGGCTGCGCCGCGTCGAGCGCCCGCACCGCCTCCCACGGGACCGCCATGTTGCCGCTGACGACGACACGAGGGTTCTCGGGGAGCGTTCGAAGCCGTTGGGTGAGCTCGTCGATCGTCGCCGTCCGCACGCACTCATCCTCGCGCCGCCCGTGCCGCACCGAGGGCGTATGCCGTAGACGTGAGCGACGTCGCTCGGCCCCCGGCGTACCGCCGCCCGAGTCAGCTGGCCTTCTTGGTGGCCGCCTTCTTCGTGGCGCCCTTGGCGGTGGACTTCTTGGCCGTCGTCTTCTTCGCGGCGGTCTTCTTTGTCGCGCTCTCGGCGGTCGACTTCTTGGCGGTGGTCTTCTTGGCCGCGGACTTCTTCGTGGCGCCCTTGCCCGCCGAGCCGGACGATTCGGTCTCCGACGAGCCGGAGTCGGACGAGTCTGAGTCGGACGAGCCGCCGGTCCTGGACGCCTTGGCCTTGTCGACGCTGCGCTGCAGGGCGGCGAGCAGGTCGACGACCTCGGTCTCCTCACCCTTGGCCTCGGGCGTCTCGGTGATGTCGCCGCCCTCGATCTTCGTCGCGACGAGCTGCGTCACGGCCTCGGAGTAGTCGTCCTCGAACTCATCCGGCTCGTAGTCGCCCGACAACGAGTCGACGAGCGATGACGCCATCGCGAGCTCCTTGGCCGTCGCGTGGGTCTCCTCCGAGAGTGACTCGAACTCGGGCGCCCGCACCTCGTCGGCCCACAACAGGGTCTGGAGGACGATGACGCCGTCGCGCACGCGCAGCACCGCGAGCGTCATGCGGGTGCGCACCGACACGGTGACGAGCGCCATCCGGTCGGCCTTCTCGAGCGCGTCGCGCAGCAGGACGTAGGGCTTGAGGCCGGTCTTGTCGGGCTCGAGGTAGTAGCTCTTGTCGAAGAGCAGCGGGTCGATCTGCTCGGACGGCACGAACTTCTCGATCGAGATCTCCTTGGTCGACCGTGTCGGCAGGCTCTTGAGGTCCTCGTCGGTCAGCACGACCATCTGTCCGTCGGCCGCCTCATAACCCTTGGCGATGTCGGAGTAGGGCACCTCCTCGCCGTCGATCGAGCAGACGCGTTGGTACTTGATGCGGCCGCCGTCCTTCTCGTGGACCTGCCGGAACTGCACGTCGTGGTTCTCGGTCGCCGAAAAGAGTCGAACCGGCACATTGACGAGGCCGAACGACACGGCGCCTTTCCAGATGGCTCGCATGGGAACAAGAATGCACCCATGCGCCCCATGCTCGCGACGCCGACGTCGACCATTCCGGTCGGGGACCGCTGGGCACACGAGGTGAAATGGGACGGTATGCGGGTACTGGCCGACGTCGGGGACGGCGAGATCCGCCTCTTCTCCCGCACGGAACGCGACGTCACCGTGGCCTTTCCCGAGCTGCGCGGGCTCGCCGACGAGTACGCCGACATGCTCCTCGACGGCGAGATCGTCTCGATGCGTGACGGCGTCCCGTCGTTCGCCGCGATGGCCGAGCGCTTCCACGTCACCGACGCCCGGCGGGCGGCGATGCTCGCCGAGGCCGCGCCGGTCACCCTGATGACCTTCGACCTGCTCCGGCTCTACGGTGTCGAGCTGCGGTCGCGCCCCTGGACGGACCGGCGTGCGACGCTCGAGCGGCTCGAGCTCGCCGGCCCGCGCTGGCAGACGCCGCCGACCTTCGCCGACGGGGCCACCCTGCACGCCGCGACGAAGGAGCAGGGACTCGAGGGCATCGTGACCAAGCGCGTCGACTCCGTCTACGTCCCCGGTCTGCGATCGCCCTTCTGGCTCAAGTCGCCCCACCGCGCCACGGTCTCGGTCGTCATCGGCGGTTGGCGGCCGGAGGCGGCGGGGTCCGGGTCGCGCCGGCTCGGGTCCGTCCTCGTGGGAGTGCCGGGACCGGGTGGTCTGCGTTACCTGGGGCGCGTCGGTGCGGGGCTTGCCGGCAAGGCTGGTCAGGCGCTCCTCGGCGACCTCCGCTCCCTCACGTCCGATGAGTCCCCTTTTGCCGCAACGGTTCCCGCCGAGGACTCGAACGGCGCGACGTGGGTGCAGCCGGTTCTCGTCGCCGACGTGCAGTCGCTGGGGCTGAGCGGTCAGGGGAGGCTGCGCCAGCCGGCATACAAGGGCCTGCGCAGTGACCTCACGCCCGGTGACGTCGATGACCAGGGCGGTGGTGAGTGATGCCCTACGAGGCGCCCAGGGTGACCGTGGAGGTCGACGGGCGGCGGATGCGGCTGTCGAGCCTGGAGAAGGTGATGTATCCGCGGGAGGGCACGACGAAGGCCCAGGTGATCGACTACTACGCGCGCATCGCACCGGTGATCCTGCCGCACCTGCGCGACCGTGCCGTCACGCGGATCCGCTTCCCCCACGGGGTCGGTGACATGCAGTTCTTCGAGAAGAACATTCCCGCCGGCACGCCGTCGTGGATCCGTCGGGCCGGCCGTGACCCGGTCTTCCCCCTGGTCGACGACCTCGCCGGGCTGACGTACTTCGCCAACCTCAACTCGCTCGAGCTGCACGTGCACCAGTGGCGCTATGCGGGGGAGGGGCGCGACGCCGAGCCGCGCAACCCCGACCGTCTCGTCATCGACCTCGACCCGGGTCCGGGCACGGGGCTGCTCGAGTGCGCCCGCGTCGCGCTCATCGTGCGCGAGCGGCTCGCCCGCATCGGGCTCGACACGGTGCCGGTGACCAGCGGCAGCAAGGGACTCCAGCTGTACGCCGTGCTGCCCGGCGCGCACACGAGCGACCAGATCCGCGACACCGTCCAACAGCTCGCACAGGAGCTGACGAAGGCACATCCGGACCTCGTCGTGTGGAAGATGGCCAAGGAGCTGAGGCCGGGCAAGATCTTCCTCGACTGGAGCCAGAACGTCGCGGCCAAGACGACGGTCTGCCCGTACTCCCTTCGTGGACGGGAGCGCCCGACCGTCGCGGCACCCCGGTCGTGGGACGAGATCGAGGCAGGGGCCGATGGCGGCGAGCTCGTGCAGCTGACCGCGGACGAGGTGCTCGAGCGCGTGGAGCGCGACGGCGACCTGGCCGCCGAGATCACCGGCTGAGTGTGACGGCACACGCGACGGCGTATGCCGCCGGGCACGCGAGAGGGCCCGGCACCTGCGTGCCGGGCCCTCTGACTGCGTCGTTGACCGGTGGTCAGTGCGCCTTGTCGTAGGCGGCCTGCACGTCGGCCGAGATGCGGCCCCGGTCCGAGACGGTGTGGCCGTTCTCGCGCGCCCACTCACGGACCGCGCCGAGGTCGTTCCGCTTCGCCGTGCCTCCACCCGCGTTCGCGCCCGAGCGACGACGCGAGGCGGACTTGGTCGAACCGGCCCGACGGGCATGACCGGTCCACGACGCGAAGTCGTCGCGGAGCTTGCGGGCATTCTTGTCGGACAGATCGATCTCGTAGGAGACGCCGTCAAGGGCGAAGGTCACCGTCTCGGCAGCCTTTCCACCGTCGATGTCGTCGATCAATACCACTTCGACACGCTGAGCCATGTTTCTCCATCTGAAGTTGTCTGCCTTTGGAGGGGTATCCGCGAATGTGCGACTCACGGGCAGGATCAATTTACAGCCATCGCCCCATGAATGCATTTCCTTCGAAAAGAATGGCGCGATCGAATGGAAATAAGGTGCCTCACGGGGTGGCTCCCGGCCGGAACGCTGTGCTCACGTGCGCCGGACCGCGATGCGGGGATCAGCGAGCGGGGATCAACGATCTGGTGAGGCCGTCGGCTTCGCAGGCGCCTCGGTCGCGCGCGTCCGTGCCTTCTCGGGTGTGGCCGGCTTGGCGGTGGCTGCGGTGCGGCCGTCCTGCTCGGCCTCCCACCTGGCCTGGGCGAGGCGCTCGCGACGGTCTCCCTCGAGGATGCTCTTGATGACGAAGTAGAAGAGCGTGCCCACACCGATCGTGGGGACGAGGGCGAGCACATACGGCATGACCGATTCCATGCCGACATTTTCTCACGGCGCCACGGCCGCCCCTTGCAGAGCGCTGTCCCACCCCGCCCGTACGGTCATGCCATGGCCACGAGGACGACGACCCGACGCATGCCCGGCTTCCGCTGCGGTGAGTGCGGGTGGACCACCGCCAAGTGGGTGGGGCGCTGCGGCGAGTGCCAGGCCTGGGGCACCGTCGCCGAGACGGGTGCACCCGCGGCGGCACGCACCACGGCCGCCTCGGTGGTGACCCCGGCGCAGCGCATCGCCGACGTCGACGTGACCCGGGCGGCCGCCCGACCGACCGGTGTCGCGGAGTTCGACCGCGTTCTCGGTGGCGGCCTCGTGCCCGGCGGCGTGGTCCTCGTCGCGGGTGAGCCCGGAGTCGGCAAGTCGACCCTCCTGCTCGACGTCGCCGCCCGCGCGGCGCGCTCCGGCACCGAGGTCCTCTACATCAGCGGCGAGGAGTCGGCCGCGCAGGTGCGCACCCGCGCCGAGCGCATCTCGGCGATGGCCGACACGCTCTACCTCGCCGCCGAGACCGACCTCGCCACGGTGCTCGGCCACGTCGACGCACGCTCACCCGGTCTGCTCGTCGTCGACTCCGTGCAGACCATCGCGAGCGCCGACGTCGAGGGCCAGGCAGGCAACGTGTCGCAGGTCCGTGAGGTCGCGGGCAGCCTCATCGCGGCGGCCAAGGCCCAAGGCATCGCGGTGCTCCTCGTGGGCCACGTGACCAAGGACGGCTCGATCGCCGGCCCCCGGGTCCTCGAGCACCTCGTCGACGTCGTCATCCAGTTCGAGGGCGACCGGCACTCGCGGCTGCGCCTCGTGCGCGCGGTCAAGAACCGCTTCGGCCCCACCGACGAGGTCGGCTGCTTCGACCTCTCCGACGTCGGCATCACCGGGCTGGCCGACCCGAGCGGGCTGTTCCTGTCGAGCCGCGACCACGCCGTGCCCGGCACGTGCGTCACCGTCACCCTCGAGGGCCGCAGGCCGCTCGTGGCCGAGGTGCAGGCCCTCGTCGCGCCGTCGACCCTGCCGTCACCGCGGCGCACCTCCAGCGGACTCGACGCGTCGCGGCTCGCGATGATCATCGCGGTCCTCGACAAGCGTGCCGGGGCCCCGGTGGGCTCGCGCGACATCTTCGCGGCCACCGTCGGCGGGGTCCGCATCACCGAGCCGGCCGCCGACCTCGCCATCGTCTGCGCCGTCGCCTCGTCGGTCATCGACAAGCCCCTCGCCACTGACGTCGTCGCCTTCGGAGAGGTGGGACTGGCCGGCGAGGTGCGTCGCGTGACCGGTCTCGACCGACGCCTGGCCGAGGCGGCCCGACTCGGATTCCGCCATGCACTCGTGCCGGCGGGCAGCCTCTCCGACTCCTCCGTACCGGCCGGGATCCGGGCCGTCGAGGTCGCCGACGTGCCTCGAGCCATCGAGGCGATGGGACGCCTCGCCGGTGGACGGTCAACGAGCACACCCGCCGTCGGCACCGTCTAGACTGCGAGCGACCCGGGGTGGACGCGCTCGGCGCCCCCATGGCGAACAGGGAACTGATGGACCGGAACGACGAGTTGCTGCTGCGCGCCGCCCTCGCCGCCGTGGCACCCGGAACGGAGCTGCGCGACAGCCTCGAGCGCATCCTCCGCGGACGCACCGGAGCCCTCATCGTGCTCGGCTTCGACCGCGTCGTCGACTCCATCTGCACGGGCGGCTTCGTGCTCGACGTCGAGTTCTCGGCCACGCGCGTCCGCGAGCTCTGCAAGATGGACGGCGCCGTCGTGCTCGACCGAGAGGGCACCCGCATCCTGCGCGCCGCGACCCAGCTCGTCCCCGACTCCCGCATCGAGACCACCGAGTCCGGCACCCGCCACCGCACCGCCGAGCGGGTCGCGAAGCAGACCGGCTTCCCCGTCATCTCCGTGAGCCAGTCCATGGGCGTGGTCGCGCTCTACGTCGGCGACCTGCGGCACGTCATCGAAGGCTCGCCCACGACCCTCTCGCGCGCCGACCAGGCCCTGCAGACCCTCGAGCGCTACAAGGCCCGTCTCGACGAGGTCACCGGCACGCTGTCCGCGCTCGAGATCGAGGACCTCGTCACGATCCGCGACGTCACCGCGGTGCTCCAGCGCCTCGAGATGGTGCGGCGCATCTCGGCCGAGATCCAGGACTACGTCGTCGAGCTCGGCACCGACGGGCGCCTGCTGAGCCTGCAGCTCGAGGAGCTCGTCGGCGGCCTCGGCAACGACCGCGAGCTCGTGATCCGCGACTACCTTCCGGCGACCAAGTCCGGGCTCAGCGTCGGCGAGGCCCTGGCCAACCTCCAGACCCTCAACTCGGTCGAGCTGCTCGACCTCGCCGCGGGCGCCCGCGCCGTCGGCTTCTCGGTCGTCGGGGACAGCCTCGACGCCCCCGTGTCGCCGCAGGGCTACCGCCTCCTGACCAAGGTGCCGCGCCTGCCCACCGCGATCGTCGACCGGCTCGTGTCGCACTTCGAGTCGCTCCAGCGCCTGCTCGCGGCCGGAATCGAGGACCTCATGCTCGTCGAGGGTGTCGGTGAGGGTCGGGCCCGCACCGTGCGTGAGGGCTTGTCCCGCCTCGCGGAGTCGAGCATCCTCGAGCGCTACGTCTGACCCCGGGGCCGGGCGGCCGAGAGGGGCGCGCGCCCACGCGGCTGCCGGAGCGGCCACGCCCGCGGGCCGTGGTCGGCGGCGTCTCGTACGATGCCGGGATGTCGTCCGCCCGGGCCCCGATGTCGCTGCTGCACGAGCGCGTCAACGCCTGGTACGCCGAGGCCGGGCGCAAGCACCTGCCCTGGCGCGAGCCCGACTGCAGCCCGTGGGGCGTCTTCCTCTCCGAGGTGATGTCGCAGCAGACGCCGCTCGCGCGGGTCGAGCCGATCTGGCGCGAGTGGATGGAGCGGTGGCCGACCCCCACTGACCTGGCGGCGGCTGCTCCCGGCGATGCCGTCCGGGCCTGGGGCCGCCTCGGGTACCCGCGCCGCGCGCTGCGCCTGCACGAGGCGGCTCGGGCGATGGTCGAGCGACACGGCGGGAGGGTTCCGGATACCCCCGAGGACCTGCTCGCGCTTCCCGGTGTCGGCGCCTACACCGCCGCGGCCGTGTCGTGCTTCGCCTTCGGCATCCCCGAGGTCGTCGTCGACACCAACGTCCGGCGCGTGCTCGCGCGGGCGGCCGAGGGCAAGGCCCTGCCGAACGTGACGCTCAACCGGACCGAGGCCCGGCTGGCTGCGGACTCGATGCCGGCCGACCGTGCGACGGCGAACACCTGGAACGTCGCCGTCATGGAGCTCGGGGCCCTCGTCTGCGTCGCCCGCGGCCCCCGCTGCGACGAGTGCCCGGTGGCGGACCTGTGCGAGTGGAACCGTGCGGGTCGACCCGCGTACGACGGGCCGCCACGGCGCGGCCAGTCCTGGCACGGCACCGACCGGCAGGTGCGCGGGGAGCTGCTGCGTCGCCTGCGTGACGCCCGGGAGTCGCTGCCGCTCTCACGCCTCGAGGACTCGACCGACGACCGGGTGCAGGTCATGCGCTGCCTCGACTCCCTCGTCGCCGACGGCCTCGTCGAGCCCTTGTCCGGCAGCCGCTTCCGCCTGCCCGCCTGACGGCGCCTGGCCTGCCAACCGCGCTCTCAGCCCCGTGGGGCTGGGGGAGCCTCCTGTGCCCACGCGGTGGGAACCTGTCAGAGGTTGCCGAGCACGGAGCGCACGTCGATGGCGATCACCACGCGCTCGGGGTTGGGGCGTGGCTGGCGGTAGCGGGCGGCATACCGCTGCTCGGCATCGGCGACCTCGCCCGGGTCGTCGAGGACGCGGGCGGCGCCCTGGAGCGAGAGCCAGTGGCGACCGTCGACCTGGCACAGCACGGCCGGGCCGCCGGCGAGCGCGTTGCGTGCCTTCTTGCTGCTGCGGCTCGTGATGATGCGCGCCACCGAGGTCCCGGGGTCCCACGTGAAGCCCACCGGCACGACGTGCGGGGAGCCGTCGGGCCGCAGTGTCGTCAGCGTCGCGAGGTGGCGCACCGACAGGAACTCGACAGCCGCGGGCGACAGGTCACGAGGAGAGGTCGCCACCGAGTCAGACCACGAGACTGAGGGCCATGACGAGCGCGAAGCCGAAGACGGAGATGACGGTCTCCATCACGGACCAGGACTTGATCGTCTCGCCGACCGTGAGGCCGAAGTACTCCTTGACGAGCCAGAAGCCGGCGTCGTTGACATGGCTGAAGAAGAGCGAGCCACAGCCGATCGCGAGGACCAGCAGGGCCAGGTGGCTCGTGCTCAGCGTCGTCGAGAGCGGCCCGACGATGCCGGCGGCCGTGATCGTCGCCACCGTCGCCGAACCGGTGCCGAGACGGATCAGCACGGCGACGAGCCAGCCGAGCAGGAGCACCGAGATGTTGACGCCCGTGGCCCAGTCGGCGATGACGTTGCCGACGCCGGCGTCCACGAGGGTCTGCTTGAAGCCGCCGCCCGCTGCGACGATGAGGATGATGGCGGCGATCCCTGGCAGGCTCGCGCCGAAGCTGTCGCTGACCTGGACACGCGTCATGCCCGACGCGAGACCGAGGCGGAAGTAGCAGAAGATGACGGCGATGAGCAGCGCCACGACAGGCGTGCCGAAGACGTCGATGACCTGACGCGGCCCCGCCTCCTCGTCGGTCACGAGCAGCTTGGTGATCGCGTCGATGAGCATGAGGGCGACCGGCAGGGTGATCGCCACGATGGCGGAGCCGAACCCGACCCGTCGCCGACCGGGCGCGAGGGGCGCATCGAGCTCGTCGAGGTCGCCGTAGCGGGCGCCTCCCGCCGCGGGCGCGTCACGTGTGGGGTCGACCGAGCCGGCAGCGGTCCGGGCATGAGGAGCGTCATCAGCGACTCGCTCCGCGCGGGGACCGGTCACCGCGGTGACTCGCTCCCCGCGGGGGCCGGTCACCGCGGTCCCGGCCAGGGAATCGACGTACTTGGGCACCCACCGGTCGACGAACCTCGCCAGGATCGGGCCGGCCACGATGACGGTCGGGATGGCGATGATGATGCCGTAGAGGAGGGTCCGGCCCAGGTCTGCGTTGAGCAGGCCGATCGCCGTCAGCGGACCCGGGTGCGGGGGCACGAGGCCGTGCAGGACGGAGAGTCCGGCGAGGGCAGGGATGCCGACCTTCATGATCGACATGCCGGTCTTGCGCGCGACCAGGATGACCACCGGGACGAGCAGCACCACGCCGACCTCGAAGAAGAGCGGAAGGCCGAGGATCGCGGCGATCGCCGCCATCATCCACGGCAGACCGCCGGGGCCGACACGCCCTACGAGCGTCGACACGATGCGGTTCGCGCCTCCGGAGTCCTCGAGCATCTTGCCGATCATGGCCCCCAGGGCGATGAGGACGCCGACGGCGCCGGTCGTCGTCCCGAAGCCGGCAAGGAAGCTGTCGACAATGTCCCCGGGTGGCATCGTGGCGACGGCACCGAGCACCGCCGAGCCGAGCATGAGGGCGAGGAAGGGGTGCAGCTTCACGACGGTGATGAGCAGCACGACCGAGAGGATGCCGAGCACGCAGGCGACGACGAGCTGGGCGTCACCGGCATACGGCTCCTTGGGGGCCTCGTCGGCCAGGCGCGCCGCGGCGGGGGCCAGACCGGAGGGCAGGGCAGTGAGGACGCTGAGGGTCATGACGTGGTGTCCTTTCGAAGACCTAGCGCGTTGAGGGACCTGTCGAGCACCGCTGCGGCGGTGCCTTCGTTCGTGACGGTGGTACCGGGCTCATCGGGCTCGAGCGGCTCGAGGGTGGCCAGCTGGCTGGGCAGGAGCGACGGTGGCATGTAGTGGCCCGGCCGGTGCTGCATCCGGTCCTCGATGAGGTCGCTCGCCGCCTCGACGTGCAGGAAGCGCACGTGCGGACGGTCGCGGCGGAGCAGGTCGCGATAGACGCGTCTCAGCGCCGAGCAGGTGACCACGGCCGACTCGCGGCTGGCCTCCTTGCCGCTGATCCAGTCGCCGATCGACTCGAGCCAGGGCCAACGGTCCTCGTCGGTCAGGGGCTGGCCGCTGCGCATCTTCTCGACGTTGGCCTCGGAGTGGAAGGCGTCCCCCTCGGCGAACTCCCATCCCATGACCGTGGAGATGCCCTTGCCGACCGTGCTCTTGCCGCTCCCACTGACTCCCATGACGATGACGACGTCGGCCTCGGGCTGCGGGGCGGCTGGGGACTCGTCTAGGGCGTCCGGCATGCCGTGAACGTACCCCGTTGAAGACCACTCGGCTCCTCGGTAGCGTGGCCCCTTGTGCCTGCCCTCGTCCGTGCGTCATGAAGACCTTCGTGCTGCTCGCCCGAGCCGGCTTCAGGAGGCACTCGACGTACCGGCTGGCGCTGCTGGCCGGGATGACGACGAACTGCGTCTTCGGCTTCATCCGCGCCGCCGTCCTGCTCGCGGCGCTCGCCTCGGCCGGCACGTCCATCGGCGGCTACGACGCTCCCACGACGATCGCCTTCGTGTGGTGGGGCCAGGCCCTGCTCGGCACGGTCAACCTCTGGGGCTTCGCCGAGGTCAAGGAGCGGGTGCGCACCGGTGACATCGCCGTCGACTTCCTGCGGCCAGTCGATCCCCAGATCACTTACCTGGCAGGCGATCTCGGCCGTGCCTGGATCAACCTCCTCGGTCGCGGCGTGCCCGCGCTCCTGGTCGGCGCCCTCCTGTTCGACATGGCATGGCCGCCGTCCGCGGCCAGCTGGGCGTCGGGTGCCGTCTCGGTGGTGCTCGCGGTCGTCGTGGCCTTCGCCGGCAACTTCATCATCAACCTGCTCGCGTTCTGGCTCGTCGAGATCCGGGGCATCACGCTGCTGTGGATGATCACCGGTGGACTGCTCTGCGGCCTCTACCTGCCCGTGCCGTGGTTCCCGGACTGGCTGCGCACCATCGCCAACTGGTCACCGTTCCCCTCCATGCTGCAGAACCCGATCGACATCCTGGCCGGGCGCGTCGTCGGCGCAGACATCGCGTCGACGGTCGGGGTGCAGGTCTTCTGGGCCGTCGCGCTGCTCGTTCTCGGGCAGTTCGTGCTCCGTGCCGGTCGCCGTCGTCTGGAGGTGCAGGGTGGCTGACGTGACACTGTCCCAGCGGCTCCGTCCCTACCGGGTGCTGCTCGCCTCACGGGCCCACGCGCAGATGCAGTACCGCACGTCGTTCGTCACCGACATCCTCGGGACCGTCGGTGTCGGCCTCGCGGAGTTTGCCGAGGTCTGGGTGATCTTCCACAACGTCGACATGCTCGGCGGCCTCGACTTCAATGCGACCCTGCTCGTCTTCGCCCTGTCCAACCTCACGTTCTCGCTCGCCGACATGTTCGTCGGACACCTCGACCAGCTGCCGGTCTACATCCGCGCCGGTCAGGTCGACGCGTTCTACGTCCGCCCACTCCCGCTGCTCGCCCAGCTCATGACGAGCGACCTGTCGCTGAGGAGGGTCGGCCGGCTGTCCGTGGCGCTGGTCGCTCTCGGCGTGGCCCTGACGACCGCCGACATCGCGTGGTCGGCGGAGACGGTGGTCCTCATCGCCCTGACGGTCGTCAGCGGCACGGCGATCTTCGCGGCCCTGTTCACGGCCGCGGGCGGCCTGCAGTTCTTCCTCGTGGACGGGGCGGAGTTCACCAACGCCTTCACCTACGGCGGGTCGTATGCCGCCCAGCAGAGCCAGCAGGTCTTCCCCGGCCCGCTGCGGATCTTCTGGACGTTCGTCGTGCCCACGGCATTCGTGGCCTACATCCCCGCCGTCGCGATCCTCGACCTCGAGGCCCCGTACGCGCCGACCTGGCTCGCCTGGCTCACACCGCTTGCCGCGCTGCTGGCCTGGGGCATCGCTGCGACGTGCTGGCGCCTCGGAACCCGTCACTACCAAGGAGCCGGCGGATGAGCATCATCGAGACGCGCGACCTCGTGCGCGACTTCAAGAAGACGCGGGCCGTGGACCGGATGACCTTCTCGGTGCAGCCCGGCGAGGCGGTGGGCTACATCGGCGCCAACGGCGCCGGCAAGTCGACGACGATCAAGATGCTGACCGGCATCCTCAAGCCGACCTCGGGCCACGTCCGCACGTGCGGGTTCGACCCGATGCGCCAGCGGGTCGAGGTGGCGCGCCGGGTGGGGGTCGTCTTCGGGCAGCGCTCGCAGCTGTGGTGGGACCTCCCGCTGCGCGACTCGTTCGAGATTCTCGGGGCCATCCACCGGATGGACGAGCAGGTGACCCGTGCTCGCACCGACCTGCTGGTCGAGCAGCTCGAGATGGGCCCCCAGCTCGGCACGGCGGTCCGGTCCCTGTCGCTCGGCCAGCGCATGCGGGCTGAGCTCGCCGCGGCGTTGCTGCACTCGCCGGAGCTGCTCATCCTGGACGAGCCGACGATCGGCCTCGACGTGCTCTCCAAGCAACGGTTGCGCGAGTTCCTCGTCGCGGAGCGCCGCGAGGAGGGCACGACCCTGCTCCTCACGACGCACGACATGGGCGACATCGAGCGGCTCTGCGACCGGGTCCTCGTCGTCGACCACGGCAGGCTCGCCTTCGACGGCACGCTCAACGGCCTCGCCGGGACGGTCGGCGCGCAGCGCATCGTCGTCATCGACCTCGCACAACCGACGCCCGACCTCGTCGACGTCCCGGGAGCCACTCTGATCGACAGCGAGTCCGACGGGCTGCGCCAGCGGTTCGCGTTCGACTCCGAGGCGACGACCGTGGCCGCCGTGCTGGCCCATGTCTCCTCGCGTCACGAGGTCCGCGACCTGACCGTCAAGGAGCCGGACATCGAGGACGTCGTCCGGCGCATCTACGCCGCCTCCGGCCGCGGCTGACCCCTCCCACCTTCCCCCGTCGAGAGGCCAACGTTTGCGGCCCCGACCCCGTCGAGTGGCCAAAGCTTGCGGTCCCGCCCCCGTCGAGAGGCCAACGTTTGTGGCCCCGACCCGGTCGAGTGGCCAAAGTTTGCGGCCCGCGACCCGTCGAGTGGCCAAAGTATGTTGCTGCCAGGCCGTCGAGTGCCCATGGTTCGCGGCCGTCCAACGGACGAATGGCCACGTTTTGGGTTCGACTTCGTGGTCAGACCGGTCGTCGAGCCCCCGGTCGTGATCGTTGGCCTCTTGACGTGAGGAGGCCGCGAAGTTTGGCCTTTCGACGGTGGGGGCGCCGCGAAGTTTGGCCTTTCGACGGTGGGGGCGCCGCGAAGTTTGGCCTTTCGACGGTGAGGGCGCCGCGAAGTTTGGCCTTTCGACGGTGAGGAGGCCGCGAACTTTGGCCTTTCGACGGTGAGGAGGCCGCGAAGTTTGGCCTTTCGACGGTGAGGAGGCCGCGAACTTTGGCCTTTCGACGGTTAGAGGGTGCGGAGCATTCGGGTGTTGCCGAGGGTGTTGGGCTTGACCCGTTCGAGGTCGAGGAACTCCGCGACGCCCTCGTCATAGGAGCGCAGCAGCTCGGCATAGACGTCCGTCGGGACAGCCTGGCCCTCGATGACCTCGAAGCCGTGCCGGACGAAGAAGTCCGTCTCGAAGGTCAGGCAGAAGAGCCGCTCGACGCCGATCTCGCGCGCGTCCTCGACGAGGACCTCGAGCAGCCGCCCACCGAGACCGGTGCCGCGCTGGTCGGCAGCAACGGCCAGGGTGCGGATCTCGGCGAGGTCCTCCCACATGACATGCAGGGCGCCGCAGCCGACGACACGACCGTCGAGCTCGGCGACCCGGAACTCCTGGAGGCTCTCGAAGTAGGTGACCGCCTCCTTGCTGACCAGCACCCGGCGCTCGGCCAGCGGCGCCACGAGAGCCCGGATGGCACGCACGTCCGAGGTGCGGGCGCGCCGGATGACAGGCGCACCGCTCACGAGAGGTTCCCGTCCCGGAACTCGGCGAAGAGGCCGCGGGCCTGCCTGCCGAGGACGACGATCGACTGCTGACCGGCCCACCCGAAAGCCCCCTGGGCCACACCACGGCCGACCTTGAGCGGGCTCAGCTGATGCAGGCCTGCGGTGAAGGTGAGGATCTGCTCGGCCGAGAGGTTGCTCTTGCCGACCGTGCTGAAGCTCGTGAGGGCCGACGGGATGGCGATCGGACCCGCGAGCCTGGCCTTGATCGCAGCAGCGAGGATGACCTCGCCCTGGTGTCGTGATCGGCCGAAGTCCCCGTCGGGCAGGGTCTTTCGCTCCCGCGCGTAGGCGAGGGCCTCGGCCCCGGACAGAGTCTGGGCGCCGGCCTCGATGACGAGGTCCTTGGCGTGCGAGGCGACCACGGTCTTCGGGATGACGATGGGGATGCCGCCCTCGTCGTCGACGATCTTCTTGAAGCCACTGAAGCCGAGCACGACATAGCCCTCGAGGGGCAGGCCGGTCACGGCCTTGACGGTGCTGACCTGGGCGCGCGGCCCGCCGAGCACCATCGCCGAGTTGATCTTGCCCTTGCCACCCGTCGAGAGCGGTACCCACAGGTCGCGGGCCATGCCCATGACGCCGCCGCCACCCTTGCCGTCGACGCCGATGACCTGGAGCACGTCCGCGCGGGTGCGCTCGAGGGGCTGTCCCTTGCGGGCGTCGGACCCGATGGCGAGCACCCAGCGGGGCCCGCTGCCGAGGCTGGGTCGCGCGACCCCGAGAGACGGCCACCAGCCGCCGACGACCTTCCAGGTCGGTCCGACGGCGAGCGTCACGTCGTCGCCGGCGGTGACGACAGCAACAGGGGTGCCCATCCACGACCCGACCTTTGCGGTCGCGTCCACCGGCCTGGTCGCAGGCTTGCGTGCCGTGAGCGCCTTCGACGCGGTGGGGGAGGACGTATGCGTGAGGTCGCCTCCGGCGTACAGGGTCGAGACGAGCGTGGCGAGCGGCGCCGGCGCCCCGGCCACGTGGACGCCAGACGGAGGCGAGGCCGATCCGGTCGTGCTGCCTGCCGACGACGCGGCCGCGACCGACGAGGACGCCGAGGCCTTCGGCTCAGCCGTCGAGCACCCGGCGAGCAGCAGGGCGGTGGCCGCCGCCGTCGACCCGAGACGGGCCAGCACGGAGCCGCGCGCACCCGTCGGGCGACCGGTCGGGCGACCGGCGTCGGGCGGGCTCACGGACCGCTGCAGGGGTTCGGTGGGGCGGTGCTCTGGGATCACCGCCCCACCGTAGACGACCGATTCAGGCCACGCGGGACGCCGTCCGCACGAGGGACCGGGAGGCGAGCACCGACGCGAGGACGACGGCCCCCGCGACCGTCGACGTCACGACGAAGCGCACGACGAGGCCACCGTCGAGGGCGCTCGAGAAGGGCAGCATGAGCACGAGCACGAAACCGGCCGACAGCGCGATCGTCGTGGCGAGGGGGAGGGCGACCTCCAGGGCGCGGGCGCGGTGGAGCGACCTCTCGCTCGTGCCCGCCAGGGCCAGCGCGCGGTACTGCTCCCGCTGGTCGAGCACGCGGGCGGCCTGCACGACGCCGGTCGACGTCGCTCCGACGATGGTGATGATGACGAGCGTGACGAGCGAGCCCGTGCCGAGGTCGGCGGCGAGGTAGCGCTCCAGCGGAGACGCGGGCTCGTCGACCGAAGCGAGGCTCGTGAAGCCCACGACGACGACGGCGAGGCCGAGCGCTCCCACCGCCCGCCACGTGCTCCGCGGGTCGTCGGCGATCCGCCGCGCGGCGAGCAGGGTGGAGGCGGTCGGTGCGAGGCGGGCAGCGACCCGGCCGGCGACCATGACGACCCACGGTCCGACGGCGTTGACCGCCAGGATCATCGCGCCGAGCACGAGGACGATCGTCATCCGCTGCGGCTCCTTCATCGGGGTGATGACGAACAACCAGGTGGCGCCGGCCGCCAGGGCGACGAGCACGCGCAGGATGCTCAGCCGCTTGGGGGTCGTGCGCGCCGCGACGCCGAGCGGGCTGACCGCCACCCGCGCGAGGCTCGAGGCCCCGGACACGATCGCGACCACGACGACGGCCGCGACCACGACCACGACGAGCGTCTGCCAGAGCGGGAGGACGAGCTCGCTCAGCTCGAACGTCCGGCCCTGGAAGCTGAGCCGTGCCACGAGCGGCAGCACCGCGAGGTAGGCGACCACGCCGGTCAGCGCACCGAGGAGGGCCTGCGTCGCCGCTTCGGCGAGCGTCATGAGCGTCACCTGGGCCGATGTGCCGCCGGCGAGGCGGAGCGCGGCCAGTCGCTGGTCGCGTCGGGCGATGGCGAGACGTGCGGCGACGCCGCCCAGGGTGAGAATCGGGATCACCATGCACGTCGTGGCGACCCACGCGAGCGTCACGTAGAGGTTGCCGATGGCGGCCTCGTCGGACAGGCCTCCTTCGAGGCCGCCAGGCGGAAGCGGGTTGCGTGCCTCGAAGGCCCGGAGACCGGCGACACAGACGAGCAGGGCCGCGGTCGCCACGGCGAACGAGACGACCGCCAGGATCCCCGGCACCCGGTCGTCCGTCGCGCCCGCTCGCCGGAGCCGCCACCACATGCTGGTGGCGGCCCTCACCGGACCACCGCCGACGTCGTGGACGGAGCGGCCGTCCCGGCCCCGATCCGTGCCCCGCTGCCTGCGATCCGACCATCGCGGACGTGAACCACGCCGTGACACCAGCGCGCGACGTTCTCGTCGTGGGTCACGACGACGAGGGACGCGCCGGTGTGGACCGCCAGCTGCGTCAGGTGCTGCATCACCTCGGCGCTCGTCGTCTGGTCAAGGGCGCCGGTCGGCTCGTCCGCGAACACGACGCCCGGTCGCGCCACGAGCGCGCGGGCGATGGCGACCCGCTGCGCCTGACCGCCCGACAGCTCACCGGGTCGACGCTTCTCGAGCCCCGCCAGGCCGAGGGGTGGAAACAGGGTCCGGGCCCGCGCCGTGGCCTCCGACCGGGAGGTCCCACCGAGCATCAGCGGGAGGGCCACGCTCTCGATCGCCGGCAGCTCGGGCAGCAGCATGCCCTGCTGGAAGACGAAGCCGAAGTCCTCACGGCGCAGCACGGTGCGCTCACGGTCGGACATCCGCGCGATGTCGCGACCCCGCCACAGCACGTGCCCGCCGGTCGGTCGCAGGATCCCGGCGAGGACGTGCAGCAGCGTCGTCTTGCCCGAGCCGGACGGACCCATGACGGCGAGACTCTCGCCGGCGCGGATGGTGAGGTCGACGCCGCCCAGTGCCGGCGGGCCGGCCGAGGCGGAGCGACCGTAGGTCATGACGAGGTCGCGCGCGACGAGGTCGCCGGTCCCGTCGGGTGCGTCCGGACGCGGCGCCACTGCTGCGCGAACCGTCGCCGCTGGCGCGGACATCGCTGCCGCTGGCACCGGCGCCCCTGACGCGTCGGTGGAAGAAGAGGTGGAACCGACGGCGCGCTGGGTGGCGGCGGCCGGCATACGGGCGGGGTGGTCGTGGCTCATGACACCCACCCTCGCCGCGGTGGGCGCCGCCCGGCATCGGGCCGTGGTCGCCTCTCGAGCGAGGCGGCATACGACCCCGGTATGAGGGCAGCGCGGGGAACGTACACCGAAGGGGTCGGGGACGTGGTGTCCCCGACCCCTTCGGTCGGTGCGTGGTCGGCGGAGGCCGGTCAGCGCTCCGTGCCGGTCAAGCCTGCGTCGGGGTAGATCTTGTCGTCGGGCACGGACGACCCCGTCGTGACGTTGACCCCGAGCGCCTCGTCGAGGGCTGCGCCCTCGGGAAGCTCCGGCAGGTCGTCGGCCGGACGGTGCGCCGAGTCCGGGTGGGCCATGTCGGAGAAGGTGAACTTCTCCTCCTTGCCCTCGCCCTCCGTGTCGATCCGGATGTACTGACCCGAGCCGAACTCGGCGAACAGGATCTTCTCGGACAGCGCGTCCTCGATCTCGCGCTGGATGGTGCGGCGCAGCGGGCGCGCACCGAGCACCGGGTCGTAGCCCTTCTTGGCGAGCAGGTCCTTGGCCGCGGGCGTGAGCTCGATGCCCATGTCCTTGTCCTTGAGCCGCTTGTCGAGCTTGGCGATCTCGAGGTCGACGATCTGCGTGATCTCCGCGCGGTTCAGGTGCGGGAACACGATGGTGTCGTCGACGCGGTTGAGGAACTCGGGCCGGAAGTGCTGCTTGAGCTCATCCGTGACCTTGGCCTTCATCCGCTCGTAGTCCGACAGGGTGTCGGGACCGGCGGAGAAGCCGAGCGAGGTCTTGGAGATGTCCCTCGTGCCGAGGTTGGTCGTCATGATGATGACCGTGTTCTTGAAGTCGACCATCCGACCCTGGGAGTCGGTGAGGCGGCCGTCCTCGAGCACCTGCAGCAGCGAGTTGAAGATCTCCGGGTGGGCCTTCTCGACCTCGTCGAAGAGCACGACGGAGAACGGCTTGCGGCGCACCTTCTCGGTGAGCTGGCCGCCCTCCTCGTAGCCGACGTAGCCGGGAGGTGAACCGAAGAGGCGGCTCACCGTGTGCTTCTCGGAGTACTCGGACATGTCGAGCTGGATCAGCGCGTCCTCGCTGCCGAAGAGGAACTCGGCGAGCGTCTTGGCGAGCTCGGTCTTACCGACACCGGTGGGACCGGCGAAGATGAACGAGCCACCGGGACGGCGCGGGTCCTTCAGGCCGGCGCGTGTGCGACGGATCGCCTGCGAGAGGGCCTTGACCGCGTCGTTCATGCCGACGATCCGCTTGTGCAGCTCGTCCTCCATGTGGAGCAGGCGGCTGCTCTCCTCCTCGGTCAGCTTGAAGACCGGGATGCCGGTGCTGGCGGCGAGGACCTCGGCGATGAGCTCCTCGTCGACCTCGGCCACGATGTCCATGTCGCCCGACTTCCACTGGGCCTCACGGGCGGACTTCTCCTGGCGCAGGCGCTTCTCGTCGTCGCGGACCCGTGCAGCGCGCTCGAAGTCCTGGCCGTCGATGGCCGACTCCTTCTCGCGCACGAGGGCGGCGATCTTCTCGTCGAACTCACGCAGGTCCGGCGGAGCCGTCATCCGGCGGATGCGCAGTCGCGCGCCCGCCTCGTCGATGAGGTCGATCGCCTTGTCCGGCAGGAAGCGGTCGTTGACGTAGCGGTCAGCCATGTTGGCCGCCGCGACGAGGGCCGAGTCCGTGATCGTCACGCGGTGGTGCGCCTCGTAGCGGTCACGCAGGCCCTTGAGGATCTCGATCGTGTGCGGGAGCGTCGGCTCCATCACCTGGATCGGCTGGAAGCGCCGCTCGAGGGCGGAGTCCTTCTCGATGTGCTTGCGGTACTCGTCGAGCGTCGTCGCACCGATCGTCTGCAGCTCGCCACGGGCCAGCATCGGCTTGAGGATCGACGCGGCGTCGATGGCGCCCTCGGCGGCACCTGCACCGACGAGCGTGTGGATCTCGTCGATGAAGATGATGATGTCGCCCCGGGTGCGGATCTCCTTGAGGACCTTCTTGAGCCGCTCCTCGAAGTCACCGCGGTAGCGGCTACCGGCCACGAGCGAACCGAGGTCGAGGGTGTAGAGCTGCTTGTCCTTCAGCGTCTCGGGCACCTCGCCCTTGACGATGTCCTGGGCGAGGCCCTCGACGACGGCCGTCTTGCCGACTCCGGGCTCGCCGATGAGGACGGGGTTGTTCTTGGTGCGGCGCGAGAGCACCTGCATGACGCGCTCGATCTCTTTCTCACGTCCGATGACCGGATCGAGCTTGCCCTCGCGGGCCGCCTGCGTGAGGTTGCGACCGAACTGGTCGAGCACGAGGGAGCCCGCGGGCGTGCCCTCGGTCTGGCCCTGGCCGACGCCGGCGCCGGCCTTCTCGCCGCTCTGGCCACCCTGGTAGCCGGAGAGCAGCTGGATGACCTGCTGGCGGACCTTGTTGAGCTCCGCGCCGAGCTTGACGAGGACCTGGGCGGCCACGCCCTCGCCCTCGCGGATGAGGCCGAGCAGGATGTGCTCGGTGCCGATGTAGCTGTGGCCGAGCTGGAGCGCCTCGCGGAGCGAGTACTCGAGAACCTTCTTCGCGCGGGGCGTGAAGGGAATGTGGCCGGTCGGGGCCTGCTGCCCCTGGCCGATGATCTCCTGGACCTGGGCCCGGACCGCTTCGAGCGAGATGTCGAGCGATTCGAGGGCCTTCGCGGCGACGCCTTCGCCTTCGTGGATCAGACCCAGGAGGATGTGCTCGGTCCCGATGTAGTTGTGGTTGAGCAGGCGAGCTTCCTCCTGCGCGAGGACAACCACCCTTCGGGCCCTGTCGGTGAACCGTTCGAACATGTTCTTCTCCTGACTGATCGAGAGACATCTCGATGCTATCCGTGCCCGCTGTGGACGAGCACATCCCGACCAACGCCGGTTGTGTCCCTCCTGTTCCCCATCCTGAGCGTGATCGGCTCAGGTTCTGCCTCTGTTCGCCGTGAGCGGACAGATGCCGTGGGGCGTGTCGCGATCCTTGCGTATGCCTTGTCGTACCCCGCCAGCAGCCGTGCCCACGGTTCCGGCGGCGTTTCAGACCCTGTGCGCCGGGTGCGCCACCCCGCCGTCCTCGCGCTGCGCCCGCCGTCCTGGCGCTGCGCCGGCCCTCCATCCGACAGAGGAGCCGTCCGCCGACGTGGGACCGTGCGCGCAGCGCCTCAGGGGTGGCGTCGGGGATGGGCGAAGCGGTCGTGGAGGTCCCGGACCTCGGCCTCGAGCTCGGGAGCCGGCCCGTCGACGACGGCGTCCGGCACGACGTCCCGGATCGACAGCGGCGCGACCGGTGACGCCGCCGCACCCCACGCCGAGCGCCACGCGCCGAGCTGGGCCGAGCTCACGGCATACGCGATGCGGCCCAGCCCGACCCAGGCGTGCGCGGCCGAGCACATGGGGCAGTGCTCGCCGGAGGTGTACACGGTCGCGGCGGCCCGCGCCGGGGCAGTCAGGTGGGCGCCGGCCCAGCGGGCGATCGCGAACTCGGGGTGCTGCGTCGCCTCGAGCGCCACCACGTGGTTGTGGTCCTCGAAGAGCACCTCGCCGTCGCCCGAGACGAGGACCGAGCCGAAGGGCTCGTCACCGCGCTCGAGCGCGAGGCGGGCGAGCTCGACGGCCCGGCGCAGGTGGACCAGGTCGGTGGCATCGAGGCTCACGCGACCCTCCCGGTGACGAGCGCGAACGTGACGAAGGCGCCGCCGTCGGCCTCGAGCATCCCCTGCACCGGGGAGGTCGGCTGTCCCTTGAGCTCCATGACCGCACGCTCCCACAGCAGCCAGTTCGCGCACCCGTCCACCTGGTTGCGTGCCGTGACGGTCTCGAAGGCCCGGCTGAACTCCCACTGGCTGCGCAGCCACTCGGCGGTGTGCCACGCCGCCGACTCGCTGCCGACGACGCGGTCGATGTGCTCGGGGATCTCGCCGAGCTCGCGCACCTCGGTCGTGAGCGCAGGGGTCGCGACACCGAGCTGGCCACCCGGTTTGAGGAAGGTCGAGAGGTAGCGCGGGTAGTGGTCGCCGGTGCCGAAGTACTCCCAGGCATCGATGCTGATGATGGCGTCGAAGGAGCCGCGGCCGAAGGGCAGGGCGTGCGCGTCGACCCGTATCGCGACGATCCGGTCGTCGACGCCCTCCTTGCGGAAGACTCCCGCGGCCTCGGTCGGGTCGACCCACAGGTCGGCGGCGATGACCCGCACGCCGTACTCCTTGGCGAGGAAGACCGACGTGGCGCCGAGGCCCGAGCCCAGATCGAGGACGCGCATGCCCGGGCGCAGGTCGAGGTCGGCGGCGAGGTCCTCGAGCAGCCACAGCGGGTGCGGCCCCATGTCGAGGTCGACGAGCCATTTCGCGTCGTACTTCGAGGACTTCGGGAACGCGTCGCGGGTCAGGTGGTCGAGGGCGGGCATGCCCCGATCCTCCGGGACGGCGCCCGGAGCCGTCGAGCCGGTTCCACCCTCCGAGCGGTCGACGCGCCCGGAACGCGCCCTGAGCTCACGCCCGCTGGACCCGGCTCACCGCCGCCCACGGCGCCGGGCTCACTGCTGGCCGACCCGGACCAAACGCTCCGGCCCGAGGTCGGCGAGCGAGGTGCAGCCCGTCAGCGCCAGCTGGAGGTCGAGCTCGGCGCGGAGGTTGCGCAGCACCTCTGACACGCCGTCGGCGCCGGCCAGCGCGAGGCCGTAGACGTGGGGGCGGCCGATGCCGACAGCCGTGGCGCCGAGTGAGAGTGCGACGAAAGCGTCTGCGCCGCAACGGATGCCACTGTCGAAGATGACGGGCATGGTGGAGCCTGTGCCGCGCACCGCCTCCACGACACCGGGCAGCGCGTCGAGTGCGGCCACCGACCGGTCGACCTGACGACCGCCGTGGTTGGAGACGTAGACCCCGTCGACCCCGGCGTCGACGGCGCGGCGGGCGTCGTCCGGCTCGAGGATGCCCTTCAGCACGATCGGCAGGCTCGTCAGCGCACGCAGCCGTGGCAGGTCCTCCCACGTCAGTGACGGCCGGCTGAACACGTCGAGGAAGGTCTCGACGGCCGCCCGCGGCTCGGGGGCCGTGAGGTTGTGGCGCGTGTTCCCGGGGTGCTTGCGGCTCATGGACAGCAGGGTCGCCACCGCCGCCGGGGTCGGACGCAGCCGGGCCGTGGGTGGGGCGTCCGCGACGCGCTCGGCCGCGACACGCTCGGCCACGAGACGTCGGAAGACGGGGTCCGACGTGTACTGCGCGATGCCCTCGCCGCGGGCGAACGGCAGGTGCCCGAGGTCGAGGTCGCGCGGCCGCCACCCGAGGTATGCCGTGTCGAGCGTGACGACGAGGCACTCGCTGCCGCATGCCTCGGCGCGCGAGACCAGGCTCTCGACGAGGTGGTCGTTGCTGCTCCAGTAGAGCTGGTACCAGTGCCCGGACCCGCCGAGGACGCGGGCGACTTCCTCCATCGGCACGGAGGCCTGGGTGCTGAGGATCGGCGTGACCCGCTGCTCACGGGCGCCACGTGCGACGGCGAGGTCGGCCCCGTCGTCGGCCAGCGACAGCACGCCGATGGGTGCGACGAGGAAGGGGCTCTCGTGCCGTCGGCCGAAGAGCTCGACGGACGTGTCGCGCTGGGTCGTGTCGACGAGCATGCGGGGCACGACGCGCCACCGGTCGAAGGCCGCGACGTTGGCGTCGGCGCTCGCCTCGGAGCCGGCGGAGCCTGCGACGTAGGCGAACCCGCGCCTCGACATGACCTTGCGGGCCGCCGGCTCGAGCTGCGTGCCGTCCGTGGGGACCGCCGGCCGACGGCCGAAGGCGCCCGCCCGGTAGATGGCGGACTGCACGGCCCGGCCGATGCCCTCCTGCGGCATGCGCGCTCCTCTGGTCTCATGGTCTCCGGCCGCGGCGCTCCGCACCGGTGCTTCGCCCATCCTGCTACCGGGTCGGCGGGGGTCACCACGTGACGGAGATCGTCCCGCGCCACCAGCGCTCGAGCTCGTCGACGGGCTCGACGTCGCCGCGGCTCCACAGGCGGAGGTAGAGGTCGACGGGGCCGCCGGCGAGGGTGTGGTCGGCGGCTGCCTCGGGGGACCCCGGCCTCACCCGGCGCGTCACGATCGGCCGGCCCGTGTCGAGGTCGACGAGCCAGGCGATCTCGGCCCCGTCGGGCCGCACGAGCAGCCTGGTGGGCACCCCGGGCGACGCGCCATCCCTGCGACGCGTGATGAAGCCGAGGAGCAGCTCGTCGATGCCGTCCAGGGCGACGGCCGGGGTGATCCACGTCTCGGCGGCCGTGGCCGGTCGTCCGAGGCGGGCTCCGAGCGCATCGACGGCGTGGACGGTGGTCTCGTGGCACTGCCGCCGGGTCCAGAAGAGCCGTGGCGCCGGTGCGTCCTGGAGGAAGACGAACGCCTCGAGGTCCTCGGGTGCATCGACGATCGCCTGCAGCAGCGCGGTCGCGCCGTCGTCGAACCAGCCGAGCACGTCTGCCGACTCCCGCCCTTCACGGTCCAGCCGCTCGGGCGCGTCGATCGGCTCGCCGCGCAGATGGCTGGCGGCCCAGCGGTGGACCATCCCCTGGTGGGCCACGAGGTCGAGCACCGTCCAGCCGGGGCAGGTCGGAACGGGCGCGTCGAGGCCGGCCGCCATCGCGTTGGCGCGCAGCACGGTCGAGGCGGCGCCGAGGGCCTCGCCGAGGTCGTCGAAGGTGACACCGAGCGGTCCGGGCGTGACGAGGTCGGCGTCCTCGAAGGAAGTGGCCATCAGAGCTCTTGGACGCCCCGGGCCAGCAGCGCGAGAGCCGTCGACCCCTTCTCGTTGGCCACCTTGGCGTCGAGGGCGGAGTACGTGAGTCGTGCCAGCACGTTGCCCACCTGCACGACACCGACGTAGTCGTGACGGGTCTCGTCCGGGGCCACACGGGTCACGTCCACCCGGCCGAGCGGCATACCCTCCGCCACGTCGCGGCGCTGATTGGCGACGGCCGTCGTGATGCCGTTGGTGGTCCGGGGTGCCCGGCAGGAGGCGGCCGCGGCGAGCAGTGGCTCGATCGCGCTCGAGGCACTCGCCAGGTCCGGGTAGGTGATCGCGGCGACGTCCGCGCGGACGCCGCCGAGCCCTTCCCACGCCCTCGCGTATGCCGTCGGGCCGACGTCCCGGGCCACAGCGGGGCCGCCGGGGCACAGCGCGACGACGGCCTCGGTCACCGACTCCTGGCCGGTCCGGGTCAGGCCCGCGAGGTCGTGGTCACCGAGGTACGTGGCGACCGCCCCGGCGTCGTGCACGCGGGGCGGCACCAGGCTCGACGGCGGCGTGAGCGGCGCGTCCGACGTGGGCCTGCCGGAGGTGACGACGGAGCCGGCATGGGCGGTGCCGGCAGGAGTGGCCGGCGGCGGCTGGGAGCAGGCGACGAGCACGAGCGGCGCGGCGGCGGCCGCGAGGGCAGCGGGCACAGGCCGGTGGGCGGCGGACGGGCGACGCATGGCAGCGAGTCTGCCGCATGAGCCACCGGGACACTCGTGCCGCACGGCTGCGCCGACGGAAGGGGACCGGCAGGCGTGGGCTCGCCGCGGCGGTAGATTTGCCCGGCGGGCGGTCACCACTGCTCGCCCCCCGTCACCCGAGCGACATCCCGAGCACCACCCGGAGGCCCCCGTGGACGCCAGCGACCTGCTGCGCAACTCGCTCCTGCAGCTGTCCAAGCAGGAGAAGATCCGAGACGTCATCGAGAAGGCGCCCGTGTCGCGCTCGGTCGTCAAGCGCTTCGTACCCGGCGCCGAGCGTGCCGACGTCGTCGGGGCCGCCTCGGAGATCGCAGCGTCCGGCCGCCTCTCGACGATCGACTACCTCGGCGAGGACACGACCGACCTCGCACAGGCCCGCCACACGCGCGACGCGTACCTCTCCCTGCTGACCGCACTGCGCGACCAGGGGCTCACCGAGGGCGGTGCCGTCGAGGTGTCGCTCAAGCTGAGCGCGCTCGGCCAGGCGCTCCCGGGTGACGGCAACGAGATCGCCCTCGACCATGCCCGTGAGATCTGCGAGCTCGCGAAGCAGGCCGGCACGACCGTGACCCTCGACATGGAGGACCACACGACGACCGACCTCACCCTCGACGCGCTGCGCGAGCTGCGCGCCGACTTCCCGACCGTCGGCGCCGTGCTGCAGGCCTACCTCTACCGCACGGAGGCCGACTGCCGGGACCTCGCCCACGCCGGGTCCCGCGTCCGCCTCTGCAAGGGCGCCTACAAGGAGCCCGAGTCGGTCGCCTTCCAGACCGGTGCCGACGTCGACAAGTCCTACGTGCGCTGCCTCAAGATCCTCATGCAGGGCGAGGGGTACCCGATGGTGGCCTCGCACGACCCGCGGCTGATCGAGATCGCCGGGGCGCTCGCGGGCCAGGCCGGTCGCGACCCGAGGTCGTTCGAGTACCAGATGCTCTTCGGTATCCGCCCCGAGGAGCAGAAGCGGATCTCCGACCGCGGCGACCAGATGCGCGTCTACATCCCGTACGGCGAGGAGTGGTACGGCTACCTCATGCGCCGCATGGCCGAGAAGCCGGCCAACGTCATGTTCTTCCTGCGCGGCATCGCGACCAAGGGCTGAGCGGAGGCAGACGATGACGACGACGGCCATCTTCGGCGCCGGGGTCATGGGGGAGACCCTCGTCTCCGGTCTCATCCGGTCCGGCCGCAGGGCCGGCGACCTCGTCGTCACCGGACGCACCCCCGACAAGGTGAGAACCCTCGCCGAGCACTACGGCGTCCGCGGGCTGGCGAACGCCGAGGCAGCCGACACCGCCGACACGCTCGTGCTCTGCGTCAAGCCCCAGGACATGGCTGCGCTGCTCGAGGAGATCCACGACCACGTGGTCCCGGGCAACGCCGTCGTCTCGCTCGCCGCGGGCATCACGACGGAGTACCTCGAGTCCCGCCTGCCCGAGGGCACGTCGGTCATCCGCGTCATGCCCAACACCCCGGCGCTCGTCGACCAGGGCATGGCCGGCATCTCGCCCGGCAGGCACTGCACGGACGACCACCTCGCCGAGGCGGAGGCGTTGCTCAGCTCGTGCGGCAAGGTGGTCCGGCTGGCCGAGAAGCACCTCGACGCCGTCACCGCCATCTCCGGTAGCGGCCCGGCCTACATCTTCTACGTCGTCGAGGCGATGATCGAGGCCGGCGTCGTGCTCGGCCTGCCGCGCGCCACCGCCACCGAGCTCGTGGTCCAGACCCTCTACGGCGCGGCGACGATGCTGAGGGAGACCCACGAGCACCCCACGGTGCTGCGCGAGCAGGTCAGCTCGCCCGGCGGCACGACCGTCGCAGCCCTGCGCCAGCTCGACGACCACAAGGTCCGCGCCGCTTTCGTCACGGCCATCGAGGCCGCGGCGGCTCGATCGAAACAGCTGGCGTCCGGCCAGGTCTGACGGCATCGTGGGGTGATGACCGAGCCGCACCCGCACGACGAGCACCTGCACCTGCACCCGGTCTCGCCCGACGACTGGCAGTCGCACCGCGACGTCCGTCTCGCGATGCTCCGGGACGCGCCCGACGCGTTCTGGTTCACCTACGCCGACGAGGCTGCCTACGACGAGGCCGACTGGCGTCAACGCATCGAGGGCGCCTGGCTCGTGCAGGCCCGCGACGCCTCGGGTGTCCTCGGCAGTGCCGGCCTCGGATCCCACTGGGAGCCCGAGCGGGCCACGACGGCAACGCTGTTCGGCATGTACGTCGCACCGCGGGCGCGCGGCCGCGGTGTCGGCGAGTCGCTCGTCCGGGCCGTCCTCGAGGAGGCGAGGCGCCTCGGGAAGTCAGAGGTCGTCCTCGAGGTGACGAGCTCCAACACGGCCGCAGGCGCCCTCTACGAGCGGTGTGGTTTCGAGCGCACCGGCGCCGTCCACGACCACCCGCGGCGGCCCGACCTGCGCGAGGTCGAGATGGTCCATCGCCTCTGAGTCGCACTGCCCAGCAGCCGGTCCTGGCCGCCCCCGAGCGTTCACGACCCCGTGGGTGCGGTCCGAGTGCCTGTCGTGCGAAGGTGGACCCCATGAGCGACATCACCGTGCGTCCCCTCGGCGAGGACGACTGGGAGGACTACCGTTCCGTCCGCCTCGCCGCACTGCGTGAATCGCCCGAGGCGTTCGTTGCCACGGTCGAGGAGGAAGAGTCCTACGACGAGGACTTCTGGCGCGAACGCATGCAGCGCTCCGCGCGTTTGGTGGCGGAGCGGGACGGCGTCGCCGTCGGCGTCGTCAGCGTCGGCACCGCCAAGGCGAGCGACGGCTCGGCCGGCGAGCTGTTCGGCCTGTGGGTGCGCCCCGAGGCCCGAGGGTCCGGTGTCGCGACCCATCTCGTCAAGGACGGCGCCTCGCTCGCCGCCGAGCGCGGGCACTCCCACCTCGTCTACTGGGTCGGCACCGAGAACGGCCGCGCCGTCGCCTTCGCGAGCGGCATGGGCTTCCGACCGACCGACTACCGCCGACCCATGGGCGTCGTCAGCGAGGAGGACGGCGAGGAGGAGATCGCGATGCTCCTGCCGCTCGGCGTCGACACCGGCCCGCAGCTGCGCCTCTGACGTCGGTCACGCAGCTGACCCTCCTCTGGATCGACGAACCCACCGTCCTCTCTCAGGACAGTGGGTTCGTCTGTGCCGGCAGAGGATCGGTGGTCAGGGACGCGCTGCGAAACGTTCGATGAGCTCCACCGGACCGCTCACGATGAGCATGTGGTGCGCCGAGATCTTCGTCTGGGGCAGGGCGTAGGTGAAGTCCTCGCCGGGCGCCTTGACGCCGACGACCGTGACGCCGTACTTGCGCCGGATCTGGCTCTGCTCCAGCGTGAAGCCGATCGTCTCCGCCGGTGGCTTGAGCTTGACGATGGCGAAGCCGTCGTCGAACTCGATGTAGTCGAGGAGCTTGCCGTTGACGAGGTGGGCCACACGGCGGCCCGAGTCGGCCTCGGGCGAGATCACGTGGTGCACTCCGATGCGGTCGAGGATCCGCTTGTGCTCGGGGGAGAGGGCCTTCGCCCAGATCGAGGGGACCTCGGCGTCGACGAGGTTGGCGGCCGCGAGCACCGAGGACTCGACCGACGAGCCGATGCCGACGATGGCGATCTTCGGCTCCGCGCTGCGGATCATCTCGAGCGCCGTGGACTGCGCCATGTCGGCGTGCACGACCTTGGCCACCTTGTTGACGTAGCTCTCGGCGATGGCGTTGTCGCGCTCGACGGCGATGACCCGGTGGCCCAGCTTGGTGAGCTCGAGAGCGACGGCCGAGCCGAAGCGTCCCAGCCCGATGACGATCACGTCGTCGTCGAAGAGCCGGTTGCGGCCCATGCGTGTTACCTCCGTCGTCCGTGGCGCGTTTCCGCGATAGCGTCTCAATCATGCCAACTCAGGCCCGGGTCGTCTGGGACACCTCCTTCACGAGGTACGACTTCGGCCCCACGCACCCGATGGCACCCGCTCGGCTGGACCTCACGGCGCGTCTCTGCGACGCCCTCGGGGTCTTCGACGTCGACGGCGTGCAGGTCGTCGGCGCCGAGCCGGCCTCCGACGAGCTGCTGGCGACGGTCCACGACGACGCGTACGTCGCCGCGGTCAAGGCCGCGTCGATCGACCCGTCCCACTCCGACGAGGCGTACGGCCTGGGCACGGAGGACGACCCGGCCTTCGCGGACATGCACGACGCCAGCGCCCGCGTCGTGGCAGGCACGGTCGACAGCTGCCGCGCCGTCTGGGAGCGCGAAGCCGAGCACGCCGTCAACTTCACCGGTGGCCTCCACCATGCGATGCCCGGCAGCGCCAGCGGATTCTGCGTCTACAACGACATCGCGGTGGGCATCCAGTGGCTCCTCGACCACGGCGCAGAGCGGGTGGCATACGTGGACGTCGACGTGCACCACGGCGACGGCGTCGAGCGGATCTTCTGGAACGACCCGCGTGTCCTGACGATCTCGATCCACGAGACCGGACGGGCGCTCTTCCCCGGCACCGGGTGGCCCACCGACATCGGCGGCCCCGACGCCGCGGGCAGCTCGGTCAACGTCGCCCTGCCGCCCGGCCTCAGCGACGCGGGCTGGCTGCGCGCCCTGCACGCCGTCGCCATGCCCCTGATCCGGGCCTTCAAGCCTGACGTGCTCGTGACCCAGCACGGGTGCGACACCCATGCGGAGGACCCCCTCGCGCACTTCGCCGTCACCGTCGACGCCCAGCGGTCCGCGGCCGATGCGCTCCACCGCCTGTCGCACGAGGTGTGCGACGGTCGATGGGTGGCCCTCGGCGGCGGTGGCTACGAGGTCGTCGGCGTCGTGCCCCGCACGTGGACCCACCTGACCGCCATCGCCGCCCACGCCCCCATCAAGACCACGACCCCGATCCCGGAGGACTGGCGCGCCCACGTCGAGCGCGTCTTCGGCCGGCCCGCGCCGCGTCGGATGGGCGACCTGACCGCCGAGGACGGACCACTCTGGTGGCGCTCGTGGGACATGGGCTACGACCCGGCGAACGAGGTCGACCGCGCGGTGATGGCCACGCGCACGGCCGTCTTCCCGCTGCACGGTCTCGACGTGCACTTCGACTGAGCTGTTGGCGCCTCGCTCCGCTGCGGCGCGTGCCGCGGCGCCCTTCAGCCGTTGCCTTCCTCCGCTCCGCTCGCTCGTTCCTCGCTCGCTGCGCTGCGTCCAGGCAACGCCGGCGCCCCGGCGGTCCCTGTTGTTGGCGCCTCGCTCCGCTGAGCGCGCGCGCGGCGACAATCGGGTTGGTGGGCAGCGGGCTGAGCGCCTAACCTTGTGCACACGGCGACGACGGGCCTGACGATCCTGAGCCGAGCACGACCAGAGGCCGTCCGCGATCTGCGGCGGCGAAGGTGTGGTGGCACAGCGACATTCCCCATCGCCCACACCTCCGGGGCACCAACCCTCTGGAGGTGAACGGAATGCAACCACCCAGTTCCACGGCGACCACCGGCTCGAGCCCGAGCGACGGCCCGACCGACATGCCACCCGCCCGCGTCCTCGCGCGCGACCTCGCATCCGTGCGACCCGGCGAGCGCGCCACGCTCGCCGGCTGGATCCACCGGCGTCGCGTCCTCGCGAGCGTCACGTTCCTCGTGCTGCGCGACCGATCCGGCCTGGCCCAGGTCGTCGTCAAGGACCGCGAGACCGTCGAGCAGCTCGCCGCGCTGCCCGAGGAGACCGTCGTCGAGGTGACCGGCGCGGTGTCCGCCAACGAGGCGGCGCCCGGCGGTGCCGAGCTCGTCGAGCCCAGGGTCGTGGCGCTCACGGAACCGGCAGTCGCCCCGCCCGCCGAGCTCTGGCGCCCGACGTTCGGCGCCGGCCTACCGACCCACCTGGACCACGCGGCGGTGACCCTGCGCCACCCGCGTCACCGGGCTGCCTGGCAGCTGGCCGGCGCCTCGATGCGCGGCTTCCGCGCGGCCCTGGGAGCGCTCGAGTTCACCGAGATCGCGACGCCCAAGCTCGTCGGCACGGCCACCGAGTCGGGTGCCAACGTCTTCACCGTCGACTACTTCGGGCGCACCGCCTTCCTCGCGCAGAGCCCGCAGCTCTACAAGCAGATGCTCGTCGGCGTCTTCGAGCGCGTCTTCGAGGTCGGTCCGGTCTTCCGGGCCGAGCCGCACGACACCGTGCGCCACCTCGCCCAGTACACCTCGCTCGACGCGGAGGTGGGCTTCGTCCGCGACCACCGCGACGTGCTCGCCGTCCTGCGTGAGGCCATCGCGGGGATGGTCGAGGGGATCCGGGAGCATGCCGCCGACGCGGCTGCGCTCCTGGGCGTCGAGCTGCCCCGCGTGCCGGAGCAGTTCCCCGTCATCCACTTCAGCGAGGCCCTGGCGAAGGTCGGCGCCGACCCGGAGGAGCCGGACCTCAGCCCCGCGCACGAGCGCGCGCTCAGCGAGTGGGCCAAGGCGGCATACGACTCGGACTTCCTTGCGGTGGAGGGCTACCCGATGGGGAAGCGGCCGTTCTACACGCATCCTCAGCCCGGAGACGAGCGGTGGAGCAACAGCTTCGACCTGCTCTTCCGAGGACTGGAGCTGACGACAGGAGGTCAGCGGCTGCACCGGCCGTCGGACTACGCCGTGGCCCTCGAGCGCACCGGAACCGACCCGTCGGTCCTCGCGGGCTACCTCGAGGCCTTTGCCCACGGCATGCCTCCGCATGGCGGGTTCGCCATCGGTCTGGAAAGGTGGGTCGGGCGCCTGACCGGAGCGGAGAACATCCGCGAGGTGACGCTGTTCCCGCGCGACCTGCACCGCCTCGAGCCGTGACAACCGGAGATCCGCAGGGGTGCCACCGGCGTGTCGACTTGCGCTGGATCGATTCGTTCTCTCGTTCGCTTCCCCTCCAGTCACATCTGCCCCTAATGTTGCTTCGAGCACCTGCGTGCAGTTTCGCCGGAGGGGAAGCCGTCGACGCGCGGGTGCGAACCCATCGAAGATCGGGGTAACACATGTCGAATGAGCGCCAGCTCGCCGAGGTGCGGTTTCTGACCGTCGCCGAGGTCGCCTCGATCATGCGCGTGTCGAAGATGACCGTCTACCGGCTCGTCCACGGCGGAGACCTTCCGGCCGTACGCGTCGGCCGCTCCTTCCGGGTTCCGGAGGATGCGGTGCACAAGTACCTCCAGACGTCCTACATCGACACCGCGTGACAGCAGCGCCACCACGCACCCGAAGGGGCGACCGCGACCACCCGGTCCGGTCGCCCCTTCGGCATGGGGCAGGTGGCCGGACCGGAGGCGCTTTTGGGGTAGAGGCCGGCACACGCTACGCTGTGAAGCCTGTTCGGCTCGTGAAGTTCGACCTACCCTTCTCCGAGGGGTGTCGACGCAGGTCGGCACCAGCTCAGTTCGAGGACAAGTCTCACGACAAGGACAAACATGGGTTCTGTCATCAAGAAGCGCCGCAAGCGGATGGCGAAGAAGAAGCACCGCAAGCTGCTGCGCAAGACGCGTCACCAGCGTCGCAACAAGAAGTGACCTGACCAGCTCAGGTACCGGCGGCATCGCCCCGCACGCTCTCGACCCTCACCGACGGTGGGGGTCGTTCGCGTTTCCCGGCCCCCCGGGGACCGAGAGCCTCGACACATCCGCGCATCTGTCGCCGTGCCCGGGGACGGATGGAGCCGGGTCTCGGTAGGCTCTGAGGGCGGGGGAGCGAGACTTCTCCGCCGCGCGTGCGCACCCCTGGCCGTCCACAGCGCGCTCCAGCACGCGCACGACGCGTCCGCACCGACGACAGGAGGAGCCGATGGCCAAGGTCGTCCTCGTCACGGGGGTGTCCCGCTACCTCGGTGGCCTCTACGCGCGGAGGCTCTCGACGGACCCCTCGATCGAGAGGATCCTCGGCGTCGACGTCGTGCCGCCCAAGCACTCCATCGGGCGGGGCGAGTTCGTGCGCGCCGACATCCGCAACCCGATGATCGGGCGCATCATGGCGCAGGCCGAGGTCGACACGGTCGTGCACATGAACGTCATCGCGACGCCGAAGGACACGGGCGGCCGCGTGACGCAGAAGGAGATCAACGTCATCGGCACGATGCAGCTGCTCGCTGCGTGCCAGAAGTCCGAGTCGGTCACGCGGCTCGTCGTGAAGTCCTCCGCCGCCGTCTACGGCTCCTCGCCCCGCGACCCGGCGATGTTCAGCGAGGACATGAACCCCAAGACGCTGCCGCGCACGGGCTTCGGCAAGGACTCCGTGGAGGTCGAGGGCTACGTGCGCGGCTTCTCGCGGCGCCGGCCCGACGTCGAGATCACGATGCTGCGCCTGGCCAACGTCGTGGGCCCGAGCATCCACACGGCCATCACGGACTACTTCTCACTGCCGCTCGTGCCGATCCCGCTCGGCTACGACGCGAGGTTCCAGTTCGTGCACGAGGACGACGCGACGGCGGCCATGATCCTCGCGACCACCGGGCCGCCGGCCGGCATCGTCAACGTCGCCGGCGACGGCTTCCTCACCGTCACGCAGTGCACCGCCATCGCCCGTCGCCCGGTCATCCCGGTCCCGCTCTCGACGGCGGGCATCATCGGCAACATCGTCAGGCGCAGCGGGTTCGCCGACTTCTCCTCCGACCAGCTGACCTTCCTCGCCTTCGGCCGCGGGCTCGACACCACCCGGATGCGTTCCGTGCTCGAGTTCGAACCGAAGTTCACCACCCGCGAGGCGTTCTCGGACTACGCGCGCCACCTTCGGCCCGCCGTGCCCGGCGTCGAAGGTGTCGGCGACGTGGTCAGCGACGCCGCCGGCAGCACTGCCGCAGCCCTCTCCCGCGTCTTCGACAGGATCCAGCCGTGACCGCCGACCCGCGCAACGCTGCCGACCCGACGGCGGCGACGTCCGGGCAATCCTCCTCGACGCCCGCTGCCGCCGCCAGGCCCGCGAGCACGAGGGCCACCGCGATCGAGGCCGCCTCGCCGACGAAGGCGGGCCCGGCCAAGGCCGTGCCGAAGAAGGCTGTGCCGAAGAAGGCCGCCCCGAAGAAGGCCGCCCCGAAGAAGGCCGCCTCGAAGAAGGCCGCCCCGAAGAAGGCCGCACCGAAGAAGGCCGCCGGCTCGGGGGCCGGCGCGCAGACGGCCCCGGACGAGAAGGCGTCGACGAACCCGCCCGCCGAGGAGACGGCGTCGTCGAAGGCAGCGGCTGGCGCGGAGGCGTCGGGACCGCGCACCACCCCCACCGCCACGCCGGTTCGGCCCGCTCGCGGCGCCTTCGCCGCCGGTGCGGCCAGAGCCTCCGGCGAGCGTCGCCGACGCAGCGGTACGCCACTCATCCCGACCGAGCCGGTCGAGGTCAGTGCCGCTCGCCGCCTCGCGACGGAGGCGAACGCCGACCCCACCGCTGAGGACGTCATCGAGGCGGCCGTGACCGAGGGCAGGACCGTTTCCGAGCCGCGGCCGGCCGAGGCCACGCCGGAGACCACGGCCGGTATGCCTCTGGTTGAGACCTCAGGACCGCTGACCGACGCCGACGAGGCCGTGGAGGCCGTGGAGGCCGTCGAGCCCGTCGAGCCCGTCGAGCTGGGCGACCCTGCCGAGCCGGTGGGCGTCCCCGAGGCCGACGAGACCGGCGGTGCCCTGCCGGCCGAGTCGACTCCGCCGCGGACCCGGCCGAGCCGGGCCTCGATGCGCTCGCCCCGTCGCGCGAGCCCCGGGGAGCCGGCGCGCCTGCGCGCCGTCCCGCCGGTCGAGGACGCCGCCCCACGCGACGAACCCATGGGGCCCGAGCCGGGGACGCGGCATACGCACGCAGCCGAGGCCGGTGGCCGGGCACACCCGCTGACGTCGGGGCTGCAGTCTCGAGCCGAGAAGCTCGTCGGCGCGGTGCTCGAGGGCGCCGAGCTCTCCTCGGAGTCCCGGCCCGGCGCGGCCGAGCTCGTCGAGCTGGCCGTCAACGTGCTGCGCGCCGCGGCCACTTCCGCCGGTGTGCCTGCGGAGGACGTCGAGCGGCAGGTCGCCGAGACCTTGGCCTACCTGCGACGCCGGCTCACGGGCGACTACGTCGTCGACGAGTTCGGCTTCGACGAGGACTACACGGTCAATGTCCACCTGCCGCTGCTGCGACCGCTCTACCAGAAGTGGTTCCGGGTCGAGGTGCGCGGCATCGAGAACATCCCCGACGTCGGGGGAGCCCTCGTCGTGGGAAACCACTCCGGCACCATCGCCATGGACTCGCTCATGACGCAGGTGGCCGTCTACGACGAGCACCCGCGCAACCGGCACCTCCGGATGCTCGGTGCGGACCTCGTCTTCCAGATGCCGTTCATCGGCACGATGGCCCGGCGCTCGGGCACCACCCTCGCGGCCAACTCCGACGCGGAGCGGCTGCTCAGCAGCGGCGCCCTCGTCGGCGTCTGGCCGGAAGGCTTCAAGGGAGTCGGCAAGCCCTTCAGCGAGCGTTACAAGCTGCAGCGCTTCGGCCGGGGCGGCTTCGTGTCGGCGGCCTTGCGTGCCGGGGTGCCGATCGTGCCGGTGTCGATCGTCGGGGCCGAGGAGATCTACCCGATCCTCGGCAACATGCCGGCGGTGGCCCGGCTGCTCGGGCTGCCCTACGCCCCGATCACGCCGACCTTCCCGCTGCTCGGCCCCCTCGGCCTGCTGCCGCTGCCGAGCAAGTGGCTCATCGAGTTCGGTCCGCCGATCGACACGACGAGCTTCGGACCCGACGCTGCCGACGACCCGATGCTCGTCTTCGACCTCACCGACCAGGTGCGCGAGACGATCCAGCAGACGCTCTACAGCCTGCTCATGCAGCGCAAGTCCGTCTTCCTCTGACCGACAGCACCCCAGGGCGGGTCGCGACCGGTGGGGTCAGGGCAGGATCTTCGTCGGCAGCGGTAGCGGCACGGTCGGGACGGTGATCGCCACCGACGGCAGCGGGACCGTCACCCCGGGCAGCGTGACCCCGCCACCGCCGACCGCGATCGTCGAGGACGTGACACCCACACGCGGCAGGCTCACGGTCGCGCCGGGCAGCGTGATGCCGCCACCTCCGACGCCCACGGTGCCGCGCGTGACACCGACAGCGGGCGGGTTGACCGTCGCCCCGGGCAGCGTGACCCCTCCGGTGACCCGGACGTCCGGCAGCGGCAGGCTGCCGGGCGCCGTCGCGGACGGTCGCGGCGCCGGTGCGGGAGGGCGGCCCGACGACGCGGGCGGGCGGGCGGCCGACGCGGTGGGACGCGGCGCGGTGACGGTGCCGGCTCCGGACGGCAGCGTGCCCGGGGCGGACGTGCCGCTCACCGGGCTGCCGGGCCGAACCGTGCCGGTCAGGCGGGCCAAGGACTGCCTCGCTTGGGCGGCACGGTCACCGCACGCCCCGCACCCGGCCAGCTCCCTCAAGGTCGCCACCTCGCCGGCGCCGAGCAGGTCACGCAACCGTTGCCAGGCCGGGAGCGAACCAGAGGGAACGCGAGGACGCATCGCATCGACCTGCGGGATGGCGCGGGTGTAGAAGTCGGCCAGCTCGGTGAGGGCGTCGGTGCGCTGCTCCGTCCGGTAGACCTCCGTGAGGATCGTCTGGGCGCGGCCCGTGGCGTCCGTGGCCGCGTCGTACGCGGTGTCGAGGTCGTGCGTCGACGGGTCGCCGGCGTCGATGAGGTCGCGTGCGTCGACGATGTGCTCCTGCGCCTGGGCGAGGTAGGTCAGGCCCTCCTCGTAGCGGGAGTCCGCGAGCTGGACGGCGGCACGGTCGAGCAGCTGCTTGACGCCGTACAGTGCGTCGCCGGGCACTGCCGAACGGGACGCGACCCCGAGGGCGCCGCCGATGACGAGGATGCTGGCTGCCGCTGCGGCGATGAACTTCAGCGGCCTGGCCGCCACGCGCAGCACCGACACGGTGCCACCAGCGCCGGCCCCGTCAACGTCCTCGCCGGGCTGGTCGAACGCTCCACCGGCCGTCCTCGTCGGCGACGTCGGGTCGGAGGGTCCGGTGAGCTCGTCGTCCACGGGCACGACGGGCACGACGGGCACGAGCGGCACGACGGCCGTCGCGTCGTCGGCGAGGAGCCGAGCGCGCAGGGCGGACACGAACTCGGGGCGCGGGGCGAGGCCTGCCTGGTCGACGGCCTGAACGGCATGCAGGACGGCGACCAGCTCGAGGATCCCGGGCTCTGACACCTGCTCGCCGTCGAGGGCGCGCTGGAGGAGCTCGCCGTCGGCGCGTGCACCGAGGTCCATGTCCCCTCCGTCCGTCGTGTCTGTCGGTCTGTCGGTTTGCCGGGCTGTCGGTCTGTCGGTCTGTCGGTCTGTTTGCGGTGCTGCTGGCGTGCTGGTCGGTCCCCCTCAGCGAGTGGGAGCTCCCCACGTCCGATCGGGGGGCCCCGGCGGGGGCCCGGCGACACGGCATACGGCACGGTCCACGGCGAGGGGTGGGTGGTGCGGGTCGTTCGTGTGAGCTCGTAGCGGCGCCGTCACCGTCGTCGAGCCGCCTGCCTTCATGCCTTCCACGGCCGCACCGGTCGGCGCACCGAACGTCGGTCCGGGCCCACACGCACCGTCCCTACGCCATGAGAACGACGGGGGGGCCGGTCGGGTTACGCGGATCACAGATCGACCCCTTGGAGCGCCTTGCGCAGGGCCCGGGTCGCCCGCAGCTGGAGCTGTTTGACGGCCCCCTCCGACTTGTCGAGCACCTTGGCCGTGTCTGCGAGGCTGAGTCCCTGGAGGAAGCGCAGGGTGATGCACTCGGCCTGGTCGGGCCCGAGGGCCTTGATCGCCGCGACGAGCCGCTCGTCGCGCAGCCGGGTGAGGACCTCGGTGTCTGGGGCGTCGACCCGCTCGTCGGCGTCGCGCATGTCGGCGGTCGCGACCTCGAAACGGAACCTCGCCGACTTCACGTGGTCAGCGATGAGGTTGCGCGCGATGGTGACGAACCAGGCGGCGATGTCCTTGCCCTGCCAGGTGAACGAGTCGATCCGCCGCATCGCCCGCACGAACGTCTCGGACGTGAGGTCCTCGGCGAGGGCGCGATTGGCGACGCGGACGAGGACGTAACGGAAGACGGTGTCGACGTAGACGTCGTAGAGCTGCGCGAAGGCCTCCTTGTCGCCACCTTGGGCGAGCGCGACCAGGGCCGCGATGCGGGCCTGCTCGTCGGCGTCGCGCTCGGGGTGGCGCCGTGGCCACGATGGGCCCACGGAGGCAGGGGATGCCGAGCGTGGGCCGGCGCGGGTCAGCTCGACGCCTTCGGTGCCCTCGTCGGCCAGGGCCGCCCAGATGGAGTCGAGTGCGCAGCGCCACGTGGGCAGCACGGGCAGCCCGGTGACAGCAGGAACCGGCAGGGCCAGGCCTGCCGGCAGGCCAGCCGGCGCGAGGACGGCCCGTGGGAGGCCCGCAAAGGCCGAGCCGGCAGTTGCCGGGCGCGCAGGGGTCGCCGACGTCCGCGCCGGGGCCCTTCCCGGCGCGGAGACAGGTGGGGGCCGGTGGGCCGACGTCCTGTTCAGGCGCATTGGGCACAGTCTGTCGGAATGCGCCCCCGCATGGGACCCCCACGAGGTTTTGTCGTGCAACCAGCCGGCGTGCCGGTGCGGTGAGCGTGCCTACAGTGGTCGACATGACGTGCGAGCAGCCCATCGACGCTCCCGAGACGCCGCCTGGAGCGCGCGTCGTCCTGCTCGGCCGGGCCGGCTGCCACCTGTGCGACGAGGCGCGTGCCGTCATCGAGCGGGTGACGGGCGAGCTGGGGGTGGCGTGGCAGGAGCAGTCCGTGGACGACGACCCCGAGCTGCTGCGTCGTTACGCCGAGCAGATCCCGGTGACCTTCGTCGACGGGCGGCGTCACGATTTCTGGCGGGTCGACGAGGGGCGCCTGCGCGCCGCCCTGCGGTGACCTGCCTCTCCGGCCCGTCCCATGCCGTGGTAGGCCGTCGAAGTCAACTTTGTGCATGGGTTCACAAACGTCTAGCCTGATCGGGTCCCCACGTGCTCCGCGTGTGGGAGAACGCCTCGTTCGAGAGGAGCCGGTGAGCAAGAGTGTCCGCCGACCCTGCACTGCGTCGTGAGATCCCCGACGCGACCGTCGCGCGGCTTCCCGAGTACCTCCGAACGCTCTCGCGCCTCGCTGAGGACGGGGTCCTGTCGGTCTCGTCGGAAGAGCTCGCGGCCGAGGTCGGAGTGCGCTCCGCGCAGCTGCGAAAGGACCTCAGCCACCTCGGTTCCTACGGTGTCCGCGGCGTCGGCTACGACGTCGAGACGCTCGCCCTCGAGATCTCCCGCGCCCTCGGCCTGACCGAGGACTGGCCCGTCGCCATCGTGGGCATGGGCAACCTCGGGCACGCGCTGGCCTCCTACTCCGGCTTCGTCACCAAGGGCTTCCGCATCGTCGGTCTCTACGACGACGACCCCGCGCTCGTCGGTGAGCGCGTTGTCGGAGTGGTGATCCGACCGCTCGCCGAGCTGACCGCTCACCACGCCGTCGACCCGATCGCCATCGGGGTCATCGCGACGCCGGCCCCGGCCGCCCAGGCCGTGTGCGACGCCCTCGTCGGTGCCGGCATCAGCTCCATCCTCAACTTCGCGCCCGCCGTGCTGTCCGTGCCCGACGGCGTGGACGTGCGCCGCGTCGACCTCTCGACGGAGCTGCAGATCCTCGCCTTCCACGCCCAGCGCAAGTCCCTCGCCGCAGGGCACCTCCGATCGGCGGTGGCCGCTCCATGAGCCTCCTCGTCATCGGCCTGTCGCACCACACGGCCCCGCTGTCGGTGCTCGAGGCGCTGTCCGAGCGCCCGGACCGCGCCGAGGCCATCGGGGCCTCCGTGCTCGGGTCGGCCACGGCCACCGAGGCCGTCGTGCTGTCCACGTGCAACCGCCTCGAGGTCTACGCCTCGGTGCCGGCGTTCCACCCCGCCGTGGCCGCCATCGGTGAGGCGCTCGCGGTCGCCGCCGGCCTGCAGGAGGCCGAGGCCGACCGCCCGGTCGACGAGCGGCCGCCGGGCGATCCGGTCGATGCCCTCGCTGCCCGCGCCGAGGCACTCGCCGAGCACCTCTACGTCCGCTATGACGACGCAGCCGTGGCCCACGCGTTCACCGTTGCCTGCGGGCTCGACTCGATGGCCGTCGGCGAGGCCCAGATCCTCGGCCAGATGCGGGACTCGCTTGCCGAGGCCCAAGGCCGGGGCCAGGCGGGGGAGGCGCTCAACTCGCTCTTCCAGGGCGCCCTGCGCGTCGGCAAGCGCGCCCACGCCGAGACCGACATCGACCAGCACAGCGTCTCGCTCGTGCAGATCGCGCTCGAGGAGGCGACGGGGATCCTCGGCCCGCTCGACGGCGTCTCCGCCGCAGTGGTGGGCGCCGGCGGGATGAGCGGCCTGGCCGCCGCGACCACCCGCCGTCAGGGCGTCGGCTCGCTCACCATCGTCAACCGCACGCCCGAGCGCGCGGAGCGCCTCGCGGCCACGACGTCCGGCCTGGCCCGTCCCTGGTCCGAGCTGTCCGACGTCCTCGCCGAGAGCGACCTCGTCATCAGCTGCACGGGGGCCGTCGGCCACGTCATCACCGCCGAGATGCTCGCGGCCAGCGCGGCCCGCCGCGACGGGCGCCCCCAGGTCGTCGTCGACCTCGGGCTCCCGCGCGACGTGGAGCCGGTCGTCTCCTGGCCGCACGCCGTCCCCGGGGTGTCCCTGGTCGACCTCCAGTCGCTGGGCCAGCTGCTCGAGGGCCGCGCGGACACGACACAGGTCGTACGCGTGCGTGAGCTGGTCACCGGCGAGGTGGCCGACTACCTGACGCGCCGCATGGAGAAGTCCGTGGCACCGACGGTGGCCGCGCTGCGCGCCCGAGCCGCCGCGCTCGTCGCGACCGAGATGGACCGGCTCGACCACCGGCTGCCCGGCCTCGACGACACGACCCGCGCCGAGGTCGGCCTCGCCGTGCACCGGATCGTCGAGAAGCTGTTGCACACGCCGACCATGCGGGTCAAGGAGTTCGCGATGGAGGGCAACGGCGAGGACTACGCCGCGGCCCTGCGTGAGCTCTTCGACCTCGAGCCCAAGGACGTCGCCAACGTGTCCACGCCTCCGAAGCGGGCCCAGCCATGACCGCCCTGCGCCTCGGCACCCGCCGCTCGGCTCTTGCCACCACCCAGTCCACCTGGGTGGCCGACCGGCTGCGCGAGGCCGGCCACGACGTCGAGCTCGTCGAGATCACGACCGAGGGCGACGTGTCGGGTGAGCTGCTCACCACGATCGGCGGCACCGGCGTCTTCGCCGCGGCCATCCGGCGCGCCCTGCTCGACGGTCGCATCGACGTCGCCGTGCACTCGCTCAAGGACCTCCCGACGACCCCCGAGCCCGGGCTCGTCGTCGCGGCGGTGCCGGTGCGCGAGGACAGCCGCGACGTGCTGGTGGCCCGCGACGGCCTGACGCTGGGCGAGCTGCCTGCCGGGTCCGTGGTCGGCACCGGCTCCCCGCGTCGCACGGCACAGCTCGCAGCCCTGGGGCTCGGCATCGAGATCCGTCCGATCCGCGGAAACGTCGACACGAGAATCGGTTTCGTCTCCTCTGGCGCGCTCGACGCCGTCGTCCTGGCGCGCGCGGGCCTGTCCCGGCTCGGCCGTCTCGACGAGGCCACCGAGGTCATCGACCCGATCCAGGTGCTTCCGGCGCCGGGCCAGGGCGCCCTCGCCGTCGAGTGCCGGTCCGACCGGGCCGACGTCGTGGCGGCCGTGTCCGTGCTGGACGACCCCGACACGCGGGCCTGCGTCGACGCCGAGCGTTCGCTCCTCGCGGGCCTCGAGGCCGGTTGCACCGCACCCGTCGGAGCGCTCGCCGAGGTCGTCGAGGGCGACGAGGGCCTGGAGCTGTCGCTGCGTGCCTTCGCCGGCACGGAGGACGGCGCCGTCGATCTGCGCCGCTCGCTCGTCGGGCCCTACACCGAGCCGGAGGTCCTCGGCTCGCGCCTCGCCCGGATCCTGCTGGAGGACGGCGCCGCCGACCTCCAGGTCACCACGTCAGCTGGACCTGTCCCAGACCACGTCCCACACCAACCGGAGCAACTTTCGTGACTCCTTCACGCCAGCCGTCAGAGCAGACGGACTCGACTCCCACCCACGCGACCACGCCGGCCCGCGTCGCCTTCGTCGGCTCCGGCCCCGGCGACCCTGGGCTCATGACGCTGCGTGGCCGCGACCTGCTCGCTGCCGCCGACGTCGTGGTCCTCGACCGCATCGCCCGCGATGACGTGGTGCTCGGGCACACGCGTCCCGACGTCGAGATCATCGACGCCGGCCACGGCGAGCAGGGCCAGGAGCTCACCCACGCGGTGCGCGCCAAGCTCGTCGTCAAGGCCGCGAAGTCGGTGGCCCCGGGCGGCCTCGTCGTGCGCCTCATGGACGGGGACCCTGCGACCTTCAACGGACTTGTCGAGGAGGTGCGCGCCTGCCGCAAGGCCGGCATCACCTACGACGTCGTGCCGGGCGTCTCGGCGCTCACCGCCGGACCCACGTATGCCGGTGTGCCGCTGACGTCGAAGACCACGGGCGCCGTCCACGTCGTCGGCGTCGACCGCTCGGGGGTGGACTACTCCGCCTACGCCGCCGACACCGACACGCTCGTGTTGCTCGGCGGCACCGAGGGCATCCGGGCCGCGCTCGCGGCGCTGCGCTCCGCGGGACGTCCCGCGGACGCCCTCGTGGCGCTGACGGCATACGGCACGACCGTGCGCCAGTCGTCGGTCGCAACGACCCTCGGCGACGTCGACTCGGTGTTCGCGGCCAAGGAGCCGCTCGAGGTGTCGCTCGCCGTCCTGTCGCCGAACGTCGGCCTGCGCGACGAGTTCTCGTGGTTCGAGTCCAAGCCGCTCTTCGGCTGGAAGGTCCTCGTGCCGCGCACCCAGGCCCAGGCCGGATCCATGGTCGAGCGCCTCGCGGGCTACGGCGCGACGGCTGACGTCGTGCCGACCATCTCCGTCGAGCCTCCGCGCACGCCGCAGCAGATGGAGAAGGCCGTCAAGGGCCTGGTCACCGGGCGCTACGAGTGGATCGGCTTCACGTCGGTCAACGCCGTGCGTGCGGTGCGTGAGCGCTTCGAGGAGCTCGGTCTCGACGCCCGCGCCTTCGCCGGCCTCAACGTCGCCGCCGTCGGTGGCGTCACGGCCGCCGCCCTGCGCGAGTGGGGCATCAATCCCGACCTCGTCCCGGCCGGGGAGCAGTCGGCCGCAGGCCTGCTCGAGTCGTGGCCCGAGTTCGACGAGGTCCTCGACCCGATCAACCGCGTCCTGCTGCCCCGCGCGGACATCGCGACGGAGACGCTCGTCGCCGGCCTGCGCGACATGGGTTGGGAGGTCGACGACGTCACGGCCTACCGCACCGTGCGTGCGGCCCCGCCGGCTGCGTCGATCCGCGACGCGATCAAGGGCGGCGACTACGACGCCGTGCTCTTCACCTCGAGCTCGACGGTGCGCAACCTCGTCGGCATCGCCGGAAAGCCCCACGCCGCAACGGTCGTCGCCTGCATCGGACCGGCGACGGCCAAGACGGCGCAGGAGCACGGCCTCCGGGTCGACGTGCTCGCGCCCGAGGCCTCGGCGCTCAGCCTCGTCGACGCCCTCGCCGGCCATGGCGTCGGTCTCGCCGTGGCAGCGGCGGAGGCGGGGCAGGTCGTCCAGCGTCCCAGCGACAAGCGTCCGGCCTCGCGCCGTCGGGCCCGCTGAGCGGGGCCAAGGATGATCGAACGCCCTCGTCGGCTGCGGCAGAACCCCGTCCTGCGGTCCCTCGTGGCCGAGACCCGGCTGCACCCCCGGGATCTCGTGCTGCCCGTCTTCGTCGCCGAGGGCCTGACGCAACCGCGGCCCATCGCGACCATGCCGGGGGTCGACCACCACACGCTCGACAGCGTCGTCGACGTCGCGCGTCGGTGCGTGGAGGCCGGGCTCGGCGGGATCATGCTCTTCGGGGTCCCTCTGGACAAGGACGCCACCGGGTCCGGCGCGATCGACCCCGACGGCATCCTCAACGTCGCGCTGCGCACCGTCCGTGAGGCCGTGGGCGACGACCTCGTCGTCATGGCCGACACCTGCCTCGACGAGTTCACCGACCACGGCCACTGCGGGGTCCTTGACGACCGCGGCCGGGTGGACAACGACGCCACCAACCTCCTCTATGCCGAGATGGCGGTCGCGCAGGCTCGCGCCGGCGCCCATGTCGTGGCTCCCTCGGGGATGATGGACGGCCAGGTTGCCGTCATCCGTGAGGCGCTCGACGCCGAGGGCTTCACCGACACCGTGGTCCTCGCGTATGCCGCCAAGTACGCCTCGGCGTTCTACGGGCCGTTCCGCGAGGCCGTGCAGTCGAGCCTGCAGGGCGACCGCCGCACCTACCAGCAGGACCCTGCCAACGTCGTCGAGTCGCTGCGTGAGATCGACCTCGACATCGCCGAGGGCGCCGACATGGTCATGGTCAAGCCGGCGATGTCCTACCTCGACGTCGTCGCGGCCGCGGCCGAGCGCGCGTCGGTGCCCGTGGCGGCGTACCAGGTGTCGGGGGAGTACTCCATGATCCACGCGGCCGCCGCGAACGGCTGGATCGACCTGAGGGCCGCTGCGATCGAGTCGCTGACCTCGATCCGCCGGGCCGGCGCGCAGGTCGTGCTCACGTACTTCGCGCTCGACGTGGCCGAATGGACCGCCTGACACCACTACCATCTGTGCAAGCGCAGGAGGTGGACATGTCAGCTACAGGGGATGACGGCGTGCAGTGGCTCAGTGATGCCGAACAGGCGTCGTGGCGCGCCATCCTGCGCGGGACGAGGCTGCTCGAGCATGCGCTCGACGACGCGCTCGGCGACGCCGGGTTGCAGCTGAGCGAGTACGAGATCATCTCGATGCTCTCGGAGAGCGAGAACCACCGGCTGCGCATGTCCGAGCTCGCGGCCATGGTCGTCCAGTCGCGCAGCCGCCTGACGCACACCGCCAAGCGGCTCGAGGACCGCGGGTGGGTGACGCGCGAGCAGTGCTCCGACGACAAGCGCGGGGTCGAGCTCGTCCTGACCGCGGGCGGGCTGGCCGCCGTCCGCGACATCGCCCGCGTCCACGTGCAGAGCGTGCGTGCAAACCTGGTCGACATCATGACTCCGAGCCAGTTCACCGCCATCGGCGACGCGATGGCCATCGTGCGCGACCATCTCGACCCCACCGCGACCAGCGGTCGCTGAGGACCCACCGCACCGGGCACCCAGTCCGAGTTGAGAGACTGGGGACATGAGCTCGCAGCCCTTCGCCGTCCAGACCACCATCGACGCGCCGGCGTCCGCCGCGCTCCTCGCGCGCGCGAGCGAGGTGATCCCCGGTGGCGTGAACTCGCCGGTTCGTGCCTTCCGGGCGGTCGGTGGCACGCCGCGGTTCATGGCGAGCGGCGCGGGCCCGTGGCTCACGGACGTCGACGGCAAGCGCTACGTCGACCTCATCTGCTCGTGGGGGCCGATGATCCTCGGCCATGCCCACCCGGATGTGCTGGCGGCAGTGAACGAGGCCGCCGCCCATGGGTTCTCGTTCGGCACGCCCAGCGAGAACGAGGTGCGCCTCGCCGAGGAGATCGTCCGGCGCGTCGAGCCCGTCGAGCAGGTGCGACTCGTCAACTCCGGCACCGAGGCGACGATGTCGGCCATCCGCCTCGCGCGAGGCTTCACCGGTCGAGACGTCGTCGTGAAGTTCGCCGGCTGCTACCACGGCCACGTCGACGCCCTGCTGGCCTCGGCCGGATCGGGCGTCGCGACGTTCGCCCTGCCCGACTCCGCGGGCGTGCCGGCCTCGAGCGCCCGGGAGACGATCGTCCTGCCCTACAACGACGTCCCGGCCCTCGAGGCCGCGTTCGCCGAGCGCGGGCACGAGATCGCCGCCGTGATCACCGAGGCCGCGGCAGGCAACATGGGTGTCGTCCCGCCCGCCCCCGGGTTCAGCGAGGCGCTGCGGCGCATCACCAGGCAGCACGGCGCCCTGCTCGTCTCGGACGAGGTCATGACTGGGTTCCGGTGCAGTGCGTCCGGCTTCTACGGGCTCGAGCAGGGCCGCGCGGCCGGTCCCGACGGCGCGAATGCCACTGCGGCGCCTGACCTCTTCACCTTCGGCAAGGTCATGGGCGGCGGTTTCCCGACGGCGGCCTTCGGCGGCCGTGCCGACGTCATGGCACTGCTCGCGCCGCAGGGCCCGGTCTACCAGGCCGGCACGCTGTCCGGTAACCCGGTCGCCTCGGCCGCCGGTCTGGCGACGCTCCAGGGCTGCACGCCCGCCGTCTACGATCGGCTCGACGTCGTCGCGCACGCCATCGCCGAGGCCGTCGCGAGCGAGCTCTCGGCAGCCTCGGTGCCGCACACGATCCAGTGGGCCGGCTCGATGTTCTCGGTCTTCTTCCGCGACGGCGCGGTCGCGAACTACGACGACGCCAAGGACCAGGACACCGATGCGTTCCGCCGCTTCTTCCACTCGATGCTGAGCCAGGGCGTGCACCTGCCGCCGAGCGCCTTCGAGTCGTGGTTCGTCTCGGCCTCCCACGACGACGAGGCGGTCGAGCACGTGCTCGCTGCGCTCCCGGCTGCGGCCCGCGCCGCCGCAACCCCGGACTGACCGGTCCCCGACTCCGCTCGAACCCGCGGTTCGAGGTGATCCTGACCCCCACGGGGCTGGCGAGATCACCTCGAACCGGGGCCACGAGACAGCGGTTCGAGGTGATCCTGACCCTCACGACGCTGCCGAGATCACCTCGAACCGGAGCCACGACACAGCGGTTCGAGGTGATCCTGAGCCTCACGGGGCTGGCGAGATCACCTCGAACCGGCGGTGGGCGGCGGGCGCGCGGTGCCTAGTGGACGGCGGCGAGGAGCACTCCGACGCCGACGAAGAGTCCGCCGAAGGCGCGGTTCAGGGTGCGCTGGCCGGACTCACGCTGGGTCAACCGGCCGAGCCCGCGCGCCGCCGCGGCGAAGAAGAACCACATGACGACGATGTCGATGGCGACGACCGTCGCGGCGAGCACGGCGTACTGCGGCGCCAGCGCCTGCTCCGGACGGATGAACTGGGGCGTGAAGGCGAGGAAGAAGACGACGGCCTTGGGGTTGGTGAGGTTGACGAGCAGCCCGCGACGGAACATCGACCAGGCCGACTCGCGCTGCACCGCCTCGACCCTCGCCGCGCCAGCACGCGAGCGGAACTGCCGCACGCCGAGGTAGACGAGGTAGGCGGCACCGGCATACCGGATGACGTTGAAGAGCACGGGCGAGCCCGCGACGAGGACGCCGACGCCGGCGGCCACGACGACGATGTGGGCGAGCAGCGCGACCTGCTGGCCGAGGATGCCCCAGATCGAGCGGGTCCAGCCGGACCCGAGCGAATTGGCCATCGTGTTGATGGCCCCTGCGCCGGGGGTGAAGGAGATGAGCGCGCCCGTCGCGACGAGCGTGAGCCAGAGAGACCAGGACACGTCACGGAGTGTAGGTCGAAGGCGCTCGGACCCCGCCCGTCGTCCCACGGAGGGCGTGACCTGCGCCACGGCGCCCCGCCACTGCCACCGAGGACGTATGCGTGGGGCAGGCTCAGCAGCCACGTGAGCGCGCCTCTCCGGCCGTCGCTGCACGTCACAGGGGCCGCAGAGGCGCAGATCCGGATTCGGTCCTGAGCACGACGTTTGAGAGACTGTCGCCCATGGGTAAGAGCACGAGCGGTGTGGGGCCGGGCGCCGGTGACCGCACGGTCGTGCACCTCATGCGGCACGGTGAGGTCCACAATCCCAGGGGCGTGCTCTACGGCCGTCTCGACGGCTTCCACCTCTCGGACCTCGGCGTCGAGATGGCGCGCCTCGTCGCGGCCCATCTGGAGACCAACGACATCACCCACGTGGTCTCCTCACCCCTCGAGCGGGCCCAGGAGACCGCGGCCCCGATCGCCGCCGACCACGACGTCGAGATCGTCACCGACGCGCGCCTCATCGAGTCCAAGAATCGGTTCGAGGGCCGCAACGTCGGCCCGACGGATCTGATCCATCCGCGCAACTGGCATCTCTTCAGCAACGTCACCAAGCCCTCGTGGGGCGAGCCGTACGAGGACATCGCGACCCGCATGCTCGCGGCCGTCGCCGCCGCGCGCGACGCCGCCCGCGGCCACGAGGCGGTCGTCGTCAGCCACCAGCTGCCCGTCTGGACGGTCCGCAACCGGCTCGAGGGGCGCCGCCTCTGGCACGACCCGCGCAAGCGCGAGTGCACGCTCGCGTCGCTGACCTCACTGGCCTACGACGGCGACGAGCTCGCCTCGATCACGTACTCCGAGCCAGCCGCCGCGCTGCTCGCGAGGGCGAGCAAGAGCGTGGGCGCCTGATGGACCTTGACCGACGCACTGCGCTGCGGTGGGGCACCGTGGCCGTGGCGGGAGGGCTCGTGTCCTTCGTCGCCGGATGCTCGTCCGACCCGAACTCCGTTGCGGACCAAGCGCGTTCAGGTGACCGCAAGGGCTACGTCGCCGGCGACGGGTCGATCGAGCAGCTGCCCGTCTCCGATCGCGGTGAGCCGGTGAAGCTCGCGGGCACGACCCTGGAGGGCAAGCCGTGGAGCAGCGCCGAGCGCGCCGGCACGGTGCTCGTCGTCAACGTCTGGGGCTCGTGGTGCCCGCCCTGCATCGAGGAGACGCCCGCCCTCCAGAAGGCGTGGGAGACCGTGCAGGCCGGGGGCAAGAAGGTCCAGTTCATCGGGCTCGACAAGCTCGAGGGCCCCGAGACGGGACTCGCCTTCCAGAAGGCCAACCAGGTCACCTATCCCTCGCTCGCCTACGACGGCGGTGTACCGATCCTCTCCCTCCAGGGCAAGGCCTCGGCCACGCCGACGACCTTGGTCCTCGACCGCCAGGCCCGCATCGCGGCGCGCGTCTCCGGCCCCGTCTCGACGACGACCCTGCTGGGTCTCGTCGACGACGTCCTCGCCGAGCAGGCCTGAGGCCCCTGTGGGTACCGAGATCGCCTCCGGCTCGCTCGTCGTCGCGGCGCTCGTCGCCCTCGTCGCGGGCTTCGTCTCGTTCGCGTCGCCCTGCGTGCTGCCGTTGGTGCCCGGCTTCCTCGGCTACGTCACCGGGCTGTCCGAGGTCTCGCTCGAGAAGCGGTCGCGCGGGCGGCTCGTGCTGGGGGCGCTGCTCTTCGTCCTCGGCTTCACCGTCGTCTTCCTCATCGCCGCCGCCGCCGTCTCGGCGGTCGGACTGGCCTTCCGCGAGCACCAGAGCGCGCTGCTGCGCGTCGGTGGTGCGGTCGTGCTCGTGATGGGTCTGATCTTCCTCGGCCTCGGCCGGTCGTATGCCGCTCCGGTGAGCTGGCGACCGCGTGCCGGGCTCGCCGGGGCACCGCTCCTCGGGGCCGCCTTCGCCATCGGCTGGTCGCCGTGCATGGGACCGACGCTCGGCGCGATCCAGGCCATGGCCGCCCCGATCTCGGCCGAGTCCGGGTCGATCGTCCGGGGCCTCTCCCTCGCCGCCGTCTACTCGATCGGGCTGGGCCTGCCGTTCGTCCTCATGGCGGCGCTGTGGGAGCGCGCCGGCACCGCGAACGACTGGCTGCGCCGGCATCGCCGCACGCTCCAGAACGTCGGCGGCCTGCTCCTCGTCGTCGTGGGCCTGCTCATGCTCACCGGGGTCTGGGAGGACGTCATCGTCTGGCTCCAGGTCCGCCTCGTCAACGGCTTCCAGGTGGCGATCTGACATGAGCACCGACACGAACGCCGCCACCGAGAAGGACTCGAAGGGCTCGAAGGGCTCGAAGGACTCGAAGGACTCGAAGGGCGCGAGGGGCACCGAGCGCGCCCGGAAGGGGATGCGACCCGACCGGCAGGAGCCGACCCTGCCTGCCCTCGGCACCGTCGGGATGCTCCGGTGGGGCTGGCGGCAGCTGACGAGCATGCGCACCGCGCTCTTCCTGCTCCTGCTCCTCTCGATCGCGGCCGTGCCGGGCTCGATCTTCCCCCAGCGCAACATCGACGCGGGCCGGGTCGCCGACTACATCGCCCAGAACCCGACGAGCTCGCCGTGGCTCGACCGGTTCGGCTTCTTCGACGTCTACGCCTCCCCGTGGTTCTCGGCGATCTACCTGCTGCTGTTCATCTCCCTCGTCGGCTGCATCGTGCCGCGCACGAAGGTTCACCTCTCGGCGCTCCGCTCGACCCCGCCACGCGCACCGGCGAGGCTGCAGCGCCTCGACGAGCACGCAGAGCTCACGACCACCCTGTCGCCCGAGGAGGCTCTCGCCGCCGCGCGGCAGGTGCTGAGGCGCAAGCGGTTCCGGCTGCACTCCCACGACGCCACGAGTCTGTCGGCCGAGTCCGGTTACCTCCGCGAGACCGGCAACCTGCTCTTCCACCTGGCGCTCACCGGCATCATCATCGGGATGGCCGTCGGGCACCTGCTCGGCTGGCGCGGCGACATCATCCTCGCCGAGGGCGACCGGTTCGCGTCGTCGGCCGGCACCTACAACACCATCTCGCCCGGGCCCTGGGTCGACACCGAGTCACTGCCGCCCTTCGTGCTCTCCCTCGACAAGCTCCACGTCGAGTTCAACGAGACGCCCGGCCGCTCCTTCGGCACGCCGCGGCTCTTCGATGCGCAGACGACGCTCCAGAGCGCACCCGGTGCACCGGCGTCGAGCGAGAACGTCTCGGTCAACCACCCGATCACCGTCGGCGGCGCCGACATCTTCCTGCTCGGCAACGGCTACACGCCGGTCATCACGGTGCGCGACGCGAAGGGATCCGTCCTCTATCGGGAGGCGACCCCGTTCCTGCCGCAGGACGGCAACTACCGCTCTGTCGGCGTCATCAAGGTGCCGTCCGCGTCGCCGAGCCAGCTCGGCTTCACCGGCTTCTTCCTCCCGACGGCCGAGCCGACCTTCACCAACGGACCCGTGTCGATCTTCCCCGACACGAAGAACCCCGAGGTCGCGCTCTCGGTGTGGGAGGGCAACCTCTTCCCGGGTGGCGCACCACAGTCGGTCTACACACTCAACACCGACGAGATGAAGCAGGTGACCAAGGCTGACGGCTCGCCCGCGCTCGTCCGGCTCAAGCCAGGACAGACCTACCAGCTGCCGGGCGACCGCGGCTCGATCACCTTCGACGGCGTCAAGCGCTTCGCCGGCCTCTCGGTCCGCACCGACCCCGGTGCGCCGATCAGCCTCGTGAGCGCGGTCCTCGCCACCCTCGGCCTCATCCTCGGCCTCACCATCAAGCGTCGCCGCGTCTTCGTGCGCGTGCGCCCCGCCGCGCCGGGTCTCGCTGCCGGTGTCGAGCCCGGCGCCGCTGACGGCGCTGACGACGCCGACGGGCGACCGACTACCGTGGTCACCATCGGTGGCCTCTCAAAGGACTCCGACTCCGGGCTCGCCGCGATCGTCACCGCGATCAGCACCGGCGTGCACGACCGCCTTGCAGAACGGACCGACCGCTCGTGAACCTCGCAGCCAACGCCAACACGGCGCTCTACGCGTCGATGATCGTCTACACGCTCGCCATGCTCGCCTTCACGTGGCACCTGGCCGCGCGCGCCCCGAAGGTCGCCGACTCCCGGGCCGCCGCCGACGTCGTCGCCAACGAGCGCGAGGACGTCCTCGTCGGTGCGGGGGCGCCCACGCCGGCCGAGCGCCGCTCGGCCACCCCGTATGCGGCCGGCCCCGACTTCGAGGAGAGCCTCAAGAGCCGTCAGCGCGGCAGCATCGCTTTGATGCTCACCTACCTCGCCTCGGCGCTGCTCGTCGCGTCGGTCCTCATGCGGGGTCTGGCCGTCGGCCGTCCGCCGTGGGGCAACATGTTCGAGTTCGCGACGGCCGCTGCTGCCGCTGTCGGAGCGACCTACAGCCTCCTCGCCAGGCGCAACACGTGGCAGTGGCTCGGCGTCTTCATCGTCACGCCCATCCTGCTCGTGCTCGGTCTCGCCCTCACGGTGCTCTACACCGAGGCCGGTGAGCTCATGCCGGCGCTCAAGTCCTACTGGCTCGGCATCCATGTCTCGGTCGCCTTCCTCGCCGTCGCCTTCTTCACGCTCGCCTTCGCGGTCGGGCTGCTCTACCTCGTGCGTGTCCGCCGCGAGGAGAGGCCGCCCGCCAAGCCCGGCTTCATCGAGTCGCTGCCGCCCTCGCAGTCGCTCGAGCGCACGGCCTACAGCCTCAACATGGTCGGCTTCATCCTCTGGACGTTCACGCTCATCGCGGGAGCCATCTGGGCCAAGCAGGCGTGGGGCGCCTACTGGCAGTGGGACCCCAAGGAGGTCTGGACCTTCGTCATCTGGACGGTCTACGCCGCCTACATGCACGGCCGCGCGACGGCCGGGGTCGACCACCGCAAGTCGATGTACATCGCGCTGGCGGGCTACGTCGCCGTTCTCATCAACTTCACGCTGGTCAACCTCGTGTCGACCTTCGTGGGCATGCACAACTACTCGGGGATGTGACGTGGTCCGCTACTCGCTCCTGCGGATCCTGATCTTCTTCGGGTTCCTCTTCCTCTTCTGGCTCATCGGCCTGCGCAACAACCCCGTGCTCCTCCTCGGAGCGTCGGCGATCGCCTCGGCAGCGGCCTCCTACATCCTGCTGCGCGGCATGCGCGACGAGATCACCGCGAAGCTCATCGAGCGGCACGAGGCCAAGCTCGACGGGAAGCAGACGGTCGACCCCACGAGCGACGAGTTCGCCGAGGACGCGGAGGACACCGAGAACGCTGCGAACGAGCACCCGGTCCGTGGCGCGGACACGACGGGCGCCGCCGAGGTCGAGGACCCGCGCAACGCCGACCGCTGAGGCCCGACGCCGAGGCCCGACGCCGAGGCCGGATCGAATGGCGGCGTCGTCACTTCGGCCGCGGGGCACTGCCCGAGCGTAGGGTTCCGGCGCCGGTCGAGGGCCCCGGGGTGGGGAGTCGGAACCGGGTGGCGATGCGGTTCGCGGTCGCCGTGGCGTCGTCGCCGACGCCGAAGAGCAGTGACGACCGACGTCGGCGCAGGAAGTGGACGCCGACGAAGTGCAGGTCTGGCGCCACGACGCTCTCGCCGTCGACGTGCACCGGGAAACCCTGCGCGTCGACGAGGCCGGGCACGTCGATCCACTCGGTGTAGCGCGAGCGGAAGCCGGTCGCGACCACCACGGCGCCGAAGCCACGCAGGTCGAGGCGGGCGGGTGCACTCGTGTCGAGCGGCCCCGGCTCCGGGATGTCCGGGACCGGCACCCCGCTCTCCTGGCACAGCGCCACGATCGTGTCGCGCACGAACCGGAAACCTGCATCCCCGGCCGCGATGACCTCGGCCAGGTCAGGCGCGAAGCGGGCGCTCTGCTCGTCGATCGCGAGCAGGTGCCCGGCCAGGCGCACCCCGAGCCCGGCGAGGGTCCGGTAGTGCAGGTCATGGCCGCCACCGGCGCCGCTGGCCTGGACGTTCGCCCCGTGCCGGGCCGCCGGGCTCGCCAGCTGGTCTGGCGTCTGCTCGTAGAACGTCGAGTCGAGCAGCCACTCGAAGAGGTCACGGCCACCGACGCGGCGCGGGAACCACGGCGCCCGTCCGCACGCCATGACGACGTCGCGCCCCGAGCGTACGAGCTCCTCGGCGATCTGGCACGCGCTCTGACCACTACCGACGACGAGCACCGCGCCGTCGGGCACCCCGGCCGGGTTGCGGTAGCTCGGCACGTCGATGCACGGGACAGCGGGGCCGAGGCCGGCCACAGCCGTCGGCCGCACGGCTCGCTGGTAGGCACCGGTCGCGACGACGACGACGCGGCTGCGGATCACCTCGCCGTCGGTGCGCAGCTCGAACCCTCCCCCCTCGCGTCGTGCCAGCCGGCGCACGGGCACGCCCGCGCGGACGCGACCGAGCCGGCCGGCATACGCCTGGAGGTGGTCGGCGATCTCCGTGCGCGACATGAAGCCGCCCGGGTCGTCGCCGGAGTAGGGCGCTCCGGGGAGCCGCACGGTGTGGTTGGGCCCGACGAGGGTGAAGCTGTCCCACCGGCCGAGCCACGACGAACCGGGCTCGCTCGCCTCGAGGACGACGTGGTCCACGCCGCGCAGCCCGAGCTCGTGGCTCGTCGCGAGGCCGGCCTGGCCGGCCCCGATGACGACGACGTCGATGTCCTCTGGCACGCACTCACCGTGGCACCGGGACGCGTCTCCCGTCAGCCGAATGCCGCACGCGGGGCGCCGCAGTGGAGGTGTGCCGGGTCCGCAGGGATCACCTCGACCCGCTGGGGCTGGGGCCAGTGGAGGTATGCCGTCGCGGCGGGTCCCGAGGGATCACCTCGACACCCGGCGGCTCAGCGGGACGAGGGCGTCAGGCGCGCCCGACGGCGAGACCGATGGCGAGCAGCAGCGACCAGACGAGCTGGAACTGGCCCGTGCCGGCGAGCGCCGGGATGAGACCGGCCCCCGTGGCGCGCCCGACGACGGCCTGCATCGGCCGCACGATGAGGGGCGCGGCCAGAACCGCGAGCAGGGCCCACGGCGACGTCAGTGAGGCGAGCCCGGTCATGACGAAGGCCACCGCGACGAGTGCGACGTAGAAGAGGCGCGTCCCCGCCTCGCCCATCCGCACGGCGAGCGTGCGCTTGCCGTGCTCGCGGTCGGTGGGGATGTCGCGCAGGTTGTTGGCCACGAGGATCGCCGACGCCAGTGAACCGACGCCGATGGCGCCCCACCAGCCGGCGGCGGTGGGTGGCGTCATCGTGGCCATCGTGCCGAGCGTCGCGACGAGCCCGAAGAAGACGAAGACGAAGACCTCACCGAGACCGAGGTAGCCGTAGGGCCGGGAGCCGCCGGTGTAGAACCAGGCCGCGGCGATCGCGGCCGCCCCGATCGGGATCATGACCCAGAGCCCCGAGAGCCCCACGAGTGCGAGCCCCATGAGGCCCGCGAAGAAGAAGCACGCGAAGGCCGCGATCTTGACGGAGCGGGGCGCGGCCAGCCGTTGGCCGACGAGGCGCACCGGTCCGACGCGCACCTCGTCGGTGCCGCGGATGCCGTCGGAGTAGTCGTTGGCGAAGTTGACCCCCACCTGCAGGGACAGGGCGACGACGAGGGCGAGGACGGCATACGCCCAGACGACGTGACCGGTCTGGTAGGCGGCGCCGGTGCCGACGAGGACGGGGGAGACGGCAGCGGGAAGCGTGCGGGGACGAGCGCCCTCGATCCACTGGGACAGGGTGGCCATGGAGTTCTCGGGGCGTCCTTCTACAGCTTGCGGAGGAAGTCGGGGTCGTCGTCCGGGCCGCGCGGCCCGGGCGGCTGCCGGCTCGGACCGCGGGGGGCAGGACCACCCCGGGAGCTGGCACGACCGGCCAGGAGCCAGCCGACCGGACCGAGCACGGGCACGAGGACCGCGATGAGCCACACCGGCTTGGGCATGGTGCGCACGAGGCGGCGGTCGGTCTGCACGCAGTCGACGAACGCGTAGATCGAGGCGAAGACGACGAGGGCGATCAGCACGACGCGCAGCACGGCGACCTCCTTCGGCGACGGGTGGGACACCCCCATCTTGCCACCGCTCAGGCGAGGCCCTGCACGGCCCGCCGGATGGCGGCCCGATCGGGCTTGCCCGGCCCGCGCTGCGGGATCGCCCCGAGCACGAGGACGCGGCGGGGCAGGGCCGCATCGGGGAGTATGCCGCGCAGCCGGTCACGCACCTCGCGCGTCGTCAGGTGCCCGGCCGGGTCGACGAGCGTCACTGCGGCACAGACTGCCTCGCCCCACTCGGCGTCGGGCAGGCCCAGCACGACGACGTCGAGGACGTCCTCGAGGTGGCGCGTCATGGCGTCCTCGACGACGCCGGGGTTGATCTTGAGGCCCGCGGTGTTGATGACGTCGTCGGCGCGGCCGTCGATGACGAGGAGGCCGTGGTCGTCGAAGTGGCCGAGGTCGTCGGTCCGGAACCACCGGACGCCGTCGGGGTCGACGGTGAACGCGTCACGGCTCCGGCCGGCCTCGGCGAGGTAGCCGTGCGCGACGGTGTCGCCGCCGAGGACGACGTGCCGGTCGTTGTCGACGTGGACCCGGCTCACGGGCAGGGGTGTCCCGTCGTAGACGCAGCCGCCGGCCGTCTCGCTCATCCCGTACGTGAGGCTGAGGACGACCCCGAGCGCCCGGGCGCGCTCGACCAAGGCCGGCGGGGTGGCGGCGCCGCCGACGAGGACCGCGTCAAAGGAGCGCAGGGCCTCGAGGCCCCGTTGGCCGTCGACGAGCCGGGCCAGCTGCGTGGGTACGAGCGCCGTGTAGCGCCGGGACGCTGCGCTCGTGGGGCGCAGCAGGTCCGCTGCCGCGGCGAACCCCTCGACGGAGAAGCCGTTCCGCAGGTCGAGCACACCGGGCGTGACCCCTGAGGCGAGGGAGCGCAACAGCACCTGTAGTCCGGCGATGTGATGGGCCGGCATGGCGAGCAGCCAGGCCCCGCTGCCACCGAGCACCTGGTGCGTGGCCCACGCAGACCGCTCGAGGGCGTCGGCGGTCAGCAGCGCGCGCTTGGCCAGGCCTGTCGAGCCGGAGGTGCCGATGGCGAGGGCGAGGCCGTCGGGCAGCTCCGCGGGGTCGTGGGGCGGCACGGCCGGCGGCGGTGTCTGGGCGGCATACGGGAGCACGGGAGAGCGCCCGGTCAGGGCGGCCTCGAGCGCGGGCAGCACGTCGAGGACGGCGGGTCCGGCGGGAACCGCGAGGAGTCGGGGGGACGGCGCGGCCATCAGGCACGTCTCGCTCTCGGTGGTGCGGGCCGGGCACGACGGCGCTGCCGGGCAGCCATGACGACGGTCCAGACGAGCGCGACGGCGCAGACGGGGAACCCGATGTAGGGGTTGAGGGGGAGCACGATGCCGAGCGTGCCCCCGACGACCCACAGCGCCTGGAGCATCGTCTCGGACCAGGCGAAGACCGACGTGCGGACGTTCTCGGGCACCTCGCGCTGCACGAGGGCGTCGAAGCCCAGCTTGGACAGCTGCGCCGACATGCCCTGCACGAAGCCGAGGATGACCAGCGTCCACACGCCGTACCAGAGGCCGGCCGCGATGCAGCAGATCGTCGCCGCGAGCACCGAGACCATGGCGATGCGTTCGGGCCGCTGGTCGCGCACGACGTTGCCGGTGACGCTGCCCAGCCCGTTGCCGACACCGATGGCGACCGCGATGAACGCGAGGACGAGCTCCCCGCGGATGCCGTCGATGGGGTGCTCCTTGGCGAGGAACGCCATGAAGAGGATGAGGAAGCCGGTGAGGACGCGGGTGCCGCCCGTCGACCACATGGCGTGCATGACGGGCCACGGGATCGCCTGCTTGCGCCGGCGGAAGCGACCGAGGGGCCCCAGCGAGTCGACCGTCAGCGCCTCGTCGCCCGAGGACGTGTGCCGTCGGGCCGGATCATCGCCCCAGCCGCGCCGGGTGCCGCGGAGCGAGCTGGCCGCGGGTGTGCCCTCGGCCTCGTGGGCGCTGCGCACGGGGATGGCGGCCGTGTCCTCGATCGACACCTCGCCGAGCGGGCTGTCGACCCGAGCCGGCAGGCGGATCGCCTGCACCGTGCCGAAGACGAAGACGACGAAGGCCGCCCGCAGCGCCCAGGCCGGTCCGGCGAGCATCGCGAGACCGCCGATGGCGCCGCCGATCACCGCACCGACGACGCCCGCCATCGAGACGCGCGAGTTCGCTTTCACGAGTGTGGTGCCCGGCGGCAACAGGCGCGGCACGGCAGCAGCCCGCGTGATGTTGTAGGCCCGGGAGGCGACGAGGCAGCCCAGCGCGGCCGGGAAGAGCCAGCTGCTGTCGTTGGTGATGGCCTCGGCCAGCACCCAGCAGAGGAAGGCCCGCAGCGCGAGCGTCGTGCCGATGGCCCAACGCCGACCGTGCGAGAAGCGGTCGAGCAGCGGCCCGATGAGCGGTGCGACGAGGAGGAACGGGACCATCGTCAGCAGCAGGAACGTCGCGACGTCGCCGCGGGCCTGAGCCGTCTGGGGGTTGAAGAACAGGGTGCCGGCCAGGGCCAGCATCATGATCGTGTCGCCCGCGGTGTGGCTCGCGTGCAGCTCGGTGATCCGGGCCAGGCCGCTCTCTCCGGCTCCGCCGGAGTGGGTGTACGCGTGGGCCTTGGCGGCGGCGAGACGTCCCCCGCGCGCGGTGAGGCGGGCCGTGCCAGAGGCGGCAACACCGACGGCGCGTCCGACGGCGCGCGTCGCGTTGGCCGCGGTGGTGCGCGCGGGCTGGCGGAAGTCCGCGGGCCGACCGCCCTCGGGGACGTCCGACACGTGCGGGGCGTCCGACGCCTGCGGGGCGTCCGACGCGTCCACGGGGTCCGGCCCGTCGGGTGGCTGGGAGCCGGCTTGAGCGACGGGCGGGCGACGCGTGGATCCGGGCGCGCGACGGCCAGCGTTGGCGCGGCGGTCGTCGCTCGGTTCCACTCCAACATCCTGCCCTGTCCGGGTCACCGGCGTGCGACCGACACCGGGTTCCCGCGGCAGCGCCGTCCACGTCGGTGACTGCCGACGTCCACGCCGCCCCCGACCCACCTCCGTGGTTACCCTCAGGTCGTGACGACCGCGCCGGACGAGGGGGTGGCGGGCGCCGGTGCCGCGGCCCGCCGCCGCCCGCGGGCCCGGTTCACCGTCGTGCTCGGCAGCCTCTGGCTCGGCGTGCCCCTCGTGCTCTTCCTCCTCGACCGGTCCGTCCTGCTCGCGGGCAACCCCGCGCAGGTCATCGCCCTCGCCGCGAGCGGTCTCATCGGCGTCGTCCTCCTCGTGCGGGACCGTTCCGACGAGGCCCCACGGCGCTCGCAGACCCGGCCATGGCGCAGAGTCGTCGGTCGGGTGGTCGGGGTGGCCGTGAGCCTCGTCGTGCTCGGGACGCTCATCTGGCTGCGTCCCTTCGGGGCGACGCCCGAGGCGGTGGTCGCCATGTCGGGCAGCGCCGACGTGCGTGTCATGGATGCGCCGGCCCACATCGTCATCGCGCCGACGAGCGGCACGCCGACCCGCGGCCTGGCCTTCCAGCCGGGGGCCCGCGTCGACCCTCGGGCCTACGTGCCGATGCTGTCGGAGGTGAGCAGGCAGGGCGTCCTCGTGTTCGTCGTCAAACCACCCTTCAACATCGGGTTCCTCGCCAGGTCCGCACCGCTCGCGTTTCTCGACCGACACCCGGAGGTGACGTCGTGGACCATCGGCGGACACAGCCTCGGAGGCGTCGTCGCGGCGACCTTCGCGCGCGACCACCCCGGGCTCGTCGAGGGACTTGCCCTCTGGGCCTCGTATCCCGCCGACTCGCTCGCGGACCGCGACGACCTCTCCGTCGCGTCGGTGAGCGGCACCCGTGACGGCCTCACGACCCCCGCCGACATCGAGGCGAGCCGGGCGCTGCTGCCCGGCGACACGGCATACACCCCCGTCGAGGGCGCTGTGCACTCCTTCTTCGGCGACTACGGCGAGCAGCCCGGCGACGGCACCCCGACGGTGAGCCGGGCCGAGGCACAGCGGCAGATCGTGGCCGCCACCGTCGCGCTCCTGACCGCGCGCTGAGCCTCAGAAGTACCAGGGGAACGGCGACCAGTCCGGCTCGCGCTTCTCGAGGAACTGGTCGCGTCCCTCGACGGCCTCGTCGGTCATGTACGCGAGGCGCGTGGCCTCACCCGCGAAGACCTGCTGGCCCATGAGCCCGTCGTCGACGAGGTTGAAGGCGAACTTCAGCATGCGCTGGGCCTGCGGGCTCTTGCCCATGATCTCCGTCGCGACCTCCAGGGCCTCGCGCTCGAGGTCGGCGTGGTCGGCGACGAGGTTGACCGCGCCCATCCGGTGCATGTCCTCGGCGGAGTAGGTGCGGCCGAGGAAGAAGATCTCGCGGGCGAACTTCTGGCCGACCATCCTGGCGAGGTAGGCGCTGCCGTAGCCGGCGTCGAAGCTGCCCACGTCGGCGTCGGTCTGCTTGAAGCGCGCGTGCTCGCGGGAGGCGATCGTCAGGTCGCACACGACGTGGAGCGAGTGCCCTCCGCCGGCCGCCCAGCCGTTCACGACGGCGATGACGACCTTCGGCATCGTGCGGATGAGGCGCTGCACCTCGAGGATGTGCAACCGACCGCCCTGGGCCCTCGTGCGCGCCGCGTCGACGGTGTCGGCCGTCTCGCCCTCGGCGTACTGGTAGCCCGAGCGGCCGCGGATGCGCTGGTCACCGCCGGAGCAGAAGGCCCACTTGCCGTCCCGGGGGCTCGGGCCGTTGCCGGTGATGAGCACCACCCCGACGTCCGGCGTCATGCGGGCGTGGTCGAGCACGCGGTAGAGCTCGTCGACGGTGTGCGGGCGGAAGGCGTTGAGGACCTCGGGCCGGTCGAACGCGATGCGCACGACCCCCGACTCGGCGTGCGGGCGGCCGGCCACGGGGCGGCGGCGGTGGTAGGTGATGTCGGTGAGGTCGAAGCCCTCGACGGCGGCCCACTCGCTCGGGTCGAAGGTCTCGGACACGCCCCGCTGCCCGCTGCCGGTGGTCTCGCTGCTCACGGACCGACCCTATCGGCGGCGTTAGGGTCGGCCGTATGCCGATCCCTCCCTACGTCTCGCACCTGCGCACCATGGTCGGCCGGGAGCTGCTGTGGATGCCGGGGGTCACGGCCGTCGTGCTGCGGGCCGTCGAGGGCGGCTCCGACGAGGTGCTGCTGGTCAAGCGCTCCGACAACGGTGCGTGGACGCCGGTCACCGGCATCGTCGACCCCGGCGAGGATCCGCACGTCGCCGCGGTCCGCGAGGTCGAGGAGGAGGCGTGCGTCGTCGCCGAGGTCGAGCGGCTCGTGTGGGTCTCGGCGACCGCTGTGGTGACGCACGACAACGGCGACCTGGGCCAGTATCTCGACCACACCTTCCGCTGCCGCTGGATCTCGGGCGAGCCGCGTCCGGGTGACGACGAGTCCACGGACGCGCGGTGGTTCCCGCTCGACGCCCTGCCGCAGATGCGAGCCGTCTTCCTGGACCGCATCGCCGTCGCGGTCGACAATCCCACCGACGTGCGCCTCGGCCCGCTGCCCGTCGAGTGAGCGTCCGTCCCGCTCGAGTCGGTGCCCCTTCCCGTCGGTGGGCGGCCCGTGCCAGTGGGGGCGTGACATCTGTCAGGGGGAGCCGATGACAGAGGGGCGGGGTGGCCGGGGCAGAGCGCGTCTACCGTCGAGGTGAACGGGGCCGCTGGGCCCCAGAGACGGAGGAGACCGACGTGCTCTCGCCACGCAACCTCATGATCGCCGGAGTGGTGCTCATCGCCGTCGCGCTCGGGGCCTCGGGCCACGGGTTCTGGTGGCTCTTCGGCCTCTTCTGGGTGCTCCCGCATGCCGGCCGTCACGGCCAGTCCTGCCGCGGAGCGTCCCGACGCCGCCATGGTCGCGGAGGTCTGCGGGACGCGCCCGACCCGACGGCTGCGCCCGACCCGACGCGCGACCGTCACGAGGCCTTTCCCGGCCGCTGACCCGATTCCGCGATGATGGGCGCATGACGACCCTGCCCTCGGCCGCAGAGCTCCTCGAGGGCGCGCACGTCGTCGCCCTGCCGATGCGGGTGCGCTTCCGTGGGGTCGACGTGCGAGAGGCGCTGCTCCTGCGGGGCCCCTCGGGATGGGGCGAGTTCAGTCCGTTCGTCGAGTACGCCGACGGCGAGGCGGCGCGCTGGCTCGCCTGCGCCGTCGAGGCGGCGTATGCCGTGTGGCCGGCGCCCGTGCGCGACGTCGTGCGCGTCAACGCGACCGTCCCTGCCGTCGCACCGGATCGGGTGCCCGAGATCCTGGCGCGCTTCGACGGGTGCACGACCGCCAAGGTCAAGGTCGCCGAACGCGGCCAGACGCTCGACGACGACGTGGCCCGGGTCGCCGCCGTCCGGGCCGCGATGGGGCCCTCCGCACGCATCCGGATCGACGCCAACGGTGGCTGGGACGTCGAGGCCGCCACCGACGCGCTGCGGCGGCTCAGGGCATACGACCTCGAGTACGCCGAGCAGCCGTGCACCTCCGTCGAGGAGCTCGTCGAGCTGCGGACCGCCCTCGCCCGCAACGGCATCGACGTCCTCATCGCGGCCGACGAGTCGATCCGAAAGGCCGACGACCCGGTCCGGGTGGCGCGTCTCGGCGCGGCCGACGTCGTCGTCGTCAAGGTCGCGCCGCTCGGCGGCGTCGTCCAGGCCCTCGAGGTGGTCGACGCGTGCGGACTGCCTGCCGTCGTGTCGTCCGCTCTCGACACGAGTGTCGGCATCGCCGCAGGGGTGGCCCTGGCCGCGGCCCTCCCCTCCCTCGACCATGCCTGCGGTCTCGGCACCGTCGGCCTCTTCGAGGGCGATGTCGCGTCGCCACCGTGGCGGCCCGCCGGTGGTGTCCTGGCGACCGGCCGTGCCGTGCCCGACCCGGAGGCGCTCGCCGAGCTCCAGGCCCCGCCGGACCGTCAGCAGTGGTGGCGCGACCGGCTCGTCCGCTGCCACGCCGTGCTCGCGGGTGGGAGCGACTGACGAAGAGCCGTGCCGGGCAGGCACGCGGCTGAGGTGGGCGACGCCGCAGCACCCCCTGCCGTCGACGATGACTCGCCCGCCGGCCCGCCAGGGCTGCCGACGGGCACCGCTCGGCTCAGCGGCGGTGGTCCTGGTGAGGGACCACCTGCTGTGCCAGCGCACGCAGCCAGGCGGCCTCGGCCCGACGGTCGGCCCGCGACACCGGAACCTCGAGAACCCTGACGCCCGAGGGCGACTCGGCCAGCGCCGCCGACAGCCGGCCCAAGTCGTCGACGCGTTCGTATGCCGCGTGGTGCGCCGCGCACAGCGCCTCGAGGTCGGTGCCGTGCGGGGTTGCGAAGACCCGTTCGAAGGCACTGGCATAGCGGCGGTCACCCTGCTCGAGGGTGCTGAAGATGGCGCCGCCGTCGTCGCTGAGGACGACGAACGTGAGGTCCGGTCGTCGCTGGCCGCGACCCGTGAGCAGGCCGTTGGTGTCGTGGAGGAACGTCAGGTCGCCGAGGTAGGCGATGCTGCGGGCGGCGCGGGGCCGACCGAGCGCGATGCCGACCGCCGTCGACACCATGCCGTCGATGCCGGCCAGACCCCGGTTGCCGACGACGAAACGGTGCTCGTGCGGTGTCCACGGCACGGCCATGACGTCGAGGTCACGCACCGGGTTGGACGAGCCGACGACCAGCGTCGTGTCGGCGGCGACGGCGGCTCCCACGACGGCCGCGACGGCAAGCGGCGACAGGCCGCCGTCTCCCGGCGCCCGACGTGGATCGCCGTGAGGGGCAACCAGACCCGCGTCGATGAGCGCCGACAGACGGTCGTCGCCGTCGCGCCAGGCAGCGAACCAGGCGGGGTCGTCCGGCCCGTCGACGCGTGGCACGACGTCGAGCACGCGCGCCACCCGCCCCGGGTCGGTGGCCACGCCGTCTCGACCGCGGACGGCGACGACCTCCAGCCCCGGATCGCTGATGAGGCTCGTGACCGGGCGCGACAGGGTGGGGTGCCCGACGACGACGACCCGCTCGACGTCACCGCGCAGGTCGGTCGTGAGCAGCAGCCGGCCGGTGCGCAGGGCCTGACGGCCGATGCGGGCCCCGGAGGTCGGCTCGGCGACGAGGGGCCAGTTCGCGGCCTCGGCGAGCAACCGTGCCGCGGGTCCGGCATCGTCGCCGGCCACGACGACCGTCCGTGGGCCGATGCGGAGGATCTCGCCGTCGACGGGTCGTGACACCGACGGGTCGACGCCCGGCCCGGCGCCTTCGCTCCCCGGTCGCTGCCACCACGTGTCGGGGTCGGCGTCCGACGGCAGCAGGTCGCCGTCGAGCTGCACGTTGAGCTGGGTCGGGCCGCGGCGTGAGCAGGCTTGCGACACAAGCAGGCTCAGATCTTCGCCGGTCGTGGATGCAGTCAGGTCGTGGCACGGCGCGAAGGTGCCGAAGAGGCCGGCCTGGTCGGTCGTCTGGTTGGCACCCGTGCCCCGCAGCCGGTCGGGCCGGTCCGCGCTGACGACGAGCACGCGCCGACCGGTGTGGTGCGCCTCCATGACGGCCGGCAGCAGGTTGCCCACGGCGGTGCCCGAGGTCGTCACGACGGCGACCGGGCGCCGGGACCCCGTCGCGAGCCCGAGCGCGAGGAACCCGGCCGACCGCTCGTCGACCCGCACGTGCAGGCGCAGGTCGCCGTCGCGGTCGGCCGCGTCGAGAGTGAGCGCGAAGGGGGCAGAGCGTGATCCCGGCGCGAGCACGACGTCGCGCACCCCTGCGAGCCACAGCTGCTGGACCACCTGCTGCGCGAGCTCCGGCGCACTCCGACGACCGGTCACCGTCGCCCCGTCAGTCGCTCGCGAGCGCATCGCGCATCGGGATCAGCTTGGCGTTGGACTCGGCGACCTCGGACTCGGGATCGGACCCCGCGACGATGCCGCACCCGGCATACAGCGTGATCTGCGACGGGTCGCCGGCGTCGAAGGCGCCACTGCGCAGGGCGATGCCCCAGGCGCCGTCACCGCTCGCGTCCATCCAGCCCACGGGACCGGCGTAGCGCCCCCGGTCCATGTGCTCGAACTCGCCGATCAGCTCGACGGCGCGGGCCGTCGGTGTCCCGCCGACGGCGGCCGACGGGTGCAGCGACGCGGCGAGCGTCAGGGCCGAGGCGTCGTCCGCGCTCACGGCGGCGACATCGGTCGCGAGGTGCATGACGTTGGGCAGGTGCAGCACGAAGGGCGCCTCGGGCACGTTCATCGACGAGCAGTGCGGGGCGAGGGCCTCGGCGACGGAGCGAACCGCGTACTCGTGCTCCTCCAGGTCCTTCGACGAGCGGGCGAGCGAGGCCGCGAGCGCGAGGTCCTTGGCGTCGTCGCCGGTGCGGCGGATCGTGCCGGCGAGCACGCGTGAGGTGATGAGTCCCTGGTCGCGGCGCACGAGCAGCTCGGGGGTGGCGCCGACGAGTCCGGCCACCGAGAAGACCCACGTGTTCTCGTAGCGCTCGGCGAGGCGGCGCAGCAGCCAGCGGGGGTCGATGGGACCTGACGCCGTCGCGACGAGGTCACGGGCGAGGACGACCTTGTCGACCTCACCCGCCGCGATGCGCTGCACGGCCTGGGCGACCGCATGGGCGTAGTGGGCCGGGGAGACGCGACCGTCCGCAAATGCCACGTCACGCGGTGGCTCGGGGTCGCTTGCGACAGAGGGGGCCTCGAGGATCGTCAGCTGCGGGTCCAACGACACCGTCGTGAGCCAGGCCCGGCCGTCACGACGACCCACGATCGTCGACGGCACGACGAGCCGGGCCGCCTCGGAGGAGTCGGACGCGAAGGGAAAGGACCCGAAGCACACGAGGCCCGTGCCCGGCCGGCCGACCTCGTCGCGCACGACGGCGTGCTGGCCGACCGTGCGCCACCAGGCCTCCGCCTCGCGGAAGCGGTCGTCGCCGCGGGCCTCGAACGTCAGTGCGCGGCCCCAGCCGACGAGGCCCTCGCCGCGTCGCACCCACGACAGCAGCTCGTCGTGGGGGAGGCCGGCAGGAAGGTAGGCGAGCAGCGGACCGTCGGCCTCGAGGGGCACCGTGCGCACGACGACCGTCGGTCCCGCGGCGGGGGACGGCGCTCCGGGGGTGGGAAGCGTGGACATCGGGGGCAACTCTACGGCCGAACCGCGCCCCCCTCCCTCGCGTGGCCGCCGGGGCGACCCGGCCGGCGGCGCCGCGGGTGCGAGGATGAACGCATGACCCGTGCGCAGCTGGACAAGAAGCCGGTCGACGTCGCGTCGATGTTCGACACCGTCGCCGAGAAGTACGACGTCACCAACGACGTGCTCTCGCTGGGCCAGGACCGGCTGTGGCGACGGGCCGTCGTCAGGGCCGTCGACGCGAAGCCCGGGGAGCGCATCCTCGACATCGCCGCAGGCACCGGCACGTCGAGCGAGCCGTGGGCCAACCAGGAGATCGAGGTCGTGCCGGCCGACTTCTCACTGGGGATGCTGAGGGTCGGCCGGCGTCGTCGCCCCGACATGGCGTTCACGGCCGCCGATGCGATGAGCCTGCCCTTCGCTGACGAGAGCTTCGACGTCGTGACGATGAGCTTCGGGCTGCGCAACGTGGCCGACGCCGAGACCGCGCTGCGCGAGTTCCTCCGCGTCACGAGGCCCGGCGGTCGCCTGCTGGTCTGCGAGTTCAGCCAGCCGGTCAACACGCTCTTCCGCACCGTCTACTCCAACTACCTCATGCGCGCCCTGCCGCCGGTGGCCCGGCGCACCTCGAGCAACCCCGACTCCTACGTCTACCTCGCCGAGTCGATCCGCGCCTGGCCCCCGCAGGGCGAGCTGGCCCGCGTCATCGAGGCGGCCGGCTGGCAGCAGGTCGGCTGGACCAACCTCACGGGAGGCGTCGTCGCGCTGCACCACGGCAGCAAGCGCTGACCTCACCGCCGTCGGCACCTCTCCGTGGTCCCGGCGAGCACCGGCCACGTCCGGGCCGGGGTGGGGCCGGCAGGAACGCTCATCCGGCCGTGGACTGTCGAGAGTTAGGCATGCCTTATCTGACAAGCGCGAAATCGCGGGAATAGACTCCCCGGGTAGTTCGTGAAGATGTTCACAAGCGGTTCGGAAGCGTGCAGGGAGCCATGACCAGTTCGAGCGTCGCACCCAGCCCCGCGGGGGCTGGCGGTGCACCCGTCGAGCGGGCCGACGTCATCGTCGTCGGTGCCGGTCCGGGTGGCAGCGCGACGGCTGCGTACCTCGCGGACCACGGTCTGGACGTCGTCCTCCTGGAGAAGTCCGCCTTCCCCCGCGACAAGATCTGCGGCGACGGCCTGACCCCGCGCGCGACGAAGGAGCTCATCTCCCTCGGCGTCGACACGACGGGCTGGCAGCGCACGAAGGGCCTGCGCATCAAGGGTGGCGGCCACACGCTGCAGCTCGACTGGCCCGAGTCCGACGCCTTCCCCGGCTACGGGATGGTGCGCACCCGGGCCCAGCTCGACGAGACCCTGGCCCGGCACGCGGAGCAGAAGGGCGCCCGCCTCCACGAGCGCACGAGCGTCTCCACCCCTGTCCGCGACTCCTCGGGTCGGGTCACCGGGGTCACGGCCAAGCGCCTCGACGACGCCGGTCGCGCCACGGGCGAGACCGTCACGTACCGCGCCCCCGTCGTCGTGGCGAGCGACGGCGTCTCGAGCCGCCTCGCCACCGCCGTGGGCCGACCCAAGCGTGAGGACCGCGTCATGGGCGTGGCCGTACGGGCGTACTACACGACCCCGAAGCGCGACGACTACCTCGAGAGCCACCTCGAGCTGTGGAGCCGTGACGACGCCGGCAACCGCATCCTCATGCCGGGCTACGGCTGGCTCTTCCCGCTCGAGGACGGCCGCACCAACGTCGGCCTCGGCACCCTCGACACGACCTCGGCCTTCCAGAAGACCGACTACAAGGACGTCATGCGACGCTGGGTCGAGGACATCTCCCCGGAGTGGCAGCTCGAGCACGACGAGTCGGCCGGCCCGATCCGCGGCGCGGCGCTGCCGATGGGCTTCAACCGCAGCCCCCTCTATGCCGACGGCCTGCTCCTCGTCGGCGACTCCGGCGGCATGGTCAACCCGTTCAACGGCGAGGGCATCGACTACGCCCTCGAGGCGGCGCGCCTGGGGGCCGAGCTCGTCGCCCAGGCCATGGCGCGGCCGAGTGACGCCGAGCGGGAGCGGGTCCTCGCGGCATACCCCAGGCTCATGAAGCACGAGCTCGGCGGCTACTTCACCCTCGGTCGCTGGTTCGCGCACGCCATCGGCAACCCCGAGGTCATGCGGCTCGCGACGAAGTACGGCCTACCGCGCACGAGGCTCATGCCGTTCCTGCTCAAGATCATGGCCAACCTCGCCGACCCCGGCGGCAAGGGCGCGAGCGACCGGCTCATCTCCACCCTCTCGCGGCTGGCCCCGAGCGCATGAGCCACCCACCCGTCGGCGCCATTGTGACGCCGAGCACAATCGTCACCGACGCCCCTAGGATGGGTGCGCCGCGCACCTGCGCCCCCGCAGCCCCTGCAATGCACGTCAAGCACGACCGGAAGGCACGTGACCTCGGATGAACTCCTACGTCCCGATCCTGTTCATGCTGGGGCTCGGCTTCGCGTTCGCCGCGCTGTCGGTCTTCACCTCGCTCGTCGTCGGGCCCAAGCGCTACAACCGGGCCAAGCTCGAGGCGTACGAATGCGGCATCCAGCCGACGCCGCAGGCGGCCGGCGGAGGGCGCGTGCCGATCAAGTACTACCTGACGGCGATGCTCTTCATCATCTTCGACATCGAGTCGGTCTTCCTCTATCCGTTCGCTGTGGCCTTCAACAAGCTGGGTCTCTTCGCGCTGGTCGAGATGGTCCTGTTCATCCTCACGGTGTTCATCGCCTACGCCTACGTGTGGCGTCGGGGCGGCCTCGAGTGGGACTGATCCCGTGGATGACGCCGCACCAGCGGTACGCGTCCACCGGGTTCGTCGGGAAAGTTAAGGAGTAAGCAATGGGTCTCGAAGAGAAGCTCCCTTCCGGGTTCCTGCTCTCGACCGTCGAGGGCCTGGCCGGCTACATGCGCAAGGCCTCGATCTGGCCGGCCACCTTCGGCCTCGCGTGCTGCGCCATCGAGATGATGGCCGTCGGCACGCCCGACTACGACATCGCCCGCTTCGGCATGGAGCGCTTCTCGGCGACCCCGCGCCAGGCGGACCTCATGATCGTCGCCGGCCGCGTCAGCCAGAAGATGGCGCCCGTCGTCCGTCAGGTCTACGACCAGATGCCCAACCCCAAGTGGGTCATCGCGATGGGTGTCTGCGCGAGCTCGGGCGGGATGTTCAACAACTACGCGATCGTGCAGGGCGTCGACCACATCATCCCGGTCGACATCTACCTGCCCGGGTGTCCGCCGAGGCCGCAGATGCTGCTCAACGCGATCATCGAGCTGCACCACCAGATCGAGACCTCGCCGCTGGGCGTCAACCGCGATGCCGCCGCCAAGGCCGCCGAGGCCGCTGCGCTGTCCGCGACGCCGACGCACCAGATGAAGGGCCTGCTCGCATGAGCGAGGGCGAGAAGAAGACGGACGGCCCGCCCGCGGTCAACGCCGACACGACGAAGGACCAGAGCTCGGGCCTCACGCCGAACGAGATCGAGATCCGCCAGAACGCAGCGGTCGGCGCCGAGCCGGTCGTCGTCGGGGTGCGCCACGGAATGTTCGGCGTGACCCAGGGCGGCGACACGAGCGGCTACAGCCGCCTCGTGCGCCCGATCCTCATCGCCGGCGCTGCCGAGCGCCCCTACGGCAGCTACTTCGACGAGATTGCCGACAACCTCGAGCGCGGTCTCGTCGGGGGCACCGCCTCCTACGCCGAGGCCGTGTCGGTCGTCGTCGTCGACCGCGGCGAGATGACGATCCACGTCCGGCGCGAGCACCTGCTGGCCGTCGCACGCGTCCTGCGCGACGACGCCTCGCTCCGCTTCGAGATCTGCAGCGGCGTGTCGGGGGTGCACTACCCCGACCGCGCCGGCGAGGAGCTGCACGCGGTCTACCACTTCCTGTCGATCACGCACGGCGGCAGGCGGGTCCGCGTCGAGGTCTCGTGCCCCGACGACGACCGCCACATCCCGTCGATCGTCTCCGTCTACCCCGCCAACGACTGGCACGAGCGGGAGACGTGGGACATGTTCGGCATCCAGTTCGACGGCCACCCGGCCCTCACCCGAATCCTCATGCCCGACGACTGGCCGGGCCACCCGCAGCGGAAGGACTACCCGCTCGGCGGCATCCCCGTCGAGTACAAGGGCGCCACCGTCCCGCCGCCGGACCAGCGGAGGTCGTACACCTGATGAGCACGCACACCGAGTTCACCCAGACCGAGGTGCCGGACGCCGGCGCCAACGACGTCTACGCCACATCCGTGGCCGACGAGCAGGCCAGCGAGGGCGCGCACGTCTTCAACGCCGCCGGCGGCGACTGGAACGACCTCGTCGACGAGGCCACCTCGCTCGGCGAGGAGCGCATCGTTGTCAACATGGGGCCGCAGCACCCCTCGACCCACGGCGTGCTGCGTCTCATCCTCGAGATCGACGGCGAGACGGTGACCGAGGCCCGCGCGGGCATCGGCTACCTCCACACCGGCATCGAGAAGAACATGGAGTACCGCAACTGGGTGCAGGGCGTCACGTTCTGCACGCGCATGGACTACCTCACGCCCATGTTCCAGGAGGCCGCGTACTGCCTCGCCATCGAGAGGCTGCTCGGCATCACGGAGCAGATCCCCGAGCGGGCGACCACCATCCGCGTCCTCATGATGGAGATGACGCGCATCAGCAGCCACCTTATCTGCCTCGGCACCGGTGGCATGGAGATGGGCGCCACGACGGTCATGACCGTGGCCTTCCGCGAGCGCGAGCGCCTGCTGCGGGTCATCGAGCTGATCACCGGGCTGCGGATGAACAACGCGTACATCCGTCCCGGCGGGGTGGCGCAGGACCTCCCTCCCGGCTCCATCGACGCGCTGCGCGAGATGGTCCCCGAGGTCCGCCGCGGGCTCGGCGAGCTCGAGGCGCTGCTCAACGAGAACCCGATCCTCAAGGGCCGCACCGTCGACGTCGGCGTGCTCAACCTCGCCGGCTGCATGGCGCTCGGCATCACCGGACCCGTCCTGCGGTCGACGGGACTGCCGCACGACCTGCGCAAGCTCGACCCGTACTGCGGCTACGAGACCTACGACTTCGACGTCATCACCCGCACGAGCATGGACGCCTACGGCCGCCTGCGCATCCGCATCGACGAGATGTACGAGTCGCTCAAGATCATCGAGCAGGCCACCGACCGCCTCCAGGCCCAGGAAGGCGCCAACAACGCCGTCATGGTCGAGGACAAGAAGATCGCCTGGCCCGCGCAGCTGGCCCTCGGCAGCGACGGTCTGGGCAACAGCCTCGACCACATCCGCGAGATCATGGGCACCTCGATGGAGTCGCTCATCCACCACTTCAAGCTGGTCACGGAGGGCTTCCGCGTCCCGCCGGGCCAGGTCTACCAGGCCGTCGAGTCGCCCAAGGGCGAGCTCGGCTGCCACATCGTCTCCGACGGCGGCACGCGCCCCTACCGCGCGCACTTCCGCGACCCGAGCTTCAACAACCTGCAGGCCGTGGCCGCGATGTGCGAGGGCAGCCAGATCGCCGACGTCATCGTCGCCGTGGCCTCGATCGACCCCGTCATGGGAGGTGTGGACCGTTGAGCGGTCACGACGCTTCAGGCCACCTGCACGTCAGCCCCGAGTCCAAGGCGCCGTACGCCGACGACGTCCTCGAGCGGCTGCACGCCGACGCGGCCGAGGTCATCGCCCGCTACCCGCAGAAGCGCTCGGCGCTGCTGCCGCTGCTGCACCTCGTGCAGTCGGTGGACGGCTACGTCACCGGTCGGGGAGTGAGCTTCTGCGCCGACGTGCTCGACCTCACCGAGGCCGAGGTGAGCGGTGTCGCCACCTTCTACACCCAGTACAAGCGCCACCCCAACGGTGAGTACACCGTCGGTGTCTGCACCAACACCCTCTGCGCGATCATGGGCGGCGACCTCATCTTCGACCGCGTCTCCGAGCACCTGGGCATCGGCCACGACGAGACCACCGACGACGGCAGGATCACGCTCGAGCGCGTCGAGTGCAACGCCGCCTGCGACTACGCACCGGTCGTCATGGCCAACTGGGAGTTCTTCGACAACCAGACGCCCGAGAGCACGATCGGCCTCGTCGACGACCTGCGGGCCGGCAAGGACGTCGTGCCGACGCGAGGTGCCGGCAAGGTCTGCACGTTCAAGGAGGTCTCGCGGGTGCTCGCGGGCTTCGAGGACGGCCGCGCCGACGAGGGCGTGGGCGCCGGGCCGGCGTCCCTGCTCGGCCTCAGGATCGCCAACGACCGCGGCTGGACCGCCCCCGGGGCGCAGGGTTCGCAGCCGTCGCCCGCCGACGCGAAGGAGGGATCGAAGTGACCGACACCCTGACCCCGATCCTCACGAAGTTCTGGGACGACCCGCAGTCCTGGACCCTCGCCACCTACGAGCGGCACGACGGCTACAAGGCCCTCACCAAGGCGCTCGAGATGGAGCCGCAGGCGATCATCGACGCCGTCAAGGACTCCAGCATCCGGGGCCGTGGTGGTGCCGGCTTCCCCACCGGCATGAAGTGGTCGTTCATGAGCCCGCCCGACGGCGGCCCGCGCTACCTCGTCGTCAACGCCGACGAGTCCGAGCCGGGCACGTGCAAGGACGTGCCGCTCATGATGGCCAACCCGCACGCGCTCATCGAGGGCGTCATCATCGCCTCGTACGCCATCGGCTGCGAGCACGCGTTCATCTACCTCCGCGGTGAGGTCGTCCACGTCTACCGTCGCCTGCTGCGCGCGGTCGAGGAGGCCCGCGCGGCGGGCCACCTCGGCACCGACGTCGGCGGCAAGGGCGTAAGGGTCGACATCACGGTGCACGCCGGCGCCGGCGCCTACATCTGCGGCGAGGAGACGGCCCTGCTCGACTCGCTCGAGGGTCGTCGTGGCCAGCCGCGCCTCAAGCCGCCGTTCCCCGGCGCCGCCGGCCTCTACGCCCGGCCCACGTCGGTCAACAACGTCGAGTCCATCGCGTCGGTGCCCGGGATCATCCTCGAGGGCTCCGACTGGTTCAAGGGCATGGGCACCGAGAAGTCCACGGGCTTCGGCATCTTCAGCCTCTCGGGACACGTGACCAACCCGGGCCAGTTCGAGGCCCCGCTCGGCATCACGATGCGCGAGCTCATCGACCTCGCCGGCGGCATGCGCGGCGGCAGGAAGCTGAAGTTCTGGACGCCGGGCGGCAGCTCGACGCCGATCTTCACCGAGGAGCACCTCGACGTGCCGCTCGACTTCGACTCCGTCGCCGCGGCGGGCTCGATGCTCGGCACGCGCGCGCTGCAGGTCTTCGACGAGACCGTCTCGGTCGTGCGCGCCGTCGCCCGCTGGACCGACTTCTACGCCCACGAGTCCTGGGCAAGTGCACGCCGTGCCGCGAGGGCACGTGGTGGCTGCGCCAGATCATGAACCGCATCGAGAACGGCCAGGGCACGCAGGACGACATCGACAAGCTCGTCGACATCTGCGACAACATCCTCGGCCGCAGCTTCTGTGCCCTCGGCGACGCGGCCACGAGCCCGATCACCTCGGCCGTCCAGTACTTCCGCGAGGAGTTCGAGGCCGGCATGCACACGCCGGCGCACGAGCTGTTCCCGCCGGAGAGGTCGGTCCTCTTCGACATCCAGACCAAGGAGCCCAGCGGGATGGTGTCCGCATGACCACGACTGCCTCGAAGCCGGCCGGTACCTCGGCTGCGCCCGACCTCGTGAACCTCACGGTCGACGGTGTCCCCGTCAGCGTGCCCAAGGGCACCCTGGTCATCCGGGCCGCCGAGACCATCGGCGTCGAGATCCCACGCTTCTGCGACCACCCGCTGCTCGAGCCGGTCGGGGCGTGCCGCCAGTGCCTCGTCGACGTCGCGATGCCCGACCGCGAGGGCAACGTCCGCCCGATGCCGAAGCCGCAGGCCTCGTGCACCATGGCGGTGTCCGAGGGCATGGTCGTCAACACCCAGGCCACGTCCCAGGTCGCCGACAAGGCGCAGCAGGGCGTCATGGAGCTGCTCCTCATCAACCACCCGCTCGACTGCCCGGTCTGCGACAAGGGCGGCGAGTGCCCCCTGCAGAACCAGGCGATGAGTGCCGGACGGCCGGTGTCGCGCTTCGAGGACGTCAAGCGCACCTACCCCAAGCCGGTCAACATCTCCTCGCAGGTCCTGCTCGACCGGGAGCGGTGCGTGCTCTGCGCGCGCTGCACGCGCTTCTCGGACCAGATCGCCGGCGACCCGTTCATCGCGCTCGTCGAGCGTGGTGCGCTGCAGCAGATCGGCATCTACGAGGAGAAGCCCTTCGAGAGCTACTTCTCCGGCAACACCGTCCAGATCTGTCCCGTCGGGGCCCTGACCGGTGCCGCCTACCGCTTCCGCAGCCGGCCGTTCGACCTCGTGTCGACGCCGTCGATCTGCGAGCACTGCGCCAGCGGCTGCGCCATCCGGACCGACCACCGCCGCGGCGTCGTGCTGCGGCGTCTGGCCGCCGAGGACCAGGCCGTCAACGAGGAGTGGAACTGCGACAAGGGCCGGTGGGCGTTCACGTACGCCTCGCTGCCCGACCGCGTCCGGCTGCCGATGGTGCGTGACGCCGACGGCGAGCTCCAGGTCGTCGGCTGGCCCGAGGCGCTGTCCGCTGCTGCTGCCGGTCTGTCCCGGGCCGCTGCGGCGGGTGTGCTCGTCGGCGGACGGGTGTCCGCCGAGGACGCCTACGCCTACGGCAAGTTCGCCCGCGTCGTGCTGGGTACCAACGACGTGGACTTCCGTTCGCGCCCGCACTCCGCCGAGGAGGTCGCGTTCCTCGCGGAGCACGTCGCCGCCACCGGCCCCGAGGGCGGTTCGGTCACCTACGCCGAGCTGGAGCAGGCCAAGGCCGTGCTCCTCGTGGGCTTCGAGCCCGAGGACGAGAGCCCCATCGTCTTCCTGCGTCTGCGCAAGGCCCACCGCCAGCACAGGACGCAGGTGTATGCCGTCGCCTCCCACGCGACGCGCGGCCTGACCAAGCTGGGCGGCACCCTGCTGCCGACCGTTCCCGGCCACGAGGCGTCTGCCCTGGCCGACCTCGGTTCCGCCGAGCCCGCCAGCGAGCTCGTCGCCGCGGCTCGTGCCGCCCTCGGCGAGGGCGGGGTCATCCTCGTGGGTGAGCGCCTCGCCACGTCGCCCGGCGCCCTGCGCGCCGCGGCCGACCTCGCGGCCGCCACCGGGGCCCGCCTCGCGTGGGTGCCTCGTCGGGCGGGGGAGCGCGGCGCCCTCGAGGCCGGTGCGCTCGGTGCGCTCCTGCCCGGTGGCCGCCCGGTCTCCGACGCCGCGGCCCGCGCCGAGGTGGCCCGGGTCTGGGACGTCGAGCAGGTCCCGGCCACCCCGGCACGCGACACGGCCGGCATCGTCGCGGCCGCCGCCGCGGGTGACATCGAGGCACTGCTCATCGGTGGCGTCGACCCGTCCGACCTCGGCGACCCGGCTGTCGCCGCGGCGCTCGAGAAGGCGTTCGTCGTCTCGCTCGAGCTGCGTGAGTCGCCGGTCACGGCCGTCGCCGACGTCGTGCTGCCCGTCGCGTCGCAGTCCGAGAAGACCGGCACCTACGTCAACTGGGAGGGTCGCGTCCGCGCGTTCGAGGAGGCCCTCGAGAGCAACGCGGTCAGCGACCACCGTGCTCTCGACATGCTCGCCGGCGAGATGGGTGTCTTCCTGGAGACCCGCACGCAGCGCGAGATCCACGCCCAGTTCGAGGCGCTCGGTCCGTGGGGCGGCGCCCGTGCCACCAGCGCCCCGCAGGGCCAGCGGGCCGCGTCCGCCCCCACCGGCACCGGGGACTTCGTCCTGTCGACGTGGGCCACGCTGCTCGATGCCGGCCGCATGCAGGACGGCGAGCCGTTCCTCGCCGGCACCGCGCCGCTGCCCGTCGCCCGGCTGTCCACCTCCTCGGCCGCCGGCCTCCTCCTCGAGGAGGGCGACTCCGTCACGGTCACCGGTCCCACGGGCAGCGTCACGCTGCCCGCGGTCGTCACCGAGGGCATGGTCGACGGCGTCGTGTGGATCCCGACCAACTCCGTGGGCTGCTCCGTCCGCTCCGACCTCGGCACCGACGCCGGAGGCCGTGTCCACGTCACGAAGGGTGCTGCAGCATGAGCCTCGGCCTGACCGCATACGGGGTGGCGTCCGCGCTGCCCGTGACCGAGAACCCCACGGCCGACTTCAGCGAGACCCCGTTGTGGCTCGCCCTGATCAAGGCCGTCGGCATCTTCGTCTACCTGCTCATCTCGACGCTGCTCGTCATCTGGTTCGAGCGCCGCGTCATCGGCCGCATGCAGCAGCGCCCGGGCCCGAACCGCAACGGTCCCTTCGGTCTGCTCCAGACGCTCGCCGACGGCATGAAGTCGATGCTCAAGGAAGACATCACGCCGGCCAACGCCGAGAAGCTCATCTACACGCTCGCGCCGCTCATCGCCGCGACGATGGCCTTCGTGTCGTTCGCGATCATCCCGGTCGGCGGGACCGTGTCGATGTTCGGCTACGAGACGCCGTTGCAGGTCACCGACGTCCCCGTCGCCGTGCTGCTCGTGCTCGCCGTCGCGTCGGTCGGCGTCTACGGCATCATCCTCGCCGGATGGAGCTCCGGCTCGACCTACCCGCTGCTCGGTGGCCTGCGCTCGACCGCCCAGGTCATCAGCTACGAGATCGCCATGGGGCTCTCGCTCGTCGCGATCTTCCTCTACAGCGGGTCGATGTCGACCTCGGCGATCGTCTCGGCGCAGAGCTCCCTCTGGTACATCCTGCCGGCGTTCTTCAGCTTCGCCGTCTACGTCATCACCATGGTCGGCGAGACCAACCGTCTGCCCTTCGACCTCGCCGAGGGCGAGGGCGAGCTGACCGGTGGGTTCCACACCGAGTACTCCTCGATGCGCTTCGCGATGTTCTTCCTCGGTGAGTACGTCAACATGTTCACCGTCTCGGCCCTCGCCACCACCCTCTTCCTCGGAGGCTGGCAGGCCCCGCCGTTCATCTCGGCGATCAACGACAACATGTTCGGCGGCGGCTGGTGGGGACTGCTCTGGTTCACCGCCAAGCTGTGGCTCTTCATGTTCCTGTTCGTCTGGCTGCGCGGCTCGCTGCCCCGTGTCCGCTACGACCAGTTCATGCGCTTCGGCTGGAAGTTCCTCATCCCCATCACGCTGGCGTGGGTCGTCGCCGTCGCGTTCATCCGGGGCGCACAGCTCGGCTTCCTCGGTGACGGCAAGCTGACCTTCGCCGGTCGCGAGCTGTCGGTCGCCACCGTCGTCATCGTCAGCATCGTCGCGGTCATCGCGCTCGCCGCGGCCTGGATCTGGGACGACAAGCGAGCCGCGAGGGCCGCTGCCGAGGACGAGGCCCCGCCCGAGGAGATCGACCCCTTCGAGGACGGCTACCCCGTCCCGCCGCTGCCGGGTCAGCGCCTGACCGAGCAGACCCCGCGCCTGGCCGCGTCGCGCGAGCCCGTGCTCACGACCGCCCGCACGTCGAGCACCTCGACCGCCGTCAAGGAGGAGGACCATGGCTGACGACACCGTCGGCAAGGACGTGTCGCCCCAGAGCCCCGCTGGCACCAAGGGCTCGGAGGTCGGCGCTCCACGCGACCAGCGATCCGGCAAGGACGAGCGCGAGAAGGGCTTCCTGTCAGAGCTCTTCGCGCCCGTGGCCGGTTTCGGGGTGTCGTTCTCCACGATGTTCCGCAAGGTCGCGACCGAGGAGTACCCCGAGAAGCCGCGGCCCACGGCGCCACGCTTCCACGGTCGCCACCAGCTCAACCGCTACCCGGACGGCCTCGAGAAGTGCATCGGGTGCGAGCTGTGCGCCTGGGCGTGCCCGGCCGACGCGATCCTCGTCGAAGGTGCCGACAACGACGACACCCCGCTCGAGCAGGGCGGCAAGGGCCGCTTCAGCCCCGGTGAGCGCTACGGCCGCGTGTACCAGATCAACTACCTGCGCTGCATCTTCTGCGGCCTGTGCATCGAGGCCTGCCCGACGCGCGCCCTGACGATGACGAACTTCTACGAGCTCGCCGACAACGACCGGGGCAAGCTGATCTTCACCAAGGACCAGCTGCTGGCGCCGCTCCAGGGCGGCATGCTCCCCCCGCCGTTCCCCATGTCCGACGGGCTCGAGGAGCGCGACTACTACCAGGGCAAGGTCAGCGAGCCGACCGCCGCGCAGCGCGCGTACGTCGACGCCCGTGACGCCGGCCGGGACGACGACGACCTCGACGCGCTGGACGACGACGGCAGCGCCGCACCGTCCGTCACCGGTGCCGCGTGGCGGCCCGGCAACGCGGCGGCCGCCGTGCCGGGCGAGCACGAGGTCGTGCACACCACCCACCCGACCGCGCCCGAGACCAGGGAAGGGGCCAACCCGTGACCTCCATCCCCGAAGCCGTCGGCTTCTGGACGCTCGCCCCGATCGCGGTGCTCGCCTCGCTGGGCCTGCTCTTCGCCCGGAAGGCCGTCCACGCCGCCCTCGGCATGGCCCTCGTCATGTGCATCCTCGGCGTCTTCTACATCATGCAGAAGGCCGACTTCCTGGGCATCGTGCAGATCTTCGTCTACACGGGCGCCGTGATGATGCTCTTCCTCTTCGTCCTCATGCTCGTCGGCGTCGACTCGTCCGACTCGATCGTCGAGACCATCAAGGGCCAGCGTTGGGCCTCCCTGCTGCTCGCCGTCGGCCTCGCCGGGATCCTGCTCTTCTCCATCGGTCAGGTCGTGCTCGACGAGCAGAGCGTCCAGACCGGCATGGACAAGGTCGTCACGACGAACACCGACACGGGCAACGTGACCGGCCTCGCCGAGCTCATCTTCGGCCAGTACGTCTGGATCTTCGAGGTCACCTCCGCGCTGCTCATCACGGCCGCCCTCGGCGCCATGGTGCTCGCGCACCGCGAGCGCCTCACGCCCCGCATCACGCAGGCCGAGTGGGCCGCCAAGCGCGTGCGTGAGAACAAGAACGTCGCGGGTCTGCCCGCGCCGGGTGTCTACGCCCGCCACAACGCCGTCGACACCCCGGCGCTGCTGCCCGACGGCACGCCGAGCGACCTGTCGGTCTCGCGGGTCCTCGTGGCCCGTGACCAGGTCGCGACCACCGACGGCATCAAGGACGTCGAGCGCCACATGGAGCGCGAGATCGAGGAGGGTGGGTCCAGGTGAGCCCGATCAACTACGTCTACCTCGCGGTGCTGCTCTTCGTCATCGGCGCGTCTGCCGTGCTCGTGCGACGCAACGCGATCATCGTCTTTATGGGCGTCGAGCTCATGCTCAACGCGACGAACCTCGCCCTCGTGACCTTCTCCCGGATGCACGGCGCCCTGGACGGTCAGGTCATGGCCCTGTTCGTCATGGTCGTCGCGGCCGCGGAGGTCGTCGTCGGACTCGCCATCATCATGGCGATCTTCCGCGCCCGCCGTTCGGCCTCGGTCGACGACGCCAACCTGCTGAAGCTGTAAGGAGCGCCGGCCAGAATGGGAACTCTCGTCCAGACGCTCGCGAGCTCGTCGAGCACGCTGAGCACGTATGCCGCGGGCCTCGCCGCGCACGAAGGTGAGGCGCACGCCGCCACCGGGGTGACGGCATACGCGTGGCTGCTCGTCGCGCTGCCGCTGCTCGGTGCCGCCGTGCTGCTGCTCGGCGGCCGCCGCACCGACAGGTTCGGCCCCGTGCTCGCGACCGGCCTCTCCTGGGGTGCCTTCGTCGTCGGTGCCCTCGTCTTCCTCGCGATGCTCGGCCGTGGCGCCGAGGACCGTGCGGTCGGCATCGACCTCTTCGACTGGATCGCGGCCGGTTCGTTCAAGGTGAGCGCGGGGCTGCTCGTCGACCAGCTGTCCATGGTCTTCGTGCTGCTCATCACCTTCGTCGGCTCGCTCATCCACGTGTACTCCCTCGGGTACATGGAGCACGACCCCGACAAGCGGCGCTTCTTCGCCTATCTCAACCTCTTCGTCGCGGCGATGCTCCTGCTCGTCCTCGCCAACTCCTACCTGCTGCTCTACGTCGGCTGGGAGGGTGTGGGGCTCGCGAGCTACCTGCTGATCGGGTTCTGGAACTACAACCCGGCCTACGCGACCGCGGCCAACAAGGCGTTCGTGGCCAACCGCGTCGGCGACTTCGGTCTGTCCATCGCGATCATCCTGATGTTCTTCCACTTCGGCGCGGTCGACTTCGCGACGGTGCTCGGCGAGGCCGGCACCAACGCCAACCAGGGCTTCATGACGGCCATCGGCCTGATGCTCCTGCTCGGCGCCTGCGGCAAGTCCGCTCAGTTCCCGCTCCAGAGCTGGCTCGGTGACGCCATGGCGGGCCCGACGCCGGTGTCGGCGCTGATCCACGCCGCCACCATGGTCACGGCCGGCGTCTACCTCGTGGTGCGCTCGGCGCCGATCTTCGAGGCGACGCCGACGGCGCAGCTCGTCGTCGTCATCGTCGGCGCGATCACCCTGCTCTTCGGGGCGATCGTCGGTTGCGCCAAGGACGACATCAAGAAGGCTCTCGCAGCCTCGACGATGAGCCAGATCGGCTACATGATGCTCGCCGCGGGTCTCGGCCCGGTCGGCTACGCCTTCGCGATCTTCCACCTGCTCATGCACGGCTTCTTCAAGGCCGGCATGTTCCTCGGCGCCGGATCGGTGATGCACGGCATGAACGACCAGATCGACATGCGCCGCTACGGCGGGCTGTCGGGCGCGATGAAGATCACGTGGGCGACGTTCGCCATCGGATGGCTCGCGATCCTCGGCGTTCCGCCGTTCTCGGGCTTCTGGTCCAAGGACAGCATCATCGAGGCGGCCTTCATCGGCGAGGGCTGGCGCCCCTGGGTCTTCGGCATGACCGCCCTGATCGGTGCCGGCATCACGGCCTTCTACATGTCGCGCCTGTTCTTCATGACCTTCCACGGCAAGAAGCGCTGGACCGACGACGTGCACCCGCACGAGTCGGGCAAGCTCATGACGATCCCGATGATCGTGCTCGCCTTCGGGTCGGCCTTCCTCGGTCTGATCCTCGGCCCGACCGGGTTCTTCAACTCCTGGCTCGAGCCGGTCACCGGCGCCGAGCCGGAGGGCGCCCACCCCGTCATCCCGGTGCCGGTCCTGATAGCCCTGACGCTGTTCCTCGTCGCCTGCGGCGCCGCCTTCGCGTGGTTGCGGTACTGGCGTGACGAGGTGCCCGTCACGGCCCCGTCCGGCAGCCTGCTCACGCAGGCCGCACGCAAGGACCTCTACCAGGACCAGGTCAACGAGGCCCTCCTCATGCGGCCCGGCATCCACCTCACGCGTTCGCTCATCTTCGCGGACAGCAAGGGCGTGGACGGTGCGGCCGGTGGCCTCGCCGCCCTCGTCGGCGGGACCAGCTCTCGCCTGCGCAAGCTGCAGAACGGCTTCGCGCGCTCCTATGCCCTGACGATGCTCGCCGGTGTCGTCGCCATCCTCGGTGCTCTTTGGGTGATGTCCTGATGACCGCAATGTCCACCGTCCCCTGGCTGACGATCCTCGGGCTCGTCCCCCTCGTGGGCGCGCTCGTCGTCGCCTTCGTGCCGGGTAGTGCCGAGAACGCGAAGCGGATGGCGATCGGGTTCTCCGTCGTCACCCTCGTCCTCGGCATCGTCGCCGCGACGCAGTTCGACCGTGGCTCGAGCGCGCAGTTCCAGCTCGGTGAGCAGTACTCGTGGATCCCGCAGTTCGGGGTCAGCTATGCGCTGGGCGTCGACGGCATCGCCCTCGTGCTCATCCTCATGGCTCTCGTCCTGACGCCGATCTGCCTGCTGGCGGCCTGGCACGACGTGCCCGAGGAGGTCGGCACCCGTGGCGGCCAGCGCGTCAAGACCTACTTCGCGCTCATCCTCGTGCTCGAGACGTTCATGGTCGGGGTGTTCGCGGCCACCGACGTGTTCCTCTTCTACGTCTTCTTCGAGGCCATGCTCATCCCGGTCTACTTCCTCATCGGTCGCTTCGGCGGTCCGCGCAGGCAGTTCGCCGCGATGAAGTTCCTGCTCTTCTCCCTCGCGGGCGGGCTCATCATGCTCGTCGCGGTCATCGGGCTCTACCTGCAGGGTCCCGGCGGCACCGACGGCTTCCTCATCGAGCGCCTCACGGGTCTGTCCATCGACCCGACCACCGAGCGGCTGCTCTTCGTCGGCTTCTTCTTCGCCTTCGCGGTCAAGGCGCCGATGGTGCCGTTCCACACGTGGCTGCCCGATGCCGCCACCGAGTCCTCGCCGGCGACGGCGACGCTGCTCGTCGGTGTCCTCGACAAGGTCGGCACGTTCGGGATGATCCGCTTCTGCCTCCAGCTCTTCCCGGAGGCGAGCACGTGGGCGACGCCGGTCGTCGTGGCCCTCGCGGTGCTGTCCGTCATCTACGGCGCGCTGCTCGCGATCGGTCAGACCGACATGATGCGGCTGGTGTCCTACACCTCCGTGAGCCACTTCGGCTTCATCGTGCTCGGCATCTTCGCCTTCACGAACGTCGGCAACGCCGGGTCCTCGCTCTACATGGTCAACCACGGCTTCTCGACCGCGGCGCTCTTCCTCTTCGCGGCCATGCTCGTACGCCGTCGCGGCAGCAAGCGCATCCCGGACTTCGGTGGCTGGCAGCGCATCACGCCGGCCCTGGCGGGCATCTTCCTCGTCGCGGGCCTCGCAGGCCTGGCCCTGCCCGGCCTGTCGACCTTCGTCTCGGAGTTCCTCGTGCTCGCGGGCAGCTTCTCGACGCAGCCGGCGGCGACCGTCATCGCGACGACCGGCATCATCCTCGCCGCGCTCTACATCCTGCTCATGTACAAGAGGGTCATGACCGGCCCGAAGCCCACAGGCCTCGTGGGCCAGCGCGAGCACGACCGGCTCGACGAGCCGGGCCGGCGCGGGCTCACCGCCGTGCGTGACCTGACGACGCGCGAGAAGCTCGTCGCGGCGCCGCTCATCGCCGCGTTCATCGTGCTCGGCGTGCTGCCGAACCTCGCGCTCAACGTCATCAACCCGGCCGTCGACAAGACCCTGTCGCACGTCCAGCAAGCCGTTCCGACCCTCAACCCGGCCGGTACCGTGGCCGAAGGGAGCTCGAAGTGACCGCCGTCGCTCCGCTGGCGCTGCCCACGCTTCCTGCAGCGTTCCAGCAGTCGAACGTCGACTACATCGCGATCCTGCCGTTGATGATCGTCTTCGGCACGGCCCTCATCGGTGTCCTCGTCGAGGCGTTCGCGTCGCGTGAGCGTCGCCAGGCCATCCAGGTGACGCTCGCGGTCGTGGGCCTGCTCGCCGCCGCGGGTTCCGTCATCCTCGCCGCCAGCCACCAGGGCCTGACGATGGGCCTGACGGACGGTGCGACGAACCGCCAGCTCTTCGCCCTCGCCGTCGACGGTCCCGCCTTGTTCATGCAGGCCACGATCGTGCTGCTCGGGATCCTCGGTGTCCTGACGATGGCCGAACGCTTCGGTGGCGTGGGTCCCGACGCGTTCACCCCGAGCGGCGCGTCGACCCCGGGCTCGGCCACCGAGACGGCGGCCGCCCGCGCGGGTGCGCTGACGTCCGAGGTCTACCCCCTGACGATGTTCGCGATCTTCGGCATGATGCTCTTCCCGACGACGAACGACCTCATCGGCATGTTCGTCGCGCTCGAGGTGCTCTCGCTGCCGCTCTACATCCTCTCCGGCCTGGCCCGACGCCGCCGCCTGCTCTCGCAGGAGGCGTCCCTGAAGTACTTCCTGCTCGGCGCGTTCAGCTCGGCCTTCTTCCTCTTCGGAACGGCCCTGCTCTACGGCTACGCCGGCTCGGTCTACTTCGGTGACCTGAGCAAGGCGATCGCCTCCGGTCCCCTCGCGATGAACGGCCTGCTGCTTCCCGGCGCGTTCCTCGTCTTCGTCGGCCTGCTCTTCAAGGTCGGCGCGGTGCCGTTCCACGCGTGGACGCCTGACGTCTACCAGGGCGCCCCGACGCCGGTCACCGGCTTCATGGCCGCCTGCACGAAGGCCGCCGCGTTCGGCGCGATCCTGCGCCTCGCCTACGTCGGCCTCGACACCGGCCGCTGGGAGTGGACCAACGCGCTCGTCCTCGTCGCCATCCTGACGATGGTCGTCGGTTCGGTGCTGTCCGTGACGCAGACCGACATGAAGCGCCTGCTCGCCTACTCCTCGATCGCGCACGCAGGCTTCATCCTCGTCGGCGTGCTCGCCTTCGACCGGCAGGGCGTCGGGGCCGTGCTCTTCTACCTGGTCGCCTACGGCTTCTCGACGATCGCGGCCTTCGCCATCGTCTCGCTCGTGCGCCAGAACGGTGCCGAGGCCACCCACCTGTCGCAGTGGGCCGGGCTCGGCAAGCGCTACCCGGTCGTGGCCGGCGCCTTCGCCTTCCTCATGCTCGCCTTCGCCGGCATCCCGCTGACCTCGGGCTTCGTCTCGAAGTTCGGCGTCTTCTCGGCGGCGGTCGACACAGGGGGTGCCACGGGCACGGTCCTCGCCGTCGTCGGCGTCGTGTGCAGCGCGATCACGGTGTTCGTCTACGCCCGGGTCATCGTCCTGATGTTCTTCAGCGACGCCACCGACGACGCCGTCGAGGTCATGACGCCGTCGGTGTCGACGACGTTCTCGATCGCCATCGGCACGCTCGTCACCCTGGCGCTCGGTGTCCTGCCGTCGGCGCTGCTCGACCTGGCCGACCGTGCCTCGCTGTTCGTCCGATGACGGCTCCCGCGCGGCAGCCCCGTCACGGGGTTCGATGACTACGCACGCGACCCCGCCCGTCCTCGGGATCCCCGGGGCCACCGACGAGCTGTCGACACGGCTTCGTGACGGCCTCGCCCGCGTCGACGACCTGCTCACGCAGGTCGTCGACCACGACGACCCGTTCATCGCGGGCGCCTCGGGGCACCTCGTCGAGGCGGGCGGCAAGCGGTTCCGGCCGCTGCTGGCCCTGCTCGCGGCGGAGCTCGGCGAGGGCATCAACGACGACGTCGTCAGCGCGGCCGCAGGCGTCGAGCTGACCCACCTCGCCTCGCTCTACCACGACGACGTCATGGACGAGGCGAGCGTGCGTCGTGGCGTCGCGTCGGTCAACGCGGCCTACGACAACTCGACGGCGATCCTCGTCGGTGACCTGCTCTTCGGCAAGGCCTCGGAGCTCGTCGCCGGCCTCGGCGCCGAGGCGGTGCTCATCCAGGCCCAGACCTTCGTGCGCCTGTGCTCCGGCCAGATCCGCGACGCCCGCGCGTGCCCCGAGGGTGTCGACCCCGTCGACTACTACCTCGGCGTCCTCGCTGACAAGACGGGCGTGCTCATCGCGACCGCTGGGCGCTACGGCGTCATGTTCAGCGGGGGCTCGCCCGAGACCGTCGAGATCATGCGCGCCTACGGCGAGAAGATCGGCGTGGCCTTCCAGCTCGCCGACGACCTCATCGACATCGCGTCGGACGCCGGCGACAGCGGCAAGATCCCGGGCACCGACCTGCGGGAGGGCGTCGACACCCTTGCCGTGCTGCGCTTCCGGACCATGGCCGACCCCACCGACGCGACGGACGCCCGGCTCCTCGAGCTCGTCGACGGCGATCTCACCGACGACGCCGCCCTGGCCGAGGCCCTCGGGCTCCTGCGGGCGCACCCGGCCCTCGAGCTGGCGCGGGACGAGACGTATGCCGTCGCGCGCGAGGCGCAGGCCCTGCTCGATCCGCTGCCCGACAGCGACGCGAAGGCGGCCCTGCAGGCGCTCGCCCTGTCGGTCGTCGACCGCGTCGGCTGACCTGACCCTCACCGCCGTCGCCTCGAGTGCTCACTTCCGTACGGCCCCTCGCCTCGAGTGGTCACTTCCGTACGCCCCAGCACCTCGAGTGGTCACTCCCGTACGGCCCAGCACGTCGAGTGGTCACTCCCGTACGCCCCAGCACCTCGAGTGGTCACTCCCGTACGGCCCGTCACCTCGAGTGGTCACTCCCGTACGGCCCAGCACTTCGAGTGGTCACTCCCGTACCGCCCGTCACCTCGAGTGGTCACTTCCGTACGCGCTTTCCCTGTACGGAAGTGAGCACTCGAGCGGTGGGGGCCCGGACGTCCGTGCGGCCGGGAGACGGGCGGGTTCTCAGCGACCGGGAACCTGACGCTCGGTAGGGTGCAGGTCATGCATCGTCGCCTGTCGCCGCCCGTCGCGGCGCGCCTCTCGGCGGCGACCGCCGACCTGCCGGGCCCGCTGGCCGTCGTCGACCTCGACGCGTTCGACGCGAACGCCGCCACCCTGGTTGAGCTGGCGGCCGGCGTGCCGATCCGGATCGCGACGAAGTCGCTGCGCAGCCGGCCCCTCATCGAGCGGGCCCTGCACCGCGACGGCTTCGAGGGCCTCATGTGCTTCGCCGTGCGCGAGGCCCTGTGGTGGGCGCGCGCCGGCCACGAGAATCTCCTCGTCGCCTATCCGAGCGTCGACGTGCCTGCCCTGGCCGAGCTCGCCGCCGACCCGGCGCTGACCCGCGCCGTCATCGTCATGATCGACAGCGTCGAGCACGCCGACTTCATCGCCCGCGAGGTGGGTGGTCACCAGGGCCTGCGCGTGGCGATCGACGTCGACGCGTCGCTGCGGGTGGGGCCCGCCCACATGGGCGTGCGGCGGTCACCGACCCGGACGCCCGGGGACGTCGAGGCGGTCATCCGCCGCGCCCAGGAGCGCGGACTGGTCGTCGCCGGCCTGATGTTCTACGACGCCCAGATCGCCGGCCTGCCCGACTCGTCTGCGGTCGTGCGCCGGATGAAGAAGGTCTCGGACACCGAGCTGCGCAGTCGTCGGGCCGAGGTCGTCGCCGCAGCGCGAGCCCTGGCCGACCTCGAGGTCGTCAACGGAGGCGGAACCGGCAGCCTGCACGTCACCCATCTCGACCCCAGCCTCACCGAGCTCGCCGCAGGCTCAGGCCTCTTCGCGCCCACCCTGTTCGACGGCTACGACGCGCTGTCGCTGCGCCCCGCCGCCTACTTCGCCGCTCCGGTCGTGCGCCGGCCGGGCGCGGGGATGGTGACGGCATACGGCGGCGGCTACGTCGCGTCCGGGCCACCGGGGTGGTCACGGGTGCCCACCCCCTTGGCCGAGCACGACCTCGCGCTCGTCCGGCGCGAGGGAGCGGGGGAGGTGCAGACACCCCTCGAGGGAGCAGGCGCGGACCAGCTCTCACTGGGTGATCGGATATGGTTCCGGCACGCCAAGGCAGGGGAGCTGGCCGAGCGCTTCACGGAGTTCGCGCTCGTCAGCAGCGACGGAGGCGACCGGGTCGTCGGACGGGCCGCGACCTATCGTGGGGAAGGGCAGTGCTTTGGCTGACAGCGTGGGCGGCGTCAAGGGCCGCATCGTCCGCAGCGTCGAGTGGTCCAACTGGGCCGGAACCGAGTCCTCCAGGCTCGCCCGGGTGGCGACACCCCGCAGCGAGAGGGAGGTCGTCGACGAGGTCGCCCGGGCGGCCGAGCAGGGGCTACGGGTCAAGGCGCTCGGTGCCGGGCACTCGTTCACCGGCGTCGCCGTCACCGACGGGGTGCAGCTGCGTCTCGGCGCACTGAGCGGGGTCACCTCGATCGACGCGACGCGTGGCGAGGCCACCGTGCGCGCCGGCACGCCCCTGCACGTGCTCAACGAGGAGCTCGCGGCCTTCGGCTACGCCCTGCCCAACCTCGGCGACATCGACCGGCAGAGCTTGGCGGGGGCCACCGGCACGGGCACGCACGGCACGGGACTGCGGCTGACCGGCCTGTCCGCGGGCATCCGGGCGCTGTGCATCGTCCTCGCCGACGGGTCGGTCGTGGAGTGCTCTCCGACGCAAGAGCCGGAGCTCTTCCAGGCCGCGCGTCTCGGGCTCGGCGCGCTCGGGATCATCACCGAGGTCACCGTGTCCGTCGTGCCGGCCTTCCTGCTCCACGCCGTCGAGCGTCCCGAGTCGCTCATGGAGGTGCTCGCCCACGCCGAGGTGTCTGCGCAGGTCAACGACCACTTCGAGTTCTACTGGTTCCCACACACCGACCGTGCCCTGACGAAGCGCAACAACCGCGTGCCCGAGGAGACGGTGAGGCGCCCGCTGCCGGCCTGGCGCGAGAAGCTCGACGACGACCTGCTGAGCAACCGCTTCTTCGAGCTGACCAACCGGGTCGCCACCCGGATGCCGCGGTCGACGAAGGGCATCAACGCGATCGCCGCGCGCGCCGTGAGCGAGCGACAGTTCACCGACAGCTCGCACAAGGTCTTCGTCAGCGCCCGCGAGGTGCGTTTCATGGAGTCGGAGTGGGCCTTCCCGCGGGCGAGCCTCTCCGAGGTGCTCCTCGAGCTGCGCGAGTGGGTCGACACCCATGACGAGCGCATCTCCTTCCCCGTCGAGTGCCGGGTCGCGGCGGCCGACGACGTGTGGCTCTCGACGGCCTACGAGCGAGAGAGCTGCTACATCGCCATCCACAAGTACCACCGGCAGGAACGGGGCGCCTACTTCGACGCCTTCGAGTCCATCGCGGTCAACCACGGCGGGCGCCCGCACTGGGGCAAGATGCACACGCGCGACGCCGACTACCTGCGCAGCGTCTACCCCCGCTTCGACGACTTCCTCGCGGTGCGGGACCGGGTCGACCCCGACCGCCGCTTCGGCAACCCCTACCTCGAGCGGGTCCTCGGCTCCTGATCCGTGTGCCGTATGCCGCGTGCCCCCTCCGGCGCGCCGGCGCAGGTCCCGCTCGGTACCGAGGAACGCTCGCGCCGTCCGCCACTGTCGGCGGGCCTGCCTACGGTGGAGACAGCTGGAGACAGCTGGGAGACAGCTGGGCACAGGTGGACCGGACGTCGAGGAGGACGGCATGGCCGAGCAGCGGACCTACCCCGAGGGAGTGACCTCGTGGATCGACACCGAGCAGGCTGACCTCGATGCGGCAGCGGACTTCTACGGCGGCGTCTTCGGCTGGACGTTCAGCGAGGCCACCCCTCCGGGGGTCCCGTTCTGCTACCTGGTCGCGCAGCTCGACGGCCGCGACGTCGGTGGGCTCGGGGGTCCCGCGGCGCCGTCCGCCGACACGGACCGCGAGGGCCCAGCGCGCTGGCACACCTACGTCGCGGTCGACGACGCGGACGCCATGGCGCGGCGCGTCGAGGCGGCCGGGGGAGTGGTGGTCCGGCCGCCCACGGCCGCGGGCGAGGGCGGCCGGTCGGTCGTCGTGCGTGACCGTCAGGGGCTCGAGGTGCGGCTCTGGGAGGCGAGGAGGCGTCTCGGCTCGCAGGTGACCAACGCTCCTGGGGCGTGGAACTTCAGCGACCTGCACACCGAGGACCCCGCCGCCGCGCAGGTCTTCTACGAGCGGGCCTTCGGCTGGGCCTTCGCCGACGTCGGCTTCGCGACGATGATCCGTGTCCCCGGCTACGGCGACCACCTCGCCGCGACGGTGGACCCGGGCATCCACGAGCCGCAGGCGGGGGTCGGGGTGCCACCGGGCTTCGCCGATGCCATCGGCTGGGTCGTCCCAGTCGTCCCCGTCGCGCCCGGCGGCGAGCCGGGGTGGCACGTGACGTTCACGGTCGCCGACCGCGATGAGGCGGCTGACCGCGTCGTGCGGCTCGGCGGGTCCGTGGTGCGCACGGACGAGAGCGGCTGGACGCGCACGGCCGTCGTCCGGGACCCGCAGGGCGCCGTCTTCACGGTCAGCCAGTTCCTCGGCTGACATGGCGATCAGACCAGGGCGATCCCGTGGTCGTCGCGGACGTGGTGGGAGCAGCAGTAGTCAGTCCGGCGCCTCGCCTCCAACCGCGTACGTCGCGGGCGTGCGCCCGGTCAGCTGCCGGCGCCGGGGCGGGTCATCGACAGCACGTCGAGGGCCTCGTCGAGCTGCTGCTCGGTCAGCCTGCCGTCCGCGACGTGACCCTGCGCGATGACGACGTCGCGGATCGTCCGTCGCTCCCTGACCGCCTGCTTGACGACCGCCGCCGCAGCCTCGTAGCCGAGGTAGCGGTTGAGCGGCGTGACGATCGACGGCGACCCCTCGGCGAGCATGCGCGCGTGCTCGACCTCGGCCGTGATGCCGTCGACGCACCGGTCGGCGAGCAGGCGGCTCGTCGAGGCGAGCAGCCCGATCGACTCGAGGACGTTCTTCGCCAGGACCGGCAGCATGACGTTGAGCTCGAAGTTGCCCGCGGCGCCTGCGGTCGTGATGACCACGTCGTTGCCGATGACCTGCGCGCACGCCATGAGGGTCGCCTCGGGCACGACCGGGTTGACCTTGCCGGGCATGATGCTCGAGCCGGGCTGCAGGTCGGGCAGGTGGATCTCGCCGAGGCCCGTGCGCGGCCCGGAGCTCATCCAGCGCAGGTCGTTGCAGATCTTCGTCAGGCTCACGGCCACGACCTTGAGCGCTCCGGAGAGCTCGACGACAGCGTCCTGCGCCGATTGCGCCTCGAAGTGGTTCACCGCCTCGCGGAACGGGATGCCCGTGACACCTGACACCCGCTCGATCACCTTGCGTGCGAAGCCCGGTGCCGCGTTGAGCCCGGTGCCGGCGGCCGTCCCACCCAGCGGCAGCTCGCTCGTCGCCTCGGCGGCGGTGCGCACCCGGCTGGCGCCGAGCTCGACCTGTCGCCGGTAGCCACCGAACTCCTGCCCGAGGGTCACCGGCACGGCATCCATGAGGTGGGTGCGTCCGGCCTTGACGACGTCGGCGAACTCCACCTCCTTGCGGGCGAGGGCGAGCGCAAGGTGCTCGAGGGCCGGGACGAGCTCGAGCACGGCGGCTGACGTCGCCGCGATGCGCAGCGCGCTGGGAAAGGTGTCGTTGCTCGACTGGCCCGCGTTGACGTGGTCGTTGGGGTGCACGTCGAGGTCGCTCGCGAGGTGCGCGAGCCGCGCCACGACCTCGTTGACGTTCATGTTGGTCGAGGTGCCGGAGCCCGTCTGGAAGACGTCGATCGGGAACTCGTCGTCGTGGTCGCCGTCCGCGACCTCCCCGGCGGCCAGCGCGATCGCGCGGGCGCGGTCGGCGTCAAGCACCCCGAGCTCGGCATTGACGTCGGCCGCGGCGGCCTTGAGACGCGCGAGCGCGTGCACGACACCCGCGGGCACCGGCTGCCCGCTGATCGGGAAGTTCTCGACGGCCCGAGCAGTCTGCGCGCCCCACAACGCGTCGGCGGGCACCTGGACCTCCCCCATCGAGTCGTGCTCGGTCCGGAACCCCTGCGCTGCGACGTCGCTCATGCCTCCATTCTGCGTCAGCGACCGGACGTCGTGACCTCGTGGTGGTGGCTCGTGCCCGGACAGCCTTCCGAGCCCGCGCACGACCACCCGGCCGGAACCGCCCGGGTCTGCCGGGCGCTTGCATGCGGGACGGCGGCGCCATCGCGCTCGGGAGCGGCGCCCTTGACCGAGCTCTGCACGAGGCTCTGGTCGGCTTGGTCGGCGTGGTCGAGGCTCTCGTCGGAGGCCTGCTCGCGGGCCGGGTTTCGGATGAGCATCCACGAGACGACGCCTCCGGCGACGAGGAGTCCGGTGCAGATGAGCATCGCCGCCCGGTAGGCCGCCGAGAAGGCCTCGGGGACGGCGTAGTCGGAGCCGCTGAGGCCCACGACGGCCGGCAGCGCGGCGACCGCGAGCAGGCTGCCCGCACGGGCCACGGCGTTGTTGACTCCGCTCGCGACACCCGCGTACCGGTCGGGCGCCGCGGCGAGCACCGTTGCCGTGAGCGGCGCGACGAGGAGCGTCAGCCCGAGCCCGAAGACGGAGATGCCGGGCAGGACACCGGTCCAGTAGGTCGAGCCCGCGCCGACGCCGGAGAGCAGCAGGGTGCCGACGCCGCACACGACCGGACCGACCGTCATCGGCAACCGAGGCCCGATGCGAGACGCGAGCTCACCGCCACGAGCGGCGAAGAGCAGCATGAGGATCGTCACCGGGAGCGAGGCCATGCCGGCGAGCAGTGGCCCGTACCCCAGGACCGTCTGCAGCTGGAGGGTGAGGAAGAAGAAGACCGCGCCCAGGGCGGCATACACGAGCAGCGTCATCGCGTTGGCCGCGCTGAACTGGCGGGACGCGAAGAGGGCTGGCGGGACCATCGGGTGCGAGGTGCGCCGCTCGACGGCCACGAAGACGGCGCCGATGGCGAGGCCCAGCAGCGCGACACCGATGGCCGCCGCGGCACCCAGCGACTCGTGCTGGATCAGGGCGAACGTCGTGGTGCCCAGGGCCAGCGTGGCCAGCACCGCGCCGGCCACGTCGAACCGGTGGTCGGCACTCTCGTCACGCGTCTCGGGGACGTGGAGCTGCGCGATCCAGACCGTCGCCGCGCCGAGCGGCACGTTGACGAGGAACGCCCAGCGCCAGCTCGCGTACTGCACCAGCCAGCCACCGACGAAGGGCCCGAGCGCAGCGGCGATGCCACCGAGACCGGACCAGGTGCCGATGGCCCTGCCGCGGTCGTGGGGGCGGAACGAGGCCTGGATCATCGACAGGCTGCCGGGGGTGAGCAGGGCGCCGCCGACCCCCTGGATCACTCGCCCCACGATGAGCTGACCCGGCGTCTGCGCGAGGCCGCACGCGGCGGAGGCGAGCGTGAACCACACGACCCCGATGACGAAGACCCTGCGCCGACCGAAGCGGTCACCGAGCGAGCCGCCCAGCAGGATGAGCGAGGCGAGCGCGAGCAGGTAGCCGTTGGTGATCCACTGCAGCTCGGCAAGATTCGCACCGAGCTCTTCGCCGATGCGCACGAGCGCGACGTTGACGACGGTCCCGTCGAGCAGGGCCATGCCCGAGCCGAGCACCGCGGCCGCGATGACGAACCGACCGGTGCGGGAGCCGAGGACGATGTCGCTCACCCCGGCAGTCTGTCACTGCGGGGGCGCTCGGTGGCTGCGGTCGGCGGCTTCTCACCGCACACCAGCCGGACAGCCCGCAGCCGCGCGGCCGTCCGCCGGCCGCCCGCCGGCCGTCCGCCCGCCGGCCGCCCGCCGGAGCCGCCCATCAGCGCGAGCCGCGCGTCAGCGGGTGTGCCGGGTCCGCCTCAGCGCGGGCAGTCGTCGACGGGCAGGTCGCGTCGTGCGGCGCGCGCGCCACGCAGACCCAGCAGCGAGTCGACGGTCAGCACGAGGAGTGCGGCCCAGACGATCCCGAAGCCGACCCAGCGCTCGCGTGGCATGTGCTCACCGAGGAGCACCACCGCACACAGCAGCTGCATGAGCGGGGTGATGAACTGGATGAGCCCGATCGACACGAGCGGGATGCGCCGGGCCGCGGCGGCGAAGCACAGCAACGGCACGGCGGTGACGAGGCCGGACAGCACGAGCAGCGACGTGTGCGTCCCGCCGTGCAGGCCGAACTCGAGTCCGCCCTGGGCACCCACGACGAGGAGGAGCACCACCGCTACGGGGGCCAGCACGACGGTCTCGACGGTCAGGCCGTGGATCGCGTCGAGGCTGACGCCGATCTTCTTCTTCGTCAGGCCGTAGAGCGCGAAGGACACCGCGAGCGTGAGGGCCACCCATGGCACGCGTCCGCCGGACACACCGAGGTAGACGCCGGCGGCGACGCCGATCCCGACGGCCACCCACTGGAGGACGCGTAGGCGCTCACCGAGCACGACGACACCCAGCGCCACCGTCACGAGGGGGTTGAGGAAGTAGCCGAGGGCCGCCTCCGAGGTGTTGCCCGAGGTGACGGCCGCCACGTAGACGACCCAGTTCACCGCGATGAGCACCGCCGCGAGCCCGGTGCCGGCGAGCAGCCGCGGCCGGCGCAGCAGCGGGCGGATCCAGCCGAGGTCGCGCACGACGAGCAGCACGACCACGCAGAAGAGCAGGGTCCAGAGGATGCGGTGGGCGAGGATCTCCCACGGTCCGGCGGGCTTGAGCGCGTCGAAGTAGAGCGGGAAGAGCCCCCAGAGCCCGTATGCCGCGAAGCCGAGCAGGGTGCCCCGCCCGACCTCGCCGTGCGGTGCCCTCGAGCCCGATGCAGGCGTCGACGACTCGGGACGCGCGGCGGGCGTGAAGGTCTGTCGGGCCGTCACGCCCCCACGGTCCAGGTGTCGCGCCCCGCCAGCAGGGCGTCGATGTCGGCATCGGTGACCTCGCCGGTGCGAGCCGAGGCGATCTGCTCACGCAGGGAGTCGTCGTAGGTCGGGCGCTGCACGTTGCGGAAGATCCCCATCGGCACGTGACCGAGGTCCGGGCTGTCGAGCCGCGAGAGCGCGAACGCCGCGGACGGGTCCTCGGCCGAGACGTCGTGGCGCACGATGCGGGCCGGATCGGCCTGCGCCCGCGGCACGACGGACAGTGAGCCCCGGTCGTCGCGGACGACGACGCCGTCACCGGCTCCGACCTCCTCGCCGTCGGCGAGGTGCAGGATCCGGGCGGCTGCCTCGGTGCGGTCCTTGAGGACGTCGAACACGCCGTCGTTGAAGATCGGGCAGTTCTGGTAGATCTCGACGAGTGCGGAGCCGCGGTGCTCGGCCGCGGCACGCAGCACCGAGGTCAGGTGCTGGCGGTCGGAGTCCATGGTGCGGGCCACGAAGCTCGCCTCGGCGCCGAGCGCCAGGGACACCGGGTTGAAGGGCGTGTCAAGCGACCCGAGGGGCGTCGACTTCGTCACCTGTCCGACGTGCGAGGTGGGGGAGTACTGCCCCTTCGTCAGGCCGTAGATCTCGTTGTTGAAGAGCAGGATCTTGAGGTTGACGTTGCGGCGCAGCGCGTGGATGAGGTGGTTGCCGCCGATCGACAGCGCGTCGCCGTCACCGGTGACGACCCAGACCGACAGGTCTTCCCGGGTCGCGGCCAGTCCGGTCGCGATGGCGGGGGCGCGACCGTGGATCGAGTGCATCCCGTAGGTGTCGAGGTAGTACGGGAAGCGCGAGCTGCACCCGATGCCCGAGACGAAGACGATGTTCTCCCGCTTGAGCCCGAGCTCGGGCAGGAAGCCCTGCACGGCGGCGAGGATCGCGTAGTCGCCGCAACCGGGGCACCAGCGCACCTCCTGGTCGGACGTGAAGTCCTTCTTCGTCAGCGCCGTCCCGTCGGGAAGGCGGGGCACGCCCGCGGTGCCGGGGACGCTCGCGGAGCGGAGCGGCATACCCAGGTCAGTGGTCATGTGGCGGCCTCCTTCAGGGGCACGTCGGAGACGGACGCCACGGCGGTGGCGATGACGTCGGCCAGCTCACCGGCCTGGAACGGCAGGCCGCGCACCGAGGTGTGCGACTCGACGTCCACGAGGTACTTCGCACGCAGCAGCATCGCGAGCTGGCCGAGGTTCATCTCGGGCACGATGACGCGCTGGTAGGAGCGCAGGACCTCGCCGGTGTTGGCGGGGAACGGGTTGAGGTGGCGCAGGTGCGCCTGGGCCACCCGGGCGCCGGTGGCCCGCGCAAGGCGTACGGCCGCGGCGATGGGGCCGAAGGTCGAGCCCCAGCCGAGGACGAGCACGTCGGCGTCACCGGTCGGGTCGTCGACGGTGAGGGCCTCGATGGTGTCGGCGATCCCGTCGATCTTGGCCTGGCGCAGCCGCGTCATGTGGTCGTGGTTGTCGGGGTCGTAGGAGATGTTGCCCGTGACGTCGGCCTTCTCGATGCCGCCGACGCGGTGCTCGAGGCCCGGCGTGCCCGGGATGGCCCAGGGCCGCGCGAGCGTGTCCGGGTCGCGGAGGTAGGGGTGGAAGGTCGCCTGGCCCTTGTCGTCCACCGCGTTCGGCTCGGTCGCGAACTCGACCTCGAGGTCCGGCAGCTCGGCCGTCCGGGGCAGCCGCCACGGCTCGGACCCGTTGGCCAGGTAGCCGTCGGACAGGACGATGACCGGCGTGCGGTAGGTCGTCGCGATGCGCACGGCCTCGACGGCGATGTCGAAGCAGTCGGCCGGGGTCGCGGGCGCCACGACGGCCACGGGGGACTCGCCGTTGCGACCGAAGAGGGCCTGGAGCAGGTCGGCCTGCTCGGTCTTGGTCGGCAGGCCCGTCGACGGACCGCCACGCTGGATGTCGCAGACGATGAGCGGCAGCTCGAGCGACACGGCGAGGCCGATGGTCTCGGCCTTGAGCGCGAGGCCGGGGCCCGAGGTCGTCGTCACGCCGAGCGCGCCCCCGAAGGAGGCTCCGAGCGCGGCACCGACGCCGGCGATCTCGTCCTCGGCCTGCATCGTGGCGACCCCGTAGCGCTTGAGGCCCGCGAGCGTGTGCAGGATGTCGGAGGCGGGGGTGATCGGGTAGCTGCCGAGGAAGAGCGGCAGGTGGGCACGGTGCGCCGCGGCGACGAGACCGAGCGACAGCGCGACGTTGCCGGTCACGTTGCGGTAGGTGCCGGCCGGCATCGTGGCTGGGGCGACCTCGTAGGCCACGGCGAAGTCCTCGGTGGTCTCGCCGTAGTGGAACCCGGCGCGCAGGGCGGCGAGGTTGGCCTCGAGGATCTCGGGCTTGTCGGCGAACTTCGCCTTGAGGAACGCCTCGGTGCCGTCCATGGGACGGGTGTAGAGCCACGACAGCAGCCCGAGGGCGAACATGTTCTTGGCCCGCTCCTTCTCCTTGCGCGTCAGGTCGGTGAACGAGGCGAGGGCCTCGACGGCGATGGACGTCAGCGCGACCGGGTGGACGTCGTAGCTCTCGAGCGAGCCGTCCTCGAGCGGGCTCTCGACGTAGCCGACCTTGGAGAGGTTGCGCTTGGTGAACTCGTCGGTGTTGACGATGATCGCCGCGCCCCGCTGGAGGTCGCGCAGGTTGGCCTTGAGGGCCGCCGGGTTCATCGCGACGAGCACGTCGGGTGCATCACCGGGCGTCAGCACGTTGTGGTCGGCGAAGTGCAGCTGGAAGCTCGAGACGCCGGGCAGCGTGCCCTGGGGTGCCCGGATCTCGGCCGGGAAGTTGGGCAGCGTCGACAGGTCGTTGCCGAGCAGCGCCGTCTGTGAGGTGAAGCGGTCTCCGGTGAGCTGCATGCCGTCGCCGGAGTCCCCGGCGAATCGGATGACCACGCGATCGAGCTTCTGGACCAGTTTGGCGCTCATGCTCTGCGACGTCCTCGAACTTCCATACGATTCACTGCCCGTGGCCCTGTGCGGCGGGACACTTCCATGCTATGTCGCTCTCTGCGCCGGAATGCGCAGGTTGCCATCACGTGGACAGCCGCGTCGGCCCGCGGACCCGCCCGGGCGCCGAGCGCGCGACGCCGTTCGAAGCCGGCCACGGGGACCGCGCCATCGGCGAACCGGCATGGATAGGCTGGCCGTCATGTCCGGGTACGTGGCCGTCGCAGCGGTGCTGGGGGCGGGCGTCCTGCTCGTCACGGCAGCGATGGTCGTGCGACGACTGCTCGCACCGCGGGCCGCGCACGCGGCCAAGCTGACGACGTACGAGTCCGGCGTCGACCCGGTCGGCGACGGCTGGGCCCAGACGAAGGTGCGCTACTTCGTCTTCTCCTTCCTCTACGTCATCTTCGCCGTCGACGCGATCTACCTCTTCCCCTGGGCGACCGTCATCCGCGACGCCGAGCTGGGCCGCGCCAGCCTCGTCGAGATGGGCATCTTCATCGGTGTCATCGTGCTGGGCCTGGCCCACGCGGGTCGCCGCGGCCTGCTGAGGTGGGTGTGATGGAGCAGCCGCCGAGCCCGCCGAGCCCGTCCAGCCCGTCCAGCCCGTCCAGCGCGTCGAGCGCGTCGAGCGCGTCGAGCAGCCGGCCCGTCAGCCTGCCGATGCCGACCATCGGGCCCGCATCGGTGGGCGTGCTCGGCAGCCATGCGCCCAAGCCGATCAAGGTCGTGCTCAACTGGGGGCGTCGCTACTCCCTGTGGGTCTTCAACTTCGGGCTCGCCTGCTGCGCCATCGAGTTCATCGCCGCCTCGATGGGCCGCCACGACTTCATCCGCCTCGGGGTCATCCCCTTCGCCCCCGGCCCGCGCCAGGCGGACCTCATGGTCGTCTCGGGCACCGTCACCGACAAGATGGCACCGGCGATCCGCCGCCTCTACGACCAGATGCCCGAGCCGAAGTACGTCATCTCCTTCGGCGCCTGCTCCAACTCCGGCGGCCCCTACTGGGACTCCTACTCGGTCACCAAGGGCGTCGACCAGATCGTCCCCGTCGACGTCTACGTCCCCGGCTGCCCACCGCGTCCCGAGGCGCTGCTCCACGGGATCATCCGCCTGCAGGAGCAGATCGCGACCGAGCGCCTCTCGGCGCAGAAGCTCAAGGGACGGTATGCGGGCACTCGCGTCGGCAGCGCCGGTGACCTCCGTCGCCCCCTCCTGCGCCGAGGTGTGAAGCCGGGGGAGGGTGGCCAGTGAGGGTCACCGACGTGCGCGACGTGCCCTCCGGGGAGTGGTTGAGCACGGTTCTGTCGCTCCGTGAGGAGGGTTACGCGTACTTCGACTGGCTCACGGCCGTCGACGAGACCGACCGCGACGGTGACGACGCCGGCTTCGACATCGTCTGCCACCTGCTCGACACCCGCCAGCCGGGTGCACTGGTGTCCGTCCTGCTGCGCACCCGCGTCTCCGAGGGGCTGCCCGTGCCGTCGTTGACCGGGATCTTCCGCGGCGCGGCATGGCACGAGCGCGAGACCCACGAGATGTTCGGCATCGAGTTCGACGGCTTCGACGACGGCAGCGGGCTCGGGCTGCGACCGCTCCTGCTCCCCGACGGCTTCGAGGGCACGCCGCTGCGCAAGTCCTTCGTCCTCGCCGCCCGTGCCTCGAAGGCGTGGCCGGGCGCCAAGGAGCCCGGCGAGGGGCACGACTCCGCCCGCGCCCCCGGCCGGCGGCGCGTGCAGGCGCCCGGCGTCCCCGGTCCCGAGTGGGGACCGCGATGAGCGACCTGTCGCCGTGGCTCGAGGTCGTGCTGCGTGCCGTGGCCGTGCTCGCGGCCTTCCTCGTCCTGCCCCTGCTCGTCGGTCAGACGGAGCACAAGGTCATGGCGCACATGCAGGGCCGCCTCGGGCCGATGTATGCCGGAGGCTTCCACGGGTGGGCGCAGCTCGTCGCCGACGGGGTGAAGTTCGTCCAGAAGGAGGACATCACCCCGGCCCGGGCCGACCGCTGGGTCTTCCGGCTCGCCCCGTTCGTCGCTCTCATCCCCTACCTCGTCGCACTCGCCGTCATCCCCCTGTCGCCGCGGGTCGTCGGTGCCGACGTGGACGCGAGCGTCGTGCTCGTGCTCGCGGTCATCGGGGTCGGCATCATCGGCACGCTCATGGCGGGCTGGGCCTCGGCCAACAAGTACTCCCTGCTCGGCGCGATGCGCGCCGCCGCCCAGCTCGTCTCCTACGAGCTGCCGATGGTCCTGGCCGTGGCGTCCGTCGCCCTCGCGGCCGGCACCCTGTCCCTGGTCGGCATCGCCGAGGCGTGGAACCCGTGGTGGCTGGTCTGGCAGCTGCCCGGCGCGGTCGTCTTCCTCGTCGCCGCCCTCGCCGAGCTGCAGCGCCCACCCTTCGACATGCCCCTGGCCGACTCGGAGATCGTCTTCGGCGCGTTCACCGAGTACACCGGACTGCGCTTCGCGTTCTTCCTGCTCGCCGAGTACGCCGGCATCGTCGTCATGTCCCTGCTCTTCGCCGTGCTCTACCTCGGCGGCTGGTCCGGGCCTCTCGAGGAGTGGCTCGGCTGGCTCTGGACCCTGCTCAAGGGCTTCCTCGTCGCGGTCGTCGTCATCTGGCTGCGGGTGTCCTGGCCGCGCATGCGCGAGGACCAGCTGCAGCGCCTCGCGTGGATGTGGCTCGTGCCGATGGCGCTCTTCCAGCTAGCGCTGACCGCCGTCGGGGTGGTGGTTCACCCATGACCCCACCGTCGAAAGGCCAAGCTTTGCGGCCCCGCCACCGTCGAGAGGCCAAAGTCTGCGGCCCCACCTCCGTCGAGAGGCCAGACTTCGCGGCCTCTGGCTCGTCGAGAGGCCGAACTCTGCGGCCCCATCACCGTCGAGTGGCCGAACTTCGCGGCCCCCGGACCGTCGAGTGGCCAGGACCCGTCCCGGCCAAACTGACCTCTCGACCGCGCCGACCCCACGAACTTTGGCCTCTCGACGGTGCGGTGGGCGCAGACTTTGGCCTTTCGACGGTGGAGGGGGAGGTGGGGAGGCGTGGCTGACGGCATGCTGCCGGGGCTCGTCAAGGGGCTCGCCACGACGGCGAGGTCGCTGACGCGGCACACGCACACGGCCGAGTACCCCGACGTCTCGCCCGCGCTGCCGCCGCGGTCGCGTGGCGTCATCGCGCTGACCGAGGAGAACTGCACCTCCTGCATGCTCTGTGCCCGTGAGTGCCCCGACTGGTGCATCTACATCGACTCGCACAAGGAGGAGCTGCCTCCGACGACGCCGGGGGGACGTGCGCGTCAGCGCAACGTCCTCGACCGCTTCGCCATCGACTTCTCGCTCTGCATGTACTGCGGGATCTGCATCGAGGTCTGCCCCTTCGACGCCCTGCACTGGAGCCCCGAGTTCGAGTACGCCGAGCTGGACATCCGCGACCTGCTCCACGAGAAGGACCGCCTCGGCGCCTGGATGGCCACCGTCCCGGCACCTCCGGCGCTCGACCCGGGGAGCGCCGACCCCGCCGAGGTGACGGCCGCCGCCAAACCTCCTCGGGGTTCCGCCGGGGTGGCCGGCGCCGCGGGTGGTACGCGTGGGGCCGGCGCCGCTGCCCGCCCCGCCCGGGTGCGACGGGAGGCCACGTCGGCGACCGCCGTACCGGCGCCCGAGGCCGAGCAGACGCGGGTCATGCCCGCGGCGGCCGGGCGCACGGCGAGCCAGCCGGCGGCGGAGCAGTCCGCGCTCCTCCCACCCGCCGACGGCGCGCAGGCCGAGGAGGCTGCGGACCAGGCTTCGGCACAGGGGGACTCGACGCAGGTGCTGCCCACGGTGTCGACCGACGAGGAGCGCGAGTGACGACCCGCGACCTCGTCTTCACCGCCGTCGGTGTTGTGACGGCCCTGTCGGCGCTGCTGTCGGTGACGACGAAGCACGTCGTCCACGCGGCCCTCTGGCTGCTGGTGTCCCTCGGCTCCCTGGCGGGCGCCTACCTCGTCCTGGGTCAGGAGCTCGTCGGCCTGGTCCAGCTGCTCGTCTACGTCGGCGCCATCGTCGTGCTCGTGCTCTTCGCGCTCATGCTGACCCGGGCCCCGATCGGTCCTCATGCCGAGATCGACACCCCGTGGTGGCAGCGCGTCGCCGGCGCCCTGCTCGGAGCCGCGACGACCGTGCTGCTCGGGTCGCTGCTGCTCCCGCTCTTCTCCGGAGCGACGGCCGATCTCGACACCCCGACCACGACGACGCCGGAGGTGGCGCAGGCCGTCTTCGGCACGTGGGTCTGGCCCTTCGAGCTGCTCTCGGTGCTGCTCCTGGTCGCGCTCATCGGCGCCTTCGCCGTGTCGCGGCTGGTCCTGCACCGTGAGGGCGCCGAGGATCGCCGCCCCGTCACCGCGGGCGCGCCGGCGGGCGAGCGCCGATGATCCACCTCTCCTTGCCCGCCGCCCTCGCGGCGCTGCTCGCCGGGCTCGGTGTCTACGGAGTCCTCGCCCGCCGCAACGCCGTCCTCGTGCTCATCGGGGTCGAGCTCGTCCTCAACGCCGCCAACCTGCTGCTCGTCACGGCTGGATCGCGCCCCGGCGCACCCCTCTCGGCCGGACCGGTGCTGACGCTCTTCGTCATCACCATCGCCGCGGCCGAGATCACCGTGGCACTCGCGATCATCCTCGTGATGTTCCGCCGCTCGGGACACATCGACCTCACCGCGGTACCCGACCTCACCGACGACACCCCGGAGGAGCGCGCCGACGAGGCGGACGTCGCCGACGCCCCCGACGCCGACGCGCGCGACGCCGCCGTCGCTGCCCCCGAGACCGGGCGCGAGGCTGCAGCGGCGGCGCGGGAGGCCACGTCGTGAGCTGGATCGTGCGGATGATCGTCGTGCTCCCGGCGCTGGCGGCCCTGGCAGGGCTGCTCGCCCGGCGCCAGCGAAGCCTCGCCTCGGTCATCGCGGTCGCGGTGTCGGCCTGTGTCGCGGTGCTCGGACTCGTCCAGTGGGTCGCCCCGTCGCGCACCGCCGACATCACCACCATCGGCAGCCTCCCGCTCGGTGACCTGTCGGTACCGCTGCACCTGCTGTCGGACCGCCTCTCCGGACTGGTCGCGTTCGTCGTCGCGCTCGTCGTGCTGGGCATCCAGGTCTTCACGGCGTGGTACCTGCGCGACGACCCTCGCTACGGCCAGTTCGCCGCGACCGTCTCGCTCTTCGCGTCCGGGATGCTGCTCCTCGTCCAGTCGGGCGACCTCGTCCTCCTGCTCATCGGCTGGGAGGTCATGGGTTGGTGCTCGTGGCTGCTCATCGGCCACGACAGCGAGCGCCCGGCGGCGAGACGGGCCGCCTACAAGGCCTTTCTCGTCACGCGCGTGGCCGACATCGCCATGGTCGTCGGCATCGTGGCGCTCTCGGTGCAGGCCCGCTCCACCGACCTCATGGCGGTGCTCACGGCGAGCGGTGACGACACGCTGCTGACCGTCGGCCTCGTCGGCATCATCATCGGCGTCGCGGGCAAGTCCGGTCTCGTGCCCTTCCACGACTGGCTTCCCGACGCCATGGAGGGCCCGACCCCTGCTTCGGCCCTCATCCATGCGGCGACCATGGTCGCGGCGGGAACCTACGTCATCGCGCGCCTCTTCAGCCTCTACGCCGAGCACGACGGTGCGCGCACGCTGCTCGCCGTCCTGACCGCCGTGACGATGGTCTATGCCGCCATGCTCGCGCTGGCACAGACCGACCTCAAGCGGATGCTCGCCTACTCGACCCTGAGCCAGGTCGCCATCATGCTCTCCGCCCTGGCCGCGGCGCCCGCCGAGCTCGGTCCGGGCGCCGGCATCTCGCAGCTCATCGGTCACGCGTTCTTCAAGGCGCTGCTCTTCCTCGGCGCCGGCTGGCTCTCCGTCCTCGCCGGTGCGACCGCCCTCGCGGCCCTGCGCGGCCGGCTGCGCCCCACCGGCGCGTTGCGGTGGTCGATGGGGATGGGCTTCGCCGCCCTCGCCGGGGTGCCGCCGCTCATCGGCTTCTTCACCAAGGACACCGTCATCGACGCAGCGCTCGAGGGCGCGACGGCCGGGGGCGGCCTGCGCGCCTGGCTCGTCGTCGTCGCGCTCTTCGTCACCGTCGCGCTCACGGCCGCCTACTGCGCCCGGGCCTGGCTGCTCCTCGACACGGCGGTGGCGGCGTCGGGTGAGCTACCCGAAGCCGCCCCGGCAGTCGTCGCCGAAGAGCACGTCGCGGTCGTGACCACCGCCGACAGCGCCGACGACGCCGAGGTCGAGCGCGTGCACGCCCACGGCCACGCGGCGATCACGCTCTCGGCCGCGCTCGTCGTGTCGGTGCTCGCGGCACTGACCCTCGTCGGCACCCTCTTCCTCACCACCCTGCGCGGCGGCCTCCACCTCGGCCTCGTGAGCTCGCTGCTGTCCCTGCTGCTCGTCGCCGGCGCCGCGTATGCCGTGTGGTCCGTCAGCGACCGCGGTCGCCTCGACGTGGCCGACCGCATCCCCGTCCGTGTCCGCGAGTCAGCCGTGCGCGGCTTCGGCGTCGACACGGCATACGTCGGAATCGGCCGGGCCGTCACCGCGGTCGCGCGTCTCGTCGTGGTGCTCGACCGCGACGTCGTCGACGCCTACCCACGCGCGACGGCCGTCGTGGCGCGAGCCGCCGGCCGGGCGGGGGAGCGCGGCCACCGCGCCGTGCCGTCGTTGTCCTTGCTCAGCCTGCTCGCGGGTGTCGTGCTCGTCGCCGTCCTGGGGGTGACCGCATGGCGCTGACCCTCATGCTCCTGCTGCCGCTGCTCGCGGCGATCGCCCTGATCGCGATCCCCGGTGAGTCCACGGTCGAGCGCGGCATCGCGCTCGGATCCACCGTCGTCACAGCCGTCCTCGCTGTCGTGGTCGTCTCCGGCCGCCACGAGGTCGACGTGCCGTGGATCCGCTCGCTCGGCGTCCGGTGGCACTTCGGTGTCGACGGCGTCTCGGCGGCGCTCGTGCTGCTCACCGCCCTGCTGACCGTCGCCGTGGTCGCCCACGCCCTCTCCGGTCCGATCCCCAGGGGAGGCACCGGGTCGACCTTCCTCGGCTGCGTCCTGCTCGTCGAGGCGGGGGCCCTCGCGACGTTCATGGCGCGCGACGCCATCCTCTTCTTCATCGCCTTCGAGGTGGTCCTCGTGCCGATGTGGGTGCTCGTGCGCCGCTTCGGTGACGACCACGTGGCCGACGAGACCCGGGCCGACGCGGCCGGCCGCTTCGTCCTCTTCACGGTGCTTGGCTCGACGCTGATGCTCGTCGGCATCCTCTTCCTCGTCCACCACCAGGGCACGAGCGACCTCGCCGTCCTCGCAGAGCGCCACGGTGCGGGCCTCTCGCGTCCGCTCCAGGTCGCGATCGCCGCGATGCTGCTGCTCGGGCTCGGCATCAAGGTGCCGCTGTGGCCGCTGCACACGTGGCTGCCCTCGGCCCACACCATCGCGCCCACGGCCGGCTCGGTGCTGCTCGCGGCCGTGCTGCTCAAGATGGGCACCTACGGCATCGTCCGGCTCGCCGTCCCCACCGTCCCCGAGGGCGTGGCCCGGCTGAGCCCGGTGCTCGCGCTCCTCGGCGTCGTCGGCATCCTCTGGGGAGGCCTGGCCTGCCTCGTCGAGCGCGACCTCAAGCGGCTCATCGCCTATAGCTCGGTGGCGCACATGGGCTTCGTGGCGCTCGCGATCGCCTCGGGCAGCGAGACGGGCCTGCAGGCGGCGCTCTTCGGCAACATCGCGCACGGTGTGGTCGCCGCCCTGCTCTTCTTCGTCGTCGGTGACCTCAAGGAGCAGTGGGGGTCCTCCGACCTGCACGTGGCCCGTGCGGCCCTGCGCGACAAGGCTCCTCGCTTCGGACTGGCGCTCGTCGTCGGCCTGGCCGCAGCGCTGGGGCTCCCCGGCCTCGTCAGCTTCTGGGGTGAGTTCCTCGCGTTGTATGCCGCGTGGTCGCCCGCGCCCGACCGTCCCGTCGCGCTCCTGCGCGCCTGCGTCGTGCTCGGCGCCGTGGGACTCGCGCTCGCGGCGGCCTACGCGCTGCGCGTCGCCCGGATCGTCTGGGCCGGGGAGGGCAGCGACGCGGCCGTGGGCGCTGCCGCCGAGCCGGTCGCTGACGCACGAGGCCCGCGCTGGGCTGTCGTCATGGTCCTCGTGGTCGTCATCGTCGTGCTCGGGGTGCTGCCACACCTGCTGCTCGGTCTCTCGGATACCGCCACGACGGGCCTGCTGTCCGGTCTGGGCGTGTCGCCGTGAACGGCCTCGCCATCGACTACGCGACCCTCCTGCCGGCGCTCCTGCCGGTCGCGGGCCTCGTCCTGGTGCTCGCCGTGGACCTCGTCAACCCCCGCCTGCGTCGCGTGCCGTACGCCATCGCCGGGCTGGCCGCGCTCGGAGCCGCGGCCGCGGCCGTGCCCGGGCTCGCGCTGGGCGGCGGGTCGACGCGCGAGACGTTCTGCCTCACCGGTCGTGACGTCGCCGCCGGCGCGGCGCCGACCATCGACGGCGTGTCGCAGGTGTGCCTCTGGCAGGCGGACGCCCTCGGCGGCACCCTCCAGCTCGCCGCCGCGATCTCGGCCCTCGTCTGCATCGCTCTCGCCTGGCCCGCCACACGCCGTCGCCGCCCCGCCGACAGCACCCGTGAGCCGGTCGAGGCCGTGCTGCTCCTCGCGGCGCTGGCCGGCACCGTCGTCGTGGCGGCCAGCCGTGACGTCGGGACCTGGCTCATCGCCCTCGAGCTCGCGACCCTGCCCGTCATCGCGCTCGTGGCGCTCTCGGGTCGACGGTCTGCCGTGGCAGGCGCCACGCAGCTGCTCGTGACGTCCCTCGTCTCCTTCGCCCTGCTCGTGCTCGGGGTGGCGCTCTGGTTCACGGCGACGGGCAGCCCGTTCCTCACCCCGGACGCAGCGCTCTCGTCGGGGGGCGCGTTCACGGCGGCTCCCGGAGGCCCGTCCACCGTCGTCTTCCCGTCCACGTCCGCCGGGGTGGTCGGTCTGGCCACGGTCCTCGTCATCGCCGGGGTCGGCTTCAAGCTCTCGCTCGTGCCCTTCCACGCGTGGACGCCCACGGCATATGCCGGCTCGTCCGTGCCCATCGCGACCTTCCTCGCCACGGTCTCCAAGGTCGCCGCGCTCGCAGCGCTGCTCGTCGTGCTGCGGGCCGTGGCGGCGCTCGGGACGCCCGCCCTCCTGTCGATCGCGGTGCTCGCGTCGCTCAGCATGACGCTCGGCAACGTCATGGCCCTGCGCCAGGACGACGTCGTGCGCCTGCTCGCGTGGTCGACGGTCGCGCAGGCGGGCTGGGTCGTGCTGCCGCTCGTCAGCATCTCGGCGCTCGGGGTCGGCGCGAGCGCGACCTACCTGCTCACCTATGTCGTCGCGACTCTCGTGGCCTTCGCCGTCGTCGCCGTCACGCTGCAGGACCGGCCCGGCGACGGCCGCTCCATCGCCGCCTACGAGGGACTGTGGCAGCGCCACCCCTGGCGCGCCGGCGCCCTCGCTCTCGCGCTGACCTCGCTCGCAGGCCTCCCGCCCGGCGTCATCGGGCTCGTCGGCAAGGTCACGGCCCTGCGGCCGGTCGTCGCCGAGGGCTGGGTCTGGCTCGCGGTCGTCGCGGCGGTCAACGCCGTCATCGGTGTCGCCGTCTACCTGCGCTGGCTCCGCGCCGTCATCACCGCACCCGACGGCGAGTCCGACGGCGAACCCGACATCGCACGGGCCCGGAGCGGTGCCCGGTCGGGCCGACGTCGTCCGGCCATGGTCGCGGGCCTCGTGCTCGCCTCCGCCGTGCTGGTCGTCGTGAGTGTCCAGCCCGACCTGCTGCTGCGCCTCCTCGGCTGACGACGACGACCCCGAGGCATGGGCCTCGGGGTCGTCGTGCGGCCGTCCTGGTCTCCGCGCGTCGGGCGACGTTCGTACCGGACGGTGCGGCGGGTCAGGCGTTCTGGGGGACCGCTCGGGTGGCGACCGCTCGCTCGGGCGCCGTGTCCTCGACGGTCCTCGCGTGGCGCAGGCCCAGCAGGCCGAGGGCGAGCAGGAGGGCGGCTCCGATGAGGGCGCCGATGCCGGCGTACAGGGCGATCGTGCCCATGGTGCCGAAGGCGTAGGCGTTGAGGAGCAGGCCCCGCAGGGTGTTGCCCATGAAGAGGCTCTCCCGCAGGTCGCCGAGCGTCTTCACCTGTGCCGGGTCGGCGCTCGGGTCCTTGGCGGCCTTGAGGTACTCGGCCGACACCTCGGAGTAGGTCTTGTTGTTCGACTGGGTGTTCATGTGCACGAGGATGTAGTGGTCCGCGAACGCCTTGGCCTGGGCGCCGGTCTCCATCTTCTGGCCGGCGAACTCGAGCAGCGCGTCCTTCTGGTCCTGGGTCTCGAGAGCTGCGGCTGCCGGCATCGTGATGTTCTGCTGGCTCAGCTGCTCCTTGACGTTGCTGGCCACGAAGCTGCTCGCGTAGATCAGGAGGGCGCCGGCCACGGCGAGCACGACGGCCATGATGAGGCCGGTCCAAGAGATCAACCGGTCGAGTGTCTTGCGCATCATTCGCTACTTTCATCGGATGGGATGTCGGTTTTCCCCAACACCGTCAAACTACTACGCCGTGTAGTTGTCGAGTTGTCGATTCAACTACGTCCGGTCCGAGATCTCGGTCACACCGGTGCCGGGGCCGGCTCCCGGGCCGACTCCCAGCCCGCTCCCAGCGGGAACGCCGTGCGCGAGCCGGTCGTTCACTCGACATGCACAACCACTTCAACGGGCTCAAGACCGCCGCCCTCTTCGGCGGCATCTGGGCACTCCTGCTCGGGATCGGCGCGCTCGTCGGCGGTGGGCGCTTCATCTGGGTCTTCGCGCTGATCGGTGTCGCGATGACCTTCTACGGCTACTGGAACAGCGACAAGCTCGCCATCCGCGCCATGCACGCCTACCCGGTCTCCGAGGCGCAGGCGCCGGCGATGTACCGCATCGTCCGTGAGCTCTCCACCGCCGCCGGCAAGCCGATGCCCCGGCTCTACATCAGCCCGACTCCGGCGCCGAACGCCTTCGCGACCGGCCGCAACCCGCAGAACGCCGCCGTCTGCTGCACCGAAGGCATCCTCGGCCTCCTCGACGAGCGCGAGCTGCGTGGCGTCCTCGGGCACGAGCTCATGCACGTCTACAACCGCGACATCCTCACGAGCTCGGTCGCCGCAGCGGTCGCTGGTGTCATCACCTCGATCGGCCAGATGCTGATGTTCACGAGCATCTTCGGCGGCGGCTCCGACGAGGACCGTCCCAACCCGCTCGCGCTGCTGGCGATGAGCCTGCTCGCGCCGATGGCCGCGATGATGATCCAGATGGCGATCAGCCGCACGCGCGAGTACGACGCCGACGAGGACGGCGCGAAGCTGACCGGCGACCCGCTCGCCCTCGCGTCGGCCCTGCGCAAGCTCGAGTCCGGCGTCGCGCGCGCACCACTGGCGCCGTCGCAGGACATCGTCAATGCGAGCCACATGATGATCGCCAGCCCCTTCCGGGCGCAGGACGTCACGCGGTTCCTCTCGACGCACCCGCCGATGGACCAGCGCATCGCGCGCCTCGAGAGCATGGCGGGCGGTCCGCTCCACCGCTGATCCGGCCGTTGCGCGGAGGACGGGGATGACCGTGGCGACGGCAGGCCTGCCGATCTGGCAGGCTCGGTCCCATGCGTAGTCTCACCCTGGCCGAAGCCCGCGAGCGATCCTCGCTGATCACCGTCACGTCGTATGCCGTCGAGCTCGATCTCGACCAGGGTGCCGAGGTCTTCGGCTCGCGCACCAGCGTCCGGTTCGCGTGCGCCGAGCCCGGCGCCGCCTCCTGGGTCGACCTCAAGGCCCGCGCCGTCGAGAGCATCACCCTCAACGGCGAGCCGCTCGACCCGGCCGCCGTGGTCGACGGCCGGCTCCCGCTGCCGCGTCTCGTCGCCGACAACGAGCTCGTCGTCGCCGCGACGATGGCCTACAGCCACGACGGCCAGGGCCTGCACCGGGCCACCGACCCGGCTGACGACCGGGACTACGTCTACGGCCACCTCTTCCTCGACGCCGCACCCAGCGTCTACGCGTGCTTCGACCAGCCCGACCTCAAGGCGCCCTACGACGTGACGGTCCACGCGCCGCTCGACTGGACCGTCATCGGCAACGGTGCCGCCACCCGGACCGGCGACGGTACCTGGACCCTGGCGACGACGAAGCCGCTCGCGACGTACTTCGTGACGGTGTGCGCGGGACCGTACGTCTCCGTGCGCGACGAGCACGACGGCATACCGCTCGGCATCCACGCACGGGCCTCGCTCCGGGAGCCGCTCGAGCGGCACGCGGCCGAGCTGTTCGACGTGACGAAGCGGTCGTTCGACTACTTCCACGGCCTCTTCGGCATCCGCTACCCGTTCGGGGAGTACGACCAGGTCTTCGTACCGGAGTTCAACGCGGGCGCGATGGAGAACCCCGGCTGCGTCACCTTCCGCGACCAGTACCTCTACCGCGGCGCCGCGACCCGTGACGAGCTGCTGACCCGCGCCAACACGGTCAGCCACGAGATGTCGCACATGTGGTTCGGCGACATCGTGACGATGAAGTGGTGGGACGACCTCTGGCTCAACGAGTCGTTCGCCGAGTACATGTCGCACCGCTGCCTCGTCGACGCGACCGAGTACACCGACGCGTGGGTCGACTCCTCGATCGTGCGCAAGGTGTGGGGCTACGGCGCCGAGCGCTCCCCGTCGACGCACCCCGTCGCCGGTGTCGAGGCACTCGACGCCCAGAGCGCGCTGCAGAACTTCGACGGCATCTCCTATGCCAAGGGCGCCGCCACGCTGCGCCAGCTCATCGCGTACGTCGGCGACGACCAGTTCATCGCGGGCGTGCGGGCCTACCTCACCGACCACTCGTACGGCAACGGCACGCTCGCCGACTTCCTCGGCGCGATCGAGACGGCGAGCGGCAAGGACCTCGACGCGTGGTCGCGGGCCTGGCTGCTCACGGCCGACCGTGACACCCTCTCGGTCGACGTGCAGGAGCAGGGCGGCGTGATCGAGTCCGCGGTCGTGCTCCGCGAGACCCCGGCCGACCGTCCGGCCGACCGGCCGCACGCCTTCGACGTCGCCGGGTGGACCGACGGGCGCGAGCTCGGGCGGGTCTCGACGACCGTCACCGGCCCGGAGACGACCCTCGCCGAGCTCGAGGGCACCCCGGAGGCCGCCGTCGTCGTGCCGAACGCGTCCGACCTCACGTGGGCACGCGTGCGCCTGTCGGACTCCACGGTGGCCGCGCTGCCGTCCCAGCTCGCGCAGATCCCCGACGAGCAGGCCCGCGCCGTCGTGTGGTCCTCGCTCATCGACGGTGTCCACGGCGCGACCGTCTCGCCCGACGCGTTCCTCGACGTCTTCGACCACGCGTGGCCGAGCGAGACGAACTCCTCGATCCTGACGCGTGTCGCGGGCTACGCCGAGCACCGCATCGTGCCGTACTTCGTGCCGCGCCCGTCCCAGGAGGCGGCGATGAGTCGCCTCGACCGTGCCGGCACCGGCCTGCTCGAGCGGGCCGCTGCCGGCACGACCGAGTCCCTGGCGGCGGCCCGACTCGTCGCCGGGACGAGCGACGACGAGGGGCTCCTGCGCGCCTGGGCCGACGGCCGCGGCCTGCCGGCCGGTCTCGAGGACGACGGCGACTTCCGCTGGATCGTCGTGCGCAACCTCGCGGCGCGCGGGCTCATCGGTGTCACGGAGATCGAGGCCTTCCGCGCCAAGGACGACACGCTGCAGGGCGGGCTCAACGCGCTCGCATGTCGTGCGAGCCTGCCCGAGGCGAAGGCCAAGGCGTGGGCGTGGGAGCAGCTGACCGGCCGTCAAGGACGCTCCAACTACGAGATGGTGCACCTCGCGCGTGGCTTCTGGGTGTCACCGGACGACGCACTCGTGGCCGACTACGTGCCGCGCTACTTCGTCGACGTTCCCGCGATGTCGGGCTGGGTCGGGGAGGACGCCCTGTCGCGCGTCGTCCTCGTGGCCTTCCCGCGGGTCTTCACCGACGAGACGGCACGGCTGAGTGCCGAGGCCATCTCCCGCGACGACCTGACCCCGGCGGTGCACCGTTCACTCGTCGACGCCGATGCCGAGCTGCGAGAGGCGCTGGCATCGCAGGCGACGTTCGGCGCGACGGTCTGACCGTCGTGGCGACGCCGACCCGCGAGGAGCTCCCGGAGGTCGTCCGCGCGGTGACCGAGGCCCATGCCGAGCTCCTCGACGAGCGTCTGCCCGGGCTGCTCGACGGTCTGCACCTGCACGGGTCGATCGGTTTCGAGGGGGAGTTCCACGACGGCAGCGACATCGACTTCGTCGCGGTCACGAGTCGCCGGCCGACCGACGAGGACGTCGACGTGCTCCGTCAGGTGCATGCCGAGATCGAGAAGCGTTGGCCCGCACCGGAGTACGACGGTTTCTACGTCGTCGAGGGTGACCTCGCCGGGCGTCCTGACGATGTGCCCGAGCACCCCGGGGTGCTGCACCACTGGTTCGACGTCGGCACGCACTGCGACGTCAAGGACATCACGTGGCGCGAGCTGCGTGACCACGGAATCACCCTGCGCGGCAAGGAGCTCCGGGATATCGCGATCTGGAGCGACGACAGGGCCCTGCACGACTCGACCCGCCAGAACCTCGACACCTTCTGGCGGTCGCAGCTCGAGGCGATGGAGCACCACCCGCGAGAGGCGTCGCTGCCGCAGGCCGCCGAGTGGGGCGCCCTGGGGGCCCCGCGACTCGTCCACCTGCTCGTGACCGGGCGGCCCACGTCGAAGTCCGGCGCGGGCCGCTGGGCGCGGGAGGCCTACCCGCACCACCGCGAGATCGTCGAGGAGGGCCTGCGGGTGCGCGAGCATCCCGACGGCCCGTCGACGTATGCCGCCGAGCCCGGCCGGCGTCGCCGTGACCTCATCGCCCTGATGACGGAGGTCGTCGCCGAGGGCGTGGCGATCACGGTCCCTCCGGCCCCCGGCCGTCCCGGCGACCCGGCGACGTGACCGACGACCGCTCGACCGACTGGGTCATCGAGCTCGGCGACGTCGCGTCGGCCGAGAGCGAGGCGCTGCTGCGCGCCTACTACATCGAGGTGAGTGACCGCTGGTACCAGCGGGAGGAGGGCCGGGACTCGACCGAGGAGGAGATCGAGACCGGTTTCCCCCGAATGCGCAACGACGACCTGGCGCCGCCCACCGGCGTCTTCATCGTGGCTCGCAGCGCAGACCACGACACCTTCCTGGCCGGGTGCGTCGGCCTGCGACTCACGCGCGACGCCTGGGGCTCGCGCGTCGCCGAGCTGCGACGGATGTTCGTGCGTCCCGGGCTGCGTGGCACCGGCCTCGGGACCAGCCTGCTGCTGACGGCCGAGGAGGTGGCTCGCGTCTGGGGTGTCGCGCAGATGCGGCTCGACACCCGCCGCGACCTCGTCGAGGCCCGCTCCCTCTACGCCCGCCACGGCTGGGTCGAGGTGCCGGCCTTCTCGGACGCGTTCTACGCCGAGGTCTGGTACGCCAAGCTCCTCTGACCGCCGCTGCGCCCCTCGATGACGTCGAGGAGGACTTCCGGCGCCCGGAGCCGAGAGGGATCAGTGGTCATAGGCGGTGGGGTGCCTCGGCTCGTAGAGCTGGATGTCGTCCGCACCGGGCACGGCAAGCATGACGACGAGTCCGTAGCCGTGGTCGGCCGGCTCCGACGTGAAGGTCGCACCACGCGAGGCGAGGTCAGCCATCGTCGCCTCGAGGTCGTCACACATGAGCGAGATCGCGTGGTGGCGTGGCGCGCTCCACGTCGAGCCCTCCGGCCCGCGGGTGGGATGCACACCGAGCTCACTCGGGCCGGTGCCGAAGATGAGCCAGGCATCCGCCCCTGACGCCCCCGGGGTCGTCGCGGCGTCGGTGACGTGCGGCCACCGCAGCACGTCGCGGAAGAAGGCGCGCGTCGCGGCGGCGTCGTCGGAGTAGACGAGGTTGTGAACGGCGGTGATCATGGACCGGACGCTACGCCGGGAACCGGCCGGACAGCATACCCCGGCAGGGACGAGATCGACGCGCGGGCGTCACCAGGGGCTGGGCTCGTAGTCCTTGACGAAGCAGCCGTAGAGGTCCTCGCCGGCCTCGCCGCGGACGATCGGGTCGTACACGCGCGCGGCGCCGTCGACGAGGTCGAGCGGGGCGTGCCAGCCCTCGGCGGCGATGCGCAGCTTCTCGTCGTGGGGCCGTTCGTCGGTGATCCAGCCGGTGTCGACAGCGGTCATGAGGATGCGGTCGCTCTCGAACATCTCACCCGCGCTTGTGCGGGTCATCATGTTGAGCGCAGCCTTGGCCATGTTCGTGTGCGGGTGGCCGGGCCCCTTGTAGCGACGGGAGAACTGGCCCTCCATCGCCGACACGTTGACGACGTAGGCCCGTCGTGCTCCGGCTGCGACCGCGGCGCGCATCGCCGGGCGCAGGCGCGAGACGAGGATGAAGGGCGCCGTCGAGTTGCACAGCTGCACCTCGAGCAGCTCGAGGGGGTCGACCTCCTCGACCTTCTGGGTCCACGAGTTCGTCCGCTGCAGGTCGGGCAGCAGGCCACCGGCGTCGACGGCGGTGCCGGCCCGGTGGGCCTCCAGACTGGCGTGACCTGCCGTGAGGGCGAGCGCCGTCATCGACGCCGCACTGTGCGCGGCGATGGCGTGCTCGACCGACTCGCCGTCGTGGTGCGCGATGGCGTGGCTGCCGAGGGCACCGGCGATCGAGGCGGGGTGCGCCTCGCTGATCCGGTCGAAGGTCACCATCTCGGGGAGCACCACGCCGTCCGGCAGCGGTGCCGACTCGAGCTCGACCAGGTTGCTGTAGGCCCCGGGGGAGCGGCGGACCGTCTGGGCGGCGTTGTTGATGAGGATGTCGAGGGGGCCTGCGGCCGACACCTCGTCGGCGAGGGCGACGACCTGCGTGGGGTCGCGCAGGTCGATGCCGACGATCTTGAGCCGGTGGATCCAGTCGGCCGAGTCCTCCATCGCCGAGAAGCGACGCATCGCGTCCTTGGGGAAGCGCGTCGTGATCGTCGTGTGGGCGCCGTCGCGGAGCAGGCGCAGGGCGATGTACATCCCGATCTTCGCGCGGCCGCCGGTGAGCAGCGCGCGCCTGCCCGAGAGGTCGGTGCGCTGGTCGCGCTTCGCGTGGGAGCGGGCTGCGCAGGCGGGGCAGAGCCAGTGGTAGAACGCATCCACGAGCGTGTAGTCGTTCTTGCAGATGTAGCAGCCGCGCGGGGTCACCAGCTCGCCGGCGAACGCACCGGTGGCGTTGGACACGAGAGGGATTCCCTTGGTCTCGTCGTCGATCCGCATCGGCGATCCGGTGGCGGTCGACTCGATGACCTGTCGGTCGGCCTTGCGCTCGGCCCACGTCTTCGCGTTGCGGCGGTCCTTCTTGAGCCGCTTGTACAGCAGCGACGCGGCCCGCTTGAGCGTCTCGAGGTCCGGGTCGTCGATCTCGAGCGACGGTGCCAGGGCGAGCACCCGAACCGCCGTCGCGACGTCCTCGGGGTCGAGGTGCACGACGGCGGCGGGGTCCAGCTCGTTCTCGGTCTCACTCACCGCGCAAGGGTACGTGCGTCGCCGGTACCGCCCCAATCCGCAGCGGTGCGTGCACAGAACGTATGCCGCCGGGTGGGCGACCGTCCGAGCCGCCGGGAGCCGGTGGCGGGGACGGGCGCGAACCCGACGGCATACGAGGGGCGGACCCGGCGCCGCCCCCTCACGTCCGGGGGATCGTCACCCTGTCCGTGTGCGGGGCGAGGCCGAGGAGGTCCGTCAGCTGGAGGCGGCCGGCTTGACGGCGAGCGTGACGGGGACGTCCTGACGGGCGCCGCCACGGATCACCGTCAGAGTGGTCTTGTCGCCGGCCGTCATCTCGCGGATCTGGGCCACGAGGGCGGTCGCGGAGTCGATGCGCTGGCCGTCGACGGCGATGATGACGTCGCCGTTCTTGATGCCGGCGTTCGCCGCGGGAGTGCTCCCGCTGACCGAGACGACCTGGGCGCCGGCCCGCTTGGCGGTGCCGTCGGCCACGACGGTGTCACGGGTGCTGACGCCGAGGAAGGCGTGCTCGGCCTTGCCGCTCTTGATGAGCTGGTCGGCGATCGACTTGGCCTCCTTGACGGGGATGGCGAAGCCGATGCCGATGTTGCCGCTCTGGCCGCCCGCGCCCTGGCCCAGCGACGCAATCGAGCTGTTGATGCCGATGAGCTCACCCTTGGCGTTGACGAGCGCGCCACCGGAGTTGCCCGGGTTGATGGCTGCCGACGTCTGGATGGCGTTCGTCACGACCTCGTCACCCGACGACTGCTGCTGCCCGAAGGGCGACTCGCTCGACGTGCCGGTGCTGACCGGGCGGTTGAGCGCCGAGACGATGCCCGTCGTGACGGTGCCCGAGAGGCCGAGGGGGTTGCCGACCGCCATGGCCGGGTCGCCGACCTTGAGCGCCTCGGAGTCACCGAGGGTGATCGGCTTCAGGTCCTTGGGGGCGTCGGTCAGCTTGATGACGGCGAGGTCGGTCGACGGGTCGGTCCCGACGACGGTGGCGGCGTACGTGCGGCCGTCGCTCAGGGTCACCGTGATGGCGCCGTTGCCGCCCCCGCCCTCGACGACGTGGTTGTTGGTGAGGACGTGGCCCTGGCCGTCGAAGACGACACCGGAGCCGGCGCCCGAGCCCTGCTGCGTCGTCACGTTGATGCTGACGACGCTCGGCGAGACGGCGGCGGCGACGGCTGTCCAGTCGGGAGCCGAGGCGTTGCCCTGCACGACGGTCGGGGACGTGTTCTGGTTCTGGGTCGTCGTCGAGGCGGAGGAGGTCGTCGGGGCGGCGGTGCCCTGGCCGTCGAGCTGCGTCACGGCATACGTGCCACCGCTCGCCAGGACGGCCGCCAGGAGCGCGACGCCCACGGTCTGTCCGACACGGCTCTCACGCCTGGGCGCCGGGCGGCTGCCCTCGCCCAGGGGCGGCGTCGGCGGCGCCGGTGGCGTGGGGGGTGCGGACTGGCTGTAGTAGCCGCCCTGCGGGATCTGCTGGGTGTGGTCCTCAGGTGCCAGGGTCATGGCTCCTCCTCGCTCGTGTCTGTTGTCCCCCATCACATCTACCCAGCTTTGGACCCGGTTGTGGTGTTCCTAGGAATCCGCTGTGCCTTGAGCCGTGCCTGTGTGATGGCGATCACCGCTGCGGCCCGGCCGGACCGGGAGCACGACGACGAAGGTCGCCCCGCCTCCGGGGGTCTCCTCGACGGTCACGCGGCCACCGTGCGCGACGACGATCGCCTCGACGATCGCGAGGCCCAGTCCGTTGCCGCCGCCCTTGCCACGGCTGCGGGACCAGTCCGCGCGATAGAAGCGCTCGAAGACGCTCTGCCGGTCCGGCTGGGGGATCCCGGCGCCGTGGTCGCGGACGTGGACGGCGACGTGGCCGGCGTCCGTGCGCCCGACGAGGATCTCGATCGGTGTGCCCTCGGGGGTGTGGACGCGCGCGTTGGTGACGAGGTTGGTGACGACCTGGCGCAGCTGCAGCTCGTCGGCCTCCAGCTCCGTCGGTTCGATGGGGCCGTGGATGCCGGTCGCGAGGACGTGCCGGTCGGGCGCGATCGTCCGGGCATCCTGGGCGGCATCGGCCGCCAGGACGGCGAGGTCGACGGTCTGCAGCTCGAGCGGACGCTCGCCGTCGAGGCGAGCGAGCGTCAGCAGGTCCTCGACGAGGCCGCTCATCCGGTGCGCCTCGGACTCGATGCGACCCATCGCACCGGTCACGGCGTCGGCCGTCGGCAGCGCCCCCTGGCGGTAGAGCTCGGCGTAGCCTCCCACGGCCGCGAGCGGGGTGCGCAGCTCGTGCGACGCGTCGGCGATGAAGCGGCGCATCTTCGCCTCGTTGGCCTGCCGCACGGCGAAGCTCTGCTCGATGCGGGCGAGCATCGAGTTGAGCGAGCGGGACAGCGACGCGACCTCGTCGTCGGTGTCGGGCACGTCGACGCGCTGGGTGAGGTCGCCCACGGCGATCTGGGCCGCGGTGTCCTCGATGCGGGTCAGGGGTCGGAAGGTGCGGCGCACGAGGTACCAGCCGCAGACGCCCGTGAGCAGCAGCGCGATGGCGCCGATGCCGGTCGCGTAGAGCAGGAACTGGTTGACGGTGCTGTCGAGCGGGTGCAGGGGGAGGGCGAAGACGTAGATGTGGGTCCGCGCCTGGTCGAGCTGGGCGAGCGCGATCCACGTGGCGTCGCTCCCGACGGAACCGACCGGGAACGTCGTGGGGTCGCTCACCCGGGGGTCGTCGGGGCGCAGGGCCGGGATGTCGGCCCGGTCGGGCTCGGTGACCGCCTCGCCGAGCGAGTGGACGTTCCCGCCGTCGATGTCGATGGTGCGCACGGTGAAGCCGGAGGGCAGCCGGGGCTGGGTCTCGCTCAGCTCTGCCGCCTCGAAGGAGGCCACGCTCGCGGCGTAGACGTGCAGCTCCTGCTCGACCTGGTTGAGCAGGTAGACGCGCAGCAGGGCGCTGACCGTGAGCGCCGTCACGGCGAGGGCAGCGGCGACGAGCCCGAGGGTCACCCCGAGCAGTCGCCAGCGCAGCGGCATCGCCCTCAGGCGGCGCGTGAGGGAACGCCCGCTCACGGCTCCGACGGAGCGGGGCACGTCGGCCGCCGGGGCCGTCAGCTCGCCCATCCGGTCAGGGATTCGTCAGCTCTGGGGGCACCCGGAGAACGTAACCCACGCCGCGCTTGGTGTGGATGAGTGAAGGTCCGTCGGCATCGATCTTGCGCCGGAGGTAGGAGATGTAGGACTCGACGATGCCGGACTCCCCGCGGAAGTCGTAGTCCCAGACATGGTCGAGGATCTGCAGCTTCGAGAGCACCCGGTTGGGGTTGAGCAACAGGTAGCGCAGCAGCTTGAACTCGGTGGGGGACAGGTCGATGACCCGGCCGGCCCGGCGCACCTCGTGGGAGTCCTCGTTGAGCTCCAGGTCGTGGAAGCGCAGCGTCGCGCCGTCGTCGGTCTGGCCGCGGGTACGGCGCAGCACCGCCCGGATGCGGGCGACGACCTCCTCGAGGCTGAACGGCTTGGTGACGTAGTCGTCGCCGCCCACCGTGAGGCCCTGGACCTTGTCGCCCGTGGCGTCGCGCGCGGTGACGAAGACGATCGGTTGCTGGCGCCCGCGGTCGCGCAGGCGCCGGGTCACCTCGAAGCCGTCGACGTCCGGGAGCATGACGTCGAGCACGACGAGGTCGGGCTCGGACTCCGCCGCCATGGCGAGGGCGGTCGTGCCGTCGCCGGCCGTCTCGACCTCGAAGCCGGCGAAGCGAAGGGACGTCGCGAGCAGCTCGCGGATGTTCGGCTCGTCCTCGACGACGAGGAGGCGCGCCTCCGGGGTCGACGCTGGCTGGCTGTCCACCCTCCCAGTGTCAGGGTGTTCGCTGGGAGTTGGCTGGGAACGCACCTGCACCGAAGGCCACACGGGACAGGTCCGGCGGACGGTCCTGGACAGGGCGCCCGGACGAGGCCCCCTGTCCTCAGCGCTTGCGGGCCTTGGCGAGCGCCTTCTTGAAGTCCTTGCCGCACATCGAGGCGCAGTCCTGCGCGCACAGTCGCTTGATCACCACGGGGCACCTCGTGCACCGCGGGCTGTCCTTGCAGCACTTGGACTTCGGCTTGAGCTTCGCCACGTCCTTGGCCTTGAGCTTTCCCACGAGGTCGATGGTAAGAGGTAAGGCGTGTCTTACCTAACCGGGTCGCTGGACGAGACGGACGCGCGATCGCGACGTGAGGACTCACTCAGAGGTCGTCGGCGTCGACGATCCGGTACGCGTAGCCCTGCTCTGCGAGGAAGCGCTGGCGGTGCGCCGCGAAGTCCGCATCGACCGTGTCGCGGCTGACGATCGTGTAGAAGTGCGCCGTGCGCCCGTCGCCCTTGGGCCGCAGGACGCGACCGAGCCGCTGCGCCTCCTCCTGGCGCGAGCCGAAGGTGCCGCTGATCTGGATCGCGACGCTCGCCTCCGGCAGGTCGATCGAGAAGTTCGCGACCTTGCTGACGACGAGGGTGGTGATCTCGCCGGTGCGGAACGCGTCGTAGAGGCGCTGGCGCTCCTTGACCGTCGTCTCACCGGTGATGACGTCCGCACCGAGCCGCTCGGCCACCTCGTGGAGCTGGTCGAGGTACTGGCCGATGATGAGGGTCGGCTCGCCCGAGTGCTGCTTCGCGAGCGTCTCGACAACGGGGAGCTTCGCGTCGGAGCACGAGGCGAGGCGGTAGCGCTCCTCCGGCTCGCTCACGGCATACGCCATCCGCTGGCCGTCGGGGAGGCTCACCCGCACCTCGACGCAGTCGGCGGGAGCGATGTAGCCCTGCGCCTCGATGTCCTTCCACGGCGCGTCGAAGCGCTTGGGGCCGATGAGGCTGAAGACGTCGGCCTCGCGGCCGTCCTCGCGCACGAGGGTCGCGGTCAGGCCGAGCCGGCGTCGCGCCTGGAGGTCGGCCGTCATGCGGAAGATCGGCGCGGGCAGCAGGTGCACCTCGTCGTAGACGATGAGGCCCCAGTCGCGGGCGTCGAGCAGGTCGAGGTGCGCGTAGGCACCCTTCCGTTTCGTCGTCAGCACCTGGTAGGTCGCGATCGTGACGGGGCGGATCTCCTTGCGCGCGCCGGAGTACTCGCCGATCTCCTCCTCGGTCAACGTCGTGCGCCTGATCAGCTCGTCCTTCCACTGGCGCGCGCTGACGGTGTTCGTCACGAGGATGAGGGTCGTCGCCTTCGCCGCGGCCATCGCACCGGCACCGACGAGCGTCTTGCCGGCGCCGCACGGGAGGACGACGACACCGGACCCGCCGTGCCAGAAGCCGTCGACGGCGTGCTGCTGGTAGGGGCGCAGGTGCCAGTCGGCCTGGTCCAGGTCGATCGGGTGGGCCTCGCCGTCGACGTAGCCGGCGAGGTCCTCGGCCGGCCAGCCGACCTTGAGCAGCTCCTGCTTGAGGGTGCCGCGCTCACTCGGGTGCACGACGACGGCGAGGTCGTCGAGGCGTTCACCGGTGAGCGGCTTGATCTTCTTGTGCCGCAGCACCTCCTCGAGCACCGGCCGGTCCGTCGTGCGCAGCACGAGTCGGGTGCCCTCCGGGCTGTCGGTGAGGCCCTCCTTGGTGAGGGTGAGCCGGCCGTAGCGGTCCATCGTGTCGGCGACGTCGACGAGCAGCGCGTGGGGGACGGCATACCGGCTGTGCGTGATGAGCGCGTCGACGACCTGCTCGGCGTCGTGGCCGGCCGCTCGGGCGTTCCACAGACCGAGCGGCGTGATGCGGTAGGTGTGCACGTGCTCGGGGGCGCGCTCGAGCTCGGCGAACGGCGCGATGGCGCGGCGCGCGGCCTCGGCGTTCGGGTGGTCGACCTCGAGGAGGAGGGTCTTGTCGCTCTGGACGATCAGGGGTCCGTCATTCATCGTGTGGGGACAACTCCGAGCGTGGGTCGAGGTATTCCGTCGTGCCCCACCGCGAGGCGAACCTCGGCCCGGGGCTGGAGCGTGCTGGTGACAGTATGGGGCGCATGCGATCCCCACAGGTCGAGGCGGCAACGGGGCTGCCCCCGGAGGTGACGATCTACGAGGTCGGTCCGCGCGACGGGCTGCAGAACGAGAAGACCATCGTCCCGGCCGCCACCAAGGTCGAGTTCATCCGCCGCCTCGAGGCCGCGGGGCTCGGCACCATCGAGACGACGTCGTTCGTCCCGGCGCGATGGGTGCCGCAGATGGGCGATGCCGAGGAGGTCCTCGCGGGCCTCGGCCCCGACGGCTCGGGCCGGCGACGACCCGCGCTCGTGCCCAACGAGCGCGGCCTCGACCGCGCCCGTGAGCTGGGCCTCGCAGCCATCGCGATCTTCGGGTCGGCCACCGAGACCTTCGCGCAGAAGAACCTCAACCGGTCGGTCACCGAGCAGTACGCCATGTTCGCCCCGGTGGTGAAGGGGGCCCTCGCCGACGGCATGTGGGTCCGCGCCTACGTCTCGATGTGCTTCGGCGACCCGTGGGAGGGCCCCGTGCCCGTCGACCAGGTCGTCGACACGGCGGAGCGGCTCATGGACCTCGGCTGCCACGAGCTCAGCCTCGGCGACACCATCGGCGTCGGCACCACCGGCCACGTGCACCGGCTGCTCGAGGCGCTGGCCGCCCGTGGCATCGGCACCGACCGCGTCGCCGTGCACTTCCACGACACGTACGGACAGGCGCTCGCCAACACCATGGCCGCCCTGCGCGACGGAGTCTCGGTCGTGGACGCCGCGGCCGGCGGCCTCGGCGGCTGCCCCTACGCGAAGTCGGCCACCGGCAACCTCGCCACGGAGGACCTCGTCTGGGCCCTCCAGGGTGCAGGGGTGAGGACCGGCGTCGACCTCGACGTCCTCGTCGAGACGTCGGTGTGGATGGCTCGGCAGCTCGGCCGGCCGTCGCCGAGCAACGTCGTGCGCGCCCTCGCCGGCGCCTGACGCCCGACGGGTCCGCTCAGCCGGGCGGCTGGTCCTTGGTGAGGTGGAGCAGCCAGTCGCGATCGGTGCGGATCAGGGCGTAGCGGCGTGGCTCGCCCTGCCCGTGGAGCACGTATGCCGGCCAGTTGCCTCCGCGGATCTCCTTGCCTGCCAAGTCCGCTCAGCCTTCGAGGGTGGCCCCGGTGATGCGGTGGACCGAGAAGGACTTCTCGTGGCCGGACTCGTCCGTGGCCCTGACCCGGCCGCCCTCGACCTTCTGCGGGTGGATGAGGTGGCGGCTCGTCGCGCCGTGCCCGTCGGAGTAGCCGATCCAGACACCGTGCCGGTCGGCGACCGCGTCGCGCAGCAGCGAGAGCGTCACGACGGGGTCCATCGCCTGGATGCGCGGACCGGGCCGCGTCTCGTCCTCGACGCGCCGCTGGTCGGCCGTCGCCTCGGCCGCGCGCAGGCCGTCGACGAGGGACTGGGTGTAGGGGCGATCGACGGGAGAGACCATCGGACCGGGGCCGCGGCGTCGCGAGCCGGCCCGCCGGCGTGGCGTCTCGGCATGGACGACCGTGCCGTCCTGCCCCTCGTGCACGGGCGCAAAACCGTTGTCGCGCAGGAGGTCCACCAGAACCCGTGGGTCCGCTGACGACACGAGCACGGTCGGCGCGAGTCGCCGCAGCCGAAGGGGAGCGAGGTCGCGCGAGGCGAGCATCGTGTCGAGCACGGCCTCGTCGTCCGAGCGGATGTAGGCCGCCGCGCCACCGATGCGGGTCTGGCCGTGCTTGCGCGCGACGTCGGACACGAGGTACTCGAGGGGCTGCGGCAGGGTGGTGCGGCTCGACCGACGCACGGTCTCGATGAAGTCGGCGGCGGTCCACCCGGCGTCGAGCGCCCGACGGACGGACTCCGGCGTGAACCGGTAGACGGTGGCGCCGCCGCGGGACTCGACGTCCGCGGCGAGGCGCATGAACGATCCGAGGCCTCCGACGAGCGGTCCGGGAGCCACGGCGGTGAGGTCGGCCTGGACGAGGATGTGGTCGACGGGCGAGGGCAGGTGCGCCGACATCGCCGCCGCGACGGTCTCCACCGTCACCGCTGGCTGCTCGGTCGAGGTGATCCCGGCAGCAACGCCACTGCCGCCATCACCTCGACGCCGGGCGGCGCGCTTGCCGTTCGAGGTGTTGGCGACACCGACGCCGCCTCCGCCATCACCTCGACCGGCGGGGACGAGCGGCGCCACGAGGGCCCGGCCCGCCTCGGACAGCGCACCGCGCCCGGTGACGCCCAGCCACTCGCCCTCGCGCAGCACCGCTTCGACGGCCTCGTCGAGCACGGCAGCGGTACGGTTCGGCCGCCGCCAGGCAAGACGCTCCCGCAGCGACGCGGGGGCGGGAGCCCTGTTCGGCTCGAGCGAGGCGAGCTCGCGCAGCACCTCCCGACGGATCGCCCGGATCGCCGGCCACTGGACGTCGGGGCCCAGCGCGTTGGCCGGTCCGGTCCCGGTGCTGCGCCGCCCGACCAGGTGCGGGGCCCGGGTCGAAGCCAGCCATGCCAGGGCCAGCGCGGCCCACCGGTGCCCGGCCTCGCTCGAGCTCCACTCGTCGATCTCCGACGTGGGGGCCCACACCGGCACGACCTCGCCGTCGTCGGCGACGAGCCCCGCGGCATACGCCAGCTCGACGACGAAGGCGGTGTGCTCGGGGTCGAGGTCCAGGGCCATCTGCGTGATGCGGAGGTCGCGAACCGACAGGCCGCCGGCGCGCAGCACCCGCGGCGGGTCGGCACCCCAGGCGGCGGCGAGCTCGTCGACGTGGGTGAGGCACTCGCTCGCGGCTCCACCCGCAGCGGCATCGACGAGTGAGACGGCGTGGGCCTCGATGTCGGGCGGGGTCAGCTCGGCCACGCGGTGGAGCCGACCCCCGCGCAGCACGAGCCCGACCTCGCGGGGCATCGCGACGCGGTCGGTCGACACCGGGACGAGCAGGTGGTGCTCGAGGAGCCACCGGGCCGTCGTGCGGCCGGGTGCGGCGGTGGGCAGGACGCCGAACGCCGGTCCCCACGTCATCCGCTCGAGCATGGCGCGAGAGTCGTCGGGTGCCTCGGCGATGGTGGCCCGGATGCGATCGGGGTCGGCGTGCTCGGGCGGCGACGAGGGGCGCAGCTCCCGCATCGGCACCCCCAGGCCCGCGACCGCCGCGCCGAGCACCTCGGGCACGGTGCGCACGACGTGGTCGCCGTCGGCGCCGCGCCAGAGCAGCGCCGAGCGCCAGAGGTCCTGCACGATGGTCTCGACGGTCTTCGTGTCGTCGGTGCCGAGGAGCTGGAGCAGCACGCTGCGGTCGGCCCCGTCGCCGGCGACGACGACGGCCTCGAGCACCTGGAGGTGGCCGCGATCGAGTGCCTCGACGGCGCGTTGCACGCTCGCCCGGGTGCCCGCGCGGGCGGCAAGACCGGTCAGGTCGGCCGGCGCCGGGCGCGCGAGGTCGGGGCGCGCGAGCACGAGGTCGATGAGCTCTGCGTCGCTGCGACCGCGGATGTCGTCGGCGAGGCTCCGGCTCGTGGTGGCCATCCGCCCAACCTACTGCCCGGATGCCGTGGCCTCCGACCGCTCCTCGGGCACGCCCGCTAGCGTTGCGGCATGAGTGCGCTCTCACCGGCGTCCCCCGCCGAGTCCGCCCCGGCACACCCGACCGGGCAGCAGTGGACCATCGGGCACGGTCCGTTCGAGGCCACGGTCGTGGAGGTCGGTGGCGGGCTGCGGACCCTTGTCCGGAACGGCGTCGACCTCGTCGCGGGGTATGCCGCCGACGAGACGTGCGCGTCCGGCCGCGGCCAGCAGCTGATGCCATGGCCCAACCGGATCCGCGACGGCCGCTACACGTTCGCGGGCACCGAGCACCAGCTGCCGGTCACCGAGGTCGCCCGCGGCAACGCGAGCCACGGGCTCGTGCGCTGGGCCCTGTGGGAGCTCGTCGAGCACGAGGACGACCGCGTCACGGTCGGCTACCGCCTGCACCCGCAGCCCGGGTGGGACCACTTCCTCGACCTGCGCACGACCTACCTGCTCGACGACTCGGGTCTCGTCGTCACGGCGGCCGCCCGCAACGTCGGCCCGTCGGCCGCGCCCTTCGGCTACGGCGCGCACCCGTACCTGGCCATCGGGGACACCCTGCTGCCCGACGTCGAGCTGCGCGTCCCGGCCAGGACCTGGGTGGAGGTCGACGAGAGGCTGCTACCGGCCGCGAACCGTCCGGTGGACGGCGGACCCTACGACTTCCGAGAGGCACACCCCGTCGGCGACGCCCGACTCGACACGGCCTACACCGACGTCGCACGCGACGCGGACGGCATGTGGCGCGTCGTCGTGTCAGCGGGAGACCGTGCGACGACCCTCTGGGCCGACGCCGCGTTCGAGTGGCTGCAGGTCTTCACGGCCATCGCGCAGGACCGCAGGGGAGTCGTCGGCATCGCCGTCGAGCCGATGAGCTGCCCCGCCGACGCCTTCAACTCGGGCGACGGCCTGGTCGTGCTCGCGCCGGGCGAGGAGTGGACGGGCACGTGGGGCATCTCCCCGACCTGACGGGGAGCGGACCGGTCCGGCGCGTGACGGCTCAGCCGCCGAGCAGCACGTCGGCAGCTGGCAGAGGGGCTGGCGCGCGTCGCCCCGCCACATCCGGCAACGAGCGATAGCGCGTGGAACCGTGCGAGGGGCCGGCACCCGCGCTTCGCGAAATCCCGGTTGCCCGGAGCCGTTAGGCTGGAGCCGAGCGCAAGGAGCGCCATCGAGCCGTGCCGTCGGACGGCCGACCGAGATCTGAACGAGGTGGACTGTGCCGACTGGCAAGGTCAGGTTCTACGACGCGGACAAGGGCTTCGGATTCATCTCCGAGGACTCCGGCGCGGACGTCTTCCTGCACGCGAACGCGCTCCCCGAGGGCGTGACGACCCTGAAGAAGGGCGTGCGTGTCGAGTTCGGCATCGTCGAGGGCCGCAAGGGTGCCCAGGCGTTGTCGGTCACGGTGCTCGACCCGGTCCAGTCCGTCGCCGCCAACAAGACCGCGCAGACGCGCCGGGCCCCGGAGGAGCTCGTCGTCATCATCGAGGACGTCGTGCAGCTCCTCGATGGCGTGAGCAACGGCTACCGCAGTGGACGCCGCCCCGACCGCAAGCTCGCCTCGAACGTCGCGCGTGCCCTGCGCGGCCTCGCGGACGAGCTGGAGAAGTGAGCTGATGACCGTCACCGCCCCCAAGACGGACGCCGTGCTGCTGGCCGCGTCCGACCTCGCCCGCAGCGTGCTCGAGGAGGTCGCCGAGCCCGGGACGATCGGCGCCCACCTCGGCCTCGACCTGCTCGAGGAGCGCCTCGGCATGCACTGGTTCGAGTGCCTGTCGCCGGGCTACCGCGGGTGGCGGTGGGGCGTCAGTGTCGCCCGGGTGCCGCGCGCCAAGGTCGCCACGGTCTGCGAGACCAACCTGCTGCCCGGCCCGGACGCCGTCCTCGCCCCCGAGTGGCTGCCGTATGCCGACCGGCTCGCTCCCGGCGACCTCGGCGCCGGTGACGTGCTGCCCTACCGTCAGGACGACCCGAACCTCGAGGCCGGCTTCGAGGCCACGGGCGAGGAGGACGTCGACCAGATGGCCTTCTTCGAGCTCGGCCTGGGCCGTCCCCGCGTGCTCTCGGCAGAGGGGCGCGAGGTCGCCGCGAGCCGCTGGTACTTCGGCGACCACGGACCGATGGCCGACATCGCGACCAAGGCCACCGCGCGCTGCACGACGTGCGGCTACTTCCTGCCCATGGCAGGGGCGCTGCGCGCGACGTTCGGCGTGTGCGCCAACGAGTGGAGCCCGTCCGACGGCCGGGTCGTCTCGCTCGACCACGGGTGCGGGGCCCATTCCGAGACCGACATGGACCACCCGGAGCCGGCATCGGTCGGCGAGCCGATCGTCGACGAGTTCGCCGTCGACCTCGAGCCCGCCCAGCGGGCTGCGCGCGACGAGACGACGGCCGGGGACGAGCAGCCCGCCGATGCGGCTCCGAACGCCGCGGTCCCGGCCGAGGGCGAGCAGCCGGTCGAGGCCGAGCAGTTGGCAGAGCGCGAGCAGCCGGACGAGGACGAGCAGCACGGCTCGGACGACCCCGTCACCGACTGACGTCACTCGTCGACGGACGGGCCACGCGGCATACCGGAGCGGTTGGTTTCCCCCCGTCTGGAGCCGGCACGGCCGGGCCGGCGTGCTCAGACGGCGTCGCTCGCGTTGCCGCGACCGCGGCGCACGTAGGCCCAGCCGATCACCCCGAGCACGAAGCCGGCCACGCACGTCCACGGCCACCAGTCCCGGTCACCCTCGTGCAGGGCGGGCACGACGAGCGTGACGACGAGGGCGACGACCCACACGGCGAGCCCGACCTCGATGATCCGCAGCATCGGCACGTGCAGCGGCTCGAGAGGTGCGGGCTCCGGCTGGGGCGCCCGGTCAGACGCGGGAGGTGCGTCGGGGGTGGTCTCGTCGGTCACGCACACAGCCTAGGGTCTGGTCGGAGGCGCTCCACGCCGCCACTAAAATGTCCGTCATGTCGACGGATACACGCACAGCGCCCACCGAGACCGGGCTCGACGGCTTCTTCAAGATCACCCAGCGCGGGTCCACCGTCGCTCGCGAGGTCCGGGGCGGCTTCGTCACCTTCTTCACGATGGTCTACATCGTGGTCCTCAACCCCATCATCCTCTCGGGCGTCGTCGACGGCTCGGGCACCATGATCGGCGGCACGACCGACCTGAACCAGAGCAAGCTGCTCGTCGCGGTCGGCACGGCCGTCATCGCCGGAGTCATGTCGATCCTCATGGGCCTCGTCGCGAACTTCCCCATCGCGCTGGCCGCCGGCCTCGGCATCAACGGCCTCATCACCGGCATGGTGCTGACCCACTCGGCCGAGAAGATCACCTTCGCCGACCTCATGGGCCTCGTCGTCATCGAGGGCGTCATCATCCTCGTGCTCGTGCTCACGGGCTTCCGCAAGGCGGTCTTCAAGGCGATCCCGGGGCCGCTCAAGGTCGCGATCTCGGTCGGCATCGGCCTCTTCATCGCCTACATCGGCGTCATCGACGCCGGCTTCGCCCGCCGTCCCTCCACCCCCGGCTCGGTGCCGAGCGAGCTCGGCATCGGCGGCAGCCTCGAGGGCTGGCCCACCCTGGTCTTCGTCGTCGGCGTCCTGCTCATCGCGGTCCTGCTCATCCGCAAGGTGAAGGGTGCGATCCTCATCGGCATCGTCGCGGCGACCGTCCTCGCGATGGTGCTCGAGGCGATCTTCAGCATCGGGCCGCGCGTCTTCGACGACAAGGGCGCCCTGACCAACCCCTCGGCGTGGGCCCTGACCGTGCCCAGGCTGCCCGACTCGATCACCAACACCCCCGACCTCGGCATCCTCGGCCAGTTCAACCTCCTCGGCTCGTTCGAGAAGATCGGCTTCGTCACGGCCGTCATGTTCGTCTTCTCCCTGCTGCTCGCCGACTTCTTCGACACGATGGGCACCGTCGTCGCGATCGGCACCGAGGCCAAGCTGCTCGACGAGGACGGCAACCCGCCCCACACCGACCGGATCCTCGTGGTCGACTCCGTCGCTGCCATCGGCGGTGGCGCCGGTGGCATCAGCAGCAACACGTCCTACATCGAGTCGGCGTCCGGCGTCGAGGAGGGAGCCCGCACGGGTCTCGCCTCGGTCGTGACTGGCGTCCTCTTCCTGCTCGCGACGTTCCTCGCGCCGCTGTTCGCAGTCGTCCCGTCGGAGGCCGCGGCCCCGGCACTCGTCATCGTCGGCTTCCTCATGATGACCCAGGTCAAGAACATCGACTGGGACGACATGGAGGTCGCCCTGCCCGCGTTCCTCACCATCGTGCTCATGCCGTTCACCTACAACATCACCGTCGGCATCGGAGCAGGCTTCATCGCGTGGGTGCTCATCAAGATGGCCCGCGGCAAGCGGCGCCAGATCCACCCGCTGCTCTGGATCGTGGCCGCGTTCTTCGTCGTCTACTTCATCAAGGCGCCGCTCGAGTCGATGCTCACCTGAGCCCGTCCCGCAGCGCGCGGTGCGCTCGGCCCCTCGCCAGAGCGCGTATGCCGTCACGGCCCCCTCCCGCTCGGGAGGGGGCCGTCCGCGTACGCCCCCCGGTCGGCCCCGGATGTCCGACCTGTCCAACGTGTCCAAGGTTGGGAATGGTTAGCCGAGGTAATGAGTTAGGCTAAGGATCACCAGACTGTACTTCCGAGGATCCGCCCTTGACTGCCAAGAACCCGATCGCCCAGCTCTCGAGAAGCGAGCTCGTCTCGCTCTCCAACGACATCCGACTCGCCTGCATGCGCATCTCGCGGCGGGTCCGTTTCGAGTCCGACCGTGAGCTGCCCCCGCACCAGTTCTCGGTGCTCTGCCGGCTCGAGGGCACGGCTCGCACCAACAGCGAGCTCGCCGACATCGAGCGCGTCTCCGCCCCCAGCATGAAGCGCACGACGAACATGCTCGTCGAGCGCGGTTACGTCTCGCGGGCCGACGACCCCACCGACGGCCGTCAGGTGATCCTGTCGCTGACCCCTGAGGGCCGGAAGTCGCTCAAGCGGATCCGCCGGCACCGCGACGAGTGGATGCTCTCGCGGTTCGAGCAGCTGACGGACGCGGAGCGGGAGCTGCTCCAGCGGGCCGCAGCCGTGCTGGCCAAGGTGGCCAGCGAATGAGCCCCACCTTCCACTCGCTCTCGATCCCGAACTACCGCATCTACGCCTCCGGCGCGATCGTCTCCAACGTCGGCACGTGGATGGGGCGCGTCGCCCAGGACTGGCTCGTGCTCACGGTCCTCACGGACCACTCCTCGACGGCGCTCGGCATCGTCACGGGACTGCAGTTCCTGCCGTTCCTCATCCTCGCGCCGTTCGCCGGGATGCTCGTCGACCGCTTCCCGAAGCGTCGCATCCTCTTCCTCACCCAGACCGCGCTCCTCGCGACGGCCCTGCTGCTCGCGGTGCTCACCGCTGCCGGGGTGGTCGAGCTGTGGCACGTCTATGCCCTCGCGTTCGTGCAGGGCGTCGCGACCGCCGTCGACAACCCGGCCCGCCAGACGTTCGTCTCCGAGATGGTCGACACCGAGCACCTGCCCAACGCCGTCGCCCTCAACAGTGCGTCCTTCAACCTCGGCCGCCTCGTCGGACCGGCCGTCGCCGGCCTGGTCATCGCCTGGTTCGGCATCGCGCCCGCGCTCTACGTCAACGCCGCTACGTTCCTCTTCGTGCTCGTCGCGCTGCTCCGGCTGAACACCAGCCTGCTCACCCCGTCACCGCGCGCCCGGGGCAAGGGCCAGATCCGCCAGGGCCTGCGCTATGTCAGGGGCCGGCCAGACCTGGTGCTCATCATGGCCCTCGTCTTCGTGCTCGGGACGTTCGGCATGAACTTCCAGCTGACGATGGCGCTCATGGCCACGAAGGTCTTCGACAAGGGCCCGGGGGAGTACGGCCTGCTCGGCTCGATCATGGCCATCGGCTCGCTCACCGCGGCCCTGCTCTCGGCGCGACGGGCCCGACCTCGGCTCCGCGTGCTCCTGGTCGCCCTCGCCGGCTTCACCGTGTCGACGGCCCTGCTCTCGACGGCCCCCAACTACGTGATGTTCGCCGTCTTCCTCGTCCCGACGGGCCTGGCCGCCCTCACCGCGCTGACCACGGCCAATGCCATGGTCCAGGTCAGCGTCGACCCCGTGATGCGCGGCAGGGTCATGGCGCTCTACATGGCCATCTTCATGGGCGGCACACCTGTCGGAGCCCCGGTCATCGGGTGGATCGGTGACGTCTGGGGCCCGCGCTGGACGATCGCCATCGGTACCGTCGCCGTGGGGCTCAGCCTGGTCGCGGTGGCCCTCTGGGTCGCACGTCGGCAGAATGTCGCGGTGACCATCCAGACCCAACGGCGCCCCCGACTCCGGATCCAGCTCGCCTCGGTGGTGCCCTCGGCCCCCGAGGTGACCAAGTGAACTTCAAGTTCCGCCACCGCATCACCGTCGCGGCCCTCGTGCTCTTCATCGCGATCGCCGTCATCGCAGCGCTCGTCAACCGCTGAGCCGCCCTGCCCCGCCGGCGCCGCGCGGCTCCCTCGCCCCCGGCCCGGGCCCGACGCCGAGGCGGCCGGCGGACCGGCTGGGGCCTCCTCCCTAGGATGGGCACCTGCCCCACCCGTCGAGACCAGTGCCGAGGAGCCATCATGGCCGCCCAGAGGTTCGTCGACCTGCTCAACGAGCAGATCGCCCACGAGTACGCCGCCCACCAGCAGTACGTCGCCATCGCCGTCTACTACGACAGCCTGACGATGCCCCAGATGGCGGCCCTGTTCTACCGGCAGGCGCTCGAGGAGCGCGACCACGCGATGATGATGGTCCAGTTCCTGCTCGACACCGACTCGACCGTAGCGATCCCGGGCGTGGCAGCCCCGACGAACGCCTTCGCCGACATCGTCGAGCCCGTGCAGCTCGCCCTGGCCCAGGAGAAGCGGGTCACGGACCAGGTCAACGCGCTCACGGCCGTCGCGCGCGAGGAGCACGACTTCGCCTCGGACCAGTTCATGCAGTGGTTCATCAAGGAGCAGGTCGAGGAGGTCAGCTCGATGTCCGACCTGCTGACCGTCGTCGAGCGCAACCGCGCGGACGTCGAGAACATCGAGGAGTACCTCCGCCGCGAAGGCGGCCGCGAGTCCGCGGACGCGTCGGCGCCGCCCATCGCGGGCGCCGACGCCTGACGGAGCCGGACGACGGGAGCGGCCGCCCGACAGGGCGACCGCTCCCGCGGGAGGGTGCTGCTCGACCGGCGGGGGGTCGGATCAGCCGAGCAGACCTCCGGGGGGACACGTCACGACCTTGGAGTCGAGGACGCAGACGACCTTCGCCGTGAGCGGGTCGAGCACGCGGACCAGGTCCTTGGGGTCGCCGCCCAGGAGCGGCAGGTGGGGCAGCGCGAGCAGCCGCACGATCTCGGCCGGCAGCGGCGGCACGGGCAGCTTCGTTCCCGACGGGAGCGGCACGGTGACCGAGGGCAGCGGGACGCCGGGCACCCGCGGAAGCGGGACGGGCAGCCCGGGCGACCCCGGCTTCGGTGCGGGCTTCGGCTTCGGGGCCGGCTTCGCCTCTGCGGACGGCTTCGGCGAGGGGGCCGGCTTCGACGTGCGGGACGGCGCGGGTGACGGCTTCGCCGAGGAGCTCGGTGTGGGGCGTGCGCTCGGCGAAGCCGTCGAACGGGGGGCCGGTGAACCGGCATACGCGAAGCCCGAGCCCTCGGGGGTGGCCGAGCCCGTCCCGGGAGCGGGGCGGGCAGCGGGGATCGCGCTCATGGGGACCACGGTCACGCCGCGGCGGTAGGCGTCGGCAATGGACAGGACCGTGCGGACGTAGGAGTCGGAGTGGTTGTAGCGCAGCACGGCGCGGTAGGCCGCACCCGGCTGGCGCAGGTCGGCGCCGCCCGAGCAGAGCAGCACGCCCGCGCCCGTGACGGCGTCGGCGAGGCTCTGCGGATTGGCGTCGCCGTCGCCGTCGCCGTCGCGGCCGGCCATCGACCACGACGTCGGGATGAACTGCATCGGGCCCACGGCCCGGTCGAACACGGCGTCCCGGTCGAGGGCGCCGCCGTCGGTGTCGGTGATGCGGGCCGTGCCGCGCGAGCCGTCGAGCGGGATGCCGATGATGCCGGGGCGGGCGATGCCGCTGCCGTCGAGCACGTTGCCGCCGAAGCGCGCGTGGTTGCTCTCGACCCGGCCGATGGCCCCGAGCAGGGCCCAGTCGACGCCGCAGCCGGGCTTGATGGCGCCGAGGACGCCGGCAGCACGCTGGTAGGCCGTGACGGCCACGGCCGGTATGCCGTTCGCGTCCAGGCGGACGGGGGCGAGCGAGTCGATGGCGGAGATCGCGCCGCGCGACTCGGCCGGCACGTCGACGCGGGCGTAGTCGCGGGTGAAGGTCTGGTAGATCGGGGGCAGCTGCATCGGTGCGGGCGCGGGACCGGCCTGCGGGTAGAGCGGGCTTCCCTCGGTGATGGCCCGGTCGGGCACGGTGATCGCCGCCGTCGGCGTGGCCGGGTCGGGGCCGCGGGTGGCAGCGAACGCGATGCCCGCCGTGGCCAGGGCGATGACCGGCACGGCTGCAGCGACCCGGCGCGCGGTGGTGCCGGCGCGGACGATGCGGACCATGGTGACTCCTCGGTGCGACAGCCGCCCCCGTGGGCGGTCTGCACGGCACAACGAGGGTCCCGTCGAAAGGTCACGCGCGTGGGCACGCGTGCGCGGAGGGCCAGCACCCGGCATACGGGAGCTGGCCCTCTCGGCACGTGCGGCAGGAGCCCGGGGGACTCCGCCCCGGGTCTCAGCCCGGGGGCGTAGCTCTGGGACTCAGCCCAGGACGGCGACGACGTGGTCGATCGCCTGCGTCAGCTTGGTGACGTCCTCGGGGTCGACGGCCGGGAACATCGCGACGCGGACCTGGTTGCGGCCGAGCTTGCGGTAGGGCTCGACGTCGACGATGCCGTTGGCGCGCAGCGTCTTGGCGACCGCGGCGGCGTCGATGGAGTCGTCGAGGTCGATCGTGCCGACGACCTGCGAGCGGGCGGCCGGGTCGGCGACGTAGGGCGTCGTCCAGTCGGTCTGCTCGGCCCAGGTGTAGAGGCGGGTCGAGGAGTCCTTGGTGCGGCCCGTGGTGAACTCGAGCCCACCGTTGCCGTTCATCCAGTCGAGCTGGCTCTTCATCAGGGCGAGGGTCGAGACGGCGGGGGTGTTGTAGGTCTGGTTCTTCAGCGAGTTGTCGACCGCGGTCGGCAGGCTGAAGAAGTCGGGGACCCAGCGGCCCGTCGCTGCGATCTCGTCGACGCGGGCGAGCGCGGCAGGGGAGAACGCGGCGAGCCAGAGGCCACCGTCGGAGGCGAAGCACTTCTGCGGGGCGAAGTAGTAGACGTCCGTCTCGGTGATGTCGACGGGCAGGCCGCCGGCTCCGGAGGTCGCGTCGATGAGCACGAGCGCATCGTCGTCGGCGCCCTCGACGCGCGTGACCGGGGCCATGACGCCGGTCGAGGTCTCGTTGTGCGGCCACGCGTACACGTCGACGCCCGCCTCGGCGTGGGGCGTCGCCAGGGTGCCCGGGTCGGCCTTGACGATCGTCGGGTCGCCGAGGAACGGGGCCGCCTTGGTGACGTTGCCGAACTTGCTGGAGAACTCACCGAACGCGAGGTGCTGTGAGCGCTCGCGGACGAGTCCGAACGCCGCGATGTCCCAGAACGCGGTCGAGCCGCCGTTGCCGAGGATGATCTCGTAGCCCTCGGGGAGGGAGAAGAGCTCGCGCAGGCCCTGGCGGACGTCGCCCACGAGGTTCTTGACCGGCGCCTGGCGGTGCGAGGTGCCGAGCACCGTGCGTCCGAGGGAGCCGAGGAAGTCGAGCTGCTCGGGCCGGACCTTCGAGGGTCCGGAGCCGAACCGTCCGTCGGCGGGCAGGAGCTCGGCCGGGATGGTGATGGGCGGGGTCACGGCTGGTGCTTCGGTCACGGATTCACCCTTGCGAAGTGCGGCCACGTCACGCGCATGTTGCGGACGTGTTGATGGCAGATGACGCCGTTGTCACCGCAGCCATTGAACCCCACGTGCCCACCCCTTGGACACCGTTGCTCGGTGTGTGGACGCCCACACGGGCGGGGACCCGTCAGGGCGAAGCCGCCGCGGCCGCCGATCCTTCGTCCGGGGCGGCGGTCCAGCGCCCGCCGCCCCGGGACCACGGCGAGGACGAGAGAGTCTCAGCGGAGCATGCCGCCGAGGGACGTGCTGGTGAACCGCCCGGGTCTGCCGTCGTAGACCCGCAGGTCACCGTCCGGACCCTTGCCGAAGAGCAGGAACGTGCCGTCCGACCGGGTCACGACGTCGGGCGCGGACGTGAACACCTGTGACGTTCCGATGAGGACGCCGCCGCGCTGGACCACGGCGCGCCGGTCGACACCGTTGCCGACGGCGACGAGCGCCCGACCCGGCCACGCGTCACCGAGTGCCCGGTCGGACCAGGCAGCGAGGTTGTCGCCCCGTTGGACCCAGCTGCTGGTGGCCGTGGTCGGGTAGAACGTGCGCTCGTAGGTCGCGCCGTTGGTCCCGCGGCCGGTGACGAGGATCCCGCGGCCGGCCGGGTCGGCGGAGGCCGAGAGGCCGGACGTGAACCGCCCACCGGCGGAGATCCAGCCACTCCAGCGGGTGCCGTCATAGTGCTTGCGCCACGCGGTGCCGGTGGTCGCGAGGGCGAAGACGTCCATCGTGCCGTTGCCGAGCGAGGCTCCGTGCTGGGCGATGACGGTGCCGCCGAGGTTGACGGAACCCTTGCGGATGCCGTCCTGGAACCACGTGTGGACGAGCTGCCTCGACGCGTTGCGGGTGAAGAGGTCGACCCGGCCGGAACGCGAGCTCGTGGCAGACGGCGCGTCCGTCGAGGTCACCCCGGCGGAGGTCCACGCCGACCAGCTCGCGCCGTCGTTCGTGCTGCGCTTGAACCACACCCCGTCGCCGGTGCTGCGCACGAAGGTGAGGACCTGCGACCCCGTGCGGGTCGCCGTGACCCCGCTGGGTGAGATCAACGTGCCGGCCGACCTGCTCGGCACGGCTGCCGTCGGCCGGATGCGCACGATCTCGTCGTTCGTGCCGTTGGAGGTCGTGAAGTAGAGCGCTCCGTCAGGGCCCAGCTGGACGGCGCGGATGCGACCGTGGCCCTGCGCGGCCGCGAGCCGGGTGACCGAGGCGACGCGTGACGTCGTCGGGGTGGGGTCGAACCGCATGAGGTAGATGCCCTCGCCCTTGAGCAGGCCGACGGCGAGAGCGCCCTGCCACTCGCCCCAGGCCGAGCCGCGCAGGAAGGTCGCGCCGCTCGTCGCGACGGTCGGGGCGCCGGAGGACCACATGGCGATGCGAGCGGTCGGGAACTTCGTGAGGTCGGTCATCGGCGTCGACTCGTCGTAGCCCGGCACCGGGTCCCAGCCGTAGTTGCCACCGCGCACCGAGAGGTTGATCTCGTCGTCGCGGCTCGTGCCGTGCTCGGCCGACCACAGCTCGGTCGTCCCCGGCCGCAGGGCGAGTCCCTGGATGTTGCGGTGGCCGGAGTTCCAGACGTAGCGGGCGTTGCCGCCGCGCGCGTAGAAGGGGTTGTCGGTCGGGATCGTCCCGTCGGCGTTGACCCGGAGCACCTTGCCGCCGAGCGAGGCGAGGTTCTGCGGGTGGGTGCCGACGGCGGCGTCACCGGTGCCGACGTAGAGCTTGCCGTCGCCGCCGAACCGCAGCCGGCACCCGGAGTGCCGACCGCTCGACAGCGGGAGCCCCGTCACGATCGGCGAACCGTCGGAGACCGCGGTGGTGTCGCTCGTCAGCCGCCATCGCAGGACGCGCACGTCGAGCGGGTTGCCGGCCGAGCTGCGGACCGCCTGGCAGGTGTAGAAGCGCTTGTTCGTCGACGCGGCGGGGTCGGCAACCATGCCGAGCAGGCCGCCCTCGCTGTTGACGTAGATCGACGGGAAGCCGGAGATCATCACGCGGCGCGGCGCGTTGCTGCCGCGCTTGCTCCAGACCTGACCGGCGCGCAGGTCATAGAGCATGAGGTCCCCGACCCACGTGATGTCCCACGGGTGGCTGAGGCCTGACACCACCGTCGTCACCTGCAGCGTCGGTGCCGCCTCGGCGGGGGGTGGCTGCTCCACCGCCAGTGCCGCGCCGGCGAGCAGGGCGCCCGCCAGCACGATCGATCCTCGGACTCGCAGTCGCTGCACCATGCTGACTCCCCGACTCGGTGACCTGCTGGCTCCTGGTGGCGAGGCTACGCGCGAGCACGCCGGACGGCGCGTCGAAGCGGGCGGGCCTCCCGTGCGAGGACCGTCAGTGCGGGAAGACCCTGTTCACAGGGCTGGTCAGCGGGAGATGTCCGGCGTCCAGCCGGCGACGTCCTCGGGTCGGCGCGGGCCCTCGCCGATGTAGCGCGAGGACGGTCGGATGAGCCGGCCCGTGCGCTTCTGCTCGAGGATGTGGGCGGACCAGCCGGCGGTGCGCGCACACGTGAACATCGGCGTGAACATCGACGGCGGCACCTCGGCGAAGTCGAGGATGACGGCCGCCCAGAACTCGACGTTCGTCGCGAGCACGCGGTCGGGGCGGCGCGCGTGCAGCTCCTCGAGCGCGGCCTTCTCGAGCGCGGCGGCAGCTTCGTAGCGCGGCGCACCGAGGCGCTCGCAGGCCGAGCGGAGCACGCGGGCCCGCGGGTCCTCCGCGCGGTACACCCGGTGCCCGAATCCCATGAGGCGGTCGCCCCGGTCGAGGACGCCCTTGACGTAGGTCGTCGCGTCGCCCTGCTGCTCGACCCCGTCGAGCATGTGGAGGACTCGCGACGGCGCCCCTCCGTGGAGCGGTCCGGACATGGCGCCCACGGCACCCGAGAGCGCGGCGGCGACGTCGGCGCCGGTGGAGGTGATGACGCGGGCCGTGAAGGTGGAGGCGTTCATGCCGTGCTCGGCGGCGGACACCCAGTAGGCGTCGACGGCCTCGACGTGCCTCGGGTCGGGCTCGCCACGCCAGCGGATCATGAACCGCTCGGTGATGCTGCGGGCCTTGTCGACCTCGCTCTGCGGGACCATCGGCTTGTCGAGCCCGCGGGCCGACTGGCCGACGAACGACAGGGCCATGACGGCGGCGCGGGCGAGGTTGTCGCGCACCTCGTCGGCGTCGATGTCGAGAGTGGGCCGGAACCCCCACACGGGCGCGAGCATGGCGAGCGCGGACTGGACGTCGACGCGTACGTCCCCGGTGTGCACCGGCAGGGGATAGGGCTCGGCGGGCGGCAGCCCGGGGTCGAACTCGTTGTCCACGAGCAGGCCCCAGACGTGGGCGAAGTCGACGTGCCCGACGAGGTCGTCGATGTCGACGCCCCGATAGCGCAGCGCCCCACCCTCCTTGTCCGGTTCTGCGATGGTCGACTCGAAGGCGATGACGCCCTCGAGACCGGGCTTGAAGTCAGGGTCGGGCGTGCTTTCTGCCATGGCGATCCTTGCTGTGCAGGCGGTACCACCGCGGTGTGGAGGCCGCAGCCGGTGGCGAGGAGCGGGGCGTCGGTCCCGGCTGACAGACTCACCGTATGCCGTCAGCCGCCGACCAGACCGTGTTTCGTGACGCCGTGTTCAGCACCCGAGACCACCACCACGACGCGGTCCGCTTCGAGGCGACGGACTTCAGCGGCGCCCACGCGGAGGGCCACACGTTCCTCGAGTGCTCGCTGCTCGGCGGCACGCTCGACGAGGCGCACCTCGAGGGCTCGCGCTGGTCCGAGTGCGAGTGGGAGCGCGTCGCGGGCGTCGGCGTGACGCTGGCCGAGGCGAGCCTCGTCGAGACGACGATCGAGGGCTGCCGGCTCGCTGCCGTGTCGGCATGGGGCTCGACGTGGCGCGACGTCACGGTGCGCGGCGGCAAGGTCGACTTCTTCAACCTGCGCGGCGCCCGGCTCAAGGACGTCGCCTTCGTCGACTGCGTCGTCGTCGAGCTCGACCTGCAGGAGGCGACGGTCGACGGCCTGACCTTCGACGGCTGCACGCTCGTGACGCCGACCTTCGGGCGCGGGACGTATGCCGCCCTCGACCTCTCCGGGGCCACCCTCCGTTCGCCGGTCGGCCTGGCCGGGCTGAAGGGCGCGACGGTGAGCCGTTCGCAGGTCATCGAGCTCGCGGACGCGCTCGCCCTCGAGCTCGGGATCACCGTGGCTGACTGAGCGCCGGCTGACGCGACAGGCACGTCCGGCGGAAGGGGTCGGTCAGTCGACCTGGTTGGGCCTTCCCCGGCGCAGGGCTGCGGCAGCGGCGTCCTTGGCGCGGTCAGCGGCAGTGACCTTGTCGTCGGGCCGGATCCGCTTTGCCAGGTCGGCCCGCTCGACGAGGGCTGGGAGCAGCATGTCGGTCTCGGGGTGCACGCCGACCGCCTCGTCGCCGCTGAAGACGACCCAGTGCGCGGCGTCGCCCTTGTAGACCTTGAGGATGCTGCCGTCGGCGAGTGACGCCGCGTGGGCCATTGCCTGACGACGGGCGCGTTCGCTCGAGATCGCCTTGTTGGCGGCCTCCTTGACGGGCTCGCGCAGGGCCTGCGTGGCCACCCAGATCTGGGGGCCGTACTTGATGCCGAGCTTGACGGTCTGGGTGACGAGCTTGCCCTTGCCTGCCATCGTGGTCACTCCTCACAGCGCCCCGGGGTGACCGGGGCTGTCGCCGGGACCGCACGCGCCGTGGCCTGACGTCCGCGCGGACCTTCTCGGGTCAACCCTAGTGTGGGGTCATGGACAGCTCGCCCCGCAGGCCACTCCGCGCAACACCCCGCGAGTCACCCGGGGAGGGCCTGGCGGTGGTCCGTCGTGTCGACTACTCCGGCGACGGTCTCGTCGAGTCCGAGGTGGCCGCCTCGCCCTACCTGCAGGCCCGCGCCTGGGTCGACGCGGCCGTCACCGCGGCCGAGGAGCGCGACGACGTGCCCGAGCCGACCGCCATCTCGGTGGCCACCGTGGACGCGACGGGGACGCCGGACGTGCGCACGGTCCTCATGCGCTTCTTCGACGAGCGAGGTCCGGGCTTCGTGACGAACCTTGGCTCGGCGAAGAGCGAGCACCTGCAGGCGAACCCGCGCGTCGCGGCCGCCCTGACGTGGCCCGCCATCTACCGTGCGATCCGGTTCCGCGGCACCGCCGAGCTCATCGGGCGCGACGAGGTCGAGTCGTACTTCGACTCCCGGCCCTACGGTTCGAGGCTCTCGGCGTGGGCATCGGACCAGTCGCGGCCCGCCACGGACCGTGCGGAGCTCGAGCGCAAGTGGCAGGAGGTGCTCGAGCGCTTCCCCGACACGGGCAGCGATCGCGACGTGCCGGTTCCGGACTTCTGGGGCGGGTGGCGCATCGCCTGCGACGAGGTGGAGTTCTGGGCGGGCCGCCGCAACCGCCTCCACGACCGGATCGTCTTCCGCCGCACGGGCGACGGCGACCTCGCCGACCCTGACGCGTGGACCAGGCTGCGTCTCCAGCCCTGACCGACGCACGAGGCCGGACGCACGACCCCGGACGCGGGAACAGGGCAGCCCGACGAGGTCGGACTGCCCTGCTTCATCCCTGGTGTGGATGGGGGACGCGGCTATCGCGTGGCCACCTCACACGCTCCGGAAGAAATCACTTCTCGGATCACCTCCCTTCGGTGTCGATGACTCGACCGTACGACGCGTCCGAACCGGGCGGCAAGACCTTTTTACGAGGGTGGGTGGCGGGGCTCCTCCGGAGCGTCCGGCGTCGGATCCGTCGGCAGCGGGTCCTCGGTCGTCGTCCCGTCGTCGGGTGCGGTGACCGTGTCCTCGGCGGTCGCCCGCCGCCGGGTGGTGCGGGCGAAGACGAGGACCATGGCCACGACCGCGACGACGAACAGCGCGACGAGGAGCATCGGACCCCACGCGTTCTCCGGTGGGGCCGCGGCGTCCAGCGGCGCGACGACTCGCAGAAGCGGCGTCACGGACCCAGCTCGATGTCGGGCGCGACCGCGGCGGTGGCCTCGGGCCGCAGGTCGACGGTGAGGGATCCGCCGCCCCGGGGTGGCAGGGGCGTCGGCGGCTCCGGGACGCCGGTGCCGGCACCGCCGTTGCCCGCCACCGGGGACGGTGCCGACAGGCTTCGGGCGCCGACGAGCAGGGCCAGCAGCACGGGGAGCTCGAGGTAGGCGTGGTAGCTCGCCAGGGCGGCATACAACGCCTTGCCCTGGGCGAAGTCGACGGCGAAGAGCACGGCGAAGAGCGCGGCCGCCACGAAGCCGGCAGCCCACAGTCGCGGGCCCGTCGCCCACGGCACCCGCGTCTCGAAGGCAGCGGAGGCGTCCGGGGCGACGCGGGGCAGCAGGGCCACCCACACGACGTAGTGCATGGTCTGCATGAAGGCGAAGACGGTGAGGAAGCGCATCCCGAGCACCGCGGCTGCGGTGCTCGGCGGGGCGCTCGCAGCGAGGACCGTCTGCCCGTCGCCCACGACGCTGCGCACGATCCCCGGGTCCGCGCTGAGCGAGCCGTCGAGGAGCCCGAGGAGGATCACCGCGGGGATCGCGACGACCCAGAGCAGCTGCGCGGCCCGGAACGCCCGGCGCCCGCGGCGGGAGGTGATGCGCCGTGACCACTCCCAGAGGAAGAAGAGGGGCACGACGTTGTGCAGGTGCGTGAGGACCACGAAGTGGTACGCCGGGAAGGCCAGTGACGTGGCGGCCGCGGCCCCGATGACCACCCAGGCAGCGACGCGTCGCCGGCCGTCGAGCCCGTGCCGGGCGGCTGCCGCGAGGATGGCGTAGCCGAGCACGATCTCGGCGAGCTGTGCCGGTCGCCCGATGACGCCGGAGAGGAGCCGGCAGACGACGATGCCGGTGACGAGCGCGACGAGCAGGTCGAGGAAGGGCCGGCCGAGGATGCCGGAGAAGCGGCCCGTGACGTAGCGGATCTCGAGGAGGTTGTGCAGGATGCCGAAGAGGATCAGGCCGATGACGGCGGTCGCGATGGGCGCCCCGAGGGCCAGTGCGAGCGAGGCGCCGACGGCCACCAGCACGAGGAGCGTGATGGTGCGCGACCGAGGGACGGCCACGGACGGGTCGGACGCGTCGGGCACGGACCGGATCGACCGGGACGGGGCGGTCACGCGGTGACCGTCCCCGGGCTGCAGGCCCTCGCCCTGACCCTTGCGGTCGAGGTCCCGGTGCTCGTCGGGTTCGCTCGGGCCGCGGGCTGGGTGGGCTGGCGCCGCGCGCTCGTCGGCGCGGTCGGCGTCAACGTCGCGACCCAGCCGGTGCTGTATGCCGTGTCGGCCGGCTTCGTGTCACCGTGGCAGCTGGTGGGGGCGGAGGTCGTCGTCGGCATCGTCGAGGCCGCCCTGCTCCTCTGGTGGTGGCCGGTGAGGGGTCGAGAGGAGGCGGTGACGCTGGCCGTGGCGGTCGTCGCCGCCAATGCCGCCTCCACCGCCATCGGGCTGCTCGTCCTCTGACTTCCGGTCACGGGGCAATGCTTTCGTCGCCCGGTCGGCCCGGCCACCGGAGTGACCCGATCGTTAGGGTCCTGTGGCGTGACCGAGATTCGGGGAGACGGCGCGCAGGGGCGCAGCAGCCTGCGTGCCATCGCCCTGTCGGCCTACGGACCCACCCTCCTCGGGTCGACGGGAGCCGGCGCGGTGTCGCCGATCATCGCCGTCTCGGCCCGCGAGCTCGGCGCCTCGGTCGGGGTGGCCGCCCTCCTCGTCGCGATGTTGGGCGTGGGGCAGCTGCTCGGCGACCTGCCGTCCGGCGCCCTCGCGGCGCGCATCGGTGAGCGGCGGGCGCTGCTCGTCGCGGCCCTCATCGAGGCGGTCGGCATGCTGGTCGCGGCGCTCGCGGGTGGGCTCGTCATGCTCTTCGTCGGCGTCCTCGTCATCGGGCTGGCCGGCTCCCTCTTCGGGCTGGCCCGGCAGGCGTACCTCACGGAGGCCGTGCCCGTCGCGATGCGCGCGCGGGCGCTGTCGACGCTCGGCGGGGTGCACCGCATCGGCTACTTCGTCGGGCCCTTCATCGGCTCGCTCGTCATCGTGCGCTGGGGGACGGAGTCGGCGTACGCGGTGGGCGGCGTGGCGAGCATCGCCGCGTTCGTCCTCGTCCTGCTCGCGCCCGACATCACCGGTTCCGCGCATCGCGTGGCGGGCGGCGGACCCCCGCGCAGCGTTGCGTCCGTCCTCCTGCAGCACCGGCACGTGCTGCTCACGCTCGGGACCGGGGCGATGTGCGTGGCCGGGGCGCGCGCCATCCGCGAGGCGCTCGTGCCGCTCTGGGCGGAGTCGGTCGGCTTCTCGCCGGCTCAGACCTCGCTCGTCTTCGGTGTGGCCGGCGCCGTCGACATGGCCCTGTTCTACCCCTCGGGCTGGCTCATGGACCGTTACGGCCGGGTGGCGGCCGCCGTGCCCAGCATGCTCGTCCTCGGACTCGGCATGGCCCTGCTGCCACTCGCCACGAGCCTCGTCGCGGTGACGGCAGCGGCCACCGTGCTCGGGGTCGGCAACGGGCTGGGGGCGGGGCTCATCATGACGCTGGGAGCCGACGCGTCGCCCGCGGACGGCCGGGCCCAGTTCCTCGGCGGCTGGCGGCTCTGCGCCGACGTGGGAAGGGCAGCAGGCCCCCTGGCGTTGTCAGGGCTGAGCGCCATCATGTCGCTCGGCGCCTCCGCCGTCGTTCTCGGCGTGGGAGCCCTCGTGGGGGCCGGCTGGCTGCGCATCTGGGTGCCGCGGCACGACCCGACCCGTGGCCCGGCGAGGAGCGGTCCCTGAGCGCTCTGCGATTTCTGAGAAGGTATGACCGTGACGGACCTGATCGACACCACCGAGATGTACCTGCGCACGATCTTCGAGCTCGAGGAGGAGGGCATCGTCCCGCTGCGCGCGCGCATTGCCGAGCGGCTCGGCCACTCCGGCCCCACCGTGTCGCAGACCGTCGCCCGTATGGAGCGTGACGGCCTTGTCGCCGTGTCGGGGGACCGTCACCTCGAGCTGTCCGACCACGGCCGGCTGCTCGCCACGCGCGTCATGCGCAAGCACCGTCTCGCCGAGCGACTCCTCGTCGACGTCATCGGCCTCGAGTGGGAGTACGCCCACGACGAGGCCTGCAGGTGGGAGCACGTCATGTCCGAGAAGGTCGAGCGCAAGATCCTCGGCCTCATCGGCGAGGGGCTCGAGTCGCCCTACGGCAACCCGATCCCCGGCCTCGAGGAGCTCGGCGTGCGTCAGGACGAGGACTTCCTGACGGGGCTCAGCACCCTGACCGCTGCGGTGGGCGACGCCCCGGCCGTCGTGACGATCCGCCGCATCGGTGAGCCGGTGCAGGTCGATCCCGAGGCGCTCGCGCTGCTCACGAGCGCGGGCGTCGTGCCGGGCGCCCGGGTCGAGGTCGTGCGCGAGGGCGGCCGTGTCGTGGCCGTCCGCGAGGGCAGTGAGCCGTCCACCGGTGTCTCGCTGCCCGCCGACGTCGCCGTCCACGTCTTCTGCCAGGTCGCCTGACCCCCGAGACGGGGTCTCACCAGACCCGGCGGTGGTTCCGTGGGCGTTCCCGCTTTGTGGCGGTTTGCCGCCCTCACGGTGGGCTGTTTGTCATGGCTTGCCACACCTTCGAGGAATCGCTGAAATTTCTTCGAACGCCCGGGAACTCCAAGGTGACAAGGCACACCGACTTGGGTACGGTGGGCGAACTTGCTCTCCCCGTCGAGCGAGTGCCCCGGGTCGGACCGCCGAGTCCTGCCATCGACCTGGGGCTCAGTACGAACCGCAACGGCAGGAGCGGGGGAACCACTTTCTCCGGGCGTCGAGAGACGCTCTTGGGGTGAAGCCCTCCGTGGACCGAACCTGGTCCGAGCGAAGGCCGGGCAGTACCTCCAGCCCGAACCCGACAGCTCACCTCGTAGGCGTCGAGAGGTCAAACGTGGCTCAGAACGTTCCCGGGCGCCACCGCGCCCCCGGTCGCTTCAACGCGATCTCGGAGCTCAAGACGATCGCCAAGGAGTCTGCCCAGCCCGCCGTGAAGGGTGCCGCGATCGTTGCGGCCTCGGGTGGTCTCGTCGCCTCGTTCGCCGGCACGGCGAACGCCGCGGACGGCCAGAGCAGCGTCGCCGCCCCGGCCGCCGTCGGCCCGCAGGTGGGCACCCTCAAGGCCGGCAACGCCCTGTCGGCCATCGGTTACGCCAAGCCCGCTCTCAAGCAGGGCAAGGTCAAGCCGGTCGTCATCGAGGACATCAAGGTCAAGACGCAGCGCGCCGAGAAGGAGGCTGCGGAGAAGGCCAAGGAGGCTGCCGAGCAGGCTGCCACCGAGGCTGTCGCCGAGCGTCAGGCCGCTCCGGACCGCTCGTCGCGTTCGGGCTCGACCACGCGGGCAGCGCTCAACGTGGCACCCGCCCCGAGCGCCTCCGGCATCGTCGGTATCGCCCAGTCCTACTTCGGGGTGCCCTACCGATACGGCGGCACGACCCCGGCGGGCTTCGACTGCTCGGGCCTCACCTCGTACGTCTACCGCCAGGCCGGTATCTCGATCCCGCGCACCGCGTCCGCGCAGGCCGCGGCCTCGACGCCGGTGAGCAACCCCCGCCCGGGCGACCTCGTCTTCTTCGGCTCGCCGATCTACCACGTGGGCATCTACGTCAGCCCCGGCCGCATGATCGACGCCCAGCGCACCGGCACCGTGATCGGCAACCACTCGATCTGGACCACGCCCTCGATGTACGGGCGCATCTGAGCCGCCAGCTCTCACGCCTCTCGCTGCGCCCCCACCGGATCCGGTGGGGGCGCAACGCTTTTCCGGCGCCGTCGCCGTCCGTGGTTGACTGAGTCGATGACCGATCAGCCTGCCGCCGAGTCCACGACCCTCATCGAGCTCGACCTCTGGAGTGACCTGGTCTGCCCCTACTCCTGGGTCGCGAAGCGGCGGGTGGAGGCGGCTGTCGCCGCCTTCGAGCGTCCGCACGACGTCACCATCCGTCTGCGGTCCTTCGAGCTCGACCCCGACGTCCCGGTCGGTGGCGCCGTGCCCGTCAGCGAGCACCTGGGGGTGCGGCACGGCGGCGACGCCGGTGCCGGCCGGCTGATGAACGCCAAGGCCAGCGAGGTGGCCGAGGCCGACGACCTCGTCTTCGACTGGGACCGCGCCGTGCGTGCCAACACCTTCGACGCCCACCGGCTGTGCGCCCTCGCCGGCGAGATGGGCGGTCCCGCGCTGCGCTCCGCTGCGGTCGAGCGCTTGCACACGGCCCACTTCGGTGAGGGCCTGCCGATCGACGACCACGAGGTGCTCCAGCGGCTGTCGGCCGAGTGCGGTCTCGACGAGCGCCGCGTCTCTGCCGTGCTCGCCTCCGAGGAGTACGCCGAGCAGGTGCGCGCGGACGAGCAGCGGGCCCGCGCCATGGGCGTCACGTCGACGCCCTTCGTCCTCGCCAACGACTATGCCGCGGTGACGGGGGCCCGTCCGGTGGGGGACTACCTCGCCCTGCTCCGTGGCGTCGCCACCCAGACCGTCTGACCACCGCCCGCTGTCAGGTACCGGCCGTCCCGGTCGCCGGATGCTGGGGTCGCACCACCGCAGGAGGCGCAGCTAGTCGGTGCTCGGGCCCTCGTCGTCCACGGGCCGGGGCCCTCCGGGCGGCGCGTCCTCGCCGCCGGGGGGCGCGGACGGAGCAGGCTCGCCCTCCTGCGGGAGGACGGCATACGCCATCTCGGGGCGCGGGAGATCCGGGGCGCTCTCGTCGACGGGGATCACGTGGCTCAGGCGGGTCAGCTCGATGACGGCTCGGATGGGTGAGGTCTCCGGGACGACGATGCGCAAGTCCTGGCGGCGGTCGCGCAGGCGCTGGGAGAGCCGGAAGAACGACGCGATGGCGGCGCTGTCGACGTAGGTCGTACCGGTGAGGTCGACGACGACGAGAATGACGTCCTCGGGGACGGCGTGGCCGAGGGCATCGGTGAGCTCGCGGGCGTTGGAGAGGTCGAGCTCGCCGACCACGCGGACGAGCTGAGTGGTGCCGGAGCGCGTCGTCTCGACGCGGGCGAGGTCGCTCACGCGTCGACCCCGAGGTGGAGGCGGCGGCGGAGGCGCACGTCGGTGCCGTCGGGCGTGTGCTCGATGTCGACGCCGTCCATGAGGGCGTCCATGAGCTGAAGTCCCCAGCCGCCCCCGCGGTCGGCGGCCGGTCGCCAGTGGCCGTGGTCGCGGACGCGGACCTCGAGGTCGGCACCGACGAGGTGGGCCTCGACGACGAGCTCGCCGGGGGAGCCCTGACCGCTGTAGGCGTGCTGGACGACGTTGGCGCAGGCCTCGCCGCAGGCGACGAGGACCTCGTTGACATCGGTCTCCGACACCGTTGCCTCCCTGAGCCAGCGACGCAGGGCGCCGCGGACCTGCACGAGGTTGCGGGCCTCTGCGGGCAGCCGGACCTCGAGCTCGCCGTCGACGGAGGGCGCGGGGCGCATCACGAGCATCGCCACGTCGTCCTCGATGTGGTCCTCGTCGAGGAAGGTGCCGAGGAGCCGGTCGCAGAGCACCTCGAGGCCGTCACCGACGGGCGCAGCGGACGCCTCGCGGGACAGGCGGTCCAGGCCGTCGGTCAGCGAAACCCCGCGCCGCTCGATGAGACCGTCCGTGTAGAGCAGGAGCGTCGCCCCGGCCGGTAGGACGCTGCTGGCCTCGGTGAACGACGCGTCGACGGTGACCCCCACGGGTGGGGACAGCGCGCCGGAGAGATAGGTGCCCGCGCCGTGCGCGAACGTGAGGGCGGGAGGGTGACCGGCATTCGTCCACCGCAGACGGCGCGTGGCCGGGTCGAAGACGAGGTAGACGAGCGTGACCATCTCGGGGACCGGCAGCTGGCCGACGAGCTGGTGGACGCCGCGCATGACGGCGGGGGGTGACGGGTCCTGCAGGGCGTACGCGCGCAGGGCCATGCGCACCTGCACCATGGTCGCGGCGGCAGCAAGGCCGTGGCCGGCGACGTCGCCGATCGCGAGTCCGATGAGGCCGCCGGGGAGCTGCACGACGTCGTACCAGTCGCCGCCGACCTGCACATCGGCCGTGGCCGGCACGTAGCGCGCAGCGAGGGCGACACCGGGCACGTCGGGCAGACGGTCCGGCAGCAGGCTGCGCTGGAGGGTCTCGGCGATCTGGTGCTCACGCTGGGCGCGGGCCTCCTCGTGACTCAGCTGCTCCTGCGCCTCGGAGCGCTCCTGGATCTCCTGCACCAGACGGGTGTTCGCGGCGGACAGCTGAGCCGTGCGCTGCTCGACGCGTCGTTCCAGGTCAGCGGCGGCGGCGGTCAGCGCGGCGGCCACGTGCATGCGCTCGCTGACGAGGGCCGCGAGGAAGAACGAGGTGAGAGCCACGCACGCATTGAAGGCCTGGAGCGTCACCATCTGCTCGAGCAGGGTCTTGCCGGCGAAGGGCCCGCGGTCGTGGGCGGCTGCCCAGGTCGCGAGGAGCGAGGCCATCAGCGCCGCCGGAGCGGCACCACGCACCTGCAGGCGCCACGCCGCGCAGCCCAGGAGCGGGATGGTGAGGAAGAAGAGGTGGAGCCCGGTGGTCACCGCGCTCGCGACGACGACCAGTGCCGCGGCGATGATGGCGAGGGCCTCCAGCCACGTGCGCACGGGCCAGCGGCGCTGCTCCCAGAACAGGGGCAGGCACAGCAGGAAGGGCGCGACGGCGAGGACGCCCATCGCGTCTCCCGTCCACCAGACGGCCCACGCCGCGGGCAGCTCGGCCGTCGTGATCGAGCCGGAGGCGACCAGGGTGCACGACCCGATGGTCGCGCTGACGAGCATGCTCGCCAGGGCGCCGAGGAAGACGATGGCGAGGGCGTCGCGCTGCCGGTCGAGCTGGCGACGGAAGCCGGCCCGCTGCAACAGCGTGACGGCGATGACCGGCGCGAGCGTGTTGCCCGCAGCGGTCACGAGTGCAGCCAGCGGGTTGGCGCTGATCGGGAGGTTCACCGCGAGGGCAGCGACGGCGACGGCGGGCCAGGAGGCGCGCCCGAAGACGAGCAGGGCGGCGACCGCGACCCCGGTCGGAGGCCAGAGCGGCGTGACGTCGTTGCCGACGAGGGAGAGGCCCAGTCCGAGGCGCGCGCCGAGGTAGTAGGCGATGGCGATCCCGGCCAGGCGGACCAGGCGGTGGGCGGACGAGATGGTCGTGGGCAGGACGGCAGGGCCCGAGGTGTCCACCGCCCCCACGCCTACCGTCATGGGCGGGTGTGACCCCGCCGCCGCCCGTGCGCCGCCATGGCAGCGACTCTAGGAGCAGGAGGCCTGCCGCGAGAAGGCTTTGGCCGACTTGGCGGTCGAGCAGGCCGTTCTGGCGGGCGTGCTCAGGTGGACGCGGTCGCCGTCGTCTCCCGGTGGCCCAACCGGGGGAGGATCTCGTTGTCCACGAGCGACAGCGCTGAGGCGATCGCCATGTGCATGTCGAGGTAGAGGTAGCTCCCGAGCCGTCCGCCGAAGTAGACGTCCTCCTCCTGCCGGGCCAGCTCCCGGTAGCGGGCCAGGCGGTCCCGATCCTGGGGGCCGTTGACGGGGTAGTAGGGCTCATCCACGGTGTCGGCCGTCCGGGAGTACTCCCGGACGATGACGGTGCGGTCCCGGGGGTAGTCACGCTCGGGATGGAAGTGGCGGAACTCGTGGATCCTCGTCCACGGGACGTCCTCGTCGGCGTAGTTCATCACGGGCGTCCCCTGGAAGTCGCCGACGTCGAGCACCTCCTGCTCGAAGTCCAGCGTGCGCCATGACAGGGGACCCTCGGAGTAGTCGAAGTACCGGTCGAGCGGGCCCGTGTAGACCACCGGAGTGCCGATCGGCAGGTCGTCGCGCACGTCGAACCAGTCGGTGTCGAGGTGCACCTCGACCAGAGGGGACTCCGCCATCCGGGTCAGCCACGCGGCATACCCGTCGGTGGGGAGCCCCTCGTGGGTGTCGGTGAAGTAGCGGTTCTCGAAGGTGTAGCGCACCGGCAGGCGGGTGATGATGGCCGGGCTCAGCTCTCGCGGGTCGAGCTGCCACTGCTTGGCGGTGTAGCCACGCACGAAGGCCTCGTAGAGAGGCCGGCCGATCAGCGAGATGGCCTTCTCCTCGAGGTTGTCCGGTTCGCCGCCACGCCCCTGCGCCGCCTGCTCGCGGATGAGCTCGCGCGCCTGCGTGGGGGTGAGGTGCCGGCCGAAGTACTCGCTGATCGTGCCGAGGTTGATCGGCAGCGGGTAGACGCGGTCCTTGAAGACACTGAACACCCGGTGCTGGTAGTCGGTGAAGGACGTGAACCGGTTGGCGTACTCCCACACCCGCTCGTTCGAGGTGTGGAAGAGGTGCGCTCCGTAGCGGTGCACCTCAATGCCGGTGGTCGGCTCCTCCTCGGACCAGGCGTTGCCGCCGAGGTGGCTGCGCTTCTCCAGGACCATGACGCGTCGGCCCGTGGTGCGGGCGACCGTCTCGGCAACCGTGAGCCCGAAGAAGCCCGAGCCGACCACGACGAGCGAGACGGGGCTGTTGTGGGTGCTCACCACTGCACCGCCCGCGACGTCTCGCACGGCGCCGGCGTGTGGCAGGTCGGGCACGACCCGGAGCTGCTCCCGGCGGCTGGATGCAGCAGCTGGACGGCTGACATGCGGGCCAGCAGGGGCGCGCGGAGGAACGGCGTGGCCGAGCTGACGGCGGCCTGGGCGAGCACCGGCACGCCCGGTCCCGTCAGCCTGAGGCCGCCCAGCGCGGCGTCCTGCAGGCCGGCGGTCGCCGCACCGACGCCCAGCGCGTGGGCGTGCTCGAGGGCGGATCCCAGCCCCTCCAGCTGCGCGGACCTCATGCGTGGGCCTCGGTCATGGGCGGTGCGGTGGCGGTCGCCATGAGGTGGGCCATGCGTTCGGCGATGACGTCCCACTCGTGGTCCCTGCTGATCCGGCGCACCTTGCGGTCCCGCTCCGTCCGGGCATGGCCCATGACATGACGGGCGGCCTCGGCGAAGCCCGGGCCGTCGTCGGCGAAGTGGACCACGTCCTGGTAGTCGGTGACGACGTCGGCCACCCGGGTCGAGACGACCGGCAGGCCGGCTGCGAGGTACTCCAGCGTCTTGGTTGGGCTGATCGACCGCGTGGCGTCGTTGAGGGCGAAAGGCATCAGGGCCACGTCGAAGCCGGCCATGACGGCAGGCAGGTCCTCGTAGGCCGCTCGGCCGGGGAACTCGAGGTTGTCGGCCCGGGGCAGGACCGCCTCGTCGATCTTCGCCACGGGGCCCACCATGCGGATGGTCCAGTCGGGGAGCGCGGCAGCGAGGTCGGCGACGAGCGCGAGGTCGACGCGCTCGTCGATGACGCCGACGTAGCCAGCCACCGGCCTCTCGTGAGGGACCCGGAGCGACCGCGAGGCGGCGTAGTGGGCCGTCTCGACACCACTCGGGAACAGGTGGCAGGAGCCGCTTCGGTGCTGCGCCACGGAGCGGTGGAGGGACCGTCCACCGGTGAAGACCACGTCGGCCTCCTGCAGGGTGCGGCGCTGGCGCAGCACCAGGCCGTCAGGTGCTCCCAGGAAGGACGCGAGGTCGTCCATGACGTCGTAGAAGAGGCGGGCGGGGGACAGCTCTTCGGCAATGTCCAGCGCCATGGGCGTGTACAGCAGGACGTCCGGCTCGCGCACGCCCGCTCGCGCCAGGGCCGTCGCCAGCAGCCGACCGTAGGCGGCGGCTGCCGGGGCGTCGAAGCCGAGATGCTGGCCCTGGCTCTGGCCCTGGCCCTGGCCCTGGCCGTGGCCCTCGCCCTGGCCGAGGTGTCGCGGCAGGACGAGCCAGACGCGGGTCAGGCCGTCGACCTGCTCGGTGCGCAGCTCGGCTGCAGCCAGGTCGCCGTAGACGGGCTCCTCGACGAACCAGGTCTGGGCGCCGCCGGCGGCGCGCCGTGCCGCGAAGCGCGACACGAGGTGTTGTGGGCGCTGCCAGACCCAGGTCCAGCGCAGGTGTGACAGCACGACGAGGTGGGCCTCGTGCGCCGGGGAGGTGACCGGGGTCGGTTCCGGGCTCGTGGCCGAGGACGGGGTCGCTGCGCTCGCGGTCATGGGGTCCTCCTTTGCGGGAACGGGAATTGCAGGGGGCGTCTCGCCAGGCGGAGGGTCCTGCCAGGGCCAGTGGCCGAGCTGGTCGAGGTAGCCCGCCAGCTGGGCGTCGCACGGCGGCTGGAAGCGGTATGCCGGGAGCTCACTCGCGCGGGCACCGGCGACCGCCGACTCCCAGACGTCCGTGAAGCGAGTGCGGACCCGCTGGCCGTCGGGTCCCAGACTGCTGACGCCGACCGGGTCGATGCGTCCCGCCGGTCTGGCAAGCATCGAGTCCCAGTCACAGGAGTCGACCGACGGGAACCAGCAGAACCCCTCGAGGGGTACGCCGCGCGAGACGGCCAGCTCGTACTGCTCGAGCATGTACCGCAGCCACGAGGCACGGTCGGACGGGAGCCCGCGCAGGTTCGTCTCGGACAGCACCATCGGCAGGCCGTAGCGCTCGGCGTAGTGCTCCGCGATGGCGGCGAACCCCACGGGCCGTGGCGACGGAGCGCGCCCTCCGTGCTCGTCGTACCACCACTCCGAGTGGCAGTAGTAGTCGAGCCCGAGCACGTCGATCTTGACGGGACGCAGGTCGAACAACGGCTCTCCGCCGGCACGCAGCAGCGCCTGGAGGACGGGCCGTGACGGGTCGAGGTGCCGGCCCAGCGCCAGGTCCAGCAGGGCGTGCCGCCGGTCGTTGGCCATGGCGGCGTGGGCGGCCGGTCCCCCGGGGGAGCCCGAGTGGTGCTCGCAGGTGTCGACCCAGAAGTGTCGGGCCGTCGGGAGCAGCTCCGCAACGCACTCCGAGGCGGCGCTGATGGCCGGTAGGACGGTGTTGGCGAGTCGGACCAGACCTTCCACGCCCCGGTCGTAGGGCGGCCACAGCGCCTCGTGCCCCGCGAGGTGAAGCGTCGCGAACGGCTCGTTGAACAGCGTGTAGGACCGCAACCACGAATAGCGGTGGGCAACGGCCTCGGCGAAGGCGACGTAGCTTGCGGGAAAGCGCGGGTCGCGGAAGCCGTCCACCAGCCAGGCGGGATAGCTGGTGTGGTGCACGAGGTCCACGATCGGGTCCGCGCCCTGCTCTCGGAGGTGGCCCAGGGCTGCATCGGTGTCGGTCCAGTCGTAGCTGCCCGGTTCGGCCTCGATGCGGTGCCACCGGAGCGGATAGCGGAACGTCATTACCCCGGCCCGCAGGTCGGCGTCGAGGTCGTCGCGCCAGCGGGTGGAGTGTTGTGACGTCTCCGCGACGTCGATCCCGTGGCCGGGAAGGAAGGTGCTCTCGAAGGCGCCGATGAACGGAACCGGCCTCGCCTCTTCAGGGCAGGGCGCGGCGGGGCGTCGTTGCATGGGGTGGTCCTCTCGGGCCGGCGGCCGCATCACAGGTGCAGTCCCAGAACGGGATGGGGGACGCGGCTGCGGGTTTAACCGAGTGACTCGGCAACGGCTTACCCGCGTGAGGAGGAGCCAAACCGGGGAGGGCTTCGCGGCTCGAGTGTGCGTTCAGTCGTCGGGGTGGTCCGGCGTGTAGTCGCCGTAGGCGAACTCGCTGACGGCGTCGCCTGCCACGGCCGCGGAGACCCGGGTCGTGATGGCCCGGATCTGCTCGGTCGGGGCTTTCGGCTCGCGCGCCGCAGTCAGCAGGCCGTTGCGCTCCTGCTGGGTGTCGGTGAGCTGCGTCCAGCAGAAGCCGGTGACCACGGGGCTCGAGAGGAGCGCACAGACCAGGTCCTCGTAGCCGCGGAGCAGCTCCTCGGGGGAGCGGACAGCGCCGTAGCCACGCCAGCCGTCACGGTCGTCGAGGTCGAGCGAGATGCCACCGAACTCGCTGATGACCACGGGGGCGACCTGTGGCACATAGCCGGGCAGCAGGATGCTGCGGTAGGACGGCTGGGTGTGCTCGAGGGTCTCCGCCAACGCAGCGCGCGTACCGTAGCGTTCCCGCAGCACCTCGCCCCTGGAGGTGTAGTCGTGCACGGTGAGCACGTCGGTGACCGGCTGCTCCCAGCCGTCGTTGCCGATGACGAGGCGCTCGGGGTCGAGCGCCTTCGTCAGGTGGTAGATGGCCCGGACGAAGTCCTGCTGCTCACGGGACCTCTCGAGGGCCGGAACTCCCCAGCTCTCGTTGACGGGCACCCACGCGATGACGCAGGGGTGGCTGGCATCGCGCTCCAGCACCTCCATCCACTCGCGGGTGACCCTGTCGATCGTCTGGCTCGAGAACTCGTAGGCCGCCGGCATCTCGGCCCACACCAGCAGGCCCAGGCGGTCGCACCACTCCAGGAAGCGCGGGTCCTCCACCTTCTGGTGCAGCCGGACGCCGTTGAAACCGAGCTCCTTGACCAGCTCGACCTCCCGCCTCAAGGCCTCGCCATCGGGTGCGGCGAGGTGCGACTCCGGCCAGAAGTTCTGGGCGAGCACGAGCCGGAGGTAGTAGGGCCGTCCGTTGAGGAGCAACCGGTCTCGCGAGGCCGTGAGGCTGCGCAGGGCGGTGTAGCTGCCCACCTCGTCGATCACCTCGCCGTCCTCGAGCAGGGTGACGGTCGCGTCGATGAGGTTGGGGTGCTCGGGGGTCCACAGCAGGTCGGAGTGGCCGATGCTCATGTCGCTCTCGACGATCGAGATGCGGCGTTGGGTCTCCGTCGCCTGAACGGCATACGTGTCGTCGGCGAGCAGGCGGCCAGCCTGACTGAGGACGACCCGCAGCGTGAGGTTGCGCCGGCCCGCGTGGTCGCTGCGCAGCCGGACGGTGAGGTCGAGCCCCCGGTGATCGACGTCTGGAGTCCAGTTGAGGTGCCGGATCCTCGTGGCGGGCACGTCCTCCAGCCAGACCGGCTGCCAGATGCCGGACGTGCGGTCGTACCAGATGGCGTGGGACTCGGGCTGCCAGTCCTGCTTGCCGCGCGGCTGGCGCAGGTCGAGCGGAGAATCCTCCGCGCGGACGACGACGACCTGCTCGCTCGAGTCCTCGAGAACCGACGTGATGTCAGCTGTGAAGGGTGTGTGGCCGCCCTCGTGGTAGGCGACGGCGTGCCCGTTGACCCAGACGTGCGCGCGGTAGTCGACCGCCCCGAAGTGCAGCAGCACCCGCCGGCCCCGCCGCGCGGTCACGGTCGCCGTCCGGCGGTACCAGACGACTGGGTGGAAGCCGGTGTCGCCGATGCCGCTCGCTGAGGACTCGAACGGGAACGGCACCTCGATGGTGCGGTCGAAGACGTCCTCGCGACGCTGCCACTGCTGGCTCATGCCCACGGACGCGTCGTCGAAGGCAAAACCCCAGGGGCCCGTGAGGTCGACCCAGTGGGGTCTGGTCATCTGCGGTCGGAAGTGTCGACCCGGTTCGGGAGCTGCGGTCTCCGAGGTCGTCGCCGAGTCTGGGGATGCGTCGGTGGAAGGCTCCATCGCTCAAGGATGGATCATCTGAGCTGGGCATCGCATCTGCGGCGCAAGGGCCCATCGGCCGTGAACGGTTAGTCGCAACGCCGGACGGGGAACGTCTCTAGCAAGAGGAGATGACCATGAAGATACTGCGTTGGCTCGCTGCCGGACTGGTCTGGGTGCTCGCTGGAGTGGTCGGGTTGGTGGGTGCTGTCCTGTGCATCACGATCATCCTGCTGCCGCTCGGCATCCCTGTGCTCATGCTTGCCCGCCGGCTGTTCGACCTAGCCGCCCTGATGGTGCTTCCCCGTGCTGCCCGGCATCCCATTGAGGAGGCGGGGGAGGCGATCAAGCGAGGGACCAAGGACATGAAGAAGTCCGTCAAAGGCCCGAAGAAGGGCCTGCGGCGGGGAAGCGACAAGGCTTTGGAGGGCACCCGGGAGGCCGTGTCATCCACAGCCAAAGCACTGCCGGGGACGCACCATCGCTCGGGATTCGACCGGCTGTTTCGCCGGGGCCGCTGACCGCGGCTTCTCGGGGTTGATGCTGCAAAGCGAAACTGCTTGCCGCAGGGGGCTGGAACTCCTCCCACGACGCGGAATCGCGCACGCCAGCGGGCCCCCTACCCGGTGTGGGAAGGGGGCCCAGCCGTGCTCCTCATGGGGCGAGGGGAGCAGACCTGGGAATGAGACGGCTCCCCTGGGGGACGGGGAAGGGGTGTCCCAGGTTGGCAAGGCGACCGCGTACCTGGTTCTGCGCCTGGCAGTTGGTCACGCAGTCGGTCGGCGGGTTCGCCACTTCGGTCGCGTCCTCGCCGGTGACGAAGCCCATCCGACCGCCGCTGGCGACATCCCAGATCGAGACACCGCCACAGTGCCGCACGCTCGGGGTGACCGGCGCGGCGGTGTTGCAGGCCGCCTGCGGTACGCGCGTCGCCACCTGGGCGCTGTCGCGGGCGACGAAGCGGGGCGACACGTCGTTGGCGATGTTGACGCGGGTGCTCACCTGGACGCAGAACTGTCCGGGCGGGCCGGTTCGCACGTCGGTGCAGCCGGAGCCGAGGAACTGCCCCACCTTGGCGCGGAAGTTCGGGTTGTCGAAGTAGAACGGCGTCAAGCCCGTGGTCGTCGACGAGGCCAGCGTGTGGGTGATGCGAGTGGTCGTGCCGTCGGAACGCTGGGGCTCCATCTGGAAGATGCCACCCTGGGCACAGTCCTTGGCCTGGATCTTCATCGACAGCCCCGTACCGGTGCGCTGGAGCGAGAGCTCCTCGTCGTCGAGTTCGACGGAGATGGCGCTGTTCAGGACCAGCCCACGATGGTTGGGCACCTTGCTGGCGAAGACCGGGGTGAACCGTCCTCCTGTGATGTCCAGCGGGTTCGCGGCGCCCGTGAACGCCTGGTTGAGAACGGCGAAGTCGGCGGAGCGGACGTCGAACTGGGCGTAGCGGCCGCGGACAGCGAAGGTGGTCCCGAACTGGCTGGCCGGGATGCTGATACGGATGCGGTCGCCGCCGGCTGCAGCGACCGTGGCTCCGGTGGCCAGGTTCACCAGACGGAAGCCGCCGTTCGCGCAGCCGTCGGAAGACGCGGCTTGCGCTGGGCCACCGCTGAAAGCCAGAGCCGAGGCGACAAGCGACAGAATGGTTGCACCCGCCCCGAAAACCCCCGCGATGCGTGTCCTCGTCTTCATGTCCGGCTCCTCGGGGCTAGGTGTCACGGCTCTTCCGCATGATGCTCCAAGGTCTTGGGACGGCTGACAATTGTCCTTTGGTACTAGGACCAACTGCGGCTCCGCCTGCCGATCCGCCGGGGGCGTGGTCGGCTGAGTGTGCGAAGACCCTTCGTCCTCCGGCAGCCATGGCATCCCCTGGGGTGACACGAGGACGCCCCGAAGGGCGGCGCCGAAGGCGTGCAGTGAGGGCCAGGCCGTCGCCATCTGGCCTGCGAGGACGTGAAGGGTGCCCCTGTAGGGCTTCGGGTGATGGTTGACGTGACTGCGTCGGTTGATCCTTGACACTCGTAACGTCATTGTGTCGTGCGGGTCTTGGTGAGGGCACCTCCTAGGGGTCGCTTGTTGCGTACCGGGCCGGTGCTGTCGCGGGTGACCGTGCGCAGCAGCTCGTTGCCGATCCAGAACTGGAGCACGTTCTCGCCGATGTGGACGTCGCAGCGTTCGCCGGCGTGGTGGCGTCCGACGGATACCTGCTGCCA
>JIBA01000018.1 GCA_000620545.1 Intrasporangiaceae bacterium URHB0013 | reverse complement strand
CGACCACCGGGTCCATCTGGTGCGGGCACGAGGCCGGCCGGTGGGACCGGTCCGCCAACGCCTCCAACCCACCGCCCTCGTACCGCAACAGCCACGCGTGCAGGGTCTGCCTCGAGACACCCCACGCCGCCGCCACCTCGGACACCTGGCGGCCATCACCGATGACCGCCAGCACCGCCTTGTACCGCTGCTCAGCCACGCTCATCTCCCTCATGAAGAGAGCGTCAAGGATCAGCCGGAGCAGCTGTCAAGCATCACCCGAAACACCGTCACGCATCAGGCGAAGCCCAAAGGTCAAGCATCAGGCGAAGTCATACACGAGTTCTGTGGGGCAGCAGGGGCTTGAACCCTGGACCGACGGATTATGAGTCCGCTGCTCTGACCGGCTGAGCTACTGCCCCGGGACCGCCACCGGCCGTGCGGCCGCTGAGATCGATGGGAGTCTAGCGAGCGGCGGTCGCGGCTCGTGGAGGCGGTGGCGGTGGCCCTGACTCCAACCCCTAGGCTCACCGTGACATCTGATCCGGGCACGTGAGGAACGAAGAGCATGAGTGACGGCATCCGCGTGGCTGCGGTCGACGACGTCGAGCCCGGGGAGGCCCTCGTGCTCGACACTGCGGTCACGGCGACGGCAGAGCCGATCTCGCTTTTCCGGGACGACGACGGCACCTACTACGCCCTCGACGACACGTGCTCGCACGAGGACGCCTCGCTCGCAGACGGCTGGATCGAGGCCGGTGAGGTGGAGTGCCCGCTGCATGCCACCCGCTTCTGCCTGAGCGACGGCAAGCCGATGTGCCTTCCAGCGACCAAGCCGGTGCGGACCCACAGGGTGGAGATCCGGGGCGACGAGGTCTTCCTCTTTCCGGGTGTGGCCGCAGGCGCCTGACCGATCGCCCGCGGTTCAGCCGGCCCGAGGAAGCCATCAACCCGACACATCGGGCGCTGGTACGGCTGGTGCCGATGGGTCCTCTGGTGCACAATGGGCGAGTGCTCGTGGTCGAGCACGTCTCGTTCGCATCATCGTGTCCGATCATCGAGCCGTGAAGTAGCAGGCGTTGGGGAAGACGTCCCTGCAACTTCAGGAGGTTCCGATGGCTGTCGCGATGCCGCGCACCACGACACGTGGGGTCCTGTTCGTACACGGTGCCCCGGCAGCGCTGTGCCCGCACATCACCTGGGCCATCGAGGCCGTCCTCGACCAGCGCGTGACGCTCGACTGGATCCAGCAGCCGGCCGCGCCCCGGATGGTGCGCAGCGAGCTGTCCTGGACAGGCGCCCCGGGCACCGGAGCCGAGCTGGCCAGTGCGCTGCGCGGCTGGGACGGGTTGCGCTACGAGGTGACCGAGGAGCCGTCGCCGGGCTGCGACGGGGCCCGGTGGTCCTATACGCCACGGCTCGGCATCCACCACGCCATGACCTCTGCGTCCGGTGACGCCGTCGTCCAGGAGGACCGCCTTCGCGAGGCGATCCTGCGCACGCGCGGCGACGCCGAGGCGCTCCAGGACGAGATCGACCTGCTGCTCGGCATCCCCTGGGACGAGGAGCTCGAGGTCTTCCGCTACGCCGGCGACGGTGCAGCCGTCCGCTGGCTGCACAAGGTGGGCTGACCACCAGACGTCTCGCCCGTCGCGCCCTCCAGCGCGACGCACGAGATGACGAGGGCCCGGGCGGTTCGTGCTCCCGGGCCCTCGTCGCGTTCCCGGCTCCAGCGTGGGACCCGCCGGCCGGCATCGTCCCGACACGGCATGCGACAAGGCCCCCCGTCCCGCAAGGGGTCGAGGGCCTTGTGCTGTGCGCAGGCGTGGTCGAAGAAGCGTTCTCAGATGCTGCGGATCGCCAGTGCGACGTTGTGGCCGCCGAACCCGAACGAGTTGTTCAGGGCGGCGACGTCGCCGTCGGGCAGCTTCTGGTGCTCGCCGGTGACGACGTTGAGCGGGATCTCGGGGTCCTGGTCGTCGAGGTTGATCGTCGCCGGCACGAGGCGGTGGTAGATCGACTGGATGGTGATGACCGCCTCGAGCGCTCCGGCCGCGCCGAGGAGGTGCCCGGTCATCGACTTCGTGGCCGTCACCGACATGTTGTCGGTGTGGTCGCCGAAGGCGCGCTTGATCGCGTTGTACTCGGCCACGTCGCCGACGGGCGTCGAGGTGGCGTGGGCGTTGATGTGGATGATGTCGGTCGGTGACAGGTCGGCCCGCTCGACGGCATACAGCATCGCGCGGGACGCGCCGGAGCCGTTGGGCTCCGGCGCCGTGATGTGGTGTGCGTCGGCCGACATGCCGACGCTCGCGAGCTCGGCGTAGATGCGGGCGCCACGAGCGCGGGCGTGCTCCTCGGACTCGAGGACGATGACGGCGGCGCCCTCGCCGAGCACGAAGCCGTCGCGGCCTGTGTCGTAGGGACGCGAGGCCTTCGTCGGGTCGTCGTTGCGCGTGGAGAGCGCCTGCATCGCGGCGAAGCCGGAGATGGGCAGGGGGTGGACCGCCGCCTCGGTGCCGCCGGCGACGACGACGTCGGCACGGCCCGTGCGGATCATGTCGATGGCGTAGCCCATGCTCTCGGCACCGGACGCGCAGGCGCTGACCGTCGTGTGGGCCCCAGCGCGTGCGCCGAGGTCGAGCGACACGGCCGCGGCGGGCCCGTTGGGCATGAGCATCGGGACGGCAAGCGGGTAGACGCGGCGCGGCCCCTTCTCCTTCAGCACGTCCCACTGGTCGAGGAGGGTCCACACGCCACCGATGCCGGAGCCGATCGCGGCGCCGAGCCGCTCGGGGTCGATCTCGGGGGCGCCGGCGTCGGCCCACGCCTCACGAGCGGCGATGAGGGCGTACTGGCTCGACGGGTCGAGACGCCGGGTCTCAACCTTGGCGAGGACCTCGATGGGGGGTGTCGCGATGGTCGCCGCGAAGGTGACCGGCAGCTCGTACTTGGCGACCCAGTCGAAGTCCATCGGGCGGGCGCCGGACCGGCCGGCGAGCAGGGCCTCCCACGTCTCCGTGGCAGTTCCGCCCAGGGGCGTGGTGGCTCCGAGACCGGTGACCACGACGCGTCGGTCGCGATTGGACGTCATGGTGACGTGCTCCTCTGGGTCGAGTGGGGTGGGGTCGTGCGAGGGGTGACGATGGTGCGGTCGTGCTCGTGCCGCGGGTGCGGCCGGGTCGGCGCCTGGTGCGGCCGGGTCGGCGTCCGGCGGTGCCGGACGCCGACCGCATCCGTCAGGACTGCGCGCTGCCGATGAAGGTGACGGCGTCGCGGACGGTCTTGAGGTTCTTGACCTCGCTGTCGGGGATGCGCACGCCGAACTTCTCCTCGGCGTTGACGACGATCGTCATCATCGAGAGGGAGTCGATGTCGAGGTCCTCGGTGAAGGACTTGTCCATCTCGACGGACGCGGTGTCGAGACCGGTCTCCTCGTTGACGATCTCGGCAAGACCCTCGAGGATCTCCTGCTCGGACTGAGCCATCTGTCTGCTCCTTGTTTCGTGTTGGCGGTTCGTGCTGGCGGTGGTGCCCGGGGTCGTCATCCGTGGGGGATGGCGTTCCGTGGCCCGAATTGACCCGTCGGGACCGGCGGGAGTGCTGGGGCTGCCCTGCTGGGAGTGCTCAGGGCAGCACGACGACCTGTGCGGCGTACACGAGGCCGGCGCCGAAGCCGATCTGCAGCGCGAGGCCACCGCTCGGGATCTCCTTCTCGGCGAGCATGCGCGTCGTCGCGAGCGGGACCGACGCCGCCGAGGTGTTGGCCGTCGTGACGATGTCGCGGGCGACGGGGATGTCGGCCGGCAGCTTGAGCTGCTTGACCATCGCGTCGATGATGCGGATGTTCGCCTGGTGCGGGATGAAGGCGTCGAGGTCGTCGGCCTTGATGCCGGCCTTGTCGATGGCCTGCTGGGCGACGGGAGCCATGCCCCAGACGGCCCAGCGGAAGACCGTCTGGCCGGCCATCCCGATGGCAGGCCAGAGGTTCTTGTCCGCCTGCGCGGACTGCCACGACTCGCGCAGGTCCGTCCATGACTGGCGCTGGGTGATGGCGTCCCGCTGCGTGCCGTCGGAGCCCCACACCGTCGGGCCGATGCCCGGCGTGTCGCTCGGGCCGATGACGCACGCGCCGGCACCGTCGCCGAAGATGAACGCGCTGCCGCGGTCGTAGGGGTCGGTGAAGTCACTCAGCTTCTCGACGCCGACGACGAGCACGTAGTCGGCCGAGCCGCCCTTGACCATGTCGCTCGCCAGGGCGACGCCGTAGCAGTAGCCCGCGCAGGCGGCGGAGATGTCGAGGGCCGGGGCCGTGGAGCCGAGTCGCGACGCGAGCTCCGGTGCGGCGGCGGGCGTCTGGTAGGGGTGCGTCACCGTGGCGACGAGCACGAAGCCGATCTGCTCGGGCGCGATGCCCGCGTGCTCCAGAGCCTGGCGGGAGGCCGCCTCGGCCATGTCGATGACGCTCTCGTCCTCGGCGGCGAAGTGCCGGCTGATGATGCCGGACCGCTCGCGGATCCACTCGTCGCTCGAGTCGATCTTGTCGACGATCTCGGAGTTCATGACGACGCGTGCCGGCCGGTAGGCGCCGACGCCGAGCATCCGCGAGTGACGAGGGGCGCCGTTGTCGACGAGGGTGCCGGTGCCCTTGGGGGTCGGCGCGGTCGCGGTGGGTGATGTCACGTGAGGCCTTCTCGAGGGTGAGGGTTCAGGTGGGTCGTGGAGCGGCGCTGCAGCGACACTGGGGCGGGGGAGACGGGGTCGCCGTCAGACGTGGACCACCCCATGAGCCTGCCCCCGGTCGGGGTCGGTGCGCCAGTCATGGGTGCATCACGAGGCCCTGTGTGCCTCGACGAGGGTGCGGGCGGCCGGCAGGTCGTCCGGCGTCTTCACGGCCAAGGTCTCGACCCCGGGCATGGCGCGCCTGGCGAGACCGACGAGCGTGCCGGCGGGTGCGAGCTCGATCATCCCGGTGACGCCGAGCGTGAGCATCGTCTCCATGCACCGGTCCCAGCGCACGGGGCTGCTGACCTGGCGCACGAGGCGGTCGAGGGCGTCGGGGCCGTCGGCGACCGTCGCTCCGTCGGCATTCGAGAGCAGGCGCACGGTGGGCGCCGACGGCGCGACGCCTGCCGCCGCGGCGGCGAGAGCGTCGACGGCCCGAGACATGTGGTGGGTGTGGAACGCGCCGGCGACCTGGAGCGGGACGACCCGTGCCTTGGCCGGCGGGGCACCGCGAAGGGCCTCGACCTGCTCGAGCGTGCCGGCGGCGACGACCTGGCCGGCGCCGTTGGTGTTGGCGGGGGTGAGGCCGTGGGTCTCGAGCGCCGCGAGGACCTCGTCAGGGTCGCCGCCCAGCACGGCCGCCATGCCGGTGGGGGTCACCGCGCTGGCCTCCGCCATGGCACGGCCCCGGGTCGCGACGAGGGAGATGGCCTGCTCGTCGGTGACGACACCGGCGAGGGCGGTGGCCGTGAGCTCGCCGACCGAGTGCCCGGCCAGGACGGCGCCCGTGCTCGCGAGCTCGGTACGCGACCCGAAGAGGGCCGACGCCGTCACGAGACCGGCCGCGACGATGAGCGGCTGCGCGACGGCGGTGTCCTTGATCGTCTCGGCGTCGGACTCGGTGCCGTGCGCGACGAGGTCGTGACCCGCGGCGCGGCCGAGCGCCGTCAGCTGCTCGCGCACGCCCTCGAGCTCGAGCCACGGGCCGAGGAAGCCGGGGGTCTGGGAGCCCTGTCCGGGGCAGACGATCGCTAGCACGTGTTCAACCCTGCCGGGTTACCGCTGAGGACCTCGCCACCGAATGTCACGAAGTCGTGGACGATACTTTGGAGGTTTCCTCCAAGGGAGGGCGATCGGTCGTGCGTGGCCGCAGTCGTGGGGTCCGCGGCAGCGTGGCCGAGCCGCCGGCACCCGCCGGGGCCGTGCCGTCGGCTGGCGAGGCGGCCGTGGGTGTAGGAGCCGCCGCGAGGCGGCCGAGGGCGAGAGCGATCCGCACGGCCCATGCCTCGCGCGGCGTCGTCAGGTCGTAGCCGGTCACCTCGGAGATGCGCCCCAGCCGGTAGCGGACGGTGTTGGGGTGCACGAAGAGCACTCGCGCGGTGGCTTCGAGCGACCCGCCGCTCTCGAGGTAGGCCGTGGCGGTCTGGAGGAGGGGGGCGTGGCTCGCGCCGGCGAGCGGTCGGTGGATGCGGTCGACGAGGATGCGGCGTGCCGGCGGGTCACCGGCGAGGGCGCGCTCGGGCAGCAGGACGTCCGACTCGAGCACCCGTGGTGCGTCGGGCCACGCCGCTGCCGCCGCGATACCGCTCAGGGCGGCGCGCGCGGAGCGACCCGCGGCGAAGAGGTGCGGCACGGTCGGGCCGAGGACGATGGGGCCGGGACCGAAGCAGTCGGCGACGGCCTCGACGACGCGGGACGCATCACGCGTTCCCCCGATGATCGCGATGAGACGGGTGCGCTGGACGATGGCCAGGGCCTCGACCCCGTGCTGGCGCACGGCACGGCGCAGGTCGTCGACGGCCGGGACCGGTCCGCCGCTCGCCGCCGGCGTGCTGCCGACGACGAAGGTCACGTCGGCGAGATCTCCCCACCCGAGGGCGCTGGCCCGGGACTGCATGGAGTCATCGGCCTCGCCGCGGAGCACGGCGTCGACGACGAGCGCCTCAAGCCGGGCGTCCCACGCTCCACGAGCCTCTGCCGCGCCGGCGTAGACCTCGGCGGCGGCGAACGCGATCTCGCGCGAGAAGCGCAGCACCGACTCCCGCAGCAGCTGCTCGTCTCCCGGAGCGGCCAGTCCCTCGACGCGTGACTCCACGACGTCGACGACGGTGCGCACGAGGTCGAGGGTCTGCCTCAGGCTCACCGAGCGGGTGAGCTCCTGTGGTGCGTTCGCGAAGATCGAGATGGCCGACGGCGGATGGCGCTCCTCCTGGTGGAACCAGGCGATGAACTGCGAGATGCCCGCCTGGGCGACGAGCCCGACCTGCGAGCGTTCCTCCGCGGAGAGGTCGCGGTACCACCGCAGGTGCTCCTCCATGCGCTGGGACGCGAGCGTCGACAGCTCTCCCGCGCTGCGCTCGACGGCGCGCGAGGTCGCCTCGCTGGGGTGCTGCCGCCGTCCGCTCACGGGGTCAGCCTAGGACGCCGGCCTCGGGGCTTTGTATGCCGCGCACAAATCGGTCGTCGGGACGGGTGCTGCGGTGTCGCCGGTCGGGGCGGAGCGATCTCAGTGCGCCGACAGGACCGCGGTGTGGCCGGCATACGTCCGCGGACCCTCGAAGTGGGGGAGGGACCGGGCGAGCGTCGGCGAGAAGGTCGCGAGGTAGGCGCAGGCCGTTGCGTGGTCGGCGAAGGTGGCGCGCGTCTCGACGTCCCGCTGGACGACGTGCTCGAAGTGTCGCCCGAGCACCTCGGCGGCGTCCTCCGACATGAACTGGGTGACGAGGGCGTCCCCACCTGCCGCGCGGAGCAGGCCGGCCAGGTGCTCGCGGCCGTTCGTCGCGACGTGCAGCGTGCCACCGTCGCGCAGGACCCGGCGCAGCTCCCGGAGGGTGCCGTCGAGGTCGGGCACGTGGTAGAGCATCCAGGCGGCGACGGCGCCGTCGAAGGAGTCGTCACCGAAGGGCAGGACGTCGGACGAGGCGACCTCGGCCGTCACGCCGAGGGCGCGAGTGGCAGCCACCATTGCGGGTGAGAGGTCGGTCGCGACGTAGTCGATCCCGGGCGCCTCATCCAGAACTGATCGGGCGAACGCGCCTGTGCCGCAACCGATCTCGATGAGTCGAGCGGGATGCGAGGCAATCACGAGCGTACGCAGGACGTCGACGGGCGACACGCCCTCCGGGCCCGGGCCCCACACGTCACGTCGCGTGCGCAGGTTGTCGGTGGAGGCGTACTGGTCGGCGACGTGGTCGCTCCCCGTGAGATCGGCGGTCGAGTCCATGACGGGCCACCCTAACGGCCCTGCCCGCCACCACCCGGTCGAGGTGATCCCGGCAGCCACGTGGTTGCCGGGATCACCTCGAACCGGCTGCTGCCGCGGAGCGTCAGTCGGTGCCGAACTCCATGGCGGCGCGGTCGAGCGCGTCATCCTGGTCGTCGAGGCCCACAGCGGCCGGGTTGGCCGAGATGGCGGCCGCGCCACCGGGCGTGAGCTCGCCCACGAGCTCGTGCGCGTCGGTGCCGAGGAGGCCTTGGGCGGCATACAGCTCCAGCTTCGCGCGGGAGTCGGCGATGTCGAGGTTGCGCATCGTCAGCTGGCCGATGCGGTCGACCGGGCCGAACGCGGCGTCCTCGGTACGCTCCATCGAGAGCTTCTCCGGGTGGTAGCTGAACGCCGGACCGGCCGTGTGGACGATCGACCAGTCGTCGCCGCGGCGCAGGCGGATCGTGACCTCGCCCGTGACGGCGGAGGCGACCCAGCGCTGGAGCGACTCACGCACCATGAGGGACTGCGGGTCGAGCCAACGGCCTTCGTAGAGAAGGCGGCCCAGCTTGCGGCCTTCGGCGTGGTAGTTGGCGATCGTGTCCTCGTTGTGGATCGCGTTGAGGAGCCGCTCGTAGGTGAGGTGGAGCAACGCCATCGCCGGGGCCTCGTAGATGCCGCGTGACTTGGCCTCGATGATGCGGTTCTCGATCTGGTCGCTCATGCCGAGGCCGTGACGGCCACCGATCGTGTTGGCCGCGTCGACGAGGGCGACCGCGTCGGCATACTCCTGGCCGTTGATGGCGACGGGGCGGCCGCGCTCCCAGCGCACCGTGACGTCCTCGGTCTCGATCGCGACCGACGGGTCCCAGAAGCGGACCCCCATGATCGGCTCGACCACCTCCATGGACTCGCTCAGGAACTCGAGCGTCTTCGCCTCGTGGGTGGCGCCCCAGATGTTCGCGTCGGTGGAGTACGCCTTCTCCGCGGACGCGCGGTAGGGGAGGTCGCGGGCCGTCAGCCACTCGGACATCTCGTGTCGACCGCCGAGCTCGGTGACGAAGTCGGCGTCGAGCCAGGGCTTGTAGATGCGCAGGCTCGGGTTGGCCAGCAGGCCGTAGCGGTAGAAGCGCTCGATGTCGTTGCCCTTGAAGGTCGAGCCGTCGCCCCAGATCGAGACGCCGTCGTCCTGCATGGCGCGCACGAGCAGCGTGCCGGTCACCACTCGGCCGAGCGGCGTCGTGTTGAAGTACGTCTTGCCGCCGCTGCGGATGTGGAAGGCGCCGCACGCGATGGCCGACAGGCCCTCCTCGACGAGCGCGGTCCTGCAGTCGACGAGGCGGCTGATCTCCGCACCGTACTGACCGGCGCGGCCCGGCACGGAGTCGATGTCGGGCTCGTCGTACTGCCCGAGGTCGGCCGTGTAGGTGCACGGCACCGCGCCCTTCTCCCGCATCCAGGCAACAGCAACCGAGGTGTCGAGGCCGCCGGAGAAGGCGATGCCGACACGTTCACCGACGGGGAGCGAGGTCAGGACTTTGGACATGGATGTAAGTATATGCACAGCCACGCATACCTATCCAATCCAGCGGAAGCCACCGCATCCACCGGACCTGCCCTGAACCAGATGTGGTGCGCCTGGTCGGTGGCGCCACTCCTGGGGTGTGCCGCGGGCCCGGTCCTCCGAGGAGAACCGGGCCCGCGGCATACGCCCTCGCGGGTGAGCCTCAGCTCTCGCCGCCCGCGTTGCCGGACGTGCCGGCGGTGACATCGTCGAGCTGGTACTTCTCGGCCGCGCGGCGTGGGACGTCGGCGTCGACCTTGCCCTCCTTGGCGAGCAGCTGCAGCGTCCGCACCGCGACCGAGGGGCCGTCGATGTGGAAGAAACGGCGCGCCGCCGGGCGGGTGTCGGAGAAGCCGAAGCCGTCGGCGCCGAGCGTGGCGTAGGTGCCGGGGACCCACTCGCGGATCTGGTCCTGGACGGCCCGCATGTAGTCGGACACGCCCACGACCGGGCCCTCGGTGCCCTCGAGGCAGCGCGTGACCCACGGCTTGACGGGCGGGCCCTCGGGCTTGAGGAACTCCTGCTCGTCGGCGGCGAGGCCGTCGCGGCGCAGCTCGTTCCACGAGGTCACCGACCATACGTCGGCGGCCACGCCCCAGTCATCGGCGAGCAGCTGCTGGGCCTCGAGCGCCCACGGCACGCCGACGCCGGACCCGAGCAGCTGCGCGCGCGGCGCCTCGTGCGTCCAGCCCTCGGTGTCGGCCACCGAGATGCGGTGCATGCCGCGCAGGATGCCCTCGACGTCGACGCCCTCGGGCTCCTGGGGCTGCTGGATCGGCTCGTTGTACACGGTGAGGTAGTAGATGACGTTCGACTCCTCGGGCGTGTTGCCCTCGCCGTACATCCGCCGCAGGCCGTCCTGCATGATGTGCGCGATCTCGTACGCGTAGGCGGGGTCGTAGTGCACGACCGCCGGGTTCGTCGCGGCGAGGAGCGGGCTGTGCCCGTCGGCGTGCTGCAGGCCCTCACCGGTCAGGGTCGTGCGGCCGGCCGTGGCGCCGATGAGGAAGCCGCGGGTCATCTGGTCGGCGGCCGCCCAGATGGAGTCACCGGTGCGCTGGAAGCCGAACATCGAGTAGAAGACGTAGATCGGGATCATCGGCTTGCCGTGCGTCGCGTACGACGTACCGGCCGCTGTGAACGCCGCGAGCGAGCCCGCCTCGTTGATGCCGAGGTGCAGGATCTGGCCGCTGACGTTCTCGCGGTAGGCGAGCATCAGCTCGGCGTCGACCGGCGTGTAGTTCTGCCCGTTGGGGTTGTAGATCTTGATCGTCGGGAAGAACGCGTCCATGCCGAACGTGCGTGCCTCGTCGGGGATGATCGGCACGATCCGCGGGCCGAACTCCTTGTCGCGCAAGAGATCCTTGAGCAGCCGAACGAAGGCCATCGTCGTCGCGACCTCCTGCTTGCCTGAGCCCTTCTTGACCTGGGCGTACGCCTCGTCACCCGGCAGCTTGACCGGCTCGAAGTCGACGCGACGGCTCGGCAGGGTGCCACCGAGCTTCTGGCGCCGGTCGATGGAGTACTTGATGACCTCGCTGTCGGGGCCCGGGTGGTAGTACGGCGGCTGGTACGGGTTGGCGTCGAGCTGCTCGTCGGAGATCGGGATGCGGAGGCTGTCGCGGAAGGCCTTGAGGTCGTCCAGCGTCATCTTCTTCATCTGGTGCGTGGCGTTGCGGCCGGCGAAGTGCGAGCCGAGGCCGTAGCCCTTGATCGTCTTGGCGAGGATGACCGTCGGCTGTCCGGTGTGGGCTCGCGCCGCCTGGTAGGCCGCGAAGACCTTGCGGTAGTCGTGGCCACCGCGCTTGAGGTCCCACCAGACCTGGTCGTCGGTCCAGTCCTCGACCATCTTCGCGGTGCGCGGGTCGCGTCCGAAGAAGTGGTCGCGGACGTACTTGCCGTCGTTGGCGCGGAAGGTCTGGTAGTCGCCGTCGCTCGTCTGGTTCATGATGTGCACGAGCGCGCCGTCGCGGTCGGCCGCGAGCAGCGGGTCCCACCCGCGGCCCCACACGACCTTGATGACGTTCCAGCCCGCGCCGCGGAAGAACGCCTCGAGCTCCTGGATGATCTTGCCGTTGCCGCGCACCGGACCGTCGAGCCGCTGCAGGTTGCAGTTGATGACGAAGTTGAGGTTGTCGAGCTCCTCGTTGGCCGCGAGCTGCAGCAGGCCGCGCGACTCGGGCTCGTCCATCTCGCCGTCGCCGAGGAAGGCCCAGACGTCCTGCTGGCTGGTGTCCTTGATGCCGCGGTTGTGGAGGTACTTGTTGAACTGCGCCTGGTAGATGGCGTTCATCGGGCCGATGCCCATCGACACCGTCGGGAACTCCCAGTAGTTCGGCAGCAGCCGCGGGTGCGGGTAGGACGGCACGGCCTCGACCTTGCCGTCGACCCGGTGGCTCTTCTCCTGGCGGAAGCCGTCGAGCTGCGCCTCGGTGAGGTGGCCCTCGAGGAAGCTGCGGGCATACATGCCGGGGGAGGCGTGGCCCTGGAAGTAGATCTGGTCGCCGCCGCCGGGGTGGTCCTTGCCGCGGAAGAAGTGGTTCATGCCGACCTCGTAGAGCGTCGCGGCCGACGCGTACGTCGAGATGTGTCCGCCGACGCCGATGCCGGGCCGCTGCGCGCGGTGCACCATGATCGCGGCGTTCCAGCGGATGTAGCGGCGCATCTCGCGCTCGACGTCCTCGTCGCCGGGGAACCACGGCTCGCGCTCCGGCGGGATCGTGTTGATGTAGTCGGTCGCCGTCAGGGACGGGACGCCGACCTGCTGCTGACGCGCGCGCTCGATGAGCTTGAGCATGATGTAGCGCGCACGCGTCCGGCCCTTCTCGTCGAGGACCGCGTCGAGGGAGTCGATCCACTCCTGCGTCTCGTCCGGGTCGATGTCCGGGAGCTGACTGGGGATGCCGTTGAGGATCGGTCCGGCCTCGGATGCCACGTCGTGGGTCCTTTCTCGTCGCGAGGCGGCGCCCGCGGCCGGTCGGCCACGGCGCTGCACCACCCATCCTCTACCAAACCGTGGTGGCCGTCACACTCGGGTCCGGCACCGGGGCGGCCCCTTTCCCGGCGCCGCCGTCCCACCCGGTGGTATGCCGTGTGCTCCCTCGGGCGCGGCGCGCGCGATGTGTGCCCACCGGGCCGGGCTTGCGCGATAGCGTCGGAGCCAGTGCACTGATGTCGTGGCACCCATGCCACCACACGACGCGCCAACGATGGAGAGGACCGGTGACAGTGAGCGAGACCGCGGGAGCGGCGTCCTTCAGCAAGCTCGGATTTGCCAAGGGGCAGATCATCCAGGAGTTCGGCTATGACGACGACGTCGACGACGACCTGCGGTTCGAGCTCGAGGACGCCATCGGGACAGAGCTCGAGGACGAGGACTTCAACGACGGCGCGGACGGGGTGCTCATCTGGTACCGCGACGGTGACGACGACCTCGTCGACCTCATGGTCGACGGACTGACGAAGCTCTTCGACCAGGGCTTCATCGTGCTGCTGACGCCCAAGGCGGGCCGGCCCCGCCACGTCGACGCGAGTGAGGTCGAGGAGGCCGCCTCGACGGCAGGCCTGACGACAGGTGGTCAGGTCAACGTCGCGGCCGACTGGGCAGCCACGCGGCTCATGCCGCCCAAGGGTCCACGCCGCTGACCCTCCCGTCCCGTCGGCCGTGTGGCGAGGGCTCGCGCGCGCGCCCGGGCGGTGGTGTCACACTTGCCGCCATGATGAACGCGCACCCGGCCGAGTCCCCGGTCCAGGCGTCCGCCCCGCTCGGTGTGGGCGAGCTGGCGCCGGACTTCACCCTCGTCGACCAGTACGGCGTCGACGTCCGACTGTCGGCCGTGCGTGACCTGAAGAACGCCGTCGTCGTCTTCTACCCCGCGGCGTTCTCGGGGATCTGCCGCGGTGAGCTCCAGGAGATCCGCGACGGCCTCGAGGACTTCCAGGACGACGACATCCAGGTCTTCACGATCTCCTGCGACTCGATGTACACGCTGCGCGCCTGGGCCGACGCCGAGGGCCACTTCTTCCCGCTCCTGTCGGACTTCTGGCCGCACGGCGAGGTGGCTCGGCGCTACGGCGTCCTCGAGGAGGAGGACGGCTTCGCCCTGCGCGGCACCTTCCTGATCGACCGGTCCGGTCGGATCGTGTGGACCGAGGTGCGGGGCATCGGTGAGGGCCGGGACTTCCGGGCCTACCGCGAGGCGCTCGCGCGGCTCCGCACGGCCGGCACGATGCCGTAGGCTGACCGCCGCCTGCCGGTGACCCCGGCCGGCACGTGAGGGCCTGTAGCTCAGTTGGTAGAGCACCGCGTTTACACCGCGGGTGTCGTCGGTTCGAGCCCGGCCGGGCCCACGTGGACCATCCCGCAACGGACCTCAGCCTGCGCGACGTCGTCGCAGCGCTCGAGTCCCTCTACCCCCTCGGGAGCGCGGCTGACTGGGACCGCGTCGGCCTCGTGACGGGCGACCTCGACCAGCCGGTGCGTCGCATCCTCTTCGCGCTCGACCCGACTTTGGACGTCATCGGCGAGGCGCGGTCCTGGGACGCCGACCTGCTCGTCACCCATCATCCGCTGCTGCTGCGCGGGGTGCACTCCGTCGCGACCTCGTCGGCCAAGGGGGCCGCCGTCACCGCGCTCGTGCGCGCGGGGGTCGCCCTCTGGGTGGGGCACACGAACGCCGACGTCGCCGACCCCGGTGTCTCCACCGTGCTCGCCGACGCCCTGGGGCTCGCCGACCAACGCCCCCTCTCGAGCGAGGGCGGGCACCCGATCGGGCGCGTCGGTGAGCTCGAGCCCCCCGTGAGCCTGGCCGCGTTCGCCGACCTCGTCGCCACCGCCCTGCCCGACACGGCCGGTGGCATCCGCGTCAGCGGCGACCCGGAGGCGCCGGTGTCGACCGTCGCCGTCATGGGCGGCTCGGGCGATGATCGTCTCGACGACGTCCGCGCGAGCGGTGCCGATGTCTACGTCACCGCGGACCTGCGCCACCACCCGGTCCTCGAGGCCCGGGAGGAGGCGCGAGGCGGCCGCCCGTACCTCATCGACGCCGGACACTGGGCGACGGAGTCGCTGTGGCTCATGAGCGCTCGTGACCGACTGGTCTCGGCGCTGGAGGGGGTCCACGAAGCGACTAGGGTCGAGACCAGAGTCTCAGCCATCCGCACCGAGCCGTGGACATTCGTCGTCGGTGCGAACGCCGCGCGGGCCGACCGCGTGGCTCCCCGAACCGGAGGTGTGTCCTGAAAGCCGACCCGTCCCGCCAGTGGCGCCTGCTCGACCTGCAGGCCATCGACACGCGTCTCGACCAGATCGCCCACGCGAAGGCCACGCTGCCGCAGACCCCCGCGGTCGAGGCGGCCCGTCGTGAGCTCGCTGCGCTCGAGACGGAGGTCGTCAACGCCCGCACGGCTGCCGGGGACGTCCAGCGGGAGCTGACGAAGTCGGACCAGGACGTCCAGCTCGTGCGCGACCGCGCAGCGCGCAACCAGTCGCGTCTCGACTCGGGACAGGGCAGTGCCAAGGACCTCCAGGCGCTCCAGCACGAGCTGACGTCGCTGGCGCGGCGCCAGGCCGAGCTCGAGGAGGTCGAGCTCGAGGTCATGGAGCGGTCCGAGTCGCTGACGGCTCGGGTCGCCGAGCTCGAGGCTCGCCGGGTCGAGCTGGCCGAACGCGTCGAAGCCCTCGAGTCCGAGCGCGCCGCCGCCATCTCGAAGCTCGACGACGAGGCCGAGAAGGTCAGCTCGGGCCGGGCCGACATCGTCGCCGGCGTGGGGACCGAGCTCATCGCGCTCTACGAGAAGATCCGCGCCAGCAGCGGTGGCATGGCCGCTGCCGAGCTGCGACACCGTCGCTGCGGTGGCTGTCGGCTCGAGCTCGGCAACGTCGACCTCGACCGCATCCGCACCTCCCCGCAGGACGAGGTCGTGCGCTGCGAGGAGTGCCGCCGCATCCTGATCCGCACGGGCGAGTCCGGTCTGTGACTCCAGCGTCTCGACCGTCGGGCCGCACGCTCGTCGTCGAGGCCGACGGCGGGTCGCGGGGCAACCCGGGTGTCGCCGGCTACGGCGCCCTCGTCCGTGATCCCTCGACCGGCCGTGTGCTCGTGGAGCTCGCCGAGCCGTTGGGCAAGGCCAGCAACAACGTGGCCGAGTACTCCGGCCTGCTCGCCGGTCTGCGGGCCGTCCTCGACCTCGACCCCGGCGCCACGGTGCGCGTCAAGATGGACTCCAAGCTCGTCGTCGAGCAGATGTCGGGGCGCTGGAAGATCAAGCACGAGGACATGCGGCGCCTCGCGCTCGAGGCCCGCGACCTGTGTGCCGAGATCTCCGACGCCGGCGGCAGCGTCGACTTCGAGTGGATCCCACGTGAGAAGAACAAGGACGCCGACGCCCTGAGCAATGATGCGATGGACGGCAAGAGCGTCCACCGGATTCTGTCGGACGAGGGCCCGGACGGCGCCGATGCCTTCGCAGAAGTGAGCTCTCCTGTGGCACAGGGTCTTTCCGAGGGAGCGTCGACGCAGGAGAAGGCCCGGCCGCTGCGCCTGCTCCTCGTCCAGGCGCCGCTCGACGGCGCCGCCGCGCCCCGCATCGTCGCCGCCGTCCGGCGGCTCGTCGGTTCCGGCACGAGCGTCGTCGGCGCCGACGACGACCTGGCCACCCGAGTCGCGAGAGACCTCGCAGTGGCCCACGAGGTCGAGGCAGAGACGTCGGACGAGTGGTCCGGCCAGGCACCCGGCGAGGGGCCCGACGAGAGGGTGCGGACGGCATACCGCTCGCTCACCGCGGCAGGCGGCACCGTCGTGGCGGTGACGAACCGGCGGGGCGTGCTCTCGGTGGTCAGCGACGTGCTCGACACACCCCTCCCGCGCTTCTGGGCCGTCGCCACCGCCCCGGGAAGCCTGACCGCCGTCGAGGTCTGGGAGGACGGGTCCGCGTCGGTGGCTTTCACCAATCGGACCGACCATCTCGCCTGACGGACGCTGTGCGATATTCGCTCCATGAGCTATGCCGGTGACGTGACCCCCGAGCAGGCCTGGTCGGGCCTGCGCGACGAGCCCGGTGCGGCGCTCGTCGACGTGCGCACGAGGGCCGAGTGGTCCTACGTCGGGCTGCCTGACCTCAGCGCGCTGGGCAAGGACGTCGTGCTCGTCGAGTGGCAGACCTACCCCGACGGCGCCGTCAACGAGCGCTTCACGGCCGATCTCGAGGCTGCCGGCGTGGCCAAGGACGTGCCGGTCTACTTCCTCTGCAGGTCCGGTGTGCGGTCCGTGGCCGCGGCCGAGGCGGCCACCCGTGACGGGTGGACGCGGTCGCACAACGTCGTCGAAGGCTTCGAGGGGCCGCACGACCAGCAGCACCACCGCTCGGTGTCGGGGTGGAAGGTCGCAGGACTGCCCTGGGTGCAGGGATGAGCGGGGGCAACCAGCAGTGGCGGCCCGACACGCTGGCCGTTCGGGGAGGGCTGTCCCGCAGCGGTTTCGAGGAGACGTCCGAGGCGCTCTACCTGACGTCGGGCTTCGTCTACGACACCGCGGAGGACGCAGAGGCGGCCTTCAAGGGTGACGTCGACCGCTTCGTCTACTCGCGCTACGGCAACCCCACGGTGGCGATGTTCGAGGAGCGGCTGCGACAGATCGAGGGCGCGGAGGCGTGCTTCGCCACGGGCTCCGGCATGTCCGCCGTCTTCGTCGCGCTCGCGGCGCTGCTCGGACAGGGCGACCGCGTCGTCTCGTCGCGTGCCCTCTTCGGCTCCTGCTTCGTCATCCTCGACGAGATCCTTCCGCGCTGGGGGGTCGAGACCGTCTTTGTCGACGGAGCCGACCTCGACCAGTGGCGCGAGGCGCTCTCCGAGCCGACGACCGCCGTGTTCTTCGAGACTCCGAGCAACCCGATGCAGGAGCTCGTCGACATCGCCGCGGTGACCGAGCTCGCTCATGCCGCGGGCGCGAAGGTCGTCGTCGACAACGTCTTCGGGACCCCGGTCTTCTCGAGACCGCTCGACTTCGGCGCCGACATCATCGTCTACTCCGCGACCAAGCACATCGACGGCCAGGGCCGCACCCTCGGCGGCGCCGTCCTCGGCACGAAGGAGTTCATCGGAGGACCGGTGCAGAACCTCATGCGCCACACCGGCCCGTCGATGTCCCCCTTCAACGCGTGGGTCCTCGTCAAGGGTCTCGAGACGATGTCGCTGCGCGTCGAGCGGATGGCCGACAGCGCCCTGGAGGTGGCCCGCTTCCTCGAGTCGCACCCGAGCGTGCGGCGCGTCGTGCACCCCTTCCTCGAGTCGCACCCGCAGCACGACCTCGCCAAGCGCCAGATGGTCGCCGGCGGCACGGTCGTGACCTTCGAGCTCGACGGCGGCAAGGACGAGGCGTTCGCGTTGATGAACGCCCTGCGGGTCATCGACATCTCCAACAACCTCGGTGACTCGAAGTCGCTCATCACCCATCCCGCGACGACGACGCACCGCCGCCTGGCGCCCGAGGCGCGAGCCGCGGTCGGCATCACCGACGGCGTGCTGCGGGTGTCGATCGGCCTCGAGGACGTCCGCGACGTCATCGACGACCTGCGCCGCGCGCTCGGCTGACCGGGCGTCGCCGACGGCGCCTCCGGCCGTCCCGCCCACGGAAGTGCACCCTCGGGTGTCGCATGGGGAGGCGTACGGGAGTGACCACTCGACGGGGTGGAGTGGGGAGGGCGTACGGGAGTGACCACTCGACGGGGTGGAGTGGGGAGGGCGTACGGGAGTGACCACTCGACGGGGTGGAGTGGGGAGGGCGTACGGGAGTGACCACTCGACGGGGTGGAGTGGGAAGGGCGTACGCGAGTGACCACTCGACGGGGTGGTTCAGGTGGTGGCGGCGAGGGCCAACGTCGCGGCCGTCACCACGGTGACCGCGCACAGGGCACCGGTGCGCGCGATGCGCCCGGCGTCGACGGTCAGCTCCGCCGAGCGGCACCGCGAGGCCCAGAGCAGCGTCGCGACCGAGCCCCACATCGTGATGATGGGGCCGGCGTTGACGCCGATGAGCAGGGCCGCGAGTCGGTCGGGGGAGTCTGCCACGGTCGGCTCGAGGGCCAGATAGGCCGGCAGGTTGTTGACGGCGTTCGAGGTCAGGGCGCCGAGACCACTGACGCGCAGCAGGTCGGCGACGCCGGTGCCCTGCCCGACGATGGTGCGCAGCCACGCCTCGAGGCCGAGGCGCAGCGCGGCGTCGATGACGAGGAAGAGGATGCAGATGCCGAGAACGGTGACCCACGGCATCCTGATCCGGCGCAGCAGCTCGGGGGCCCGCCAGTAGGTGGCCGCGAGCAGCAAGCCGGCTGCGGGCAGGGACGCCAGTGCCGGCTGGACCCCGAGGACGAACGCCGCGGCGAGGACGATGCAGGCGCCGCCCGTGATCTGCATGAGCACGCGGTCGTGCGGCTCGGCCCGTGGGGGAGTGGCGTAGGTGCTGCGAAGGTCGCGGCGGTGCAGCACCCAGAGCACGGCGACGGTGGCGACCACCGCGGCCAGCGCAGGCAGTGCCATCAGCCTGATGTAGCCGAGGGTCCCCACGCCGAGCTCCGAGAACGGATGCAGGGCCAGCAGGTTCGTGAGGTTGGAGACCGGCAGCAGCAGCGATGCCGTGTTGGCCAGCCAGAGCGTCGTCATGGCGAAGGGCAGGGCCGGGGCCCCGACCTGACGAGCCACGGTGATGGCCACGGGCGTCAGCAGCACCGCCGTGGTGTCGAGGCTGAGCACGACGGTGCTGACGACCGAGAGCCCGACGATGAGCAGCCACAGGACGATCACCCGGCCCCTGGCGACACGAGCCGCATGGTGCGCCAGCACGTCGAAGAGGCCCGCCAGGTCGCAGATCTCGGCCACGAGAGTGATCGCGACGAGGAAGACGAGGATCGGCGCGACCCGCTCGACGAGCTGGGTGACGTCGAAGAGCACGTCAGGCCCTCGGAGTCGTGGCCAGCTGCCACGGCCGTCCCGCGCGCGCAGGGGGAGTCAGCTCGACCTCGAAGCGCTCGGACAGCCGCTCGGCCAGTGCGTGGGGTGTCCGCGGCGCCTCTGCCTGGACGAGCTCACGGGTGACGAGCCCTCGGGTGTGCTTGGCCATGTGGGACGCGCCGGGGACTGTGACGTGCACCCAGCGCTCGGCCCGCTCGCCCGTGGGACGCCACACGGCGGCATACGTGCTCGAGCGGCAGTCGACGACGAGCTCACGCGGCCTCGCGGCGGCGTCGAGTGCCTCGGGCAGCTTCTGGCGCCACTCGTGCGACAGGTAGCCGACACCCGGAAGGGTGCTGCACATGTTGACGCGGTAGGCCGGGACGCGGTCGCCGAGGCGCAGGGCGCCGAACAGGGCGGAGACGACGACGACCCAGCGGTTGGCGCGCCGCTTCGAGGCGGCGTCGAGCGAGTCGACGTCGAGCGCCTGGTAGAGCACGCCGGTGTAGACGTGGGACGCCGTCGCCGTTGGCGCCGTCCGCAGCCGGGTGTTGCGCTCGATGTCACCCACCAGGTTGGGGTTGACCTCGAGGAGGCGCGCCGCATCCGGCTCGCTGCTCAGCCGGGCCACCGTCCCCACCAGGGACTCACGCAACGACGTCAGCTCCGGGAAGGAGAGGGTGCCGAGGTCGAGCGACCGCCCTCGTCGAGGCGGGGTCTTGCCCTCGGACGGGGGAAGCAGGATGAGCACGGCGCCAGCCTAGGGAAAGGGCACACCGATGTCTCATCGCCCCGCGTGTCGCGGAGAACCTGAAGCTCCCCGCCTCCGGTGCACGCCCGGTGCGGCGCGAATGCAGGCCGGTGAGGCCCCGGGCGCGGAACCTTTCGGCGAGGGTCGCGATGCGTAGGGTGTCGCCATGGCCCAGCAACACATCGTCTTCCGCCCAGCGACCCGGCCCGGCGACGTGGCACGGCAGCTCATGGCCCGGTTCGAGGCGGTGCGCCGTGAGTTCGACGTGCCGGGCCAGTTCGCGCCGGAGGTCGTGGCCGAGGCGAGCGCAGCCGCCCAGGCCGCGACCCTGCCGGAGCGCGACGAGACCGACATCCCGTTCATCACCATCGACCCACCGGGCTCGATGGACCTCGACCAGGCCATGTCGATCGAGCGCAGCGGCGACGGGTACCGGGTGCGCTACGCGATCGCCGACGTGCCGGCCTTCGTCCGCGCGGGCGGCGCCGTCGACACCGAGGCGCGCCGTCGAGGGCAGACGATCTACTGTCCGGACGAGCGCATCCAGCTGCACCCCTCGGAGCTGAGCGAGGGCGCTGCGAGCCTGCTGCCCGAGCAGGTACGGCCGGCGTTCGTCTGGGACCTGACGCTGGCCGCCGATGGTGAGGGCACCGCGGTCGAGGTCCACCGGGCGATGGTCCGCAGCGTGCGGCGCTACGACTACGTGCAGGTGCAGAAGGAGGTCGACGCCGGCAGCGCCGAGGAGTGCCTCATGCTGCTCAAGGAGGTCGGCGAGAAGCGGGTCCTGCTCGAACGCAGGCGCGGCGGTGCGACCCTGCCGATGCCCGAGCAGGAGATCGACGAGGACGAGAGCGGACGCTTCCGCATCTCCTTCCGGCCACTGCTCGCCTCGGAGGACTGGAACGCCCAGATCTCGCTGCTCACCGGCATGGGTGGCGCCGAGCTCATGCTCCGCGGCAAGGTCGGCATCCTGCGCACCATGCCGCCGCCGGACCCCCGTGACCTCGCCCGCTTCCGCCGGCAGGCCGCGGCTGCGGGTGTCGCGTGGCCCGAGGCGCTCGCCTACGGCGAGTTCCTGCGCACGCTCGACCACACCGACCCGCGTCACCTCGCGCTCATCCACGAGGCGACGTCCCTCTTCCGGGGGGCCGGCTACACCCCCTTCGACGGGACGGTGCCGGAGCAGCCGAGGCACTCGGCGGTCGCCAACCCGTACGCCCACGTCACGGCACCGCTGCGGCGGCTCGTCGACCGTTTCGGCCTCGTCGTCTGCGAGGCGCTCTCGGCGGGTCGGGAGGTGCCGGGCTGGGTGCGCGAGGCCCTGCCCACGCTGCCCGAGATCATGGCGACGTCCGACCGTCGCACCAACGGCGTCGAGCGCGGGTGCACGGATGCGGTCGAGGCCGCCGAGCTGCACCCGCACCTCGGGGAAACCCTCGATGCGGTGGTCGTCGACGAGGGCGAGAAGAGCGTCGTCGTCCAGCTCATGGACCTCGCGGTCGTCGCCAAGGCGGCTGGCACGGCGACGTCCGGAGCCACCGTCAGGGTGCGCGTCGACACCGCCGACGTGGCCACCGGCACGATCGCTCTCACCATCGTCTGAGGCGCCGCCCGGTTCCGCTCCGGCCGTGTCCGTGTGCCGTGTGCCGTATGCCGTCACGGGCGTCCGGCGCGGCGGCGCGGCGCCGCCGGGGCCTGGTCAGGGAGCAGTCGCGGTCGACCCCGGCGTCGTCGCTCCGGCAGTGGGGGTCGGCGGAGTGGCCTCCGTGGGTGCATCCGTGGGGACGGCAGGATCGGTCGGGCTGGCTGGCGTGGCGGAGGTCGCCTCGGTGGCGCCGCCCTGCGTCGCTCCCGGATCGGTCGTGGCTCCCGTCGTCGATCCCGTCGTCGGCTCAGCGCTCGGTTCCGTCGGTGAGGGGCTCAGCGCGGGACCGGACGGCTCCGATTCGGTGGTGCCGCGGTCGGCCCGCTCGGCGCCCGGGTCAGACGGTGGGTCGCTCACCGCACTGGCGGCCGCGCGTCCCCCGAGGTTCGTCCCGGTCACCTGCGCTCCGGTGGCGAGCTGGAAGCCGGTGAGGAAGGCCGCTGCGATGACGAAGACCGCGCCCGTCGTGACGAGGATGCGGCGTGTGGTCGTCGGGTCGGGGCGTCGCCACCACGTCTGCCCGACGATCTCCACGTCCATGCCGTCCATGCCGCCCATGCCGTCGGTGCGGCGCGACCGCACGAGCAGGACCGCCTCACGGGCGCGGGCCATGGAGTTCGTGTAGAGGCTGGCCGCGAGCGCGGAGACGATGCTGAGGACCGCGGCACCGGCGATGGTGCCGACGACGCCGAGGCGTGAGCCGAGGGCCGCTGCGGTGGCAGCAGCCATCGAGCCACCGAGCAGCTGGGTCAGGGACAGGTCGAGCAGCTTCGCTCTGGGCGGCGCGTCTGGCGTCGCGTCCGGGGTGGAGCCGGCTCGGGTGTCCGGCAGGTCGTGGGTCAGCTGTTCCGTCATGTTCCTGGGGTCGGTCGCGATCATCATCTCCCCTGCACGACGAACGACGGCTCCGGATCGTTGACGCGCTCGGGCAGGTGTGACTCGGGTCACCTGACCGTCGAGGCGCGACCGTGGGACCGATTCGGGCGATGAGGCTCCGCGGTGACAGACTCGGGTCGATCACTGGAGGACCATGGACGCCACCGCCCTGCACGACCGCGAGCTCGCGGACCGCCGAGACGCCGACGGCGCGAACCACCACGGGGAAGCGGTCGCCGCGGAGGCGGCCCGTCGGCGCACCTTCGCCGTCATCTCGCACCCCGACGCCGGCAAGTCGACGCTGACCGAAGCCCTGGCCCTGCACGCGCACGCCATCGGCGAGGCCGGCGCCGTGCACGGCAAGGGCAACCGTCGTGGCGTCGTCTCCGACTGGATGGAGATGGAGAAGGACCGAGGCATCTCGATCACCTCCGCGGTGCTCCAGTTCGCCTACGACGGAACCGTGATCAACCTGCTCGACACCCCCGGACACGCTGACTTCTCCGAGGACACCTACCGGGTGCTCGCCGCCGTGGACGCCGCCGTCATGCTCGTCGACGCGGCCAAGGGCATCGAGCCCCAGACGTTCAAGCTCTTCGAGGTCTGCCGGGCCCGTGGTGTGCCCGTCATCACGGTGGTCAACAAGTGGGACCGGCCGGGCCTCGATGCGCTGGCGATCATGGACGAGCTCACGACCCGGATCGACCTGCACCCGATGCCGCTCACGTGGCCGGTCGGGGTCGCCGGTGACTTCCGAGGCGTGCTCGACTGCGCGACAGGGGACTTCGTCGAGTTCACGCGGACGCCGGGCGGTGCCACCGAGGCGATTGCCACCCGCATGAGCGCGGAGGACGCCGAGCGGTCACTCGGGTCGACCTGGACGGACGCGGTCGAGGAGTACGACCTGCTTCGCTCGTCTGGACACGACTTCGACCTTGAGCTCTTCCTCTCGGGCGCGGCCTCACCGGTGCTCTTCGGCTCGGCAGTGCTCAACTTCGGGGTACGCCAGCTGCTCGACACGCTCGTGACGCTCGCCCCGGCCCCGGGCCCGCGACCGGACCGGTCCGGCACCCCACGCGCCGTGTCCGCGCCGTTCTCGGGCTTCGTGTTCAAGATCCAGGCCGGCATGGACCGCGCGCACCGCGACCGGCTCGCGTTCGTCCGGGTCTGCTCGGGCCGGTTCAGCCGGGGGATGGTGGTCACGCACGCCGACACGGGGCGTCCCTTCGCCACGAAGTATGCCCAGAGCGTCTTCGGCCGCGACCGCTCGACCCTCGACGAGGCCTTCCCGGGCGACGTCATCGGTCTCGTCAACGCCAACGCCCTCCGGGTCGGCGACACGCTCTTCGCCGACGAGAAGGTCGCGTTCCCGCGCATCCCGCTCTTCGCGCCCGAGCACTTCGCGGTTGCGCGGGCCGCCGTCACCGGCAAGCAGAAGCAGTTCCGACGCGGCATCGAGCAGCTCGGCGAGGAGGGAGTCGTGCAGGTGCTGCACTCCGACCGCCGTGGGGCGCAGGCGCCGGTGCTCGCTGCTGTCGGGCCGATGCAGTTCGACGTCGCACGGCACCGCATGGAGCACGAGTTCGGCTCTCCGATCCGGCTCGAGCACCTCGCCTACTCGGTCGCGCGCGCGGTCACGGCCGCGGCGATGCCGATCGTCGACAGCCGCCAGGGGGCGGAGTCGTTGACGCGCGAGGACGGGCTGCACGTCGCGGTCTTCGCCGACAAGTGGCGACTCGCCTCCGTCGAGCGGGACCTTCCCGACGGCTCCCTCACCCCGATCTTCGGCTGACGTGGTGAGCCGGCGTTTCGAGAAGGTCGACTGGCAGCAGACGCCGATGGGCGAGATCAGCCTGCGCCGCCGGCTCGAGCCGTCCCTTCTCGTCGACGTCTACGAGGTGAAGCTCGGTGAGGAGTTCCTCATGTCGAGCCTGTTCACCGTCGCCGAGATCGAGCTGGCGAGACTCGGGCTCGCCGCCGCCACGGGCGACGGCCTCGATGTCGTCGTCGGTGGGCTGGGCCTCGGCTACACGGCCGTCGCGGCGCTCGAGGATGCCCGGGTGCTGACCGTGACCGTCGTGGAGGCGCTGGAGCCCGTCATCTCCTGGCACCAGCGGCAGCTGCTCCCGGACACCGCGACGCTGACCACGGACCCGAGGACCGCCCTCGTGCAGGGCGACTTCTTCGCCCTCGTGCGTGAAGGGCAGGGTTTCGGTGGTGCGCCTGACCTCGTGCACGCCGTCCTGCTCGACATCGACCACACCCCGCACCACGTGCTGCATCCCAGTCACGCCGACCTCTACGCCCGCGAGGGGCTCGAGCGTCTCGCCGCCCGGCTGCATCCGGGTGGGGTGTTCGCGCTGTGGTCCGACGACCCGCCCGAGGACGCCTTCACCGCCCTGCTCTCGAAGGTCTTCGACGACGCCGCGGCCCACGAGGTGGTCTTCGCGAACCCGCTGACGGGAGGCACGTCGTCCAACACCGTGTACGTCGCGACCAGGACCGGCGGGGAGTAGTCAGCAGGTGAGTGGGCAGCCACGACGCGGATCAGCCGGCGCCCCGAGCGCCCCGGGCACTCGGCATACGCCATCCGTGGCCGACGGCGTCAACACACCGCGAAACTGCTTCCCCGCCGCCGTGGGACGTCCTACGGTGAAGGACGAAGCAGACGAACGTCGAGAGGGGAGCCGATGAACGTCACGGTCTCGAGCACCGGGCCCGTCACCACCGCGCAGCTGACGGGGGAGATCGACACGTACACCGTGCCCGAGGTGCGTGCCGCGTTCGACGAGCTCGCGGTGGCTCCGGGCGGGACGGTCGTGGTGGACCTGCGCGAGGTCACCTTCATGGACTCCTCGGGGCTCGGCGCCATCATCGGGCTCTTCCACCGGGTCCAGGCGGCCGGCGCCCGGCTCCAGCTCGTCTGCGGGGGAGTGAGCCTGCGTCTGGTGCGGCTGATGCATCTCGACCAGGTCATGGAGGTGATCGCGGCACCGCAGGGAACGGAGGCCGACGGAGGCGCCCCCACCGCGGACACGCAGCCCTCGGCGCCGGCGTAGCGCTCAGGACGCCAGACGCAGGTGCACACCGACGCGCGTACGCGTCGGATGCGCATCGATCGTCAGCCGGTCGCTGAGCCGCTGGGCGATCCACAGCCCACGACCACTGAGCGACTCGTCGTCGAGCGGGCGCACCGTCGGCACCGATCCGGTGCCGTCGTCGTCCTCGACCGTGAACACCAGAGAGTCGGCCGTCTCGTCGATGCGCAGGACCCCGTGGCCCCCGCCGTGGACGATGCTGTTGACGGCCACCTCGTGGACCGCGAGCACCGCCTGGTCGGCCCGGTCGGGGATGCGGTCGTGCGCGATGGTGCGCACGATCTCGCGGACGCGACGCAGGTCGTTCGGGCCGAACTCGACCCGGCCGAGCTCTCGTCCCTCCGCGACCGCCGCACCCCTCACCCTTGCATGCTGCCACTTCTCGGCCATCCGTGGGCGCTTGGGCTCGTCCAGTGTCAGGATGGCGTCATGAACGTGCCGTGGCAGAGCGCCGCCTCCGACCCGAGGGTCGCCGGCACGCGGCTCGCGGCACTGGCCCGCATCGCGGCCCGGGTCGCCGCGGCGACGACGATGGAAGACCTCACGGAGACCATCACGGAGCGGGCCTCGGAGGTGATGGGGGCGTCCCGTTCGGTGCTCGCGGTCCGTGACGGCGCCCAACGCCTGAAGACCATCGCCACGCACGGGCTGACCGACACCGAGGCCCAGCAGTGGGCGACCCTGGACCTCTCGGCGCCGTCGCCCCTGACCGATGCCGTCCGCACCACGCAGGTGATCATCGTCAGCAGCAGGGCAGACGCCCTCGCGCGGTACCCGGATCTCGACGACGGCACGGAACGGTCGTCCGTGACGCTCCCGCTCGTCTCGCGAACGGATGGGGGAGCGGTCGGCGCGGTGGGTTTCCGCTTCGATGGACGCGTCGGTTCGGTGGACGCAGAGGAGCTGTCGGTGCTCGGCGTCCTCAGCGAGATGTGCGCGCAGACGATGCTGCGTCTGCGCGCGGAGGCGCAGAGCGCGGCGCGAGCCGCGCAGCTCGAGTTCCTTGCCGACGCCTCACAGGCGCTCGCCGCCTCGCTCGACTATCGGGAGACCCTGCGCCAAGTGGTGTCACTCGCGGTCCCCACGCACGCGGACTGGTGCTCCGTGCAGATGGTCGACGACGGCGTCCTCCGGACTCTCGCCGTCGCCCACGTCGACCCCGACAAGGTCCAGCTCGCCAAGGAGCTCGAGACCCGATGGCCCCCTGACCCCGATCGACCCGGAGGAGCGGCCCAGGTGCTCCGTACGGGCAAGAGCCTGCTCGTCGGGACGATCACCGACGACATGCTGGTGGCAGCAGCGCGTGACGACGAACACCTGCGCGTGGCCCGCGAGCTCGGTCTGCAGAGCGCGATGTCCGTCCCGCTCGTCGCGAACGACCGGGTGCTCGGTGTGCTCACCTTCGTGGCTGCCGAGTCCGGCCGGCGCTACACCGCCGAGGACGTGGCGTTCGCCGAGGACCTCGCGCGACGAGCCGGAATCGCCATCGACAACGCCGACCTCTACTCGCAGACCCGGCGGGTCGCCTCCGTGCTCCAGGCGACCCTGCTGCCGCAGGACCTCCCCGAGCTGGCGGGATGGCAGATCGGCACCGTCTACCGACAGGCCGGACGCGCCGACGTCGGCGGCGACTACTACGACGTGAGCGGCCTCGACGACGGTCGGGTCGTCGCGGTCCTCGGCGACGTCATGGGCCGGGGCGTCGACGCGGCGGTCGCCGGTTCCCGGATGCGCTCCGCCGCAAGGGTGCTCGCGACCCAGGACCCTGAGCCCGACGCCCTGGCCACGGCGATGGACCGTCTCATGGACGTCGAGCCGCCGACGCAGATGGCGTCCTCCGTCTACGTGCTCTTCGACCCACGCAGGGACGAGCTCGCCGTCGTCGTCGCCGGGCACCCACCACCGCTGCTCATCCGCACGGGCGCGACGCGCTACATCACCGAGGACGGCTCGCCGGTCCATGGTCTCGGCGAGGTCCCGCGCGTGGCCGCCCGGGTGCCGTTCCGTCGCGGAGACCTGCTGCTGCTCTACACCGACGGCCTCGTCGAGCGCCGGGGTGAGAGCATCGACATCGGCCTCAAGCGGCTGCAGGCCGCCGCCGAGGAGCTGCTTGCCACCGTCGACGACGGGACCCATCTCGACGACGTCCTCGACGAGCTCGCCGAGGCTGTCTCGGACCCGGACCGCCACGACGACGTCGCTGTCCTTGCCTTCCGCCGTACCGGCTGAGTCGAGCGGGGAGGAGGGGCCGGGGCGGTAGGTGGCGCGACGCCCTGTGGGCACTGACGAAGCGGACGGCATACGCCCCCTATGCTGGTGCCCGGATGAGTCGGCCAGACGGTCGCGTCAGGGCTTCGGTCCTGCCGAGGAACGTCCGGGCTCCACAGGGCAGGGTGGTGGCCAACAGCCACCCGGGGTGACCCGCGGGACAGTGCCACAGAGAACAGACCGCCGGCGGCTTCGGCAGCCGGTAAGGGTGAAACGGTGGTGTAAGAGACCACCAGCGCTCCAGGTGACTGGAGCGGCTCGGTAAACCCCACCCGGAGCAAGTCCAGACAGCGCACGATCGATGCCCCCGGCATCGGGAAGACCGGCCCGGTCGAGTGTGCGGGTAGGACGCTCGAGCCGGCCAGCAATGGCCGGCCTAGATGGATGGCCGTCGCTGCGTCACCGGTAACGGGGACGCGGAACAGAACCCGGCGTATCGGCCGACTCATCCACTTTGGCCACGACCTTTGATCAGTCCCGGGAGCGCTCTGGCACGCTGTGAATGTGAGCGAGTGGCGCTTATCGTCAGAAGGCGAGACGGCCTGCGTCCACGCTGCTGTCTGATGCCGCTTCGGACGTTGCGTCACCGCAGTGAACCGCAGGTCCCCATCGACGTCGGGCGGGTTTCGGTTGAGCGGCGGGTCGTGGCCGGCTCGTTCTGAGTCCAGCGCGGGAAGCACAATGGGTTGTGGTCCCGTCGCGATTTCTCGTGGCCGCCATTGACGGTGGCGGCACTCTTCCGCCGGTCATGGGCGTGGCTGCCGAGCTGGTCAGGCGTGGGCATCTGGTCCACGTCCTGGCCGATCCCACCGCGGAGGACGCTGCCCAAGCGGCCGGGTGTACCTTCACCGCCTGGCGGACGGCGCCGCATGTCAGTTCCGTCGCCGAGCAGACCGAGTTGATGGCTGAGCTCGAGCGGGGCAGCCCGCTGCGACAGCTGCGCGAGGCGAAGCGGCGCTTGCTCGGTGGCCCCGCGGGGTTCTTCGCGGGTGACCTGTTGGACACCGTCGCGAGTCACCCTGCGGATGCCCTTCTCGTCGAGGGGATGGTGCCCGGCATCCTGATCGGCGCGGAAGCGAGCCGGCTGCCCTTCGCTGCCATGCTGGCCAACGTCTACGTGCGTCCGACCCCTGGTCTGCCACCCTTCGGCACCGGCTGGTCTCCGGCCGCGGGGCGGCTGGGCAAGGCTCGTGACGCGGTGGCCCGGTACGCGATCCACCGCGCCACCGGGGGAATGACGCCGCACCTCAACGCGGTTCGCGCCTCGTACGGCCTTGACCCGGTCGGCGGGATGTTCGAGCTGCTCGATCGCAGCCCCAGGGTGCTGGTCCTGACGAGCCCTTCGTTCGACTTCGCCACCCCCCACCTGCCTGCCAACGTCCGCTACGTCGGACCCCAGCTCGACGACCCCAGCTGGGCGGGGGACTGGCACGACGCGGCCGCGGAGACGCGTCCGCTCGTCTTGGTCGCCCTGAGCTCCATCTACCAGAACCAGACGGAGACCCTCACCCGCATCGCGGCCGCTCTGGGTCGCCTGCCGGTCCAGGGCCTGATGACAACCGGCCGGGCCGTCAGCCCTGAGTCCGTGCCCGCCCCGGCGAACGTGCGGGTCGTCCAGACCGCTGCACACGGACAGATCCTGCCCAAGGCGGCCGCGGTCATCACCCACGCCGGCCATGGAACCGTGCTCAAGACGCTGGCTGCGGGGGTACCTCTCGTCTGCCTCCCGATGGGACGGGACCAGAAGGACAACACCGTCCGACTCCTGCGGCTGGGGGCGGGCGTCCGAGTTGAGCGGTCGGCGCCGCCGGAGCGGATCGCAGCCGCGCTGCGTCGCGTGCTCGAGAACCCGCAGTACCGGCAAGCGGCGAGGGACTTCGCCGTCGTGCTCGCCGAGGAAGCCAGGACCGGGCGGTCAGCGGCCGACGAGGCCGAGGCACTCTTGAGGTCGGGCTGATACGTCCGCAAGCCCATGAGTGGAGCGTTGTGATACGCCACACCGCGACGGAACTGTGGCTTTGCTCCAAGCAAGTCATCATCAGCAAGGCTCGCATCAACGGTCGTCGCACTGCGCCAGCGTTTCGATCAGGCCTGCGAGGAACGAGGCCCCGAGGTGCTCACGACGGTTGGCGGGATGAAAGCCGTGGCCGTCTGGCTACGGCACACGTTCAGGACAGCGCCCTCCAAGTGCGCTGGCGCCTGTTAGGTCGGCGGCGTGGAGGCGAAGATATCTGTCCTCCGGGACACGGAAGGCTCTGTGGGCAAGGTCGGGCGGGCCCAGTATGGAGCCCACCTCATCACTTGACAGGTAGTCGTCGTGGTCGGCCACTTCGGGGATCACGCCAACGAGGAGCTTGACTCCTCGAGCAGATGATGGCCGACAAGGTCGCTACCTCGCCTGTGACGCCATTCCTGCCCGAAGGGCCGACTTCCACGAGGTGATGTCCGGCCGCTTCCGGAGCAGCGCTCGGCGCTCCCGCTCGGTCATGCCTCCCCAGACACCGAACTCCGTCCTGCTGTCCAAGGCCTCAGCCAGGCACTGCGCGAGGACCGGACACGTCTTGCAGACCGCCTTCGCGTCGTGCTGGGCCTTGCCCCGGACGAACAACGCCTCAGGGTCCTGGCCGCCACAGTTGGCTTCCCTGGCCCACTCGCCCACCCACAGATCTACCGTTGCGACCGCACTCATGACAACCACCCCTCCCCGGCCCGGCGCCTCCCATGACTGCCGAGCCGACCGGGGCCGTCCCACCGGCCCCGATCATGCGGACCCCCCGGGCCCATGCGAAGACACTACGAGTGCACAACCCCCTCCCGAAATAGCCCCTGAGGATGGTTTGGCGCAAGATCTGCGCAAGTCAGGACTAGTCACTTGCGCCGAATTCTGGTGGTCACCTCAGTCGACTGGAGAGAGGCGTGCTGCCGTGAGCCGACGTGGAAGGGGCGCGCAGGTGGGGCCGTGGCGTCCGTCGTCCTCGCCCGTCTTGCGGGGTTAGACGCACGGTAGGGCGCTTGGGTTTGTCGCGGTGGGAGGGTTGCCTTTACACCGCGTCGATGATTTCGCCGTTGCGGGGGAGGCGGCCGCCGAAGGTGAGGGGCACAGCGCAGGCGTGCAGCACGTCCACGCGGTCGATGGCCTGAAGGTGGACATGCGGTTCGGTGCTGTTGCCTGAGTTGCCGCATTTCCCCAGCCGCTCGCCCACCCGAACGCTCTGCCCAAGCTGCGCCTGGACGCTGCGGTGTTGCAGGTGGCACACCGCGATCACCACGTGTTCACGCGTTTGGATCATCACGTAGTTGCCAGCCAACGCCACCCAACCCGCTGCTGCCCGGCGGCGCTGCGAGAGGGCATAGCCAACGGACGGCAGCCCACGGAAGGCATGGTGATCAGGCGCCGTGTCATGCACGGCCACGACCAGGCCATGGACGGGTGTGAGGATCGGGCGCCCGAAGCCTGGAAACCGCTCTGCTGGTTCGGGGCGCAGAAGCGACCCGAACGTGACTGGTGCTGTTCGCCCTGCCTCGTTGACAGGGACGAAGTCAATCGCAAATGACGTAGCGAACAGCGCGGTGCCGTGACTGGGTGCGCGGTTCGCAGGGCTGTTCTGGGTCAGCCAGCGGCCCGCGAACGGGTATGCCAAGTCGACGGTTGACGACATTCGGCTGACCCCACTCTCCGCTCTATGACGCTCCCATTCTGCTGCTGCCAGGTGGGGCGGTACAGATGCCTGCGCCGCCGCGTGGAGAGTCGACTGGTGTCGGAAAGACGCACCTCGCCTCTCCATGTATTCGCCAAGGATCGCATCGGCCCCAGGCGCGTCCTTGCTCCATCACGTGTCGACGGACGGGTGACGTCGTCTAGGCCCCAGCCAGGGCAAGCGCGGGGTCGACCCGGAGGACCCGCGCGATACCGGCAAGGCTCGCGATGATGCCGAGGCCGACCTCCACCACCGCGAGCACGAGGCAGGCGGACAGGCCGAGGCTGATGGTCAGTGGGAAGGCGGGCACGAGTCCCCACGCGAGGACGATCGCACCGGCCGCCGCACCAAGGGACACGACGAGGCCCTCGATGAGCGGGGTCGCGCACAGCCGCCACGAAGCGGCACCGATGGCCTTGAGAACGGCCACGTCGCGCAACCGGTCCAGGGCCGAGAGGTAGCAGACGAAAGCCACGATGCTGCCGGCCACGAGCCACAGCAAGAGGGAGAGGAGGCCAAGGGTTCGCGTCGCGACCTGCAGTGGGCGGCGCAGGTCGTCACGCACCTCACGCGGCGTCATGACCGCAAGTTCCGGCGGGAGGACCGCTGGGCTGCCCTGCATCACAATCGCGCTGGCCATATCCTCGCCGTCATAGGCGATGGACTGGCCTTGAGAAAGCGTCATGATCACGGTCGGTGTCCCCCCGTTGTAGGTCAGCCCCGCAACGGTTCCGACCACCGCGAGCCGGACGCCGGCGAGCGTCAGGGTCGCTCCGAGGGGGACGCCCAAGCTGTCGTCCACCGCGACCTCACCGTCGGCGCGAGGAGGCCGACCAGCCGTCGGTCGAGGCGCGACGACACCTTCCGGGCGGTAGGCGATGACGTTGACGTCGCTGAGACCATGCGCCTCGGCCCCCTCGACGACGTGTCGGAAGATCGCGACCGGGGTCGCTGTGACTGCTCGCGACGGGTCCGCGAGCTGTTGCGCCACCTCAGCCTTCATCGGGGAGTTCGTGGTGAAGGGACCCGCCAGACCCTGCGTCACGACCCAACTGTCAGCGACCCACCCGAGCACACGCGGTTGCGCCGCCTGCTCGTCCCCGAGTTCACCGGGCGCCGGCTCTTGGACCTGCAGCCGCTCATCGAAGGGATCGTCGAGCAAGCCCTGGATGGCCTCTCCGAGTTGGGGGCAGATGGTGACCCCGTCGATCTCTTGCCACACCTGGCTCGTCCGGTCGCCTCGCGCACCATCTCCGTGATGCTGGGTCTGGATGAGGATGACCACGCCGCGCTCCATCGACTCAGCTCCCCACGGTTCAGCCTCGTGGAATCCGGCTCCGGCCCTTTCGGATCGATGTCCGACGCGATCGCGCACTTCCTCGACATCGTGCGCCGTCAACGTGAGCAACCAGGACCTGGGCTCATTGGTCGCCTCGTGCGCGATCACGGCACCGAGCTGACTGACACCCAGATCGCAGGCCTGGCCGACGGTTTGTGGACCGGAGGACTCGAGTCCACGGCGAGCGCCATCGCGCTCGGCGGTCATCTGCTCGCAACGGACCTCGCGGCGGCCGGCGTCCTTCGAAGGGGTGGCCGTGACGATGTGGACGGCTGGGTCGAGGAGCTACTGCGATACAGCTCCGTCGTGCAGGTGGCGTTTCCTCGGGTGGCCCTCACCGAGGCGGAACTCGGTGGCGAGCAGATCCTCGCCGGTGTCCTAGTCGTCTGCTCGCTCAGCGCAGCTAACCGTGACGCAAGGTTCGGTGACTCGGCCCCCCACTTCATGCCGGATCGGGGGCCTCGGAGTCATCTAGCGTTCGGTCACGGGCTGCATCGGTGCATCGGTGCCGAGCTGGCGCGCGTCGAGCTGCGAACGGCCCTGCACCGGCTCGCTGTTCGGTTTCCTCGGCTGCGCGCGGCTGAGCCATGCCGGGTCACGGGAGCACAGCTCTCCTTCATCTACGGTCTTCCAGCCGTTCCCGTCCTGCTGGACGGCGGATGATGCACCCTCGGCAAGCGCACGGCGGCTCGCTCGGGTCAGGGCCGCTCTGAACCGTTGGCAGCGCGTACCGCAATGTCCGCCAACCGCGCGCTCCGCTGCGTCGGTCGCGTTCTGACTGGCCGGACCGAACTCGGCAAGTGGATGTCTGGCGGCACCTCCTTTGCCTCGGCGCTCCTCGGCGCCGCTGCTGTCCTAGACCGTGGCCCGGCTGTGCAGGGTCGCCCGGTAGTCGCATCGCCGGGGATGTCGCGTCGACCGGAGCCACGCCCGACTGGCGGTGTGACGCATCGACGAGGTCACGGATCGACAGTCACGGGGTCGTTACGGTCGGCGGCCCGCCACTAGTCTCGTGGTGTGCCCGAGTTCAGCTGGCGACCGGCCAACGACGCGACGAGCGAGGACGTCGATGCCGTGTTCGACGCCGGCGGCGCCCGCAGGTGCCGCTGCCAGGCGCTCAAGGTCCCGGGCTGGATCTGGCGCGACACGACTCAGGACGAGCGCGATGCCGCGCTCCTGGAGCAAGCCGGCTGCGACACGACCGGCCCCACGTCAGGCCTCGTCGGGTACCTCGACGGCGAGCCGGCCGGCTGGGTCGCGGTCGAGCCGCGGGAGAACTACCCGAGGATCTGGACCCGGCAGAAGTCGTGGATGCGGATGGACCCCGACCTCGAGGGCGTCTGGTCGGTCACCTGCTTCGTCGTGCGTAAGGGCTTCCGTCGACAGGGACTGATGTACGAGCTCGCCGCCGCAACCGTCGAGTACGGCAGGCAGGTCGGCGCTCGCGTCCTTGAGGGCTACCCCACCGAGCAGCCACCGGGGAAGACCGTGATCTGGGACGAGGCGTCGGTCGGGCTGCTCCAGGTCTTCCTCGACGCCGGCTACGAGGTCGAGGCATCGCCCACCGTGCGCCGGAGGGTGGTGCGACACCGACTCGGCGCGACCTCCTGACGGTCGGTGCCGTCCAAGTCCAGCGGAGTAGCCGTATCTGGGCCCATTGCTCTCCGCGGCTACTAGACGATTGTCGGTAGGGCCGGTGTCTGGCCAGACTCGGTCCAGGTGCCCGGCGGGAAGCTCTCCTCGCGGCTGCCCACCAGCGTGACTGGTGTGGCTCTTAACCGGTTTGCTCTCCCGTCGGGCACCGCCCGTGAGGTGTGGCTCCAGAGGGGTCTGCCCAGCTCTCAGTAGCACTGCCCGCCTCGCAATCCCTACAGGTCCATCACGAGGCGAGGTAGTGGAATGGCGAAGGTGTTCATCGGGGTCGATCCCCACAAGCTGTCCGCGACCATCGAAGTCGTCGACGAACACGAGAGCGTCCTGGGCAAGGGCCGGTTCGCCACGGACAAGGCTGGCTATGCGGCGATGCGCAAACACGTCGCGGCCTACCGGGAGCGGGTCTGGGCGGTCGAGGGCAGCAACGGCGCCGGCCGTCCGCTGGCGCAGCGGCTCCTCGCCGACGGCGAGCCCGTCGTGGACGTGCCGGCCAAGCTCAGCGCGCGAGCCCGAGCGCTCGACACCGGCCACAACCGCAAGACCGATGCCCACGACGCGCACGCCGTCGCCGTCGTCGCGGTCCGCACCAAGGACCTACGAGTCCTTGCCTACGACGAGCAGCTCGAGGCCCTGCGGATGCTGGTCGACCGCCGCCAAGAACTGACCCGCCAAAGGGTCCAGACCATCAACCGGCTGCAGCGGCTGCTCTCCGAGCTGACCCCGGGCAAGCGCAAGAAGGACCTGACTCCCTTGCAGGCCAAGCGGATCCTCGCCTCGGTACGTCCCCGCGACATCGCGGGCAAGGTCCGAAAGAGGCTCGCGCTCGAGCAGCTGACCGACCTCGTGGCGCTCGACCAGAAGATCAAGGCCCTGAGCAAGGAGCTCAAGGCGATGGTCAAGGCTTCTGGCTCGAGCCTGATGGACCTGTCCGGTGTCGGCCCGATCGTCGCTGCCCGGGTCCTGGCCGACGTCGGGGACGTGGCCCGGTTCGCCGACCGGAACCGGTTCGCGTCCTGGACCGGCACCGCACCGATCGCGGCCTCCTCCGGCGAGATCGTCCGGCACCGGCTCTCCCGAGCCGGGAACCGGCGGATGAACCACATGATCCACATCGCCGCGACCACCCAGATCCGCCTCCACACCCCCGGCCGGGCCTACTACCTGCGCAAGCTCGCCGCCGGTAAGACCCGGGCCGAGGCGATGCGGTGCCTGAAGCGCAGGATCTCCGACGCCCTTTACCGACAGCTGATCGCCGACGCCAACGCCGCCACCCGAGCGGCGGCCGAGACGGGTCCGGGAGGGCACCGCGGGGCGTCACATGAATCCAGCGCGGCCGGCTCGCACCCGCACACCGGCACTTCGGATCAGCCACTTCCCGGACCCGCACAGGTGACGCTACCCGCACCGATCCCAGCGAGGAAGACCAGCGCCGACAGGCCTCTCGAACCTGCCTCTTGACGACAGAGGGGTGCCGGTTGGACGCACCTTCGGCGACCCCTCGCGTGATCGAGTGAATGCCGGCAGGACCATGCGTTCGAGTGGCGGCAAAGCGGAAAGCTGACGGCGGAGCAGAGCGTCAGGTGGACTCTCCGGCGAGGCTGAGCCCATCGCAGAGGCTGGCCGCGTTCCGCCAGGCGCGCTGCCGCAGAGCCCCCGCCGCATCGACGGCATGTGCGCGGGTATCGTCGGGCGATGAGCCAAGGACATCACTCCAAGGACCCCATCCAGACGCGTGCTGAGCTCTTGCCGGAGGAACAGGCGGCAGGCAGCGATGACCCCGAGATGCAGGCCCGCGCGATACTCGCCGAGTCGGAGGCGCGCACCGAGCACCCGGAGCGCTCTCGGGACGAGTCCACCCAAACGCCGGACGAGGATTGACGACCCCGGCCAGGTGACCCCAAGAAGGCATTCACCCTTTGCGACATGTCCGGACGTGGCTGGCCAGCCCGTCGGTGACTGGGGTGGACACCTGTCGTGGAGCGGCGAAGGGCAGCAGTGATGGACGCGGCGAAATGCCGAGTCGCCTCGCCGCGCGCTTCGGCCCCTTCATCGACTTCAGCCACGACACGTCGGCCGGCGTGCCGGGCCACCGCGGGATCAGGTTGATGTGCAGGTGCGGGACCCGTGCCCGACGCGCAGTTCGGAGACGTGCTCGGCGCCGTGCGCCTCGAGGGCGCGTGACCATGTGGCGATCGCGACGCCAACCGCAGCAGCTTCCTGATCGTCGAGGTGGGCGAAGCCTGCGTGTCTGACCGGTGTGATGAAGAGGTTCACGGCGTCGACGTCCGTTGCCGGGCGATCCACGGGGCTGTGGAAGACGACCGGGTGGTCATCCTGCTGGAGGAAGCCCCAGGAACGGGAAGTCGTCCGGTCACCTCGTCACATACCGGCATGCATCGCTCATGGGTTCACTCTCCAGGCGTCCTGGCCGCGACGTCGTCGGCGCGTCGGACGCGGTATCTGGTCCGCACGGCGTCTCCCTCGACGTGGACGTCGATCAGCTGGAGTCGGAGTGGAAGCTCGTCAGAGAGGAGGGCAGGTCCGTCCATCATGGTGGGGTGCCAGCTCCGCCGACGAGGCCGGGCAGTGTGACGACGTCGACGATGTCGACCAGCCCTTCTCTGAGGAGAGCCGCGTTCAGGGTTCCGCCGGAGTCCGCGATGACGCGGGCGGCCCCCAAGCGGTGCAGGATCCGTGCCAGCGCCTGTCTGAGATCGACGCGCTCATCGCCGACGATGAAGTAGCCGACGCCGAGGTCGCGCAACCGCTGCAGGTAGCCGGCAGGCGTGCTGCGACAGACGAGCACGTGCAGCTTCAGATCCGCGTCGCCGGTGAAGGACCAGTCGATCCGACCGCGCCCGTCGGCAACGACGAACCACCGCGCGGCCTCCTCCGGCACATGGTCTTCCCAGAGGAGTCCGTCGGCGATCGAGGCCTCAGGCCATTGTGGCGGCCCGGCGTCCGGTCCGACGAAGGATCCGCTGCCCTCGAGGATGACCTGGGCGGCGATCTGCGCGTGGCGGTTCTCGAAGGCGCCACGGACGGTGATCGTCTCCCAACGGGCCCCGACCTTCGGGTCGAGGAGCAGCTGGTCACGGCCCAGGGTGATGCGGCCGTCGACGCTGACCGTTGTTGTCAGCACCACTTCGGGCAGTTCGTCGCGCATGCGGCGAACATAGCCGCGCACATCCATGCTGTGTCGGTCCGAGCGTCCGGCGCTATCGCGATCGGCGGCATAGAAAGACGTTCTGCGGCGCTCTGGTCTGGCGTGGCGAACGTCCTCCTGATGCGCTTGTCGGGCTTGGTGTCCATCGCATCGAAGGCGGACGTTCATGTCTCCCGGTTGTGTTGTTTCCCGCGGGGATCGGAACCGGAACGCGAGGTTGTCCCGGCTCCGGGCGGCGGTCCCGACTACGAACGCGATCATCGGCATCGACCTGGCCGACCGCAAGCAGATGCTCGTGGCGAGCGACCACGACTCGAAGGTGCTCGCGCGGCGGACATTCCGGTGCAAGGCGTGGGACCTCGGCGCGGCGCTGGACTGGGCGGCCGACCGTGCGTCCCGAGCAGGGTTCGCCGGCGTCACGGTCGCGTGTGAGCCGACCGGACACCCGTGGATGGTCCTCGCGCAGCTCGCCGCCGAGCGCGGCATGTCGTTCGTGTGTGTCCAGCCCGCAGCCTCGTCCTGGGCCCGGAAGACCAGCGCTCTCCTTTCGACGGGCCGACGCGTTCGACAGATCACGTCATCGGTGGGTTGGCACGTTCTTGCACGCCAGCGTTCACCATGCCGCCATCCCGTGTTGGGTGAACCCGGCCCCAATCCAGCATGGGATAGGACTTCCGACCAACAACCTTTCGAGGGGCAATCCACATGTCTTCGTCAGTCAACCGCCGCAACTTCCTCGGTGGAGCCGCTGCCACTGGGCTCGGCATCGCGATCAGCGGCAGCATCGATGTGATCACCGGGTCCGGTAGCGCCCAGGCCGCACCGCGCTCGTCCGTCGGCTACGGGCCGCTCGTCCCGGACCCGAAGGGCCTACTGTCGCTCCCCGCGGGGTTCTCCTACCGCATCGTCACGCAGAGTGGGGTGACGCCGACCGCGGACGGCATCCCGACCGCGAGCGACCCGGACGGGACCGGTGTATTTGCGCGAGGTAACGGCTCGACACTCGTCAACAATCACGAGATCGGCGGCAGCGAGCCGTTCCCGGTTCCGGCGCTGGCCGGCCTGACCTACGACGAAGGCGCGCGCGGCGGCACGTCGAACATCGAGGTGGACGCGGAGGGCAACCGGGTCCGGGAGTACACCAGCGTTGCCGGCACGCACAACAACTGCGCGGGAGGGGAGACCCCGTGGGGCACGTGGTTGACCTGTGAGGAGACGGAGCAGCGCAAGGGCGGCCGCTACCTGAAGGACCACGGCTACGTGTTCGAGGTCGACCCGGACAGCCAGGCGGCCAACGTGGGCAAAAGCCCGGTCCCACTGAAGTTCCTTGGCCGCTTCTCCCACGAGGCGGTTGCGGTCGACCCGGGCACCCACACCATCTACGAGACCGAGGACGCGGGCGGCCCCAACGGCCTCTACTACCGATGGACGCCTCCGACGGGGTTCACCGGCGGCAAGGACGCCTTGCGGGAGCTCGCACTCGCCGACGGCGGTGGAACCGCGGGCCAGCTTGAGGCGATGAGCTGTTACCGCGGCCAGAGGCACATCCCGGACCTGTCCTTGGCGACGCAGCCGGGCACCCGCTACAAGGTGCAGTGGAAGACCGTCCCAGACCGCGACGCCCGGACGACCTCGGTGCGCCAACAGTTCGCCGACGACGAGATCACCCGCAGCCGCAAGCTCGAGGGAGCTTGGTGGGGTGACGGCGGTGCCTACTTCGTCGCCAGCTTCGCCCGCAACAGCGACGGCAGCGCCAACGAGCACGACGGTCAGGTCTGGTTCTACGACCCCGAGGCCGAGACCGTGACGCTCAAGACGATCTTCGCGGTCAACCCCGACCCCGACGTCGACACCGACAACTACGACGGCCCCGACAACATGACGCTCTCGCCCTACGGCGGCATCATCCTCGCCGAGGACGGCGAGGGCATCCAGCACCTGGTCGGGGTCACCGACCAGGGCAAGTCCTACCCGCTCGCCCGTAACGACCTCAACGACAGCGAGTTCACCGGCCCTGCCTTCAGCGCCGACGGCCGGGTGCTGTTCGCCAACATCCAGTCGCCCGGATACGTGTTCGCGATCACCGGGCCTTGGGCCCGCCCCAGCAATGCATCCGCCTGGCCGAGCCCGTAACGACCGGAACTCCGCATCGAGCTGACCGACGAGAGCCGCCGCCCGGGTCACCCGGCGGCGGCTCCCGTCCCCACGGCGGCCGCCTCGGTGTGGGCTCGCGCCCCGCTTCGTCAGGGGCGGCGCCCGCGACGTTGGGGTGGCCTCCGGCGCTGAGTCATTCCCTGCGCGCGAGCATCCGTTCGTCTCATCGCCGCGGGTCGCGCTGCGCGCGCTTGCACCGGGGCGAGCCAGCCAGCGCTCGACGTTGTCGTCAGTCAACGCCTGCGCGTCCCCATCGGGGTTGTCCAGCCAGAAGGCCGGCCATGTCTAGGCGCTCGTGTGGCGGCGCCGGCCGTCCAAAGCTGGTCCGCACCCGGGACGCCTGACTCGCCAGGTCGTGGGCAGCTCGGCCGTCTCCACGCGCGACAGCCAAGCGGGAGAGACCTTCGAGGGCCATGGCGGTCAAGGACTGTTCGCCCACTCGTCGGCCGGTTTCAAGCACGTCCTCATACCGCTGCCGAGCCGATGCGAAATCCCGATCCGCTTCATCACACCGGGCGAGACCTGCCATGGCCAGCCCCTCTGGTACGGGGGTTCCCAGCTCGGCGAAGCCTCTCATGGCGTCCGTGTACCGCCTACGTGCCTCGCGCCATTCCCCCGCGGTCTGAGCGAGCAGCCCGTAGCCGTACTCGGCCAAGATCGTTCCTGCGCCGTCACCGACGTGCTCGGCAGCTGCGCCGGCACGGTCGAACGCGTCCCTGGCACCAGCCCGTTCACCCAAGTGGAGCTGGGTGACGCCGAGATCCGCGAGGGCCCACTGCACCGTGTTGTACAGCCCGGCGCCCGCGGCCACGTCGATGGCCTCCTCCAGCACTCGAGCGGCCTGCTCGTACCGCCCGAACTGCCGCAGGCCCCAACCGAGGTGGTAAAGGATCGCGGAGAGACCCCAAGGGTCATCGAGCTCGCGGAAGGCGCCGGCTGTGGCGCGCCCGGTCGGGACGGCCGCCTCCTCGTCCCCGTTCTTGAGTGCCGTCTCCATCCGCACGAATCCGATGACGGCCTTTCCCCAGGCGTCCCCGTCGCGGTCGAACTGGTCCTCCGCCTCGGCGAGCAGGGTGCGGGACTGCTCGGGTTCGAGACCGGTGACGCCCTCGACCGCCAGCAGGACCCGGGACAGGGCGGCACGCGACGGGTCTCCCAGCTTTTCGAAGATCGTGAGGCTCTCGAGCGCTGCCTCGGCGCACCGAGGGCTGGGATGCACGAGGCACGCACGCGGCCGCTCGACCAAGGACACTGCCTGGAGCGACCTTGCTCGAGCCTCGGGCGACGCATCAGGGGCGTGGTCGAGAAGACGATTCAAGGTCTCACGCCCCTCGAGGTGGCGCCCGAGGTGCCAGAACAGTCCGAGGGAGCCACCCATACGAAGGGCCGCGTCGGGGTCACCGGATGGCCCGCCCAGGAAGGACAGGGCGGCGCGGACGTTCGGCTGCTCGGCTCGCAAGCTCCGCAGGGCCTCTCGCTGTCCGTGCCCTCGAAGGGCTGTGTCACCGCCCTCGACGAAGTGACGGAAGTGTTCGGCGTGCCGCGCGCTCATCGTGGATTCCTCGTCGGAGTCGACGAGCCGCTCGTGGGCGTACTCGCGCAACGTCTCAAGCATCCGGTAGCGGGTGGACCGGCCGGGAAGCACGACGACCAGGGACCGCTCCACCAGGCGGCCGATGGTATCCAGCACCTGCCCGGCGGGGATCTCCGTGTCGCTGACGACCGCCTCGGCGGCCGCGAGGGTCCAGCCTCCCCTGAAGACGGAGAGCCGGTTGAAGACCACCTGCTCGGTCTGGCTGAGCAGGGCGTAGCTCCAGTCGACCGTCGCCCGCAGCGTCTGCTGTCGTGCCTCCGCAGTGCGCGCGCCGGTGGTCAGCAGGACGAACCTGTGAGCGAGGCGGTCGGCGATCTCCGCGGGCGACATCGACGCCACCCGCGCCGCGGCCAACTCGATGGCGAGCGGAAGCCCGTCGAGGGACCGCGCGATGCGCGACACTGAGAGTAGGTCACCCGGCTCGAGCGCCAGTCCCGGACGCACCATCCGGGCTCGCTCGACGAACAGTGTCTCGGCGGGGTAGTCGAGGACGGCGGAGTCGGCCGTGCCCTCGGGTGCGGTCTCGAGGGGACCGACCAGAAGCTGGAGCTCGTCGGGGACGGCGAGTGCCTCGCGGCTCGTGGTGAGCACCGTGAGCGCCGGGCAGCGGCCCAGTAGGTCGTCGACCAGGCTGGCGACAGCGTCCACCACGTGCTCGCAGTTGTCGAGCAGAAGAAGCAGGTGCCGACGCTCGAGAAATCGCAGGAGCCGGTCACCCACGTCACGGTCGGCAGCCGCTCCGTCCAGGGGAACCCCAAGAGCCTCGGCGACCGCCACGGGCACCTGTCGTGGATCGTTGACCGGCGCGAGCCGCACTCCGAACGTCCCGTCGGGAAAGGCCGGCCTGGCCTGCACCGCGGCGGCCAGGGCGAGCGTGGTCTTGCCGGCGCCCCCAGGCCCTACGAGCGTCACCAGCCGTTCCCGATCCAGCAGGCGGCTCAGCTCGGCGAGCTGGTCGTCTCTCCCGATCAGTGGACGAACGACGCTCGGCAGCGTCCCCAACACCTGCTGGCTGAGTTCCTGGCGCCTTCGTCCCGGTCCCGCGAGGCCGATCGGCGGGGCGAGCGAAGTGTCACTGGGGCCTCCTAGGGACGCATCCTGGCGCAGCACCCTCTCGTGCAGGGACCGCAACGACGCCGACGGCTCGAGACCGAGCTCCTCGTCCAGGACCCGACGGGTACGCGCGTACACCTCGAGGGCATCCGCCTGTCGCCCGCTGCGGTAGAGGGCGGTCATGAGCAGGCCCACCAGAGACTCCCGCATGGGATCCTTCGCCACCACGGACTCCAGTTCACCGACGACTTCCAGGTGCCTGCCCAGGGCTAGGGCGATCTGGGTGCGTTCGGTCAGTGCGGCGAGCCGCAGCTCGCTGAGCCGCACTGCCTCGGCCACTGCCCACTGCTCGGTGCTGAAGTCGGACAGCGGGTCGCCATCCCAGAGCGCGAGTGCCTCGTCGTACGCGCTCAGCTCGTCGTCCGTGTAGTCGCCCGCTGCGGCGGTGGCCCGTGCTCGCGCACCGCGGAGCATGTCGACGAACTGCTCCGAGTCGATCGCGGACGGGTCGACGTTGATCCGGTACCCGAGCCGCTCACGAGTGACCAACTCCCCGTCGAGTCCGGCGATTGCGCGGCGCAGCTTGGAGACACGGATCTGCAGCGCGTTCATCGGATCCACCGGAAGCGAGGACTCCGACCAGAGCCGGTCGATCAGCGTCGTCGCCGGGATGGTCTGGCCGGGGGAGAGCAGCAACAGGACCAGCAGAGCCCGCTCAGCCCCCCCGGGCAAGGTCGCTGGCCGGCCGTCGACCAGGACCTCGGTCGGTCCCAGCAGACGAAAACGCAGGCTGGTCACTTGGCCTCTCCCCGTGGTCGCGTCACTGTGTGAATCGTCTCGCGACTCGGCAGATTGCGGCAACGATCCTCGCCACTTCTTCGATGGCCGTCCTGGGGCGTGTCAAGAACCACGCGGGACGGCGCCCAAGGCCGCGATCACCGCGGCGCGACAGCCTAAGCGTTCACAGTCACGCGGGCGGCTCCGCGCCGAGACGCACCACGAAGTCGGCGCCGGCAAGGGCTGCGAGTACGTCGGCACGACTCATGGACCCGGCAAGCTGAACTCGGTTCGTCGACGCGTCGGCCACGACCCTCTCGACACCCGGGACATCGCGCAGCCGCGCAGTGACATCGCGAACGCACCGCCGGCAGCCCATGCCGACGACGAGCAGGTGAAGGTCCCGCATGTCGTGCTCCTTCGCCAATCGCCGGTGACACCTGGTTTCAGGGTGCAGCAGCTTCCTGTCCGAGGTCTGTCCGGACGGCGAGCCGGCGATCGGGGCCAGCCCGTGAGCCACGACCAGCCGGTGCACCACTACGGGCCGGGTTGCCTGGACAGCGGCCGGACAGGACCAGGAAAGCGTCGCGATGAACGCTGAAAACACCGCGAGTGAAAGCCCACGAAAACTCACGCCGGGATCCACCGCTGAGGCAGTAGCGGCCCAAGGAGATCCCGGCAACCCAACCGGGTGGATGCATCACCGCGCCGAGGCGCGTAGTGCTCCAGCCACTCCTTCACACCCCAACCGCAGGAGCCCCTCATGAACAGCCACACCGTCACGACCTCCACAGCTCGGGTCGCCGACAACCCCGACCTCAAACCCCTCATCCAGTTCGTCACCGTCGCCCTCCCGGTCGGGTGGGTCCTGCTGACGATCCCGTTCCTCCTCGACATGCCGGTCGAGCCGTTCGTGCTCGGCACGCTGTTCCTCGGTCTGGTCCTGCCCTCTGTGGTACTCACACGGCGCGACCCGACCGCGTCGATGCGCCAGCTGCTGCGCGATACCGTGCGGCCCCCACGACCGCTGTGGGTCCTGCTCCCGGCTGCCGTGATGATCCCCGGCGCCGTCGCCGGAGTGGCAGCCCTGCTCGGAGTCGGCGTTCCCCTGACTGCGTCGTTCGTGGTCAACCTGGCCGTCATGAACGTGCTGTCCAGCCTGGTCGTCGTGAACCTGTGGGAGGAGATGGCCTGGGCTGGCTTCGTGCAGCGCCGCGCGATGGCGCGCTGGGGGTTCGCCGGCGGCAGCGTTGTCACGGCCCTCGCCTTCACCGGCGTGCACCTGCCGCTCAGCCTCTACGGCGCACACGGCATCGGGGACGTCGCCTACAACATCGGCGTGATGGTCGTGTCCGGCGTCGGGATGCGTCTGATCATCGGGGCGTTCGACGAGTGGGGGCACCGCAGCATCCTCGCCCTCGGCCTGATCCACGCGACGTTCAACGCGTCGTCGGTGCTCCTGGAGCCCGGGTCCGAGTGGGTCCGGTACGCCGTCACCTTCCTCCTTGGGCTGGGTGCTTGGGCCCTGCATCGGAGGACGACCACGGTCACCTCCGCACCCGCTCGAAGGCGTGTCGCGGCTGCCGCCCGGCGGGCTGACCACACCTCGACCCGCTCGGCCAGTCGCCGCGGGGCGCGGTCCTCATGAACACCCAGGTGCTGCGCTACGCCGCCTTCACCGACGAAGGCCGAGGTGGCAACCCCGCCGGGGTGGTCCTCGATGCCGGCGCCCTCACCGACGCCCAAATGCTCACTGTCGCCGCCGCCGTCGGCTACTCCGAGACCGCCTTCGTGGTCGCCGGACCCGACGAGGCCGGCGGGCCGGTCGCCCGGGCGGACCACGCAACCGTGCGGTTCTTCAGCCCGATCGCCGAGGTGGCCTTCTGCGGTCACGCAACAGTGGCCACGGCCGTGGCCCTCGCCGAGCGGCGCGGTCCGTCATCGCTCGAGTTGTCGACCCCGGCCGGCCCGGTCAAAGTCACCAGCCGCGAGGAGAGCGGAACCCTCCTCGCAACCCTGACATCGCCTCCGACCAGGACCCGACCGGTTGACGAGGCCATGCTCGACGCAGCCCTGGCGGCGCTCGGGTGTAGCCGGCCGGACCTCGATCCGCGCTACCCCGCGCACGTCGCCTTCGCTGGGAACGACCACCTCGTGCTCGGCGTCCGAAGCCGACAGACCCTGGCCACCCTCGCCTACGACTACCCCGCTCTCGCGGCCCTGATGGCCGAGCAGGGGTGGACGACCGCACACCTGTTCTGGCCGCAGACCGCGGCGACCTTCCAGGTCCGCGATCCCTTCCCACCCGGCGGAGTCGTCGAGGATCCCGCGACTGGCGCGGCCGCCGCAGCCTTCGGTGGCTACCTGCGCGACCTGGACCTCGTCCCGCTGCCGTCCCGGCTGACGCTGCACCAGGGGGTCGACCTGGGTAGGCCCAGCCTTCTCCTGGTCGACGTCGACGCCCACACCCGCACCGTGCAGGTCACCGGCGGCGCGACCCCTTTGGCCCCATCCCTCGACGACCGCGACGTCCCAGACCCGACAGAAGACAGGAGCACGACATGATCCAGGTGGAGTCACTCACCAAGCGCTACGGCGACAAGGTCGCCGTGGACGACCTGACGTTCGACGTCCAGCCCGGCCTCGTCACGGGGTTCCTCGGCCCGAATGGTGCAGGCAAGTCGACCACCATGCGCATGGTCCTGGGCCTGGACCGGCCGACGCACGGCCGTTCCACGGTCGCGGGACGCGCCTTCGCCGCGCAGCGCGACGGCCTGCACCTGGTCGGCGCCCTCTTGGATGCCGGCGAGGTGCAGGGCGACCGACGGGCCGTCGCCCACCTCACAGCGGCTGCCGCCACCATCGGCCTCGGACGCCGCCGGGTCGACGAGGTGCTCAACCAGGTCGGCTTGGTCGAGGTGGCGCACCAGCGGATCTCCAGCTACTCCCTTGGGATGCGTCAGCGACTCGGCATCGCACTGGCCCTGCTGGGCGACCCGCCGGTCATCATGCTGGACGAACCGATCAACGGGCTCGACCCCGACGGCGTCGTGTGGATCCGACACCTGCTGCGGTTCCTGGCCGACGAGGGCCGCACGGTATTCGTCTCCTCCCACCTGATGTCCGAGGTCTCGCAGGTCGCCGACCACCTCGTCGTCATCGGCCGCGGGCGCCTCGTGGCCGACGTGCCCACGCATGAGCTCCTCGCCTCGGGCGAGCCGTCCGTCACCGTCCACGTCGACGAGGGCGCCACTCTTGCACCGCTGCTCACCTCCCTTGGAGCCTCCGTCGAGCGTCCCGCCGCCGACGTGCTCGAGGTGCGGGGCCTCTCCTCCCGCGACATCGCCCGAGTCGCCCTCGACCACCGCATCCTCGTACACGAGCTCACCCAGCGCTCCCGCTCACTCGAGGAGGCCTTCATGGACCTCACCCACGACACCGTGGAGTTCCACGGGGCAGCGGACGCCGCCAAGGCCCCTGCCACCAGCTCGAAGGGACAGTGACCATCATGACCACCGGTCACACCTCAACCGAACCGCACCACGCCACCGGGACGTCACCGGGAGCCCCACGCGCCAGCACCGCCCGCCGTGCCACCGTGACAACCACCGTGCAACGCACCGCGCACGCCGAGCTCGTGAAGCTCCGCAGCCTGCGATCGCACCTCTGGCTCCTCGGGGTCGCCACCACGTTCACGATGCTGCTCGGCCCAACTCAGTCCCTCGGCCACGTGCTCCCCGGGAGCAACCGCACGGTCACGGACAGCGACGGCGCCCTGGCCGAAGCCCTGTCCGGAGTCACCACGTCGTCCCTGCTGCTGGGGGTCCTCGGCGTCCTCGTCGTCACCGGCGAGTACGGTCCCCGCGCCATCCGCACCACCTTCATGCTCGTGCCTAGGCGGCCCTACGTCGTCGCCGCCAAGGCACTGACGGTCGGCCTGGCGGCCGCGATCACCGGTGCGATCTCTGTCGCCGTGGCGGTCACTGCGGCGGCAATCATGTTCAACCGCGTCGGCGTCGACGCCGGATGGACCAGCCAGCACACCGTACGCGTATCACTCGGAATGGTCTGGTACCTCGTCGGGTGGGCAGTGCTCGGACAGGTTGCCGGCTGGGTCACCCGCAGCAAGCTGGGCGGCGCTGCCCTACTCATCGTTGTGATGCTCGTCGCCGCACCACTCGTGAGCCTGCTGCCGGGCCCCGTCGGCGAAGTCCTCGCAGCCCTGATGCCTTCATCCGCCGGCGCGGCGATGATCAGCACCTCCCACGCCACCACACTCAGTTCCCCCGCGGTGGGCTTCGTGCTGTGGACTGGCTACCTCGTCGGACTCAGTGCGCTCGCTGCATGGATCGTCACCCGCCGCGACGCCTGACGGCTCCTCCCGGCTACCGAGGCGCACAGCCTCCACTGTTCAACCGCCAGAGGCAACCCCGAGGGGCACGTTGCCGAGAAGTGCCGCCACGGCAGGCGCCATTGAACCCCACACCCCAGAGGAGAACGGAATCATGAGCCCAGAACGACAGACCGCCGCGGGGCACGACGCGGACCGGCACGCCAATCGCCCAGATGGGTCGCCGCACGAGGGCCACACGATGGGCGGGATAAACGCGATGGCCCTGTCCGCGACCCTGCACTGCCTCACCGGGTGCGCCATCGGCGAGATCCTCGGGCTCGTGCTCGGTACCGCCATGGGGCTCAGCACGGGCTGGACCACCGCGTTGGCTGTCCTCCTGGCGTTCCTGTTTGGCTACACCCTGTCAACGTTCCCCCTGGTCAAGGCTGGCCTCGGAGCCGGCGCAGCCCTGTCAGTCGTCCTCGCCGCCGACACACTCTCGATTGCCACCATGGAGGTTGTCGACAACTTCGTCATGGCCGTCATCCCCGGAGCCATGGAAGCCGGGCTCGTGAACTCGATCTTCTGGGTCTCGATGATGATCGCGCTCACCGCAGCGTTCGCTGCCGCGTACCCGGTCAACCGGTACCTGCTGCACCGCGGGAAAGGTCATGCTCTGACCCACGGATACCACCGCGCTGCACCCGGCCAGGTGACCGGCGCACGCCGCTTCATCCCCGACCTGTCCACTGCAGCGCTGGCCGCCGCCCTCGTCGCATTCATGCTCGGCGGACTCACCGTCTCCGTCGCAGCCGAACTCAACAACAGCAACGACACCGAACCGCTCACACATGCCAGGGCGGCGGCCAATGCACGTCACGTCCTGACCTCGGCATGACAGGACGACTTCGACCAGCACCGATGCCCCCTGAATGTGCCGCGATGGTGGGGGAGTGGGCGAGGCCCGTCAGGACTGCGTCCAGTCCGCACGACGTCCGCAGCGCGTCGGAGAAGACCCTCAATCGACCAGCGCACTCAACGGTGCAAGCGCAGTGTTTGTGCAGGCCAGTGTCGTCACTCGATAGCCGGAGTCCTCGACTTGCTCGCTCGTCAGTCGGGTGACTGCTCCATCGACCCCCCTTGGAAGCCAGCGGCGAGCGCTGCTCGATTGCGGAAGCCGCGCTTGCGGAAGACGGCAGTCAGGTGCGTCTCGACCGTGCGCGGGCTGAGAAAGAGGTGGGCGGCCACCTCCTTGTTCGACATGCCGCGGGCCACGAGCAACGCCACCCGCGTCTCCTGCGATGTCAGCGGCTCGGTGACCGGGTGCTCTCCGCGAGCCCTCACGCGTTCCCCGGTCGCTGCACGCTCGGCGCGAGCCTTCGCCACCCAAGCGGTGAGGTCCATCCGCGCGAAGCTGGCCTCCGCGGCGTCGAGATGCGGCCGGGCGCCCACGCGCTCGCCGTTCCGTCGCATCCATGACCCCAGCAGCAGGCGTGTACGGGCCGCCTCGAACATATCTTGAGCCGCCGCATACGTCTCGATGGACGCAGTGAACGCCACTCGGGCCGCCTCAGGGTCGAGCGCCACCAGTGCGCGGCAGCGTTGCCGCGGCGCCTGCAGCAGCGGGGGCGCCCCGGTGGGCGTGACGGCGTCCAGCCGGCTCGACAGCTCCGCGGCCTCGGCACGTCGTCCGAGGCCCACGAGGGCTTCCACGAGCAGAGGTGCGACTCCGAGCGGCTCGCCCAGTTCCCCCATCCCTCCGTCGATGTCGAGCCGCGGAAGCAACGTCGTCACCACACCGTCCAGGTCATCTCGACACAGGGCGATGAATGCGGCCGTGAGCGCATGGTGTGCGGCCGCCGAGGACAGTCCCGCTCGCTCCAGAAGAGCCGCCGACGTGTGCATCGCCTCGTCCGCAGCCGAGTCGACGCCTCGGGCTGCCAGCTCCCACGCCAACCTCTCGTGCGCGGTCGCCGCGTCGGCTACCTGTCCGAGGTGACCTGCCAGCTCGACGGCCTCCCCGGCCTCGGCGAATGCGCCGACATGGTCGCCCACCATGGCACGTATGCCCGCCATCATTGCCAGGGCTGAGACGAGCAGGCCGGCCAGCCCGTCCCGGCGGAGCTGGTCTGCCTTGGCTGAGGCCATCTCGATGAACTGTCCGAGGTGCTGGGCAAAGACACCTGCCTGGTAGACCGTCAGGGTCTGGGCATCGGTGACCGGCCGCGCGGCCGCGAGCTGGAGGGCCTCGGGCAGTGCCGTCGCCGCGCGGTCACTGTCGCCGGTGAGGGCTGCCGACCATCCCTGCGCGAAGAGGTGCAGCATCTGCTGATAGGAGTCATCAGGGTCGGCAGCACGGGCGATCCGCTGCGCGCACTCGATGTATCCCGCGATGTCACCCAGCCGAAACCTGACGTTGCCCAGCTCGGAGAGGATGCGCACGGCCGACACGCCCCGCGCCAGCTGTGCGGCGTCCGCCAGCAGAGCAGCCGCCAACGGAACGGACCCGGCGTACTCCTCCAGCGTGCCCAGGACGAACAGGACCTCCGCCCGGGTGACATCAGTGGGCGCCGCAGCCAGGACGCGGTCGGCCAGCGAGCGCGTGCGCGGCAGGTCACCCGCAAGGAACGACTCCGCCGCGGCCTGAGCCAGCCAGCTCTGGGCGAGATCGGGGCTGTCGGTCAGTGAAGCGGCGCGTTCCAGCGCCAGCGACGCGACCGCCCTGCCGCTGGTCCGCCGGTCGTGAGCCAGATCTGCCAGCTCGGCGGCCAGCGCTTCGTCGGCTCCGGTAGCGGCCTCGGCCCGGTGCCAGACCATCACCGGGCGCCAGCCCAGGCGTCTCGCAGCCGAGGCCAGACTCTCGTGCGCGGCACGGCGATCTGCCGGGACGGCCCGCTCGAGCACGATGGGGCGCAAAAGAGGATGGGCGAGCCGTACGAGCCCCACATCCTGTTCGAGGGCGCGTGCGCCGATCGCCTCGTCGAGCGCCATGTCGTAGCGGTTCGAGTCCAGCACGGCGGCCGCCCTGATCACCGGCTCCTCGCCGGGCCCGGCACTGGCGTGCAGCAGGACCAGGTGCGCCGCATCCGCCGACAGACCGGCGAGGCGGTGGGCGAGGGACCCCTGGGCGCTCGAAGCCACCGGGAACGGCGAGGGCAGCGGGGCGGCTCCACCACGCTGCGCGGAACTCAGCATCGGGATCACCTCCGCCATCACGAGAGGGTTGCCGCCTGTCTGGGCCACGAGGTCGGCCGCCGCCGAGAGAGTCAACGTCGGCCAGTGCTGGTGCACCGCACCGGCGCTGAGTCCGTGCAAGGTCAGAGCGGGCAGGTCGCTGAGCGCGGGACCGGCCGGTGGATCGGTCCTCGTCGCGACCAAGAAGGCGACGGGGTCGTCACGCAGACGTCGCATGGCGAAGAACAGGGCGCTCGCAGACTCCTGGTCGAGCCAGTGGGCGTCGTCCACGACCACCAGGAGCGGCCGATCCTCAGTGGCCGCCGAGAGGAGTGCAAGCGTCGCCCCGGCGGCCAGAAGAGGGGCGGGCGGTTGCTGATCCGTGGTCCAGCCGAGCGCCCGCCCGAGGGCCGCCGCCTGGGGGGCCGGCACGTCGAGCAGGTGACGGCGCAGGGGCGACAGCAGCGGGAGGAGAGCGGCGTATCCGAGGGAGGCATCGTGCTCGACACCTCGCGTCCACACCGTCCGGAACCCGAGGGCGTCGTCAGCCGCGCGCCCGAGCAGCGTCGACTTGCCGATGCCGGGCTCACCGGTCACCACCAGCACACCGGACCTGCCGCGAGCCGCTTCCGCGAGGAGGGACGCGACAGTGGCCAGCTCCGTGTCCCGGCCGGCCAAGGAGGCTGATCCGCGGGGTTTCCCGGACGCGACCACGTCGTCTCCGCGGCGAGGCTGCGGGGAGGACGACGAAGGAGATCCCGATGCGCACATCGACGGCCAGATTACTGCCTCACTGGGTGGAGACATGGGGCCGTGCCTGGGGGACCCCATCGCCGTGGCTATGGTGGCTTTCCTTTCGGTGCGGCGTCCCCTCCGCTGGCCGTCACCTCAACGAGTGATGGCAGGCGGCGACCTGACCACGCCAGACATGCCAACCTTCGTCTCCGCGAACCTCAGCCCGGGTGCCGACCCGCGTGCCGCGGCGGCGACACGTCGGTCAGCAGACGGACGATCGACATTGACGGCTTCGCAATGGCGTCGTGCAGGCTGGGAGGCTTGCGTGCATGATCCTTCCGGACGTCCGTGACCCGCGCATGGTGACGATCCGCCGTGGCGGGCTGCTCAGCGACGCAGAGCACCAGATGCTGGCACTGTGGGCCGCCGAGTGTGCCGAGCACGTGCTGCCTCTGTTCGAGGCGGAAGCGCCGTCAGACGCTCGCCCTCGGGACGCGATCGATGCGGCGCGCGCGTGGGCCCGCGGCGCGATGAGGATGATGGATGCGAGAGCCCGCGGCGGGCACGCCATGGCGGCCGCCCAGCCCCTGCGCGGACCCGGGCGGTTCGCGGCATACGCCGCTGGCCAGGCAGCATGCGTGGGCCACGTGCCCGAGCACGACCTCGGCGCCGCCGCCTACGCCATCAAGGCCGCTCGCGCAGCGAGTCCTCACCAGACCAACGCGGGACGGCTCGAGCGCGACTGGCAGCGGGACCAGCTCCCCGACCGGATCCGGGCACTCGTGCTCGAGGATCAGATGCGCCGAAACGCGATCTGTTGGTCTTCCTTCGAGGACTGACGACAACGTATGCCGGCCGGCTGCTCGCCGACGGCATGTCCACCAAACGCTTTCCGGGCTCCCGCAGTCGTCAGGAGACGGGCTGGAGCTCGTTGGCGGCGTCGGCCTTGCCCCTCGGGCTCGCCGCCTCCGGCCAGGGCATCCGCCGTAAGGTGACGGACGAGGGCCGCTCGGCGTCGTGGAAGATCTCCACGTGGCAGGGAACGCCATCCCTCCCGGTGGCCAGCGGGTCACCGGTCCCGAGGTTGCGGGCGTAGCGCGGGAACGCCCCGGCGCTGACCTGGACCCTCAGGCGGTGGCCGGCCACCACGCGGTATGCCGTCGGGAACAGGGGCACGTCGACGGTGAGGACACCGTCGTCACCCACCCTGACGTCGTCGGCCGGCACCGTGTTCGGGTGGAGTCGACGGATGCCGTCGACGACATTGAGGGAGCGGCCCTTCTCGTCGACGTCGCAGATTCGCACGAAGACGTCGGCGTGAGACACGCTGTGTCGCACATGGATCCGCGCGGAGACGTCGCCGACGATGTCGAGATCAGCCTCGAGGGGGCTGCCGGTGAACACCAGCACGTCGCCGCGCCGCTCGATGTCACGGTTGTCCACCTGCTTGCCCGGGCCCTTGAGCAGTGGGCCGCCCACGCTGGGAGTCGGGTCGGTCGGGTCGTACACGAACCGGCTGGGCTCGGCGGGCGCGGTCGCAGGGTCTGGCTGCAGGGTGCGGTCAGCATGCAGGTGAAGCGTCTCCGGCACGGCCTCCGAGGGGGGCCACTCCTCGAGCTCGAGCCACGCGTCGGTGTTCTGCAGGGCCACTCGGAACGGAGCGCCGTCGGGAGCCGGACCGTCGCCCAGCTGGTGGTCGAGCCAGGCGATGTCGCTCACCAGCATCGCCTTGAGCTCCCCGGGCTCGCCGTGCAGCCATGGGCCGATGACGAGTCGCATGTCGTTTCCGGCCGCGCGCAGCGCCGTGACGTCGGCCAGCTGCCCGGGCAGGAACAGGTCCCACCAACCGGTGACGGCGGTGGCGGGCGGGAGCGCGTTCATGTCCACCGTGCTGTGGTCCGTGCCAGCCCAGAAGTCGTCCGTCGGCTCTGCGTGCTCGACGAAGTCGCGCCAGAAGGGGTGGGCTGTGCCGTTGACCGCGACGTCGGCCGCCTGCAGGGGCAGCGCGCGCACCGCGCGTCGCAACCGGGCTGCACGCACCGGGGTGGGCAGCTGGGCGAGGATGCCGCGCTCCTGGCGACCCAGCTGCTCGGTCCAGGCGAGCGAGTTCAGGATCGCTGGGGCGCCGCCTTCGTAGAAGGGCCGGGTGATGCGTGCCGAGGTGACGTGTGGAGCGAACGACACGAGGGGCGGATCCGCGTAGGGGGCGACGGCCCATTGGGTGTGCCCGAAGTAGCTGCCCCCCGTCATGGCGACGCGGCCGTCGCACCACGCCTGCTCACGCACCCACTCCAGCGTCGCGAGGCCGTCCTCGCGCTCCGTGGAGAAAGGCCGGAAGTGGCCGCCCGAGCCGAACGTCCCACGGGTGGACTGGATGAACACCTGGTGACCATGCCGGGCGAAGGTCGCACCGAAGGCGAGTCCGTTCAGCGCCGCCCGGCCGTAGGGCAGCCGGATGAGCACCACGGGCCTCGGGCCGGACGCGCCGGTCGGCCGGTAGAGGTCGCCGAGCAGGCACACGCCGTCGGGCATGGGCACCGCGAGATCACGCTGCACCTCGTAGCCGTTGTTGGCCTTCGGAAGGCCGAGCGCGACGTCGGCGGTGCGGCCCACGACACCGCGAAGCAGGCCATCTCGGTCTGTCATGCCGCCCACCCTAGGTGGACTGCAGGGCGTCGAGGTGCGCGTTCGTCGCCACGAGGCCGATGATCCCGGCCACCACGCGAGCCGAGGGCGGTGGGGCCACAACCGAGGATCGTGATGTCACGACTGCCTCTCAACGGCGCGAGAGCACGACCTCGACGAGCAGGCCTGGGTGATCCGTGGTGCCCCGCATGTCGAGGACCGAGCGTGATCGCAGCCCGATACCGGGACTCACCACGACGTCCTGCACAGCATCGTCGTCGGCGCGCTGGTATCCGTGCGGGAGGCAGGAGTCCGGGTTGGGTGAACCTCGCGCCGCGAGGTTGAGATCTGCGCCGAGGATGATCGCATCGCCGCCGTCGCGTCGGGTGATCCTCGGCACCACCGAGTTCAACAGGTGTCGGCACTGGTCGAGGGCGACCGTCGAGTTGCCGCTGGCAGTGTGCGTGGAGCAGGCAGCGAACCGGGTGGCCGGGTCGATGCACACCCAGACGCGTTCCTCTGGGTCCTGCGGGTCTTGGACCGGGTAGACCCCGCTGTAGCTGCGGTGGCCCCCGGCGGGGGACGAGTCCAGCACCAGGACGCCGTCGCCGAACTGCTGGCCGTCCTGGCAGCGAACCGGTGCATGGGTGGGGCGGTCTTTCGCGGACACGAACGCCGTGGCGACCGTGGCGGCGGGGAAGGTGGCGGACATCGCCTGCTCGAGGACGCGTACGTCATCCCTGCAGATCTCGTTGAGGCTCACCATCTCCGGCCGGTGCTGGTGGATCAGCTCCACCGCCAGACTGATGGCGCGGCCGCCGGAGTAGCAGCCAGCGCGCCCGCTGTTGCAGAGGTTCAGCTGCAACACGCGCACCGTTGTCTCGCCCACGCCGACTGTCTCGCCCACGCCGACCGATGACCGGCTCACGCCGGTGGGGCCGGTCGGGTCGCTTGCCGCGCGATCGGCGGCGCAGCCCGCGAGACAGCCGGCCGAGAGCACCAGGAAGGACGCCACGGCGGCAGCCCGCCGCGAGAGGCGGACCGGGCCAACGCGCATACCACCATGGAACCCGGCCCTCGCGTGGTGTGCAATCGATGTGGCGAGGTCTGCTGCCGTTCAGCAGCTACGAGCCCGGTTGACGGTCAGTGGCGCCCTCGACCGTGAGCACGATGAGCGGGCTGTGCCGCAGCATGTCCGGCACGTCCGTGCGACCCCATCGCCTGGCGGCCACCTCGATGAGGGGCCGGCGTTCGTCCGGATCAGTGACGACTCGCGCCCTCGCGGGCACGTCCACGACGACCGACTGCTTCAGGTGAACAACGACGTGGGGATCGGCTTCGACGTTGTAGATCCAGTCACGCGTGCGGTCGGCCCGAGGCATCCCGGTGATGAACAGTCGGCCGTCGTCGCTGTGCAGGAAGATCTCGATGCGCCGCAGCTGACCGGTCCGCCGGCCGGTCGTCGTCAGATCGATGACCTGGCTGCGGTTCAGCGCGACCCTGTTGGCTTCACTCAGAGAGCTCTCGGGGCCCATCGTGCGATCCTCTCGACGGAGCCGTCCTGGCCATCCTACGGCGGAGGGCGGACCGGGCATCCCGGTCACAGGTCAGGGCCGTCAGGCGCCAAGGTCGTTCCGACTCTCAGCCCGGGTGTCACATTCGGGGCGCGGCCGGTGTCTTGATGTCGACGCAACCCCGACGCTCCCACAAGGAGGAATGATGACGACCAGGATCCCGCCGAAGGAGATCACCGGTCCGTACGGCGCGATGGTGAAGAAGTTCAGCGCCAGGATGTTCGGCCAGGTGCCCGAGTCGCTGGGCGTGATGTGGCACCACCTGCCGCTGCTCAAGGCGAGCATGCGCTTCGGCCAGAAGCTGCAGAAGTGGGACGAGTGCGATGAGGGCCTGAAGTCGTTCGCCCACATGGCGGTGGCCTCGCTCGTGGGCTGCTCGTGGTGCCTGGACTTCAACTACTTCATGGCGGGCAACCACGGCCTCGACGTGGACCGGGCCCGGGAGATCCCGCGGTGGCGCGTGTCCGAGGTGTTCACGCCGCTCGAGCGGCAGGTGCTCGAGTATGCCGAGGCGATGAGCCAGACGCCGCCGACGGTGACCGACGAGCTGGTTGCCAGCCTGTTGGAGCAGCTTGGCGCTGCCGGGCTCATCGAGCTGACGAGCGTGATCGGATACGCCAACCTGACCACGCGCTCGAACGTCGCTCTGGGAATCGAGTCGGAGGGCTTTGCCTCGGCCTGTGGCCTCAGGCCGATGGCAGAGCGGGCCACCGTACGCTCGTCGGCATGAGCCGGGACCCGTTCCTCCTCCACCGCAGCCTGCTCTTCACCGTGGCCTACGAGATGCTCGGCTCGGCCGCCGACGCCGAGGACGTGGTCCAGGAGACGTGGTTGCGATGGGCGGACCTCGGTGACGACGGTCAGGCAGAGGTGCTGAACGCGCGGGCGTACCTGGTCCGCATCGTCACCAGGCAGGCGCTCAACCGGCTCCGCACGCTCGCCCGTCGGCGCGAGGAGTACGTCGGTGAGTGGCTGCCGGAGCCGCTGCTCACGAGCCCGGACGTCGCCGAGGACGTCGAGCTCGCCGAGAGCGTCTCGATCGCGATGCTGACCGTGCTCGAGACGCTGACTCCGACCGAGCGGGCCGTGTTCGTGCTGCGAGAGGTGTTCGACCTGCCGTACGACGAGATCGCGGAGGCGGTCGGCAAGGGGACGGCGACGGTGCGCCAGGTGGCCCATCGCGCGCGTGAGCACGTGGCGGCTCGGCGCCCTCGGATGCCGGTCGACCGGACCGAGCAGGCGCTGGTGCTCGAGCGGTTCATGACTGCGGTGACCACGGGCGACGTGCAGGGCCTGATGGAGGTGCTCGCCCCTGACGTCGTCCTCGTGGCTGATGGCGGCGGGGTGGCGAAGGCCGCACGGCGTCCAGTGGTGGGCGTCGACCGGGTGGCAGCCTTCCTCTCGGCCTTCCCCCGTGTCGGCAGCGAGGCGCGGATCGGCACCATCTGGCTCAACGGTGCCAAGGCAGCTCGGATCGAGATGCCTCGGTTCGGCACCACGGTGGTGAGCGTGGGCATCGAGAACGGCCGGGTCACCCACGTCTACGCGATGCGCAACCCCGCGAAGCTGGCACGGCTGGAGGAGGAAGCCGAACTCACCCGCTGACCCGGGACGCCGTCCTGTGAAGCGGAGGACGCCTACGGCGCTGGCGACTGCGATGACGCCCCGTCGGCGGCCTGCTCCAGCTGTGCGACGTCGATCTTGCCCATCTTGAGCATCGCCTCCATCACCCGGCGGGCTCGCTCGGAGTCGGGATCGTTGAGCAGCTCGTCCAGCCGGCGCGGCACGATCTGCCACGACAACCCGAAGCGGTCCTTGATCCAGCCACACGGGCCCGGCTCGCCGCCGTTCGCCGTGAGCGCCTCCCACAGCCGGTCCACCTCCGCCTGGTCCTCGCAGTCGATGACGAACGACACCGCCTCGTTGAACCTGAACTGCGGGCCACCGTTGAGCCCCTGGAACCGTTGGCCGGCGATCGTGAAGTCGACCGTCAACACCGTGCCCGCCGGCCCCGACGGCGTCTCGGCCGGCGGGCGCCAGACCTTGTCGACGTGGCTGTCCGGCATCAGCGTCACGTAGAAGCCTGCCGCCTCCTCGGCGTTGCCGTCGAACCACAGGCACGGATAGGGCTTGGCCATCGCGGGCTCCTTCGGGTCGATCCATCTCAGCGACGTAGCGCATCGGTGAGTCCATCAACGCCTACCTACGCTAGTCCGGACCTGCGGCCGGTACTCCTGAGTTGTGGACGGGTTCACCCTCACTCGCGGCTCTTGCAGTTCGGCACGATTGTGACCTCAACGATGCCGGCCCGCCCGGGTAGCATGCCTGCCTATGGGTGACCTCAAGACCCTCGAGAACGACGGCAGCGCAAGGGACTTCATCGACGCCGTGCCGGGGGAGGCGAAGCGACGAGACAGCTACGCGCTTCTCGAGCTCTACCGGCGCGTGACCGGCCAGGAGCCGCGAATGTGGGGCACGAGCATCATCGGTTTCGGCAAGTACCACTACAAGTCCGAGCGCAGCCGCCAAGAGGGCGATTGGCCGCTGGCAGCTTTTTCGCCACGCAAGCAGAACCTGACACTGTATTTCGTCCAGGGGTTCGATACCGCGCTCGCCGAGCCGCTGACCCGACTGGGCAAGCACAGGACCAGCAGGGGTTGCCTCTATGTGAACAAGCTGGCGGACGTCGACGTGGCCGTCCTCGAGGAAGTGGTGCGCAAGGGCTTCATCGAGGCCAGGCAGAACCTCGGCTGACCCTGACGTCAGCCCGGAGGCCCCACCTACGCCGCTTCGGATCCTTTCTTGGCGACTACGCTGCCGCAGGCAGACCCGGGAGGGCCGCGCGCAGCGCAACCTCGGTGCGCAGCGCGAGCGCGGCCAGGGTCAGCGTCGGGTTGGCAGTGCCGCAGGTCGGGAACACGCTGCTGCCGACGATCCACAGATTGCGGATGTCGTGGCTGCGCCCGAAGCCGTCCGCCACGGACGTCGACGGGTCGGTGCCGATGATCGTGGTGCCCATGATGTGACCCGCGCCGAACGCGAACGGGACATGGGTGGTGTCCCTGGCGCGCAGGGCGACGAACAACCGCTGGTGCAGTGCCTGGGCATCGTCGAACCCAGCCTGCGTGTACGGGTCGATGGAGAACGTGATCCGCGGGCGGGGAATGCCGATGTCGTCCACGAGGTCGAAGGCGGGGGTGATGGTGTTGGCGCGGTCGGGCAGCTGCTCGGTGAGCGAGGCGAACCGGATCTCGTGAGCGACGTGGTCCTCCCACTTGGCGGCGAGCGCAGCTCCGCCCTCTCGCAAGGCTGGGAACGGACCTTGGGTGAACTCGAACGTCGGGTCACCGATCGGGAAGCGCCAGCCCTCGTTGCCGATCTCCACCCGGAACGCAGATCGCGTGCCGCGTGCGGCAGACTGCCTGGGCGACTCGATCCCGGCGGTGGACAACGGACCACGCTGGCCGTACACGGGCTGGTTCTGTGCCGAGAGCCCGTAGGACAGCGCGATCGGGTGGTCCATGAGGTTCTGGCCCACCTGTCCGGAGCGGTTGGCGACTCCCTTTCCGCCGTTGGACATCAGCAGAATCTTCGGTGTCTCGATGGCGTTGGCCGCCATGACCACAGCGCGGCCCAGGACCTCGTCGTCGCTGCCGTTCGGACGTCGGAACCGGACGCCTCGTGCCGTGCCGTCGGCGCGCAGCAGCACCTCACGCACCACGGCGTTGGAGATCAGCCGGGCACCGTTGTTGACGGCCCGGTCCAGGTGGATCATCGCGTCGTACTTCGCGCCGATCGGGCAGATCGGGATGCAGTTGCTGTTGCCGACGCAGTGGTGCCGGTCGTTGTACGTCTCGGTGTTGCGGGCCTGCGGAGTGGACAGCACCTTCAGGCCGATGGTCCGCGCGGCCCGGTCGATCACCTTGTCAAGGAAGGAGATCGGCACCTCCGGCATCGGGAAGCCGGCGCTTCGCGGTGAGCCTTGGTCCTCCCTCCCGTTCCCGGCCACACCCATCTCCTTCTCGGCCTGGACGTAGAACGGCTCGAGGTCGGCATACGTCAGCGGCCAGTCCCGGCCGACCCCGAACTGGGTCTTCATCCGGAAGTCGCTGGGGAGCAGTCGAGGTGTACTGCCGAGCCAGTGCCAGGTGGTTCCGCCGACCACCCGCTCGTAGGTGGATCCGAAGGCTATCGGTCCCTCCTGCACGAAGTACCCGGTCCCGGGCAGGCCGATGTCGAGGACGGAGGGCCGAGGGGCGTAGGCGGTGGAAGGGTACGGCGACTCCGGCACCTTTGCGGAAGCCGCACGGAAGATCTCGACGGCGCGATCTCGGTCCACTGGTGGTCCGGCTTCCAGGACCACGACGCTGACGCCCCTCCTGACCAGGCGGTCAGCGACCAGGGCGCCGGCGACGCCCGACCCGACGATGACGACATCGGCGCTTGCGACAACGCTCATGGCGCCTCACCCCACTTCGGGAATCCGAGCTTGGTACTCGCTGGCTTGGCGAACGGCACCGCTTGCCAGGCCAGTGCCTCCAGGTAGTCGGCCGTGCGGTCGTTGACGAGTCCGGAGTACCAGAGCACCAAAATCTGCTGGGCTGTCTTGGCGGCAGCTTCACTGCGCAGTGCGCCGCTGCGCAGCACCTCGTCGAACGTCTCGGGTGGGTCGGCGGCGCGCACGGTGTCCTGCACCAGCTGGCGGAGGGGGACGTCGAAGTCGGGGTCGACGACGAGGGAGGCCAGATACAGCGAGCCCGGCTCGTCGCGCAGGCTGAACTCGTTGTCGGTGAGGATGCGGGACAGTCGCATGAACTCATCGAGCGTGACCGGTCCGCCAGGCGGTGCGGCGCTGGCGGGCGACGAGGTCGAGATGCCGCCAGCGGCGACGGTGAGCGTGCCTGCGGCGAGCCCTGCGAGCAGGTCGCGGCGACTTGGGCGTGAGGTGTGCTTGGTGAATCCGCGCAGCGCGGATTCTCGCGGTGCCATGGTGATCCCTTAGCCGTTGGAGGGCGGTGGGCTCCGAGCGGTCTCGTGCCCCGGGCGTAGGCGGGCGCGCATCGTGGTGGCGTCGTGCAGGACGTGGGAGGGGCGGTCCGGACCCTGGAGCTGCCGGGGTGTCCCGGCCTGAGGCGTTGGTCGAGCCTCGCGCCTTGCGGCCTGTCGTCGAGTCACGGTGCAGGTCGTGCATCTCCGGGGTGAGGGACACGCCCGTCCGTGACCATGCGGTACAGCCCTTCAAGGCTCCACCGCGTGGGAGGACGCGTCAAGGCCGGTGAGGTGGGAACCTGCCGAGCCGACGGTGCGCGCGCCCAGAGAGCGTGGGCGATGAAGCGTGGGGAGCGGGCCGGGCGCGGTCGCAGTCGGGGACTTCGGTGCTCGTCATGGTGCTCAGCCCTTGGCCTGCATGAGGGCGCCGACATGCGGGGCCTCGACGGTGCCCTGTGTGCGTCGGGCCAGCAGGAGCACGGCGAAGGCGATGAGCCAGACACTCCACAGGACGTAGCCCGCGAAGTTGGCGGTGTCGATGACCGGCTGGCCCAGCGGTGACAGGACTCCGGCGACGATGAGGACCGCGGAGACGGCGCCGAGGACGGTGAACCAGCGTCCGGCCAGGGTGCGGTGAAGCGCGATCAGGACGAGCACGGTCCAGGCGGCAGTGAACAGGTACCCAAGCGTCTCGCCGATGACGTTGCCCAGGATGAGGTGCGCGGTCTCGAATGCGTCGCCGCCCTCTGCAGCGGTTGCCGGGTCGGAGCTGGCTGCGTCAGCGGCGAAGCCGGGCACGAGAAGGGGCCAGCGCGACAGGCCGATCACCTGGACCACAGCGGCGGCGATGCCCACCGGGACGGCCCAGCGCATGGCTGGATGCGCGGAGAGGCGGCCGACGCCGACGGCGATGGGAGCGAACAAGGCTGCGGACACGGCCATCACGGCGAACCAGAACATGACAGGACCTTGGTGGGCACGGAAGGCGATCAGGATGTCCGCGGTCGGTTCCTTGAGGACGTCGGGGTAGTTGAACACTGACCCGAGCACGGTGAAGGCGGCGTTGGTCAGGATGGCTGCCGCGATGAGCAGGGCGGCGGTGAGCTTGCGGTTCATCAGGATTCCTTCGGGCTGTCCGCCGGTACGGTTCCGGCGACGAGTGGCTTGCGGATGGGGTGGGCGTTGTCGGCGGGGAGAATGGCGCCTGCGGCGATCCAGGCGGCCAAGACGCTGTCGGGGTGCTCGAGGAGGTGCTCGCGGGCCAGCGCGGACACGCGATCCACGTTGCCGGCGAGGTGGGCGGCGGCCAGGGCGGTCAGCTGCCGGTCCTGCCGGTCAGTGGCAGCTGCTACGGCCCGGTCCAACAGCTGGGGCGTGGTCGGTGCCAGCAGCGCGGCGGCCGTCAGCACGAGCGGCTCCGTCGAGCTGGTCGCACGGGCAAGGATGGCCGCAGCTGCCGCAGGGTCGCCGCTGATCAGCTGTCGGATCAGGGTGTCGGTCTCTGCGGGGGTCATGGGAAGCAGCGTGGGCCTGGTCGCTGACGCGGCGCTGACAGCCCGCTGACACGCCTGGTGCGGTGCTCGCCAGCCGTATGCTCCGTAGATGTTCACCCTGGCCGTCCTCGGTCCGGTCCAGGTCCGCCGGGACGGGGTGCCCGTGTGGGTGCCCGGCGGCAAGTCCACCGAGCTGCTGGTTCGGCTGGCCCTGGAGGTGGGGGCGCCCGTCCGTGCTGAACGACTGCTGGAGGATCTCTGGCCGGCGCACGGCCATGCGCCGGCCCGGAACACGCTGCAGTCGAAGGTGTCCCGGCTGCGGCGGGCGCTGGGCGACCCGATCGTGCTGCGCGGCGACGATGCCGGGTACACGCTGGTACTGGATCCCGATGCCGTCGATGCCGTCCAGGTGCTTCGGCTGGCCGAACGGGCCACCGCCCTGCGTGCCTCCGCACACCTCGAGGCGGCGCTCGAAACGTGCGAGAAGGGTCTGCGCCTGTTCCACGGGGACGTCCTGCCAGGCGCCGGGGACGCTGCCTGGGCGGGCCCGTACCGAGTCCGCGTGGAGACGGCCCGCCTTCGGCTGGTCGAGGAGCGGCTGGCGGCAAGGGTCGACCTCGGCGCAGCCGAGGAGCTCGTCGTCGAGCTGGAGGACCTGGTCACCGCGTACCCGTTGCGCGAACGACTGTGGGCCCTGCTGGTGGTCGCGCTGTACCGGTCTGACCGTCAGGGAGACGCGCTGACCGCCTGCAGGCGGGTACGCCGGCTGCTGGCCGACGAGCTGGGCGTGGACCCCGGGCCTGAGCTTCGACACGTGGAGCGGCAGGTCCTGGCCCAGGACCCCGCGCTCGCGGCATACTCGCGCCGGACGGCGCCGCCGGCCACGGGGCCACGCCTGGGCAACCTCCGCGCGCCGGTCACTTCGCTGGTCGGGCGTCGTGCCAAGGTCGCACAGGTGGTGGGCGCGCTGGCCGACCACCGGCTGGTCACTGTCACCGGTCCTGCCGGAGTGGGAAAGACCCGACTGGCCGTGGAGGTGGGCAGTCGCTCACACCCGCCGGGAGGTGCCTGGCTGGCCCGTCTGGAGTCCGCCACGGACACGGCGACGTTGTGGCGCAGCATCGGTGAGGCACTGGGCGTCGACGCTCCGACGCCGGCGGTCGTGACCGCACGGCTGGCCGGTGCTGAGCTGCTGCTGGTGCTGGACAACTGCGAGCACCTCGCCGCGGCTGTGGCCGTCACCGTCCGCACCCTGCTCTCGTCAGCGCCCGACCTTCGCGTCCTCGCGACGAGCCAGGTGCCCCTGCACGTCGACGCCGAGACGCTCATCGACCTCGGGCCGCTCATCCTGGAGGACGCGGTCACGCTGTTCACCGAACGGGCTGCAGCGCAACGCGCTGACCAGCCCGACGACGAGGACACCCAGGCGACGGTCGAGGCGGTGTGCCGCTCGTTGGACGGGCTGCCCCTTGCCATCGAGCTCGCCGCTGCGCGAACCAAGGTCCTGCCCGTCCATGACATCGCCCGTCGACTGCAGGACCGGTTCGCCCTTCTTCACGACCCCACGAGCCCCTTGCCCCCGCGGCACAGCACCCTGCGAGCGGCGGTGGAGTGGAGCTACGACCTACTGTTTCCCGACGACCAGCGCGGCCTGTGGGCGCTGGCTGCCTTCACCGGGGGCGCGCCCCTGTCCGCCCTCGAGGCGGTCCTCGAAGCGCTGCATGTGCCACGGGATGCCGGACTCGACATCATCACGCGGCTCGTGGACCGCTCCTTGGCAACTGCCGAGATCGGGTCCCGTGGGCCAGCCCGCTACCAGCTGCTGGACAGCGTCCGAGCGTTCAGCCTCGAACGCCTCCACGACGCCGGACTGGCTGACGCCGCTGCCGCCGCTCACGCCGGCTGGTTCGCCACCGCAGCAGACCGCGCGAAGGCCGGCGTGCGCGGCCCCGCCCAGCCCGAGCACCTCGATGTCGCCCGGGTCGAGCGCGCCAACATCGACGCTGCCCTGTCCTGGTGCACCACCGGTGACCCCGACCTGGGGATGCGCATCGTCCTGGGTTTCGGATGGGCCTGGGTGGTGCTGGGCACCGGGGTGGACGGCGCGGACCGGGTGCGCGCGGCTCTGGCGGCAGCGTCCCCGACCTCGCAGGAACGCGCGGCCGCCTGGACGCTCTGCGGCTGGTTCGAGGCGTCCGGCGGCAACCTGGAGCGTGCCGTCGCCGACCTCGAGAACGCCACCCGGATCGGGGACGACGAGGCCCGCGCCATTGCTCGGCTCCACCTGGCCTTCGTTCACACCCAAGGTGGGCGTGCAGCGGACGCGCTGGCCCTTCTCGGCGCGTGCCGGGGCGATCTGGAACGGTGCGACCTGGTCTGGGAGGTGGGCGCCAGCTGGCTCCTGGCCGCGTGGGCACACCTTGCGTCGGGCGACATCGCCGCCGGGCACGCCGCCTGCGAGCGGGCGCTCACCGTGCTGCGGCCCGTGGGCGACGGCTGGGCGTTGGCGCACGCCGAGGGCCTGCTGGGCGAGCTGGCGCAGGCCCAGCACCGTTTCGACGACGCGACCGCACACCTCGCCCGTGCGGCTCAGGCTGCCGGCATGCTCGGCTTCGAGGCAGCGCAGGCTCACCACCTGCTCAATCTGGGACGCGCGATGCATCAGGCCGGAGACCCCGCGGCTAGCCGTGCTGCCCTGGAGAGGGCGATCGCCATCGGAGAGCGCTGCGGCGACGCCCGCACCGTTGCCTTCGCCCGCACCCGCCTGGCTCAGGTGCTGCGCAGCAGCGCCCGTGACACCGACACCGCCCTCGACGCGGCGGGACGTGCGGTGGACTGGTTCGCCGCTGCGGGGGGCGGGGACGGCGCCCGGCTGGCTGATTTCCTGCTGGCCGCACTGCACGCAGACAGGGCCGCGCCGGCGGCCCACACTGAGCTCGTCGCAGTGCTGGAGAACGCGCGCGCGGCGCCTGACCCCGTGGTCGAGGTCCTGGCCCTGGACGCGCTGGCCGCACTGGAGGCTCGCGAGGGCCGCGTCGACGTCGCGGCGTCACGACGTGCCGCAGCGGACGACCTCGCCGACGCGACGCCGATCCTCTGGCCGGGCGACCGTCTCGACCGGCTCGAACGCGCACACCCCCGGACAGGCTGACCAGGCAGCGTATTCAGCCGCCTGGCGCATACCGGGGAGGTCAAAGTTTCCTGAAAGGTCCCTCTCCTACGGTTCTGTGCAGTGCCGCAGCATTCACCGAGGTGGGATGGGGGGTGGCACGCATGACCGGACGCCTGGTGATGGTCGGGGTCTGCCACGCCCATGCTCCGCAGGAGCTGTTGGAGCGCGTGGCCGTCCGTCAGGCCGACCTGCCATCGTTCATGGAGGGCCTCCGTGAGCAGGGCTTCGGCGACATGGTCCTGATGTCGACCTGCAGCCGGACGGAGGTCTGCAGCGTCGCACCACCAGGGCGGTCGGGCGCATCGACGTTGGTGGACCTGCTCGCCTCCCATGCCGGCCTTCGGCGCGCCGCACTGGAGCCGGCGGCTCAGGTCAGGACCGGCCGCGCCGTGGTGGAGCATCTCTTCTCGGTGACGGCGGGCCTCGAGTCTCGCGTCGTGGGGGAGGCCGACGTCCAGGCCCAGGTGAGGCGGGCCTACCGGGTGGCGCAGTCCGTCGGGATGACCGGTCCCCTCCTCGACCGGCTCTTCCCGGCTGCGCTGCGCAGCGCCGAGCGCGCGCACCTCCACGCACAGCTCGGTGACCGAGGCCGTTCGCTCGCCCACCGGGCAGTCGACGTGGGACTGCAGAGACTCGCCGGCATGAGCGCTCCCCGGACCCTTGTCGTCGGGTCGGGCCAGATGGCCGGGGCGGCCACCGACAGGCTGACGGAGCTGGGGGAGCAGGTCCGGGTCGCCGCCCGCAACGAGGCCTACGCCGCGAAGATGGCAGGCCCGGACGCCGTGTGCCCGCTCGACGCGCTCGCCGAGGAGATCAGGCGGGCCGACCTGCTGATCTGCGCCACGTCGGCGGCCCACCCCGTGGTGACCGTCGACCACGTGGAGGCGGCCATGCGCGGGCGGGTCAGGCCACTGACCGTGGTCGACCTGTCGGTTCCCCGCAACGTCGACCCAGCGGTGGCGAGGATGGAGCGGGTCACCGTCGTGGAGATGGCTGCCCTGAGCGATGATGCGCAAGGGGACCCGGTCGCGCTCGCCGCGGTGCAGAAGGCCCGGGCGCTGGTCCTCGCCGCGGCGAACCGGTTCGTCGAGGACCTGGCAGCGCGGGATGCCGGTCCACTCATCCGTGCCCTGCGCGGGCAGGTCGAGGAGAGCTGTCGCGCGGAGCTCCTCCGCCGCGCGCCGCACCTGGCCTCGGAGGGGATCGACGAGGTCGCGCACGCCCTGGCAGGCAAGCTGCTCCACCGTCCGACGATCGCGCTCCGGGAGGCGGCCGCGGCTGGAGACGTCGCAGCCCTGCTGCAGCTCGCGGCCGCGTTCGGTCTCGCTCCCGACTGGCCGGGCCTCCAATGGAGGCCCTCGGGCGACAGCAAGGCGCCTCGAGAGCTGCAACTGGAGCTGCACGACCTGAGCTCCTACAGCGGCTGGGTGGAGAGCGGCGGGCAGCGGATGGCGATGCGGCTGTCGGACCTGATGGAGCGGTGACCCGTTCGAGCTCTCGACCACCGTGGCGAGCGGGTGGACCGTGGTCAGGTGGCGCTGCTCCGCGCGTTCCATGACCGCACGGTCTCTCGGGCGCCCTTGGTGTGCAAGGCGGACAGCGCTTCGGTGAACGCTGTCGTGAAGCGCTCGTCGTCGACGAGCTCACCGAACAGGTCACGGTCGCGCAGGAACGCCAGCGGGTCGTCGCTCTGTCTGCCGGCCGCCGCCATGACCCTGTCCCTGACGCGATCGACGACCTCGATCGGCCGGCCCTGCTCGTCCACACCTTCGGCGTAGCGGGCCCACGACGCCACGACGAGGGCGGAACGGTCGATGTCGCCACCCGTCTCGAGGTTGCGGTTGATGACGGGCACCAGCCACTTCGGGATGCGGTCCGTGGTCTCGGCACAGAGCCGGGCCAGGCTGTCGCGCACCTCGGGGTTGGCGAAGCGCTCGATGAGCTGGTGCCGGTACGCGTCGAGGTCGACGCCCGGCACCTCTGGGAGGGTGGGGCTGCCCTCGTGCTCCATGTAGCCGATCAGGAAGTCCACGAAGAGCGGGTCCTGGCACACCTCGTGCGCATAGCGGTAGCCGGACAGGTGGCCGAGGTAGCACAGCGCCTGGTGGCTCGCGTTGAGCAAACGCAGCTTCATCAGCTCGTAGGGCACGACGTCGTCGACGAGCTGCACGCCGGCCTGCTCGAGGGGCGGCCGCCCGGCGGTGAAGTCGTCCTCGAGAACCCACTGCGTGAAGGGTTCGCACACGACGGGCCAGCCGTCCGCGACGCCGAACTCCTCTGCCAGACGGTCGATGTCGTCCTCGACCGTGACCGGCGTGATGCGGTCGACCATGCAGTTGGGGAACGACACGTGCTCGTCCATCCAGTCGGCGAGCGACGGGTCCTTGAGCCGGGCGAAGGCCGTCATCATCCTCCGCGCGACGTCACCGTTGCCGGGCAGGTTGTCGCACGACATGACGGTGAACGGCGCCTCGCCCGCTGCCCGCCGAGCCGCGAGACCCGCGACGACGTAGCCGAAGACGGTCCGAGGCACCGCCCCTTCCTCGAGGTCCGCGCGGATCGCCGGGTCGTCGACGTCGAGCTCGCCCGTCTGCTGGTTGACGAGGTATCCGCCCTCGGTGATGGTCAGCGAGACGATGCGCGTCCGCGCGTCGGCAAGCCTGTCGACAACCGCCTGCGGGTCGTCGGGCGCGAACATCATCTCGACGATGCTCCCGATCACCCGAGCCTCCCGCCGCCCGTCGGGGTGTTTGACGACGAGCGTGTAGAGCCCGTCCTGGGTGGTGAGCGTGTCGACGATCCGGCGGTCACGCGGCAGGGCCCCCACGCCGCAGATGCCCCAGTCGAGCGGGAGCCCGTCGTTCATGAGCCCGTCGACGTACATCGCCTGGTGGGCCCGGTGGAAGCCCCCCACGCCGAAGTGGACGATGCTCGCGGCGACCTTCGTGCGGTCGTATGCCGGCCGGCCCACGTCGGGTGGGAGGGAGCCCAGCGACGTCGCCGACAGCGCCACGGGGCGGAAGGAGAAGCTGCGTCCGGCCGCCGTGTGTGCCGACCCTGCGCTCGTGTCAGACATGCAAGACCTTTCGTGGGCTGAAGATGTCGTCGAGGACGAGGGCGCGTGATCGCCCTTCGCCGACCAGGCCGCTGCGGTCATCATGATGACTCACCGGTGACGAGCCGCGGAACTCCCCGCGTGCCACGACGGGAAGTCTGTGGCGGGAGGAAAACGGGAGGCGGTCTGTCGGTGGTGGTCGGTAGCGTTCGGGCATTGTGACGATGACGACGCTGGGGTACGACGAGACACGGGGAACGAGCCGGGACGGGACTCACCCCGATGCAAGGATGCCGTCGGATCGAGTGCCCGTCGACTGGCGCCGGGTCCGTCGTCCGCTCACGGTCGTGTGCTTCTCGATGTCCCTCCTGGGTGCAGTGGCAGCGTCCCTCGGTTCGGTGGTTGCCGGCCGTCTCGCCGAGCACGCCACCTCGACCCTGGTCGTGGTGCTCGCGTTGTGTGTCGTGGGCGGGGCGCTCATCGACACGGTCGCCAAGACGATCTGGGCGACCGTCTGCGACCGGGCCGAAGGCAGGCTGCGCGCCGACCTCCTCGACGCCGCGATGGCCCAACCGCTGTCCGAGCTCTCCGAGCAAGCCGTCGGCGAGGTGCTCGACCGCATCGACGACGACACCTGGGAAGTCGGCCAGCTGATGCGGTGGGGCGTGTGGCAGGCCGTGCGCACGCTCCTCGCCTCCGGCCCGCTCTGGGTCGTCGCCACCCTCGCCTGGTGGCCCGCCGCCTTCCTCTTCCCGCTGACGGGCTTTGCGACGTACTGGGTCGTCCGTCGGCTGCTGCCCCAGGTCGCCGAGCGCAAGGTGGTCGAGGAGGCCGCGTGGACCGACCACGCAGCCGCCACCGAGGAGGGCGTGGCGGCCCGCGACGACCTGCGCACCGCCCTGGGCCAGGCGCACGTGCTGCGCCGCAACGCCCAGATGGCTGCCCGGGTGCACGCTGCGCTCGACAAGGTGCTCCAGGTCGAGGCCCGGATCACCCGACGCAGCGGCGGGCTGCTCCACGGCGCGCTGGCCGCCGTGGCGGTGGTCGGCGTCGCCCTCGTGCTCGCCGGCAACCTGTCGACCTCCCGGCTGGTCACCCTTTTCATCGTCACGACGATGTTCGTCGGCGGCGTCGACATGCTGGCGCGTCACCTGCCCGACCTGCAGGAGGGCTTCGGCGCCGTCCTGCGACTGCGCGCCATGCTCGCCTCCCCGGCGGAGCCGACCGGCGGACTGCCACTGCGCGACGGCCCCCTCGACGCCGAGTTCCGGCACCTCCAGTTCGACTACGGCACCGGCACGTTCGCGCTGCAGGACGTCAACCTCGTCGTCCCGGCGGGACACACCTGCGCGCTCGTCGGACGCACCGGCTCCGGCAAGTCCACGCTGGCCTCACTGCTGTCCCGGGCCGTGGAGCCGCCACGCGGGACGGTGCTGCTCGGAGGCACTGACGTGCGCGACCTCGACCTGGAGCAGCTGCGGTCCGCGGTGGGCGTCGTCACCCAGCGCACCGAGGTGCTCGCCGGCACGCTCGCGGAGAACATGACCCTCTTCGGTGACGTGCCACGGGCTCGCGTCGAGGACGCGGTCGCCGAGCTGGGACTCACCGAGTGGGTGGCCGGGCTGCCCGACGGTCTCGACACGATGCTCGGACCCGGCGGCACATCCCTGTCCGCGGGCGAGGAGCAGCTCGTGGCCTTCGCGCGGCTGCTCGTGCGCGACGTCCGCGTCGTCGTGCTCGACGAGGCCACGGCTCGCATGGACCCCGTCACGGAGGCGCGCGTGGTCCGGGCCGCGGACCGGCTGATCTCGGGTCGCACGGGCATCCTCGTCGCCCACCGCCTCTCGACCACCGAACGGGCCGAGCAGGTCGCCGTCCTCGAGTCGGGTGGCATCGTGCAGCAGGGTCCTCGGAGCCTGCTGGCCGACGGGGACGGGCCGTTCCGGCGCCTGCTCGAGGCAGCGGCCCACGAGGTGGCCGTGGAGGAGCACCACCACGAGGACGTCACGATCGGCTCGGTGCGTCGCAGCACGACCCCGCCGCCGGCTCCGGTGCTTGCTGCGACCCCGAGCCTGGCCCGGCAGGTGCTCCACGCCGTGAGCATCGAGCCGCGGTGGGGCCTGGTGGGTGCCTTCCTGTTCCTCGTCGCATCCCTGACCGGCGCGTTCGGCGCCGTCACGGGCTGGGTGTGGGGGCTCGTCGTCACCGACCTGCAGACCGGCCAGAACCCCCAGTGGCTCACCGCGGCCCTGGTCGTCTCGCTCCTCCTCGGCCCGCTCCTGCTGTCCCAGGCATTCCGTTCCTATCCGCACTGGTGGGTCGATGTCCGGCTTCGGGTGCGCGCCGCGGTCCTCGCGGGCCAGACGGCACAGCGCCGGCTCGTGCGCACTCCGCCCGGCGAGGTCGTCGCTCGGACGATGGACGCCGATCGCCTGGCGCGCTACACCGACCGCTGGGTCGACTTCGTCAACGGCCTCGTCGTCGCCTCGATGACGGCGCTGCTGGCCGGCACGTGGCTCGCAGGCGCGGTCCTCATCGCGGTGATGGTCACGTCGGCGCTGGCCTCGACCCTCGGCCGACGGGTGGCGGGGCGCTCGGCGGCGGCGGCCTCGACGGCCCGGGCCAGCTTCGGCCGCTCGCTCGTCTCGGCGCTCGAGTCGATTCGCACGGTCAAGCTCGCCGCCGCCACCCCTCAGGTGCATCAGCACCTGCGCGGGGTCGACGGAGGCAGGGTCGACGCGGCGGTCCGCGAGCACCGGGTCCAGGCGCTGCTCGACGGCGTCCCGATCGTCATGGTCCAGTGCGGTGTCGTCGCCGCGTGGGCGGGATTCCTCCACGGCACGTGGTCCCTTGCCATCACTCTGCTCGTCGCCAACGCGGTCAGCGGCTTCGACTGGTTCGGCCGGGTCGCTGGCTCAGTCGTGACGGAGGCGCCTGGCGTGCGGGCATGGATGAATGCCACGAGCGAGCTCGCCGGTGGCGGCGACCTGATGGACCTGCCGCCAGGCATGAACTTGGTGCAGGGCACCGCCGACGAGCCGCAGCCGGGGCCCCGTGAGCGCTTGCAGACCCTCAGCCTGCGTGGTCTGACGGCGGTCCATGACGACGGCACCATCGGCGTGCAGGACGTCGACCTCACCGTCGAGGCGGGCGAGCTGGTGCTCCTGCTGGGCCAGGTCGGTGCCGGCAAGTCGAGCCTGCTCTCCTCGCTGGCCGGGTTGACCTCCCACACCGGCCTGGTGCTCTGGAACGGCCGCGCCCTGGCCGAGCCGGAGGTCGACCTGCGGCCCGGCCGCGTGTCGCACATCGCCCAGGTGCCGCGGGTGCTGTCAGGAACGTTCTCCGGCAACATCGTCCTGGACCACGCCGACCGGCAGGTGGAGCGCGCGCTCGCGACGGCTCGCATGGAGCGGGACGTCGCCGAGGCCGGCGGGCCCGACGCGCTCGTCGGCCACCGGGGGGTACGACTCTCCGGCGGACAGGTGCAGCGCCTGGCCCTCGCACGGGCGCTTGCCTGCCAGGCCGATCTGCTGCTGGCCGACGACGTGTCCTCGGCGCTCGATGCGGCCACCGAGATCGAGCTCTGGGACGCACTTCGATCCGGCGGGGCGACGGTCATCGGTGCGACGAGCAAGGCGGCTGCGCTGGCCCAGGCCGATCGGGTCGTCGTCCTCGACGCGGGGCGGGTCGTCGACACCGGTCCGTGGCGCGAGCTCGGCCACAGGTGGAGCCACCTCGCCGGGTGATCCCGGGGTCGTGGTCCTCGAGCCGCTCGACGGCCTTCTTCACCGACTGCCTCCGATGTCGGGCCGTCGAGCTGGGGGCTGGTGCCGCGCTCACGGACCCGATCAGCCCCACCGTGGCGCCGGGTCGGCATGATCGACGTCATGACCACGCGTCGCGGGCTCTTCGTCGCCCCCTTCGACTCCCTGGCCGACCCCCGAGTGGTCGGCGACCTGGCCGCTGCGGCCGAGGGGGCCGGCTGGGACGGCTTCTTCATCTGGGACCACCTGCAGTACGGCGAGCGGGTCACCGCGGTCGCCGACGTCTGGACGTGTTGCGCGGCCGTCGCGATGCGGACCGAGGCGTTGCAGTTCGGGCCGATGGTGACCCCGCTGGCGCGGCGCCGACCGCAGGTCCTGGCCCGGCAGGCCGCAAGCCTGGCCGTGCTCTCCGGTGGCCGGTTCGTGCTGGGTCTGGGGCTGGGCGACGACTGGGTGGGAGAGTTCAGCGCCTTCGGAGACGAGCCGGACCCGCGGGTTCGCGCCCGCATGCTCGACGAGGGGCTCGCCGTCGTCACCGCCCTGCTGACCGGCGCGCCGACAGACCACGATGGAGCGCACTACACCGTCCGCGACGCTCGCTTCCTCCCAGCACCTGCCATCCCGATCTGGCTGGCCGGGCGGTTCGGCAACCAGGCCCCCTTACGCCGGGCAGCGAGGTATGACGGCTTCTTCGTCATCGGCCTGGACCGGCCCACTGACCTCGACGTGGTCACCGCGGGTCTGGCGGAGCAGGACCCGGCGCCGGGCTTCGAGGTGGTGCTGGACCTGCCAGCCGGGCAGGACCCTGCGCCGTGGCTGAACCGTGGCGCGGCGTGGGTGCTCACCCGGATCGGCCCCTTCGACCTCGACCTTGCAGAGGTCCGCAGGATGGTCGAGGCCGGTCCGTGAGGTGACGAGGTCGAGCTTCGGCGCGCCCCGAGATGCACAAACGATGTGCGTCGTCGCTGTGGTGTGCGATTGGATCGGTGTCGACCAGGCTGTGACCCGCGAGAGGGGGCCGACGAGCTGGTGAAGACGGCGGAGGCCTGCGTCGGGGCAGGCGTTGGGAGTCCTGATGTGACGGACCTCCGCCACCCACGTGGACACCACCGACCATGCACGACCGTGAAGGCAGAGTGACTGCGCGATGATGAGCTATCCCCTCCTTGATGTGCGTGTGAGCACACCAACGCTGGAGCTGCACGGAGCCACGGACGAGCTGCTGGACCGGCTCGCGGACGTCGTGCGCGCAGGCAAGACCCACGCCGACCCTGCACCGTACGACGACCCCATGTCGTTCTACGAGACCGACCCCGACCTGCGGGTCACCAAGTGGCTACGGGCGATCTGGCGGCGGCGTGGCAGCGTCGAGCCCGATGCCTGGCGGCTCTACTTCGTGGTTGTGGTCGATGGCGCTCCCGTCGGGGAGCAGAGCCTGACCGGGGTGAACTTCTCGACGCTGGGAACGGTCACGACCTTCTCCTGGCTGTCCTCCGATCTGCGTGGCCGTGGACTCGGACGTGAGATGCGCGAGGCGGTCCTGCACCTCGCGTTCGACGGTCTCGGGACGAAGGAGGCAAGCAGCGACGCGTTCGTCGACAACGTCGGCTCCAACGCCATCTCACGACGCCTCGGCTACGAGCCCAACGGCTCGGACTGGGCGACGCGACGTGGCGAGCCCGCCCAGCTCAACCGGTGGCGACTCAGCAGAGGCGACTGGGAGGCGCGACGAAGAGATGACATCCAGCTCCACAACGTCGAGGCCTGCCACGCCCTGCTGCCCCTGTCCTGACCCGATCACAGCGGCAGTTCAGAGCGGCAGGTTCAGAGCGCGGCGTCGAGTGTCGACGGTCAGGTCACGTGGCCCGGGGCTGCGGCTTGAACCGGCGGATCTGATGCGGCCATCCGCATGCCTCCGCGATCTTTCCCGCCCACATCTTCGCGGCTTCGTCATCGGCCACGTCCACCACGGCGAACCCGCCCAGGAACTCCTTGGTCTCGACGTAGGGTCCGTCGGTGATCATCACGGAGCCGCTCGTGGGATCGGCGCTGTAGACCGGACCGTCCTCCTCCTCCAACCCCCCGGCGAACACGTACACTCCGGCAGCCTTCATCTCGTTCACGACCGCCATGGCGAGCGGCCCGCGCCCACGGAACCACGCCTCGGGGTGGTCGCCCACCCACTGCTGGTTGAAATAGAGGAGGTACTCGGCCACGACTGCTCCTTCGGCTGCGCCGGACCCGGTTGGCCCGGCCTCATACGTACTACACGAACGGCGTCAGGCGAATACGACACGGTTCTCCCGGGACATGGATCGAACGAGATCGACCGTTCCCCGAGTCACTGCCGAGACGTCGGCGTCAGCCCTCGTCGGCGCACTCCAGCTCGCATCCCATCTCCGCCGCCCCGATCACGACGTCGGCAACACCGTCGAGCGGCTTGCCGCTGCGAAAGGCCATCTTCTCCAAGGTGGAACGGGCGGCTCTCGAGTCGTCGCCGTGCTGGTGCATCAGGACGCCAGTTGCAATCTCCACGCGGTCCTTTCGCGCGGCAACTGCCTGCTCGTCGGTCGTCATGGCTTCATCTCCTTCAAGGTCGCCGGTGAAAGAAGCACCAGGCGGTCGCTCACGGAGACGCGGCGTCTGAGGGTTCCTGGCGGCTGTTGCCGCGCTATGGCCTCGACTCCCGACGGTACTCCGTCCGCGGCGGCAGGCGGCGGTGTCGTGTGGCACCCGGCCCGGCACATCAGCAGCGCCGCCGGCCTCCAGGACGTCCGGTGACGCCCCGCAACAGGTCAGCCACCACTGCCTGCCTGCCTCGCGCAGCGGGCTCGGAGTGACGTCGCCGTGGGACCCCACAGGGACCGGTGCGCCACGTCCGCCCGGGCTGCGTCGCATCCGACGACGGGCCGACCGGGACTTTCCCCACCGGTTGGGTACGGGGAAGGCTGTCGGCGCCGCCGCCCACGACTCCTTCTAGCGCCCCCATGGGCGCCAAGGGCGGCGGTGTCGTTCATACCGGGACGCCGCCCGTACCCAGCCGGCCGCCTACCCGTGCGCTGCTCGGAATGCGTGGCTCGACGCTGGTCAGCGAAGCCCGCGGGGGAGTCATTCGCCGGTGATGCCACCCGCCAGCTCGGCCACGATGTCGAGGTGCCCCACGTGCCGCGCGTACTCCTGCAGCAGGTGCAGCAGCACCCGCTCGAGGGTGGCGGGGGGTTGACCGCTCCACCGAGGCCCCGGTCGGCCGACGTCGTCCAGGGAGTGCGCCCTGATGACCGTGTTGCTGCGTCGCGTCTGGTCGTCGAGGGCGACGAGCAGGTCGTCGAGCGACTCGTCGTCATCCACGAACCACCGCCCGTCGCGGTTGTCGGCCCATGGGTCCGCAACAGCTGCGCCCTCGAATCCCCATTCGAGCCAGCGCTGTTCGACATGGGTCAGGTGCTTGAGCAGCTGCACCGGTGTCCAACCGGAAGGCAGCCGGCTGGTCCGCTGGTCGTCCACGCTGAGGCTCCCGACCTTGCTCGCGAGCTGGTCACGGAAGTAGTCGAGATAACGGACGAGCACCTCGGTGCGGGTCGAGGCGGGCTCGGTCGGTTCGGGGAAGGGCGCGCTCACCTGCCGAGTATGACGCCGCTGCGATCGCTCGGACCTCTCACGAGGTCGATCGGGATGTCCGGGGCCGGTCGGCGACGACGGGGGTTCGGGTCGGACGGGCGGGCCCGGATCCACTGCGTCGACGATGGCTCAGGCCTTCGACACCGCCTCGGAGACGAAGAGGTTGAGGCCGAGTCGTTCGGCGAGGTACTTGGTGGCGAGCTGACCGCGAACGCTGTTGCCCGCCGCATCCAGGGGAGGGGAGAACGTCGCCAGGCCGCCCTTGCCGGGCGAGACGGTGACGATGCCGCCGCTGACACCGCTCTTCCCCGGGATCCCGATCTCGTAGAGCCAGTCTCCGGACAGCTCGTAGAGGCCGGCCGTGGCCATCACCGCGAGCACCCGCCGGCACGCTCCGGGAACGACGACCACGTCGCCGGTGACCGGGTTCACGCCTCCGTTGGCGAGCGTGGCGGCCATCACCGCAAGGTCGTGAACGGTCACGTCGAGCGAACACTGGCGGGTGTAGACGTCGGTGGCCTGGTCGGGGTCGAAGTAGAGGCGGCCGTAGCTCTCCAGCAGGTGGGCGATGCCCTGGTTGCGAAGGTTGGTGGCGGATTCGGAGGCGTAGACCTGCTCGTTCAGGCTGAGCTGACGGCCCGCGAAGCGCGAGAGCCCGTCCCTGATGCGTTCCCACTTCTCCTGCACCGTGTCTCCGGGTACCAGGCTGGTGGCCGCTATGGCACCCGCGTTGACCAACGGGTTCATGGTTCGGTCGATGTTCAGCTCGACCGCCATCAGCGAGTCGAAGGGGAAACCCGTGCTGTTGACGCCGAGGCGGCGACGCGCCTCGCCGTAGCCGATCGCCTCGCACACCAGCGCGAACACGAAGGGCTTGGAGACGCTCTGGATCGAGAACGTCCTCTCGACGTCCCCGATCTCGAACGACCTCCCGCGAGCCCCGACCACGGCGATCCCGAACCAGTCGGGCGAGGCCTCCGCCAGGATCGGAATGTAGTCAGCCACCGTGCCGTCGCGGTTCGTGCGATACCTCTCGTAGGCCTCGGTGACGAGGACCCGAACCTCGTCGGGATCGGGCAGCTCACCGGTCGAGACCGTCGACGCCGTCGCCTCCTCGTCGAACGGGAGCTCTTCATGCATCGTCAGCTTCGTCATGGGTCGCCTCCACCGCTGGATGCACGAAGCCTACGACATAGGGGATCGCCTCCCCGGCTCTTGCCTGGCAGCGTGGATGGGATCGCACCGGTCGGCTCGCCACGGCTGGACGGTCGCGAACGACGTCGTCCAGCCGCAGCGAGCCGAGCCGGATCAGCGGCTGGTGCCGCGGGCGGCGACCCGGATGACGTCGCCCTTCTCCGAGCTGACGTCGGCGGTCACGGGACCGAGGCGACGGTGCGTGAAGCCTCGAGACGTGCCGTGCCCCACGCTCAGAGCCCCTGAATCGGTGCGTCGCGCGCCGTCCGCGCGACCGTGGTGGCCTCGGCACGCGAGAGGAGTCCCGCCGCGACCCAGGTGTCGGTGGTCGCTGCAACCCCACGCTCGAACGCGGTGGCGTTCTTGAACGGGGCCCGCGACCACAGGGCGTCGAGGAACCGTGTCCCGGCCTCGTCGGCACGGTTGGGCACACCGGTGTCCAGACCGGCGAAGACGATGGTGGTCTCGGTGCGACGCACGTAGGCGTGGTAGGGCTCCGGGTTGCCGAGGTAGAACGGCTCGAAGCGGATCCCGTTGGTCTCGAAGGTCATCGGCTGTCCCGCGGGCCGCACGACGGAGTCGAGCCTGCCCGACAACGGCAGCTGATCGGACAGGGTGACCGGCAACCACTCGGTGCTCGAGGACTTGCCGATGAGCGCAACGGGTCCGTACAGCAGCGCCTGCACGTCCGGGTCGTCGATCGCCCTCTCCACTCGCATGGAGTAGGGGAACGACACGACGATCGTGTCGCCCTCGCGCCACCGACGGTTGAGGCGCGCATAGCCGTCCGACCCCTGACGAACCGGCTGCTCGTGACCGTTGACCGTGACCGTGAAGCGGTCACCGGCCCACTCGGGCACACGCAGGCGCAGGTCGACCACCGCGGAGCCCGAGAACGTGAACGTGCTCTGCTGCTCGCGGGGGTAGTCGCCGGACTGCGTGATCGCGATCCCCTGGTCTGCCCAGTCGAGGGTCGACGGGACGTACAGGTTCACCCACAGGATCCGCCCCTGTGCCGACCGGAAGTAGATCGAGTCCTGGTACTTGGTGTGGTTCTCCAGTCCCGTTCCGCCGCAACAGGTTCCGGTGTTGCCGTAGCCACGGGTGGCGCCGGGCCCCACGGGCACCATGTAGTTGACGAGGGGGTCGGTCGTGCTGTCGGCGTCCCGGCGCGACGCGAGGATCTGGTTGACGAGCGCCTTCTCGTAGAACTCCATGTACCGGGCGTCCGGGCCGTGGAGGAAGAGGTTCCGGGCGACCTTGAGCATGTTGTAGGCAGCGCACGACTCGGCATTGGTGGTGTTGACGATGGTGCCCGCGATCGAGTCGCGGGCGCGGAAGACCTCGCCCTGTCCGGTGCCGCCGTGGGCGTACAGCCGGTGGGGCACGACCATGTCGAAGAAGTGTTCCGTGGCGGCCCGGTAGGAGGGGTCACCGCCCTGCTCGAAGACCCGGAGGTAGCCGATGAACTGGGGGATGTGCTGGTTGGCGTGCTTGCCGTCCAAGGTGTCCTTGTCGGCCACGCAGTCCGCGAGCAGGCGCGTGTTGTCGAAGTACCGTGCCGACTCCAGGAAGATGGCCTCCCCGGTGAGGGAGTACAGGTCTGCCATCACCTCGTTCATGCCGCCGTACTCGCCGGCGATGTAGAGCCCCCACATCCGGTCGAGCTGCTCGCGGGGGAGTCGGCTGAGGCGGCTGTGCACCCACTCGCCCATGTCGCGTACGACCTGCAGTGCCGTCTCGTTGCCGGTGAGCGCGTACGCGTCGAGCAGGCCGCGCATGATCTTGTGACACGTGTAGTACGGCGCCCAGATGGCCGGGTAGGTGACGTACTCCTCGAGCTTGATGAACTGGGTCTCGGGGTAGGCCGCGAGGAAGCCTGCGTGGCTCGGCCCCGGGTCGCCGCCCTCACCGGTGACCACGGCGGCGTCCCAGGACCGGCCGGAGTCGTCGTGGACAGCCGTGCCCGAGCTCGCGTCGAAGCGGTACCACGCGAGGTTCCCGTGCGCCTTGCCTGCGGCCGATGTCGTGAGGTCGGCAACCTCGGCGGCGTCGAGGGCACGGTCGAAGAGGTGGAACTCGTCGATGGTGCCCGCGAGGGTCGCGTCGCCGTACTGCGAGCGACCGATCCAGTTGTTCTTCGGCGCCCCGAGGTCCGCGGGCCTGAGCGTCATGGCGGCATTGGTGCCCGCGACGGCGCCGTCGACGTAGAGCGTGCCCGTCTGGCCCCGCAGGGACACGGCCAGGTGTACCCATCGGTCCGTGGGGAGCCGCACGGTGCCGGCGATGCGTTGCTCTCCGGCGGCGCCCGTGGTCGTGATCGCGAAGCGCGGCCCCGAGCCGGTGTCGACGGTGAGGAACATGTTGGCGCGCGTGCCCGTGCCGAAGTCGAAGACGCGCGGCCAGGTGCGGCGTTCGCGCAGGTTGACCCACACGGCGATCGTGAAGTCGGTCAGACCGTCGATCGTCGCATCGGGCAGGCCGACGTACTGGCCGTCCCCGGTCAGCACGAGGCCACCACCGAAGCGGCCGCCGCCCCACGTGGCCGGCGGGGGTGGCGTACCCGGACGACCGACCTGAGCAGCCAGGGCGTCCTGGCATTCCTTGAGGCCGGCCACCACGGCGTCGAGCTTGTCCTTGAACACCTGCTCGCCTGTGCCCGCCCACGCCTGGGCGAGCATCGACATGAGGTGCCCGCTGTAGTGTCCGCGCAAGTTGCCGGTGGCGTCGTCCCAGCCACCCGGGGGTTGGGCACCGAACGTGTCGAGCCCTGCAGTGGCCCGGAAGTTGCTGAGGATCCGGTCGACCGGGTAGGCCCGCGCGTAGGCGAGCATCCGGTCACGCTTCTCGGTGAAGATGCTCGGCGCCAGCTCGACCTGCGTGAGGTCGAAGGGCACGGCCTTCCAGGAGCGGGGCACCGGGAGGCCGTTGACCCGACCGGGTGGCGACGTGGCCACGGAGCCGAGCGCGGCCGGGGTGATGCTGGTGGTGGCGCCGTGGGCGGGGCTGGTGGTGGTCATGCCGACCGCCAGGGTGCCGGCCGAGACCGCGCCGAGCTGAAGCAGCTGCCTGCGGGAGAAGGTGTTGCTGGTCATGCGTCGTCTCCTTCGTCATCGGAGGATCGACCGAGGCGCAGCGCGACCGTCCGCTGTCGCCGGGCGTATGCCGTGTGGTGACGACGTCCTGCTGCAGCCGTCGTGGGGCGCTGGGGAGGAGGCGGAGCGGAGGTCAGGCGTGCGAGAGCACCCGGTGGTTCCAGAGTGGAACGTGGTGGGTGTCCGGATGTGGGTGACCGGGTGGCCGCCCCTGCCGTCCCCCGGGCAGGGGCGGCGCACTCACCGTGTGAGCGTTAACATATGACATATCACCGAGCGGGTCAACGGGTCGGGGACATCCTGTCCAGCGTGGCGGCCACCGCCCCGCCCAGCGGTCACCAGGCGGTGGACTCGCCTGCGGCGCATACCGATCGGCCGACGCCCCACGGATTCGCGTCACGGGCCGCTGGAGGCAGCAGGTCGTCACGTGCGCCCTGGAAGGCGACACCCCGCAGGAACCGCGCGATGGCCGCGGTGCCCACGGACGTTGCATCGCTCGTCGTCGCCGGCCAGGGGCCGCCGTGCTGCATGGCGGGGGTCACGGCCACCCCGGTCGGCCAACCGCGCAGGAGCACCCGGCCGCTCGTGCGGGCCATGGTGCGCACGAGGCGCTCGACGTCGGGCCCGGTCTCGTCAGGCCCGGCATGGAGCGTGCTCGTGAGGTTGCCCGGGAAGAGGTCGGCGAGGGTGGCCGCGAGATCCGTGCCCACGGGGTAGTCGACGATGACGGACAACGGGCCGAAGGCCTCGTCGAGGAGCGTGTCCCGGTGGTCGCGCAGCGTCTCGAGCCCCACCTCGACGATCGTGGGGGTCGCCCACCCGTGGCCGTCCGCATCGCGACGCAGCCCACCCGCGTGGATGATGCGGACGCCGACCGTGCCGAGGACTGCGTCACGACGGGCTTCGTAGCCGTCGGCGATGCCGGCATTCAACAGGCGGTGCTCGGGCACCGAGGCCGCCGCGGTCGCCACCGCCGGGCCGAGACCCGCTCCCTCCGGGACGAGGAGAAAGCCCGGCTTCGTGCAGAGCTGGCCGGCCGAACCGCTGACGCTGGCGACGAAGCCCTGGGCGAGCTCCGGTCGTGTCGCCTCGAGCCCTGCCGCCGTGACCACGACGGGGTTGACGCTGCCGAGCTCTCCGAAGAACGGGATCGGGTCGGGTCGGGACGCCGCGAGGTCGGCGAGGATCCGGCCGGCGCGCAGGGACCCCGTGAAGGATGCGGCGCGCACGCGGGGGTGGCGCAGGGCGGCCACGCCGGTGTCCTGTCCTTCGACGAGCTGAAGAGTGCCCTCCGGCAGGCCCGCCTCGACCAGGGCGGACGCGACCACGTCGGCCACCCGACGGGAGAGCTCGGGGTGGCCCGGGTGCGCCTTCACGATGACGGGGCACCCGGCCGCCAGGGCCGAGGCCGTGTCACCTCCGGCGACGGAGAAGGCAAAGGGGAAGTTGCTCGCCGCGAACACGACGACGGGGCCCACCGGTACCAGGAGCCGGCGCAGGTCGTCCCGCGGCACCCCGAGGGCGAAGCCGGCGTCGGCAGCATCGATCCGGACGTCGAGGTGGTCACCGCGCTCGACGGTCCGGGCGAAGAGCCGCAGCTGCACGCGCGTGCGGCGCAGCTCCCCGGTGAGCCGAGGTGTCGTCAGTCCCGTCTCGCCCACCGCCAGCTCGACGAGCTCGTCGGTGTGTGCGCCGAGAGCCTCGGCCGCGGCGTCGAGGGCGGCTGCGACGATGGCGGGTTCGAGCAGGGCGAGGGTGTCGAAGGCGCGCTCCGCCCGGGCGATGACAGCATCGAGGGCGCTGGTGTCGGCGCTGGTGTCGTCGTTGGTGTCGTCGTTGGTGTGGGCTCGAACCGGTGCCGGGACGCCGGGGTCGGCGGCCCGGTTGCCGGTGGTGGTCGGCGGGCTGCTGGTTGGGGAGCTCATGGTTTCCTCGGGTTGCGATCGGCGGCCGCGACGTTCAGAACGCGAAGCCGGTGGGGAAGGGGTCGGTGGGGTCGAGAAGGTAGCGACCGGTGCCGGTGACCCAGGCCCGGCCGGTGATCGTCGGCACGACGGCGGGCGTGCCGTCCACGACCGTCTCCGCGACGAGGCGGCCCACGAAGCGGCTGCCGATGAACGACTCGTTGACGAAGTCGGTGTGCAGCGGCAGCTCATGACGTGCCCAGAGCTCGGCCATGCGAGCGGAGGTGCCTGTGCCACAAGGAGACCGGTCGAACCACCCCGGATGGATGGCCATGGCGTGACGTGACAGGACGGCGTCGGAGCCGGGCGCGATGAACTCCACGTGGTGGCAGTGGTCCACACCGTCGATCGTCGGATGGTGCGGCGGCGCGCTCGTGTTGATGGCGTCCATGATCGCGAGCCCGGCAGCCAGGATGTCGTCCTGGTGGGCGCGGTCGAAAGGCAGCCCGACGTCGTCGAGGTCGACCATCGCGTAGAAGTTGCCGCCGAACGCGAGGCTGTAGGGCACGGTCCCGAGTCCGGCCACGTCGACCGTGGCATCGAGCCTCACGACGAAGCTCGGCACGTTCTCCAGCGCGACCGAGACGGCATGACCGTCCTCGACGGCGACCGAGGCCGTCACGACCCCAGCGGGGGTGTCGAGGCGGATCGTGGTCACGGGCTCGACGACGTCGACGAGGCCGGTCTCGACGAGGACGGTGGCGACACCGATCGTTCCGTGGCCGCACATCGGCAGGCAGCCGGACACCTCGATGTAGACGACGCCCCAGTCGCAGTCCTCGCGTGTGGACGGCTGCAGGATCGCTCCGCTCATCGCGGCGTGCCCCCGTGGCTCGTTGACGAGGAGCTGCCGGATGCCGTCGAGGTGCTCGATGAAGTGGAGTCGCTTGTCGTTCATCGTCGCCCCCGGGATGGTGCCGATCCCGTCGATGACGACCCGAGTCGGCATCCCCTCGGTGTGCGAGTCGACGGCGGTGAACCACCGCGTGCCGGGCCGCGTGTGCAGCCGCGCCCCGGCGGTGGCCGGATCGAGCACGTCCGTACCTGAGCCAGGCGCGTCCGTGCCGGAGCCGGGCGCGTCGGCACCCGCCGCGGGCGTGGCGGTGCCCGCCCCGGGCGCCTCGGTGCCCGCGGCAGCCGCATCGGTACCCGGAGGCACGTTGTCGGCGGCCGCTCCGGCCGCCCCGCGCCCCGGCCGGACTCGGGCTCTCGGCTGTCCCGTGCCGCTCATCGTGATGCGAGGTAGGCGAGCGCCTTCTCGGTGTCCTTGCGGACGTGTGCCTCGTGCTCGGGACTGAGCGGGCCACGGGGCGGTCGGGTGCGGCCGCCGTGGCTCTGTCCGGCGATGTCGATCGAGAGCTTGATGGCCTGGACGAACTCGGTGCGCGAGTCCCATCGGAAGACGGCCACGAGGTGCGAGTAGAGCTCCCGGGCCTCAGCGATCTTCCCCTCCTTGACCAGGGTGTAGATCTCGACGGCCTCCTTCGGGAAGGCGTTCGGGTAGCCGGCGAACCAGCCGACGGCCCCGGCGACGAGGGACTCGAAGAGCAGGTCGTCGGCGCCGGCGATGACGTCGATGTCGGCGACCTCCTTGATCTCGAGGACGCGGCGGATGTCGGCCGAGAACTCCTTGATCGCGACGACGTTCTCCAGCTCGGCCAGCTCGGCGACGAGATCGGGGGTCAGGTCGACCTTGGTGTCGAAGGGGTTGTTGTAGGCCATGATCGGCAGGCCGACCTCATTGACGCGGGCGTAGTGCTCGATGACCTCCGAGCGGTTCGCGCGGTAGATCGTGGGCGGCAGGAGCAGGACCCCGTCCGCGCCGTCCTCGGCGGCGAGCCGCGCCCAGTGCTGGGCCTGGTGCCACCCGACGCCGTGCACGCCGGCGACGACGATGCCACGCCCGTCGACGGCCTCGACGGCGACCTGGACGACCCGACGCCGCTCCTCGTCGGTGAGCGAGGAGTACTCACCGAGCGACCCGTTGGGTCCGACGCCACGGCAGCCGTTCTCGATGAGGAAGTTGCAGTGCTCGGCGTAGCGGTCGTAGTCCACGGCGAGCCCGGCGGGCGCGGAGTGGTCCTCCTTGAAGGGGAGGGTCGTCGCGACGACGACGCCGCCGAGGTCGAAGGTGCTGCTCACGGGATGTCCTTTCGGTGGTGGTGCTGCGTGCTCGCGGCCGAGCTGGGGGTCGGTGCCGAGCTGGTGGTCGGTGTTGTGCGGGTGGTCAGTGTTGTGCGGGTGGTCAGTGACGAGACGGTGGTCGGTGACGAGTGGGTGGTCGGGCTGGTCATGCGCTCGGGCCGGCGGCGCGGGCCAGGTCGCCGAGACGGACGGGGGCGGCGACGGGCCGTGACTCGAGCGCGCCGGGTGCGCCGAGGATCGCCGTGACCGCGGCAGAGCACATCCGTCCCTGGCAGATGCCGAGGCCCGCTCGCGAGGTGAGCTTGACCGAGACGGGGTCGGTCGAGCAGGTGACGGCGGCCGTGTCGCGCAGGCGTCCGGCGGTCACCTCCTCGCAGCGGCACACCACGGTGTCGTCGGTGAGCCAGCGGAGCCACCCCGGCCCGGAGCCGGCGCCCTGCACGGGAATGCCGTGGGCCGCGGCCATCCGGCGCGCGACCTCGTGCGTGGCCGCACGTCGCCTCACCGCGGTGCGGGCGCGCCGCTCGTCGGGCGCCCCACCGGCCGCGTCGTGGCCGGCAAGCCAACCCTCGGCGAGGGCGGCGTCGACCCCTGCGATCCCGGTCGTCTCCCCGGCGGCCCAGACGTGTGGGGACGACGTGCGCTGTCGGACGTCGACGTCGACGAAGCGCTCGGTCGTGATGGCCGTGCCGAGCGCGACGGCGAGCTCGAGGCGGGGCGTGAAGCCGTGGCTGACGCACACCGCGTCGACCTCGACCACGCGCTCCGTGCCGGCGATCGGCGCCCATGTCGGGTCGAGCCTCGAGATGGTCACGGCCTCGACGCGTCCGTGACCGTGGGCGGCGACGACCGCCTCACCGACCCGGTAGGGGATGCGGTGGCGGACGTGGCCCGCGGCATACCCCGCCAGCTCGAGAAGCTTGCCCGAGGTGCCGGCCAGGCGCCACGGCCGGTCGAGCCAACCCCGGGCGAGAGCCCCGGCGCGGCTCGCCTCGTGGACGCCGAGGACGGTGGCGCCGACGGCGGCCAGCGTCGCGGCGACCGGCAACAGGAACGGGCCGGCGCCCGCGACGAGCACGCGCGAGCCCACGGCGACGCCATCGGCCTTGGCGAGCGCCTGGGCGGCTCCGGCCGTCGTGACGCCCGGCAGCTCCCAGCCCGGGAAGGGCAGGGTGCGGTCGTGTGCGCCCGTGGCGAGCACGACCGCGTCGGGTGAGAACGTGAGCGGCACGCGCCCCGCGTCGTCGGGCTCGCCGACGAGCACGTGCAGGCGCGGCCCGTCGTCGTGCCGCTCGGCCGCCCACACCTGGGCTCGTGTCACGAGCTCCACGGCCGGGTGGCTCCGCACCGCTGCATCGAGGACGCAGTAGGTGTCCCATCCGTGCTGGAGCCTGAGCTCCTCGTCGGTGAGCTGCTCATGGGGTCCCGCCGCGTGACGCCAGTACTGTCCGCCCGTGGCGTGGGAGGCGTCGAGCACGGTGACCCGTGCCCCGGCCTCGGCCGCCGCACGTGCCGCGGACAGACCCGCCGGGCCCGCGCCGACGACGACGACGTGGCGTCGACCTGGGCGGCCGATGGAGTGTGGGGTCATGGGATCACCTCCGGCGGTGCGATGTGCTGACGGACGACGACGTCACCGTCGCGCGCTCGGCGCAGGCAGGCCCGCACGTCGGCGAGGCCGTTGACCTCCACCACGCAGTCGAAGCACACGCCGATGCCGCAGAAGACCCCGCGGGCTGCACTGGCGAACGACGTGGTGCGCCAAGCCTGCTCGCCCGCGCCGATCAGGACACCGGCGATCGACTGGCCTGCCCGCCCGCCGACGGGGACACCGTCCACGGTGATGGTCACGCGGTCATCACGGCTCACGGTGGTCCTCTCCGGAGGCGCCCAGCAGACCGGGTCGGCCGGGACGGAAGGGATGGGCGTCGAGCGCGGGGACGCGCCCGCCGACGAGGGCGGCGACGATCTCGCCGGTGGCCGGCGCGAGCCCGATGCCGGCACCCTCGTGACCGGTGGCGAACCAGAGCCCGGCGAGCCGGTCGTCCGCGCCGATGACGGGGAGGTGGTCGGGGACGTAGGGCCGGAAGCCGAGGTACGAGCGCATGATGCTGGCGTCGGTGAGCGTCGGGAACAGCCGGAGGGCCCTCCTCGCGATCGCCGCCAGCACGTCGACCCGTAGGCGCACGTCGAAGCCGACCTGCTCGCGGCTCGACCCGATGAGCACGGTGCCGGCAGCGGTGGACTCGACGACGGCCGACGTCTGCAGGGCCGCGTCCGCGGACTGCGTGGCGCCGAAGTAGTCGCCGTCGTAGACCTTGTGCCGGATGCGGTGCGGCATGCGGGTCGTCACGAGCACCATGCCGCGCCGGGGGAGGACCGACAGTGGAGCGCCGAGGCGCTGGCCGACAGCCCCGGACCACGGACCGGCGGCCACGACCACGGTGTCGGCCTCGACCGTCCCCGTCGTCGTGCGGACGCCGCGGATGCGTCCTCCGGACGTCACGGCGCCCACGACCTCGGTGCCCCCGCGTACGTCCACGCCGCGCCGGCGCGCCGAGGCGAGCAGCGCCTCGGCAGCCGCGACGGGCTGCACCTGGGCATCCTCGGGGTAGTGGACGGCAGCGGTGACGTCGGGGGAGAGGTCCGGTTCGAGCACCAGGGCGGCGTCGGCACCGACCGGTCTGGCGTCGAGCCCGGCCGCGCGCTGGGTCCGCGCGAAGGCGAGCAACGGTTCGGCGCCGGTCAGGGTGGTCGCCGCCACGAGTCCCCCCTTGCGTTCGTACTCGAGCGCGGGAAAGGCCGGCCCCAGCTCGTCGGCGAGCTCCTCCGACAGGCCTGGCCACAGTGACGCGGCGTAGCGGGCGAGGTCGAGCTCGGGTCCCGGACCCTTGTCCGAGACGAGGATGTTTCCCTCGCCGTGCGCGCTCGTGGCCGTGGCCGGGGAGCCGCGGTCGAGCAGGGTGACCCGAGCGCCGCTGACCGCGAGGGCCCGGGCGCAGGCGGCGCCGATGATGCCCGCGCCGATGACGACGACGTCGCTCAACGGTGCTCCTCTCGGCTGGTCTGCCTTGCTCTGACTCGTGACCCATCACGTGTGCGTCGGACGATCGGGTCGACGGCGCCGACCCGTGGGGCTGCTGTGCTCAGTGCTCAGTGCTCCGCGTGACCGGCCCACAGCCCGAGCGAGTGGCCGATGTGTCGCTCCATCAGCCCGCGGGCGCCAGGACCGTCACCCGCAATGAGCAGGTCGAGCAGCTCGTGGTGCTCCTGCGCCGACTCGACGAGGCGGCTGGTGCCGGCGATGGCCGAGAGGCCCAGGAGCCGAGCCCGACTGCGCAGGTCGCTGATGATCTCCACCGCGATGGGATTGCCGAGCATCGCGGTGAGCCGGACGTGGAACGCCGTGTCAGCCTCGAGGTAGGCGACGAGGTCGCCGGTCCGGGCGCCCTCGACGATGCGGTCGGCGCCGGCGCGCAGCTCGGCCAGCGCGGCGGTGGGGAACGCGGCGGCGAGACGTTCCATGCACGTCGGCTCGATCATGAGGCGGACGGAGGCCACGTGGCGGAGGGACTCCTCACTGACGAGAGTGATCCGGAAGCCCTTGTTGCGGACCGGCTCGACGAAGCCCGACTTCTCGAGCTCGAGGATGGCCTCGCGCACGGGGGTGGCCGAGACGTTGAACCGCGTTGCGAGAGTGGGGACGGAGACGAGCTGGCCCGGGGCCAGCTCACCGCTCACGATGGCGGCCACGAGGGCTCGCCGGACCCGCTCCCGCAGGCTCTCGGTGTGCTCGATGCGGCGGAGCGACCCCGGTGCGGCTGTCGTGCTCATCCGGTCTCCTTGCGCTGGCACGGCGTCAGGAGCCGCAAGCGCGACAGGACCCACGTGCGTGATCAGTAATATCTTACGTAGTACTCCCTCGGGCGTGTCAAGGCTTGCCTGGCGCGGACTTTCCTTCGGCGCTGTCCCGCTGGGCCGTCGCTGTGGCGAGGGACTCCTCGCCGCATGTTTCGCGTTCTGTGAACGCTAACAATCAGGTCTTCCCATTGCCCCCCGGGCTGTGGTTGACTCCCCGGCAGTCGCATCCCCAGCGTGACCAGTGAAATATCACGTAGCACCAGAGGAGATCCCCGTGCCCGGCCCTGCCGTCCCCGTCAGCTCCGCCTCCACCGCTCCGGCGTCCGCCCGAACGGCCTTCGACGTTGCTTCTCCGACGCCCAGCCGTGCGCCCGCCGCCGACCTTCGTGGGCCGCTGGGGCGACCGCTCGGCACATCGGCGGTCCGCCTCGGACCAGGGCTGCTCGCCGACTGGCAGGGGCGGAACCGGGAGATCACCGTGCCGCACACGGTGCGCGAGGTGGGGCGTGCCGGCAACCTCGAGAACTTCCGGCGCCTCGCCGACGACTCCAGGGCGCCCTACGCGGGCCGCTACCCCTTCCTCGACACCGACGTGTACAAGGCGCTCGAGGGTGTCGCCTACGAGCTCGGCCGCGAGGACCACTCCGACCCAGCTGTCAGCAGTGGCTGCCTCGGTACCACGAGGGACTTCTACGAGGCCGCCGTCGACCTGATCGCTCGCGGCCAGCGCCCCGATGGCTACGTCGGGACCGCGTTCGCCGGCGAGGGCGCGCTGCGGGAACCCTGGTCCGACCTGGCGTGGGGCCACGAGATGTACAACCTCGGCCACCTCGTCCAGGCGGCGGTCGCCGCGTCACGCCAGCTCGGCGACCAGCGCCTGCTCGCCGTCGCCCGGCGCTTCGCCGACCTCGTGGTCGATCGCTACGGCGAGGACGGCGAACCGGCCTACTGCGGCCACCCCGAGGTGGAGATGGCGCTCGTCGAGCTCTACCGCGAGACGGGTGAGCCGGCGTACCTCCGCCAGGCTCGCCTCTTCGTCGACCGGCGGGGGAGCGGCACCCTCAGGCACTCGATCTTCCCAGCCGAGTACTTCCAGGACCACGCCCCGCTCCGGGAGCTGACCTCGGTGACCGGCCATGCGGTGCGCATGGTCTACCTCGCAGCCGGAGCCACCGACGTGGCGGTCGAGACCGGCGACACCGACCTGCTCGCCCACCTCGAGCACCTCTGGGACGACATGGTCGCCACGAAGTCGTACCTGACCGGCGGCCTCGGCGCGCGACACTCGGACGAGGCCTTCGGCGATCGTTACGAGCTGCCCTCCGAGCGCGCCTACGCCGAGACGTGTGCAGCGATCGGGGCCATGCAGTGGGGCTGGCGCCTGTTCGTCGCCACCGGGCGGGCGGACGTGCTCGACGCCGTCGAGCGGATCCTCTACAACGCGTATGCGGTCGGGCTGGGTCTGGAGGGCGCGTCGTTCTTCTACGACAACCCCCTCCAGCGCCGACCCGACCACGAACAGCGCTCCGGTGCCGAGAGCGGGGGTGAGCCGCTGCGCCGCGCCTGGTTCGGGTGCCCGTGCTGTCCGCCCAACGTCGTCCGCTGGATGGCTCAGCTGCAGGACCACGTCGCGGTGGCGGACGACACCTCACTGACGATCGGCATCCTCACCGCCGGCCGGATCGACAGCCACGCGCTCGACGTCGACGTCGTGACGGCATACCCCTTCGACGGTGAGGTCGAGGTGACCGTGCGACGTGCGGCAGACGCACCCGGGACGCTGGCACTGCGTGTGCCGGCCTGGGCCGTCGGCGCCACGGCGACCCTCGAGGGCGCAGAGACCACCGAGGTACCCGGCGTCGGGCCCGGCTGGCTCCGCGTCACGCGGCGCTGGGCGGCGGGGGAACGACTCCGACTGCGCCTGCCGCTGCGGGTCCGGCGTGTCACCTCCCACCCGCACCTCGACGCGACCCGCGGAGCCGTCGCGGTCCTCCGCGGCCCCGTCGTGCACTGCCTCGAGCAGCAGGACGCCCCGGCCCCCGTCGACGACCTCGTCCTCGTCGGGGCCCGGGAGCGCCCGACGAGCACGTCGGACCCCGTGACGGCGTATGCCGTCGAGGGCCTCGTCGAGATCCGTCCGGCCCGCTCGGCCGAGCCCTACCCCGAGCTCGACGAGACAGGGGCCGGTCCCTCCAGCCCGGTGTCACCGGTGACCTCGGTCCCCCTCGTCCCCTACTACCTCTGGGGCAACCGCGAACCCGCTGCGATGCGGGTCTGGTTGCGCCAGAGCTGACTCCACGTTTCCCACCCATCCCAAACCCTGGAAGGCCACCATGAAACGGCACCTCACCACGACCGTGGCGCTCGCTGCGACGACCGCTTTCGCCCTCGGCGCCTGCGGCGGTGGCGGCACCCCGAGCGGGCCGTCGAACGCCAGCACCTCCTTCACCTCGACGCCGGCCACGGGCGGCACGGTCGAAGTGCTCCAGAACGCCGACTTCTCGTACCTCGACCCGGCTCGCGGCTGGGACGGCGGCGTCAACAACTTCTACCGACTCGTCTACCGCACCCTGACGACGTCCGCGCCCGGCAACGCGTCGGACCCCAACGCGATCGTCCCCGACCTCGCCACCGGCCTGGGCAAGCAGTCCGACGGTGGCAAGACGTGGACCTACACCCTCAAGGAGGGCCTGAAGTTCGAGGACGGCACACCGATCACCTCCGCCGAGGTGAAGTTCGGCATCTCCCGCGCCTGGGACCCGCAGATCGGTATCGGCTCCCCCTACGCGAAGCAGGTCATCGACGCCCCGGAGGGATACGCCGGGCCCTACCGCTCCGGCGACCTGCCGACCATCGAGACCCCGGACGCGAGCACGATCGTCTTCCACCTCAAGAAGGCCTTCCCCGAATTCGACGCGGTCGTCTCCCAGGTCAACATGACTCCCTTCCCGAAGGGCACGGGCGCCGGCGACTCGTTCCTCAAGAAGATCGTCGCGTCCGGACCGTACAAGCTCGCGACGTACACGCCCGGCAGTCTCATCGAGCTGACGCGCAACCCGAGCTGGGACGCCAAGACCGACCAGGTGCGCACCGCGAAGCCCGACGGCTGGCGCTTCACCATGGGCCTGGACGCCGCGACCATCGACGAACGACTCATGGCCGGGCAGGGCGCTGACGCCAACGCCATCGCCGGCACCATCCAGGCTTCCACGCTGCCTCGCCTCCAGACCCCGCAGCTGAAGGACCGGGTGCTGCGGATGTCCGGCGTCTGCACGACCTACATGTCCCTCAACACGACGAAGAAGCCGCTCGACGACGTCAAGGTGCGCCAGGCGATCAGCTATGCCATCGACAAGGCAGCCGTCCAGAACGCCACCGGCGGCACCCAGCTGGCAACGATCTCCACGACCGTGCTCCCGACCACGGTCGCCGGCCACAAGGACTTCGACCTGTACCCGAGTGAGGGTCACTCGGGCGATGTCGCGACGGCGAAGAAGCTCCTCGCGGAGGCCGGCCAGTCTTCGGGCTTCCCCCTCGTGCTGGACATCCGGTCGCAGCCGAAGATGCAGAAGCAGGCCGAGGCCATCCAGCAGTCACTGCAGCGCATCGGCGTCGACGTCCAGCTCAACGTCATCGACACGTCCAAGTTCTACGAGACGATCGCGACCCGCTCCCAGCAGCATGATGCTGCGATCACCGGCTGGTGCCCCGACTGGGCGTCCTCGGCCGCCACGTTCCTGCCGCCGCTGTTCTACGGTGCCAACATCACCGACAAGGGCAACCCGAACCTCGCCCAGCTCGACGACCCGACCATCAACAGGCGGATCGACGAGATCGGCGCCATGACCGACCTCGCTGCGGCGAACAAGCAGTGGGGCGACCTGGACGAGGAGATCCTGAAGCTCGCGCCGATCGTTCCCCTCAACGTCGAGCAGGCCGTCTACCTGCCGGGCAGCAACGTCGCAGGGCTCTTCGCGTCGCCGGGCGCGGCGACGGGCGGCATCGACTACGTCCTCGTCGGGCTGCGCGACCCGGCGAAGAAGTGACCGACCGATGACGATCGCCCCCACCGAGCTGGAGGTCGAGCTCTCGGCCGACAGCGGGCCGGGCGGCCCGACGCAACCCGTCGGGCCGCCCCCCGCGGCCTCGCGGCCGCGTCTGCTGCGAGCGCTGAGCCGTGACGTCGGCGCCGTGCTGTCGGCGACCTACATCGGCCTCATCGTCCTCATGGCCGTCTTCGCCCCCCTCATCGTCATGGTGAGCGGCTGGACGCCGTACGAGTTCGACCAGACGGCCATCGACCCCAACCTCGGCGGGGTGCCCATCGGGCCCTGGGGTGGCATCAGCAGCACGCACTGGTTCGGAGTCGAGCCGGGCAGTGGCCGGGACATCTTCGCCAGGATCGTCTACGGCGTTCGCGTGTCGATGACCATCGCCCTCGCGGCGACGGCCCTCACGACGGCGCTGGGGGTGACGTTCGGGCTGCTCTCCGGCTACTTCAGCGGAAAGGTCGACCACGCGATCTCACGGGTCATGGACTTTCTCATGGCCTTCCCCGCGCTCATCTTCATGATCGCGGTCCTGTCGGCGCTGCCCGCCGGCAACCGCGGGTCCCTGCTCGTCGTCGTCATCTCCGTCTTCGGCTGGCCCTACCTGGCGCGCATCGTTCGAGGACAGACCATGTCGCTCAGTCGGCGCGAGTTCGTCGAGGCGGCAAGGGCATCCGGCGCCTCGGGCCTCGGTCTCGTCTTCCGCGAGATCCTGCCCAACCTGCGCTCGACGATCATCGTCATGGTCACCCTCGCCGTCCCGGGCTACATCGGCACCGAGGCAGGCCTCTCGTTCCTCGGTGTCGGCGTCGTGCCGCCCGAGCCCTCCTGGGGCCAGATGATCGCCAGCTCGGTGAGCTGGTACTCGGTCGTGCCGACGTACTTCGCGATCCCCGGCCTGTTCCTGTTCCTGCTCGTGCTGTCGTTCACCGTGCTGGGTGACCGGTTGCGCACCGTCATCGACTCCGGGGAGGCCCGCTGATGCCCCGTTACCTCGTGGGGAGGCTGGCCGGCATGGCCGGCGTCCTGCTGCTCGTCTGCCTCTTCACGTATGCCGTGTTCTTCCTCCTGTCGCCCGACCCCGCCGTGCAGGTGTGCGGCAAGAGCTGCACGCCGGAGCGCATCGACCAGATCCGGATGAACCTCGGCCTCGACCGGCCCTTCTGGACGCAGTTCCTCAGCTTCCTCGGTGGCCTCGTCTCCGGGCGCACCTACGGCGAAGGTGCCAACGCGGTCGAGTGTGCGGCGCCGTGCCTGGGCTACTCCTTCCAGTCGAGCCAGTCCGTGACCGACATGATCTGGCAGCGACTGCCGGTCTCGGCGACTGTCGCGGTCGGCGCGGCCGTGCTGTGGCTGCTCGTCGGCGTCGTCTCCGGCCTCATCGGCGCCGTCAAGAACGGCACCTGGGTCGACCGCGTCATGACCGGCCTCACCCTGGGTGGCCTCAGCATCCCGAACTACGTCCTCGCGCTCGTGCTCCAGTTCGTGCTCGTCGTGCAGCTCCAGTGGCTGCCCTTCCCGCAGGCCGTCCCCTTCGGCGAGGACCCCGGGCGGTGGTTCCTGAACTTCGTCATGCCGTGGATCGTGCTCGCCGTCGGCTATGCCGCCGCCTACACGCGGCTGACACGAGCCAACGTCATCGACACCCTGCAGGAGAACTTCCTGCGGACCGCTCGCGCGAAGGGTCTGGCCCCGCACCTGGTGTGGCGCCGCCACGCTCTCCGGCCCGCCCTGACGCCGGTGGTCACGGTGTTCGGGATGGACTTCGCGGGCCTGCTCGGCGGTGCCCTCATCACCGAGACCGTGTTCGGGCTCAACGGCGTGGGCAAGATGGCAGCGGACTCCATCGCCAAGAACGACCAGCCGGTCATCATGGGCGTCACCCTCCTCGCTGCGTTCTTCGTCGTCATCGGCAACGTCGTCGTCGACGTCGTCTACACCGTCATCGACCCGAGGGTGCGGGTGGCGGCATGACCTCGACGAACAGGCACCCCACGCAGGCGGGCTTCCTCGAGGTGCGGGACCTCACCGTGTCCTTTCCCACGGCCACGGGGCGCGTCGACGTCGTCTCGCACCTCGACCTCGACCTCGAGCCGGGTGGCGCCCTGGGCATCGTCGGCGAGTCCGGCTCGGGCAAGTCCCTGACGAGTCTCGCGATCATGGGGCTGCTGCCCGACAAGGCGACTCGCAGCGGCACGGTCCGGCTGGACGGCGAAGACCTCACCGCGATGCCCGAGTCCCGGCTGCGCCGGGTCCGCGGGGACCGCGTCGCGATGATCTTCCAGGACCCCCTCTCATCGCTCAACCCGTACTACACCGTCGGCGCCCAGATCGAGGAGGCCTACCGCTCGCACCGCCGCGGTGTCACGCGGCGCCAGGCGCACCGAGTGGCGGTCGAGGCGATGGAGCGTGTCCACATCAAGGACGCCGCGCACCGCATCGACCACTACCCGCACCAGTTCTCGGGCGGCATGCGCCAGCGGGTGATGATCGCCATGGCGCTCACCACCGAGCCCGAGCTGCTGATCGCCGACGAGCCGACCACGGCGCTGGACGTCACGGTGCAGGCCCAGATCCTGGCGCTGTTGCAGGAGATCCGGCGTGACACCGGGACGGCGCTCGTCCTCATCACGCATGACCTCGCCGTCGTCAGCGAGATCACCGACCACATCGTCGTCATGCGCGCGGGTGAGTGCGTGGAGCGCGGGCCCGTCGAGTCCATCTTCAGCGATCCCAAGCACCCGTACACGCAGGCCCTGCTCGACGCCGTTCCCCGGATCGACGACGAGATCGGCGCCCTGCGATCCCTGACCACGACAGGAGGCCGTCCATGACGGCGACCCCGCTGCTGCAGGCCGAGCACCTCGTCAAGGAGTTCCCCGTCTCGGGTACGGGAGGGCTGCTCTCGCGCGGCGACACGTTCCGCGCCGTCGACGACGTCTCTCTCACCGTCGCGGCCGGTGAGACCCTCGCCCTCGTCGGCGAGTCCGGCTCCGGCAAGTCGACGACCGCCCGGCTGGTGGCGCGATTGATCGACCCGACCTTGGGGACGGTGCGCTTCGACGGGCAGGATGTCACCGGTCTGACCGGACGTGACCTGCACGCGTTCCGGAGCGAGGTGCAGGTCGTCTTCCAGGACCCCTTCTCCTCGCTCAACCCACGCCACACCGTCGAACGCATCGTCACGGCGCCCCTCACGTACCAGGGGCGGAAGCCTCCGGGCGGGTCGCGCGCCTTCACGCAGTCACTCATGGAGCGCGTGGGCCTGGACCCCCAGCAGTGGCAGCGGCACCCGGCACAGTTCTCGGGAGGCCAGGCCCAGCGCATCGGCATCGCCCGCGCTCTCGCCGTCGGCCCCCGGCTCGTCGTCTGCGACGAGGCGGTGTCGGCCCTGGACGTGTCCGTGCAGGCACAGATCATCAACCTGCTGCGGCAGCTGCAGGCCGAGGAGGGCTTCAGCTACCTCTTCATCGCCCACGACCTCGCGGTCGTGCGCCAGATCGCGACGCGCGTGGCCGTGATGTCGGGCGGCCGCATCGTCGAGGAGGGCCCGCGCGACCGCGTCTTCGGCGACGCACGCCACGAGTACACCCGGACCCTCCTGGCCGCCGTCCCACGCATCCGCCCCGAGTGGGAGGCTCGACGACGAGCGCGGGCCGCTGAGCGTGCCGCAGCGGCACCGGACCCCGTGCCCGCCGACGCCACCGAGTCCGTCCGCAGAGGAGCCTGAGCCGTATGCCGGTCACCGCCGAGTACCACCTCCCCGGACTCCACGTCCGCGAGCACATCGTGCCCGTGCCGCTCGACTGGGAGGGCCCGGGCACAGAGACCATCGAGGTCTTCGTCCGCGAGCTCGTGGACCCCGAGAGACGCCGCGACGACCTGCCGCTGCTCGTGTACCTCCAGGGCGGACCGGGCGGCGAGTGTCCCCGCCCGGTCGACCGCAGCGGCTGGATCGACGAGGCGCTGGCCACGCACCGCGTCGTCCTCGCCGACCAGCGCGGCACGGGACGCAGCACGCCGATCGAGGCCGCCGACCTCGCCGGCCACACGGACCCCGAAGCCGCCGCCGACCACCTCGCCCGCTTCCGGGCCGACTCCATCGTGCGCGACCTCGAGCACCTCAGGACGACCGTCTTCGGCGGGCGGCGCTGGGCGACCTTCGCGCAGAGCTACGGCGGCTGGATCACCCTCGCGTACCTGAGCCAGGCACCCGACGGGCTCTCCGCGGCCTACGTCGCGGGCGGCATACCCGGCACGCCCGCGAGCGCGGCAGAGGTCTACCGCCGCACCTTCTCCCGCGTCGAGGCCAAGACGGCGGAGTACTACCGGCGCTACCCGCAGGACGTCGACGCCGTGGCAGCCATCGCCGACCGGCTCGCCGAGGGGGACGTGCTGCTGCCCGACGGCGACGTGCTCACGGTCCACCGCTTCCAGTCCCTCGGGATGGACTTCGGGATGAAGCCGGGTTTCGAGCGCATGCACTGGCTGGTGGAGAAGGCGTTCGCCCGCCCGGGACGACTGTCCACGTCGTTCCTGGCCGACTGCCTCGCCAGGTCCTCGTCGGCGGGCAACCCGCTCTTCTGGACGCTGCAGGAGTCCATCTACGGCGACGGTGACAACGGTCCGACGGCGTGGGCGGCGCAGCAGGAGCGTGACCGGCGACCGCAGTTCGACGCCGGCCGGCGGCCGCTGCTCTTCACGGGCGAGATGGCGTTCCCGTGGATGTTCGAGGAGGTACGCCTCCTGCGCGGCTTCGCGCCGGCCGTCCACGCGCTCGCGTCGCGGTCCTCGTGGTCGCGGCTCTACGACCCCGAGCGGCTCGCGACCAACGAGGTGCCCGTCGCGGCCGCCGTCTACTACGACGACATGTACGTCGACGCCCACCTGCAGCTCGACACGCTCTCGCGTCTCGGGTCCGCGCAGGCTTGGGTCACCAACGAGCTCGAACACGACGGCATCGGCAGCGGAAGGGTGCTGACGCACCTGCGCGAGCTGGTGCGCGACCGAGGAGGAGAACGACCATGAGCCGGCTGACGCGTGGGACCGAGACGACACTGGAGTCCGAAGGGCACCGAGACGAGACGCCCGCCGACACGGTCTCGGGCCGCCCGCCACATGCAGGCACGCGCCCGCCGCGCCTGCACGAGGCAGAGGGATTCGTCGGCACGATTGCCCGGGGCTGGGCCGCGGACGACGTGCGCCCGGCACTGGCGGCCGGCACGGCGGAGGCGGCCGCCGACCACCGGCGGCGCCTCGTCGAGCGGCTGCCCGGGCGCACGATCGTCGTCTCGTCCGGGAGAGCCCCCCGCCGCAACGGCGATGCCTCGTACGGCTTCCGCCCCGACAGCGACTTCGTGTGGCTGACCGGCTGCCAGGCCGAAGGTGCGACGCTCGTTCTCCGCCCCGCGGCCGACGGCCACCACGCCACGCTCTACCTGCCCCCGCCGGCCCGACCCGGCGAGACGGCGTTCTTCGGCGACCCCGACCACGGCGAGCTCTGGGTGGGCTCGTCACCCGGCGTACGCGAGTGGGGCCTCGCGCTCCAGATCGAGGCGCAGCCCGTCGAGGCTCTCGCCGGAGCACTCGAGAAGTGCTCCGGGGCGTGGGCGACCCCCAGTGTCGCCGAGCGCCACGTCGCGGCATACGGCCTGGTGCGTGAGGGCCGCCTGTCGGCGACGCTGTCGGACCTGCGGATGATCAAGGACGAGTGGGAGGTCGAGCAGCTGCGCCTCGCAGTGGACGCCACCGTCGGCGGCTTCGAGGCGGTCATGCACGAGGTGCCCACCGCCATCGACGGGCTCGGGGAGCGTTGGCTGCAGGGGACGTTCGACCGGCACGCCCGCACCCACGGGAACGGGCCGGGCTACTCGACCATCGTCGGGTCGGGTCCGCACGCCCCGACCCTGCACTGGGTACGGTGCGACGGGCCCGTGTTGCCTGACCTGCCCCTCCTGCTGGACATGGGCGTCGAGACGACGACGCTCTACACGGCCGACGTGACCCGGACGGTGCCCCCGTCGGGCTCCTTCTCGCCCGAGCAGCGAGAGGTCCACGACCTCGTCGAACGCGCCCACCGGGCCGGCATGGCCCAGGTGCGACCCGGCATCCAGTACACCGACTTCCACTTCGCGGCGATGGAGGTCGTGGCGACGGGGCTGCACGACTGGGGCCTGCTCGACGTGTCGGTCGACGAGGCCCTGTCACCCGCGGGGCAGCAGCACCGCCGATACCTCGTGTGCGGTATCGGTCACCACCTCGGCCTCGACGTCCATGACTGCCTGTCGTCGGAGTACGAGGACTACATGGGCGCCTTGTTGCAGCCGGGAATGGTCATGACCGTCGAGCCCGGGCTCTACTTCCACGCCCACGACCTCACCGTGCCACCGGAGCTGCGGGGCGTCGGGGTGCGCCTCGAGGACGACCTGCTCGTCACCGCCGAGGGTCATGAGGTGCTCTCCGACGGCCTTCCCATCGATGCCCGAGGCATCGAGAGGTGGGCACGGCAGCACGGTGGCACCGGGACCGCACCCTCCGGTGGGGGCACAGGGCGCTGAGGACCCCGGTCGGCCCGGTCCCCCTCGACGGCGGGCCGGCGGCACCGCGCCGAGGAGGGGAGGGACTCAGGACCGCGGGGGAGCGGCCGACAGGGCGATCACGAGCTCGCGCACCACTGCGGGGTCGCCCAGGCGGTCGCCGTAGAGCTCGCGCACCTGGCCCATGCGGTAGCGCACCGTCTGGGCATGCACGTGCAGCTCCGCGGCGACCTCGTCTCGACGGCCCTGGTGCAACAACCACGACAGCAGCGTCTCGGCGAGTCGGTCCCTCGTCCCGGACGGCAGGTCGTCGAGCGGCGCCAGGGCGTGGGCCCGGAGGTCGGCCAGTGCCTGGGGGTCGGCCGTGAGCACGAGGTCGGCCAGGTGCTGTTCCGTGTCGACCGGGGCGCCCGCTCGACCGGGCCGAGCCAGTCTCGCCGTACGCGCGGCACGGTCGTAGGACGAGCGCGCGTCGTCCCACGGGCGCGGAGGTCCGACGACGGCGTGCCGGCCGGCGAGCACGCGCAGCAGGTGGAGCCGGCCGGGCCCGTCGGCGTCGGGGACGAGCAGCAGCGTCAGGGGATGGTCACGGTCGACCTCCTCGATGCCGGGCAGGTCCTCGCCGACCTGCAGCACATCGGCGCCGAGCGAGGACAGGGCCCGTCGGTCCTGCTCGGCCGGCAGCAGCACCGCGGTCAGCGTGGTCGGGGGCGTCCACTCCGCGCGGGACGCGGCCGCGGTCAGCGCCTCGACGCCGGCCCGCGCGAGCAGGTGCTGACCCAGCCGCTCGCGGTAGCGCTCACGCACCCGGCCGCTCGTGGTCAGCTCGTCGGTGTGGCCCGCGACGCTCGCCGCGGACAGCTCGTCGATGTAGGCGAAGAGCAGCTCGGCGAACTTCGCCATCGTCGTCGCGGGGAGTCCGGCTTCGGCAGCCGCGCGCGCCAGCTCGCGCCAGGACACCCGGGCACCCACGCGGTATGCCGCGAGCAGGCTGTCCATCGAGCGTCCGCCACGTGCCTCGCCGCGTCCGAGGGCGTAGGCCCCCTCGCGGGTGGGGCCGAGGGGCGTGCTCGGGTCGACGTCGCGGCCGGCGCCGGCGAGCTTGAGGAAGCCGGCGATGGCCATCTGAACCGCCCGCTCGATGGTGTCGCCGGCGGACCCGCCCAGGGCGCCGCGATAGTCGGGTACCTCGTCGACGACGGCCGTGACGGTCGTCGACGCGATGGCGGGCAGCCGCTCACGCAGCACGCGGAGGACCGCGTGGTCCAGCTGGAGGACGGCAGCGCCCCGCACCGTCGGGCTGGTCGCCTCTGAGGCCATCGACTGTTCCCCCCGCACAAGAGTTCCCGGACACTTCACCCGCTGTGGTCAGGATCTTAGCCCCGCCGGGCAGTCATGCTGGGTGCATGAGCCTGACCGCACCCTCGAGCCGAGCCGCACGTCCGTCCCTGCGACGACGGTTGCTCCAGCTCGCCGAGCGCGCGACCTCCCCGCTCCTGCCTGCCGACTACCTGGACCTCTTCGACCCGCTGCGCCCAGGTGCCGACCTGCGCGGACGCATCGTGGCCGTCCACCCGGAGACGGCGGACGCGTCGACCATCGTCATCCGTCCGGGCGCCGACTGGGCCGGCCACGTGCCGGGGCAGTATGTGCGCCTGGGCGTGGACGTGAACGGCATCCGCCAGTGGCGGGCGTACTCCCTGACCCACGGGCCACGCCCGGACGGCAACATCTCGATCACCGTCAAGGCGGTGCCGGACGGGCTGGTCAGCACCCACCTCGTCCGCGAGTCGCGCCCCGGCACGCTCGTCCACCTCGAGCAGGCCCAGGGCGACTTCGTGCTCCCGACCGACGGCGGCAAGTTCCTCTTCGTCACCGCGGGGTCCGGCGTCACCCCGGTCGTCGGCATGCTTCGCAACCTCTTTCCCGTCGCGGACGACGGCGTCGTGCGCCTGGCCTGTTCTGCGGCATACGACATCGTCGTCGTGCACGTCGCACCGAGCGAGCCGCACTCGATCTTCCTCGACAACCTGCGTGCCCTCGACGACGCGGGCCTCATCCGTCTGGTCGCCCGCTACGACGACGTGCACGGCGTGCTCGACGTCGGCGACCTCGAGGCGCTCGTCCCGGACCTGCACGAGCGGGTGACCCTGGCCTGCGGGCCCGGGGGACTGCTCGACGCGCTCCAGCGCCACCACGACGAGCGTGGGCTGGAGCTGCTCACCGAGCAGTTCCGTGTCACGACACGTGCCGTGGGCGAGGGCGGCACCGTCGACTTCACCGGCTCCGGCACGATGGTCGACGCCGACGGTGCCACTCCGATCCTCGACGCCGCCGAGGCAGCCGGCGTCCTCATGCCGTCCGGGTGCCGCATGGGCATCTGCTTCGGCTGCGTGCTGCCCCTGCGCGAGGGCGCCGTCCGTGACCTGCGCACCGGCGCCGTCACGACCGCGACACCCGGCGAGACCGAGGGCCGGGGCGTCCCGATCCAGACGTGCATCTCCGCAGCCGCCGGCGCCTGCGTCATCGACCACTGACCGATCCACTCACGATCCACACGCCGACCCCCTGACCAGAGGAGTCACCATGACCGTCCTGCAGAAGAAGGCCCACAACCCCATCGCGCACCTCACGCCCGAGGACATCGAGCAGCTCGGTGTCGAGCTCGACGCCATCCGGCAGTCGGTGATCGACACGCGCGGAGCCGACGACGCGGCCTACATCCGCAAGGTCATCGCCACCCAGCGCAAGCTCGAGCTCGGCAGTCGTGCCGTCCTGCTCGTGTCGATGTTCCCGCCGGCCTGGGTTGTCGGCACCGCCGGCCTCGCGGTCGCCAAGATCATCGAGAACATGGAGATCGGGCACAACGTCATGCACGGCCAGTGGGACTGGATGCGCGACCCGAAGATCCACTCGACGACCTGGGAGTGGGACAACGCCAGCCCGTCGGAGCAGTGGAAGCACTCGCACAACGAGCTGCACCACACCTACACGAACGTCATCGGCAAGGACAACGATCTCGGCTACGGCATCATGCGGGTCGACGAGGACCAGCGCTGGGTTCCCCTCTACGCGGCGCAGCCGTTGTGGAACTTCGTCAACGCCTGCTTCTTCGAGTACGGCATCGCCGCGTACGACCTCGAGCTCGGCAAGAACCTCGCGACCAAGGAGCGCCGCCAGGACCCCGACTTCCGGGCCCGCGCCAAGGTGACCCTGAAGAAGATCCGCAACCAGATGACGAAGGACTACGTCATCCACCCGTTGCTGTCGGGCCCGTCGTTCCTCAACACCCTCGCCGCCAACGCGACGGCCAACCTCATCCGCAACCTCTGGACCCACTCGGTCATCATGTGTGGCCACTTCCCCGAGGGGGTCGAGACCTTCGAGCGCAGGTCGATCGTGGGGGAGACCCGTGGCGAGTGGTACCTGCGCCAGATGCTCGGCTCGGCCAACATCAGCGGTAGCCGGGCCATGCACTTCATGACCGGCAACCTCAGCTTCCAGATCGAGCACCACCTCTTCCCGGACCTGCCGAGCAACCGCTACCAGCAGATCGCCCCGCAGGTGCAGGCGCTCTTCCAGCGGTACGGCCTCACCTACACGACGGGCTCGCTCCCGCGGCAGGTCGCCTCCGCGTGGAGGAAGGTCATCCGGCTCTCCCTGCCCAACAACCTCCTGGGCCGCAACACCGCTGCGCCCGTCACGGACCTTCCCGCGCCCGAACCAGCCCGCGAGCACGTCGCTGCCTGAGCCGGACAGCCGTTCTCGTCATGGTGACGAGGCCTTCGTCGGCGGCTCAGGCCGGGAAGACCGACGCCCAGTCACTCCGCATGCTGGCGACGGTCCAGCCGAGGCGCTGCGCGACGTCGGTGATCGCCTCCGGCTCCTCGACCGTCTCGGCGGTGCCGACGTAGCGGAACTCACGGTCCTCGTCGTCGTGGTCGACGAGCAGGGCGAGACTCGGGCCGTCCTCGCTCACGGCCCACTCGAGCATCTCGCGGTCGCCACCGGAGTTGCCGGCCGCGAAAACGGGTGCGCGGCCCAGCTGCGCCTGGATGTTCGACACCTTGACCGCCCCCTCGTTGGGTCGGCCGTCGAGCTGCGCCGATCGTCGGAGGGTGGGGCGTCCCTGGACGTCGCGGGCGAACGTGTAGGTGATGAGGGTTCCGACGACGCGCTCGGGTGGCACCTCGTAGAGGTCAGAGCTGATGGACCGCACGAACTCCGTGCCGCCCCCGGTGACCAGCGCGATGGTGAACTGGCGCTCACGCAGGGCCGCGAGCAGCTCGAGCATCGGGACGTAGACGGTCGAACGCAGCGGACGACCGAGCGCCGCATGCTGCGCACGTGACATGAACTCGCGCACCTCCGCCCCGAAGGCCTCGGGTGACTGGCCGTCGAACAGCTCGACGAGCGCCATGGCCACCCGTGCGAGCCCGAGGTCGCCGAGGGCAGCCCGGCTGCCTCCGGGCAGGAGGGCGGCGTACTCCACGCGGGTCGCGAGACTTGGGTCCTGCGCGACGCGACGACCCAAGGCGTCGACGAAGAAGTCGAACTGCGCGTAGGTCGGTCTCTCGGCCCACAGGGTGCCGTCGATGTCGAAACAGGCGAGGCGGCGTTCGGTGGGGAGCTCCGACGAAGCGTCGAGGAAGTCCACGAGGGCGTCCCGGGTGGCCCCGGGCCGCCACGACGGCAGGACGGTCCCGGTCGGGTCGACGTGGTTCATGGTCATTCCTCCCTCTCGGCCACGGTTGCGCGCCGGACGCACCTGAAGCCGACGTGGCTCATCCCCGTGTCGATCATCTGGGGTCGACGCGCGGCGGGTCGGTAGCGCAGGCAGTAGCTGTCGGCGCACAGGTGAGAACCGCCCTTGATGACCTTGCGCCCGACCCGGAACTGCGGCTGCCTCTGGTCGTAGCTCGACTCGAGGTCCCCACCCCGGGGGTTGCTCGGGGCGCAGCAGGGGGAGCCGGCGTCGTCCGGGTGGTGCGTCGTCCACCAGTCGTCGGTCCACTCCCACACGTTGCCGGCCATGTCGAAGAGACCGAACCCGTTGGCCGGGAAGCTCCCCACCGGCGCCGTCCTGAGGTGGCCGCTGTCTCCGGTGCTGCGCCACGGGAAGTCGGGACCGTCCCACGTGTTGGCCATGATCCTGCCGTCCGGCCGGGCCTCGTCACCCCACGTGAAGGGCTTCGCGTCGAGACCTCCGCGGGCGGCATACTCCCACTCGGCCTCCGTCGGCAGGGACAGCCCCGCCCATGCCGCGTAGGCCGCGGCGTCCTCGTGCGCGACGTGGACCACCGGATGGTCGCCGAGGCGCTTGATCGAGCTCCCGGGTCCCTCGGGGTGGCGCCAGCACGCTCCCGGCGTCCAGGTCCACCACTGGCTGAGGTGGCGCAGGTCGACCGGCCCGTCGGTGGGGGTGAAGACGAGGGACCCCGGTTGGAGGTTCTCCGGCGGCGCCCCCGGGTAGCCGGCGGGGTCGAGCTGCCGCTCGGCCACCGTGACGTGACCGGTGGCCGAGACGAAGGCCGCGAACTCCTCGTTCGTCACGGCGGCGGGCGTGATGGAGAAGGGGTCCACGCGTACGCGATGCGCCGGTGCCTCCTCGGGGTAGTGCTCGTCCGAGCCCATCGTGAACAGACCGCCCGGGAGGTCGACGAGCTCGGTGCCCGACCGACGGCGGCGCGGACGCGACACCTGGCGTGACGCCTTGCTCATCGGTCTCCTCTCGGGCGGTAGCTTGGACGGTCTCGGCCGCGGTCGTCAGGGCGGACCACTCAGGTGCTCGCGATGCCTTCGTGGAGCTTCTCGAGCATCTTCGCGACCGTGAAGCTCGCCGGCTCCTGTCGTGGGGGGAACTCCGCGAGCGTGTGCAGCATCCGGGCGACGTACGCCTGGGCGGGGACGACCACCCAGGCGTGGTCGAGCAGCCAGTCGTAGTAGGTGTTCGACGTGATGTCGGCCCGCTCGAAGGGGTCGGTGCGCAGGTTGAAGATCTTCGGCACCCGGAGCTCGGTGTAGGGCTCGGCCCAGATGTTCAGCGTTCCGGCAGCGCGCTGCTCGAGGAAGACGACCTTCCAGTTGTCGTAGCGCAGGGCGGTGAGGTCGCCGTCGTCCGAGACGTAGAAGAAGTGCTTGCGTGCGCTGGTGTCGGACGCACCCGTGACGTAGTCGAGCTGGTTGTGGCCGTCGAGATGCACCCTGTAGGTCGTCCCGCTGAGGTCGGCGCCGGCCTTGAGCCGCTCGGCGACGTCGGTGTCACCGGCCGCTGCGAGCAGGGTGACGAACCAGTCTGCGTGGCTGACGATCCCGTTGAGCACCCGGCCGGCCTCGATGTGCCCGGGCCAGCGCACCATGGCAGGCACCCGGTAGGCACCTTCCCAGTTCGAGTTCTTCTCGTTGCGGAACGGCGTCATGCCCGCGTCGGGCCACGTGTTCATGTGTGGTCCGTTGTCGGTGGAGTACATGACGATCGTGTTGTCCGCGAGGCCCTGCTCGTCGAGGTGGTCGAGCACCCGCCCGACGAGCTCGTCGTGGTCGACCATCGTGTCGTGGTACGCCGACTGCCAGCGCCCGGCCTTGCCACGGCTGCCGTCCTTGACGTGCGTGCGGAAGTGCATGTGGGTCGTGTTGAGCCACACGCAGAAGGGAGTGTCGTCGTCCTTCGCGTCCGTCATGAACCGCAGCGCCTCGGGCACCACCTCGTCGTCGATGGTCTTCATCCGCTCCTTGGTGAGCGGGCCTGTGTCCTCGATCCGTGACGTGCCGTCTCCGTTGGCCCAGGCGTGGATGACGCCCCGAGGGCCGAATCTCTTCCGGAAGTCCGGGAACTCCTCTTCCGCCGGGTAGTCGTCCAGCTCCGGCTCCTCCTCCGCGTTGAGGTGGTAGAGGTTGCCGAAGAACTCGTCGAACCCGTGCGCGGTGGGCAGGAACTCGTCCCGGTCGCCGAGGTGGTTCTTGCCGAACTGCCCGGTCCTGTAGCCGTTTGCCCGGAGGGCGGTCGCGATCGTGGGGTCCTCGGCGCGCAGGCCGATGTCGGCGCCGGGCATGCCGACCTTGGTCAGCCCGGTGCGGTAGGGGTTCTGCCCCGTGATGAACGCGGCGCGACCCGCCGTGCAGCTCTGCTCGCCGTAGTAGTCGGTGAACCTCGCGCCCTCGTGGGCGATCCGGTCGATGTTCGGGGTGCGATACCCCATGAGTCCCTCGGAGTAGCAGCTGAGGTTGCTGATCCCGATGTCGTCCCCCCAGATGATGAGGATGTTGGGCCGGTCGGCCATGGCGCCTCCAAGGAGCATGACGAAGTGGTGTCGGTTCGTGCACGCTAGCCCGCGGTGCCCGGAGGCGGCCTCACCCGCAGAGGGTGACGCCGTGGTCGTGCGGCGCGGGTTAGTCCGGCCGCGGACCGGGTACGACGACCAGCACCGGACGGAGGGACATCGTGACGACGACGGATGCCGTGGTCATCGGCAGTGGACCCAATGGGCTCGTGGCGGCCAACCTCCTCGTCGACGCCGGCTGGTCCGTGATCGTGCTGGAGGAGCAGGACCATCCCGGGGGAGCCGTGTGGAGCGACGACTCCGTCGCCAGCGGCTTCGTCCACGACACGTTCAGCTCCTTCTACCCGCTGGCGGCAGGGTCGCCGACCATCCGTGGTCTGGGTCTGGAGGAGCACGGGCTCCACTGGGTGCAGGCCCCGTCCGTCCTCGGTCACTCCTTCGGCGACGGCCGGTGGGCGGTCCTGCACCGGGACCGCGCCATGACCGCGGCCGGGCTCGACGAGCACGCACCGGGCGACGGCGACGCCTGGCTCGCCCTCTGCGACACGTGGGACCGGGTCGGCGACAACGTGCTGCGCGGCCTCCTGAGCCCGTTCCCACCCGTGCGAGGGGGCGCCGGTCTGGCCCGGCAGATACTCCGCCCCGGCGGGCTGGAGCTGCTGCGCGAGATGGTGATGCCGGCCCGGAGCCTGACCGAGCGGCTCTTCCGCGGCGAGGGCGCTCGGATGCTCGTGGCCGGCAACGCCGGGCACGCCGACATCGGCCTCGAGTCGCCAGGGTCCGGGGCCATGGGTCTGCTGCTCGCGCTCCTCGGACAGACCGTCGGGTTCCCCGTGCCGCGCGGCGGGGCCGGGCAGCTGTCGGCGGCGATGGTGCGCAGGCTCGAGGCGAGCGGAGGCGAGGTCTGCCTCGGCGAACGGGCAACGGGAGTACGCGTGGACCAGGGTCGAGCGGTCGCCGTGCAGACCGCCTCCCGGGAGATCCGCGTCGGGCGGGCCGTGCTCGCCGACGTGTCGGCGCCGGCGCTCTACGGCGGACTGGTGTCCTGGGATCTGCTGCCGTCGCGGCTGCGGCACCGGATGGAGCGTTTCGAGTGGGATCCGTCGACGGTGAAGGTCGACTGGGCGCTCGACGGCCCTGTCCCGTGGGAAGGCCCACCTGCTGCCGCTCCCGGCACCGTGCACCTCGCGGACTCCATGGACGAGATGTCCCTGACCGGAGGAGAGGTGTCCGCCGGCCTCGTGCCGGGCCGGCCCTTCCTGCTCGTCGGGCAGATGGGCGCGACCGACGGGACACGAGTGCCGGCCGGGAAAGAGGCGTTGTGGGCCTACACCCATGTGCCCCAACGGGTTCGGGGTGATGCAGCTGCCGGCCGGCCCGGCGTGCGCCAGGTGCGTGGGGTGTGGGACCAGGACGACCTCGACGCCATGGCGGAGCGCATCGAGGAGCGCATCGAGAGCCGGGCCCCCGGGTTCCGCGACCGCATCACCGCGCGTCGAGTGCTCGGCCCGCGCGAGCTGGAGGCGCTGGACCGCAACCTCGTCGGAGGCGCGGTCAACGGGGGTACGGCGGGGCTGCACCAGCAGCTCGTCTTCCGGCCCGTCGCCGGATCCGGGCGCGCGGAGACACCCGTCAAGGGGCTCTACCTTGCGTCTGCCGCAGCCCATCCGGGAGGTGGCGTGCACGGCGCGTGCGGAGCCAACGCCGCACGAGCGGCCTTGTGGCACCACAAGACTCGACTGCCCTGGAGGCGCACATGAGCACCACGACCCGGATCATCCACGGTAGCCCCGACGCCGTCTTCGACGTGCTGGCCAACGGGTGGAGCTACAGCCAGTGGGTGGTCGGGGCCTCGCGCGTGCGCGACGTCGCGCCGGACTGGCCGGCCGAGGGCACGCGCATCCACCACTCGGTCGGCGCCTGGCCGTTCCTCATCAACGACACGACGACGGTGCGTCGCTCGGAGCGGCCCATCCTGCTCGAGCTGATCGTGCGCGCCTGGCCGTCCGGCGAGGGCGTCGTGCGGATCACCTGCCGTGCCCAGGGAGACGGCACGGAGGTGACGATGGAGGAGGATGCGACGAAGGGCCCGGCCCTGCTCGTGCCCCGCCCCGTGCGCGACCTCGCCCTGGACCGCCGCAACCGCGAGGCCCTACGGCGGTTGGCGATCCTCGTCGAGCGCGCACAGCCCCGCGCAGCCTGACGCCGCACCGATGACGCCGACGTGCGCACGCGCGGGCGCGGCCTTTCGGCCCACTGGGCGGGATCCTCGCGATACGGCTGCGCAGGAGCGGAACGATCCGGACAATTCGGAAGGCCCGTTCCCACCATCTGTCTTCCCGGAGTTCTCATGCACCCCATCACCCGCCCGCGTGGCGCCCGCCGCCTCTCCGCGCCGGGATCCTGCGGTCCTCACCACCGACGCGGGCGAGTCGCCGTTGCTGCCGCTGCTCTCGTGGGCGCCGTCGCGGCCGCCCTCGTCGTTCCGCCCACAGCCGCTGCAGCCGCCATCCCGGCCGTCGTGACACCGGGACCGGACACCCGTGCGATGTGGGTGTGGGACACCAGCACGCCGGCGGCCACGGTCGACCTCGCCGTGAGCACGGGCATCGACCAGATCTTCGTCGCCGTCCCGCCCAACCTGACCACCTCCAGCCAGCTACCGGACATCAAGGCCCTGAGCAACCGCGCCCGGGCCGCCGGCATCCGCGTGGACGCGCTCGGTGGGGACCCCGGATGGGTGGACAACCCGACGTGGGTCGTCACCTACTGGCTCAAGCCGGCCAGGAGCGCAGGACTCTTCACCGGCATCCACATCGACGTCGAGCCGTACACGAGCTCGGCGTGGACCACCGACCGGGCGACCGTCGTGCGCAGGTACCTCGCCCTCCTCGACACGCTGCAGGCCAGTGCAGGCACCTATGCCGTGGAGGCAGACATCCCCTTCTGGTTCGACACGGTGCCCGCCGTCGCGAGCACGGGCGCGACGTCGAGCCTGGACCGGGAGATCATCAAGCGCACCGCCGGTGTCACGGTCATGTCATACCGCACCACGGCGACCGGCCCGGACGGCACGCTCGACGTCGCGGCCCCCGCCCTCGCCGCCGGTGCCTCCCTCGGCAAGCCGGTGCGCCTCGGGCAGGAGACGAACTATCTCGGCGGGAACGCGGCCGAGAAGAAGCAGACGTTCCACGGGTGGACGCGGACTGCCATGGAGACCCAGCTGGCCCAGGTCGGCGAGGGTGCCCCGCGTTACGCCACGTACGCCGGGCTGGCGATCCACGACGCGTCCGGGTACGCCGCGATGGCTCCGTGAGCGACAGCCCGCGGGCCGCACACCCGGATTATCACCTTGTATTACTCGTCCTATAACATCGTGTAGGTGAACGTCGTGCGACGCCGAACCGCCGGATCCCGGCGCTGTTCGTAGCCGCACGCGCCGCGCGCCCGCGGTCTGCCCGGCGTGCGGTACGCCCGTTCCCTCCTCCCAGCCAGCACCGACGCCCGGCGAGCCGGGCCTCGGCGCGCCCTGACCTGCCCGATCCCGAAGGACTCACGAATGCCCCTGCCCAAGCGCTTCCTGACCGTCTCCGTGCTCGCCCTCGTCTCGCTCTCGCTCGCCGCCTGCAGCGGTGGGTCGCCCTCGAGCCAGGGCTCGGCCGACAACCCCTATGGCCTCCAGCAGCCCGGAACCCTGCGGACCGGCACGCTCACCGACGCACCGCCGAACGTCTTCCTCAAGGACGGGAAGTTCACCGGCTTCGACAACGACCTCCTCACCGTCGTCGCGGGCAAGCTCGGGCTCAAGGTCGAGTTCGTGGGAACGGAGTTCAGCTCGCTGCTCGCCCAGGTCAAGACCGGCAAGTTCGACGTCGGTTCCTCGTCGATCAGCATCACCGAGGCCCGGAAGAAGACCGTCGACTTCACCAACAAGTACGACTTCGGCTTCCTGGGTCTCGACGTGCCGAAGGGCTCGAGCATCACGTCCTTCGACCAGCTGGCCGGCAAGCGGGTCGTCGTCGTCCAGGGCACGGTCCAGGACGACTACGCCACCCGCGAGGACCTCAACCCGGTCCGCGTCCCCGACTACAACGCTGCCCTCCACCAGCTGCGCGCGGGCACGGCCGACGCCTGGATCACACCCGCCGAGATCGGGGAGAAGACCGCCGCCGACTCCGGGGGCAAGGTGCTGGCAGTCGCCAAGCAGGTCGACCCGGGCGGCATGGCGTATGCCGTCGCGCCCGGCAACGACAAGCTGCGCGCCGCGCTCGACAAGGGCATCGACGCCGTCGTGGCCGACGGCACGTGGGACAAGCTCCAGAAGCAGTACTACCCGGGCCGCGCCATCCCGGCCGACTTCACTCCCGGTAGCGGCTCCGCCGCCCAGCAGTGACCTGACCGTCGAGCACCCACCATCGAGAGGAGGGCCGGATGGACATCCTGAACACGTTGCAGGAGACCTTCTTCGACCTCGACGCCATGCGCGAGGCGCTGCCCGAGCTGCTGCGCGTCGGACTGCCCAACACACTCATCCTGGCACTCACCTCGGCGGTGATCGGCACCGTGCTGGGCATGGTGCTGGCCGTCTGCGGACTCTCGCACCGGCGCGGGCTTCGCTGGCCGGCAAGGGTATTCACCGACATCTTCCGCGGGCTTCCCGCCGCCGTCACGATCCTGCTCATCGGCGTCGGACTGTCGCCGGTCGGGCTGCAGATCTGGGGCCCGAACCCGTATCCGCTCGGGATCCTCGCGCTGTCGCTGATCGCGAGTGCGTACATCGGCGAGATCTTCCGATCCGGCATCCAGAGCGTCGACGACGGCCAGCTCGAGGCGGCTCGGGCGCTCGGCTTCAGCCGGCCGTCGGGAATGCGCCTGGTCGTCATCCCGCAGGGTGTGCGCCGCGTGCTGCCTGCGCTGGTCAACCAGTTCATCGCGCTGATCAAGGAGTCCTCGCTCGTCTACTTCCTCGGTCTGCTCGCCAGCCAACGGGACCTCTTCCGCATCGGGCAGGATGCCGCGGCGAACACCGGGAACCAGTCCGCACTCGTCCTCGCCGGGCTGTTCTACCTGCTCATCACCGTGCCGCTGACACATGCCGTCAATGCGGTCGACCGGCGCCTGCGCGACGGCCGGCGCGCAGACGGCGCGGCGCGGCCCGACGACGCGGACGGAGAGCTCGGCCTCGCCGACACGCCACTCGCCCTGACCCAGGAGGCACGATGACCACCGGCACGGACACCCGCACCCACAGGGACACCGACCCACGCATCGACAGGGCGACCGTCCTCGACGGCGGGGCCGCCGGCGGACCTGCGCCGCTCCGTGGCGTTGCCGTCGCCACCCGCGACGTCCACCTCGCCTTCGGGTCCAACCAGGTCCTGCGCGGCGTCGACCTCGAGGTCGCGGCGGCGACGACGGCTTGTGTCATCGGACCGTCGGGGTCGGGCAAGTCGACCTTGCTCCGTGTCGTCAACCGGCTGCTCGAGCCGGACCGGGGCGACGTCCTGCTCGACGGCCGGAGCGTGCTTCGCGACAACCCTGATGAGCTGCGCCAGCGGGTCGGCATGGTCTTCCAGCACTTCAACCTCTTCCCGCACAAAAGCGTTCGGGCCAACGTCGCGCTCGGCCTCACGCGGATCAAGGGGATGTCGAAGGACGAAGCGGCGGATCGGGCTCGTCACCACCTCGACCGGGTCGGGCTGGCCCACAAGGCCGACGTGCGCCCGGGCACCCTGTCCGGCGGCCAGCAGCAGCGGGTCGCCATCGCGCGCGCCCTTGCCATGGAGCCGGAGGTCATGCTCTTCGACGAAGCGACCTCGGCGCTGGACCCCGAGCTGGTCAAGGGCGTGCTCGCCACGATGGCCGAGCTCGCCGCCGAGGGGATGACGATGCTCGTCGTCACTCACGAGATGGGCTTCGCCCGCTCCGTCGCGCAGCAGGTGCTCTTCATGGATCACGGCCGGGTCCTGGAGTCGGGCGAGCCGGACCGGGTCTTCGAGACCCCGGAGACGGAGCGGCTCCAGCGCTTCCTGTCACAGGTCCTCTAGGGCTCGGAGCGGCCCGCGATCCCCGGGATTGACGGGGCGACCGCCGGGTACGGGAAGGCCGTGAGCAGGTCGTCGCAGTCCGCACCTCCGTTCCCGCACTCCCGCCGGACGGTCGAGAGGACCGGTGCGTCGCGGACCCACTCGAGGTGGACCGACGACCTGGATCTCGCCGTGGCCGTGGACCTCGTCATGCTGCATCGGCGGCTGCCCGTCGACGAGGCGCAAGACCTGCTTCGCGCCCATGCCGTGGCGACCGGGCGCGATCTCCACCAGGTGGCGAGCGACGTCATCGACCTCGGTACCTCGCGCCTCCCGCGCTGACGTGCCTCGTCTACGGAGCCGGGGGCGTCTCACCGTTGGCGACGGCCTCGACCCAGTCGACGGCGGCGTCCGAGAGCCGGAGTCCGCCAGCTGCCTCGTGACGCACCCACCAGGCGTCCGGCGTGACCGGACCGTCGACGCGGGTGATCTCCTCGACGACCTCCACCGGGAGCCGCTCGCCGTTGTGCGCCACGAGCCAGGCCCTCGTCTCCGACGGCACCGCGGACCACCAGGTCTCCAGTGACATGACCCCAGTCTGGCAGCGGGCGCCGGCCGGCTGACCATCCCTTGCAACTTTCTTGGGACTTTCTTGTAGAAACTCGGGCATTAAGGACGTTTCCACCCATTGTGACTGATACACCTACTCCTGGACATCGGCCCACAGGGTAGGGCCGGCTGCCGCGACCAGGGAGATCGACGATGAGCGCAGTCCTGCCGGCCGACGAGGAGAGTGTCGTGACGGTCATGACCGGCAGCGAGCGGGCAGCGATGCTCGAGCGTCTCGCGCAGGTGTGCACGACGAGTGTGGTGGCCCCGGTCGGCGCGTCGCGGAACCGAGCAGGGCACTCCGCGCGTTCACTGGTCATGTGGCGTTGTCCCTGACGGGTTCTCCCGTCGCCGGCTGAGCCACACACCGAGCACCCCGCCGACCGCGGCGCCCCGCCCCAGATCTGAGGCATGGCCACCCGAACGCGGTCGGCGGGGGCTCGGCATGCCGCAGCCGTCGTCGTCAGGCTGCACTCAGAGTTGTCGGCTGCTGAGCACCGACGAACGGTCGATCTTGAGCTCGCCGCGATCCTCGACCAGCGAGTAGGACGTGCGCTCCTCGTAGCGGCGTCCGTCGTCGAAGTCATAGCGCAGGGTCGCCACGACCGAACCCGGTGCCGACGCGGCAGCCTCACGCACGTCGACGGATTTGATGTTGCCCCAGAAGCGCTCGTAGGTCGCACGGCTGCCGGCCGTCGTCGCCCGGTAGCGGTCGGTCAGGCGCGCCCACCCGGCGTCCGTGTCGCCCGGGAGCAAGGCGTAGTAGTCCCGCACGGCGCCGGCCAGGGCACCCTCCGAAGCGCCTCGGGGAGCGGTGGCCGAGGGCGCTGCCGACGTGGGGGTCGACGAGGGCCGCGACGCTGTGGATGACGGCGTCGCCGGACGGGGAGTGCGGGTCGCGCTCGCCGCGGGGGACGGCTCTGCGGCGGTCGACGTCGTGGGAGCCGGCGTGGAGGGCCGTGGCGTCGCGCTGGCCGCGCTCGACCTGCTGACGGGAGGGGCGGATTGACCGCCGGGGTCGGTGGCGTCGCGCTGCAGGAGCCAGACGGCCAGCCCGGCGCCGGCGAGCACCACGAGAGCGACCAGGAGCAGGACCGCGCCCCGGCGCCGTGTGGGGGACTCGTCCTCGCGGTCCGTCGGTCCGACGGCGGGGGGCAGTGCCTCCGGGATGACGTATGCCGCGTGGTCCGCAGGGGCGCCCCCGTCCGGTTGCTGCCCGTCGTCGGTCCCATCGGCACCCGATGAGGAGTTCCGGCCGTCTCCCGCCACCTCGTCGGCGGCAACGGGCGCCGCGGCCCACGGCAGTGAATCGGTCGGCGCCGTATCGGCGGGGAGGTCGGGTCCGGCGCCCGGGGCTGCCCGTCCTGCGCCTGCGCCCGCTTCTGCCACCGCCCCGGCAGCGCCGGCGACGGGGAGGACCCGCGTGCGGGCTGTGCGTCCCGCCGCGATGTCGCCGAGGTCGACTGCCACGTCCCGCATGGAGGGGCGGTCCTCCGGCTCAGCGGCGAGCATCGAGAGCAGGACCGGGGCCAGGGGTCCGTCCTCGGGCGGCGTGATCGACCCTGAGGCCACCCGGTGAAGCAGGGCCATCGCGTTGTCGCCGGTCCCGAACGGAGGAGCTCCCTCGACTGCGGCATACAACGTCGCACCGAGGGAGAAGACGTCCGATGCCGGGCTCGACCGGGCTCCTCGTGCGACCTCGGGGGCGAGGTAGGCCGGCGTGCCGGTCACCATGCCGGTCGACGTGAGCGTGGCATCGCCGAGGGCGTGTGAGATCCCGAAGTCCGTGATGCGGGCCGTGCCGTCCTCGGCGACGAGCACGTTGCCGGGCTTGACGTCGCGGTGCACGATGTCGGCGGCGTGGGCGACGGCGAGGGCCGAAGCGACCTCGCTGCCGAGCCGGGCGACCTCGAGCGCCGGCAGGGGGCCGCGCTCTGCCAGCACGGCGTGCAGGCTCCGCGACGGGAGGTACTGCATGACGAGGCACGGCTGGCCGTCGTGGTCGACGACGTCGAAGACGGGAACGGCGTTCGGGTGGTGGAGCCGGGCCGTGATGCGGGCCTCCCGCATGGCTCGTTCGTGAGCGATGCGGGTGTCGGCCTCGTCGAGACCGACGGGGGAGTGCAGCTGCTTGACGGCCACCGCACGGCTGAGGCGCTCGTCCCAGGCCAGCCACACGTGACCCATGCCGCCGGATCCGATCCGGTTCATCAGCCGGTAGCGCCCGGCGATGAGGTCAGGTTGTTGGCCCACCATGCTCGGCCCCTCCCTCCGGCTCGTCACTGCTGCTGCGTCGTGGTCGGTCGTGCTCGTCGTCCGGTGGCTCCGATGGTGCGGCACCGTGACCCGTATGGGTTCGTACCCACACGGGCCCACCATGCTGCCATCGCGCGGTGACGCCTCGGCGCGCCACCCGTCCTCGTGCGGCCACGCCACCGACTGGGTACGCGTGAGGCATGGCACCATCACGAAACCCCTCCGGCGAAACCCGTGGTCGCGCGCGGCCCGACCTCTCCTCCGACGCCCCCGACGAGGGCCGGCGCGACAGCGAGAACGAGGCGGAGAGTGGCACCGAGCCGTCCAGTCCTGCCGACCTTCCTCGGGCTTCCCTCATGTCGGCCGTCAAGCGAGCCCGGGTGGAGTTCAAGCGCGACAACCTCACCGACCTCGCGGCGTCGTTGACGTACTACGGCCTGCTCTCGCTCGTCCCGGCCCTCGTCGTACTCATCTCGGCCCTGGGGCTCCTGGGTCGCGATGCGACCTCCGAGGTCATCAGCCAGGTCGAGGCGATCGCTCCGGGTTCCAGTGCCGACTTCGTGCGGACCCTGATCCTCCAGGCGCAGTCGAACAGGACGGGAGCTGGTCTCGGCGCGGTCATCGGCCTGCTCGTGGCCTTGTGGTCCGCGTCGGGCTACGTGTCCGCGTTCATGCGGGCGTCCAACGTCATCTACGACATCCCGGAGGGACGCCCGCTGTGGAAGACGGTGCCGATCCGCATCGGGGTGACCCTCTTCGCCGTCGTCGTGATGGTCATCAGCACGGTGATCGTCGTCGTCAGTGGTCCGGTCGCCAGACAGGTCGGATCGCTCATCGGCGCTGGGGACACTGCCGTGGTGGTGTGGGGAGTGCTCAAGTGGCCCGTGCTGCTGGTGCTCGTGTCGGTGCTCTTCGCCGTCCTCTTCTGGGCCAGCCCCAACGCCAAGCAGGGCGGCGTGAAGTGGGTCAGTCCCGGAGGGGCCATCGCCGTGCTGATCTGGCTCGTCATCTCGGGACTCTTCGCGGTCTACGTCGCCCTCTTCTCGTCGTACAACAAGACGTACGGCTCCCTCGCCGGGGTCATCATCTTCCTCGTCTGGCTGTGGTTGACCAACATCGCGATCCTGCTCGGCGCCGAGGTCAACGCCGAGCTCGACCGGAGCCGGGCCATCGCGCAGGGCGTTCCCGAGGACCTCGAGCCGTTCGCCGAGCCGCGCGACACCCGGGCCATGGACGACATCGACAAGCGGGCGATCGCCAAGGCGTCCGAGCGCAGGCCGGGGTAGCGGCCCGGCCACCCATTCGCGGGGCGCCCTCGCGTAACCCCGGAGGGCCTCCCGTCGTTCCCACAGCACGCGGCCACGACGACCGCGTCCAGAGCGGTCGTCCCGGCTGGCCAGTGCCCACTGGAATCGCCACAGGACCGTCCGCAGAGGAGGGGAGACGCCTGTGCCGGATGGAACCCAGCGGACACCCGCCCTCGTGCTCGCCGCCGTGAACCGGTCACCGAGCCCGCGTGCGTGCCCTCGGGCCGACGTAGCGGTCTCGGCGGCCCCGCGATGAGTCGTGACGGGTGCATGCGGTCAGCCGACGGTGGGTCGGAGTGCTGGACGTGGCCGGCAGCGCAGGAGCGACGTCTCACCGCGACCCGCGGCGTCGGGCGACGCCGGCAGCGGCTCCTCCGAGTGACGGTCTGCCGTCCGATGACCGGCGGTCGGGAGCAGGACAGCCACCCTCCCGCCTGACGGGCAGCGGCCGTGATTAGGTGGTGGCATGCGCGTGACTCACCTCGGACATGCGTGCCTCCTCGTCGAGGCCGCCGACCGCCGCATCCTCATCGACCCCGGTAGCTTCTCGTCGGGCTTCGAGGACCTCAGCGGACTCGACGCCGTCCTGGTGACCCACAACCACGCCGACCACGTCGACCCGGAGCGGGTCGGTGGCCTGATCCGCTCCAACCCGGGCGCCACCGTGCACACCGACCCGCTCACGGCCGAGAAGCTGCGCGCGCAGGGGCTGGCTGCGGTGCCGACTGGGCAGGGCGAGGACTTTGCCGTGGGGGACGTCACGGTGACTCCGGTGGGCGAGCTGCACGCGTTCAACCACGCGGCGATGCCGCGGGTGCCCAACGTCGGGTTCGTCCTGCGGGCAGACGGCGAGCCCTCCCTCTTCCACCCGGGAGACGCCTACGACGGCGAGCCCGGTCAGGTCGACGTCCTGGCCCACCCGCTGAGCGCTCCCTGGGCCGCGAGCCGGGACTCCATCGCGTTCGTCGGGCGCATCGCCCCGAGGGTCTTCATCCCCATCCACGACGCGCTGCTCAGCGACGTCGGGCACCGGATGTACTCCGGCCACATCGAGCAGTTCTCCGGTGTCGCCGGCCTGACCTACACCCCTCTGCGCGACGCCGAGTCGGCAACCTTCTGACGCTCGACCTCGGGGGAGTGGCATGAGTGATGTGACGGATCTGCCTGCACCGCAAGGCCATCCGACTGAGGGGCCCGCGATCGCCGTGCGCGGGCTGGGCAAGCGCTTCGGTGAGCTCATCGCCGTCAAGGGCATCGACCTCGACGTGGCGCGGGGGTCGTTCTTCGGCCTCGTCGGGCCCAACGGCGCGGGAAAGACGACGACCCTCTCGATGGTCACCGGTCTGCTGCGCCCGGACGCCGGCCAGGCGTTCGTGCTCGGCCGCGACGTCTGGGACGACCCCGTCGCTGCCAAGCGGCTGCTCGGCGTGCTCCCCGACGGACTCAAGCTCTTCGACCGGCTGACCGGTCTCCAGCTCATCACGTATGCCGGCCTGCTCCGTGGCATGTCTCGCGAGCTCGCGTCGGAGCGGGCTGCCGAGCTCGTGGCGGCGCTCGGCCTCACGGACGCGCAGGGAAAGCTCGTCGTCGACTACTCGGCGGGCATGACGAAGAAGGTGACGCTCGCGTCGGCGCTGGTGCACGCACCTCGGGTGCTGGTGCTCGACGAGCCCTTCGAGGCCGTCGACCCGATCTCGGCCGCGACGATCCGCCGCATCCTCTCCGGCTTCGTCGAGTCCGGCGGCACGGTCGTGCTCTCGAGCCACGCCATGGACCTCGTCGAGCGCATCTGCTCGCACGTCGCCGTGATCTCCGACGGGCAGGTCCTCGCCGCCGGCGAGCTCGACGACGTCCGCGAGGGCCGGTCGCTGGAGGAGCGGTTCGTCGACCTCGTCGGCGGGTCCACCGAGGTGGTGGGTCTCTCGTGGTTGCGCACCTCGTCCGACTGAAGCTGACCCTGCTGCGCAACATCTTCAAGCGCAGCCGGGCCCAGGCCATCGGCGCCGTCGTCGGAATCGTCTACTCCGCCGTGCTCGTGGCGGGGCTCGCCGTCATCCTCGCCTCGTTCCGCGGGTCGCTCGACGCAGCACGCGTCGTCATCCCGCTCGCGGGTGCCGCGGGCATGGTGCTCTGGACCGTCGTCCCGCTCTTCTCCTTCGGGTCCGACCCGACCCTCGACCCGGGGCGCTTCGCCACCTTCGCCGTTCCGCACCGCACCCTGGCCATCGGGCTGTTGGCGGCCGCGCTCGTCGGTCTGCCCGCGATTGCCTCCGTGGTGCTGTCGGCGGGGATCGTCGTCGCGTGGTCCCACACCCTCGCCTCGACCATCGTGGCCGTCGTCGCGACGGGTGTGGGGTTGATGACGGCGATCACGACGAGCCGCTGGGTGTCCGCGCTCATGACCAACGCGATCTCGAGCCGTCGGGGTCGTGACGTCATCGCGGTCCTCGGTCTGCTCCTGCTCGTCGTCATCGGTCCGGTCATCTCGATCGTGGCCAACGTGGGAGCCGGCCTGCGCGACGTCGCCACGGCTGCCGCCGGCGTCGTCGCATGGACGCCACTCGGCTGGGCCTGGGCCGCCCCCGGTGACGTGGCCGCCGGGCACCTCGGCACCGGCCTGCTGCGACTGGCCCTCGCGGCAGGACTGCTCGTCGTCGTCTTCAGGCTGTGGTCGGGAGTGCTGCGGGGGGAGGTGGACAACCCCCGAGCCGTGTCGCGGTCCGACTCGGGCGCGTCCTCGGGCGACGACCTCGGCCTGCTCGCGCGACTGCCCGGCACCCCGCTCGGCGCCGTCGCCGCTCGGGTGCTGACGTACTGGCGCAGGGACCCCCGCTACCAGATCAGCATGGCCATGACCCCCGTGATGCCGCTGGCGCTGCTCATCCCCTTCTACACCGGTGATGTGGCGTGGACCCCGCTGCTCATGGGCCCGCTCGTCGCCTTCCTCCTCGGGTGGAGCGAGCACAACGGGGTCGCCTACGAGTCCGACGCGTTGTGGCTGCACATCGTCTCCGGCACGTCCGGCCGTGACGACCGACGCGGACGGCTCCTGCCCGCTGTGTTCCTCGCCGCCGTCCTCGTGCCGCTCTACGTCGGAGTCGGAGTCGGGATCGGGGGTCGCTGGGACCTGCTGCCAGCAGCGCTCGGCCTGTCGGTGGCCCTGCTCGGCGCTGGGTATGCCGTGTCGAGCGTCATGAACGTCGTGCTGCCCTATCCGGTGCCCGCGTCGGGCGAGAGCCCCTTCAGCGCACCGCCCGGCGCTGCCGGGATCACCATCGCGGCGCAGTCGATCGCGAGCCTCACCACCATCGTGCTCGCGTCGCCGGCGATCCTGCTCGCCTGGTTCGCCTGGCAGGGATCCCCGGGAGCGGGCTGGGCGGCCTGCCTCGTGGGGGTCGCCCTCGGCTGCGTCGTCGGCGTCACCGGAGTCGGCGTCGGCGCCCGCCTCTACGAGAGGCGGGCTCCTGAGCTGCTGGCGGCGCTGCGGCGCACCTGAGAGCCGGGGCCGCCAGGCCGGCGAGTGGACCTCCGCTCAGCCGCGTGCCTCGGCCAGGTCGACGGCGAGGTGGGCCGCGCCGATGATGCCGGCCTGGTTGCGCAGCTGGGCCGGGACGATCGGGCAGCGAAGCTTCAGCTTCGGCAGGAAGTCGTCGCTGTCCTTGGAGATGCCGCCGCCGACGATGATGAGATCGGGCGAGAAGAGCTTCTCGATCGTGTCGTAGTAGGTCTGGAGGCGCTCGGCGTACTCGTCCCAGGAGAGGCCCTCGGCGTCCTTGGCCGACGAGGCTGCGCGGTCCTCGGCGTCGTAGCCCTCGATCTCGAGGTGACCCAGCTCGGAGTTCGGGACGAGGCGGCCGTCGTGGATCAGGGCGGTGCCGATACCGGTGCCGAGCGTCGTGAGGATGACGAGGCCCTGCACGCCCTTGGCAGCGCCGTAGTACATCTCGGCGAGGCCGGCAGCGTCCGCGTCGTTGAGCACGGTCACCTCGCGACCTGTGTGCTCCTTGATGAGGGCCTCGGCGTCGGTGTCGATCCACGACGGGTCGATGTTGGCCGCCGAGAGGACGGTGCCGCGGATGACGACGGCCGGCACGGTCACGCCGATGGGGGAGTCGCCCGTGACGTCGGCGAAGTGGTCGACGATCTGGTCGACGACCTCCGCGACGGCGTCGGGCGTGGCCGGCTTGGGGGTCAGGATCTTCAGCCGCTTGCCGGCGAGTTCGCCGTCCCGCAGCTCGACGGGAGCGCCCTTGATGCCGCTGCCGCCGATGTCGATGCCGAGGGGCTTGCCGTGCTTGGCCATGGTCCGTACTTCCTTGTCGAGGACGTGGTCGTGGGGTGTGTCAGCTGGTGGTGCGAGGCGATGCGGTGGTCCCGGGTCGTGCGGCGCCGTGGGTGCCGGCGCCGAGGCCCGGCGGCCGGATGGGTTCAGGGCACGTCGCCCTCGGGCAGGGTGAGGATCTCGTTGCCGTCGTCGGTGATGAGGATGGTGTGCTCGAACTGCGCCGAACGTGTGCCGTCGCGGGTGACGACGGTCCAGCGGTCGTCCCACATGTCCCAGTCAGGAGTTCCGAGGTTGAGCATGGGCTCGACGGTGAACGTCATGCCGGGCTCGATGACGGTCTCGTAGTGAGGGGCTGCGTCGTAGTGCGGCACGATGAGCCCGGAGTGGAACTCGAGCCCGATGCCGTGACCGGTGAAGTCACGGACGACGCCGTAGCCGAAGCGCTTCGCGTAGCTCTCGATGACGCGACCGATGACGTTGATCTCGCGTCCCGGGCGGGCAGCGCGGATGCCGCGCATCATCGCCTCGTGGGTGCGTTCGACGAGCAGGCGGGAGTCCTCGTCGACCTCGCCGACGAAGTAGGTAGCGTCGGTGTCGCCGTGGACACCGTGGATGTAGGCCGTGACGTCGATGTTGACGATGTCGCCGTCCTCGAGGGGCCGGGCATCCGGGATGCCGTGGCAGATCACCTCGTTGACGCTCGTGCAGACCGACTTCGGGAAACCCTTGTAGCCGAGCGGGGACGGGTAGGCGCCGTGGTCGAGCATGTACTCGTGGGCCACGGCGTCGAGCTCATCGGTGGTGACGCCCGGAGCGATCGCCTTCGAGGCCTCGACCATGGCCGTGGCCGCGATCCGCGAGGCGATGCGCATCTTCTCGATGGTCTCGGCGTCCTTGATGTGCAGGTCGCCGTCCTCGCGCGGGTCGGGCACGTCGACGTAGTGCGGCCGCTCGATCGAGGCGGGCACCGGTCGTCGTGGACTCAGCGGGTGTGGTGACACGCGCGGCTCGAGCAACGGCATACGGTGGAGTCTAGGTCGTCAGCGGGTGCCGCTCGCGAGGGGCGTTCACGACGCGGACCCTCGAGCGGGACGGCGGCCCCGAAGGGTCGGAAGAGAGAAGGAGTGAGCACGTGAGCTTCTGGTACAACGTCGACACGGGTCAGGTCGAGACCGATGAGAACCGCAGCCGTGGGGAGCAGGTGCTCGGTCCGTATGCCACGGAGGCGGAGGCGCAGGCGGCGCTCGACACCGCCCACAGGAAGACGGAGCAGTGGGACTCCGAGGACCGCGACTGGAACGAGCGCGGAAGCGCCGCATCCGGAGACGCCGACGCCTGAGGGCACCGGTCCGTCAGCCGTGGCGCCGCATCCCGCCCGACCGGTCGCGACCGGTCGGGCGGGCCCGTGTCAGGACTCGAACGAGTGCTCGGCGGCGGGGAAGGCGCCTGACTCGACGTCGGCGGCATACGCCCGGGCGGCGTCGAGCAGCGTGCCGCGCAGGTCGGCGTACTTCTTGACGAAGCGCGGGGCTCGTCCGCTGCGCAGGCCCGCGAAGTCGCTCCACACGAGCACCTGCGCGTCCGTGCCGTTGCCCGCGCCGATGCCGATCGTCGGGATGTCCAGCACCTCGGTGACGCGGGCGGCGACGGGCGCCGGGACCATCTCGAGGACGACCGCGAAGGCGCCGGCGTCCTGCAGGGACCGGGCTTGGTCGAGGAGGGTGTCCGCCGCGTCACCCCGGCCCTGGACCCGGTAGCCGCCGAGCTGGTGCTCGCTCTGCGGGGTGAAGCCGACGTGTGCCATGACGGGGATGCCGGCGCCGGTCAGAGCCGTGACGAGCGGGACCATGGCCGTGCCGCCCTCGAGCTTGACGGCGTGGGCGAGGCCCTCCTTCATGAGGCGCACGGCGCTCGCGAAGCCCTGCTCGACGGAGCCTCCGTAGGAGCCGAAGGGCAGGTCGGCGACGACGAGGGCGCGACGTGCGGCCGACGACACGGCCCGTACGAGCGGGATCATCTCGTCGAGCGTGACCGGGACGGTCGTCTCGTAGCCGTAGACGTTGTTGCCTGCCGAGTCGCCGACGAGCAGGACGGGGATGCCGGCCTCGTCGAAGATCTGGGCGGCATACATGTCGTATGCCGTGAGCATCGCCCAGCGGCGCCCCTCCGCCTTCAGGGCGTGCAGGTGGGGGATGCGCACCCTGCGGGGGGAGGGCCCGCTGCCCGCGTTCGCGGCGGCCTGGGAGGCGTTCTGCGCCCGGGTGCCGGAACCGTAGGGACTCTGCTCCTCGGTGGCGTCAGCGGTCATGGCCCCGAGCATAACGACGGGCCTCGCGCCGCCCGGGGCGGCCGCACCCTGCGTCCACGAGGGTGTGGGCCGTATCTGAAGCAGGTCCCGGGGCCAAGGGTGCGGGCCGGAACTTTACGAAGAATTTAACGTTGCTTTGCCGCGAACTGCCTTGTGACGCAAGTTTTTTCGATTCCTTCCGGACTGGAGGTCACATTGTCGGTGATGTGTGTTCTTATACGCGAGGCGCCCGATCAACGGCGCCTTGTGACCAGGAGGACAGAACACGTGAACAAGCGCCACTGGAGTGCTGTCTCGGGACTGGCCGTGGGGGCGCTCGTCGTCACCGGCCTCACCGCCCCGATGCAGGCTCAGGCAACGCCCGTTGCGAAGGCCCCGGTGAGCGGTGACCCCGCAGCCGCCCAGGCATCGCAGCCCGACAACCTGCCCAACCCGCTCGCCGAGGCCCAGGCGGCCGAGCGCAAGGACGCCATCGCCAAGCTCCTCAAGGGTGAGGCGACGACCAAGACGATCAACGGCAACCGCGTGATCGAGGTCAAGACGGCCGCCAAGAACGGCAAGGCCGGCAAGTCGAAGTACGTCAGCTACCCGGTCAACCGCGAGGAGGACATCTTCACCGTCCTCGTCGACTTCGGTGACAAGGTGCACTCGGCGACCGGCGGCGTCGCCGGCCCGGTGCACAACCAGATCGCGGCGCCCGACCGTGACGTGACCACGAAGCCCGCGACCGACGACAACTCGACCTACTGGCTCTCGGACTTCAACCGTGAGCACTACCAGCAGATGATGTTCGGCGACGGCGAGTCGTTCCGCGACTTCTACCTCAAGCAGTCCAACGGGCGCTTCCTGGCCAAGGGCGACGTGTCCGACTGGGTCAAGGTGCCCTACAACGAGTCGCGCTACGGCTCGAACAACTTCTCGGACTCCTCGGTCTACTGGCCCTTCGTCGCGGACACCGCGACCGCCTGGTACGACGACCAGAAGAAGCAGGGCAAGACGGACGCCGAGATCAAGACCTACCTCGCGCAGTTCGACAAGGTCGACCGCTACGACTACGACGGCGACGGCGACTTCAACGAGGCCGACGGCTACATCGACCACTTCCAGGCGATCCACGCCGGTGAGGGCGAGGAGGCCGGCGGCGGCGCTCAGGGCGAGGACGCCATCTGGTCGCACCGCTGGTACGCGTACTCGAACAACCAGGGCAAGACCGGTCCGTCGTTCAACAAGCTCGGTGGCGTGCCGCTCGGCGACTCCGGAATGTGGATCGGTGACTACACCACCGAGCCCGAGAACGGTGGCCTCGGCGTCTTCGCGCACGAGTTCGGCCACGACCTCGGTCTGCCGGACCTCTACGACACCGCCGGTGGCGACAACAGCACCGCCTTCTGGACCCTGATGAGCGGTGGCTCGTGGCTCAACCACGGCACCGACTCGATCGGCACCACCCCTGGTTACATGGGTGCTTGGGAGAAGCTCCAGCTCGGCTGGCTCGACTACAAGACGGTCCCCTTCGGTGAGGACACCACGGTCAAGCTCAGCCAGGCCGACCTCGCCACGCAGAGCGGCTCCGTGCAGGCCCTGATCGTCCCCCTGCCCGAGCGCACCGTCACGGCCACGCGAAACACGCCCCACTCCGGCAAGGCGGAGTGGTGGAGCGGCTTCGGTGACAACCTCAACGCCACGCTCACGCGCACGATCGACCTGACCGGGGCGAAGACCTCGGCTGCGGTCAACGCGTGGGTCCAGGGCAACCTCGAGAAGGACTACGACTACCTCTACGGCGAGGTGTCCACCGACAACGGGGCGACCTGGAAGGACGCGGGCACGCCGGTCGACGGCAAGTTCGCGTGGGCCCAGAAGACGTGGGACCTCTCGGCCTACAAGGGCCAGAGCATCCAGTTCCGCTTCCGGGTCGCCACCGACGGTGGTGTCTCGAGCGAGGCCTTCATCGACGACGTGTCCGTGAGCATCGACGGTGTCGCCGGTGCGGTCGACGACGTCGAGGCCGGCGCCGGGGCGTGGACGGCCAAGGGCTTCTCGGTCTCGAGCGGCACGACGTCCAAGCAGGTCCAGGACTTCTACTTCGCCGAGAACCGCGTCTACAGCGGCTACGACGCGACCCTGAAGACCGGCCCGTACAACTTCGGCTGGAGCAGCACCAAGCCCGACTGGGTCGAGCGCTTCCCGTACCAGAACGGCATGCTCGTGACGTTCGCCAACGGTGAGTACACCGACAACAACACGTCGGCCCACCCCGGTGCCGGTGAGGTCCTGCCGGTCGACGCCCGCCCGGCGCCGATCATGCTCAACAACGCCAACGGCACGACGACGATGCTGGGCAACCGTCGCCAGCCGTTCGACGCCACCTTCGGGCAGGAGGCCACCGACGCGGTGACCTTCCACCGCAACGGTGTCGCGACCGAGGTCCCCTCGTCGCCGGCGATCCCGACGTTCGACGACTCGGACGTCAACCGCTACTGGTCCTCGGCGAACCCGGGAGCGTCCACCAAGGTGGCCGGCTCGGGCACGACGATGACGGTCAGCAAGACCACCGACGGCGGCAACGAGCTGCAGGTCAAGGTCAAGTTCAAGTGACCCTCGGGTCATGACCGCGAGGGCCCCCGGGACGTGTCCCGGGGGCCCTTCGCATGCTCACGAAAAGGCACACGCCAGGGCGCTCGTCCCACGGGTCGTGTGTCGCAACATCCCGGAAACAGCCATGCGGCAGGATCGACACATGAACCGTCAGGAAGAGTTCGTGCTGCGCACGATCGAAGAGCGAGACATCCGGTTCGTCCGTCTGTGGTTCACGGACGTCCTCGGCACCCTGAAGTCGGTGGCGATCGCTCCGGCCGAGCTCGAGGGGGCCTTTGCCGAGGGCATCGGCTTCGACGGTTCGGCCATCGAGGGATTCGCGCGCGTCTACGAGGCCGACATGCTGGCCAAGCCAGACCCGTCGACCTTCCAGATCCTGCCCTGGCGGGGGGACCCGCCCGGCACGGCGCGCATGTTCTGCGACCTGCAGCTGCCCGACGGCTCGCCGAGCTTCGCCGACCCTCGGCACGTGCTGCAGCGGGCGCTCGGCAAGGCCGCCGATCTCGGCTTCAGCTTCTACACCCATCCCGAGATCGAGTTCTTCCTCCTGGAGCAGGGACGAGACGCCGACGGCCGCCCCGTCCCCGTCGACGACGCCGGCTACTTCGACCACGTGCCGCACGGCACCGGGCACGACTTCCGCCGCGCCGCCATCACGATGCTCGAGAACATGGGCATCTCGGTCGAGTTCAGCCACCATGAGGGCGCGCCCGGCCAGAACGAGATCGACCTGCGCTATGCCGATGCACTCAGCATGGCCGACAACATCCAGACGTTCCGCACGGTCGTCAAGGAGGTCGCCCTGACGCAGGGGATCTATGCGACCTTCATGCCCAAGCCGTTCGCCGAGCACCCCGGTTCGGGGATGCACACGCACCTGTCGCTCTTCGAGGGCGACTCCAACGCGTTCTTCGAGGCTGGGGCGCCCTACCAGCTGAGCAAGGTCGGTCGTCAGTTCATCGCCGGCCTGCTGCGCCACGGTGCCGAGATCGCGGCCGTCACGAACCAGTGGGTCAACTCCTACAAGCGCCTCTGGGGCGGGGGAGAGGCCCCGGCCCACCTGACGTGGGGCCACAACAACCGCTCGGCGCTCGTCAGGGTGCCGATGCACAAGCCCAACAAGGGCCAGTCGACGCGCGTCGAGGTGCGTTCGCTCGATGCCGCCTGCAACCCCTACCTCGCGTTCGCGGTCCTGCTCGGCGCGGGCCTCAAGGGCATCGAGGAGGGCTACGACCTGCCGCCCGAGACCGAGGACGACGTGTGGAGCCTCACCGACTCCGAGCGCCGGGCCATGGGGATCAACCCGCTCCCGTCCTCACTCGGCCGGGCGCTCGAGGTCATGGAGGAGAGCGAGCTCGTCGCCGACGTCCTCGGGGAGCACGTCTTCGACTTCTTCCTGCGCAACAAGCGGCAGGAATGGCTCGACTACCGTCGCGAGGTGAGCCGCTTCGAGCTCGACCGCTACCTGCCCCGGCTCTGAGCCGACCGACGGACGCCCATGCTTCTCTGACCTAGCGATTCGACACCGATGTCAGCACGCACCAGCACGACCGAAGGCGCCCTCGCCCGGCTCGGCTTCGCCGATCCCGACCGGGCGGCCGGGCTCATCCGCGACCGTGCGCTGCTCCCGCTCCGCAATGCTGTCGCCGACGGCCAGCTCGACGACCTCGCCGCCGTCATGGGCGACACCGCCGACCCCGACCAGTGCCTGCTCGGGCTCGTCAGGGTCGCGGAGTCCCTCGGCGGGCGCGGTGACCCCCCGGACTGGGGCATCTCCGCCTTCGCGGCCGAGCTGGCGACGCCGGGCGTCGGGAGGGAGCGCATCCTGGGCGTCCTCGGTGTCTCGACCGCGCTGGTCGACGAGCTGGTTCGGCATCCAGAGCACTGGGTCGACGCCGCCCGCGCGGAGCGCCGCACCGGCGAGCGGGTCCGCGCCGACCTCGTGCGCGCCGTCACCGAGGAACGGGGCGAGCGCACCCGGCTCGACGCCCTGCGCATCGCGTACCGCCGTGGACTGCTGCGCATCGCCGCCCTGGACATCACGTCGGACGACCCGCTCACGGAGATGCCTGCCGTCGGCGAGGCCCTCGCCGAGCTGGCGGAGGCGGCCCTGGAGGCCGCACTCGCCATCGCGCGCGAGGAGTACGGGGACGGCCACGAGGTATGCCGTCTCGCCGTCATCGGCATGGGCAAGACGGGAGGTGGCGAGCTCAACTACGTCAGCGACGTCGACGTCATCTTCGTCGCCGAGCCGGCTGACGGTGCCGACGAGGACCTGGCGCTGCGGGTCGGCACGGCGCTCGCGACGGCGACCATGCGCGCCTGCTCGTCCCCGACACCCGAGGGAAGCCTCTGGCCCGTCGACGCCGCCCTCCGCCCCGAGGGCAAGCAGGGCCCGCTCGTGCGCACCATCCGCAGCCACAAGGCGTACTACGAGCGCTGGGCCAAGACGTGGGAGTTCCAGGCGCTGCTCAAGGCGTGGGTCTCGGCGGGGGACAAGGAGATCGGGCTGCGCTACAAGGCGGAGATCTCGCCGATGGTCTGGGAGGCCGCGGGACGGGACAAGTTCGTCGAGGACGTCCAGGCGATGCGGCGTCGCGTCGAGCAGCACGTGCCCGCCAACGAGGCCGCGCGCCAGCTGAAGCTCGGTCCGGGTGGCCTGCGCGACGTCGAGTTCAGCGTGCAGCTGCTCCAGCTCGTGCACGGCCGCACCGACCCGAGCCTGCGCTCCGCCACGACGCTCGAGGCGCTGGCGGCGCTCGCCCGCGGCGGCTACGTCGGCCGCGACGACGCCGCCGTCCTCGACCGCGCGTACCGGCACCTGCGCTGTCTCGAGCACCGCGTCCAGCTGCACCGGCTGCGCCGCACGCACCTCATGCCGGTGACCGAGCCCGACCTGCGTCGACTCGGACGCGCCATGGGGCACCGCACCCACCCGGAACAGGCCGTCGTGGCCGACCGTCAGGCGTCGGCCCGGGAGGTGCGCCGACTCCACGAGCGCCTCTTCTACCGCCCGTTGCTGGCGGCCGCCGCCAAGCTCAGCCCGACGGAGGCACGCCTCAGTGCCGAGGCCGCCCGCGAGCGCCTGCTGGCCCTCGGGTTCCGTGACCCGGCGGGAGCCCTGCGCCACATCGAGGCGCTGACCACGGGCGTCAGCCGGCGTGCCGCCATCCAGCGCACGCTGCTGCCGGTGATGCTCGGCTGGTTCGCCGACGAGGCCGACCCCGACGCCGGTCTGCTGTCCTTCCGTCGGGTCTCCGACGAGCTCGGTTCGACGCACTGGTACCTCAAGATGCTCCGGGACGAGGGACGGGCGGCCGACCGCCTCGCACACAGCCTGGCCCGAAGCCGGTACGCCGCAGACCTGCTCGTCCGCTCGCCGGAGAGCGTCTCGATCCTCGGCGACGACCACGGCCTGACTCCCCGCACCCGCGATGCCATCACGGCGACGATGCAGGCCGCAGCCGGACGGCGGGACTCGGCCGCGGAGGCCGTCGCCGCGGTCCGCGCGATCCGGCGCCACGAGCTGCTCCGCATCGTCATGGGCGATCTCGTCGGAGGCCTCGACCTCGAGGGTGTGGGCGCGGCGCTGACCGCCCTCACCGGCGCGACGATCCAGGTCGCCCTCGAGGCGGCGACCCGCGAGGTCGAGCACCGTGAGGGCGAACCCATCGGCGGGGACATCCTCGTCGTCGGGATGGGCAGCCTCGGTGGTGGAGAGCTCGGGTACGCCTCCGATGCCGACGTCATGTTCGTCCACCAACCGCACGCCGGCTCGTCGGAGGAGGCCGTCCAGGCCAGGGCGACGATGGTCGTCCAGGAGCTGCGCCGGCTCCTCTCGGGATCGGGACCCGACCCAGCCCTCGGCCTCGATGCCGACCTGCGTCCCGAGGGCAAGGGCGGCCCGCTCGTGCGGAGCGTCGACTCGTTCCGCACCTACTACGACCGCTGGGCCCTCACGTGGGAGTTCCAGGCACTGCTGCGTGCCACCCCGGTCGCCGGCCCGCCGCCACTGGCGGACGAGTTCCTCCGGCTCATCGACCCGCTGCGGTGGCCCGAGGGCGGGATCACCGACAGCCAGGTGCGCGACATCCGCACCCTCAAGGCCAGGGTCGAGAGCGAGCGTCTGCCACGCGGGGCCGACCCGCGCACCCACATCAAGCTGGGCCGTGGCGGCCTGACCGACGTCGAGTGGGTGGTGCAGCTCCACCAGCTCGAGCACGCCCACGCGCACCCGTCACTCCGGGTCACCGGCACCATGGCCGGCCTGGCGGCGCTCGTGTCCGAGGGGCTGGTCTCGACGGAGGACGCCACGGCGCTCAAAGAGGCCTGGCGTCTCGGCGCGCTCATGCGCAATGCCGGTGTGCTGTGGCGCGGGAGACCCATCGACAGCGTGCCGTCGGACCTGCGCGACCTCGACGGGATCGGTCGCATCATGGGACGGTCGGCCGGCGAGGGAGCGGCTCTGGCCGAGCTGTGGCGTCGGGTTGCCCGGCGCTCCCGCCACGCCACTGATTTCAACTTTTACGACTCCCCACCACGGGGTAGCGTCGTCACGTGAATCCTAGCCAGGGGCAGGGCGACCGTACGCCGACGTACGCCGCCGTCCTCCGCGTTCCGCGGTACCTGCCGGTGTTCCTGGCCAACGCGCTGTCGATGTGGGGTGACTACATCGCGCGCGTCACGATCGCGGCGGTCGTCTACCAGCGCACCGACTCGCCGCTCGCCACCGCCACGACGCTCGCCGTGAGCCTCGTGCCGACGTTCTTCGGGCGTAGCCTCATCGGTCCCGTCGTCGACCGGTTCCCCTACAAGTGGGTCCTCATCTGGTCGCACCTGCTGCGGGCCACCTGCGTGCTGGGCCTCATGTGGCTCGTGCTGAACGGTTCGAGTCTCTGGCTGATGTTCCTCGTGCTGTTCGGACTCGAGCTCATCGGTGGCGCCTCGACGGCGTCCTACCTGGTCCTCGTCACGGACCTCTTCGACGACCGCCACCTCTACGCCCGGGCCGTCGGCCTCGGGGCGATGTCGGAGCAGTTCAACCAGGCGATCGGGCTGGCCGTCGGCGGTGGGCTCATCGTGCTCGTCGGCCCCGAGACCGGACTGCTCTTCGACCTGCTGACGTTCGTCATCGCAGCCCTGGTCACGCTCTTCGTGGTGGAGCTGAGACCGGTCTCCGGTGAACGGGGTCGCGGCCTGCGTGGCTTCGCGCGCGACCTGACGACGGCGGCGGGGGACCTCGCCCGTCACCCGGTCCTCGCGCGACTGGTGACGCTGAGTGCCGTTGCGTGCCTCGGCATCGTCGCACCCGAGGCGCTGGCGCTGCCGATCGCCGGCCAGAACGGGTGGGGTGGTGTGCTCATGGCCTCGCCGATCGTCGGGGCCGTCGTCGGCATCATCCTCATCGGCCGCCGAGACGTGCACCAGCAGAACCGCTCGATCGTGCCGCTGGCCCTCGCCATGCCGATCCCCCTGCTGCTGACGGCCTTCGGGCCACCGATCTGGCTGGTCGCCGTCCTGTTCTTCCTGTCCGGGATGATGCAGGCCTTCATGGTGCCGCTGCAGGCGACGTTCGCCCTCGTGACGGAGCCCGCCCTGCGGGGGCGCATCTTCAGCCTCGCGGGGTCGGTCTCGATCGCTGCGGCCGGCCTGTCGTACCTCGCGGCCGGCTGGGTCGGACAGCACTCGAACCCCTACTTCGCCGTCACGGTCTGCGCGGCCGTCTGCCTGGCCCTCATCGTGCTCATCGCTGCGACGTGGCCGCACAGTCGGGTGCGTTCGGCCGTCGACCACGCCTACGCACCGACGTCCTCCCGCGCCGCCTGAGCGGCGCGGGAGGACGTCCGTTGTTCCTGCTCGGGTCGTCCGCGTGCGGACACCCTGTCAGTGCATGCCGTTGGCGGCGAGCAGGGCCCGCCACGTCGACGGGTAGGTGACGCCCGTGGGGCCAAGGCCGTGCGTGCTCTGCCAGGCCTTGAGGCGGCTCGTCGTGGCCGAGGCGAAGGTGCCGGTCGCCGGGACCTGGCCGATGGCCTTCTGCAGCGTGGTGACCGCCGGACCCGCCATGCCCGGCCGCAGCACCATGCCCGACCGCGGGACCATCTCCTTGAGCAGCGTGCTCGCACCCGAGGGAGCCTTGACGACCGGGTGGCTCGGGCACCGGGACGGGTTCGGCGCAGCCTGACCCTCGGACCAGTTGAGGTCGGCCGGACGGCACGGACCCCAGTCCACCGGGGCGACCTGCTTGGTCCAGAAGGAGGTACGCCCGTTCGCGCCCTCCCACGAGAGGCTGAGGTGCACGTGGTTGCGGTGACACGCCGTGTCGTACGCCGCTGAGGGAGTGTCGGCACACGTGCTGTACGGGCGCCATCCCTCGGACGAGCGGTAGGAGCTCCACATCTTGTTGTTCCAGATGATGTACATGACGCCGAGGCGACGTGCGTTGGCGTAGTGGTTGCCGGCCTTGTCGTAGGCGATCAGCCAGGTCAGCAGGGCACTGGCCTCTGCGCGCTCCGTGGCGTCGCGCACGTTGAAGAACGTGTCGATGGCACGGCCGTCGAAGTGCTCCGAGGACGGCGTCGTGGCCGACGTGCAGGTCCGTGAGAGGGCGTACGTGTTGTCGTAGGTCGCCTGGATGAGCTGGGCGAGCTTCGCCGAGCCGGTCCGGGTGCGCAGGTCGCACCCCGTGGGCGGGACGTAGGGCGAGAGTCCCTCGATCGCGACCGGCAGGCCGGTGGGAGTCGCGGGCACGGCGGCTCCGTCACCGGCGCTGGCCGCCGGTGCCACGGACGAGATGATCGCGACGGACGCGATTGCTGAGACGAGCAGCCCGAGCGCGCGCAGGCGCCGAGGCAGGATGACGTGGTTCATGGGTCTCCCGGACGGGATGGACGGATCCACCCGAGCGCAAGGCAGGGTGGCAGGGCGCGAGGGGTGTGGTGTTGTGATCCCGGGCGTGGAGAGAGGCCGTCAGAGCACCTGCGAACGCGGGTGCCATAGCCTAACCCGAATTGTCCGTTAGGTGCACATTTCAAGGCGGTTCGGTGGGATGCCGAGCACGACGGCGTGTCGGACGGTGGAAGGCGCGGCACCGCGTGACTGCCCTCGCCGGCTCGCCGGCTGGCTGGCCCGCTGTCCGGCAGCGCGCGGCTCGCTGGCCGTGATCTCGTCGAGCCGGCCGTCAGCTCGTCACGAGAGCCGGAGACGGCAAGCCGCCGTCGAGGCCGCTCACAAGCCGAGGATCGTCATGGTGGCGTCGTCGCGGCGGCCCCCGAAGAAGTGCTCGAGCACGCGAGCGAAGGGCTCGGCCTCCGATGCATCCGCCGCGGCCCGCTCGAACAGGGTCATCGACGAGCGCAGCTTGGTCGCGTCCACCGGTCCGAGCACGTGCACGGGGTCGTCCGTGGCGAGCGCATCGAGGGCCGCCGCACACTCGCGCAGTCGCGGACCGAGGACCGGGTGGCGCAGGTAGGCGCGGGCCTCGGGCAGGTCCGACACGGCATACGACCGGGCCATCTCGCTGCGCCCCAGCCCACGGACCTGAGGGAGCACGAACCACATCCAGTGGCCACGTTTGGTGCCGGCGCGTATCTCGGCGAGCGCTGCGGCGTAGGTGCCGCCCGCGTCCTGGGCGCGCACGAACCGCTCGAGATCGGGGGAGGCGTCGTTCATGCTCGCGTCGTACCCGGTCGGCGTCGGATCACCGACACGCATCTGGCCTCCATGGCCGGGTTGGCGAGAAGGCCTCACGGATGGGCCCGCGCGGCCTTCGCGTCCTCTTGTCTCAGGGTGGTACGAGTGGTATACCAAATCTATGGCGCATGCCATAGATCGCAAGGCGCGATCATGGCCTTCCGAGGAGCATCACAGCAAGCGATGGAGGTGAACATGATGCTGATGCGCACCGACCCCTTCCGAGAGCTGGACCGACTCACGCAGCAGGTGCTCGGCAGCGGCGGGTCCTTCGCCCGCTCGTCCTTGATGCCGATGGACGCGTGGCGCGAGGGTGACACCTTCCATGTCGAGTTCGACCTTCCCGGCGTGGCGCCGGACGGCATCGACCTCGACGTCGAGCGCAACGTCGTCACGGTCAAGGCCGAACGCCGGTCCCGTCACGACGAGAAGCAGCTCATCGCCGCGGAGCGCCCCTTCGGGGTGTTCAGCAGGCAGCTCGTGCTCGGCGACAACCTCGACACCGAGCACATCGAGGCCCGCTACGACGGCGGGGTGCTCACCTTGACGATCCCGGTGGCCGAGCAGGCCAAGCCTCGCAAGATCGAGATCAGCGGCACGACCGAGGACCGGCAGGCCATCGGGGCCTGAGCCAGGGCCTGCCCGTCGGGGCCCGAAGGCAGGCTGTGGCCACGGCGTGGTCCTTGGACGAGGGAGCTGCCCCGGTCGGTGCGTTCGCTGTTCGCGCGCCTGACGCTTCAAGCGCGACGCCCACGCCTTGACGGCGTACCGGTTCGCACCGGCCGGGGTCCTCGAAGGCCGACAGCACGTGCGGTCCCGGCCCGCACCTCGAGTGCGGCCGGGAGCGCTGTCCACGACAGGGAGGAGCCGCGGATCCATGACGGCGAGCGGTGACCTGTATGCGGTCCTGGGGATTGCGCCGTCCGCCACCCCCGAGCAGATCCGGCGCGCCTACCGGGCGCTCGCGCGCCGGCACCACCCGGACACCCGCAGTGAGCACGCAACGTCGATCGTCGAGACCGTCGACGACGGACGCGACGAGGCACTCCGGCGGGTCATGGACGCGTATGCCGTCCTGGGCGACGGGCAGGCACGCGCGGACTACGACCGTGCGCGTCGATCACCCATGCGGCAGCCGCTCGAGGTCCGCCGGACCGAGCCTCGGCCGCGAGCCAGCAACCATGTGCAGTTCTTGATCCGGGTCGGCCCGGTCCGCTGGCAGCGGTGGTGACCACCGGTCGAGCCGGGGCGGCTGCGTGCAGGGCGCTCACGAGTGGCCGGACGCAGACGAGTCCGCTCGCGCTGCCGTTGCAGTGGTGCTGGCAGCGCGAGCGGACTCGTGGGATCAGTCATCATGCGGACCGAGTGCGGACCAGAACGCCGTCATCCCAGTGGTTCTGCGGGTCGAGCCCGCTGAGGGCTCAGAGGTCGAAGTACATCTCGAACTCTCCCCGCACCGTGGGCAACCGTTGATTGACGTGACAATGCCCCGCTGACCTGCACAAACGCTGATCCGACCTGTTGGCCTGCGTTGACCGTTTGTGGCTGTCCCAAGGACAACCCAAGGACAAGCGGCCCGCTGCTCAATCCCGCCCCTCGCGCGGGGGTGGCTTCAGTGGGGGGTGAGCGGCCGCACGGCCTTCGACTCTCGGTGGTGTGACGTAGCGTTCCCCCCGCGACCAAATCACAACACCGCTGGCTCGGCAGGGGCCCCACGCCCACGCATTGCCGAGCCAGCACCGGGCCCCCGCTCGCCTCACGGTGAGCGGGGGCTCTTGCGTGCCGATGGGTAGTGGATCCGCAGCGCCACCGCCTGGAGCTTCAGCAGCGCAGGCCTCAGGCGGTGGCGCGCGGTCGTCGCCCCGGGTGAACGCGTAGCAGCTGAACCGGAGCCACACCCCCCGGTACGCGCCCGAGCAAGCCGCCCTAGAGCCGCGGCCCTAGGCTGACGCTTCGTGAGCGAGTACGTGATCGAGCCCGTCTCCTACGACTACGCAGGCGCCTCAGCTGCCACCGGCTACTCGGTCGACGTCATCCGGCGCGCCGTCCGGGCCGGCGACCTCGTGCCCAGGTATGCCGTGGTGGCCGGCCGACAGCTGACGAAGCCGGTGATCCCACGTGACGAGCTCCGCGCTTGGATCGCTGCCGGCGCCACCGAGCGACCTCAGCGTTGAACAGCGTCCGCTACTTGCCGGCTGGGACGAAAAACTCCGTGCCGGGCCTGATCCGGACCCCAAGAGATTCGCGCGCGGCAGCCTCGAAGGCGTGCAGCTTACTGTCGCGCTCTTCCTCCTGGTCTGACTCGTATCCTGGGGCGATCGGCCCTGAGGCAAGCAGCAGCTCGTACGCGCAGAGCTCGAGCTCCGGGAAGAAGATCCGCACCTTGCCGAGCAATTCTCGACATGCCGCCTTGGTGGCTCGATGCGTCGCCACGGCCTCGTCCCATCGGCTCTGATGCTTTCGACCGGCTGCGCGTGCTCTTTGGCCTGATTGAGCTGATGGTTCGCGACGAAGAGCTCCTCGCTGGCTGTGGCGTACCGGTCTATCGCTGCCCAGTAGTCGGCGATCACCTGGCTGAGTCGATCCCGCTGTCGCTGCTCGCGCTCCGCACTCACCTGTCCGCGCATCACGAGGTACGAGAAGCCTCCGCCAAGCGCCACGCCTGCGAGTGCCGGGAGCGTCGCGCCCCAATCTGCTGCCATGCCCATAGGGTGCCTGCCGGCCCCTAGGCATGCCGCATGACGCGCCGAAGACAGGGGAGCAGCGACCACTCTTGTCGGGACAAGAAAAAGACGTCGGGGGGAGCGGCTGCCAGTTGACTGAGGTGCGGTCAGGCGGGGTGGCGGGGGAGTGGGGTGCCCCGGGGGGTCAGAGCGCCGTTCGGGCGAGCTGATCGCAGTTGGGGCAGCGGTCCGGCTCCGGCGGCGCCTGAAAGATGTCCCACGTCGGGCCGAACGCCAAGACTGTGCGGCCGCACAGCGCAACTGCGCTGCCCGGGGCAACCGCGTGCTTCGGCGGCTCTTTGGTCGTCGTCTCGTACCCGGTGAACATGGCTGTGAGCGTGCCACACGCGGGGCTGCCTTTGGGGACGTCAGGGGGCAGTGTCGGTCCCAAGTCGTACCGTGAGCTCACGACCAGATCGCAACACCGCTGACCCGGGCGCCCCACGCCAGGAAGGGACAGCGCAGAGCCCTCGCTCACCTCACGGTGGGCGGGGCTCTCATTGCTCTGTGCTAGCCGCGAGATACCGACCGGATGGGGCCCATTCCCAAGACGCCCACGCAACCTCCGCCATGATGAAGGGGGCGTCGCCGAGTCCTCCACCTCCCCAAGGGCGCGCTCGCGCCGCCTGACACGCTAGGACTACAGCACTTCCGAGCGTGCCAGGGCGCTGCCGCCGCAAGTCCCCCCTCACGATGGCAGCGCCCGCCCGCGACTCCACACCGCACGATATTCTGCGCCCCTTGCCAGGAAAGCCGCTTCCCGAGACACCCCCCAGTGTCTAGCCCACCGTGCCACGGTGTCACTGCGAGTGAGCCCGATTTCCGCATTTTCACACCTTGACGCCTCGGGAGCGGACCGGTGGCCCGTCTTGGGGGGTCGAGGCCCGACATCATGCCCTGCTCTAGGGACGTGTCCGCACTTGATCCGCTCGGCCGCCAAGTGGACCGTGCTGCTCGCGCGCCCGTCGATGCCCCCTGCTCGGCGGGCGCGCTCACGCAGCCCGCCGCGGACCCGGAAAAGCTCGGGGCGGTCTTAGCGAAAGCCTCACCAGCTACGGCCGCCTCGGGCACAATCGCCCTCGCGTGCCCGTCGGTTCCCCCAAACTCGACGGGCCGTCTGCTGCCCGGTTCCCCACCGTCGGCATCAGGGCGCGGCCTGCTCAACCCCCACCCCGGGCGGGCCGCGCCACTCAGTGGGGCTCGTACATCGGCGGCGCACCACGACCGCGACGACGCACGCCGGCTTGGTCGAGCGCGCGACGCACTGCGGACTGAGTACGGCCCGTCATCTCGGCCAGTTCGTGGATCGACCGGCCGGCGGCATAGTGCTCGGCGCAGAACTCCAGCAGTCGCGCCCGCTGCTCAGCGGTCTGCCGCGTCGAGGCCGTGCCCACGAACTCGGGAAGCACATCGAGCACCTGGCGGCCTGGGTAAGGCATGCAAGCGCGCCGTCACATACTCAGTTCGTGGTACGCGCGGTGAGTCCGCTTCAAACACATGCCCAGATCCAAGATGAAGTGGGCCATGAGCGCGAGCACCGCACCCGTCCACCAAGGACCGAGGGGCTCGGTGCCGTCGGCGCGGAAAGCGGCTGCCACCATGGGCGCAGCGACCGCGACCAAACCGGCTATCACGGTGTAGGAGAGGTTGGCGAACAGTTCATCGATCAGCCGAGTGAGCGTTCGCCCTTTGGGCACTCGGGGATCCCGCGTGACCTCAACACGAAGTTGGAAGACGTAGACGATCAAGCCGAAAGTGAAGCCGACCAGAACCGCGGACCCGGCGATGATCTGGCCCACGTCCGTGATGCCCGGGCCCTTCCATCCGACCACCACACCGATCCCGATCGGCACTCCGAACAACAGCACATAGTCGCCTATCGCCGGCCTGTCGGTCTTCGAGTCGCGCAGCGTGTCGAGGTGGTCCGTGACGATCTGCAGAACCGATGTCTTCGACACGTCAGTTCCCCCACTTCACCTCGAGATCGGATGCCGTCCAACCACCCTTGTTCTGGTCAGTGTGCCATTGGACGCCGACAGAGTCGAAGGAACCGGATTTCACCTCGTCGAAGCAGAAATCGACGAAGGCGGAGTCAGACAGCGGAGGCTCGCCGTCCTCGGACAGCAGATATCGAACCGAGGGCGTCTTCTCCTTTCCGAGAACGAACGTCTTCGTCTGCTGTCCGTCGCCCACCTGTACGCGCACCTCATCGGGCTCGAGGTCGTCGGGCAACCCCAACAACTCGGCCCGCTTCAACTTGCGCTGTGCCAGCGCGTACCAGATGTCGCGGTCAAGCCACCGCTGACCCTTAGGGGGCCTGAGCTCCATGTGCAAGTCACCAAGCTTGCTAGGGATGGCTTGGTCGGCCACGTCCCGGGTGTGCCCATACACCGTCGCGCTGACACCCTCCAGTTCTGCAGCCTGCAGCCATGCGTCCTGTCGCGTGATGGTCTCGGTGTGCAGAGTGTGGAGGCTGTAGTCATCGATCCAGGCCTTTCGCATGGCGTCGAGGAGCTTCGCCCCAGCGCTACGACCCCGTCCGTGTTCGACGAACATCAGGGCTGTCCGGCTCTTTAAGGGGACAAGGAAAAGCGCCCGAAGCACGACGACGTGGGCCTCGTCGTCGCCATGCTTGTGCGTCTCCTTGTGGTTGATGACATCGACCACGCGGCCGGTCTCGCCGAAGTTTCCGCACTCCACGCTGACCAGTAGTCGCCGACCAACCGGGTCGAGCCGCGTGATCTTGGCGTAGGACTTCTTGGCGTTGTCGACCATGGCGCTCTCGGGGAGGTGCTTGAAGCGCCCGTGGATGAGCAAGAGAAGGTCTCGATGATCAGGTAGGTCGGACACGTCGAGAGCCTTCTTGAGCGGATTGCGAGTGCGGACCTCCCCGTAGCTGATCCTGGTGACGGTCATCGTCCGGCTCATGCTGTTGCCCCCTGCGGCTCACTACTTCTGGCCGAAATCCCGGCCGGTTGTCAGAGAAGGTAGACCCTGACTGGGAACCTGACCGTCAGATGCGGGCCTGTGCGCCCGTGTCGCAGCAGAAGTCGAACGCCAGTTCGATAGGATTGCGCGGGTCGTCTACCTCATCGAGTCGGACGGCGCGTTCGGGCAGCAGTGGCTCGCCGCCGAGCTCCTGACGCGAGTTAGTGCGTGAGAGTCACTAGCCCTCGGACGCGCTCACGCCAGCAGTGTGCGCCGCTGGTTGTCGGCGCGCCGGAGAATGGCGCGCGATTCATCCTCGAGCTGATGCACGAGATCGTCGATGCCCGCCGCCGTCCGGCCCATCCGCAGCTGCGCCAACTCGTTCGCCATCTTGCGCAGATCTTCGGTACATAGCGAGTTCATGGCTATCACGGCAGCGCCGGCGACAGTTCCCCCCTCGCCCTCCATGCCGGCCGCCACCAGCGCGCGCACGAAGCCTGACACGTCGTCGCGAAAGCGCTCCACCTCGCGGTCATGAGCGCTGACGAGCTGGTTCACGCGCAGAGCTGCCCGGGCCTCGCGGCGACTGTCTTGAGCCGAGCGCCAGGACAAGACTGCGGCGACAATGCTCGCGCCCGCGGCGAGCATGGCGGCGACGATCGTGGTGGCGGTCATGCACGTCAGGGTGCCCGCGGCTGCAGCCATATGGCTGCAGCGACACGCTCACGACCGGGAGCGCGGCGGGGTTGCCGGCCGTGAAAGCGGTGCTGAGTGTTGGTTGTTCAGACGCGAGCCCATAGGTCTGCGCGGCTGTCGCGGTCAGTTCTTTGTAGGCCTTGTCGAACGCCGGGCCCGGGTCGAACTTTGGAGCGTCATGAGCGTGTTCCTGTCGTCGTGTGTGCGGGCGGAGCGCCGGTCGCGCTCGCGCCCCTGAAAACCGACCGGTCGAAGCCGGTCCCGAGCAGCCAGTCCCGCCGCGCCTGGCTCCACCGGTGGCTGCGGAGGATGTCCTCGGCGAGCAGAGGCCCCCAGTCCTTGGCCAGCTCGGACTCTCGGTCCGCCGGATCCCCCCACTGAGCGGGATCGAACGTGGCGAGCTCTGGGGGAATTGACGGGCCGGCAGCCGCCCGCCCGCCGATCGGGCGGCCCATCAGGCACCCCGCCGAGACTTGAGCTCGTTGTGCACGCGCCAGCGGGTCTGCGCCGCCTTCTGCTTCACCGGGTCCTTCCCGGTCGTCGAGTCACCGATCACGATGCCGCCGAGCACCCGGGGAAGAGCGACGGAGCACGCGCGAGCCTCGACCGCTGCCGGGTGGATCTTCCCGTGCCCGTTCGGCGACGTCACCATGAGGCCCTCGCGGTCCACGATCGCCTCGAGCAACTCGATGCGGTCCGCCAGCGCGGCCGCTCGCAGCAGCAGCACACGCTCCCGGGCGTCGGGCTCTATGCCAATCGCGGCCATCTCGCCCTCGATGCTCTCGACCAGGCGGGCGCCGGCCGTGATGGTGGGTCTGCGAGCGGCCATCTTGGGCCTCCTTTCGCGTTCGTTGTGCAATGCAGAGATCGAAGTCAGCAGTGCCGAAGGGTGGTCCCCCGAAGGCCCAGGGGAGGGGTGGGGTGGTCTGCGCAGACCCGGCTCTTTCGAAGCAAGACTCTTCACGGTGGTGCAGGGCCGACCGACCATCTGGCGAGTAGTGCAGTGTTGACCGCATGGCTGTGGTGTCGCTGCATGCGCCGGTCGCTCTGGCGCGGCCTGTGGACGAGCTGACGCCACCGGGAGCCAGAAACCCGGTGTGGGAGCCGAAGTGGGACGGCTACCGCGCTCTCGTGGGCTCCGGGGGCATCTACTCCCGCAACGGCACCAACCTCACGCCCCTGTTCCCGGATCTCACGCCGGTGCTGGCCGCGCGACTGCCCGAGGACCTGGTGCTGGACGGGGAGGTGATCGCGTGGGACCCGGCTGCGGGGCGGTTGGACTTCGAGGGGGTTGCAGGCTCGGATGACAGCCGGTCGGAGGATCCGCACGGTGGCCGCGCGACGGCCCGCGCAGCTCGTCGTCTTCGACGTGCTCGCGGCAGGGGATGTGGGTCTGCGGGGCCGGCCGCTGCGGGACCGGCGTGCCGTGCTCGAGCGGGCCCTGGGCGGCATGGGCTCTCCGATCGTGCTGTGCCAGCAAACGGACGATCTGGTCCTGGCGCGTGAGTGGTTCAGCACGCTGACGGCTGGCGGCATCGAAGGCCTGGTCATCAAGGACGCCGGGAGCACCTACCCGAGGACGCCGGGTCAACGCGTCTGGTGGAAGGTCAAGGCTAGGCGCACGCTGGACATGCTCGCGATCGGGTTTACCGGTGACGTGGCGGCTTCGACCGGGCTGGTGCTCGCGTTCCTTGGTGAGGTCGACCAAGAGGGACAGCCGGTCACTGCTGGGTCGACGACGTCGCTGTCCAAGGCGGTCGGCAGATCTCTCTCACCCTTGCTGCACCCGACTGGCGAGAGCTTCGAGCGCACGTTCGCCTGGGGCTCGGCCGAACCTACGAAGGTGACAGCCGTGGCGCCGTTTGTCGTCGAGGTGGAAGCCGATGCCTCAGCGGCCGCGGGGGTGCTCCGTCACGCTGCGCGACTGCACCGCGCCAGACCAGACCTGGACCCTGCCGAAGCCGGCTGAGCCGGCGCCCCACAGAAGCCGGTTGAGCCGGTGGCCCGTATCTCGGGCTCTACGGGGCCAGTGGCTCAGACCACGCCACAGCGCCGCTCATGCCCCTTCTGGCTCAACGCCGGTTCTGATATTGCCGGCCGCAGCGGGAGCGGTGATGGCCTCCCAGAACGCGGCGCGGACCGCACTGGCTCCCCACGCGTTTGGCTCGATGACATGGCAGTACCACAGCTCCCGACTGGAAGGGCGAGGGCTGGGTTGGGCGGGGTCGCCTACGGAGAGACCATGGCCGAGGAACCGGGCGTGGATGTCCGCCAGGCGCGCGCCGCGCTCACCGGCCAGTCCGCGTATCCCGGCGTTGAGCTCCTCGAGGACCTTCACGACGTCCGGCCACGGCGGCAGGCCCACCTTGGCGACGTCCCCGGTGCCGTCGCTGGGGTCGTACACCGTGCCGACGACGACGATCCCCTCGCTGGTGGTGACGGACTCGAGGCGGCCCAGGATCGTGTCGAGCCGGCCCGTCACGGTGCGGACCGCCTCGAGCGCCGCCCGGGTGTCGCCGTAGCAGGAGAGGACGTCGTTGCCTCCTGCGGTCAGGGTGACCACCGACGCCCGGCCCGGGGAGCCCAGCAGACGCGGCACCTGCTCCTGCAGGACGGTGCGGGACGTGGCCCCGTCCGTGGCCAACATCTGAAACGGCAGGTCGGGCCAGCGGCTGCGCAGGTCGTTGCCGGACCACTCCGGGAAGCCCTCGTCCTCGTTGACCGCCAGAAGGCTGGCCCCGCCGCGGCCGGCGCCGCCGGCGTAGTCGTCGATCGAGATCGAGTCCCCGAGTGCGGCGTACATCGTGTCACGCTACCGCTGCCCTTGGCATCCCGGTGGCGGGTGCCCGGCCCACCACATCGCGTAGCTGCACGCTCGCCGGGTAGCCGATGCCGTGGGGCGGGTAGGAGCGCTTCAGGTTGTAACAGGCATCCAAGAAGGAGACGACATGGCTGCGAAGTTCCGCGTCATCCACCAGCCGGGCAAGGGCTACCACTTCAACCTGGTCGCCACCAACGGTCAGGTGATTGCGACCAGCGAGCACTACGAAACCCATCGGGCCTGCCTGGCGGGCATCGAGTCCGTCCGGAAGAACGCTCCCCAGGCGGAACTGGACGACCCCACCGCCAAGAAGGAGTAGCCGGAACGGTCCTCGCGACCCTCTGCCCGAGGTCGAGGGCGATCATTCGCCAGGGCCAGCAGAGCAAACTCGCCCGGAGCCGGATGACCGATCGCGGCAAATGAGTACGTCCGCGGGCTCAGCTGCCTCGCTTCATGTCTAGCGAGGCAGGCCGGTCGATCATGCTGGCGCCCGCCAGATGCGAGGCACGTCCGACGGTTGCTTCTCCGGCGATCCGGCCCACTGCAGCGGTTCGGTGACGACGAGGACCCAATCCGTGCGCTCTCGCCCCCAAGCCACAGCGTCCGCGGCCGAGTAGTGTTCGCTGGACTCACCGCTGGGGTCGTGTTCGCTGAGCTCGACGTGGGCGCTCCACCGGTCGACTTCCCCAACCCAGGTGACTAAGCCTTTGCCGTTACTGCGGCGATGGCGGGGTCCATCTGCTCATCATGATCGAATCTCACGGGTGAGGGCGACAGGTCTTGCAACGCTGCGCAACCAGCGGCATGTGCGGATGTCACGGTGTGAGTCCGTGCTGTGCGGGTGGTCAGTCCGTGAACGTGACGGTCACGCCCTTGACGGGGTAGAAGGACCAGCGGGCCTTGATGCCGCCCCACATCTCCTCCTGCCAGCCGTCCTCGCGGCTCGTCGACAACATGTGGTCGAAGGCGCGCGCGGGCATGTTGAGCGCCTTCGTCACGCAGACGAGGCCGTCGAGTCCGTCGGGGCCGGGGAACTGGTCCTCCCGCGCACCGACGTTGAACATCGACAGGGTGTGGCCGTCGTCGCCCACCTCGGCCTTGAGGTTGCACTTCGTGGCGGCAGCCGCGATCGGCTTCGGCGCGGTGGCCTTGCTGTAGATCGCGTAGCCGCCAGCGGCGAGGCCAGCGACGAGGACGACAGCTGCGGCGATGATGAGCGGCTTGCGCTTCGAGCGGGGCTGCGGCTGCCGGGTGGGCGGTGTCGTCAGATTCGAGAAGTCGCTCGGCGCGTTGCCGGGGCCCCCGGTCGGGGCGGCGCTGCGCGGCGGGAGGTCGGCGGCGGGCTGAGCGGCAGGCGGGTACGTGCCGTACGGCGGCGGGGTGTTCTCGGACATGGGTGTATCTCCCCTTCTGGGGTGTCGCGATTCGTGGATGAGGACGCTGACTCGGGTATTGCTTCTGTTTGTCGTGCCCCCTGTGCGCCCGGTCATTTTCCGACCGGGCAGACGGGATGGACACGGGTTGGCGCAGAACGGGCGCTTTGCATCGAACCCCGCTCGTGGAGGAACCCCTAGCAATAGGCGCGTCGTCGGGCGGGGAACTGCGACTAGCTGCGGTCCTATCCGTCGGTGTACTTCTTGACCGTCGCGGTGATCACGGAGTCAGCGTCGACGCGTGTGCCGGCCTTCAGGTCTTGCGACAGCACGACCCAGTTTGAGTCCAGGACCGGGAGCCTGTTGGCGCCGGTGGCGTCGACGGCGACTCCCACAACGAGTCCGGCCGCACGCCACTGGTCCTGGGCCTCTTGGTAGTTCAGGCCCACCCCGTCCGGCACGACGATCTTCGCTGCGGGGGCTGCCTTCGACACCGGAGCCGCCGCGGCGGCCTTCACGGTCTCGCGGACGGTCTGTGTGATAGTCACTGCGGGCTCGGCGGTGGTCACGGTCTGCGTGATGGTGACCGGGACCGCAGTTGCGGGCGCGGGGCTGGGGGCGCCGTTGCCTCCCGAGGCGCCGATCCCGAGTGCGACCAGTGCCGTGACGGGATAGCCGATCCAGTGCTTCTTGCTCTTCGACGGCTGCGGAGCGTCCGTCTGCGGAAGCGGGGGCTGGTCCAGCTGCTCGGTCGGCGTAGTGGGCAGTGGGACTGTGTGTTCCGTCTGTGGGCCGCGATCGAAAAGGGCCTTGCTCTCACTCATGTGTGGGTGCTCTCTGTGGTTTTGCTGTGATGTGCCTGCACATCTTCGACCACCGACGCCGAGGGCGAGGTGTTTTGTCCGAATACGCGCCGGAGGAGTCATGCAAGGCCCGCATCTCCCGGGGCGCTCAGGCCTCGATGGGGGGCTTTGCAGGCTGCGGCCGCGGCTGGAGGTCGGTTTCCCATCGGCGGAGAGTCACCAGGGCGGCAACAAGGCAAGCGGAGCGCGCGTATGGGGCTACCACCGAGCGCCTTGGGGATCTGGACGTTGGCGGACGACGATGTCGGCGTGAGGTGCCACACTGGCGCCGCAGCAGCGGGAACGGGTTCCGCTGCCTGACGGGAACGGCAGCACATCCAGATCATGAAGTGGACACCGAAGCGCGTCGTCGCGCTCTCTGCCGTGGGTCTCATCGCCTGGGGCGCCAGCTCGGCCACCGGTGACGAGCGCGGTTCCACCGCACCGCCGCAGGTTGCGGGCCAGACGCTCAGCGCCGCGACCGGCCCGGGGCAGGACGCGGCCACCGTCGAACCGGCCGCCGGCGCCTCGAGCGTCCCAGCGCAGACCACGGCGGGCCAGAAGTTGAGCAGCCCCACGGCGCCGAGCACCTCCCCAGCCCCAGCGAGCGCAACGGGCACGGCCGCGGCGGTCTTGGCGAGGCTGCCGGTCAAGGGTCGAGCCCCCATGACCGGGTACACGCGGGCCCAGTTCGGCCAGGCGTGGAGCGACGACGTCAGCGTCGCCTTCGGTCACAACGGATGCGACACCCGCAACGACATCCTGCGCCGCGACCTGCGCAAGACGGCCCTGAAGGCGGGCACGAACGGGTGCGTCGTGCTGACCGGATCCTTCACAGAGCCCTACTCCGGCCGGGCGGTCTCGTTTACCCGCGGCGCCGGCACCTCCTCCCTGGTCCAGATCGACCACGTCGTCGCCCTCGCTGACGCCTGGCAGTCCGGCGCGCAGCAGTGGAACGCCGACACCCGACGCGGCTACGCCAACGACCCGCTGGTCCTCCTCGCGGCGGACGGGCACCTGAACCAGCAGAAGGGCGCCTCGAACGCCGCCTCCTGGCTCCCGCCGAACAGGACATTCCGCTGCCCGTACGTGGCCCGCCAAGTCGCCATCAAGGCCAAGTACCACCTGTGGGTGACCGCACCCGAGCGCGACGCGATCGCCCGCGTCCTGTCCACGTGCCGTGGACAGCCGCTCCCCACAGACGCCTCCGCCTCAGCGCTCCCGAAACCAGCCGCGAGCCCCGCACCGGTCAAGACGTCCAGCCCGGCGCCCACCCGTCCGCCAGCCCCGGCCCCGGCTGTGGTCCCCACCCCGAAGCCGGCAGGCGAGGAGTACTACAAGAACTGCACGGCCGTACGCGCGGCCGGCGCCGCCCCGATCCACGTCGGCGAGCTGGGATACTCCCGCAGGCTCGACCGCGACGGTGACGGCATCGCCTGCGAGTAGACCACCAGCGCCGAACACTGGTCGCCGAGCCACCAGCGGCGGCAGGGACGTGCCCTGGGCCGTCCGGGCCCGTCCCGAGACGAACCCCGCGTTCTTCCGCCGGCTTGGCTCAGAGCGGCCTTGCGCTGAATCGGCTTGTGAGCATGGGCATCCCGGCCGGCTCGTCTCGCCAAATACGTCCAAAACGCCCCGACCGGCTCCGAATCTGCGACCCTGTCCCGAACTCACGCCGCGGTCAGGACTCTGGCCGACACCACATCAGACAGGGACCCAGGGAACACCTCGCCATGACTCCATGCCTCCACACCTCACGTCGCCACAGCACCAGGGCCAGCGACACCACCAAGCGAACGCGGCGATCGCTGGTTCCGCCCGCGCGCAACCTGGTCCGCGCTCTCCTCGCAGGAGCCTTGGCTGCTGCGTCACTGGCCCTGACCATCCCAGGTGCGCCGTCAGCCTCGGCACACCGCGACGGCTGCCATGCCGCGCACTCCTGTCCCTCGGACAGCGGCTCGTACGTCTGTGGCGACAAGGGCATCTCCACGTACTGCCCGAGCATCGAAGCCCTGCCCGAGGCCGCGCCGCTGTACGACGACATCGAACCCGACTTCGACGCCCCGGACACCCCGGAGGTCGCCGCCTCGACGGCGAAGGCCGGTGGCCTCGTCGCGCTCGCCCTGACCGCCGAGAAGGGCTCCACGATCACCGTGCAGGAGGACGGGCGCACCGTCGCCACGAAGAAGGCCACCGGCAGCAAGCAGACCATCACCTTCACGGCCCCCACCGGCGACCACAACTACATCGTCACCGCCACCGACGCCGCCGAGAACTCCAGCTACGAGACCGACGCCATCGTCGTGACCGTTGATGCCACGAAGCCAACAACCACGCTGACCCCGCACGTCCCGACAGCTCTCGAGGGCGCCACCCGCATCGACGTCAACACCGAAGCCGGCGCCTCCTACGCGCTCGCCGTCACCGGGCAGAAGACCATCACCGCAACCGGCTCCGGGGCGACCGACACGCACCTGGTATGGCTGCGCAACGGCAGCTACCACGCCGTCGTGACGAGCACCGACGCCGCAGGGAACGTCACCCGCGTAGAGCGAGACCTGCGCGTGGCCAACTCCTCGGCTGCCCTGACCGTGACCCAGACCAGCGCGCCGTTCCACAGCCCCGTCGAGTACCGGCTGGAAGGCACGCCTCGCAGCCACGGCACCCTCAACCTGCCTGGTCAGGACCCTCAAGCGTTCGACCTCGACGACACCGGCACCACCACCTTGGCTCTGCCGCTGCCGGACGGCAGCTACGAGAACGGCACGGCGAACTTGACTGACTTCGGCGGCCGCACCGCCAGCGCCGCACTGGCCGCCACGGTTGTAGACACGACAGCCCCCGCGCTGGCCTTCAGCACTGACGCCGCCCGGGCTGAGGATGGCACCCTGGCCGTCGCCGTCACCGCGGAGAAGGCCGCCAAGGTGACGATCAGCGCCCTGCGACGCGCCGACGACACGGACAGCCCGAGCGCACCCCTCACCTCCACTCTCGTCGGCAGCGGGGCCGCGCAGCCGTGGTCACACTCACTCGAGCCCGGCACGTACGAGTTGACAGCCGCAGCGATCGACGCCGCCGGCAACCAGACCCGCCAGACCCGGACGATCACCATCACGAAGCCCGCGACCGTTGGGGAGATCGCAGCTGGACTGGGCCTGCTGCTCGTTCTGCTCGGCCCGCTGGTCAGGTTCGCCATGCTGCTGTGGCGCAAGCGCGAGTGGGTCGCCGCTGCCGCTCGGCGCGGCGGGGCAGTAGCGGCCGACCGCGCCCACCTGGCCGCCGACTCCGTCCAGCGCCGGGGCGCCGACGCCGTAGACCGCGCGCGCCAGACTGCCGTCTCCGCCGCCCAGGCGAAGTACGCCGACGCCCACGAGCAGGCGATGGGTGCCGTTCGGGAAGCCGACAGCCGTTGGAAAGAGAGGCGCGCCGAGCTCTCTGAGCTGGTCGCGCGCTGGTCGCGCTTGGGAGACCGTCTCCGACGCTGAAACGCGCCGACACCAGGCCGTTCATCCAGCGGTGCGTGTCCTTGCAACGCCCGCGCCGCCTGCGGGCACCTGTCGCTCTCGCGCGTGCGCTGGCGAGCCCTCGAACCGGCAGAGGGACCGCTCCGCCACCGATCGACCTGCACCGCTCCCAGCAGATGCGTCCCCCCGGCCTCACGAGCCCATCTCCTGTGGCATGCAGAAGAACCGTCCGCGCCACCCGCTGACGCTGCGTCAGCGGGTGGCGTGGGGGCGGCGTCGAGACAGTAGTCCGGAAAGTCCTCGAAACCGGCCCGGAACTGCCAGCGGTCTGCGACCCTGTTGGGGCGCACGCCGAGGGTCAAGACGCTGGCCGGCATCGCTCACACAGGGACATCAGGGGAACCGCATCATGACGCCACGCCGCCGCACCGCTCACGGCCGCGCGAGGATGACAGCCCGGCCGCGCCACGCAGCTACTGGCTCGGCTCTCACAGCGCGTGCCCTCATCCGCTTCGCGCTCGCCGCGGTCCTGGCGGCCGCATCGGTGTCTGTGACCATCTCGGGTGCGCCCCCGGCCTCGGCCCACCGCGACGGCTGCCACCGCTGGCACTCGTGCCCGTCGGACACCGGCTCGTACGTGTGCGGCGACACCGGTCACGACACGTACTGCCCGGGCACCGAAGCCGTACCCGAGGCTCCTCCCGCGGTCACCCCGCTGTACGACACGACACCAGACGCTGCACCCGTAACGCCTGACTTCGAGCTGCCAGACCTGCCGCCTTACGTGCCACCGGACTACGAGGCGCCGGAGACCCCGACGGTCGCCTCGTCCGCCGCAAAGGCCGGAGGCCTCATCGCCCTGACCCTCACCGCCGAGAAGGGCTCCACGGTCACCGTCGAGGAGGACGGGCGCACCGTCGCCACGAAGAAGGCCACGGGCAAGAGCCAGACGATCACCTTCACCGCCACCACGGGCGAGCACAGCTACACCGTCACGGCCATCGACGCCGCGGGGAACGTCAGCTATGAGACCGACGCCATCTCGGTGGCTGCTGACGCGACCAAGCCACCGGCCACGCTGACCCCGCACGTCCCGACAGCTCTCGAGGGCGCGGCTCGGATCGACGTCATCACCGAAGCGGCTGCGAAGTACTCGCTCAGGGTCACCGGGCAGAAGACCATCACCGGCATCGGTTCCGGCACCACCGACAGGCACCTGCTGTGGCTGCGCAACGGCGCCTATCACGCGGTCGTCACCAGCACCGACGCCGCAGGGAACATCACTCGCGCGCAGCGCGACCTGCGCGTGTCCAATCCTGCGGCCGCACTGACCGTCACGCAGACCAGCGCCCCGTTCCACAGCCCCGTCGACTACCGCCTGGTCGGCACACCCCGCAGCCACGGCACCCTCACCCTTCCCGGTCAGGACCCGCAAGCGTTCGACCTCGACGACAGCGGCGCCACGAGCCTGTCCATCCGTCCGCCGGACGGCACCTACCGGAACGGAACCGCGAACCTGACCGACTTCGGCGGCCGCACCGCCACCGCCACCCTTGCCCCCGTGACCGTGGACACGACAGCCCCCGCCCTAGCCTTCAGCACCGACGCCGCACGCGCCAACGACGGCACACTGCAGCTCGGCGTCACCGCGGAGAAGGCCGCCAGGGTGACCATCCGGGCCGTGCGACGCGGCGACGACTCCGATGACCCCACCGCACCCGTCACCGGCTCTCTGCTCGGCGCCGGGACGTCCCAGCCGTGGTCCCGCACAGTGGAGCCGGGCACGTACGAGCTGACTGCCGTCGCCGCCGACGTTGCCGGCAACCAGACGACCCGGACCCGCACCGTCGTCATCACCAAACCCGCCACCGCCGGCGAGATCGCCGCCGGACTCGGCCTGCTGCTCGTCCTGCTCGGCTCCGTCGTCGGCTTCCTCGTGCTGCTGTGGCGCAAACGCCGCTGGATCGCATCCACCGGCGAGCGCCGACGCGCCGCGGCCGCAGCCCGCGCCCACCAGGCTGCCGTTGCCGCTGCCAAAGCCAAGTACACCGAAGCCCAAGCCGCCCACGACCAAGCCATCGGCGCGTTCCACACGGCAGACGGGCAGTGGCGCTCGCGTGACGCCGAGCTGGCGCAGCTCATCACCTGGGCGGCCGCTCCGCTGCGACCGCAAGGCGGCGACACCCACGGTCTGCGGCTGCGCCCGACCGAGCGTCTCCTCGACGTCCTGCCTGCGTCTCTCGTGGAGGACCGCACGAAGCAGGGGCGGCCCAACCGAGTCACCGTCGCGGCCGGCCACGCGGTGGTGACCAGCGAACGCGTCGCCTTCCGCGGGCCCAAGAACCGCGACTGGGTCTACGCGCAGCTCGAGAACGTGGCCGCCGCGGCCGCCGGCACCATTCTGATGACGGTGTCGACCCGCAAGACCCGCTCCGGGATTCGCCTAAGCGGCTCCGCGGCACAGGTCGAACGCGGCCGGCTCCTCATCCTGCGCGCGATCCACGCGGGCCAGGGTGACGCGACTGCCGTCCACCGCGACCTGCAAGAGCAGCGACAGCGCCACACCGCCTCCAAGCCCGTGCCGCCGCGGCCTCCAACTCTTCCCGACATCCTTCAACCGCCCAGTGACGACGGCCCGGGTAATGCAGACAACCTGCCAGCAGGCGCCCCTCATCTGGCCCCGCCCGTGGACGCGCAGCGCCGGAGCAAGCAGGGGGTTCGGTGAGAATCGGGATCGGCGGCGGGATCGGACCCTTCCGCGCCGGGATCAGCACACGTGGCATCGGCGTCGGCGTCGGCCCCCTGAGCGCCGGCACAGGGTGGCGCAGCCACCGGCGACGGTCACGACGCGGCCGCACCTCGTCCTCCGGAGCCGCCCTCCCCTTCCTCGGGTGGGTCCTGATCGCGACCGGGCTCTACCTGCTCGTCGCGTGGCCGTGGCTGCTCGGCTCATGGGTCGCGGTCCAGCTCGGCGCCGGACCAGACTCCAGCACGCGCAACATCGTCGGGTGGACCTTCGAGATCACCGTGGCCGTCCTGCTCCTGGTGCTCTGGCAGCGTTCCGCCGCTCGTGGCGCCCGTCGCCGCGCGCAGGAAGCCGCCGCGCTAGCCGCCGCCCAACACGCCGCGGCGCTGCGCGAGCAGGCGGACCGTAAGAATGCACTGCGGGCCCTCGTCGCCCGAGCCGAGACCTATCCCGACGGAGAACAGACCGGACACGGCACGGCCAGCCGCCTGCTCGCCTCGTTCATCGGGGTGGACCTGGTCGAGCCGCGCGTCATCGCCCGTGGCGGCCCCAAGGCCCAGACCAGAATCGACACTGGCACCCTCGAGATCACCACAACCGAAGTCACCTTCCAGGGCGCGACGAAGTTCCGGCAATGGCGCTGGAAAGACGTCGTGCGGATCGAACCGGGCGCTGACTTCCTGCTGCTGCCCGTTCGCAACCGGACCACGATCTCAGGGGCGGCGCCATCCGGCACCGATCGGGACGCGCTCACGGGTGCGCTCTACTGGGGGCACGCCCTCAGCCGTGGTGAGGACCCCGGAGCGGTCGTCGCCGAGCTCAAGGCTGAGCTCGCCTCGCAGGACGACACGGGCAGCATCGACGGCAGCACGGAGCCCGTCTGCTAACCGCCTGCCCGGCCGACGCCGGACGACTGCACTCGGCCCGGACACGTCACCCCGTGACCGACCCGTGATATCCCCGCAGCAGGCTGCGAGACTCGGGCCGTGACCGTTGAGAAGTGGGAGCGACGCTCCGAAGTCCCGCTGATCCTGCTAGCGCTCGCCTTCCTCGTCGCCTACGCGTGGCCCGTGCTCGACCCACGCCTCGAACCGAACACACGGACAACCCTCGACGTCCTGTCATGGACCGTCTGGGGTGCGTTCGCGCTGGACCTGCTCATTCGGCTCGTCCTCGCCGAAAACCGCCGCAGCTACCTGCTGCACCACTGGTACGACGTGGCACTCGTCGCCCTGCCACTACTGCGACCGCTGAGACTGCTGCGCCTGCTGGCGCTCCTTCGCATCCTCGACCGCTCCGCCTCCAGCAACCTCGCCGGCCGAGTCCTGGTCTACGTCGCCGGAGCCGCGTCCGTCGCAGTCGGCCTGGGCGCCCTCGCCGTCCTCGACGCCGAACGAAGCGAACCTGAGGCCAACATCACCAGTATCGGCGACGCCCTGTGGTGGGCGTGCACGACTGTGACCACCGTCGGCTACGGCGACCGCTACCCTCTCAGCACCGAGGGCCGTGTGGTCGGCGTCGTCCTCATGGTCCTGGGTATCGGGCTCGTCGGAGCCGTCATCGCCTCCGTCACCTCGTGGATCCTGGCGCGGGTCGAGTCAGAAAGACAGCGCTCCATGCCCGAGGCCTGACCCGTCCCATGGCAAGGGCACCTCAAGGCCGGCTGCGCCGCGCCCCAAAGGTGTCGTCGGATCCATGACTGGAGCCAGGGTGTGCGCCCGTTCAATCGGGGAAGGTTCGTCGAACGCCTGTCGTTCGCGTCGACACCTACGACGAGGCCCTGGACCTGCGACGAGACCGCTCATCCGGCGACGCGGTTCGACCGCGGCTCAGCCCCTGAGTCCGTTGACCCAGGTACGTGGTCGTGTGCCGGCAGGTGGGGAAGTGGAGCAGCCGAAGAACTGCCCGTACCGACCCCGCCGCGGACGCAGCACCCCGCGTTGACAGGCGGGGCAGATAGCCGGCTGGCCCGTCCCCGTGCGGGCGGGCGAAGCCTCGGGTCTAAAGACCTGAGCACTTTCGAGGCACTGACAGCTCGGCTCCATCATTTCACGCTGCGGAGAAATTGGGCGCGATTCCATACGCCGAAGAACTTGGCGATGGCGCTCGCAGGCGAGGCCGGAGAAGTCGTGGCCGAGCTTCAGTGGCTGTCGGATGCGGACGTCACCGAGGCGCTCTCATCGACAGACCTACGAGACCGATTGGCAGACGAAGTGGCGGACGTGTTTCTCTATCTCCTGCTTCTCGCTGAAGCATCCGGAGTCGACTTGATGGAAGCGGCAAGTGCCAAAATCACAATCAACGAATCTCGCTTCCCTGTTGAGAGTGAGATTGATTAGGACTCACGTTCGCCCCACGTGCACATAAGGACGACGCCCCCTCCTGCGTGCAGGGCGGAGGCTTGGCTTCACAGTTCGTTCTACTCATCCTCGGTTTCATCGGACGCCTGCTCGGCGGCGCAGAACGCCACCCGCGTTCCCGTATGCGTCGCTCCCCGTGCAGAGGATCGTCTCGACTTTGAGCTGCGCGGTTTGGGCCTATTGCCGTGTGTGTCGCAGTAGCCTGAGATCTGCCCCGCGGCGGTTCACGCACCGCTGTTGTCACCCTCGTCTGTGCGATAGGCCGGTGCCCAAGTTGAGCGACGACAAGCCCCATGGCGCGGGCGCCTACGATGGCCCGGACCCCGGACGCCGGACGCCGGACGCCAAGCCAGGCTCGGCTAACGAGCGTGACGCGGAAGGCATCTCGGCTGAAATGAGCAACGAGGACCCGTCCCCCTCCCGGGAGACGACAGAGCTGTCCTCCAAGGGGCTCCTTACCCGGAGGGAGTTATCAGAGGATGCCACAGCGGAGGAGGACGAGGAGCATCTGAGCGGTTCGGATCTCAACTCGCCGTGGGCACTCGGCGTCTTCCTGGGATTCGCGAGCTCTCTCGCCGCAGGCTCCTCAGGTGCCAATCCCGCGATGTCGGCCGGCCTGTTCATGGCAGGGTTCGCCGTGGGCGTCGTTCTCTGGTTAGTCATCTTCACTGTCGTGGGACGCGATGCGATGGCCAGCGAACGCGCCCGCGCTACCTTGGCGTCGGAAGTTGACGGCGAGCAGGCGAGGCTGGAGGCCGCGAAGATCCGGCTGGAACGGGTCCGCATCGAGCGCAGAATCGCGACCCTTGAGCGCCAAGCTCCCCACCCCTCGGAGGTTCCACCCGCGGACGGGCCATCGCTGTGAACATCCCTGGTTTCGCCTCGATGCTGAAGCGAGCGTCCGCTGGGACGCTGCTAGCCGCCACCTTGACCGGCGGCGGCTTCGCATTGGCGGACGAGGCGTGGGACGCCTTCCCGACCACGACTGCCAGCGAGGTGGCTTACCCCGCTTCGGCCGCGGGCTCTGGCGCGTATGGGCTTGGCGAGCTAGGGGCACTGGCGTTCGCACGCCGTCGACGCCGGCTTCAGCGCGCGGAGACCGCGAAGATGAAGAAGCAGGTCAACGCTATGCGTACCGTCGGTAGCCAGCTGGAAACTCGACTTCGACGGGCTGGGCTGGACCGCGAGGCGGAGTCCCTCGGGGAGCTCATCGAGCTGAAGGCCGCGGACACGAGCGCCAGCGGGCAGGCGAAGCTGAGCGACGCGATCGGCCGGACACGCCTCCTCCTGGATCAAGCAGCCCACGCAGCGTCCCAAGGGGAGACCCTTCCTTGGCCGCCTCGCGAGGCATTCCTAAAGTCTTTGGAGAACACCCACCAGGCGCTGACCCCCACTGGCTGATCGCCGACGGACAGGACAGCGTGGTCGTGCCGGCGAAGCTGTCCGCGCAGGCGAGGCGTTCGCGACCGAGCAGAAGCGCAAGACCGACGCCACCAACGCGCACTCGGTCGCTCTGGTCGGCACCCGCATGGCCGGGCTGCGGCCAGTTGTGTCCGACGCGCAGCTCGAGGTGCTGCAGCTGCTCGTCGACCGGCGCCGCTCGATCGGGGACGAGCACACCCGCAAGATCAGCCAGCTGCACCGGATCCTGTTGGAAATGCTGCCCGGTGGCGCGAAGAAGTACCTCTCTGCCGCCCAGGCCAAGGCCCTGCTGACCGGCGTCCGACCGCGGGACGCGGTCGGCAAGACCCGCAAGCGCGTGGCCGCGGAGCTGGTCGCTGACCTCGAGCGGATCTATGCCCGGAAGAAGGCCGCCGACAAGGAGTTGAAGGAGCTCGTCGCGGCGACCGGCACCTCGCTGCTGGGCTTGCACGGTGTCGGCCCGTCGGGTGCGGCGCGGCTGCTCGTCGAGGTCGGGGACCTGTCCCGGTTCCCGGACCGCAACCACTTCGCCTCCTGGACCGGCACCGCCCCGATCGACGCCTCCTCTGGCGACCACGTGAGGCATCGGCTCTCTCGTGGCGGGAACCGTCAGATCAACCGGGTGCTCACATCATGGCCACCGTCCAGCTGCGCACCCCGACCGAGGGCCGCGCGTACTTCGATCGGAAGAAGGCCGCCGGGAAGACCTCGATGGAAGCGATGCGCTGCCTCAAACGCCGGCTGTCCGACCTCGTCTTCAGGACCATGCTCGGCGACTACGTCGCCGGCCGAATCACCACAGTGACGGGCCCGGGAGGGCACCGGGGCAACGACTCTGACTCCAGCGCGACCGGATCACAACCCCACACCGGCTCTTCGGACAAGCCACTTCCCGGACCCGCCATCACCCACCCTAGAACTGCGATGCTGACAGCGTGTTGACACAGAAGGGAGCCATGAGCGAGCGAGTGGTCAGTCGTCGAACTTGAAGCCCTCGGCCTCGGCTCGAGGCAATTTCCCTACTTAGGGTCGACAGCCCGTGCTGCTCGCGCCTGAAGATCGGGTCGGGGCGCGACCTGGTCGGAGGCGGGGTAAGCCAGCGGCGTCTCCGGGGGAATGAGGTAGCTGCCTCTTCAGGCAGACGTCCCAAAGTCCTCCTTAGTGCAGAAGAGGTTTCAGATCGACGGGCAGGCTACGCGCAGCTACTCACTCTTCCTCCGTGTCGTCGATGACCGGAGGAAACTGCAGACCTCTTTGCATCGCTTCGACGTACCTCTTCTGCGTAAGAGCAGCGAGTCGCTCAGTCGCGAAGCGAGATCCAGCACACTGCAGCCTTTCGGCGTCTGTCTGGCCTGTGTCGCTCAGGTCGACCTGCGGAGGGAGTGCGCCTGGGGCAGCTAAACCAAACGCCAAGGTTGGGATGGCGAGCTCGACGACATACCTCTGAAGGAGGGCAAGCTCCGTGGCTGGCGGCACCATAGCTTTGTACGGCTCGGCCCGCCGCATCATGACGGCTGTGCTTGTCTCGAACAGCAGTGGGTGGCCCCATTTTCCGGTTGCCAACACGTCTCCGACACGGAGTTCCCTGAACCGCAAGTCTTGGCCGAGCAGGGGCTCATCGGGGCGCGACGCCATAGATCGAGCCGCTGCCAAGCGGATCGCACGGTGCTTGTCCGTGTTCGAATAGGCCTGCAGCAAGCTCAATGGATGTGCAAGCTCAACCCGCTCCCCGATCAAGGCCACGAGCGGCTCGCTCATGGATGGCACCGACGTGTCCGTGTCGACAAATGGCTGCAGGGACCGGATGCGAGCTCCCAAAACGCCGGCGGAGCTGAGCTCCGGCAGGCCGTCCTTAACGCGTCCCGCACACCATTTCTCATAGGAACGCTCGTCGGCGTAGTTGGGCATTGCCACTCGCGTGGCGGCAGCTCCCGTCACGGGGCCCTGGGCTTGCTCAAGCAGGTACCAGACTGTGTTGTCGAGCGCGGCCCGTAGATGATTGATGGCCTCGCTGAAAAGGAGCCACACCATTGGGGGCACCGGACGGATGCCGGCCAGTATCGACCGATTGATGTCGCCGCTCCGCCGCTGCTCAATATCAAGTGGGCCCTCCAAGGACCACTGCGACGCGAGGTCTCCAATCCTGTAGATGCAGTCGTCAACTCGTGCAAGCCGAAGCGCGATCGGTTCAAGCCCACGCGCCAACTGCATCTTCTTGCCCCCTGTGGTCACCGACGCACCGTAACGCGAGTCTCAGTTGCCAGTCGGCTTCGAGGCACAAGTGTCGTGAGAGACGCCTCTCTGCAACGGCCACCGGCGAAGTCGTCACTCGGCGCGTGCGACCCGCGGCATTTCCGGACGTTGCGGAGGTTCCGCTTTGTCCGGGTCGCCTTCAGTGCACGATGGGAGAGTGAACCGGTCCATTGTCCTCGTGGCAGCGCTGCTGTTGTCGGTCGTGGGCGGCTGCGCGTCGGCAGCAAAACAGGTTCAGGCCGCAGCCGAGGGATCAAGCACGAGCTCGGCGGCTACGGGCCCAAGGGCGGGCTGTGCCCAAGGCGGCGCGTTTGCGCTCTCGCTGGTGTCCGACCGAGGGGGTCAGGCCACGCCCACTGCGGCGGTGGCGTGGTTTGCGACGCATGGTGGCGTCTCGGACATCCCGGTTCACGGCTGGCGGGTGGTCGCCTCGGATACCGCAGGGGCAACCCTTCGTTCGGGCTCGGTGACTGTCCATGCGCTCATGGGGCCTGACGGCACATGGCAGGTCGACTCGGGGAACAGGTGCCCTTGAGTGACGGCGCCCTCCGGCGAGTCTGGGTACACGTTCCAGTAGGAGCGCAACCGGTCTTGCACCCACCGCGGCTACTTAGAGACTCGTCGCAGGATCGGTGTCCGGCCAGACTCGGTCTAGGTGCTCGGCGAAACGCTCTCATATGCGGCTGCCCACCGGCGTCATTGGTGTGGCTCTCTCATGGCATGCGCTCTCGTCGGGCACCGCGCGAGGAGAGGCTCTAAAGGGGTTTGTTCTGCTCAAAGTAGCGATGCCCTCCCCGCTTCCACATCACTGAGTGAACGAGGAGGTGCAGGGCAATGAGCGTGATCATCGGGATGGACCCGCACAAGCGCTCGGCCACGATCGAGGTCATCGACCAGGGCGGGCGGGTGCTGCAGGTGGGCCGGTTCGACACCAACGAGGCTGGCTACGCGGCGATGCTCGCCGCGGGCCGAGGCCACGGCGCGATCGGGGAGCGGGTGTGGGCGGTCGAGGGCTGCAACGGCATCGGCCGACATATCGCGCACCGGCTCGTGCACGACGGGGAATGAGTGCTCGACGTCCCGACGAAGCTGTCGGCGCAAGTGCGGTTCTTCGCGACCGGCAACGCCCGCAAGACCGACCCGGTCGATGCGCACTCGGTCGCCCTCGCCGCGCTGTACGCCCCAGCCGACCCCGGGCTGAGGCCCGTGGTGGTCGAGGACGATCTGGTCGTGATGGGCATGATGGTCGACCGCCGCGACGAGCTGGGCCGGGCCCGGACTCAGACGGTCAACCGGCTGCATCGGCTTCTGCTGGAACTGATCCCGGGCGGGGCGAAGACGTTCTTGTCCGCGCCACAGGCTCGCGCTCTGGTCGCGACGGTCAAGCCGCGTGACCTGGTCGGCAAGACCCGGCGCCGTCTGGTCGTCGAGCTGATCGGTGAGCTCGAGGTGATCGACCGCAAGATCAAGGCCGCCGAGAAAGAGCTCACGACGCTGGTGACCGAGCGCGGCTCGAGCCTGTTGGAGCTGACCGGGATCGGCCCGACGGGCGCCGCGCGGCTGCTGGCCGACGTCGGGGACATCCACCGGTTCCGCGACAAGGACCGCTTCGCGTCCTGGAACGGGACCGCGCCCCTGGACGCATCCTCCGGGGCGCAGCAACGCCATCGGCTCTCTCGTGCCGGCAACCGCCGGATCAACCGGACGCCGCACATCATGGCCGTCGTGCAGCTGCGCAACCCGACTCCCGGGCGGGAGTTCTACGACGCCCGCAAGGCCGGCGGCACGCCCTCGCTGATGGCGATGCGGTCGTCCAAGCGACGCCTGTCGAACGTCGTGTACTCAAGGATGCTCGACGACCAGAACCGTCGCGACTTCGAACGTCAGGCGGGTGAGGTGACGGGCCCGGGAGGGCACCGGGGCAACGACTCTGACTCCAGCGTGACCGGCTCACAACCCCACACCGGCTCTTCGAACAAGCCTCTTCCCGGACCCGTCACCAGCCAGCGTAGAACCCCAGCCCTCGCCAGGTCTTGACCTAAAGGGGTGCCATGACAGGACGTCCACTCAGGCGCCGGTACGTGCCACTGTGTCACGAGATGTCGTCGACCAAGGAGCCAACGTCGGCGATCTCCCAAGCTTCGTGAATCTTGCCGCCATCCAGATGGCAGATCACTGCCTGATCCATCCGGAAGAATCGGCCACTCCCGGAGACGCCGGCGAACTCACGAAGAAGAGTGCCGGTGACGACGACACGTGCCATTTCGACGTCCCCCTCCGCCACGATTTCCTGAACCTCGTGGCGAAGATCCGCTATCGCTGCCACGGCGTCCCGCCACACCTGCTTTTCTGCTTCGAGATTCTTGGTCGATAGGCCTCGTGGTGCATGGACCACGACATCGCCGTGCAAGAGCTCGTCGAACACCTCGACATCACCTGAGTCACCAGCGGCCAACCAGCGTGTCACGACGGGGGACGAGGGCTCCATGTCTGATGGTCTCGCAGAGGGTCAGCAGCTGGCCAGAGCCCGCCCACTGACACCCCGCTCAAGTCACGACCTCGGGCCCGGGCATCGTCGAAAGTCCTGCGCGCGGCAGATCCGTACGTCCGTGCGACAGTGGCTCTGTGAGACGCCGAATCCCGCGCGACGTCGAGGAGCGCTACCTGCGCGTCGTACGCCTCCGCATGCCAATGCCGAGTGACGACGCTTCACATGGACGACTGGAACGCATGGGCGGACCTGCAGCAGGTACAGGCGCTGTTGTCCGGCTGGCTGGTCGAGTCGGACGTCGGAAGATGGTGCTCACCGACCGAGACGAGGCCTACCTTCGAGAGCTCCGCGATCTGACGTCGAGCCCTGATGTCATCGACCTCGTGGGACGAGGTGGCAGCCGATGCACGTGCGGCCGCCGACAAGTTGTTCGACTTTCTGGCCGCCGGGTGACGTGTCCGTGCGTTTGGGAGTGGCTCACGCTCGGTTCAGCGTGCTGTCCTTCTCACTTTGAATCAGGACAAGCGACGCACGGTTCGACTCCTGCCCGGCGAGTAGTATCCGCAGGTCAGAGCACGAATGGGGCCCGCCGCGCATATCGCGCGGCGGGCCTTAGTGTGCCCAATCGCGGTCTGTGTCGACTTCTAAGACCGCGTGTCGCAGTGGTGGGCACAGTGGGTCGCGTCTGCGGCGGGCCCCGGGGCCCTTCCACGAGCACCCGGGGCCCCTGACGGCGCACTCGGGGGGTTGCGCCGTCAGGGGATAGACGATCGAGTGTCTGAATCCTGACGGAATTCTCCACGGCGATGTTTAGGGGAGCGTTGGAAGGGAACTAGGACTACTGCCGCGCCCGTCGATGCCCCCCTGTTCTCGGCGGGCGCGCGTTGCACCCCCCGCCGAGCCCACGGGCTTCGGCAGATCGAGAAATCAGTTTGGCGAAGTCTCACAGGCCCCGGCCCGGTTCCGGCACAATCTCTCTCGCGTGCCCGTCGGTTCCCCCTTACTCGACGGGCATCCTGCTGCCCGGTTCCCCCACCGTCGGCATGCAGGGGCGCGGCCCGCTCAACCCCCACCCCGGGCGGGCCGCGCCACTCAGTTGGCCTCATAGACCGGCCGGGCACCACGACCGCGACAACGTACGCCGGCCTGGTCGAGCGCGCGAGGCACCGCCGACTGTGACCGACCGGTCAGCCCGGCCAGCTCGTGGATGGAGCGGCCGGCGGCGTACTGATCCGCGCAGAACGTGAGCAGCCGGTTGCGCGCTCAGGGGTCTGGCGCGCCGGGGCGGTCCGGGCGAACTCTGGGTGCACGTCGAGCACTGGCGGCAGGGGAGTAGAGGGCCCGCGAGATCACGGACCATCTGAGCCCCAATCACCAGACACCCCCGCAACTGGCCGCCATGATGAAGGGAGCGTCGCCGAGTCCTCCACCTGCCCAAGGGCGCTCGCGCCGCGTGGCGCTCTAGGACTACAGCACTTCCGAGCGCGCCAGGGCGCTGCCGTCGCAAGTCCCCCTCACGATGGCAGCGCGCGTCCGCGACTCACACCGCACGATCTTCCGCCCCCCTTGGGAGGAAAGCCGCTTCCCGGGACACCCCCCGGTGTCTCGCCCACCGTGCCACGGTGTCGCTCGGTGCGGGACCAGATTGCGCAGATTCACAAACAGAGAGGTCCCCCTCAGTTCGGGCTGGGTGTCGTTTCCTCCGCTGCCTTCGCTGTCAGGCGTCGCGTACGAACCGGATCCGGGGCTCGTCGCGGACAGGACGGGAGACATCCCTTGCAGTGGCGCTGCTGCATCAGGACCCCGGTGGCCAGGTCCAGCATGTCGGTTTCGGCTGGTCCCGAATCGTCACAATCATCCCTGCGCGGCCGCTGCTGGTGAAAGAAGCACCAAGCGGGTTCGCTGACACAGAGCGCGACTGAAGATTCCGGGCGGCGGGGCCGCCTTGGGCGTCACCACTGCAACGTACCCGCCGCTCGTCGGCCAAGCATTCCGACGCCGCTCATGGTGGACGCTGTGCTGCAGGCCCGAGCCCCCACGTTTAGGTCCGTGCGGCCGGCACCCTCGCAGTCAGGTGGCGACACACCTTCCTTGGGCTAGGGCAGCCTCGGGCCATCCCGCTTGCTGCGCCGCCCGATCAAGCTCCGGACGAGCGATGCTCTCTCATCGGCCCGACAGGAGGAGTCCGCCCGCCTCCTGCAATCGCGCTCCAGGCGACCCAGTCCAGCCAGACGCTGGACACGTAACTCGACGTCTTGCTGCGGGTCAGAGGCGTTCAGTCATGCGCCGAAGGGGTCTGAGTGGGACCGGAGACGCAAAAAGGAGTCCTTGGCCGGCCCACCCGTTCCAAGGACGAGCGGAGCCGGCCGACTTCAACGGGGAAGATTGTCGATCTTCGTCTGAGCCAGCGCTCGAGACACGGAGGCCCTGCTGACGCCTACGACGCGGGCGATGGCCAAGAGGTCGTGTTCTCGGCTCTCGTACATGGCGCGCGCCACTCGCAACTTCTCCGCGCGGTCCAAGGGACACAGCCCGCGGCAACTTCGACCGGCACCGCGTGCATTTCCTCACCGCCCACGTCGTGAGCGAAGGGAGTCCTGTGATTCCGGCCGTCAAATCGAAGTGGGCCGCGTGATGCAACGGAAGCCGAGGTGTGCCGTGCCGGTGTCGACCATCTGAGGCTGACGCGCCGCTGGGCGGTAGCGCAGGCAGTAGTTCGGGGCGCACAGATGTGACCCGCCCTTGATGACCATTCGCGCGAGGTGTGAACCCGGTTCACCGGCCGCGGCGTAGGAGTCGTCGGGGCTGGCGACTCGGGGGTTGCTTGGCACACAGCACGAGTGCTGGTTCGAGCTCGGGGTCGTGTAGTAGTCGCTTGTCCATTCCCAGACATTGCCGGTGATGTCGAGGAGCCCGTAGCCGTTGGGTGGGAAGCTGCCGACCGGCGACGTGCCTTCGTACCCATCCACGAGCAGGTTCTGCCAGGGGAACTCGCCCTGCCAGGTGTTCGCCATTGCCCGCCCGCCGGGGAAGTGTTCGTCACCCCACGCGAAGATCGCATCGGTGAGACCACCCCGCGCCGCGAACTCCCACTCGGCCTCGGTCGGCAACTGCTTGCCAGACCACCGTGCGAACGCGTGCACGTCCTCCCAGGAGACGTGCACCACCGGGTGCTGCGCACGGCCGTCCAGATCGCTGCCTCCACCCTCGGGCCTGCTCCACGAGGCGCCCAGCACGTACTCCCACCACATTCGGTTGTCGCGCAGGTCGACTGGGCCGTTGCTTCGACGAAACACCACGGACCCAGGTGCCAACAGGGTCGGGTCGGCCCCCGGGTAGTCGGCCGCGGCGAGCGGGCGCTCCGCAACCGTGACGTAGCCAGTGGCGTTCACGAAGGTGGTGAACTCTTCGTTGGTCACCAGGTGCTCGTCCATCCAGAAGCCGTCGACGGCGACGCGCCGGACCGGCGCCTCCTCGGGATAGAACTGTTCGGAGCCCATTGCGAACTCACCGCCGGGCACCCACACCATGCCGGCGGAGGGCGCAGCAAGAGGCGGATCCGATGGGGAGGCGAGGCTCATGAGGCTAGCCTCGCCCATCCACCGTCGGGACTCAACACCGGGCACAGCGCTCGACGCCTCGTCAGTTCGCGATCCCGCCGGCGACCTGCTTGAGCACGTGGCCAAGCATGGCGGACGGGTTGAAGTCGGCGGGGGCCTGCCGCGGCGGAAAGTCGTGGAAGGTCTGGGCATGCAGCTGCAGGATGTAGCCCGCCGGCATGACCGTCCAAAGCTTCTCGCCGACGTAGATGGGATAGCCGGGGGCTTGCATGTGCTGCTCGAACGGGTCGACCCGCAGGTTCACGGGCATGGGAACCGTGGACCTCTTGAGCTGGCCGGTGAACCAGTCGTCCTTGACCTGGAAGTGGATCTTCCAGTTGCGATACCGAACGGCGAACAGGTCGTGCTCGCCGTAGTAGAAGAACTCGTTGCGGGCCGACTCCTCGGTCTCGCCTGACAGGTACGGCAGCTGGTTGTAGCCGTCGAGGTGGACCTTGAAGTACTTCTCGCCGGCTTGGTGCCCGGCGAGCAGCTTGTCTTTGACATCGGGCAGCCCGGCGGCCGCCAGCAGCGTGGGGAGCACGTCTTCCAGCGAGAAGATGCCGTTGAGCACCTGCCCTGACGGTATGTGGCCGGGCCAGCGGATGAGGAAGGGTGCCCTGAACCCGCCCTCCCAACCGAGGCCCTTCTCGCCGCGGAACGGGGACGTGCCCCCATCGGGCCAGCTGAACTTCTCGGCGCCGTTGTCGGTCGTGAAGATCACTATCGTGTCCTCCGCTATGCCCAGATCCTCCACGGTGCCCAGCAGCTCGCCGACGACCCAGTCCAGCTCCTGCATGCCGTCGGCGTAGACCCCCAACCCGGTCTTGTCTCTCCACCGGTCGGACAGGTGGGTCCACACGTGCATCCGGGTGGTGTTGTGCCAGAGCAGGAAAGGCTTGCCTGCCTCGTGTGCGCGTTTCATGAAGTCGACCGAGTGAGCCAACAGGTCGTCCTCGATGGTTTCCATCCGCTTCCGCGTCAAGGGGCCACTGTCGTGGATGGTCTGCTTGCCGACCCGCCCAAAGCGCTCGTCGACCGTGTCGTCGTCGGTCGAAGTGGCCTTGCAGTCGAGCACCCCACGGGGCTTGAAGAAGCGCTGGAACGCGGGATGCTCGACGGGGTAGTCCGGCTGCTCCGGCTCCTCCTCGGCGTTGAGGTGGTACAGGTTGCCGTAGAACTCGTCGAAACCGTGGACCGTGGGGAGGAACTCGTTGCGGTCACCCAGGTGGTTCTTGCCGATCTGCGCGGTGACGTACCCCTGGGGCTTGATCAGGTCGGCCAAGGTCGGATCCTCGGCCTGGAGTCCTTGCACCGCGCCGGGCATCCCGACGGTGGTCAATCCGGTGCGCATCGGCAGCTGTCCGGTGATCAGGGCCGCGCGGCCGGCCGTGCAGCTCGCCTGCGCGTAGCAGTCCGTCAAGCGGACGCCCTCTTCGGCGATCCGGTCGATGTTCGCGGTCCGAGTACCCATCAACCCTTGGTGGTAACAGCTCGGATCGGACCAACCAATGTCGTCCGCCAAGATGATCAGGATGTTGGGATGGGCCGCGGGCATGGTTCCTCCATTCAGCCGCGCCGAACTCGAAGCGCGGGCACTTGCCCGTCCGCCCATGGCGTCCGGGCTGAGAATGAGAGCCTAAAGTTCGCGCGACGCGTCCTGCATCACCCTCTGGGGGTGGAAGGATGCACTTCCCCGCCGTGCGCGTATCGCTCGTGAGCGAGGTCGCGTAGCGCTGCGTTGACCAGGCCAAGCACCTTCGCGGCGTCCGGCCAGGGCGGCGCAGCCCACCGCCGCCGCGCCTGCGGTCCGTCCCTAGGGTCGTAGACCGGGTCGATCATCCTGTAGTGCATCACCACCGTCGACGCGGTGGTGGTCAGCGAGGATCGCGGCAATCCGCATCGTCACCGTGCGATCCGGGCCCGAGGCCTCTCGGGTGTCGCCACAGGAGGGACTGGACGTCGTTGCCTCCTGCGGTGTGACAAGGCCTTCGTTGCGCGATCCCTTCGGAGGCGGTGCCTGCGTTCAACACGACACGACGTCGTGTGTTTCGGGAACCGTCTCGCCCGGACGGGGCAGTCCGTGGGGTTCGGGTCGCGCGGTTCTCACCCGCATTGGGGGAGGTGTCGGCGGACAGAAAGTCGGAGGCTGTTCGGGTGAGGTGCATTAACGGGAGGCCCCGAAGTGAAGGCTTTTGAGCTGGTGGGTCTCGGAAGCGGCGCAACGCCCCCGGCGAGAACTTGAGGGATGGAGCCGTCAGGGCCACGAGTGCCTACGTCGTCGACCTCTCCGTGGCCGCCGACGGGCGTCATCGCGTCCAAGCTGGTTCCGCATCGGCGGCCGCACGGTTCGGTGAGCCGACCTAGGCTGCTCGAGCCCCTGATCGCCGGACGAGATCGTAAGCTCACTCTGGTCTCGGCGCCGGCCGGGTTCGGCAAGACCACCATGCTGACCGAGTGGGTCGCTACGGCGGCTGCGACGACGTCGTTCGCGTGGGTGAGCCTTGATGCCGGCGACGCGGAGCCCACGCGATTCTGGACCCACATCATCGCGGCTTTGTCCGGCTCCCAACCGACGGTCGGTCACCGGTCGATGGCAGCGCTGCGCGCACAGCCCGGGCGAGTCGTCGAGATCGTCATACCGGCACTGGTCGAGGAGTTGGCTGCCTGTGACGGCTCCGTGGTGCTGATTCTCGACGACTTCCACCTGGCCGAGACCCTCGTGATCGACGAGCAGCTACAGCTGTTCATTGGCTACCGTCCGGCGGAGATACAGGTTGTCGTGACCACCCGGTCCGACCCCGCGTTGGGTATCGCCAAACTGCGAGCCTCGGACGAGCTGGTGGAGGTTCGCGCGGACGCGCTGCGCTTTAGCGCGGCCGAAGTGTCTGCCTTCTTCGACGGTGTGGATATGAACAACCTAATGCCGTCGAGCTTGGAACGTCTCACCGAACGGACCGGCGGTTGGCCTGCACCGATCCGGCTCGCGGCACTCCTCGCACCTGCGGAGGACCGCGACTCGTTCATCGACTCCTTCGATGGGGGCAGCCGGCAGGTCGTGGACTACCTCGCCGGCGATGTACTCGACCTGCTCACGGCCGACAGTCGTGATTTTTTGCTTCAGGTATCGGTCCTCGACCGGCTCAGTGGTCCCTTGTGCGATGCGGTTACCGGCCGCGTCGACTCCGGCGAACGGTTGGCGGCGCTGGAGTTGGGAAACTTCTTCATCTCGACCGACATCGAGACACAGTGGTATCACTTACACCACCTCTTCGCCGGAGCTCTGCGCTTCGAGCTGAGCAGGACACAGCCCGAGCTCGTGACCATCCTGCACGCTCGGGCTGCGGCCTGGCTCACGGACGTTGGCGACTTCGAGGCCGCGACCGAGCACGCCATCGCTGCGCGTGATGTACGGCTGTCAGCACGTCTGATTTCGAGGCAGTTGCAGGTGATGACTGCGGCAGGACGCTCCGCCACCGTCCGGCGCTGGCTCGACGCCCTCAGCTGGCCGGCGGCGGTCGAGGAGGCAGAGTTGGGCTTCGTCCGTGCCGTCGACGCGGCTCTCGACAACGACTACGATGGCGCGGTCGAGCACCTTCGGCTGGCGCAGACCGGCCACAAGGGAGACCAGGACGCGAACGGTCTCACCCTCGGATTCCGGGCCGACTTCCTCATGGGAATCGTCGCCGTGACGCACGTGGCTGAAGCCGAGACCGCGGCACGTCGAGCGGTCACGTCTGCGCCTAGCGACGCCTGGGAGGGCATCGCGCTCGGCGCGCTCGGGCAGAGCCTCTACCTCCAGGGAAGGTTCGATGAGGCAGTGGCGGTCCTGCGCCACGCGGTCCGCCAGATCCCGGACGGCAATCCTGTCTTGTTGGCTGTGGCAGTAGGGAGCCTGGGCTTGGCTGAGATGGCCAACGGGGAGCCGTCCTCGCGCGCCGCACCCATGCTCGAGACGCTGCTCGACGTGCTCACGGCCATTGGGGCCGAGCGGACGACAGTCGCCGCGGTGTTGCACCTGGCTCTTGGCGAGCAGGACCGCCGTGCCGGTGAGCTGCGCTCAGCGCTCAGGCGATTCGAGACGGCGATCGAGCTGATCGACGTCGCGCCTCGAGGAACGTGGCTTGTGCTCGCCGAGGTGCTCGCCTCCACCGTGCAAAGCAGCCTCGGGGAGCCGGAGGCGGCCCTGGCGCGCCTCGATGCCGCAGACGCGATTCTCGACAGGATCCCAGACCCCGGCATCTTGAGGACGCGGACTGACCAGCTCCGTGGCCTTCTGAATGCTCCAGCCAAGGTCAGCTCAGAGTTCGGCGACAGCCTGTCGGGTCGAGAGGTCGGTGTCCTCCGGCTGTTGGCTGAAGGTCTAAACCAGCGACAGATCGGCCAACAGCTTTTCATCTCCCACAACACGGTTAAGTCGCATCTCAAGAGCAGTTATCGAAAGCTCGGTGTGTCGTCCCGAGCGGAGGCGGTCCAGCGTCTGCGAACCGCCGACTCGACGCACGCACGGGCCGGGCGTTCGAAGCGGAGTCACCCGGGTGAAGAGCGCGTCGCGGGATTCGGCAACGAGGACACGGGCACATGATCCTCGTATGACCCGGTTGACGTGCAGGATCATCATCTCGGGGGAGCTTGATGAGCGGTTCTTCGAGTCCTTCGCCGGGCTGTCTCAGAGCACGGTCGCAGGCCGCACGGAATTGGCCGGACTCGTGAGAGACCCGGCTGAGTTCCATGGGATTTTGCGCCAACTCTTCGCTCTGGGACTCGACGTTCGGGCGTTCGAGGTCGAGTCACCCGGGTGAATCGACGTGCGGGTGTGGCCCCTGTGTCCCGCGACGACGCAGGCTTCAACGGAAGACGCCACCGGGCGCGGCTGGCCAACTGATACCGGTCGGTCCGGCATGAGAAGGCTCCCACTCCCAAAGGAGGATCGACGTGCAGCCGAACGAAACGCCGAAAGGACCCAGGGTTCTATGCGTCTACTTCTCGTACACAGGCCAGACCGAGAAGGTTCTACGGGCGATCGCGACTCCATTGCAGGCCCAAGGCTGCGAGGTAACCTTCGCCAAGATCGGCTTCACGGATCCGCGCTACGCGAAGCGGTTCTCGGAGTTTCCCATGCCAAGGCCAATGCTTGAGGTCATCGGGATGATCCCCGCTGAGCTGCGCCGCAGACCAGGCAAGATCGAAGTCCCCGAGTCGGTGACCGCGGCGGCCTACGACTTGGTGGTCATCGGTTCCCCCACGTGGTGGCTGTCGACCAACGTCCCGGTCCGGTCCTTCCTCCAGTCGGAGGCCGCCCGCAAGGCCCTGTCGGGCACGCCGTTCGTCGCCATGGTGGTCTGCCGCCGGTACTGGCGCCACAACATGAAGACGGTGCGCCGTCTCGGCACCGAGCAGGGCGGCCAGTTCTTGGACAGCCTCCATTTCCGGTACGCCGGCGGCCAGGTGCGGTCCCTGCTGTCGCTGCTCAGTTATTTGGGCTCCGGCGAGTACCGGAAGAAGTACTTGGGCGTGAAGATTCCGGACACGAACATCCGCGACGAGCAGCTGGTCGAAGCCGGCTTCTTTGGCGCCGGAATCGCTGACAAGATCGGACAGGCCGCATGAGTGAACAGATCGACCGAACCGTCCTACCGATCAGGCGGCCACCCTTCGCGGGTGTCGCCGCGCAAACCCTGGCCGGTTCAGAGCCCGACTGGGGCCTGATCGGGCATGCGCACGCTCCTGAGGGCGCCCCCAATGTGCTCGTCGTGCTGATCGATGATGCGGGCTTCGGCAACCCCAGCACCTTCGGTGGCCCGATCCGGACGCCCCATTACGACCGAATGGCAAGCGAGGGTCTGCGCTACAACCGGTTTCATGTCACCGCGATGTGCTCCCCCACCAGGGCCTCTCTGCTCACGGGTCGCAATCACCACGCGGTAGGCATGGGGGGCATTCCTGAGTTCTCCTGCGGGTTCCCCGGCTACTCTGCGATGTTGCCGCGCGATGCGGCGCCCTTCCCCAAGGTGCTGCAGCAGAACGGCTACTCGACCGGGGCGTTCGGCAAGTGGCACCTGACGCCCGAGGGCGAGCAGGGTCCGGCCGGCCCGTTTACCCACTGGCCGAACGCGTGGGGCTTCGACTACTACTGGGGCTTCCTCGCGCCCGAAGCCGGCCAGTACGACACGATGATCGCCGAGAACAACCGGTTTATCGGCGTCCAGGAGGGCACCGACGGCAAGCCGTTCTACTTCCCCGAGGCAATGACGGACCACGCGATCGACTGGCTGCATGGCGTACGGGGCCACGACGGCGACAGGCCGTGGATGCTCTACTACTCCACAGGCTGCAGTCACGCACCCCACCACGTGGCCAAGCAGTGGTCCGACACGTACAAGGGCCAGTTCGACCAGGGGTGGGACAAGCTTCGCGAGGAGACCTTCGCGCGTCAGCAGGCGCTCGGCGTGGTTCCGGAGGGAACCGAACTCACACCCCGTCCCGAGGAGATGCCAGCCTGGGACTCCCTCTCCGAGAACAGCAAGCGACTCTTCGCCCACCAGATGGAGGTCTACGCCGGGTACTCCGAGAACGCCGACCACCACGTTGGTCGCCTGCTGGCCTCGATCGAGGAGATGGGTGAGCTGGACGACACCATAGTCGTGTGGATCTGGGGTGACAACGGTGCCAGCCTCGAAGGCACTCCCACCGGATCGTTCAACGAAGGCACAATGGTCAACGGCCTACCGCTGACCGACGCAGAGCAGATGCAGTTGGCGTTGAAGTGGGGAGGGCTGGAGGCTTGGGGCACCGAAATGATGTACCCGCACTACTCCACGGCCTGGGCTTGGGCAGGCAACACGCCGTTCGCCTGGGGCAAGCAGGTTGCCTCGCACCTCGGAGGCACCAGGGACCCCTTGGTCATCCGCTGGCCAGAGAGGATCACCGAACCAGGCGGCGTGCGCTCCCAGTTCACCCATGTGAGCGACATCGGCCCGATGATCCTCGACATCACGGGCATCCCTCAGCCGACGCACGTCGACGGCGTCCAGCAGCAGCCGATGACGGGCCAGACGTTCGCCGACTCGTTCGCCGACCCTCAGGCACCAGAGCGACACACGAAGCAGTACTTCGAGAACTTCGGCAACCGAGCCATGTATCACGATGGCTGGTGGCTCTCGATGCGGATGCCACGCGTACCGTGGCGCCTTGATCCCGAGGTCCTCAAAACATTCGCGCCCGGGGTTTGGCAACCCGACACTGACCCGGTCGAGCTGTACAACCTGTCCGACGACTTCTCCCAGGCCCACGACCTCGCCGCAGAGAACCCAGACAAGGTCGCGGAGCTCCAGGCGCTCTTCTGGGAGGAGGCGGAGAAGTACCACGTCAAGCCGCTCCTATCGGGTTTCGCACCCTTCTTCGGAATCCTGCCTCCGATCGGCGACAACTCGAGCACCACCTATTACGGCAACGTCCAGAACGTGGCCCCTGGCCTAGTGCCCCGCATCTACAACCGCTCCTACACGATCACAGCCGACCTGTATGTCCCCGACGGCGGTGCTGAGGGCGTCATCGTTGCGGATGGCACGCACCTCGGCGGTTTCTCGCTCTACGTCAAGGACGGCAAGCTTCGGCATTCATACGCCTTTCTGGGTGTCTTCGACTACCACCAGGAGTCCGACGACGTCCTACCGTGCGGCGACGTCCAGGTGAAGCTCGCCTTCGCGGCGGACGGGGCCAAGCCGGCGACGCCTGGCGACATCACGCTGTACGTGAACGGGGAGCAGGTGGGGAAGGGGCGGCTCGAGCACACTGTGCCGTTCGCCTTCAGCGGCTACTCGGGCCTCGACGTGGGTCAGGACAATGGCCTGGTCGCCGACCGCAGCTACGCCGACAAGGCGCCTTTCACCTTCACGGGCACCGTCAAGAAGGTTGTGTTCGACGTCGCGCCACACTTGGACGCCGACGACGACCTGGCCATCCACACTCATGCGCATCAGTCCGACGCCGTGCGCGGCGTCAATGGCTGACAGCAACCCGCCTTCCGGGCCAGGGAGAAAACAATGAGCGACACGCCAGCCCTCAACGATCGAGCAGTCGCCGAATCACCCGGGTGAGCGGCAAGCAGGGTGAGCACCGTGCCGTGGCGGCAATGCCACGATCGCCAGGTACCGATCTGTCTATACGAGCGCTGGCGGGTCGCCACGGCGCTCACAGTGGGCCCAGCAAAGTCGACAGCACCGCCAGTCGCGGACTCACCACAAGCAAATCATCATCGGCAAGGAGCAAGAGATGAGCGAGACGACTACCGATATCCCAGACGTCATTGACGAGCTCGGACCGGTCGACTGGATCGTGGTCGAGTTTCCCGGAAGTCAGTTCAAGGGCGAGATCGCGCCCGCACTGGCGGACCTCGTCGACCGCGACATAGTGCGCGTCCTCGACCTCCTCATCCTCAAGAAGGACGACGACGGAAAGCTCGAGGCTTTCGAGATCTCTGACGTCGACGACACCGAGCTCGGCGCCTTGCGTTCCTACGAGACCGAGCTAGCCATGCTCCTCAACGAGGACGACGTCCAGGCTGTCGCAGCAGCTGTCGAGCCTGGCAGCACCGCTGCTGTGCTGGTCTGGGAAAACGTCTGGGCCGCGCCCTTCGGCTCCGCCGTACGCCGAGCCGGAGGGCAGTTGGTCGCCAGCGGACGGATCCCCGTCCAGGCGCTCCTGGCCGTGATCGAAGAAGACGACGAGTACCTCGCCAAGGCAGGTGTCTGACATGGGTATCGCGCGACGACGGATGCGACGTGCGGCAGTGGTCGGCCCCGCGCCGGTGGCGCGCGTCGCCACGACTGCAGCGACTGCGGCGGTCGTGGTCCACGGCGTCAACCGCCGACAGGACCGCCGGCAGGACCGCCGGCGCTGACACTTGTGCCGCCCAGCTCGGGTAGCGCTCACGGAATGACGGAAAGGAATGCAGTCATGAGCACGACGAGCAAGTTCCCTGCTGCAGTTGCGGGCGCTCGAGAGCGGACCGGATGGGTGGGCTGGATCGTCTTCGCCGGCTTCATGCTAATCATGATCGGCTCGTTCCACATCATCGAGGGTCTCGTCGCGTTGTTCCGCGACGAGGTGTTCCTAGTTGGGTCCAAAGGCCTCGTAATCAACGTCGACTACACGGCTTGGGGATGGATTCACATCGTCGGTGGCACGCTGGCCATTGGCGCCGGCGCCGGACTCCTCGCGGGCCAGATGTGGGCGCGGATCTTGGCCGTCGTCGTGGCCTTCGCGAGTGCGGTCATCAACATAGCCTTCCTTCCGGCGTACCCCGTCTGGTCCGCGATCGTCATCGCCATCGACGTACTCATCATTTGGGCCGTGACAGTGCACGGGTCGGAGGTCAAGGATGGCTGAACGTAACATCGGCCGACCGGCCATCCACGCGCTGCCGCCTTCAGCAAGCAACGTCCACTTCTTGACGTTTACAGCGGAGGACATCGTCTGCGAGGAGGCATCTCGAAGCGCTGCTTCTCGGCATCCGCAGGAAACGGCATCGGGCCCGAGAGTGCCTCGTCCTGACTGCCAGGCACCGTGCGCATGAAGGTGGCACTCGAGACCCCAGAGCAGCTTGCCTGCTTGCGCGCCTCCTCCGCCGAGCAATTGCCGTCGCCGAGTCGAGCTGATTGTGAGCCGGGGACTGCGCTGGCATGCTCAGGTGGAGGGGCGCGCCGCGGCCTGGCAAGGTCATTGTCCCCGGTTACACGGCTCGTCCAAGGATCTAGTGCAGCCAAGGAGCCCGCCAGCCACATGACGGACCACTATGCCCTCGAGTTCGAGTTGGACACGAGGCCGACAGCCGACCAGGCCCAGGCGATCCTCAGCCAACTCGACGGGTTCCGGCCCGCCCTCGGCACTTCGGCTACCGGAACCGTGAGTCTCACGATCACCGTGCCGGCGGACAGGCTCGGGCTCGCCGTCAGGCAAGGGGTCACGCTCGTGGAGCGCCTCGTCGGCATCATCGGCGTCTCGACGCTTCCCGAGACCGTGCGCGACGCGGGCCAGGGGTAGCACGAACCGCAACAGTCCTGCTTGTAGAAGATCGACGACGCGCCCAATCGAGGGTTCCACTCCCAGTCCGCCCCCGGGCAGGATAGTGAGAAGGTCGCTGCGCGACCACTGCGTCGGCCGCACTTTGTCGATGAACTGGTTCCTCGCGGCCGCCGACCTTATGAGTGAGCTGAGGCGCGAGCTCGTCCGCCATCTGTCGCGGCTGCGGGCGGCGGTCCCGCTCGCTAACGCCGTCGTGGGGATCAACCTGGCCGACCGCAAGCAGATGCTCGTGGTGACCGACCATGCCTCGAAAGTGCTGGCGCGGTCCACCGCGTCCCAGCCCCTTGGAGCCAGAGAGTGCGCCGGACCCCGGTCGTTCGTGCCCCGACGCGCAAGCCCAGCCTTCGACGCCGCGGATCGAGCTCGGTTCGCCTCCGTAGGCCGTCCCCGTGAGGGTCACGTGGACTGCTCCGCATGTGCGCCGGGTTCCCACTCGCCCTCGGCCTTGACCGCTCGAAGGATGCGCCGGCTGGCCTCGCGCAGCTGCCGTTTCTGGGTTTCGGTGAGCTGGTCGAGGACGAGTCGGTACACGGTCCTGACGTGCTTCGGCGTGGCCTCGTCCACCGTGCGCGCCCCGAGCTCGGTGAGGGTGGCGAGGTTGTAGCGTCCGTTGCCGGGGTCGGGCCGACGCCGCACCCAGCCCTTCGACTCGAGGCGGGTCACAGCCCGCGACAGGCGCGACAGCGAGCTGTTGGCGTACCCGGCCAGCACGCTCATGCGCAAGGTGCGGTCCTCGGCGTTGGCCAGGGCGTACATGACGCCGTACTCGAAGTGGCTCAGGCCCGAGTCGCGTTGCAGCTGCTCGTCGAGCGCGCTGGGGAGCCATTCCAGGACGGTGGCCAGAGCCGCCCACGTCTGCAGGTCGTCTCCAGCGAGTCGCTCCTGACCGCTCGACTTCATAGGCACAGCCTACGCAGGCCAGCCGCCCTCAGCGACCAACCCTGACTTGATTGAGCAAGTATGAGCGCCTACGTTTGACTTGACTGATCAAGTTAAATTCGGCCGCGTCAGGCCGCAGAAGAAGTGGTGATGGACGTGGACCTGCAGCTCAGCGGCAAGAAGGCATTCGTGAGCGGTTCGACCCAGGGCATCGGGTACGCGATCGCCCGCGGCCTGCTCGAGGAGGGGGCGTCGGTTCTCGTGAACGGGCGCGACGAGGAGCGCGTCCGCAACGCGGCCGAGAGCCTGCGGGAGGAGGTGCCCGGCGCGGTCGTATCCGGCGTCGCAGCGGACTTCGCTGAAGCGGACCAAGTCGCCCGTCTGCTCGACGGCTTGGGCGAGGTCGAGATCCTCGTGAACAACGTCGGGCTCTTTGAGGTCAAGGCCTTCGAGGACATCACCGATGCCGACTGGCAGCGCTACGTCGACGTCAATCTCATGAGTGGCGTCCGGCTCTCACGTCATGTGCTTGGCGGGATGCTGGCGAGGGGCTGGGGCCGGATCATCTTCATCGGCAGCGAGTCGGGGATCAACGTTCCTGCAGACATGGCGCACTACGGGGTCACCAAGGCCGGGATGCTGGCCCTGAGCAACGGTCTCGCCAAGCGGACCCGAGGCACCGAGGTCACGGTCAACACGATCCTCGGCGGACCGACGTACTCGGACGGTGTGGCCCGCGTGGTCGAGGAGATCTCCGAGGCCCGGGGCATGGCGGCAGAAGAACTCAAGGGGGCGATCATCGCGGGCAGCCAGACGTCCCTGTTGCAGCGCTTCATCGACCCGCGCGAGCTCACCAGCCTCGCGCTGTACCTGGCGAGCCCCCTCGCGTCCGCCACCAACGGCGCGGCCGTCCGCGCTGACGGGGGCGTCCTCACGGCGATTCTCTAACCTCGAGCAGACGCGGCCTTCGGCACTTCGAACATCGGCGGGACCGCAATCGCCCTCGCTCTCCTCGACTCGGCACTCCGGACGTCCACGCTGCGCTCGGCGACCGCGAGACCGAAAGAGTCAGCTGTGACTGTTTGGGGCCATGGAACCCCTCAACATCATCGGCCATGCCTCGCATGGGCCTCAAGGCTTCATGCTCGACCAAGGGATCGCGAATCGTACGAGGCCAGGAAGGACGTACGGCGCGGCGAGCCCGTGCCCGCCCGTCCCGCACGGCTGCCTAGAAGAGCTCTACGACTAAACGCTGATCGAGTCGTGACGAATGTTGGGCGCGTACCCTGAAGCAGTCGAAGGAGAGGCCCATCCTCTCCGCGGCTCTCGGGTCGTCATCCGACGAAGCCGGGAAATACCTGTCCGATGAGCGTCCTGAGCCCGTCGTAGGCCCCGTTGGTGGCGGCCCCCGCGGCGAGTGCGACCCCGCCCGCACGAACCTTGGACAGGAAGGTTTTGGTCTTTTCGACGCATATGACCTGACGGCCGCCATCTTCCCGAGTCTCGAACTTGTCACCCCCGGGGTGTGCGCATGCCTTTCGAGTAGGCGAAATCTGGCCTCGAAGAACCTCTCGTCAATCCAGTCCTCTGACCTCTCCAGAAGTATGGCGTCGTAGTCATCCTCTGTGGGCATGAGCCGGCCCGAACTCGCACCGCATCCCACGTGCCCCAACCGCTGCCGTTTAGGGAGGCCAGTCGGGCCCGTTGGCGGTAACGGCGTCTGACCAACGCAATCTCGGGCGCCTGCCTATAAATCGGATCGCATGACGAAGGACGGTCCGATCGAGTTCCCTAACGAAGTTCATTGCGTAGGGCGGTAACCACCAACAATGACTACCACAGCGGACTCCCGAACCCGTACATCTGGGAATCCGCAGTGCCGAAGGGGAGCGGCTGGGGGCCTCCCGGGGAGGGGTGGGGTGCCCCCGGTCGGTCGGAGCGTCAAGCGGTGTGGCGGGTGCGCTCGGCCTCTGTGTGGGCGAGGCGCTTACGGCTCATCTCGGCATACTCGGGCATGGCCTCGATGCCGATGTAGTCCCATCCGTTGCGGATGCAGGCGACCCCGGTGGAGGCGCTACCACTGAACGGGTCGAGGATGGTTCCGCCTTGTGGGCAGATGAGTTTGCCGACCCACTCCGCCAGTGCAGGCGGATATGGCGCGGGGTGTCGGTTGGTGTCGGTGTCGTTCTCATTCTTGCGCGTACTCAGCGCGACGATGTCAGCGACACGAGCGACGCCGTCCGTGACCGCGGCCTGTATGCCGTGGATGTGGCTCCCGTCCGTTCTTCCCTGCAACCCTCCGATGCGACCCACTCGCCCACCAGCCTTTGGCGCACAGTGTGGTCGCCCATGCTTGGCGAACCAATGTAGCGATTCCCATGACCTACGTGGCCTGCCGACGTGCCCGACCGGGGCGCCACCCTTCTTGTCCCAGATCAGCTCCTCGGCCTCAGCCCAGCCAGCCTCGCGCACGGCGAGGCGAGTCCTGAGCGTGTAGTCGCTGATCTGGCCGTTGCGGACGTGCGGGCGGATGTTGATGACCACGGACCCGTCAGGCTTGAGCAGCCGACGAGCCTCAGTCATCCAGGCGACTGTCCATGCGGGGTACTCCGACTCGGGCACGCCGCCATAGGTCGCTTTGCGCTGCATCGCGTAGGGCGGGCTCGTGATGATCGCGTCGACCGACTCTGCGGGCAGGGTTCGCATCACGTCGATGCAGTCACCCTCAAGGATCGACCACGACATGCGGGCCTCCTTGGGGGTTCTTCAGCGCCGGTTGGTCTGGCCGGCGGTCGAGCGGTTGCACTGTCGTGCGTGCTCGGGGCCTCTGGTCTCGGTGCGATCGTCTGAGTGCCCGAGGTCCCAGTCGGTGCCGGGTTCGATGGGCTTGCCGCATCGCCAGCAGTCGACGGTGCCGCGGGCGACCATGGGTGCCCACCGTTTGCGTGCCATGCGGTGTGCGTGGTCGTAGCCGCGCTGGGCTGGTGTGCCTCGGCGTACGTCGCGGAAGCGGCCCATGGTGGCGTCGTGGTCGGGGCAGTAGGTGCGTGCGGTGACGCGCTCGTCACAGTCGGGGAAGGCGCACGCTTTAGGTGCTCTGGGGACATGGCCAGTCGGCGCCATCTCGGACGCGTCGCAGCTCGCGCGGCGGATCGGATCCGGATGCCGTCGACGATTCCGAGGGCTTGGAGTTCGCTCCAAGCAATGACCTCGACTGCGGCGCTTTTGATGCCGCCTTGGGTGCCGCGTCAATTACGACGTCGCACCGGGTGCACGTGTCGTAGTAAGGGGCTCGGAGCTCGTTGAGTTCGGTGCGGCAGGTGCTGCAGGTTTTGCCGTCCGGGGTGTCGCCTTCACGCTTTCCCCCTATAAGAAGAGGGGGGAAAACGTGAGGGGTGGGGCGCGTGACCCCCGTGAGGGGATCCGTGAGGGGGTCCGTGAGCGTGGAGCGTGAGGGGTTTCCCCTGCCGTGAGGGGTCACGGCGTTTTCACCGGGCGTGAGGGGGTCCGTGAGGGGGTTAGGCGAGGTCCAGACAGCCGGTCGCGAGGACTTGGGGTCGCCCTCGACGTGGCTCAGGTCGCCAGCCTTCGCGAGCCCCGTGAGCTTCCGGCGTGCCTTCTCCACCTCTGCGGGGGAGGGGTTGCTCGTGCTGAACAGCGCGCACGCGGCAGCCTTGGCGGTGATCCCTGACGGCGTGGCCCTTGCCATGGCGAGCAGATCGGCGGCGTGCCAGACGACGGACGTGCCGGCGGTGTGGTCGTGGATGACGCGAAACGGGCCGACCTCGTCCGCGGGGGTCTTCAGGTGAGTCAGCTCGACGATGGGGTCGCCTGCTTGGCCCCAGAGCAGCACCACGGAGCCGGCTCCGGCGGTGATCCACGCCGACCCGTAGAGCCCGGCCAGGTTGTTCGGCTTGCCGCCACCTGGGCCGTTCTTGACGAGGTGGTGCAGCTCGAGCACCTCGACGCCGTTGGCGATGCACAGCTGGCGCGCGCGGTTGTAGCCAGCGCCGACCTCGTCGTTGACGAGGCCTATGGCGGCGTCCTTGAGGCTGTCGACGATGATCGTGTCCGCGCCTGCCAGCCGGGCGTAGCCGAGCAGCGTCTCGGGGTGTGCAGCGACGTCCGTGACCGGTGGCCCGGGCCAGACCCGGAGGCGCTCGTCGAGAAGGTCGCGTGGAAGGTCGCCGAGGGTGCGCCTGAGGGCCCGTGCGATCTGTCGGGGGCGGTCCATCGCGAGGTAGAGCACCCTCGAGGAGGTGCTGACGACCGTGTGCCCGAGGACCTCGCCGCCGATGAGGCGGCCGCGGAGGACCTGACCGGACAGGGTCGTCTTGCCGACGCCCGGCGGCCCGCCGATGATGAGCGACTCGCCCTCTGCCCAGAGGACTGATGGGCCGTCGCCCCAGACGGCCGGGACGTGCTCCGGCGCGTCGAGGATGAAGGACCCGCCTCCAACCATGCGCGCGGAGACCACGTGTGTGGCCTCCCCGAGCGTGCTGGTCCGGTTGTCCTCGGGGCCTGGGTCGTAGGGCTCGGGGTAGTCGTGACCGTAGATCGCGTCGCTGCTCATGGGCTCGACCCCCACGGTTCAGCGGCGGCATCCTCGATCATCTCGGCCCACGCTGGGCCCTTCTTCGCGGCCTCCCGGCGAGCCATGCCGAGCATCTCGAGCGCCCTGTGGTGGAGCAGCTCGTGGGCGCGGTGCTCGGCGTCGAGGTCGACCCTCTGGGCCAGGCCGAGCTCGTAGCCGGCGACGAACGCTGCGCTGCGCTCCTGGTCTACCTCGTCCGGCGTGTAGTGCGATGCGGCGTCGAGGACCACCCGGGCAGGCTGGCCGTCCACCATGGCGTCCAGGGTGCTAGGCGGCTCACTCATGCCGGCCCCTCTGAGTGAGACGGGCCATCGCCTCTTGGTAGAGGCGGAAGCCCAGTTCGGTGCCGTACCGGCGGACAACACCGTGTGTCATGCTTGGCAGCACAGACTTCTTCGCCGGGGTCTCTGCGCCGTCCTCCCCTCGCCTGGGGAGGCGGCGTTCCCCATTTCCCGGGCTCATGCCGCCCCCGCGGTTCGCGCCCTCTCCACGTACTCCTCGACGTCGCGGATGTCGTAGAGCACCCGGCGGCCGATCTTAAAGCTTCGCGGACCCTTGCCCGTGTGCCGCCAGAAGCGGACGGTTTCAGCGGGCGCTCGTAACAACTCCGCCACCTCGGTGGTCGTGAGGTACTTGGGCATCGCTCCTCCTCCTTCATGGCTATGGCTCTCCCCCGTAAGGGAAGATGATGTCTTCCCGGTATTGCCACCGCAAGCCAACATGGCTATGCTCTATTCCACTTAGGAAGGAGGGAACATGCCGCGTCCGAATGCAGCCCGAACGTTGGGCAGTGAGAGCGCACTGTCGCGCCGCGTTCAGTGGGAGCGCGAGATCCGAGGGTGGTCCTTCGAGGGGCTGGCGGAACGCATGACACAGGCCGGCTGCGCGATCCACGGAAGCGCGATCTACAAGATTGAGAAGGCCGGCCGTCGGATCACAGTGGATGAGCTAGTGGCCTTCTCACGGGTGTTCAAACTCGAGCTCGATGACATCATCGAGCCTCCCGAGGTGCTGGTCGACGAGGAGGTTCGCAGGGTCGAACGTGCCGAGGACGAGGCCTTTACTGAGCTCGAGGCCGCGGTGAAGGCCGCTGTCGCTGCCCGCATGGATAGGTGGGCGCTCCGAGCCAGAGCGTCGTCGAACGGCCAGCTGCAGGCCGCGCTCGACAGGCTGGATCTGGAGCGGTGGGGGCGGCTGCGTGAGATCGCGGAAGCCAATGCTCAAGCAAGACGGAAGGGGCGGGGATCAGCCGAGGACATGGTCCGCATTGCCGATGCAATCGAACAGCACGTAGACGCGAAGTTCGACTCCGTGGAGCGGCAGGGGAACGCGCGCATCACCAGCGCGCTCAACGAGCTCGAGGAGGCCATCATGTCCGTCGCTGATGAGCGGAGCGCTGCCCGTGGCTAGCATCGCCAAGCAGCCGGGCGGCCGGTGGCAGGCGCGGTACTACGACGCCGCTGGCAAGCAGCACGCGCGCCGATTCGACCGCAAGGTGGACGCGCAGCGGTGGCTCGACGAGCAGACTGCGGCCCTGGTGGCTGGCACGCATGTAGACCCGCGGACGGCACGGCAGACCGTCGACCAGTGGTGCGACACCTGGCTCGAGGGTTACGCCTCCCGAGCGCCCACCACGGTCAGGCAGGCCAAAGTGCATCTGCGGCTAATCCGTCAGGCGTTTGGCCCGATGCAACTGAGCGCGGTGCGGCCTTCGAACGTCAAGGCGTGGACCGCACGCCTGAGCGCAGAAGGCTACGAGCCGAGTTACATCTACGCCACCTACCGGCGACTCGCTCAGGTGATGGGCGACGCCGTCGCCGACGGCATCATCCCGCGCTCGCCCTGCTCCCGGAAGACAGCGCCGAAGTCCGGGGAGCAGCGGCCCTACGTCGCCAGCACGGCGCAGATCTGGGCGCTCTACGAGGCCTTTCCGGAGGGGCTGCGGCCGGCGATCCTGCTCGGGGCTTTCGCCGGCCTGCGTGTCGCTGAGGCGGCCGCCCTGCGCGTGTCTGACGTCGACTTCATGCGCGGCATCGTGCATCCTGCGATCCAGTACCCGAGCAGGCCGCTGAAGTCGGAGACCTCGCGCACGTCCGTTCCGATCCCGCCTGAGCTGGCGCTCATGCTCTCGGCGGAAGTGGCGCGCACGGGCGCCGACGTCCTGGTCACTGACACGATCATGCGTGCCGCAACGCCGTGGGCGATCGAGCGGGCTATGCGTGACGTGCGGGGGAGCGTCGAGGGGCTGCCTGAGGGCTTCCGCTTCCACGACTGCCGCCACTACTTCGCCTCGCTGCTCATCAGCGCCGGCCTCGACGTCAAGGTCGTCCAGACGCGGCTACGGCACGCGTCGGCGATGACGACGCTCAACACCTACGGGCACATGTGGCCCGACAAAGACGAGTCCTCACGGGCTGCCGTCGCCGTAGCTCTGGCAGCCCGTGAGGACAAGTCAAGGACAGAGGGGGTGGTCACCTGACGTTTCCGCAGGTCAGCGCCCCGTGAGGATCAGAGGTCGAAGTACATCTCGAACTCGTGCGGGTGCGGACGGAAACGGATCGGGTCCACCTCGTTCTTGCGCTTGTACTCGACCCAGGCCTCGATGAGGTCGGCGGTGAACACGTCGCCCTCGAGGAGGTAGTCGTGGTCGGCTTCGAGCGCAGCCAGGACCTCTGGCAGCGACCCGGGGACCTGCTCGATCGCGGCGTGCTCCTCCGGCGGGAGCTCGTAGAGGTCCTTGTCGACCGGCTCCGGGGGCTCGATGCGGTTCTTGATGCCGTCGAGACCGGCCATGAGCTGGGCGGCGAAGCAGAGGTACGGGTTCGCCGACGGGTCAGGGACGCGGAACTCGATCCGCTTGGCCTTGGGCGAGGTGCCCGTGATCGGGATGCGGACGCATGCCGACCGGTTGCGGGCCGAGTAGACGAGGTTGACCGGGGCCTCGTAGCCGGGGACCAGGCGGTGGTAGGAGTTCACCGTCGGGTTCGTGAAGGCGAGCAGCGACGGGGCGTGCTTGAGCAGGCCGCCGATGTACCAGCGCGCGAGGTCGGACAGGCCGCCGTAGCCGCGCTCGTCGTAGAAGAGCGGCTCGCCGTCCTTCCAGAGCGACTGGTGCGTGTGCATGCCAGAGCCGTTGTCACCGAAGAGCGGCTTGGGCATGAAGGTGGCCGTGTGGCCCTGCTGCCAGGCGGAGTTCTTGACGACGTACTTGAACTTCATGAGGTCGTCGCCCGAGTGGAGCAGCGTGTTGAAGCGGTAGTTGATCTCCATCTGGCCTGCGGTGCCGACCTCGTGGTGGCTGCGCTCGACGTTGAGACCGACCTCCTTCAGGTCGAGGCAGATCTTGTCGCGGAAGTCGGCGAAGTGGTCGACCGGCGAGACGGGGAAGTAGCCGCCCTTGTAGCGGGTCTTGTAGCCCTTGTTGCCGCCCTCCTCCTCACGGCCGGTGTTCCACGCGGCCTCGATGGAGTCGAGGTAGTAGTACGAGGCGTTCTGCTTCGTCTCGAACCGCACGTCGTCGAAGACGTAGAACTCCGCCTCGGCGCCGAAGAAGGCGGTGTCGGCGATGCCGGTGGACTTGAGGTACTCCTCGGCCTTGCTCGCGATGTTGCGGGGGTCACGGCTGTAGCGCTCGTCCGTGAAGGGGTCGAGGATCGAGAAGTTCATGACGAGGGTCTTCTCGGTGCGGTACGGGTCGATGAAGGCCGTGGCGGGGTCCGGCACGAGCTTCATGTCCGACTCGTGGATCGCCTGGAAGCCGCGGATCGAGGATCCGTCGAACATCTGACCGACCGTGAAGAAGTCCTCGTCGACCGACTCAGCCGGCACGTTGAAGTGCTGCATGACACCGGGCAGATCGCAGAACCGAATGTCGACGAACTTGACGTCCTCGTCCTTGATGAACGTGAGGACCTCGTCAGCTGAGCTGAACATCCAACCTCCTGATGTGGGGCGGGGTCGACCACCGGTCCGGGCGGGCTCAGCGAGCGCCACGGATCGAGGGACGGCCCCGTGCTGTCGGGAACGACACTATCGACCGCCGATTTCTCTCCAGTGACCCTCGTGTTTCGCCGGTGTTACGGATGGACAGGGCCGGGCAAAGGGCGCGGACCGGGTCTCGTTACGCTGGAGCCGTGGTGGACCGCAAGGATTTCGGCTCATGGCTCGAGGGCCCGCGAGCGCGTACCAACGCCGAGGGGCAGTACCGAGGTCGTGACCTCGGCCTGCCCCCGCAGGGGCCCGGCTCGGTGGCCGGCTTCGGCATCCGTTTCGCCGGCGTGCTCATCGACTGGGCCATCGCCTCCTTCATCGCCCGCGGCCTCTTCGGCGTCCCGCTGCCGTTCTCGCAGCCGCCGGCGTCCGGCAGCCAGGGCCTCGTGGTGCTCGCCGTGTTCGGCGTCATGCACCTGGTGCTCGTCGGCACGGTCGGTTTCACCATCGGCCATCGCATCATGGGTCTGCAGGTCCGGTCACTCGCCGGGGGACGGGTCCTGCCGCTCCAGGCGATCGCGCGCACGGTGCTGCTGTGCCTCTTCCTGCCCGCCGTGGTCTGGGACCGCGATGGCCGAGGCCTGCACGACAAGGTGCCCAACACCGTCATCGTCCGCACTCGCTGAGACGTCCGGGGCGAGCCCACCCCATCCGGGCGGCCGGCGATACGCCCGCCGGCCGCAATCCCTGGATCCGGGTCGTCGAGCATGCGGAAGGGCCGGCTCCTCAGGGAGCCGGCCCTTCCGCATACCGCCGGGGTGAAGCCGCAGCAGCGGCGCGGGTTCACTTGCCGCGCAAGGCCTTTCGGTCCATGCGTGCGCGCATGGGGTCGACGCCGGGCGGCAGGGGAGCGCGGAGACCACCGAGCGCCTTGAGGCGCTTGTTGACCATGGCCATCTCGTCCTTGGTGATCTGCGGCTTGAGGCGCTGGACCTTGCTCGCGAGCTTGGGCAGCGGGACCTCGTTCTCGCCGGAGCCGACCCGCATCGTCGTCACCGGCACCCCGGGGGCGACCCTCTCGACGCGCTTCTTCTCGGTCGCGAGCAGCTTCTGGACGCGGCTCGTCGGGCCTTCACCCACGAGGACCACACCGGGGCGTCCGAGCGCCCGGTAGACCATCGCGGCGGAGTTGAGGTCTCCCGGACGGGCGACGTCGGCGGCCACGGGCTCGCGGTCGGTGTACCAGCCGCGCCGGATCGAGGTGAGCGCGGCGCCGGCGGCACCGGCCTGGCCCTCGATCTGGCTGTAGGCCGCCCGCTCGGCGCGACGGCTCATGACGAAGGTCGCGGCGAGGATGCCGAACAGCACCCCGAAGACGCCGAGGATCCACGGCAGCTTGACGAGGAAGCCGATGACGAGAAGCACCCCGAAGACGACGAGGAACGACAGCAGCATGAACCAGCCGATGAGCGGGTCAGCCTGCTTGGAGACCCGGTAGACGTCACGGATCTGGGACAGCCGTCCCTGCTTCTTCTCCTGGGGCGCGCTGCTCGCGTCGCCGTCCTTGTTGCGTGCCATGGTGCTCAGGATACGGCGCTCTGGGTGCGGGCCACCAACGACGCCGCCTCCTGGCGGGCGGGGGACTCGGCGGCCTGTGCGAGGTGCGACAGGTGGGCGGGGATCTCCCGCCCCCACTTGCGCATCGCGGTGGCCCAGAGACGACCGGCGCGGTACGACGAGCGCACGAGCGGACCGGCCATGACGCCCTTGAAGCCCATCTCCTCGGCGATCTCGGACCAGTGCACGAACTCCTCCGGCTTGACCCACCGGTCGATCGGGTGGTGCAGCTTCGAGGGGCGCAGGTACTGGGTGATCGTGAGGATGTCGCAGCCGGCGTCGTGCAGGTCGCGGATGGCCTCCTCGATCTCGGTGTCGGTCTCGCCCATGCCGAGGATGAGGTTGCTCTTGGTGACGAGCTGCGCCTCGCGCGCCATGGTCAGGACCTTCAGCGACTTCTCGTAGGTGAACGCCGGGCGTATGCGCTTGAAGATGCGCGGCACCGTCTCGAGGTTGTGCGCGAAGACCTCGGGACGCGCGTCGAAGACCTGGCCGACGAGCTCCGGCTTGGCACCGAAGTCGGGCGGGAGGATCTCGACGCCGGTGCTGGGGTTCTGCAGGTGGATCTGGCGGATCGTCTCGGCGTAGAGACCGGCGGCGCCGTCAGGCTGGTCGTCGCGCGCCACACCGGTGACGGTCGAGTAGCGCAGGCCCATCCGGGCGACCGACTCGGCCACCCGGCGTGGCTCGTCGAGGTCCAGGGACGTCGGGCGGCCCGTGGCGATGTCGCAGAAGTCGCAGCGACGGGTGCACACGTCACCGCCGATGAGGAAGGTGGCCTCCTTGTCCTCCCAGCACTCGAAGATGTTGGGACAGGCGGCCTCCTGGCACACCGTGTGCAGGCCCTCCGACTTCACCATCGAGTGCAGGGCGGTGTACTCGGGACCCATCTTGGCGGTCGTCCTGATCCAGGACGGCTTGCGCTCGATGGGGGTCTCGGCGTTGCGCGCCTCGACGCGCAGCAGACGACGGCCGTCGGGAACGACAGACACAGGGGCTCCTTGGTCGGGATTTGCTGCTCCGCACAGGCTACGCCCACTCACGGTCAACCCTTGACGCCGACGTATGCCGTGCCCTCGGGTCTGTCGTCGCTCACCCTCCCAGCCGGGCCCGGACCTCGGCCAGCCGTTCGAGCAGGAAGTCACGCTCCACGTCGTTGCCCGTCAGGGCGACCGCCTCCTCGTAGGCCGACTCGGCGTCGCTCCAGCGCCCGAGCCGGCCCAGGAAGTCGGCGCGTGCGGCACTCACGTAGGGGTAGGTCGCCACCCCGGGCTCGTCGAGGAGTGGGGCGAGAGCGTCCAGTCCCGAGGCTGGGCCGTCGCGAAACCCCAGGGCCACGGCCCTCCCGAGCTCGACGACGGGCGTGGGCCAGAGCCGCAGCAGCACGTCGTAGAGGGCGACGATCTCGTGCCAGTCGGTCGACTCCCAGGTCGGCGCCTCGGCGTGCACGGCGGCGATGGCGGCCTCGACGGTGAACCGGTCGGGCGGTGCCGCCTCCAGCGACCGGGTCAGCAGGCGGCCGGCCTCGTCGATGAGGTCACGGTCCCAGCGCGACCGGTCCTGCTGCGACAGCAGCGCCAGGTGACCCTCGGCCGTGAGCCGCGTCCTGCGACGGGCCTGCGCCAGGAGCATGAGCGCGAGCAGGCCGGTGACGCGCGGCTCGTCGGGGAGCAGGTCGTCCAGCATCCGTCCCATGGCGACCGCGACATCGACGAGATCGTCGCGCACGAGCTGTGTGCCGCTCGGGGCCGTGTGACCCGTCGTGAAGACGAGGTGCACCACCTCGGTGACGGCTCGGAGGCGGGCCGGCAGCTCCTCGCGGGTCGGCACGCGGTAGGGGATGCGCGCGGCCGCGACCTTCTTCTTGGCCCGGGTGATCCGCGCCGCCATCGTCGACTCCTGCACGAGGAAGGCACGTGCGACGTCTGCGGTCGAGAGTCCGCAGACGAGGCGCAGCGTGAGTGCCACCTGCGCCTCCGGTGCGAGCGCCGGGTGGCAGCAGGTGAAGACGAGGCGCAGACGGTCGTCGGGCAGCGGGCCGGGTGCGACGGCATACGACCCGGAGTCCTCCTCGTCGACCACGAGCAGGGGCAGCAGCCGGCGCCCGTGCGCCTCCCGGCGGACGACGTCGCGTGCTCGGTTGGCCGCCACGGTGGTCAGCCAGGCGCCGGGACGACGGGGTATGCCGTCTGCCACCCACCGCTCGAGGGCTCGCTCGAACGCGTCCTGCGTGCACTCCTCGGCGAGGTCGAGGTCCCGAGTGATCCTTGCCGTGGCGGCGAGCACACGACCCCACTCGTCGCGGTGGGCCGTCGCCACGGCCGCGACGACCTCGGCGGGAGGTCCGCCCGGCGCACCCGGCACGATCGACCCTTCAGCCGTGGTCGACGATCGGACGCACCTCGATCGCGCCGTGCTGCTCGCGCAGCTCCGGTAGCAGGCCGGCGAGTGCGACGGCGGCGTCGAGGTCGGGGGCGTCGATGACGTAGAAGCCGCCGAGCGCCTCCTTCGTCTCCAGGAACGGCCCGTCGGTGATCGTCGGGGTGTCACCTTCGGACGCCCGCAGGGTGGTCGCTGTCCTCACCGACTCGAGCTCGGCACCCGTGAGGCGGCCCGGCCCTGCTGCTGCGGAGAAGGCCACGTGCGCGGCTTCCTTCGCCTCGAGCTCCTCGGTCGTCTGCCCATCCCACTCCTGCTCGCTGCCGTAGATGAGGATGAGGTACTTGGCCATGTTCACTCCTTCGCCTCGGACCGGTCGATCCGGCTACACGTACGACGAACGGCTCTGCCCCGGATCGACAGGCCGACGGGGTGGCTCAGGTGACGTCGCGCCGCCGGAAGGCCACGAGCCCGACCAGCACGACGAGGAGCAGGACGCTGGACAGGAAGACCCAGCCGTGCGTGTAGCTCAGCGTCTGTTGGGTGAACTCGCACGAGGTGGGTCCGCAGGTCTCCGCGAAGTAGCTGGTGCCCCGCTCGATGAACGCCTCGATGTTCTTCAGCACCGACCAGCGCTGGAGTCGGCCCTGGAGGAACGCCTGCATGACGATGCCCTCGACGACGACCGCGAAGCCGAGCACGACTCCGACGACGGCGGCGGTGTGCCGGAGGACCAGCCCGAGGGCCGCCCCGACGATCCCGGCGCCCAGGGCCAGCGCGACGATGCGCAGGCCGAGGACCACCAGCGGCTCCCCGAGAGCCGGTACGGGAGGCAGGTCGAGATCCGAACCGGGACGGTTCACGACGGCGACCATGCGGGCGCCGAGGTTGGTGAGGACGAGGCACAGGACCGCGACGGCGGCGCCGCCCACGGCGGCTGCGACGAGCTTGGTCGAGGCCACGCGCAGCCGACGTGGCTGGAAGGTCAGCCAGAGGCCCATCGAGCCGGTCGAGAACTCGGCACCCACGAAGCTCGCGCCGAGCAGGAGCGCCACGAACGCGAGCAGCAGGGAGCTGGTCCGGGCGATGCCGTCGGTGATCGTGTCGGCGACGGGGAGCGCGAGCCCCATCTGCTCGAGGGTCGGCGTCTGGCCCTGCTCGTCGCAGCCGAAGTCGATGCTCTGGTCGCCGCTGCGGTCGCGCTCGACGGCCTGCTGCTGGCGACACTCCTCCGCGATCCGGGGAGCCTGCTGCTGCAGGATCCGGTACTCGTCGAGCTGTTGGGCGATGCGCTCGGGCGAGCTCTGGCTGTAGGCGTTGTAGACGCTGGCGCCGGTGAAGAGGACCACGGCGACGACGGCCACCTTGGTCAGCCTGCGCCACCACAGTCGGCGCAGCTCGACGCCAACGAGGCCGGCGAGCGACGTGCCCTGGGGCCGGCGGTCGGTCCGTGGACGCGAGTCGGGGGAGACGAGCGTGTTGCTCATGCCGCACCGGCGCCCGTGCGTCGACCTGCAGCCCGGTCGGCATCGCTCCCGAGCCCCTCGTCGGCGGTGAGGGCCAGGAACGCCGACTCGAGGTCCGGCCGCACCGGCACGAGCTCAGCGACGTAGAGACCGTGCCCGGCCAGGGACCGGGTCACTGCCGCGGGGTCGTCCGTCCCGACCACGAGGTAGCCGTCGTCACGGGTCACCGTGAAGCCGTCGGCGGCCAGCACCTCGGCGGCCCGGTCCGGAGAGGCGACGCCGACCCGGACCTGCGCGGCTCCGGCCGCGCCGGCGCCTCCGAGGATGTCGCTGACTCGGCCCTCGGCGAGAAGCGACCCGTGCCCGATGATCGACACGGTGTCGGCGACCTGCTCGACCTCGGCGAGGATGTGTGAGCTGACGAGCACCGTCTTGCCTTGTGCACCAAGCGACTTCATCGTGTCACGCACCTCGCGGATGCCCGCCGGGTCGAGCCCGTTGGTCGGCTCGTCGAAGATGAGCAGGTCGGGGTCCTTGAGCAGGGTCGCCGCGATGGCCAGACGCTGCTTCATGCCCAGCGAGAAGCCGGCATACCGGTCACGGCCGCGGTCACGAAGGTGGGTGGCCTCGAGCACCTCGTCGACCCGCTGGCGCGGGCTCCCGATCGCCCCTGCGAGCAGCACGAGGTTCTGGCGGGCCGTGAAGGCCGGGAAGAACTTCGGCGACTCGACGATCGCTCCGACCCGGTCGATGACGTGGGGCAGGCGCTTCGGCACGGCCTCGCCGAAGACCTCGGCGGTGCCGGAGTCCGCGCGCACGAGACCGAGCAGCATCCGGATCGTCGTCGTCTTGCCCGAACCGTTGGGTCCGAGGAAGCCGTGAACGCCGCCGAGGGGCACGGCCATGGACAGCCCCGTGACGGCGACGCGTCGCGACCCTCGGCTCAGGTACGTCTTGCGTAGGTTGACGGTGCGGACCGCGACGTCCATCTTTCCCCCTGGTTCGACCGGTTGGTGGTCGTCACCCTAGGGGGTTCACCGGACCGCGCCCGGTCGGACGCACGGCTCGGCGGTGGTCGCGAAATCTCAGGCGAGGGCGCGGCGGTTCGGCTGGAGCGTCGGCAGGATGTCGGCGAGGTGCTTCTCGACGTGAGGGAGCACCTCGGTGACAGGGACGTCGCGGGAGAGCTCGAACGACAGTGACGTGACCCCCGCACCGACGATGCCGCAGGGGATGATGACCTCGCCCCACGACAGGTCGGGGTTGCAGTTGAGCGCGAAGCCGTGCATGGCGACCTGGCGACTGACGCGGATGCCGATGGCGCCGATCTTGCGGCGCGGGCCGCGGTGGTCCTCGGCGATCCAGGTGCCGCTCTCGCCCTCGACCCGCCCGGCCTCGACACCGAAGTCGGCACATACGCGGATCATCATCTCCTCGAGGTGGCGGACGTAGCCGACGACGTCGATCGGCGCCGGGAGCCGGACGATCGGGTAGCCGGTGATCTGACCGGGCCCGTGCCAGGTGATCTTGCCGCCACGGTCGACGTCGATGACGGGGGTTCCGTCAGTGGGGCGCTCCTGCGGCTCCGTGCGCTTGCCGGCCGTGTAGACGGCGCGGTGCTCGAGGAGGTAGACGGTGTCGGGCTCCTCGCCCGCCACGACCTTCGCGTGGGTGTCGCGCTGGACCTGCCAGGCCTGCTCGTAGTCGACGAGGTCGGGGTCGAGGCCGAGGTGGACGAAGCGCATGCGGTCACCCTACGCCGGGCGGCATACGATGCCGGAATGCCCGCCACCGCCTCGTCCCCGTCCATCCCGCTGCGCGTCGGACTCGTTGGCTACGGCTCCGCGGGACGAGGCATCCACGCCCCGCTCATCGTGCGCGCCGGGCTCACCATGGCGGTGGTCTCGACGTCGAACGCGACCCGCGCCGACGAGGTGCGGACCGACCTCCCGGGCACCGAGGTGGTGCCGGACCTCGAGACGCTACTCGCCGTCGAAGGACTCGACCTCGTCGTCCTGGCCTCACCGAGCGGGGTGCACGCCGAGCAGGCCGAACGCGTCATCGAAGCGGGCCTCCCGGTCGTCGTCGACAAGCCGCTCGCGGTCGACGCGAGCCGCGCCCTCGCGGTGGTCGACCTGGCCGCCCACCACGGCGTCCCGCTCACGGTCTTCAACAACCGCCGCTTCGACCCCGAGCTGGCGGCGCTTCGGCTCGTTCGGGACGAGGGCCTCGTGGGTGAGATCTGGAGAGCTGAATACCGCTGGGACCGTTGGCGCCCCGTGCCGAAGCAGCGCTGGCGCGAGCTGGTTTCGGCCGACGAGGGCGGCGGCCTGCTGCTCGACCTCCACACCCACCTCGTCGACCAGGCCGTGCTGCTGCACGGTGAGGTCGAGTCGGTCTATGCCGAGGTCGACTCCCGCACCACGGTCGCCGAGGACGACACCTTCCTCGCGTGCCGGCACACCTCAGGTGTCGTCAGCCACGTCATGTCGAGCTCGGTCAACGGCGCCCCGGGGCCGCGGGCCCGGGTCAGCGGCTCGGGCGGCTCGTACGTCATCGGTCGTCAGTTCGACGACGTCAGCTCGTTCACGGAGTTCGAGAACGAGGGGGACGCCGTGGGGTGGGTGGTCCGCGGCGACGAGCGCGAACCGGGCCCCGTCGTGACCGACGCCGACCAGGCGAACTTCTACCGCGCGGTGGCCGCAGCCGTGGTGTCGTCGGACCCGCAGGCGACGATGCCGGTCGACCCGCGGGACGCCGTCCACGTGCTCGCCGTCGTGGACGCCGCGCGCATCAGCGCCCGGGACCGCCGGGTCGTCGACGTGGTGACGCCCGGCCAGACCCCCTGAGGCTTCGGCTCCGCCGCCGTCCGCGTGCGTATGCCGTGCGGCCACATCGTCGTCGGCCCGCTGGACCGTCGCGGTGCCTGTGGATGGCCCGCCCGGCGACCGGTGCGGCGCTGGTTGCATGGACGGATGGCCGACAGCGAACGAGAGCAGCCACCGGAACGTCCCGAGGTCCCCGGACACCGCGTCGACGCCGTGATCGGCACGGGGTCGTCGGCGATCGTCTGGTCGGGAACGGATACGACCGGACGCCGGGTGGCGATCAAGGTGCCACATCTCCTCCGCGACGAGCTCGACCGGCAGCAGTCGCTCGCCGAGCAGCAGGTCCTCATGGCCGTCCAGCACGACCACCTGGCGTCGCTCCGATCGGTCGTGCCCCTCGCCGATGGTCGCGAGGCCCTCGTGTTCGACCTCGTCACGGGAGCCCAGCTCACCGGGATGGTCCGCAGTCGTGGCCACCTCCGTCCCGGCGAGGTCGTCACGGTCCTCACGCCCGTGTGCGAGGCCGTCGCGCACCTGCACTCGGCAGGAGGTCTGCACGCCGACATCTCGCCGTCCAACATCACCGTGACGTCCCGGGGGCGCCCCGTCCTGCTCGACCTCGGGGCCGTGCGGGTGGCCGGCAGCGAGCCCGGCGCCGTGCACGGGACACCCGGCTTCATCGCGCCCGAGGTCGCACTCGGGGACCGCCCGGGCGAGGCCGCCGACGTGTATGCCCTGGGCGCCGTCGCGTGGTTCTGCCTGACGGGCAACGGCGCCCCGGACACCATGATGCGGCTGGACGAGGACATCGTCGTGAGCCATGTCGGGCCTGAGCTCGCTCCCGTCGTGGCCGCGGCCATCGACCCCGACCCGGAGCTCCGGCCGAGCGCTGCCGAGCTCGCTCGTCTCTTCTACGATGCCGCTCCCGCGGAGTGCGTCGAGGTGGTCGTCGGTGCCGACCAGGCGTCGGCGCTGACCCATCGCCTCCGGGTGGAGGCCGGGCGCGCACCGCTTCCCGCGCAGCCCGGGCCACGCCCTTGGTCACGTCGAGTCGTCGCGTCGGTGTTCGTCGCCGTGCCACTCGTCGCAGCCACGGGTTGGGCACTGGCGGCGCGAGCGCCAGGCGCCTCCCCGCAACCTGCTCCTGCCGTCACGACGGCTGCGCGGCCCGTCCCCGCGGGGTCGACTGTCGTGGCTGCTCCCGGGTCCACCGCGAGCCACGGCCAACTGTCGCGCATGTCCGCACCGTCGCCACCGTCTGCAACCGCGACCTCGACGTCGCCGCGCGTGCCGGCCTCGACCGGGCCGACCTCAGCCACCGCGGAGAGGGTCCTGCGCGATGCTGCGAGTCCGTCGCTCCGACCGGAGGACCTGCTGCAGGCGCTCAGCGACCGACGGGCGGCCGCGCTCGTCCGGGGCGACCAGACGGCCCTTTCCGGAGTGCACGCCCCCGGTCTGCCCAGCCTGGCCAGCGACCGGGCGCTGCTCTCCGGGCTCCGCGAGGGCCGCACCCGCTGGCAGGGACTGCGCCTCCAGGTGGCGGAGGCGGTCTACGTCACGGGGACACCGACGGAGGCAGTCGTACGCGCGAGGGTCGACTGGACGGCGTACGTCGTCATCACCTCGGACGGTGCCCGGCTGGACAGACCGGCCGACGTCGGGCGTCGGCTCGACTTCCGCCTGCTGCGTGGCGGGCAGGGGTGGCGGATCGGCGCGATCAGCGCCGCACCATCCACCTGACCGCACTCTCGAGGTCAGGGTGCTCGAACGTGAAGCCGGAGGCGAGCAGGGCCTGCGGTTCGACTCGCTGGCTGGCGACGACGTAGTCGGCGAACTCGCCGAGGACGGCACGCAGGGCGAGCCGGGGCACGGGGACGAACGCCGGGCGTGAGAGGGCCGACCCGATGGCCGACGTGATGTCACGCTGTCGGGCGGCTCCGGGTGCCACGAGGTTGAACGGGCCGACGAGCTGCGGCTGGTCGATGAGGTGCACGAGGGCGCGGACCTCGTCCACGAGGGTGATCCACGGCCACCACTCCTGCCCGGAGCCCATCGGTCCGCCGAGCCCCAGGCGGCCGAGCAGCGCGATGCGATCGAAGGCGCCACCCTCGCGGGCCATGACGAGTCCGGTGCGGACGAACGCCACGGGTATCCCGGCATCGACCGCGGGCCGGGCAGCGCCCTCCCAGCGGACCACGACACCGGAGAGGAAGTCCTGACCCGGTTCGCTCGTCTCGGGGAGGGGCTCCTCCCCGCGGTCGCCGTAGTAGCCGACGGCCGACGCGTTGACCAGACGGACGGTATCGCCGGTGCGGTCGCGGTGGGTGACGAGGGCGTGGGCGACCGTCCCGGTGGCGTCCGTGCGTGACCGCTCGACCTCGCGCTTGTGCTGGGCGTTCCACCGGCGGTCACCGATGCCGACGCCCGCGAGGTTGACGACCGCGTCGACGCCGTCGAGCGCACCCGGGTCGAGAAGGCCGTGGCCGGGGTCCCACGTGACCTCGTCCGGAGCGGACGGGGACCGACGCACGAGCCGGACCACGTCGTCGCCCCGCTCGGCCAGGGCGTGACGGAGCGCGCCGCCGATCAGGCCGGACGAGCCGGTGACGGCGACGCGCTTCGTCATGTGCTGCTCCTCGAGACCGGGATCTCAGGCCTCGAACTGCCCCTCTTCGAGCCTGGCCTTCATCGTGCCGAGGAACCGGGCGGCGTCCGCCCCGTCGACGATGCGGTGGTCGTAGGACAGTGCGAGGTACATCATCGAGCGGATCGCGATGGTCTCGCCCCCGTCGACGTCGGTGACGACGACGGGACGCTTGACGATCGCGCCGGTGCCGAGGATGGCCACCTGCGGCTGGTTGATGATCGGCGTGTCGAAGAGCGCACCGCGGCTACCGGTGTTGGTGATGGTGAACGTGCCACCGGCAAGGTCGTCGGGCGTGATCTTGTTGTTGCGCGTGCGCGCTGCGACGTCGGCGATCGCCCGGGCCAGACCCGCGATGTTGAGGTCACCGGCGTTCTTGACGACCGGGACGAGCAGGCCCCTCTCGGTGTCCACGGCGATGGAGAGGTTCTCACTGCCGTGGTAGACGACCTCGTCGCCCTCGACGCTCGCGTTGACCATGGGGTGCGCCTTGAGCGCCTCGGTGGCGGCGAGCGCGAGGAACGGCAGGAAGCTCAGCTTCGTGCCTTCGCGAGCCTCGAAGTCGCTCTTCACCCTCGCGCGCAGGCGGGCCACCTTCGTGAGGTCGACCTCGACGACGGTGGTCAGCTGGGCCGAGACCTGCAGGGACTCCACCATGCGCGTGGCGATCACCTTGCGCAGGCGGGACATCTTCTCCCGGGTGCCACGCTTGGGCGAGACTGCCGCGGGGGCAGCGGTGGTGCCGGCCGCGGCGGAGCCGGATGCGGCGGGTGCGGCCTGCGCGGCAGGCTGCTCGACGGGAGCGGGCTCGGCGGGGGCCTTCGCGGCCTCGGCGGCATCGAGCACGTCCTGCTTGCGGATGCGACCGCCGACGCCCGTGCCCGTGATCGAGCCGAGGTCGACGTCGTGCTGGTTCGCGAGCTTGCGCACGAGCGGCGTGACGTAGGCAGCGGCGTCGTCGCGCGACGGGGTGGCGCTCGGCCCGGCGGCCTCGGGGGACTGCTGGGCCGGGGCGCGCTCGGCGTCGGCAGGCTTGCCGGCGGCCTCGAGCGTGGCCGTCTCCGGGGTCTCCTGCGCGGGAGCCTTCGGGGCCTGCCCGGCAGGCTCGGGAGCCTTCTCGGGCTCCTTCTCGGGCGCCGGCTCGGGGGCCTTCTCCGACTGCGGCTCGGGCTGCGGCTCGGGCGCCTTCTCGGGGGCCGCCTCGGCGGAGGCAGCGGGGGCTGCGCCGCCAATGACGGCGAGGTCGGCTCCGACGGGGACGGTGTCGTCCTCCTGGACGAGGATCCTGGTCAGCGTGCCCGCGACGGGGGAGGGGATCTCGGTGTCGACCTTGTCGGTCGACACCTCGAGCAGTGCCTCGTCGACGGCGACCTCGTCACCCTCGGACTTGAGCCAGCGGGTGACGGTGCCCTCCGTGACGGACTCACCGAGGGCCGGCATCGTGACCGTCTGACCCTCGCCGCCCTCTGAGGACGACGCCCCCGCCTGCGGCTGCTCGGCCTGGGCGGCCTCGGGCTCGCTCGTGGCGGCTTGCGGCTCCTGCTCGGTGCTCGGCGCCTCGGGCGCCGGAGCGGCCTCGGGCTGGGGCTCGGGGGCCGGCTCGGGCTGCGACTGCGACTCGGCGGCCGGGGCGTCGCCACCGGACGCGGGCCCTGCGCCGTCGCCGATGACGGCGAGGTCCGCGCCGACCGGGACGGTGTCATCCTCCTGGGCGAGGATCTCCTGGAGGGTGCCCGCCACCGGGGAGGGAATCTCGGTGTCGACCTTGTCGGTCGAGACCTCGAGCAGCGGCTCGTCGACCTCGATGCGGTCACCGACGTTCTTGAGCCAGCGGGTGACGGTCCCCTCGGTGACGGACTCACCCAGGGCCGGCATGGTCACGCGTTCTGACATGACGTGTTTTCTCCTCTTCCCAGTTTCTGGCTCAAGCGTGTGCGTGCAGCGGCTTACCCGCCAAGGCCAAGTGTGCCTCGCCGAGTGCCTCGTTCTGTGTGGGGTGCGCGTGGATGAGACCGGCGACGTCCTCCGGGTGCGCTTCCCAGTTGACGATGAGCTGTGCCTCGCCGATCTGCTCGCCCATGCGGGCGCCGATCATGTGGACGCCGACGACGGGTCCGTCGACCTGGCGCACGAGCTTGACGAAGCCCTGGGTGCCGAGGATCTGCGACTTGCCGTTGCCGCCGAGGTTGTACTCGTACGTCGCGACCTCGCCGTGCTTCTCGCGCGCCTGTGCCTCGGTCAGTCCCACGCTGGCGATCTCGGGGTCGCAGTACGTCACGCGAGGGATGCCCGTCTCGTCGATGGTGGCCGGCCTCAGGCCGGCGACCTCCTCGGCGACGAAGATGCCCTGGGCGAAGCCGCGATGGGCGAGCTGGAGGCCGGGCACGATGTCACCGACGGCGTACACGCCCTCGACGTTGGTGCGCAGGCGCGCGTCGGTCGGCACGAAGCCGCGGTCGACGGTGACACCGGCCGCCTCGTAGCCGAGACCCTCGGTCACCGGGCCCCGGCCCACGGCCACGAGCAGGAGGTCGGCGTCGATGGTCTCGCCCGACTCGAGCGAGACGGTCACGACGTCACCGTGCTGCGTGGCGCCCGCGAAGCGCACGCCCGTCTTGAAGGCGATCTTCCGCTTGCGGAACGACCGTTCGAGCTGCTTGCTGATGGCCTCGTCCTCGGCCGCGACGAGGCGCGGGAGAGCCTCGACGATCGTCACCTCGGAGCCGAAGCTCTTGAAGACCGAGGCGAACTCGACGCCGATGACGCCGCCGCCGAGCACGATCACCCGGGCCGGCACGTGGTCGATCGCGAGGGCCTGCTCGCTCGTCATGATGCGGCCGCCGATCTCGAGACCGGGAAGCGTCTTCGCGTAGCTGCCCGTCGCGAGCACGACGTTGCGGCCGGTGAGGCGCCGGTCGCCGACGACCACGGTGCGGGGCCCGTCGAGGGCGCCGACACCCTCGACGTAGTCGATCTTCGCCGCCTTCACCAGACCCTGCAGGCCCTTGTGGAGTCGGCCGACCACGCCGTCCTTGTAGGCGTGGACGCCTGACATGTCGACGGACTCGAAGGTCGTCTTGACACCGAACGCCGCGCCGTCACGGGCGACGTCGGCCACCTCCGCCGCGTGGAGCAGCGCCTTCGTCGGGATGCAGCCCTGGTGCAGGCACGTGCCGCCCAGAGGGCCCTTCTCCACGAGCGCCACGGAGAGCCCCAGCTCTGCCGACCGCAGGGCACAGGCGTAGCCGCCGGACCCTCCACCGAGAATGACGATGTCGTAGTCGCCTGCGGCACCAGCCGGCATGTGCATGTGCTCCTTCGGGTGAATCGCCTGCTCCTGCCGTCGTGCAGCGGGAGTCCGGGAGGTTCGGGGATACCCGTGGGCGAGCGTACGGGCGGACGTGCAAGAGCATCTTGTCATTGATCGAGTCACGCGTCACAGGCAGGTCACGCCTCCCGGCGTGCTGTGGCAGTCGGCACGGGTCGACCACGTACAGTGCCGACATGGGCTGGTTCTCACGGCGACACAGCCGCAAGGGCAACGGTCGTCCCGGCCGTTCCGACGGGCCGCAGATGGACATCGACCGGAAGGCGGTCGAGCAGCACCTCCGCTCGTTCGTCGACTCCCGGCTCGACGTCGAGGCCTACGTCGAGCCCGCCACGAGCGTCACGCCGACGACGATCGTGCTCATCGCCTGGGACGGCGAGTGGACGCGGCGCGCGGTGAACTCTCCCAAGGAGGGTTTCGAGATCAGCCAGAAGCTCGCCGTGCCGGTCTACGACGTCAACAAGACGGGCTATCCCAACCGGATGCGCGAGTGGAGCAAGCGCCGACGACAGGGTGACGCCTGAGCCCGCGACCCGGCATACGACCGCCCGGGTCGCCGGAAAACCAGTGGTCCGCGCGCTGGGTACGGTGGCAGGGTGACGGGCTCAGCCCGTGCCCGACCCGGCTCCACATCACACAGGAGGAAGACGCATGTCGAAGCAGGATGGTGAGTCCGTAGGTCCGAGCGAGGAGATGAAGGCCAAGTTCCGGGCCGCACTCGACAAGAAGCACCCCCACGGTGGCAAGGACGTCTCGGACGACCACGAGCGCAGCAAGGTGGACGGCGCGCACGGTCCCGCCAACCCCGCCGGTCGGAAGGGGTTCCGCCCCAGCCGCAAGTCCGCCCCCTGACCCAGCCGCTCTCCAGCGCATTCGACGAGAGGCCACGTTCCGACACGGAACGTGGCCTCTCGTCGTCGGGGTCAGACGTAGGACTCGGCGAGGCCGACGAGGGTGCGCACGCCGAAGCCCGTGCCGCCCTTGGGCCAGTAGCCCGTCGGCGCCTTGTCGTTGAACGCTGGGCCTGCGATGTCGAGGTGGCTCCACGGGATCCCCTCGCCGACGAACTCCCCGAGGAAGATCCCGGCCGTGAGCATGCCGCCCTCGGGGCCGCCCTTGTGTGCCAGGTCGGCGTTGACGGACTCGAGGGCCGGGCGCAGCTCCTGGGGCAGCGGCATCGGCCACATCGCCTCACCGACCGCCTGGGCCGCCTCCAGCACGCGCGTCCGGAAGGCGTCGTCGTTGCCCATGACGGCAGCCGTGTTGGCGAGCGCCACGACCTGCGCGCCGGTCAGGGTGGCGATGTCGACGATGGCGTCCGGCTTCTCCTCGGAGGCGAGGGCGATGCAGTCGCCGAGGACCATGCGTCCCTCGGCGTCGGTGTTGAGCACCTCGACGGTCGTGCCACCACGCATCGTCACGACGTCGCTCGGACGCTGGGCCGTGGAGCTCGGCATGTTCTCGGCGAGGCCGAGGTAGCCGGTGACGGCGATGGGCAGGCCGAGCTCGGCGATGGCGAGCACGGCGCCGGCGACGGCGGCCGCCCCGGCCATGTCGCACTTCATGGTCAGCATCCCGTTCGCGGGCTTGATGCACAGGCCGCCCGAGTCGAAGGTGATGCCCTTGCCGACGAAGGCGATGGACGCCTTCGGACGTGACGGGGCGTAGCTGAGGACGGCGATCCGAGGCTCGTTGGCCGAGCCCTGGCCCACTCCAACCGTGCCGCCGAAGCCGCCGTCACGAAGGGCTTTCATGTCGTAGGACTTGAGCTTGACCTTCGTGCCCTTGATGCGGTCGGCGAGGGAGCCGACGAACGTCTCCGGGTAGAGCAGGTTGGGCGGGAGGTTGACGAGGTCACGGGTGTACGCGACGGCTTCACCCAGCGCGGCGGCACGCTTCACGGCCTTGCGCGAGGCGGCGTCTGCGGGGCCGACGAGCGCCACGGCGTCAACCGCGTCGGTGCTCCTCGTGCCGGCCTTGGACACGGCGTACGCCCCGAGGGCCACGCCCTCGGCGACGGCGGAGACGAGCTCGACCGACGTGCCGGGCACGACGACGGCGACCTTCTTCTTCGTGCTCAGCGACCGGATCGCCCCGCCGATGCCCTTGCGGACCTCCTCGAGGCCGGCGGCGTCGGTGGACAGCCCGCCGACGCCGGCGAGCACGACGAGCTTCGCGGCGACCTCGGGGACGGCGGCGAGGGTGGTGACCTCACCGACCTTGCCGGCCAGGTCGAGGTCGGCGATGACGGACTTGAGGTGCGACACGGTCTTGCGGGGCAGGCCGTGGCCAGGGGCCAGGGAGGCGCCGCCCTCACCGGGGACGAGCGCGACGACGAGCGCGTCGCCGGCCGTGTCGGCGGACGAGCGGTTCGAGATGGTCAGGTTGGCCACGAAGGACTCCTTTGTCGAGGTGCTGTCGGGCGCACGAGTCACGGGACGTCCTGGGGGTGCGTCGGTGGTGCGTCGCTGGTGTACGGGTTCGTGCGCCGGTCGGCCTCACGACACCGCCGATGGTGGCGGCGTTCGATGATAACGAGCGGAGGCGGCATACCTCGTGGGCGGTAGGTTGACGCCCATGACGACAGCGACGTCGGGGACGACCTCCCCGCTGACCTCCCCCCTGCACGACCGCCACGTCGCCCTCGGCGCCAAGATGGCCGACTTCGGTGGCTGGGACATGCCGATCGAGTACCCGGGCGGCGGCGTCGTGGCCGAGCACACCGCGGTGCGCGAGCGCGTCGGCGTCTTCGACGTGAGCCACCTCGGCAAGGCGTCGGTGACCGGTCCCGGCGCGGCCGAGTTCGTCAACGCGTGCCTGACCAACGACGTGCGCCGCATCCAGCCGGGCTCCGCGCAGTACACCCTGTGCTGCGACGACGCAGGCGGCGTCGTCGACGACCTCATCGTCTACCTCAAGTCCGACGACGACGTCTTCCTCATCCCCAACGCAGCCAACACCGCCGAGGTCGTCCGTCGCCTCCAGGCCGCCGCGCCGGAGGGCATCACCGTGACGAACCTGCACCGTGACTACGGTGTCATCGCGGTCCAGGGCACGAAGAGCGACGAGGTGCTCGAGTCGCTCGGGCTGCCGACCGGCCACGACTACATGTCGTTCGTCGAGGCGGACTGGCAGGGACGGCCCGTCATCGTGTGCCGCACCGGCTACACCGGCGAGCGCGGGTACGAGCTCGTGCCCCGCTGGGACGACGCCGCCGCCCTGTGGGACGCGCTCCTCGTGGCGCTTGCTCCGTTCGAGGGCAAGCCCTGCGGTCTCGGCGCGCGCGACACCCTCCGCACCGAGATGGGCTACCCGCTGCACGGGCAGGACCTGTCGCTGCAGATCTCGCCCGTCCAGGCCCGTGCCGGCTGGGCCGTCGGCTGGAAGAAGGACACCTTCTGGGGCAAGGAGGCCCTCGAGGCCGAGCGCGCCAACCCGACCCGCCTCATGCGTGGCCTCCTCGTGACCGGCCGTGGCATCCCGCGCGCCCACTGCACCGTGTCGTGGAAGGGCGCCGCCGCAGGCGAGGTCACCTCCGGGACGTTCTCGCCCAGCCTGAAGCAGGGCATCGCCCTCGCCCTGCTGAGCCCCGAGATCGCCGACAGCGAGACCGTCGAGATCGACGTCCGCGGTCGAGCCCTGGAGGCCACCGTGGTCAAGCCGCCGTTCGTGCAGGTCCAGGTTCGGGAGTCCTGACGCCCCGGACCGACGGGTGACGGGTGGGTGCGCCGGGAAACCACCACCCGGCATACGCCGTCGCTGGGTGCGTGCGGCTGGGTGCAGCCGTGTCTGGTCTCCGAAGGGTCCGCTGGCGCGCAGTGGCTCGGGGGAGGTGTGAGGACGTACGCAGACGGATCTGCTACTCACGCAAGGAGAAACGGCGCCTGCCGTGGCGGTCGAGGATGCTGGCAAGACGCTCACCGTCGAGGGCATGGATCGTCAGGCCGTCTCGGCCCTCCATCGTCTCGGCCTGGAGCATCGCGTTGAGGATGGCCTCGGCGGTCGCCTCGATGACGGCGCCGAACAGTGCGTCGAAGTACTCGAGCGCAAGCATCTCGACCTGCATCCCGATCTCGGTACGGGCGCCGGGGCCCTGGTCGGGCATCCCGTGCGCGGCGGTCGAGAAGGCGATCATGAGGTCGCCGGAGTAGTTGTCACCGCGCGCGCCGAACTTCGCGATGCCCAGCCCGGCACGCTGGGCGAGCCGGTTGAGCTGGTGGGGGAGCAGCGGCGCGTCCGTCGCGACCACGGCCAGCACCGAGCCCGTGCCGGGCGGCGGGACGCGGGTGATCTCCGACATGCGAGGGAAGGGCACGACCTTCTTGGTCAGGACGTGGCCGATCGGCACCCCGTTGACCTCGAAGTGCTTCCGGTCGCCGTGGTTCGCCTGCACGAGGACACCCACCGTGAAGTGCCGGTTGCCGAGGTCCACGACGCGAGAGGCCGTGCCGGTCCCCCCCTTGAAGCCGTAGCACTGGGTGCCCGTGCCTCCGCCGACGTTGCCCTCCGCGACGGCACCGCTGCGCGCGTCGTCGAAGGCAGCGTGCACGTGCTCGCGGGTGACGTGCTGACCGCTGATGTCGTTGAGGATGCCGTCCCACGTCTCGCCGACGACGGGGAGCATGATCGGCATCCGCCCCGGTACGCGGGTCTCACGGGCGATGAGTGAGTCGCGCACGACCCCGACGCTGTCGGTGTTCGTCAGGGCGATGGGGCTCGAGAGCATGCCGGACTCGTGCAACCATTCGAGCCCGGTGAGCTCGCCGAACCCGTTGAGTCGGTGGTAGCCGGCGAAGACGGGTTCGGTGGAGGCGCGACCGCCGTGCGGCAGGACGACCGTGACACCCGTGCGCACCGGCCCCTGCCCGACGGTCATCTCGCCCTCGCCGTGGACGATCGTGCTGTAGCCGACCCGGACGCCCTCGACGTCGGTGATGGCGTTCAGCGGACCCGAGCGGCCCGTCCCGATCTCGATTCCGACATCGGTGGCTCGCACGCGGTCTCCTCCTCGTCCACCCGCGGACCGGGAGAACCGGTGCTGCGGCTACGATCTGGCTTGTCGATCTGGCATGTCACCGAGCGGTCGCCCTCGCTGTCGAGCGGCGTGACCCAACGATGTCGAGAAGGGTAACCGCATTTGTCTGACGTACGCGATCCGCTCCGCGCCCGGCTGGCGCTGGCCACAGGACGGTCGGCGGGACGACTCTCCCAGGTCCTCGGCAAGGGCTCGGGCTCGATGATCGGCGGCCGCTTGGCCCTGCGCGTCGACCCACAGGTGCTTCGGGCCGTGGCCGGCGACCGACGCACCGTCCTCGTCACCGGCACCAACGGCAAGAGCACCGTGACGGCGCTGGTCGCGGCGGCGATCACGCCGGGCGGCGCGGTTGTGAGCAACACGACCGGTGCCAACATGACCGATGGGATCGTCACCGCCCTGTCGGCCGACCGCACCTCCGAGCTGGCGGCCCTCGAGGTCGACGAGGTCTACCTCGAGCCGGTCGCCCGGGGCACCCGACCCAAGGCGGTCGTCGTGCTCAACAGCTCCCGCGAGTACACCCGCGGGGTGTCGCTCAAGAGCACGTTGGAGCACTGGCGCCGCACCGCGGCCGCGCTGCCCGACGACTGCGTCGCCATCGTCAACGTGGACGACCCACTCGTGAGCTGGGCCTTCGAGACCGCCCCGCGCCGGATCGGTGTGAGCGGCGGTCTGTACTGGCGCGGCGACGCCCTGATCTGCCCGGCGTGCGGGTCGGTCCAGGACTTCACCGACCACTCGTGGAGCTGCCCCGGCTGCCAGCGGTCGCGCCCGGAGCCGGACTGGAAGGTCGTGCCCGACGGGGACGGCTGGGCGGTCGAGCACCAGGGTCGACGCACGGGCATCGAGGTGACCGTGCCGGGCCGGACGGGACCCGTTGGCGGTGCGTTCGCGCTCGCTGCCGCGGATGCCCTCGGCGTCGACGTGTCAGCCGCGGCGCAGCGGGTGAGCGCCGTCGCCGACGTCGACGGCCGCTACGCGCCGTACCCCTTGGGTGACCACGCCGCCCGGCTGCTCATGCTCAAGAACCCCGCGGGGTGGGCGGAGGCGATCGACGTCGCCGTCACGACGGACCGTCCGCTCGTCGTCGCCGTCGACCCGTTCGGCCCCAAGGACACCGCCACGATGTGGGAGGCGCCGTTCCAGCGCCTCGCAGGCCGGCGGGTCGCGGTCACGGGCGGACGCGCGGCCGACGCCGCGGCCGTCCTCGACGCAGCCGGCGTCGAGGTCGTCGAGGGCGCCGACATCGAGTCCGCCGTCCGCACCCATGCACCGGGCGAGGTGATCGTGGCCTGCAACTACCCGGCCTTCCGGCGCATCTCCAAGCACTTTCGAGGAGGCTCCCATTGAGCAAGGCACTCACCGTCGCCACGCTCTTCCCGCTCGCCACGGTCGCTGCGGCCGACGAGGCCAACGCGGGCGCTCTCGTGCGTCGTGGGGCCGCACGTGACATTGCCGTCGAGACCGTCACGGTCGACCGGCCCGACTCCTTTGTCGAGGCCGACGTCTACCTCGTCGGCGGCACCGGACGTGGTGGCGTGGCAGCGCTGGTCGAGGCCCTGCGCTCGACCGACCTCGCGGCGCGGGTCTCCGACGGCGCGGTGCTCCTGGCGGTCGACGCCGGTCTCGACGCGGTCGCTCGTTCGTGGGTCGACCCCTCCGGTTCCCGGCACCCAGGTCTGGGGCTCGCGCCAGTGAGCACCCACCCCGCGACCGAGGTCACCGGTACGGTCGTCACCCGGCCGGACGCCTCGCTCGACCTGCCCGCCCTCATCGGCTGGGAGGCGAACGACCTGCGCACGGTGCGCGAGGACGGCGCCCGGGCGCTCTTCACGTTGGAGGTCGGTGCGGGCAACCGCGCCGACGACGCCGGCGGAGACACGTCCGAGGGCGTGCTCGCCGGATCCGTGTTCGGCACCCGTCTGCACGGCCCGCTGCTCGCGCTCAACCCGGAGCTCGCCGACCTCGTGCTCGCCCGTGCCACGCAGCGGTCCGAGGCGTGGCCCACGCTCGAGTCGCCGTTCGTGGAACGGGCCCGCCGCGAGCGCATCGCCGAGTCACGACGCGAGTCTCCCGGGTCCGACTGGCGCAGCCGCCTGCCCGCCCCCGTGGCAGCCCGCCTCCGCCGCTGACCTGACCCCACCACACCCCACCCCTCAACCGTCGAGAGGCCAAAGTTTGCGGCTCGCCCCCAGTCGAGGGGCCAAAGTTCGCGGCTAGCACCTTGTCGAGGCCAACCTTTGCGGCCCAGCTCAACCGTCGAGAGGCCAAAGTTTGCGGCTCGCCCCCCAGTCGAGGGGCCAAAGTTCGCGGCTAGCACCTTGTCGAGGCCAACCTTTGCGGCCCAGCTCAACCGTCGAGAGGCCAAAGTTTGCGACTAGCACGTGGTCGAGAGGCCAAAGCATGTGGCCTGGCTTGGCCTCTCGACGAGTGCGCGCCCGCGAACTTTGGCCTTTCGACGAGTGCGCGCCCGCGAACTTTGGCCTTTCGACGGTTAGGGGTGGGGGAGGGCGTTGGCGACGAGTGTCGCCGTGACGAGTCCGGCGGCCATCGCGACCTCGAGGGCGGCGCCGATGACGTCACCGGTGACCCCTCCGAGACGACGCACCGCGTGGTGTCGGGTCACGACGGCCGCAGCCACCGCGACCAGGACGACCGCGACGCCACCGGCGGCGGCCCACCACGAGGGCTCCGACGCCGCGAGCGAACTGCCGGTGACCACGAGCGCGGCCAGCACGCTCACAGCCGCGACGAGGCCGAACAGGTGTACCCGGCCCACGCTGCCGGCGACCCCCTGACCGAGTCCCTCACCACGCGCGGGAGGTATGCCGTCCCGCGCGCAGACAGCGCACGCGAGCCGGCTCGCCACGAGGGCCCCGACGGCCAGTGCCGTTCCCGGTGCGGTCCCGAACAGGACTGCGAGGCAAGCAGCGTCGAGCAGCAGGACGAGGACGATCGCCGCCGCGCCGGCCGGTCCCGCGTCGCCCCGCCGCATGACCTCGAGTGACCGCGCCGGGTCGTAGCCGGACGTGAGCCCGTCGGCGAGGTCCGCGAGGCCGTCGAGGTGCAGGGCGCGCGAGAGGAGTGCCGCGAGGACCAGAGCCAGCACCGCACTCACGCCGGCGGGTGCCCAGCCCGTCGTCGACGCCATGCCCAGCGCGACCCAGGCCAGGGCGGCCGGGGCGGTCGTGACCGGGGCGAGGAGCATCGCGCGGCCCAGGACGGCATGGTCGACGTGCGCCGGTGCTCGGACGCGCACGACGGTGAGGGTGCCGAAGGCGAGCCGCCAGGCGTCACGCATCGAGCGTCCTCGGCCTCGGCTCCCGGGGAACGACGGGTGCGTCGCTGAGGTCCACGACGCGTCCGGCGACGACGAGGTGCACCCGGGCGGCCACGCCGGCGACGAGCGCGTTGAGCCGGCCCAGCTCGTCCTGGAACATCCGCCCAGAGGCCGTCGTCGCGACCAAGGACCAGCCGACCTCGTTCGTGACGACGACGACGGGCACCCTTGCAGCACAGAGTGCGTCCACGAGTCGATCGGCCTCGCGGCGCACCGCTGCGGCGGCAGTGACGAGGTCCTCCCAGCCGACGTCGTCCACGAGCGCCGTGAGCCACGTGCCGAGACAGTCGACGAGGAGGGGACCCGCCGCGGCGTCGATGGCACCGACCACGTCCGTCGTCTCGAGGGTCCGCCACGTCCCCGGCCGCTGAGCGCGGTGGTCCGCGACGCGTCGGCTCCACTCGGGATCTGACGGATCGGCCGGTCTCCCGGTCGCGACGTAGAGGACGTCCCCGTGGTCCCGGAGCAGGTCCTCGGCATGACGGCTCTTGCCGCTGCGCACCGGGCCGGTGACGAGGGTCGTCGTCCGGGCCGGGCCGGGCCCCGTCGCCGTCGCACCCACCGCCCCGCTCATCGGGTGTCCCGTGCGTGCTCCACAGGCACCCGGCGCTCGGGTTCCGCCGGGGAGGTCGGCTCGAAGACGACGGGCACCCCGAAGGCGGCCCGTCGCGCGCCGCGCCGGAAGACCCGCAGCAGCGCCGGACCGGCCAGCAGGACGAGGAGCGCGTTGAGCACGCCGCGCGGCAGGTCCCACGCCAGCGAGGTCGCGAGGTAGAAGAGGGCGTAGTGGGCGAGATTCTCGGAGACCGGAGCGCCGGGGACGAAGCCCATGCCACTGGGGGCGTTGGTCCCCAGGAACGGCCAGAACCAGAGGTTCATGAACAGCCCGAAGGCGAGTCCGGTCACGAGGGCGTATGCCGCGAGCACCCACCGCTCGGCACGTCCTCCCGCGCGGCCCGGCAACAGACCGGCTCCCAGCCCGATGCCGCCGGCGCAGATCATCTGGAAGGGCAGCCACGGGCCGACGCCACCGGTGAGGAGGGCGCCGGTCGTGACGGCGAGGGCGCCGGAGACGAAGCCGACACCCGGGCCGAGGACGCGTCCCGCGACGATGACGATGAAGAACATCGGCTCGAGTCCTGCGGTGCCTGCGCTCAGCAGCCGCAGGCCACCACCGGCCGCGGCGGCCACCCCGAGGACCGCGACCGTCTTGGCGTCGAGACGTCCGGCGGTGACCTCGGCGAGGCACACGACGGCGAGCAGCCCGAGGAGCACGGCGAAGAGCCACGGCGCGTCGTTGCCGTGGTCGCGGGCGAAGTCGCCGGTCACGAAGAAGGGCCAGGTGAAGGCCACGAGCCCGACGACGCCGACGACGGCGACGGCGACGACGGCGGGCCAGCGCAGGGCGATGACCCGACGGCCACTCATGCGATCCTCGCGAGGGCGCCTGCGACCTCGGCCACCGTGAGCCAGGTCTGGGGGAGGAGCACCTTCGTCACCTGCGGGGCGAAGGCCGGCGACGAGGCGAGCACGTCACGGGCAGGCCCGTCGGTGACGACCTCCCCGTCGGCGAGGATGATGACGCGGTCGGCCACCTCGGCCGCCAGCTCCACGTCGTGGGTGGCCAGCAGGACCGTCGTGCCCTGGGCGGCCAGGCCGGTGAGCATCTCGCCGAGCCGCTTCTTGGCGCCGTAGTCGAGCCCGCGGGTCGGCTCGTCGAGCAGGAGCACCTCGGGTGCGCCGCAGAGGATCACGGCGAGCGCGAGCTCGAGTCGTTGTCCCTCGGACAGGTCGCGGGGGTGCACCGCGGGGTCGATGCCGCCGGAGATGCGATCGAGCAGGGCGCGGGCCGATCCCGGCGCGGCCCCGAAGTCCTCGTCGGCAGCGGCGCACTCGGCCGCGACGGAGTCGGTGTAGAGGAGCAGCTCGGGCTGCTGCGGCACGAGCCCGACGGTGCGCACCCGCTCCCGGGCGGACCGGGTATGCGGGTCGACGCCGTCGGCCCCCAGGCGCACCTTCCCCCCGGACAGCCGGTGCTGCGCCGCGATGGCGCCCAGCAGCGTCGACTTGCCTGCACCGTTGCGACCCATGAGTGTCGTCACCGAGCCGCGAGCCACGGCGAGGTCGAGGCCGTCCAGGACGATGCGGGCGCCGCGCGAGACGCGGACACCAGTGATGCGTACGGCGTCGGCAGGCCCGACGACCCTCAGGTCCGCGCCGGTCGGCGGCGCGCTGTCGCCGAGGGCCTGGCGCAGCCCGGCCGCCTTGCGGCGAGCGTCGCGGATGGACAGGGGCGTGGGCGACCACCCGACGAGGCGTGAGAGACCGACGACGGGTGGGTAGATCTGGGAGCGCCGCATCGCCTCGGCCGGGTCGAGCAGCTCGGACACGTGCCCCTCGTCGACGAGGACGACGCGGTCGGCGTGGTGCACGACGCGCTCGAGCCGGTGCTCGGCGAGAACGACGGTGACACCGAGGTCGTGCACGATGCGGTGGAGCGAGGCCAGAACCTCCTCTGCCGCAACGGGATCCAGCGCCGAGGTCGGTTCGTCGAGCACGAGGACCCGAGGTCCCGCCGCGAACAGCGCCGCGATCGCGACCCGCTGCTGCTGACCACCCGAGAGGGAGCGGAGTGACCGCGCGCGCAGCGGCGTGAGCCCGAAGAGGTCGAGCGTCTCCTCGACGCGCCGGCGGATCGTCGTCGAGCCCAGGCCCATCGTCTCCATGCCGTAGGCGACCTCGTCCTCGACGACGTCCGTGACGAAGGTCGATGACGGGTTCTGCTCGACGAGACCGACGACGGTGGCGAGGTCGCGCGGACGGTGCTCGGCGGTGTCGAGGCCGTCGACGGTGACGCGCCCTGTCAGGGTGCCCCCGCTGAAGTGCGGGACAAGACCATTGATGGTGCGCAGCAGCGTCGACTTCCCGCTCCCGGTCGGCCCCACGACGAGGACGAGCTCGCCCTCGGGGATCTCGAGCGTGACGTCGTGGAGGCTGGGAGCGGGGGCGTCGGCATACTGCACCGACACGTGCTCGAAGCTGATCACGGTGCGACCTCCCGCGGACGGGGTGTGATCCAGGCCGGGACGGCGCTGACGACGACGGCGAGGACGGCGAGGAGCGGGACCGCGGGCAGCTCGGCCTGCTGGCTCGGCACGATGCCCTCCCAGCCCTGCACGGAGCCGACGACGAGGACGGCGGCAGGGACGGCCCCGGCGACGACCGTGACGGTCTCGGTCCACGTCCACTGGTCGCGGCGGTGACCGGACCGCGGGTCGCGTGAGGCACCCACGAGGAGGCTCGCGCCGGCGAGCAGCGCGCCGAGGACGAGCACGGGCAGCCCGAGCACCCCTCCGGCAGAGGAGTCGAGGAGGCCGTAGAGACCTGCGAGGACACCGACGAGCCCGGCGAGCGCGAGTCCCGTGGCGGCCCTGCGGCTCGTCGTCGTGGAGCGCACCGCTCTGCCGTAGCCGCGCGACTCCATCGAGGCGGCGAGGCCCAGCGACCGCTCGAAGGCGGTCTCGAGCACGGGGACCGCGAGGCGGGCCATCTCGCGCATACCTCGTCCGTCGCGACCGCGCAGCGTCCGGGCGGCCCGCACGTCGCGCGCGTCGGTCAGCAGCTGGGGCGCGAACGTCAGTCCGACGACGACAGCGGTGCCGACGTCGTAGAGCGTTGCCGGCAGGTAGCGCAGCAACCTGCGCGGGCTCGCGAGCGCGTTGGCGGCACCCAGGCACGCGAGGACGGCCGCGAGGCGCAGGGCGTCGTAGGCGGCATACAGCAGGGACTCGAGTGTCACCGTGCCGCCGATGCGCACGCCCGCCGCCCAGTCTGGGAGCGGCACGCTCGGCAGGGTCAGGACGACCGTGTCGCCGACGATGCCGTTGCCGAGCAGCGCCGTCATGACGACGCGGAAGGCGACGATGACGGCACCGATGACGAGGAAGGCCGGCAGCGGGTTCACGGTCGCCGGGTCGTGCCGTTCACTGACGACGAGGACGCAGACCCCGATGACGAGCAGCAGCAGCACGGGGTTGGTCGTGCGCGACGCAGCCGTGGCCAGGCCCAGACCCCACAGCCACCAGGCTGCGGGGTGCTGGAGCCGGGCCTTGAGCCGGGGCCGCGTCACGCTGTCGTGGCTCCTCAGCCGTCCTGACGGGTGCGCGCACGCGAGCGCACGAGCAGGTAGCCGATGAGAGCAAGCAGGACGAGACCCGCGATGACGTATGCCGTCACGGACCCACCCGAGGTGCCGGACGTCGGCGCTGCGGCGAGGTCGGAGCCCGAGGGCGCCGGGCTCGACGCCGACGCCGACGGGCTGGCGGCCGGTGCCGCGATGGTGACCGGCTGGTCGGCGGCCTTCGCCTCGGCGCTGACCTCCTGAACCGGACCGCCGCACTCGCTCGTCGGGTAGCCGTCGACGGCGCAGACGAGGCCCTTCTCGGTGCGGACGCCACCGGCGGCCGCGAGCACCACGGAGCTCGTGGCATCCGTGGCGACGACGGCGCAGAGGGCCTTCGGCTCGGGCGGGGTGGCGCCGTCGGCGGCATCCGCCGGGCGGCCGAAGTCGAGGACGAGCCCGACGCGCTTCTTGCCCGCCTCGGCGGGCGTCGTGCCACAGACCTCGTCGAAGGTGAGGACCGCGCGCGGGTAGCGGGTCGAGGTCTCCTCAGCGACGGCGTAGCGCCAGCCGTCGACGCTCCCGTCCTTCGGGACCGTCGTGTCCGGGCCTTTCTGGGCGAAGGTCCAGGCGTTGTCGGTGAGCTGGTAGAAGCCCCAGTAGCGGTACGCGGCAGCGTGCGCGGGCGCGATGGTGAGGGCAGACAGGCAGGCCGCGACGAGCACGGCGAGAACGACCCGGAGCGGGGCGTGACGGACAGGGGACACGGTTTCCTCCTCGCGGTCGGACACCATGTCGGGTCTGCTGGCTGCGGCCGGCCCGGCGAGGTGACTCCGGTCCGCATTCCACGACAGACTGACAAAAGGAGCCGGTGGGACGCGGGTTTTCCGGCTGGTCACCCCGGCCCGCGCTGCGGCGGAGGGTCACTTCACGGTTGCGGGTCAGCGCCGGAGTCACACCGGCTTGCCCCATCGTCCTTCGGTTACGCGAACCGTCGCACGCGGGGCCTCCGCCCGTCAAACGAGCCGGCAACTAGGGTGTCCGCATGAGTGCTGACTGGTCCTGGCTGTTCCTCGACGCCCACGGCAACCCGGTGGCGGGAGAGGGCGTGACCACCGCCGGCTTCCCCACCCAGAGCGACGCCGAGAGCTATCTGGGGGAGTCGTGGCGCGAGCTGCTCGACGTCGGCGTCGAGGCGGTCACCCTGCGTGAGAACGACACCGTCGTCTACGGCCCGATGAGCCTGCGGGCAGCGGAGTGAGCACGCCGCTCGGGGCCCAGGGCGGGTCGGACGCGGCGCTGTCGCCCGGGCTCGAGCGCGACCTGCTCGGCCGGGTCGTCACCGCCCAGAGGTCCTGGCGCTCGCCCGGCGTCAGCGTGGGCGTCGTGCGCGACGGCCGGCTCGTCTGGTCGGCGCACGTCGGGTCCGCGCGTCTCGGGCCGCAGCCTGCGCCGGCAACCGACGACACGCAGTTCATGATCGGCTCCGTGACGAAGACGTTCACCGCGCTGACCATCATGTCGCTGCGCGACGAGGGACTGTTGTCGCTCGACGACACCCTCGAGACGCACCTCCCCTCGACGAGGCATGCGCGGATTCCCCTGCGCCAGATGCTCGCCCATGCCTCGGGCCTGCAGCGTGAGCCCGTCGGCAACATCTGGGAGAGCCTGGTGGCACCCGAGCGCGAGGCATTCCTGGCGGGGGTCGAGGAGGCCGAGCAGGTCCTGCCCGCCCACCACGCGTTCCACTACTCCAACCTCGCCTACGGCCTCCTCGGCCAGGTCGTCGAGCGCGTGACCGGCCAGAGCTGGGAGCAGGTCGTCCGCGAGCGGGTGCTCGAGCCGCTCGGGATGAGCCGCACCGGTCTGACGCCCGCTGACGACCGCGCCGTCGGCTACCAGGTCGACCCGTACGCCGGCACCGCGAGCGAGGAGCCCCTCTTCACCCTCAACGCCACCGCGCCGCTGGGCGGGCTGTGGTCGACCGTTGCCGACATGGCCCGCTACGCCGCCTACGTCGCGAGCCCCGACGATCGCGTCGTGCGGCCCGAGACGATCGAGGAGATGTGCCGGCCGATCATCATGACCGACGTCGATGGCTGGAGCGGCGCCTACGGCCTCGGCTTCGGGATGGGCCGCCGCGGCGAGCGCGTCTACGTCGGGCACGGCGGCGCCATGCCGGGCTTCCTCACCGGGCTGCGGGTCCGGCGCAGGGAGGGCATCGGGGCCGTCGTCCTCGCCAACGCCACGTCCGGGCCGTTGACGCTCGGCCTGGCGACCGACCTCGTCGAGGCGGTCATCGACGCCGAGCCGTCGCTCGCGACCGCGTGGGTGCCCGAGACGGAGCACCCGGCCCTCACCGAGCTGCTCGGCCTGTGGTGGTCGGAGGGCTCGCCGATCACGTTCTTCGTGCGGGAAGGGGAGCTCTGGTCGAGGCTCACCGACGACGAGCTGTCCGAGACGCGGTATGCCGCCGAGGGCACCGACCGCTACCGCGCAGTCGGCGGGCGTGAACGCGGTGAGGTGCTGGAGGTCGTGCGTGCTGGTGACGGGTCCGTCGACAAGCTCTACTTCGCCACGTATGCCGTGACGCGGGCGCCCCTCGCCTTCGCCGACCTCCAGGCTTGACGCGCGGGGCACGCGCCCGGAACGCCGCCGGAAGACGCCATAGCCGCCGGGGGTCCACGACCGGTCGTCGACGGGTGGCCCAGCGCTCGTCGGTCAGACGGGGTGCTGGCCCCGGTCCACCTGAGGCTTCGGCATGCGCGTGCGGCGCATCTGGAAGGCGCGCATGATGGCGTACCACGCGTCGCCCTTCTCGGCGCCGCCGAACTTGTCCTCGATCCTGCGGCGCGTGCGCCGCCACATGAGCAGGGCGTCGCCGATGGCCACGAGGATGAGTCCGTAGACGAGCACGAAGACGAGCAGCAGGGCCCAGTTCGTGCGGACGAAGCTGAGCAGCAGCACGATGAGCATGATCGGGAGCATGAACTCACCGATGTTCCAGCGGGCGTCGACCGTGTCGCGGATGAAGCGGCGTCGGGGACCCTTGTCCCGGACCGGGAGGTACTTCTCGTCGCCGGTCATCATGCCGGCGCGCTGCTTGGCCAGGGCCTCACGACGGGCCGTCTTGTCCTGCTTCGTCGCGGCCTTGCGGTCCGTGACGATGAGGGGACGCTTGTTGAGGGCCTCCTGCTCACGTCGCTTCGGCGTGGGCCGGTTCTTCGCACCGGGGCGCGCCGACTCGTCGGCCGAGGCCGTGGGGGCGAGCTCCTCGTTGAGGGTCTTCTTGCGTCCGAACACGTGGACACTCTAAGCCGAACCGGGTCCCGGTCCCGCATCGTGCCCCGCGCCGTGACGGCATACGACCCCTGACGTCAGGCTCCCGGGGTCGCGCGGAGCGGGACGAAGCGGTAGCGCCCGTGGCGGGTCGTGGTGAGGGCGCCGTGGTCGCGGACCACGAGCGTCATGGTGCCCGCGACGGGAACGACGAGCCGTGCGGGGTCGCCGAGCTGGTCGACGAGCGGCTGGGGGAGCGTCCTCGCCTCGGCCGAGACGAGGATGCGGTCCCAAGGTGAGCGGTCGGGGTCGCCCAGCACGCCGTCGCGTGCCTCGTGGATCTCGGCCCACGGCATCCGTGCGGCGGCGAGGTTTGCGGCGCCCCAGCGCGCCAGGGCGGGCTCGAGCTCGACGCCGACGACCTCGCCGTCCGGCCCGGTGAGGTGGGCGAGCAGCGCGGTCGTCCATCCGGAGCCCGCGCCGACGTCGAGGACCCGGTCACCGGGTTGCACGTCGAGCAGGCGCAACATGTCCGCGACCGTCCGCGGCTGGGAGTTCGTCTGACCGTGCCCGATGAGGATGGGGCCGTCGTGGGCCGCCCGCGACCGGGCGCCACGGGGGAGGAAACGGGCACGCGGCACGGCGACGAAGGCCTCCTGCACCCGGTCGACCGCATCCATGGTCCGAGCCAAGCACGGTCGGGCTTCGACGTCAGCCCCGACCGGGTTTCAGGCCCTGTGACGGGCGACGACGTGAACGAGGGTGCCGAGCGCACGGTAGGGGTCGGTCGAGCCGAGCCGCTCCTCGACGTCGAGCAGAGCCGTCAGATCGGCTCCCGTGGGCGCGGGCTCGTCGACCGGGACGTCGTCGCTGGCCACGCGGACGCCGTACCAGGCGGTGACCGCGAGGCCCGCGGCCTCGCAGTGGCTCGTCAGGGAGGCGAGGGTGTCGGCGCGGGCGTCGACGCCGATCTCGTTGCGGTAGCGGGCGTCCCGGCCCTGCTCGGCTGCCCGGCGCTCCTCGTCGAGCATGGCGAGGGCTGCGGGCCAGTCGTGCCGACGGGCCGGGCGCCAGGCCATGGCGTCACCGTTGCGGGTCGCGATCGACACGAGGCCGCCGGGCGCGACCCGGCGCGCCAGCCCGGCCACCGCGGTGCGGCTCTCCGGGAGGTACATGAGCACGCCGTGGCACATGACGACGTCGTATGCCGTCGGCTGCGTCACGCTCGCGAGGCCGCCGAGGTCGGTGGCCAGGAGGGTGACGTGCTCTCGCTGCTCGGCGGTGAGCCCGGCGGCGGCCTGCTCGAAGGCGGCGCGCATCCGCCCGTCCGGTTCGACGGCCGTCACGGAGTGACCGAGCCGGGCCAGGCGCAGCGCCTGCGTGCCCTGGCCCGCCCCGACGTCGAGCACGCGGAGGGGTCCACGCGGCAGGTGCTCCGCGAGCTGGCGGCTGACCATCTCCTGGCGCACGACGTTGCGCAGGTTGCCGAGGCGCTCGAGCCAGGGCTGCTGTCCCGCGACGAACGTGTTGTCTCCCATCGCACCGAACCTACCGATGGGGGACGACAGCCCCCGAGGCGGCACCCGTGAGGCTGCCCGGTCGGAGCGACCGAAGCGAACCGAAGCGACCGGAACGGCCGGCCCGACCGGCCGTCGACAGCCTCGTCGGGACACGCCGGCGTGGGTAGGGTCGGGCACGTGACTGACGACGCCCCCACCCCCGACCAGATCCAGCAGATCCGCGACCGCGTGGCCGACCTCATGCCGCAGGTCCGAGCCGACCTCGGGGAGCTCGTGCGCATCCCGAGCGTCTCCGCCTCGTCCTTCGACCAGAGCCAGGTGGCCCGCAGCGCCGAGGCCGTTGCCGAGCTGCTGCGGCGCGAGGGGCTCGACGTCGAGATCGTCGTCGAGGGCGGCCGCCCGGCCGTCATCGGGCACCTCGACGGCCCCGAGGGCGCACCGACCGTCACGCTCTACGCCCACCACGACGTGCAGCCGCCCGGCGACGAAGCCGACTGGGACAGCTCGCCGTTCGAGCCCGAGGAGCGCGGCGGCCGCCTCTACGGCCGGGGTGCCGCTGACGACAAGGCCGGTGTCATGGCGCACGTCGCCGCCCTGCGTGCGCACGCCGGCAACGTGCCGGTGGGTGTCACCGTCTTCGTCGAGGGTGAGGAGGAGTCCGGTTCCCCGTCCCTCGGCACCATCCTGGAGAAGCACGGGGACCGCCTCGCGGCCGACGCCATCGTCATCGCCGACTCCGGCAACTGGGAGATCGGCACGCCGGCACTGACGACGACCCTGCGCGGGGGCATCCGGCTCGTCGTCCGGGTCCAGACCCTCGACCACTCCGTGCACTCGGGAATGTTCGGTGGCGCCGCCCCGGACGCGGTGACCGCACTCGTGCGCCTGCTCGCCTCGCTCCACGACGCCGACGGCAACGTCGCCGTCGCCGGCCTGGACGCGGGCGAGGCCGCCGACATCGAGTACGACGAACAGCGCTTCCGCGCGGAGTCGGGTCTGCTCGACGACGTGTCGCTCATCGGGTCCGGCTCGATCCTCAGCCGGCTCTGGAACAAGCCCTCGATCACGACGATCGGCATCGACGCGACCTCGATCGACAAGGCCTCGAACACCTTGGCGGCCAAGGCTGCCGCCAAGGTCTCGGTCCGCCTCGCACCGACGCAGGACCCGCTCGTCGCGTTCGAGCGCGTTCGGGAGCACCTCGAGGCCCACGCCCCCTGGGGCACCCGACTCACCGTCGAGCTCGAGGAGCACGGGTCCGGGTTCGCGGCCGACGCCGACGGCCCCGTCTACGACGAGGCGCGTGCGTCGTTCGCCGACGCCTGGGGCACCGAGCCCGTCGACATGGGTGTGGGCGGCTCGATCCCGTTCATCTCCGACTTCTCGGCGCGCTTCCCCGACGCCTCGATCATCGTCACCGGCGTCGAGGACCCCGACACCCGCGCACACGGCGCCAACGAGTCGCTGCACCTCGCCGAGTTCGAGAAGGTGTGCGTGGCTGAGGCGGTCTTCCTCGCGCGGCTGGGAGCGATGCGTTCCCCGAGCTGAGGCGGACGGCATACCCCACGACCACGTCGCACGGCGACGGGCTCAGCTCGTCGCCGTGACCGACCCGCGGAAGATGCCGTCGCGGAGCTCGAGGGCGTACGCATCGGCCTCCGGCATGCCGAGCTCGAACCCCACGGCGATCTCCGCCTCGATGTCGTAGGGGACCCGCGGGAAGGTGATGGAGAAGGGGGCCGGGTCAGGGGAGTCGAGCACGCCCTCGAGGATCGTGTACGGCGCGCTCGGGGCGTCGAGGTGGTTGCCCACGGCGCCCGCGTTGAAGAGCATCAGGCCCTCGTCGACCTCGAGGTACGCGCCGTGGATGTCGCCGTAGCCGACGACGTTCGGCGTCGCGCCGGGCGGCTGGAGCCCCGCCGTGAACTCGCCGGTGAAGTCGGTGTTGGCGAACATCCCACGGAACTCCTCCTGCGTGTGGTCGAAGTGGACGCGGTGGAACTCGCTGGTCTGCGACGCGTGGAAGAGGCGGACCCTGTTGCCGCTCATCACGAGCTCGTGGGCATTGGGCAGCCCTGCCAGCCAAGCGATCTCGTCGTCGTCGAGCTGGTCGCGCACCCACTGCCCGTGCTGCCAGGGCTGCGTCTCGTTGGCGGAGATGAAGGTGTCCCAGTTGCCGCGCACCGTGACCTCGCAGGCGTCGCGGCACAGCGTGATCGACTCCGGGCCGCGAGGCCCCTTGCCGACGACGTCGCCGAGGTTGAGCACGCGCTCGATCCCGCGGGCCTCGATGTCGGCGAGCACGGCGAGGAGTGCGGAGAGGTTGCCGTGGACGTCCGAGATCACGGCGATGCGGTCGAGCCCGCGGACGACCTCCGGGCGGGGCTCGCCGTGAGGGTGCGTCACCCCGCCTCAGTCCTTGTGCGTCTTGCCGGGCAGGGCGAGCATCCGGTCGAGCGCCGCACGGGCGTCGCCGGCGACGGTCGGGTCGACGTGGATCGGGTTGACGATGCGGCCCTCGACGAGGGACTCGAGCGCCCACACGAGATGCGGCAGGTCGATGCGGTTCATCGTCGAGCAGTAGCAGACGTTCTTCTCCAGGAAGGCGATCCGCTGCTCGGGGAACTGCTGCGCGAGCCGGCGCACGAGATTGAGCTCGGTGCCCACGACCCACGACGTGCCGGCCGGTGCGGCGGCGATCGTCTGGATGATCTTCTCCGTCGAGCCCACCTCGTCGGCCAGCTCGACGACGTCGTACTGGCACTCCGGGTGGACGATGACCCTGACGCCGGGGATCTCGCGGCGCGCCGTCTCGACGGCGTCGACGGAGAAGCGGCCGTGCACCGAGCAGTGCCCGCGCCAGAGGATCATCCGGGCCTTCTCGAGCTGCTCGTGGGTCAGGCCGCCGTTCGGGCGGTGCGGGTCCCAGACGACGCAGTCGTCCAGCGAGAGGCCGAGCTCGCGCACGGCGGTGTTGCGCCCGAGGTGCTGGTCGGGCATGAAGAGCACCTTGCCCGTGCCGTCCAGACCACCCACCTGCTCGAACGCCCAGTCGAGAGCCGTGCGGGCGTTGGAGCTCGTGCAGATGGTCCCGCCGTGCCGACCGGTGAAGGCCTTGATGGCGGCCGACGAGTTCATGTACGTGACGGGGATCGTCTGCGTGGCGACGCCGGCGGCGGCCAGCTGCTCCCAGCAGTCCTCGACCTGGGCGATGGCCGCCATGTCGGCCATCGAGCATCCGGCGGCGAGGTCGGGCAGGATCACGGTCTGCTCGTCGCTCGTGAGGATGTCGGCCGACTCGGCCATGAAGTGCACGCCGCAGAACACGATGTAGGGCGCCTCGGGTCGGGCCGCGGCGTCGCGCGCGAGCTTGAAGGAGTCGCCGGTCACGTCGGCGAACTCGATGACCTCGTCCCGCTGGTAGTGGTGCCCGAGGACGAAGACGCGGTCTCCGAGCGCGGCCTTGGCGGCGCGGGCGCGCTCGACGAGGCCGGGGTCGGACGCCGCCGGCAGGTCGCCCGGGCACTCGACTCCGCGCTCGGTGTGCAGGTCGGTGCCCCTCCCGAGCACGAGGAGGGGGAGCGGAGCAGGCGTCGGGGCCGATGCCGTGTCGATCGTCATGTGCAGATGGTATGCCGCCGCGCGCGTTCCCAGCGCCAGCGTCCGGGCACTTGACCTCAAGCCGACTTGATGTCTGACGCTGGGGTCATCGATCCACGACCACCCTCAGGAGACATGATGTCCACCGCCCTCATCACCGGCGCCACCCAGGGCCTCGGCCGAGCGCTCGCCGGCTCCCTGGCCGACCGGGGCTGGGACCTCGTCGTCACCGCTCGTGACGGGGCCGCCCTCGCCCATGCCGTCGACGAGCTGCGCGACCACGGCCACCAGGTCGTCGGCGCGGCCGGCGACGTGAGCGATGCCGTCCACCGTGACGAGGTCGCCGACGTCGTGATCCGGATGGCCGGCGCGCACGGACTCGACCTGCTCGTCCACAACGCGAGCACGCTCGGGCCCGTCCCGCTGCGCCCCCTTCGTGAGCTCTCCACCGACGACCTGGCGGCGGTGCTCGCCGTCAACGTCCTGGCCCCCCACGCGCTGACCCGAGCGCTCCTGCCCTCGCTCGCGGCCGCCGGCGGGACGGTTCTCGCGATCTCGTCCGACGCAGGCATCGAGCACTACGAGACGTGGGGTGGCTACGGCGCCAGCAAGGCCGCGCTCGACCACCTGACCCTGACGCTGGCCGCGGAGGAGCCTGCGGTGAGGGGGTACGCCGTCGACCCCGGCGACATGCGCACCGCGATGCACCAGGCGGCGTTCCTCGGTGAGGACATCACCGACCGACCGCTGCCGCAGGAGGTCGCCGTGCCCGGGATCCTGACGCTGCTCGACACCCGTCCCGCCAGCGGCCGCTACCGCGCCGCGGACCTGCTCGCCGCAGCCACGACACCGGGGGTGGCGTCGTGACCGCGACCCTCGCGCACGTGCCCGGCACCGTCTTCAGGGTCACCGACGACCTCACCGCCGACTCTCCGCCGGAGGCGAGGGGTCTCGGACGGGACGGCGTACGCCTGCTCGTCGCCTCTGAGCCGTCGCCCGGTGACGTGCGGACCGTGCACACGACCTTCTCGGCCATCGGCGACCACCTCGGGCCCGGAGACCTCCTCCTCGTGAACAACTCGGCGACCGTGGCGGGCGAGGTCGATGGACGGGTCGCCGGACGCGGCGCCGTCGTCGTGCACGTGGCGACCGAGCTCGACGACTGCACGTGGGTCGTGGAGCTGCGCACGGCGCCGGACGCCGCACACCCTGTCCTCGACGCGGTGGAGGGAGACGTCGTCGAGCTCGCCTCCGGCGGGCCCCGCCTGCGGCTCGAGGGGCCCTACCCGAGACCCGACTCGTCGCCGACGGGACGCGGCAACCGGCTCTGGCGGTCGGTCGAGCTCGACGGCTGCACGCTCGCGGAGCACCTCGAAGCGCTCGGCCGGCCGATCGCCTACGGCTACCTCCGGTCCAGGTTCCCCATCGACGCCTACCAGACCGTCTTCGCGCGGCTGCCCGGAAGCGCCGAGATGGCGAGCGCGGCCAGACCGTTCACGGCCGCCCTCGTGACGGGACTCGTGTCCGCCGGCGTGCTCGTCGCCCCGGTCACCCTGCACACCGGTCTGTCGTCCCAGGAGTCGGGCGAGGCGCCACAGCCCGAACGGTTCGCGGTGTCGCCGGAGACGGCTGCCCTGGTCAACTTCGCCCGCTCGCGCGGCGGTCGGGTCGTGGCGGTCGGGACCACCGCGACGCGGGCCATCGAGTCGGCGGCCGACGCCGGCGGCCGCGTGCACGCCGCAGCAGGTTGGACCGAGGTCGTCATCTCGCCGGACCGACCCGCCCACGTCGTCGACGGGCTCGTCACCGGTTGGCACGATCCTGAGGCCTCGCACCTGCTCCTCGTCGAGTCGGTGGCCGGCGCTGCCCTGACCCAGCGCGCGTACGACGAGGCCGTCGCCCACCGCTACGCCTGGCACGAGTTCGGCGACGCGGGCCTCTTCCTGCCCCACCGCTGAACCGGGTCGAGGTGATCGCGGACGGCACGTGACGGCCGCGATCACCTCGAATAGAGGCGCTGGGCGCCGCGGTGGGAGGATGCCGGACGTGCACGTGATCATCGCTCCCGACTGCTACACCGGCACGCTCACCGCGCCCCAGGCGGCGGCCGCGATGGCCGAGGGCTGGGGCCGGACCGCGCCTCGCGACCGGCTCACGCTCGTGCCTCTCTCGGACGGCGGGCCCGGCTTCGTGGACGTTCTGGCCGAGAGCCTCGACGGCGAGGTGCACGCCGTCGTCACCACCGACCCGCTCGGCCGCGAGGTTCCCGGCACCATCCTGCTGACGCACGGCGCCGGTGGCCGGACGGCGTACGTGGAGTCCGCGCAGGCGGCGGGGCTGCACCTGCTCGCCCCGGACGAGCGCGACCCCACCCGCACGTCGACCTCCGGCGTCGGGACGCTCGTGCTCGCAGCCCTCGACGCCGGGGCCCGGCGCGTGGTCGTCGGTCTCGGCGGGTCGGGCACCAACGATGCGGGGGCCGGCCTGCTGAGCGCACTCGGTGTCGGGCCGGCCGCGCGACTGGGTCGCGGTGGCCTGGCCCTCGCGGCAACGACTCCCGAAGACGTCGCAGGCGTGGACGCCGCACGCGACCGGTTCCGGGGCGTCGATCTCGTCATCGCCAGCGACGTCGACTCGCCTCTTCTCGGCCTCAAGGGGGCGAGTGCCGTCTTCGGCCCCCAGAAGGGCGCCTCCGAGGAGGACGCGCAACGGCTCGAGAACGCGCTCGGCCACTTCGCCAGCGTTGTCGCCCGGGTCCGCCCGCCCGCCAGGGACCTGCTCACGGACTCCCTGCTCAGGCCCGAGCGAGAGCCCGGCGCGGGCGCTGCGGGCGGACTCGGTTACGCGTTGCACCTTCTCGGTGCGCGCCGTGTCTCCGGCGTCGAGGCGGTGCTCGACGCGGTCGGGTTCGCCGACCTCGTGGCCTCCGCCGACCTCGTCGTCACCGGCGAGGGCACGTTCGACTGGCAGTCGCTCCGCGGCAAGGTCGTGGTCGGGGTCGCCGAGGCGGCCGCGCGCGTGGGCGTCCCGGTCGTCGCCGTACCGGGGCAGTCGCTCGTCGGGCGGCGCGAGTCGATGACGGCCGGGCTGTCGGGCGTGTATGCCGTCGCGGAGCGTCCCGACCAGGTCGCCGCGGCGCTCGCAGAGCCCGCTGCACGTCTCGCGGACCGCACCGCACGCGTCGCGCGGACGTGGTCGCCGTCCGCATCGTGAGCGGCCTGACGCCGCCGGACCGTGCCCAGACGCCCGCCGTCCGCCGTCGGACTGGGCGATTCGGGGACAGGATGCGTGGTTCGGTCGGTGTCCGACGTATCCTTGGAGGCGTCGGGAACACATCCGGCGCGGCACGGGTTCCTACTTCTGACCCATGCTCCACGACGTGAAGGACCAACACATGAGTGTCGAGACGAACGCATCTCCCGCCGAGGTTCAGACCGAGGCTCCCGCCCACGGTGTCGTCCTGACGGACGTCGCGGCCACGAAGGTCAAGAGCCTGCTCGAGCAGGAGGGTCGCGACGACCTCCGCCTGCGCGTCGGTGTCCAGCCCGGCGGCTGCTCGGGCCTGATCTACCAGCTCTACTTCGACGAGCGCAGTCTCGACGGTGACCTCGTCCGCGACTTCGACGGTGTCGAGGTCGTCGTCGACCGGATGAGCTCCCCCTATCTCGAGGGCGCCACGATCGACTTCGCCGACACCATCGAGAAGCAGGGCTTCACGATCGACAACCCCAACGCCGGCAGCAGCTGCGCCTGCGGCGACTCCTTCAGCTGAGTCGAAGCAACAGCGGCGGCACCGCCGCACGGCACGTCCGAAGGGCCCGACCGTCATGGTCGGGCCCTTCGTCGTCCCCTCCGCGTCCCCTCCGCGTCCGCCGGCGAGCGGGTCGACCGGCCCCTCGCGGAGCCGGAAGACGGACGGGCTGACGGACAGTTCGACGAGATGGCTCAGGGGCCGTTCGACCAAGGGTCCGACGGGCGCTCGAGGGGCCGCGGTGCTGCCGTCGTCAGGGGTGGGCCGGTGCCGGGTAGGTTCGTGCTGTGCAGATCGCCATCACCGGTTCCATCGCGACCGACCACCTCATGACCTTCGACGGGCTCTTCGCCGACTCCCTCGTCGTCGAACAGCTCGACAAGATCTCCCTGTCGTTCCTCACGTCGGACCTCCAGGTCCGCCGGGGCGGGGTCGCCGCGAACATCGCCTTCGGGATGGCGAACCTCGGACAACGGCCGCTGCTCGTCGGAGCGGTCGGTGAGGACTTCACCGACTACCGCAGCTGGCTCGAGCGCCACGGCGTCGACTGCGGGGGCGTGCACTACTCCGCGTCCCAGCACACCGCGCGCTTCATCTGCACCACCGACCGCGACATGGCCCAGATCGCCACGTTCTACGCGGGCGCGATGACCGAGGCGCGCGACATCGAGCTCGCGCCGGTCGCCCAGCGCGTGGGAGGGCTCGACCTCGTCGTCGTCGGCGCCAACGACCCCGAGGCGATGCTGCGCCACTCCGACGAGTGCCGCTCGCGCGGCATCCCGTTCGCGGCAGACCCCTCGCAGCAGCTCGCCTTCTGCGACGGCCCGACGATCGCGCGGCTCATCGACGGCGCCGAGTACCTCTTCACCAACGAGTACGAGAGCCACCTCGCCTGCCAGAAGACCGGCTGGAGCGAGGACGAGCTCGCCGACCGCGTCCACGTGCAGGTGAAGACCCGCGGCAAGGACGGGGTCACTGTCCGCGTTCGCGGCGAGGAGCCGGTCGAGGTCGGGATCGCTCGCGAGGTGCGCAAGGCCGACCCGACCGGCGTCGGCGACGCCTTCCGTGCCGGCTTCCTCACCGGTCTCGCGACCGGCCTGCCGGTCCGTCGCTGCGCGGAGCTCGGCTCCATGCTCGCCACCTACGTCATCGAGACCGTGGGCACGCAGGAGTACGCCCTCGGCCAGGAGCGCTTCCTCGAGCGGCTCGCCGACGCCTACGGTCCCGAGTCGGCCGCCGAGATCGGCCCGCACATCACCTGTCCACGGCCATGATGCCGTCTCCTGCCCGGCGCTGACGGTCACCGCGAGCGGTCGAACAGCCCATCCACGAGAGCCGGGAGCCGTCAGTGCCCACGCCGCCGCCGTCCACCCCCTGGGACTTCGCGCTCGACCGCGTGCCCCCCGGGGAGGACCTCATCGGCATCGGAGCGGACCTCGACGTGGCGACGCTCTTCGAGGCGTACTCCGTCGGGGTGTTCCCGATGGGGATCGGCGAGCACGGCGCGGAGCCGATCGGGTGGTGGTCGCCCGACCCCCGTGGCATCCTGCGCCCTCGCGAGCTGCGGGTGACGCGGTCGCTGCGCAAGGCCGTCGGCCAGTTCGAGGTGCGCGTCGACACGGAGTTCCGGGCGGTCGTCGAGGCGTGCGCGGCGCCCGACCGCGACGGGCGCTGGATCACCCCCGAGATCGTCGACGCCTACGTCGAGCTCCATCGCACCGGCTGGGCGCACTCGATCGAGACGTGGCGTGCCGGTGAGCTCGTCGGCGGGCTCTACGGCGTCGCGATCGGTGGCCTCTTCGCCGGCGAGTCGATGTTCCACCACGAGCGCGACGCCTCGAAGGTGGCGCTCGTGGGCCTTCGCGACCTGCTCATCGCGGACGGGGACCCGCGCCGCCTCGTCGACGTCCAGTGGCAGACGCCGCACCTGGCCACGATGGGCGTGCGTGAGGTTGCCCGGGACGAGTACCTCGCGATCCTGCCGACCGTGCTCAGCGCGCCCCTTCCGGCGTGCTGGGCCTGACCACCTCGACGACGTATGCCGTGTGGTCGCCCTCCGCACGCGCTGCGACGAGGCGGTGGCCGCGCATCCGGCACCACGCCGGGACGTCGTGCGCGGCGGCCGGATCGGTCGCCAGCACCGTGACGGCAGTGAGGTCCGGCCGGTCGCGGACGAGCCTCGCGAGCCGGATGACGGGGAGCGGGCAGCGCTCGCCTCGGGCGTCGACGACGCTCTCGTCACCCATCACAGGTCGCTGACCCCGAGCTGGTCCCGCACGGCCCGGACGGTCGGGGCGATGACGGCCGCGAAGGCCACGACGTCGTCGGCCAGAGCGGGGGAGACCGCGGGCAGGGGGAGGGTCACCCGCACGTTGCCGTGGGTGAGGACGCCCATGGCCGCGAGCACGTGGCTCGGCTCGAGAGTGCTGGACGTGCAGGCGGAGCCGCTCCCGACGGCGAACCCGGCGGCGTCGAAGGCGCCGACGACGGCCTCCCCGTCGACGTAGAGGCTCGAGAAGGTGACGACGTGGGGGAGCCGGTCGTCCGGGTCGCCGGCGACGTGGGTGTCGGGCACGGCGGCGGCCGCGGCGCGGATGTCGTCGACGAGCGCCCTGACGATCGGGGTGTCCGCGGCACTGGTTGCCGTGGTCTGCTGCCAGGCCTCGGCCGCGGCGAGCGCGAGTGGCACCCAGGGCGTGACGTCCGCGCGACCGTGCTCGACGTCGGCGCGGGCCTCGGGCCAGTGCCAACGCACACCCTCGCGAACGACCAGCACACCCAGCGGCGGCCCGCCCCACGACCGCGCGTCCCCGACGAGGACGTCCCAGTCGGGCGGCACGACGTCGCGTCCCAGTGACGCCATCGCGTCGACCACCAGGGGTATGCCGCGGGCCGCGCACGCGTCGTGAGCCGCGGCCAGGGGCTGGCGGGTACCTACCTCACCGTTCGCGCTCTGCAGCGCCGCCACGACGCTGCCCGAGACCGTCAGGGCGGCCCGCCAGGCGTCGAGGTCGAGCCGCCCCAGGGGGTCGACACGGACCTCGGCGAGCAGGGAGGGATCGTCGCCCGCGGCCGCGCGGGCCCGGCCCGGGACGAGGACGGCGGAGTGCTCCACCGCTGAGGCCACGATTCGTTGCCCACGCCGGCGGACGGCATACGCCAGGCCGTCGACGGCCCGGGCCAGCGCCGTCGGACCGCTCGGGAGGAAGCTGACCTCGGCGGGGCGGACGCCGAGACCGGCGGCGACGATCTCGCGGGACCGGTCGAGCAGGGCGCGGGCCCGGCGACCTTCGGCGTGCAGGCGGGCCGGATCCGCCCAGCCCACCTCGACGGCGGCCTGGAGGGTGTCGCGGGCAACAGGATGGAGCGGCCCGGACGCCGCGTCGAGCAGCCGGCGCACGGCCGGCGCGACTGGCGCCGGCGGTCGTCCGACCATGGCCGGACGAGGTTGCCGAGCGTCGTCGGTGGGTGCGCTCGAGGCCCGCTGGTGACCTCCGGAGGGCGACGACCCTCCGGGTCCGACGTTCGTGCCCTGATCGCGACTGACCACTCCGCAACGTTAGCCGCCCCCTGCGGACAGCGTGACAAGTGGGACGGTAGGGTTGCGCCGTGGGCCTTTGCTGCCCAGACGGTTTGACGTGAACACGTTCGATGCGCGCCCAGCGCGCCCACGTACGGAACGAAAGGTGCACCTGGTGCCTGAGCACGAAGACACCCCAGCGGCGTCCCCGGTGGTGACCATGGTGGTGGGGGAGCCCGCGCGGCGACGCAGGCGTCTCCGAGTCGCCGGGATCGCCGCTCTGGCGGCGCTGGCCCTCAGCGGCTGTGAGGGAGTGACGCGGGGATACCTGCCCCCGGTGGTGTCCGACTCCGGCCAGCTGGTCACCGACCTCTGGATCCCCAGCTGGATCGCCGTGCTCGCCGTCGGTGCGGTGACGTGGGGCCTGATGCTCTACGCCGCCGTCCGCTTCCGCAAGCGCAAGGGCGACGAGACGCTTCCCGTCCAGCTGCGCTACAACGTGCCGATGGAGATGCTCTACACGATCATCCCCGTGTTCATGGTGGCCGTCTTCTTCTACTACACCGCGCGTGACGAGGCCAGGCTCGTCAGCACGAGCACGAAGCAGGACCTCACGGTCAGCGTCGTCGCCAAGCAGTGGAGCTGGGACTTCAACTACATCGACTCCAACGTGCACGAGACCGGCGTCCACACCGAGCTCGACGGCACCGAGGGCAAGCGTGCCCAGATGCCGGTGCTCTACCTGCCCGTCAACAAGCGCGTCGAGTTCGTCCTCAACGCCCGTGACGTCATCCACAGCTTCTGGGTGCCGGCGTTCATGATGAAGATGGACATGCTCCCGGGCAAGACGAACAAGTTCCAGCTGACGCCGACGCAGGTCGGCACCTTCCAGGGCAAGTGCGCCGAGCTCTGCGGCGCCTACCACTCGCAGATGCTCTTCATGGTCAAGGTCGTCCCGCAGGCCGAGTACGACCAGGAGATGGCACGCCTGAGATCCATCGGCCAGGAGGGGCTCATCCCCGTCAATGTCAGCCGGGAGGAGATGGTGCCCGGCGACATCGAGAAGATCCCGGCACCCGCCCGCACAGGGAGCAACCAATGACATCCGCAGCGCTCAACCGCGAAGCGCAGGTCCCCGGCCGGACGGCCGCACGCCCACGGCTGGCGAAGGGCCAGACGTTCGTCAAGTGGGTGACGACGACCGATCACAAGGTCATCGGCAACCTCTACTTCGTGACGTCCTTCATCTTCTTCCTGATCGGCGGGTTCATGGCGCTGATCATCCGCGCCGAGCTCATCACGCCCGGTCTCCAGGTCGTCGACAACCCGGAGCAGTACAACCAGCTGTTCACCATGCACGGCACGATCATGCTGCTGCTCTTCGCGACGCCCCTCTTCGCCGGGTTCGCCAACGCCGTCATGCCGCTGCAGATCGG
>JIBA01000017.1 GCA_000620545.1 Intrasporangiaceae bacterium URHB0013 | reverse complement strand
CCGCCCCCGGGGACCGCACCAGCGACACCCACGACCGCGTCCGCGCCGACAAGGTCTCCAAGACCGGCAACCTCACCCTTCGTCACAACGGCCGGCTGCACCACATCGGGATCGGCCGGACCCACGCCGGAACCTACGTCCGGCTCCTGGTCCAAGACCTCGACATCACCATCGTCGACACCGCAACCGGCGAGATCCTGCGCGAGCTGACCCTCGACCCCAGCCGCGACTACCAGCCACAACACCCCCGACAAAACAACAGTGGCCCTACGTTTCCGTAGGGCCACTGTCGCCGATGTCTTGCGACATCACAGTGGTCGGGGTGACAGGATTTGAACCTGCGGCCCTTGCGTCCCAAACGCAATGCGCTACCAAGCTGCGCCACACCCCGTGGCGTCCGCATCGTAGCGGAACGTGAGCCGGTGGTCCGAGCCTGTAGGCGGCTCGGATGCCCGATTTCAGCGGACCGTGGTGGAACCAGTAGGCTTGCGCCTCGGATCGCCGGCACGCCGGCGCCCTGCGGGCGTAGCTCAATGGTAGAGCCTCAGTCTTCCAAACTGATCACGCGAGTTCGATTCTCGTCGCCCGCTCCACAAACCCCTTGGCCCGGGGCCATCCCCTTCCTAACGTGGGTGGCATGTTCCGCCCCGACCTCCAGGACGCCTTGCGTGACCGTGACGCCGTCCTCCGCTCGTTCCTTGCGCCCGATGGCACCCTGACGTCCATCCCCACCCGGATCCGCAAGCGCCTCGTCGTGCTCGACCTCCTCTCGCAGGAGTTCGAACCGGGGGAGCGGTATGACGAGACCGAGGTCAACAACCGGCTCCGCCCCTTCCACCCCGATGTCGCAGCCCTGCGCCGTTACCTCGTCGAGGAGGGCTTCCTCGACCGAGCCGAGGGCGTCTACTGGCGCAGCGGCGGCACGGTCGACTGAGGCGGCCACCCGGCATACGAGCCGAGGGCTCAGCGGAAGCCGAGCGCCTCGCTGAGCCAGCTCTCGGCGCCGTCCGCCTCCAGGCCCTCCTCGACCGCCGCTGCGGTGCGTGCCGACGGCCAGCCATGGATCCAGAAGAGCGCGAGCCCACCGGGCAGGGCGATGAGCAGCGGCAGCCACGAGTGCGGCGTGAAGACGAAGGAGCACGCGAACGCGACGAGCACCGGCGCCTCGGCGAGCGCCGTGCGCAGGGTCGTCGTCGAGGTGAAGTAGCGCAGGCTCGTGGCCACGGCGTTCTCCCGCGGCAGGCCGCGCGGGAGGGCGGGGACGGCATACCCGACGTAGCGGATGAGGGTGGCCGAGCCGACGAGTGTGGCCAGGACGATCCCGACGGCCCAGGGCGAGGGCATGGGCGCGGACGGGTCGACGATGATCCGTACGGCGCTGAGCATGATCGCTCCCATCCCCACGGCGACCGACACCATCTGGATCGGCCGGAGCGTGGCGCTCTCAGGGGAGGCGAAGGGGCCGGGATGGGTGCTCATGGCCCCCGAGCATAGGCGTGGGGCGCCCGCGACCGATCCGCGCATTTAGCCATCGGCCGCGGGCCCGATAGCATGGTGTGCTGGCCCGTCCGTTCACCGTCGACGACCACGTCGGCACCACCCCAATGGAGTACCCGCAGTGAAGAGTGCGCTCGAGACCCTCAGCCCGACCCGGGTCAAGATGACCGTCGAGGTCCCGTTCGAGGAGCTCAAGCCGAGCCTCGATGCGGCCATCAAGCACATCGGTGAGCACATCCAGGTGCCCGGTTTCCGCAAGGGCAAGGTGCCCGCTCGCATCATCGAGCAGCGCGTCGGCCGCGCCGCCGTTCTCGAGGAGGCCGTCAACAACGCTCTCCCGACGTTCTACGGCCAGGCCCTCGAGGAGAACGAGGTCCGTCCGCTCGGTCAGCCCGAGATCACCGACCTGCAGGTGCCGGCGGCCGACGGCGAGGACTTCGTGTTCACGGCCGAGGTCGACAAGCGCCCCGAGATCGAGCTGCCCGACTTCAGCGACATCGAGCTGACCGTCGACGAGGCCAAGGTCGAGGACGAGGCCGTCGAGCAGCGCCTCGCCGACCTGCGGGCCCGCTTCGGCACGCTCAAGGGCGTCGACCGTGCCGTCCAGGACGGCGACTTCGTCTCCATCGACCTGTCCGCCGAGATCGACGGCGAGGAGGTCGACTCCGTCACCGGTGTCTCCTACGAGGTCGGCAGCAAGAACATGCTCGACGGCCTCGACGAGGCGCTCGTCGGCATGACGGCCGACGAGACCAAGAACTTCACCGCCCCCCTCGCCGGTGGTGACCAGGAGGGCCGGGAGGCCAACTGCACCGTGACCGTGAGCGCGGTCAAGGAGCGCGAGCTGCCCGAGCTCGACGACGAGTTCGCCCAGCTGGCGTCCGAGTTCGACACGCTCGACGAGCTCAAGGCCGACCTCACCGCCAAGGCCGAGGTCGACGCCAAGTTCGCCCAGGGCGTCGCCGCGCGTGACCAGCTCCTCGAGGCCATCCTCGAGAAGGTCGAGGTGCCGATTCCCGAGAGCATCGTCGACGCCCAGGTGCACAGCCACCTCGAGGGCGAGGGTCGCCTCGAGGACGACGAGCACCGCGCCGAGGTCGGCGAGAGCACCCGCAAGGGCCTCAAGACCCAGCTCGTGCTCGACGCGATCGCCGAGCGGGAAGAGGTCCAGGTCGAGCAGCAGGAGCTCATCGAGTTCCTCGTCATGAGCTCGCAGCAGTACGGCATGGACCCGAACCAGTTCGCGCAGTCGCTCGACCAGGACGGCCAGATCCCTGCGATGGTCGCCGAGGTCGCGCGCCGCAAGGCACTCGCCACCGTCCTCGAGAAGGTCTCCGTCAAGGACACCGCCGGCAACGTCATCGACCTCAACGAGGCGGTCCCCGGCACCGAGGGTGACGAGGACGCCGAGTCCGTCGAGGACGCCGAGTCCCTCGAGTCCCTCGAGGACGTCGAGGGCGTCGAGGGCACCGACGAGGCGACGGCCGAGAAGGCCGACGCCTGACCGTCCCACTCCGCTTGACTACGCCGCTGGGTCGGCTCCCACGAGGAGCCGGCCCAGCGGCGTCTCCACGAGGTGAGCGGGCGTCCGGTTCCGGTCCCGGGCAGCGGGGGTACGACACCCGTGACCGAGTGAACCGACCGGTGAGGAGCCCACCATGACCGCGCACGACCAGACCGATTCGAGCCCCGAGACCTCCGCCGACGCCCTGGCCGGACAGCCCGGCGGTGCGGCACAGACCCCGGGTGAGATCGGCGGCGACGACCAGACGGTCAACCCGTCGGGTGACCCCGGCGGCGACAGCGACCTCGGCACGGCCGAGGACGACCTGTCCGGGCAGGGTCCGGGCGTCGGCAGCTCGGATGCCGACCGGGGCAACCTCGATGGGAGCACCCCGGCCGAGGACTCCCGTGAGGACGCGCTCGACAACGCTGCCGATGCCGTCCGTGATCCCTCGGAGGCCAGCAGCGGCGACGTCGACCTCGCCTCGTACAGCGACGCCGGTGACTCGGGCCAGGACAACGGCCTGAACGAGTGACGGCACGCGCCCACGGACCCCGCCGGACGGCATACGCCCGACGGGGTCCGTGCGTGTGGTTGCGCCGGTGCGGCTCAGGTTTGTGCGCTCACGGCGAACACGGCGTGGTTCGGGAAATCTGCCCGAGGGGTCGGGCGTTAGGGTCAGTGACGAGCCAGCCGGCGCCGCATCCCGTGGCGAGAGGCTGGACCACTTCGACGATGGAGACACGGTGATTTCGGAGACCTCCGCCAACGGCAACGGCATGCCGGGTGGTCTGGACGACCACATCTACAACCGCCTGCTCAAGGAGCGGATCATCTTCCTCGGGTCCGACGTCCGCGACGACAACGCGAACGCCATCGCCGCGCAGCTGCTGCTGCTCTCGGCCGAGGACCCCGAGAAGGACATCTGGCTCTACATCAACAGCCCCGGCGGCTCCATCTCCGCCGGCATGGCCATCTTCGACACGATGAACTGGATCCCCAATGACGTCGCCACCGTCGCGATGGGCATGGCTGCCTCGATGGGGCAGTTCCTCCTCTCGGCCGGCACGCAGGGCAAGCGCTATGCCACGCCCCACGCCCGCGTCATGATGCACCAGCCCTCGGGTGGCATCGGCGGCACGGCCACCGACATCAAGATCCAGGCCGAGCAGATGCTCTACGTGAAGAAGCAGATGGCCCAGCTCATCGCCGAGCACACCGGCCAGACGGTCGAGCAGATCGAGAAGGACTCCGACCGTGACCGCTGGTTCAGCGCGGAGGAGGCCCAGGAGTACGGCTTCGTCGACCACGTCTTCAGCCGCTCCGACCAGGCGGTCGAGGGCAAGGGTGTCGGCCAGGCCGACGCCAAGGCCGAGAACTGACCGCGGCCTGAACAGGACTTGGAGACCACACGCATGAACATCGAACCCACCAACCGCCTCGCGGTCGCCGCCCCGTCGAGCCGCTACATCCTGCCGCAGTTCGAGGAGCGCACCTCGTACGGCATGAAGCGGTCCGACCCCTACAACAAGCTTTTCGAGGACCGCATCATCTTCCTCGGCGTCCAGGTCGACGACGCGTCGGCCGACGACATCATCGCCCAGCTGCTCGTGCTGGAGTCGCTCGACCCCGACCGCGACATCCTCATGTACATCAACAGCCCGGGTGGCTCGTTCACCGCCATGACGGCGATCTACGACACGATGCAGTTCGTCCGGCCCGACATCCAGACGTTCGTCATCGGCCAGGCGGCCTCGGCGGCCGCGGTGCTCCTCGGTGCCGGCGCGCCCGGCAAGCGCTTCGCCCTGCCGAACGCCCGCATCCTCATCCACCAGCCGGCGCTCTCGGGCGGCGACTACGGCCAGGCCTCGGACATCGAGATCCAGGCCAACGAGGTGCTGCGCATGCGCACGTGGCTCGAGGACACCCTCGCGCACCACACGGGTCGCACGTCGGAGCAGGTGCGCAGCGACATCGAGCGCGACAAGATCCTGTCGTCCGAGGACGCGAAGACCTACGGCCTCATCGACGAGGTGCTCGCCTCGCGCAAGGCCTCGCTCGAGGTCTGAGCTCCTCGCTCGATCCGAGCACGTATGCCGTTGGGCCGGGTTCCGCTGGGACCCGGCCCGACGCATACCTGCTTGGATGGCCCTGAACCCGGGGTCGAGCGTGGAGGTCTGTGATGACGAGTGCGGAGTTCGAGCAGGCGGTCGAGGCGGTCAAGGCCCTGACGACCGACCCCGGCAACGAGGTGAAGCTGCGGCTCTACGGCCTGTTCAAGCAGGCGACGGCCGGCGACGCGACCGGTTCGCGGCCGGGCTTCACCAACCCGGTCGGGCGGGCCAAGTATGACGCGTGGGCCAAGCTCTCAGGCACCGCGCCGGAGGCGGCGCAGGAGCAGTACGTTGCGATCGTCCGCGACCTCACTGCCGCCTGAGCGCCTGGCCCGACGCGACCGCATACGTTCCGCCGTGGCTGGATCGTTGCGGTCCGGGGCCCGCGTGGCGCACGTCCGTCCCGCCGTGGCTGGATCGTTGCGGACCGGGGCCCGCGTGGCGAACGTCCGTCCCGCCGTGGCTGGATCGATGCGGTCCGGGGCCCGCGTGGGCCGCGTCCGTCCCGCCGTGGCTGGATGGCTGCGAGCCTGTGGATGCCGCAGGCTCGACCCCGCGCCGACCCGACACCATCGAGGTCATGCCCGCATCTGTCTCCGGCCCGAAGCCGTTCCGAGGCAGTGACCCACCGAGCGGAGCCACGCCGTGGCAGCTGCGCACGCCGGCGTTCCGCCGTCTGTTCCACGACGTCTACGTCGAGAGGGCGCACGAGCTGACGCCCTTGCTCCTCGCGCAGGGAGCTCTGCTCCTGGCCCCCGATGCGACGGTCTCGCACCAGAGCGCGGCCCGACTGTGGGGCGGCATCGTGCCCGATGACGGCTCGGTGCACCTGGCCTGCCCCGGGCGTCGCCCGCAGGTGGAGGGCATCGCGGCGCACCGTTCCGGCGCGGGCAGGGCCGTCACCCGGTGGCGCGGCGTCCCGGTCACGACGCCTACCCAGACGTTCCTCGACCTCGCCGGCCAGATCGGCCTCGTCGACCTCGTCGTGCTCGGCGACTCCCTGGCTCGACGCCGTCGCGTGACACCGGAACGGCTCGTCGAAGCCGCGGCCGGACACCGAGGCCCGGGAGCCCGTCTGGCGCGGCGAGCAGCACGACTGGTCCGTTCGGGTGTCGACTCGGCCATGGAGACGCGCCTGCGGTTGCTGATGGTCCTCGCCGGCCTGCCGGAGCCCGTCGTCGACCACCGGATCCACTGGCCCGACGGTCGGCTGCGCTACCGCTTCGACCTGAGCTTCCCCGACGCGCGGCTCGTCATCGAGTACGACGGGTGGCAGCACGTCGACTCCCAGGACCAGTGGGCCACCGACATCGGTCGCCGGGAGTGGCTCGACCAGCACGGCTGGCGCATCGTCGTGGTCATCGCGAAGGATCTCCACCGCACCCCCGCGACAACGCTCCACCGGATCTGCGCCGCCCTGCGCGATCGCGGCGTGGACGTTCCCGCGCTACGGGAGGAGTGGCGGCGCCACTTCCCGAGCCTGCCGGAGGACCGGCGTGAGCCGGCGTGACCGCCCGAGAAGCCGGCCGTGGCTGGATCGATGCGGCGAAACCGTGAGGATGCCCGCGACGATCCAGCCACGGATGGAACGTGGGTGACCCACGGCGGACGGGCGCGGGCGGCGATGGCGGACGGGCGCGGGCGGCGACGGCCGACGGGCGCGGCGCATACGCTCGACCGCATGAGCGCTCAGCTGACGCAGCTTGCGGCCGTCCGGGCCACGACCCTGCCCGGCAGCGCGGGCCTCGAGCTCGCGGACGGGATGTCGCTGCCGACGATGCTCCTCATCGGACTCGTGGGCCTGCTCGTCGTGACGTTCGGTGGTCTGGCCCTCGCGGTCGGCCTCGGGTTGCTCACGGGTCGCCGACGCAAGAGGGACGACGATGACGGCGGCGACGATGGGACGCTGCGCGATTCGACTGGAACGCCGTTCAAGTGACAGCGGGGTCGTTTGTCCGCCATCAGCGGACAAACGGCGTTGCGCGAGCGAGGGTGCCCCCCTCCGGCGTCTAATAGGAGTCGGCCCTAGGTTGGGGCCTGCCGGGTGCACCCCAGCGTTCGGCGCCGACGAACCAGGAGCGAATCGGTGGCACGCATCGGAGAAGGCGGAGACCTCCTCAAGTGCTCTTTCTGCGGGAAGAGCCAGAAGCAGGTCAAGAAGCTCATCGCCGGTCCCGGTGTGTACATCTGCGACGAGTGCATCGACCTCTGCAACGAGATCATCGAGGAGGAGCTCGCCGAGAGCAGCGAGCTGGGCCTCGACCACCTGCCGAAGCCGCGCGAGATCTTCGACTTCCTCGAGAACTACGTCATCGGCCAGGACGTCGCCAAGAAGTCGCTCGCCGTCGCCGTCTACAACCACTACAAGCGGATCCAGGCCGGTGAGGGCGTCAAGCGCGACGACGACCACATCGACATCGCCAAGTCCAACATCCTGCTCATCGGCCCCACGGGCTCGGGCAAGACGTACCTCGCGCAGACGCTCGCCAAGATGCTCAACGTGCCGTTCGCCATCGCCGACGCGACGGCCCTGACCGAGGCCGGCTACGTCGGCGAGGACGTCGAGAACATCCTCCTCAAGCTCATCCAGGCCGCCGACTACGACGTCAAGAAGGCCGAGACCGGCATCATCTACATCGACGAGGTCGACAAGATCGCCCGCAAGAGCGAGAACCCCTCGATCACGCGCGACGTCTCCGGTGAGGGCGTGCAGCAGGCGCTGCTCAAGATCCTCGAGGGGACGACCGCGTCGGTGCCTCCGCAGGGCGGGCGCAAGCACCCCCACCAGGAGTTCATCCAGATCGACACGACCAACGTGCTCTTCATCGTCGGTGGAGCCTTCGCCGGCCTCGAGAAGATCATCGAGTCGCGTTCTGGCCGCAAGGGTCTCGGCTTCGGCCAGCCGCTGCACAACCCGAAGGACCTCGGCGACAGCTTCTCCGACGTCATGCCCGAGGACCTGCTGAAGTTCGGACTCATCCCCGAGTTCATCGGCCGACTGCCGGTCCTCACGACGCTGGCCCCGCTCGACCAGCAGGCACTCGTCAACATCCTCACGGTCCCGCGCAACGCACTCGTCAAGCAGTACCAGAAGATGTTCGAGATCGACGGCGTCGACCTCGAGTTCACCGAGGATGCCATCGCGGCCGTCGCGGACCAGGCGCTGCTGCGTGGCACCGGCGCCCGCGGTCTGCGCGCGATCATGGAGGAGGTCCTCCTCCCGGTCATGTTCGACGTCCCGAGCGACGACGGGATCGCCAGGGTCGTCGTCACGCGCGAGGTCGTCCTCGACAACGTCAACCCGACGATCGTGCGCCGAGAGGCCGAGCCGCGGACCAAGCGTCCGCGCAAGGAATCCGCCTGACCGTGATGGTCGCTCGCGTCGCTTCGGGATGAACGAAGGCTGACCGTGGCTGCTCCCTTCCGACTCCTCGCCGGTGACCACGCGCCCGTGCAGCAGACGCGGACGACGTGTGGCTCGGCGTCGTTGACCGTCGCCCGCATGCTCGCCAACCCAGCCTTCGCGCAGTGGATCCGGCACGGCATACGCCAGGATGCGCGTGACGGGGAGGTGCCCGACGGCGGTACCGAGGCGCAGCGCTTCGCCGCCTACGAGCAGGTCGTGGCGTCGCGCACCAATGCCCTTCTCGGCGCGGGCCGGCGCCTGCAGCTGCCGTGGCCGCGGGCCCTGGGCACCCCGCCCTGGGGAGCTCTGAGAGAGCTCGAGTTCGGCGCCGTCGACCCCGAGGCGGACTACGACGTCACCTGGTTCCGCCATCGCGGTCGGGTCGGTCTGCAGCACACGTATGCCGACCTCCTGGCCCGGGTGCGGCCCGGCCGTCCCGCGCTGCTCTACGTCGGCAACGCGTGGGCGCCGCGCCACGTCGTGCTCGTCCTGCCGCCGACCGGAGAGCAGGAGCTCGACGTCTACGATCCGTCCGTCGGCCGCGTCGTCGACCTGCCGCGGCACGCGTTCGTCGAGCGGCGCCTGGCCATCGCCGGCTGGGACGTCCCGTGGGCCGCGGTCTGGGACGACCCCCACGCCTGACCCATCGACCGTCGAGAGGCCAGTCCTTGCGGCTCGTCCTGGTCGAAGGGCCACCGTTCGTCACGAACGGTGGCCCTTCGACTGTCGCAAGACCGCAAACTGTGGCCTCTCGACGGTGGGATGTGCGCGTCAGCCCATGTGGGCGGGGGCTGCGCCGTCGGTCGCGAGCTCCTGGTGCCGGACGTTGAGGAGGACCAGCGTGATGATGCCTCCGACGGCGATCATGATCGCGGCGACGAGGTAGGCCTGGCTCGCGCCGTAGGTGAAGGCCTCGTGGGCGATCGCCTGCTGGGCCGCGGCCATCTCCTCCTGCGTCGGGGCGGGGCCGTCGGTCGGGAGCTTCGCGGTCAACTCGGCGACCTTGTCTCTCATGTTGTTGACGAAGATCGTGCTCAGCGTGGCGAGGCCGAGCGTGCCACCGACCTGCTGCATGGTGTTGAGCACGGCCGAGGCGACCGACGAGTCCTCGTGCGCGACCGCGTGGACTGCCGTCAGCGTGAGGGGCACGAAGATCAGGCCCAGGCCGAAGGCGAGGACGACGATCCACGGCAGCAGGTCCGCGACGTACGTGCTCTGCGGCGTCAGGTGGGTGAAGCCCCACATGCCGAGCGCCGCGAACGCAGCACCCGTGCCCGAGATCCAGCGGGGGTCGACGCGGGAGATGAGCAGCGAGGCGACCTGGGCGGCGACGACGATGCCCACCGAGAACGGCAGGAACGCGAGGCCGGTCTTGAGGGCGGAGTAGCCGAGGATCGTCTGGATGTAGATGCCGAGGAAGTAGAACATCGCGAACATGCCGGCGCCGACGATGAGCATGACGAAGTACGACGTGCCACGCGTGCGGTCGGCCGGGATGCGGATCGGCAGCAGCGGGTGCGCCGTGCGCATCTCGATGACGACGAACGAGACGAGGAGCAGGACGCCCACCGCGAGGTAGGTCACCGTGGTCGCGTCGCCCCAGGAGGTGCTCGCCGCGTGGGTGAGGCCGTAGACGAGGGAGGAGAGGCCGGCGATCGAGGTGACCGCGCCCGGGATGTCGAGCGAGCCGCGGCCGTCCTCGGACTCCGTGAGGATCCGCTGGGCGAAGAACGCGACGACGATGCCGATGGGCAGGTTGATGAAGAAGTTCCAGCGCCAGTCGATCTCGGTCAGCGCGCCGCCGAGGATGAGACCGATCGCGGCACCGGCACCGGACATGGCGGCGAAGACGCCCATCGCCTTGTTGCGCTCCTTGCCTGCAGGGAACGTCGTCGTGATGAGGGCGAGCGCGTTCGGCGCGGCGAGCGCACCGGCGAGGCCCTGCAGCGCACGGGCCACGAGCATCGTCGTCTCGTTCTGCGCCAGGCCGGCGGCGAGGGATGCGACGGTGAAGAGGATGACGCCCCACACGAACATGCGGCGCCGGCCGTACAGGTCACCGAGGCGACCGCCGAGGAGCAGCACGCCACCGAACGCGAGCGCGTAGATGGTGACGACCCACTGGAGGTTGGCCTGGCTGAAGCCGAGGTCGGCCTCGATGTGGGGCAGCGCGATGTTCACGATGGTGCCGTCGAGCACGATCATGAGCTGGGCCGCGCAGATGACGAAGAGCGCCAGGCCGAGGCGCTTCGGCGGGGCGTCGTGGGAGGTGAACTGGCCGTGCGGCTCGTTCACCTGCTCGACCGTGGTCGAAGACATGGGTGTTCCTCTCGAAGGCATGCAGGTGCGGTGGTGTGGTCGCCCGTCGCGGGGCCGGCTCAGCGGGTGCTGGGCGCGGGCGCAAGGGTGGCGGCGCAGGCCGGGAGGACGACGCTGTCCACGAACTCGGCTATGCGGTCCGGCCCTGGTCGACGTCCGGAGAGCAGTGCCTCGTGGATCGACAGGGACGGGAGGATCATCAGCAGCGTGTCGAGGTCGGCGTCGGCGCCGACCTCACCCCGCTGTCGGGCGTGCTCGAAGATGGTGCGGGTGGCCTCGATCTTCGGGGCCAGGAACCGCTCGTGGATGCCGCTCGCCAGCTCTGGCTCACGGTGGATGACGGGGAGCAGCGCCCCCCACGTCCCGATGACGACCTCGTCGTCGAGGCCTCCGTCGGCACACGCCTGCGCGAGCAGGTCGCCGCGCAGGCTCCCCGTGTCCGGGTCCTGCTCGGCGGGGCAGTCGATGAACAGGCCGACCGCGTCGATGACGAGGTCGCGCTTGTGCGGCCAACGCCGGTAGAGCGTCGCCTTGGACGCCCGGGCGGCGGTGGCGACGGCGTCGAAGGTGAGGCGGTCGTAGCCGGACTCACGCAGGACGTCGATCGCGGCCTCGAGGATCTCGACCTCGCGGTCACCGGCGACGCGCGGACGGCTTGCGTGCGCCGCGTCCCCGGAGCCCGACGTGCTCGCGTCGGTCGTGCTCGCGTTGGTCGTGATCATCCCGCCCCGGTCCGTCTCGATGAAACGAAACTGTTTCGTTTCATCCATAGAGTAGGTCCCGACCCGCCGATGTGGCAAACGGACGTGAGGACGTCAGGGCGAGGTGTGCCCCGGGACTCGACCCGTCGCGGTCACTCGCGCTCCAGGGGCGGGCTCGTGCGCACGAACCACAGCCCCACGGCCACCCCACCCAGCCCGATGACGTATGCCGCCGGGACGAGTCCCAGCGACCGCCCGGTGAGGAGACCGGCAAGAAGCGTGACGGGCACCGCGGCCGCGAACGCCAGAGCCGCGTGGCGGATCCAGCGACGAGCCGTGCGCGCGGTGAACGATCCCGCGGGCGGTGAGGATGCGGACAGGGCGGTCGCCGCGTGTCCCACGACGCACCCCGCCGCCGCCGGGAGCGACCACCACGAGAAGCTTCCCGCAGGGGTGAGGGTGAACCATCCGTAGAGGAGGAAGGCCCAGTAGACGAGGGGGCCCGCCGAGCCTGCCCACGCCATCGTCAGCGCGGGCAGCAGGACGAGCGCCCACCAGAGAGAGTCGAATCCGCCGACCGCACCGGAGAGGCTCGCGAGGTAGATGCCGACGCCACCCATGGCAGCGGCGGTCGCGCCCAGCTGGCTCAGCGACCACTCCGGCCCGGTGCCGAAGTGCACGGTCCGGCGCATCCGCACGCGTCGCGGGGTCACAGGCGTCTGCGCGGCCCCCGCGGTCCCCGAGGCCCCCGCGGTCCCCGAGGCCCCCACGGTCCCCGAGGCTCCGGCGGTCACCGAAGTCCCTGAGAGCCCTGTGGTCGCCTCCGGCTCCGGCTCCCGGGGAGGTTCGGACACGGTCATCGCCTCCCCATCCTGGGCGCAGAGGCGCGCCGAGCGATGTCACGCAGCACCTGGTCGAGCGAGCCCGCACCGCGCCAGGGGACGACGGGAACACCCCGCATCCTGAGGTTGTGGACCTCGGCGTCGCGCGACAGCAGCCGGATCCGCCAGGCCAGGGCCTGGTAGACGCTCGTCGGGTCCTCGACGAGGTGGTCGGGGAAGGTGTCGACGACGACCACCGTCATGCCGCGGGCCGAGAGGGTGTGGGCGAGCGTCACCATGGTCGGCTCGATGAGCGGCGACAGCACGAGGCACAGGGCGTTCGGGTCGACGCCCCGGATCGCGTGCTCACCAGTGTCCCGGCGCTCGGTCGCGGGCGAGATCGCCGCGAGGGTGTCGAGGACCCGGCGCAGGTGGTTCGTGCCCGAACCCACGCCAAGGGTCGGCACCTCCGCCGCGCCCACGGTCCGCAGGGTCAGCCGGTCGTTGCTGCGCAGGAAGTGCTCGCTGATGGCGCCAGCGGCGCGCACGGTGACGTCGAGGCTCGTCGGGCGCCCGTCGATGCCCTCGCGCGGGCCCACGTCGCTGAAACAGTCGACGAGCAGGAACACGTGGGCGTCCTCGTCGGTGAAGGTCGACGTCACGTGCAGGGCTCCGGTGCGCATCGAGACGGGCCAGTGGATCCGTCGCAGCCGGTCCCCCGGGTGGAACTGGCGGATCGTGCTGAACTCCGAGCCGGAGCCGGGCCGGTTCGAGCGGTTGAGCCCGACGATGCCTCGCGGGTGCGGTGTGGGGGCGCTCGCGTCGAACGACGCGGGCACGGGCAGGGTGGCGGACTCGAGGTCGGGCAGGTCGACGGGGCCGGCGCGGAAGGCGCCCCACGTGCTGACCAGCGTGATGCTGACCGTACCGATGCGTCGCCGACCCCAGCGCGTCCACCGAAGCCCCAGCGTCGCGGCACCGTCCTGGAGCTCCGCGATGCCGCTCCACGGCTTGCGCTCGACCCATGGTGCCCGGGCGACGGTGACGATCCCGTGGACGTCGGGCAGGGCCGGCGCGGTGGTCACGTGCAACCCCGTCACTGCCCCCTCCCGGAACGTCGTGTCGCGAAGGCGGGCCGTGCCGGTCACCTCGGTGCGCGGCCGCACGAGATGACCCCAGAGCGCGGCGACCATGAGCGGCGTGACGATGACGAGGAGGTCGGCATGCCGGCCGACGACCGCGACGATCGCGCCCCCGGCTGCGAGGGCGATCGCCCGCTGGTGGGCAGCGGTCGGCTCCCACTCGCCGAGTCGGCGGGTGGCGGTCCGGAGGGGACGCCAGGGTGGCACGGGCCGTCAGCCGCCCACGGCCGGGCGCGGGGACAGGGGCTCGCGTGCCGACGGCGTCGCGACCGTGCGGAGGATGCTCTCGACGATGCTGCGCCCGGAGGCGTTGCTCATCCACAGCTCGGGCTTGACGGTGATGCGGTGGGCGAGGACCGGCATGGCGACGGACTTGACGTCCTCGGGGGTCACGTAGTCGCGACCGTCGACGACGGCATAGGCCCGCGCGCAGAGGAGCAGCCCGAGCGCGCCACGGGGAGAGGCTCCCATGAGGACGTCAGCGTGGGCACGGGTGGCGGCCGTCAGCGCGACGCAGTAGCGCCCCACCGACTCGTCGACGACGGTCGCCTCGATGGCGGCCTGCATCGCGAGCAGCTGCTCGGCGTCGACGACGCGGTCGAGCTCCTGCTCCTCGTGCTGGCGCGCCATCCGGTTGGACAGGATCTCCCACTCCTCGTCGAGGGTCGGGTAGCCGAAGGAGATCCGCATGAGGAAACGGTCGAGCTGTGCCTCTGGCAGGGGATAGGTGCCTTCGTACTCAACGGGATTGGCGGTCGCGAGCACGTGGAAGGGGCGCGGCAGCTGGAAGGTCCGGCCCTCGACGGTCACCTGCTTCTCCTGCATCGCCTCGAGGAGCGCGGCCTGCGTCTTCGGCGGCGTGCGGTTGATCTCGTCGGCGAGCAGCAGCCCGGCGAAGAGGGGGCCGGCGCGGAACTCGAACTCGCCCGCCCGCTGGTCGTAGATGAACGAGCCGGTGATGTCACCGGGCAGCAGGTCGGGCGTGAACTGGGCCCGCTTGAAGTCGAGCCCGAGGGTCTGGGCGAAGCTGCGCGCCGCCAGGGTCTTGCCGAGCCCCGGGAAGTCCTCCATGAGGACGTGCCCGCCGGCGAGGATGCCGGACAGGACGAGCCGCAGGGCCTCACGCTTGCCGACGACGGCCCGGTCCACCTCGTCGAGGACGGCGTTGCTCAGCTCACTGACCCGGGTCAGGTTCATTCCGGCCATGTCTTACCACTGCTCGATTCGTCGGAGGATGGGGTCGAGGCGCTGAGGACGGTAGAGGTCGGGCGGGGGCAGGCCGACGAGCAGGTCCCACAGCTCCGGTGGGGTCACGCCCTGGGCCCACTTCGGCTCCTCCTCGGCGACGATGCCGTGCCGGGCGTACAGCCGTTCACGGATGAGCACCTGCAGCTGCAGGTGCAGGTCGTGCACGACGCTCTCGCGGCCCTCGCGGCGGGTGTTGGCCGCCTCGAGGCGCCCGGCGAGGTTCGTGACGCGGAAGTCGTTGCCGCGCGAGTGGCCACCGAGCTCACCGTCGACGAGCGGCCACACGGTGAGGTGCTGCGGCGCGGTGTGGTCGATGAGGTGCCACAGCAGCAGGGCCACGGCGAGCAGGATCGCGAGGAGCACGGGCACGTCGGGCGTGAGACCCAGGCCAGCGGTCAGCGCCGAGACGACCACCCAGGTGAGGACCAGCCAGACGAGGCGTCGTCGCCACGGGCGCAGCGCCACGGCGAGGTCGCGGGTCCGGGACGACTCGGCCCGAACCGCACCCGGCAGGGGCTGTCCCCCTGTCGCCGCTCCACTTTCGCGCGCCTCGCGCCGCGTCCGAGGAGGTATGCCGTCCGGCTGGCTGCTCACTGCCCCTCCTCCCGCCCGGCTGCCGTGGCACCCCGGGCCGCCTGCTCGGCCATCCGCCTCGCGTCTCGTTGGGCGGTCTGCCGCCTCGCGACGCGCTCGAGGTCGGCGACGAGGACCTCGAGGTCGGCGATCGCCCGGTCGCGGTGGCTCTCGCCGAGCTCGTGGACGGAGAAGCGCGCCTCGCGGTAGAGCGCGGCGAGGTCGCCCAGACGGACGGCGTCGACGGGCCACGCGCCGAGGACCCGCTCGGTGTACTCGCTCGACGTCTCGGCGGGCAGGCGAGGCAGTCCCGTGGCGGCCGCCGAGGTCTCGAGACCGAGCCAGGCCGCGACGATGGCGTTGCGCGGTTCGCCGGTCCCCAGGTCCCGCAGCCGGTCCCGGGCCGCGTCGAGCAGCTCGGTCGGCACGAGCGGGATGGGGAAGTCGGGCTCCTCGTGCAGCTCGACGTGCGGGCGCCGGTTCAGCAGCGAACGGACCAGCTGTACGAGGACGGCGAGGACGACCACCGCAGCCAGCACCAGGACGACCTGGACGAGCGCCACGAGCAGCGGCGACGGCTGGAACGGGACGGCCGACGGCGTGAGCGTCAGGGACGGCACCGGCTCGGTCGTCGCCGGAGTGGTGACCGTGGGCAGCCGCGGGATCGTCGGCAGGTCCTCGACCGGCCGGGACAGCAGGGACAGGGGTTGGCTGACCGCGGCCACGACCAGGGCGGCCATGACGACGGCGCCACTCGCGATGGTGACCTGCAGCCCCCGTCTCGACATGCGGTGACCTTATGCCAGCACGGAGGCCGGCAGTCGTGGAGCGAGCGGATCGTTGCCGTCCCGATAGGTGAGGGCGGCAGCGACCGTGGTGCCGCTCGGGAGGTCAGCCGTGGGCAGGCGCCTTCTCGACGGGCACGAGCTCTGCGTCACGGACCTCGACGGCCTCGCCCTCGGCATACGTCAGTTCGCTGATGCGACCGCTTGCCCGGAGGTCGGCCTCGGCCGCCTGCACGTGTGCGACGGAGGCCGCGGGAGCGACGAGGGTCATCATGCGCACCTCGGCGCGCATGCCCACCTTGGCCTCGGACTTGACCTTGCGCACTCCGGCCAGGGCTGCGCCGACCGAGGAGAGCAGGGCGGACTCGCCGCCGGACGGCAGCTCGTCCCGGGTCGGCCAGGGCTGCCGGTGGACCGAGCCCTCACCGAACCAGGACCACACCTCCGCGGTGGCGTAAGGGATGAACGGGGCGAGGAGGCGCAGCAACGTCTCGAGTGCGAGGCGCAGCGCTGCCCGCGCGCTCGCGGCCGCCTCGTCGCCCTGACCGCCGTAGGCCCGGTCCTTGACGAGCTCGAGGTAGTCGTCGCAGAAGGTCCAGAAGAACGTCTCGGTCACCTCGAGCGAGCGGGTGTAGTCCCACGCCTCGAAGCCGGCGGTCGCCCGGTCGACGACATCCCCCAGGGCGGCGAGCATCGCGAGGTCGAGCGGGTGCGTCACGGCGGCGTGGAGGTCGCCGTCGACGTCACCGAAGCCGAGGGCGAACTTGCTCGCGTTGAGCACCTTGATGGCGAGGCGGCGCCCGACCTTCATCTGGCCCGTGTCGTAGGCGGCGTCCGTACCGAGGCGGCCCGAGGCCGCCCAGTAGCGCACGGCGTCGGCGCCGTTGGCCTTGACGACGTCCTCGGGTGTCTCGGCGTTTCCCTTGGACTTGCTCATCTTCTTGCGGTCCGGGTCGAGGATCCAGCCGCTGATGGCGGCGTGGGACCACGGCACCGAGCCGTGCTCGTAGTGCGCGCGCACGACGGTCGCGAAGAGCCAGGTCCGGATGATGTCGTGCGCCTGGGGACGCAGGTCCATCGGGAAGATCGCCTCGAAGAGCTCGGGGTCGTTGCGCAGGCCGTCGGCCTGGCCCACCTGCCAGCCCGCCGCGATCTGGGGCGAGAGCGACGACGTCGCCCACGTGTCCATGATGTCGGGGTCGGCGACGAAGCCGCCCGCCTGGCCACGCTGCGACTCCTCGTAGCCCTCGGGCACGTCGATCTGGGGGTCGACCGGCAGGGCCGAGGCTGGTGGTGTCAGGGGACGGTCGTGGTCGACCTCGCCGTCGGCGCCGACCGGGTACCAGACCGGGAAGGGCACCCCGAAGAAGCGCTGGCGGGAGATGAGCCAGTCGCCGTTGAGCCCGTCGACCCAGTTGGTGTAGCGCGATCGCATGAAGGTCGGGTGGAAGTCGATCTCGCCTCCTCGCGCCACGAAGGCCGCCCGCAGGTCCGCGTCACGGCCGCCGTTGCGGATGTACCACTGACGCGAGGTGACGATCTCGAGCGGCTTGTCGCCCTTCTCGTAGAAGTTCGCCTTGCGTTGGGTCTTCTGCGGCTCGCCGTCGAGGTCGCCGGACTCGCGCAGCGCGGCCACCACGGCCTCGCGCGCGCTGAAGGTCGTCCGAGTCGCCAGCGACTCGGCATAGAGCGCCTCTCCCGGACCGCCCGCGAGCCACTCCGGGGTCTCGGCCTGGAGACGGCCGTTGCGGGTGATGAGCGAGCGGATCGGCAGCTGGAGCTCGCGCCACCACATGACGTCGGTCAGGTCGCCGAAGGTGCAGCACATGGCGATGCCGGCGCCCTTGTCCATCTCGGCGGCCCGGTGGGCGAGCACCGGCACCTCGACGCCGAAGAGGGGCGAGGTGACGGTCGTGCCGAAGAGCGGCTGGTAGCGCTCGTCGTCGGGGTGCGCGATGAGCGCGACGACCGAGGGGATGAGCTCGGGTCGCGTCGTCTCGATGTGCAGCGGGGTGCCGTCCGGACGGTGGAAGGCGACGCGGTGGTAGGCGCCGGGGTAGTCGCGCGCCTCGAGCTCGGCCTGGGCCACGGCGGTCTGGAACGTCACGTCCCAGAGGCCGGGTGCCTCGCTCTGGTAGGCCTCGCCGCGCTCGAGGTTGTGCAGGAACGCCTGCTGCGCCACGGCACGCGAGCGCTCGTCGATGGTGCGGTAGGAGATCGTCCAGTCGAGGCTGAAGCCGAGGCGGCGGAAGAGGGACTCGAAGGTGACCTCGTCCTTGACCGTCAGGACGTCGCAGAGCTCGATGAAGTTCTTGCGGCTGATGGGGCGCTGGTCGGCGGGCTTGATGGCCTTGCCCTTCGCGTCGACGCCCTCTTCGAACGGCGGGGTGAAGCCCTCCTCGTAGGGCAGGCTCGCGTCGCCGCGCACGCCGTAGTAGTTCTGCACCCGGCGCTCGGTCGGCAGGCCGTTGTCGTCCCAGCCGATGGGGTAGAAGACCTCGAGGCCCTGCATGCGCTTGTAGCGGGCCATGCAGTCGGTGTGGGTGTAGCTGAAGACGTGACCGACGTGCAGGCTGCCGCTCGCCGTCGGCGGCGGCGTGTCGATGGCGAACACCTGGTCGCGGGGGAGCGAGAGGGCTCGTGCGCGGTCGAAGGCGTAGGTGCCCTCGTCGGCCCATACCTGCATCCACTTCTCCTCGAGGCCGTCGAGCGTGGGCCGCTCGGGGATCCGCGAGGTCGTGGTGGCAGGTGTGTCAGTCATGCGCCCAATCCTTCCATGCGTGCCGGGGTGACCTCGACCGCCTTTCCCCAGCGGCCGGGGCGGCGGTCGTATGCCGTCCCGCCGCGTCCCCGGGAGACGAGGCCTCGGAACCGTCCGCATAGGTACAACCGTCGACCCGGTCGCCACGCCGATTCCCTGGGGCCCGTGGCGCTCGCCGGGAGCGCCGGCGTGCCGGGGCGCGGCGGCGCAGGGCAGAGTGTCCCCATGGAGCCCGTCTACTCGTCCGTCATCGCCGTCGCCCGCGGGGTGTTCGCCATGCAGGGCCTGAAGTTCACCGTCCTCGGCGACGACAACGTGCCGCGCAGCGGAGGAGCGGTGATGACCGTCAACCACACCGGCTACTTCGACTTCGCCTACGCCGGGCTCGCGGCCCAGAAGTCGCACCGGCTCGTCCGGTTCATGGCCAAGGACGGCGTCTTCGCCCATGCCGTCAGCGGCCCCCTCATGCGCGGCATGCACCACATCCCCGTCGACCGCACCGCCGGTGCCGCGTCGTATGCCGCCGCGGTCGACGCGCTCAGGGCGGGGGAGATCGTCGGCGTCTTCCCCGAGGCCACCATCTCGCGCTCGTTCGAGCTCAAGGAGTTCAAGACGGGAGCAGCCCGGATGGCCGTCGAGGCCGGCGTGCCGATCCTGCCCGTGGTGATCTGGGGCTCGCAGCGCGTGTGGACCAAGGGGCACCCCAGGCGGCTCGGCCGGACCAACGTGCCGATCCTCATCAACGTCGGCGAGCCGATCGCCGTCGCGCCCGACGCGGACCCGGAGGCCGTCACCGAGCAGTACAAGGCCGTCATGGCCGACCTGCTGGCCGTCGCGCGGGCGGCGTACGAGCCGCTCACCGGCCCGGACCTCAAGTACCTCCCGGCCAGCATGGGAGGCACCGCCCCGACGCTCGCCGAGGCCAGTCGGCTCGACGAGTCCGACGCGGCGGAGCGGCAGCGCCGGGCCGACGAGCAGCGGGGCTTCCGGACCGAGTGAGGACAGGCTGAGAACGATGCGGGTCCGGGGGAGCGCTGCCGCGCCGGTAGCCTTCCCGGCATGGCTCGTCAGGCACGTCAGCGCGTCCCCGAGGGTCCGACGCCGGACCCTGCGGTCCAGAAGCTCCGGATCCGCTACACGAAGCGCGGACGGTTGCGATTCACCTCCAGCCGGGACTTCCAGCGCGCGCTCGAGCGGGCGTTGCGACGCGCCGACGTGCCGATGGCCTTCTCGGCGGGCTTCCACCCCCACCCCAAGATCAGCTATGCCAACGCGGCGGCCACGGGCACGGCCAGCGAGGCGGAGTACTTCGAGATCTCGGTGACGCAGCGTGTCGAGCCGCAGTCGGTCCGCATCGCGCTCGACGAGGCCCTGCCCGAGGGGATCGACATCCTCCAGGTCGTCGAGGCGGCCCCCGGTGCGCTCGCCGACCGCCTCGAGGCGAGTGACTGGCTGCTCGAGTTCGACGGGGTGCCGCTGGACGACCTCGCCGCCGCCGTGACCGCACTGCTCGAGCGCGACACGGCCGAGGTGACCCGCCTGACGAAGTCGGGCCCGCGCACCTTCGACGTGCGCAGCTCGATCGTGGCTGCACGCGTGCTGTCGGCGCGCGACGCGCTGGACGACACGGTCACGACTCACACCGTGGGGGCCGACTGTGCGATACTGCGCATGGTCGTACGGCACACCACACCTGCTGTACGCCCCGACGACATTCTGACCGCGCTGCGTGAGATCGCCGACCTGCAGCCTCCGCGCCCCCCACTGGTGACGCGACTGGCGCAGGGACCGCTCGACACCGCAAACGTGCGGGTGACCGACCCGCTGGAATGACCTGCCAGGTCATGACGGCGAAACGGTTGCCGACCAGGACGCCGACGGCATTCGATCACGGGGCCGCGCCCAGCGCGAACCGTTTTCGGGTGTAGCGAGACGACTTCCGTCCCGTCGCACACGCGGCGCGACGACTGCAACCGCACTCGTGCGGTGTCGACGGCCCCGGCCGCGTGTGGGTCGCACCGCACCTGACGGGAGGCTGCCTGATGGCACCCAACGACACCACCACCGGCGACGACGCCACGCTGTTCCCCACCGAGCAGGGCGCCGAGCGAGCCACCGAGCGAAGCTCCGACCAGGGCAACAGCACGCCCGAGGCCGACGCCACGCCGGCTCCTGACGCCCCCGTCGCGCGCCGCCGCGCGCCGCGGCGCACGACGAAGAAGGCCACGACCATCGCGCCCTCGGCCGCCGCCGAGGCCGCGGCTGCCTCACCCGCGGGTGAGGCAGGCCCGGGCACGACCGACGGCACGGCCGAGACGGCCGAGACGGCCGAGACGGCCGAGACGGCCGAGACGGCCGAGACGGCCGAGACCAAGCGTCCGGCCCGCAAGCGCGCCAGCCGCAAGAAGGCCGACACCGGAGAGGCCCTCGCGGCCCCCGCCACCGAGACCGCCACTGCCACTGCCACTGCCAAGGCGACGAAGCGCGGGTCGCGCGCCAAGGCGAACCGGGCCAGCGCTGCCGTCGAGGAGCTCGTCGCCGGTGCGGTCTCCGGCGAGGCCGAGACCCCCGCCCAGACCCCGGCTGAGACCCAGGACGCTCCTGACGCCGAGGCGATCGACATCTCGGCGCTCATCGACGTCGACGCCCTCGACGAGACCGAGGACACCGACGAGGCGTGGGCCGCCGGCACCGCCGACGAGGACGCACGCCAGCCCGCGGTCGTCCCCAGCTTCAGCGTGCTCTTCCAGGCGCCCGACGCGAGCCAGGCCGTGCCGACGCGCCGTCGTCGTGGCACCCCGCCGCCCGAGGTCGAGGAGCCGGTCGCGCACGTCGAGGACGTGGAGCCCCCCGCCACGGACGAGGACCAGCCCGACGTCAACGAGCAGTCCGACGAGCAGACCGACGAGGAAGGCAGCCCTCGTCGCTCGCGCCGTCGCCGCGGAGGCAAGGGACGTCGTGGCCGGGCCACCGACGATGACGACGCGCAGGACGAGCAGCCCGAGTCCGACGAATCCCGCGACTCCCGCGACTCCCGTGGTTCCGGCGACGGGCGCCGGTCCGCCGACACCACCACGAGTGACACGGACGTGGACTCCGACGTGGAGTCCGATGCGGACTCCGAGGGCGACTCGGACGACGAGGGCGGCTCGAGCCGCCGTCGCCGTCGTCGCCGCCGCGCGGGGTCTGCCGCCGACTCCGGTGACGACACCCCGAACGTCCTGACCCGGGTGCGCCAGCCGCGCACCCAGAGCGACGAGCCGGTCGCCGTCAAGGGCTCGACCCGTCTCGAGGCGAAGAAGCAGCGTCGCCGCGAAGGCCGCGAGGCCGGGCGTCGCCGCACGGTCATCACCGAGGCCGAGTTCCTCGCCCGGCGCGAGGCCGTCGACCGCGTCATGGTCGTGCGCAACAAGGAGGGCCGCACCCAGATGGGCGTCCTCGAGGACGGTGTCCTCGTCGAGCACTACATCGACCAGGCCACGAACGTCTCCATGGCGGGCAACATCTACCTCGGCCGCGTCCAGAACGTCCTGCCCTCGATGGAGGCGGCGTTCGTCGACATCGGCAAGGGCCGCAATGCCGTGCTCTACGCCGGCGAGGTCAACTGGGACGCTGCCGGCCTCGAGGCGAACCAGCCCAAGCGCATCGAGAACGCCCTCGGCTCCGGCCAGACCGTGCTCGTGCAGGTCACGAAGGACCCGATCGGCCACAAGGGCGCGCGCCTGACCTCGCAGATCTCGTTGCCGGGCCGCTACCTCGTCTACGTCCCCAACAGCTCGATGACCGGGATCAGCCGCAAGCTGCCGGACACCGAACGCGCCCGCCTCAAGAAGATCCTGCGCGACGTCGTGCCGGACTCGGCCGGCGTCATCGTCCGCACGGCGGCGGAGGGTGCGAGCGAGGAGGAGCTGCGTGCCGACGTCGAGCGCCTGACGCGGACGTGGGAGGACATCCAGGCCAAGGCCGAGGCGGCGTCCAGCCCCCGCGCGGGAAAGAGCAAGGGCAAGAAGAAGAACGGCGCTCCGGGATCCGCGACCGGCGGCCAGGCCCCGATGCTCCTGCACGGCGAGCCGGACCTCACCGTCCGCGTCATCCGCGACGTCTTCAACGAGGACTTCAAGCAGCTCGTCGTCGCAGGCGACCAGGCGTGGAACGAGATCCACCCCTACATCTCCTCCGTCGCACCCGACCTCGCCGACCGCGTCACGAAGTGGACGGCCGAGGAGGACCTCTTCAGCCACCACCGAGTCGACGAGCAGCTCTCCAAGGCGATGGACCGCAAGGTCTGGCTCCCGAGCGGCGGTTCGCTCGTCATCGACCGCACCGAGGCCATGACGGTCGTCGACGTCAACACCGGCAAGTTCGTCGGTTCGGGCGGCAACCTCGAGGAGACCGTCACCAAGAACAACATCGAGGCGGCCGAGGAGATCGTGCGTCAGCTCCGGCTGCGCGACATCGGCGGCATCATCGTCATCGACTTCATCGACATGGTCCTGGAGAGCAACCGCGAGCTCGTGGTGCGTCGCCTGCTCGAGTGCCTCGGGCGCGACCGCACCAAGCACCAGGTCGCCGAGGTCACCTCCCTCGGCCTGGTCCAGATGACCCGCAAGCGAGTGGGATCAGGCCTCATCGAGGTCTTCTCCGAGACGTGCGACCACTGCAACGGGCGTGGCTTCATCATCCACACCGACCCCGTCGACAAGGGCGCGCACCAGCACGAGCAGAGCCAGGGCGAGAACGGTGGCAGCAGCACCAGCCGGCGTCGTGGCCGCGGCCAGGGCTCGGCCCAGGGCGGCTCCCAGGGTGGCGGTCACCAGAACGGCAACGGTGGCCAGCAGCCTCAGTCGTCGAGCCAGCAGGCCTCGCCGTCGGAGTCCAGGAGCAACGGTCCCACGGCGGCGCAGATCGCGGCCGCGGCGCACGCGGCCGCGCTCAAGAGCGCCTCGGGCCAGCCGGTGGAGCACGGGGCGGCCGACGCCGTGGACGGCGTCCACGCCGGTCGCGGCTTCCCGGACGACGACGGCCCGTGGTCCGGCGAGGACGTCCACGACGTCGCGTCCGGTGACGAGCAGGCGACCCAGGGTGGTGGGCACGTCGAGCTCGAGTCCGATGTCGCCGACGCAACCGACCGCATCGACGGCACCGACCGCATCGACGGCTCCGAGCGCATCGACGGCTCGCACGGCATCGACGGCATCGACCGCGTCGACGGCGCGGAGCCCGAGGCCGCCGCAACGCAGCCCGAGGCGACCGTCGAGACTAGTGGCCCGGCCCCCGTCGAGGCAGCCGTGGAGGTGGCGCCCGCAGCCCGGGGGCGGCGCCGTCGCGGTCGGGTCGTCGCCCCGGCCGGTCCTCCCCGCGCGAGCGGCGAGTCGAGCGGCGAGTCCGGCGGCGACTCGGGCGGCGAGTCCGGGACCACGGGCCAGGGCTGACCTCGGTTTGGAGCTGGGCCCTCCCAGCCGGTAATCTTCTTCCTTGGTGCGCCCACCGGGCCCGTGTTGACGGGCCGGTGCCGAAAGTGGCGATACCAACCCTTGATCAGAGAGTGAGTTTCACTGTGTACGCGATTGTTCGCGCTGGCGGTCGCCAGGAGAAGGTGTCGGTGGGCGATGTCCTGCTCGTCGACAAGGTGACGGGTCAGCCCGGCGATGCCATCGAGCTCACGCCGCTGCTCCTCGTGGACGGGGCGACGGTCACGTCCGACGCCGACAAGCTGTCCAAGGTGTCGGTGCAGGCCGAGGTCGTCAAGGCCGCCAAGGGCCCCAAGATCGTCATCATGAAGTACAAGAACAAGACCGGCTACCGCAAGCGTCAGGGCCACCGTCAGCCGCTGACCCAGGTCAAGATCACCGCGATCAACGCGTGATCCGCCCGGAACCCAGAGACTCACGAGAGAAGGACTGACATGGCACACAAGAAGGGTGCGTCCTCGACCCGCAACGGTCGCGACTCGAACGCACAGTTCCTCGGCGTCAAGCGTTTCGGTGGCCAGAAGGTCAACGCGGGCGAGATCCTCGTCCGTCAGCGCGGCACGCACTTCCACCCCGGTGAGGGTGTCGGTCGCGGTGGCGACGACACGCTGTTCGCCCTCGTCGCCGGCGCCGTGAAGTTCGGCTCCAAGCGCGGCCGCAAGACGGTCAACATCGAGCAGGTCGAGACCGCAGCTGCCGAGTGATCAGCTGATCACCACTGAGTTTGTACCGGAAGGGCGGGCCCGCGTGGCCCGCCCTTCCGCCTTTCCCGGGGGACGGCATTCCGGAACGAGGTGGCAGTCCCTCGCACGCTCGCGATTGCCACCTCCCGGCTCCAGCCACCGGCGTATGCCGTCCACCCACCCTGATCTGGAAGAGTGACCCCCATGGCAGTGACCTTCGTCGACCGCGTCGTGCTGCACCTCAGCGCCGGCGCCGGCGGGCACGGCGTCGCCTCCGTCAAGCGCGAGAAGTTCAAGCCGCTCGGCGGTCCTGACGGCGGCAACGGCGGCCATGGTGGCTCCGTGATCCTGCGGGTCGACCCCCAGGCCACGACGCTTCTCGACTACCACCGCCACCCGCACCGCAAGGCGGTCAACGGACTGCCCGGCGCCGGCGACGAGAAGAACGGTGCCGACGGCGACGACCTCGTGCTGGCGGTCCCCGAGGGCACGGTCGTCAAGGACGGCGAGGGCCGGATCGTCATCGACCTCGTCGGCATGGGCACCGAGCACGTCATCGCGCGCGGGGGCCGCGGCGGCCTCGGCAACAAGGCGCTGTCGTCGGCGCGGCGCAAGGCCCCCGGCTTCGCGCTCCTCGGCGAGCCCGGCGAGGAGGTCGACGTCGTCCTCGAGCTCAAGACGCTCGCCGACGTCGCGCTCATCGGCTTCCCGAGCGCCGGCAAGTCCTCGCTCGTCTCGGTGCTGTCGGCCGCGAAGCCCAAGATCGCCGACTACCCGTTCACGACCCTCGTGCCCAACCTCGGCGTCGTGACGGCGGGTTCGGCGCGCTTCACCGTGGCCGACGTGCCCGGACTCATCCCGGGCGCCCACGAGGGCAAGGGCCTGGGCCTGGAGTTCCTGCGCCACGTCGAGCGCTGTTCGGTCCTCGTCCACGTCATCGACTGCGCCACCCTCGAGCCGGGCCGCGACCCCATGTCCGACCTCGACGTCATCGAGAACGAGCTGTCCCTCTACGTGCCCGACGCCGACCTCGGCGGCAAGCCGCTCGCCGACCGCACCCGCATCGTCGTGCTCAACAAGGCCGACGTGCCGGAGGCGCGCGAGCTCGCCGAGATGGTCAAGCCCGACCTCGAGGCCCGCGGCATCGAGGTCTTCATCGTCTCCGCCGTGGCGCACCAGGGCCTGCGTGAGCTGAGCTTCGCCATGGCGCGCCAGGTCGAAGCCGCGCGCGCCGAGATCGAGGCCGAGGCCGCCGTGCCCAAGCGCGTCGTGCTCCGCCCGAGGTCCGTGGACGACAAGGGCTTCACGATCGTCAAGGAGAACGGTCCGGACGGACCGATCTTCCGAGTCGCCGGCGAGCGCCCGTACCGCTGGGTGCGCCAGACCGACTTCTCCAACGACGAGGCCGTCGGCTACCTCGCCGACCGGCTCGGTCGCCTCGGTGTCGAGGAGGAGCTCTACAAGGTCGGCGCCGTCGCCGGCGACACCGTCGTCATCGGCACCGCGGAGGACGCCGTCGTCTTCGACTGGGAGCCCACGCTGCAGGCCGGCGCCGAGCTGCTCGGCTCGCGCGGCACCGACCTGCGGCTCGCAGAGGGCTCGCGACCGACCCGTGACGAGAAGCGTGAGGCGCAGAAGGACCGCTACGCGGCGCGCGCGGCCACCCAGGAGGAGCTCGAGGCCGAGCGCCGGTCCGGGTTGTGGCACGTCGCCGCCGACGAGGACGACGACGCCTGACTCCGGCGGGGGCACATAGGCTGTCCGCATGAGCTCGTGGGGCGCACTGCTGCGTCGCGGCCACCTCGGCACCGAGGCCGACCGTGCGACGTACCGCACCCTGCACACGGCGCTGCTCGCCTCGCCACCGCTGCGGATGGGCCTGACGCCCGCGGCTGCCGAGCGCTCGCTCAAGCACCTGCGTGCGCTCCTCGGTGCACCCGCCGTCGCGATGACCGACACCAACGGCCTGCTCGCGTGGGACGGCGGTCGCTCACACCATGCCGCCCAGCCGGCCGTCATCTCGGCCGGCACGCTCGGCCACGGACGCACGACGGTCGTCGACGGTGCGGACGTCGCCTGTCCCGAGCCCTCGTGCGTCGTTCGGCAGGCGATCGTCGCGCCGCTCGACGTCGACGAGAAGGTCGTCGGCACGCTCCAGGTCTTCACCGGCCGGGCCTCTGCCGGCCTCGTCCGGGCCACGAACGAGGTGGCGCGCTGGGTCTCGGGCCAGCTCGAGCTCGCCGAGCTCGACGCCTCGCGCACGCGCCTGATGGAGGCCGAGGTGCGGGCCCTGCGCGCTCAGATCAGCCCGCACTTCATCTACAACTCACTGACGGCCATCGCCTCGTTCACCCGCACCGATCCCGAGCGCGCCCGAGAGCTGCTCGTCGACCTCGCGGAGTTCACCCGCTACTCCTTCCGGCGGCACGGCGAGTTCACGACGCTCGCCGAGGAGCTGCGCTCCATCGAGGCCTACCTCGTCATCGAGAAGGCGCGCTTCGGCGACCGGCTCACCGTGACCGTGCGCGTCGCGCCGGAGGTGCTGCCCGTCGTGGTGCCGTTCCTGTGCCTGCAGCCCCTCGTCGAGAACGCCGTGCAGCATGGCATCGAGGGCCGCGCGGGCACCGGGGAGATCAGCATCCTCGCCCAGGACGCCGACCACGAGTGCGTCGTGACGATCGAGGACAACGGTGTCGGCGAGGACCCGGAGCGGGTCCGCCAGGTGCTGGCCGGCGACCCGAGCAGCGACTCCGTGGGCCTGGCCAACGTCGACGAGCGCCTGCGCACCACGTTCGGTGACGACTACGGGCTCGTCGTCGAGACCGCGCCCGGAGCCGGCACGAGGGTCGTCGTGCGGCTGCCGAAGTTCCGCCCGGGGGTGCACGTGTGACCGGACCGTTCGGTGTCTCGTCCCAGCCCGCCCACCACGTCGCAGCACACCTCGAGGGGTCGGGGCAGCCGGACGACGCGCCGCAGCTGCGCGTCCTGGCCGTCGACGACGAGGCGCCGGCGCTCGACGAGCTCGCCTGGATGCTCGGCCGGCACGAGTGCGTCGGTCAGGTCGTCGCGGCCGGTTCCGGCGAGGCGGCGCTGCGAGTGCTTCACGAGGAGCAGGTCGACGCGATCTTCATGGACGTGCAGATGCCGGGGCTCAGCGGGCTCGACCTGGCCCGCGTGCTCGCGCGCTTCTCGACCCAGCCACCGATCGTCTTCGTCACGGCCCACGAGCAGCACGCCGTCGACGCCTTCGAGCTCAACGTCGTCGACTACGTCCTCAAGCCGGTGCGCGACGAGCGGCTCGACCAGGCGGTGCGTCGCGTCGTCCGCCAGATCCACGGTCGTGAGCCGGCCCCCTCGGCGGCCGACGAGACCATCGTCGTCGAGCTCGCCGGGGTCAGCCGGCTCGTGTCGCGCTCCGACGTCCTCTACGTCGAGGCGCAGGGCGACTACGCCCGCCTCCACACGGCCACCGAGAGCCACCTCGTCCGCGTGCCGCTCACGACCTTGGCCGACCAGTGGCGTGACGCGGGGTTCGTCCGCATCCACCGGTCCTCGCTCGTCGCGCTGGGGCACATCACCGAGTGGCGCACCGAAGGTGGCCGCACGACGGTGGTGGTGGGCGGGCACGAGCTGGTCGTGAGCCGCCGCCACACCCGGGCGCTGCGTGACCTGCTGGTCCGTCGTGCCCAGCCCCTCGGCCGAGGTGGGTCATGACGTCTCGCGGCGACACCCCTCCGGGAGCCGCCCCACGCGGGCGTATGCCGGCCGGGGACGGCAGGCGCCCGTCCGACGGCGCGCGTGGGGCGGGGGAGCCACGCGGTCGCGCGCGCGTGCGGGTCACGAGCCCCCGGACCTCCGCGGCGCGCACCCGCAACGTGTCGATCGCCTCGGAGATCGATGAGCAGACCCGGCTCGGCGAGGTCTACATCACCTCGCTCATGCGCAGCCAGCTGCGTCTGGCACTCGGCGTGCTCCTCGTCCTCGCGTCGACGCTCGGCCTGCTGCCGCTGCTGTTCCGGGCCGTCCCGGGAGTCTCCGACGTCCAGGTGCTCGGCGTCCCGCTGCCGTGGATGCTGCTCACGGTCGTGGCGTTCGGCGAGATCATCGCCCTCGGCTGGTTCTACGTGCGGTGGTCCGAACGCAACGAGGACACGTTCAGCGACCTGCTCGACGGCGATGAGCCGGGTGCCTGACCGGTGAACAACTCCGCCAGCATCGTCGCCGTCATCCTCGTCTCGCTCGCGTCCCTCGCGGTCGGCGCCTTCGGGCTACGCGTCTCGCGAACCATGAGCGACTTCTACGTCGCCTCGCGTGGGGTCAGCCCGGTGCTCAACGCCTCGGCCATCAGCGGCGAATACCTCTCTGCCGCCTCGTTCCTCGGGGTCGCGGGGCTCATCCTCGCGCGCGGCGTCGACATGCTCTGGCTGCCGATCGGCTGGACCGCGGGCTACCTGCTGCTCCTCGTCTTCGTTGCCGCGCCCCTTCGCCGGTCGGGCGCCTACACGCTGCCCGACTTCGCCCTCCTGCGCCTCGAGTCGGGCGTCGCACGCCGCCTGTCCAGCCTGCTCGTCGTCGCGATCGGCCTGCTCTACCTCATCCCGCAGTTCCAGGGCGCCGGCCTGACGCTCCGCACCCTCACCGGCGCGCCGTCCTGGGTCGGGCAGCTCGCGGTCGCGGTCGTCGTGTGCCTCAACGTGCTGCCCGGTGGCATGCGGAGCGTCACGTTCGTCCAGGCCTTCCACTACTGGCTCAAGCTCCTTGCCCTGCTGACGCCCCTCTTCCTCCTCCTCGGCGCCGTGAGCAACCGCAGCGACGACCCCGACCTCGGCACGGTGTTCGTCGCGGACTGGGTCGAGCCGCTGCGGGGCGACCACGCCCTCTACCTGACCTACTCCCTCGTGCTGGCCACCTTCCTGGGCACCATGGGCCTGCCGCACGTCGTCGTCCGCTTCTACACCAACCGCGACGGCCGGGCCGCGCGTCGGACGACGCTCGCGGTCCTCGTGCTCCTCTCGGGCTTCTACCTGCTGCCCGTCGTCTACGGGGTCATCGGGCGTCGCGTCGCCTCCGACCTTGTCGCCGCAGGACGCGCGGACTCGGTCGTGCTCGAGCTGCCGAGCCGGCTCTTCGAGGGCCCGGTCGCCGAGGGACTCACCGCCCTGCTCGCGGCGGGTGCCTTCGCGGCCTTCCTCTCCACGTCGACCGGCCTCGTCGTGTCGGTCGCCGGAGTGGTGAGCCAGGACCTCGTGCGCTGGGGAGCCGGGCACCGCCAGGGAATTCGCGCATTCCGGCTCTCGACCGTCGGCGTCGTGGCGGTTGCACTCTCACTGACCGTCGTCGCCGCAGGGGTCCCGGTCGCCCACGCGGTCGAGCTGACCTTCGCGGTGGCTGCTTCGACGTTCTGCCCGATGCTGCTCCTCGGGATCTGGTGGCGAGGCCTCACGTCACCAGGGGCGATCGCCGGCATGCTTGTCGGTGGCGGACTGTCGATGGGAGCCGTCGTGACGACGACGTTCGGCGTCGCCACGACCGGCTGGTTCGGCGTCGTCATGCAGCAGCCCGCGGCCGTCAGCGTGCCGCTGGCCTTCGCCACCATGGTGATGGTGTCGCTCGCCACGCGGTCGCACACTCCCGAGCACGTCGCACGGACGATGGTCCGGTTGCACGCGCCGGAGCACATCGACCTCAACCGGGGCTCGTTCCACCCCGAGCGTTGGTACCGCCGCCCCGGCGTCCCGCACCCTGACGGGCCGACGGACCGAGGGTCGGGCCGGACCGGGGACCGCCCGGCCGAGGCGACCACAGGAGCGCCGACCGTCGCATCCGTGGCGCCCGTCGACGTTCGACCCGGGCCCTGTGTGGAGGGCACGTCCGACGGGCCGCAGCAGCCGGCATACGACAGCCCGGGTGCGACCGCTCATCGCCCGGGGACGACCGCTCGTCGCAGCTGATCCCGCGCACGGCGAGCCGTCGGCGCCATTCGGCGACACCGGCCGTGCTGCGCCTCCGCGCCCCCCGTGCGGGCTCCTATTTTGGCAGTCGCCGGCCGTGTGCCGGCAGCGCGGAGCGACAGGGGCGTCGACTCACCACGGGACCGTCCGGGGAGCGTCGGTGGCAGGCAGGACCGCGTGACCACGGAGACCCACGTACGACCCAACCGTCCCGGAGGTGGCCCCAAGTGAGCAAAGAGGCTCCAGATCGTGTGGTGGACGACCTCAACGTCACCATGCAGAACTCACCCGAGTTCGCCCAGCTGCGAAGCAAGTTCCGCAAGTTCGTCTTCCCGATGACCGCGCTGTTCCTCGCGTGGTACTTCCTCTTCGTCCTGCTGTCCGTCTTCGCGAAGGACTTCATGGGGACGCGGGTCCTCGGCAACGTCACGTGGGGCCTGATGCTCGGCCTCCTCCAGTTCGTCTCCACGTTCACCATCACGATGGTCTACGCCCGCTGGGCCGACCGCGTGTTCGACCCCGAGGCCGAAGCCCTCGCCCAGAAGATGGGAGGGCAGCAGTGAGCGCGCTCCTCACCACGGCCCCGTCACTCGTCCCCGCGGCGACCACGGTCGGCAACCCCGCGATCAACATCGGCATCTTCGCCCTGTTCGTCGTGGTCACCCTGGCCATCGTCATCCGCGCGTCGCGCAACAACCGCAGCGCCGCGGAGTACTACGCCGGCGGCCGCGCCTTCACCGGCCGCCAGAACGGCATCGCCATCGCCGGTGACTACCTCTCGGCGGCCTCGTTCCTCGGCATCGCCGGCGCCATCGCCATCAACGGCTACGACGGCTTCCTCTATTCCATCGGCTTCCTCGTGGCCTGGCTCGTCGCCCTGCTGCTCGTGGCCGAGCTGCTCCGCAACGTCGGCAAGTACACGATGGCCGACGTGCTCAGCTTCCGGTTGCGCCAGCGCCCGGTCCGCATCGCCGCGGCCACCTCGACGCTCGTCGTGTCCTTCTTCTACCTGCTGGCCCAGATGGCCGGCGCCGGTGGACTCGTGGCTCTCCTGCTCGGCGTCGAGGGCGCGATGGGCCAGCGGCTCGTCATCGTCGTCGTCGGCCTCATCATGATCTTCTACGTCATCTACGGCGGCATGAAGGGCACGACGTGGGTGCAGATCATCAAGGCCGTGCTGCTCATCATCGGCGCCGGGATCATGACGCTGTGGGTCCTCAGCAAGTTCGGGTTCAGTCTCTCGACCCTGCTCGGTGATGCGACGACGGCCTCGCAGGAGGCCGGCGGCAAGGACCTGCTCCAGCCCGGCCTGCAGTACAAGAACCCCATCGACTTCATCTCCCTGTCCATGGCTCTCGTGCTCGGCACCGCGGGTCTGCCGCACGTCCTCATGCGCTTCTACACGGTCCCGACCTCGCGCGAGGCCCGCCGCTCGGTCGTCTGGGCCATCTGGCTCATCGGCGTCTTCTACCTGTTCACGCTGGTGCTCGGCTTCGGCGCCGCGGACCTCGTCGGCGCCAGCACGATCAAGAACGCTCCCGGTGGCGTCAACTCGGCTGCCCCGCTGCTGGCCTTCCAGCTCGGTGGCGAGATCCTGCTCGGCATCATCTCGGCCGTCGCCTTCGCGACGATCCTCGCCGTCGTCGCCGGTCTGACGATCACGGCCAGTGCGTCGCTGTCGCACGACATCTACAACACCGTCGTCAAGGGCGGCCGGGCCACGCCGGAGGAGGAGGTCAAGGTCGCACGCCTCGCCGCGCTCGTCCTTGGCGCCGTCGCCATCATCGGTGGCATCTTCGCCCTCGGTCAGAACATCGCCTTCCTCGTCGCCCTGGCCTTCGCGATCGCGGCGAGCGCGAACCTGCCGACGATCCTCTACTCGCTCTTCTGGAAGCGGTTCAACACCCGCGGTGCGTTGTGGAGCATCTACGGCGGACTCATCAGCTCGATCACGCTGATCATCTTCAGCCCCGTCGTCTCCGGCAAGCCGATCGACCCGCTGACGAACAAGAGCCCCTCGATGCTCCAGGGAGTCGACTTCCACTGGTTCCCGCTCGACAACCCGGGCATCGTCTCGATCCCGCTCGGCTTCGTCCTCGGCTACATCGGGACGGTCACGAGCAAGGAGTACAGCGCGGCGAAGTACGCCGAGATGGAGGTGCGCTCGCTGACCGGCCACGGTGCCGAGGTGGCGACCCACCACTGACGCAGGACGCCGCGTGAGCGATCACGCGGACGGCGAGTGGCCGCGCAGCCCAGGGGTCTGCGCGGCCACCCGCACGTCCGGGCACCACCGAGGCGGTGGGGGCCTGCGGGCACGCCGCGGCGGAGCAGGTCAGATGACCACGAGGTCGTCGCGGTGGATGACCTCGCGCTCGTACTCCGGGCCGAGCTCGCGGGCCAGCTCCTTCGTCGACCGGCCCAGCAGGGCCGGCAGCTCGGCCGAGCTGTAGTTGACGAGGCCGCGGGCCACCGCGGTGCCGTCGAGCGAGCACACGTCGACGGGGTCGCCGTCGTGGAAGGTGCCCTCGACGGCGGTGATGCCGGCGGGCAGCAGCGACTTCTTGCGCTGGACGAGGGCCGCGACGGCGCCGTCGTCGATGATGAGCCGCCCGCGAGCGGTCGTGGCGTGCTGCAGCCACAGCCGCCTCGACCGGCCGCGGACCCCGATGGGCAGGAAGATCGTGCCGACGTCCTCGCCGGCGAGCACCGCGGTGACGCGGTCCGCCGCCGTGACGGCGGTGACCACTCCGGCGGCTGTCGCGATCCGGGCCGCCTCGATCTTCGTGGTCATGCCGCCCGTCCCGACCTTCGAGCCGCTGCCGCCGATCTCGACGTCGAGCAGGTCCCGGGGCCCGCGCACGAGGGGGATGCGCTGGGCTCCGGGTCGGCTCGGCGGTCCGTCGTAGAGGGCGTCGACGTCCGAGAGGAGCACGAGGGCGTCGGCGTCGATGAGGTGGGCCACGAGCGCTGCGAGGCGGTCGTTGTCGCCGAACCGGATCTCGCTCGTGGCGACGGTGTCGTTCTCGTTGACGATGGGGAGCACGCCGAGGTCGAGCAGCCGCTCGAGGGTGCGGCGGGCGTTGGCGTAGTGCGTCCGGCGGGTGACGTCGTCAGCGGTGAGCAGCACCTGCCCGACGGTGATCTCGTGGTGGCCGAAGGCCTGGGTGTAGCCCGCCAGCAGTGCGCCCTGGCCGACGGATGCCGCAGCCTGCTGGGTCGCGAGGTCCCGCGGGCGAGCGGTCAGGCCGAGTGGGTGGATGCCGGCCGCGATGGCCCCTGAGCTGACCAGGACGATCTGCGTGCCGTCGAGGTGCTTGCGCGCCAGGGCGTTGGCCAGCGCGACGAGGCGGCCGTGGTCGATGCCGCCGTCGAAGCCCGTCAGCGAGCTGGACCCGACCTTGACGACGAGCCGTCGGGCCGTGCTGATGACCGAGTGGGGCGACACCCGTGCAACTCTAGTGAGAGGACCGTGGCGCACGCCGAGCCGTCCAGCGGCGTCGCCGCGGGACCTCGCGCGTCGCCGGGAGAGCCGGTGGCGGTCCGGCACCCGGGAACGGTGGCCCCTCTGGGGGCTCGACGACCTACGCTGGAGGCATGTCCCAGACGATCGACCCCGCCGTCGTCGAGCACGTGACGGCCCTGGCTCGGGCTGCGCGCACCGCCTCGCGTCGGCTCGCCCTCATGTCGCGCGCCGAGAAGGACGCTGCCCTGCTGCTGCTGGCCGATGCGGTGGATGCGGCAGCGTCGGCGGTCATCGAGGCCAACGCCGAGGACATCGAGCGCGGTCGCGCGGGCGGCATGAGCGAGAGCCTGCAGGATCGTCTGAGGCTCGACCGCCCGCGTGTGGCCGCCGTCGCCCAGGCGCTGCGCGACGTCGCGGCCCTGCCCGACCCCGTCGGTGAGATCGTGCGGGGCTCGACGCTCGCCAACGGTCTTCAGATCCGCCAGGTGCGGGTGCCCATGGGCGTCATCGGGATGATCTACGAGGCCCGACCCAACGTGACGGTCGACGCCGCTGGCCTCGCCCTCAAGTCCGGCAACGCCGTGCTCCTGCGCGGCGGCTCCGCGGCGGCGAGCAGCAACCACGCGTTGGTCGCGGCGCTGCGTGGCTCCCTGGCCGCCCAACGCCTGCCGGTCGACGCCATCACCCTGCTCGAGGAGGGTGGGCGCGACGCGGCCCGCGCCCTGATGACGGCCCGCGGCCACGTCGATCTCGTCATCCCCCGCGGGGGCGCGGATCTCATCCGGACCGTGGTCGAGGAGTCGACCGTGCCCGTCATCGAGACCGGTGTCGGCGTGTGCCACGTGTACGTCGACCGGGCTGCCGACCTCGACAAGGCCCAGGCCATCACCTTCAACGCCAAGACGCACCGGCCGAGCGTGTGCAACGCAGCCGAGTCGCTCCTCGTCCACCGGGACGTCGCCGCGGACTTCCTGCCGAAGGCCCTGACCCACCTGGCGGGTGCCGGCGTGCGACTGCACGTGGCACCGGAGGTCATGCAGTACGCGGAGGCGGCCGGGGCGGCATACGACCTCGCCAGCGAGGCGGACTTCGGGACGGAGTGGCACGGTCTCGAGATGAGCGTGGCCGTCGTCGACGACCTCGACGAGGCGATGGAACGGATCCGACGGTTCGGCACCGGACACACCGAGGCGATCGTCACGGAGGACCGGGCGGCCGCCCGGCGCTTCACCGCGGAGGTGGACGCAGCGGCCGTCATGGTCAACGCGAGCACCCGGTTCACCGACGGTGGCGAGTTCGGGTTCGGTGCCGAGATCGGCATCTCGACGCAGAAGCTGCACGCGCGCGGCCCGATGGCACTGCCCGAGCTCACGACGACGAAGTGGATCGTCGAGGGGGACGGCCACACGCGCTGACAGGCGCTGACGGGCGCCGACGGGCGCTGACGGGCGCTGACGGGCGCTGGCGGGCGCTGCTGCACCGGGGAAGGCCGGATGGCATGATGTCCGACCATGGAAGGTACCGAGGTCCGCAAGCTCGCTGAGCTGGAGGACGACCACTGGTGGTACCGCGAGCGGCGCCACCTCCTGGCCAAGGCCATCTCGGGGCTGGTGCCCGGACGCGCCCTCGACATCGGCGCAGCGGGCGGCGGGAACACCCGCGTCCTGCGCGAGCACGGTTGGGACGCCGTCGCCCTCGAGTACGGGTCGGACGGCGCGGAGGTGGCGCACGGTCGCGGTCTCCCGACGCTGCGCGGCGACGCGACCCGGTTGCCGTTCGCTGACGCCTCGCTCGACCTCGTCATGGCCTTCGACCTGCTCGAGCACCTCCACGACGACGACGCCGCGGTGGCCGAGGTGCGCCGGGTGCTCAAGCCGACGGGCACCTACCTCGTGGCCGTGCCGGCCGACCCGAGGCTGTGGTCGGAGCACGACGAGGCCGTCGACCACGTGCGTCGCTACACCCGCGAGGGCCTGCTCGAGCTGCTCGACCGCGGGGGCTTCGAGGTCAGGGACGTGCGCTCGTGGAACGTGCTGCTGCGCCCGGTCGTGGCGATGCGACGCCGGACGAGCTCGGGCTCGGACCTCGAGAACCTGCACCCAGTCGTCAACTTCGGTCTGCGCACGATCATCACGGCCGAGCGCTACCTGCCGGTCGGCGCCCTTCCCGGCGTCAGCCTGCTCGTGCGGGCTCAGCCGCGCAGCTGACTGCGCTCCGGCTTGGGGTGGGCAACGCCCTGCACGCCCGCACGTGCTGACGCGGTGTCGGGCTCGTCCTGCGCCTCTGCCGTCTGACGCGACGTCAGCGGCTCGGACGCCGCAGACGCCTCGGAGTCCTCGCCGGCCTCGGGCGTCTCGCGCGTCGTGATGATGTGCTCCTCGCTCGGCTGGGCCGGCAGGGGCGTGTCGGTCGGACCGTGCGCGCCGATGTCGGCGGTCATCGAGTCGTAGGCGATGAAGTAGGTCGGCCGGCCCTGCATGTGCGCGTACATCCGCCCGATGTACTCGCCGAGGATGCCGACGCAGACGAGCTGGACCGCACCCACTCCCGCGACGATCGCGACCGTCGAGGTCCAGCCGGCGACGGTGTGGCCCTGCGAGCGGGAGATGAGCGTGTAGAGCACGAGCAGCACGGCTAGGACGGCGCCGCCGAAGCCGGCCAGGGTCGCGAGCCGCAGCGGGGCGGTGGAGAAGCCCGTCAGCGAGTCGAGCGAGAGCTTGATCATCTTCAGGAGGGGGTATTTCGAATTTCCGGCGGCGCGCTCCTCGCGCTTGTACTCGACCGTGTCGGAGGGGAAGTTGAGCGCCGGCACGATGAAGCGCAGGACGCGGTTGTGCTCGGGGAGGCTGTTGATGGCGTCGACCGTGGCCCGCGACATGAGGCGGTAGTCGCCGGCGTCGGCGTGCGCCGAGGTCTGCGACATGAGTCCGATCAGCCGGTAGAAGCCCTGCGCGGACGCCCGTTTGAACCACGTGTCGGTGGAGCGGTCGCTGCGCACGCCGTAGACGACGTCGACGCCGTCGTCCTTCGCGGCCGCGAGCATCTGGGGGATGATCTCCGGCGGGTCCTGCAGGTCGGCGTCGATCGTCACGACGTAGTCCCCGAGCGCGCTGACGAGCCCGGCGGAGATCGCCGCCTGGTGCCCGGCGTTGGCGCGCAGGCGCAGCACGCGCAGCTGCGACCACTCGCGGTGGTAGCGCTGAAGGAGCGCGGGCGTCAGGTCGGTGCTGCCGTCGTCGACCGCCACCACCTCGTACGTGGTGCCCATGGCGTCGAGGAGCGGGCGGAGCCGCTCGACGAGGAGCGGGAGCACCTCCTCCTCGTTGTACATCGGGATGACCACGGACAGCTCGGGAACCATGTCTTCTAGCGTACGGCCGTCGATGGGCCGCGCCTGTCACCTCCCTGTGCGGCGCGAGTGGCTTCGGCGAGGGCGGGCACTGAGCGGCCGCACGGCATACGCCCCCGAGTGGCCCGCACTCGACCACGGCGCACGGGCGCTAGGCTGGGCGCATGTCAGATCGTGTCCTCGCACTCGTCACCGAGGGGGAGGAAGCCGCACGCGAGCTTCCCATGCCGGTGATCGCCTACTTCCTCATCACCTTCGCGGTCTTCCTCGTGCTGCTCGGCATCACGTGGAGCTTCCGCAACACGGCCTACAAGGTGCAGGCCCCGCGTCGCGGTGAGGGCACGCACGGCAACGCCAGCCGATCCGACGGGACCCACCACTGACCATGCGCCTCGGCGTCATGGGCGGGACGTTCGACCCGATCCACCACGGCCACCTCGTGGCCGCCAGTGAGGTCCAGTCGCGCTTCGACCTCGACGAGGTCGTCTTCGTCCCCACGGGGCAGCCGTGGCAGAAGGCCGACCGTCACGTCTCGCCCGCCGAGGACCGCTACCTCATGACCGTCATCGCGACGGCCTCCAACCCGCGCTTCACCGTCAGCAGGGTCGACATCGACCGGCCCGGACCGACGTTCACGATCGACACGTTGCGCGACATCAGGACCGAACGGCCCGACGACGAGCTGTTCTTCATCACCGGCGCCGACGCCCTCGCCGAGATCCTGTCCTGGAAGGACGTGGACCGCCTCTTCGAGCTGGCGCACTTCATCGGCGTCACCCGGCCCGGCCACGAGCTGTCGGACAAGGGGCTGCCCGAGGACCGCGTCACGCTGCAGGAGGTGCCGGCCATGGCGATCAGCTCCACCGACTGCCGGGCGCGTGTCGCCGACGGCGAACCGGTCTGGTACCTCGTGCCCGACGGGGTCGTCCAGTACATCAACAAGTACCGTCTGTATGCCGCCGACCTGGCGAGCGCAGGCACCGTGCCGACACACCTGTCGTCGGTACCGCCCCGAGGAGATTCGTGACTGCAGCAGACCATTCGATCCGGCTGGCCAAGGTGGCCGCTGTGGCCGCCGAGGAGAAGCTCGCCGAGAAGGTGCTCGCCATCGACGTCAGTGAGCAGATGCCGCTGACCGACGTGTTCGTCATCGCGTCGGCCCCGTCCGAGCGGCAGGTCGGCGCCATCGTCGACGAGGTCGAGGACCGGCTGCGTGAGCTGGGCAGCAAGCCCGTCCGGCGCGAGGGCGAGCGCGAGGGCCGCTGGGTCCTCATCGACTTCGGCGACATCATCGTCCACGTCCAGCACGAGGAGGAGCGCGAGTACTACGCCCTCGAGCGCCTCTGGAAGGACTGCCCCGAGATCGACCTCACCACCGTGGAGGCCCCGGCCCGTCCGGGTGCCGACGCCGAGAGCGACGAGGCCGTCGAGGTCGACGAGGCGTGACCGCCGCCGGGTCCGTGTCCTCCGTCGGGCCACGTCGCATCGTCATCGTCCGGCACGCCGAGACGGTCGACAACGCGGCCCGGGTCTGGCAGGGCCACAAGGACACCGAGCTCTCCGACCGCGGCCGCGAGCAGGTGGAGGCCGCAGCGCCCCACCTCGCCGCGTACGCGCCGGCGCTCATCGTCTCGAGCGACCTCCGGCGCGCGGCCTCGACGGCCGACGCGATCTCCGGCCTCACGGGCGTCGAGGTGCGCCTCGACGCCCGGCTGCGTGAGGTCCATGTGGGGGAGTGGCAGGGGATGCACGCCGACGAGGTGCGCGAGCGCTACCCCGAGGTCATCGCGGCCCTCGACCGCGGCGAGGACGCCCCGCGTGGCGTCACCGGCGAGACCAGGGCACAGGTGGCCGATCGCGCCGGGGCGGCGCTGCAGGACGTCGTGCGTGAGCTGCTGGCCGGTGAGACGGCCGTCGTCGTCGCGCACGGTGTCTCCGCACGGGTGGGGGCGAGCGCTCTCGTAGGGCTCGACCAGGACGTGTCGGACTCGGTGTTCCGCGGCCTCGACAACTGCCACTGGATCGAGCTCGTCGAGGCCGGCAAGAGCTTCTCCGAGGTGACTCGGTGGCGCATCAGCGGCTGGAACCTCGGGCCCTGGAACGTCTGACTCCAAAGGCTGCCGCGGATTTTGGCTCTCGGCCGGGGACCCGCTATGGTTACGCAGTCGCTTCGACGAGGTGACACGCACGGGGCTGTGGCGCAGCTGGTAGCGCACCTGCATGGCATGCAGGGGGTCAGGGGTTCGAGTCCCCTCAGCTCCACCCGTGGACAAAGGACCGGGCGCACGGCGCGTCCGGTCCTTCGTCGTTCCCCGTCGGTGCGGATTGACTCGCCGACTCGCGGACTCGCCGACTCGCCGGCTCAGCGTGGGCGGGTCGTGACGACGAAGACGGAGTCCGTGCGCCAGTCGGCCACCGCAGCGGTCGAGGCCCTGGGACCCAGACGGCGCGTGCGGGTGCCGCCGAGCACGCGCTCGAGGTTCGACCTCACCTTCGGTGGGTCGCCGGCGCTTCTCGTGGCCCTGGCGGGGGGAGCCGCGCTGACGTCGAGCTCGTCCTGCTCGAGCGATCGGGGGTCGAACTCGAGGGTGCTGGTCACGACCATGAGCTGGTCGCGCAACGAGACCGTCCCGGCCTCCCACATCGCGTCGGCGACCTGGCCGACGAGGTCGACGCTCGTCGTCTCACCGGGTCCGAGCGCGACCGACCCGGCCGGGAACGCGTCGGTGAAGATGCCGTAGGCCTCGGTGAGGTCGAGGAGCGCGGCCCACAGGGGTGTCGAGGTGGTGTTCGCGAGACGGACGGTGAAGCGTGGGGCGTCGCTGCCGGCATACGCGATCGCGAGGGTGCCGCCGGCACCCACGGGACCCGTGCCCGCGTCCACCTCGACGCTGACGGCGGCGTCGGGCAGGTGGCTGGTGGGGTTGGTCAGGGCGGACAGCCGCAGCCACCGGGCGACGCGCTCCAGGGCGAGGATCGTGCGCTCCTCCCGGGCCTCGCCGGCAACCACCGGCACGAGCGGACGCGTGACGCCGGGACGGGTGATGACGAAGCCGGCGGTGGTGGCCTCGACGAGCAGGTCCGCGACCGCGTTCTCGCCGGTCATCCCGTCGGCCTCGGCGAGGTCGACGAGGGTCTCGTCCGCCTGGGCGGCGGCCCGGCGCAGAGCCGCCGTGCCCGCCGCGTCGCCCACGACGCCGACGAGCAGCGGCTTGAGCGGGATGGAGGTCACGACCGCGCGGTAGACGTACGCCTCGTCGAGCTGCGGGGTCAGCCGCACCATGCTGCGGTCGGGCAGGACCGTGGTGACGAATGCCGTCGCGAGTGGTGAGCCTGACGTCTCGCCCGTCAACGGGTAGACGGCCAGCTCGGTCGTGTCGTCACCGATGGGCTCGGGGACGCCGTGCACGGCGCCCGAGTCGATGGACCATCCGTCAGGCAGCCGGCTGAGGGTCAGCGGCCTCGGGATCGCGGGGATCGCACCCCCGAGGAACGGTCGATCGAGCTCGGTCGCGTCGGGGGTCTCGACCTGGGGATGCTGGTCGGTGACGCGGTTCGTCACGTCAGCCGTCACCATCCGCAGCACGTCGCGGTAGGAGGGACGTCCGTCGCTGCCCAGCAGGGCCGCCTCGAGGGCTGCCGACAGGGCGCCACGCTGGCGGCCGAGGACGGTGACCTCCTTCGCCTTCTCCGACGACCGGCACGCCGCCAGCAGGACGTGCCGGCCCGCGGGGGTCCAGCGCACGGTGTTGCGGGTCGTGCCGGGTGTGCCGGGTGTGCCGGTCGTCGTGGAGTCCAGCCCGACGAACGTCCACGCGGGCCGCGGCCGCGGGTCCGCCGGGGCGAGGCGCACCACCTCCTCGGCGTCACGGGTGCCGTCGCCCGAGTGGCAGCAGTCGAGCACGACGACCGTGTGGCAGCCCGACGCAGAGACGGTGTCGAGCAGGCTTGCCAGCTCCTTGTCGGCGAGGTCCCAGCTGCCGGGGGAGCGGCTGTCGACGCAGACGATGGTCTCGTTGCGGTGGTCGGGCTCGATGGCCCACAGTTCCTCGGGCGTGGCCTGCTGGGAGCCGTGACCGCTGTAGTAGAAGAGCGCGACGTCGCGGGCGCCGGCGCGGCCCAGGTGTTCCGAGAGCTGGGTGGTCACGGCCTCCCTGGTGGCCTCGGCATCGGTGAGCACGAGGAGATCGAGCACATCGGCGCCGACGCGGTCGCGCAGCACCTCGGCGAAGACCGTGACGTCGTTGACGCAGCCCGACAGGGGCGGGATGGGCGCTGGGTAGGCATCGATCCCGACCAGCAGGGCGAGGAGGCGTCCGGACACGTCAGGACACCGTGTCGGCGAGGGTGATCGTCTGCCAGCCGCGTGGGAAGCCCTGCTTCTGCGCTGTGCGGTCGGCGTTCGTGCTCTTCATGGTGCGCAGCGTCCACGGGGCCGGGGCGCTCGTGGCGTCGCTGAGGTTGACGTTCATCGAGAAGACCGAGCCGCGGGCCGGTGCCTTCTTCACCTGCAGGGCCGACCACGGCACCCGGACCTCGAGGTCGTAGCCGGACAGGGTGTCGGCCCGTCCGACGGTGATCTCGGGATGGCGGGTTCCGGTGGTGAAGGTGCCGCGTCCGGCGGGGTTGATCGAGGCGACCCCGGAGTCGGGGGCGTCGCGCGACAGGCCCACCATGACGTGGACGTCCCGGCCGCGACGGGTGGGGTCCGTCGGGTCGAGGCTCCTCGCGTCGGGCCCGAACTCGAAGGAGAAGCCGTCGCCGTTGAACCACGCCCCCGGGCTGGCGAGGTTGACGCTGCGCACGTCCGGGTCGATGACGTGCACGCGCAGGTAGAGCGCGCTGCTGTCCCAGACGACCTGCCAGTCGCCGTCGAACTCGGCCTGCGGGTCACCCTTCTGGGCGATGACGTGGCTGATGGGGGCCGAGGGCACGCCGTCCCAGTCGGCGAAGTCCGCGTTGATGGCGGGCGTGGTCGTGGCGCACCCCGCGACGAAGGTGGTCTGCGGCGCGCCTGGGGCGGCCGAGGCGGTGGGCGCGGGCCCACAGGCGCCGGTGATGTCGGCAGTCGCAGCCTTGAACCACTTCGGGACCTGGGTCGAGCCGACCCAGAAGAGCCCGAAGAGGACGACGAGCCCGAGGAGGCTGCGGACGAAGCCGGTGCCCTTGCGGCGTCGACCCGGGTCCGGCTCGGGGGGCGTTCGCCGGGTCTGCGGGTCGGGCCGGTCGGGCGGGCCTTCGGTGAAGGGGTCGGGGGCCGCGTCGGGGATGGTCTCGGTCTGGCTGTCGCTGCCTGCCTCCGGCCAGGTCGGTTGTGTCTCCTGTTGCCCCTCCGGGAAGCCCTGCACCAGTGGCAGTGGCTGCGTGAGCGCCTCCCGGTGGGGCTGCGTTCGCGGCGCCGGGCCGCCGTCGTGCTCCGCCGCAGGCCGCGCGCGTGCGAGCAGCTGGCTGACGTCCTGGTAGTCGGGGTGCTCCGCCGCGATCCGCTCGAGCAGCGGCAGGGCCGTCGCCGGCGCGCCCGCCAGCATCGCCCCCTTCGCGGCGCCGTAGAGCGACTCGAGCCGGCTCTCGGGGCGCTCGGGTGTCGACGCCGCGCTCGCCGTGAACGAGAACGGCTGCTCGGCCCCGGACCGCAGCAGCACCGCGGTGCCCCACTCCGATGCCTCGTCCGACACGGCCATCGCCTTGCGCACCTCGCAGATCGCGGCGTCGATGCCGAGCCCGCGGGTCAGGAAGTAGTAGAACTCGTGGCTGAAGACGAGCGCGGCCCGGTCCGAGATCTCGGTCTGCATCGCGACGACCGCGGGCAGTCCCTGTCGCACGAGGGCCTGGCCGACCCCCGAGAAGGCGTCGCGGCCCGAGGTGCGCGCCCCCTCGCACGCGTTGAGCACGACGAGCTGCATCGTGCGGGCGTCGTGAAGCAGCGTCCCGAGCCGCGCGCCGGACACCCGGTGGGCCGTGCCGTCGTCGCGCTCGAGGACGAGGACGCCCTCCTGCGCCTGCTGGTCGAAGCCGCCGTGGCCGATGAAGTGGAAGACGTGGAAGTCGTCGAGCAGCGCCCGCTGCAGCCCGGTCAGGGTCGCGTCCTCGAGGACCGTGATCGTGAGCCGGCCGTTCGCGACGAGGTCGCCGGTGGTCGCCGTGAGCAGCTGGCGTTCCCGGTCGACCGCGAGCTCGGGCATGTCGCTGGGGCTCGAGATCATGACGAGCACCCGCAGGGGCGCGTCGACGTCGACGACCGGGGGTCGCTCGAGCGAGTCGAGCAGGCGCACGATCGGCGTCTCCTGCGAGAGCGTGAGGAAGCGGCCCAGCCCCGAGTCGTAGAGGTACTCCCACGGCACCGGGTCGAGGTCGGGCACGGCCTCGAGCCGGAGCCGCAGGCGGAGGTCCTTGCCCTGCTCGGTGGCCGTCGTGAGGCTCTCACGGAAGGCCCGTCCCACCTCGCCCGAGAGGAGGGCGTCACCGAGGCGGCGGCCGTACTCCTTCACGTCCACGACGCGCGCCTCGGCAGGCACCAGCCGTCTGGAGGAGACGCGCGGCGGTCCGACGGCGATCATGAACTGGGCCAGGTCCGTGGCTGCGAAGGGGAGCGTGAAGGGGGCTGACGCCGCGCCCGCCGGCGACACGAGGACGTGGGCGGCATACCCCTGGCCCTCATGGGTGACGGCGACGTCGAAGTCGAGATAGTCACGGCTCATGGCGATCCTCTGTTTCGCAGGAGCGTGCCTGCACTCGACAGTACGCCGGGACCACCGTGGTGATACGCCGTTTCGACTGGGACGTGCTGTTTCGATAGCATGGTGGGTGAGCGCGCGGGCCGCGCTCGCGGACGAGGGAGCCGTACCCGCACTGCGACAAGACGGCCAGATCGGAACGCCATGCACTGGCTCGTCCTCATCCTCTCCGGGGCGGTGGAGGCCGTCTGGGCCACCGCTCTCGCCGCGTCCGACGGCTTCCGCCGGCCGCGACCGACCGTCCTCTTCGGTGTCTCGCTCGTGCTCAGCATGGTCGGCCTCGCGTGGGCGATGACCGGCCTGCCCACCGGGACGGCGTATGCCGTGTGGGTCGGTATCGGCGCCGTCGGCACCGTGCTTCTCGCGGTCGCGCGCCGCGAGGAACGCCTCGGCGTCGCCCGTGCCGCGCTGCTGCTCGTGCTCGTGGGGTGCGTCGCCGGACTCAAGGTGGTGGCGTGATGCCGTGGGTCGTCCTGCTCGCCAGCGCCGTGCTCGAGGCGGTGTGGGCCTCCGCTCTCGCGGCGTCCGACGGCCTGTCGCGCGTGGTGCCGGCCCTGGTCTTCCTCGTCGCCGGCGCGCTGAGCATGGTCGGGCTCGCGCACGCGGTGCGCACCATCCCGATCGGGACGGCGTATGCGGTGTGGACCGGTGTCGGGGCCGCGCTCACGGTGACGTGGGCGATGACGACCGGCGCGGAGGACTTCTCCGTCGTCGAGGTCCTGCTTCTGATCGGCATCGTCGCCGCGGTCGTCGGGCTCAAGGTCGTGGGGCACGGGCCCGTCGTGCAGCCGGCGACGACCCCGTCGGACCAACCTCCTACGGGCTGAGAGGCCACGCACCGATCATCCGGATATGGGATGCTCGCCACCGATGTCACCGGCAGCGGTGATGATGGGCGTATCGCCCACGGCACCGGCACCGGCGCGGGCACAGACACGACCGAAGGAGCTCACACGTGCGCAGGACCACGACCCGGACGATCGCACTCGTCACGTCGCTGGCCATCTCGGGGGCCACCGGAGCCACGGTCGCCACGGCGGCTCCCGCCCCCCAGGTCCAGATGCAGACCCTCGCCCGGACCCAGAGCGGTCCGGCCTCCTCCGGTGCGACGTCCGACCCGCGGGCGGTCGCGCTGCTCGAGGCGGCGAGGGTCCGCCTGCCGGCGGACTGGCAGGCCCGCCGGGCGGCCACGCTCGCGAGGTTCGGCGTCGAGCGGTCCGCGGCGCAGGACGCCCTGGCCCGAGCCATCGACCCGACGCAGTACCGGTGCATGCCGACTCGCCTCGATGCCTACGTCGCCGGCCTTCTCGCGAGCGTCGACCCGTCCAGCCTCGACCTGCTGTCGATGCTCGGCGCACTGGACTTCCCCACGTTCGACGCGGTGCTGTTCGGGTCCCCGGGACACCCGGCCTACGCCCTGACCAAGGCCTCGCGCAACGAGCTGACGAGCTCGTTCCTGGCGGCTCAGAGGTTCTGGGACACGGACGGCTCCGACATCCAGCTCATGGCGATGCACGGTGACGTCATGCGCGACCCCGCTCGGCTCGCCCGTCTCATCGGCGTCCTCTACGGCGTGTCCGAGGCCGACGCGGCGGAGCTCGCCACCATCGTCGCCGACGTCGTGACGAGCGACCCCGGCCTCGCACGTGGCGACAACCCGATCTTCACCCTCAACGCGTTCGCCTTCAGCGGGCAGGGCGACCCGGATCCGGTCATCTCCTCGCTGCCCGACAAGCTCATCTTCGGTGACGGGATGCTCGACGCGCTGGGCGCCATCGGTGTCGGCGACGTGGGGCCGCGCGCCGTCCTCGCCCACGAGTACGGCCATCACGTGCAGTACGACAAGGGGCTGTTCAGCTCGCCGCTCACCGGCCCGGAGGCGACGCGTCGCACCGAGCTGATGGCCGACGCCTTCGGCACCTACTTCGTCACCCACAAGCGCGGTCTCGCCCTCAACACCAGGCGTGTCCTCGAGGCCGAGCAGTCCCTCTACCAGGTCGGTGACTGTGCCTTCGCGAGCGCGAGTCACCACGGGACGCCCGACCAGCGCCTGCGCGCCTCGTCGTGGGGCGCCTCGGTCGCGTCCGACGCGCAGAAGCAGGGCCAGGTCCTGCCGTCGCTCACCCTCGACTCCCGGTTCGAGGCGGTGCTGCCGCAGTTCGTCGCTCCCGACGCCTGAGCCGTCCCCTGACCGGGGTGGTCCGCACCCGCGTGCTCGCGCGGATCACCCCGAATCCAGGCGAGGCCGGCAGCCGCGGGCGCTAGGGTCGCGCCCATGGGTACCTGGTGGCTCGAGGCGATCGGGTGGGTCGGCTCGGCGATCCTCGTCTGGTCGCTCCTGCAGACACAGCTGCGCCGGCTGCGGGTCATCAACCTCGTCGGCTGCGTCGTACTCATCGTCTACAACACGCTCAACCACGTCTGGCCGATGGTCGGGCTCAACGTCGTGCTCGCCGGCATCAACGTCTACTACCTCGCGCAGATGTCTCGGGAGAAGCACGACCCCGGCGTCTACGAGGTGCTCGAGGTGGCCGGTGACGACACCTACCTGCGGCACGTTCTCCGGGTGTACGAGGGCGACATCCGACGCTACAACCCCCAGTTCGTGCACGACCCGTTCGCGGGGGACCTGTCCTACCTCGTGCTCCGGGGCGACGAGGCGGTCGGCGTCGTGCTGATGCACGATGCGGGGGAGGGCACCGCGCAGCTGCTGCTCGACTGGGTGACCCCGCGTCACCGGGACGTCACTCCGGGCGAGTTCGTCTTCGGGCCGGAGGGGCCGTTCCGCCGGCACGGGTTCCGGCGGGTGCTGACGCCGCCCGACATGGTCGAGCCCTATTACGAGAGCCTGGGTTTCCACCGGGACGGCGACGCCTACGTGCTCTGACCGGTGCCGAAGCAGGCGGACTTCCGCGTCAGAGGCGGGTGAACCTCGGGTCAGAGGCCGCTGACCCTCGGTCAGAGGGCGGGAACCTCCGGGTCAGAGCACCCGCTGGCACTTGCTCATGAAGCGGTCCGGATCGACGACGGCACGGTGGATCTCGCCCTTGGCGATCTCCTCGCCGTCGGAGTCCCTGACGGCGACGTGGCACACGAGACGACGGCCGTCGTTGATCGGCTCGGCACACAGCACGGTGACTTCGGAGCCGACCGCACTGCCCTTCACGTGCTCGATCTTCACCATCGTGCCGACCGTCGTGTGGTCGTCGTCGATGTTCTGCTTGCAGACCTGGAAGGCGGCGTTCTCGCACCACGTGATCAGACGCGGTGTCGCGAGGACGTCGAGGTCACCGCTGCCGACCCGGGCGGACGTGTCGTCGGCGGTGACGGTGTGCTGGAACTTGCGCATGGGCATTGGACGAGTCTCGCAGAGAACGGCGCGATCGCCGATTCGTCTCGACAGGTGGTGGGACCTCGTCGCGTGTCTGGTGCCGCCAACCTGAGGCGCGGCTGCGAATCTGGGCTCGTGACCACCCATCTGTGGGTTATCAGCGTGGCTCTCGGGGTGACGGCCCTCATCAACTGGGGTTCCGTCCTGCGCGGCGACCTCGTCGTCGAACGGATCACCAAGCCGCTCGTCGTGCTCCTCCTCATGGGACTCGCGTGGTCGCTCTACTGGGAGGGCCGGGTACCGAGCTCGCCGCCCCTGTTGCCGGTGGTGGTCGCGCTCGCGTTCTGCCTCCTCGGCGACATCGCGTTGCTGCACGCGACCGAGACGAGGTTCCTCGTGGGGCTCGGTGCCTTCCTCGTGGCCCACGTCGCCTACGTCTGGGCGATCCTCGAGACGTCCCGGGTCGACGGCTTCCCGTGGCCGCTGCTCGTCGCCGTGCCCGCCCTGGTGCTGCTGCACGCGAAGGTCGGACGGGACATCGTGCGTCACTCGGGCCCGCAGAAGGGCCCGGTGTTCGTCTACCAGCTCGTCCTCAGCGCGCTCGTGCTCGCTGCCGCCTGGACGGGCGACTGGCTGCTGCTGCTCGGGTGCGCGGTCTTCGTGACCTCCGACGCCGTGCTGGGGCACGACCGTTTCGTCCGTGAGCGCCGCTGGGCGCCGCTCACCGTCATCGTCACCTACCACGTGGCCCAGACCCTCATCGTCGTCGCCCTCTTCCGCTGAGCGGCCCTACCAGGGAAACGGGGTGGAGGGCTGCGCTAGCCTTGGGCGCATGGCTGTACTGCTGCTCCTTCCGCAGCCGCGTTGACGAAGGTCGGGACTCCCGACATCAACGCGGCCTCCCCTCCTGTGCGAGGGGTTTTCTTTTGCCCAGACCGAGCAGCGACGAGAGAGTGGACATGAGCGAGCAGAGCAACGACATCCCGTTCCGCTACACGGCAGCGATGGCGCAGCAGATCGAGACCTCCTGGCAGGACCGTTGGGAGGAGGAGGGCACGTTCAACGCCCCCAACCCCGCCGGGCCGTGGGCGGAGCCCGAGAAGGTCGCCGCGCGCGGCGAGAAGCTCATCGTCCTCGACATGTTCCCGTACCCCTCGGGCGTGGGACTGCACGTCGGCCATCCGCTCGGCTACATCGCGACCGACGTCTACAGCCGGTTCCACCGGATGCTGGGCAAGAACGTCCTGCACGCCCTCGGCTACGACGCGTTCGGGCTGCCAGCGGAGCAGTACGCCGTCCAGACCGGCCAGCACCCTCGGAAGACCACCGAGGAGAACATGACGAACATGAGGCGCCAGCTGCGCCGGCTCGGCCTGGGGTTCGACAACCGCCGCACGTTCGCGACGATCGACGACGAGTACTACCGCTGGACGCAGTGGATCTTCCTGCAGATCTGGGACGCGTGGTACGACGCCGACGCGGTGCGCGAGGACGGTGGCCGCGGCCGGGCGCGTCCGATCAGCGAGCTCGTCGAGGAGTTCGAGTCCGGTCGTCGCGCGGTGGTCGACGCCGATGGCCGCGGCTGGGCCGACCTGTCGGCCACGGAGCGCGCCAGGGTCCTCGAGGGCCACCGCCTCGCCTACACGTCCGAGGCACCGGTCAACTGGTGCCCCGGCCTGGGCACCGTGCTCTCCAACGAGGAGGTCACCAACGAGGGCCGCTCCGAGCGCGGCAACTACCCGGTGTTCCGTCGCAACCTCAGCCAGTGGAAGATGCGCATCACCGCGTATGCCGACCGCCTGGCCGACGACCTCGACGCCGTCGACTGGCCCGAGAAGGTCAAGCTGATGCAGCGCAACTGGATCGGCCGGTCCAAGGGCGCCCGTGTCACCTTCCCCGTCGTCACGGGCACCGGCGAGGACGATGGCATCGACGTCTTCACGACCCGACCGGACACGATCTTCGGAGCGACCTTCATGGTCATCGCGCCCGAGCACCCACTCGTCGACGCGCTCGTCCCGGCCGGCGCGTGGCCCGAGGGCACCAAGGACGCCTGGAAGGGGGCGGACGCTGACGCGGCCGCGACCCCGAAGGAGGCCGTGACGGCATACCAGCTCGCCGCGTCTCGCAAGGGTGACGTCGAGCGGCAGACCGAGGGCAAGGACAAGACCGGTGTCTTCACCGGCTCGTGGGCCACCAATCCGCTGACAGGAGAACGTGTTCCCGTCTTCGTCGCCGACTACGTGCTGATGGGCTACGGCACGGGCGCGATCATGGCCGTGCCCGGCCAGGACACCCGCGACTGGGAGTTCGCCGAGAAGTTCGGCATCCCGATCATCCGCACCGTCCAGCCGGCCGAGGGCCACCCCGACGACGAGCCCTTCCTCGGTGACGGCGTCGCCATCAACTCCACCAACGACAGGATCTCGCTCGACGGCCTGCACGTCGCGGACGCCAAGGCCCGCATCATCGACTTCCTCGAGGCCGAGGGGCTCGGCGAAGGCACCATCAGCTACCGCATCCGCGACTGGCTCTTCAGCCGCCAGCGGTACTGGGGAGAGCCGTTCCCCATCATGTTCGACGAGGACGGGGTGGCGTATGCCGTTCCCGACGACGAGCTGCCCCTGACCCTGCCGGACGTGCCCGACTACAGCCCCAAGACGTTCGACCCCGAGGATGCGCAGAGCAGCCCCGAGCCGCCGCTGAGCCGGGTGCCCGAGTGGGTGGAGGTCGAGAAGGACCTCGGCGACGGCCGTGGCGTGCGCAGGTTCCGCCGGGAGACGAACACGATGCCCAACTGGGCGGGTTCGTGCTGGTACTACCTGCGCTACCTCGACCCGGCCAACCACGAGGCGTTCGTCGACCCGGCCAACGAGGCCTACTGGCTGGGCCGACACGACACCCCGGTCGAGGGCGCCCCGGCGGGCACCCGTGACCCGGGGGGCGTCGACCTCTACGTCGGCGGTGTCGAGCACGCGGTGCTGCACCTGCTCTACGCCCGCTTCTGGCACAAGGTCCTGTTCGATCTCGGCCACGTGCGCAGCGAGGAGCCCTTCCGGAAGTACTTCTCGCAGGGGTACATCCAGGCGTACGCCTACACCGACAGCCGCGGTCAGTACGTCACCGCGTCGGAGGTCGAGGAGCACCCGGGCGGTCACGGCGCCGAGCCGACGTTCACCTGGGAGTCGCAGCCGGTCAACCGTGAGTACGGCAAGATCGGCAAGTCGCTGAAGAACTCGGTCAGCCCAGACGAGATGTACGACGCCTACGGCGCCGACACCTTCCGGGTCTACGAGATGTCGATGGGTCCGCTGGAGCTGTCCAAGCCGTGGGAGATCCGAGCGGTCGTCGGCAGCCAGCGGTTCCTGCAGCGACTGTGGCGCAACGTCGTCGACGAGGCGACCGGTGCGGTGCGGATCACGGAGGAGCCCATGGACCAGGCGTTGACGACGCAGCTGCACCAGACGATCGCCGGTGTCCGCGACGACTACGAGGCCCTCCGCTTCAACACGGCCATCGCCAAGCTCATCGAGCTCAACAACGCCGTGACGAAGCTCGACGCCCCGCCGCGCGAGGCAGTCGAGGCCATGGTGCTCATGCTGGCGCCCGTCGCCCCGCACATCGCCGAGGAGCTGTGGCAGCGGCTCGGTCACGACGGCGGAGTCGCGTATGCCGCCTTCCCGGTGAGCGACCCCGCCAAGATCGTCGAGGAGCAGGTCACCTGCGTCATCCAGATCAAGGGCAAGGTCCGCGACCGCGTCGAGGTCAGCCCGGACATCTCCGAGGAGGACCTGCGCGAGCTTGCGCTCGGCCGTGACAAGGTGAGGTCGGCGACCGAGGGCGGCATCCGCACCGTCATCGTGCGGGCGCCGAAGCTTGTCAACGTCGTCCCGATGTGAGCGCTGATCCCGGCTGACCTCTTGCTGACCACGACGACGGAAGGAGCGGGACGTGACCACGAGGATCGTCACCGACTCGACGGCCTACCTGCCCGGTGACGTCGTCGAGCAGCACGGTATCGAGGTGGTCCCGCTCCACGTCGTCGTCGGGGGCCGTGACCACGTCGAGGGGCGCGACATCTCGGCCGCCCAGGTCGCGGCTGCACTGCGCGAGTACACGATCGTCACGACCTCGCGCCCGACCCCGCAGGTCTTCGCCGAGACGTACCAGCGTCTGGCCGACGACGGGGCGACGGCGATCGTCTCGATCCACCTGTCGTCGCAGATGTCGGGCACCGTGGAGGCGGCCCGGCTCGCAGCGGCCGAGTCGCCGGTCCCGGTCGAGGTCGTCGACAGCGAGACCATCGGGATGGCGATGGGGTTCGCCGTCGTCAGCGCAGCGGAGGCGGCCGTCGGGGGAGCGGACGTGACCGCGGTGCTCGATGCCGTGCGTTCACGTCTCGAACCCTCGGGGGTGCTCTTCTACGTCGACACGCTCGAGCACCTGCGTCGAGGTGGCCGCATCGGCGCAGCCTCGGCCCTCGTCGGCTCCGCCCTGGCGATCAAGCCGATCCTCGCCGTCCGCGGCGGGCGCATCGTGCCGGTGGAGAAGGTGCGCACGTCGTCACGTGCCGTCGCCCGCATCGAGGCGATGGTCGTCGCGCAGGTCGAGAAGCTCGGCGCCGCCGTCGACATCGCCGTCCACCACCTCGACGCACCGGCGCGCGCGGAGCAGATCGCCTCGGAGCTGCGCACCATGGTGCCGGGCGCTTCGAAGGTGCTCGTCGTCGAGCTCGGGACCGTCGTCGGCGCCCACGTGGGACCCGGCACCGTGGCCATCGCCGTGTGTCCCCGCCTCGATGAACCGTTGCCGCGCACTCCGTCGCCCGGCGAGGTCTCCGGGTCGTGAGCATCGGCACGGTGCTCGCCTGGGCGGGCGGACTGGTCGCGGCGTTCCTCGTCGGCTCCCTCAACCCGGCCACGATGATCGCCCGCCTGCTCGGCAAGGACCTCGCGTCGTCCGGGTCCGGCAACCCCGGAGCGACGAACGCCGGAAGGGTTCTCGGCCGCAAGTGGGGCGTCGTCGTCGGCGTGCTCGACGTCCTCAAGGGACTCGTCCCCACCGTCGTCGCGGGCCAGCTCTTCGGTGCCCACGCGGCATACGCCGTCGGTATCGCGGCCGTGCTCGGCCACATCTGGTCGCCCTTCCTCAAGGGACGCGGTGGCAAGGGGGTCGCAACGACGCTCGGAGCGATCCTCGGTGTGCACCCCTGGGTTGCCCTGGTCGTCGTCGTGGTCTTCGGCATAGCGGTCGCGCTCACCCGGTGGGTCGCGGCCGGCTCGATCTTCGGCGCTCTCTCGATGCTCGTCATCGCGGTCCTCATCTGGACCGGTCACGCGCCCGGTGACGCTTGGACCGGCCTGTGGCTCATGGCGATCGGACTGCTCGTCCTCGCTCGCCACAAGAACAACGTCGTGGGCTGGTGGCGACAGCGGCACCTCCCCTGATCGATCCCACACCACCGCCCGGCAACACACCCGGAAACGGTCAGCTCGGACCGGTTGCAACCAGAGCATGGCGACCGTTGCCGGGTGTGTTGCGGGATCCGGCCGATCTCAGAAGACGATGGTGCGCCGGCCGGACAGGAACACGCGCGACTCGGCGTGGTCGCGGACCGCGCGGGACAGGACTCGACGCTCGACGTCGCGACCGATCGCGACGAGGCGCTCAGGAGACTCGGCGTGGGTGACGCGCACGACGTCCTGCTCGATGATCGGTCCCTCGTCGAGGTCCGCCGTCACGTAGTGCGCTGACGCCCCGATCAGCTTCACGCCGCGGTCGTGCGCCTGGTGGTAGGGCTTGGCGCCCTTGAAGCCGGGCAGGAACGAGTGGTGGATGTTGATGGCGCGACCCTCGAGCGCGCGACACAGGCCGTCGCTGAGGATCTGCATGTAGCGGGCCAGGACGACGAGGCCGACGTCGTTGGTCTCGACGAGGCGCAGCAGCTCCGCCTCCGCGTCCGGCTTGGTGTCCCGCGTGACGGGGATGACGGTGAAGGGCAGCCCGTAGTACTCGACGAGGCCTCGGCAGTCCTCGTGGTTGCTGACGACCCCCACGATGTCGATGGGCAGGTCGCCGGACTTCCAGCGGTGCAGCAGGTCGAGGAGGCAGTGGTCGAACTTGCTGACGAGGATGATGGTGCGGCAGTGCTCGTCGTCGGGTCGGGCCGCCAGGTGGTGGTGCGCGATGGCGGGACTGTCCCGCACGGCTTGCAGGACCTGCTCCACCTCGTGCGGATCGGCGTCGAAGACGGTGCGCATGAAGAAGAGGCCGGTGTCCTCGTCGGAGTACTGCTGGTTCTCGACGATGTTCGCCGAGACGGCGAGCAGCGCCGCGGACACCGCGGCGACGATGCCGGGTCTGTCGTCGCAGGTGAGGGTCATGATGTGCCGAGCCATTGGTGCAGTCTGGACCAGCCGGGCGCGGGGGCGTGAATCGACGCGCGGGCCGTCTCGGGCTGTGGCCGTCCACACCCCCTCGGGTGCGGAGTGGGTTGTCCCCAACGGGTGCTCGCGCGCGAGCGGCTGAGCGGCCGGCTTCCTACCGTCGAGGTATGCCGTTCCGACCCGCCCAGAGACAACCGGACCTCGAGCGGGTGGCCCGGATCCTCGGGTCGGGTGCTGGCCGAGACCGCTCTCCGGGAGACGAGGAGGCCACGACCGGCTCTTCGACGGGTCGGTCGGCGACGGAGGTCGGCGGTTGGGTGCCGAGCGCGCCCGGGCTCGGCGGCGGCGGTGAAACCGAAGCGAGTTCGGTCCCGGGACCCGTCTCTGCGGCTCCGACGAGTTCGGTGGGATCGGCTGTCCGGAGGCTGACGCAGCGTGCGACCGAGGACGACGAGGTGGCTCGGCTTGACGCTGACCTGCGTCGGGCTCGGCGGCCGGGTGTGCTGACGGTTCCCGACGAGCTGCGCAGCGGGCGGCGCGGCGTGAGCAGTGCGGCCGTCGTCTCGTTGCTGGCTCTCGTCGTCGCCGTGGGATGTGTTTTCGTCCTGCGGGTCCTGTGGGCCGAGCGGTCGGCCTCGGCACCGGACGTCGCACCGGGACCGTCGAGCTCGGTGCAGGTCGTGGGTGGGACGGCTGCGGCGGCGACCATCCCGGGACCCGCTGCGGGTGCGGCGGCCGGCGTGGCCTCGGGGCCCTCCCCGCCCGGGTCGGCGCCGCCCGCCGCGACGGCGGGCGCCCAGGATCACGAGCTCGTGGTCCACGTCGTCGGGCAGGTCGTGCGCCCCGGGCTGGTGCGGCTGCGGCAGGGCGCGCGGGTGGCCGATGCGATCTCGGCAGCAGGGGGCACTCGCTCGGGCGCCGACGTGGGCGCTCTCAACCTGGCGCGCCCCGTCGTCGACGGCGAGCAGGTTCGGGTGCCCAAGCCGGGGGAGTCGTTGGCGGCGCCAGACGGTGCCGGTGGTCCCATGCGAGCGGGATCCGGGGGCACGGGTGCGTCCGGCGCCTCGGATGCTCCGGTCAGCCTCAACTCGGCCGACGCGGCGACCCTCGACACGTTGTCGGGCGTCGGGCCGGTGCTCGCCCAGCGGATCATCGACTGGCGCACCGAGCACGGCCGCTTCACCTCGGTGGACGAGCTGGGCGAGGTGAGCGGCATCGGTGACAAGCTCATGGCGCAGCTGCGTCCGAAGGTGACGCTGTGACGCCGCATGCGCCCTGACCCGCCGAGGGAGCGCGAGCAGGCACCGCGCGGCCCCTCTCTCGTCGTCCTGACGGGGCGGGAGACGGTTCGCCGGGTGCGCCCGCGCACGTCGCGCCGTCTCGATCTGCGGCTGCTCGCGCCCGTGGTGCTCGTCTGGCCGGTCGTCGCCTTCTGGGGTCTCCTTGCCCCGGTCTGGACCGTTGCCACCAGCGCCGTGGTGGCGTTAGCCGCCGGAATGCTCGCAGGCGGGGCCAGTCGCCGCGGAGGAGGAACAGGGCGCACCGCCCGACCGCGGACGGCTGGAGGGCACCCGGCTGGAGGGCGTGTGGCTGGAGGGCACCCGGCTGGAGGGCGCGCCGCTGGAGGGCACCCGGCTGGAGGGCGCTCTGCTGGTGCCCCCAGCGCCCACCGCGCCTTCCGCGCCCTCCGCCCCGCCGCAATCGGTCGTGCGCCCGCCCTGCGTTCCGCCGCCATCCTCTGTGCCCTGCTCGCCTTGCTGCTCGGAGCCGCGGCCGGTCACCGGGCTGTCCGGACCGCCGGTCCGGTGGGCGATCTCGCGATGGAACGGGCTGTCGTCACGGTCAGGGCCACCGTCGCGGCAGACCCCCAGCCCGTGCGCAGCGGGGCCGGCCCGGTGCAGGACCGGCCGTCTGGTCCTTCCGTCAGTGTCGTCCGACTCGAGGTGACCCGCGTGACCGGTCGCGGTCTGACCACGCAGGTCACCGCTCCAGTGCTCGTCATCGGTCGGGGGCCGCAGTGGTCGACGTTGCGGTGGTACGACGAGGTTGAGGCCGTCCTGCGGCTCGGACCGGCCGAGCCCGGGGACGACGTCGTCGCGGTGGCGAGCCCGACGGGTGCCGTGAGCGTCGTCGCGGCAGCCGGCGGGGTCTTCGCGGCCGCCGACGCTGTGCGGGAGCGCTTCCGAGCGGCCACTGAGCCTCTCTGGCCCGATGCCCGAGGACTGGTCCCGGCCCTGGTCGTCGGAGACACGTCGCAGACCGCGCCGGACCTCACCGCGGTCATGCTCGAGACCGGCCTCAGCCACCTCAGCGCCGTCTCCGGCACCAACGTCACGTTCGTGCTCGCCGCGGTGGTCTGGCTGTGTGGTCTCGTCGGCGTCCCTCGACGATGGCGACCGCTTGTCGCGGCTGTGGGGCTCCTCGCCTTCGTGATCCTGGCGCGTCCGGAGCCGAGTGTCGTGCGCGCCGCCGTGATGGGCCTCGTCGGACTCCTCGCGCTGTCGACCTCCCGACGCCGGGCGGGCATCCCGTCGCTCGCGGCCGCGATGGTCGCGCTCCTCGTCTGGGACCCGTGGCTGTCGCGCTCCTACGGATTCGCGCTGTCGAGCGTCGCGACGCTCGGCCTGCTCGTCCTGGCCCAGCCATGGGGACACGCCATCGCTCGCCGGCTGCCCGGCCCGCTCAAGCCGCTGGGACCCGTCCTCGCGATTCCGGTCGCCGCGCAAGCGGTCTGCGCTCCCATCGTCGTGCCCCTGCAGGGAAGCGTGTCCCTCGTCGCGGTGCTCGCCAACCTCCTCGCGGCGCCGTTCGTCGCGCCGACGACGGTCGCGGGTGTCGGCGTCGCGCTCGTCTCGGTCGTCTGGGTCCCGGGCGCGACCTGGCTCGCGTGGGTGGCGGCGCTGCCCGCCCAGGCGATCGCGGCGGTGGCCCGCAGGTGCGCCGACCTCCCCTTCGGCAGCATCGGATGGGGCGACTCCGCCGGTGCCGCGACCCTCCTCGCGGTCCTCACCATCGGCGTCGTCGCCGTGGCGCCGTGGGCCTGGTTCCGCACGAGACACCGCCCAACCGTGGCTGTCGCAGTGGTCGTGCTCACGGCGGGCTTCGCTGCGCCGACCGCTCCTATCGCGTGGCCCCCGCCGGGGTGGGCCCTCATCGCGTGCGACGTCGGGCAGGGGGACGGTCTCGTGGCCGACAACGGCGGTGGGCACGTCGTCGTCATCGACGCCGGCCCGGACCCCGAGTCGATGCGCGCCTGCCTCGACCGCATCGGCGCGGAAGCCGTCGACCTGGTTGTGCTCACGCACTACCACGCCGATCACGTCGGAGGGCTCGTCGCTGTGCTCGAGCGACCGGTCGCTGAGATTCGCGCGTCACCTGTGCTCGACCCGCCTGCCGAGGCGGCGCGGGTGGCACGACTCGCCGCCGCCTCACGCATCCCCGTGGGCGTGCTCCGCGCCGGGCAGCGCCTCACCGTCGGCACGGTCAGCGCTGACGTGTGGTGGCCGGCTCGGCGCATCGACGCAGGCTCGGTGGCCAACAACGGCTCGGTCGTGCTGACCATGCACGTGCGCGGCCTGACCGTGCTGCTGGCCGGGGATGTCGAACGCGAGGCGGCCGCCCAGGTGCTGCACGAGTCGCAGCTCGACCCGCAGCGCTGGGGGCAGGTCGACGTGCTCAAGGTCGCGCACCACGGGTCCAGCAACCGCGACGACCGGATCCTCGACCACGTCGACGGGAGACTGGCGCTGATCAGCGTCGGCGAGGGCAACGACTACGGGCACCCGGCGCCGGCGACGATGAAAGCCTTGCAGGACCGGGGGTTCGACGTGCACCGCACCGACCTCGAGGGCGACGTGGCGGTCGTGACCGATGGGGACGGGATCCGCGCGGTCTCGAGGTGACCGACCGTGCGGTGCCCGCCCCGTCGTCAGGCGGGATTGGTCGGGACGGAGGGGTCGAGGGGCTCGTCCTCCGGATCCGCGGACGCCCGCTGCACCTCGCCGTCGTGCGCGCCGGCCTCGGTGCCGGTGCCTTCGTCGGTGGCAGCAAGCTCGAAGTCCGCGAAGTCGAACCCGGGGGAGACGAGGCAGCTGACGAGTGCGTCGGCCAGGCCCGGCACCGTGCGCTGCCAGACGCGGGCCGGCACGACGACCTGGGCCACTTCCCCGGCCGCGAGGTCGACACCCAGCACCACCGACTCCGTCCCGCCGTCTGGGGGCGGCTGCAGTCCGTCGCCGCCGAGCTGGAGCTGGACCGAGCCGGTGTGCGCCAGCCAGACCTCGTCGAAGGCGACCCGGTGCCATGCCGAGGACTCACCGGCCGGCAGGAGGAAGTGGATGAGCGTCGCCGTGGCACGCTGCCGACCGTCTGGGAGCGTGATGGTCTCAGGGCCGACCCAGGTCTCGCGATACCACCCGCCCTCGGGGTGTGGCTGCAGGTCGAGGACGTCGGCGAGGGGCGGGCGCATGCAGCCCATCATTCCGCCTCTCGCGACGGGCCGCTCAGCCGTTCTGCACTGAAGAGTCGGCGGGCTTCGGCGGCCACGGGAAGAAGCCGCTCGTGCGACGCACGTAGTCGGAGTAGTTCGGCCGACGGTCGCCGATGTCCTTCTCCAGCAGCTTCTTACCGGTGCCCCCGTAGAGGTTCCACACCATGACGGCGGGCGACAGGAGCGTCAGCACGCCTGGCCAGGCGCTCGCCGCGACGAGGAACAACCCGGTCCAGACGCTGGCGTCGCCGAAGTAGTTGGGGTGCCGGGTGTAGCGCCACAGTCCCGTGTCGAGCACGGTGCCCCTGTTGGACGGGTCGTTGCGGAACTGCGTCAGCTGCAGGTCGCCCACCGACTCGAAGAAGAAGCCGATGGCCCACACGACGACGCCGAGCCACAGCACCGACCCGATGCCGCCGTCGACGAACATGGCGATCTGCACCGGCAGGGAGACGAACCACATGATGACGCCCTGTGGCAGGTAGATGTGCAGCAGGGCGTAGACGTTGGGCTTGCCCTCGGCGCGCTTCATCATCGCCTCGTAGCGGGGGTCCTCGCCCTTTCCGCGCGAGCGGGTGAAGATGTGGGCGGCGAGCCGCAGTCCCCAGAGCGCGGTCAGGACGAGCGCGAGCCAGCGCCGCACGGAGTCACCGTGGCCACCGCTCGTCAGGAAAGCGGTGAGGGCCACGACCACGAAGCCCAGCCCCCAGCTCACGTCGATGACCGCATGCTTGCCGACCCGCACCGCCACGGCGAAGGTGGTGCCGAGGACGACGACGACCGCGAGCGCGGTGAGCAGCAGCGTGCGGCCGAAGGCACTTCCCTCGAGGCCGGCGGCCTCGGCGGCGGGGGCGATGGACGTCCAGACCGAGGTCACGTGGTCACCATTCCCGGACGGGCGGCATACCGCTGCCGCCCGCGGCCATCGGTTTCACGGCAAGGATCTGGTCCACGCCCATGCGGCCCTCCTCGAAGGCGAGCGCGCCACCGACGAGGTACAGGCGCCAGACGCGTCCGACCTCCTCACCCACCAGGGCCACGACGCGGTCCCAGTTGGCCTCGAACGTGTCGTACCACGCGTTGACGGTCCGGACGTAGTGCTCGCGCAGGGAGTGGACGTCGCGCACCTCGAGTCCGGTCTGCTCGATGAATTCGACGGTCCTCCCCACGGGCCGCATGTGCATGTCGGGGGCGATGAAGGCCTCGATGAACGGTCCGCCGCCCGGACGTGTCGTGCGCGACATCTGCTGGATCAGCGCACGGCCACCGGGCTTCAGCAGCCGCTCGATCTGGCCCGTGAACGTGGGGTAGTTCTTCTCGCCGACGTGCTCGCCCATCTCGATCGAGGAGATCGTGTCGAAGGGGCCGTCCGGGACCTCGCGGTAGTCCTGGATCCGGATCTCCACCCGGCCCTCGAGCCCGCGCTCACGGATCCGCTCGTCGACGAACGCCTTCTGCTCGCTGGAGATCGTGACCCCGACGACCTGCGCGCCGAACTGCTCTGCCGCGTGGAGCGAGAGTGAGCCCCAGCCGCAGCCGATGTCGAGGTGGCGGCCGCCCGGCTTGATCCCGAGCTTGCGGCAGACGAGGTCGAGCTTGTCGCGCTGCGAGTCCTCGACCGTGTAGTCCGGCTCCGAGCTCGTCCAGTAGCCGCAGGAGTACGCCATGTGGGGGTCGAGGATCAGCGAGTAGAAGTCGTTGGACAGGTTGTAGTGGTGCTCGATCGCGCTGCGGTCGCGGCTCTTCGTGTGGAGGCGTCCGCGCAGGCGGGCCTGCGAGACCGGCGGCTCGGGCGGTAGCCCCAGCACGCCGAGGCCGAACGCGGTCGTGATGCCGTTCCTCGCCACGGCGGTCACGGACGCGGCCGAGCGGCGACCACCGGCGAGCGCGCGGGCGGCAGACCAGACGCGGCGGAAGGCGTCGAGCAGGTCACCCTCGACGTCGAGCTCGCCCGTGACGTACGCCTGGGCCAGACCCAGCTCCCCAGGGTGGCGCACGAGCCGGCGCAGGGCAGCGGGCTCGCGCAGCACGACGGTCGGCGCGTCGGCGGGACCGGCCATGGTGCCGTCCCACGCCTTGAGGCGCACGGGCAGCTGCCGGCCGAAGAGTGGCTCGGCGACGGCTGCGAGCCGAGCGGCGACGCCGCCAGGGCGTGGAGGCGCCGGGGAGGGGCTCGGAGCGTGAGGGCGGTCGTCGGTCAGGGTCATCGGGGTGGCCTCTCGTTCGTGGTCGACTCGAGGGCGATTCGGTGCCGGGCCCGTCTCGGATGGGACCGCGCGTCAGGTCCTCACGGGGACACCCCGATGGCAGCCTCCCGCCGCTCGTCCCCGGCGGCCACGAGCCCGTCCGGACCGAGCACGGCCGCGCCCACCCCGCCGAAGTACATGTGGGGCCCGGGGTAGCGGTGGGACGCCAGCCCGCTCGCCTCCACGGCGGCCGCGATGTCGTCCGACGGCTCGTGCTCGACCCGGGGGGAGCCGTCGTCCATGAAGCGCACGTGGAGCCGCGGGGCGTCGATGGCGTGCTGGAGGTCCTCGCCACGGAGCAGCCCCCTCCCGAGTACCTGCATGAGCGCCGTCGTGATCCGGTCGGCACCCGGGGACCCCACGGCGAGTGCGGCACCGGTCGCGCTCCGGCCCGTGGTCGGGGCCATGTTGGACGCGAGCCGCGTGCCCGGGGCAACGGCGTGCAGCCCGAGCCGGTTGAGCTCCGGCTCGCCGAGCGCGTTGTTGAGCAGGATCCCGGTCCCAGGGATCACCATGCCGGCGCCGTAGCCGGCGGACATCGTGATGCCACAGGCGTTTCCGTGTTCATCGACGACCGACACGTGCGCCGTCGAGGCCGACGTCGGCAGGCCGGCCAGTCCGTGACGTTCGACTGCCGCGAGGAGGGCGTGGCCGTCAGCATCGAGGTCGTGCGACCGGTCGTGCACCGACAGTCGGTAGGCGAGCACCCTGCGCTGGATCTCGATCACTTCTGCCCACGTCCAGTCCTCATGCCTTGCGAGCTGTCCGAGCATGGCCGCGAGCATGGGCCCGCCGACGGAGGGCGGTGGGTTGAGCGCGATGTCCCACGACCCGACGGTTCGCATCGTCGGGGTGCGCACGACCGCCTCGTATGCCGTGAGGTCGGCCTGGGTCAGGAGCCCGCCGTTGGCGGCCATGTCGTCCACGAGAACGCGTCCGACCGCGCCGGTGGTGAAGAGCGACACGCCTTGTGCGGCAAGGAGGTCGAGGATGTCGGCGAGGTCGACGTTGAGGGAGGTCTCACCGGGCTCGAGTGGACCACCATCGGCCCCCGTGACGAGGGCGTGCGCCTGCGGGTCCTCGCCGAAGAGGGTGTCGCGGACGATGCCGAGGTAGAGGGCCGCGGCGGCTCCGATGCGGTAGCCATCGCGACAGGCCTGCGCCGAGGGCTCGACGAGGCGTCGCCACGGCGTGTGACCGAAGCGGTCTCGAGCCAGCGAGAGTGCCTGCAGCGCACCGGAATTCGCGACGGAGCCGTGGCCCGCGCCGATCGTCACGCCGCCGCCGTAGTCGGTGCGCACCTCTCGCACGCCTTGGCCGAAAGCAGAGGCGTCGACGCCGCGCCCCGGCATCTCGACGTTGCCGTCGACGACGACCGGGTCCTCGCCGGCGAGCCAGACGTTGACGAAGGCGCCGCCCATGAGGCTGACGACACCTGGTTCGGTGCTCATGGCCGCGAGCGACGCGGCGATGGCTGCGTCGACGGCGTTGCCGCCCTCGGCGGCCACCTCGAGCCCGGCCCGGAGCGCAGCGGGACCCGGAGCGGCGATGGCGACACGAGTCATGAGGTCCCTCTGCCACTACCGTGATACTCGGGATTCGGCACGAGACCGAGAGCGGTCGACACCCGGTTGGTGAGGTTGAACATGCCGACCACCTGGATGAGCTCGACCACTTGGTGGTCGTCCAGCCCAGCGCTGCGCAGCGGGCCGAGGTCGGCCTCGGTGACCTCGGCGGGGTGGAGGGTCAGCTTCTCGGCATAGGAGGCCATGGCGTACTCGCGCTCGGCGAGTCCTGCCTGGCGCCAGTTGGAGGCGACGAGGTCGGCGGTGACCGGGTCCCCGGTGTGCTCGCGCAGCGCGGCTCCATGGCTCACCTCGCAGTACGTGCACCGGTTGACGCTGCTCACGACGACGGCGAGCAGCTCGCGGTCGGCGTTGCTCAGGTGGCCCTCCTTGTTGACGAGGAGGTTGAAGTAGGCCCACCACGCGAGGAACTGCTCGCCGTTGACGGCCTGCGCCCGGAAGACGTTGGGCACGAACCCCATGGCCTCGTCGGCCTTGTCCCAGAGACGGCTGACGCCGTCGGGGACATCGTCCCGGCTGGGCACGGGCAGGTAGGAGATGCGCTCACGGTCACCCATGGGCCCACCGTATGCCGGGTCGGGGCCGCGCGCGCCCCGTGACCCACCGGCCGGTGGCGGGGGTCTCCCGGCGCGGCGCGCTCTGTCAGGCCTTGGCGCCGACGAGCTCGGCGGGCGAGACCTTCGGGTCGGACCCAGCGGCCTCGCACAACGCGTCCAGGGCCGCGGCCACGGCGGGGACGCGCTGCAGGTCGGGGGTCGTGACGGCCAGGATTTGGCGCCGTGACGCTGGGGAGAGGGGCAGGGCCGCGACCTCGTCGTGCTTTGCGGCGTTGAGGATGAGGTCGGGCACCAGGGCCACGCCGAGACCGGCCGTGACGAGCCCGAGCTGCGCGACGTAGTCCTCGGTCTCGAAGGCCACATTGGGCCGGAAGCCCGCGGTGTCGGCGAGGGACAGCAGGTGGCCGCGGCAGCGGGGACAGCCCGCGATCCACTCCTCGCCCGAGAAGTCGGCGAGCGACGCCGCCTCGTCGTGGGCATGCGGATGCGTCGTCGGGACGACGAGACGGACCTCGTCGTCCATGAGTCGGCGCGTGACGAGAAGTGAGAGGTCCTCCTCCAGCTCGCCCAGGTCTCCGCCCTCGTAGGCGAAGGCCACCGCGACGTCGCAGTCGCCGTTGCGCAGCGCCGCCAGCGACTCGGGCGGCTCGGCCTCGGTGAAGGTGACCGTGATGTCGGGGTGGCGGGCCTTGAGGATGGCAAGGGTGCGGGGCACGAGCGTGGCTGACGAGCTGGGGAAGGCTTGGAGGCGGACGCGTCCGGCGCGCAGGCCGGCGATGGCGGTGATCTCCTCCTCGGCTGCGTCGAGCGCGGCGAGGACGCCGACCGCGTGGCGGGCAAGGACCTGACCGGCCTCGGTGAGTCGGACCTGGCGGCCGTAGCGCTCGACGAGGACGGTCCCCGTGCGCTGCTCGAGGCGCCGGACCATCTGCGAGATGGCCGGCTGCGTGAAGCCGAGGGCGTTGGCGGCGCTCGTGAAGCTTCCCTCGTCGGCAATGGCCTTCATGACCCGCAGGCCGGCAGCATCGATCATACGGCGATCATAACCGATCATTATGGAAACCAGTCGATGGTGCCGCCTCCGGGTGGGTCTCTCTGTGCGACGTAGGCTGGCCAGGTGCAGCAGCCGAACCGCATACCTCCGCAGGCGGCCACCGCGACGACCCGGCTGGCGACCTCTCGCACGCTGCCGCTCGAGACGCACGACTTGGGGACCTTCGACGACCTCGTCGACCTCGTCAGCGCGGGCGGCGTCGTCGTCCTCAGTGGAGCCGGCCTCTCGACCGACTCGGGCATCCCGGACTACCGCGGTGCCGACGGGACGCGTCGCGTCGAGCCGATGACGTACGGCGAGTTCGCCGGCTCGAGCGATGCGCGCCGGCGCTACTGGGCGCGCAGCTACATCGGCTGGCAGCGCTTCAACGCGGCTGCGCCCAACGAGGGTCACCGGGTGGTCACCGAGCTGCAGCGCGCGGGCTACGTCGGGCCGATCATCACGCAGAACGTCGACGGTCTGCACCAGGCGTCGGGGGCGACCGACGTCATCGAGCTGCACGGTTCACTCGACCGCGCCGTCTGTCTGACGTGTGGTGAGTACACCTCTCGGATCGGCTTGCACGAGAGGATGACCGAGGCCAACCCCGGCTTCATGGTCCGCTTCGCCGAGGCCGCGCACGCGGTCGGGTCGCAGTGGGGCGAGCAGGTGCGACCCGACGGCGACATCGTGCTCGCCGACTCGCTCGTCGAGTCCTTCCACGCGCCACGGTGCCTCGTGTGCGGCAACGACACGGTCAAGCCCGACGTCGTCTTCTTCGGCGAGTCAGTGCCCAAGGCCTTGGTGGAGCAGTGCTTCTCGCTCGTCGAAGGTGCCGGCGCCGTGCTCGTGCTCGGGTCGTCGCTGTCGGTCATGAGCGGCTACCGGTTCGTCCGCCGTGCGCACCAGCGAGGCGTGCCGGTCGCGATCGTGACCCGATCGGCGACGCGCGGCGACACGGAGGCGACGCTGCGCCTCCACGCGCCCCTCGTGCCGACCCTGACGAAGCTGCGCAGTGCCCTCGGCCACTGAGCAGCCTTGGTATGCAGCCCTGCCCGAGCCCGGTCCTGGTCCGTCGGTCCGCTGGACGTCCCGGGCCTTCGAGGCGGAGCTGCGTGACTGGGTGACCGGCGCGCTCGACGGTCTCGGCGCCGAGCTCCTGTCGCTCGAGGCCGTGCACCAGCGACCCTGGTCCACCGTCTGGCGCGCCACGGCATCGGGTGGCCTGACCTACTGGGCCAAGCAGAACTGTGTCCATCAGTCCTTCGAGGCCGCGCTGCTCGTCGCGTTGGGGAGCCTCTCGCCTGACCGGGTCGTTCCGGTGGTCTCAGCCGATCTCGCCCGTGGCCTGCACCTCCTGCCCGACCAGGGGGCGGTCTTCGCACTGACCGTTGCCGAGGACGACCTCGATGCCTGGTGCCGAGTCGCCGCCGAGGCCATGCACCTCCAGCGCGACCTCGTCGGGCACGAGCGCGACCTCGTCGGCGCGGGCGCCACGACGTTGCACCCGGCGGAGTCCGCGGCGTACGTCGAGGCCCGCGTCGCAGCGCTCACGTCGCTTCCGGCCGGTGACCCACGGCAGATGTCGGACGACGTCGCGCAGCGGCTGCGGGTCCTGCTGCCCGAGATCAGGGGCTGGGGTGAGGAGGTCGACGCGCTCGGCCTGCCGGACAATCTCGTGCACAACGACCTCCACGCCAACAACGTCTTCGCGACGCCCGGTGGGATGCGCTTCTTCGACTTCGGGGACGCCCTTCTCGCGCATCCGCTGTCGGCGTTCTTCGTCCCGCTCAACGTGCTGCTCCACCGGTTCCAGGCCGGCCCGGACGACGCCCGTCTGAGGCGGGTGGCCGACGCCGCGCTCGAGGTCTGGGGGGACGTCGTCCCCGTGGCCGAGCTGCGGTCGGCGCTTCCGTCCGCGCTGCGGCTCGGACGGCTCGGCCGCGCCGAGTCGTGGCTGCGGGTCACCGCGACGCTCACCCCGACAGAGGCCCGTGAGTTTGGCGACGCCGGCACCTGGTGGCTCGCCGCGGTCGGTGACCAGCCGCCCCTGTCCTGAGGGCTATCCGGCGACGGGCCGCTTTGATCGTGCCTCGGTGCCGTCGACGTCGCGAAGATCCCAGAGCTCCTTCGTCTGCACGCCCCAGTAGGTCGCGAAGAGCACGATGATGATGACCTCCGCGATGAGGACGAGGTGGTCGAAGCCGCTCACCGTCACAGCCGTCAGGACGGTCACCACGAGGGCGACGGCCAGCGCGACCGCGATGGCGAGATAGGCGCGCTTGTAGACCATGCCGTCGTGGCCGGCGGCACCCTGGTGCCGCTCCTCGGCACGCAGCGCGCTCAACACCATGACGGCGATGACCCCGGCGACCATCGTGACGGCGGCGATGCCGTGGCTCAGCGCGATGAAGCGGTCGCGCAGGAGGAGGAAGAGGGCAAGCTCGCCGAGCAGCACCGCGCCGCACACGACAGTCACGACCACGGAGCGGAGCGTTGGTCGCTCGGACGGGTCGCGCCTCAGCACGTCGCGCTTCAGCCAGCCGGCCACGAGCACGGCGAGGAGCGTCACGACGACGAGCGACCAGATGTTGTTGCGCACGGCGGCGGCAATCTCGTCCGACGTCTGGGTGTACGCGTTCGGGCCGCACCGTGCGTCCGGCACCGTCGGGACCATCGCGACGACGAAGGCCATGATGCCCGAGAAGTTCAGCAGCACGTCCTCTTCGGACGAGTGGCCCTTGTAGGCGACGAGGCTGGCTCCGAGCGCGCTGAGCGAACCGACGACGACGCTGCGTGCGGGCGTGTAGTAGTAGGCGCTGATGGACCCGAGCCAGCACGAGTGACCGGTCTCCCACCACCACTGGTAGCCGACGGAGAGGAGCAGCAGGAGGAGCAGGGCGATCATCGCGCCCCGCAGGTAGCGGTAGGTGAGGACGACGTCTCTGGTGCGGCCGGGTGCCGTGGCGCTCTCCTGCGGGGGACGCACGCGTCAGAGTCTGCCGCCGTGCCGTCGCACACGCCTCCCGGAGCACGACCACGCCGGGGGCGAGAAGGGCGCCGACTGCGTGGTGGTGCCCCGTGGGGCCGGCAGGATCAGTCAGATGCGGCGCAGGACCGCGGTGACCTTGCCGAGGATCGTGGCGTGGTCCCCGTCGATGGGGGAGAAGTCGGCATTGTGCGGCATGAGCCACACGTGCCCATCGGTGCGCTTGAACGTCTTGACGGTCGCCTCGTTGTCGAGCATGGCAGCCACCACGTCGCCGTTGTCCGCGTGCTGCTGCTGGCGCACGACGACCCAGTCGCCGTCACAGATCGCCGCGTCGACCATCGAGTCGCCGTTGACCTTGAGCAGGAAGAGGTCGCCCTCGCCGACGAGCTGCTTGGGCAGGGGGAAGACGTCCTCGACGACCTCCTCGGCCGTGATCGGCACACCCGCGGCGATCTGGCCGAGCACCGGCACGTAGGCCGCCTCGGGACGGGCGTCGCCGGAGTCGGTCTCGGTGTCGTAGTGGTCGCCCAGGGGACGCGGCGCGGCGGCGTCGCCCCCGCGGTAGCCGAGCTCCTCCGCCTTGGCGTCGGGCGAGACGACCTCGAGGGCCCGAGGTCTGTTGGGGTCTCGCCGTAGGTAGCCCTTGGCGACGAGCGCGTTGAGCTGGTGGGAGACGCTGGAGGGGCTGGCAAGCCCGACGGCATCGCCGATCTCGCGCATGCTCGGCGGGTAGCCGCGCCGGTCGACGGAGTTGCGGATCACCTCGAGCACCCGCCGCTGGCGAACGGTCAGGCCGTCGCCCGTCTCACGATCGGGAAGCTCGGTCACGCCCATGGTGTCCCCTTCGTCGGCTCGTCTGACCACGTCGTGACGCCGGAGTCGGGGCCAGTGTCAGTGGTGGCTGATGAGGTCTGTGGTGTGAAGAGACACTACGCAGTTCGAACACACTTGCCAAACACCTGTTCGATGCGTGTCTCGACTTCATCGAACATACGTGCTACAACTCGTACAGACGTTCTATCGAACATGTGTTCGCCAGTCCAGGAGCAAGGGGAGGTCACCATGAGCGCCATCGTCCTCGAGGCCGTTCGTCAGTCGCGCGCCGAGGAGCACGTGGGGTTGCAGCCCACCCGCCGGCCGCGTCTCGTGCTCGTGCCCACCGGGGCCGAGGCGGTCCGTGCGGCGTCGGTCGCCCGCGCCAACGCACAACCCATGCGGCTGACGCGGTTCGGTCGCCTCGTCGTGACGCTGCTCGTGGCGACGGTAGTCTCCGTCCTCGGCGTCGGACTTGCCGGCCAGCTCGCGTCGGCCACCGGAGAGCCGCGCACCATCACCGTCCAGTCGGGGCAGACCCTTTCGGGGATCGCCGCCCGCGAGCTGCCCGAGCTGGGCATCGCCGAGGGAGTCGTCGAGCTGCAGCTCGCCAACAGCCTCAGCACGACCGCGATCCACACCGGCCAGCAGCTCGTGGTCCCGGGCCGCTGACGAGCCGACACCCTCTCGGGGAAGGTCGATCCCGTGTGCCGCCTGCTCGGCGTCATCTCGACCCGCCCCATCTGATCCGCCGCGTTGGCTCCACCTTCAGCGGCTGGCGGTAGCGGCGCTTCGACCCCGCCGCTCCTGCCCCGGACGCCGCGCCCCTGAGAGGGGGTGCGGCGTTCTGCTGTGTCCACCCGATGTTGTGGCGCGGCATCGCCCCGGCGCGTGCTGTGTGCTGCCGGCCCTGTGGATGATGAACCCGAGCGCTCCCGAGTCCCGCCTAGCGTTGCTGTCCTGGGGAAGGAGCGAGGTATGCGCTATGACGTGGACACTGCGGCACTGCGCGACGACGCCACCTCGATGGGTGAGGTGCTGGCGCGAGTGCACGGGCTCGGGATCGCGGACGCGCTGAGGCCGCTCGTCGTCGCCGTACCAGGGAGCCGTGTAGCAGCTGGACTCGGGCAGGTCGCGGCGGCCTGGGAGGTTCGCCTGGCGGCGACACGCTGGGAGCTGCGGGAGCTGTGCCGCTGCCTCGCCGCTGCCGCTGACACCTACGACGCGGTCGAGCAGACCGCGCGGCAGGCCATGACGTCGCCGATCGGCGTCATCCCGTGAGCGAGACGGTGTCCGGGGCGGGCTCCGCCCTGACGATGACCGTCGGTGACATCCGCGCCTGCCGGCCGCAGGTCCTGCTCGAGGTGAGCCGCCGGCTCGAGGACCGGCGCCGCCGAGTCCTCGGCCTGGCCGAGCTGACCCTCTGGCGCCGTTCGGCGTCTCCGCGGTGGTCCGGCGCCGCGTCGTCCGCGGCGACCGAGCGCTACGGGTGCGTCGTCGCTGGGCTCGGGAGGCTTGCGACGAGCATCGCCCTGGCCGGACACGCCGTCGGGCATGCGGCGGGACGTCTGCAGTCGGCGCTCGACCTCGTCCGTCGCGCCGACCGGCGGGCCGCCGAGGAGGGCGCCTGGGTCGATGGCGAAGGTCACCTCTTCCTGCCCGTGCGCGCCTCGGTCGGCGACCCAGCGGTGGAGGCGCACCGGGCCCGCCTCGACGAGCTGCTGAGGAGCGAGGTGCACGCCTGTCTGACCCAGGCGCGGCGCGCAGCCTCCGAGAGCGACGGCGAGCTGGTGCGAGCGCTGCTGTGCTCGGCCCGTGGGTCGGGCGCGCAGCCCGGCAGCGGTGCGGGCGTCGTCCCTGCGCTGGTGCCACCACCGCAACCCCCGTCGTCGGCAACCTCTGGTGGTGCCGGTGCCCAGGTGTTCGCGGCTGCCGCGTGGTGGCGGTCCCTCACCGACGAGGAGCAGCGACGGGCGGTCCGCGACCACCCCGAATGGGTGGGACCCCGCGACGGGGTGCCCGCGGCGGCGCGCCACGAGGCGAACCTCACGCTGCTCGCGCGGGCTGAGCGGGACGCCTGGGCCAAGGTGCGAGGCGCGCAGCGCCGGGCGTCGGCAGGCAACGCCGCCGAGCGCACCCGCGCAGCCGAGCACGTCGCAGCGTTGCAGGCGGTTCGCGACGTCCTGGGGCGGCGCGACGGGGGGCAGCGACGGCTGCTCCTCGTCGACCCGACCGGGCTCGACGTCAAGGCTGTCGTCGCGATCGGTGACGTCGACCGAGCCGACCACGTCGTCACGTTCGTCGGAGGGCTGTCCACCATGGTCGGTGCGGATCTGCGCCGCTACGACGACACCTTCGTGCGGATGCGCTCGGAGGCGAGGGCCGTGGCCCGCGGTGAGGACGTCGCAGTCGTGACCTGGATGGGCTACGACGCACCCCAGGTCCACGAGATCGTTGGCTCGGTGGACCGAAACGTCCTGAACGCCAAGCTGGCCCGCGACAATGCCGGAGCCCTTGCCGACTTCGTCACCGGCGTCGAGTCGGCGCGTGAGCGGCCGGCGCACCAGACGGTCTGGGCGCACTCCTACGGAGCGACGCTGGCCGGCTTCGCCTCCCTGCGCACGAGCGCCGTCGACGACGTGGCCGTCTTCGGCGCCCCGGGACTGCCGTTCTCCGACGTCGCCCGTGTCGCCCTCAAGCCGGGCTCCCTCAACGTCCTCGGAGCGGTGGGGGACGACGTCTTCAGCTACGGGTGGATCGTGCACGGCACTCCAGCGGCTGATGTCGCCGGTGCGACCCGACTCTCGACCTTCGCACTCAAGAAGGCGGGGACGGGGTGCAACCACTGGCTGCACGCCCGGTCCGACTTCGTCGATGTCGGCCGCACGTCGGCCGGCCACTCCGACTACCTGCGGGCGGGCACCGACAGCGCACGCAACCTCGTGGCCATCGCCGCCGGTCGCCCTGACCTCCGGGTCCTCCAGGGCGCCGACGAACGCGCCTGCACGACGACCGGCCCGAGCCTCGGGACCGACCCGATGCGCTGGCCGAGGCTCGTCCCGTGAACGCCGACGCCCACCGGCCGGCAGACGCGTACCCCGTGACGGGCGTCGGACGGCGGGACCGTCTCGTCGCCGCCGGTTGTCTCTGGCTGACCGCGCTGCAGGCACTGCCCTATGCAATGGTCGGCTGGATCAGCGACGGCGGAACCGCGGCCGGTGATGGCGTGCTCGACGCGCTCTCGCCCGCCGCCCTGCTCGCGGTCGTAGGGTTCGGGGTCGTCCTCGCGATGGCGCTCACGAGGCCCGGGCTACAGCCGCTGACCGCAGCGGATCCCGAGGGCGAGATCCCGATGCGACCCGGTCACTCGGGCCCGGTCCGGTTCTTCAGCCCGATCGGGCACCCACCGGTCATGGGGCGGGGAGCGAGAGCGGTCGTGGGTGCTGATGATGCGGGTCCGGTCCTGCCGATGCGTCCCGCGAGGTTCGGGATGCGCCGTCTGGGCTGGGCAGCCCTTGCAGCGCTGGCCGACGCGGTGGTGTTCGCTGCGGCGGTGCTGCTCGACAGTGCCGGTCGGTCGGGCGCGTCGGCCGTCGGTGACTCGCTGGACGGCGGGTCGGCGCTCTGGGCGTACGCCGGTCTTGTCGCGCAGGTGCTCCGCACGGACGTGCGGGCACCACTGGCCCTCGTCGTGGCCCTTGTCGTCCTCGACCGGGCCAGCCGGCCGATGAGTACGTGGGAGCTCCGCCGCGGGCCTCGTGACCCTGCTTCCCGTCCCGGTGGTCGAACCGCACGTCGGTCCACGAGCCGTCCATGGCGCTGATCGGGTGAAGCTGCCGCAGCCCTGTCGCGTCTCGGACGGCTTCGGCTTCGTCGAATGCCGGTCCGCGCCCGCTCCGGAGGACTACCGTCGAAGGGCTGGCCCGTGGAGGGCCCACGAGTGTGGGAGGCAAGTCATGAGCCTGAAGGACTCGCTGTGTGCGGTCGAGCTCTTCTGCGAGCTGCCCGACGAGCTCATCGACGAGGTGATCGCCCGAGGCTCCACGGTGAAGGTCAGCCCGGGCGTCCCGGTCGTCAAGCAGGGCGACCGCGGGGCCGGCATGGTGATGTTGCTCGAGGGCTCGGCCGAGGTCGATGTCGACGGTCGCGCGGTGGGCTCGCTGTCGAAGGGCGACTACTTCGGGGAGATGTCGCTCATCGACGGGTCGGGCCGCACGGCCACCGTCACGAGCGGACCCGAGGGCCTGAGCGCCTTCCGGCTATCGCCGGCGGCCTTCACCGACCTCATCGACTCCCACCCCCACACCGCCCTGCTGCTCCTCAAAGGCCTCGTCTCGCGCGTGCGCATGCTGGAGTCGCAGGTCGGCGAGACCGTGCCCGAGTGAGCCAACCCGACAGGGCCAGGTTGACCGCCGTCGAGGGGTGACGGCATACGCTCGCGGACCCGTAGATGAGGGTGGGCGCGCGTCTCTTCACCCCTAGATGTTGGGATGACGGGCGTCGCGACACGCCGAGGCGTGTGGGACTGCTGTGACGTTTGCGCAGGTCAGCGGCACGACGCGCCGGGCTGCCGCCACGTGCTTGCGGTGCGGTTCACACGTCCCTACAGTTACCCCTACATCTAGTAGTTACATGGATGTAAGATGTCCACATGTAGTCCCCAACCAAGCGGGGGTTACGCACAGGTCATCCCCATGTCGTCCCCAGATCCATCCCCAGCCCCGGCCGGTCCCACGAACACCGGCGGTGGCCCCGGGAACGGTGGATGGCGGCATGCGGGAGCGCCTGGAACCGTTGAACGACTGGGTCTCGGGGAAGGGAAGGTGACCAGACGTGCACTGTCCGTTCTGTCGTCACACCGACTCGCGGGTCATCGACTCGCGCACCACGGACGACGGCGCCTGCATCAGACGCCGTCGGCAGTGTCCCGAGTGCAACCGACGCTTCACGACGCTCGAGACCTCGAGCCTCAACGTGATCAAGCGGTCGGGCGCCTCCGAGCCGTTCAGCCGGGCCAAGGTCCTCTCCGGCGTGCGCAAGTCATGCCAGGGCCGGCCCGTCAGCGAGGACGACCTGGCCCTTCTCGCCCAGAAGGTCGAGGAGACGATCCGGTCCCAGGGAAACGCCGAGATCGAGGCGCACGAGGTCGGCATGGCCGTCCTCGAACCGCTCCGCGAGCTCGACGAGGTCGCATACCTGAGGTTCGCCAGCGTCTACCAGGCGTGGGAGAGCCTCGAGGACTTCGAGGGAGCCATCGCGCTCCTTCGAGCCGAGCACGACGCGCTGGGTGAGGAGCCCACCGCTTCGCCCCAGCTCGGCGCCCAGCGGTAACCACCCTCCACAGCACGTCCGGGGCACCCGCACTGTCGGTGCTTCGCGCAAGACTCGTTCCCAGCAGCAGATTCGGTCAGGGAGGCCGCACGACATGACGGAGATCGGTAACCGCAGCTCACGCTCGAAGGCAGGCGCCAAGGGCGTCCAGATCGAGCGCATCTACACCACGCCCGGCGTGCACCCGTACGACGAGGTGACGTGGGAGAAGCGCGACGTCGTCCAGCAGAACTGGAAGACGGGGGAGACGATCTTCGAGCAGCGCGGGGTCGAGTTCCCCGACTTCTGGTCGGTCAACGCCAGCACGATCGTCACCACCAAGTACTTCCGCGGCGCCGTCGGCACCGCCGCCCGCGAGGTCTCGCTCAAGCAGCTCATCGACCGCGTCGTGCTGACCTACGTCGCCGCCGGCAAGAGCAACGGCTACTTCGCCGCGCCGGATGACGCCGAGATCTTCGAGCACGAGCTGACGTATGCCTTGCTGCACCAGGTCTTCTCGTTCAACTCTCCCGTGTGGTTCAACGTCGGGACCAAGAGCCCGCAGCAGGTCTCCGCCTGTTTCATCCTGGCCGTCGACGACTCCATGGACTCGATCCTCAACTGGTACAAGGAGGAGGGCAAGATCTTCCAGGGCGGCTCCGGCGCCGGCCTCAACCTCTCCCGCATCCGCTCCTCCAAGGAGCTGCTCTCATCGGGTGGCACGGCTTCGGGCCCCGTCTCCTTCATGCGCGGCGCCGACGCGTCCGCGGGCACGATCAAGTCGGGCGGCGCCACGCGTCGTGCGGCCAAGATGGTCGTGCTCGACGTCGACCACCCCGACATCGAGGAGTTCGTCGAGACGAAGGCGCGCGAGGAGGACAAGATCCGCGCCCTGCGCGACGCCGGGTTCGACATGGACCTGGGCGGCAAGGACATCGTGTCCGTCCAGTACCAGAACGCCAACAACTCGGTCCGCGTCAACGACGAGTTCATGAAGGCCGTCGAGGACGGCACGGAGTTCGGGCTGCGCTCGCGCGGCGACGGCTCGGTCATCGACACCGTCGACGCGCGTGAGCTCTTCGGCAAGATCGCCAAGGCCGCGTGGGAGTGCGCCGACCCGGGCATCCAGTACGACGACACGATCAACGCGTGGCACACCAACCCGGAGACGGGCCGCATCACCGCGTCCAACCCGTGCTCCGAGTACATGTCGCTCGACAACTCGTCGTGCAACCTCGCCTCGCTCAACCTGCTGAAGTTCCTGCGCGACGACGACACGTTCGACGCCGTCACGTTCCAGAAGGTCGTCGAGCTCGTCATCACCGCGATGGACATCTCCATCTGCTTCGCGGACTTCCCGACCGAGCCCATCGGCGAGACGACGCGCAACTACCGCCAGCTCGGCATCGGCTACGCCAACCTCGGTGCGCTGCTCATGGCCACCGGTCACGGCTACGACTCCGAGGGTGGCCGTGCGCTCGCCGCCTCGATCACGTCGCTGCTCACCGGTGCCGCCTACAAGCGTTCCGCCGAGATGGCCTCGGTCGTCGGCGCGTACGCCGGCTACGCGCGCAACGCGGACGCCCACAAGCGGGTCATGCGCAAGCACCAGGCCGCCAACGACAACATCAAGACCCTCGACGCGATGGACTCCGATGTCCACAAGCTCGCGACGAAGGCGTGGGACGACGTCGTCAAGCTCGGTGAGAAGCACGGCTACCGCAACGCTCAGGCCTCGGTGCTCGCCCCGACCGGCACCATCGGCTTCATGATGGACTGCGACACGACCGGCATCGAGCCGGACTTCTCGCTGGTCAAGTTCAAGAAGCTCGTCGGTGGCGGCTCGATGCAGATCGTCAACCTCACCATCCCGCGTGCGCTCAAGAAGCTCGGCTACCAGCAGGAGTCGATCGAGGCCATCGTCGAGTACATCGCCGACAAGGGTCACGTCATCGACGCCCCGGGACTCAAGCCGGAGCACTACGAGGTCTTCGACACCGCCATGGGCGCGCGCTCGATCTCGGCCATGGGCCACGTGCGCATGATGGCCGCGACGCAGCCGTTCCTGTCAGGTGCCATCTCCAAGACGGTCAACCTGCCCGAGACCGCCACGGTCGAGGAGATCCAGGATGTCTACATGCAGGGCTGGAAGCTCGGCATCAAGGCGCTCGCGATCTACCGCGACAACTGCAAGGTCGGTCAGCCGCTGTCCGACGGTGGCTCGACGGCAAAGGACAACAAGGCTGCCGCGGACGCCGCTGCGGCCGAGGTCAAGGTCGAGAAGGTCATCGAGTACCGCCCGGTCCGTCGTCGCCTGCCGAAGCGCCGCACCTCACAGACGACGTCATTCGCCGTCGGTGGTGCCGAGGGCTACCTCACGGCGGGCACCTACGACGACCAGCAGCTCGGCGAGATCTTCCTCAAGTTCGGCAAGCAGGGCTCGACCCTGGCCGGCGTGATGGACGCCTTCTCCATCGCCGTGTCGATCGGTCTGCAGTACGGCGTGCCGCTCGAGACGTTCGTGGAGAAGTTCACCAACCTCCGTTTCGAGCCGGCCGGCCTGACGGACGACCCGGACGTGCGCATGGCGCAGTCGATCATGGACTACGTCTTCCGCCGCCTGGCGCTCGACTACCTCGACTTCGACACCCGCTCCTTCATGGGTATCCACACGGCAGCGGAGCGGGCCCGTCAGATCGAGACCGGCTCCTACGAGTCGACCGACTCCGACGAGTCCGACGAGGACCTCGAGGACGAGCTCGAGTCGCTTCAGCAGTCGGCCCCGGTCTCGAAGAAGGCGGAGCACAAGGCCGAGGAGTCGGCCAAGGGCGAGCTCGACGCCGCCGAGGTCAAGTCCGGCGCCGGCGCAGCTTCCGCCCGCGAGACGTCCTCGGACGTGCACAGCTCGGCCGAGCTGCTCGAGAAGTTCGGCGGTATCACCGCCGACGCACCGATCTGCATGACCTGTGGCACCAAGATGCGCCCCGCCGGCTCCTGCTACGTCTGCGAGGGCTGCGGAAGCACCAGCGGCTGCAGCTGATAGTCCGTGAGTGACGAAGGGCCCGGACGGCATTCGCCGTCCGGGCCCTTCGTGTGAACGAACTGATTCTCGACCGATCGTCTTGTCTCGGATGGATTCAGGATGTGTGAGGCTCGACGAGGCCGCTCTCGTAGGCCATCACGACGAGCTGCGTCCGGTCACGGGCGCCGAGCTTCATCAGCAGTCTGCTGACGTGCGTCTTGGCGGTTGCCGGTGTCACGAAGAGCTCTTCTCCGATCTCCTGGTTCGTCAGGCCGCGCGCCACCAGCACCAACACCTCCCGTTCCCGTTCGGTCAGCGCAGCCAGCGATGCCGGCGCATCGGACGACACGTCATCCACCGATGGCTTCCGCCGGACGAACTCCGCGATCAGCTGCCGGGTCACGCTGGGCCCGAGCAGTGACTCGCCCCGCGCAATCACCCGGATCCCGTCGAGCAGCTGAGCCGGGGGAGTGTCCTTGAGCAGGAAGCCACTCGCGCCGGCCCGCAGCGCTCCGAAGACATACTCGTCGAGGTCGAAGGTCGTCAGCACGAGCACCCGCGTCCCGACACCCAGCTCCGCGATCGCACGGGTCGCCGCCAGCCCGTCCATGACCGGCATGCGGATGTCCATGAGGACGACGTCCGGCCTCAGCTCACCCACCAGGGCGACGGCCTCGGCGCCGTTCTCGCCTTCCCCGACGACCTCCAGATCGGGTGCCGAGTCCACGAGGAGCCGGAAGGCGCCACGCAACAGCGCCTGGTCGTCCACCACGACGACTCGCACCACCGCTGTCATGACGGCCCCACGGCATACGGCAGGGTGGCGTGCACCCGGAAACCTCCGCCGGGGCGGGGACCCGCTTCCAGGCGTCCGCCGTAGAGCTCGATGCGCTCCCGCATCCCGACGAGCCCGTGCCCCGCGTCCCGCGAAGGCGCCCCAGCCGCCGGCGGGCGACCGTCGTCGGTCACCTCGAGCTCGACCCGGTCCGTCGAGCACGCGATCCTCACGTGAGCCACCGGTCCGCCGTGCTTGAGCACGTTGGTCAGGGACTCCTGCACGACGCGGTATGCGGCCAGGTCCACTCCCGTCGGGAGGTCGGTGAGCGCAGTGGCGGTGTCGAGCGTGACCCCCATCCCCGCCCGACGGGTCTCCGCCACCAGGGCGCCCACGTCCCGGAGCCCGGGCACTGGTCGCAGGTCGACCACACCGTCGCCGCTGCGCAGGACACCGAGCATCCGCCGCATCTCCGTCAGTGCGTCCCTGCTGGTCGACTCGATGACGCTGAGAGCCGACCGCGCCGCAGTGACGTCCGAGTCGATGACGTGCCGGCCGACTCCCGCCTGCACCGCGATGAGCGACATGGAGTGAGCCACGACGTCGTGCAGCTCCCGGGCGATGCGCAGCCGCTCGGCCGCCACCGCCGCCCGGTCGCGGTCCTCCCGCTCCCGCTCGAGCATCCGCGTCCGTTCCTCCAGCGAAGCCCAACGCAGCCGCCGCTGGCGGAGGTTGTCGCCCGCGAGCCAGGCCACGGCGGTGGCGAGCAGGGTGGAGATGACGTCGCTGACGGCGACGACACCGGCGGGCTGGGCGAGCAGCCCCACGACAAAGGCGGCGACCGTCGCTGCAAAGGCGAGGAGCGAGTCGCGACGCCGTCCGTGCAACGCGATCCCGAAGAGGAGCACGAAGACACTGACGCCGGGGTAGGGCGCGTAGTGCAGAAGCGAAAAAGCTAGCAGCGCAGTCAAGCTCATGGCGACCGATGTCGACGGCAGCCGTCGGTGCAGGGCGTAGGGAGCGGTCAGGAGCACCCCGAGCACCCACGCCCACGCATCCACCGGCCGCTGGCCTGGGTGGACCGTTGCCCCGAACGACAGCACCAGCAGCAGGAACAGCGCGACGGAGACGATCGCATCGAAGAGCCGCGGGTCGATCCGGGGCAGACCTCGGCGAGCGGGCATGGCCATACCTGCACAGTAGGCACCGGCAAAGGCCGCTGGATCGGCTTTCAGGCGTACGCCTCGGGGCGTATGCCGTCCGGTCCGTCGGCGCCCGCACCGCCCATGGGTGCATGCCGAGGCTCGGCCGCTGGGCCGACGACCCGGGACCGTGCCGAGCCGGATCGTTGGTGTCAGCCAGAACCGGCCCGACACAGGAGCTCACCGCGATGCCAACCCTCTCGTTCCACCAGCTCAGCAAGCAGTACGGCCCCGTGACCGTCCTCGACGGATTCACCGCCACGGCGCTGCCCGGTCGCGTCACCGCCTTCCTCGGCGTCAACGGCGCCGGCAAGACGACGAGCATGCGGATCATGCTCGGTCTCGCCGACCCGACCAGCGGGACGGCGACCATCGACGGCGTGCGCTACGCCGACCTGCCGCACCCGACGCGGGTCATCGGTGCGGTCCTCGACCAGGGGTTCCACCCGAACCGCTCCGCCCGCAACCACATCCGCCTGACCGCCATGCAAGCCGGCGTGTCGACCGGCACGGCAGACCACCTCCTCGACCGCTTCGGTCTCGGAGCCGCCGCGGGCCGTCGGGTCGGCGGCTTCTCCCTCGGGATGCGGCAGCGGCTCGCACTGGCCTCCGCCCTCGTGGGTGACCCGTCCGTCCTCATCCTCGACGAACCGCTGAACGGCCTCGACCCGGACGGCATCCGCGACATGCGTCGCTTCCTGCGGTCCTTCGCGGACGCCGGCGGCACCGTGTTCCTCTCGAGCCACCTGCTCAGCGAGGTCACAGCCGTGTCCGACGACCTCGTCGTCATCGACCACGGCAGGCTCGCGGCCGCCGGCCCGGTCCACGACCTCGTCGCCGACGGCACCGACCTCGAGACGGTCTTCCACAACCTCATCCACCCCACCGACACGCAGGAAGTCTGGTCATGAAAAACCTTGTCTCCATCGAGCTCTACAAGCTTCGCACCACTCCCGCTGCCTGGGTGAGCCTGGCCATCACGCTGGTCCTCGGCATGGCGTCGGTCGCCTCGAACGCACTCGTGCCCAATCCGGGCGGCCCTGCCTTCGGCTCCATCGACCACGTCAACCACACGCTCTCCATCTCGGCGCTCACCTCGATGGTGATGCTCGCGATCGGCGTGCTGGTCATCGCCGGCGAGTACCGGCACGGGACCATCATGCAGACGTTCCTCGGCGAGCCGCGCCGCTGGCGGGTGCTGGTGGCCAAGGCTGTGACCGCCTTGGGCCTCGGCGCGATCCTCGGTGCAGCCACCTTCGGCATCGCCTACGCAGAGGCAGCTGTGATCTACGGAGCGCGTGGCGTGGACGCCCTGCCGGTCGACGTGACCCAGCTCTGGGTCGGCGCGACCGTGGCATCCGCGCTCTACGGACTCGTGGGCGTCGCGCTGGGCGCCCTGACCCGCAACACGGTCGTGGCCATCATCGGTGCCATCGCGTGGGTCATGGTCGTCGAGGTCGGCATCCTGGCGGGTCTGGTCCCCGAGGTCGCCCACTGGCTCCCGGCCGGAGCCGCCATCGCCCTGACGAGCGTCGGCACGGCGGCCCAGGGCATGCTCAGCCCCGTCGTCGCAGCGCTCGTGCTCGGTGCGTGGGCCCTGCTGATCTCAGGGGTGGCTGTCCGGTTCAGCCTCAACCGTGAGGCGCACTGAGCCATCACCACCAGCACCACGCCTCGGGTCCACACCGGACCCGAGGCGCGGTCGTTCCCCAGGGGGGGGCCGGCGCCCGCCCGCGAATGACACAGCCGCCGTATGACCGAGCCCCCGTATGACAGCCCCCGTATGACAGCCCCCGTATGACCGAGCCTGTGTGTGACCGAGCCTCACTGGGCCGCGAGCAGCTGGACCAGCGACTGGGCCTCCTCGTCGCACGCCGCGCACCCACGCAGGTGGGCGGCCATCGCCTCGTCCGTGTGCGCGGGGTCGCGCACCACCGCCTCGGCATACGTGTCCATCCGCTCGAAGCACTCCTCGCACGAGAGCCAAGGGGTTGTGTCCTGGAGGAGGGCGCTGACGTGGCGTGGTGTCAGGTCGGTCGGGTCGGGGTGGGGTGTGGTGCTCATGGGGTGCCTGCCGTGTGGGTGGGGGAGACGCGTGGAGTGCTGGCGGCGGAGGTCCGCGCAGGTGAGCTCGCCCGGCGCCCGGCCAGGTAACCGTTGGCCGTGAGCTCCGCCCGCAGTCGGACCCGGACGTCGTGAAGGGTCTTGTAGAGGGCCCCTCGGTTGGTGCCCAGCCGGTCGGCGAGCACGTCGATCGGTACGCCGTCGACGAGGAGGGCGATCGCGATGCGCCGCTGGTAGGGAGTGAGCACGCGATGCATCGCAGCAGCGACGGCGGCCGCCAGGTCCTTGCCCTCCGCATACAGCTCAGGGCCCTCATGCGTCGGCGCGATGGGCACGTCGAGGTCACGCAGCTCCACCTCGCGGTGCTGCCACTGCAGCCGCCGGACCTCGGTCGCCGCCTGGAGGATGGCGAACTTGAAGGCCCACGTCGTGAAACGGCTCCGGCCCTCGAAGGTGTGCAGCTTGCCGAGCAGGGCGGTCATGGCCTCGTCGGCCGCCTGGTTGACGATGACCTCGACCGCCGCCGGGGACGGATCCGGCAGCGCGGGGCGCATGCGCCACACCTGGTGCGCAGCCGCCCGCAGCATCAGCTCATGGAGCTCGCGGAGCGCAACAGCCTGCTCGGGACCCCCACCGCCGAGCCTCGCCACCCAGTCCGTCGGCCCCACCGCCTCGGTCCGAGGCGGCGACTCCGGCGTGGTCGAGCGCTGTTCGTCCCTGCTCACGGCGGTCATCAGCCCGCCTCGGCAGCGTCGAGGTCGTCCAGCGGGCCCAGGATGCGTGCGGCCAGCTCTGGCGGGCAACCCGCGTCGACGAGCTCCAGCAGAGCGTGCAGGTCCACGCGCCGTCGGGCCAGGTCACGAGCGAGCGTTGCCGGGAAGCCGGCCTCGCGCAGCCGGCACCGTCGCCACTCGACGACGTCGAGCGGCGGGCCGGGGGACTGGCAGGGGACCGGCGTGCCGGGGGTGTGGGTCTGTTGTGCGGTCATGCCTTGTTTGCGGTGTGCAGCACCGCATCTCTTACCCGTCAGGACCCGGTCGGTAAGAGATGTGACCCGCGGTTGCGCTAACACCCTGTCAGCGTCCCATCCGGCCGGCTCGATGTCTCCGAGCAGCAGGAAGGACACCAGGTCACCGTCCAGGAGGACACGCATGGTCACCATCGGCAGTCCCAGTTCCGTCAACCAGGTCGAGCACGCTTCGCGTCCCGACAGGAGCGACGTCACCTACCAGGCGTATGCCATCCTGCGCACCGCCTTCGTCGTCGCCCCCGTGGTCTTCGGTCTCGACAAGTTCACCAACATCCTCGTGCAATGGGACCAGTACCTCGCGCCCACGCTCTCCAGCCCTCTGCCGGTCACACCGCACCAGGCCATGTACGCCGTGGGCGTCATCGAGATCGTCGCCGGCCTTGTCGTGGCCCTCCACCCGCGGCTCGGCGCCATCGTCGTGGCCGCATGGCTGGGCGGCATCATCCTCAACCTGCTGCTGCTGCCCGGCTTCTACGACGTGGCCCTGCGGGACTTCGGCCTGCTGCTGTCGGCGGTGGCACTGCAGCGCCTCGCCACCCGCTACGACCCGCGGCCCGTCCTGTGGCCGATCCGGCAGGACTGACCATGAGCACGGCGTTCGTGCTGACCGGAGGCGGCAGCCTCGGCGCGGTGCAGGTGGGCATGCTGCTGGCCCTGCGCGACTGCAAGATCACGCCGGACCTTCTCGTCGGCACGTCCGTCGGCGCAGTGAATGCGGCCTATCTCGCCGGTCCGGGAGGTGCGGACGCGAGGCTGGAGACCCTCGTGCGCCTGTGGCAACGGATGCGGCGCCAGGACGTCTTCACGACGGACCTGCGTCGATGGTTCGGGGCCGCGCGCGGCACCCAACCGTCGCTCTTCGCCGGGACGGGCCTCGACCGGCTCCTCCAGGGCAACCTCGGCTATGACGCGCTCGAGGACGCCCGGATCCCCGTCCATGTCACGGCCACGGATGTCGTGACGGGTCAGGGCATCGTGATGCGGACGGGTCCCGTCTCCAGTGCCGTCCGGGCCAGTGCTGCTGTTCCCGGACTGCTCCCGCCCGTGGTGCGCCGGGGAAGGACGCTCGTGGACGGCGCGGTCGGCGAGCTCGACGTGCTCGCCCACACGGCGGCATATGGAGTCACGGACATCTACCTGCTGCCGGCCGGCTACGCATGTGCCGGTCCGAGTCCGACGACCGCGCTCGGCTCCGTCCTGTCCGCGCTGAGCCTGCTCCTGCACCGCCAGTTCCTGGCGCAGGTTCGCGGCTATGTCGGCGCCGCGCGGCTGCACGTCCTGCCGCCGCTGTGCCCGCTGTCCGTCTCGCCCGCCGACTTCAGCCAGACCACGGCTCTCGTGGCGCGCGCCCACGAGAGCACTCGTCGGTGGTTGCGATCCACCTCGTCCCGGTCACGAGACGGCGCGAGCGTACTGGCTCTCCACCAACACGACGGGCGCACGCCCGGGAAGGAGCTGACCCGTGAATCCCTCAGCGGAGCCCGCAGGGCGTCGTGACCGGCCCCGGAAGTCATGGGCGGGGACGGGCGCCGTCACCGAACCGGACCTGGAACGCGCGACGTCCGGAGCTCGAATCCTGCTGGAAGCACTGGGAATCGACCTGGACAATGAGTCGCTCGCTCGCACCCCTGAACGCATGGCGGCATCCTTCGCGGAGCTGATGAGCGCACGACCGTTCCAGATGACGACGTTCCCCAACGACGGTGGCTACGACGAGCTCATCGTCGCGAGGAGAATTCCGGTGCGGTCGCTCTGTGAGCACCACATGCTCCCGTTCGTCGGGACCGCGCACGTCGGGTACCTCCCGGGCCACCGCATCCTCGGTCTGTCGAAGCTGGCCCGTGTGCTCGAGCACTTCTCGTCGCGGCCACAGGTGCAGGAGCGCCTGACCGTCCAGGTTGCCGACTGGCTGAACGCACAGCTGAGTCCGGTGGGCGTCGGCGTGGTGATCGAGGCGGAGCACCTGTGCATGACGCTGCGTGGCGTCCAGGCTCCGGGCACCACGACCATCACGTCGAGCCTGCTCGGCTCACTGCGGGACGACCCACGCTCGCGGGCGGAGTTCCTCGCACTGACGCAGGCATCCCGCTGAGGGGGTCGCGGGGTGTTGGATGGGCTCGTCGGGCAATGTCGCGCCGCGCGAGAGGACTGTCATGGCCATCCCGAGCCCGGGCTACTCGATCACCGTGCGGGTCGAGGTGCCTGCCGCCGCCAACGCCACCGCTGCCCTCACGACGGCCGTCGCCTCGACTGGAGGTTCGCTGACGGCGCTCGACGTCGCCGAGAGCCGCACCGACCGACTCGTCGTCGACGTCACGTGCGACACGATGGACGAGGCCCACGGCCACCTCATCACGGACGCGATCGCCGCCATCCCCGGCGCCGTCGTCCGCAAGGTGAGCGACCAGACGTTCCTGCTCCACCTCGGCGGCAAGATCGAGGTCAACCCCAAGGTGCCGCTCAAGCACCGCGACGACCTCTCGCGCGCCTACACGCCCGGCGTGGCGCGCATCTGCCGGGCGATCGCCGAGCACTCGGAGGACGCGCGTCGCCTCACCATCAAGCGGAACACCGTGGCCGTCGTCACCGACGGGTCAGCCGTCCTCGGTCTCGGCAACATCGGGCCCCTCGCGGCTCTTCCGGTCATGGAGGGCAAGGCCGCGCTCTTCAAGCAGTTCGGCGCCGTGGACGCGTGGCCGGTCTGCCTCGACACCCAGGACCCCGACGCGATCGTCGACATTGTGCGCGCGATCGCCCCGGTCTACGGCGGCATCAACCTCGAGGACATCTCTGCCCCGAGGTGTTTCGAGATCGAGGCGCGTCTGCGCGACCTGCTCGACATTCCGGTCTTCCACGACGACCAGCACGGCACCGCGATCGTCGTACTCGCCGCGCTGAAGAACGCGCTTCGCGTCGTCGACAAGTCCATCGAGGACGTGCGCATCGTCGTCTCCGGCGTCGGTGCGGCCGGCCACGCGATCATCCGGCTCCTGCTGACGCAGGGCGCGCGAGACATCGTCGCGTGTGGTCGGACGGGCGCGGTGCACACGGGGAACGAGGGCATGGAGCCCTTCCGCCAGTGGATCGCGGACCACACGAACTCGCTTCAGGAGAGCGGCACCCTGACGGACGTCCTCGTCGGGGCCGACGTCTTCGTCGGTGTGTCCGCGCCCGACCTCCTCACGGGTGACCACATCGCGACGATGGCGCCCCACGCGATCGTCTTCGCCCTCGCCAACCCCGTTCCCGAGGTGGATCCGATCACGGCGAGCAAGCACGCCGCCGTCGTCGCGACCGGTCGCTCCGACCACCCCAACCAGATCAACAACGTGCTCGTCTTCCCGGGCTTCTTCCGCGGGTTGCTCGACGCCGGAGTCTCGGACATCACCGACGCGATGATGGTCGCTGCAGCGGCGGCGATCGCCGACACCGTCGAGCCGGGCGAGCTCAACCCCAGCTTCATCATCCCGAGCGTCTTCGATTCCAGCGTGGCCCCTGCAGTGGCTGCTGCCGTATGCCGTGTGGCCGGGCCTGCCTAGTCGCGCGAGCAACCGCGCGCTCGACGAGCGCTGGGCCGGCGACGCCCCGACACGGTCAGAGCAGAGCGGCTTCGAGACCGCGTCGCTGGAACTCCGCGAAGTCGGCTGCGCTCCACCCCTGTTGCAGGACCAGGAGCTCGAAGAGCTCCGGCGAGGTGTAGGCCAGCAGGATGTCGCGTGCGTGGCCGACACCGAGCCCCGGCCGTAAGTGACCGGCGATGGCCTGCGCGTTGTGCCCCATCCGGTCGAGGCGCTGGCGGCGCAGTTGCTCCCACAGCTCGGCGACCTCGGGGTCAGTCGCGGCGGCTGCTCGAATCATCAAGGCGATCGGCTGCACCCGCGGCGCCACCTCCTGTGCGATCTCGGTCCAGCGGTGGATGACGGCCCGCGGGTCCTCGAGGGTGGACGACGCCGCGTCGGAGCGTTCCTCCGCGCTGGTGACACCGCTCCCGAGAAGGCCTCGTGCCCAGACGGCCTTCGCGAGCCCGGCCTTGCCCCGAAATGACTTGTAGACGGTCTCGACGGACACGCCGGCGTCAGCGGCGACGCGCGCCACGGTGGTGACGGCATACCCGCTACCGAGGAAGTGTCGCTCGGCGACGTCCAGGATCGCCTGGCGCCGCGCGTGGGCGCGTTGCCTGCGGCTGCTCGAGTCGTAGGGCCGCGAGGCCTTGACACCGGACGAGTTCACGCGCACCCTCTCATTATTGGTTACATTCCACTGTATCCAATAAGGAGATGGTGAGCATGTCCTCCTCCGGGATCCCTTTGGTCATCGAGCGTCTGGTCGCGGCGACCAGCGCCCACGACCTCGAAGGACTGGTCGCCTGCTTCGCACCGGACTACGTCCTGACGATGCCGGCGCATCCCAGCCGCAGCTTCGTCGGCTCAGCACAGGTGCGCCGGAACTGGGCTGCCATGTTCGACGGCATCCCCGACCTCGAGGCGGTGATCACGGACGTCGCGGCGAAGGGCGACGACGTCTGGACCGAGTGGCAGATGTCCGGCACCCGACGCGACGGCGCCGCACATCTCATGCGGGGCGTCGCCATCTTCACGGTTGCCTCGGACCTCGTGACGTCCTGCCGCTTCTACATCGAGCCCGTGGACCAGGACGGCCATGGCATCGATGCGAGCATCGAGCTGACCAGCGGCCTGGGGACACCGGTCAGCAGCAGAGCGGCTGGGGGCGTGACGACGCCATGATCGCGGTCGTCGGCGGGACCGGCCGCCTCGGTCGCCTCGTCTCGGCGCAGCTCGCCCACGCCGGCGAGCGGGTCAGGGTCGTGGCCCGGTCCGCGCCGGCGACCCCGGTCCCGGGCACGGAGTTCGTCGTCGCCGACCTGCGTCGTCCGGCCACGTTGCCGGATGTCCTCGAGGGCGCTGACACGGTGGTTGCCGCGGCGCACGGGATGGACCCCGCCAAGGGGCAGTCTCCGGCCGAGATCGACCGCGACGGGAACACCGCGCTCATCGATGCCGCTCGGCAGTGCGGAGCCGACATCGTCCTCCTCTCCGTCGTCGACGCCTCGCCCGACCACCCGATGGAGCTGCATCGGATGAAATGGGCGGCGGAGGAGCATCTGCGAGAGGGCGGAGCCGACTGGACCATCGTGCGTGCAACGGCCTTCGCTGAGATGTGGATGGAGCTGCTCGAGCTGTCGACGACGGGCGGGAAGGGGCCGCAGGTCTTCGGCGACGGCGAGAACCCGATCAACTTCGTCAGCGTCAAGGACGTCGCTGAGGCCGTCGTGCGCGCAGCCACCGACCGGAGCCTGCGGGGACAGGTCATCGAGGTAGGTGGGCCGGAGGACCTGACGCTCAACGACCTCGCTGATCTGGTCAGCCCGGGCGTCAGGCCCCGTCACGTCCCGCGCCTGGCGTTGCACGTCGTGGGTCAGGCCGCTCGGCCCGTGCGACCGTCCTTGGCGCGTTCGGCCCGGATGAGTCTCGCGATGGACCGCGCGAACCTGCGCTTCGACCCCTCGGCCAGCCGGACCGCCCACCCCTGGCTGCCGTGCTCGTCGGTGCGCGACGTCGCTCGGAGCGCGGGCGGATGAGAGACGCTGGCCTCAGGCCGCGTGGCGGCGCTGCGAGCCGGCTTGGACGACGGCGCTCTCGGGGATGACGCTGTCGCTGTCGACGCGGACGCCGTCCCAGACGTGGGCGCGGGCGCCGACCTTGGCGCGGGCGCCGATCCGGGCGTCGCGACCGACGACGGCACCCGACGCGACGTGCGCCGTGGTCCCGATGGTGGCTCCGGCGTAGACGACGGCGCCGCGTTCGATCCAGGCGCCCCGCGCGATGCGGGCGCCGGCGCCGACGACCGCACCGCGGTCGACATAGGCGGACTCACCGACGTAGGTCGTCGGGTCGACGCGGGCGTGCGACTCGACGAAACCGCCACCATTGTCGTGGCGGCGGTAGCGCAGCACAGTCCCGTTGTCCTCTTCGAACTCCTCGTACTTCCTTCGCCTCACGGTGCACCCCCTTCGGGTTCGGGCGTGGGCTCTGTCCCACGCGTTGCTCATCTGGCTCAACGTTCAAGCACACATGAAGGTTCCACAGCTACGGACCTTCCGAGTGCCAGCCACTGAGCAACGTTCGTACCCGCCCCCACAGTTCCTCATGCACTCTGTTTTCGACGTCTCACGACTCGACCGGGCGCCTCTGGCAAAGACGGACGGGCGGCATACGGTAGACGGATGAACTTCCGATACCTCGGCAACAGCGGACTCAAGATCTCCGAGATCACCTACGGCAACTGGCTCACCCACGGCTCGCAGGTCGAGAACGACGTCGCGACCCAGTGCGTCCAGGCGGCGCTCGATGCCGGCATCAGCACCTTCGACACCGCCGACACCTATGCGAACACCAAGGCGGAGACCGTCCTCGGCGAGGCCCTCAAGGGGGAGCGGCGCGAGAGCCTCGAGATCTTCACCAAGGTCTACTGGCCGACCGGCCCGGGCGGCAAGAACGACACCGGACTGTCGCGCAAGCACATCATGGAGTCGATCAACGGCTCGCTGCAGCGACTCCAGACCGACTACGTCGACCTCTACCAGGCCCACCGCTACGACACCGAGACACCGCTCGAGGAGACGATGCAGGCCTTCGCCGACATCGTGCGGCAGGGCAAGGCGCTGTACATCGGCGTCAGCGAGTGGACGGCCGACCAGATCCGTGAGGGCGTCGCCCTCTCGAAGGAGCTCGGTTTCCAGCTCATCTCGAGCCAGCCGCAGTACTCCATGCTTTGGCGGGTCATCGAGGGGGAGGTCGTCCCGACGTGTGAGGAGCTCGGTGTCAGCCAGATCGTGTGGAGCCCGATCGCGCAGGGCGTGCTGACAGGCAAGTACCAGCCGGGCCAGCAGCCGCCCGAGGGCTCGCGCGCCGCCGACGAGAAGGGCGGCGCCGACATGATCAGTCGCTTCATGGACGACGACGTGCTCACCCGTGTGCAGAACCTCAGGCCGATCGCCGACGAGGCCGGCCTGACGATGGCGCAGCTCGCCGTCGCGTGGGTGCTGCAGAACCCCAACGTCGCCGCCGCGCTCGTGGGCGCCTCCCGTCCCGAGCAGGTCGCCGAGAACGTCAAGGCGGCCGGCGTGAAGCTCGAGCCGGAGCTCATGAAGCGGATCGACGACGTCCTCGGCGACATCGTCGAGAAGGACCCAGGCAAGACCAGGGAGACCACGCCCCAGCAGCGCGTCGCCTGACGCACCGCCAACGTATGCCGCCCAGCCAGGTTCGCCTGGGCCGGGCGGCATACGTGGTGGCCGTGCAGACGCCCTACGGGGTGATCTTCGTCAGGCGCGTCGACCAGTTGGCGAGCGACGTCCGGGTGCCGCCGCAGCTTCCAATCGGGGCCGCCAGGTACTCGCTCAGGCTGCATGTCTGGGCGATGTACTCGGACGCGAGCCAGATGGACGAACCGTCGGTGACTGCGGCGCCGTAGTCGCCCCAGCGCGTGCGCGGCGGGTCACCCACGAAGGCCTTGTAGCTCGTGAACCCGTCTGACGGGCCCACACCCTCGCCGACGACGTGGATGGGGCCGACCGCGCCGGTCGACGAGATGGGCGCGTAGGCCGCGCTGGGGTAGTGGTCTCGTCCGCCGACGGTGAAGGCGATGGCCCCTCGTCCGTTGGGCAGCATGGTGATGGCGGGATAGGTGAGGTTGTTGCGGGCGAGTGCCAGGTAGCCCTGCCGCTTCACGTTGCCGCCGACCTTGCCTGCGCCGTTGATCGTCGGCTCGACCGCGAACCAGGCGACGCCTGCGCGCAGCTCGCCGCCGACCCGCACCGCGGTTCCCAACGACCCCCACAGGACGCCGTTCGTGAACCACGTCTGCTGCATCCGGGTGTCGCCGGCGTCGAGGTGCGAGATGACCTCGTCGTGAGCGGGTTCATCGGCCGGGTCGAAGAACAGCTGCCAACATCCCGGTCCGAACGGGGTCGGCGTCGTCGTGTCGTTGAGGCACTGACCCAGCGGGAAGTTGCCCGGCTTCTGGTCCGACGTCGGCGGGAAGACGTACGTCTCGCTGTTGACCAACCGGTTCGAGATCGCCAGTTCCGGGGTGGCCGCGTCGAGCGAAGCGGTGTTGGTCAGAGCCCACAGGCCGAGGCGTCGCGCCGTGCCGGTCGGGTTCCCGGTCTCGGCGCCGTCGCCTGCGATGGAGCTGAGCATGAACTCGGTGCCGTTGGCCGCGTTCGAGTACTGCCCGGCGGGCGACGTGGCCGGCCAGACGGTGAAGCCCGGTGAGCCGAACAGGTCGAGGTTCTGCACCAACGTCACCCTCAGGGACGCCGGATGGGCCGCCAGCTGCGCCTTCGAGAAGGCGAAGACCTGGGCAGCGCTGAAGTTCGGCCCGAAGAGGTCGTACTCGTTGGTGGTGATGTAGATGCCGTTGGCGTCCCCGCCGATGTGCGGGTAGTCCTGGAAGCACGGGCCGGGTGTGACGCCGTCGGTCGTGCAGCCGTGGTTCGGGGTGCCCTCGGTGCCGTCGTTCTGGGCGGGCACGGAGTAGATGGTCCACGTGCCCCTGGGGTCACCGGTGTTGGAGACGGCCACGTCGATGGTGTTCCGGCCGGAGAAGTCGCCGGCCGGCGTGACGTGGAGCGTGGTGAGGGCCACGACGAACCGGTTGAAGTCGGGGTCGTAGTGGCAGATCGGATCGATGACGTTGGGCCCGACAACCCCGGTCGTTCGGTCGATGGCCGCGGGGTACCCGAAGAAGGTGTTGAGGTCCTGCACCCCGGTCAGGGGCGCGGCGTTCGAGTCGTAGACCCGCAGCACGCTGTTGACCGACTCGACAGTGAAGCCGTTGCCGGCGCAGAGCGCCTGGTCAGGGGGCTCCAGTGAGAACTGGTTGCCGTTGTTGGCAAGGCGCTGGTCCCGGTGGTTGAGGCCCTGGATGCTCTTCCGGACGGCGGGGTTCGTCGCTGCCAGTGCACTCGAGGCGACCACCGGAGCCTCGAGCGGGTGCTTGGGAAACTTGCCGTTCCTGAAGTTCGGGTTGGGCCGCGTCGAAGGGACCTCCCCCTCCTCGCCGTCCGGCCCGGCCCTCAGCTCGGGCTGCTGGAGCCCGTCTGCGCCGGTGCCGAGGCTGCGGATGCTGGTCGTGCCAGACGACGTGATCTGGCGGGTGTCAGAAGGGGCGGCGTTCGCGGCTCCTGGCAGACTCAGCAGGGCGGCGGCTACGGCCACGGCTCCGCTGGTGGCGATGATCTTTCGCATGAGCACCTCCGGGAAATCTGCGCGGACGTGTCGGGCCGGGCACCACGAGAGGGTCATGTGGGAGCTCGGCTCGCACAGCACTCGAGCGTACGCGCGTGGTGGCGGCGTGGGTCAGGTTCGTCAGAACTGCGTCAACAGTCGGCGTCGGGCCGCTTTGGGTGGCTAGCCTGCGCTCATGACACAGGGGGTTGGTCCGCGGTTCGCTCACGAGTCCGAGCGCCTCGTCTGGGAGAGCCTGTGCCATGGGGTGGCCGAGGGGACGGTCCTTCTGCCCAATGTGCGACTCACCTCGGAGCACAAGGACCACGAGCTCGACATCGTCGTGCTCATGCCCGGCGTCGGCATCGTCGTCGTCGAGGTCAAGGGCGGCAGCGTCTCGGTGGATGCTCAGGGCCGCTGGTGGTCGGGTGGGGGTGCTCGCCGCAGCCGCGTGCGCCCTGTCGAACAGTGCCGCGACGGGAAGTACGCGCTGCGTGCGTTCGTCGAGGCCGATCCCCGCTGGAAGAACCGTCGCAGTCGGGTCCGGTTTGGCCATGCCGTGGTCGTCCCCTTCACCGACGTTGCTGATGACTTCGCCACCCCGGACTGCCCGCGCTGGATGATCAGCGGTCGTGCAGATCTCGAAGGCCTGGCCGGCCGGATCCGCGACGTGGCGGCGTTGCAGGAGAACGACCAGCGGCTCCCCAGCCACGAGGACGTCGAGCTGATCGTCGAGATACTCACCGGCAGGAACTTTCCCGTGCCCGATGTCGCCGCTGACGCGGACGAGCGCGAGGCGGTGGCCGACCGGCTGACGCAGGAGCAGGCCACGCTGTTGTCGGTCACGCGCCTCATCAAGCGGATGGAGATCCGGGGCGGAGCCGGCAGCGGCAAGACGATCCTCGCCCTGACCCAGGCCAAGGACCTGACGTGTGGGCAGGGGGACCGCCGGGCACAGCGGGTGGCGCTCGTCTGCTACTCCATCGGGCTCTCGCAGTACTTCCGGCGTGCGCTCGCCGGCGTGCCTCGGAAGCACCGGCCGGCCTTCGTCGGGTCGTTCGAGGACCTTGCCAACGAGTGGGGCATCGACACCGCGACGCACGACCGCAACGACGCTTCCTTCTGGGAACGAGACCTCGCGGCGCGGATGACCGAGATCGCCGCCGGGCTCCCGGACGGGAAGAAGTTCGACGCCGTCATCGTCGACGAGGCGCAGGACTTCGCCGACCACTGGTGGTATCCCCTGATGAAGGCGCTCCGCGACGAGGACGACGGTGGGCTCTACGTCTACTCCGACGAGAACCAGCGGATCTTTGCCCGCTTCGGTCAGCCTCCGGTGCCGCTCGTTCCGCTCGTGCTCGACCACAACCTGCGCAACACGCAGCAGATCGCCCGGGCCTTCGGTCCGCTCGCGCCGATGCGCATGCACCTGCGCGGAGGAGTGGGCGCCGACGTTCGCTTCGTCCCGTGCTCACGCGAGGAGGCGATCAGCAGCTCGGACGACCAGGTGGACGTGCTCCTCGAGGAGGGCTGGCAGCCCCAGCACGTCGCCCTCCTGACCATGGGGTCACGGCATCCTGCCCAGGTCGAGCGGCAGGAGGCCGACGGCCACGTCGGCTACTGGCGGTCATTCTGGGACAACGACGACGTGTTCTACGGTCATGTCCTCGGCTGCAAGGGTCTGGAGCGCCGCGCCGTCGTCCTGTGCGTGAATGCGAAGAACACCGAACGTGCCCGGGAGATGCTCTACGTGGGCATGTCTCGCGCCACCGACGAGCTCGTCGTCGTCGGCGACCCAAACTTCATCCGCGAGATCGGCGGGGACCAGGTCGCGCACCAGCTCGGCCTTGACCTTTCCTGACGTTCCCGTTGGTCACGACCCAACTGCGCCGGATTGCACACTGCTGTGGCACTTTTCGGACGCTCGGGGAAGTTTGGCGTGATACCGGTCCGTGGGAGGAGCGGCTTTCGCCAATGCCGCCATGCGCGGTTCTCGGCGCGAGTAGCGTGAGCGGTTGCGGTACGTGCGGGCCTCACCCTCGGAAGCAGTCGGCCCCCGACGCCCGTACCCGCAGTGGAGCAGATATGTGGCCCAAGAAGATCAGTCTCGCCGTGTCAGCAGGTTCTCTCGCCGCCCTCAGCGCTCTCGCGTTCGCCGTCCCCACCGAGGCCGCGCGAAATGGAGGAGAGCGAGTTCGGATCAACGACGACTGCAACGCCGCCTCGTTCAATGCCGCGTTCGGGGCCGGCGTCTGCGTCCAGCGTGACGGGGACACGACGGTCGATGAGTTCATCGCGGAGCTGACGGCGACGCAGGCAGCTGCGGCCTGGAACTTCGACCCGTCCATGCTCACCGTCAGGGAAGGGCGTCCGGTGCTCCTCGAGAACCGAGGTGGCGAGACGCACACCTTCACCATGGTCAACCAGTTCGGCGGCGGCTTCATCGACGGACTCAACGGAATCTCGGGCAACCCGGTACCCGCGTCCGAATGTGCAGTCACCCTGCCGGATGGCAGCCTGGCTCCCCAGCCGGCGTCGCCGGTCAACGTCTTTGTCAGCGCTGGCCAGAAGGAGGCCTTCAGCACGGCCGGCCTCATGCCCGGTACATACATGTTCGAGTGCTGCATCCACCCGTGGATGCGCGTCGTGCTCACGGTCAAGTGACCGACGCTCGGACGCCCATCGGCTCAGGAGCCGCTTGATCGACGTCGCGGGACGCACGTGCCGTTCAGCGGCAGGGAATCGCCCGCTGGACGGCAGGTTCGGCGGCCGGTGGCACTCTCGAGGGGCCGGCCCCGGACCATGGCAGTGCGCGCGGCGGCTGTCGCGTGCGCGACTGTGGCTGGGGAAAACTCTGACGCGGCGCCCGCGGACCAGATGACGATGACGGGCATGACCTTCGAGGACCTGCCCCCACGGGCCAGCCAGATCCCCCTGACCGACGGACGCGTCGCCGCAGACGTCATCGACCTCATCATCAGCGACACCGATCGTGCCACCGGGTGCGTCGGCCTGATGATCTGCGATGAGGAGCATCGCGGCATCCAGCCGATCGTGCTCCACGACGTGCCGCCAGATGCCGGAGCCACCGGGCTGGCGGACCTGCTGGGACTGCTCCTGCCGGTCGTGGCCGCGAACGGTGGCTCGGTCCTGATCGGTCGTGGGCGAGCTCGAGGGACGGTGCCGAACGACATCGACCGGAGCTGGCACCAGCTGGCGATCGATCGTTGCGCGGACCATGACGTGGAGCTGCTCGGCTTCTACCTCGCGACCGGTGACGGTGTCGTGCGCCTGCCCGAGCCACTTTCCGCCGCATCCTGAGTCACCCCCCGACCCGAGCTCGCTTCGCCCTGGCTCGCTCTGTGAGAGCGACCGCGTCAGAAGGGTGGAGGTTCTGGATGGTTCGACCGACCGTGGGCTGATGGCTCCGGTGACCGTGGTGCAGGCGGCGATTCGCGCACACCGTCCAGCCAGTCTCTTGGATGGGTGTCGTAGACACGACCGGCCTTGGTGCGCCAACGGACTCGATCACCATCACGCCGGACGAGCCAGTGGCCATGGGTGTGGAGGTTGTGGTGCGGACGGTGCTTGCTCGTCAGGTTCGTGACCTCAGTGGGGCCGTGTGGCCACGGGATGTCGTGGTCGAGGTCGCACCGAGCCGCCGGCACGGTGCATCCCGGGGCGCGGCAGGTGCCGTCGACGGCCTCCACGTGGGCCCGCATCGCCGGAGTCGGTCGGTAGGCAGAGGTCTCGAGGTGGAGCGCGGCCCCGGTCTCGGCATCGACCACGAGGTGGCGCCAGGTCGAGTCGTCATTGAGCATGATCTGGCGGGCCTGGTCGGCTGCGACCCATCCGTACCCCTGCACCTCGCACGGTGCGTCGGTGAGGCCGACCGCCGTCGACAACGGCACGACGAGCGAGATGATGGCGGCGGGCCTGCGGCCGACGCGCGAGAAACCCTCATCGCCTCGACGGCATACGTCATCCGCTCCAGCCGCCGTCCGGTCCTGAGCCCCAGGGGCCTCCCAGCAGCTGCCCGGGCAACCGAACATCAGGGCGTCCGTGATGACGTCGGCGCGCAAGGAGTCGAGGTCGCGCGGGTCCCCGGCCGCACGCGCCGCCCGAGCACCGGCATCCGCCCGCTCCATGGCCGCGATGATCTTGTCGACGTCATTGACGACGGTGAGCACGCCAAGGCCGTCGCGGTCGATCTGCGCGTGCGCGCCCCGACGGCGCCTGGCCGCGCGTCGCCGCTCGCCGGCCTCGCGGTCGGCCGCCAGGCAGGCACGGGTCAGCCGCTGTCGAAAGAGGGTGGGGGAGGGAGGCGCACCGTCCTTCGGTCGGAGGACGGCATCGACGAGGCCGTCTCCGCACTCGGCCGGCAGTGCCGCGATCTCCCCCTGGATCGCGCAGGCGCGGTAGAGCGTGACCGCGCCCCGCTGAAGGCGACTGCGCAGCGCGACCGCACCGGGCGTGGGCGACGGCGACGTGCCACCGGCGTCGCGTCGTGGTGACCACACCAACGGCCACCGCCGGGCCGGCTCAGAGGAGGCGGCGGCCCATGGCCCACGCCGTGAGCTCGTGGCGCGAGCTGAGCCTGGAGCTTGCGGGCGGTTGCGAGGTCGAGGCGGGCACGAACCTCGTGCGTGCCGAGCCCGGTCGCCGTGCTCACCTCCATGGCCGTCAGCTCCTCGGCATCGATCCAGCCGGGGGGCTTCGGCCGACCGAGATCAGCGAAGCGCGCCAGCTCGCTCGACTCGATGGTGGAGCGCAACCGTGCCAGCGCCTCCAGGCCGACGGCGTCGAGCACCGCCTTGCAGCGCTCGACCGACTCGACGACCCTGAGGTCCGCATCGGCCTGCGCCTCGAGCTCCCCGCGCGCCTCGTCGGGCTCAACCGCTGACAGGTCGTCGCCGACCGCCTCGAGCAGCTCGCTCACGAGCGCAGGCAGTACGTGAGTGATCAGTGACTCCGCCACCTGCTTGCGCAGCGTTCGCTCGAGCACTGGCAGAGCGCGTTGCCGGAGGGGCAGACGGCTCTCGGCTCGTGAACGATAGAGATCGGCCAGGCGGTCGAGATCGACGACGGCATCAGGCTCTGGGGCAGCCGGGAGCCCTGAGTGCGTTCCCACTGCCAAGGCCCGATCCATACTCCATTAGAACAGGTGTTCGAGTGTCATGTCAAGGCACCGTCTGGCCCAGATTGCTTGTCCCTCAGAGCAACTGGAGACCCTGGTAAAGATCACCTGACGTCTCCACACCGGCGAAGAGGACATGTCACGCCGGCGCGACCTTGCGCCCCGCTCTTCCGCAGAGGAGCGTGCGGGGGATGGATGTCGACCTGCACCAGCTCTTCGCTCGGGCTGCCGCCGAGGGCGCTCGCCATCGCGTCACCGTCGCCGACCACCCCCTGCAGCAGCCCTCGCTCGACCGTGAGTCCCTGGCGGCAGCCTTCGGCGGTCCGCTCGGGGCCGACCCCACGGACCCAGGACGCGTCGTCGACGACCTGATCGCGGCCGCGCATCCCGGACTCGTCGGCACGGTCGGCCCTCGATTCTTCGGTTTCGTCATCGGCGGTGCCTCACCGGCGGCGACAGCCGCTGACCTGCTCGCTACAGGCTGGGACCAGTGCGCCTACAACGAAGTGCTATCGCCGGCCGCCGCGGCCGCCGAGCGGGCGGCCGGCAACTGGACGAAGCAGCTGCTGGGACTGCCGGAGACCGCCTCGGTGGGCTTCGTCACCGGCGCCCAGGCGGCGAACACCGTCGGACTCGCGGTCGGGCGGCAGCGTGTGCTCCGTGACGTCGGATGGGACGTCGCACGGGATGGTCTGTTCGGGGCTCCTCCCATCGTCATCGTTGCGAGCGAGGAACGGCACGCGACGATCGACCGTGCGGCCCGTCTGCTCGGCTTCGGCACGCGCAGCATCGAACCCGTTGCGACGAACGCGCAGGGCGCCATCGACGTCGACCGGCTCCGCACGACCCTCGACGCCCTTCGCGACCGGCCCGCGCTCGTCTGCCTCCAGGCGGGCAACGTCAACACAGGCGCGTGCGACGACCTCCGGTCCGCGACGACGCTGGCGCACGAGCGTGGCGCCTGGGTCCATGTCGACGGCGCCTTCGGGCTCTGGGCGGCCGCGAGCCCCAGCACTGCCCACCTCGTCGACGGCGTAGAGCTCGCCGACTCCTGGGGCACTGACGCCCACAAGTGGCTCAACGTCCCCTATGACTGTGGTCTCGCGTTCTGTGCCGACGCGGCACTCCACGCCGCGACCATGTCGTATGCCGCCTCGTACCTCACGGGGTCCGGTGCGGACTCCGACTACGTCCTCGGAGACCTGACACCTGAGTCATCCAGACGGGCAAGGGGATTCGCGGTTTGGGCGGCGCTCCGCGAACTGGGCACGGGCGGTGTGGCCGATCTCGTCGAGCGCACGTGTGCCCTGGCCCGGCGCATGGCCGAACGTCTCGCTGCAGGCGGCGCGTCCATCCACAACGACGTCGTCCTCAACCAGGTGCTCGTGAGCATCGGCGACCCGAGCCGCACGGACGCCATCGTCGACGCCGTCCAGCGTGAGGGGACGTGCTGGGTGGGCGGGACGACCTGGCACGGCCAACGTCTCATCCGCGTCTCGGTGTCGAACGCGACGACAACCGAGCGCGACATCGACGTGTCGGCCGACGCCATCCTCCGCGGGGCCGCATCGTCGTAGTGGAGTATGGCGTGACGCGAGTGTTCGGAGGCGCCTCCCACCTGCTGCGCCTGACCGCCCGACGTACCCGGGCGGTCACAAGTGCCTGCCGGACGGCCGTGAACGCGCGACGATGGAAGTGGCCGGAGCACACGGCCCCGGCCGCCGTGGAAGGAAAGAGCACATGAGCGCCGCACTCAGCTCACCGGACGGGACGACCGAGACCACTGAGACGACGGACCACGGCATCGTGGTCGGTTACGACGGGTCCGCCGGCTCACGCCTTGCCCTCGACTGGGCGGTCGAGACCGCGAAGCGCGACGACCGGCAGCTGACCGTGCTGCAGTGCGTCGGCCTGACGATGACGCCCACCTTCCGCGCGTACGACCCCGGACTGCAGGCGCACGACGAGATGTCCCGCAGCGTGCTCGAGGAGGCCATCCACATCGCCACGAAGACCTTGGACCGCAAGGATGTGCGCCCCTTGAGCGTCATCGGCGGCGCGGCTGCCGAGCTCGTCGGCGTCTCGTCCCATGCTGACCTCGTCGTGACCGGGTCCCGCGGACACGGAGCCGTCACCGGCGGCCTGCTGGGCTCGACGTCGTATGCCGTGACGGCCCACGCCCGCTGCCCCGCAGTCGTCGTGCGCGGGGATGCGGTGGTCCATGCCGGCCCGTCACACCCTGTCGTCGTGGCCTTCGACGACTCGAAGAATGCCCAGAAGGCGCTCGAGACCGCCGTCCAGGTCGCCGCTGCCGCGGAGGCCACGCTGCACGTCGTCGCGGTCGACAACGTGGGCGGCCTCGAGTCCTGGCCGGAGACCGACACGATCCTCGGGCGCGAGGAGATGCTCGATCAGATGCACCTGCATGTGGGCCAGACGCTGGAAGACGTGGCAGAGGACGCGCGTCGAGTGCACCCGGGGCTGGACGTCCAGACCACCGTGCTCGCCGGCTCCGCTGGGCCGGCGATCGCAGCCCGCGCCGTCGACGTCCGGGCCGGACTGGTGGTGATGGGGTCACGCGGCCACGGCGGTTTCGCCGGGGTGCTCCTCGGCTCGGTCAGCCACCGGGTCATCCATGACGCGCCGTGCCCCGTCATGGTCGTCCACTGACGGGAACCCTCGTTGCGCTGTGCAGCCACACCTTGGCCCGGCATGCCATGCACCGGGTCCAGAGGCTGGCTTCGGCTCAGGAGCTTCTGAGCTTGGCCAGCCCGACGGCCAGCGCCTCAGCCAGACGCGTCACCTTCTTCTCAGCAGCCGCCTCCACAGCCCTTGCCTGTGACTCGTTGGCACCCTCGGGATACGTGAAGCGGAGGTAGACCCTGAAAGGCTGGCTCGAGCGCGTGCCTGGCCTCCAGCTGCTCAGGCGCGTGTCCTGGGGCAGCCAGGCCGAGACCTCGCCAGGGAACCTGTCGACCCGGGATGTCGTGGTCCCGCTCGCGGCCAGACGAACGCTCACGGTCCGCCCCGTCTCGACCATCACATCCGCGCCTTGCGTGTTGTAGCGCGGCTTGGCCAGCCACCACGTGCAGCTCTCGTGCGAGGAGCTGGGCTTCTCCATCACGGTGCGGGCTCCAGTCACCTTCGCGATGGTCACCCCGGTGAGGCTGCTGCACTCCTTCGACGCAGCCGAAGGAGTGGGGTCCGCCGAGCTGGCAACCGAATCCGGCAAGCCGGAATCCAACGAGTCCATCAGGCGCGCAGTGACGTGGGGGCCGACCTGACTGACTGCCATCAGGATCACCAGACCGACGAGCGCGGAACCCCATGAGCCAGCACGTCGCCGTCGGCGACGTGTGGGACCGGTGGCGGGAGGGTCGGTGAGGCGGCGCCGGGATCTCCGTGTCGTGCCATCTCGAGAGGATCGGCCCACCGGCGGGAAACCCTGGCCGTCCGGCCCGATGACCTCCGGGACGGTCAGCGGCACTGCCCCTCGAGGCGGCACCGCCTCGGGTGACGCCGCCGGATACGTGTGGGCCACGCGTCGCGCGAGCAGCTCGGCTCCGACATGGTCAGGAGTCGCCGGTTGGATCAACAACCAGCTCACGAGCTCGTCCTGGGGGACGATCTCCACGCCCCGCACGCGCTGTCGCGTGAAGGAGGCGGACCTGCCGCCGGCCAGCGCGATCACGGGCACGACCGGGAGACCCAAGGTCCTCTCCATCTCACCCGCGGCCCGGCTCACGGCGTCGAGCTCGCGCCCCTTGGGTGAGCTGCTGCCGGTGTGCTGCCAGAGGTTGCCCTCGCGCACGCTGGTGCCGCCCGCCCAGTTCTTCGTGTCGACCAGAAAGACCCCAGAGGGTCCGACGACGACGTGGTCGAGATTTGCCTGGGTACGTCCCGGGCGTAGCAGACGATCATGGTGCGCGTGCCAGCCCGCGGGCAGCTGCCCGAGCAGGGTGGCCACGCGACGCTCGCCGTCGGCTCCCGCGGCCCAGGCGCCGGCCTCAGTCTCCAATGCGGCCGCCCGGTCGCGCGCCTGCGATGCCTCTGCCCTCAGCTCATCGGCGCGTGACTGCGCCGACCCACCTGCCACCATCCTGAGCCCCCTGTGCCCTGTCGCCCGACACCATAGGCACGGCTCAGCGGGTCTCGGGCCCGAATCGACGCAACTCGCGAACGAGTTCGGGCCCGAGAACGCGCCACACGGCATACGGCTGCGTGAGAGGCGACGTCGATCTCAGCCGGCGGGCGGGCGCTGGAAGCCGGGCCGCCCGGCCGTGCCGGCGGCGCGCTCGAGCGAACGACCGAGCCGGCTTGCGGTCACCCCAAGGGGGCTCGCACCTCGGCCGCCGAGCGCGGGTGGCACGACGACGACAGGACAGTGCGAGGCCCGGACGAGACGGCTCCCGAGCCAACGGGCACCGACCTCGGTGGAGTGGCCGGCGTCGATGACGACGAGGTCGGCGTTGCGGCTCTCCTCGGCGAGAACGGCCCGTCGCTTTCCCGCCACGACCCGTGTCTCCACGAGGTGGTCGCGGCCGAGGACATGGGCGACGTCCTCAGCCAGACGCGAGTGCTCGACCCCGAGGGCGCTGTCGTCCGAGACGACCGACGGCACGCGGCCACCGGTGGCGGTCTCGGGCGCATGGGGTCGCCAGGCGCGCACGGCCACGACGCGGCCACCACGAACCGAGGCCTCCTCGACGGCCCACCGGAGGGCACCGGGGGAGCCGCTCGTCGGGCTCACGCCGACCACGATGGTGTGGACGCGCCCGAGGTCGGCGACGTTCATGCCATCGCCCCCGACTCCTCCGTGACCTTGCTCAACGGGTCGGCCACGTCCTCGAGCGACTTCTGCTCCGCGTCGATCCCGATCGCGAGGGCCACGGCGCCACCGATGATCATCATGACCGCGCCGGCGACGTAGCCCCAGGTGAGGGGCGTCCTGTCGGTGCCCTCGCCGATGAGTGCGCCGTAGAGGACGGGCGCGACAGCACCGGCGCACTGCGCGATGACGAAGAAGTAGCTGATCGCCTGGCCCCGGACCTCGAGCGGGAAGATCTCGCTCACGGTGAGGTAGGCCGCGGACGCCCCCGCCGACGCGAAGAAGAACGACACGCACCACAGGATCGTGTGCGTCGTCGCGGTGAGCAGCTCGGCGTGGAAGGCCCAGGCCGAGACGAGCAGGACGAGACCCGCGATCGTGTAGGTGCCGAAGATCATCTTGCGGCGCCCGACGGTGTCGAACAGGTGCCCCAGCAGCAGCGGCCCGAGCAGGTTCCCGGCTGCGAACGGCAGGAAATAGAGCGAGGTGTCCGCCTTGCTGATGCCGTAGAAGTTCGCCAGCACCAACGCGTACGTGAAGAAGATCGCGTTGTAGAGGAAGGACTGCGTCACCATCATCGTCAGCCCGAGCACGGTCCGGCGTCCGTAGCGGCGCACGAAGACCTCCCACAGGACCTTGGGGCCCATGGAGTCCTCCGGCTTGACGAGGATCGCCTTGCTGTCGTCGACGTCCGGGATCTCGCCGCCCTCACGACGCACCCGCTCCTCGATCTCGTCGACCGTGCGCTCGGCCTCGTCGGCGCGCCCGTGCGTCAGCAGCCAGCGCGGGCTCTCCGGGATGTGCCGGCGCAGCCAGATGATCGACAGACCGAGGATCGGGCCGATGAAGAACGCGAGCCGCCAGCCGACGTTCTCCGCGACGTTGTCGGGGTTGAGCAGGTAGAGGTTCGCGAGCGCTCCGAAGAATGCGCCGAACCAGTAGGTCCCGTTGATCGCGATGTCGACGCGACCTCGGAAGCGGGAGGGGATCAGCTCGTCGATGGCCGAGTTGATCGCGGTGTACTCGCCGCCGATGCCCATGCCGGCGATGAATCGGCAGACCCAGAGGAACCACATGTTCGGCGAGAGCCCAGCGAGGCCCGAGCCGACCAGATAGATGACCAGGGTCATGATGAACAGCCTGCGGCGCCCGAGCCGGTCGGTCAGGCGGCCGAACGTCAGCGCGCCGACCACCTGGCCGACGAGGTAGACCGTGCCCGTCAGCCCCACCTGCGCGGCGGACATGCCGAGCGTCTTCTGGAAGCCGGACTCGGACACGATCTGGATCTCGAGTCCGTCGAGGATCCACGACACGCCGAGCCCGAGGACGACCGACCAGTGGAACTTCGTCCACGGAAGCCGGTCCATGCGCGCTGGTACCAGGCTCCTGATGGCACCGTCCGTGCGTTGTGCGACAGCCTCGCTCATCCCATCTCCTTCGATCCGAATCGCTGTGAACCGTCGGGTCAGGGCGGGCGGCGCCACGTCCTCACCGCCGCAGCCCGTACCCCGTCGGGCACGCGTCGGAACACAAGCGGGTCATCGGGACGTTTCCGCCACAATCGGGCGCGAACGAGGCTGAAGGGATGTCAGTCTCGGCGTTCGTCCTCGACGTCGTCGTCCGGCACCATGGTCTGCTGCTCGACGACGTCGCCCTCGTCGGCGAGGGGCAGTGCGCGCCGGGACGCGTCCGGATCGAGGATGTCGGGGAAGAGCACGTCGGGTCCGTCGGCGTCGGTGCGTTCGGGCTGGCCTCCGTCGAACTCGCTGGGGTCCGGGGCGCTCGGGTCCCTCACGGGTGAGATCTCCATGGGGGTCCCGTACCCCTCGGGTCGAATCCCCATCCCCGATCTCGTATGCCGTCCCGACCGTCGGCCGGGCAGCGTGGAGCATCGCGGTGGGTACGTTCCGGGTGCACGCCATCGCGCACCGGAGGAGGCCCGTCATGCCCACGAAGAAGCGCTCGACCACGTCGTCGGGGACCGATCTGCCGTCGACCCTCGAGCGGTCGCCCAAGAAGGCGCAGGAGACCTGGCTCGCGACGCACGACGCCGCGGTCGAGCAGTACGGCGAGGGGGAGCGCGCGCACCGCACCGCCTTCGCCTCGCTCAAGCACTCCTTCGAGAAGGTCGGGGACCACTGGGAGGAGAAGGGGCAGAAGGGTCCGAGCGACCGGCAGGCCGCGCGGGGAGGTCCGGATGCGCGGGCCCACCGGGACGACCGTGAGTCGGCCGGAGGAGTCGACGTGAACGCGTCGAAGCAGCACCTCTACGACATCGCCAAGCGTCTAGGCGTCTCAGGGCGATCACGGATGAGCAAGGACGAGCTCGCAGACGCGATCCAGAAGGCCAACAACCGGGCGACCGCGGCCGCCCGGGACCGCTAGATCACCAGTCCGTCGCTCGCACCGGGGGATTCGCCCCGCCGCCCGGTGATGGTCTCGCGTCGGTCCCAGTGTTCTCCGAGCGAACTGTCAGGCTCGCTCGAAGGGTCGTGCCGGCGGCTCGCCACCTCTAGCGTGGAGAACTGGGCCGCCACAGGAGTCGGCCCGAAGCGGTGGGACGCACACGCCGCCGCCGCGGAGAGAGAGTCATGTCCGTGTCACGAAGTCGGGGTGGATCTCGGGGAACTGCAGTATTCGGGGTGGTCGCCGTGGTCGCGGCCACCGCACTCGCAACCGGGGTGGCGTCAACCGGCGCCTCGGCAGCGGGTGCGAACTCGACGTATCTGGTCGTCTACAAGGAGAAGAACTCGACGAGCGGCGCCGCGAGCGCCGTCGCCGCAGCGGGCGGCCAGGTCGTCGCGACCTACGCCCCCATCAGCGTCGTCGTCGCACGATCGGCCCGTCCCGACTTCGCCGCGAAGATGCGCAACGTCCCAGGGGTCGAGGGTGCTGTCGCCACGACGCGGTTCGCCAGCGCGCTCGACGGCGGAGCGGTCTCGGGTGACTCGGTGGGCGGTTCGGGAGCCCCCCAGGCAACGCAGGGCGGCACCGCCGGCGCGGGCACCGCGGGCCTCGACGACTCGTTGTCGGGGCTGCAGTGGGACATGAGGCAGATCAAGGTCGGTGAGGCACACGCGGTCAGCACCGGGCAACCGACGGTCCTCGTGGGCGACATCGACACCGGACTCGACTACACGCACCCCGACCTGGCCGCCAACGTCGACGACGCCGCGAGCGCCGACTGCGTGACCGGAGTGGCCGTGCCGGGCAAGGTGGCAGCCAACGACGACAACGGTCATGGCACACACACGGCCGGCACCATCGCCGCCGCGGCCAACGGCATCGGCATCGTGGGGGTGGCACCTTCGGTCAAGATCGCGGGGATCAAGGCGGGGAACGCCGCCGGGTTCTTCTTCCCGGAGGCCGTCATCTGTGCCTTCATGTGGTCGGGGGACCATGGCGTCGACGTCACGAACAACAGCTACTTCGCCGACCCGTGGCTCTTCAACTGCAAGAACGACCCCGAGCAGCGGGCCATCTGGACCGCTGAACGTCGAGCCATCAGGTACGCCCAGGACAAGGGCGTGCTCGTCGTCGCCGCCGAGGGCAACCAGGCCGACGACCTGTCGCACCCGACCCAGGACGCGACGAGTCCCGACGACGCCACGCCAGTCGTCCGCGACATCACGAACGCCTGTGCGGTGGTCCCGACCGAGGTGTCGGGGGTCGTCGGTGTGAGTGCCACCGGCAACCTGCGGATGAAGTCCTTCTACTCGTCCTTCGGCATCTCGTCGGTCGACGTCGCCGCGCCCGGTGGGGACTCGATCCTACAGCTCACACCGGCTGCTCCCAACGGCAGGGTGCTCTCGACTTGGCCAGCGTCGCTCCTCACGGTGACCTGCCTCGCGGCACGACGTGTCGTCGACGCCAGCGGAGCGGCCTACTGCTACCAGCAGGGCACCTCGATGGCCTCTCCCCATGCGGCAGGGGTCGCGGCGCTCATCGCCAGCGTCAGCGGCAAGACCGGTGGTGCGTTGTCGGCGGCCCTGCAGAACGCGGTCAACCCGTTCCCGTGCCCGGCGGACGTCGCGCCCTACGCCTTCTTCCCGGCCCTCGACGGTGGTGCACCGCAGCGGTGCCAGGGCGGACTCGGCCACAACAGCTGGTTCGGTGCCGGGGAGGTGGACGCGCTCAAGGCAGTCGGCTGACGGCCCGCGCAGGCCGCCGGTCCGGGTGGCCGGGCCGGGTCGCGCGTCCCGGCCCGGCGGCATACGCGCGCCCGCCCCATGGCATACGCGCGTCCCGGCCCGGCGGCGTACGCCTGCTCGGAACGCCGGCGAGCTGCCCGAGTAGTCACAAACCGCCTCGGAGCCGCGGACTCTGGCGAGACCATGGAGGCGCCCGGCGCAGCGGCCCGGCGCGGACCCACGAGAGGTGCTCACATGAACGGCCAGGCACGGACCACGCACGGCATCGTCGTCGGCTACGACGGCTCGGCAGGATCACAGCTGGCGCTCGAGTGGGCGGCGGAGACGGCCCGCCAACAGGGCAAGCGCCTGTCCATCGTGCACAGCGGCGACATGGCCAAGGACCCGACCCTCTCGCAGGAGGACGCCGCGACGTCGCCGGTCGACGAAGGGTCAGAGCGGGCCGGAGCCATCCTCGACCCGTCGCAGATCGAGACGCTAGCCATGCCTGGCAGTCCCGCGAGCCAGCTCGTGGAGGCGTCCAAGGAGGCCGACCTCGTCGTCGTCGGCAGCCACGGTCATGGACGCGTTCGCGCCGGCCTGCTCGGTTCCACGTCGTACACGGTCGCCGCGCACGCCCATTGCCCGGTCGTGGTCCTGCGGGGGCCCGCCGGTGACGAGTCCGGCGCCGCCCCGAAACCGCAGCGCCCGGGCCCGCACCACAACGTCGTCGTGGGCATCGACGACTCGGAAGCGTCGAAGCGCGCCCTGGACGCCGCGGTGGAGGTCGCTGAGCGGGAGGGCGCCGTGCTCCATGTCGTCCGCGTCGCCCACGCCCGTTCCATGGAGGCCTGGGCCTATGCCGAGACGGCCAAGGGCGGGACGGACGAGACGCATGAGATCCGCGAGAGCGCAGAGAAGTCCGTCGTGGACGCGGGGAGCCAGGTGCGGGCGGAGCATCCCGAGGTCATCGTGACGACTGAGGTCCTCTACGGCGACGCCGGACAGTCGCTCGCAGACCTCGGCGCGACCGCTGGGCTCATCGTCGTCGGCTCGCGCGGGCGCGGTGGTTTCAGCGGCATGCTGCTGGGGTCGGTCAGCCACCGCATCATCCACGACGCGGCGTGCCCCGTCATGGTCGTGCGCTGACCGGTCAGGCGTCGAGCTCCTGGGCGAAGCGGCCGAGGGCGTCGTCCCAGCGCGACTTGTCGCCGGCGCCGTCCTCGGCGATGCCCTGGCCCTCGTGGTAGAGATCGACCCGGGTGCCGTCACCGTCCGGCTTGAGCTGGAGGTCGAGGATGCTGAGGGGGCCGTCCTCGTGCGGGTGCCATGACACGCGGACCTGCTCCATCGGGTGGTAGCTGCGCACGACGCCGTGGGGGCCCTCGGAGCTGTGCCACGACTCTCCCTTGTTGCCCAGCGTGACACCGGGGCCGAGGAGGGCCTCCGTGCCACGGGGGCTGATGAGGTGCTGCCACACCCGGTCGACGGGCGCACCGACGGTCAGCGTCGAGTGCACGCCGGCGGGAGATCCCTCGAGCTCGGCATCCTCTGCGTTCTCGGGGATCGACTGCGTTGAACTGCTCATGGGCACCTCCGGGTCACTCGGACCGGCCCCTGATGGGCCGGACCCACCACAGACAGTCGACCAAAGACTGGCCCGGATGACAATGGGTCAAGGCCCCTCGTCGGACCGGGTTCGGGCCTAGCCTCGGGGCATGATCGACCACTACGGCATCAACTGCTCGGACTTCGACGCGAGCGCCCGCTTCTACGACGAGGTCCTCGGTGTCCTCGGCTTCGGTCGCCAGATGGATGTCGGCGTGGCCATCGGCTACGGCACCGAGGGCCACCCGGACTTCTGGATCACCCGGTGGCAGGGTTCCGAGCCCAACCGCGAGATGCACTGTGCCTTCCAGGCCGACAGCGTCGAAGCGGTGCGGGCCTTCCATGCGAAGGCGCTCGAGCTCGGAGCCGAGTCCCTGCACGAGCCCCGCCTGTGGCCGGAGTACCACCCCGGCTACTACGGCGCGTTCGTGCGCGACCCGGACGGCAACAACGTCGAGGCCGTCTTCCACCGGGCCGCGCCGGAGTCCTGACCTCAGCCGGTGAAGCCGGCGCGCCGGAGGGCGTCAGCCATGGCGCTGTCCGCGGGTGGCTCGGCCGGGCGGGCGCGGCCGCCCTGACCCGTGGAGCCCTGACCCGTGGAGCCCTGACCCGTGGAGCCCTGACCCGTGGAGCCCTGACCCGTGGAGCCCTGACCCGTGGAGCCCTGCCCCGTGGAGCCCTGCCCGCCGCGCCGCTGGCCCCCACGAGCCTGCCCACGTCCGTGACCGCTCTGGCCGCTGGGCTCACTCCGGGCGCCCGGGGCGCCCGGGGCGCCCGGGGCCGTCACCTCGTCGTCGAGGCGCAGCGTGAGCGAGATCCTCTTGCGGGGCACGTCGACGTCGAGCACCTTCACCATGACGACGTCGCCGGGCTTGACGACCTCCCGCGGGTCGCGCACGAAGTTCTTCGACAGGGCCGACACGTCGGCGAGGCCGTCCTGGTGGACGCCGACGTCGATGAATGCACCGAACGCCGCGACGTTGGTCACGACGCCTTCGAGCGTCATGCCCGGTCGAAGGTGCTTGAGCTCCTCGACGCCCTCCTTGAACGTTGCCGTCCGGAACGTCGGCCTCGGGTCCCGACCGGGTTTGTCGAGCTCGCGGATGATGTCGGTGACGGTCGGCAGACCGAACGTGTCGTCGACGTAATCCGCCGGGCGGATCGCCTGCAGCGCAGTGGTGTTGCCGATGATCGACGTCAGCTCGTGGCCCGTCGACTCGAGCATGCGCCGCACGACCGGGTACGCCTCCGGATGCACCGCGGAGGCATCGAGCGGGTCGTCACCGCCGGGGATGCGGAGGAAGCCGGCCGCCTGCTCGAAGGCCTTGGGCCCGAGGCGCGGCACGTCCTTGAGGGCCCTGCGGGTGCGGAACGGACCGGTCGCGTCACGGTGCGCGACGATGCTGTCGGCGAGGCCCGGCGTGATGCCCGAGACGCGGGTCAGCAGGGGAGCCGAGGCGGTGTTGACGTCGACACCGACGGCGTTGACACAGTCCTCGACGACCGCGTCGAGCGAGCGCGAGAGCGCGGTCTGGCTGAGGTCGTGCTGGTACTGCCCGACGCCGATCGACCTCGGGTCGATCTTGACGAGCTCGGCGAGGGGGTCCTGGAGCCGGCGAGCGATCGAGACGGCCCCACGCAGCGACACGTCCATGCCGGGCAGCTCCTGCGATGCGAAGGCCGAGGCGGAGTAGACCGAGGCACCGGCCTCGGAGACCACGGCCGACGTCAGCCCCAGCTCGGGATGCGCCTTGATGAGGTCGGCGGCGAGGCGGTCGGTCTCACGCGACGCCGTGCCGTTGCCGATGGCCACGAGGTCGACCGAGTGCTCCTTGGCCAGTCGCGCGAGCGTCGCGAGCGAGCGGTCCCACTGGTGCTGGGGGACGTGCGGGTAGATGACGTCGGTCGCGACGACACGGCCGGTCCCGTCGACGACGGCGACCTTGACGCCGGTGCGGAAGCCCGGGTCCAGTCCCATCGTGGTGCGCGCACCGGCAGGCGCCGCGAGCAGCAGGTCCCGCAGGTTGGCGGCAAAGACGCGTACCGCCTCCTCCTCCGCGGCGCGGCGCAGCTGCATGCGGGCGTCGATGCCCAGGTGGACGAGGATCTTGGTGCGCCAGGCCCAGCGAACGGTGTCCGCGAGCCATTGGTCCGCCGGGCGTCCGGCGTTCTCGATGCCGAAGCGGTGCGCGATCGCCCTTTCGTATGCCGTCGGGCCGGGCTGCTGCTCGACGGCGGGGTCAGCGGGGTTGATCTCGAGGGAGAGGACGTCCTCCTTCTCGCCGCGGAACAGCGCGAGGATGCGGTGCGACGGCAGCTTCGCGAGCGGCTCGGAGAAGTCGAAGTAGTCCGAGAACTTGGCGCCCTCCTCCTCCTTGCCGGCGCGGACGCGGGAGACGACGTGGGCCTGCTTCCACACCCGCTCGCGGAGATCGCCGATGAGGTCGGCATCCTCGGCGAAGCGTTCGACGAGGATCGCGCGCGCACCGTCCAGGGCGGCAGCCGCATCGGCGACCCCACGGTCCGCGTCGACGAACCCGGCTGCTGCGGTCGACGGGTCGGTGTCGGGCGAGCCGATCAGCAGGTCGGCGAGGGGCTGGAGGCCGGCCTCGCGTGCGATCTGGGCCTTGGTCCGTCGCTTGGGCTTGAAGGGCAGGTAGATGTCCTCGAGCCGCGCCTTGGTCTCGGCGGCGAGGATCTGGGCACGCAGGGTGTCGTCGAGCTTGCCCTGCTCCTCGACGGAGGAGAGTACCGCGGCCCGGCGCTCCTCGAGCTCACGCAGGTAGCCCAGGCGCTCCTCGAGCGTGCGCAGCTGTGCGTCGTCGAGGCCACCCGTGACCTCCTTGCGGTAGCGCGCCACGAACGGCACGGTCGAGCCGCCGTCGAGCAGGCCCACGGCGGCCGTCACCTGTCCGTCGCGGACGCCGAGCTCCTCTGCGATGCGACGTTCGATCGACGGCACCTTCACCTGCACGCTCACGGGGGCTGTTCTCCTTGTCGTCGACGACACACCGGGGCCACGCATTCTGCCGTGCGGGCCGGGTCAGTCGTCGAGCAGGGCCTCGAGGGCCGCGCGCTCCGCCTTGGGGACGTACGTCGCGTAGTAGTCGTAGAGGCTGTGCAGGGAGGCTCGACCGGCCTCGGGGCCGTCGCCGGCGCGGATCGCGGCCAGGACCTGCTCGTGGTGGCCGAGCGAGCGCTTCATCAACGCCTGCGCGTTGCGGGCGTGCGAGATCTTGTCGGAGATGAGCGACAGGACCGTGTCGCGGACGACACCGTTGCAGACCTGGATGAGGGTGTTGCCGCTCGCGCGGGCGATCGCCTCGTGGAAGGCGAAGTCGGCCTCGCTGAACGAGGTGTAGCCGCCCTCGACTGCCGCCCGCATCTGCTCGATGGCCGCATCCATCTCGGCCAGCTGGGCGGGGGTGCGCAGCACGGCCGCGAGCCGGTTCGCCGTCGAGTCGAGCATCATCCGCGACACGAGCAGCTGCGAGAGCGAGAGCCCGTCGGCTCGGGCCAGGCGACGCATCTGCTTGGTCAACCCGCCCGTCGTGAAGGGCAGGATCTCGGGACCGTTCGGGTCTCCGGCACGCGAGCGCACGACGCCGTTGCTCTCGAGCACGCGCAGGGCCTCGCGGACGGTGGCCCGGCTGGTGCCGAACTGCACGACGAGATCACGCTCGCTCGGCAGCCGCTGGCCGGGGCGCAGCTCACCGCGCCCGATCGCCTCCTCGACCTGCTCGACGATGCGCTCGTAGAGACGGACCGACCGCACCGGCTCGAAGCCGTGGTCGCCGGACGAGGTCGGCGGGCTCGTCGGAGTCTCAGCCACGCTCGTCTCCTGTCTCCGGGATGGGCCACACGGGAGTCGCCGCGGCGCCTCGGTGCCGTTCGTACCAGTCGACGGCCCGTAGCACGCCCACGTCGTCGAAGCGCCGCCCGGAGATCTGCAGACCGATGGTGCGTCCGTCGGTGGTGAAGCCGCAGTTGACGGACGCGGCCGGCTGGCCTGACATGTTGTAGGGCGCCGTGAAGCCGATGTGGGCCATGCCCTCGTCGGCCTCGCCCCACGGCATCGGCCACTCGGCGGGGAAGGCCGTCACGGGCGCCACGGGGGAGAGCACGAGGTCGAACGCCTCGGTGGCCGCAACCGTGGCCTGCTGGAGGGCCATGATGCTGGCGTAGTCGCGCAGCACGGATCGGCCGTCGACGTCACGCACGGCGAGCACCCACCGCTGGATGAACGGGAGCACCCGTTCCCGCGCCTCCGGTGCCAGGGCGTCGAAGTCGGTGAGCGACCGGACCCGCCAGAACTCGTCGAGGTCTCGGAGCATCGCTGGCGTCATGAAGGGGGCAAGGCGGGTGACCTCCGCGCCGGCGTCGGCGAAGACGGCAGCAGCGGCCGCGACGGCACGGCAGACCTCCTGGTCGAGCGCGAGGCCGCACCCGGCATCGAGGTGCAGGCCGATCCGGAGCCCCGCGACGTCGAGCGCCTCGGACGGCAGCACGGTGCCGAGGTCGGTCGGCGGCAGGCTCGTCCAGTCGCGGGGGTCCGGCCGGCTGATGACCGAGAGGAGCAGGGCGGCGTCCCGGGCCGACCGCGTCAGCGGGCCCGCTGCGCGGCCGAGGTAGGGCGTGTCGAGGGGTACCCGTCCGGCGCTCGGCTTGAGCGTAGTGAGGCCCAGCCAGGTGCCGGGCAGCCGGATGGAGCCACCGATGTCGGTGCCAACATGCAGGGGACCGTAGCCGCCGGCCGCCGCGGCGCCGGCGCCCGAGCTCGAGCCGCCCGTCGTCAGAGTGGGATCCCAGGGGGAGCGGGTGATGCCGTGCAGGCTCGACACGCCGGAGCTGAGCATGCCCCAGTCCGGCATCACCGTGGAGCCGAGCACGACTCCGCCGGACTCCTCGATGCGCTCGACGAGGGGACTGCTGCGCGTCGGCACGACGGGCTCGACGCCGGCGGTGCCCGCGGGCATCGGAACCCCTGCGCGTGCGAGGTTCTCCTTGATGGTCACCGGGACGCCATCGACCGGGCCGACGGGCTCCCTATTGCGCCAACGCTTTTCGCTTGCTGTAGCCGTGACACGGGCGGCTTCCAGATCGAGCTGCCAGAACGCGTTCAGCTCGGACTCGCGCGCCTCGATGACGTCGATGACGTCGGCGAGCACCTCGACGGGTGAGAGGTGTCCCGAGTCGTAGGCGGCGACGAGCTCGGTGGCGGTGAGGCTGGCCGGTCGGCCAGACGGATGCGGCATGGACGTCCTTCCGCGTCGGACGGCCCTCGGGCCGCGGTGGCCGGCCGGACGAGGTCTTGACATCCGGCCTGATGAGAGAAACGGTACCTCTGACGGCGAAAAAGTCTACTGGTCAGACCAGTGAACATCAGCGGACGCCGAGCAAGGAGAGCCAATGACGGTGCGACTCGCAGCCATCCCGGGCGACGGTGTCGGTCCCGAGGTCGTCGCTGCCACCCTGCCGATCCTCACGACAGCCCTGGAGAGCCATGGCGAGCGCCTCGAGGTCACCGAGCTCGACTGGGGCGCCGACCGGTTCCTCCGCGAGGGGGCCGCGATGCCCGCCGACGGCGCCGACATCGTGCGACGCCACGACGCCGTGCTCTTCGGGGCGGTGGGCCGGCCGGACGTGCCCGACCACGAGCTCGTGTGGGGCCTGATCATCGGCCTGCGCCAGCAGCTCGACCTGGCGGTCAACGTACGGCCGGTGCGTGCCTTCGAGGGCGTGCCGAGCCGAGTGCGGGACGTCGAGGGCGTCGACCTCGTCATCGTCCGCGAGAACACGGAGGGCGAGTACGTCGGCGCCGGAGGGGTCGCCCATGCCGGCACCGGTCACGACCTGGGCATCGAGGTGGCCGTCCACTCGCGGCGCGTCATCGAACGTGCCGCCGAGCACGCGTTCACCATGGCCGAGCAGCGGCGCGGACGTCTTTCCCTCGTGACGAAGTCGAACGCGATGCGCCACGGCTACCCGCTCTGGGACGCGGTCGTCCGCGAGGTGGGAGCGCGCCACCCGGACGTGGAGCTGGAGGTCGTGCTGGTCGATGCCATGGCCGCTCGCCTCGTGCAGCACCCGCACTCGCTCGACGTGCTCCTCGCCGGCAACCTCTTCGGCGACATCCTCAGCGACCTCGCGGCCGTCCTCGCCGGCGGCATGGGCATGGCCCCCAGCGCCAACGTGTTGCCCGGTGGCAGCGTCCCGGGTATCTACGAACCGGTGCACGGCTCCGCGCCGGACATCGCCGGACGCGGCATCGCCAACCCCACGGCGTGCCTGCTCTCCGGGGCCATGCTCCTCGACGACCTCGGCCACACCGGACCCGCCAAGGCGGTCCGGGCGGCCCTGGCCGCCACCCTCCGCTCAGCACACAACCACACCCCAGACCTCGGCGGCACGGCGAGCACCTCGCAGCTGGCTGCAGCGGTCCTGCACGAGATGGAGTCACGATGAAGCACACTCGCATCGGCACGGCAGCGGCCACGGCGCTGCTCCTCGCCCTCACCGCGGCCTGCTCCGCCGGCTCCGGGACCTCGGGCTCTGGCGGCACCGGGGGAGCGAGCGGGGGCGGGAGCGGCGACACCTCCCTCACCGTCGGTCTCGTCGCGGAGCCGGTGAGCCTCGACTTCACGACGAAGGACGGTGCCGCCATCCCGCAGGCGCTGCTCGACAACGTCTACGAGACCCTCGTGGCCGTCGACCAGCAGGGCAAGATCACGCCGTCGCTCGCGAAGTCGTGGACCGTCTCGGAGGACGGCAAGACGTACACCTTCGACCTCGTCGACAACGCGAAGTTCAGCAACGGACAGCCCTTCACGGCCAAGGACGCCGTCTTCTCCATCAACCGCGTCAAGAGCGACTGGACGGTCTCGCTCAAGGCCGCCATGGACGTCGTCAAGGACGCCAAGGCCCTCAGCGACACGCGCCTCCAGGTGACGCTGAGCCAGCCCAGCAACAACTGGCTCTACCGGATGTCGACACGCGTCGGCGCCATGATGACCGAGAAGGCCGTGCCCGACCTCGCGACGAAGCCCGTCGGCACGGGCCCGTTCGTGTTCGAGCAGTGGCGCCGGGGCGACTCGATCAGCTTCAAGGCCAACCCGGCCTACTGGGGGACCAAGCCCTTCTTCCAGCAGGTCACGCTCAAGTACTTCAAGGACCCGACAGCCCTCAACAACGCGCTGCTGACGAAGACCATCGACGTCATCGGCACGGTGCAGGCGCCCGAGTCGCTCGCACAGTTCCAGGGCAACGACGCCTACGAGATCGTCGAGGGCACGACGAACGGCGAGGTGCTCCTCTCGTTCAACAACGGCAAGGCCCCGTTCAACGACCTCAAGGTCCGCCAGGCGGCCCGCTACGCGATCGACCACAAGGCGCTGATGGACACGTGCTGGGCCGGCCACGGCACCCTCGCCGGCAGCATGGTCCCGCCGACCGACCCGTGGTACGAGGACCTCACCGGCCTCTTCCCGCACGACCTCGCCAAGGCCAAGGCCCTGCTGGCCCAGACGAACGCCGCCGCGTCGCCCGTGCGCCTGCGCATCCCGTCGCTGCCGTATGCCGTGTCGTGCGGCCAGGTGGTCAAGAGCCAGCTCGAGCAGGCGGGCTTCAAGGTCGCGCTCGACCAGCTGGAGTTCCCGGCGGTGTGGCTCTCGACGGTGTTCACCGACGCCGACTACGACATGTCGATCGTGGCGCACGTCGAGCCCCGCGACCTGCCCACCGTCTTCGGGGACCCGAAGTACTACACCCGCTACGACAACAAGCAGCTGCAGGCCGACCTGAGGGCCGCCGACTCGGGAACGCCCGAGGAGCAGGTGACGCTCATGAAGAAGGCGGCCAAGGAGCTGTCCGAGGACGCGGCCGGCGACGTGCTCTTCATCCTGCCGAACCTCATGGTTGCCGAGAAGGGCATCACCGGGCTGCCGAAGAACGCGATCACGGAGTCGTTCGAGCTCGCTGGGTTGGCCAGGTCGTGACCGTCGGGGACCGGCCGGACACGCACCGGCCGGTCCCGCACGACCCGGTGGCCGACAGCGGCCGACCCGCCTGACCCCGACAGGACATCATGCTGCTCCAGATCCTCAGACGCACGGCGACGCTCGTCGCGAGCCTCGTCGTCAGCTCCATGCTCGTCTTCGCCTTCATGGCGCTGCTGCCCGGCGACCCGGCGCGGGTCGCGCTGGGCGTCAACGCCTCGGAGGCCTCGGTTGCCCAGATGCGTCAGGAGTTCGGTCTCGACAGGCCGCTGCTGAGCCAGTACGTCTCGTGGATGGCGGGGTTCATCAGGTTCGACCTCGGCACGAGCTATGTCTCCCAGGTGGAGATCGCCCCCCAGATCATCGACCGGCTCCAGGTGACGATGTGGCTCGTCGTCTGCGCCATGGTGCTCGCCCTCGTCATCGCGGTCCCGCTGGGGACGGTCATGGCGCTGCGGCACCGCAAACCGAGCGGCCTTGTGCTCTCGGCGCTGTCGCAGGTCGGCGTGGCCGTGCCCGCCTTCCTCGCAGGCATCCTGCTCATCACCGTCTTCGCCGTGAAGCTGCAGTGGCTGCCGGCCAACGGCTGGACACCGCCCAACGAGGACCCCGTGCAGTTCCTGCGACAGCTCATCCTGCCGGTGCTCGCGCTCGGGCTGGTGCAGGGGGCGGTCCTGACCCGCTACGTGCGCAGCTCGATCCTCGATGTGCAGCGCGAGGACTACATCCGTACGGCTCGGGCCAAGGGGCTGGGCGCAGGTCGGGCGCTGCGCCGTCACGGGTTCCGCAACGCGGCGATCCCCGTCGTCACGGTGCTGGCACTCCAGCTCGCGACCCTGCTCATCGGTGCCGTCGTCGTCGAACGCGTGTTCGTCATCCCGGGCCTCGGCAGCCTGCTGCTCGACCAGGTGGCCAACCGCGACCTCATCTTCGTGCAGGACATCGTCATGCTGCTCGTCCTCGCCGTGCTCCTCGTCAACTTCGTCGTCGACCTGCTCTACCTCGTCATCGACCCGAGACTGAAGGTGGCCACCTGATGAGCGCCGACCTGACACCTCGCCCTGCCGGTCCCCTCGACGGGCCGACACCGGCGACCGCGGAAGCGACCCTGCCTCCGGACGAGATGCCGCCCACGGCATCCCCATCTGGAGCGCGGCGCCGACCGGGCGCGAGCTTCTTCGTCGGCCTCGGGCTCGTCGGCCTCGTCGTGCTCATGGCGCTCGTGTCGTTCGTGTGGACCCCGCACGACCCGACCTTCGTCGACGCGTCGGCCCGGTTGCGGCCCATCGGCGACCCCGACTACCCGCTCGGCACCGACAAGCTCGGCCGAGACGTGCTGAGCCAGATCCTCGTCGGCGCGCGGACCACGCTCTTCGTCGGCCTCGTCGCCGTCGGTGTCGCCGGCCTCGTCGGTGTGCCGCTCGGCATCGTCGCTGCGATGGCGCCGCGCCGGGCCGGGGAGCCGCTCATGCGCGGCATCGACCTGCTGCTCGCCTTCCCGGCCCTGCTGCTCGCCATCATGTTCAGCGCGGTCTACGGCGGGAGCACCCTCGTGGCCATGGTCGCGATCGGCATCGCCTCGGTGCCGAGCTTCGTGCGGCTCGTGCGCAGCGGCTCGTTGCAGGTGCTCAGCACCGAGTACGTCCTGGCGGCGCGGGCGGCCGGGCGCGGCCCTTGGGCGATCGGCGTGCACCACGTGCTGCCGAACGTCAGCGGCCTCGTCATCGTGCAGGCCTCCGTGTCGTTCGCCATCGCGGTCCTAGCTGAGGCGGCGCTGTCGTTCCTCGGCTTCGGCACGCCACCGCCGACCCCGAGCTGGGGCCGGATGCTCCAGGAGAGCCAGGAGCTGCTCTTCGCGGCGCCGCGGCTCGCCATCGTGCCCGGTATCGCGATCGCGTTGGCCGTGCTCGGCTTCAACCTGCTCGGCGACGGACTGCGCGACCACTACGACCCCCGCATGGAGGACCGGCGATGAGCGTTCTCGCAGCAGAGACCCGCCCGAAGGACGCCTCGACCTCGCGGGTGCTCGACGTGCAGGGACTCGACGTGCGGCTCGGCCGCTTCCACCTGCTGCACGACGTGACCTTCAGCATCGACCGGGGCGAGCGGGTCGGCCTCATCGGCGAGTCCGGGTCCGGCAAGTCGCTGACGAGCCTCGCGCTCCTCGGCCTGCTCCCCGACGACGCGCACGTCAGCGGCTCGATCCGCCTCGCGGGTGTCGGGCACGACCTCGTCGGTGCCCGCGAGCGGGACCTGGCCGCGATCCGCGGTCGCGACGTCGCCATGGTGTTCCAGGAGCCGATGACGGCCCTCAACCCGACGATGCGCGTTGGTGACCAGGTGGCCGAGGTGATCACGATCCACGCGGGGCGGGGCGGCCGCGACAAGCGCGCCGCCCGGGCGCGAGCCGTGGAGTTGCTCGACCAGGTGGGGCTTCCCGACCCTGGGGACGCGGCGAGGGCATACCCCCACCAGCTGTCGGGCGGCCAGCGGCAGCGCGTCGTCGTCGCGATCGCGCTGGCCAACGACCCGTCACTCCTCGTCTGCGACGAGCCGACGACCGCGCTCGACGTCACCGTCCAGGCGCGGGTGCTCGACCTCATCGTGCGTGGCGTCTCCGCCCGCGACGCCGCCCTGCTCTTCATCACCCACGACCTCTCCGTCGTGGCCACCGTGTGCGAGCGCGTCCTCGTGATGTACGGCGGCCGTGTCGTCGAGGCCGGACCGGTGACGGAGGTCTTCCGTCGCCCGCGCCACCGCTACACCCAGGGGCTGCTCGCCGCATCCGACCTCGACTCGGCTGCCGCGGGAGGGCGCCTGCCGACGATCAGGGGCACCGTCCCCTCGGCGGGAACCTTCCCGGACGGGTGCGTCTTCCGCAGCCGCTGCGACCACGCCACCGAAGTGTGTGCGACCGAACCCGCGTGGGCCGGGCCCGACCCGGGCAACGGGTTCGCCTGCCACCACCCCGCCGGCGCGGAGCGTGCGTCATGACCACCCCTGCGATCAGCGTGCGCGACCTGCGGCGCAGGTACCGGCGTCCGCGCACCTCCGTGCGCGAGCCGGGGCCTGTCGTCGAGGCCCTCAAGGGGGTGTCGTTCGAGGTGGCTCGCGGCGAGCGCTTCGGCATCGTCGGCGAGTCCGGGTGCGGCAAGTCGACGCTCATGCGCCTGCTCGCCGGCCTCGACCAGCCCACGAGTGGAGAGGTGCAGGTCGAGGGACGCACCGTGTCGGGGTTGCCGGAGAAGCAGCTCGGCTTCCTCCGCTCGTCCCTCCAGCTCGTCTTCCAGGACCCGATGGGCTCACTCGACCCGAGGATGCGGGTGCGCGACATCGTCGCCGAGCCGCTCGTGGCCCAGAGGCTGCCGAACCGGCGGGCCCGCGTCGCCGAGCTGCTCGAGGCCGTCGGCTTGGGTCCCGAGGCGGGAGACCGCTTCCCGCACCAGTTCTCCGGTGGTCAGCGTCAGCGCATCTCGATCGCCCGGGCCCTCGCACCCTCGCCGTCGATCCTGCTCGCCGACGAGCCGGTGAGCGCGCTCGACGTGTCGGTGCGCGCCCAGGTGCTCAACCTCATCACCGACCTCGTCGGCGACCTCGGGCTCACCCTCGTCTTCGTGTCGCACGACCTGTCCGTCGTGCGGCACGTGTGCGAGCGCGTGGCCGTCATGTGTGACGGCGAGGTCGTCGAGACCGGGGCCACGCAACAGATCTTCGCCGACCCGCAGCACCCGTACACCCAACGCCTCCTGCGGGCGGCCCCCAGCATGCGCCGGGCCATCGCCGGAGCGGGCGCAGCCGATCTCGTAGGAGACCCATCGTGACGACGACGTACACCCCCGAACACCCTGCCGGACTGCCGGTCGGCGACTGCTGGGTCGCCGTGGACGAGACGTCGACCGTGACCTTCCCCTTCACCGGAGAGGCCGTCGCCCAGGCCCCGGTGGGCACGAGCGAGACGGCGGCCGAAGCGCTTGCGTGTGCTGCTGACGTCCGTGAGCAGATGGCTTCCCTTCCGTCGCACGTGCGCCGCGCCGCGCTGGTCGAGACGCACCGGGTCATCTCGGAGCGGCGCGCCGACGTCGAGATGCTGCTCGTCCTTGAGACCGGCAAGCCGCTCGTCGACTGCCGCGTCGAGGTCGACCGGACCCTCCTGACGCTCGTCACGGCAGCCGAGGAGGTCGCGCGTCTGCACGGCGAGACGGTGCCGCTCGACCTGCTGCCGAGCGGTGAGGGGCTCGTCGGCTTCTGGGTGCGCAAGCCGATCGGTGTCGTCGTCGGGATCGCCGGGTTCAACTACCCCCTGCTGCTCGCCGTCCACAAGCTCGCCCCGGCCCTCGCGGCCGGCTGCCCGGTCGTCGTCAAGCCGGCCCCGCAGACCCCGCTCGCCACCCTGTGGCTCGTGCACGTGCTGCGCGAGGCGCTGGCCGCTGCAGGCGGCCCCCGCGCCGGTGTCCAGCTCGTCACCGGGGGCGTGGATGTCGGCGTCACGCTGACGACCGACTCGCGCGTCGCCGCGGTGTCGTTCACCGGCTCGGCGTCGGTCGGCCACCAGATCGCCCGCGACGCCGCTCCGACCAAGGTGCTGCTCGAGCTGGGCTCCAACGCAGCGCTCGTCGTGGCGGCGGACGCCGACATCGCCGCAGCCGCCGACGCCGTCGTCCGCGGCGGCTACTACGCGTCCGGTCAGGCGTGCATCAGCGTGCAGCGGGTCGTCGTCGTGGAGTCGGCGCGTGAGGGCTTCCTCGCCGCCCTGTCGGCGCGGATAGACCAGGTCGTCGTCGGTGACCCGCGCGACGCGGCGACCCGGGTCTCGGCCCTCATCGACCCTCGGTCGACCGAGCGCGTGGTCGCCTGGGTGCGCGCCGCGTGCGACGCCGGGGGCACCCTCGTGCACGGTGGCGGCATACGCGACGGGATCATCGAGCCGACAGTGCTGCTCGACGTCCCGGACGGGCAGCTGGCGTGGGACGAGGAGGTCTTCGGTCCCGTGGTCGTCGTGCGCTCGGTGCCCGACCTCGACGCCGCCATCGACGTCGTCAACCGTTCGCGCTACGGCCTGCACGCCAGCGTCTTCACCGAAGGACTCGGCTCGGCGTTCGCCGCGATCGACCGGATCGAGACCGGCGGGGTCGTCGTCAACGAGGTCCCCGGCTTCCGGTCCGACGTCATGCCGTACGGCGGGGTGAAGGACAGCGGCGTGGGCCGTGAGGGCCCGCGTTTCGCCATCGAGGAGCTGACCGTCACCCGCATGGCGATCATCCGCCCGTCCGCGCACACACCAGGGAGCGACCATGACTGAGGCGACGACCGAGCCGACCACCACGGCGCCCGGCCAGAACGCCCGACCGGACTACTCGCGCATGTTCCGGCTCGACGGCCGACGCGCGGTCGTCATCGGCGCCGGCAGCGGCATCGGCCGCGAGAGCGCGCTCGCGCTCGCCGCGCACGGCGCCGAGGTCGTCTGTGCCGACCGCGACCTCGATGCCGCGAAGGAGACCGCGGCCCTGGGAGCCGGCACCGAGGCGTACGAGCTCGACGTGACCGACGCATCCGCGGTCACGAGGGCGGCTGCCGATCTCGGCGAGGTCGACGTGCTCGTCTTCACCGCGGCCACCAACGTGCGCAAGCGGCTTTTGGACTACACGGCGGACGAGTTCGACCGGGTCGTCGGCCTGAACCTGCGCGCCTCGTTCGACCTCGTGCGCGCCTTCGGCGCCGGCATGGCCGAGCGCGGGCGGGGGAGCATCGTGGGTTTCAGCTCGATCCGGGCCGTCACCGTCGAGCCGGGGCAGGGCGTGTATGCGGCCACGAAGGCGGGGCTCGTGCAGCTGCTGCGCGCCGCTGCCGTCGAGCTGGGGCAGCAGGGCGTCCGCGTCAACGCGATCGCCCCGGGCATCGTCGACACGCCCCTGACGGCGCAGATCCGCGCGGTGCCCGAGTGGTCGGAGGCATATGCCAGCAAGAGCGCCCTCGGCCGGTGGTCGCGACCCGACGAGCTGGTCGGCGCGGTCGTCTACCTCGCCTCGGACGCGTCGTCGTTCGTCACGGGCAGCCAGCTCTTCGTCGACGGCGGCTGGACCGTCATCGACGGCAGGTACACGCCCCCGGCCTGAGCCCTGCGGCCCCGGGGGCGTGTGGACAACGTCGGCCGACTGTCACCGGTCGCAGCCATGCTCGACCCATGCGCTTCGACGACCTGCCGCGGGACTGGGCCCAACGACCGATCACCGACCCCGACGTCTTCGAGGGGGTGGTCGACCTCATCGTGACGGAGCAGGCAAGGTCCGACGGGGCCACCTACCTCCTGCTCTGCCACCCCAACGGCCGTCTGCTCCAGCCGATCTGCCTGCCGGACGAGCCGGGTCGCGTCGACGTCAGCCAGGTCGTCGAGGGCGTGGGTCTGCTGCTCACCGAGGTGGCGCGCCACGACGTGCGGGACGTCGTCATCGTGATCGCGCGACCGGGCCGCGCGGTCCCCAACCCCCGTGACCGCGACCTGCGCGCCGCCTTCGAGGATGCCTGCCGCGCGGTCCGATTCACGCTGCACGCCGTAGCCATCGCGGCACCGGACGCGGTGGCCGTGCTGCCGGCAGAGGGCGACTGCGCAGCGGCCTGAGCCGCCAGGGCAAGGGGCGACGACGCGGCAAGACGCAGGGGTGTCACCTGTCTCTGCGCCGGCCGGCGGGGTAGCGTCCAAGCGTGGTCGCGACCGCGCGACGCCTGACCCGTGGAGGACCGATGGCCCAGCAGGCCCACAGCAGTGGGAAGACCGTGACGCGCTCGTACCGGACTGACATCGGCGGCGCCTGGTGGGCAGCCCTGGTCGTCGTGAGCGTGCTCCTCGGTGTCCTCGCTCGCAGCGACGGCGGCTTCCTGAGCGGCTTCCTGTGGAGCATCGTCGGCTTCGTCGTGGGGTCGCTCGTCGCCATCGCGGTGTCCGCCCGCCTGGTGACAGCGAGGTCGGAGAGCGAGCCCGTGGCCGATCGCGAAGGCGCGAGCGCGTCGGAGGTCACGCCATGAAGTGGTTGATCCTGCTGCTGGCGCTGGTGCTCGGGGCGGCGATCACGTGGATCCTCACCGTTCGGCGAGCGAGCAGGACGGTGGGCATCGAGGCTCGGTCGTCGCAGGCAGTGCCTGCACCCGCCGGCCCGGACGTGGCGGACACGGCCACGGAGCGCGAGCCCGAGGCTGCACCCGTCGTCTCACCGGGCGCGGCCGTGGGTGGAGCCGTCGGGGGCGTCGGCGCCGCCGACCTCGCCGCGGCGGTCGTCGTAGGGGAGCAGCGGGCCCACGGCCCTGGTCACGACGAGGGTGCCGAGGGCGCCGGGGACGCGGGGGACGCCGGGGACGCCGGGGACGCCGAGGACGCCGGGGATGATGCGTCCCAGTTCGGTGGGGCGCGTACGTCGTTCTCCGAAGCGCCTGGGCCCGCGGAGGCCTGGATTCGCGACGCGGAGGACGAGGACGCCCTACTGTCCAGAACCGGCGACGCCACGACCGATGGTGCCCGGGGACCGCAGGCTCCGGAACTCGGGCCGCAGCTACCGGCTGGGGAGGTGCCTGACCCCGGGCCGCAGCTGCCGGCCGGGGAGGCGCCTGACCTGGACGCCGCGGGAGAGGCTGGAGACGTCTCGCCTGTCGCGGAGGCAACGCCGACCGGCGACCTGGCGGGCGTCGGCGATCCCGTGGCGCTGGCTGCCGTTGATGAGCAGGTCGACTCCGAGCAGCGCAGCGGGGAGATCGTGCCGGGCGCCGGTGCCCGCATCTCTGATGATGATGATGAGCGCCCGAAGCCTGTCCGGGAAGACACTGCCCCGGAGGCTGTCCCGCCGACGGCGCGCCCGACGCAGGGGACGCTGAGCTTCGACGACGAGCCCGGCCCGAGGTCCTGACGCACCGCGTCGGGATCGGTCACTTCTCTCGTCGTGGCCCACGACGGCTCAGCGGTTGACCAGCACGCCTTTCGCCTCGCGCACCGTCACGGTCGTCGCCGGCCCCGGCACGGTCACGGTCGCGGGGATCTCGTCCCACGTCGAGCCGTCGAGGCTGAAGTCCGCGCCGAAGGTGGTCTGGACCCGCACCGGGTACTCGCCCGTGGCCCGGTACACGTGGGTGACGTCGCCGTCGGGGTAGACGCCACCGGTCGATGTCGTCGGGCCCACCGTCGAACCGTCGCCGAGAACGTAGGTGAACCCGACCAGCTTCGGTCGGATCTGGACCGGGATCCCTCGCAGCACGGAGGAGTCGATCTCGCCTGGCTCAAAGCCCCGGGCCGCCCATTCGACCTGGAAGTAGGTTCGCAGGTTGACGAGAGTCGTGTTCCCGGCCGGTTGGCTCGAGATCTGCGGCTTCGACCACGGCGTCCGCATGAACTGGCCCTTGACGTCAGCCATGGTCAAGGTCGGTCGTGCTCCGGGCGCCACGTCGGAGGCACATGTCAAACCTCGTGTGCTCCATGGCTCAACGACAGCGCCGTTTTGAATCGTCCGTCGCCAGATGCGGAGGAGCGGTCCAATCTCGTCTGGCGGGCAGTCTCGCAGCGCGTGCGAGCATGTGACCTGTTCCGTTGGGGTTTCCGGTCGGGCCGGGACGCAATCGTTCAGGGAAACATAGTCGTAGATCGGAGCATCCAAAGGACGCGCCTCGACTATCTGTCCGCCGTTGTCGCCAGGATATTTCTCCAGGGCCAATACTTGGCCGCGGGTCAATAGTGTCGCTGCATGCTCGTCGGTCCCGCACGTCCTGAGCACTGCCGTGTCGCAGCCAGCTTGGGCAGATTGGGGCGTCAGAACGCACACAAGGGCGATGGCCATGGCGCCGCCGACCATGGCCCTCATCAGGGACCTCATTTGGCGACCTGCAGTCGGGCTACGCGCCAGCGACCGTCGAACGCCAGAGTCGCCAAGAAGGCCCCCTTGTCCGCGGTCGTCTCATCGACCTTTACGCCCTTCGCATTCACCACAGGGACCTTGTGCTGCTCGATCCAGACAACTACAGATCGAACCTCGTCGTCGTAGCGATTTGCTGTTGCAGATGCCACTTCAATGGAAAGCCCTTGGTGATGGCGACCCTTGTCGCGTAGTTCCTTTGCGGAACCACTCAACTGTGCACAGATTGAGCATGACCCTTTTGCAAGGCCCGACAGAGATGATGGATCGCCCTTGACGAAGGCCCTATTGACCTGCTGCATATAGAAGCGTGCGAACGCCTCCGCACCTGCCTGTGTCTCCCCGCGTGCGGCGGAGGGGATCTTGGCGAGGACGGGGTCGGCGGACGTCGTGGGGTTGGGGGTCCTTGACGTCGTGGTGGGTGCCGCGGATGTCGTGGTGCTCGACGACGATCCAACCGGGGGAGTCGTCAGCGTGGGGCTGGGGTCTCCGCCGCCCGTGCACCCACCCAGCGTGACCATCGCGACGACGCCAGCGGCATACGCAAGGACGGGGCGGTGTCGGTGTGGGCGTGCGGCGGCGGTCATCGGCATCCCCTGTCGATCGACGATCATCCTGCGGTTGTGTCGCGTGAGGTGCGTCTCGCAGCCTTCGCTCCTCGACGGCAACCTACGACGATCGTGCCGCACCCGCACGCCGAGGCCGCCGCCTCGTCCACAGGGCCCCGGGTCCACGGGGCAGGCGAGCTCGGGTGACAATGGTGGCGATTCGCTGCCATCAGGGACCGTCGACGCTGCGTTTTCCGGGCTGCAGGGGAGCCACCGCGAGTTCGGAGCATGGACGACTGGCAGGTAACCTTCTCGCGGTCCTGCGCGCACCTCCACGTGCGCAGTAGCTATGCGCTCTAGAAGTGGGCGCCAAGGAGTCCCATGTCTCGCACCGACACCGTCGACGTCAAGCGTTGGCGCGCCAAGTACGCCCTCATCGAGCGTGCCGCCGAGGCGGACAAGGATGCCCAGGCACTCTTCGCCGAGCTCGACTCCGAACGCGGCGCACGCAACGGCGAGCTGCGCGAGATCCTCGCCGACCTCGTGGCTTCCAGCGACCTCGTCGCCTTCAAGGAGGCGATGAACCAGTGGACCCGCAAGGACGGTCCCTACGTCGGCTTCGGGCCCATCGGCGGACCCTGGCTCGCCTCGCTCGTGCGCCGTGCCGAGGATGACCACGCCGAGGTCGTGAGCCTGCTCAAGCTGACCCTCCAGACGCCGGCCTCCCCGCAGGACGCCGGCGACAAGCTCCAGGCCATGGAGGCCTTCCTCGCCCGCGGCGGCTCGCGCGGTCAGCGGGCCCCGGGACCGGGCCACACGGCATACGTGCTCTCGCTCTTCTGGTCGACCGACGACGGCGGCGAGTGGCCGCACATGTGGGAGAACGCCCCACACATGCTCCAGCGGCTCGGCTGGCTCGAGCGCGGCCTCAGCCACGCGGAGCGCTACGTCGCATTCGCCGACCTCTGCTCGGCCCTGCGGCCCGAGGACCCCAAGTACGCCGCTCGCATCCTCTGGTACCTCAAGGAGACGGTGGCCTTCGTCGGCATCGCGCCCAAGGTGCTCGACATGTGCGTCGAGGCCGCCGAGATCGCGGCAGACTTCCGCCCCTCGACCGGCTACGCCAGCGTCAAGCGCGAGGACCGCGCGGCCGACCTCGCGCGCCAGCTGCGCGGCGAGGCCGACCACATCAGCGACAGCCTCATCGAGCGGCTCTCGACCGAGACGGGCCTCTACCTCGAGGCACCCACCCTCGCGCTGCAGCAGCACGTGGGCGAGGAGGCCGCGTACCGTTCCGACCTGTACGCCGCCTGGATCCTCGTCGGCGGGGCCGGTGCCCCCGGCTTCCGCCTCTGGGTCACCCCGTCCGGCGTCGCGTTCGGCCTCCACGGCGGCTGGGAGGGCCAGAGCGACCAGCAGCACCGCGAGGTCGGCACCATCGTCCAGGAGCACCTCCCACGCGGACTGAGCTTCCTGCGCGTCCACGAGGACGGTCGCACCGATCGGCTCGAGCCGGTCGGGCGCGAGTACCCCGGCGGCGAGGCCTTCGTGGGCCGCTGGTGGAAGAGCGACGAGGCAGTCGGCCGCGCCGACTTCGCCGACGACATCGTCGCCACGGCGCGCACGTTGACGCCGCTGCTGCGCTTCATGACCTCCAGCCAGCGCGGTCCCCTCGACGACCCCAGCCTCGAGCTCGCCGCCATGGTCGACCTCGAGAGTGAGGTCGAGATCTTCAAGACCGAGCGGCCCTACCCGAGCGAGCGGGACGCCTGGCACCAGGAGCAGCGTCGGGTCTTCGCGGCCTGCCTGTCCCGTGAGGGCCTCGAGGCGTTCGACCTGCCGACCTTCAAGCGGATCGTGTCGACCCGCGGCTACGGTGACATCGGCGCCCAGTCGGTCCTCATCAGCAGCATCAACGCCCTCGACGCCGCCGGCATCGACGAGCTGCGCGTCATGGTGCGCGACCTGCTGTGGGGCGAGGGCCGCGACGAGGAGCGGATCAACCGGGTTCTCGGCTCCGACGACGTCCCGGTCCAGGGGTTCGGCGAGAGCGTCGTGCTCAAGCTCTTCGCGATCGCGCACCCCGAGCACTGGCTGCCCCTCTTCGCCCTCGGCGGCGACTCGGGCAAGATCGCCATGCTTGGCCGCCTCGGCGGCCCCGCGCGCTGGACCGAGGGCAAGTCCCGGGGCCGCACGCACGTCGAGACCAACGCCCTGCTCCGGCAGACGCTCGACCCCCTGCTGCCGGGCGACCCGTGGGGACAGGCCCAGCTCGCGTACTGGCTCCTGCGCCGCTCCGACAAGGCGCTCATGCCCGACCACGACGCTCTCGGCGAGGCCGCGCAGGAGCTGCTCATCGAGGAGGACTTCCTCCGCGAGATCCAGGGACTGCTCGAGGAGAAGAAGCAGGTCATCTTCTACGGACCCCCCGGCACCGGCAAGACGTACCTCGCGCAGCGGTTCGCGCAGGCGCTGCAGCCCGACCCGGCGAAGCGCGACATCGTCCAGTTCCACCCGAGCAGCAGCTACGACGACTTCTTCGAGGGCTTCCGGCCGCAGATCGACCACCAGGGCCAGATGGTCTACGAGCTGCGCAAGGGTCCGCTCGCGCTGCTCGCCGAGGCGGCGGAGGCCGACCCGCTGACGCCGCACATCATGATCATCGACGAGATCAACCGTGCGAACCTTCCCCGTGTCTTCGGGGAGCTGCTCTTCCTGCTCGAGTACCGCTCGCACTCCGTCAAGACGAGCTACCGCCCGGACGAGGGTTTCGAGCTGCCGCCGAACCTCTACTTCATCGGCACGATGAACACCGCCGACCGCTCCATCGCGCTCGTCGACGCGGCCCTGCGCCGACGTTTCGACTTCGTGCCGTTCATGCCGCACGACGGGCCGATGGCGGGCCTGCTGCGTCGTTGGCTCGAGGCCCATGACGGCCCGGTGTGGGTCGCCGACCTCGTCGACCGTGTCAACGAGGACCTTCGTCGGGCCCTGCGCGGACCGCACCTACAGATCGGCCACAGCTACTTCATGCGTCCCGGGCTCGACGGCGACGAGGCGACCCTGCGCCGCATCTGGGACTACAACGTCTACCCCTTCATCGAGGACCAGCTCTACGGGCGCGAGCACGAGCTGGCCCAGTTCCGCTGGGAGAACGTCAGGGCCCGCTACGGCCAGCTCGACCTGACCCGGTCGTGATGCACCGATGACCATCGAGCTGGCCCCGATCCCCGAGCACGGACGCTCGGGGCCGGTCCGGCTGTCCAGGGAGACCCGGGCGGCTCTCGTCGTGGCAGCGGGGGAGCGGCTCGTCATCCACGCGACCGCCGACCCCGACGTCGTCACGATCGGTGCGACGAGCTGGGTGGGCGCCCTCGCCGTCCCCGGCCTCGTCGTGCGCGTCATGCCGAAGGTCTCGGTCACGAACTTCTTCGCGATGCTCGGCGCCGGCGTCTCACCTGACGCCTTCGACCACGAGCACGTGACGTGGAGCGACACCGACGAGCTCATCGACGGCGTCGCGTTCTTCGCGATCCGGCTCATCGACTCGGCGACGATGCGTGGCCTCGTGCACGGCTACGTCCCGCGCGAGGAGCGGATGCGCACGATCCGTGGGCGGCTGCTCGTCGAGGAGTTCGCGCGCCGGCCCTGGAGCGCGGCCGAGCCCCAGTGCCGCTTCGACGACTTCACCGCCGACATCGTCGAGAACCAGCTCTTCCGCTGCACCCTGCAGGCGATGCTGTCGTGGCCGCAGCTCGCGCCGCACGTCCGGCGGGAGGCGCTGCGGGTGCTCGGCCGCTTCGACGGTGTGGCCGACACGCCGGCGACGAGGCACGCCGCCCCACTGCCGATCACGCGCCTCAACGAGCACTACGAGGATGCCATGCGGCTGAGTCGCCTTGTCCTGCAGGCGATGTCGCTGAGCCATGAGGCCGGCGACCAGCAGGCCAACAGCCTCATGGTCGACATGGACGACCTGTTCCAGCGTTGGATCGCGCAGGAGCTGGACCTCCGGCTCGCCCCGGAGATGCGCATCGAGCGTGACGAGGACGTCTGGCTCGACGAGGGTCGCGCCGTCACCATGGTTCCCGACCTCGTCGTGCGCCGCGGGTGCGAGGTGGTCCTCGTCGGCGACGCCAAGTACTCGATGGGCGCCGACGGCTACATGGCGTCGCGCGACTACCTCGAGCTCGTGGCCCACACGACCGCCATGGGGCTGCCGACGGGCCTGCTCATCCACTGCAACAGCGACCGGGCGCCCGAGTCGGAGATCGTTATCCGCAATGCCGGCACCCGGATCCTCTGCCGTCCGATCCGTCTCGACGGGTCGTATGCGGCGGTGTGCCGTTCGCTCGACGCGCTGGCCGACCTCGTGCGCGGGCTCGTCGAGGGGCCAACGGCGCTCGAGGCCCCGACCCTCGTCCGCTCACGCCGCTGACGCGGCGGAGCGAGCTGTGCCCGAGCCGGCGGTGCCCGGGCGAGCGGGGCCCCGAGCGGGCGGCGCCCGATCGAGCGCGTGGCAGCGCCGCGAGGTGTCTGCCAGATCACACCTGAATGGTGCACGGCCGCAGCGCAGAACTACTACGCTTTGTAGTACCGACAGAGAAGCTGCCGGAGCACACACCGAGTTCTGGAGTTGAGTTCCATGGGCACCATCCCCCGCGACACGCACGCACCCGCCAGTGCGTCGGTCACAGCGCAGGACGCCACCAAGGGCGTCGTCACCTTCCAGGAGGAGGTGGTTCGCTCGGCGGTGGCCCGAAAGTTCCTCGCCGGTCTGCGCATCGTCCTGGGCTTCACCTTCCTCTGGCCCTTCATCGACAAGCTGTTCGGCCTCGGCTACATGACGCCGGCGGCGCGGGCCTGGATCCACGGCGGCACCCCCGCCCAGGGCTTCATGAAGAATGCCGAGGGCCCGTTCGCCAGCATCTTCAAGAACATCGCCGGCCCGTGGGCCGACTGGCTGTTCATGGGCGGCCTCCTCGGTATCGGCATCGCCCTCCTCGCCGGCGCCGGGCTCAAGCTCGCCGCCTGGACCGGTGCTCTCCTCCTCGCGCTGATGTACCTCGCCGAGTTCCCCCTCGGTACCACCGGCGCCTACACGAACCCGCTCATCGACAGCCACTGGATCGAGGGACTGGGCATCGCGGTTCTCGCCACGACGCTCGCCGGAGACACCTGGGGGCTTGGCAAGTGGTGGGGCCGCCATGTCGGTAACGGCCTCCTGCGGTGATCGGGTCGGTGGCCGTGCTCCTGACACGGCCACCAGCACGGGCCCTCGGGTCCGAGCAGCGAGGCGGTCCTCCCCGGAGGGCCGCCTCCCTGCTGTCGTCCGTCACCCGGCCGTGAAGACGCAGAACTCGTTGCCGGCCGGGTCGACCATGACGGTCCAGTCGATGCCGCCGGCGCCCTTCTCGCGCAACGACGTCGCGCCGGCAGCCACGAGACCATCGGGATCCTCGGACGTGACATCGATGTGGATGCGGTTCTTCGTCGTCTTGCCCTCGGGCACGGGCTGGAAGACGATCGTCTCGAACGGCAGGCCCTTGACCGCCTCGAGGTGGCTCCAGCCACCGTCGCGCACGGCCGTGCCGCCGAGCACCTCTGCCCACCACTGGGCGAGCCCGTGGGCAGCACCCTCGTCGCCGGTGACGTCCCAGACCAGCTCGTAGGCCGGGTCCGCGACCGGCTCGTCACGGACGAAGACGCAGAACTCCTGACCGTCGGGGTCGAGCATCACCGTCCAGCGTGGCTGCTCGTCGTGGACCACGGCGCCGGCCTCGAGGGCGGGCCGCAGGGAGGCGGCCCGGACGTCGAGATGCAGGCGGTTCTTGACGGTCTTGGGTTCGGGCACGCGGTTGACCCACACCCGGACGTCGTCACCGACGCGCAGGCACGAGCCGCCGTCGTCGTGCGGGTGCGACTCCCAGCTGAGCAGTGGCCCCCAGAACGCCGCCAGGGCGTGCGGGTCGGTGGCGTCGATGCACAGGTCCTTGTACGTCGCGAGCGGCATGGACCGACCGTAGTACGTTGCCTCGCTTGGTTGCCCGGTCCTTGCCGACCGACGGCAGACGTATGCCGCCCGGCCGGGAGGCGGCCGGACGGCATACGTCGTCGGATGGTCTCGGCGACTGCTCAGCCCACGCGGAGCGTCACCGCCGTGGACGTCGAGGGGACGTACGCGTCCGAGCCGTTGTACGTCGCCTTGACCGAGTGCGTGCCGCGCGGGAGGACGGGGGCCCAGAGCGTGGCCTTCCCGTTCTTCACGGTGGCGGTACCGAGCACACGGGAGCCGTCACGGAAGGTGGCCGTCCCCGTGGCGGAGCTCGGCGACAGCGTCGCCGTGAGCACGGGCCGGCCGCCGTAGCGGTAGCTGGTGCTGCTCGAGGTGATCGTCGTGCGGCTCCCGAGCCCCTTGACGGTCACCATGGCGGCCGCCGACGTGCTGCCGGCGAGCTGCGCGTCTCCGTTGTACCGGGCGGTGAAGGCGTGCGCACCGCGGCCGAGTCGGTTGCTCAGCGGCAGGGTCGCCTTGCCCCCGGACAGAGCCACCGTCCGCACGACCTTGCCGCTCAGGATGAACGTCACCGTGCCGGTCGCACCCGCCGGGGCCACCGTCGCGGTCAACGTGGTGTGACCGCCGTAGGTGTAGCTCGTCGGGCTGGCCGTGAGCTTGGTCGTCGACGTGGTGCGTACGGTGACCACCTTGGCGCGCGAGCCGTTGGTGTTGAGGTGGTGCAGCAGGAGCAGGCCCTGCGGCTTGTCCACCTTGACGCCGGCCTCGTCACGCCGCACCTCCAGCTTCTCGCCGGGCAGGTCGGTGTTGAGCAGCGTCCCGAAGTCCCCGTACGCCGACAGGCCTGGCGACGCCAGGCTGATCGTCATCGGCTTGGCAGCCGAGCCGAGCGTGTCGACAGCAGCGCCCTGGGCGAAGGAGCTGACCCAGTAGCGCACCGTGGGTGCACTGCCCGTCACGAGGTCGGCCTCCTGGAGCGCCGACACCGCGACCGGCATCACGAGCGAGTCGCTGTTGAAGACGTTCGTGTCGAAGGACCCGTCGATGCCGTTGACGAGCTGCTGGTCGAGCACGTCGCCGAAGCCGGTGCCGGGACGCAGGTCGACGAGCTCGGCCACGAAGTAGTCGTAGTCGTCGGTCGTCGACAGTCGGGTGTTGTAGACCACGGCGTCAGCGGTCCCGTCGGCGTTCGTGTCGAGGAAGACGTCGAACTCCGTGGAGGTGGCCGGCGTGCGCCACGGTCCGTGCGTATTGATCCCGAAGGTCAGCAGCGCGTCGTCGACAGTGCCGACGAGCGGCGCGTCGGACGCCGCGCCCACGTACCGCAGGTCAGCCCCGCGGTCGTCGGCCGTCTCGACGCAGTCGAGCACGAGGGTGGCCGAGCAGTCGGCCTTGCGCCCGCTCGTGCCCTGCAGCTCGAACGTCGAGACCGTCGACACGTAGGACGTCGAGCCGCTGCCCTGGTCGATGCCCGTGCCGGTGAGCGGGACCATCGAGGTGGTGATGCCGGCAGGCAGGCCCGCCTCCTTCACCGCCGTGGTGCTCGACGGGGACGACATGCTGGACGCCGCCCGCGGCGCCGACCAGACGGGGACCCGGAGCTCGCCACCGGGGGTGCCGCCCACGGGCTCGAGAACCATGCGGCCGCTCGCGTCCGCGCGGTAGCTGCGCTGGAGACCGATGATGAGCGGGTCGGCCTCGGTCGTCGGGTCGGCAACGGCCCGGAGCGCCGAGCGCGTGAAGGTGGCCGTCACCTTGACGTCCTCCGAACCGCCTGCGGGCACCCGCACCTCCGACGGGCTGAACGTGTAGGTCACGCCCGGCGTCGGGTGGGCGGCGTCATAGGACAGGACGTACGCGGCGGACGTGATCGGACGCTTGTTGACGATGCGCACCGTCTTCGTGAGGGTCTGCGTCGGGGCGGTGACCGCGACGGGACCGAACGAGACGCTGACGGCGCCCTTGTCCTCGACGACGTACGCGAGCGTGCTCGTGCCGACTGCCGCGTCGGCGACGACGCGGCCGGAGCCCACGCGCTCGGGACCGTAGACGTCGCCCGAGTGGTCGGGGCCGACGAAGACGTCCTGCGTCGCGGTGTTCATGATCGAGGCCTTGACCTCCTCGACGCTCCAGGTCCGGTGCGCTCCGCGCACGAGCGCGGCCTCACCGGCCACGTGCGGCGCGGCCATCGAGGTGCCGCTCTCGGCGATGCCCTCGTTGCCCGTGCCGACGGCCGCGGAGAAGGTCGTGACGCCCGGGGCCGCGACGTCGGGCTTGACGCCACCGGCCACACCGACACCGCGCGAGGAGAACCCGGCGACCTGGTCGATCGCCTTGGGGTTGCGGATGGTCACCGCGTTGCGGAGGGCGTTCGTCATCGTGACGTGGACCTCCGCAGCAGCGTCGAGCCTGTCCTTGATGGCCTTCGTCGCCTGGTTGACGGTCAGCATCGCGGGGATGTCGGCGTCACCGGTCACACCGGCGGAGAAGGAGTTGACGTCGCTGCCGTAGATGACGCCGACCGCGCCGGCGTCCTGGGCCAGCTGGGCTCGTGCGGCCGAGCCGCACCGGCGGCCCGTTCCGTCGAACCACTCCTGCATGACGACCTTGCCCGCCACCGCGGCCCGGTCGGCCTCGGAGTAGGTGGAGCAGCCGTCGGTGTTGTTGTCGTCTGCGGCGGGCTGCGACCAGTCGCCGACGGTCACGACCGGGACGTTCGTGACGCCGGGCTCCGCGGACCAGTCGTACGCGACCGACTTGAGGGCCGCGAAGACGTTGTCCTGCTCGCCGTCGACGGTGTCGGCGGGCTCGATGTCTGCCGGGGAGTCCACCTTGAGACCGTCCACGACATCGTTGCCGTCGTCGGACGCGGCGACCGCGAGCACGCGCGTGGCGTTGCCCGGTGAGCCACCGACCTCGTAGACGTCGCCGGAGTTGCCCATCGAGGCGACGACGACGGTGCCGAGCGCGGCGAGGTTGTTGGCGGCGACGGCGTCGGGGTCCTGGGGCGAGCCGTAGGAGCTGCCGAGCGACATGTTGACGACGTCGAGGCGGTCGGACAGGTCGCCGTCACGGTTCGGGTCGGCCGCCCAGTCGAGCGCCTCTCCGACGACGTTGGTCGAGCCGTCGCAGCCGAAGACCTTGAGGGCGTAGAGGCTCGCCTCCGGAGCGACGCCGGGGCCGATGTCGACGCTGTCGGGGTCGATGTCCTTGCCGTAGCCGTCGGACCACGTCGTGCCGTCGGCGGCGACGCCGAAGCCGGCAGTGGTGCCTGCGACGTGCGAGCCGTGACCGTTGCAGTCGAGAGGGTTGGGGTCCGGCTTGGGTACCGGGTCGTACGTGTCGGAGTCGGGGTCGGCGTTGTAGGCGTCACCCGCGAAGTCGTAGCCGCCGACGACCTTGGCCGTCGGGGTGAACGCGTTGGACGCGCCGGCCGCCTTGAAGGCCTCGACGGTGCCCGGGCCGCCGAAGTCGGCGTGGGTGTAGTCGATGCCGGTGTCGATGATGCCGACGCGGACGCCCTTGCCCGTCTGTGCGAGGGCCTGCCAGGCCTGGGGCGCGCCGATGAGGGGCACGGACGAGCTGTTGGTCGGAGACTTGGGCGTCAGGCGGTGGATCGCCTTGACCCCGGGGATGGCCGCGAGCGACGCGAGCCGTGCCGCGTCGGTGCGCACCGCGACGCCGGCGTATGCCGCGTGGACCTTGTAGAGGGTCCGTGCCTTCGTCGCCGTGGCGCCGAAGCGGGACTCGACGCCCCGCTGGGCGGCCTTGACCGTTGAGGTCTGGGTGCGTGCCGCGGTCTTGGCGGCGGCGAGCCCGCGTCCGCGGGCCTGGCCGAACGCCGTCGTCGCGGGTGCGGCGTCGAGCTCGATCATCACGTCGACGGGGCCAGTGGCATTGCGCAGGCCCGAGTCGACCTTGTCGCCGGCGGCCACGCGCTGCGTGCCGAGGGCGAGGGAGCCGGCCCCCGAGACGCCGTCGGGCACGGACCGGTCGCTGCGGTGCTTGACGGCAGGGTCAGGGCTCGCCGACACCGGCGCGGCCCCGAGGGTGGTGGCGGCGAGGGCCGCGATGGCACCCGCACTCACCGAGCACATGACGCCACGACGCGAGCGCCATGGTCCCCGAGTGTTGTCGGACAACAGATCCTCCTCGCGCGGCTCCGTTCGCCCGCGGTGCCCACGGCACCTGTGCGCAGGGACGCTCGCCCCCGAACCTGCCTGCCACGCCGGATGCAACCTATCCCCGATCCGGGCGTTCGTGCGCGTTCGGGACACATCCGTCGCCGGGGGGTGTCCGGGCCAGGAGACAGGTGGCGCCGGCACGGCGTCGGCAGGGCGCAGGCAGGGCGCCGGCAGGGAGGTCGTCGGGATGTCGGTGCCGGACGGCATACTCGGCGCCATGCAGCGCATCGACGGCCACCTGGTCCTGAGCCCCACGGACCTCACCAAGCACGTCGCCTGCGCGCACATCACGACGCTCGACCTCGAGGCGCTCGACTCCACCAGCGGGCCGCGCGGTGCGGCCAGTGGGCCCGACGACTCCCTCAACCTCGTCTTCGCCAAGGGCCTGGAGCACGAGCGCGCCTACCTCGAGCGACTCGTCGCCGAGGGGCGCGTCGTCGAGGACATCGCGGCCCTCGGCGTACGCGGCGCCCAGGCCGAGGCGGCGACGCTCGAGGCGATGCGCCGGGGTGTCGACGTCATCTACCAGGCGACGTTCTTCGACGGCCACTGGGTGGGCCTGGCCGACTTCCTGCTGCGCGTCGACGAGCCGAGCGACCTCGGGCCGTGGCGCTACGACATCGCCGACACCAAGCTGGCGCGTCGGCTCAAGGTCCCGGCACTGCTGCAGATGGCGACGTATGCCGCCCGGCTCGAGCTGCTCCAGGGCGTGCCGCCGCAGTGGCTGACCGTCGTCACCGGCGACTCTGAGTCGCACCCGTGGCGTCTCGTCGACGTCGCTCCCTATGCCCGCCGCCGCCGTGCCGAGCTGCTCGACGCCATTGCCAGCCCACGCGGGACCGAGTCGGCCCGGGTGCAGCACTGCGGTCAGTGCCGCTGGAAGGACCGGTGTGCCCAGGAGTGGCTCGACCGCGACGACCTCGTCCAGGTCGCCGGCATGCGCTCGGACCACCGGGCAGCGCTCATCGACCTCGGCATCCCGACCCTGCGCTCACTCGCCGAGGTCACCGAGGAGCGGCTGGCCCCGGCCCTGTCGATCGCGAGCCGGCGCCGACTTCTCCAGCAGGCCAGGCTCCAGCTCGCCGAGCGCGAGACGGGCCGGGCGCAGTACGAGCTGCTGGATCCCGAGCCCGGCCGGGGCCTGCAGATGCTGCCCGAGCCGCACGAGGGCGATGTCTACCTCGACTTCGAGGGTGACCCGTGGGCCGAGGGCGGCGCCGGCCGCGAGTACCTCGCGGGCATCTGGACCCGGCAGGGCGAGTTCGTCGAGTTCTGGGCCCACGACTTCGCCGAGGAGGGTCGCCTCACGACCGGTCTGGTCGACTGGCTGACCGAGCGCTGGCGGCGCTTCCCGGGCCTGCACGTCTATCACTACGCCCCCTACGAGACGACGGCCCTCAAGCGGCTCGTGGGTCAGCACGCGACCCGCGAGGCCGAGCTGGACCAGCTGTTGCGACACGAGGTCTTCGTCGACCTCTACGCCGTCGTACGGCAGGGCGTGCGCATCAGCAAGGGCTCCTACTCGATCAAGAAGCTCGAGGAGTTCTACTGGGGTCACACGCGATCCGCTGACGGGTCAGGCGTGGCCGACGGGCTCTCGTCCGTCGTCGAGTACGAACGCTGGCTCGCCGGTCGCGACGACGGATCGGCCGACCCGACCATCCTCGACGAGATCCGCCGCTACAACGAGGAGGACGTCCGCTCGACGCTCGCGCTGCACGAGTGGCTGGAGGAGCGCCGGAACGAGCTCGTCCTCTCGGGTCACACGCTGGGCCGGCCGGTGCCCGAGCAGCAGCGCGAGATCGGCGACGAGGAGCGGGCCGAGATCGCACTCGCCGAGCGGCTCGTCGCAGCGGGCCACGAGCTGCTGGCCGGGCTCGTCGGGTGGCATCGACGCGAGAAGCGGCCGGAGTGGTGGGACTTCTTCCGCTACAAGGAGCTCGAGACGGCCGAGCTCGTCGAGGACGGCACGGCGATCGGAGACCTCGGCGAGCCCGAGGAGATGCGGATCGTCAAGCTGTCCAAGGTCTGGCGCTACCCGTTCCCGCCGCAGGACTGCAAGGTCTCCGTCGGCAAGTACGTCCCCGACGTCGACACCCACGCCCCCGTCGGCAAGGTCGTCGACCTCGACCCCGTCGAGGGCTGGGTCGAGCTCTCGATGAAGAAGTCACTGGAGCCGCCGCGCCCGCGGGGGCTCGGCGGACCCGGCCCGGTCATGGACCAGGTGCTTCGCGCGAGCATCGCCCGGACAGGTGAGCTCGCCTTGGCCGGTGGCGCCAACCTCGCGACGCGGCTCATCGACCGGGTCGTCCCGGCTGCCGGGGTCCTCGCCGCCCGCGGCGACGAGACGCCGAAGGACGTCGTCGTCCGCGTCGGTCGCGCCCTTTCCGGCGAGGTCCTGGCCGTACAGGGTCCACCGGGGACGGGCAAGACGTACGCCGGGTCGGCCCTGATCCGCGAGCTCCTCGACGCCGGGCTGCGCGTCGGGGTCACCGCGCAGTCGCACGCCGTCGTGCTGAACCTGCTCGACGAGGTGGCCCGCCCCGCCTGGCACAAGGACGGCAGCAACGCCGAGGAGGGCGAGGAGCCCGACGACCCCAACACCCTGATCACGCACACCTCCGACAACGCCGCCATCTCGGCCGCCCTCACGAGCGGGGAGGCCACGCTCGTCGGGGGCACTGCCTGGTTGTGGTCGCGCGACGACATGGTCGACGCAGTTGACGTGCTCGTCATCGACGAGGCCGGGCAGTTCTCGCTCGCCAACGCCGTGGCCGTTGCCCCGGCCGCGCGCTCGCTCGTCCTGCTCGGAGACCCGCAGCAGCTGACCCAGCCGACCAAGGCCGTGCACCCCTACGCATCCGGCGTCTCGGCCCTGGACCATCTGCGCGCAGGGAGTGACGGTCTGGTCCACGACGTCATCCCGAGCGACCGCGGTGTCTTCCTCGACCGGACGCACCGCATGCACCCGACCCTGACCGCGTTCGTCTCGCAGCTGGCCTACGAGGGGCGGCTCGAGTCGGCACCGGGTCGGGAGCGGCTCCGCGTCGAGGCGCCGGGTGCACTGTCGGGCGACGGTCTCCGCTGGGTGCCCGTCGAGCATCCCAGCGCCTGCGAGCAGTCGAGCGCCCAGGAGGCGCGGGTCGTGCGAGCACTCGTCGACGACCTGCTCCGCGGCAGCTGGACCACCGCAGAAGGCGACTCACATCCGATCGGGCTCGCCGACATCCTTGTCGTCGCGCCCTACAACGCGCACGTCGCATGTCTCGCCGCCGCACTGCCCGACGGCGCGCGCGTCGGCACCGTCGACAAGTTCCAGGGCCAGCAGGGTGCGGTCGTCATCTACTCGATGGCGAGCACCACCGCTGCCCTGGCGCCCCGAGGTGTCTCGTTCCTCTACGACCTGCACCGCCTCAACGTCGCCATCTCGCGCGCCCGGGCGATGGCCGTCATCGTCGGCAGCCCGCTGCTGACCGATGCCGAGGTCCACACACCGGAGGAGCTGCGCGCCGTCAACGCGCTGTGCCGCTACGTCGACGAGGCCAAGGCGGTCTGATCCTGCCCAGTGGCCCCCCGACGACTCACTGCAGCGGGTGGGTGAGGGGCGCCTGAGAGGGCGGGGGCGTCAGGAGCGGTGGGGGAGGCTCGCCAGGTCGGCCTCGACGACCTCGCGGTCCTCGGCGTCCGTCACGGTCGCGCAGACCTCCCGCGCCTCGGTCTCGAACCTTTCGGCGGCATCGAAGTCCCCACCCACTGCCGCGGCACGGGCCGAGGCCTCGAGAGCTGCGGCGAGGTCCCAGTCGGCCACGCCTCCCGCGCGGCAGATCGCGACGTAGCGGGCAGCATGGTGCGCAGCCGTGTCGGCCTGACCCAGGACGGCGTGCACACGTGAGCACAGCCAGTGGCCCCGTCCGACGTTCTCGGGCCGGACGCCTTCGACCTGCCCCCAGTGGTAGAAGGACGCGTGGGCCCGGGAGACCATGGCGTCGTCCTCCTCAGCCGTACGGTCGTCCCGTCCGAGCAGCTCCCACGTCGCGTTGTAGAGATCCACGCCGAGCCGTCGGTGGTCGATGTCGCTCATGACGGAAACGTAGCGCCGGTCCTCGCCTCTGGGAGACCGAGCGACCCGTCAGGCGCCGTGCGCGGCAACGTCCCACAGGCGTCCCTCGCCGCGAATTCCGGGCAGGGCGTCTCGGATCGAGCGCTCGGCGAGCTCGGGGGCGACGCCGAGGTCGACGGCATACCGCAGGGCGACCGCCGGGGTGCGCTCGACGCCCTGGCGGCAGTGCACGAGCACGCGCTTGCCCTCGGCCCGGAACTGGCGCAGCGCCGACGACGCGTCGTCGAGGACGAAGTCGAGGTGCGGGTTGGACTCCGACTGCTCCTCGTCGTTGATCCAGAACTCGATGTGGTCGCGGGCCGTCATACCCGCGGCCGGGATGTCCTCGAGACCGAGCGCGCAGAGGGAGACGATTGCCTGCACATCGAACTCGCGCGCCCGCGCGAGATCACTGATGGTGCCGAGGACGATGTCGGGGTCGATCGGGTGCGGGATGCCCTGGGCCGCGATCTGCGCGTCGCCCATCGACGCCACCGACGGCCACTCGCCGACGCGGCGGCCTCCCACGGACGTCGACACGGCGAGCTCGACGAGGTCGTGCGCGCGCAGCCCCGGCCAACCGTGCACCATGCGGCGCCACTGGGTCGGCACGGCCGACGCGCCGTAGCGGGCACCGAGCAGCGAGCCGGCGATGGCGGCCACCGTGTCGGTGTCGTGGCCGGCGCGCACCGCGGCCTGCAGACCCCGTTGCAGGTGCATCGCCGAGCCGTCGCCACGGTCGGTCGTCGTGATGGCGGCCCACGCGTCCTGCAGGGCGGTCACCGTGAAGCCGTTGTCGCCGAACTGGCCCGGCTCGGCGCCCGTGGCGGCCTCGATCCACTCGCCCCACCGCCCGACGTTCGCCGCACTGACGAGGTCGAGGCCGGCCGTGAGGTCCATGCGTCCCTCGGTGACGGCAACCCGAATCGCCTCGGACCACAGCACCGCCGAGTCACCGGCGAGCGGGTCGGCGTGGGTCAGCAGGGCAATGGCTCGGGCGGCGCGAGCCGTCGCGTCGCGGTCGTCGAGCGCCGACAGGCCGACGATCGGAGTGCGCATGAGCGCTCCGTTGCCGGCGGTCAACGCGGTGCGACCGTGCAATGCCTCGCTCGCCCGGGTCAAGCGCGAGTGCGAGGCGCCGGAGAGCTCCTTCGCGTCCGTGAGCACCGACCGCGTCTGGACGCCGACGTCCGTGGCGCCGCCGTCGAGCCACGCCGTGAACGCGTCCGCCACCCGATCGAGACCCTCGGGCGAGGCGAGGTCGATGCCCTGAGCCGCCACGTGGGCGATGCAGAGCGTCATCTGGGTGTCGTCGCTCCACTCGCCCGGTTCGTAGGGCCCGAGGCCGCCACCCTTCATGACGGCCTCCCCGATGGGCGGTGCCGCCATCTCGTAGGGAACGCCGAGGGCATCTCCACAGGCCTCTCCCAGCAGCACCCCGGCCGCCCGGTCGACGGCGATGGGGCGGATCGACACGGCTGCTCCTCGGGAGACGGGCTTGGGTTTCGGGTTGCAAACTACCGTCCGACCCAGCACGTCCGCCGCTCGGTCCGAGCCCCGAGGCGAGTCAGGGTCGACGAGATCGACGCCGTAGGCTTCTGGCGTGCTCCAACCCCTGACCGTCGTACTGCTCGTCGGGAGTGGCGTGCTCGGCCTGCTGGCCGCGCACCACCTGCTCCGGGGCCGTCTCGTCGACGGCCCGCTCATCATCGTCGGCGCCGCCATCGAGCTCGCGCTGCTCGTGCAGCTCGTCGTCGGTCTCGCCCGGGCGTCCGCGATCGATGACGGTGCGGAGCGCGCCACCTTCATCGCCTACCTCTTCACGGTCCTGCTCGTGATCCCTGCCACGATCGTCATCGCGGTCAAGGAGAAGACGCAGTGGGCCATGGCCGTCGTGCTCGGCGGCGCGCTCGTCGTGGCGATCCTCGTCGCCCGCCTGCAGCAGGTCTGGAGTCTCGGTGTCTGAGTTGCCGCCCAGTCCCGAAGCCACCCCGGCCACTCCTGGCGGTCCGACCGCCGAGCGACCGCACACCGGGCACGGCTTCGGTCGCGTCCTCGTCGCCGTCTACGGCCTGCTGGCACTCGCCGCCACCGGCCGCTCGATCCTGCAGATCAGCGAGTACTACGACCGCGCGCCCGTGCCCTACCTCCTCTCGGCGGTCGCGGCGGTCATCTACATCGTCGCCACCGTGGGTCTCGCCCGAGGCGACCGCGCCTCGGTGCGCGTGGCGACGATCGCCCTGACGGTCGAGCTGCTCGGCGTCCTCGTCGTCGGGGCGGTCTCGACGTTCCGGCCCGCTGCCTTCCCCGACAAGACGGTGTGGTCGCACTTCGGCCAGGGCTACGGTTTCGTGCCGCTCGTGCTGCCCCTCGTCGGACTCTGGTGGATCCGCCGCACCGCCCGTGCGACGGCAGCGGCCGACGAGTCCGGCGAGTCCGATGCGTCCGATGCGTCCGGTGCGTCCGGCGCGTCCGGCGGTGGGGCGGCGCCGTCGGCGTAGTGATGCGGCGCCGATAGGGTTGCCGCCATGACCGAGCAGCCCCTTGCCCCTGCGCCGACCCCGCAGGCGACACCCGTCGCCGTCCCGCTGACGGTACGCGAGATCAGCGCCGACGAGGCCGTCGAGACGCTCCTCGAGCTCGGGGGCAGCTTCCTGCAGACGCCCGCCTGGGGCCGGGCGAAGGCGGGCTGGCAGCGCACGCACCTCGGCTGGTTCGACGCGACCGGCGCCCGCGTCGGTGCCGGCCTCGTGCTCTCCCGAACCATTCCGCGCCTGTCCCGGTCCTACGCCTACCTGCCCGAGGGCCCCGGTCTGCCGTGGGACGTCGTTGCCGACGACCCGGCTGCGTGGCTCGACCCGCTCGTCGCGTGGGCCAAGGCCAACAAGGCGTTCGCGCTGCGGCTCGGCTACCCGGTCGTCTCGCGCATCTGGGACCGCGAGCCGGTGAAGAAGCAGGTCGTCGACAACGGCCTGCTCAGCTTCAAGAGCCTGCCCACCGCGGTCGACAACCCGGCCGCTCGCACCCTCGAGGCGTGGCTCGACCGCAACCGCTGGCTCCCGCTGGGCGCCGACGGCGTCGCGGTGGGTCAGCCCCGTCTGCTGTGCATCGTCGACCTGCGTGGCCGCTCCGAGGCCGAGCTCCTCAAGGGCATGAACCAGCAGTGGCGCCGCAACGTCAAGAAGGCCGAGAAGGCCGGTGTGCAGGTGCGCGCGGTCGGACCCGAGGGGCTGGACACCTTCCACGACCTCTACGTGGAGTCCGCCCAGCGTGACAACTTCCTGCCCCGCCCCAAGGCGTACTTCGACGTCATGGCGCGCTCGTTCGCGTCCGACGGCGAGGGCCCCGTGTCCGCGCGCTTCTACGAGGCCCATGTCGACGGCGACGTGCTCGCCTCGGCACTGATGATCCGGTTCGGCCGCACGTTCTCCTACCTCTACGGCGGGTCCACAGAGCGCAACCGGGACGCGCGTGCCTCCAACGCCCTCCAGTGGCAGGCGATGCGTGACGCCGCGGCGGCCGGCTGCGAGGCCTACGACTTCCGCGGGTTCAACACCTCGCTGGGTGCCACGAGCCCGCTCACCGGCCTGCTGCTCTTCAAGCTCGGGGCCGGCGCGGACGTGGTCGAGATGGTGGGGGAGCGTGAGCTGGTCATCAGCAGGTTCTGGCACCTGGCGTTCGAGAAGGCCATGGCCGCCCGGATCGCGATCAACAAGCGCCGCAAGGCTGCCCGCGCCTCGGCCGACGCCGCGGACATCTGATCTCGGGGCATTCGCGGCAGCGTCCGCCGTCCCTCAGCGGCGCCTGATGTCGAAGTAGGGACTGATGTAGCAGGTGGCGTAGCCCTGACCCTGCTGCGTGATGACCACGATCCCGTCGACGAGCACGCGGCAGGCCACCGCCCCCCGGACTCCGGAGCCCGTCGGATCGTCGGTGCGGACCCGGAGGCTGTAGTAGTCGTTGCTCGTGGCGGCCGGGTCGACCGGCACCTCGAAGGCGAGCGGCGACGCCTGAGCGGGGTAGTCGTAGCGCTGGTGCCGCGCGTCCGAGAGCGACACGTCGATGCGCCCGCCGTTCTCGGCGTACGCCTCGAAGCGGATCGTCCTGGCACTCGCCGGGACCGGAGTGACCGGGAGCGCCGGGACCGGGACGAGCGTCGGCGGTGACGTCAGCACGGACCGGGTCGGCGTCGTCGGCCTGGTCGACGCACCCGGGGCCGACGGGGACGGGTTGGCGCCGCGCACGGCGGTGCTGCTCGACGGCACCGGGAAGCTGCGGGTCACCATCGGACGGTTCCGGGTGACGCTGAGGGCCGGCCGGGTGATCGGGTCGAAGTCGTCGGCCAGGCCCGATGCCGCCCAGGCGCCGACCGGGACGAGCACGCCGACCATGATCGCCACGACGTGCCACGCCCGGAGCCGTCCACCCAGGGATCGGCCCGCCGCACCCGGCACGGTGATCGTGCGCAGGCGCGCGCCCACTGGCGGCGGTGTCAGGCGAGCGGGGGATGCAGCGGGCTCCGCGGTCTCCCCGCCCGCCTTCGGCGGCACCCAGCTGGAGATCGGTGGCGGCTCCAGACCGAAGGTCGTGTCGTATGCCGTGAGCTCCTCGGGCGCGGGGGCGTCGGAAGGGAGGTCGGCTGGCTCGGCGGCGCTCGGGGCATCCGGGACAGGACCGTCATCCTGTCGATCAGCGAGGTCCGCGCTGTCGGCTACCGGTCCCGTCGGCTGGGCGGCGTCGCCGGTCGTGTCCCGCGTCGGGTCAGGATGGTGCGGCGGAGTCTCGGACACGGAATCCCCTCGTCTCATGCGGTCGGCTGCTCAATCTAGTGCTCGGGTGCGTGGCCCCCCGCCGGTCACAGGGCCGGACTGCAGATCGCGTGGCTGTCCGAGGTGTCGACGGCCACGAGTTGTCCGTCGGCATAGACCCGGCACTGCACGGTGCCCGAGCCGTCCGTGACGTCCACGGAGACGGACAGCTCCGACGGTCGCTCGACGAGGTTGACCTGCAACGCATGAGGGCTGCTTCCGCGCCAGGAGTCCAGCAGGACGTCTCCGGCCGTCGTGTCGACCTGGGCCTCGACGGCCGGTGACGCGGACAGGCTTGCGGTGGAGACGATCTCGACACGAAGGGCGGTCGCCGCGGGCGGGACGGGCCAGACCTTCGGTGAGCCGCCGAGCATCGGGGTGAAGGCGGTCGAGTCGGTGACGTCCTGGGTCCAGACCCCAGGCACGGAATCCGCGGGTGCGGCCATGCCGCTCGTGTCGTACGGGCCGTCGTCCACGCAGTCCCAAGGTCCGGGACCGGCGTCGGTGTACGAGGGGCAGTCGCCGGTCATCGAGTCGGTCGAATGGCTGTTGGCGAGTCCGATCAGCAGGGGCGGGACGAAGAGCAGCGCCACCCAACGCGGCCTCCGGCGTCCGGCCGGCCGTTGTGGGGGCGACGTCATGAGGACGGGCGGCGCCATGGGCGCCACGGACGCGCGGGCGGTCGACGACGGCTCTTGGGCGGCAGACCGGGGTGCCCACGCCTCCGGGGGAAGAGTGGCGCCGGCCGAGCTCGCAGCAGGAGTCGGCGTGTCGTCCGGGAAGGAGACATGCTGGTCCCGCTGGGGGTCCGGGAGGGCCGGGCGCGTGTGGTCGGGCTGGGACATCGATGCCTCGCTTCGACGGGTGGGGCCACGGTAGGTCCTCAGGTGCCTGAGTCGTCACACCTCAGACCGTGTCGGTCCGCTCTGCGTTCCCGTCCCGGGAGTGTCTTCCTCCGGCCCGGTCGCGGTGGCGAGAGTCCGCCTGTCCGCCCGTCCGCCTGTCCGCCCGTCCGCCCGTCCGGCCGACGAGCAGAGAGCCGCTCAGTCAGCGCCCGGCCTCCAGCTGCCGACGCGGATCTCTGCGGCATCGACGATGTCGACGGGCGAGGTCGGGTCGAGGGGCACGGTCGCAGGCGACGAGCCGTCCGTCACGACCAGCGTCATCGACCCCGCTTGCTCCACACCGGCAGCGGCGCGGTCGCCCCGCCATCCGAGGTCGACGTGCGCAGTAGCCCCGGGCTCCAGGGGCACCGTCCGTGCACCGGCCGCGTCGGAGTCGTGCTGGCGCCCCTGGGGGTTCGTGAAGTCGGTCCCGGCCGATCCGCGGACGGAGACGACGGCATACCCGGTGAGCACGCACGGGATGCGGCTGTGGTTCGTCACGCGGACGCGCATCTGGCGGTAGCCAAGCGCGGCATCGACGGGGCTCGTCGAGACGTCGAGCTGGCTCGGCTGGCACGGGCCGGCCGGGAAGAGCGGCGCCGACGGGTCCACCGGGGTCGGCGTCGGGGTGGCGCCCGGGCTCGGCGGCGGCAGCCCGAGCGGGGGCTCGGTGGGCAGTGTCGGCCGCACCGCTCCAGTTGCAGCCGCCAAGGATCCCGGGACCGTCGGGTCAGGCGGCGGGTTTGCGCATCCCGCGGCCATGACGGCGATCGCCAACCCTTCGCCGGTCCGTCGGAGCACCCCTGTCGGTCCCACGGCCCCACGTTAGGTGAGATCACGGCGGCCCGTCTCGGTCTCGCCCGCCCCTGCACCTGGACTTCGCTCGGACGGCACACGTCCGCGCCGGGATATCCGTTCGGAGCCGGCCCGGCCCCGCGCCTATCCTGTCGACCATGTCCGACGAGTCCGCGAACGCCCCCGCGCGCTCGCGGCCACCCCGTCGCCGCGGTCGTCGACGCCCGGCGTCCGCCGAGTCGACCGCCTCGGCCGGCGCAGCACCGTCGGCGCCCGCCGAACGGCCCGACCAGCGTGACCATGGTCGTGCCGGGACTCCTCGTCGTCACGGCGGTCGCGCCCTGACGCCCGAACAGCGCGACGCGCGCCGCGCCGCCCGCGCAGCCACGGTCCCGCCGATCACCTACCCCGAGCACCTGCCCGTCGTCGACCGCAAGGACGACATCGCCGCCACGATCCGCGACCATCAGGTCGTCGTCATCGCCGGTGAGACGGGGTCGGGCAAGACGACGCAGATCCCGAAGATCTGTCTCGAGCTCGGGCGCGGGCTCGACGGCGTCATCGGCCACACCCAGCCGCGCCGCATCGCGGCTCGCGCGGTCGCCGAGCGGCTCTCCGAGGAGCTGGCCGTCGAGCTCGGGACGGCCGTCGGCTACCAGGTCCGGTTCACCGACCAGAGCAGCCGTGACACCCTCGTCAAGGTCATGACCGACGGCATCCTGCTCGCGGAGATGCAGCGCGACCGCGAGCTGCGCCGCTACGACACGATCATCATCGACGAGGCCCACGAGCGCAGCCTCAACATCGACTTCATCCTCGGCTACCTCAAGCAGCTGCTCCCGCGCCGGCCCGACCTCAAGGTCGTCATCACGTCCGCCACGATCGACCCCCAGCGCTTCGCCGAGCACTTCTGCGACCCCACGACGGGCGAGCCCGCGCCGATCATCGAGGTGTCGGGGCGCACGTTCCCCGTCGAGATCCGCTACCGCCCGCTCGTCGACCCCGACCGGCCCGAGTCGGAGGAACGCGACATGGTCACGGGAGTGTGCGACGCGGTCGAGGAGCTGTGGACCGAGCGCCACTCCGGCACGAGCAGCGACATCCTCGTCTTCTTCTCGGGCGAGCGGGAGATCCGTGACGCCGCCGACGCCCTGAACGGGATGAAGCTGCCCGTCACCGAGGTCGTCCCGCTCTACGGGCGGCTCTCCGCAGCCGAGCAGCACCGCGTCTTCTCGCCGCACACCGGGCGTCGCATCGTCCTCGCCACCAACGTCGCAGAGACCTCGCTCACCGTCCCGGGCATCCGCTACGTCATCGACACGGGCACGGCGCGCATCAGTCGCTACAGCCAGCGCACCAAGGTCCAGCGCCTGCCGATCGAACCGATCAGCCAGGCGTCCGCCAACCAGCGCTCCGGCCGCTGCGGCCGCGTCTCCGACGGCATCGCGATCCGGCTCTACGCCGAGGACGACTTCGACCGACGTCCCGAGTTCACCGACCCGGAGATCCTCCGCACCAACCTCGCCTCCGTGATCCTCCAGATGACGAGCCTCGGTCTCGGGGACATCGCCCGCTTCCCCTTCGTCGACCCGCCCGACAGCCGACAGATCACCGACGGCGTCCGCCTCCTCGAGGAGCTGCAGGCCTTCTCGCCCGAGGACGACGAGCCCGCTGCCGCGCGGGGGCGCCGCCGCCCGGGACGTCGCCTCACGGCATACGGCCGCACCATCGCGACGCTGCCGATCGACCCACGCCACGCGCGCATGGTCATCGAGGCGGACCGGCGCGGTGTGCTGCGCGAGGTCCTCGTCATCGTCGCCGCACTGTCGATCCAGGACCCGCGCGAGCGGCCACAGGACAAGCAGGAGCTCGCCAACGCGGCACACAAGCGCTTCGCCGACGAGACGAGCGACTTCGTCACGTGGCTCAACCTCTGGGCCTACCTCAGAAAGCAGCAGGCCGAGCTGAGCAGCAGCGCGTTCCGCCGCCTGTGCAAGGCCGAGTTCCTCCACTACCTCCGCATCCGCGAGTGGCAGGACCTGCACAGCCAGGTCAAGCAGGCCGCCAAGCAGGCTGGTCTCGACCTCAGCCGGGGCAGCTCCCGGGTGGCGCAGGGCGAGATGGACGTGGACGCGATCCACCAGTCGCTACTCGCCGGCCTGCTCTCGCACGTTGGCGTGCGCGACGAGCAGAAGCGGGAGTATGCCGGAGCGCGGGGCACGCGTTTCGGCATCAGCCCCGGGTCGGCACTCTTCCGCAAGCAGCCCCAGTTCGTCATGGCGGAGGAGCTCGTCGAGACGAGCCGCCTGTGGGCGCGGGTGAACGCCCGGATCGACCCCGTCTGGGCCGAGCAGCTCGGCGAGCACCTCGTGAAGCGGCAGTACTCCGAGCCGCGCTGGTCGGGCAAGCGTGGCTCGGCCGTCGCGACGGAACGCGTCACGCTCTACGGCGTGCCGCTCGTCGTCGGGCGCGTCGTCGGCCTCGGCCGGATCGACCCGGAGCTCGCGCGGGACCTCTTCATCCGGCATGCGCTCGTCGATGGTGACTGGCACACCGAGCACGCCTTCCTGCGCGAGAACACAGCGCTCGTCGAGCAGCTCGGCGAGCTCGAGGCCCGCACTCGTCGGCGCGACATCGTCGTCGATGACAGCACGCTCATCGCCTTCTACGACAAGCGGATTCCCGCCGAGGTGGTCTCCGGGCGTCACTTCGACACGTGGTGGAAGAAGGCCCGACGGCAGACGCCCGACCTGTTGACCTTCACCGAGGAGCTGCTGCTGCGCGAGAGCGCCGGCAGCATCGCCGACGAGGACCACCCGACCACGTGGACTCAGGGCGAGAACGTCCTTCCGGTGACGTACCAGTTCGAGCCCGGGTCCGCGCAGGACGGCGTCACCGTCCACATCCCCGTCGAGCGCCTCAACCAGGTGACGCCCGCCGGCTTCGACTGGCAGGTTCCCGGCTTCCGCGAAGAGCTGGTCACAGCGCTGATCCGCAGTCTTCCCAAGGGGATCCGTCGCAACCTCGTGCCCGCACCCGACCATGCAAGGGCGGTCCTGCCCGAGCTCGACCCGACGTCCGGACCGCTTCTCGATGCGCTCGCCACCGCGCTCCGGCGCCGGGCCGGCGTCGCCGTGACCCGCGCCGACTTCGAGGTCGAACGGGTGCCGCCGCACCTGGAGGTCACCTTCAGTGTCGACGGCCCCGACGGTCGGCCGGTTGCCACGGGCAAGGACCTCGAGGCCGTCCGTGACGCCGCTGCGCCGCAGCTGCGTCGGCAGGTCAGCCGTGCCGGGTCGGCGATCGAGCGATCCGGTCTCACGTCGTTCCCCGACGAGGGCGTGGCCGAGACCTTCGAGAGCGCACAGGGGGTCCAGGGCCATCCGGCCCTCGTCGACACCGGATCGGCCGTCGACCTGCGGGTGCTCCCGACCCGCGCCGAGGCCGACGCCGAGCACCGCCTGGGGGTGCGCCGCCTGCTCCTGATCGGCATCTCGCCGCCGTGGAAGCAGATCCTCGCCCGTCTCACGAACACCCAGAAGCTCGCGCTCGGCCACAACCCGCACGGCAGCGTCCCGGCCCTGCTCGACGACTGCCTCGCCGCGGCCATCGACGCGATCCGCGACGACGCCGTCAGCGACCGCGACGACCACACCGTGCGCAGCCGCGAGGACTTCGAGTGGGCGCTGTCGGCCGTGCGCACCCACACGACGGCCAAGGTCGTGCAGGTCGTGGGTCTCGTCGAGCCGATCCTCGCCAAGCACCTGGTGCTGACGAACCGGCTCGCCGAGCTCGACCGGTCGAGCAGCCCTGCCATCCGGCCGATGCTCGCCGACGTCCGCGCCCAGCTGCGCGAGCTCGTACGGCCCGGTTTCGTCGCCGACACCGGCCTGCGCCGGCTGCCCGACCTCGACCGCTACCTCCGTGCCATTGCCCACCGGCTCGACAAGGCCCCCGGCAACCTCGTCCGGGACGCGCAGGAGCTCGAGCAGGTCGACCTCGTGGAGGGCCGCTACGCCGACCTGCTCGAGTCGCTACGCCCAGCCCAGCGCGGCGCCGCCGAGGTCGTCGAGATCGGCTGGATGATCGAGGAGCTGCGGGTCTCGCTGTTCGCGCAGACGGTCGGGACGGCATACAGCGTCTCGCCGCAGCGGATCCTCAAGGCGATCGCCAAGGTTCGAGCCTGAGCTCCGCTGCCGACCCGTCGGGCACGGCGTACGGGGGAATCATGGGACGCCGCGGGGCGTTGCACGAAGGACCCGTACGACGAAAGGCCAGACCCGTGCAGGACCCGACCGAGCTCTTCCAGTTCGAGAGTGACACCTCACCGAGCCAGCTCCAGCAGCTGCAGGCGTCGGTGCTCGTGGTCGCCCTCGGCGGATTCATCGACGCCGGCCACACCCAGAGACTGATGGCCGACCACATCCTCGAGACGCACGAGTCGCGCGTCATCGCCTCCTTCGACGTCGACCAGCTGCTCGACTACCGCGGCCGCCGTCCTGTCATGGTCTTCGACCGCGACCACTGGAGCAGCTACGACGACCCGAGCCTGTTGCTGCACCGGGTCGTCGACAAGGAGGGCGTGCCCTTCCTGCTCCTCGTCGGACCCGAGCCCGACTACCAGTGGAACCGCATGGTCGAGGCCACCACGATGCTCGTCAAGGCCTTCGGCGTCGACCTCACCGTGAGCGTCCACGGCATCCCGATGGCCGTGCCGCACACCCGCCCCCTCGGCGTGACGGCCCACGGCACCAACCCGCGTCTCGTCACCGGCAACGACCCGGCCTTCGGCACCGTCCAGGTCCCGGCGAGCTTCTCGTCGCTCCTTGAGCTCCGCCTCGGCGAGGCGGGCCTCGACGCGATGGGCTTCGCCGTCCACGTGCCGCACTACCTCGGGCAGAGCGAGTTCGCCGATGCCGCCGTGCTGGGTCTCGAGCGGGTCCGCGCTGCCACCGGGCTCGACCTCGACCTGCGCGAGCTCGCGGCCACCGCCGGGCTCAACCGCGCCGAGATCACCCGCCAGATGGAGGAGTCCGACGAGATCACCGCCGTCGTGCGGGCCCTCGAGCAGCAGTACGACACCTTCCTCGAGGGTCGCCAGCAGCGCAGCCTCCTCGCGACCGACCTGTCCGACCTGCCCACCGCCGACGAGATCGGTGCGGAGTTCGAGGCGTTCCTCAAGGACGTCACCGACGACGACCATTAACCGTCGAAAGGCCAACGTTTGCGGCCTCCCGAACGTCGAGAGGCCAACGTTTGCGGCCCGCCGAACGTCGAGAGGCCAACGTTTGCGGCCCGCCGAACGTCGAGAGGCCAAGGGCTGCCAGGTCTGACCCGGCAGCCCTTGGCCTGGCGACGTAACGGGGGGCCGCGGCGTGTGGCCTCTCGACGTGGCGGCGGTCGCGAGATTTGGCCTCTCGACGGTTTGCGGGTCTAGGCCTTGGCCTCGCTCCAGCGGCGCACCACGGACGTGTCGGCGACGAACCGCACCTCGTCGGTGCCGGCCCACGTGCGGGCGGCGCTCGTCAGCGTCCCCTCGACGGCAGCGGCTGCTGCTGACGCGTGCTGCTCAGGCACGTGGACGAGCAGCTCGTCGTGGAGGCACAGCACGATCTGACCGCCGAGGGGGCGCACCGCGTGGCGCACCGTTGCGGCCCAGGCCTTGAAGAGCTCGGCGGCCGACCCCTGGATGATCGCGTTGCGCGCAAAGCGCCCCCGCGCCCCGTCGGCGCCGCTGGCCGAGAACTCGGCGCTCCCCGACGGCTCCTGCGCTCCCGGCTCGAGGGCCGGCACCGGCACGCCGCCAAAGCGGATGAGCCGACCGCCCCACGTCCGCACCGGGCGCCGGGCGACGCCGTCGGCGTACGCGCGGTCGAGCACCCCCATGGCGACCGGATAGGCACGCTCGAGATCCTTGAGGGCCTCGCCCGCCGCGCCCGAGCGCTGCCCGTACATCGCCGCGAGGACCGCCACCTTGGCCCGCGGCCGGTCGGCGCCGAGCTTGGCGGCGACCGGAGCGTAGAGGTCGTCGGCACGGGTCGCCTCGGCGAAGGCCCGGTCGGCGCTGACGACCGCGAGCACGCGGGGCTCGATCTGGCCGAGGTCGGCGCGGACGAAGACGTGGCCCGGGGCCGCGCAGATCGCCGGGCGCAGGGGAGCCGGGAGGTTGTGGAGACCGTTCTGGGCAGTCATGCGCCCGGCGGCGCCGTCGCAGGCGGTCCAGCCGCCGCGGAGCCGGTCATCGGTCCCCACGTGGTCGTCCAGCCAGCGGTAGCCGTACGTCGTCGCGATTCTCTCGTCCTTGCGCCACCGCAGCAGTGCGTCCACGAGGGGGTGCGTGTGCCGGTAGGGCTCGAGCACCCAGGCGCGGGTGCTGGGCACGTCGACGCCGACCGAGAGCAGCAGGTCGCGTACCTGGCCGGGGTTGCGCAGATCGGTGCGCTCGCGGCCGCCCGCGTGGCGCAGCACCACCGCGTCGCGATCGCCTCGGATGCGAGCGGCCTCCTCGTCGTCGTGCGGGCGCGGCCCAGCTGAGGCCGCGATGAGGTCCTCAGCCGCCACCCGGTCCACCGGTAGCCCGTCGCGTTCCAGCTCGAGGCACAGCACGGCCGCCGCGGACTCGGACCACACGGTGCGCTCGAGCCGGCTGACGTGCGCTCCACCGATGCGCTCGAGTGCATCGCGTTGCGCCGACTGGCAGTCGAGGGCCAGCACAGCCAGCTCGCGCAGCCGTCCGTCGTCGGTCGCCCAGGCGATCGCGTCCGCACGGAGGTGTCCCTCGGCCGTCAGCAGGCACACGTCCTCGCCGGCGGCGACGTCGAAGAGGTCGCCGTCGAACCCGCTGAGCCGGGGCGAACGTGGCGCGGGTACGTCCGACTCGGCCAAACCGCGGCATCCCGCGACGACGTGGCCGGGCGTCGCCCACCAGCCTCCGTGGACGATGCGATGCGCCTCGGCCAGGTCCCACGTGCGTGACACGTCGACGCCGGCTCCGACGATGCCCCGCAGGGTGGACGCAGCGGACCACACGACCCAGCGGGGCCCCAGACGTCTCGCCGTGTCGGCGAACCGACCCACCACGTCGCCGAGCCGCCACGCCTCGTCGACCCCCGGCCCCACGGCATACGCCCCCTGGGGGCCGAGGACGAGGGCGACCATGGGTGGGACGGAAGCCGGGTCAGTCAAGGCAGCTCGCGATGCGCCTGATCGCCTCAGCGAGCACGTCGGGGGAGGTGGCGTAGTTAATCCTGGCGTGGCCCGCACCACCGGAGCCGAAGATGGGCCCCGGAGAGAGCGCGACGCGCGCACGCCGCAGCACCTCGCCTGCAGGGTCGTCGCCGAGGCCCAGGTCGGCGAGGTCGAGCCACGCCAGGTAGGTCGACTCGGGCACGACGAGACGCGCGCCGGGCAGGTGCTCGGCGACGAGGTCGGTGAGCAGGCGTCGGTTCGCGTCGAGCTCGTCGACGAGCCGGCGTAACCACTCGCGCCCGTCGCGGTAGGCCGCGGTCTGCGCGATGACGCCGAGGTGGCTCGCGCCGAACGTGACGAAGTGGTGCAGCCGGCGCACGGCGTCCACGGCGTCGTCGCCGGGCACGATGATCGCGGCCTTGAGCCCGGCGAGGTTCCACGCCTTGGAGGCGGAGGTGACGGTGACACCGCGCTCCGTGCCCGGGACCGTGAGGTAGGGCGTGAACGTGCTCGTCGGGAGCACCAGCGGGCCGTGGATCTCGTCGGAGACCACTCGGACGCCGTGCTCGTCGGCGACCCGGGCGAGAGCCTCCAGCTCGGCTGGCGTGTGCACCGTGCCCGTCGGGTTGTGCGGGTTGGAGAGCAGGTATGCCGCCCGGGCGCCGTCCGTGGTCACCTCGGCGAAGACGTCGGCGAGACGGTCGAGGTCGAGTCGGTGGTCGGGGCCGAGCGGTGCCTCCTTCACCTGGCGCCCGCACGCCTCGATGACCTCGTAGAAGGCGTTGTAGACCGGCGAACTCACGACCACCGGGCCGCCGGGGTCCGTGAAGAGGCCGAGCAGGTGCGTCACTCCGGTCAGCACGTCGGCCACCCGGGTCGTCGCGCCTGCGTCGAAGGCCCAGCCCCACTCGGCGTCGGTGAAGGCAGCGACCTCGGCGGCATACTCCTCCGTCGGTGCGTAGCCGGTGTCGCCCCGCCTCACGGCGGCGCTGACGGCCTCGACGACGGCCGGACACGGCGCGCAGTCCATCTCCGCGATCCACATCGGGATCACGTCGGGGTCGTAGCGGGCCCATTTCACGGACGTACGGTCCCGTCGGAGGTGCGCCAGCGGCACGCCCAAGATCGTCGCGTCCGTCCCGCGCCTCTCGCCCATGGGAGTGACCCTACGAGAGCCGACCGACGCCGTCTCGTGTGGTCCCGGCCGGGTCGACTGGGTACGAGGACGTCACGGGCGACCCGAACCGGCATACGGTGTCGTCGGCGGCGCAAGGACAGCCGCCACACAGGGACGACGGACGAAGGGGTGGAGCCCGGTGGGCATCATGGGTTGGGGCAGGAACGAGACGGTCGCGGCATCGGACGCGACCGCTGTGAAGCTGCGCACGGCAAAGGACGCCGGCGCCCTCGAGCGAGCCGCCCTGCCGGCTGAGGGCGGGCTCACCGGAGCTGCGACCCGACTCGTCGAGCGGCTGCTCGACGTGGGCATCGACGGCAGGGGACCGTTCGACCCGGCGCACGAGGTCGCCGCGAACGCGCTCAAGCACGCCCGCGGCGACAGCGACCAGGCGCTGCGGATCATCGTGCGCGACCACCGTCAGCTCGGCGCCATTGGCGGTTTCGTCACCGGCGTCGGCGGCTTCTTCACGATGCCGATCTCACTGCCCGCCAACGTCCTCGAGTTCTACCTCCTCGCCACACGCATGACGGCGGCCACGGCGAAGGTGCGCGGCTACGACATCGACCAGCCCGAGATCCGCTCGGCGATCCTGCTGACCCTCGCCGGCGCCGACAGCGAGGACCTGCTCAAGAAGGCGGGCCTGCAGGCCGCGGGCGGCAAGCTGTCGTCGGTCGCCTTCGACCGCTTGCCCGCCCCCGCACTCATGGTCCTCAACAAGGCCGTCGGCTTCCGCCTGCTCGGACGCATCGGGCAGGGCACGTTCGCCAGACTCGGCCGCGCGGTGCCCTTCGTCGGCGGCCTCATCGGCGCCGCGGTCGACGTCTACATGCTGAACCGCATCGGCAAGCAGGCGGCCAAGGAGTTCCCTTCCGTCGAGACCTTCGGTCGCTGAACCGGACCGGTTGGGTACGCCCTGACCCGTGAGGAGTATGCAGATCACTGTTCCGTATCGCCGTCCGCCCCGGGGAATCGCCCCGGGCACCCGTTCGTTGGGCCGGGCATGAAGACCGCGTCCCGCATCAAGATGGCCGCGACCGTCGCCTCGGTCGTCCGCGCTGCCACGCGCCCCGGCGCGCCGAGCATCCCCGAGCGGGTCCAGGCCGTGCCACGCCTGGTGCGCTCGACCGTGGAAGGCGCGTATGCCGGCACCACCCTCAAGCGCCTCTGGCTCGTCGCGGCGGCGGTCGTCTACGTCGCCTCGCCCGTCGACCTGCTGCCCGAGGCGATCCTGCCCGTCATCGGCGCGGCCGACGACGCCGTCGTCCTCTCGTGGGCGATCAAGGCCTTCTTCGAGGAGACCGAGCGCTTCATCGCGTGGGAGATCGGTCAGGGGCGGCACCGGCCGGAACCCCGTCATAGGCCCGCGGAGGCATCCTCGGACGCCTCCCGGACGACCGTTCCCGGTGTGCGCGTGGACGGGCAGCACGACTCGAGCGCGCCGGTGCGGTCGGGTGGTGTGGAGGACGCCCCGCGACGCGACCGCGACACCACCGGGGCCGCGGCACCCGGCTTCATGGCCAGTCAGGTCACGCGGGTGGCGGGCGGCTCGCGCTCGAAGCCGGATGCCGGCTCACCAAGCGCGTCGAGCGCACCCGGTGCGTCTACCCGCCCCGACACGGGATCGGATCGCCAGGAACGCATGCGTCTGCCCGAGGGGATGCGACAGGCCGCGACGGACTACGTCTTGGAGTCGGTCCGCAAGCGCCTGGAGCGTTGACAGAGGCTGCACCGACCGGTGCGGGTCCCGGCAGCGGTCCCGTGATCCACACCCCTTCGCCGTGGTCGGCGTCGATCCACAGGTGAGCCCATGGCCCTGCCGCGCTCCGGTGACGCGGGTCAGGCTCATTGCATGCCGAAGATCTCACTGTCCGGGCCAGCCGAGCTGCTGACCGTCATCCCCTTCCACCTCGGCTTCCAGCCGGTGCGGAGCGTCGTCGTGGTGTGCTTCCACGGCAAACGGCTCGGGCTTGTCGCCCGGCTCGACCTCGTCGACTCCACCCTGGCCGCCGAGGCGGCGGTGCGAACGCTGCCGGCCCTGCTCCAGGACTCTCCGTCGTCCATGGCGCTGGTGGGCTTCGAGGACGAGCCGGGTGAGTCCCTTCCCCTCCTCGAGGCGCTCGCAGCCGGAGTCGAGTCCGACCGCGTCGTCGTCCGCGAGCGGCTCGTCGTGCACGACGGCCGGTGGCGCTCCGTCGGGTGTGACTGCTGCCCGGACGAGGGGTGGCTCCTGCCGGATCAGGCCGACGTGCCAGCGGTGGCGGGCTACGTGGCGTTGGGACACGCCGTGCTGCCGGACCGAGGCGGGCTGGCTCGGCTCGTCGAGCCACTGGCCCCGTCGGAGCCCAGGCACGACCTCGCCGTCGCGGCCATCGAGGACTGGCAGCGCCGGTATGCCGCCGCCGGCGGTGCCATCGCAGAACAACCGGACCCGCGCGGGCGCCGCCGACCGTCGAAGCGTCGATCACGCGAGGCGGAGGGGCGTCTGGGCGTTCTGGACGGTGGCGACCCGACCGCTCGCCAGTTCCTCGTCAACGACGCCCTGGTCGCCTGGGGCGGGGTGCTGCACGGTGAGGTCGAGGGCTACGGCGTCGAACACTGGCTACCGTCCCTGGTGGGACCGCTGCGCGACGTCGAGGTCCGCGACGCCCTCGTGGGGTGGTTGTGCCCGGGCACGGTGGCGCCCGACCGGTTCCCCGCTGACGTCGCCGTGCTGCTCGAGGTCCTTCTCGGCCCGGAGCTGCGGCTCGCCCCGGCCGCGGACGAGCCCTACGACCATGACTCGGCGGCTCCTGAGTGCGATGCCCGCCACACCGAGGGCCCCGTTCGGTGGTCGGGCACCGAGGTCGGCGCCCGACTCCCGGAACCCGACCTCGACGCGTTGCGTGCCCTTCACGAGCTGTTGGCGCACGGGGGCGATGCCTCATCGACCGGCTCCGCCGGGACGGCCCCGGACGGGTTCGACCTCCGGCGCGCCCTGGACGGGCTCGACGAGCTCGACGAGCTGGACGAGCTGGACGAGCTGGACGAGCTGGTGGGTTCCGGCCGGCGAGGCGAACACGACGGGGCCTCGTGGGATGGCCGGCCCGTGGAGCCCGCGGACGAGCGGTCGGGTGCCGGTGCAGGTGCCAGCGCACCTGAGGGCACCACCGGCTGGGACGACTGGGACGAGGCAGCGACGCCGCGGCTTCTCTTGTCTCGTCTGGAGCAGGTCTGCCGCCTCACGCCAGCTGCCCATGCCGCGCCGTTGCTGTCGATCGTCGCCTCGCTCGCCTGGTGGTGCGGTGACGGGGCGCGCGCCGGCGTCGCGGTCGACCAGGCGCTCGAGCTGGAGCCGGACCACCGCCTCAGCCGGCTCGTGCGCGACGCACTCGACCGCGGCATCCGACCCCGTCGCTGCGCCTGAGCCACCCGGGCAGGCCGGCCTGCCTCTCGGCCACACCGCGCGGTGTCGACGTTCGGTCGGTGCGAACCGGTCGGAGCGGGTCGTGTGCCGGCACGCGGCTCGGCGCCGCGGCAGGCGTGTCCGCGCTTGGGGGAGTCCATGTCGTGGACCGGCGGATCTGTCCAGGGCAGGGCCTCGCGTATGGTTGGACCAGGTCATGAGTACCAGCGACAAGCCCCGGCTCGCTGGTCGGCAACCCTCCTTCGCGGTGGGGTGCCCCGGGTGAAGACCTGGCCGCACCCGTTCTGGGGTGTGCGCAAGCGCGAGGACCGAGGAGTACCCCCATGACCGTCACCCATCGGAAGCAGAGCACGCGGCGCCCCGCGCGACGCGCGACCGCTGGCACTGACCCGACCGGCGCCGCCGCAGCGCCGCCCGAGACTGCTGCGACGAGCCACCTCGACGAGACGCCTGCTCCACGGCGCGGTCGGTCCGACGGCGCCTGGCGCGACGGAGATCCCGTCGGTCAGCGGCGTTTCGCCGACCTCGGCCGCGTGGAGCTCGAGCGCGGGGGAGTGTTGCCCGACGTTCGCGTCGCCTACGAGACGTGGGGTCGGCTCAACGAGGCGGGCGACAACGTCATCCTCGTCGAGCACGCCCTGACCGGCGACAGCCATGTCGTCGGGGAGGCGGGTGAGGGCCACGCCTCACCGGGCTGGTGGAACGCCCTCATCGGTGCCGGGGGGCCGGTGGACCCCAACCGGTGGTTCGTCATCGCGTCCAACGTCCTCGGCGGCTGCCAGGGCAGCACCGGGCCCGCGAGTGCGGCACCCGACGGCCGACCCTGGGGGAGTCGCTTCCCCTACGTCACGGTCCGTGACCAGGTCGCCGTCGAACGCCGGCTCCTCGACCGGCTGGGCATCCGCCGCCTCGCTGCCGTCATCGGCGGGTCGATGGGCGGGATGCGCGCGGTGGAATGGGCTGTGACGCATCCGGACGACGTCGACCGCTGCATCGTGCTCGCGTCGACGGCCTACGCGACCGCCGACCAGATCGCCTGGTGCCAGCCGCAGCTGCTTGCGATCCGCAACGACCCCGACTTCGCCGGTGGTGACTACTACGACGGAGACGCGCGCCCGGACACCGGTCTCGGGCTGGCGCGACGCATCGCGCACATCACCTACCGGACCGAGACCGAGCTCGGCGAGCGCTTCGGCCGCGAGCCCCAGCTCGGCGAGGACCCGTTGCGCGCCGGTGTCCGCGGCCGCTTCGCCGTCGAGTCCTACCTCGACCACCACGCCGGCAAGCTGGCACGGCGCTTCGACGCGAACTCCTACATCGTGCTGACCGAGGGGATGAACTCCCATGACGTCGGCCGCGACCGCGGAGGGCTCCAAACCGCCCTTCGGCGCGTCCGGGCCGACTGCACGATCGTCTCCGTCGACACCGACCGCCTCTACCCGCCCCGGCTGTCCGACGAGCTGCACGCCGCCCTGCCGAGGTCGCGTCGCGCGCACATCTCCTCGGACTTCGGGCATGACGGCTTCCTCATCGAGGAGGACCAGGTGGGCCGTATCGTCCGCGACGCCCTCGAGCGTCACGGCGACTGAAGCCGGGTGCGGGCCGGCTGGGTTCAGCTCCGGGACGATGAGGCGCCTGGCGGCGCCGACGCTGACCGCGCGTCGGCACTTCTCGCGGCACGCGCCGGTTCCCTCGATATCGGGTACGGTGCGAGCACTGGTTGTTTCCGTCCCAAGGAGGTCCGGGAAAGTGGCCATCGTCGTCGGTTATGTCGCCACCAAGGAAGGTCGCGCGGCGCTCAAGAGAGCCGCTGAGGAGTGCGTCCTGCGTGGCTCGAAGCTCGTTGTCATCAGCTCCCACCGGGGCGGCAAGGACTTCGACGCGAACGAGGCCAGCCAGTTCGAGCGCGAGCTCGACCGCGTCCAGACCCTCCTCGAGGAGAAGGGCTTGGAGCACGAGGTGCGCCAGCTCGTCCGCGGCAACGATCCTGCCGAGGACCTCATCTCCGTCGCCGAGGAGGAGAAGGCTGACTTCATCGTCATCGGCCTGCGCCGCCGCAGCCCGGTCGGCAAGCTCATCCTCGGGTCGAACGCGCAGCGGATCCTGCTCGACGCTAGCTGCCCGGTGCTCGCCGTCAAGGGCGACTGACCGCTCGTCGGCGCTCGCCCCGGGCCGTGAACTCGATCGCCGGGTGCCGGACAGCCGCTTCGGGGGACCTTCTCGAGACGTCCTGAACGGGGCCGGCACCGTGACGAGCGCCTCGTTCGGCACGCAGGACAGACATGCGTTCGCTCGGAGGGCTCTCTCCGTTTTATAATGTCCGAGTACCGGATGCACGAGGCACACCGAGAGATCGAAACAGGGACCGACTCCGACAGGCCAAGCATCCCGGCACCAACCCCCATTCTCGTTCGTTGTGATGTTGCATGCCCGGATTCGGGTCGATCATCCGACGAGACCTGCGACGAAAGGCGACTGCATCCGTGCCTAAGGCAACAACCGCTGGAGCTCCCAAAACCCTGCCGAAGGTGTTCCAGCACGAGGCGATCATGCAGCTCCTGGTCAAGGGCAGCGCCAGCGGCACCATCACCGGAACGGAGATCGCGCGCGCCCAGGTCGATGCAGGACTCGACCTGAAGCAGATGAAGCCGGTCCTCACGACCCTCGAGGCCCACGACATCGAGATCGTCGTCGACGCTCCGCACTCCAGTACGGCGAAGAAGACCCGAACAGGGACCAAGGGAGGCACTGTGGCCACCGCACGCAGCACCACGGCCGCGGCGACGAAGTCCGCGACGCGGACCACGACCGCGACGACGAAGACCGCCGCCAAGAAGGCGACGGCCAAGGCAGCCCCCGCCCGAGCCGCCGCAGCCACCGACGACGAGCCGACCGCCGCCCCCAAGGCGGCCGCGGCGAAGACGGCCAAGAAGGCCGCGACCAACGCCGGCGTCGCCAAGGCGGCTGCCACTCCCGCCGCCAAGAAGACGGCCACCCGGAAGACCGCCGCGAAGAGGGCCGCGACGCCCGCCGAGGGCAGCGTCCCAGCCAGCGGTGAGCCCGAAGACGTCGAGCCCGACGACGTTCCCGTCGGTGAGCTCGAGGAGGTCGTCGTCGAGCCCGTCGACGTGGACGACGACTCCGAGGACAGCGACGAGGCCACCCCGGCCGTCGCGGCGAAGACGGAGGAGACCGAGGAGTCGGGCTTCGTCATCCGCGACGACGACGAGGACGACGCCCCGGCCCAGCAGGTGGTCACCGCCGGTGCCACGGCCGACCCGGTCAAGGACTACCTCAAGCAGATCGGCAAGGTCGCCCTTCTCAACGCCGAGCAGGAGGTCGAGCTCGCGAAGCGCATCGAGGCGGGCCTCTTCGCAGAGGAGAAGCTCAACTCCGGCGACAAGATCGACATGAAGCTCAAGCGCGAGCTGTGGTGGATCGCCCAGGACGGCAAGAAGGCCAAGAACCACCTGCTCGAGGCCAACCTTCGACTCGTCGTCTCGCTGGCAAAGCGCTACACCGGTCGCGGCATGCTGTTCCTGGACCTCATCCAGGAGGGCAACCTCGGGCTCATCCGTGCGGTCGAGAAGTTCGACTACACCAAGGGCTACAAGTTCTCGACGTACGCGACCTGGTGGATCCGTCAGGCCATCACCCGCGCCATGGCCGACCAGGCCCGCACCATTCGCATTCCGGTCCACATGGTCGAGGTCATCAACAAGCTCGCCCGCGTGCAGCGCCAGATGCTCCAGGACCTGGGCCGCGAGCCCACCCCGGAGGAGCTCGCCAAGGAGCTCGACATGACGCCCGAGAAGGTCGTAGAGGTCCAGAAGTACGGCCGCGAGCCGATCTCCCTGCACACGCCCCTCGGTGAGGACGGTGACAGCGAGTTCGGTGACCTCATCGAGGACTCCGAGGCGGTCGTCCCCGCCGACGCCGTCAGCTTCACGCTGCTGCAGGAGCAGCTGCACTCGGTGCTCGACACGCTCTCCGAGCGCGAGGCCGGTGTCGTGTCGATGCGCTTCGGCCTGACCGACGGTCAGCCGAAGACGCTCGACGAGATCGGCAAGGTCTACGGGGTGACGCGTGAGCGCATCCGCCAGATCGAGTCCAAGACGATGAGCAAGCTGCGTCACCCGAGCCGCAGCCAGGTGTTGCGCGACTACCTCGACTGACCCGAGGCGGCCCCTGACCGTGTTTCCGCGCGGCAGGGGCCGTTCTCATGCCCGGTGACGCCGCCGGCTCGGCCGCACGACACTCGTGGCCCATGCACGGGGGAGGCGGGGCGACACGGTTCGGTCTTCGGTGCCGTCCCGCCTCGATTCGCGTTTCGTGTCAGTCGGCCGCTGGTGGCCGGGGTCGCTTCTGATCTTCCAGCTGGTCAGTCAGCTGCGCTCGCGACGCGTACAGCTGCTCCAGCGTCTGGAGGCGGACCTCCTCATCGACGGCGCTTACGCAGCACGAGGGCCGTCATGCGGCTAACCCTCGGCAGACATCCGGGCCCGACACCTTCCTCACACCTGCGAACGGCCCGTCCTTCGACCCGGCTCGGGGACGCCCTGGTTCCACGCGGCGTGCTCGTCGCCGTCGAATGAGGACTCGGCCGACGCGGTTCCGCGTCACCGGGAACCGTTGACGTCTGTGGCCCGGACCGCGTTCCCGTGTGTGACGTCAGTGGTCGGACGCGAGAGGGCCAGGCAGTGGGGCCGGTGGCCAGCCCAGCAAATGCTGCCCGGCAGCGCAGCGGTCGAAGCGTCCCCTAGAACCCGCCTCCGCCAGGGCCGCCCCAGAACACGCCTCCGCCAATGCCGCCCCACGGGGCGACGGCGTGTCCGCCGTTTGCGTCTGCCTCGCGGTCGGGGTGGACCGAGGCGTCGAAGCGGTTGCGACCGCAGTGGACGCAGATCCGTTCGCGCATCCCCGTGACGGTGGTGGGCTCCCAGCGGTGCCAGCCGATCGTGCATCTCTTGCTCTTGTTCGTGTCCATGTTTTGAGGGTGCGCTGCGGACGCGGCGCCGTCTGTGCGCTGGACGACACAGGGGAGCACGTCCTCCGCAGCGTCCGGAACCGTTTGGCACGGACCAGCGAATCGTCCCGTCGGCCAACGGAATCCTTGTCAGAGCCCCTGTGTGCAGCGCCGTGTGTGCCCCGCGTCGAGCGCCGGCCGCCGGCCGTATGCCGGGCGGCGCCTTCGCCCGCTCGGCGTACCGCGCCGCTCAGCGGCGCGAGGGGAACAGTCGGTCGGGCAGCGAGCGCCAGAAGGACACGCCGGCCTCGGGCCAGAAGAAGGACCGCATCCGGGTCTGCCACGCCCGGGTGCGACCCACCTGGCGCCGGATCGACCGGATGTCATGGTGCAGCCGGAAGGCCTCCTGCGCCGTCGTGCGCTCGGGCAGGTCGTAGCGGGACTTCTCGAGCGTCGCGGTGACCCGCCTCATCGCGGTCGCGTTCTCCTCGTCGAGGTGGCCCCCCGTGACGTAGCGCTCGCGGAGCTGGCGCAGCGTGACGCCTTCCGGGGCACTGAGTCCGAGGTCGCCGAAGTGCGACGTCAGGTCGTCCCACTCCGCCTCGATGAGCTCCTGCTGGGTCACGGCGGCGCGCCGTCGTCGCAGCCGGAGCAGCCAAGCCGTGATCGGCATCGCGAACGCCGCGAGCAGACCGAGGATCAGGGCGAGCGCGAGGACGATGTTGCGCAGCGTGAACGCCTGCCCGACCGACTCGATGAAGGTCTGCTGCTGCGGCACGGGTGCGGCGGTGGCCTGCGTCGTCGCGCTGGCGGTGGACGCCCCGCCGCTCGCGGTGTTCGTCTCGCTGACCTCACGACCACCACCGGTCGCCCCGCCGTCGGCGCCGAGGACGGCATACGGCGGCGGCGTGCCCGAGCGGGCACTCGGAGTGGGCTCGAAGCGCAGCCAGCCGTAGCCCTGGAAGTACAGCTCCGGCCAGGCGTGGGCGTCGCTCGCCCGCACCACGTAGCGGTCGCCCGACAGCTGGCCCGGCAAGAAGCCGATCGCCATGCGTGCGGGGATGCCTTGCGACCGCGCCAGCATGATCATCGCCGTCGCGAACTGCACGCAGTAGCCACGCCGGGTCTGGTAGAAGTTCTGGATCGGCTCGAGGAGGCGTCCTTGGTCGTCCCGCAGCTGCTCGCCGAGGTCGAGCGAGTACGTGTAGCGGCTCGTGTCGCGCAGGTGGTTCTGGATCGCGATCGCCTTGTCGAGGGGATTGTCCTGGCCCCGGGTGACCTCATCGGACCACTGCTGGATCAGGTCACGTGAGCGGTCGGGGATCGTGAGGTCGTCGTCGGTGATGTCCCGCGCGTCCGGGGCACCTGACTCCCGCAGCTCCGGCGGCGACGGCGCGAGGTCGGCGTAGGTCACCTCGTAGCTGCTCACCGCACGGTCCGTGCGGACGTCGCCCGTCACCTTGTCGATGCTCCACGGCGTGCCCTCCATCCCCACGGCGACGACGGGGTACGGAGCGGCGATGCGTGGCGCGGCGAGGGTGTTGTCCGACACGCTCATGACGTAGCGGCGACGTGGGTCCACGGGCGGGAGCGCTGTCCCGCTGTCCGGCTGGTCACCGGTTGACCCGGCGACGCTCCACTGCCCTCGCGAGTAGTACGACGTCGCCAGCACGCGCAGCGGCGGCCGCGTGAACCCCGTCGTCGTGTACGTCAGGACTGGTGACTGGTCCTGGTCGTTGAGACTGCGTGAGAGGTCGAGCGTGTCGTTGAACCCGACGGATCCCTCGCCGGCGCCTCCACCCGACCGGCCGAGGCCCTCGGTGAGGTAACGCGGCGGGAGGTGGGGGATCACGGCCGGTACGAGCAGCGCGACGACGACGCCGACGGCGCCGAGCTTGAGCGCCCCCATCGTGAACGAGCGCAGGGCGTCGCGGTCGTGCGCGGCCTCGTCGATCTCGCTCTGGTCAGCGGCATTGGCGGTGCCCCAACGACCGAACTGCGCGCGGGCCGTCGTGTGCAGCATCATCAGCCACAGCGCGACCGGCACGACGAAGAATCGCAGCGCGAGCGCGGACTGGCCGTTGGCCGCGGTGATGAGGTATGCCGTCAGCAGGGGCAGCCCCGCGGCTGCGGGGCTGCGCCAGGTGGCTGCCATGGCGTCGACCGCGATCGCCACGAGCGCCACGGCCACCACGAGGCAGAAGGTGATGCCCTCGTTGAGGGGCGCGGGCGCCGAGTACCGGTTGATGGTGTCGAGCGCCTGCAGGCCGAGGGAGTTGGCGGCCTCGACGGTGGTCGGTGTGGGCAGCAGCACCGTGAAGGTCTCGCCGACGTGGCTGGCGAGGATCACGTAGGCGGTCACGAGCACCTGGAGCAGCACGACGAGGCTGCGCGAGCGGGTGAGCCCGCGACCGACGAGACCGAGACCGGCGACCAGCGCGATGACGAAGACTGCCTGCGGCAGCCACGTGGTCTCGACGAAGAGGCTCGTGATCGGGTAGACCGCGCTCAGGGTCGCGAGGGCGGCGAGGAGGGTGATCCTCCAGCGGCGGCGGGTCATCGGCTACCTCCCACGGTGGCGGCCGTCAACACGGCCCAGACGTGCGCGACCTCCTCGTCGCGCCGGACGGCCACGGCCCGCCACCCGGCGAGCCGCAGCGAGTCGACGTGCGGTGCGGCCTCCTCGGCGTCGCTCGCGCCGAAGCTGCGGGCGTCGAGGACGAGCGCAAGGCCGCTCGTGCCCGGCTGGCGCAGGCTCGCCAGGCGGGAGGTGATGTCACGTCCTGACGGTCCCACGATGGCGACGAGGAATCCGCCGGCGGCGGCGAGGGCCTGACCGGCGCGCAGGATCTCGTCCTCGCCCGTGTCATCGCGCGGCGCGGTCACGGCGAGCACGTCCAGGATCTCGTCGGGTGTCATGGTCTCGGCCGCGCGCGAGGTCTCGACGGTCTCGGCGCAGACGAGGTGCACGGCATACCCCGAGTCGCACAGGTGCACGGCCACGGACGCGGCAGCAGTCACCGCCCACTCGAACGAGCTGCTCACCCCCGTCCCGCCGTGTGCCGAGGGTCGTGGGTCGATGAGCACCACGGCACGGCGCTGTGCGGGGCGGTCCTCCTGGCGCACCATGAGGTCGCCGGTGCGTGCGGTCGCGGGCCAGTGGATGCGGCGCAGGTCGTCGCCGTCGCGGTACTCGCGGATCGTGACGTCGTCCTCTCCGTGCAACGCGATGAGGTGGGCCTGCTCGCCCTCCGAGCCCACGCCCGCGCTGGGCTGGCGGTTCGAGGACAGCGGGTGCACGGCCGGCAGCACGACGAGGTCGACGGTGCCCTCGAGCACGGCGTTGCGGTTGGCCAACCCGAACGGGTCCTGCACCTGGACGCCGAGCGGCCCGAGGTGGTGGCGTCCGCGCAGGTGTGAGCGCACGGCGTAGTCGATGGCCCGTACGCGTCCCGGGGGGATGCGGCCCACGACGAAGCGGGGACGGTCGCCGAGGACGTAGTCGAGGCGCTCCTCCGCCAGGAAGATCGGCGTGGTGTTGGTCGAGACGTTCTCGAAGGAGAGGGTGACGTGCGCGTCCTGACCGACGCTGATGCGCTCGGGGTGGGTGTGTCGCTCGATGCGCATGCGCGTCTTGCGGGTGCGCACGAGCACTGCGGAGATGAGGGGGAGTGCGACGAGGAGCACCCCGAAGCGGGTGAGGTCACGGAAGCCGAAGATGACGCCGGCGAGCACGAGGACCACGCCCGAGCCCATGAAGGCCCGGCCCCTCGTCGTCAGGACGCTGCGCAGCGCGCGCATGGGAGCCTGCCCGGCTCAGCGGGCTGAGGGCGGCACCGGCACCTGGCGCAGCAGGTCGGTGACCACCTCGGCGGTGGTACGGCGGGCGAGCTGGGTCTCGCTCGACGGCATGAGCCGGTGCGCGAGCACGGGTCCGGCCAGCACCTGGACGTCGTCCGGGATCACGTGGTCGCGGCCCTCGAGCGCGGCAAACGCCCGGGACGCGCGCAGCAGGTGCAGAGCGGCACGCGGGGACGCCCCGAGCCGCAACGCCGTCGTCGAGCGGGAACGGGTCATCAGGTCGACGATGTACTGGCGGATCGCGGGGCTCGCGTGGACCTTGCTGACGGCGTGGACGACACGGTTGATCGTCTCGGCGTCGGTCACGGGGGTCAGGGCGTCGAGGGGCGAGCTCGCACCGTGCGTCTCGAGCAGGTCGAGCTCCGCGCTGGGCGCGGGGTATCCCATCGAGATGCGGGCCATGAAGCGGTCGCGCTGGGCCTCGGGCAGGGGATACGTCCCCTCCATCTCGATGGGGTTCTGGGTGGCCATGACGATGAACGGGGCCTGCAGGGTGTAGGTCGTCCCGTCGACGGTGACCTGGCGCTCCTCCATCGACTCGAGCAGGGCCGACTGGGTCTTCGGGGACGCCCGGTTGATCTCGTCGCCGACGACGACGTTGGCGAAGATGGCGCCCGGCCGGAACTCGAAGCGGCGGGCGTCCTGGTTGAAGATGCTGACCCCCGTCACGTCGCTGGGCAGCAGGTCTGGTGTGAACTGGATGCGGCGTACCGTGGCGTCGATCGACCGGGCCAGCGTCTTGGCGAGCATCGTCTTGCCGACACCCGGGACGTCCTCGATGAGCAGGTGCCCACCGGCGAAGAGCACCGTCACGGTGGTGCGGACGACGTCCGGCTTGCCCTCGATGACGCTCGTCATCGCCCCCATCAGCCGCTCCGCCACGTCATGGATGAGACCGAGGTCGGCCGCGCCCTTGGTGGGGCTCGCGCTCGAGCCCGGCGATGCCGTGGTCCCGAGCCCCGTGTCCGTCGTCGTCACACTGTCCTCCGTCGTCGTCCCCATGTCGTGGCGCAGCCCTGCTCGTGGCGGGATTCGCAAGCCGTCAGGTGATCTTCTCCCATGGACCTCGACATCGGTAGGGGTGTCCCGGCCGTGAGCCCACGGAAGCGCTGCCCGAGGGGCACGTTGGCGCGCTCCGGGACGCTCCCCGGGCACATTCCCACTTTCCTCCACCTCCAACGCCCGTGGCGGCCGTTCGGTTCGGTTCGGTCACGTCGACCCCGGTCCCCAGGGGCCGCCGAGCACGAACTGCGGCCCGCGTGCGTATGCCGTCCGCCCGGTCGAGCGGGACGTGGCGGACCCGGTCGCCCACCGCAGGGATCGGGATGCCGCCAGCCCTCCACTTCACTCCACCCCGTCTGACCTGCGAAAACTCGCGGCTCGCCGGACCAAAAAGGGTCAAAGTTCGTTGACGGTGGAGCAAAGTGGAGTATCGTGGGGCTTCAAGGTAGGGATGGGGACGCCTGCGGGTCGACAAAGGGGAGGTGGCGGACCATGTTTCTCGGGACGCACACGCCCCGGCTCGACGAGAAGGGTCGGCTCTTCCTGCCCGCGAAGTACCGCGAGCGGATGGCCGGCGGACTCGTCGTCACTCGTGGCCAGGAGCGCAGCCTCTTCATCTACCCGATGGACGAGTTCGCCAAGGTGGCCGACCAGATGCGGCAGGCGCCGACGACGAGCAAGGTCGCTCGTGACTACATGCGCGTCTTCCTCTCGGGTGCGTCCGACGAGATCCCCGACAAGCAGGGCCGGTTCACGATCCCGGCCAACCTGCGCCAGTACGCCGGCCTCGACCGCGAGGTCACCGTCATCGGAGCCGGCTCGCGCCTCGAGGTCTGGGACAGTGCCGTCTGGAACGCCTACCTCGAGCAGACCGAGCAGAGCTTCGCCGACACGGCGGAGGAGGTGATCCCCGGGCTCTTCTGAGCTCCGGACGACCACTGCCCCCGACTGCCCCCCGCCCTCGCATCTGCCAGGCCACCCGCCCCACACCCACCGACGCAGCCGACCGACCAGCACCTGAGTGCCGGCCTCCAGCCGCTCCACTCCCGGGACGACTTCCCCCGTCCCGGGCGAGGCAGCGGATGGGGACCAGCCCCCAGGTGACCGATCTCCACCAGCGCCTGCAGCGTCACCACCGATCAGCCCTCCTCCACCTGATCGGGCACGGGCGGCCACCCTCCACCTTCACCCGCACGGCAGACCCCTATCTCCGAGCGAGTCACATCAGTCACATGAACCTCATGTGCATCTCGAGCAACACAAGCGTGAAGGACGCACCATGACCGACCGAGGACCGGCCCAGGGACGACACGTCCCTGTCATGCGGGACCGGATCCTCGACCTGCTCGCGCCCGCCCTGGAGCGGCCGGGCGCGCTGCACGTCGACGGGACGCTGGGCATGGGCGGTCACGCCGAGGGCGTGCTCGAGCGCTTTCCGGAGTGCGTCGTCGTCGGTATCGACCGCGACCGTGAGGCTCTCTCGCTCGCGGGGGAGCGACTCGCCCGCTTCGGCGACCGCTTCCGCCCGGTGCATGCCGTCTACGACGACATCAAGGACGTCGTCGCCGACCTCGACGCGCCGGCCGTCGACGGCATTCTCTTCGACCTCGGCGTGAGCTCGCTCCAGCTGGACGAGGCGGATCGCGGCTTCGCCTACCGGGTCGACGCGCCGCTCGACATGCGGATGGACCAGTCCACGGGCCAGACCGCCGCGGACGTGCTCAACACCTACTCGGTCGAGGACCTCACCCGCATCCTGCGCGACTACGGCGAGGAGCGCTTCGCGCGCAAGATCGCCAAGGCCGTCGTCCACGACCGTGTCGACGAGCCGTACACGACATCCGGCCGGCTCGTCGACATGTTGCGTCGCGTCATCCCGGCGGCCTCGCAGCGCCAGAGCGGTCATCCGGCCAAGCGCACCTTCCAGGCGCTGCGCATCGAGGTCAACAACGAGCTCGAGGTCTGGCGTCGCGCCATCGACGAGGCGATCGACGTGCTCGCCGTCGGCGGCCGGATCGCCGTCCTGTCGTACCACTCGTTGGAGGACCGCGCGACGAAGCGCGCCTTCGCCGCAGGCGCCACCTCCAGCACCCCGGCTGGACTACCGGTCGAGCTGCCCGAGCACGCGCCATACCTCTCCCTCGTCACCCGAGGCGCCGAGGCGCCGGGAGACGACGAGGTCACCACGAACCCACGGGCCGCGTCGGCCCGACTTCGCGTCGCAGAGCGCGTGCGCGACACCTCCACGCACCCCTCAGCCAGCAGGACCAGAAAGGGACCCACCCGATGAGCCAGATGACCGCCACGGCCCGACCGCTCCGCGCGCCGCGGCGCGGCCCCGCCCCCACGCCCCTCCGGGTCATCCCGAGCAGCATCACCCGCACCGGCAACGGCGCCTTCGCCACGATCTGCATCGCGCTGCTGACGGCCGGGCTCATCGCGCTGCTCCTGCTCAACACGGCCCTCGCCCAGGGGTCGCTCGCCCTCGGGGACCTCCAGCGCGAGTCGGTGCGTCTCAGCGACACGGCCGGCAACCTCCAGGAGGACATCGACCGGGCCTCGGCAACAGGGGCCCTCGCCCGGAGCGCCGCCGAGATCGGGATGGTGCGGATGAACACCCGCGGCTACATCGACCTGTCCAAGGGGACTGTGTCGGGCGAGCCCGAGCCGGCCACGAAGAACAACGCCTTCCCGATCGTCACGAGCCCGACACCCCCGGCGGTCACGGCCAAGGTGAAGAAGGTCTTGTCCTCCGCCACGAAGGCCAGCAAGGCCGCCGCCTCGGCGCGACCGGCACAGGCCGCCACGCCGACGACGCCGAGTGCCCGGCCCGAGACGCCCGCAGCACCCACACTGGGCACGACGCCCGGAGCGTCGTCGGGCCGGACAACGGGCGGGCCTGCGTCGGGCCGGGCCGGGCAGGCCCAGCAGACGACGGTGAGGTGATCCCGTGACGCAGAACCGAGGGACCGATCCACGACGGACCGGTCGCGGCGCTGCGCCTGCAGGCGACAACCGCCGGGCCTCCTCCGCGTCGGGCACGGCGCGCGTGGGCCAGGCAGGCCAGGCACGGACGAGCCGGGCAGGGACGAGCCGCGCACGGACGAGCGCGGAACGGTCCGGTCAGCCGAGCCCCGGCCGTCAGGGCGCTCCCGGGCGCTCCGCCAACCCGAAGCCGGGCTCGACGCCAGGTCCAGGGCCGGGCGTCAGGACCGGCTCCGGCTCCGGCACCGGTGCCCGAGCCGGCTCCCAGCCACGCGCCGGGACACGCACGGGCACGACGGGGCGGGCGGCGACGCAGGGACGGGCGGCGACGCAGGGGCGGGGCCCCGCGCCCACGCGCACCCGCAGCGGCACGACGGCTGGCAGCGGGCACCCGAGCACGCGCTCGGGCGCGCCACGAAGGGGCGCGGCCTCCAGCGGTGGCCGCGGCCCGGCTCCCCGGCGCGCCGCTGCGGCGCGAGGACCCCGCGGCCCCCGTGGGCCACGCGGGCCGCGACGTCCGCTCAAGATCTCTCGGGCGAATCCCCGCCGTCGTGCGCGCGTGATGTTCGTCGCCATCCTCTTCGTCTTCACGATCTTCGCGGGGCAGCTGCTGCGCATCCAGGCCTTCGACGCGTCGGCGACGCAGGAGGCGGCCCTCTTCAAGCGGTCGGTCAAGACGACGACGCCCGCGATGCGCGGCCAGATCCTCGACACCAACGGCCAGGTCCTCGCCGACTCCGTCGAGCGCTTCACCATCGCTGCCGACCCGAAGATCATTCCGGAGTACACCGTCAAGGTCGACGGGGTGCGCCAGAAGGTCGGCGTCACCCGGGCCGCGGCAGACCTCGCGCCGCTGCTCGACATGACGCCGTCGCAGCTGACGAAGCTGTTCACGCGGTCCGGCACCCGCTACGTCGTGGTGAAGAAGGAGGTGAACCCGGCGATCTACCGCGAGATCCGGACCCTGGCCATCCCGGGCATCACCGGCGAGCGCACCGCGCAGCGGATCTACCCGACGTCGATGGCCCTCGGCCAGCTCGTCGGCTTCGTGCGCCCCGACGACCAGAGCGGCGCCGGAGGCATCGAGCAGATGCTCGACACTGCGCTCAAGGGCACCCCCGGTGTCAGCGTCGCCGAGCGGGCCCGGGACGGCTACATCATCCCCGGCTCCCAGCGCGTCGACACCCCGGTCGCCAACGGCCGCGACGTCAAGCTGACGATCGACGCCGACCTGCAGTGGTACGCCCAGAACGCCCTGGCCAAGCAGGTGACCGGCGTCGGGGCCGAGTCCGGGACCGCCGTCGTCCTCGAGGTGGCCACCGGCAAGGTCCGTGCCGCCGCGAGCTACCCGACGTTCGACCCCAACGACCTCGGCGACGCCAAGAAGGCGGCGCTCGGCAACTACGCGTTCAACGACGCCTTCGAGCCCGGCTCGACCGGCAAGCTGATGACGATGGCCGCAGCCCTCGAGAAGGGCGTCATCACCCCGGACACGGGGGTCATCGTCCCCTCGCGGCTGCCGCGGGCGGGCACGTCCTTCAAGGACAACGAGCCGCACGGGGTCGAGAACATGACGGCCACCGGCGTGCTCGCCAAGTCCTCGAACATGGGCACCATGCTCATCGGCGAGCGTGTCACGCCGGCGGTGATGGAGGCGTACTACCGCAATTTCGGTATCGGCTCCAAGACCCCGGTGGGCTTCCCCGGGGAGTCGGCGGGTCTGCTCGCCGGCGCCAAGGACTGGGTCTCGACGCGCCGCTACACGATCCTCTTCGGCCAGGGCTACGCCGTCACGGCGATCCAGCAGGCCGGTGTCTTCCAGACCATCGCCAACAAGGGTGTCCGCGTGCCGCCGTCCCTCGTCGAGGGCACCGTCAACGACAGCGGGACCCTCATCCCGTCCACACCGACCACGCCGAGCCGCGTCGTGACCGAGGACACCGCGGTGAAGCTGTCGCGGATGATGGAGGAGGTCACGGGCGAGAACGGCACCGCGAGCGCGGCCCGCATCAAGGGCTACCGCGTCGCCGGGAAGACGGGAACCGCCGACCGCTACGACGACAAGCTCAAGCGCTACAACGGCTTCACCGCCTCGTTCATCGGGTTCGCACCGGCGGAGGCGCCGAAGTACGTCGTGGCCGTGTTCATCCAGAAGCCGAGTGCCGGCATGTTCGGTGGTGCCCTCGCCGGACCCGTCTTCAACCAGGTGATGTCCTACCTGCTCGAGCGCACCGGCGCCCCGCCCAGCCCGAAGTCGACCCTCGACTACCACGTGTGGGCCGACCAGCCCCTGTCGTCCGACGACCCGGAGGTCATCAGCAATGCACGGGCGAAGCGGGATGGCCTGTAAGTTGGGATGACGTGTCACCTTCCCCCCTTCGACCCGCCACGTCGGGTGTGCGCCTCCGCGACCTGACCACCCGGATCCGGGCAGACGTCGCTTCGGCAGGCGGCGACGACGTCACCGTGACGGGGGTCACCCTCGACAGCCGCTCCGTGGTCCAAGGCGATCTGTATGCCGCCCTGCCGGGTGCCAACGTGCACGGTGCGCGCTTCGTCGCCGACGCCGTCGCTGCCGGAGCCGTCGCGGTCCTCACCGACACGGCCGGCCTCGCGGAGATCGCCGAGCTGCCCGGCCCGACCGTGCCCGTGGTCGTCGCGCAGGACCCGCGCGGCGTGCTGGGAGACGTCGCGGCGCAGGTCTACGGACACCCGTCGGAGGCCCTGACGATGCTCGGGGTCACCGGGACGAACGGCAAGACGACCACTGCCTACCTCGTGGAGTCGGCGCTGCGCGTGCACGGGCAGCGCACGGGGCTCATCGGCACCGTCGAGACCCGGATCGGTGACGAGCACATCGAGTCCGTGCGCACGACCCCCGAGGCCACCGACCTGCACGCGGTGCTCGGGCTCATGCGCCAGCGCGGTGTCGACGCGTGCGTCATGGAGGTCTCCAGCCATGCGCTCGAGCTGCACCGCGTCGACGGCGTCGTCTACGACGTGGCCCTCTTCACGAACCTCTCGCAGGACCACCTCGACTTCCACGCCTCGATGGAGGACTACTTCTCGGCCAAGGCTTCACTCTTCACGCCACACCGATCGCGCGCGGCCGTCGTCTGCGTCGACGACGACTGGGGCCGGCGCCTCGCGGCCGAGGCCGCCGTGCCGACGACGACCCTCGCCACGACGGCGGAGGAGGATCACGCCGCCGACTGGAGCGTCGAGGAGGGCCGGGCCGGCGCCTTCGCGCTGCGTGAGCGGTCGACCGGACGGGTGCTCGACCTCGTCTCACACCTGCCGGGGCACTTCAACGTCGCCAACACCGGGCTGGCCGCCCTCGCGCTGCTCCGCATCGGCCTCACGCCGGCCCAGGTCGAGGCCGCCATGTCCGTGGCACCCGATGTCCCGGGTCGCATGGAGGTCGTCACACCCGGAGGCCCCGACGCTCCTCGCTGCGTCGTCGACTTCGCCCACACGCCTGACGCCGTCGACGCGGCCCTCGCTGCACTGCGCCCCTCGACGCAGGGACGGCTCATCGCCGTCCTCGGTGCCGGTGGTGACCGCGACCGGGGCAAGCGGCCGGCCATGGGCGCAGCGGCGGCCCGCCGGGCCGACGTCGTCGTCGTCACCGACGACAACCCCCGCTCCGAGGACCCGGCCGAGATCCGTTCTGCCGTGATGGCCGGGGCGCACGAGGAGCTCCGCGCCGGTTCGGCGCTGGCGTCCGAGATCATCGACGGTGGCACGCGCTCGAACGCCATCGCCGAGGCCATCGCCCTCGCGGTGGTCGGTACGGGGGAGGACCGCCCTGTCGACACCGTCGTGGTGCTCGGCAAGGGACACGAGAAGGGTCAGGAGATCCACGGAGTGAAGCATCCGTTCGACGACCGCGACGCCGTGCGCGCCGCCCTCGCAGCCGTCACCTCGTCGGGGGTGACGTCGTGATCGCCTTGTCGCTCAGTGAGATCCGTGACCTCACCGATGGCACCGTCCACGGCACCGACAGGCCTGAGGCCGTCGTCGTCGACGGCCCGGTGACCACCGACTCGCGCGAGTGCGGGCCCGGCGGACTGTACGTCGCACGTGTCGGCGAGACCGCCGACGGGCACGACTTCGTCGCGTCGGCCGCTGCTGCCGGAGCCGTCGCGGCCCTCACATCGAGGCCCGTCGACGGGGTGCCGTGCGTCGTCGTCGAGGACGTCCAGTCCGCCTTCGGCCGCGTGGCGCGCGGAGTCGTGGACCGCGCCCCGGAGCTGCGGGTCGTGGGCATCACGGGCTCGTCGGGCAAGACCAGCGTCAAGGACCTCCTCGCCTCCGTGCTGTCCTCGGTCGCCGAGACGGTCGCGCCGGTCAACTCCTTGAACGGTGAGATCGGTGTGCCGCTGACGGTCTGCCGGGTCACGCCCACCACCCGCTTCCTCGTCGTCGAGATGGGCGCCCGCGGCATCGGGCACATCGACTACCTCACCCGCATCGCACCACCCCAGGTCGCGATCGTGCTCAACGTCGGCACGGCCCACATCGGCGAGTTCGGCTCGCGCGAGAACATCGCCCGCGCCAAGGTCGAGCTGCCGTTGGCGGTACCTGCCGAGGGCCTGTCGATCCTCAACGCCGATGACCCCACCGTCGCCGCGATGGCCTCCGGTCTGGCGTCGCGGGTCCAGCTCGTCGGGCGCTCGGCCGAGTCGGACGTGCGTGCCGAGGCGGTCACGCTCGACGAGCGCGGCAGGGCGGCATACACCCTCGTCTGCCCGCAGGGCAGCGCCCGCGTCTCCTTGCGGCAGAGCGGCGCCCATCATGTCGGCAACTCGCTGGCCGTCGCCGCCGCGGCCCTCGAGCTCGGTCTGTCGCTCGACCAGGTCGTGGCCGGCCTCGGCGCCGCCGAGGCGGTGAGCCGTTGGCGCATGGAGATCACCGACCGGCAGGACGGCGTCGTCGTCGTCAACGACGCCTACAACGCCAACCCTGACTCCATGCGGGCCGCGTTGGACGCCGTCGCGGCCATGCACGTGGCGGGGGAGCGTTGGGCTGTCCTCGGCGGCATGCTCGAGCTCGGCCCGGACAGCGATGCCGAGCACGGGGCCGTGGGGTCGTATGCCGCCTCGCTCGGCTTCGACCACGTCGTCGCCGTCGGCGAGGGTGCCCGCCCGCTCGCCGAGGCGTTCCCCGGCTCCGAGTGGGTGCCCGACACCGACGCCGCCCACGACCTGCTCGTCGCCCGCGTGCGTGCCGGCGACGTGGTCCTGCTGAAGTCGAGCCGGGACAGCGGCCTGCGCTGGCTCGGCGACCGTCTGGCGGCCGAGGGTCGCTCGGTCACCGCGACACCCGCGGCCACCTCCGGAGAGGCGGTCTCGCGGTGAAGGGTGTCCTGCTCGCGGCGTCGATCTCGCTGCTCATCTCGTTGTTCGGCACCCCGCTGTTCATCAAGTTCCTCGTCAAGCGCGGCTACGGCCAGTTCATCCGCGACGACGGTCCCACCTCGCACCACACGAAGCGCGGCACTCCGACCATGGGTGGCGCCGTCATCCTCGCGGCGACGCTCGGCGCCTACTTCCTGGCGCACCTGCTGACGCTCAACCCGCCGACCGCCAGCGGGTTGCTCGTGCTGTTCCTCATGGCGGGCCTCGGCTTCGTCGGGTTCCTCGACGACTTCATCAAGATCAGCAAGCAACGCAGCCTCGGCCTCCGCTCGAAGCAGAAGCTCCTCGGGCAGGCCCTCGTGGGCATCACCTTCGCAGGGCTCGCACTGCAGTTCCCCAACGAGCAGTTCCGCACGCCCGCGTCGCTCCTCGTGTCGTTCGTGCGTGACACCAACATCAGCCTGGCGCTCGGCGGCAGCACCGTCATCGGGGTGGCCCTCTTCGTCATCTTCGCCAACGTCATGATCGCGGGTGCGTCCAACGGTGTGAACCTCACCGACGGCCTCGACGGTCTCGCGACCGGCGTCTCGACGATGGTGTTCGGCGCCTACGTCCTCATCAGCATCTGGACCTTCAACCAGAACTGCCAGACCAACCCGGGCATCAAGTGCTACGAGGTGCGGGACTCGCACGACCTCGCCCTCGTCGCCGCGGCGGGCATGGGGGCGTGCTTCGGGTTCCTCTGGTGGAACGCGACGCCCGCGAAGATCTTCATGGGCGACACCGGGTCCCTCGCCCTCGGGGGCGCTCTCGCCGGCCTGGCCATCGCGACCCACACCGAGCTGCTCCTCATCATCCTCGGCGGCATGTTCGTCCTCGAGACGCTGTCGGTCGTCGCGCAGGTCGCGTCGTTCAAGACCACCGGCAAACGGGTGCTGAGGATGGCACCGCTCCACCACCACTTCGAGATGGTCGGGTGGAACGAGGTGACCGTCGTGGTGCGCTTCTGGATCATCGCCGGGCTCTTCGTCGCCTTCGGCCTCGGCGTCTTCTACGCCGAGTGGGTGGTGGGGTCCCAGTGACCTTCGACCCGCTGTACGAGCCACGTGCCGGCCTGACCCACCGCGACGCCGACTGGTCGGGGATCGACGTCCTCGTCGTCGGCCTCGGCGTCTCAGGCTTCGCGGCGGCCGATGCGCTCGCCGAGCGCGGCGCGCGGGTGACCGCGGTCTCCCGGGACGAGACCGAGGCGATCCGCGAGCGCGCGACGATCCTCGAGATCCTCGACGTCGACGTGAGACTCGGGCCCGAGCACGTCCTCGAGCCCCCGCCCGGCACCGAGCTCGTCGTCACCTCACCCGGCGTCCCCCCGCACGACCCGCTCATGCTCGCGGCCGCGGCGGCCGGCACACCCGTGTGGGGGGAGGTCGAGCTCGCGTGGCGCATGCGCGCCCGGGAGGGCGCCGCCCCGTGGCTCACGGTCACGGGGACGAACGGCAAGACGACGACCGCCAACATGCTCGCCTCGATCCTGCGCCACGCCGGCCTGCGCGCGACCTCGGCCGGCAACGTCGGCACGCCACTGCTCGAGGCCGTGCTGCATCCCGAGCCCTACGACGTGCTCGCCGTCGAGCTGTCGAGCTTCCAGCTGCACTGGCAGCGGTCGATCTCGGCCGTCGCGTCGGCCGTGCTCAACGTCGCCCCCGACCACATCGACTGGCACGGCAGCTACGCCGAGTACCTCCGCGCCAAGGGCAAGATCTACGAGAACACCCATCTCGCGTGCGTCTACAACGTCGCGGACCTCCAGACGGAGCAGCTCGTCATGGAGGCCAACGTCGTCGAGGGCTGCCGCGCCATCGGCTTCACGACGGGCATCCCGGCGCCCTCGATGGTGGGGGTCGTCGAGGACGTCCTGGCCGACCGCGCCTTCGTCGAGCAGCGTCAGCGCTCGGCGGCCGAGCTGTGCACGATCGCCGACCTCCGGGGAGACGCGCCGTCCGTGGCGCCCCACTACGTCGCCAACGCCCTCGCGGCCGCTGCGCTGGCCCGGGCCTACGGCGTCGGACCCATCGCGGTCCGTGACGGCCTGCGCGCCTTCCGGCCCGACCGGCACCGGATCGCCGAGATCGCGACCGTCAAGGGCGTCCGGTTCGTCAACGACTCGAAGGCCACCAACCCGCACGCTGCCGCGGCCGCCATCCGGTCGTTCGACTCCGTCGTGTGGGTGGCCGGGGGCCTGCTCAAGGGAGCCGATGTCGACAGCCTCGTCGAGGAGATGGCCTCGCGTCTGCGGGGCGTCGTGCTCCTCGGTGCCGACCGCGACCAGATCGCGCAGGCCCTTTCCCGACACGCGCCGGATGTCCCGGTCGTGGACGTGCCCGACATCGACACTGGAGTCATGGACCGTGTCGTCAAGGAGGCCGCCCGCCTCGCCCAGCCGGGCGACGTCGTGCTGCTCGCTCCTGCCGCTGCGTCGATGGACATGTTCACCAACTACGGGGCCCGCGGCGACGCCTTCGAGGAGGCGGTCCGGCGGCACCTGGAGGCGCACGGGGGGCTGGAGTGAGCGCGACGACCGCTGACGAGAAGGCTGGTGCCCCGGGCACCAAGGGGGCTACTGCCAGCACGTCCTCGACGTCCCGGTCACTTCCCGTCATCGGCAAGCTCGAGTCGCCGCTGACGACGTACTACCTCATCCTCGGCGCCACCTCGACCCTCGTCGTCTTCGGCCTGATCATGGTCTTCTCGGCCTCCAGCGTCGAGGCCCTCCTCGCTGACGAGGCCTCCTACACCGTCTTCCTGCGCCAGCTGCTCTTCGCCCTGCTCGGCGCGATCGCGGCCGGTGTCGCCAGCCGGCTCGACGTGCAGTGGTGGAAGCGCCTCGCCTTCCCCACGATCATCGTCTCGGTGCTGCTGCTCGCGGCCGTCATCCCGTTCGGCAAGACCGTCAACGGCAACCGGAACTGGCTCGCCCTGGGTCCGATCCAGTTCCAGCCCGCCGAGTTCGCCAAGGTCGGGCTCGTGCTCGTCGGCGCCGTCATCTTCGCCAACAAGTCATCGCGCATGGCCAGCCTGCTCCACGTCGTGCTGCCCTACCTCGTCCCCATCGCCACGATCGTCATCGGCCTGATCCTCGCCGGCCACGACCTGGGCACGGCGATCGTCGTGCTCGTCATCGTCGCGTCGGTGCTGCTCGTGGCCGGGGCTCCCAAGCGCGTCTTCGGACTCGGAGGGGGGCTCGCCCTGGCAGGGGTCGCGGTCATGGTGACGGGCAGCAGCAACCGCACGAGCCGGATCGCCAACTGGCTCGACCCCACCTGCCAGGCCGATCCCGACGGCTGGTGCGGCCAGTCGGTGCACGGTCTCTACGCCCTGGCCGACGGCGGCTGGTGGGGGGTGGGCCTCGGCGCCTCCAAGGAGAAGTGGGAGTGGCTCTCCGAGGCGCACAACGACTTCATCTTCGCGATCATCGGCGAGGAGCTCGGCCTGCCGGGCACCCTGATGATCCTGCTGCTCTTCGGCATCCTCGCGTGGGCCTGCTTCCGGCTCGTGAGCCGCACCCAGGACCGGTTCGTGCGCATCGCCGGCTTCGGCATCATGGCGTGGCTGCTCGGCCAGGCGATCATCAACATCGGAGCCGTCATCGGTCTCTTCCCGGTCATCGGCGTCCCCCTCCCGCTGGTCTCCGCAGGTGGCTCGTCGCTCGTGACGACCCTCCTCGCCCTCGGCATCCTGTTGTCCTTCGCGCGCAACGAGCCGGGCTGCAGGGCGCTGCTCGACGCCCGCCCCAGCCTCGTCCGACGGTCGCTGGCCGTGCTGCCCGCCCGCGTCCGTTCCGTCCCGCAACGTCGAAGAAGCCGGTGATACCACTGTCCCCGCCCACCTCCGTCCTGCTCGCCGGGGGAGGCAGTGCCGGCCACGTGTCGCCGCTGCTGGCCCTCGCGGACGCCCTGCGGCGGCGCCACCCCGACGTGCGGGTGACGGCCCTCGGCACCCAGGAGGGACTCGAGGCCCGCCTCGTCCCAGCGCGCGGCTACGACCTGCGCGTCGTGCCCAAGGTCCCGTTCCCTCGTCGCCCGAGCGCCGACCTGCTCCGGCTGCCCGCTCGGCTCAAGGCGGCCGTCGACGCCGCCGGTGCCGCCATCGACGAGACCAGCGCCGAGGTCGTCGTCGGTTTCGGCGGCTACGTCAGCACCCCGGCGTACCTCGCGGCGCGGCGCCGGCACGTCCCCATCGTCATCCACGAGCAGAACGCCCGCCCGGGCCTGGCCAACCGCCTCGGCGCGCGCTGGGCGAGCGCGGTGGGGACGACCTTCTCGAGCACGTCGCTGCCGCACGCCCAGCGCATCGGTATGCCACTGCGCCGCGAGGTGACGACCCTCGACCGGTCGGCGCTGCGGACCGAGGCCCTGGAGCACTTCGGCCTCCAGCCCCAGTGGCCCACCGTCCTCGTCACGGGTGGGTCGCTCGGCGCGCAGCGCCTCAACGACGCCTTCCGTGCACGCGTGTCCCAGCTGAGCCGCGGGGGAGTGCAGGTGCTGCACGTCACCGGGCTGGGCAAGGAGTTCGTCCCCGAGCAGCCCGACGGCGGGGCCCCGTACGTCGTCGTGCCGTACGCCGACCGGATGGAGCTGGCGTATGCCGCCGCCGACCTCGTCGTCGCGCGCTCCGGTGCCAACACGGTGTGCGAGCTGACGGCCGTCGGGCTGCCTGCCGTCTACGTCCCGTTGCCCGTCGGCAACGGTGAACAGCGCCTCAACGCCGCCGACGTCGTCGCTGCGGGTGGCGGCCTGCTCGTCGACGACGCCGACTTCACGCCTGCGTGGATCGACGCCGAGCTGCTCGGACTGGCCACCGAGGGCGAGCGTCTGTCCCGGATGGCGGCGGCCGCGCGGACGCTGGGCGAGCCCGCCGCCGACGAGAAGCTCGCCGACCTGGTCGACCGAGCCGCAGAAGGCAGGAACCGCACGTGACACAGGCCCCGCGCAGCCCCTCCGTCGACGACCCCTTCGCGGCGGCGCGCTTCGACTTCCGGGCCACCGTGCCCGATGCCGACGACCTCGGTCGCGTGCACTTCCTCGCCATCGGAGGCGCCGGCATGTCGGGCGTGGCCCGCATCATGCTCGCGCGCGGCATCCGGGTCACGGGCAGCGACGCCAAGGACGTGCCCGTCCTCAAGGCCCTCGAGAGCGAGGGCGCCGGCGTGTGGGTCGGTTTCCACGAGGGGCACCAGGAGCGCGCCGACGCCGTCATCATGAGCTCCTCCATCCGCGACGACAACGTCGAGCTCGTCGCCGCCCGCAAGCGGGGCGTGCCCGTGCTGCACCGGGCCCAGGGACTCGCGGCCCTCATGCAGGGCCGTCGGCCGGTCGCCGTCGCCGGTGCCAACGGCAAGACGACGACGACCTCGATGCTCACCGTCGCGCTGCAGGGCTGCGGCCTCGACCCGTCGTTCGCCGTCGGTGGCGAGCTGGCGAAGCACGGCACCAACGCCCACGACGGATCCGACGAGATCTTCGTCGTCGAGGCCGACGAGAGCGACGGTTCGTTCGTCGTCTACCGTCCCGAGGTCGCGATCGTCACCAACGTGCAGCCGGACCACCTCGACTTCTACTCGAACTTCACTGTTGTCCAGGCCGCCTACGACGCGTTCGTGGGCACCATCCGACCCGGCGGACTGCTCGTGACGTGCGCCGACGACGACGGCGCCGTGGCGCTGGCCGAGCGAGCCCGGGCCGCGGGCACCCGGGTCGTGACCTACGGCTTCGACCCCGCGTCCGACGTCGTCCTGCACCGCCACCAGCAGGACGGGGTCACCTCGTCGGTCACCGTGCTCGACCAGGGCAGCGAGAGACGGATGACGCTCGGGGTGCCCGGGCGGCACAACGCGCTCAACGCCGCGGCGGCCTACGCCGCGGCCGTCCACGGCCTGGGTCAGGACCCCGAGCGCGTGCTCTCCGGGCTGGCGTCCTTCACGGGCACTCGGCGCCGCTTCGAGCCCAAGGGCGAGGCCGGCGGAGTCGTCGTCGTCGACGACTACGCCCACAACGCCGGCAAGGTGGCGGCCGTCGTCGAGACAGCCAAGGCCCTCGTCGGCGACAGCGGCCGGCTCGTCGTCGTCTTCCAGCCCCACCTCTACAGCCGCACGCGTGACTTCGCCGCCGAGCTCGGGGCCGGGCTCTCGCCCGCCGACGTCGTGGTCCTCATGGACGTGTACGCGGCGCGCGAGGACCCCGTGCCCGGGGTCTCCGGTCGCCTCGTCGCCGATGCCGTGACGGCGGCCCGCGCCGAGACCGAGGTCCACTACGTGCCCTCGTGGTCCGACGTCGCCGGCCGCGTCGCGGAGCTCGCCCGCCCAGGGGACCTCGTCCTCACCGTGGGCGCAGGCGACGTGACGATGATCGGCCCGGAGGTGCTGCGGATCCTCCAGGGTGAGGCGCCGTGATGCTCGAGCACGGCACGGCTCGTCGCCGGGTCGCCGGCAGGGGACTGGCGTCGTCGCGCACCCGCTTCGAGCGCCGCGCTGCGGCCGCCCGACGTCGGCCCCGCCTCGTCGCAGCAGTCCTCGTCGGGGTCCTGCTCCTGGCGGGGCTCCTCGGGTGGCTCGGGTGGTTCAGCAGCGCCCTCACGGCATCGAGGGTCGAGGTCCACGGGGTCAGCGCGGCAGCGTCGGCCCAGGTGCGCAGCCTCGCGCGCGTGCCGCTCGGCGGACCACTCATGCGCGTCGACACCGATGCCGTCGCCCAGCGACTGCTCGCCGGCAAGGCGTGGAGCACGGTCTCCGTGGGGCGCAGCCTGCCGGACACCATCGTCATCACTGTCGCACCGCGGGTCGCCGTGCTCGCGGTCCGCAACCCTCAGGGTGAGGTTGAGGTCGTGGACCGCGACGGCTTCGCCTTCCGGACCCTCAGCAGCGCGCCCGAGGGCGTGCCGCTCGTGAGCTCCGGCGCTGCCCAGGTCACGAGGGAAGGTGTCGACGCAGCGCTGGCGGCGCTCGGGTCGCTCGAACCCGCCCTGCGTGCCGACGTCTCCGGGGTGTCGGTCTCGACGGCCGACCAGGTCTCGTTCACCGTCAAGGCCAAGGGCCAGAAGCGAAAGACGGTCGTCTGGGGTGGCGCGGGTGACGGGACGCGCAAGGCCCAGCTCGTGAAGATCCTTCTGGCAGAGCCGGGTTCGACGATCGACGTCAGCGTCCCGTCGTCCCCGGTGACCCGCTGAGAGGTAGCGCCAGGACCGTGGGAGGGTTGGACCCTTCTCGGTGGGGAGGTGTCCCATGGTGCTGTTGTGGCCTGTGTGGCGTCGAATCGGGATTTGCGGCAAACCCGCCGACGACACGCCGCGACGTGGGTTGATCGGCCTTGTGGCTCGTCATACCGTCAGGGCACTGGTTCGTGACCAAACTGTAACCTTTATCTGTACGTTTAAGGTTTGAGGGCTACACGCTCGGAGCGAGCCGCACCATCCACACGCACAGCCCAGTCCCCCAGACCATCAGCAGCACCGGCACCACCAGTCAGGAAGGCCCACTCTCGTGGCAGCAGCACCGCAGAACTACTTGGCCGTCATCAAGGTCGTCGGCATCGGCGGCGGCGGCGTCAATGCCATCAATCGCATGATCGAGGTCGGCCTCAAGGGTGTCGAGTTCATCGCCATCAACACCGATGCCCAGGCGCTGCTCATGAGCGACGCCGACGTCAAGCTCGACGTCGGCCGCGAGCTGACGCGCGGCCTCGGTGCCGGCGCCGACCCGGAGGTCGGCAAGAAGGCCGCCGAGGACCACGCCGAGGAGATCGAGGAGGTCCTCAAGGGGGCCGACATGGTCTTCGTCACCGCCGGCGAGGGAGGCGGCACGGGCACCGGCGGCGCGCCGGTCGTGGCGCGCATCGCGCGCCAGCTCGGTGCGCTCACCATCGGTGTCGTCACCCGCCCGTTCACCTTCGAGGGACGCCGCCGCGCCAACCAGGCCGAGTCCGGCATCGGAAGCCTCCGCGAGGAGGTCGACACCCTCATCGTCATCCCCAACGACCGTCTGCTGTCGATCAGCGACCGCAACGTCTCGATGATGGACGCCTTCCGCTCGGCCGACCAGGTCCTGCTCTCCGGTGTCCAGGGCATCACCGACCTCATCACGACGCCGGGTCTGATCAACCTCGACTTCGCCGACGTCAAGTCGGTCATGCAGGGTGCCGGATCGGCTCTCATGGGCATCGGGTCCGCGCGCGGCGAGGACCGTGCCGTCCAGGCCGCCGAGCTCGCCATCAGCAGCCCGCTGCTCGAGGCCTCCATCGACGGCGCGCACGGCGTGCTGCTGTCGGTCCAGGGTGGCTCGGACCTCGGTCTCTTCGAGATCAACGAGGCGGCCCGTCTCGTCCAGGAGGCCGCGCACCCCGAGGCCAACATCATCTTCGGTGCGGTCATCGACGACGCCCTCGGCGACGAGGTCCGAGTCACCGTCATCGCGGCTGGGTTCGACGGCGGCGGTCCCAGCCAGCGCCACGACGATCGCGCGCTCGGCCAGGTCATGGGGCGCCCGCAGCAGTCCCAGCCGCGTCCGGCCGCGCCGGCGCAGCAGCAGCAGCCGCAACACTCCAACGGCGTGCCGCACTCCGCACCGCAGCAGCCCGTCGCGCAGCAGGCCCCGGCCGCACCGGTGCACCAGTCGCAGCAGACCCAGCAGGCCCAGCAGCTGCCCACGCAGCAGCCCGCTGCGCCACCGGCGCAGCAGCCCCAGCACCACGCCCCCGCGGTGCAGCAGGTTCAGCAGCCGCCTCGCCAGGTGACGTTCGACGAGGGCGACGACCTCGACGTCCCCGACTTCCTCAAGTAGGTCCGAGCAACGCGCCCCGAGCCGGGCGCCTCACGACGGGTGGGGGACGCTGAGCGCGTCTCCCACCCGTCGCTTCAACCAGCCTCGGCCCGCGAAGACAGTGCGGCGCGCGAACGGGTGGTCAGCCGGGTCCGCAGGGCCCCCCGAGCCCCGCGGGACTCCGGGATAGGTTTGTCCACGTGTTCTACTGGCGCACCACCATCGCGAGCGACGGCGACGCCTGCGCCGTCGACCTGGGCTTCACCGGCCGGTCGGCGGGCCGAGGGAGCGGACCGTATGCCGGCCTCAACCTCGGCGGTCACGTCGGCGACGACGCCGCCGACGTCGAGGGAAACCGGACCGCGCTCGCTCACGAGATCGACCTGCCGCGAGAGCGTCTCGTCCTCATGAACCAGGTGCATGGGGCCGACGTCGTGGAGGTGGACGGCCCGTGGACCGGCGAGCCGCCCGCAGTCGACGGGGTCGTCACGCGCGCGACCGACCTCGCCCTCGCCGCGCTCGTGGCCGACTGCGTTCCGGTGCTGCTCCACGATGCGCGCGCCGGAGTCGTCGGGGCGGTCCACGCCGGTCGACCGGGAATGCTGGCCGGCATCGTGGGCCGTGCCGTCGCGGCGATGCGTGACCTCGGCGCGACCGCGGTCTCGGCCACCGTCGGGCCGTCCGTGTGTGGTCGGTGCTACGAGGTCCCGGCCGACATGGCGCAGGTCGCTGCCCGCACCTCCGCGGCCTCGGCGGCCCGCTCGTGGAGCGGCACCCCCGCCATCGACGTGGCGGCCGGCGTCGTCGAGCAGCTCGCGGAGGCCGGCGTCGCGGTCCAGTGGGTTCCGGGCTGCAGTCGCGAGAGCGGCGACCTCTACTCCTACCGGCGGGATGGCCGCACCGGCCGCTTCGCGGGCTTCGTCGCCCAGCGACGAGCGAGTGCATGACCGCACCCACCGGCGCCGAGCAGGCCCGCCGCGAGCAGCTTCGCGACCGCCTCGCGGCCGTGCACGAGCGCATCGCCTTGGCGTGCGCCGACTGCGGACGCGACCCCGAGGAGGTCACGCTGATCGTCGTGACGAAGTACTTCCCGGCCTCCGACGTCCTGCTGCTCCACGACCTCGGCGTGAATCACTTCGGGGAGAACCGGGACCAGGAGGCCGGCGAGAAGTTCGACCAGGTCCGGAACGCCCTCTCGGGGGCTGGCGACCCGGGTCCCACGCTCCACTTCATCGGACAGCTCCAGACGAACAAGGCGGCGCACGTCGCCCGCTACGCCGACGTGATCCAGTCGGTCGACCGGCCCAAGCTCGTCGGGGCCGTGGCGAAGGGCGCGCAGGCCTCTCACCGGACCGTCCAGGTCCTGCTGCAGGTGAGCCTCGACGGCGACACGTCACGCGGTGGGGTCCTGCCCGAGGACGCCACGGCCCTCGCGGATGCCGTTGCCGCACACCAGCTCCTCAGGCTGCGTGGCGTGATGGCGGTGGCGCCGCTGGAGTCCGACCCCGATGCGGCGTTCGCGCGCCTGCGTGAGGTGGCGGACGGCATACGTTCTCGGCACCCGGGCGCCGACTGGATCTCCGCCGGCATGAGTGGCGACCTCGAGGCCGGACTGCGGCACGGCGCAACTCACCTGCGTGTCGGCACGGCAATCCTCGGTTCACGCCCGTCACTTCTGTAACGTCGTCAACGATCACAATCCGACGTTTTGGGAGTTGGCCATGGCAGGGGCACTGCGCAAGACGATGGTGTACCTCGGACTGAGCGAGGAGGACCAGCGTCATGATCGTTACGACGACTACGACGCCTATGACGAGTCCGACCGCTACGACGACGAGACCGAGCACACCGCTGCCGTGACGCAGCTGCCCACGAAGCGGCCGGTCGCGGCGGTCGTGCGCGATGTCGAGGTCGGCTCGCTCAACCGCATCACGACGATCCACCCGCGCACCTACAACGAGGCCAAGAACATCGGCGAGTGGTTCCGTGACCAGGTGCCGGTCATCATGAACCTCAGCGACATGGACGACGCCGACGCCAAGCGCCTCGTCGACTTCGCGGCCGGGCTCGTCTTCGGGCTGCACGGCACGATCGAGCGGGTCACCTCCAAGGTCTTCCTGCTCTCTCCCGCCCACGTCGAGATCTCTGCCGACGAGCCCGAGGCCCCGGCTGCCGCCACTCGCGGCTTCTTCAACCAGAGCTGATCCCTTGCGTCCACGTCCGTGAGCGCAAACCGGGGTCACGGGAGCATCCAGCCGGCCCCCGGTTCACACTCCTGCCCCGACATCAGGGACACTGACCGACATGGACGCGTTCTGGACGATCTACGGGGTGGTGGTCTTCACCTTCTTCATCGCTCTCATCGGTCGCTTCGTGGTCGACTGGGTGCAGGTGCTGGCGAGGTCGTGGCGACCCACCGGGGTCGTCCTGGTCCTGGCCGAGGCCGTCTACACCGTGACCGACCCGCCCCTGCGCGCCCTGCGCAAGGTCATCCCGTCACCGAACCTCGGTGGCGTCCGACTCGATCTCAGCTTCCTCGTCCTGATGTTGCTGACCTCTCTTGCTCTCAACGTGCCGAGCTTCTTCTGACCGACCGGCCGACACCCGTTCCGCACCACGGACGTCGGGTGCGCACGCGCCGCTCCTCAGCATGGCTTTGGTTCGTGACCGGAACGTTAGATACCGTTGACCCGAACCATTACGTCTGCATCGAGGTGACACATGGCGCTTACGCCTGAACAGGTGCTCAACAAGCACTTCCAGACCACGCAGTTCCGTCGTGGCTACGAGGAGCGGGATGTTGACGACTTCCTGGACGAGATCGTGGCGGAGATGCGTTCGCTCATCGAGCAGCGTGACGACTACCTGAAGCAGCTCAACGACTGCCGCGCGAGCAAGAACCAGTCGGCCGTTCGTGCCGACGCCGCGACGGCGGCCATGCCTGCCGTCGGGCGCCCCGGTGACGACGCCAAGCTCGGCGGCCTCACCGCCAAGATCCAGGACGCCGAGCGCGCCTTCAAGGCCGCCACCGACCGCGCAGCCAAGGCCAAGGCCGACGCCGAGAACGCCGAGCGGGCCGCCAAGGAGCGTATCGACCGCGCGAAGGCCGAGGCCGAGCGCGCCGAGGCCGCCGCCAAGTCGGCTGTCGACTCCCAGGCGCTCAACGACGCGCAGGCCAAGCTCAACGGGCTCAACTCCCAGGTGGCCGACGCCGAGGCCAAGCTCGCCAAGACGCAGGAGAACGCCCGGGCCGCCGAGGAGCGCGCCGCGAAGGCGCAGTCCGACGCCGACGCTGCCGCAGCCAAGGCTGCACGCCTGAGCGAGGAGGCTGCCAAGGCGCCCGCTCCGGCTCCGGCTCCGGCTGCTGCGGCCGCCGCTGCACCCGCCGCCCCGGCCGACAACCTCGACGCCGCGGGTGTCATCGCCCTCGCGCAGCGCCTGCACGACGAGCACGTCGCCGCGGGCGAAACCCGCCGCAACGAGCTCATCTCCGAGGCCGAGAACCGCCATCGGGAGCTGCTCGCAGCAGCCCAGGCCCGCCACGACGACCTCATCAACACGGGTCAGGCCCGTCACGACGAGGCGAGCCAGCAGGCCGAGCAGATCGCCGCCGCAGCCGCAGCCCAGCGTGACCAGATGATCGCCGAGGCCACCTCGCAGCGCGACCAGATGATCGCCGAGGCCACCTCGCAGCGCGACCAGATGATCCCCGAGGCCACCTCGCAGCGCGACCAGATGCTGACCGAGGCCACCTCGCAGCGCGACGAGATGCTCACGCAGGCCTCGTCGCAGCGCGATGAGATGCTCACCGAGGCGCGCGAGCGGGCCACCGGCATGGTCGCCGAGGCCCAGCAGAAGAAGGCCGCCCTCCTCGAGGAGCTCGACAAGCAGAAGGGCCTGCTCGACCGGAAGATCGCCGAGCTGCGAGGCTTCGAGAAGAACTACCGCTCGAACCTCAAGTCCTACATCGAGGGCCAGCTGCACGACCTCGACTCGAGCGTCCAGGAGCCGGCCCACGCCGGAGCCGGCGACAGCAAACAGGGCTGAGCCCCACCTCGAACAGACGCCCACAGGCCGTCCGGGAAACGTCCCGGGCGGCCCGTGGTGTCTCTGAGGGGCGAACAGTGGGGCAGCATGAGCGTTTCGCGTTGTGCGCGACCCGTGCGGGGCTTATTGTCAGCCCCACTTGTCAGCGTCGACGGTCGAGCGACGGAGGGTCTGATGGCAGCGAAGAAGACGGCAGCGGGGGCATCCGCGGCCAAGCGGTCCAGCGCGAGCATGACCCCGGGCGCAGCCACGAAGGGGGCGCCCGCGAAGAAGGCTGCGTCCAAGCCGGCCGCGAAGGTCGCGCCGGCGACCAGGAGCGCGACGAACGCCGCCCCGCCGAAGAAGGCTGCGACGCAGGCGGCGCCGGCCACGAAGACCACGACGAAGGCGGCGCCGGTGAAGAGGGCCGCGCCCGTCACGAAGGCCGCGCCGGTCAAGAAGGCGGCGCCGGTCAAGAAGGCCGCCACGAAGGCGGCCCCGGTCGCGAAGGCCGCCACGAAGGCGGCGCCGGTCGCGAAGGCCGCGCCGAAGACGGCAACCGCGAAGAGCGTGACGAGGTCCGCCATCAAGGCGGCAACCAAGGCGGCGAGCAAGATCGTGGCCAAGGCGGCGGGCAAGGCCGCGCCGGTCAACCAGACCGCCACGAAGGCGGCACCGGTGAAGAAGGCCGCCACGAAGACGGCCCGGGTCCAGAAGGCCGCAACAAAGGCCGCGCCGGTGAAGAAGACCGCCACGAAGGCGGCCCCGGTGAAGAAGGCCGCCACGAAGGCCGCGCCGGTGAAGAAGGCCGCAACGAAGGCCACGCCGGCCAGCACCACCGCCAAGGCCGCGCCCGCGAAGAAGTCCGCCCCGGCGGCTGGTATCACGACCCGGTCGACGACGACCAGGTCCCCGGCGGCCAAGCAGCCGACCGCCACGACCTCCACCCGAGCAGGTGCCGCGAGTGCGAAGTCCGCACCCAAGGCCCCGGCGACCCGAACCAAGAAGGCATCCGTGACGACGAGCTCCACCACTGGACCCCGTGCGGCGACCAAGAAGGCCGCGCGCACCACCACCAACCGGACCACCAACCGCAGGCTCACCGAGCAGCTGCGGGTCAAGGACGACGAGAGCCCCTGGAACGAGGAAGAGATCAGCGAGGTGCGCGGCGTCCTCGTCGAGGAGATCGAACAGCACCGCGTCGAGCTCAAGCTCGCCGAGGACGAGCTCGACGACCTGCTGCGCGCCTCCGGCGACGGATCGGGCGACGACCAGGCAGATGCCGGCGCCAAGACGGCCGAGCGCGAGCACGAGATCTCCGTGGCCGCCAACGCTCGCGCGAGCCTGCTCCAGGCCGAGCACGCCCTCGAGCAGCTCGAGGCCGGCACCTACGGCATCTGCGAGAACTGCGGCAACCCGATCGGCAAGCTTCGACTTCAGGCCCGTCCTCGTGCGACCCTGTGCATGACATGCCAGGAGAAGCAGGACCGCCACTGACCACCTCGCACGCAAGGTCGACCCCCCGCGCGGGGGTCGACGGCGTGTCCACCACAACACCGACCGAGACCGTGAGTTCGACGACCACCGACGAGAGCCGTCCGACGCCTGGTAGGCGCAGGCGGCTGTTCATCGTCCTCGGTGTCGTCGCCGTGCTTGCGTACCTCAGCGACCAGCTGACAAAGCTGGCCGCGCTCGACGTGCTCGCAGACGGGCAGCCTCGGCCGTTCGTCGGGGAGTTCATCCGTCTCAAGCTCATCGGCAACCCCGGCGCGGCCCTGTCGCTCGGCGCGGGGAACACCTGGGTCATGACGGGCATCGCCCTGGCGGTGCTCGTCGCGATCGTCGTCGTCGCCCGCCAGCTCGGATCGCGGTCGTGGGCCATCGCACTTGGGCTCCTGCTGGGGGCCGCCATCGGGAACCTCACGGACCGGTTCGTCCGACCGCCAGGAGGAGGCCAGGGGCACGTCGTCGACTTCATCGACTACAACCGCTGGTTCATCGGCAACGTCGCCGACATCTGGATCGTCTCGGCTGCGGGGCTCATCGTCGTCCTCGCGCTGCTCGGCATCGGCGTCGACGGCCGCCGCGACCACGCTCGCACCGCCGCCGGCTCCGAAGGCGTGAAGGCGACCGGCGACGAGAGCACCGGCGACCCCGGCACGGACCGCGAGACCGACGCGACGCAGCAGAGCGGTGGGCCGCCCGAGGCAACCGAGCCGCACGACCGGCAGCGTCACGGGGGCGACCATGCCTGACGTGCGCACAGTGCTCGTGCCGGACGGCCTCGAGGGTGAACGCGTCGACGCCGGGGTAGCCCGGCTCTTCGGCGTCTCCCGCACCAAGGCCGCGGACCTCGCCGCCGACGGTCACGTCGTGCTCGACGGCAAGGCGGTCGCGAAGTCCGAGCGGCTCTCGGCCGGCTCGATGCTGGAGGTCTCGCTGCCGCGTGCCGAGGAGAGCCCTAGCCTGCAGGTGATCGCCCAGCCGGTCCCCGGCATGTCGATCGTCCACGACGACGACGACATCGTGGTCGTCGACAAGCCGGTCGGCGTCGCCGCCCACCCGAGCGTCGGCTGGAGCGGCCCCGACGTCGTGTCCGGACTTGCCGCCGCGGGCTACCGCATCTCGACATCCGGTGCCCCGGAGCGGCAGGGCGTCGTGAGCCGGCTCGACGTCGGCACGTCGGGTCTCATGGTCGTCGCGAAGAGCGAGTACGCCTACTCCCGGCTCAAGCAGGCGTTCCGCAGCCGCACCGTCGACAAGACCTACCACGCCCTCGTCCAGGGCCTGCCCGACCCGGTCATCGGCACCGTCGACGCGCCGATCGGTCGCCACCCCGGCCACGACTACAAGTTTGCGGTGATGAAGAGCGGCAAGCCGTCGGTGACCCACTACGAGGTCATCGAGGCGTTCCGCTACGCGAGCCTGCTCGACATCCACCTCGAGACGGGGCGCACCCACCAGATCCGCGTGCACTTCGCGGCGTTGCACCACCCCTGCTGTGGTGACCCCACGTACGGGGCGGACCCGACGCTCGCTGCGCGCCTCAAGCTCGACCGCCAGTGGCTGCACGCCGTGGGCCTCGGCTTCGAGCACCCGGGCACGGGGGAGTACGTCCACTTCGAGAGCCCCTATCCGGAGGACCTCCAGCGCGCCCTGGACATCGTCGCGACGTTCTGACCTTCACCTTCGAGGCGAACGTGAAGGTGGTGGCCGCCGGTGACCGATGGCGTATGCCGTCCCGCCCGGCCGGGGGACACCGTCGCGTCAGCGGTGGGCGCGTCCTCCATCCGTCGTGAAACTGACGTCCTCGGTCGCACCCAGATCAGGGGCGCCGGGGCCCGGCAGGCCGTCCTGGCCGGCCGCTCTTCCGACGCCGGGCCGGACTCGCCTGCCCAGGACCACCCCGAGCCCCAGGGCGAGCAGCGCTGCGGTGACGGCCGTCCACCACGGCGCACCGCCGCTGTCCGGCCCCGCTCCCGCACCCTGCGGGACGGGGGTCGCCAGGGCGGCTTCCGTGGCGTCCGCCCCGCTGGACCCCGCTGGCCCGACGCCACGCCCGCTCGGCGAGGCCGACCCGGTCGGCGCGGATGCGTCCGGGGCGTCGATGATGCCGAGGGCGGCCAGGGTCGTGAGGAGCAGGTCGGGGTCCTTGGCCCGGTGCCGGACCATCGGTGCGTCGAACAGCCTCGTGCTGTCGGTGAAGTTCGCCGCCGTCTCGACCCAGACGTCGGCGCCATCGATGCTGATGGCGTCGACGCGCCACGGGGTGACGTCGTGGATCAACCAGGTGAGGCGGATCGCCGTGTCCATGAACGTGGCCCGGCCCAGAGCCTGCCCACTCGGCGCGTTGTACACGTCGAGGGCCTTCTCGAGGTCGGCATAGGCGGCGCTGCCGGTGAGGGCGCCCGCGGACCGCGACCCGTCGTAGTTGACGAGGAGCACCGAGGTCGGGCCGCCCGCCGACGCGGGCGGGGCCACGAGCACGAGCACTGCGACAGCGAGTGACATGACGGCGGTGGCAAGTCTGGGCATCCAGTCCTCCTGGGGGAACGGGTCAGCACTCGGCTCCCGGGACCGGCAGCTCGGACCGACGCCTGCACAACACCGCCGGGCCCGTCGTGGTTCTGGAGCTCGCTCAGCGAGCGGATCCGGCCACGCGGAGCGCCTCCGACAGGGTGGCCGGCCCCTCCAGGCGGTAGGTCACCTCGCCGGTGGGTGACGGTACGGCCCACACGAGGGTCGGTCCCGCCAGTCGGGGTGGCTCCGTGCGGGTGCGGCCGTCGCGGTCGACCCACTCGATCAGGTGCGACGACCCGAGCCACACGGCCTCGTGGTCGCCGACGTGCGTGGGCGTGACGGACTGCCAGACGGTCTTGAGGTAGCCCCACGAGAGCGATCCCACGAGCACATCCATCCGCGTGCCCCCGCCGGGCAGGCCCCAGCCGAGCTCGACGACCCGTCCGTCGTGCGTCACCCGCACGGTGTCCGGGGTGCCGAGCACCGGGGGCACGACGAGGTCGGCGCCGACGAGCTGCTCCGCCCGCTCGAGCGAGACCGTGGTGCCCGTCGCCGGCGCCGAGGGTGTGCTGCCCTGTCCCGACGTCGCCGGGGTGGTCGGTGGCGGCTCCTCCCGGACGACGACGCCCCCGATGCGCAGCAGCTCGACGACCGCGGCCCGCACCGGCGGGATGAGGGCGAGCGCGAGCACCACGGCGACGGCGGCCGCCCAGCCGAGGCGCCGCCGGCCGACCCGGCCACTGCGCACCGGCGACACGTCGACGGCCTCGGGCGACCGGTCGGCGGCCTCGGGCGACCCGTCGACCGGGTCCTCGAGCGGCACGGTCAGACGGGCCAGCACGAGCGCCGCGAGGTCGCTCCGTGGCTGGTCGGTGACGAGGGTGCGGCCCAGCGCAACCAGCTGGGCTTCGAGGTCCTCGGTCTCAGACATCGCTCATCACCTCCCGCAGTGACGCGAGCGCCCGGTGCAGGCGCGACTTGACGGTGCCGGGTGGGACGCCGAGGGTCTCGGCCGTCTCGGCCTCGGACAGCTCGAGCAGGTAGCGGCACGTAACGACATCACGGAGGTCGTCCGGCAGCGCGTCGATGGCATCGAGCAGACCGGCCCGCCGGGCGTCGCCGACCGCGACGTCGGCTGGGTCCGGCGCGGCGCGCGTGCCGACCTCCTCGGACGCCAATCGCAGCTCGCGCAGCGACCGGCGAGTCCGGCCGCGGAGCAGGTTGCGCGTCTCGTTGACGACGATCCGCAGCAGCCAGGGGCGGAAGCCGGCTCCGTCCCGGAAACGCGGCAGCGCCCGGTACGCCTTCACGAACGCCTCCTGCACCACGTCGTCGGCCTCGCTCCCCGCGCCGGACAGCACCGCGACCCGCTTGGCGATCGGGGCGTGCAGCACGACGAGCTGCGCGTAGGCCGCCGTGTCGCCCGCGCGCACCCGGGCCACGGTCGCAGCCTCCTCAGCCCTGTCGATCTCCGCCTCCACCTCGTCGTCGACCGTGGGGTCGGCCGTTGCTCCATCGTGCCGCCCCGACAGCCTCTCTACACCGCAGCGCGCGCGTCGGTTCGAGCGCGGACGGGCCCTTTCAGCCGGGCCGGCGCGGCGGCATACGCACGCGGCGCGGGCCTGGGCGACAGTCGCCGGGGCGGCGGTCGCGACACCCGTGACGACACGCCGAGGAGTGTCCTCGGGCAGGCTTAGACTCGTCCACGATGTCGACCGAAGCCGCACCGCGAAACGACCCGAACTTCGTGCACCTCCACGTGCACACGGAGTACTCCATGCTCGACGGGGCGGCGCGCATCGGCGACCTGTTCAGCGAGGCGGCGCGGATGGGCATGCCGGCCCTCGCGACCACCGACCACGGCTACGTGTTCGGCGCCTACGAGTTCTGGAAGAAGGCGCAGGGCACGGGGGTCAAGCCGATCATCGGCGTCGAGGCCTACATCACGCCGGGCACGCACCGCACCGACCGCACCAAGGTCAGCTGGGGCGACGGCGGCCGTGACGACGTCTCGGGCAGCGGCGCCTACACCCACATGACGATGCTCGCCCAGAACAACGAGGGCATGCACAACCTCTTCCGGATGAGCTCCATCGCGAGCCTCGACCAGGTGTACACGAAGTGGCCGCGCATCGACCGCGACCTGCTCTCGACCTACGGCAAGGGGCTGATCGTCACGACCGGCTGCCCCTCGAGCGAGATCCAGACCAAGCTGCGCTTCGGCATGTACGACGAGGCCCGCGAGGTCGCGGCCGAGCTGCGCGACATCTTCGGCAACGAGAACGTCTACGTCGAGCTCATGGATCACGGGCTCGACATCGAGCGGCGCACCCAGAAGGACCTCATCCGGCTCGCCCGCGACCTCAAGCTGCCGCTCGTCGCGACCAACGACCTGCACTACACCCGGGCCGAGGACGCCAAGGCGCACGCGGCCCTGCTCTGCGTCCAGTCCGGCTCGACCCTCATGGACCCCAACCGGTTCAAGTTCGACGCCGACGACTTCTACCTCAAGTCCGCGCAGGAGATGCGCCACCTGTGGCGCGAGCTGCCGGAGGCGTGTGACAACACCCTGCTCATCGCCGAGCGTTGCGAGGTGTCCTTCACCGAGGGCGAGGGGCGCTTCATGCCGCGCTTCCCGGTGCCCGAGGGCGAGGACGAGACGTCGTGGTTCATCAAGGAGGTCGAGACCGGGCTGTCACGACGCTTCCCCGAGGGGGTGCCGGACTACGCCCGCAAGCAGGCGGCCTTCGAGGAGGACGTCATCGTCTCCAAGGGCTACCCGGGCTACTTCCTCGTCGTCGCCGACTTCATCAACTGGGCCAAGCGCAACGGCATCCGCGTCGGCCCCGGCCGTGGGTCGGGCGCCGGGTCGATGTGCGCCTACGCCATGGGCATCACCGACCTCGACCCGATCCCGCACGGCCTCATCTTCGAGCGGTTCCTCAACCCCGAGCGCATGTCGATGCCCGACTTCGACGTCGACTTCGACGAGCGTCGCCGCGGCGAGGTGATCCGCTACGTCACCGAGAAGTACGGCGAGGAACGCGTCGCCCAGATCGTCACCTACGGCACGATCAAGGCCAAGCAGGCCCTCAAGGATGCCAGCCGTGTGCTCGGCCACCCGTTCGCCATGGGCGAGAAGCTCACCAAGGCGATGCCACCCGACGTCATGGGCAAGGGCATGCCGCTCGCCGACGTCTTCAAGCCCGACTCCAAGCGCTACAACGAGGCCGGCGACTTCCGCGTCGTCCACGACGAGGACCCGCAGGCGCAGGAGGTGGTCGCGACCGCGCTCGGGCTCGAGGGCCTGAAGCGGCAGTGGGGCGTGCACGCAGCCGGTGTCATCATGTCCAGCGAGCCACTCGTCGACGTCATCCCGATCATGCGCCGACTGCAGGACGGCCAGATCATCACGCAGTTCGACTATCCCAGCTGCGAGTCGCTGGGCCTGGTCAAGATGGACTTCCTCGGCCTGCGCAACCTGACGATCCTCGACGACGCCATCGAGAACATCAAGCTCAACCGGGACGAGGACATCGACCTCGATGAGCTGTCCAAGACCCTCGATGACCGCGCCACCTACGAGCTCCTCGGTCGCGGCGACACCCTCGGTGTCTTCCAGCTCGACGGCGGTGGCATGCGCTCGCTGCTGCGCCTCATGCAGCCGGACAACTTCGAGGACATCTCGGCGGCCCTCGCCCTCTACCGACCGGGCCCGATGGGCGTCAACGCCCACACGAACTTCGCGCTGCGCAAGAACGGCAAGCAGGCGCTGACGCCCCTCGACCCCAAGCTGGAAGGCAAGCTCCAGCCCGAGATGGTGCAGGCGCTCGACCCGATCCTCGGCATGACCTACGGCCTGGTGATCTACCAGGAGCAGGTGATGGAGGTCGCCCAGAAGCTCGCGGGCTACACGCTCGGCAACGCCGACCTGCTCCGACGGGCCATGGGCAAGAAGAAGAAGGAGGTGCTCGACGCCGAGTACGTCCCCTTCTCCACCGGCATGAAGGCCCAGGGCTTCAACGAAGCCTCGGTCAAGGCGCTCTGGGACGTCCTCGTCCCGTTCTCCGACTACGCGTTCAACAAGGCGCACACCGCGGCCTACGGCCTCGTCTCGTACTGGACGGGCTACCTCAAGGCCAACTACCCCGCCGAGTACATGGCGGCACTGCTGACGAGCGTGCGCGACGACAAGGACAAGTCGGCGCTCTACCTCAACGAGTGCCGGCACATGGGCATCAAGGTGCTGCCGCCTGACGTCAACGAGTCGATCGCCAACTTCGCCGCCGTCGGGACCGACATCCGCTTCGGCCTGGCCGCCATCCGCAACGTCGGACTGCCTGTCGTCCAGGCCATCATCAAGGCCCGCGAGGACAAGGGCACCTTCGCCTCCTTCAAGGACTTCCTCTCCAAGGTGCCGGCCGTCGTCTGCAACAAGCGCACCATCGAGTCGCTCATCAAGGGCGGCGCGTTCGACTCGCTCGGCGAGAGCCGTCGCGGCATGGTCGAGGTCCACGAGCGCTACATCGACGCGCTCGTGGAGGTGAAGAAGCAGGAGGCCATCGGCCAGGACAGCCTCTTCGGCAGCTTCGGTGACGACACCGGCGACGCCGGCGGCACGGAGGGGCCGGGCGCGTTCGACGGCCTGCCGCCCGTCCCGACGCTCGAGTGGGACAAGGCCAGCCTGCTCTCCTTCGAGCGCGAGATGCTCGGGCTCTACGTCAGCGACCACCCGCTCTTCGGCATCGAGCACATCCTCGCCACGCACGCCGACACGTCGATCGCCTCGCTCATGGGCGACGACCCCAAGGCGGACGGCACCCCGGTCACCGTCGCGGGGCTGATCACCAGCCTGCAGCTCAAGCGCACGAAGAAGGGCGACCTCTGGGCCATCGCGACCGTCGAGGACCTCGACGGCGCCATCGAGTGCCTCTTCTTTCCCTCGGCGTACATGACCTACTCCACGATGCTGGCGCAGGACACCGTCTGCGCCGTCAAGGGCCGCATCAGTGCCCGCGACGACTCGATCTCGATCTTCGCCCAGGAGCTGACGATCCCCGACATCAAGGAGGGGCCGCGAGGGCCGGTCGTGCTGACGCTTCCGCTCGGTCGGGCGACGCCGGCCGTGGCCGAGAGTCTGAAACGCGTGCTGGGGGAGCACCCCGGGGCCACCGAGGTGCAGGTCAAGCTGACCCAGCCCGGGCGGTCGGTGCTCATGTCCCTCGACGACTCGCTCCGGGTCAACGCCACCTCCGCCCTCTTCGGCGACCTCAAGGCCCTGCTCGGTCCGGCCTGCCTCAGCTGATGCGCGAGGCGGACCGCCGGCGGATGCGCCGGACGCGGATGGCCGCGCTCGGACTGTCGCCCCCGCTCGGCGACCCGCGCCCCGTGTCGGCGCTCACAGTCGCGCGCGAGCTCGGGGCGTTGCAGGCCCAGGACTACGCGAGCGGAGTGTGGTCCCTCGGTGTGCGCGCGGGCCTGACGCTCGGGCAGGTCGAGCAGGCCGTGGTCGACCGCGAGGTCGTGCGCACCTGGCCGATGCGCGGCACGATCCACTGGGTCCCGGCCGAGGACGCCCGCTGGATGTGCGAGCTGCTCGCCGCTCCGCGCAGCACGACGCTCGCCACCCGGTTCGCGCAGCTCGGCCTGACCGAGGCGGACGTCGAGCTGTCCGGACGACTCTTCGAGGAGCACCTGCGGGTGCCGATGAGCAGGCCCGACGTCGCGGCGATGCTCGTCGAGCACGGCATCGACCCGACCGACCAGCGCAACTACCACCTCATCGGCCACCACTGCATGAGCGGCCTCATCTGCCAAGGCCCGGTCATCGGCAGGCAGCCGAGCTTCGTCCTCATCGACGAGTGGGTTCCCCACTCCCGCAAACCTTCCCGCGAGGAGGGCCTCGCGACGATGGCCGAGCGCTACGTCCGCAGCCACGGACCCGTCACCGAGAAGGACCTCGCCGGCTGGCTCCTCAAGCCCCTCGGGCTCACGCGCGAGGCGCTCGCGCTCGTCGACGGCCGGCTCGTGCGCGAGGACGTCGACGGCCAGACCTGGCTCACCCACGTCGACGCCCGGGCCACCCCGGAGGGTGCGGGAGGCGTGCACCTGCTGCCGCAGTGGGACGAGTTCCTCCTCGGCTACAAGTCGCGCGACGTCGTCCTCCCGCCCGAACACTTCGTCAAGGTCGTCCCGGGCCGCAACATGGTCTTCAAGCCGACACTCGTCATCGACGGGGAGGTCGCCGGCACGTGGCGGAAGGTCCAGAAGCGTTCCCACGTGCTGGTCGAGGTGGAGCCCTTCGCCGTCCTGCCGGCACGGCAGTGGCGCGACGTGGAAGCCGCGGCTTCGGCCTACGGCTCCTTCCTCGGCACCGAGGCAGAGGTCGTACGCGTCGGGCCGGCCGGCGGGACCGCCTAGTGGCCCGCGGTCCCATCCCGCCGTCGCCGCTGCCCCCGCGCCACGGCGTCGACGCGCAACGCTTCCGAATGCCGCAGGCCGGGCCGTGGACGTCGCTGAGGGATCACCTCGTCGAGCGGCTCTCGCCGGGTCTCGCGTCGGACGAGGTGGACCGGATGCTCGCGGCGGGGGAGTTCGTCGACGCGTCGGGCTCTGTGGTCCCGGTGGACGCGCCGTTCGTGCCGCAGTCTGCCGTGTGGGCGCACCGCGACCTCCCCGACGAGGTCGCGCACCCCGAGGAACCCGTCGTGCTGCACCGAGACGAGCGCATCGTCGTCGTCGACAAGCCCCACGACATGGCGACGATGCCCCGCGGACGACACGTCGTGCAGAGCACCCTCGCGCGTACCCGCGTGCTGACGGGCGAGGCGCGACTCACCCCGGCCCACCGGCTCGACCGTCCGACGGCGGGGGTGCTGATGCTCACGACCGAGCAACGCTGGCGCGGCGCCTACCAACGCGTCTTCGCCGAGGCCCTCGCGCACAAGGAGTACCTCGCCGTGGCGCCCGTCCGGGAGGGGCTCGACCTGCCCCTCGTCCGGCGCACGCACCTCGTCAAGGAGCACGGCACCCACCAGGCCCACGAGGTGGCCGGGGTCGAGCCCAATGCCGAGACGCTCGTCGAGCTGCTCGACACCGCGCCCGGCACGGTCGGGTCGGGGGAGGAGCTCGGGCTCTACCGACTCACACCGCGCACCGGCCGCACCCACCAGCTGCGGTGCCAGCTCGCGGGTATCGGCATCCCCATCGTCGACGACCCGCTCTACCCCGTCGCGCGCGACGTGCGGCCAGGCGACTTCGGCTCACCGCTGCAGCTGCTCGCAGCCGTGCTGGCCTTCGAAGACCCCGTCGACGGCACGTCTCGTCGGTTCGTCACGCGCCGCCGGCTCGCCCGGTGGCCAGGCCGTTGGCCGGCGCTCCGAGCCTGACCCAGAGGACGGCCTCATGGCCGACCGCGCGATGTCACCGGGCGTTCAGGATCCCGTGGGGATCTCGACGCGCGGTCCGGTCGACCGCGGTCTAGGGTGACCCGCAGACCGCGCGGAAGAGCCGGTCCCAGGGAGGAACTTCATGCGTCAATCTCGTTTTGCCCTGCGTCGGGTCGCCGCGGTCACCACCGCCGCGCTCGCCGTGGGCATCACCCCCTTCGTCACGGCCGCACCGGCCTCGGCGGACCCGACGGAGCTGTTCATCAGCGAGTACGTCGAACCCGCCACGGGCAACAACAAGGCCATTGAGATCTACAACCCGACGAGTGCTCCAGTGACCCTCACGGGCACGTACAGCCTCTTCACGTCAGTCAACGGCGGGTCGTCCAACTCAACGATCGCGTTGGTCGGCACGGTGCAGCCGGGCGATGCCTTCTTCGTCGGCAACAACAACACGGCGAACGATCCAGCGATCCTCGCGGCCGACCAGCTGAGCGGCACCCTGACGTTCAACGGCGACGACGCCATTGAGCTGCGCAAGGGATCTGCCGTCGTTGACTCCATCGGGCAGGTCGGTGTTGACCCCGGCACCGCATGGGGGACCTCACCCGTGACGACGGCCGACCACACGCTGCGACGCAAGTCCAACATCATCGTCGGCGACACGAACAGCAGCGACGCCTTCGACCCAGCCACCGAGTGGAGCTCCTTCCCTGCCGGCACCTTCGACGGGCTCGGCACCCACACGATCGACGGTGGCCCGGCCACCGACGTCGCCCCGAGCGTGACTACGACGACACCGTCCGACGGCTCCCCGAGCGTGGCCGTGGACGCGAGCCCGACGGTCACCTTCTCCGAGCCGGTCAACGCCGCCGCGGGAGCCTTCACCCTCGCGTGCTCGGTCTCCGGCACCAAGACCCTTGCCGTCACCGGCGGCGGTCCGACGACCTTCACGCTCGACCCGTCGGCCGACTTCGCGCTCGGCGACGCCTGCACCCTGACGGTCTCGGCCGCCGCCGTCACCGACCAGGACGCCATCGACCCGCCGGACTCACCGTCGACCGACGTCGTCGTGCGCTTCTCGGTCCCCGCCGCCAACCCGTGCGAGGTCACCCCGACCCCGATCCCCGCCATCCAGGGCAGCGGCGACATCGCTGCGGTCACCGGCTCGGTCACGACGCGCGGCGTCGTCGTCGGCGACTACGAGGGCGCCTCCCCGGCCCTGCGCGGCTTCTTCCTCCAGGACCCGGCGGGCGACGGTGACGCCGCGACGTCCGACGGCATCTTCGTCTTCGAGGGCAGCAACGCCAACACCGTCAAGCTCGGTGACGTCGTCACCGTGACGGGCACCGCGGGCGAGAACCAGGGCCAGACCCAGGTTTCGGCCGGCACGATCACGGTCTGCGGCACCGGCACGGTTGCCCCGACCGAGGTGCGCTTCCCCGTGGCCTCCGGCACCGCGCTCGAGCGCTACGAGGGCATGCTCGTGACGCTCCCGCAGGACCTGTCCGTCACCGAGCACTTCCAGCTCGGCCGCTTCGGCCAGGTGACGCTCTCGCAGGGTGGCCGGCTCGAGCAGCCGACCAACGTCGTCGCCCCGGGCGCCGACGCCGCCGCGCTGCAGGCGTCCAACAACCTGCGCAAGATCATCCTCGACGACACGACGCAGGCCCAGAACGTCGACCCGATCGTCTTCGGTCGTGGCGGCAAGCCGCTCACCGCGGCCAACACGCTGCGCGGTGGCGACACCGTGACCGGCCTGACGGGTGTCCTCAACTACACGTGGGGCGGCAACGCCGCGAGCGCCAACGCCTACCGCATCCGTCCGGTCAGCCCGGCGGCGACGGTGGACTTCCAGGCGACGAACCCGCGGCCGACGAGCCCGCCCGCCGTCGGTGGTGACACGCGCGTCGTGGGCATGAACCTGCTCAACTTCTTCAACACGCTCGACACGACCGGAAACAACTGCCGTGGCGGGCTCACCGGCTCGCTCATGGACTGCCGCGGGGCCAACAGCGCCGACGAGTTCAGCCGCCAGTCGGCCAAGACCGTCGCCGCGGTCTCCGGCACCCGGGCCGACGTCGTCGCCTTCATGGAGATGGAGAACGACGGCTACGGCGCCACGAGTGCCGAGCGCTTCCTCGTCGACCAGCTCAACGCGAAGGACGGCGCGGGCACGTGGGCGTACATCGACGCGGACGCCCGCACCGGTCAGGTCGACGCCCTCGGCAACGACGCGATCAAGGTCGGCATGCTCTACAAGCCGGCCAAGGTCACGCCGGTGGGCGACACGGTCGCGCTCAACTCCGTCGCGTTCGTCAACGCCGGCACCGACGGTCCCAAGAACCGTCCGGCACTCGCCCAGGCGTTCCGCGACAACACGAGCGGCGGCACGTTCGTCGCGGTCGCGAACCACCTCAAGAGCAAGGGCAGCGGCTGCGCCCCGGGAGGAGCGACTGACGACAAGGGCGACGGCCAGGGCAACTGCAACGGAGCCCGGACGGTCTCGGCGCAGCTGCTCGCGGACTGGTTGGCCACCGACCCGACGGGCACCGGCGACCCCGACGTGCTCATCCTCGGCGACCTCAACTCCTACGCCAAGGAGGACCCGATCGCGACCCTGGAGAAGGCCGGCTTCACCAACCTGATCGAGCAGCGGAACGGCCGCGAGGCATACTCCTACGCCTTCGACGGGCAGTGGGGCTACCTCGACCACGCGCTCGGCTCCGCGTCGATCAGCAGCCAGGTGACGGGGGTCGGCGACTGGCACGTCAACGCCGACGAGCCCTCGATCCTCGACTACAACACCGAGTTCAAGACTCAGGCGCAGCTGACCAGCCTGTACGCGCCCGACCAGTTCCGCATCTCGGACCACGACCCCGTCGTCGTCGGCCTCGACCTGGCCAACGCCGACCCCGTCGTCGGCACGGTCACCGGCCCCGCCTCGGCGGTGTCGGTCGGCGCCCCGGCCGGCATCAGTGCGACGTTCACCGACGCGGACCGTCTCGACACCCACGCGGCGACGATCGCCTGGGGTGACGGACAGTCCACGACCGGCACCGTGACCGGCGGCACCGTGAGCGGCAGCCACGTCTACCAGACCGCCGGCATCTACACCGTGACGGTCACCGTCACGGACCAGTGGGGCAACGCGGGCTCGGGCACGACGACCGTGGTCGTCTACGACCGCGCGGCGGGCTTCGTGACGGGTGGCGGCACGATCCAGTCACCGGCGGGCGCCCTGGCCTCCACCCCGTCACACAGCGGCAAGGGCAGCCTCGAGCTGTCGGTCGCCTACCCGAGGGGGGGCACCGTCCCGACCGGCTCGTTCACCTACGGCCTCGCGGGCACGGCGTTCGCCGTCGGCACGACGACGTTCGACTGGCTCGTCGTCAGCGGACCGACCGCGACGTTCGCCGGTCCCGTCACCGTCAACGGCACCGGGGGCTACCGCGCCGTGGTCACCGTGACCGATCGCGGCAGGAGCGACACGTTCCGCCTCGTCGTCACGTCGGGCTCCGGCGCGACCGTCTACGACTCCGGTTCGCAGGTCGTCCAGGGGCAGATCGTCATCCACTGACCCCGTCAGACGCGGACGGCCCGGGATCCTGCGATCCCGGGCCGTCCGCCGTGTCGGATGCCGTCTCGTGGGTCCCGGCCCTACCGTGATGCCATGAAGCGGGCTGTCTTCGTACGGGTCAACCGGGTCGTCAACGTGGTCGTGCGGCGCCTCGGCCTGCGGCGCTTCCGTGGTGGTGACCTGCTCCTGCTCACGACGACCGGACGCAGGACGGGCCGGCAGCGCACGACACCGCTCCTCCACCTCGCCAGGGACGGAGGCTGGGTCGTGGTGGCCTCCAACGGCGGCGCCGACTGGGAGCCGGGATGGTGGCTCAACCTGCGAGCGGGCTCACCCGGCACCGTCCAGCTCGGAGAGCTGTCCGTGCCGGTGCGCGGCGAAGAGGTCACGGGGGCCGAGCGCGACGAGCTCTGGCGGGAGCTCACCGAGCGCGTCTTCGACTTCGACTCCTACCAGTCGCAGGTGAGCCGGCGGCTCGCCGTCGTGAGGCTGACGCCGGCAACTTAGACTGCGCGGATGCCGCTCCCTCCGACCGCCCGCCGCGTTCCCGTCGCGCGTGAGCACCACGGCGACCGCTTCGAGGACCCGTACGCCTGGATGGCCGATCGGGACTCGGCCGAGCTGCGCGCGCTCCTCGTCGCCGAGAACGCCTACGCCACCGAGCGCACCGAGCACCTGCGGCCCCTGGCCGACCAGGTCTTCGAGGAGTTCCGCTCGCGCATCGAGGAGACCGACCTCTCGGTCCCGGTGCGTCACGACCGCTGGTGGTACTACTCGCGCACGATAGAGGGCGGGCAGTATGCCGTCGAGGCGCGCGTGCTGGTCGCCGACCACCCCGAGCGCCCCACGCTCGACGGAGGACGCCCGCCGGCCGGCGAGCAGGTGCTCCTCGACCAGAACGAGGAGGGCCGGCACCACGAGTTCTTCGCCGTCGGGTCGAGCGAGGTGTCGCCGGCCGGCGACCTGCTGGCGTATGCCGTCGACGTCGTCGGCGACGAGCGCTACGACGTGTGCGTGCGCCGGATCGAGGACGGCGTGGTGCTCGACGACGTGGTGCGTCGCACCGGGGGGTCGCTCGCGTGGTCGCTCGATGCCCGCTACCTCTGGTACACGCGGGTCGACGACGCCTGGCGACCGCACCAGGTGTGGCGCCACGAGGTCGGCACGCCGGCGGCTGGGGACGTGCTCGTCCACGAGGAGACCGACGAGCGCTTCTTCGTCGGGGTGGGCAGCTCGCGCGACGACCGCCTCGTCATCATCGCGATCGGCTCCAAGATCACGAGCGAGTTCCGACTGCTCGACGCGGACGACCCGCTGGGCACGCCACGAGTCGTGGCGCCGCGGCGCCAGGGAGTCGAGTACGACATCGAACCGTTCGGCGACCAGCTGCTCGTCACGCACAACGCGAACCGGGTCAACTTCGAGCTCGCGACGGCGCCCGTGACGAGCACGTCGGCCGACGACTGGGTGCCGCTGGGCGTCACGACCGTCGACGAGTACGTCACGGGTGCGGAGGGTTTCGACGACTTCATCGCCGTCTCGCTGCGCCGGGAAGGCGGCACCGGGGTGCGCGTCGTGCTCCGGGACCCGGACGCACCGAACGGACTGGGGGAGGCGCACGACATCGCGGTCGGCGAGCCGATCGGCACGCTCCACGTGGGGGTCAACCCCGAGGCGGCCACCCCGACGCTGCAGGTGGTCCACGAGTCGCTCGTCACGCCGCGCACGGTCGAGGACTACGACGTGCGCGCGCGCACCTTCGAGCTGCTCAAGCAGCAGCCCGTGCGCGGCGACGTCGACCTCGGTCGGTACCGGCAGCGGCGCGAGTGGGCCACCGCCGCCGACGGCACACGGATCCCGATCTCGCTCGTGCACCGCCACGACGTGGCGGCCGACGGAACCGCACCCGGGCTGCTCAACGCGTACGGCGCGTACGGCATCTCGAGCGACCCCTGGTTCTCCGTGCTGCGGTTGTCCCTGCTCGATCGTGGCTGGGTCTTCGCCATCGCGCACGTGCGCGGCGGCTCCGAGATGGGGCGGTCCTGGTACGACGACGGCAAGCTGGAGGCCAAGCCCAACACCTTCACCGACTTCGTCGCCTGCGCTGACCACCTCGTCGAGAGCGGCGTCGTGGCCGGGGACCGCCTTGCCGCAGAAGGCGGCTCAGCCGGCGGTCTCCTCATGGGCGCCGTCGTCAACCTCGCACCGGAGCGGTTCCGCTTCGTCCACGCGCAGGTGCCCTTCGTCGACACCCTGACCACCGTGCTGGACCCGAGTCTTCCGCTCACGGTCGTCGAGTGGGAGGAGTGGGGCAACCCGCTCGAGGACCCGAGGGCATACGCCCTCATGAAGTCCTACACCCCCTACGAGAACGTCAGGCCGACGCGGCACCCGAGCCTGCTCGTGACGGCGGGCCTGGACGACACTCGTGTGTACGTCACGGAGCCGGCCAAGTGGGTCGCAGCCCTCCGGCACGCCGACCTTGCGGTCGACGACCCGGCGCAGATCCTCTTCCGCACCGAGATGGCCGCCGGTCACGGAGGCCGGTCCGGCCGCTATGACCTGTGGCGCGAGTGGGCATGGGAGACGGCCGTGCTCATCGACCAGACGTCCTGAGCACGGCCGCCGTCGGGCGGTAGGCCGCCCTGTTCACGAGCCCCAGACCGCGGTGACCCACTCCGGGTGGTCGATGAACGGGTTCCGGTTGTGCTGCCAGGTGTCGAAGATGATCTGGTTGCGGCGTCTCTCGAACGCGTCGGGCGGGTCCTGGAGGTTCCACTGCTTGAGCACCGACAGCTTGCCGATGTAGGGGGCGCTGCCGTTGCCGACGACGTTGTTGGGCTCGAGGTCGGCGAAGCCGTCACCGCCGTCCCAGCGGACGGCCATGTAGAAGATCATCCGGGCGACGTCGCCCTTGACGGCATTGCGAGGCTCGAAGGAGTCGGCGTCGCTCAGGCAGCCGGTGCACTGGGACACGGCCGAGCCACCGAGGTCGAAGTCGAGGTTGCCGCGCGTGGAGTTGACCGTGACGTCCTCGGGTCGCAGGTGGTGGACGTCGGTGCCCGGGCCGTTGGCCGTGCCGAAGTCGCCGTGGCTCTTGGCCCAGACGTGCTCGCGGTTCCACTGGTCGACGCCACCGCCGTTGTCGGACTTCCCGATCGAGCGGCCCGAGTAGATCTCGACGACGTTGTTGGCGTTGCCCGGGTCCTGGTCGGTGTCCTTCAGAGCGGTCCACACCTGGTCGTAGGTCAGGGTCGTGACCCCGCTGGAGACGATGCGGTGCAGCTCGGTGTGCAGCGCCGAGCCGGTCCTGCCGATGGCCGACGCGTAGTACGTCGAGTCGTAGGGGCTCGTCGTACCGGTGGGGCTCGGGCTCGTCGTCGTGCTCGTGGGGGTGGTCGTCGCGGTCGGCGACGTGCCGCTGAACGCGAAGGCGCTCGTCGAGGTCATGCCGGGGTGGGAGAAGTACGCCGCCAGCGCACCCGTCACGTCGAGCCGCCGCCCCATGAGGGAGGGGTTGCTCTGCAGTCCCCACGCGGACCGGAACGCGGACGGGACCTGGACGTAGAGCATGCGGCTCGTCGACGTCTCGGACGCGGAGTCGGCGATGGCGAGCGCATAGTCGTTGGGGAAGTTCGAGCGCACGACGGTGCTCGTCGCGGTCGGCTGTCCCACCACGTAGCCCCGGACGGTGGCGCTCTGGCCGGTCTGCGACCCGATGGCCTGCGACACCGTGAGCGGGACGGCCGCGACCACGGCCTGCGCAGCAGCGGCACGGGGAAGGGGCACGGTCGTGGCCGGCGAGCCCGCTGCACTGGTGAGCGCGAGGCTCGGCGGGACGAGGGCGACGGCGAGGCCGGTGACGACGGCAGCGATGCGGCGCCGGGGGATGACGACGGGCACGGGTTCTCCTGTCGGGCGGTGGAGTCGAGTGGGTGACGCAACCCACGGCCCGGTCGGGCGGTGGCCTCACGAGCGTGTCGGAACGGCCGTGAACCCCGGGTCAGTCGATGGTCTGACCTTCGTCTGTACCGGTCCAAGATTCGGCAGGCGCGACGACGCAGGTCAGGCCCTCGCTCCGCACGGTGAGACCGTCGGTCTGGGGCCCGGTCGCGCCTTCTAGACTGGTGACCCATGATGTCCTCCCTCGACCTGCGCGGACGCACCCTCGACGTGCGCTTCCTCCGCCGGGCCCTGCCACGAGCCGAGTTCGACGTCACGGCCGCCCTCGAGCAGGTGCGCCCGATCTGCGAGGACGTCGAACATCGCGGTGCGGCAGCGCTTCGCGAGCTCGGCGAGCGTTTCGACGGTGTTCGGCCGAGCCACCTGCGGGTGCCACGGGCCGTGCTGCAGTCCGCCCTCGACCGGCTCGATCCGGACCTGCGGGCCGCCCTGGAGGAGTCGATCCGCCGTGCGCGCATGGTGCACGCGGACCAACGCCGTACCGACACGACGACCCAGGTCGTCCCCGGGGGCACCGTGACGGAGCGGTGGGTCCCTGTCGACCGCGTCGGTCTCTACGTGCCCGGGGGCCTTGCGGTCTACCCGAGCAGCGTCATCATGAACGTCGTCCCGGCCCAGCTCGCCGAGGTCGGCTCGCTGGCCGTCGCGTCCCCGCCGCAGCGCGAGAACGTCGGCGAGTTCGCCGGGTACCCCAACCCGACGATCCTCGCGGCGTGCGCGCTGCTGGGCGTCGACGAGGTGTATGCCGTCGGTGGCGCCCAGGCGGTCGCGATGTTCGCGCACGGCTTCGTCGACGACGACCCCGCGTGGGGCGAGGTCGACGGTGAGCCCGTGGTCTGTGACCCGGTGTCGCTGGTCACCGGTCCGGGCAACATCTGGGTCGTCGCCGCGAAGCGCCTGCTCAAGGGCCTCATCGGCATCGACGCCGAAGCAGGCCCCACCGAGATCGCGATCCTCGCCGACGACTCGGCCGACCCCGACCATGTCGCGGCCGACCTCGTGAGCCAGGCCGAGCACGACCCGCTCGCGGCATCGGTGCTCGTCACCGACAGCGAGGAGCTCGCTGACCGGACCCTGACCGCCCTGGCCCGGCGCGTCCCCGCCACGAAGCACACCGAGCGGGTCACCGTGGCGCTGGAGGGCACGCAGTCGCGGATCGTCCTGGTCGACGACATCGACGCCGGACTCGACGTCGTGAACGCGTATGCCGCTGAGCACCTCGAGATCCAGACCCGTGACGCCGGCGACGTGGCCGCCCGGGTGCGCAACGCGGGGGCGGTCTTCGTGGGTCCGCACAGCCCCGTCAGCCTCGGCGACTACGCCGCCGGCTCCAACCACGTGCTGCCCACCGCCGGGTGCGCCTCCCACAGCAGTGGCCTGTCGGTGCAGTCCTTCCTGCGTGGCATCCACGTCGTCGACTACGACGAGCCCGCCCTGCGCGGTGTCGCCCGCCACGTGGTGACGCTCGCCCAGGCCGAGGACCTTCCGGCGCACGGCGAGGCCGTGACGGCGCGCTTCGGCGACGAGGTGCCCCGGTGACCCAGGAGCCGAGCGCGGCGGACGAGGTCCAACGGCTGCTGCGGCCCGACCTGCGTGGCCGCACACCCTACGGCGCCCCGCAGCTCGACGTGCCGGTGCGGCTCAACACCAACGAGAACTCCTACCCGGTGCCGCGGGTCGTCGTCGACGCCGTCGTGGCCGCACTCGCCGACGACGTCGCCTCCCTCAACCGCTACCCCGACCGCGAGTTCACCGACCTGCGCAAGGCGCTCACGGCATACCTCGAGAAGCAGTCGGGCGTGTCCGTGACGCCCGAGCAGGTGTGGGCCGGCAACGGCTCCAACGAGGTGCTCTCGCACGTCGTGCAGGCCTTCGGCGGCCACGGCCGCGTGGCACTCGGCTTCACGCCGAGCTACTCGATGCACCCCATCATCAGCGAGACGCACGGCACGACGTGGGTCGACGGGATCCGTTCGGCCGCAACCGATCCCGACGCTTTTGACCTGACGCCCGAGTCGGCTGCGGCGCAGTCGCGGCTGCACGACCCGTCGATCGTGTTTCTCTGCTCGCCGAACAACCCGACGGGCACCGCCCTGCCGTTCGAGGTCATCGGCGCGGTCCTCGACGCGGCGCCGAACGCGATCGTCGTGGTGGACGAGGCCTACGCCGAGTTCGCCCGTCCCGGCACGCGATCCGCGCTGACGCTCCTCGCCGACCACCCGCGTCTCGTCGTCACCCGCACCATGAGCAAGGCCTTCGCCTTCGCCGGTGGGCGTCTCGGCTACCTCGTGGCGGCCCCCGAGCTCGTCGACGCCCTGCGGCTCGTGCGACTGCCCTACCACCTGAGCAGCCCGACACAGACGATCGCCAGGATCGCCCTCGAGCACGCCGACGTCATGCTCGGCACCGTCGAGGTCATCAAGCACCAGCGCGACCGCATCGTCGACCGGCTCGCCGAGCTCGGTGCCCGGCCGGTCGCCAGCGACAGCAACTTCGTCCTGTTCGGCGGCCTGCGCGACGAGGGCGCCACGTGGCAGGCGCTGCTCGACGAGGGGGTGCTCGTGCGCGACATGGGCATCGCCCACCACCTGCGCGTCACGGCGGGTGACCCCCACGAGACGACCGCCTTCCTCGAGGCCATGACGCGCCTCGCCCCATTCCACGTGCTCTCCAGCAGCGCCGACCAGCAGGAGCCCCCCGCATGAGCCCCACCAGCCGCACCGCCAAGATCAGTCGCGCGACGTCGGAGTCGTCCGTCGAGCTCTGGCTCGACCTCGACGGCACCGGCACGTCCGAGATCTCGACGGGCGTGCCGTTCTACGACCACATGCTCCACTCGCTGAGCAAGCACTCGCTCATCGACCTCACCGTCAAGGCCACCGGCGACGTCGACGTCGACGTGCACCACACGGTCGAGGACACCGCGATCGTGCTCGGCCAGGCCCTGCGCGAGGCTCTCGGCGACAAGTCCGGCATCTCCCGCTTCGGCGACGCGACGGTCCCGCTCGACGAGGCCCTGTGCCACGCGGTCGTCGACGTGGCCGGCCGTCCGTACGTCGTGCACGAGGGCGAGCCCGAGGGGCAGCAGTACGCACTCATCGGTGGCCACTTCACGGGGTCGATGACCCGCCACGTCCTCGAGTCCTTCGCCTACAACGCCGGCCTCTGCCTGCACGTCCGGGTTCTCGCGGGCCGCGACCCGCACCACATCGTCGAGGCGCAGTTCAAGGCCGTTGCCCGTGCCCTGCGGGCTGCCGTCGCACCCGACCCCCGGGTCGTGGGGATCCCGAGCGCGAAGGGTGCGCTCTGACGATGGAGGCTCGTCGATGAGCGCCGACGTCGTCGTGCTCGACTACGGAAGCGGCAACGTCCGCTCGGCCGTGCGTGCCCTCGAGCGCGTCGGTGCCACGGTCACCCTGACGTCCGATCCGGTCCGGGCCCTCGAGGCCGACGGGCTCTTCGTGCCCGGGGTCGGCAACTTCCACGCCTGCATCGCGGGGCTCGCGGCCGCGCACGGGCCTCGGATCATCGGCCGGCGCATCAGCGGCGGCCGCGCGGTCCTCGGAGTGTGCGTCGGGATGCAGGCGCTCTTCGACGGCTCGAGCGAGCCGTCCGAGCACCCCTTGGCCGGTCTCGCGGAGTGGCCCGGCACGGTCGAGCGGCTCCCGGCCGACGTCGTGCCGCACATGGGCTGGTCCGAGGTGGAGGTCGCCGACGGGTCGCACCTGTTCGCCGGGGTCGAGCACGAGCGCTTCTACTTCGTCCACTCGTATGCCGTCCAGCAGTGGACGCTCGAGGCCACGGGGGCCTTCGTCCGGGTGGCGCCCCGGGTCACGTGGGCGCGTCACGGTGCGAAGTTCGTCGCGGCGGTCGAGAATGGGCCACTGAGCGCGACCCAGTTCCATCCCGAGAAGTCCGGCGAGGCCGGGCTGCACCTGCTCGAGAACTGGGTCCGCGGCCTGTGACCGTGCCGACGCCCTCCGCCTGACTGGTGGGCACGGCGTCGAGGAGGAGGAAACCGTGGCGACGAGGAAGACGGCGGGTGCCGGCAAGAGGCGCACCGGCAGGGGGACCAGGAGCACGACGACGCCGCGGACCGCCACCTCCTCGACGCGACGCACCGTGACCCGACGCACGTCGTCCGGCGCCCTCTACCCACGCCGCCGACGCAGCCGGCCAGGCCTGCCGACGACGGTGGGGGCGGCTCTCGGCACGGTCCTCGTCACGGCCCTGCTCGACCTCTCGTGGCCCGTGCGCATCGCGCTGGTCGGGCTCGTTCTCGTCGGGGGTCTGGTCTACGTCCTGTGGCGCCACCGGGCCGAGATCGCGGCCGCCGGAGCGGCCCCTGACGTCGCGCCCCAGCCTGCCTCCGAGGGCGCACCCACCACCGAGACCGCCGGTGACAGTCCGACAGCCCCACCCGTCGGGTAGCCACGCGAACCGATCCTCGTCGACGGGCACCGTCACCGCGGGCTCCTCGTCGAGCCGGCTCGGGCGCCCGGTCACGCCGTGGGCCAACGGGCCACGGCGCCAGTGCCCCACGGCATACTCGGGGAGCCACCCCATCACCCGAGGAGTACACGACCCATGTCCGACCAGCCCCACCTCGAGCTGTTGCCCGCCGTCGACATCGCAGGTGGCCGGGCCGTCCAGCTGGTGCAGGGCGTCGCCGGTAGCGGTGGCGAGTTCGGTGACCCGTGGGAGGCCGCCCTGCGCTGGCAGGAGCAGGGCGCCGAATGGATCCACCTCGTCGACCTCGACGCGGCCTTCGGTCGCGGGACCAACCGCGAGGTCATCGCCTCGATCGTGGGACGGCTCGACCTGCAGGTCGAGCTCTCGGGCGGCATCAGGGACACCGAGTCGCTCGAGGCTGCGCTCGCGACGGGCTGCCGCCGGGTCAACATCGGCACAGCGGCGCTGGAGCACCCTGACTGGACGGCCTCAATCATCGCCACCCACGGAGACCGCGTTGCCATCGGCCTCGACGTGCGCGGCAGCACCCTCGCGGCACGGGGATGGACCCGCGAGGGCGGTGACCTCTGGGAGACCCTCGCGCGCCTCGACGCCGAGGGGTGTGCCCGTTACGTCGTGACCGACGTCAACAAGGACGGCATGCTCCAGGGGCCGAACGTGGACCTGCTCCGCGACGTGTGCGCCCGAAGCAACCGCCCCGTGGTCGCGAGCGGGGGCGTCTCGACCCTCGAGGACATCGCAACCCTTCGGGGGCTCGTCGGGGACGGCGTCGAGGGGGCCATCATCGGATCGGCCCTTTATCGCGGCGCCTTCACGCTCCCCGAGGCCCTCGACGTCGCCGGGCGACCTGCATCATGACCGCCCGGAGACCCTCCTCGGGTCACCACGACGAGCAGGGGCGTCCCGCCGACTCCGCCGGACAGGCGTGGCAGGGCAAGTCCATCCCGTCGCACGGTTTCTCCGGCGACGAGGGAGGAGCCGACGCCGCGCTCGTCGCTGCCCTGGCGGCCGCGCACGAGACCCCGGGCGACGACGCGGAGCTGGCCGTCATGGAGCGCACGGCGCAGGCGCGCTGGCTCGTCCCCGTCGTCGCCGTGGCATCAGAGCTGGACGAGACCGGGCCGCACGTCGTCGACACGCGCAGCGACATGGCCGTCGTCACCCTGACGTCCCCCGACGGGTCGCGGGCCCTGCCGATGTTCAGCTCGCTCGAGAGCCTCGCCGCGTGGGACCCGAGCGCCCGGCCCGTGCCGGTGCGCGCGGCCGCGGCGGCGCAGGCGGCGATCAGTGAGGAGTGCGAGGTGCTGCTCCTCGACGTCGCGTCGCCCCATGCCACGGTGCTGCGGCCGAGTATGCTGTGGGCGCTCGCGCAGGAGCGCCCCTGGGCGCCCAGCCACCGCGACGCCCACGTCGCGGCGGCCGTGCGAGCGGCCGTCGAGGCCGAGCCGCAGGTGTCCGACCACCGGGTCGAGGCCGGCGACCCGGTCGGCGCAGGGGTGCTCCGGGTCGTGCTGGCGCTCCGGCCGGGCCTCAATGCCGACCTCGTCGCCGCCATCGCGACACGGATCGGGGAGCGGATCGCGACCGACGGCGAGACCCGTGCGAGGATCGATGCTCTGACCTTCGCGCTCGAAGCGGCGCGCTGAGCACATCACCCGTGGAGGTGCCGGACGTGGACACCACACCCCAGGCGACTCGGGAGCGCGACCCCGAGGTGCCTCCCGCGACGGACGACGCCGCGGACCCGATGCCCGGCCACGCCCAGGCGCGCACCAGGACCGGGGGCTCGAGCGGTCCACTCGGCTTCATCGTCGACCCGGCTCTCGACGCCCAGCGCCGCCGCGACCTGCGACAGATGCGGCTCGTCGCGACCGGGCTCCTCGTGTTCGCCGCGATCGTCTACGTCCTCACTCGGGGGCATGACGACGGCCTCCTCGGTTTCGTCAACGCCGGCGCCGAGGCCTCGATGGTCGGTGCGTGTGCCGACTGGTTCGCGGTCACCGCGATCTTCCGGCACCCGCTCGGTCTGCCGATCCCGCACACGGCCCTCATCCCACGCAAGAAGGAGATGATCGGGCGCAGCCTCGAGGAGTTCGTCAGTGAGAACTTCATGCGCGAGGACATCATCCGCGAGCGCGTGCTCGACGCCGAGCCGACGCGACGTGCGGCCGAGTGGGCGCTGACGCCGGGTCACGCGAAGCGCCTCGTCGACGAGGTGGCCACGGTCACGGTGCACGCGCTGCACCGCATCCCCGACGAGGACGTCCGCGCGGTCATCGAGCAGGCCCTGCTGCCGCGGCTCGCGCAGGAACCGATCAGCTCGGTGGCCGGCGGTCTGCTCGACCAGGTGGTGCGTGACGAGGCGCACGTCGGGCTCGTCGACCTCGCCCTCGACGAGGTGCGGATCTGGCTCGTCGACAACGAGGACGTCTTCGAGTCGCTCATCACGCAGCGCGCACCCGCCTGGGTGCCCGACGCGATCAACGACATCGTGGCCCGGAAGGTCCACATCGAGGCCCTCAAGTGGCTCGCCGACATCCGAAACGACCCCCGCCACGACGTGCGGCTCGCTCTCGACAAGCTGCTCATCGACCTCGCTGACGACCTCCAGCACGACCCCGTGACGCAGGCCAAGGCGGAGCGGCTCAAGGAGCGGGTCCTGTCTCATCCGCAGGTGGCCGACACGGCGATGTCGCTGTGGAGCTCACTACGGGCCGTCGTCGTCGCCGCCCTGGAGGACGAGGGCGGACCCGTGCGCGCCCGGGCCGTCACGGAGGTGACGGCACTCGCCGAGCGGTTGCTCGCGGACGCCTCCCTGCGCGAGCGCATCGACACCCGGATCTGCGACGCGACCATCTATGCGATCGACCGCTACGGCAAGGAGCTGACCCGCATCATCAGCGACACCGTCGACCGGTGGGACGGCAAGGAGACGGCCGAGCGGGTCGAGCTGCAGGTGGGTCGCGACCTGCAGTTCATCCGGATCAACGGCACGCTGGTCGGCGGCCTCATCGGGATGCTCATCCACGCCGCCTCGATCCTGCTGCCCTCCTGACCCCGGGCAGCAGAGCCGTCTGAGACCGCGCTCAGGCGCCGGTGTCGAGACGCTCGGTGACCCGGCGCAGGGTGCGGTGCAGGTCGAGCAGCTCCTGTCGCGAGAGGCCGCTGCGGACCGCGATCTGGTGCGGCACGTCGCCCAGGGCGCCGAGGAGGTGGTGCCCCGCGGCGGTCACCGAGACGACGACTCGCCGCTCGTCCTCGGGATCGCGGGCCCGACCCACGAGGCCGGCGGCCTCCATGCGCTTGAGCAGGGGCGAGAGCGTCCCCGAGTCGAGGTGCATGAGCTCGCCGAGCCGTCCGACCGTGAGCGGGCCGTGCTCCCCGACGGTCATGAGGGCGATGTACTGCGGGTAGGAGATCCCGTGATCCGAGAGCAGCTCGCGGTAGGCGGCGTCGAACGCCCGCACGGTCGTGTGCATGGCGTAGCAGATCTGCTGCTCGAGGCGAAGTGCGTTCGCGGAGTCGGAGGTCCGGTTGGACGGGGTCATGGCATCAAGCGTACTATCATATTGCGCACAATGTAATTGCCCGTCACATATCGAGGAGCGACATGACCACCACCGCCCAGACCGCCCAGTACGTCGCCTCGGCCACCGCGTCGGGACGTGAGGGCCGCGCCGTCACCTCCGACGGTCGCCTGGACGTCACGCTCGCGGCCCCACGCGAGCTCGGTGGCAGCGGAGCGGGCACCAACCCCGAGCAGCTCTTCGCGGCCGGGTATGCCGCGTGCTTCGCGAGCGCCCTGGGACTGGTGGCGCGCAAGCGCCGGGTCGAGGACTTCGACGCCGCCGTGACCGCCGACGTGAGCCTCTCCGGCTCGTCCAGCACCGGCTTCGGCCTCGGCGTCGTGCTCCACGTCGAGCTGCCCGAGGGCATCGACCCGCAGCTCGGGCGCGAGCTCGTCGACACCGCGCACCAGGTGTGCCCCTACTCCAACGCGACGCGCGGCAACGTCCCCGTGGAGATCGTCGTCGACTGACCGTCGGCGTCCGATCGGCACCCACCCCGTACCGAACCAGCACCTCGTCCCAGAAGGAGACCCGATGACCAACCCCCGTGAGGTCCAGCTCAGGAGCCGTCCCGTCGGCTGGCCCACGCACGACGACTTCGACCTCGTCGAGAGCGTGCCCGCCGACCTCGCCGACGGCCAGGTCCGGGTCCGCAACGAGGTCATGTCGGTCGACCCCTACATGCGCGGGCGGATGAGCGACGCCAAGTCCTATGCCGAGCCGTACGCCCTCGGCGAGGCCATGCATGGCGGAGCGGTCGGTGTCGTCACCGAGTCGCGCGCCGACGGCATCGCCGTGGGCGACCACGTCCTGCACGGCCTCGGCTGGCGCGAGGAGGCCGTCGTCGACGGTTCCGCGGTGCGCGTCGTCGACACCTCGGTGGCCCCGGCCTCCGCCTACCTCGGTGTCCTCGGTATGACCGGCCTGACGGCATACGCCGGCCTCACCCGTGTCGCCCGGCTCGCCGAGGGCGACGTCGTCTTCGTGTCCGGTGCGGCGGGCGCCGTCGGCAGCGTCGCCGGCCAGGTGGCCAAGGCGCTCGGCGCGAGCCGCGTCATCGGCAGCGCCGGCTCTCAGGAGAAGGTCGACCACCTGCTGGACGACCTCGGCTTCGACGCCGCGTTCAACTACAAGGATGGTCGGGTCTCCGACCTGTTGCGCGAGGCCGCACCCGAGGGCATCGACGTCTACTTCGACAACGTCGGTGGCGAGCACCTCGAGGCCGCGATCGGGTCGCTGCGCCTCGGCGGACGCATCGCCGTCTGCGGGGCGATCTCCGTCTACAACGACACCGAGCCGGCCCCCGGCCCCCGCAACCTCGCCCGCCTCATCCAGACACGCGGCACGATCCAGGGCTTCCTGGTCGGGGACCACTGGGATCTCGCGGGCGAGTACGCGCAGCGTGCGGCCGGATGGATCGCCGACGGCACGCTGACCTCGCGCGAGACCCACAGCGAGGGGATCGACCACGCGGTCGACGCCTTCCTCGGCGTCCTGCGCGGCGAGAACGTCGGCAAGATGGTCGTCCGGCTCTGACCCAGCGGCGCTGATGCGTCGCCGATGCGAAGGGGGCGGTGCCGCGGCACCGGCCCCTTCGGGTCGTCGCCGGGGTCAGCTCTGCAGCAGCTCCTTGGCCTTGTCGGCGGGCAGCAGGTCGTGGCGCAGCGGCTCGCGCACGAACGACCCCGTGCCGTGGGACACGGACCGCAGGTCGATGGGGTAGCGCGACAGCTCGGACTGCGGCACCTCGGCGTGCACCACCGTCCACCCGCCCTCGGGGCCCATGCCCTCGGCCGGCTCGGTACCGAGCACCTGCCCACGGCGCCCACGGAGGTCGGACATGACCGCTCCGAGGTAGTCGTCGGCGATGGTGATGTCGACGCGGTCGATCGGCTCGAGGAGTGCCATCGTCGAGGAGTTCGCCGCCTCCTTCAGGGCCAGCGCCGCGGCCGTCTGGAAGGCGACGTCGGAGGAGTCGACCGAGTGCGACTTGCCGTCCGTGAGCGTGACGCGGACGTCGACGACGGGGTGTCCGGTGAGCAGCCCCTTCTCGAGCTGGAGCCGGGCGCCCTTCTCGACCGAGGGGATGAACTGGCGCGGCACGGAGCCCCCGACGACCTTGTCGACGAACTCGAAGCCCGCGCCACGAGGGAGCGGTTCGATGTCGATCGAGCACACGGCGTACTGCCCGTGGCCGCCCGACTGCTTGACGTGGCGTCCCTGCACCGAGCAGCGCCGCACGAACGTCTCGCGCAGCGAGGTGCGGTAGGGCTCGGCCGTGACGGTGACGCCGTAGCGGTCGGCGAGCTGGCCGATGAGGTCGTCGACGTGGGCCTGGCCCATCGTCCAGAGCACGACCTGGTCGGTCTCGCTCGAGTGCTCCATGCGCATCGTGACGTCCTCGGCGACGAGGCGCTGCAGGGCACCGCCGAGCTTGTCGTCGTCGGACTTCGTCGCGGCACGGATCGCGACGGGCAGCTGCGGTTCGGGCAGCAGCCAGGGCGCGACGACCACCGGGCGGTCGGGCGACGAGATGGTGTCCGAGGTCTCGGCGCGGGTCAGCTTCGTCACGAGCGCGAGGTCGCCGGCGATGGCCGTCCCGCGGGGGCGGTGCGTCTCGACGAACGGCGAGGCGAGCGGTCCCACGCGTTCGTCGTCGTCGTGCGCCGGGTGGCCGGCGACCTCGCGCCCGACGAAGTCGCCGAGGTGTCCCGACACGTGCACCGTCTCGTCGACCCGGAGCGTGCCGGAGAAGACCCGCACGAGCGACAGGCGGCCGACGTAGGGATCGGTCGTCGTGCGCACGACCTCGGCCACGAGCGGCTGGGACGGGTCGCACGCGACCCCGGTGACGGAACCACCGACGGGGGAGGTGACGGCCGGCAGCGGGTGCACGGTGGGGTCGGGGAACGCCTGCTCGACCAGCGCGAGCAGCTCCTCGACACCCGCGCCGGTCAACGGCGACACGGGGAGGATGGGGAAGAAGGTGCCCTGCGCGATGGCGGCGCGCAGGTCGGTGAGCAGCGACTCGGTGTCGATGGTCTCGCCCTCGAGGTAGCGGTCGAGCAGGGTCGCGTCCTCGGACTCCTCGATGACGGACTCGATGAGCGCCGAGCGCGCGTCCTCGTGCTCCGCGGACGTCTCGCCGGTGAGGAGGCCGACGACCCGGGTGACCGAGCCGCTTTCGACGACCGGCCAGTGCGTGGCCCGGGCGTCACCGAAGGTGAGACGGCACGTCTCGACGGTCGCGGCGAAGTCGGCACGCGGCTGGTCGAGGTGTGTCACGACGACGGCCCGAGGCATGCCGACCGCGGCGCACTCACGCCAGAGCAGCGAGACGGGACGGTCGATGTCGTCGGCGCCGGAGACCACGAAGACCGCGGCGTCAGCGGCCCGGAGACCGGCGCGCAGGTTGCCGACGAAGTCCGGGTAGCCGGGGGTGTCGAGGAGGTTCAGCGTGACCGGCCCGGACTCGAAGGAGGCGGCGGTGAGGGTCGTCGTGCGGACGTGGTCGCCCGTGCTGATGCGCTGACCCGGCACGCGCGCCGCGACGAGCGCCTCGAAGAGTGCGGTCTTTCCGGCCCCGCCGGGTCCGACCAGCACGACGTTGCGGATGTCCTGCGGCGAGGCGGGGTTGGGGGCCGCAGGAAGTTCTGATCTGCCGGGCGTCTTTGCCATGGCCCCACCCTTCTCCTGTCGCCGGGCCGTCACAAGACCCTTCGCGTATGCCGCCCGACCCTCGCAGGGGCGTGGCCGCCGGGGTGCGAGCAAGGTCGCCCACGGCTTCCCTGAGTCGCCTGGCGTGCCCCGCCCCGCGCATGCCGCCGGCTCCCGCCCGGCAAACCCGCGTGCGGACCGTCGGTGGGGGATGACAGGCTGACACCATGGATCTGGGCGCCTACCGGCCTGTTCTGGCCAACCGCGACACGCGCAACGCGCTCCTGCTCGGCTTCCTCATCCGCGTCCCCATGTGGGCGGGGGCGGTGATCCTCACGCTCCACGTCGTGTCGTCCCTCGGCCGCAGCTACGGCGAGGCGGGTCTCGTCACGGCCGCGTCGACCGTCGCGGTCGCCGTCTCGGGCCCGTGGCGCGGCCGGCTCCTCGACCGCATCGGCCTGCGGCGCACCGTCGGCCCCTCGCTCGTCGTGCAGGTCGTGTGCTGGTCGATCGCCCCGTGGGTCGGCTACGCCCCGCTCATCGGCTTCGCGGCGCTGGCCGGGCTCTTCGTCGTGCCCACCTTCTCGATCCTGCGACAGGTGATCATCCGCTCCGTTCCGAGCGAGCAGCGGCGGACCGCCCTCTCGCTCGACTCGTCGGCGACGGAGCTGTCGTTCATGGCCGGTCCCGCCATCGGCGTGTGGCTCGCGACGTCGTGGGACACCGCCTGGGCCCTGCTCGTGTGCGAGCTCACCTCCGTCGCCGCGGGCTTCGTGCTGTGGCTCGTCAACCCCCGGCTGACGTCCGAGTCCGCCGCCGAGAGCGACTCGAATGGGGCGGGGACGGGGGAGCAGTTCGCGCGTGACGAGCAGGGGGAGGCTGCACGGGCCGAGGCCATCGCCGCACCAGCCGTTCCCGGCGACGCGACTCCGGCCAGGGCGGTGCGCGGTTTCATCACGGTCCCGGTCGCGGCCGTCTACCTCGCCGCCGCGTGCTCCACCCTGGTGCTCAGTGGCACCGACGTGTCGATCGTCGCGGCACTGCGCTCGTTCGAGGCCACGGGTTCGATCGGGTGGGTCCTCGCGCTCTGGGGCGCCGGGTCCCTCGTCGGCGGCATCCTCTACGGCGCCTGGCACCGCTCCATCTCGGTCTTCTGGCTGCTCGGCGGCCTCGCAGCCACGACGGCTCCCGTCGCCCTCGCGCTCGGCGTGCCCAGCTTCGCCGTGCTCATCACCGTGTCCGGCTTCCTCTGTGCCCCGACCATCACGGCCACCGTCGAGCAGCTGAGTCGCCAGGTCCCCGAGCGGTTCCGTGGCGAGATGATGGGCTGGCACGGATCAGCCATGACCGCGGGCTCGGCCATCGGCGCCCCCGTGGCGGGCTTCGCGATCGACCACGGCGGCTGGCAGTGGGGCTTTCTCGTCGTGTCGGCGCTCGGTGTCGTCATCGCCGCCGCCGGCCTCGTCGGGTCGCGCACGAGCCGGCAGCCGGGCGGCCGGGCCGCCGTCACCGATTCGGAGCACGGCGTCGCGGCTGCTAGCATGGACCACTGACCAGCCGTCACCACGCTCCCGCTCCGGCGGAGGCCGGTGACGACGTGCAAGAGAAGCTCGCTTCCACCCGCGTCGACCTCACGGTCGCCGGGTCAAGGTCTGCTCGACCGGATGCCGTCCGCGGCACCCCGCGTCGAGCCGTGTGACGCGACGGCGACCGTCCGGCATACGCGACCCTTGGGCTCCTCGTGCACACACGGGGAGCCCTTTTCTCGTTGTGGTCGCAGCAGGACAGGCACCACCCCCTCTGGTCACACCATTTCTCTAGCTTAGGAGCACCACATCAGCGAGCCTCGCATCAACGAGCGCATCCGGGTCCCGGAAGTGCGCTTGGTTGGCCCCAACGGCGAGCAGGTCGGCATCGTCCGCGTCGAGGACGCGCTGCGTCTGGCCGAGGAGGCGAACCTCGACCTCGTCGAGGTGGCCCCCATGGCCAAGCCGCCGGTCGCCAAGCTCATGGACTTCGGCAAGTTCAAGTACGAAGCCGCCATGAAGGCACGGGAAGCGCGCAAGAACCAGGTCAACACCGTCATCAAGGAGATCAAGCTCCGTCCGAAGATCGACCCGCACGACTACGGCACCAAGAAGGGCCACGTCGAGCGGTTCCTCAAGGCCGGCGACAAGGTCAAGGTGACGATCATGTTCCGTGGCCGAGAGCAGTCTCGGCCGGAGCTCGGTCGCCGTCTGCTCGAGCGCCTCGCCGAGGACATCGCCGAGCTCGGCTTCGTCGAGTCGGCCCCGAAGCAGGACGGCCGCAACATGATCATGGTGATCGGCCCGACCAAGAAGAAGGCGGAGGCCAAGGCCGAGCAGCGTCGCTCCCGCGAGCAGCACGAGCACGAGCAGCGTCCGGCCCAGCAGCCGACCGCGGGCCCCGAGCAGCCGCAGGCCCCGCAGCCCGACCAGGCCACCGCCGCCGCCGAGTGACCGGCGGGCAGTGACCAGCCGGAGGCGCGAGCCCCCGGCACGACAGACCACGCGCGTCCACTGACGCGCGCAACACGAAGGAGATCGGCCCCCATGCCGAAGATGAAGACGCACAGCGGTGCGAAGAAGCGTTTCCGCCTCACCGGCACCGGCAAGGTCATGCGCGAGCAGGCCGGCGGTCGCCACCTGCTCGAGCACAAGTCGAGCAAGAAGATGCGTTCCATCGCGAACGACGTCGAGCTCGCCAAGCCGGACGCCAAGAAGGCCAAGAAGCTCCTCGGCAAGTGAGCCGGGACCCCCACCCATCAGCGATTCGCTGAGCAGCCGGGTCTCCGGTAAGCCAGCAGCAGCAAGCACTGCGCCAAGCAGAGAAGGAGTATTCACGTGGCACGCGTGAAGCGGGCGGTCAACGCCCACAAGAAGCGTCGAGTCGTTCTCGAGCGCGCCAGCGGTTACCGCGGGCAGCGTTCGCGTCTGTACCGCAAGGCCAAGGAGCAGGTCACCCACTCGCTGGGCTACGCCTACCGTGACCGTCGCGCCAAGAAGGGCGACTTCCGTCGCCTCTGGATCCAGCGCATCAACGCTGCGTCCCGCGCCAACGGCATGACCTACAACCGGTTCATGCAGGGCCTCAAGGCCGCTGGTGTCGAGGTCGATCGCAAGATCCTCGCGGACCTCGCCGTCAACGACGCGCCGGCCTTCGCCGCGCTCGTGGAGCTCTCCCGCGCCAACGTCCCGGCCGCCGACAAGGCTGTCGAGGCGAAGGTCGCCGGCGACGCCGCCTGAGCGACGTCGACCGACGACACCCTCGCATCTCGAGCGCCGGGACGCCCCCGTGCTGACCAACCCCCGATCCGATCGGGTCAAGGCGGTACGGGCGCTGTCCCGGCGCTCGATGCGTACGCGCACCGGTGAGTTCCTCGCCGAAGGGCCCCAGGCGGTCCGGGAGGCGGTCGCCTTCCGGCCCGAGCTGGTGCGCGACGTATACGTGACGCCCGAGGCGGCCACGCGGCACGCGTCCATCGTCGAGGCCGCCGGCGCCGCCCACCTCTGGGTCCACGAGGTGACGCCCGAGGTGCTCGCCGCGATGTGCGACACGGAGTCCCCGCAGGGGATCGCTGCCGTGTGCCGGGCTCTCGACGTCCCGCTGTACCGTCTCCTCGCGGACCTGCCGTCCGACGCTCTCGTGTGCGTGCTGACGAACGTCCGTGACCCCGGCAACGCCGGCACGGTCATCCGCGGGGCGGATGCTGCCGGTGCCGACGCGGTCATCGTCAGCGATGCGAGCGTCGACGTCTACAACAGCAAGGTCGTCCGCTCGACCGTCGGGTCCCTGTGGCACCTGCCCGTGAGCCTCGGCGCGTCCGTCCCCGACATCCTGGCCGTGCTGCGCGAGCGCGGCGTCCGACTGCTGGCCGCCGACGGGGCCGGCACGACGCTGCTCCACGACGCCGATCTCTCAGGCGCCCACGCGTGGGTCATGGGCAACGAGGCGTGGGGGCTCCCGGAGGAGGTGCGCGACGCCTGCGACGACGTCGTCCGCGTCCCCATCCACGGTCACGCGGAGTCGCTCAACCTCGCCATGGCCGCGACGATCTGTCTCTACGCCTCCGCGGAGGCGCGCCGCTCCAGCCGCACTCCCGGTCCGCCCGTGACTATCCTCGGGCAATGACCTCCGTCAACGGGAACGGTGCGCAGCTGCCCGGATCGCCGACAGCGATGGCTCCCGTGGCGCTGATGGGGGAGCTGCTGCCCGACGGGCTCGTCGTCGTCGGCGGCGACCAGCGCATCCGCTTCGCCAATGAAGAGGCGCTACGCATCCTGGACTGCGAGCGGTCGGACATGATCGGTCGCCTGCTCGACGACGGGCTGCCGCTGACCGACAAGTACGGCCGCGACTGGTGGGCGCACACCGACCCGTGGAACGGCCTCGCGAGCCGACCGGGTCACAAGGAGAAGCTGCTCGTCGCACCGAAGGGCCAGGACGTCCTCGTCACTGCCCGCTATGTGCGGTCGGATGTCGGGGGCCCCGTCGAGCGGGTCATGCTCGGGCTGCGCGACGCCGAGGCCCGGCAGCGCGCCGAGCGAGACCAGGCGACCGTCCTGTCCACCGTGGCCCACGAGCTGCGCGCGCCGCTCACGTCGGTGACCGGTTTCACGAGCAGCCTGCTGCGCCGCTGGGACCGCTTCACCGACGAGCAGAAGCGCCTCATGATCGAGACGATCGAGGCCGACGCAACCCGTCTGACGCGGCTCATCACCGAGCTGCTCGACATCTCGCGACTCGACTCCCACAGCCTCAACCTCCGGCGCGGACCCGTCGACCTCCACGCGATGCTGACGACGCACGTCGTGCGCTACGAGCTCGGCCGCTCGTCCGGGGTCGTGCAGCTCGGGCTGGGGCAGGCCGCCCGTGTCGACGGGCTGCCCGAGATGTGGGCCGACAGCGACCGCCTCGAACAGATCTTCTTCAACCTCATCGAGAACGGCCTGCTGCACGGCGCCGGGAAGGTCACGGTGACGCTGGACCGGGGCGGCGCCCTCGGGGAGGCGCCCGAGTCGGTGGTCGTCGAGGTCGACGACGAGGGTGACGGCATACCGCCTTCCGACCGCGAGAAGATCTTCGGCCGCTTCTGGCACGGCCCCTCCAACGCGAGCACCGGCCTTGGCCTCTACGTCGTCCGCGGCCTCGTCGAGGCCCATGGCGGCTCGGTGCGCGTCACCGACAACGACAACGGGGGCGCGCGCTTCGTCGTGACGCTGCCGGCGGGGCTGCCCGACGTCGTCGGCAGCTGACCCTCGGCGCGGCGGGCGGCCCGGCAACCGGTTCGACGCCGCCCCTAGACTGTTCTCCACGAACCCGCCTGCCTGCCGTGGGCGGGTCGTCGGCGCGGGCCGCGGCTCGCGCCGGACCCACCCGTGAACCCGAGCGAGAGCAGCGAACGCACGCCGATGTCCGGACCCAACACGAACTACGACCCGGTCGAGGTCTCCGCGCTCGACCCGGCGAACATCGACGGAGCGGTGCAGGACGCCCTCTCCGCCATCGCCGCCGCCGCCTCCCTCGACGAGCTCAAGGCAGTGCGCATCGCACACCAGGGGGAGAAGAGCCCGCTGGCCCTCGCCAACCGCGAGATCGGTGCCCTGCCGCCGAGCGCCAAGGCCGAGGCCGGCAAGCGCGTCGGTCACGCTCGCGGGCGGGTCGGTCAGGCCGTGACGGCCCGCCAGACCGAGCTCGAGGCCGAGCGGGACGCGCGCATCCTCGTCGACGAGCGCGTCGACGTCACCGTCCCGGCGCTCCGTCGCGAGCCCGGGTCCCGCCACCCGATCGAGCTCGTCGCCCAGCGCCTCGTCGACGCCTTCGTCGGCATGGGCTGGGAGGTCGCCGAGGGCCCCGAGCTGGAGAGCGAGTGGCTCAACTTCGACGCCCTCAACCTCGGGCCCGACCACCCCGCCCGGCAGATGCAGGACACCTTCTTCCTCGACCCGGTCGACTCGGGCCTCGTGCTGCGCACGCAGACGTCCCCGGTCCAGATCCGGACGATGCTCGAGCAGGAACCGCCGATCTACGTCGTGGCTCCCGGCAAGGTCTTCCGTACCGACGACCTCGACGCGACGCACACGCCGGTCTTCCACCAGATCGAGTGCCTCGCGATCGACAAGGGCCTCACGATGGCCCACCTGCGCGGCGCGCTCGACGCGTTCGTGCGCATCATGTTCGGCGAGGAGACGCGGACCCGCGTCCGCGCCAACTACTTCCCGTTCACCGAGCCGAGCATGGAGACCGACTTCCTCTGCTTCGCCTGCCACGGCGAGGAGACCTGGGGCACCGCCGAGCCGTGCCGCACGTGTGGCGGCTCCGGCTGGATCGAGCTGGGAGGCTCCGGCATGGTCAACCGCAAGGTGCTGCGCACCTGCGGCATCGATCCCGAGGTCTACTCCGGTTTCGCGTTCGGTCTCGGAATCGAACGGGCGCTCCAGCTGCGCCACGGGGTGCGGGGGATGCACGAGATCGTCGAGGGCGACGTCCGCTTCTCGCAGCAGTTCGGAATGGGGGTCTGACATGCGTCTGCCGCTGAGCTGGCTCGCCGAGTACACCGACCTCGCGCCGGGGACCCGCGGAGCCGACGTGGCCGCCAGCCTCGTCCGCGTGGGTCTCGAGGAGGAGGACCTCCACGGTGGCGACATCACCGGTCCGCTCGTCGTCGGCCGCGTCCTGTCGTTCGAGCTCGAGCCGCAGAAGAACGGCAAGACGATCCGCTGGTGCACCGTCGACGTCGGCCAGAACGGCCAGATGCTGACGGAGGGCAAGCACCAGGAGATCGTGTGCGGCGCCCACAACTTCGAGGTCGGGGACCTCGTCGTGTGCGTGCTGCCCGGCGCCGTGCTGCCCGGGGGTTTCGTGATCTCAGCCCGGAAGACGTACGGCCACGTCTCCAACGGGATGATCTGCGCCGAGGACGAGATCGGGCTCGGTGAGGACCACGAGGGCATCATCGTGCTCAGCCGCCTGCTCGGGGAGGAGAAGGCGGCGACGCTCCAGCCGGGCGACGACGCGATCGCGCTGCTCGGCCTCGGCGAGGAGACCGTCGAGACCAACGTGACGCCGGACCGTGGCTACTGCTTCTCGGTCCGCGGCCTGGCCCGGGAGTACTGGCACGCCCAGGGCAGCCCCGAGGGGGGCTACCGCGACCCGGCCGACGTGGTGACGCCACCAGCGGGTGTCGGCGGCTACGCCGTCGAGCTCAAGGACGACTCGCCCATCGAGGGCAACGACGGGTGTGACCGCTACGTCGCGCGCATCGTGCGCGGCATCGACCCGACGCGACCGTCGCCGGCGTGGATGACCAAGCGCCTGACGCAGATGGGCATGCGTCCGATCTCGCTGGCGGTCGACGTGACGAACTACGTCATGCTCGCCGTCGGCCAGCCTCTGCACGCCTTCGACGTCGAGCGGCTGTCGGGCTCGATCGTGGTGCGCCGGGCCCGGGCCGGCGAGTCGCTGACGACCCTCGACGACGTCGAGCGCACGCTGCACGCCGACGACCTGCTCATCACGGACGGCGGGGAGCGGCCGCTCGCGATCGCCGGTGTCATGGGCGGTGCCTCCTCGGAGGTGTCCGAGACGACGACCGACGTGCTCATCGAGGCAGCGCACTTCGACCCGACCACCGTCGCACGTTCGTCGCGCCGCCACCGCCTCATCACGGAGGCCTCCAAGCGCTTCGAGCGGGGCGTCGACCCGAAGGTCACCGCGGCCGCCGCTCAGCTTGCCGTCGACCTGCTCGTCGCGCACGGTGGCGGCACCGTCGACGCGGGCGTCACCGACGTCGACCGCACGACGGACCGCACGGCATACCTCCTCGACGTCACGGAGCCCGCGCGCATCGTGGGCGTCGACTACCCGCGCGAGCGGGTCGTCCGCATCCTGCGCGACCTCGGCTGCGTGGTCGAGGAGTCCCGCGACGGCGCCGACGACACGCACGTGCTCGTCACCCCACCGTCCTGGCGCCCCGACCTCGTCGACGCGCCGGACTACGCGGAGGAGGTCGCCCGGATCGACGGCTACAACAACATCCCGTCGATCACGCCGACGCCGAGCGACGGGCGTGGGCTGACCCATGCCCGGAAGGCTCGGCGGGTCGTCGCCGACGCGTTGGCCGGTGCCGGCCTCACGGAGGTCCTCAGCTACCCGTTCGTGTCCGAGGACCTCGCCGACCACCTGATGCTGCCCGCCGACGACGACCGGCGAAACGCCGTCCGGCTGGCCAACCCCCTGTCGGAGGAGCGGCCGCTGCTGCGTACCTCGATCCTCGCGACCCTGGTCGACACGCTCCGACGCAACGTCGCCCGTGGTCGCAAGGACGTCGCGATCTACGAGCTCGGCCTCGTCTTCCGGCCGGGCGGTCCGGTCGGCACCGCACCGGTCCCCGGCGTCGCGGCACGTCCTGACGCCGAGACCCTCGAGCGGCTGTATGCCGCCGTGCCCGCCCAGCCGCGCCGTGCGGGCATCCTCGCGACGGGTCAGGCGGAACAGGCTGGATGGTGGGGCCCGGGCCGCCCCGCCGACTGGAGCGACATGGTCGCCGCGGTGGAGACCGTGGCCGCCGCGCTCGCGGTGCCGGTCGCCGTGGCCAACGACCCCGCCCACGCCCCCTGGCACCCCGGCCGCTGTGCACGCATCACCTTGGTCGACGGCACCCTCGTGGGTCACGCGGGCGAGCTGCACCCGAAGGTGGTCGCGGCCCTCGACCTGCCGGCTCGCACCGTGGCCGCCGAGTTCGACGTCGACGTCCTCGTCGCAGCGAGCGCCGAGCCCGTCCAGGCCCGTCCGTTCTCGACGTTCCCGCCGGCGCTGACCGACATCGCGCTGCTCGTCGGCTCCGACGTCGCGGCGGCCGACGTCGAAGCCGCCCTGCGCTCCGGTGCCGGGGAGTGGCTCGAGACGGTCGTCCTCTTCGACGTGTACGAGGGGGAGCGCATCGAGGCGGGGCACCGGTCGCTGGCCTACCGCCTCACCTTCCGCGCGCCCGACCGCACGCTGACGACCGACGAGGTCAACCGCTTCCGCGACGCGGCGGTCGCGGCGGCGGCGTCGGCGACGGGGGCCGTTCAGCGCTGACACCCCTGAATGCACGACTATGCATGGACGTGTATAGTCATGCATCGTGATCAGGGCAGCAGTGGCGGGGGCGAGCGGCTACGCCGGAGGAGAGATCCTCCGGCTGCTGCTCGCCCACCCGCGGTTCGAGGTCGGCGCCGTCACGGCGGCCAGCAGCGCGGGGGAACGCCTCGGGGACGTCCACCCGCACCTGGTCCCCCTCGCGGACCGCGTGCTCGACGTGACGACGGCCCCGACGTTGTCCGGCCATGACGTCGTCTTCCTCGCGCTGCCCCACGGGCACTCGGGGGCGCTCGCCGCGCAGCTGCCCGAATCGGTCGTCGTCATCGACTGCGGCGCCGACTTCCGCCTCGAGTCCGAGGCGGACTGGACCACCTTCTACGACACGGCGTATGCCGGCTCGTGGCCCTACGGCCTCCCCGAGCTTCGCGGGCCCGCCGGCTCGGTGCAGCGCGACCAGCTCGCCGGCGCCACTCGCATCGCCGTCCCGGGCTGCTACCCGACGGGCGTCTCGCTCGCGCTCGCGCCCGGCTTCGCCGCGGGCCTGCTCGAGGCCGAGGACGTCGTCGTCGTCGCAGCGTCGGGCACCTCCGGAGCCGGCAGGTCGCTCAAGCCCCATCTGCTCGGCAGCGAGGTGATGGGCTCGATGTCGCCCTACGGCGTCGGCGGTGGGCACCGACACACCCCGGAGATCGAGCAGAACCTCTCTCGCGCGGCGGGTGAGCCCGTCACGGTCTCGTTCACCCCCACGCTCGCCCCGATGCCCCGTGGCATCCTCGCGACGTGCACGGCGCGTCTGCGGTCGGGAGCGGACCGGGCGAGCGTCCGCGCCGCCTGGGAGGCCGCCTACGCCGACGAGCCGTTCGTCCACGTGCTGCCCGAAGGCTCCTGGCCCGCCACGGCGTCCGTGGTCGGCAGCAACCACGTGCAGCTGCAGGTGGCGGTCGACGAGCGGCTCGGTCGGGTCGTCGTCGTGTCCGCCATCGACAACCTCACCAAGGGCACCGCCGGCGCGGCCGTGCAGTGCGCCAACCTCGCCCTGGGCCTCGAGGAGACCCTCGGCCTCCCGATCGCAGGAGTCGCACCGTGAGCAGCACCGTCAGCGCGTCCGACGGTCAGCAGGGTCGGTCAAGCCGGCCGGACCAGCCGGGCCAGTCGGGCCAGTCGGGCCAGTCGGGCCAGCCGGGCCGGCCGGGCCAGCCGGGCCTGTCGGGCCGGCAGGGCCACCCGGACGAACGCCAGCCGGTCCAGCCGGGCCAGCCGGGCCAGCCGGACCAGCCGGGCCAGCCGGACCAGCCGGGCCTGTCGGGCCGGCAGGGCCACCCGGACGAACGCCAGCCGGTCCAGCTGCCCGCGGGTTTCCGCGCCGCGGGCGTCACGGCCGGTCTCAAGCCGAGCGGCAGCCCCGACCTCGCCCTCGTCGTCAACGACGGTCCCGACCACCACGCGGCGGCGGTCTTCACGACCAACCGCGTCGAGGCGGCGCCCGTCACCTGGTCACGCCAGGTGCTCGTCGACGGCCGGGTCGACGCGGTGGTGCTCAACTCCGGGGGGGCCAACGCCTGCACCGGGGCTCAGGGCTTCCTCGACACCCATCGCACCGCCGAGCACGTGGCGGAGGCGCTCGGCGTCTCCGCTGGTGACGTCGTCGTCTGCTCGACCGGGCTCATCGGCGAGCTGCTCCCGATGGACAAGGTCTCCGCCGGTGTGCTCGCCGCCGCCACCGCCCTCTCGCCGGCAGGCCACGAGGCAGCCGCTGTCGCGATCAAGACCACGGACACCGTGCACAAGGTGTCGACCCACGCCGGAGAGGGGTGGTCGGTGTCCGGCATGGCCAAGGGCGCGGGCATGCTCGCACCGGCGCTCGCGACGATGCTCGTCGTCCTCACGACCGATGCCGTCGTCCACCGCGACGACCTCGACCACGCCCTGCGCGCCGCCACCGCCGTCTCGTTCGACCGCATCGACTCCGACGCGTGCATGTCGACCAACGACACCGTCGTCGTCCTCGCCTCCGGTGCGTCGGGCGTGGCCGTGCACCGCGATCAGCTCACAGAGGGTCTGACCGCCGTCTGCTCCGACCTGGCCCGGCAGCTCATCGCCGACGCGGAGGGGGCGGCGCACGACATCGCGATCGAGGTGGTCGGGGCTGCGAGCGTCGAGGACGCGCTCGAGGTGGCACGGTCCGTCGCCCGCAACAACCTCTTCAAGTGCGCCATCTTCGGCAACGACCCCAACTGGGGACGGGTGCTCGCTGCCGTGGGCACGACCCACGCGGCCTTCGACCCGACGACGCTCGACGTGACGATGAACGGCGTCCGGGTCTGCCGCTCGGGCGGAGTGGGTGAGGACCGGAGCCTCGTCGACCTCGCCCCGCGCGAGGTCCACGTCCTCATCGACCTGCACGCCGGTCCCGAGGCCGCCACGGTCTGGACCAACGACCTGACCCACGACTACGTCCACGAGAACTCGGCCTACAGCACATGAGCAGAATGACGAGCCCCACCCCCCGGACGGAGAGGCCTGGTGACCTGCGTGGCCTCATCGACGCCGCCGCGATCCGGGTGGCCGCCGGCAAGGCCGCGACCCTCGTCGAGGCGCTGCCGTGGCTCGAGCGCTTCCGTGGCGCCCTCGTCGTCGTCAAGTACGGCGGCAACGCCATGGTCGACGACGAGCTCAAGGCAGCCTTCGCCGAGGACATCGCGTTCCTCCGGTACGCCGGCCTGCGCCCCGTCGTCGTCCACGGGGGTGGTCCGCAGATCAAGGCGATGCTCGAGCGGGTCGGGCTCGAGAGCGAGTTCAAGGGTGGGCTGCGCGTCACGACTCCCGAGGTCATGGACGTCGTCCGCATGGTCCTGACCGGCCAGGTCGGACGTGAGCTCGTCGGCCTGCTCAACCAGCACGGCCCGATCGCGGTAGGCCTGTCGGGCGAGGACGCAGCCCTGCTCGGCGCCCGCCGTCGCGGCACCGTCGTCGACGGCGAGGAGATCGACCTGGGCCTCGTCGGCGACGTCGAGAGCGTCAACCCCTCGGCCATTCTCGACATCCTCGACGCGGGTCGCGTGCCCGTCGTCTCCACGGTCGCGCCCGACCTCGATGTGGACGGCCAGGTGCTCAACGTCAACGCCGACACGGCCGCGGCCGCGATCGCCGTGGCACTCGGCGCCGAGAAGCTCGTCGTCCTCACCGACGTCGAGGGCATCTACGCCGACTGGCCCGACCGGGGATCGCTGCTCTCGACGATCACCGTCGGTGCGGCCCGCGAGATGCTGGCGCGCGTCGACCAGGGCATGGTCCCCAAGCTCGAGGCGTGCATCCGTGCCGTCGAGGGCGGTGTGCCCCAGACCCATGTCGTCGACGGCCGCAAGCCGCACTCGATCCTGCTCGAGATCTTCACCGACGAAGGGATCGGCACCATGGTGCTGCCCGACATCACGGGCTCGAAGCCGGCTGCACCCGGCGGGACCGAGGAGGCCACATGACCACGGGAAGCGACCTGCTCGGCCGATACGCCGGCTCTATGGTCCAGGTCTTCGGCACGCCGCAGCTCGTCCTCGCGTCCGGGCACGGGTGCTGGGTCACCGACGTCGACGGCAAGCGCTACCTCGACCTGCTCTCGGGCATCGCCGTGAACGCCCTCGGCCACGGGCACCCGGCGCTCGTGCAGGCCGTGACGAAGCAGGCCGAGTCGGCCATCCACGTCTCGAACTTCTTCACGTCCGAGCCGGCCATCGCCCTCGCCGAGCGCATCCTCGCCGTGGCGGGCGCACCCGAGGGGTCCGGCGTCTTCTTCGCCAACTCCGGCACGGAGGCGACCGAGGCTGCGATCAAGCTCTCGCGGCGCACCGGGCGCACCCGCATCGTGGCGCTGGAGGGCTCCTTCCACGGACGGTCCACCGGGGCGCTCGCTCTGACCCACAAGGCCGCCTACCGCGAGCCGTTCGAGCCGCTGATACCCGAGGTCGTCTTCGTCGCACCCGACGACGCCGAGGCCCTGGTGGACGCCGTCGACGATACGACCGCCGCGCTCTTCGTCGAGCCGGTGCAGGGCGAGGCCGGCGTCCGGGAGCTGTCTGGCGACTACCTGCGGCTCGCCCGCGCCCTGACCTCCGCGCACGGCGCCCTCCTCGTCGTCGACGAGATCCAGACGGGCGTCGGCCGCACCGGTGACTGGTTCGCGCACCAGGCCTCGGGCATCGTGCCGGACGCCATGACCCTCGCCAAGGGACTGGGCGGCGGCGTGCCGATCGGCGCCCTCGTCACGTACGGCTCCGACGTGACGGCGATGCTCACGGCCGGTCAGCACGGGACGACCTTCGGGGGCAACCCGCTCGCGTGTGCGGCCGGGCTGGCGGTGCTCGACACCATCGAACGTGACCACCTGCTCGAGCACGTGGGCCGCGTCGCTGCGCTGCTCGACGACGTCGAGATCGAGGGAGTGGCCGGCACCCGTGGGCGCGGGCTGCTGCGCGCGGTCGAACTGGACGGCATACCGTCGGCGGCCGTCATGGTGGCCGCCCGCGACGCTGGGTTCATCGTCAACGCCGTGACCCCGACGGCGCTGCGTCTCGCACCGCCGCTCGTCATCACCGAGGAGGAGCTGCACGGTTTCCTCGATGCGCTGCCGGCGATCCTCGAGGTCGCCCGTTCCGCAGAGCAGATGGTCCCGTGAGCCGCACCCAGCGCCAGCGCCGCATCGTCGAGCTGCTCGGGAGCCATGCGGTGCACAGCCAGGGCGAGCTGTCGGACCTGCTCGTCGCCGAGGGCACCGAGGTGACGCAGGCGACCCTGTCCCGTGACCTCGTCGAGCTCGGCGCCGTCAAGGTCAGGCGCGGTCGCTCGCTGGTGTATGCCGTCCCGGGAGAGGGCGGTGAGGTGGCCGCCGTCGGCTCCATCGGAGACGCAGCCTCGGCGCGTCTGCGACGCACGTGCGAGGAGCTGCTCGTGTCAGCCGCGGCCGCCGTCAACCTCGTCGTCCTCCGCACCCCGCCGGGCGCGGCCAACTACCTCGCGTCGGCCATCGACCAGACTCGCGACCCCGAGGTGGTCGGCACGATCGCGGGCGACGACACGATCCTGCTCGTCACCGGGAGCGTGGAGCAGGCTGTCGCGGTGGCCGAACGCCTCCAGTCGCTGGCCGGCACGCGAGACTGAGACCGACCCAAACCTGCTGGCGGCCGCTCGGTGGCGCGCCGACGACCCTGACGACCCTGACGATGTCCCGGCGAACCTGCCCACGAACCCTCGAGGAGACCCCGCGATGACCGACCCCAGCCACACGAGCGCGGCCGACGGCAGCGAGGGCGCCGGCGGCGCCCCGGCTGCCCGCGTGAGCCTGTGGGGCGGACGCTTCGCCGGCGGTCCCGACCAGGCCCTCGCCGCGCTGTCGAAGAGCACCCACTTCGACTGGCGCCTCGCACCGCAGGACATCGCCGGGTCGCGAGCCCACGCCCGGGTGCTCCACTCCGCTGGGCTGCTCTCCGACGAGCACCTGGCGGGGATGCTCGAGGGCCTCGACCGGCTCGAGGCGGATGTGCTCTCGGGCGCCTTCACGGCTGCCGAGGACGACGAGGACGTCCACACGGCGCTGGAGCGGGGACTCATCGAGCGCGTCGGCGCCGACCTCGGCGGTCGCCTGCGTGCGGGCCGGTCGCGCAACGACCAGGTGGCGACCCTCTTCCGGATGTACCTGCGCGAACACGCGCGCGTCGTCGGTGGCCTCGTGCTCGATGTCGTCGACGCGCTCGTGGCGCAGGCGGATCGACACCTCGGCGTCGCGATGCCCGGTCGCACGCACCTGCAGCACGCCCAGCCCGTGCTCCTGTCGCACCACCTCCTCGCCCACGCCTGGGCGCTGCTGCGCGACGTCGACCGGCTGCGCGACTGGGACGTCCGCGCCGACGCCTCGCCCTACGGCTCCGGCGCGCTCGCCGGCTCGTCACTGGGTCTGGACCCAGAGGCGGTCGCCCGTGACCTCGGGTTCGCCCACGCCGTGGAGAACTCGATCGACGGCACCGCGTCGCGCGACTTCGTGGCCGAGTTCTCGTTCGTGGCCGCGATGACCGCCGTCGACATCTCCCGCATCGCAGAGGAGGTCGTGCTGTGGGCCACGAAGGAGTTCTCCTTCGTCACGCTGCACGACGCCTACTCGACGGGGTCCAGCATCATGCCGCAGAAGAAGAACCCCGATGTCGCCGAGCTCGCGCGCGGCAAGGCGGGCCGACTCGTGGGCGACCTCGCGGGCCTGTTGACGACCCTCAAGGCCCTGCCACTCGCCTACAACCGGGACCTGCAGGAGGACAAGGAGCCGGTCTTCGACGCCGTCGACACGCTGGAGGTCCTCCTCCCGGCCTTCTCGGGCATGGTCGACACGCTTGCCTTCAATACCGGGCGCCTCGAGTCCCTCGCGCCCCAGGGTTTCGCGCTCGCCACGGACATCGCCGAGTGGCTCGTGCGGCAGGGCGTCCCCTTCCGGGTGGCTCACGAGGTCGCCGGCGCGTGCGTCCGCGAGTGCGAGCCGCGCGGCATCGAGCTGTGGGACCTCACCGACGAGGACTTCGCCCGGATCAGCGAGCACCTGACCCCGGAGGTGCGCACGGTGCTCTCGGTCGAGGGGTCGCTGGCGTCGCGCGACGCCCACGGCGGGACCGCGCCGGTTCGCGTCACCGAGCAGCTCGCGGCAGCACGCGAACGTCTTGCCGACGCCCGGGTCTGGACCGCGGCCGGCGTCTGAGCTTGCGGTTACGGTGTCGTCGGTGACCACCGTGGACGCCCGACTGCCGCGTGAGTTCTTCGCACGACCGTCCGTCGAGGTCGCCCCGGACCTGCTCGGCCGGTACCTGTCCTTCGGCGGGGTCGTGCTGCGCCTGACCGAGGTCGAGGCGTACGCCGGTGAGCTGGATCCCGGTTCGCACGCCTATCGGGGCGTCACGCCACGCACCCGGCCGATGTTCGGCCCGGCCGGCTTCACCTACGTGTACTTCACGTACGGCCACCACTGGTGCGTCAACCTCGTCGTGGGTCAGGAGGGCTCTGCGTCGGCCGTCCTCCTGAGGGCGGGCGAGGTGGTCGCCGGGACCGAGCTCGTCCGGCAGCGACGAGGTCTCGTGCGTGAGCGCGACTGGGCCCGGGGGCCGGGTCGGCTCGGCCAGGCGCTGGCCATGACAAAGGAGCACACGGGCCGCGACTTCTGCCGCCCGCTCCTCGGGGAGCCCATCGACCTCGTCGTGACCGAGGGCGAGCCGGTCGAGCCCCGGCAGCTGCGCATCGGCCCCCGCGTCGGCGTGAGTGGCCCCGGTGGCGACGGGACCGCCTACCCGTGGCGCTTCTGGGTCGACGGTGACCCGAGCGTGTCGGCCTACCGTCCGGGCGTCGTGCGGCGCCGCCGCGCCTGAAGCCCTTGCGCGGTCGTTCTCCGCGCGGCCACTCCTGACGTCAGCGTGGGTCAGATGGACCGAGGCGTCTGCCGCCGCCGGCCTCGACCGACCGGTTCCGCCTCCCGTGCGGGTCAGGCGCGATGCGCCCGCAGGTAGGCGGGCGAGCGACCAAGTGTCCCTGACGCCCGGCATCCGGGACCGGGCGGTACTCGGTGGCCCGCGCGCGGTGGCATACGGCAGGCTGTGTGCGGATGGGCAGGCAGCCCGCCGGACCGAGAGGACACCGATACCCGTGACGGACATCTTCGACGAGCTGAAGTGGCGAGGCCTGGTGGCGCAGTCCACCGACGAGGCGGCGCTGCGCGAGGCACTTGCCGAGGGACCCGTGACGTTGTACTGCGGCTTCGACCCGACGGCACCCTCGCTGCACTTCGGCAACCTCGTGCAGCTCGTCGTGCTGCGGCACTTCCAGCGGGCCGGGCACCGCGTCATCTGCCTCGTGGGTGGGTCGACCGGGCTCATCGGCGACCCTCGCCCCACCTCGGAGCGACTGCTCAAGACGAAGGAGCAGACGGCCGACTGGGTCTCGCGCATCCAGGAGCAGGTGCGTCCGTTCCTCGACTTCGAGGGGGACAACGCCGCCCTCCTCGTCAACAACCTCGACTGGACGGCGCCCATCAGCGCCCTCGACTTCCTGCGCGACATCGGCAAGCACTTTCGCGTCAACCAGATGGTCCGGAAGGAGGCGGTCGCCGCCAGGCTCGAGAGCGAGCAGGGAATCTCGTACACCGAGTTCAGCTACCAGATCCTCCAGGCGCTCGACTTCCTCGAGCTCTACCGGGCTCACGGCTGCACGCTGCAGACGGGGGGCGCCGACCAGTGGGGCAACCTCACGGCCGGGGTGGACCTCGTGCACCGGGTCGAAGGGGCGTCGGTGCACTGCTTCACGACGCCGCTGCTCACGGACGCAGCCGGAACGAAGTTCGGCAAGTCCGAGGGGAACGCCGTCTGGCTGGGTGCCGACATGACGAGCCCCTACGCGTTCTACCAGTACTGGATCAACGTGGAGGACGCGTCGGTGGTCAAGCTGCTCAAGGTCTTCACCGACCTCGGGCCCGACGAGATCGCCGACCTCGAGAAGCAGGTCGCCGAGGAGCCCTTCCGCCGGACCGCGCAGAAGACACTCGCCTCCGAGGTGACGACACTCGTCCACGGTGCCGACGCGACGCGGGCGGTGCAGGCGGCGTCCGAGGCGCTCTTCGGCAAGGGCGATCTGGGTGGCCTCGACGCGCGGACGCTCGGTGACGCAACCTCCGAGCTCCCGGGGGCCGAGGTACCCGTCGGGACGTCTGTCGTCGACGCCCTCGTGGCGGTCGGGCTCGTCGACTCCCGCAACAGCGCCAGGCGCGCGATCGGGGACGGAGGGGCCTCCCTGAACAACGTCAGGCTGACCGACCCGGAGCGCGTGCTGGGGGAGGACGACTTCCTGCACGGTGCGGTCGCCGTCATCAAGCGTGGCCGGCGCAACCTGGCAGCGGCACGACGCGCCTGAAAGTGCCTGAGAGACCCTAGAAGCGGTCCTCAGAGGTGACTCTAAGGGGCGGATCGTCTTGCGTGACAGAGGTATTGGTCCCCTCGACACGTTGTGACCGGCGTGCAGGCGTCCGGATTTGTGTTTCGTCTGACGGGCGGGTTACTGTTCTCTTCGTCAGCCCGACAGGGAGGAACGGACACCACCGCACAGCGAGCGATCGCGATGCGAAGTAGGCCGGTCCCGGGGCTGACGGAAGGTCCGAAGCACTCGGTTCCATCGGGTAGGCTTGGACGGGTCCGGAGCGGCTGTCGAGTGATCGAGGCGCTGCGGATCCGGTCCGAAGCGCCCTGGTTGTTCGGGGTGGCTTTGGGTGTGTGGCTGCCTGTGTGTTGGGTGGGTTGGGCCTGGGTCGTCTGGTTGGGCGGCGGGTTTGACTCGTCTGGCTGGGGCGGGTAAGTTTGAAGGGTTGCCCCGGAGGCTGGCTTGTGTGGCTGGTTGATGGTGTGTGTCCGATTCTTGAGAACTCAACAGCGTGTCAAAAATCGATGCCAATTACCTCGTTCTGGGGCCTGGCCGGTTGATCTTCTGCTCCTGTGTGGGTGGGGGTGACGGTTCGGTTCTGGGCGAATTATCCTTTGGTTGAAACTGAATGATCAACTCTTTTTGAGCTGGTTGTTCGACTTCAGTCAGGTTTTCGAGCCCTTTTGTGGGTTCAAAGTTTGCTCGCTTTCGCGTGGCCCTTCTGGGGTTGTGTGGGTGTGGGTGTTTGAACATCAACGGAGAGTTTGATCCTGGCTCAGGACGAACGCTGGCGGCGTGCTTAACACATGCAAGTCGAACGGTGACGATCAAGCTTGCTTGGTCTGATCAGTGGCGAACGGGTGAGTAACACGTGAGTA
>JIBA01000016.1 GCA_000620545.1 Intrasporangiaceae bacterium URHB0013 | reverse complement strand
CGGCCATCACCGATGACCGCCAGCACCGCCTTGTACCGCTGCTCAGCCACGCTCATCTCCCTCATGAAGAGAGCGTCAAGGATCAGCCGGAGCAGCTGTCAAGCATCACCCGAAACACCGTCACGCATCAGGCGAAGCCCAAAGGTCAAGCATCAGGCGAAGTCATACAACGTGAAGGGTGCCCCCGGCAAGATTCGAACTTGCGACACCCGCTTTAGGAGAGCGGTGCTCTATCCCCTGAGCTACGAGGGCGGGGCTTGGCGGAAGTCCTCCCTGGGTACCTCGCTGCAACGAACGCTGCAGCAAGGGCACGGTCGGGCCGGCCAACGGGGACAGGTTACTGGACTCGCGCCGCCGTCTCGGGCATGGCCGCCTCCGACGCCACGATGCGTACCACCTACGGCAGGGGGTAGGCACCGCAGCGCTGGCCGGAGTGAGGACGCGGGCCCGCCGGCCCTCCTGAACGTGCCCAATCGCATACCCCGGGATGACGGTTAACGAATTGTTAGCGCCGCCATGGACATTCATGACAAGCCAGGCGCGCGACCTCCCCGAGCGGTCTGGCGATGAGACAGCGAAACGTCGATCACGTGCCGGGCTTGCCCGTCAGGAAGAGCCCGGTGCAGCCACGGGGACCGTCAGAAGGAGTGAAGGTCATGAAGATGTCCATCCGTTCCACGCGCGCTGCCGTCGCCCTCGCCGCACTCGCGGCGTTCGGGGCCAGCACGGCGGTCAGCGCCGACGCCGCCGGCACGCGACCGTTGCTGAAGGTGCCCTTCCCGTGCCAGCAGGAGTGGCGCGGGGCCACGTGGTCGGGTCACAACCCGGACCGCGCCATCGACTTCAACCAGGGCTCCGGGGACTCCGACCTCGGCAGGGCCGTCAAGGCCAGCGCATCCGGGCGGGTCACCGCGGCCAGCAACGTGGGCAGCGGCTACGGCAACCGCGTCATCATCGACCACGGCAACGGCTGGTCCACGCTCTACGCCCACCTCAACTCGATCAACGTCAGCGTCGGCCAGAACGTCCAGGACACGACGACGATCGGCACCGTCGGCAAGTCCGGTGGGCAGAGCACGTCGCACCTCCACTACGAGCAGCGCGCCGACGGCTCCCCGGTCAGCATCAAGTTCGGCACCGCCACGTGGGTGCCGTACTACGCGACCGACTACTACACCCGCATCCACTGCTGACCGGTCGGCGCCTCCGGGAGCGTCCACCACGCAACCAGCGGTTGTCATGATCCAGAGGGGCGATCGTCTACAGGGTGGTGGCGCCGACCCCGAGTGCGCCGCCGAGTGGCCTCAGGTGCCGATTGTCTCGGCACCTGGGGCCACGCCGGTTCACTGGCGAGCGCGACGGAAGAGCCCCACCACTGTGAGCGAGCGGCAGGCTCTGCGACGACCGCCGGTCAGGCCTCCACGTCCGGCGGGCCTGCGAGCGGGCGCACCTCGATCGGCATGCACATCGGGGCGCCGCCAGGGCCGGGTGACGACGACGCCTTCGCAGCGATGGCGTATGCCCGCTCCTCGCTGTCGCACTCGACGACCCAGAAGCCGATGAGGAACTCCTTGGCTTCTGGGAACGGTCCGTCGCTGACGGTTGGCGCGCCGGCGTCATGGCGCACGATCCGGGCCTGGTCGGGCCAGCTGAGTCCGGCGTTGAACACCATCTCGCCGTTCTCCTCCAGCTCGCGGTCGAACGAGTGCTGGAACTCGACCATGTTCTTGAAGTCCTGCGGGGTCCGGTCCAGCGCCTCCTTGCCGTCCTTCCCCACGTGCATCATCAGCATGTACCTCATCGCGGTGCTCCCTCGACGGTGACGACGGTGACGCTCTCAGTCGTCGACACTAGGGCACCCGAGACAGGTCCGGACTGGCTCGCGCCACGTCCGGATACCGCCCACCAGGCCTCTGCGTCACTCAGCGCGCGTTGCAGCTGATACCCGCGGCATGGAGCTCGTTCACCACCGGGTTGTTGTCGAACATCTTGTGGACCGCGTAGTAGGCGGCGTCGAACCGGCTCTGCCTGCCGGTTGCGGCGGCCGCGGACATCGTGGCCGTCGCCGCGTCGGAGACCCGCCGATAGGCCGTGAACGCCTTGACCGCCCGCTGCTCGGCGTCGGTGACCGGCACCGCGTCGGCCTGCGCATCGAAGGTGGAGTAGAGCGAGGTGAGCTGCGGCTGCTCTGACTCGAACACCTTGATGGGAAACGGGCTCGGGTGGCCTCCACCGCCGTAGATCTCGAGGACCTTCGGCTCGAGCTCCGCGCAGAGCGCATTGATCCGAGCCGCGTAGTCGAGGCGGGGGAGCGACGTGGCGGCGGTCGTCCGTGGGGCGGCTTCCGTGGGGGCGTTCCCGGACGGGTCACCACACCCGACGGCTGTGACGGCGAAGAGGCCGCACACCAGCGCCACCCGTGCCGAGCTGCTGCGCGCCATCACGATTCCGCCTGTCCTCGTCAACATGGTCGTCCTCGACCGCGCGAGCGTCAATCCACCCACCACCCGGCCGTCACGCCTCACGGATCCGCCATTCCCCACCACGGGCGTGTCAACAGGTCGAGGATGGAGTCATGGACCGTCCGGTGACGGTGATGAAGCGGCTGCCGTTGACCACGGGGTTGGTTCTCGTCGTCCTGTTGGTGTCGGTCGTGACCCGGACACTGTGGGATCCACTGGGCAACCGGTCACTGGCAGCCTCGGTGGCCTACGGCTTGCCGTCCTTCGAGGACGGCGCATGGTGGACCGTGCTGACGGGTGCCTTCTTCGCCCTCCAGCCCGTCCAGTACGTGCCGATCGTGCTGGGCCTGGCCGTCCTCGGTGGTTTCGCCGAGTGGCGCCTCGGCACCGGGAAGGCTGCCATCGCGCTCGTGTCCTGCCATGTTCTGGCCGTGCTCGCCACCGCCGCGGTGTTGTGGGTCAGCCGAGACCACGGCTACGCCTGGACCACCGCGCTTGCCGGCGCCCGGGACGCCGGGCCCTCGGCGGCCTTCCTCGGCGCGGTCGCCGCGGCCTCCGTCACACTCTCGCCGCCGTGGCGTGGTCGGCTGCGCGCTGTCCTGGTCACCTACGTCCTTCTCTTCGTGGTGCACATGGGCGCCCTGGCCGACCTCGAGCACGTCTTCGCGGTCGGGTTCGGGCTCGTCCTCGGCCCGCTGCTGCAGCACCGGCCCCCGCAGCTCAGCGCGCGACGGCTCACTCGCCGGGACTACCGACTGCTCGCCTCCGGCTTCTTCGCCATCTCCGCGGTCGAGGCGGTGATCGAGAACTTCACCACGGAGGAGGGACCACTCGCCGTGACGCTGTCGGTGCAGGCCCGCACCGAGGAGCTGTCGCACCGCGGCCTCTTCGGCCCTGTCGTCCTCGGGATCCTCTGGCTCTGGCTGGCCCGCAGCCTCTACAAGGGCCGCAGGCGTGCGTGGTACTGGGCCGTCGGACTGCTGACGGCCGTCGTCGCCCTCCAGATCGGCAACCTCGTGTGGATGGTCGTGGTCAGCGAGCCCGGTCTCGTCGCGGCCTCCTACGACCTGGTGCTGAACTCGCTCGGCCTCAGCCTGCTCTTCGTCGGGCGCCGTGCCTTCCGCAACCCGTCGCCGCGACGCGCCCGGCGCACCCTCGGCAGCCTCGTGGCCCCGGCCGACGACCAGCAGCGGGAGCTCGCCACCGAGCTCCTGCGCCACGAGGGCACGGTCAACCGGCTCGCGTGGATGACGACCTGGCCGGAGAACCGCTGGTTCACCAGTCCGCAACGGCCGGGCTACGTCGCCTACCGCGTGCACGCCGGCGTGGCTGTGGGGTTGTGCGACCCCGTCGCCGCTGCCGAAGGAGACCGATCGGCTCTGCTTGTCGAGTTCGCCGAGCGGGTGCACCGGCAAGGTCTCGTGCCCTGTCTCTTCACCGTGAGCACCGAGGCGTCCCGACACGCGCGCGCACAGGGCTGGCACAGTCTTCAGGTCGCCGAGGAGGCGGTCATCGAGCTCGCGACCCTTGACTTCGTCGGGAAGGCCTGGCAGGACGTCCGCACCGCGCTCAACCAGGCGGCGAAGCAGGACATCCACCTCGATCTCGGGCCGCTGGCCCAGATGCCGCGCGGGTTGCAGATGCAGGTGAAGGCCATCTCGTCGGAGTGGGTGGAGGACAAGGGGCTGCCCGAGATGGGGTTCACCCTGGGAGGCGTCGACGAGGCACTCGACCCCATGGTGCGGGTGGGACTCGCCGTCGACGCCGACCACACGGTCCACGGCGTCACGTCCTGGATGCCGATCCATGGTGTCGGAGGCGGGGAACCGGTCGGCTGGACCCTCGATGTCATGCGTCGGCTCCCCGGCGGCTTCCGCTACTCGATGGAGTTCCTCATCGCGTCCGCCTGCCGGACCTTCCGGGACGAGGGATGCTCCACCGTCTCGCTCTCGGGGGCACCACTCGCCCGGAGCGAGGGCGCCGAGGAGGAGCTGGACCGCGGCACGATCGACGCGTTCCTCGACCGACTGGGTGCCACCCTCGAGCCCTACTACGGCTTCCGCTCGCTGCACGCGTTCAAGGCGAAGTTCCAGCCCGCCAGCGAACCCCTCTACCTCGTCTTTCCCGACGAGGCGGCGCTGCCGAGGATCGGGCTGGCCCTGAGCCGCGCGTACCTCCCGGAGGCCGGGCTCCGCGACCTCGTGACGTTGGCCCGACCGGCGCGCGGTTGAGCCTCCGGATGAGCCTTCGGGTGGGCCTCCGGGTGGGACTCCGGGTGAGCCCAGGTGAGCCTCTCAGCGCGACAGCCGCTGGAGGAACAGCGCCTCGGCCAGCGCCATGTCGGCGATCTCCTGCGGGTGCACGCTCTCGTTCGGGGCGTGGATGAGGGCCAGCGGCTCCTCGACCCCGATCAGGATCAGCTCCGCACCGGGGTAGGTCTCGGCGAAGACGTTGCACAGCGGGATCGACCCACCCTGGCCCAGGCTGACCATCGGGCGGCCGAAGGCCTCCTCCATCGCCGAGGCGATGGCACGGTAGGCCGGTCCGCCGGTCTCGGCCCGGAACGGCGACCCGGTCGCCTCCGTCTCGACGGTGACGTGCACCCCCCAGGGCGCCGCGGCGACGAGATGCTCTCGCAGCGCCTTCTCGGCCGCAGCGGGCTCCGTGCCCGGCGGGATGCGCAGGTTGAGGCGCGCCCTCGCAGTTGGCGGGATGGCCGCCGCCGACCCGACCACAGGAGGGCAGTCGATCCCGAGCGTCGTGAGCGACGGCCGCGCCCAGAGCATGTCGGAGACGGCACCGCTTCCCAGCAGTGATGCCCCCTCGACGACGCCTGCGTCACTGCGGAACTGGTCCTCCGGATAGACCTCTCCCGTCCAGACCTGGTCGTTCTCGAGTCCCGCCACCGTGGTGTTGCCGTCGGAGTCGCGGAGCGTCCCGAGGATGGCGATGAGCGCGGCCAGTGCATCAGGGGCCGGGCCGCCGAACATCCCCGAGTGGACCTCCGACGCCAGGGCCTCGACGCTGACGACGACGTTGACCATGCCCCGCAGGCTCACCGTGGCCGCAGGATGTCCCACGGCCGCGTTGCCCGTGTCGCAGACGAGGATCGCGTCGGCGCGGAGCAGGTCCGCATGCTTCGGCACGAAGTCCTCGAGACCGCCGGTGCCCTGCTCCTCAGACCCTTCGACGACGAGCTTGAGGTTGACCGGCACGTCGTCGCCGAGGGCCCGCAGGGCGGTCAGGTGCATCACGATGTTGCCCTTGCAGTCCGCCGTGCCGCGGCCGTACCACCGGTCACCGACCTCGGTCAGCTCGAACGGCGGTGTGCGCCAAGCCTCCTCGTCGAGCGGGGGCTGGACGTCGTAGTGCGCGTAGAGCAGGACGGTGGGCGCCTCGGGGTCGGCACACGGCCGTGACCCGACGACGGCCTGGCTCCCGTCCGCCGTCTCGGCGAGGTGGGCATCGGTGAAACCGATCGCCGCGAAGGCGTCGAGCACCCACTGCGCGGCGCGGGCGCACTCTTCCGCCGGGTACTGTCTCGGGTCCGCGACGGACGGGATCGCCACCAGCTCAGCGAGGTCCGATCGCGCTTGCCCCATCAGTCCGTCGACGCAGTCTCGCAGCTCCACGACTGGTCAGCCCTTCACGGTGTCGGCGAGGTTCAGGTCGTTGACGAACTCCTGGAAGTTCGGGAGCTGGTCGGGGCAGTAGATCCGCAGCGCGAGGAGCTGGCCCTTGACGACACGGTTGTCGGCGATGACCGGCCGCATGCCAGGACCGGCCGCGCCGTTCATCAGCTGCCCGAGGAGGATGCCCTTGCGCAGCGACCCGCTCGGGTCGTCGCACACCGCGCCACCATCGTCTCCGAGGACGCGTACGACCTGCTCCTGGCTGGGGGCGCGCGCGCCGGACGCCGTGACGGCGGCGATGAACTGGTTCGCCTTCTCTTCCGCCTGCTGCGAGGTCTTCCCCGCGTGGAAGGTGAGCAGCGCGATGACGACGAGGGCCGCGACGATGATGCCGGTGATGATGTAGATCATCCTCGTCCCCTGGTCCGAGGGCGATTCTGTGACGGTCATGATGCTGCCACCTCCGACGTCTCAGGTTGCTTCCATGAGGGCTTGCGCAGCTTGTAGAAGAGGAACGGCACGAGCAGACCGAGGCCGAGCGCGCCACCTGCGACGATCACGAGATACGCTCCGGTGCTGCCCGACCCGAACTGGGACGGTGGGACGAAACCGATGAGCAGGGCTGCGAGCGAGGCGGCGAAACCGACGCCGCAGAGCGCTCCGAGCATCGGCGCCCGGTAGCCGCGCGCGTGGTCAGGGTCGTTGCGCCGCAGGCGCACCGCGGCCACGAACATCAGCAGGTACATGATCAGGTAGACCTGCGTCGTGATGACGGAGAAGATCCAGTACGCGCTCGACACGTTGGGGATCAGGGCGTAGCCGAGGCCGATGATCGTCGTGACGATGCCCTGGGCCACGAGGATGTTCTGCTGGACGCCGTTCTTGTTGAGCTTCTGCAGGACCGGCGGGAGATACCCCTCCTGCCGGGAGATGAGCAGCAGCCCCTTGGACGGGCCGGCGAGCCAGGTGAGCATGCCGCCGAGCGAGGCCGTCACGAGCATGATCCCCACGATGGGGGTCAGCCACTGCGCGCCGAAGCTGGCGAAGACCGCGTCGAAGGCCTGCATGACCCCGGCCGTGAGCGAGAGCTCCTCGGCGGGCACGATCCAGCTGATCGCCAGGGCCGGGAGGATGAAGATCACCAGGACCAGACCCATGGCGAGGAACATCGACTTCGGGAACTCCTTGGCCGGGTTCCTCAGGGAGCCGACGTGCACGGCGTTCATCTCCATGCCGGAGTACGACAGGAAGTTGTTGACGATCAGCACGAGGCTGGAGAGCCCCGCCCAGACGGGCAACAGGTTGTCCACGGTCATCGGGGCGGCTGAGGGGTTGCCCTGACCGAGGAAGACGGCGCCCAACGTCACGAGGACGACCCCCGGGATCAGTGTGCCGATGATGAGGCCGGCACTCGCCAGGCCTGAGACGCCCTTGGTCCCACGCGACGAGACCCACACGGCCGACCAGTACACGACGACGATCACCAGCGCGGTCCACACACCGTTGGACGCGAGCGCCGGGTTGATCACGTAGGCAAGAGTGCTCGCCACGAAGCCGAGCAGGCTGGGGTAGTAGAAGATCGTCATGGCGAACTGGCACCAGACGGCCAGGAAGCCCATCGGCTTGGAGATGCCGCGGGCGACCCAGTTGTAGACGCCGCCGTCCCACCCGGAGGCGAGCTCCGCCGACACCAGCGAGGTCGGGATGAGGAACACGATGGCCGGGACGATGTAGAGGAAGACACAGGCGAGGCCGTACACGGCCATGGTCGGCGCGGCCCGAAGGCTGGCCACCGAGCTGGTCGTCATCATCGCCAGCGCGATCCACGAGATGTAGGCGGAGGCCGGCACCCGCGACCGGGCCGCCGCGGCCGAGACCGGTCGTTCGGCCGCCGCGCCGGTGGCACTCATCGCGCGCCAGCCTTCGTGCGCCCGGCTGCCCCGCCGGGGACGCCTCGCCGACATCCCTGCCGACCGCTTCGTTCGACTGTTCTGACGCCTGCTCGCATCCCGACCACCGCTCTCAATCGATGACGTCACTGCACGTGCCATCAGATTGCGCCGCACGCGCGGCCGTCGGCGTCGCTCTCAGAGAGGGATATGCGCGGTTTGGCGGCGACCCGGGCTCACTCGACGAGGGCGAGCCCGTGGTCGGTGTTGTTGAGCCGCACCCCGCCGGTCTGGGTGACGGTGACGATGTCCTCGATGCGCACGCCAAAGCGCCCGGAGAGATAGATCCCGGGCTCGACCGAGAAGCACATCCCCGGCACGAGTGGCTGCTCCTCCCCTTCGACCATGTAGGGAGGCTCGTGGGTGGTGACCCCGATCCCGTGCCCGGTCCGGTGGATGAACGCGTCGCCGTAGCCGGCATCCGTGATGACCGCCCGGGCCGCGCGGTCGATGTCCTGGCAGGTTGCCCCCGGTCGCACCGCGGCCACGCCGGCCTCCTGAGCGAGCCGCACGATCTCGTGGACGTCGCGGATCGCCTGCGTCGGCTCTCCCACGCAGACGGTGCGGGTGGTGTCCGATCCGTAGCCGAACATGAGTCCACCGAAGTCCAGCACCACCGCGTCGCCGGGCTGGATCAGCCGGTCGCCCGCCTCGTGGTGCGGGTTGGCGCCGTTCGGGCCGGACCCGACCACGGTGAAGTCGACCTGCTCGTGCCCGAAGTGCCGCAGCAGCCCGGCGAGGTTGGCGGCCACCTCGGTCTCCCGGCGTCCGGCGAAGCGCACCTTGACGATCTCGCCGTATGCCGCGTCGGCCGCGGCCCCGGCGGCCGTGAGCCGGGCCAGCTCGTCGGGTCCCTTCACCGCCCTCATCATCGGCAACCCCTCCGTGAGCGATTCGTATGCCGTGCCGGGCAGGCCCTTCTGGAGCCCGAGCAGGTGCAGGGCCCACGCAGAGTCGGAGATGCCGTACCTGCCGTCGGGTCGGAGCAACGGTGCGGCGACCAGGTAGGGATCGGTGGCGTCGGCCCAGTCGACGACCTTCATGCCGCGAACACCCTCGGCCGCCTCGGCGTCCGGCCGCTCGAGGGTCGGCACGACGAGCGTCGGCTCCTGGTCGGGAGCGAGCACGAGCACCGTCAGCCGTTCGGTGATCGCGGTGGGCTGGTAGCCGGTGAGCCAGACGAGGTCGGGCCCCGGGGTGACGAGGACGCCGGAGAGGCCACGCTCCGAGGCGGCCGCGACGACCCGCCGCGCACGGGCGAGGTAGTCGTCCACGGTGAACGGTGGTGGCGTCTGTACCGCTGCGGAGCTCATGAGGGTCTCCCTTCGGTCGTGCTCATGCTAGGAGCGTGGCGCGCGGATCTGGTCACCCGATGGGGATGACATCCCGGCCCGCCAAGGCGCTCCCACCAGCCTGCCCCCGCGCGCTCACGGGACGTCGAGGCCCGCGACCGCCGATCTCAGCGCCGGAAGGTCGGCAGGCGTGACGCCACTGGGCTGCATCACGGCATACCAGCCGTCGACGTACTCCGTCGTGTACTTGTGGCCATGGCCGGCGGGGACTCCCGTGGAGAACGGCAGGTCGGCGGTGACCTGCCAGAAGGTCACGAACGGCATCCAGAACATCCCCTGGAGCACGTCCTTGCCGGCGGTCTCGCCGATCCAGTCGGGCTCGGTGAAGACCAGTTGCGGGCTCCACCAGACGATGGGGTCGGACGGGTGCATGAGGTAGAGAACCCGGGTGCCGTCCCAGGGCTGGCCCTCCGGCGGGATCGCGGAGGCCGGATCGGTGGCGAACCGCACCGTCCGACCGTTCTTGTAGACGGGCTGGATCTCGGGGCTGCCCGCGTCGCGGTGGTCGCTGAACTCGCGGAACAGCGTGTTGAAGTTCGGCGGCCCTGCCCACACCGTGCCGGCGGTGCGGTTGCGCACGTCGTACTCACCGCTGAAGGCGGTCTCGCCGCCGAAGGTTCCCAGGCTCTCGCCCGACACGTACAGCTTCGGGCGCTGGTCCGAGGGCAGCTTCGACCAGCGGTCGTAGACGGTGTCGAAGAGCGCGCGGCCGGCCTCCCGGGCCTTCGACTGGTCGACGAGGAAGGAGAGCCACGACGGCAGGTACGAGTACTGGATCGCCACGGTGGCCGCGTCGCCGCCGGTCAGGTACTCGAAGGGTGCCACGAGCGCCGGATCGACCCAGCCGCTGCCCGTGGTCGTCACGACGAGCAGGTTCGCGCGCTCGAAACCGCCCGCACGCTGGAGGTCGTCGACGGCCAGGGCCGCCCGCTGCTCCGTCTCCTCCGCCGAGTCCAGGCCCGCGTAGCTGCGGATCGGCTCCTTCGCGGGCTGGTGGACTACCGACGCGATGTCGCTGGCGGTCGGACCCGTTGCGGCGAACGTGCGTCCCTCGCGGCCGAGCGAGTCCCACGAGACCATCGAGCCGGGACCGCCCGAGCGCAGGCCGGTCGTCGGCTGGACCACTCCCTCCTGCGTGATGGTGTTGCCCACCGAGAAGGTCTCGTCCATGGCGCTGACGAGCCCGTCGATGAGGACGCCGCTGACGAGGAGGTAGACGGTCGCGGTCACCAGCACCCAGCCGGTCGCTCCCGCCGCCCGCCGTCCGAACCAGCGACCGAGCAGGTCGGCAACCCAGTGGTAGACGCGGCGGATGCCGCGCCCGATCAACAGGAACAGCGCGAAGAAGAACAGCGCGACGAGCGGCGAGGCGACGACCAGCGCGATGTTGTACTCCGTCACCCCCATCAGCGAGCGGATCTCGTGCTGCCAGTACTGGCCGAGGGCGAAGGCGACGACGAGCAGCAGTCCCGACGCGATGAAGAACGTGCGCCAGGAGGACGGCTTGGGGCGTCGCGGCTCCCGGTCGGCGAACGCGCGCCAGAGCCACGCGGCGAGGACGCCGAGGCCGTAGCCGATGGCCGCGGTGATCCCACAGACGAGGCCCTGGATGAACCCGCCTCGCGGGAGCAGCGACGGCGTGAACGACAGCGCTGCGAACAGGACGGCACCATAGGACCCCGGAAGGGTGAAGTGCAGCAGCCTTCGGATCCGGCCCGGCGCGGGTGGCGCTTCCGCAACGCCCGCCGCCGCTGCCGTCTCGTCGGCCGACCCGGTCAGCGGGTGGTCGTCAACCAGGTCACTCGCCATGTCGTGCTCATTCCGCTCGCGGTCGAGACCCCATCACCGAACGGTCCCACGCGCCCGGCGCACGCGTGACCCGAAACGTCACTTGTCGTTCCACGGCCCGACCCGCCCGTGGGCCCGGCCGGCGGTGCGGCGCATCACCGGACGCGTCTGACGGGCACGATGGCGGCGGCAGCGAGCAACGCGCAGACGCCCGCGACGGCATACAGCACCCCGTAGCTCCCGCCGCCCACGGCGAGGATGACCGGCGCCAGGGCGGGGGCGATCGAGCTGGGAAGCGCCCCGGCGATGTTCAGCACGCCGAGGTCCTTGGCCGCGGTGTCGGGGTCGGGCAGCACGTCGACGACGAGGGCGAGGTCGACGGCCATGTAGACGCCGAAGCCGAGCCCGCCGATGGCCATGCCGACGAGGAAGCCGTCGAAGTCGCTGGCGGCGGCGATGACGAACAGGGCCAGGCCGTAGATGACGGATGCCGTGACGACGAAGACCTTGCGTCGGCCCGTGCGGTCCGACAGCCTGCCGCCGAGCAGGGAGGCGGCGACGAGCACGGCGGACTGCACCACGGTGCCGAGGAACACCTGCTGCGGCACGTCGGCCTCGGCGCTGCCGAGGTGGTCCAGCAGGTAGTACGCCTGGTAGGTGGTGAGGAACGCGTACGCGAGAACGAACATGAACCGGCTCGCGAAGGCCCAGGCGAAGTCGGGGCTCGTGCGTGGGCTGACGTAGAAGGTCCGGGCGGCCTGCCGCAACGACCATGCCGGCTTGTCGGATCGGTCGAGCCGGCGGTCAGTGAGCACGGCGGCGAAGAGCAGGATGAAGATCCCGCCCACCGCGCACGGGGCCACGAACATGGCGAGCTGGTTGCCGGTGAAGAGGGTGACGAGGAAGGTGGCGGCGACCGACGCCACCGGGAGGCAGACACCGAGGACCCCCGAGACCGTCCCCCGTTGCGAGACCGGGACCTGGTCGGGCAGCACGGCGACCATCGCCGCGAGCAACGCGTTGAAGCCCAGCTGGGCGACGCACCAGCCCAGGAGCACGATCGGAACCGTGGGCGCCAGGGCGACGACGAGAACGCCCATCGAGCCGCCCACCAGACCGCCCACCATCCAGGGCCGCCGCATGCCCAGCCGGGAGGCGGTGCGGTCGCTGAGCCTGCCGAACAGCGGGTTGGCGACGACGGCCACGGCGGCACCGACGCCGGCCACGAGTGCCAGGCTGTTCGGAGCTGCCGCGAGCCCGACGAGGGAGTTCACCTTCAAGGCCAGGCTCACCAGCAGCGGCGCGAGGAAGACCAGGCAGGTGCTCATGTACGCCAAGGCGTACAGCGCGACGAAGACCCAGCCGACGGACCGCTCCGGACCTGCGGGATCGAGGCGGGCGCCGGGGGCGGAGTCGGCGATCCCCGCCGTTGACGTCCCAGCAGCCGCCCTGGCCGAACCGCCCGAGCTCATGCCCCAGTGTGCGCCCAACCCCGGCACGTCCGTTTCGCATGCATGTCGCCGTCGACCAGGCAGCCTCAGGGTCGAGGTGACGGCCCGCCCCCGAGGGCGACGACGCGCCCCTCGACCCACGTCGACCTCGAGGGATCGGCCCGCGTCGGCGGGCCGACCCGGTCGGCCCGCTCCGGTAGCGTCCGGGCATGCCCGGGACGCCGACATGATCTCCGACGGCACGCTGCGGCGGATGGCCGCGGAGCTGACGCGGGTGCGCGGTGTGGTGGGCGTGATGCTCGGCGGCAGCCGAGCGCGGGGTGACGCGCTGCCGTCCTCGGACGCCGACCTCGGCGTCTACTACGAGGGGAGACCCGACACGGCCGACCTCACCCGGCTCGCGAGTCGGTGGTCAGGGCGGGAGGTCGTCGTGGGGGAGCCCGGCTCGTGGGGGCCATGGGTGGATGCGGGTGGCTGGCTCGAGGTGGAGGGCACCCCCGTCGACTGGATCCTGCGCGACGTCGATCGCGTTGCGGCGCAGTCAGATCGGGCCGCCCGTGGTGAGTTCGCGTTCCACCCCCAGGCTGGTCACCCGCTCGGCTTCCTCGACGTGTCGTATGCCGCCGAGCTGGCCACCGGGGTCGTCCTCGCCGACCCGTCCGGTCGGCTCGCGTCCCTGCGGACGGCCGTGACGGCATACCCCCTCGCCCTGCGCGACGCGATGGTCGGTGCCCTGTGGGAGGCCGACTTCCTCATCGGCTCGGCTCGCAAGGGCGCCCGGCGCGAGGACACCACGTACGTGTCCCTCGCGCTCGCCCGAGCGGTCCTGCTGTGTGCGCACGCCCTCCACGCGGATGCCGGCCGGTGGGTCACGAACGAGAAGGGCCTGGTCCCGGCCGTGGCGTCGCTGCCGTTGGCGCCGGCTGGCTTCGCGGGCCAGGCGGCGCTCGTCCTTGGCTCGCTGGGCGCGACCGAAGAGTCCCTCACGGCCGCCATCGCGTCCGTGGCACAGCTCGTCGCCGCCACGCGGGCCGCCGTGCAGGACCACTGACCCACGCTGCTCGTCTCTCTGGTGTCCGGGGCGGAGGCGGGTGCCGTCGCTCGACCACCCGATTCCCTGCGCGCGGTGGTCTGTCGCTGGCCGGTGCGCAGGGCTTCGTTCGTTAGCCTGCTGGAATGACCGACGCCCTCAGGACCGACCCAGCCCGCCAGGCCGAGTCACCCTCGGGCGACCCGCGCGCCGACCGGGTCAGGCTCGCCGTCCGGACGTGGCAGCGCACTCTCGTCGACCTCGGTGGCCGCAACACCCTCCTCTGGTACCGCGATCTCCCCTCGGGCACGCTCGACCTGACGACGGCCCACCCGGGCGGCGTCTCGATGCTGCTGGCCGGCCGGCGTACGCGCCTGTCCGACCTCGTCCGTGAGCCCGCCGCGTTCGAGGAGGCCCGCCGCCGGACGCGAGCGATCCGGTCCAAGGCTCTCGAGCTGCGCGAGGAGCGGGGCATCGCCGCCGGCTTCATCGCCATCGGCATGGCCACGTGGTCAGTGCCGCGTGCTGCACGCCCGCCGGCCTCGCCCGTGCTGCTGCGCTCGTGCGTGCTGCGTCCCACGGGCGCCGCCCAGGAGGACTTCGAGATCGACCTCGGGCCCGAGGCGGAGCTCAACCCCGTCCTGCGGGAGTACCTCCGCTCCGAGCAGGGCATCGAGGTCGACGGCGACGCGCTCGCCGACCTCGCCACTGCCGGCAACGGCTTCGACCCCTACCCGGTGTATGCCGCCCTTGGCCACGCGTGCGAACGTGTGCCCGACTTCGAGATCAGCCCGCGGCTCGTCCTCGGCACCTTCTCCTATGCCAAGCTGCCGATGGTCGCCGACCTGGCGCTCCAGGGCGAGGCGCTCGCCGACCACGACGTCGTCGCGGCGCTCGCCGGCGACGAGTCGGCGCTCGCAGCCGTGCGGCTGCGCCTTCCGGACAGCGAACCGGACCCCGATCCCGAGCACGAGTACCTCGTCCTCGACGCCGACTCCTCCCAGCACGCGGCCATCGACGCCGTTCGCGCGGGCGCCCACCTCGTCGTCAAGGGACCGCCCGGCACGGGCAAGTCACAGACGATCGTCAACCTCATCGCCTCCCTCGCCGCGGAGGGCAAGTCGACGCTGTTCGTCGCCGAGAAGCGCGCCGCCATCGACGCCGTGCTCAGCCGCCTCGACCGGCTGGGGCTCGGTGACCTCGTGCTCGACGCCTACGACGGCCCGACGAACAAGCGAGCGACCGCGCAGCAGTTCGCCAGGAGCCTGGAGGCGGCGGCTGAGCATCACGCCCCCGAGTCCGACCGGACGACGTCGACGCTGCGCGAGCGCCGGTCCCGCCTGCAGAAGCACGTGGAGGCGCTCCACGCGGTGCGCGACCCGTGGGGGGTGTCGGCGCACGACGCCCAGGAGGCGCTCGTCGAGCTCGGCACGCGGACGCCGGCGCCGACGTGCCACGTGCGGCTCGGCAGCCGTCACCTCGCCGGTCTGAGCCGCACCCGCGCCGTCGAGCTCGGTCGGCGCCTGCGCGATGCGGCCGGCCTCGGGGCATGGACCCGAGACGGCGACGACCCCTGGTTCGGCGCCCGGATCCTCACCCCCGACGACGCGTCACGCGCCCTCGACGTCACCACCCGGCACAGCACGAGCGGGCTCGACGACGCGGCCCGCCAGCTCAACCGCATCCTCTCCGAATCACGTGTGCCCGAAGCCAACTCGCTCGAGGACTGGAAGTCCGCCTTCGAGACGATGTCGAGGGTCCGGGAGACGCTGGAGGTGTTCCGGCCCGAGGTCTTCGACATCCCGCTCAAGGAACACATCGCCGCGACCGCCACGCGCGACTGGCGCGAGGCCCGCGACATCGACATGGGCTGGTTCGACCGGTGGAGGATCCGCCAGCAGACGAAGCGCCTGCTCCGGCCCGGCCGCCCGCCCGCCAACCTCCATGAGGAGCTCGTGTCGGCCAGCGAGCAGCGCGAGCACTGGTTCGAGCTCGTCGGCGGCGGCGGTCGTCCCGAGATCTCGCCGCGCCTCGACGAGGGGCTGTCGCTGCTGGCCGCCCTCACCGCCGACCTCGAGTGGCTCGATGCCCGACTCCTGGCCGGCCCCGACGGCCAGACGCTGACGTCCTTGCCGCTGGGCGAGCTGCGTGCCCGTCTCGCCGCCCTCGCGAGCCGGCCCGACCGGATCGCGGTGCTGCCTCAGGTCACGGCGGCCCTCGACGAGCTGCGCTCCGCCGGACTCGGTGCGGTCGTCGACGACCTCGCCGCCCGGGGAATTCCCACCGACCAGGTCACGGCCGAGGTCGAGCACGTGTGGTGGGCCTCGCTCGCCCAGGAGATCACCGTCCGCGACCCCGCCTACGGCGCTCATGACGGCGCAGGTCTGCGCCGCGACGTCGCCGAGTTCGCCGAAGCCGACCGAGCCCACCAGTCGGCCACGGTCGACCGGGTGCGCGCCGCCGTCGCCCGCAACATCCGCGAGGTCCTCGCCGACCACCCGGCCCACGAGGCGCTCGTGCGCGCCGAGGCCGGCAAGGCCCGCCGGCACAAGCCCCTGCGCGATCTCATGCCGCAGGCGTCCGCGACGCTGACGGCGATCAAGCCGTGCTGGGCGATGAGCCCGCTCGTCGTCGCGTCCACGCTCCCGCCCGGTCGCTGGTTCGACGTCGTCATCTTCGACGAGGCGTCGCAGGTGCAGCCGGCCCAGGCGATCTCGGCCATCTCGCGCGCCCGGCAGGTCGTCGTCGCCGGCGACGAGCGCCAGCTCCCGCCGACGAACTTCTTCACGGTCGTGTCCGACGACGAGTCCGACGCCCCGGCCCCGGGTGACGAGACCCTGACCGAGGGCTTCGAGTCGGTGCTCGACGTGCTCGCCGCCGCGCTCCCGACCCGCAACCTCACGTGGCACTACCGCAGCCGCGACGAGCGCCTCATCGCCTTCGCGAACGAGGCGATGTACGACGGCCGCCTCACGACCTTCCCCGGGACGTCGCTCGAGTCGGCCGTCACGTTCGAGCCGGTCGACGGGCAGGCCGTCGTCCAGCCCGGCGTCGACACCATCGAGACCACCGACGGCGAGGTGGCCCGCGTCGTCGAGCTCGTCCTCGAGCACGCGCGCACCCGAGCTGCCGAGTCGCTCGGCGTCATCGCCCTCGGCATCAAGCACGCCAACCGCCTCGAGGAGGCGATCACCAGCGCCCTGCGCACCGCGCCCGACGTCGCCGCCTTCTTCGACGAGTCCCGCGACGAGCGCTTCTTCGTCAAGAACCTCGAACGCGTCCAGGGCGACGAGCGCGATGCCATCATCCTGTCGATCGGCTACGGCAAGACCCCCCACGGTCGCGTGCTGCACCGGTTCGGCCCGCTCAACATCGAGGGCGGCGAGCGTCGTCTCAACGTGGCCATCACCCGCGCCCGCGCACGCATGACCGTCGTGTCCGCCCTGCGTGCCATCGACCTCGACCCGAGCCGCCTCAAGGCCCGCGGAGCGCTCATGCTGCGCGACTTCCTCGCCTATGCCGAGAGCCGCGGTGGTGGTGGCGACGACGGCACGCTCTTCGCCGGAGCCCCCGCCGCCACCGACCCGCTGCGCCACGACCTCGCCGAGCGACTCCGCCGGCAGGGCCTGACGGTGCACGAGGACTACGGCACCGCCACCCACCGCATCGACATCGCGGTCGAGGACCCCTACCACCGGGGTCGCGCCCTCGTCGCCGTCGAGACCGACGGCAGCAGGTATGCCGCCCTGCGCAGCACCCGCGACCGTGACCGTCTGCGTCCCGAGCAACTCGCTCGGCTCGGCTGGGTGCACGAGCGCGTCTGGAGCACCGACGTGTTCCGCGACCCCGCCCGCGAGATCGCTCGGATCGTGACGATCGCGCGCACCTCGTCGCCGCCTCGCGATCTCGACCCGGCCGACCTCGTCGCGTCATCGGTCCAGCCGGAGCCGACGCGGAGCGACGCCGCGCCCGGCGCGACCGATGCGCGAGCCGAAGCCGGCCGGATCTCCGACGGCGACCCCGCTGACGCGGCGGACCCGTCGTCATCGAGTACGGGCTCCCGTCCTGGGGGGCCTGGGCCGGCGCCGAAGCGCAAGCGGCGCAGGGTCTTCCGCAAGGGGACCGGGGCCGCCGCGGAGGAGACGCCGGCAGCTGATGCGAGCGAGCCGGGCGCGGAGCTCGGCCGCAGCAGCGACGAGCTCGACCTCGGCTGGGGCGAGCGTCCCACTGGGTCCGGTCTCGGCGACCGCTGGCTCCAGGAGCAGCGCCCGCCGCACTACGAGTGACCGCCGGTCCGGGACCGCTGGCGGAATGACGCGACCCCGTGCCGCGTTGTGGGGCTCATGAACACGACGACACCGTTCTCGCTGCGCCTCTCCTGGGCCCAGGGCCTCTTCGACAGAGGTGACCACCTGGCCGCCGCGACCGCTCTGGCCGAGCTCGTCGACGAGGTCGAGTCGTCGCGCGCCACCCCAGCCGATGACGACGTCGTGCTCCACTCGGTCACCGACCTGCGCCTCATGCTGGCCCGCGCCTACTTCCAGTCGGCCCAGCTCGGCCGGGCCGAGGCGATCCTGCTGAAGGTCATCGAGCAGTCGCCGACCGACTCCTACGCGCACCTGCTCCTCGGTCGCACGCTCCAGCGCGCAGGTCGGCACGCCGAGGCCGCCCGTCCTCTGGCCCTCGCCGAGGTGCTCGGCGACTACGAGCGCCCGCAGGCCTACGGCACCACCCCCGCCGCCAGCACCGGGAGCACGGGGAGCACCGAGACCGACGAGAGCACCGAGGCGCCCCACTGAGGTTCCATCCTCGACCGGGGCGGGCGCGGGCGAGCTGACGGGTGGCTCCACGACTCGCGGTCGTGGAGCCGGGGTGCTGCGCTCAGGGGACGAAGGTGCCCACTCGACGTGGACGTCGAGTGGGCACCTCGGCTCGTGACGAGGTCAGCGGACGCGGAGGCTGTCGCGGATCTCGCTGAGGAGGATGATCTCCTCCGAGGGGGCCACGGGCTCGGGCTCGACGCCCTGCTTGCGCCGCTCGGCGAGATGGTTCATGGGGACGACGACGAGGAAGTAGACGACCGCGGCCACGACGAGGAAGCCGAAGAGCGCCGTGAGGAAGGCGCCGACGGCCACTCCTCCGGGCCTGAACGAGGAGAAGTTCGGCTGGCCGCCGAGCTTGCCGATCAGGTCCATGACCATCGACACGAACGCGTCCACGACCTTGGCGAAGGCCGCGCCGATGACGACAGCGACGGCGAGGTCGACGACGTTGCCCCGCATGAGGAAATCCTTGAAACCCTTGACCATGAACGTTCCTCTCTGTGTCCCCTGCGGGGAACCGGTGCCTCGGATGGATGCGGTGGGTGTCGACCCGTGCGCGTCGTGCTGCGTGTGCGGCTGACGGTGCGGCCCCCGGTGCGAGCGGCGACGAGACGCTGAGCCGGGTGCTGCGGGCGCCCGACCGACCCTACTGTGCAGGGCCGGGCGCGCGCCTGATGGCGACGACGAGGCCTTGACCGGCGTCGAGGGCGCTGAGCCCGCGTGCGACCTGGATGGCCTGCCGGGGGTCGAGGGACAGGGTGACTCGCGCCGGCGCCGCGGCTCCAAGGCCGGTCGCCTCCTCGGCGTGGTGGACGGCGAGGACGACGACGTCGTCGGCAGCGACGGCGCCTGACCCAGTCGCGTAGAGGTCGACGTGGTTGCCGGGTCGGACGCCGACCGAGGCAGCATCGAGGACGGGGACGCTGAGGGCGACCCGGTCGTCGGGCTGGCCCGCGAGCAGGTCGCCGCCGACCAGACGTCCGGGCGTCACGAGGTCGTCGATGGCCAGGGGCGCGGCGGCGACGCGGCCCACCACGGCGTCCACCGTCGACAGTGCCGCGACCGGGCGCTGCCCGTCGGGCCGGACCGAGACCGTGACGTCGTCGGCTCCGATCGTCTGTCCGGCGGCGACGTCACGGACGAGAACGACCGTCGGCACCCCGGTGCCTCCTGCGGGCGCCGGGCGCACCGCCCCGACCGTGACGAGGACAGCCAGAGCCGCGAGCCCCGCTGCGGCCCAACGTCGCCACCGGGCTCGGCGGGCGCGGCGCCGCCGCGGACCCTCGGGCCACGTGGCCGCGCCTCGGCCCCGACGCCACCGCCATCCCGCGCGCGGGCCGGCCATCAGGGGAGGGGAAAGGGCAGCTCGAGTCCGTCGAGGCTGCGTCGGCACGGACAGGTTGCCGTCTCATCCGGCTCGTGGGCGGGCAGCCGCCCGATGGCGCCGCGCAGGATCGAGCCGAGGTGCTCGACGTTGGTCGCGAAGACCCGAAGCACCTCTTCGTGCGTGACCGCGTCACCACCCTCGACGCCGGCGTCGTGGTCGGTGACCATGGCGATGGTCGTGAAGCACAGCGCGAGCTCACGGGCCAGGGCCGCCTCGGGCATCGTCGTCATGCCGACGATGCCGAACCCGGCCCGCTGGTGCATGAGCGACTCCGCGCGCGAGGAGAATCGGGGCCCGTTGACGACGACGAGGGTGCCGTCCGTGACGACCTGCAGCGGCGAGAGCCGGGCCGCGTCGAGGGCGGCCTGACGACCGTTGGGGCAGTAGGGGTCGGCGAAACCGACATGGACGACCGGTCCCTCGGTGTCGTAGATGGTGTGGGGCCGGCCCCACGTGCGGTCGACGACCTGGTCGGGGACGACGATGGTGCCCGGCCCGTGCTCGGGCTTCAGCGAACCGACGGCGCACGGGGAGAGGATCTGGCGGACCCCGACGGCCCGCAGCGCCCAGAGGTTTGCCCGGTAGTTGACGCGGTGCGGGGCGAAGCGGTGATCCTTGCCGTGGCGCGCGACGAACGCGACGCTGCGCCCCTCGACCTCACCGATGACGAGGGGGTCGCTCGGTCGCCCGAACGGCGTCTCCACGTCGACCGTCTCGTGGTCCTCGAGGAACTCGTAGAGGCCGGAGCCGCCGATGACACCGATCTCGGCGCGCGGGCCGGCCGTCGGCCCGTCCGGGACGGCGGTGTCGGAGGCGGTCGTCTGCTCAGTCGTCATGCCAGGAGCCTAGGGCGGTCACGGGACCGGCCGGACGGCATACGCCCTCGGGTGGGGACAACGTCCCCGGACGTCAGGAGGCTGTGGACGACGAGGTGGACGCGGTCCCCGACGACCCCGAGCCACCCGAGCCACCCGACGACGAGCCCGACGAGCCCGAGGAGGTCGCCGCCGTCGACGGGATCGACGTGCCGGAGCCGCTCGAGCAGTCGGACGACGTGGACGGCGACGCCGCGCCGTCCTTCTTCTTCTCACCGGGGCCGGAGCCGTCGGCCGCCGGTGTGGACGCCTTGTTGGCCGACGCGCGCGAGTCGGTCTTGTAGAAGCCCGAGCCCTTGAAGGCGATGCCGACCGGGTGGATCACCTTGCGCAGCCGCGGCGCGCTGCACGCCGGGCAGACCGTCAGGGAGTCGTCGGTGAACGACTGGCGGATGTCGAAGGCGTGGCCGCACTCTTGGCACGCGTAGGAGTAGGTGGGCACAGGTGAACCTCGGACGTCGGGAGCGGAAGAGAACCGGGGGTCAGTCTACGGCCAGCCGGCGAGGCGCCCGCCGCGGCTGATCTCCCGGATGCGCCGCTCGGTGCGTTGCCTGACCTTCGACGTCGTGACGACGAGCAGCCGGTCGCCGTGGCGGATCGTCGTGTGCGGCTCGGGCACGAAACCCTCGCCGCCTCGCACGACGAGGGTCACGTTGGCCCCCTTGGGCAGGCGCAGCTCGAAGACGGCGACCCCGTGCAGCCGCGACTGGCCGCCCACCGTCACCTGGATGACGTCGGCGCCGATCTCCATGAGGGAGGTGGACTCGAGGTCGACGTCGACGGAGTGCACCTGCTCGGTGAGCCCCAGCCGCCTGGCCACCCAGGGCAGCGTCGGGCCCTGCACGATGGTGAAGACGACGACGAGCATGAAGACGAGATCGAAGATCCACTCGGTGTCGGGCGTCCCGGCGACGAGGGGCACCGTCGCGAGCACGACGGGCACGGCGCCACGCAGGCCCGCCCACGAGAGGAAGACCTGGTCGCGCCAGGGCACCTTGAACCACGACACCGACGCCAGCACGGACAGCGGCCGGGCGACGAGGAGCAGGACGAGCCCGATGACGATCGCCGGCACGAGCTGCTCGTCCAGGCGCGTCGGGTCGGCGAGCAGGCCGAGCAGGACGAAGAGCCCGATCTGCGCGATCCACCCCATGGCCGTCGCGAAGCTCTGGAACGCCGCCCGGTTGGGCAGTCCCATGTTGCCGAGCACGAGGGCCGAGAGGTAGGTCGCGAGGAAGCCGGAGACGTGCACGGCAGCGGCGACGGAATACGCCAGGACGGTCAGGGCGACGACCCCGATCGAGAAGAGGGCGGACGACGCGCCGGCCACGCGGTGCAAGAGCTGCCCGCCGAGCCAGCCGACGGCGCCGCCGACGAGCGCGCCCCCGGCGAGCTCGAGGGCCGCGTGGAGCAGGAGCAGCCACCAGGGGTCGGCCGTCCCGCCCGGGACACCCTGGGCGGAGAACGCGACGACGAGGATGACGACCGGGGCGTCGTTGAAGCCCGACTCCGCCTCGAGCATCCCGGAGAGCCGCTTGGGCAGCGGCACGTTGCGGAGCACGGCGAAGACGGCGGCGGCATCCGTCGACGTGACGATGGCGCCCATGAGGAGCGAGATGGTCCACGACAGGGGCAGGAAGGCGTGCGCCGCCACGGCGACGACGAGCACCGACACGGCGACGCCCACGGTCGAGAGCACGGCGGCCGGCGCCACCGAGTCCTTGATGTTGGACCACGACGTCGACAGGCCACCCTCGGCGAGGATGAGCACGAGCGCCGCGTAGCCGAGGACCCGCGTGATCGACGCGTCGTCGAACTGGATGCCGGCGCCGGCGTTGCCGAGCGCCAGGCCGATCCCGAGGTAGATGAGCAGCGACGGCAGGCCCGACCGGACCGACAGCCGCACGGCCGCGACCGCGACGAGGAGCACGAGCGACCCCACGAGGAGCACACGCGTCAGGTCGTCGAGGTCCATGGTCGACGACGTGATGGCGGCGAGTGCGGTCAACGGCAGCTCCTCAGGTGTGGGGGCAATCCAACCATCCCGGCGCGCGCCGCCGTGGAGCGGTCCGCGGGACGCCGGCCTCGCGTCCGCCGCGCCTGCCGTCGGTTCCGCGGGCGATGTGGCGCAGCGCCGACGCGCTGCGAGTCGCCCCGTCCGCGGTGGCCTAGGCTCGTCGCGTGTCACGGTTGAAGCGCACCCGTCGGATCGTCCTGCTCGTCGCCGTCCTCGTCGTCATGGCGGTGGTCGGGGTCGGGGTCCTGGCGATCGGTGTGGTCCGTCAGTCGTTCCCGGAGACCTCGGGGCAGCTCGAGATCGAGGGACTGACGAGCTCCGTGTCGGTCCATCGCGACGCCCAGGGCGTCCCCACGATCTACGCAGACACCGCGAGCGACCTCTTTCGGGCGCAGGGTTTCGTCAGCGCCCAGGACCGCTTCTTCGAGATGGACCTGCGCCGCCACATCACGGCCGGCCGGCTCTCAGAGCTCGTCGGCAGCGCCGGGATCGACAAGGACAAGGTCATCCGGACGATGGGCTGGCGCCGCGTCGCGGAGCAGGAGCTGCCCAAGCTCGCACCCGAGACGCGTCAGTACCTCCAGGCGTACGCCGACGGCGTCAACGCGTACATCAAGCAGGCCGACACGCCCGAGAAGATGTCGCTCGAGTACACCGTGCTCGCCCGCCGCAACCCCGGCTACCGCGTCGAGCCGTGGACGCCCGTCGACTCGCTCGCGTGGCTCAAGGCGATGGCGTGGGACCTGCGCGGCGACTTCAACGACGAGCTGGCCCGTGCCCGCCTCTCGCGGACCACGCGCTCGATCAAGCAGATCAACCTGCTCTACCCGCCCTATCCCGTGGACCGGAACCAGCCGATCCTCTCGGAGCAGGACTGGCAGCCGGAGTCCGCGACCGACCAGGCCGCCAGCGCCGAGCCTGCCGCGCTCGAGGCCATGCGCTCCCCGGACGGCACCGCAGCGATCGACTCGGCGCTCGCCTCGGTCGACGCGGTCCCCTCGAGCCTGGGCCGCGGGGACGGCATCGGCTCCAACGCCTGGGTCGTCTCCGGGTCGCGGACGACGACGGGCAAGCCGCTGCTCGCCAACGATCCCCACCTCGCCCTGTCGATCCCCGGCATCTGGGGCCAGGTCAACCTCCAGTGCCGCACCCTGCGCGCCGACTGCCCCTTCCAGGTCTCGGGCTTCGCGTTCTCGGGCCTGCCGGGAGTCGTCATCGGCCACAACGGCAAGATCGCCTGGGGCATGACCAACCTGGGTCCTGACGTCACCGACTTCTACCTCGAGCAGGTCTCGGGCGACTCCTACCTGCGTGACGGGCTGAACGCGCGCATGGTCAAGCGTGAGGAGGTCATCAAGGTCGCCGGCGGCCCCGACGTGCCCCTGACGGTGCGCTCGACCGTGCACGGCCCGATCCTGTCCGACGTCGTCCCCGCGATCGACGCGGCGGGGGACCGCAGCGTCGTGCGGGGCGCGCCCCAGTCCAACCGGTATGCCGTGTCGCTCGCGTGGACCGCGCTGACGCCCGGCACGACGGGCGACGCGGTCTTCGCCCTCAACCGCGCCGCGAACTGGTCCGACTTCCGCAAGGCAGCGGCCCTCTTCTCGGTGCCGTCGCAGAACCTCGTCTACGCCGACACCGCGGGTCACATCGGCTACCAGGCGCCCGGCAAGATCCCGGTTCGTCGCTCTGCGACGCCCGGTGCGCCCCCCGGCTTCTGGCCGTCGCCCGGCTGGGACCCGCAGTGGGACTGGAAGGGCTACGTGCCCTACGACGACCTGCCCAACGCCTTCGACCCCGCCGAGGGCTTTCTCGTCACGGCCAACCAGGCCGTCACGGCGAGCCCCACGCCGTTCCTCACCTCCGAGTGGGACTACGGCTTCCGGGCGGAGCGCATCCGCACGCTGCTCGCCGCGGCGCCGAAGGTCTCGCCCGAGACGATGTCGCAGATCCAGGGCGACACCCGCAACACCTACGCGCCCGGCCTCGTCGAGCGCCTGCTCGCCGTGCAGGTCGACGACTTCACCGCCCAGGCCCAGCGCCTGCTGCGCGACTGGGACGGTAACCAGCCGAACGACAAGACGCGCGACTCGGCGTCGGCCGCGTACTACAACGCGGTCTGGAAGCACCTGCTCGAGTTCACCTTCGACGAGCTCCCGCCCGACATCGCCGCTGACGGCGGCAGCCGCTGGATGGTGGTCATGGAGCAGCTGCTCAAGGACCCGAAGAACGACTGGTGGGACGACAAGACGACGCCGGGCGTCACCGAGGGCTCCGGCGAGATCCTCAAGCAGGCCCTCGTCGAGGCGCGTCTCGACCTCGCCCGAGAGCTCGGCAAGGTGCCGGCGACGTGGCGCTGGGGACGTCTGCACTCGCTCGACCTCACGCACCAGGTGATGGGCGCCGATGGGGTGCCGGAGGTCATCCAGAACCTCTTCAACCGCGACGACATCGAGCTCGGGGGCGGCAACTCCATCGTCAACGCCAACTCGTGGAACGCCTCGAAGCCCGGCTACGACGTCACCAACGGCCCGTCGATGCGCATGGTCGTCGACCTGGGCAACCTCGACGCGTCCCGCTGGGTCAACTCGACCGGTCAGTCCGGGCACGCCTACGACGACCACTACTCCGACCAGATCGACGCGTGGGCGGCCAACGAGACGTTTGCGTGGCCGTTCAGCCCCGCGGCGGTGCGCGAGGCGACCGACGACGAGCTCACGCTCGTGGCGCCGTCGCCGGCCTCGGCTCCCTAGCCGCTCGACCCGACCCTGCCCCGACGTGCCACTCGACCCGACCGGGTACCGGCGGGCCGCTCGACCGGGGCACCGGCGGCACCCACGGCACCCGCGGCACCCGCGGCGGGCCCGAGCGGCCGATGGCGTATGCCGTGTCCCCGGCCGGGTGCACCGGTGCGGAGCGTCGGCTCAGCCGCCACCCGCTGCTCTTCAGCGCAGGCGCACCACGCGCCCGGTCGTCGTGACGTAGCCGTCGACCGGCAGGTCGTGGGGGTCGGCAGGCAGGTCAGTGTCGCTCTGCTCGCCCTCGTGGAGCAGCGTCACGACCGGCGCGGCCGGGTCGCGGTGCAGCAGCGCGCGGTCGTAGCAGCCGCCACCCTGGCCGAGCCGCGTGCCGTGCGGGTCGACCGACAGGCCCGGTGTCACGACGAGGTCGCACGTCGCGAGGGCGTCGGTGCCCAGCCAACCCTGCCGCTCGTCGGTCGACGCTGCGTGGCCGCCATGACGTGGCCTCCGCACGGTGGAGGCGTCGCCCGCCGTGCCGGGCACCGCACCCCTCCACTCCAGGGAGAAGTCGTCGAGCACGACGGGCACGATGACCTCGTGCCCCGCCGCGAGGAGGGCCTCGACGAGGCGGCCGGTCGGTGGCTCGTCCGGCAGGGACTCGTAGACGGCCACCCGGGAGGGGTCCGGCACGAACCGCAGCACGGCCTCCGCGATCGCCGCCGCGGCGGTCTCGCGCTCAGCGGGGCCGAGCCGCGACGCGATGTCGCGGCGACGGCCCCGTGCCGCGTGACGCAGGTCATGCTTGCCCGGTGCGCTCACCACGAGCACATTCCGCTCACCCGGGTGCCGCACATGCAGCCCATCGTAAGGTGATGCCCATGAGTGACCAGGGGCTCCACGCGTCCGTCGCACTGATGCGCGACCGGGGCCTCGGTCCCGAGGCGATCAGGGTGTTCGAGCACTACTACGAGCAGCTGCAGGCCGGAGCGCTGGGCACGATCTCCGAGGAGTCCATCGAGCCGCTCGGCGAGGTGCAGACCCTGCGCGAGGTCCGGGTCTCCGACGAGGAGGCTCGCGAGGCCCTGTCCCAGACCGCGGTCATCAAGCTCAACGGCGGTCTCGGCACCGGCATGGGCATGACGGGCGCGAAGTCGGCGCTCGAGGTCAAGGACGGGCTGACCTTCCTCGACATCATCGCCCTGCAGGTGCTGGCCCTGCGCGAGCAGTGGGGGGTCGAGCTGCCCCTCGTGCTGATGAACTCGTTCCGCACGTCGGAGGAGTCGCTCAAGATCCTCGCGAAGTACCCTGACCTGCCGGTCGAGGGACTGCCGCTCGACTTCATCCAGAACGCCGAGCCGAAGCTGCGGCCCGACGACCTCATGCCCGTGCAGTGGCCCGCGGACCCCGAGCTGGAGTGGTGCCCGCCCGGCCACGGCGACATCTACGTCTCGCTCGTGACGTCCGGCGTGCTCGACGCGCTGCTCGAGAAGGGGATCCGCTACGCGTTCCTCTCCAACTCCGACAACCTCGGCGCCACCTGCGACCCCGATGTCGCGGCCTGGATGGTCGAGCGTGGGCTGCCCTACGTCGCCGAGGTGTGCCGGCGGACCAAGAGCGACCGCAAGGGTGGCCACTTCGCGGTGCGCCGGTCCGACGGCCGGATCGTGCTGCGCGACACGGCGATGGTGGCCGAGGGGGAGGAGCGCTACTTCCGCGACATCAAGCGTCACAGCACCTTCAACGCCAACAACGTGTGGATCAACCTCGAGGTGCTGCGCGAGCGCATGACGGCGAAGCAGGGCGTTCTCGGCCTGCCCATCATCGTCAACCACAAGAACGTCGACCCCGCCGACCCGAGCTCCCCGGACGTCATCCAGCTCGAGTCGGCGATGGGCACCGCGATCGAGGTGTTCGAGGGCTCCGAGGCGATCCTCGTGCCGCGCACGCGCTTCCGTCCGGTCAAGACGACGAACGACCTGCTGGTCATCCGCTCCGACTTCTTCTCCCTCGACGAGGGCTATCACGTCGTCGCCGCCGTCGACGGTCCCGAGCCCTTCGTCGACCTCGACTCGGCCTACCGCTTCGTGTCCGGCTTCGAGAAGCGGTTCCCCAAGGGAGTTCCCTCGATGCGCGACTGCACCAGCCTGCGCGTCATCGGCGACCCGGTCTTCGGCCGCAACGTCCGCTGCGTCGGTGAGGTCCTCATCGACGGTTACCGCCGTGTCCTCGACGATGCCGTGCTCGGCGAGCTGCCCACGCCGACGTCCGCGCCGCTCACGACGCCCGGCGACGTGCGCACGGTCGACGAGCACCTCAGGGCCATCCTGTCGACGCTCGAGCCGTCGCCGACCCGGGGGACGCCGCTCACCGAGGCCCTCGGTCTCGTCGTGGCGCGGGACGTCCGCGCCAAGGTCGACCTCCCGCGCTTCGACAACTCCGCCATGGACGGGTATGCCGTGCGCGCCGAGTCCCTGGCGGACGCCGGCGACTCCCCGGTGCGGTTGCGCATCGTCGGTGAGGTGGCCGCGGGAGCCGACCCCACCTTCTCCGTCGGCGTGGGGGAGGCGGCCCGGATCATGACGGGTGCCCCGATCCCCCAGGGCGCCGACGCGATCATCGCCGTCGAGGACACGGACGGCGCCGCGACAGGTGAGGTCGAGTGCCGCACGACCGTGACGCGCGGCCGCTACATCCGTCCGAAGGGCGAGGACGTCACGTCGGGCGCGGTCGTCGTCCCCGCCGGCGAGGTCGTCGGACCGCGCACGATCGCCCTGCTCGCCGCCTGCGGTCACGCCGAGGTCGAGGTCCACCGGCGGCCGCACGTCGTGGTGCTGTCCACCGGTGCCGAGCTCGTCCAGCCCGGAAAACCCTTGCAGCACGGTCAGATCCACGACTCGAACTCGTCCATGCTCTGGGCTGCCGCGGTCGGCGCGGGCGCGTCGGCGGAGATCCGGGCGGCCGTCGGTGACACCGACGAGGAGCTGCTCGCCGTGCTCCACGAGGTCGTCGCCGGGGCCGATGTCGTCATCACGAGCGGCGGCGTGTCCATGGGGGCCTACGACGTCGTCAAGAGCGCCCTGCACGACAAGGGCATCGACTTCGTCAAGGTGGCGATGCAACCCGGAAAGCCCCAGGGCTACGGCCTGCTCACCGGACCGGGCGGCAGGCACGTGCCGCTCTTCGCCCTGCCCGGCAACCCCGTCTCCTCCTTCGTGTCGTTCGAGGTCTTCGTGCGCCCGGCTCTCCGCCGCCTCATGCGCCTGACCCCGGAGAAGCGCCGGGCCCGACCCGCCACCCTCATCTCCGGTGTCGAGTCGTTCGGCGGTCGGCGTCAGTTCGGGCGTGCCGTCGTGTCGCGCTCCACCGAGGGCACGCTCGTCGCCGTGCCGGTCGCAGGGCAGGGGTCGCACTTCGTCGCCGACCTGTCCCGGGCGAACGCGCTCTTCGTCGTCCCCGAGGACGTCACCGAGCTCGTCGCCGGCGAGGTCGTCGACGTGCTCGTCCTCGACAAGGAGGCCTGATGACCGACCGCCCGCCCGAGCCGCCCTCGGACGCCGAGGCGCCCACGTTGACGCACGTGCGCGCCGACGGCACCGCCCACATGGTCGACGTGTCGGCCAAGGCCGTCACCGCCAGGGAGGCGAGCGCCGCCGGACGAGTCCTGCTCAGCGCCCAGGCCGTCTCAGCCCTGCGGACGGGCCGGGTCCCCAAGGGCGACGCCCTGGCCGTGGCCCGGATCGCCGGCATCCAGGCGGTCAAGCGCACCCCCGAGCTCATCCCGCTCGCGCACCCGATCGCGGTCCACGGGGTGGAGGTCGAGGTCGTCGTGGCCGACGACGGCGCCGACATCACCGCGACCGTGCGTACGGCCGACCGCACGGGCATCGAGATGGAGGCGTTGACAGCCGTCTCGGTCGCGGCCCTGACGCTCATCGACATGGTCAAGGCCGTCGACAGGCACGGCCGCATCACCGACGTGCGCGTCACCGCGAAGTCGGGCGGCCGATCGGGCGACTGGCATGAGTGAAGGTCTCGGCACGGGCCGTCGGGCCGTCGTCGTCACCGCCTCCACCCGCGCCGCAGCCGGCGTCTACGGCGACACGTCGGGCCCCGTCGTCGTGGAGCGGCTCCGCGCGTGGGGCTTCGAGGTGGGCGACCCGGTCGTCGTGCCGGACGGCGACGCGTTCGGCCTGGCCCTGCGTGAGGCGCTCGCGGGCGCACCCGAGCTCGTGCTGACCACCGGCGGCACCGGACTCACGCCCACCGACGTGACCCCGGAGCAGACCGCACCACTGCTCGACCGGCTCGTGCCGGGCGTGGCCGAGGCGATCCGCGCCGCAGGTGTCGCCAAGGGCGTGCCGACGGCGATGCTCTCGCGTGGGCTCGTCGGTCTGGCGGGCCGCACCCTCGTGGCCAACCTCCCAGGCTCCCGCGGAGGTGTTGCCGACGCGCTCGACGTCCTCGAGCCGGTCCTGGGCCACGCCCTCGACCAGGTGCCGGGCAGTGACCACTGACGTGAGGGCTCGGGTTCGACTGCGACACTGGGGGACTCGGTGCGCCCGGACCTCGCTCGGCGGCCGGCGGTGAGGATGCCGTGGCGTCCGCACCGTGACGGCCAGGCGCGCTGGCCGGTCGTCCTCCGTGACGCCTCCGCCGAGCCTCCCCTCGTGCTGCGTCCCCTTCGCGTGGACGACGAGCGGGACTGGCAGCGGGTGCGGCGCGACAACGCGGCATACGTCCAGCCGTGGGAGCCCACCCTGCCGCCGGGATCTCCCGCGCGGGCACCGGTCTCGTTCCGGCAGTTCGTCCGTGACCTCGACGTCGAGGCGCGTGCCGACCGGGCCTTGCCCTGGGTCGTCGAGGTCGGCGGACGCATCGTCGGTCAGGTCCACCTGTTCGGGATCGTCCGTGCCGCCCAGCAGTCGGGGGCGGCCGGCTACTGGCTCGACGAGTCCGTCACCGGGCGCGGCATCGCGACCCGCGCGCTGGCGCTGGCCATCGACCACGCGCTCGGCGCCGGTGGCCTGCACCGCGTCGAGGTCAACATCCGGCTCGACAACGTTCCGTCTCTGCGCGTCGTCGAGCGCCTCGGTCTGCGCGACGAGGGAGTGCGCGAGCGGTTCCTGCACATCGACGGCGCCTGGCGTGACCACCGGTCCTTTGCCGTCACGAGCGAGGACCTCGCCGGTACGACGCTGATGGCTCGCCTGTCACAGGTGTAACACCAGCCTCTTGCGCGACACGCCTCGAATGTGCGAGGCCGTCATCGAACCGCGTCCTACCGTGGGTCACGTGCCAGTCAGCAGCCTGATCTTCGTCGTCATCGTGGCGATCTGGGCTGCCTATCTCGTGCAGCACTGGGCTCGCCGCCGCGAGGACGCGGCCGCGTCCCGGTCGGTCGAGGGCTTCTCCGAGGCCATGCGCGTCCTCGAGAAGCGACCAGCCCTTCCGACCGCCGCGCTGAGCACGCTGCGGCCCCACTCGTATGCCGTCACGCCCGCGAACCCGGCTCGGCCCGCCGTGGACGTGAAGCGGGCCGTTCCCGCCGGCACGTCGCGCCACCCCTCACCCCTCGTCGCCCGCCGCGCCGACGGGCGCGTCACCGCCACCCCGCTCGCCGCCTCGGGCATCCGGTCCACCCCGTCAGGACCCAGACACACCGACCACGCCATCGCCCCCTACGCCGCCGAGGTGGACCGCATGCCCGAGTCAGCCCGCCGGTCGAGCCACGGAGCCGGGCGCCAAGGGCGTCCCCCGGGACCGCCGGCCGCGCGGGTCCCGCTGGCACGACGCCGCCTCCGTGCGGCGCTGCTCCTCGTCGCGATCGCCTGGCTACCCGTCTCCGTCGTGCTGACGGTCACCGGGGTGCTCCTGTGGATCTCGGTACCCTTCGCCGTCCTCACCATCGGCGCCGTGCTCGTGTGGCTGCGGGCCGAGGCCCAGGCCGACCGCCTGCGCACCCATTCCGATGCCAAGGGGCAGGTCCGGGGCCGTCGGCGCGGTCGTCGCCACGACGAGACCCGTGCCGCCGTCCACCACGTGCCCGCCCTCTCGAGCGAGGACACGCAGGTCATCCACAGCGCCGCCGCCGCGGAGCCGTCGACGGTCGTGGCGGTCTCCCGCGAGGCGCAGGTCGTCGTTGCGCACCACGTCGAGCCCGGCGTCTTCGACGTCCAGGCGCCGATCAGGGGTGAGGTCCCCGCGGCCGTGCCCGAGCAGCCGGCCGAGGGCAGCTGGAGCCCGGTGCCCGTGCCGCGCCCGACCTATGCGCTCAAGGCCAGGGCCGAGCCGCGCTACACCGAGACCGGCATCCCGGCCGACGTCTTCGACACCCCCGAGTTCGCCGAAGAGGCCGAGGAGCTCGACGACCGGGCACTCTTTGCCCGCCGCGCCGTCTCCCAGTAGGCACCGGCGACCGCCGAACCCGTCGCAGGACTCGGCCCGGAGCAGGTGAGGTCCGGAGCCACGCGACTCCGGGAGCATCGCACGTCCGAGGTGGACGTGGTCGTGGGACCGCTCGCGTGTCGGTGACCCCGCGGCTCGCCGGGGCGCCGAGGCGGCTCACCGCATAGGCCACTTCCGGAGGTCCTCGAGCCGGCCGCGCGACGTACGCGCCCGTTCGCCGTGGTACCCCGGGCGGCCCGCACGGCATACGCCCCGTGCGGAGGGTACCCCGAGCCTGCCGCACGGCATACGCCACGGTTGGGACGTGGGCAGGGACCGCGGCAGGCCTCGGGTCAGGCGTTGGCGGGGGCGCCCCCCTCGTCGGCTGACTCCCTCATCTGCCGGTCCAGCTCGCCCTCCGGCTCGTCGCTGAAGAGGTGCTTGCCGACGGCGTTGAGCACCGCGGCGAAGGGGACGGCGACGAGCGCACCGACGATGCCGGCGATGATCGAGCCGGTCGCGATGGCGAGGATCACGGCGAGCGGGTGGACGCTCACCGCCTTGCCGAGCAGGAAGGGCTGGAGCACGTGCGACTCGAGCTGCTGGACGCCGATCACGACCGCGAGCATGATGAGCGCGACGCCCGGGCCGTGCGCGACGAGGGCGAGCAGCACCGCGACGGCTCCTGAGAGCAGGGCTCCGACGATCGGGATGAAGGCCAGGATGAAGACGAGGATGCCGATCGCGAAGGCGAACGGCACCTTGAGGATGGCCGCGCCCACCGAGATCCCGACGGCGTCGACGAAGGCCACGATCATCGTCGCGCGGACGAACGCCGAGAGCTGGTGCCAGGCGATGACGCCCGAGGAGTCGATGCGCGGGCGGGTGGCGCGCGGGAAGAGTCGCACGACCCAGGTCCAGATGCGCGGCCCCTCGTAGAGGAAGAAGAAGAGCGAGAAGAGCGCGATGAACAGGCCCGCGATGAAGTGCGTCGCGGTGAGGCCCACCGACGTCGCCGTGTCGCCGAGGTTGCCCGACTCGCTCACCCGGTCGCGGATGGTGTTGAAGTACTGGTCGAACTGCGCGTCGGTGATCTTGAACGTCGTGCGCACCCAGTCACGGATGCGCTCGAGGCCGGTGGCGACCTGGCTGGTCAGGTCGGAGAACCCGCTGCTGAACTGCGTACCGACGAGCGTGAAGAGTGCGCCGATGAGCAGGATGGTGCCAAGGAGCGTGATGCCGGCTGCGGCGCCGGGGTTCATCCGCTGGTGCAGCCAGTTGGCGACGGGGCGGAGCAGCGCTGTCAGGAGGATGGCTATGGCGACGGGAACGACGATCTCGGAGACTGTGCGGACGGCGAGCGACAGCAGGTAGATGGCCGCTCCGATGAGCAGCACGCGCCAGGCCCAGTCGCTCGCGACGCGGATGCCGGGCGGCACAGCCGCGGCCTCGATGCCGGGCAGGGCCGCAGGCTCGTCACGCGCTCGGGTCGGCGGGGTGGCGTCGTGGGTGGGGACGGGCACGGTCGCGTCGAAGGGCGCACCAGAGGCGTGGGCGTGGTTGTCGGTCACGAACACACCGTATGCCGCCGCGCGGGCAATGCGTGGATCACCACTTCGACGGGCGGTCGGCCGACGGCACTCGCAGGATCCGGCACCACGTCGGCAGGCTGGGGCGCCTGGCCGCCCGGCTGATCGGGTCCTGCGTACGCTCGGAGGATGAGCGCAGTCGACGACAGCCAGCCGCCCGTCCTCGCCGTCACCGGTTCGACCGGTTGGCTCGGGGGGCTCGTCGCGCGGGACCTCGCAGACCGCGGAGTCGCACAGCGGCTGCTCGTGCGCGACCTGTCCCGGGCCCCCGAGCTGTCGGGTGCTGATGCCGCGCAGTGCAGCTATGGCGACGCCGACGCCGCACGCGAGGCCCTCGCCGGCGTCGAGACCCTCTTCATGGTGTCGGCAGCCGAGAACGAGGACCGGCTCGGCGAGCACCGCGCCTTCGTCGACGCGGCCGCGGCTGCAGGCGTGGGCCACGTCGTCTACGTGTCGTTCTTCGGCGCCGCCCCGGACGCGACGTTCACCCTGGCGCGCGACCACGCCGCCACGGAGGAGCACCTCCGCACCTCCGGCATGAGATGGACCTTCCTGCGCGACAACCTCTATCTCGAGTTCATGGACCACATGGTCGGTGACGACGGCGTCGTCCGCGGTCCCGCAGGCGACGGCCGTGCCGCGGTCGTCTCGCACGACGACATCGCGCGGGCGGCCGTCGCGGTGCTGCTCGACCCGGCGGCCCACGCGGGTGCGACCTACGAGCTCACCGGTCCTGAGGCGCTGTCCTTCGGTGAGATGGCGGACATCATCAGCGAGGTGACCGGACGTCCGGTGCGCTTCCACGACGAGACGCTCGAAGAGGCGTATGCGTCGCGCGCGGTCTACGGCGCGCCGGACTGGCAGGTGGACGCGTGGGTCTCGACCTACACCGCCGTCGCCGCGGGCGAGCTCGACGGGGTGAGCGGCGACGTCGAGCGGCTGACGGGTCGCCGGCCGACGTCGCTGCGCGAATACCTCGAGGCCCACCCCGGTTCGAGGTGATCTCGACCCCCGCTCGAGTGCCGTGATCACCTCGACAGGCTCGTCAGGCGGTGTCGGGTGGGCTCAGCGGACGAGGTCAGCGGTCTGCCGGGCGATGGCGAGCTCCTCGTTGGTCGGCACGACCGCGACGACGACGCGCGACCCGTCGGGGGAGATGACGCGTGGCTGTGTCGAGTCGTCCTCGTTGCGCGACGGGTCGACGGCGATGCCCAGCTCGTCCAGACCCTCGGCGACGGCGGCTCGGACCGTTGCGCTGTGCTGGCCGATGCCGGCCGTGAAGACCAGCACGTCGGCCCCGCCGAGGATCGCGAGGTAGGCACCGACGTAGTGCTTGAGCCGGTGGATGAAGACGTCGAACGCGAGGCGGGCGTCCTCGTCACCGGCCTCGACCAGGTGCACCAGCTCGCGGAAGTCGTTGACGCCACTGAGCCCGAGCACCCCGGACCTCTTGTTGAGGAGGGCCTCGATCTCGTCGAGGGTGAGGCCCGCCTCACGGGCGAGGTAGGCGTGCAGCCCGGGGTCCACGTCCCCCGAGCGGGTGCCCATGACCAGGCCCTGGAGAGGCGTCAGACCCATCGACGTCTCAACGGGACGACCACCCCGCACGGCGGAGGCAGAGCAGCCGTTGCCGAGGTGGAGAATCACCTGCCGAAGGTCTACGAGCGGGTGGCCCAGCAGCTCTGCGGTGGCCTGCGCGACGAACTGGTGCGACGTGCCGTGGAAGCCGTAGCGCCGGATCGAGTGCTTCTCGGCGAGCTCGCGCGGCACGGCATACGTGGACGCCGCGGCGGGCAGGGAGGAGAAGTAGGCCGTGTCGAAGACGGCGACGTGAGGCACGTCGTAGTGCTCGCGGGCGGCTTCGATGCCGGTGACAGCGGCCGGGTTGTGCAACGGCGCAAGAGCGCTCAGCTGGCGGATGCGCTGCAGCACGGCGTCGTCGATGACCACCGGCTCGGAGAAGTCGGGACCGCCGTGGACCACGCGGTGGCCCACGGCGCGCAACGGCACCTTGCCCAGGTCGATCCCTTCCTCGAGCAGGCGATCTGTCATCGTCTCGAGCGCGGCCGCAGGGTCGGCGACGTCGCTGCCCCGCTCACCGATGCGCTCGACCACCCCACCGGTGCGCACCTCACCCGACTCCGGGACCAACAGCTGGTACTTCAGCGACGACGAGCCCGCGTTGAGGACGAGGACGGGCCGGTCGTCCGTGTGCTGACTCTGACTCACAGGGTGCCTCCCTGCTGCCGGGGCGCGCCCTGAGCCTGGATCGCGGTGATGGCGACCGTGTTGACGATGTCGTCGACGAGGGCTCCGCGCGAGAGGTCGTTGACCGGCTTGCGCAGGCCCTGGAGCACCGGCCCCACCGCGACGGCGTGCGCGCTGCGCTGCACCGCCTTGTACGTGTTGTTGCCCGTGTTGAGGTCGGGGAAGACGAAGACCGTCGCGTGGCCGGCCACGTCGGAGTCGGGCATCTTGGCCCGGCCCACGACGGGGTCGATGGCCGCGTCGTACTGGATCGGACCCGCGAGCGCGAGGTCCGGGGCACGCCGGGACACGAGCTCCGTTGCGGCGCGGACCTTCTCGACCTCGGCGCCAGACCCGCTCGTGCCCGTCGAGTAGGAGAGCATCGCGACGCGCGGCTCGATGCCGAACTGCTGGGCGGTCTGCGCCGACGAGATGGCGATGTCGGCGAGCTGCTCGGCCGTCGGGTCGGGGATGACCGCGCAGTCGCCGTAGACGAGGACGCGGTCGGCGAGGCACATGAGAAAGACGCTCGACACGGTCTTGACGCCGTCGGCCGTCTTGACGAACTCGAGCGCCGGCCGGATCGTGTGCGCCGTCGTGTTGACCGCGCCCGACACCATGCCGTCCGCGAGGCCGAGGTGGACCATCATCGTGCCGAAGCAGGAGATGTCGGTGACGACCTCACGCGCACGCTCGACGGTCATCCCCTTGTGGGCCCGAGCGCCGGCATACGTCTGCGCGAAGCGCTCGACGAGGTCGGCGTCGGTGGGGGAGACGACGGATGCCGCGTCGAGGTCGAGGCCCAGCGCCGACCCACGCGCGCGGACCTTCGTCTCGTCGCCGAGCAGGGTCAGGTCAGCCACGCCTCGACGCAGCAGCACGTCGGCCGCCTCGAGGATGCGGTCGTCGTGGCTCTCGGGGAGCACGATGTGCTTGCGGTCCGACCGGGCCCGTTCCATGAGCTGGAACTCGAACATGAGCGGCGTGCGCACCTCCGAGGCGGACACGTCGACGGCCGTCAGGAGAGCCGCCTGGTCGACGCACTCGGCGAAGAGGCGGCGCGCCGCCTCGATCTTGTTGCGCGAGCCCTTCGTCATCGGGCCGCGCACCTGCATGAGGCGCTCGGCCGTGCGGAAGGTCCCGTCGTCCGTGAGCGCGATCGGCAGGTCCTGCTGGACGCCGGCCGAGAGCCTCGCGATGGTCTCGGGGATCGGGTAGCCGCCGGTGAGGATGATCCCGGCGAGCGTCGGGAAGGTTCCGGACTGGTGCGCGAGCATGAGGCCGGGGATGAGGTCGGTGCGGTCGCTCGGGGCGATGACGGTGACGTCGGGGCCGAGCCGCGCCAGCACGTTGGGCAGGCTCATGGCGGCAACGACGAGGCCGAGGCTGTCGCGGTCCATCCACGACTCGCTGCCGAGGACGAGCCTCGCCCCGGTCGCGTCGGCAAGGGCCCGGAAGCTCGGGGCCGAGAGCAGCGCGTTCTCGGGCATCGCGGCGGTGACCTGGAAGGGAAGGGCCGCCAGCACCGCACGGACCTCCTCGAGGTCGGCCGGGTCGACCCGGTTGGCGACGACGGCGACGGGCTGGGCGTGGTTGGCGCGCAGCTCGGTGACGGCGCTGTCGGCGGCGACCCGGATCTGGTCGGGCGTGCGGTCGCGGCCGTGCACGACGAGCACGACGGCCGAGCCGAGGTTGGCGGCGACCCGTGCGTTGAAGGAGAGCTCGGTGCCGGTGGAGATGTCGGTGTAGTCGGAGCCGAGCACGAGGACGACCTCGAACCGGCCACTCAGCGCTCCGAAGCGCTCGACGATGAGATGCAGCGCCTCGTCGGGGTCGTCGTGGGCCTGGGCGTACGTGACGCCCAGGGCCTCCTCGTAGGTCTGCGCCATGCCGGGCTGGCTGACGAGCATCTCGACGATGTGGTCGACCCCGTCGTCGGGTCCTCTGGCCCCGAGCGTCGTCAGTGGGCGATAGACACCGACGGACCCCACCTCGCGGAGGAGGGCGTCGAGCAGGCCGAGGGCCACGGCGGACTTGCCCGTCAGGCCCTCCGGCGAGGCGACGTAGACGCTACGGCTCACGTCCCGAACCTATCGGTCCCACCGGTCGCGCCGCCGTACCTCGATCGTGGGCGGTGTCCGGAGCGACTGGCCGACGACGCAGTACCGCTCCGTCGCGGTTGCGAGCCGCTGCAGCGTCGAGTCGTCGGCGTCCGTCGAGACCTCGGCGACGACGCGCGGGGCCAAGATCCCCACCGGCGCCGTCCGGTCGACGCCGAGCGTGCCGCGGGCGTCGAACGTCGCGTCCGCGCGCATCTCCACGTCGCGCAGCTCGACGCCGAAGGCCACCGAGACGGCGTGGAGGGTCACGCCGGCGCAGGCGACGAGGGCCTCCATGAGCATGTCGCCCGAGCAGGCGTCGGACCCGTCGCCCCCCGCGGCCGGGTGCAGGCCGGCGCGCACCGCTCCGCCGGCCGTGCGCACCTCGACCGTGACCGGCTCGCCGAAGACCGCACTCGCCGAGACCGGATGCACTGCGGCCTCAGGCTGCTCGCGGTAGCGCGTCTTGAGCGGTTCCTGCGCGGTGCGCAGCTCGGCGCGGTTCATGCGACGTCTCGCGGGTGGTGCTGGGTCATGGTTGGCTCCCGTCGTCCGACGACTCGTGACGACACCGTATGCCGGTATGCCGGTTGGGCGTGCCGGCCGCACGGGCGCAGCGAGTCCCGGGTTCGGGTCAGGCGGTCGTGGCCACCCCGAGCCGGTGGAGGAGGCGCACGGCGTCATGCGGCGCATGCCCCTTCGCGTCGTTGTCGAAGTAGACGTGGACGTCATGGCCCTCATCGAGCCAGCCCTGGCACGTGTCGGCCCACCTGTCGAGCGAGGCGTCGGTGTAGCCGCTGGCGTAGAGCTCGCTCTCGCCGTGCAGCCGCACGTAACGGAAGTCGCTCGTCGCGTCGTGCATCACCGGCCACCGCCCCGCGCTGTCGGCGACGACGAGCGCCACGCCGTGCTCCGCGCACAGGGCCCGCGCCTCGTCCGAGTCGAAGCTCTCATGGCGCGGCTCGAGGGCGTGCCGGACGGGCACGTCGACGTCGCACGTCGTCAGCGCCCGGTCCTCGACGAGCTTGTCGTCGTGGGTGGCCGCGAGTCGGGCGGCGCCGGCCGTCGAGCGTGGGAGCAGCTCGAAGAAGCGGGCAACGCGCTGCCGGTCGAACACCAGGCGTTCGGGCAGCTGCCAGAGGACCGGTCCGAGCTGGGCGCCGAGCGCGAGGATCCCGCTCGCGAAGAAGTTCGCGAGCGGTGTCTCGACGTCGCGCAGCGACTTCATGTGGGTGATGAATCTCCCACCCTTCACCGCCAGCACCACGTCGGCGGGCACTGCGGCCCGCCAGGCGGCATACGAGCTCGGGCGTTGGAGGGAGTAGAAGGAGCCGTTCACCTCGATCGAGGTCATCCGCTCGGCGGCATACGTCAGCTCGAGTCGCTGTGGCAGGCCCTTGGGGTAGAAGTCCCCGCGCCACGACGGGTAGCGCCACCCGGAGACGCCGATCCTTGCGTGAGGCATGTCCGACCCTTACCCGTCACGCGTCCCGCGACAGGCGCAGGTGGCCCGGGCGGTGCGGGCAGCGGGGCGCTGGGACCCAGCCGCCAACCGTGGTCCGGGCAACGGCTTGGGTCTGGCGGCCCGGCGGCATCACCCGAAAAGGATGAGGACGGCTCCCCACCGGGGTCGCGGCGCGCGAGGGGCGGGTACCAGCGTCGGCCGAGGCTGCTGAACAACGCCCGCCGCTTCGGTTCAAAAGGGAAGAAAGGGTTCACCCTCAGCGGGTGACGCTGCGCGGCGCCGCCGTGGGCAGGCTGACAGCAAGGTGCTCGGTCACCGCCACGCTCAGCGCTACGAGAGGACTGTCATGGACAACATCACGACGAACTTCTGGGACGTCCTGTTGTGGAGCTTCTGGCTCTTCATCTGGATCGCCGCCTTCACCGTGTGGTTCCGGTGCGTCTTCGACCTCTTCCGCGACCCCGACGTCAGCGGCTGGGCCAAGGCCGGCTGGGCCGTACTGCTCATCTTCGTGCCGTGGCTGGGCGCCCTGATCTACCTCATCGCCCGCGGCCGGAGCATGAACCAGCGGCAGATGGCCCAGGTGGCGGACATGCAGGCTCAGCAGGACGAGTACATCCGCCAGACGGCGGGCGCGAAGGCCACAGAGAGCCCGGCGACCCAGATCGCGAATGCGAAGGGCCTTCTCGACTCCGGGGCCCTCACCCAGGTCGAGTTCGACGCGCTCAAGACCAAGGCGCTCGCCTCCGCATGAGCCCCTTCGCGCCGAAAGCGTCGTCGACATAGTCCTCGTCACGCCGCACCGGGCCGGGCTGCGCGCAACCGTCCTCCCTCGTTGAGACTCGGTCGGTCTCCTGAAACCCTTTGATCCACAACCGGAAACGCCCCGAAGGCCGGACGAGAACCGTCCGGCCTTCGGGGCGTCCCTGTCACCCCAGTCGGGGCTCACTCGTTCGTCGTAGGGGCCGCGGCGACGCAGAGGACTCCGGTGTTGCCGTCCTGGTCGGCGATCACGGTGAGTGACGGTGCGTCGCTGTCGTCGACGACAATCCCGCCTGCGGCGACAGCAGCGGCGATTCGTCGCTCGGCCACCTCGGGCGCCACATAGACCTCGACGTGGAAGCGCTGACGCCCGGTCCCGTGCTCGTCGGCGTCACCGAACCACAGGTTGGGTACCCGTCCCGTGGCGTCCCGGATCTCGTCGCTGGGGGTCCCGTGGCCCTGGGCCTCGGCGTTCCCGGTCAGCAGGGCGGCCCACACCGGGGCGATGGTCGCGGAGCGCGCCGTGTCGAGGCCGAGCTCGATGACACTGACCGACGCCGGGTCGGCGTCGATGCTCTGGTCGGCCGCGATCTCGGTGATCCGTCGGGCGAGGTCGACGTCCTGCTGGGTCACCCACTCGACGACGTGTTCGTTGCCTTCGTCGTCGCGGTAGATGGCGTCGGCGCTGACGAGCTTGAGATCGACGTACCCGTCCCCGATCGCCACGCGCGGATGGTGTCCGAGTGCGTCGCCCACCTCGCCCACCGCAGCGACGAACCGAACGCCGGTGCCGAAGTCGTCGACCAGGTAGCGGGCATGCAGTCCCTGCGCCAGCTTGCGCCAGTCGGTCAGCCCGGCCTCGGCGACCTCGTCGCCCTTCAACATGTCCATGTTCGCGGACCCTAGCCGTGATTGAGCCGGAGCGAGCCGCGATCGTGAGGACTTTCGCGGGTCGCCGCGGGCGGTGGGTAGGCAGCCCGCGGTGGCGATCGTGAGTGCCGGCGACCAGCAGTGCTGACGCGCTTTCTTGGTCCCGGGGCGTAGATGTCCGGGCGAGGTGGGTAAGACCCGGATGTTGCCTTACAACGTAAGCGACTCAGACGACAGAGTGACGAGAAGGAGAACCAGATGCTCAACACCAACGAGCTCGGCAGGCTGTCCGGCACCACCGTGTACGGCTCCGACGGCGAGAAGATCGGACGGGCCGGCCAGGCGTATCTCGATGACCAGACCAGTGAGCCGGAGTGGGTCACCGTCAACACGGGCTTGTTCGGGACCAACGAGTCGTTCGTCCCGCTGCGCGACGCCGACCTGTCCGAGGAAGGATTGAGGGTCGCCTACACGAAGGACCGCGTGAAGGACGCGCCGAACGTCGACCCCGAGAACGGCCACCTGGACGAGTCCGAGGAGCACCGGCTGTTCGAGCACTACGGCCTCACGAGCATCAGCTCTGCCGTCAACCAGGAGTCCGCGGGCGAGTCCGGTCCCCAGGTCGCCGCCGGGGGAGACGCCGCGGTGGTCGGGCGGGACACCTCCGGGCCCACCACGGACGACGCGATGACCCGCTCCGAGGAGCAGCTGCAGGTGGGAACCCAGACCCGCGAGGCCGGTCGGGCGCGCCTGCGCAAGTACGTCGTCACGGAGCAGCAGTCGGTCACGGTGCCGGTCACCCGCGAGGAGGTCTCGATCGAGCGCGAGCCGATCATCGACGCCAACGTTGGGCAGGCCATGGACGGCCCGGCCATCTCCGAGGAGGAGCACGAGGTGGTGCTTCACGAGGAGCAGCCGGTCGTACAGAAGGAGGCCGTTCCGGTCGAGCGCGTGCGCCTCGGCATGGAGCAGGTCACCGATGAGGAGACCGTGACCGAGCAGGTCCGTCAGGAGCGCATCGAGGCGGACGGCCCGGGCCTGACGGACGACGCGCGGAACTGACCTGCGCTACCACCGCAGGGTCGAACGAGCCGGCCTTCAGGCCTGATCGCGTGGACGGTGCGTCGGGGCGGTGCGCCAGACTTCCGGCGCAGGGGCACCCCGACGCACCGTCCGCATGCGTACTGGCCGAGCGGGTCGTCCAACGCGCGCGTGCTACGCGTCCGTCTTCTGCGGCACAGGATGGGCTGCGGCTGCGCCGGACTGGACCACTTGGATCAAGTGACCGTCCGGGTCTGCCACCCACGCGATGAGCAGCGATCGAGCCACGGGTGTGGACCCTCGAGAGGCGTGGCTCCCAGCTCCACGAGACGCGAGCAGGCCGATGGTGTGTCATCAGTCCAGAGGATCACTGCCGCCCGTTGACCCGTGACAACCGGATCGAGACCGTGGTCCTCTCGCGTCGAGTCCTCGCTCGCCAGGCCGATGCGGTACCCGTCGAGTACGAGGTCGATGTGGATGGGGACGCCATCCGTCGGGGTCCTGAAGACCTCCTCGAAGCCCAGAGCCCTGTAGAAGGCTGCTGCGTGTGCAACGTCCCTGCTGAAGAGGACGACCTGTGGTGCCTTGAACATCGTCACAAGCGCACATACTGGCAGCAGTCCGCTTAGGTCGAGGGACTGTTCGCCCTGTCCCTGATGAGCGAGCGACGGCGGGGCGGCGAGGTGGTCGTCCTGCCTTTCACGCATCATGAACCTCATGGACGACCAGCAGTCGCCGCAGTCGGCGGAAGGTGAGGCCAAGGTCATCACGCTGTGCGGCTCGACGACGTTCGAGGCGGAGTTCGCGCAGGCCAACCAGCGGCTCACGATGGACGGGTGCGTCGTGATCAGCCTCGGGATGTTCAGCCTTCCCGAGCTGCCGGGCTACGACTGGACAGCCGACACCTCGGACCTGAAGGGGCGGCTGGGCCGCCTGCACTTCCAGAAGATTCGCATGGCCGACGAGGTGTACATCGTGGATCCCGGCGGATACGTGGGTGAGTCAACCCGACGGGAGATTGCGTATGCAGAGTCGCTCGGCAAGCCGGTTCGGTATCTGAGCCGCGAGGCACCGGCTCGCACGGGAGAGGGCCGCCACGACTGAGTGCGACCGGGCGGCACGCTCATCGGCGCGACCGAGCGGTTGGGGTCTCGTCGATCTCGCAGTCGATGCTGTTGACTGGGCCTGCGTGACGTCGCAGCTGTTGCTCTCGTCAGGGCGGAGGGCCCATGGGTAAGTTGATCTACGCCGCCAACATCTCGCTCGACGGATTCCTCGAGGACGAGACGGGTTCCTTCGACTGGTCCGTTCCGGACGAGGACGTGCACGCCTTCTGGAACGAGCACGAGCGGCAGATCGGCACGTCGCTCTACGGGCGACGCATGTACGAGACGATGCGCGTGTGGGAGAACGACGACTGGTTGGCCAACGAGCCAGACGTGGTCCGCGAGTACGCCGGAATCTGGCGTGACGCGGACAAGGTCGTCTACTCCACCTCGCTCAGCGACGTGTCGACCGCGCGCACGAGGATCGAGCGGCGGTTCGAGCCCGAGGCGGTACGACGGCTCAAGGAGACCTCCGGCTCGGACCTGAGCATCGGAGGCGCGGGCATTGCGGTCGAGGCCTTCCGGCACGACCTCGTCGACGAGTGCGTGCTGCTGCTGTGCCCGGTCCTCGTCGGCGGCGGCAAGCCGGCGCTGCCGCGGGGCATGCGACTCGACCTCGAACTGCTTGACCACCGACGATTCGACAACGGCGTGGTCTACGTCCGCTACCAGGTGCGACACCCGGCCTGACGCCTGCGCCGGATGGCGACACAAGGGGACGTTCGTTGTCAGAGGCCCGTGCTCTTATGAGCCCATGCATGGTGTCGTTGTCGGCGCACTCATCCGTGACGGCCGAGTCCTACTCGCGCATCGCAGACCGGACAAGCGCGCGTACCCGAACGTGTGGGACCTGCCCGGTGGCCTCATCGAGGTCGGCGAGTCCGAACTGGACGCGCTGACACGGGAGCTGGACGAGGAGCTCGGCGTGCAGATCGTGACGGACTCTGCCTCTCATCTGTGTCGGCTGACCGCAGGGTCTTCAGACGAACCGGCACTGTTGAGCGCCTGGCTCGTGGGTGACTGGCAGGGAACGCCAGTGAACGTCGCTCCGGAAGAACATGCCGACATCGGATGGTTCACCGTCGAGGAGCTTCCTCCTCCCGGCCACCCGCTCCTGCGCGCCGCCCTGGTGGCCGCGATGCAGAGTGACAGCGGCTGAAGATGGATGGACAGCAGGACCGCTCGCTGGCAGAGCCAGATCCGCGTCGGCGCCGAGGCGCTGCCGTGCCAGCTCCAGCATGGCCGAACTCGAGTCGACGCCGCTGACGTGGGCGCCGGGCCCGCGGAGGTCTCCGAACAGCGGTCGGGAGGGGCACTGGCACCGGCACCCGCCCAGCCCTTGACGCTGAACACCTCACGCTGATCAGGGGACATATGGACGTGAAGCGACCCACTCTGGGCCGTTGTGCTGCGCACCGACCCGATGAGGAGTAGGCCGGGATATTGGGCTCTCAGACGCACCCAGAGTCCCAAGGGCTTACTCAGCCCGTCTGCAAAGCCTCGAACTCGAAGGAAGGCAAGCCATGATCAAGCGCTTATCTGTCACAGCCATCGCCGGAGTCGTCGCGATGATGGCTTTTGCGCCCGCTGCTTCAGCGGATCCCAAGAACACCGCGATCCCGTTGAGCTGCGACAACGGTCGGACGCTTGAGGCCGCCTTCAACGGGAATGGGAACTTCACTCCTGGGCATGTTGTCGGCAGCACGGAAACGTTCGTCATTCAGTCCCTTCGGGCGACAGCGACGTTCACACCCACCGGTGGCGTCCCCGTCGTCGTGCAGCAACTCGACGCGTCCAAGCCGAACGTGCACGGAGATCTCGTGACCTGCCATTTCGACTTCGTGCGGGAGACCCCCACAGGGTCCTTCCATGGGGTCGGGACGTCAGTCGTGTTCATCACGCCGGCTTCGTAGCGGACATACGAGGGTGCGTATCGGGTCGACTGCGAGGACCCCGCGCCCTATAGGGAGGGGAGGACGAAGCGCGCGGTCTGCTGCAATAGCGACGTGAGGGGGGCGCGACTCTGTGGAGCGGTGCCAGGTGATGGGGTCGCCGCCGGCGGCCTGATGAACGCGCTCGACATACATGCGATCGACGCGCTCTGGGCAGCCTCGCCGGCCGCTAGAGCTCCTTGCGGAAGTGAACGTCCGCCGCTTCGGGCGTCGGGACACCCTCCCAGCGGAAGATCTCGCGGTAGCCCTGCTTCTCGTAGAAGCCAGGCGCCTGAAAGGTGAATGAGGTGACGAACACGTGGGTGCAGCCTCGGGCGCGAGCCTCGGCCTCGAAGTCGGCCAGCACCCGCTCACCGACCCCCTGGCCGCGCACATCGGCGCGCACCCATGTCATCCCGATGCCGGCAGCGACGCCCCACGTCCAGCCGCTGACCCCCGCGAGCAGCTCGTCGTCGGCGTCGAGCAGCCGGACGGTCAGCTCGCGCGCAGCCGGCGTGCCCGCGGTCGCAGCCGCATTCACTGCGTCCAACTCGTCGGACAACCGCTGGTCAAGGGCCGCGTCGGCCTCGCCGACGACCGACACGATGTGCAGGGGGGAGGGCATGGGCAGTCATCCTGCCACCCGGGGTCACAGCCGATGTCGTGAGCTGGCGTGGTGAGTACATCCGCCAGCTCGCAGATCACGGCACGCGTGGAAGCCGAGCGGCATCTCAGCCAAAGAGCCGAGCCGGAAACCTACGCTGCCCGCGGGACGGAGCCTGGCCGCCTCAACGCTAGATTGCTCGACCTTTCAGCGGGCAGGTGAGCTTGCGCGACTCGGTCCGCAGGATCAGCGTCGTAGTGGGGTTGGAGAGGTCCTGGCCGACGCTTGCGGGGGTCCAGGTGACCGTGATCGTCGCGGTGGCGTCCGGCGCCAGGTCGGTCTCCACGTTCGTGGCCACCACCGTGGCCGTCACCGGGTCCGCTGAGGCTGCGTTCGCCGGCACGTGGACCGTGTCCTTGCCCGTGTTGACGACGGTCAGCGTCAACACCTTGGGCTGGTTGATCACGCTGTCCCCGAAGTCCAACGTGGCCGGCACGAGCGCCACCAGCGAGGTGTCGTTCGCGTCGGAGGCCAGGATGACGTCGACGACGCGTTGGACCAGCGTGCGGAAGGTCGCCTCGCGGTACCCGACAACGAACGAGATGACCGACAGGATCGCGATGCTCCCGGGCGTTCCGGCCTGGTTGTTAACCGTCGGATCGACACTGCGCAGCACGAGCACGACGATGAGCACCGCGACGGAGCCGCAGACGGCGCCGAGGAACGGCCGGGCCAGGTGCCAGTACGCGTACTCGAGTGCCTTCCAGTCATGCGTGTGGGTGACGACTCCGACGAGGCTGATCGTGACGCCGCCGAGCGCGCCGGCCCACGGCACCCACAGTGGCATGACGTTCTGGAATGCAAACGTCCAATGGGGTAGCCAACTCCACGCCGGCTGGACTGAGTACCCGATCGCGAGCCCGATCAGGATGACGATCCACACGACGTCGTAGATGTAGATTGTCCCGGGCTGCCACTGCGACGGCTTCCTGAGGCTCACTGCCATGACGCACCCCCTGCGCGGACTGTCCTTCTCCACCAGCGTGCACCCGCGAGGGCCGGGAATGTGTCTTTTCGCCAGATCTGCCCCTACGGCGGGCGCGGTCCGCCGCGGTCATCGACTCGACGCCCTCTGGGATCAGCACCGTCGCCATCTCGAAGCCGTCGGGGCGGTCGACGTGCACCTCGACCAGGACCGTGCCCAGGTCGACCCTCGCCCGAGCCGGCCTGTCGCCGCGTCGGTGCACCATCAAGCGCACCGAGCCGACCGGGTTCGGGATATTGCGGCTGGCCATCACCCACCGGTGCGCCCTCAGTGGCAGCGCGGACGAGCAGAGCCGTACTCCGCGCGGCATGACCGACTGTTGGTTTTGGACGTCAGGATTGGCAGTCCACCGCTATCACCCCTCAAATGTGACCCCGGGGACACCGGGGGCACATATCGGCGGGAGACGGGCGGATGACAAAGAGAGAACCCCGCCCCCTCCTGCGTCTTTCCGCAGGTGGGACGGGGTCTGCCTGGTGGAGCTGAGGGGATTCGAACCCCTGACCTTCTCATTGCGAACGAGACGCGCTACCAACTGCGCCACAGCCCCTCGGTGCGCAGGAACAATAACACCACGGCAGGCGGCATACGCAATCGGCTCGGGCCGGCGAGCGGCGCTGCGCTCACACCCAGCTGGGGAACCACATCCGCCGCTGCCACTCCGACAGCGGGATGACGTCGGCGACGTAGATGGGGTGGAAGAACGCGAAGAGCCCCATGGTGACGAGCACGAAGGCGCCCATCACGCCGTAGCCGACGCGGCGGCGCGTCAGGGATGACTCACGGCCGCCGATGAGCAGGCCCAGCACGTAGACGCAGGTGAGCACGACCCAGGGCACGAACGCGACCTCGTAGAAGGAGTAGATCGTGCGGTTGCCGAGGAAGAACCACGGCAGGTAGCCGGCGAAGAGCCCGCAGAGGATGGCGCCGGCCCGCCAGTCGCGGTGCAGTGCCCACATGAAGAGGAGCACGAAGATGGCGAGCGTCGCGCCCCACCAGATCGAGACGGTGCCGATCGAGGTGATCGCCTTGCTGCACTGGTCGACGAGACACCCGTCGGCGCCCTTCTTCGGGCCCTCGTAGAAGAAGGACGTCGGGCGTCCCTGGACGAGCCAGGACCACGGGTTGGTCTGGTAGGGGTGCGACGAGGTGATCGCCTGCGTCGAGGAGTACATCTGCTCGTGGTAGGCCCACAGCGAGCGCCACCAGTCGGGTAGCCAGCCGTGGTCCGTGTCCGGGTTGTTCTGCGCCCAGGTGCGGAACGAACCACCCTTGGTGAGGATCCAGCCGGTCCAGCTCGCCACGTACGTGACGATCGCGGCGCCGACGAGCTGCACGAAGGCGTACGGCCCGTCCTTGACGACGCCACCGACCGACCAGCCCCGCACGCCGGCCGCGCGGCGGGCGCCGAGGTCCCAGAGCACGGTGAGCAGCCCGAAGAAGACGAGGAAGTAGAGGCCCGACCACTTCACGCCGGCGGAGAGGCCCAGCATGACGCCGGCGACCCAGCGCCACGGTCGCCAGCCGAGCCACGGCCCCACCCACGACGTCGCGGCCCTGGCGCGGTCACCGACCTTGCGAGCGAGCACCAGACGCGCCTTGTCACGGTCGATGAGCAGGGCGCCGAACGCCGCCAGCCCGAAGAACATGACGAAGATGTCGAGCAGCCCCGTGCGCGAGTGGACGAAGTGGTGGCCCTCGAAGGCGAGCAGCGCGGCGGCCACGGTGCCGAGCAGGTCGGAGCGGAAGAGCCGGCGCGCGATCCGCCCGATCATGAAGATCGAGATGGTGCCGGCGAGCGCGACGGCGAAGCGCCAGCCGAAGGAGTTGAGGATCCCGAACGGTGCCTCGCCCCATCCGATGAGCCACTTGCCGACGGGCGGGTGGACGACGAAGTCGCCCTCGGTGCCGTAGACCATCGGGTCGTTGGCGGTGAAGTGCTGGTCGACCTGGCTGGCGCCCTGGAGCACCTCGTCGTTCTTCATCTCGAACCAGTAGAGGACCATCGACCAGCCCTGCTTGACGTAGTACGTCTCGTCGAAGATCAGCTGGTGCGGCGCGCCGACGTGCCAGAAACGCAGGAAGCCGCCGACGAGCATGAAGAAGAGCGGACCGGCCCAGCCGAGCCAGGCGATGCGTCCGGCGGTGCGGCGGGTCAGTCGAAAGTCGTCGGCCGGGTCCCCCAGCAGGCGAGCGCGCACCTGTCTGGCCGAGTTCATGGGCGACATCGTATGCAGTGTCGCTGGGTGGGGCGCCAGGCCGGGCGGAGGCGGCGGGCGGGCCGGTCAGATCGAGACGCCGCGCGCCCGCAGGACGGAGTAGCCGACGAAGGCGACCGTGTCGAGCAGCGCGTGGCAGACGACGAGCGGCATGACGCGCCGGGTGCGCACGAAGACGAGCCCGAGGATGAGGCCCATGACGATGTTGCCGGCGAAGCCGCCGAAGCCCTGGTAGAGGTGGTAGCTCCCGCGGATCAGGGCCGAGAGGCCGATGATGAGCGGCCATGACCACCCCGTCTGGCGCCACCGCGTGAAGAGGTAGCCGACCATGACGACCTCCTCGAGAAGGGCGTTCTCGATGGCGGCGAGCACGAGCACCGGTGCCGACCACCACACGGCCTCGAGGTTGGCGGCCGACACCTGGGTGTTGATGCCGATGGCCTTGGCCAGGAAGTAGAAGCCGAGTCCGGGGATGCCGATGAGGGCGGCGAGCCCGAGCCCGCGGAGCAGGTCGCGGCCCGGCTCACGGCGGTCGAGCCCGACGAAGTGGCCGGCCCGCACGTCGGGGGCGGGCCGGCGGATCTGGTTGAGCAGGTAGAGGGCCAGCGCGACGGCGACGAGCGGCAGGACGATGCCCGCCAGCTGGTAGGCCAGGTCGAGCCAGGGCCTCCCCGGCGTCGCGGACTGGTTCATCGCGGTCGTCTGCTGTGCCAGCGGGACGGGGCGGGTCAGCTTCTCGATGATGCTGAGCACGGCGTAGACGGCCGAGGACCCGAGACTCACCCCGAGGACGAGGACCGTCTCCCAGCGGAGCCCGCCGCGCACCGCCGGGTCCGTGACCGGCGCGGGGTCGCGGTCCGAGGCGGCGAGCAGTCCGGCAAACCGTCCGCGCTCCGCGGTCGCTGAGGTCGACATGGGGTCAGCGTAACTTCGCGGTGCCGGCCACGCCCCGACCGTGCTCGTGCCCGGAGCCCCACCTGCCCCGCGTGTCCCGCGTACTGTCGCTGTCATGTCGCTGCTCTCCGGCTGGCGCCGTGAGTCGTATGCGGCGGACGGGTTCGAGTTCCCGACCTATCGCGACGGCGAGGGGCCGGGGGTCATCGTCATGCACGAGAGTCCGGGACTGACCCCGGAGGTGGTGCAGTTCGGGCGCGAGCTCGTCGACAAGGGCTTCACCGTCGTCATGCCGCACCTCTTCGGGAGCTCGCACCGGGAGCCGCGGTGGCTGGAGGCAGCCCGGGTCATCCCGCGCATGTGCCTGCGTCGCGAGTTCACGTTGCTGGCGACCGGCCGGACGACACCGATGGCCGGGTGGCTGCGCAGTCTCGCGCGGCACGTCCACGCGGAGGCCGGAGGCCCAGGGGTCGGTGCGGTCGGCATGTGCCTGACAGGGGGTCTCGCGCTCGTGATGATGGTCGACCCGTCGGTGGTGGCACCCGTCGTGGCCCAGCCGGCGGTGCCCGTCCCCCTCGGCCCACGCCGAGCCGCCGACATCGGCCTGGACGCCGACGACCTTGCGGCCGTGCAGGATCGGGTGCGTGCCGGATGCCCGGTCCTCGGGGTCCGCTACCGCGACGACTGGGCGACCGGCACCCGCTTCGAGACCCTGACCGCCGCCCTCGGTGACGGCTTCCTCAAGGTCGAGCTCGAAGGGGCCGGGCATGCGACGCTCACGGCAGAACGGCACCCCGACGCGGTGGAGGCCGTCGTCGGCTTCCTCACGATGCGTCTCCTGCCGGCCGGCTGAGCCACCGCGGCGAAACCCCTTGGCGCACGGGCACGGTGGCGGCATACCGTCGCCGCATGTCTTCCGTCCTGCGCACGGCTCTCCGCACCCGTCTGACGACGGCGATGCGGGAGCGGGACCGGGCCGCCGTCAGCGTGCTGCGCACGGCGGTCGCTGCGATCGAGAACGCCGAAGCCGTCCCTGTCGACGACTCCCGCGCATCGGTCGGGTCCGCCGACGTGGCCGGTGCGGCGCTCGGCCTGGGGGCGACGGAGGCCGACCGGCGCCGGCTCGACGAGGCCACGGAGCGCGCCGTCGTGGCCCTCGAGGTCCACTCCCTCGTCGAGGCGCAGCAGGCGTATGCCGTCGCGGGAGACCACGATCGCGCGCGCTCCGCGGAGGCCGGCGCCGATCTGCTGCGGGCGGTTCTCGACGAGACCACCGGCAGCGGGCGCTGAGCCCCGACCGTCCACAGGACCGGTGCGCAAGGTGTGCACCGCCGCGGTGCGCGTGTGGAGAAGCAGGCCTCTCCTGTGGACGACACGCCGCCCACCTGTGGACGGCTGAAGTGTTTTCCGGAAACCCTTGCGGGCCTCGTCGGAGGAGGATAGAAATCTCTCACGCCCTCCCCTCGGGGAGAGCGGGACAGCTCGGAGACGAGGGTCCACACGGTGGGGCAACCCACCGCGGCAGCCGGATGACGAGGCGGCCGGGACCGGAGAAGACGAGATGTCGATCGGGAGCGTCATCATCGACCGATCACCCCAGAAGGGCCCTTGAGACTCATACTCCCAAGGGCCCTTCGCCTTTGTCCTGCAGGCCCGCTCGGGCCTTCAGCCGTCAGGCGGACGTCGCTGCAGCCGGTCGCCACGGCTTGAGCCACGGCGTCTCGGGCCAGCCCTCGCGCGCGGCCACGAGCTCGTACATCGTCGCGCCGTCGATCGACTCACGGACGATGTCGGCGTGCCCGGCGTGGCGGGCGAGCTCCTCGACGAGGTGCATGGCGACCCACCGCACCGACCACGCCTCGACGTCCTTCGGAAACCACGGGGCGTCGCGCGGCACGGGGACGGCTGCGCCGAGGTCGGCGCTGCGCAGCACCCCGCGCGTCACGTCACCCTGGGCCGCGAGAGCGGCGAGGAGCGACTCCAGGGTGTCGGTGTCGGTGACGCGGAAGTCGTCGCCCCAGGTGGCGGCCTGCTGCTCGAGGGACTCCTCGGGGGACGTGGGCCCCTGGGGTGCGGCGGCCATTCGCTCGGTCCAACCTCGCTCGCAGGTGGTGACGTGCTTGACGAGCCCGCCGATGGAGAGGGTGCCCGCGGTGGGGGACAGACGGATCTGGTCCTCGGTGAGGCCGTGGGCGGCGGACACGAAGGCGTCGCGCTGCTGGTCGATGTAGGCGATGAGGCTCTCGCGCTCGTCGGTCACGGGAGGGACGGTGGCTGCCATGTCTGGTCCTTGCTCTCAGTCGTTGCGGTGGGCGTAGAGATCACGGAGGAGCGCGATCTCTGCCCCGTGATGGATCAGCTCTCGGTTGATGTGGAGCACGAGCTCGACGCGCGGGTGCTCCGCCCATGGTCCCTCGCTGGGGCCGCAGGGCTCGGCGAGAGCGGCCTCGTCCCAGGCGCGCGCGCCGGCCGTCCAGGCCGCGAACTTCTCGTCGACCTGGGCCAGGGCCTCGTCCGCCGTGCCCGCGTAGGCGAAGGTCTGGTAGTCCACCGCGGGGCCGCCGAAGTGGCTGTGCACGCGGGCGCCGAGAACGCCCACGATGATGTGGGCGAGCCGCCACGCGATCGTCGTCACCGGTGCCGGGACCGGCTCCGGGAGGGCGAAGTCGATGGTCAGCTCGCCGCTGCCGCCTTGGAGCTCGGTCGTGCCCTGCCCGCGCGGGTGCACGTTCCACGCGCCCGGCGTCGGCTCCCAGAGGTACTCCTCGTCGGTGAGGCCCGCGAAGCGGGGGCGCAGCTGGTGGTCCCAGTGCCAGACGGCCTGGTCGACGAGTGCGGTGGTCCAGTCGATCGGTGCTCGTGTCGTGGTCATGGCTCGATCGTCCCAGTCATATAGGACAGGTCCTGTCCGCAGAGGCTGTCATCCTGATGACATGTCCACGACGTCTGACGGCGGCACCGGTACGACGGCCCGCGCGCTCCGGCTGCTCGACCTGCTGCAGAGCCGACCCGTCTGGAGCGGCACCGAGCTCGCAGGGCGGCTGGGGGTCACGACGCGCAGCGTGCGCCGCGACGTCGAACGGCTGCGCGACCTCGGCTACCCCGTCAACGCCGCCCACGGGGCGGGCGGCGGCTACCAGCTCGGCGCCGGACGGCGGCTCCCGCCGCTGCTCCTCGACGACACCGAGGCCGTCGCCGTCGCCGTCTGCCTGCGCCTCGCGGCGGGTGGCACCGTCGAGGGGCTGGGCGAGGCCGCGGTGCGCACGCTCGCCAAGCTCGACCAGGTCCTCCCGGGACGACTGCGCGCGCAGGTCGAGGCGATCCACGAGGCCACGGTCACGCTCGACGGCGGCGCTCCAGCCGTCGACGCGGCGACCCTCCTGCTGCTCGCCCGCGCCTGCCGTCAGAGCGAGCGGGTCACCTTCGCGTATGCCGGACCGCGCGGCTCGGGTGAACGCCGCGTCGAGCCCTACCGGCTCGTCGCCACGGCCCGCCGCTGGTATCTCTTCGCCTACGACCTCGACCGCGAGGACTGGCGTACCTTCCGGCTCGACCGCATGGCCGACGCCCAGACCCGAGGGTGGCGCTTCACCCGACGCGAAGCGCCCGACGCCGCCGCGCACGTGCAGCGCTCGATCACACAAGATGCCTATGACCACGTGGCCCGGGTGCGCATCGAAGCCCCGAAGTCATTGGTGGAGAAGCACATTCCGGCATCGGTGGGCACTGTCACCGCGGACGGGCGCTCGCGCTGCATCTTCGAGGCGGGAGGCAACCACCTCGGCGCCATGGCGATGCACATCGGTGCTCTGCCGTGGGAGATGACCGTGCTCGAACCGCCGGAGCTGCGCGAGATCATGCGCGAGCAGGCCGCCCGCATGCTCCGTGCGGCGGGCTCGGCCAGCCACCGAGGCGGACCGACGCCACCCTGACAGTCCCAGCCACCGCGTGCGGGGGTGACTCGGCGCCGTCCCGATGGTGTCCCGGTGGCGTCACGGTGGCGTGACGACGCCGGACGGCATACGCGATCAGCCGGTGTTGCGCAGCCCCGCGGCGATGCCGTTGATGGTCAGCAGCAGCGCCCGCTGCACGTCGGCGTCCGGCTCGGCGTCGTCGGGCACGGCACGTGAGCGCGCGAGCAACGATGTCTGCAGGGCGTGGAGCGGCGCGAGGTAGCTGTCGCGCAGCTCGAGGGTGCGGCGCAGCACGGGAGCCGACTCCAGCAGTGCCTTCTGTCCGGTGACGCGCAGCACCTCCTCCACCGTCCGGGCGTGCTCCTCGCGAATCGTGTCGAAGACCCCGGCCACGTCGTCGGGCACGAGCGCGCGCACGTAGCCCGCCGCGATGTCGAGGTCGGACTTCGCGAGCGTCATCTGGACGTTGGACAGGAAGGTGCGGAAGAAGGCCCAGGAGCCGTACATCTCCCGCAGTCTCTTCTCACGCCCGTCCTCGCGCGCGGCCGCCAGGCCGGAGCCGACCCCGAACCAGCCCGGCAGGATGATCCGCGACTGCGTCCACCCGAAGACCCACGGGATGGCTCGGAGGTCCTCGAGACCGCCCTCGCCACCGGGTCGCTTGGAGGGCCGGGAGCCGATGTTCATCTTGCCCAGCTCGTCGACCGGCGTCGCCGACACGAAGAAGGGCACGAGGCCCGGGTCGCGCACCAGCTGCCTGTAGGCGTCCTGTCCGCGGCCTGCTACGAGGTCCATCGTGCCGTTCCAACCGTCGAGGACGTCGCGCGGCAGCAACGACCTCCGGTGCAGGACGGAGGCCTCGAGCACCGCGGCGAGCGCGACCTCCAGGTTGAAGCGGGCCAGCCCCGGCAGGGTGTACTTGTCGCTGATGACCTCGCCCTGCTCGGTGATCTTGATCGGGCCGTCGAGGCTGCCGTACGGCTGGGAGAGGATCGCCTCGCCCGTCGGGCCGCCGCCGCGTCCCACCGAGCCGCCCCGTCCGTGGAAGAGCCGCAGCACGACGCCGTGCTGACGGGCGACGTCGCGGAGCGCGCGCTGCGCACGGTGGATCTGCCACTGGGACGCGGCGATTCCGGCGTCCTTCGAGGAGTCGGAGTAGCCGAGCATGATCTCCTGCACGTCACCGCGGGCCGCGACGACGCGGCGGTAGGACGGATCGGACAGCAGCGCGTCGAGCAGCGGTCCGGCGGCCTCGAGCTCGGCGACGGTCTCGAAGAGTGGGCCGAACCCGATGCGCGCGGTGGCCGGCGTCGTCTCGGTGCCGGTGTCGAGCAGCCCTGCCTCACGGGCGAGGACGACGACCGCGAAGAGGTCGTCGACGTCATGGGTCATCGACACGATGTAGGTCTCGATCGCCTCGGGGCCGTAGGTGTCGAGGGCCCGCCCGATCGCTGTCATGAGCGACAGCGAGGCCGAGGCTGCGTCGCCGACGTCGTGGACACCGACGCCCGTGAGGGGACGCCGAGAGGCCATCTCGTGCGACAGCAGCTCGATGCGCGCCGCCCGGTCCAGCTCGGCATAGGGAGTGGAGAGCTCGCCGATGCGGTCGTACAGCTGGGCGAGGGCGGCGTGGTGCTTGGCGCTGTGCTCGCGCACGTCGAGCGTGGCGAGCCCCGTGCCGGTGGCGACCGCTGCGCGGACGAGCCGCAGGATGGCACCGTTCGCGGTGAGCGTGTCGCCGCAGGCGAGCATCGACTCGCGCATGAGCACGAGGTCGTCGAGCAGCTCGTCGAAGGTCGCGTAGTCGCGGCCCGGCTCGTGCGGCGTGGCGTGGGTGAGGCGGTCGCGGGTCCGCAGCAGGCGGACGCGGACGAAGCTGAGCTTGAGCCGGTAGGGCTCCTCGGCGTTCAGCCGTCGCACGGCGGCGTAGGTCACCGGCAGCGCCTGCGCGTCCCGCTCGAGACTTGCCCGCAAGGCGTCGGTGACCTCGACGAAGCGGGTCGAGGACGACAGCTCGTGGAGCATGTGGTCGAGCTTCTCGACGAGCTCGGCGAGGCCGGCCTCGTGCTGCATGCCGATGACCTCGAGCGTGACTTCGGGAGTGACGTTGGGGTTGCCGTCCCGGTCGCCGCCCGCCCAGGCGCCGAACCGCAGGGGCCGGGCCGAGGTCGGGAGCTGGACGCCGATCCCCGCCAGGGTCCGGTCGAGCTCGGCCAGCAGGTCGGGCACCACCTGGTCGGCGAGGAAGCGCAGGGTGTGCATGGCGGTTCGGGCCTCGTCGGTCGGCTCGGGTCGGACGATGCGCAGCTCGTCGGTCTGCCACATCATGTCGACGAGCTCGGCCAGACGGCGCTCCGCGCGGGGACGCTCGGAGGCCGGTCGGCGGGGGTCCTCGAGCTCGTCGACGGTCGCGGCGATGCGCCGGAGCAGGTTCAGCACCGTGCGACGGGTCGCCTCGGTGGGGTGCGCGGTGAAGACGGGGCGGTACTCGAGCCGGGCGAGCACCGCGTCGAGCTCGTCGCGCTCGAGCGTGCCGGCCTCGAGCGCCGCACCGATGCGCCCGACCGTCGCGGCGAGCGGCGTCTCCTCGACGGCGCTCAGCTCCTGCCAGCGGTGCAGCTGCTCCGTCACGTTGACGAGCTGGAAGTAGGCCGTGAACGCACGCGCGAGCACGACCGCGGTCGGCGCGTCCACGCTCTCCAGGAGGGCCCGCAGCTCGTCGTCCTCGGGCTCGCGGGCCAGCGCGCGCACCTTCTCGACGAGGGCCAGCAGCTCGGCGCCCTCGTGCCGTTCGAGGGCCTCTCCGAGCAGCGCACCGAGCTGTCGCACGGAGGCGCGGAGCGCGGCGTGCTGCTGCGCCGACGAGACGCCGGAGGCGAACGTCGCGGCGTTCGGCTCACGCCGGTCGGCCTCGAGGAGCTGCTCGGTGGTGGCGGGGCCCTGACTCGTCATGGGTCTGTCGTACAGCGTGCAGGTCTCGGGAGGGTTTCGAGTCCACGATGGGAACGCGCAGACCGGTGCCGGAGCCGCCGTCCGAAGGGGCGCTGTCCGCACAGGATCGCTCCCGTCCGCCCCGGTTGGCGGGTCGGCCGGGACCGAGGTGCTGCGAGGATGGCGGCATGAGCTCCGGCACCCTCGTCCTCGCGGCCACCCCGATCGGCGACCCCCGCGACGCGGCGCCCCGGCTCGCGCTCGAGCTGGCGACCGCCGACGTCGTCGCGGCCGAGGACACGCGTCGCCTGCGTCGCCTGCTCACCGACCTCGCCGTCACGCCGGGCGGATCGGTCGTCAGCTACCACGAGCACAACGAGGCGGCCCGGACGCCAGACCTCGTCGCCCGCCTCGTCGCGGGGGAGCGCGTCGTCGTCGTCACGGACGCCGGTATGCCGTCCGTCTCCGACCCCGGCTACCGCCTCGTCGCCGCCGCCGTGGAGGCCGGCGTACGCGTGACGTGCGTCCCCGGGCCGAGTGCGGTCCTCATGGCGCTCGCCGTCTCGGGGCTCCCGGTCGACCGGTTCTGCTTCGACGGCTTCCTTCCCCGCAAGCCGGGGGAGCGGGCCAAGGTCCTCGCAGAGGTCGCGGAGGAGCGTCGCACTCTCGTGTTCTTCGAGGCGCCCCACCGGCTGGCGGAGACGCTCGCGGCGATGCGGGACGCCTTCGGTCCGGGCCGTCGGGCGGCCGTGTGCCGCGAGCTGACGAAGACCTACGAGGAGGTGCGCCGCGACACCCTCGACGATCTCGTCGCGTGGGCCGAGGGCGGCGTCAAGGGCGAGATCACGGTCGTCGTGGCCGGGGCCGAGCGGGTGGTGCCCTCCCTCGAGGAGGCGGTTGCCGGCATACGCACTCGGGTCGACGCCGGGGAGCGGCTCAAGGACGTCGCCGCTGACGTCGCGTCGCAGACCGGGCTGTCGAAGAAGGCGCTCTACGACGCGTCGCTCGCCGCGCGCTGACCGGCCGGCCGCGGACCGCACGTCTCGGCAGGCGAACCCCTTGCCCCGGGGGGAACAGCGGGGAAGGCTGCTGTCGTTCCCCTCTCCGAGGTCGGGCGTTCCGTCCGGCCCGAGTCGACCGCACAGCGAAGGAGCAAGGCATGGGCACCACTCGCACCGCCAGCACGCACTGGGAGGGCTCCCTCTTCGAGGGCTCCGGTCAGGTCAGCCTCGAGAGCTCGGGCATCGGCACCTATGACGTCAACTGGGCCTCGCGGGCGGAGTCGGCCGACGGCAGGACGAGCCCCGAGGAGCTCATCGCCGCCGCGCACTCCTCGTGCTTCTCCATGGCGCTGTCCAACGGTCTGGCGAAGGCCGGCACGCCGCCGACCACGCTCGACACCACGGCGAACGTCACGTTCGTCCCGGGGACCGGCATCACCGAGATCGTGCTCAGCGTCGTCGGGGACGTGCCCGGCATCTCCGCCGAGGACTTCCAGGCGGCCGCAGAGGATGCCAAGGCCAACTGCCCCGTGAGCCAGGCGCTCAAGGCCGTCCCGATCTCGCTCGAGGCTCGCCTCGGCTGAGCCGATCCACTCGCCCTTCGGCGCCGATCCCGTTGGGGTCGGCGCCGATCCCGTTGGGGTCGGCGCCGATCCTGTTGGGGTCGGCGCCGACGACGTCGTGTCGCAGGGCCGGTCGGGGGCGGCGGAGTGTCAGGGCGACTCGACGGTGGTCTTCAGCGACTCGAGCATGCCCTGCCAGTTCTGCCCGAACTGGTCGGCCTGTTCCTGGGACTCGTTCCCGTCCTGCTCGAGGGCGAGGGTCGTGCGGCCGTCTCTCGTGGGAGTCAGCGTGTAGGTCACGGTGTGGTAGTTCTCGGGCTGGTCCGGCTGACCCATGAGCGGGCTGTAGTGCGTCATCGAGAGCCGGTGCTCCGCCTCGACCTCGAGCACCTGTCCCTTGTCCTCGTAGGCCTTTCCGCCCATCTCGCCCTGCCACGTGATCGGGCTCCCGACCTGCCAGTCGGTGGTCAGGTTGGTGCCGGCCATCCACGCGCTGACCTGTCGGGGGTCCGTCAGGGCACCCCAGACCGCATCCGGCATTGCGTCGACGACGACCTCGGCCCGTGCGATGTGTCCAGTCATACCTCTGTCGTACCGCACAGGGCCACCACGCGCCAGAACGAAGCCCGCCCCGGGCGTCGGCCGGGGGACCGACGGTCCGTGGCCTGGGGACCGACGGTCCGTGGCCGGGCGTGCTCGTGCGCGGGCGCACCTCGCGCGCGCCTAGGATTGCTCGCCATGAGCAATGTCCTGTCTGCCGTCGCCTGGCCGTACACCAACGGCCCGCGCCACATCGGTCACGTGGCCGGTTTCGGCGTGCCCTCCGACGTGTTCAGCAGGTACATGCGCATGGCCGGGCACGACGTCCTCATGGTCTCCGGCACCGACGAGCACGGCACACCGATCCTCGTCCTCGCCGAGGAGGAGGGGCTCTCGCCGCAGGAGCTCGTCGACAAGTACAACGCCGTCATCGCGAAGGACCTCACCGACCTCGGTCTGTCCTACGACCTCTTCACCCGCACGACGACGCGCAACCACTATGCCGTCGTGCAGGAGATGTTCCGTCAGGTCCACGCCAACGGCTACATGATCGAGCAGACGACGCGCGGCGCGATCAGCCCGTCGACCGGGCGCACCCTGCCCGACCGCTACATCGAGGGCACCTGTCCGATCTGCGGCTACGCCGAGGCGCGCGGCGACCAGTGCGACAACTGCGGCAACCAGCTCGATGCCGACGAGCTCATCGACCCGCGCAGCAAGATCAACGGCGAGACGCCCGAGTTCATCGAGACGCAGCACTTCTTCCTCGACCTGCCGGCCCTTGCCGGCGCGCTCGGGGAGTGGCTCGACGGACGCGAGGCCTCGGGGACCTGGCGCCCCAACGTCATCAAGTTCTCCAAGAACCTCCTCAAGGACGTCCGCCCCCGTGCGATGACGCGCGACATCGACTGGGGCATCCCGATCCCGCTCGAGGGCTGGGAGGACAACCCCAGCAAGCGCCTGTACGTTTGGTTCGACGCGGTCATCGGCTACCTCTCCGCCTCGATCGAATGGGCGCGCCGCACCGGCGCCCCGGAACGCTGGCGCGAGTGGTGGAACGACCCTTCCGCCGTGTCGTACTACTTCCAGGGCAAGGACAACATCACCTTCCACAGCCAGATCTGGCCGGCCGAGCTCCTCGGCTATGCCGGTCGCGGCGACCGGGGCGGCGAGCCCGGCACGTTCGGCGTGCTCAACCTCCCCACGGAGGTCGTGGCCTCCGAGTTCCTGACCCTCGAGGGCAAGCAGTTCTCCACGAGCCGCAGGCACGTCATCTACGTCCAGGACATCGTCGCCCGCTACGGGCCCGACCCGATCCGCTACTTCATCTGCGCGGCCGGTCCCGAGAACCAGGACGCCGACTTCTCCTGGGCCGAGTTCGTCCAGCGCAACAACAGCGAGCTCGTCGCCGGCTGGGGCAACCTCGTCAACCGGACCGCCGCGATGATCGCGAAGAGCTTTGGCGAGATCCCGAGGGCGTATGCCGTCGAGCCCGTCGACGAGGAGCTGCTGGCGACCGTGCGGGGCGCGTTCGACACCGTCGGCGCCGCCCTCGAGCGACACCGGCAGAAGGCCGCCCTCGCGGAGGTCATGCGGGTCGTCGGCGAGGCCAACGCGTACGTCTCGAGGACGGAACCGTTCAAGCTCAAGGGGGATGACCAGCGCGAGCGGCTCTCGACGGTGCTCCACACGCTGGCCCAGGCCGTCTCAGATCTCAATACGCTCATCTCACCGTTCCTGCCCCATGCCGCGAACCGTGTCCACGCCGTCCTCGGCGGCGAGGGCGAGTTCATGCCGATGCCCCGCCTCGAGGTCGTCCGAGACCTCGACGACGAGGCGCGCAGCTACCCCGTCATCACCGGCGAGTACTCCGCGACGCCGCGCTGGGAGTCGCGGCCCGTGGTCGTCGGGACGCCGGTCGCCAAGCCGTCGGGCGTCTTCGTCAAGCTCGACCCCGAGCAGGTCATCGAGGACGAGCGGGCGCGGTTGGGCGACTCGGGGCCGGGCGGGACCCGTCACCACACCGATCCCCTCGCGGCGCCGAAGATGGGCAGGCCGAAGGCTGATGCCGGAGCCGCCGCGACCGGGGCGGACGCCGACGAGGCGTCGACCGCATGAGCGCGGCCGCGTCGGGGCACCGAGGCCGGCCCGAGACGGCGCCGGACCCGCTGCCCCTCGACGTCGTCGACAACCACGTCCACCTCGACATCACGCGTGAGGGGGATGAACCGTTCGACGTCGCCGACGCGATCAAGGCAGCCCGGGCCGTGGGCGTGACCCGGCTCGTCCAGGTCGGCTGCGACCTCGACGGCATCCGCTTCACCATGGACGCCATCGACGCGCACGACGAGCTGGTCGGGGCAATCGCCCTGCACCCCAACGAGGTTCCGCGGCTCGCTGCTGCCGGCCGACTCGAGGAGGCCTACGCCGAGGTCGAGCGCTGCGCCGCCCATGACCGCATCCGCGCCATCGGCGAGACCGGGCTCGACTACTTCCGCACCGGCCCCGAGGGTGTCCCCGTCCAGCAGGACGGCTTCCGGTGGCACATCGCCCTCGCCAAGCGTCTGGGCAAGGCCCTGCAGATCCATGATCGCGACGCCCATGCCGACGTGCTGCGCATCCTCGAGGAGGAGGGGGCTCCCGAGCACACGGTCCTGCACTGCTTCTCCGGCGACCTGACGATGGCTCGCGAGTGCGTCGAGCGCGGCTACCACCTCAGCTTCGCAGGCACCGTGACGTTCAAGAACGCTCGCGACCTTCGCGACGCGCTGACCGCGATCCCGCTCGACCGGCTCCTCGTCGAGACGGACGCGCCCTACCTCGCCCCGGCTCCGTATCGGGGCGCCACCAACGCCTCGTTCCTCGTGCCGGTGACCATCCGTGCGATGGCTCCGGTGCTCAATCTCGACGTCCCCGCCCTGTGCCGCGCGGTGTCCGAGAACAGCGAACGCGTCTACGGACCGTGGGGCGCGGAGCGAACCGGGCACAGCGCCTAGCGCACGGCCTGACTTCCCGTCCAGAGGTAAGGGCCGCCGTTACCGAAATTTGACCTTGACGGGGACCATCAGTCACATTGGTGGACTGTTGGCCGGTTGCCGCCCCGCATCGACCTCCTTCCGACGACGTGAGGAGGATGGATCGAGAGCGCGTTGCACCCGGATCGTTCGACGTTCGGAGTGTTTTGATTTCTCGCAACGCCAAGATCCTGGCCGCCACTGGTGCGGCCGTCGTCCTCACGGGTGGCGCCGTCGGCGCGGCCCAGCTCGACAAGGCCGTCAACCTCTCGGTGGACGGCACGGCGAGCTCGACCCACGTCTTCGGCAGCACCGTCGGGGACGTCCTCGACAGCCAGGGGATCGCGGTGAAGCCCGGCGACGTCGTCGTGCCCGCCGCAGACGCCCCCGTCAGTGACGGCGACACGATCATCGTGAAGTACGCCCGCCTGCTGACGCTCACGGTCGACGGCAAGACCCGTCAGCTCCGCACCACCGAGACCACGGTCGACGGCGCGCTCCTCGCGCTCGGCCTCCGCGGCGAGGGTGCGCGGCTGTCCGTCTCCCGTTCTCAGACCATCGGTCGCCAGGGTCTCGTCGTCAGCGTCGTCACTCCCAAGGCCGTGACGGTCACCGTCGACGGCAGGACGACCACCAAGACCATCGCCGCGGGCACCGTCGGCGAGGCGCTGACGCAGCTCGGTGTCCGTCTCGGCAAGGCCGACAAGGTCAACCCGCCGGTCACGACGCGCCTCACCTCCGGCGCCAAGGTCACGGTCCAGCGTGTCCAGACCAAGGACAAGAAGGTCACCGAGAGCATCGCCTTCGGCACGACGAAGAAGAAGACGAGCGACCTCTACTCCGACCAGACCAGGGTCTCGCGCGCCGGCGTCGCCGGAGTGCGCACCGTCACGGTCCGCTCCACGGTTGTCGACGGAAAGGTCGTCTCCTCCAAGGAGATCTCGTCCAAGGTCACGAAGGCTCCGGTCGACCGGATCCTGCTCGTGGGGACCAAGGACCGCCCGGCCCCGGCGCCGCGAGCGACGACCACGAAGAAGTCGACGAGCAGCGGCTCCACCCGCAGCACCGGCAGCACCGGCAGCACCGGTGGCTCCACCTCGGGTGCCGGCCTCAACCTCGCTCGCGCCGCGATGTGGGACTCGGTCGCCCAGTGCGAGTCGACGGGCAACTGGCACATCAACACCGGCAACGGCTACTACGGCGGACTCCAGTTCCTCACCTCGACCTGGCTCGCCTACGGCGGCGGCGACTTCGCCCCCCGTGCCGATCTCGCGAGCCGTGAGCAGCAGATCACCGTCGCGAACCGCGTGTACGCCGACAACGGTCTCTCGCAGTGGCAGTGCAAGGCCTGACCTGACACCGGCTGCCCGTTCCGGGCGTGCCGGAGGCCCCCGACCCTGTGGTCGGGGGCCTCGTCGCGTCCGGCATACGCCATCGGCCGGGGCGCCATAGGGTGAACGCATGACGAAGAAGGACGCGCCGCGCGTCGCCGACGCGGCGCTCCTCGGGCCGGCCCAGGTGCGTGAGCTCGCCGAGCGCCTCGAGGTGCGCCCGACGAAGCAGTGGGGCCAGAACTTCGTCGTGGACGCCAACACCGTGCGCAAGATCGTGCGGGTCGCGGGAGTCGGGTCGCACGACGTCGTCGTCGAGGTCGGCCCCGGGCTCGGCTCGCTCACCCTCGCGCTCCTCCCGGTCGTCAAGCACGTCACGGCCGTCGAGGTGGACCCGCGGCTCGCGGGCGCGCTCGAGCAGACGGTCCGCTCGCTCCAGCCGGAGAACGCCGGCAGGCTGCGTCTCGTCGCCGCCGACGCGCTGACGGTGACGAAGCTGCCAGGCCCCGACCCGACGGCGCTCGTGGCCAACCTGCCCTACAACATCTCGGTGCCGGTCGTGCTCTCCTTCCTCCAGCACTTCCCGACGATCGAGCGGGTCCTCGTCATGGTGCAGCTCGAGGTCGCCGAGCGGCTCGCGGCCAAGCCGGGCGGCAAGATCTACGGCGTCCCGAGCCTCAAGGCGGCCTGGTACGCCGACGTCGAGCTCGTCGGCCGCGTCGGCCGCAACGTCTTCTGGCCCGCACCCAACGTCGACTCGGGCCTCGTGGCGCTGCGCCGGCGCAAGCCGCCGAAGACGACAGCCAGCCGCGACGACGTCTTCCGGTGCGTCGACGCCGCCTTCCTCCAGCGCCGGAAGTCCCTGCGCGGCGCGCTCGCGTCGTGGGCCGGCTCGGCCGACGCCGCGGAGCAGGCCCTCGTCGCCGCGGGCGTCGACCCGCGGACACGCGGAGAGCAGCTCGACATCACGACCTTCGCCCGCATCGCGGAGGCCCGTCCGGCAGGCGCGGCCCGCGTCGAGCCCCGAGGACGCCGTCGGCGCCATACCTCCTGACGGCAGCCGGTCGGCCCATAGGGTGGGCGCATGACTGTCGCTCCGACCCTGCCCGGCGCCGTGACCGTGCGGGTCCCGGCCAAGGTCAACCTCGAGCTGCGCGTCGGTCCCCGGCGCCCTGACGGCTTCCACGCGCTCGCGACCGTCTACCAGGCGGTGTCGCTGCACGACGAGGTCTCGGTCGCGCGCTGGGACGAGTGGCAGGTCGTGGCAGCCGGGGCGTATGCCGACCGCGTGCCCGTCAACGGTGAGAACCTCGCGGTCCGCGCGGCCCGTCTCGTCGCCGACCGCTGGGACGTCGACGAGTGCCTCTCGATCCGCATCGACAAGGACATCCCGGTGGCGGGTGGCATGGCGGGCGGCTCCGCCGACGCCGCCGCCGCCCTCGTCGCGTGCGACCAGCTCTGGGGCCTCGGCCTCGACCGTGACGAGCTCGCCGAGCTCGCGGCGACGCTGGGCAGTGACGTTCCGTTCATCCTCTCCGGCGGCAACGCCATGGGCTCGGGCCGGGGCGAGCAGCTGGCACCCGTCCTGGCGCGCGGCACCTTCCACTGGGTCTTCGCCATCAGCGACACGGGTCTGTCGACCCCGGAGGTGTATGCCGAGTGCGACCGTCTGCGCGAGCGTGACGGCATCGACGCGCCCGAGCCCCAGGTCAGCTCCGAGCTCATGGCGGCGTTGCGCTCGGGTGACCCCGCGACGCTCGGCGCGGCGCTGCACAACGACCTCGAGCCGGCCGCCTTCTCGTTGCGGCCGCAGCTGCGGGAGCTGCGCGACGCCGGTGTCGAGTTCGGCGCGCTCGGTGGCATCGTGTCCGGCTCGGGACCGACCGTCGCGTTCCTCACCGAGAGCCACGAGGCCGCCCTCGACCTGTCGGTGTCCCTTGCGGCCTCGGACCTCTGCCGCGACCTGCGCCGGGCCAAGGGCCCGGTCCACGGTGCGCACGTCGTCGCCACACCGCGCTCGGGCGAGTGAGCACCCGAGGCCACGCAGCGGGGCGGGGCAGCGCCCTCTCCGCCTGACCGGTGGGACGGGGTGCTCACTCCCCGGCAGCACGGCATAGGGTCAGTCAGCGATGGCCAACCTCATCTCCCTCGAACGGGTCTCCCTCGTTTTCGGCACCTCCCACGTCCTCGACGACGTGAGCCTCGGCGTCCTCACGGGCGACCGCATCGGCGTCGTGGGCGTCAACGGCGGCGGCAAGTCCACCCTGCTGCGCGTCATGGCCGGGCTTCAGGAGGCCGACTCGGGACGCATCACCAAGCAGGGCGGCGCCGACGGCATCCGCATCGGCATGCTCTCGCAGGAGGACGACCTCGATCCGGAGTGGACGATCCGCGAGGCGGTGCTCGGCGACCTGCCCGAGCACGTCTGGGCCGGGGACCCGCGCGTCCGCGACGTGCTGACGGGGCTGCTCGGCGGCATCGGGGCCGAGAACGTCGGGGGCCTCGACAGCAGGGTGGGCCCCAAGTCCGGTGGCGAGCGCCGCCGCCTCGCCCTGGCCCGCCTGCTCGTCTCCGACCCCGAGCTGCTCCTGCTCGACGAGCCGACGAACCACCTCGACGTCGAGGGCGTCGCCTGGCTCGCCGACCACCTCGCGACCAAGCGGCCGCGTCCCGGCAACGCCACCGTCGCCATCACGCACGACCGCTGGTTCCTCGACGCCTACGCGACGATGACGTGGGAGGTCGAGAGCGGCAAGGTCAGCGCCTTCGAGGGAGGCTATGCCGCCTACGTCCTCGCCAAGGCCGAGCGCGACCGCCTCGCGGGTGTCGTCGCCGACCGGCGTTCCAACCTCATGCGCAAGGAGCTCGCCTGGCTCCGCCGCGGCCCGCCGGCTCGCACCAGCAAGCCGAAGTTCCGCATCGATGCGGCCAACGCCCTCATCGCCGACGAGCCGGCCCCGCGCAACAGCGTCGAGCTGGCGTCGTTCGCAAGCCGGCGCCTGGGCAAGGACGTGCTCGACCTCGAGGACGCCAGCGTCTCGGTCGGCGAGCCTCCCCACGAACGCCGCCTGCTCGACGACGTGACGTGGCGTCTCGCGCCGGGGGAGCGCATCGGCATCGTCGGCGTCAACGGGGCCGGCAAGTCGACCCTGTTGCGCGCGCTCACGGGTGAGATCCCGCTCGACGCGGGCCGCCGCAAGATCGGCAAGACGGTCGCCATCGCCCACCTCACCCAGGAGGTGCGCGAGCTCGAGCGCTTCGAGCAGTGGCGCGTCATCGAGGCGATCGAAGACGTCAAGCAGTGGACGACCCTCGGGGACAAGGAGATCAGCGCGAGCCAGCTCGCGACCCGTCTCGGTTTCCCCGGAGGGCGGCAGCAGTCGCGGGTCGGTGACCTCAGCGGTGGCGAACGGCGACGGCTGCAGCTGACGCGCCTGCTGCTCACCGAGCCGAACGTGCTCATCCTCGACGAGCCGACCAACGACCTCGACATCGAGACACTCACTTCGCTCGAGGACGTCCTCGACGGCTGGGCGGGCACCCTCGTCGTCGTCTCGCACGACCGCTACCTGCTCGAGCGCGTGGCCGACAAGCAGCTGGCGCTCCTCGGTGACGGCAAGGTGCGCGAGCTGCCTGGCGGTGTGGAGGAGTACCTCCGGCTGCGTGCTGTGGACATCGCGGCCCGGGCCGCACGAGCCGCCTCCAACTCGCGCGCGGGTGCGGGCTCCAACGCGGGCCCAGGCGCTGGCACCGGCGCAGGCAGCGGCGCGGGCTCGGCGTCCACGGCGGGCCGGCCGGACGGCATACGCCCGGCAGCGACGACCTCGAGCCCCGCCGAGGTGCGCGAGGCCCGCAAGTCGATGGCCCGCATCGAGAAGCAGCTCTCGCGCCTGCAGGACCGGGAGGAGCGTCTGCACGGCGACATGGCCGAGAAGGCCACCGACCCCGCGGCGCTCGCCGACCTCAATGCGAAGCTCCAGGCCGTCGTCGCCGAGCGCGAGGAGCTGGAGCTGGAGTGGCTCGAGGCCGCCGAGGTCGTCGGCTGAGCGACGCCGCCAACCACGCCGTCCGCAACACACCCGCGCACAGTCAGCTCCCCACGGTTGCAACCGTGGGGAGCTGACCGTTACCGGGTGTGTTGCGGGGGAGTGCCGGCCCAAGGGCTACCGGTTGTCGACCGCCGTGACGTCGACGGTGACGTTCGCACCCGTGTAGAGGTGCGTCACGACGTAGACCGACCCGGGCGGGATGACCGCCGACTCGTCGGCCGCGGCCGTCGCCGTCGACCCCGTCAGCGCACAGGCGCTGTCGAGGAAGTAGAGGTCGAGGTCGTGGCCGACGGTGTCGTCGAGCGGGCTCGTGCCCGTGACCGACACGGAGTGCAGGCCGTCGGAGAAGCCGGCCGGGAACTTCGTCACCCAGCCGTCGACGCCCTGCGACGCGGGCGGGAAGGTGCACGCGGTGTTCATCTCGGTGCCGGTGACGCCGAAAACGTTCTGCAGACCCGTCGGGTCACCCGCGGCCGGGTTGTTCACGGCAATGGTGCCGTGGTCGCGGTACGGCGCGTCCGGCGTGACCGTGCCGTTGGCCACCGTGGCACCGGAGCCGAAGGCCTCGATCTCGGCGACCTGGGCGTAGGTGGCCGTGTCGCCCTGCACCGAGTCGACGAAGAAGCGCAGGTAGGCCGCCCTGGTCGGGCTCGCCAGCGTGAACGTCGTGTAGTTGAGGTCCGGCGCGGTGGGCCGTGGCGCCTGGTAGCCGAAGGCGCCGGTGCGCGCGGTCGTCCACGTCACGCCGTCGAGCGACGTCTGCACCGTGAAGCCCTTGAGCGCGGCGAAGCGGGTCGCGTTCGTCGCCTTGTAGGCGCTGACGCGCACCGAGCCGAGCGTCGCGGGGGCCGCGAGCTTGATCGTCACCCGCTCGTCGGGACCGGCGTTGTATGCCGTGTCGCCGGCCTTCGTCGACCACACCGACGCGGCGGTGTCGTCGAAGGCGAACTTCGCGGGGGCGCCGTCGTCCTGGCTGGAGACCGAGACGAGCTGTGCGCCGGCCGCGGTCGAGGCGAGGTTGGGCGCGAGCGAGATCTTCCTCGCGGCGTTCTTGCCGGCGGCGACGGAGAAGCCTTCGATCGTCTGCGTGCCGAAGCCCGGCGCCTGGATGGTCAGCGGGTAGGTGCCCGTGACGGCCTTGACCGTCGCACCACCGGTCGAGCCGGTGCGCGCGAGAGGTGACACCCGAGCCTCGAAGCGGCCGAGGATCACGCGGGCGTTCGAGATCGGCTGCCCCGTCGTCGCGTTGACCAGGGTCAGGGCGACCGTGCCGTTCTGCGCTGCGGCGGGGTGGTCGAACCCGGGCGTGGGCTCGGTGTCGTCACCGGTGTTGCTCGTGGCCGATGCGCCGGCGCCGCGCTTGGCGAAGACCGACCAGATGAGGGCCGTGTTGTCGCCGTGGTTGCGGTCGAGGTCGGCGGTGAGGATGCCGTCGCGGGCATCGAGGAACGACGGGTTCGGGGCGGTCAGCGGCATGCCGTCGGTGACGAGCTGCGCGGCGACGGCTGCGCCCTTCGCGGCGCCGTAGCGGGCGACGAGGGCCTTGCGCAGGTCCCAGAGCGTCGCCGTCCAGATCTCGCCGTCGGCGTGCACCTCGGGGCCGGTGAGGTCGTAGCCGATGTCGCCGAACGTCGTCGGGTTCTGGTCGTAGTTCCAGTTGCGGATGCCGCGGGTGGGGTTGCCCGTGACGTAGTCGCCGACGATGGGCTTGGTCAGCAGCCCCGAGCTGAAGCCGTGGTTGAGGGCGTACCAGTCGGACCAGCCCTCGCCCATGGACCCGGCCTGCTGCGACGAGAGGCCGGCACCGCTCGCCACGTAGCGGTTCGACAGTCCGTGGGTGTACTCGTGCTGGATCACCGACATGTCGAACGACCCGTCACGGTAGGGGCCCTCGAAGGCGTCGTCGATGGGCTCCCACAGGAACATCCCGCTCCACGGCGGGATGCCGTCGTCGAGCGTGAGCATGTATGCGTTGTCCCGTCCGGTGTAGGTCGGCACGCCACCGGACGCGGCGCCGGCCTGCACGAGGCCACGGATCGCGTCACCGCCCTGGCCGCCCTTGCCGGCGTTGTCGACCTGGAAGTTGCCTGCTGACTCCGTGAAGCCGAGCGCGTAGTACTCGTCGTGGATCCGGTTGTGCTGGAAGAAGAGGTTCGTCGCCGCTGCGTCGAGGTCCTCGGCATAGGACGGCGGCACCGTCTGGCCCTTGGTCGCGGCCCAGCGGTTGGCATACGGGTAGTCGAAGGCGCCGGTCGGGGCGACCGGTCGCGGTGCGCTGTCGACCGGCGCCAGGTAGTTGGACCAGTTGGCGTACGTGTCCGCGTTGTTGCCGATGGTCGTCAGGCCAGTGCCGGTGGCACCGGTGAGGTCGACCCAGCCCTTCGGCGAGCCGGCGGTCGCACCGAACGACTGCTGCCGCGGCTGACCGCCCTTGGCTGCGCCCGGGTAGTTGTCGTAGACCGTCCCGTGCGCGTCGTCGAACTGCACGACGCTGGTGCGGTGCAGCACCGAGCCGGTGGTGGCGTCGACGATGACCTCCCAGGCCTCGGTCTGGCTCTTGATGAAGAAGACCTTGTAGGCCGCCACAGGGCCGGACCGCGTCGGGAACGCCACCTTGCGCACGTAGCCCGGGCCGGCGAACGGGCCGCGGGTGTACGTCGTGAAGCCGGCCTGCGTGCCGGTCCGCGTCGGCGCCCAGGCCTGGCCGGGTGCGAGCGTGGCCGCCACCTTGACGAGCGCGGGGACCTCGCCGAGGACCCAGGTGCCGAGGAGGGTGGCCCCGGCGGCGGACTCACCCGCGTACGAGAGGATGCGCCCGTCGGACGCGACCGCCACGTTGAGGCGACCCCCGCGGGCGGCCGGCGCCCCGGAGAACGTCTGGACGAAGCTCACCACGTGCGTCCCGGTCCCGGGGAGCGCGTGGTCGCGAGCCACGGCGAGGCCCTGGACCTGGCCGGCCGTCAGGCCGAAGGCGGCGGGCTGGGTGGCGAGCCAGCGACGTGCGACGTCGACGGCGGCGCCGGTGCTCGGGGCGGTGAGGTAGCCGGCGCCGTGCAGGGTCCGGAGGGTGCCGAACCGTGCGTCCCAGCTGGCGCGCGCCCCCGCTCCCGCCGACCTCAACAGGCTCGCCACAGCGGTGCGGGTGGCGCTGGTCGGGAGGACTGCCTGCTTGACGACCCGGGTGTCGAGCGTCGTGAGCAGGTCGGACACGGTGTCGGTGAGCGTGTCGCTGACCGGGGGCAGCGACGTCGACGTCGTTGTCGTCGCCGATGCGAGCGGGGCCCCCGCCGCCGCGGTGACGAGGCACAGTCCCACGGCGAGGACGTGCTTGCGAGTGGTGTTCACGCGGATCTCCTAGGAGTGCTCGTCGGGTTGCGCCGATGCGGGCGACCCGGTGCAGGAGAAACGAGGCAGCCCCAGCGGAAGGTACGCGCGACACGGCATCCCGTCGGAAGACCCTTGAATCTATCTTGACATCAAGATAAATTTGGCGGCATGGAGATGTTCCTGCACCACGTCCAGGTCTCCGGGCCGGCCGGATGCGAGGAGGCCATGCGAACGTTCTACGTCGGCGTCCTCGGGATGACGGAGCTCGTCAAGCCAGAACGCCTGCGTGCCCGTGGTGGCGCATGGTTCCGGGCCGGCTCCGCCGAGGTCCATGTCGGCATCGAGGAGGGCTTCCGGCCGGCTCGCAAAGCTCATCCGGGGATCGCGGTCGGCGACGTCGAGGCGCTCGCCCGGGCCGTCGAGGCCGCTGGCGCACCCGTCACGTGGGACGACAACATCCCGGGCCTGCGTCGCTTCCACACCGCCGACCCCGTGGGCAACCGGCTGGAGTTCCAGCAGGCGGAGCAGTGAGCGCGTGAGGCGCTCAGCCGTGCGTGTCGCCGCGACGCGTCTCGCGGGTCTCGCGCGTCTCGAGCGGGGCCAGCATGCGGCGCAGCAGCCCCGCCAGCTGCGTGCGGTCCGTCGCCGAGAGCTCCGAGAGCAGGGACTTCTCCTGCTCGATGAGGTCGGCCATCGCCGAGTCGACGACGTCGCGGCCCGCCGGCGTCAGTCGCACGAGCACCCCCCGGCGGTCACCCGGGTCGGGACGTCGCTCGACGAAGCCGCTGCGCTCCAGCCGGTCGACGCGGTTGGTCATCGTGCCCGACGTGACCAGGGTCTGCTGCACGAGCTGCCCGGGCGAGAGCTCGTAGGGCTCGCCCGCACGGCGCAGCGCCGACAGCACGTCGAAGGCCCAGCCGTCGAGCAGGTGCTCCGAGAAGGCCGACCCGCGCGCGAGGTCCAGGCGCCGAGCCAGGCGCGAGACCCGCGACAGGACCTCGAGGGGCGACACGTCGAGGTCAGGGCGCTCGCGGCGCCAGGCGGCAACGATCCCGTCGACGTCGTCGGCTGGCCTGCGGTCGGCGCTCATGCCACAACTGTAGTCGCCGTCAAGAGTCTTGACATCGAACGAAAGCGAGGACGACATGACCGAACCGGCAACCGACTCCGCCTGGGACCCGCAGCAGTATGCCGCGTTCGCCGGGCATCGTGGTCGGCCCTTCGTCGACCTCATGGCGCGCGTCGACGCCGACCGTCCGCGGCTGGTCGTCGATCTCGGGTGTGGTCCCGGTGAGCTGACCCTCGGCATCGCCCAGCGCTGGCCCGACGCCAGGATCGTCGGGGTCGACAGCTCTCCCGAGATGCTCGATCGCGCCCGCCGGCTTGACACCGGCGGCCGCGTCGAGTGGGTCGAGGCGAGGGCAGAGGACTGGGACCCGATGTGGTCCGGCGCCTCGATCGACGTGCTCGTCACGAACGCCACGCTCCAGTGGGTGCCCAGCCACCTGCGGCTCATCCCGTCCTGGGTCGAGAGCCTCGCACCCGGCGGCACGTTCGCGATGCAGGTCCCCGCGAACTTCGAGGCGCCCTCCCACCGGCTGATGCGAGAGGTGGCCGCCCGCCATCCACGTGCGGACGACCTGCGCCCCGGCCTGGACCGCGCCCAGGCGGTTGCCCGCCCGGAGACCTATGCCGCCCTGCTCCTCGACCGTGTCCCCGACGTGGACGTGTGGCAGACGACGTACCACCACGTGCTCACCGCCGAGCCGGACGCCGCGCACCCGGTGCTCGAGTGGGTGCGCGGCACCGGTCTGCGACCGGTGCTCGGCGTGCTCGACGGCCACGAGCGCGACGCGTTCGTCGTGGACTACGAGCGCGAGCTCGAGAAGGCGTACCCCCGGCGGCCGTTCGGTGTGCTCTTCCCGTTCACCCGCACGTTCGCCGTCGCGCGCACTCCACGCTGACCTGGTCACAGCTGCTCGTCCGCCCGGCTGGACGGGTAAGCCGGAGGTGTCGTGGAGGTCAGGCAGGGGTCTCGTTCCCGTAGGCCGTCACGCTCCGAGAGAAAATTTGGGTCAATTTCCGGCATTTCGCCCCATTTCGGAAAACCGTGTCATGAAATGGGTCGCGGCACGTCATACGGATGACGGCACCGCAGGGGTCTCCCGCTTGGTCAGGGGAGGGAGTGGCCCCTACGGGTTGTCTTCGGTGGTGCCGTCAGGTTTCGTCCTTCCGCGTGGTTTCGTGGAGGGGATCATTCGGAAGGACGAAACCTGCCCCACCTGTCGGCGCGCCCGCCCGACACCGACCGGTTCGTCCCGATCGTGGTCACACCCGCGTTCCGGCTCGACGCGTGCCCCGCCTCTTGGCAGACTGGCCGCACCGGGGCAGGAGAAGGGGCGAAGGGTTGTCGGCAGACGCGACCTTGTGGTCGAGCGAGGCGTGGGCCTCGACCCCTGATCCGTACCTCCTCGCCCGAGCCCGCGACGGGTCCGCCGAAGCGTTCGGCGAGCTGTGGCGCCGTCACCTCCCCGCCGCGTATGCCGTCGCCGGCCGTCACCGCGGCCGGTCAGCCCCCGAGGACATCGTCGCCGAGGCCGCCGCGCGCGTGCTGGCGCTGATCCGCGAGGGGAAGGGCCCCCACGAGCACTTCCGGGCCTACTTCCTGACCGCCGTGAGATCCGTCGCGATCGACCAGGGCCGCCGCGACCTGCGCGCCGTGCCCACGGAGCCAGACGACCTCGAGGACCTCGCCGACCCGGCCGACGACCCCTTCGAGGGACTCGCCACCGACGACGAGGGTCTCGCTCTGGTCCGGGCGGCCTTCGCGGGACTCTCGGAACGGGACCAGCGCGTGCTGTGGCACACGACGGTGGAGGGCTCCGCGCCGCGGGCGGTCGCTCCGGCCCTCGGCATGACCGCGAACGCCGTCAGCGTCCGGGCGATGCGGGCGAGGGAGTCGCTGCGCGCGCTCTACCTCGACGCCCGCGCCGAGCGGGGCCTCTCCGCGGCCGACGGCGACGAGTGTCGCTGGACGGTGAGCCACCTGGGGGCGCTGGTCCGTGGACGGCTGCCCAGGAAGCAACGTGAGCGCGCCGAGCTGCACGTCTCGCGATGCCCGCACGCGGCGGCCATCGCCGCTGACCTGCGGGTCATCCACGACGGCTTCCCGGCGCTCATCGTGCCGGTCGTGCTCCTCGCCGGTCTCGGGACGCCGGGCTTCGTCAGTGCTGCCGCCGTGGTCGGCCTGGCGGGTGGCCCCGGAGCGGTGGGGCCCGCTGGAGCGGTCGGTGGGGCAGCCCCGGGTTCGCCGGGGGTGGTGCACCCGGCGCCGTCTTCCACCTCCTCGTTGCCCGGTGGGGCGGGGCTCGACGCCGTCACCCAGGCGGCGAGCCGGGTCACCGGACTCGTCGCCGGGCTCGCCGTGACGGCCGGCGTCGCCGGAGCTCTCGCGCTGCCGGGCGCCTCACTCGCCGCGCCCTCGTCGGTGGCGGCAGCGCCACCATCGACCTCGAGCACGGCACCGGGAGCCCCGGCGGCCCCGGGTGCGTCGCTGCAGCCGGTCGCCACGCGAGGACCCGTCACTCCGGCCGACCCCTCCGCCGAAGTCGTCCTCGCTCCGGCCGTCCCATCGCCCGCGGTCAGCACCGGCAGGCCAGAGGCCGGACTGACCCGTGCTGCCCCCACCACGTCCGCGACGGCCACGGGAACGCCCCGGCCGCAGGAGCCACTGCCCACCGGCGGAGGCGTCGAGCCCACGCGGTCTGCGCTGCCGAGCCGACCCACGGCGCAGCTGACGACTCCTCCTGTCAGCCCGCTGCCTGCACCCCCGACGACCAAGCCCCCGGCGACCAAGCCCCCGACATCCAGGCCCCCGACTCCCGCTCCGACACCGCCGGCACCGACCACGACTCCGCCGGCGCCCCAGCCCGGTGGCGTTGCACCCGCCATCACGGTGCGGCTCGTGTCCGGGCAGGACCCGGCGCGGATCTCCGTGCGCGTGCGCTCCGGGTTGGAGGGATCCATGACGGTGCGTGTCACCAACCTGTCGGGATCCGGTGCGCTGACGGTGCGCAACTCGAGCTGGTCGTGCACGCAGGCAGCGCCCTCAGCGGTGCGCTGCGCGGGCGGCCGCGGGCAGGCGCTGCTCGAGCAGTCCGGCACGGGCGCCGTCCAGCCCGTCGTCGTGCGTGTCACCGACGCCGCCGGCAGCACGTGGACCGAGACCGTGCGCCCGAGCTGACCCTCCCCGTCGACGCCGGCGTCAGCGGTGGGGAAGGGTGATGAGGCGTGGGGTGCGGTCGAGTCCCGAGAGCCCGTTCCAGGCGAGGTTGACCAGGTGCGCGGCGACCTGGTCCTTCTTGAACTTGCGGCGGTCGAGCCACCACTGGCCGGTGAGGGCCACCATGCCGACGAGCATCTGGGCGTGGATCGGCGCGGACTTCGGGTCGAGTCCGCGCTGCTTGAACTCGGCAGCGAGCAGGTGCTCGACCTGCACCGCCACGTCGCCCAGGACGCTGGCGAAGGACCCGGTCGACTGGCCCGGCGGCGAGTCGCGCACGAGGATGCGGAAGCCTGACGGATCGGTCTCGATGTAGTCGAGCAGGGCCAGCGTGGCCCGCTCGAGGAGGACCCGTGCGCCGTCCGGCTCCTCGAGAGCGGCTCCGATGCCGCTCATCAGGGCCTGGATCTCGCGGTCGACGACGACGGCGTAGAGACCCTCCTTGCCGCCGAAGTGCTCGTAGACCACGGGCTTGGAGACGTTGGCCTTCGACGCGACCTCCTCGACCGTCGTCGCCTCGAAACCCTTGTCGGCGAACAGCCTGCGGCCGACCGCTATGAGCTGCTCGCGTCGCTGCGGCCCGGTCATGCGCGCCCGGGGGCGGGAGCGGTCCGTGCGGTCGGCGGTCACGAGGCCATTGTGCCGGAGGCAGGAGTGCTCGTTGACAGGCCGGCACCGTGCCGGGACGTCTTTTCGAAATCCCGTCATGAAACGCACTCCCATCCGTCTTGTTAACGGCGGGAGGAACGGCCGGCGTCGGGCATGGGGGGACCAGAACGTCGCGAGGCCGTCGATGGGCCGGTCGCTCGACCACTGAAGAGGTGGCCGAGCGACCGGCCGCTGCCGGCGCCTGCGCAGCCGGTGTTGCTTTCCTTGCGCCGAAACGGTCCCACGACGGGCCCACGTGCCCCACACTGGACTTCCCCCACCCTCCCGGGAGGACCGTCGGTGTCAGCCCACACGATCGGATCGCCCATCGGGTCCACGACAGCCGTGGAGCTCGAGACGACGGACTCGGCCGCTCCGAGCGAGGTCGAGCTGCTCTGTCGCGCCCGACTCGGTGACGACGGCGCGTTCGCCATCCTCTGGCGCAGGCACCTTCCCGCGGCGTATGCCGTGGCGACACGCTTCCGAGGACGCGTGGCGGCCGAGGACCTCGTGGCCGAGGCCTCTGCCCGCATCCTGCGCCTCCTGCGCGAGGGAGCCGGCCCGACCGACAACTTCCGGGCGTACTTCGCCTCGACCGTCCGCACGGTCGGGGTCGACGCCGTGCGCCGCGAGATGAGCGTCGTCCCGACGGAGACGCCCGACCTCGAGATGCTCGCCGACGTGGAGCCCGACGTGTGGGCTCTGGGGGCGAGCGGGGTCGACACGGACCTCGTGCGGGACGCGTTCCGACGGCTCGCCGATGCCGACCAGCTGCTGCTGTGGCACACCATGGTCGAGGGCGCCACCCCACGCGTCGTCGCGCCGCTTCTCGGCGTGTCTGCCAACGTCGTCAGTGCGCGCGCCATGCGTGCTCGCGATGCGCTCCGCACCAACTACCTCGACGTCTGGCTGCAACGGCGCGTCCCCGCCTGCGGGGCGCCGGAGTGCCGGTGGACCCTCGACCACCTCGGCGGCTTCGTCCGGGGCAGGCTGACGGCCCGGCAGCGAGCCCGCGCCACGACCCACCTCGAACAGTGCCCTCGCGACGCCGGCCTCGCGGCTGAGCTGAAACACGTCCATGACCGCTTCGGGGCGATGACCGGTCCGCTCGTCCTCATTGCGGGTGCCTCGATGGCCGGCCAGCTCGGGCACGGCACCATGGCCGGGCTCGTCGGCGGCACGGCAGCAGGCGCGAGCGCGGCCGGCACGTCCACCGTCGGAGCTACGGCTACGGCCACCGCCACGGGCGCAACCGCTGCCGGAGGGACGGCGACGACCTCTGCCGCCACCGTCGGCGCGACCGGGGCGACGGCAGGTGTGACGGCGTCCGCGACGAGTGCCGCCGGCGTCACTGGAGTCGGGGCCGTCACCACGGGCGCAGCATCGTCCGCCACTGCCACCGCCGCGGCGGCTGGCACCGCAACTGCCGCTGGCACCGCAACTGCCGCTGGCACTGCCACGACGTCGGTGGCGGCCACCGCAGCGGCGGCCGCAGGCGGCACGGCGGCAGCCAGCCTGCCCATTGCCGCGGCGGGCATCGCGGGCTCCGCGGCCCTCGTCTCCGGCGCTGTGGCCGGCGGTTCCGTCGTTGCCGGCTCGGCCCTCATGCCAACCCTGGCCACTGCCTTCGCCGGGCTGGTCGTCGGGCTGGGCGTCGCCGTGCCCGCGGCTGCGCAGGAGCCACTCGCACCGCCCCCGGTTGCCGTGCTGGCGGACACCGGCTCTGCCGTCGTGGCCGGCGTGGGAAGCAGCACCGCAGCCGGCTCAGCGCCGACAGACCTCCTCCAGCTCGTCGACCTTCAGCCGGCGATCTCGGGCAGCGGCACGGCTGCCACGGCGTCGGACGTCCCGCCGGCGCAGACGGAGCCGACAGCCATCGCGGTGGACGCCACGGTGCCGGCGCCCGTACCGGCCGCACCGGCGGAGGCATCGCCGGCGGTGGACACGACGGGGTCCGCGGCCGGGTCGTCGCCGGCCGCAGAGAACTTGGGTTCGCTGGCACCTCCGCCGGTTGCTGCACCGGCAGACCCGGGGCCGTCGGCCGACTCGTCCTCGGACCCTGCGCCGGCGAGCCCGAGCGTCCCGGCACCGGCCGACCCAGGTCCTGTCGACCCCGCCCCGGCCGACCCCGCCAGCGCTGACCCCGGCCCCGCTGACTCGGTTCCGGCCGACGCGACCCCGGCCGACCCCGCCCCGGCCGACCCCGCCCCGGCCGACCCCCCGGCCGACACCGCCCCGGCCGACCCTGCCCCGGCCGACCCTGCACTGGCCGATCCCGCCGCGTCGGCTCGGGCCGACTCGGCCCCCGACGACCCGCCCTCCGTTCTCGCGGTCGGCCCCGCGCCTGATGCTCCAGCGGCGCCTGCCGTTCCGTCCGACCCGACGCCCGCTCCGGAGGACCCGGCGGCAGCATCGGACCCCGCCCCTGCCGTCGATGGTGCACCTGCCGGCACCTCCGACCCGCCGGCCCTGGCGGCACCCATCTCGCCCTGACCCCTCCTCGTCCGAGTGGGCCGCGCTGCTGCACTACCCTGTGCTGGTCTCGACGATCCCCGGTTGGTCTGCCGGCAGGGCCCGCCTGACTTTGAATCAGGACAAGCGACGCAGGTTCGACTCCTGCCCGGGGAGCAATAGCAGCAGGTCAGAGCACGGATGTGGCCCGACGCGCAGATCGCGCGGCGAGCCCTTGTAGACCCATGAGTGCAGCCAATCGCTCCTGGCGTCCCCTTCGGCAATGCGCGCCGTCCTGTTGGACATGGACGAAAAGGTCGGGAGCGCTAGGGGTGAGCGCCCCGCGACCACTCTCAGCTCAGTTCTCGCGGTTCTGGTAGATGCCAAGCCGGTTGCCGTCGATGTCGGTGAACACCGCGAACCGCTCACTCTCCGTGTGGATGTCCGCGTCATCTACGTGGCCACCCGCATCCCGAATCGCCTTCACGGTGCTGCCGAGGTCGTCGACCATGATGTGTACCTCGAGGCTGTTGTTGCTGGCGGCCTCTCGATCGGTAACCCACGTTCCGGACACCTGACCCGTCGAGTCGTCGAAAGACAGACCACCCTCGTCGTTGGTTCGCAGGGTCCAGCTGAACACGTCGCGGTAGAAGGCACCGGATGCCGTCGGATCGTGACTCGGCATGAAGAGATAGCAGATCTTGCCGTGCTGGAAATCGGCCATCTTGGCCCAACTCCTCTGATTGGCGGCACCTTCGACGCTCATGATGCCAGCAGGAGATTCAGGTGGATCAGGGAAGGCGCGTCACTGCTTCGTGACACTCCTCGGCGCCGCGGTGCCCACTCAGCGATCATTGGGGGGCCCGCGAGACCGACCTTGAGGGCCTCGGTCCACCCCTCGGCCGAGCCAGGGGTGCCGGCAGAGATCGAGGACGCCATCTTGGCGAAAGCCTCACGAGCCTCGGCCCGGTTCAGGCACAATCCCTCTCGCGTGCCCGTCGGTTCCCCCAAACACGACGGGCCGCCTGCTGCCCGGTTCCCCACCCGCGGCATCCAGGGCGCGGCCCACCCAACCCCCACCCCGGGTGGGCCGCGCTGCCTGACACCCCGATGGCACGTCCAGCCCGCTGAATCCGGAGCGCCAGTCCGACCCGTCACTCGGTGGCGGCTCGACGCTGCTCGTCGTCGAAGGCGAGGTGGACGGCCGCCTCCTTGGCGGAGGCGCCCGCGGCGACGGCCGAGCGGGTCAGCCCGATGTTGCGGGAGGTGGCGGCCATCGCGGCCGCGACCCGGCCGCGGCCGTAGGTCATCGAGGTGGCGGCGGCGATTCCGATGCTCGACCCGACCTCGATGGCGTCCTGGTCGGCGCCCATGTAGAGGAACTGCCACGCGTACTCGGAGGTCTGCCGCTCGATGAGCCCCTTGACCTGGGCGTGGGTGAGCTCGCGTGAGGAGTTCTCGTGGCCGTCGGTCATGATCCCGACGATGACGACGCCGGGACGCTCGTGCTCGGGAAGGGCGGCGAGGCGGGCGCCGGCCTCGCCGAGGAGGCGCCCGATGGAGTCGAGCAGCGCGGTGGATCCGCGCGGTGACAGGGACAGCGGCGGCACGTCGGCCACCGGCACGTCGCGGTAGACCTCCTCGTACTGGTCATCGAACTGCGCGAGGGTCACCCGGCACTCGCCGGGCTGGCTGCGCTGCTCGGCGACGAAGGCGTCGAAGCCGCCCTCGGTGTCGTCCTTGATCGACTGCATCGACCCGCTGCGGTCGAGCAGGAAGTAGAGGTGCGTGAGGTTCGGGTTCGTCATGGCGTCTCCTCCGTGGTCGGGCTGGCTGGTGGTCCTCAGGTGCTGCTGCGGCGGGCGCGGAAGCGCACCGGCCGGTCCGACGCGTCGGGCGCGGGGCGGTGCCGTCCTTCCTCGAGGTCGTAGCGGGCCCGCTCGACGCCGGCGGCGGTGACGCGTCCGGCCTCGGAGCCGTAGGCGCCGAGCAGGCTGGTGCGGGCAAGGCGCGGCCCGACGGCGTTCTCCGACAGGCCGGCCAGGGCGCCGGTGGTCCGGATCGTGCCGCCCTCGGCCACGAGGACCGCCGCCATCGCCTCGTCGACGGCGGATGTCAGGTGCTCCTGGGCGGCTCGCAGCAGCGGCAGCGCGTCGAGGGGGCGGGAGGCGTCGGCACGCTCGAGCGCCTCCCGCGCGGCGTCGACCGCCGCGCGCAGGGCCTGTCCTGTCTCGACCGGCAGAGGCCGTCGTGCGTCTTCACTCATGCATCCATCGTAGGCGCAGTAAGTGCGGACCCGCAAGAGGTGAGCCGGCGAGGCTGCGCGCCCTCGAGGAGCATCGCCCGGTCTGCGTGTGGCGCGTGGCAGCATCGTGGTGTGCCGTTGGAGGGGATGCACCAGGACCGAGGACGCGCGGAGTCGTTCGGCTCGGCGGCGGAGGCCTATGACGCGTTTCGCTCGGGCTATCCCGATGCGCTGATCGACGATCTGCTCGCCGCCCGCCCCTCGAACACGCTGGATGTCGGGTGTGGCACCGGGAAGGTGGCTGCCGCTATTGCCGCCCGCGGGTTCCGCGTCGTGGGTGTCGAGCCGGACCAGCGGATGGCGGCGGTGGCGCGCGCGCGGGGGGTGGAGGTCGATGTCGTCTCGTTCGAGGACTGGGACAGTCGTGGTGAGATGTTCGACCTGGTCACCTGCGGTCATGCGTGGCAGTGGATCGATCCGCTCATCGGCGGGAGCAAGGCGGCGTCGCTCCTTCGCCCGGGAGGAGTCATCGCTCTGTTTTGGAACTACCACGTGCTCGACGAGGACCTGCTGGCAGAGGTACGGGTCGCATACGAGACGTATGCGCCTGATCTGTCCGTCGTGGGGCAGGATCCCAGCGGGCTCGACGACGCGGACCCCTTCGGTGCCGTTTCGTCGTTGTCGCCGGGAGAGACCCGCACCTACCGGTGGGTCCGCGAGTTCGACGCCAGGGACTGGCCTGGGATGTTGAGTACGTTCAGCGACCATCAACGACTGGGTGAAGAACGCCTGACTGCCTTGCAGCAGGCCGTGCGCCGCATCATCGATCGGCACGGCGGACAAATCGCCGCGCGGGGTGGCACCTACGTGTGGTCCGCTCGAAAGCTGTCGGCCTGAGCCGGTCCAGGGGCGGGGGCTTCCGACTTGGCCTGCTCGGGAGGTGCGGGGCGTTCTCAGGGATCTGCTTGCACAGCGCTCCATGGGGTGGTGCGCACTGTCACGACGCACCTGGCGTCGGCGGCGCTTTGCCGGAGGCCTTGCGCGCCTGCAGGAGAAGGCCCATGTCGTCACGGCACGCCCAGTGCTCGGCGATCGTGCCGTCTGCGACCCGCCAGAGGTGGACGAAGGTCCACGTCACCGGCTCGCCGGATGCCTCGGTGCCGCTGAGCAATGGCATGGTCGATGCCCGGTGGGTGCCGTGCAGGGTCAGGTGCTGGGCTACCAGGTCGCCCTCGCCGACGAGGTGGTGCTGCTCGAGCGATACCGGACCGAGGTCGACGTCGATGGTGTGCAGGATCTTCCGAAGGCCCTCGCGACCTTGGGGGCCGGCGGCGTGGTTGACGAACTCGGTCGCGACCAGGTCGTCGAGCACCGTGTCGTCGCCGGCCTGCTGGCGCCGGAACATCTCGGCGACAACGTCCTTGGCGCTGCGCTCCTCCGGTGCATCATCACGGCCGCCCAGATCGCTGGCGGTCATGCCCTCCGGGTGTCCGGGTGGCCATTGGACGAGCTCGACGCGGTAGCCATCGGGGTCGGTGAGCATGGCCGTCCAAAAAGTGTCCGAACCGTCAGGGGAGCTGGGCGCCTCGCTCGCGATCCCCACGTCGGCCAGATCGCCGAGGGTGGCACGTACGTCCGCGACCGCGATGACGAGGTGGCTGAAGTCACCCGGCTCCACCTCGCCGCGGCTCGGGTCATGCACCAGCTCCAGGCTGACGAAGGGGTCACGGGGGAGTTTCAGCATGGTGAGGTGGCCGATCGGCGTCTCGGGCACCTCGCCCACCACCTGGTAGCCGAGCGCCGTGTAGTAGGCGACCGAGCGTGCGCGGTCGTTCACCCGGAGACCGACGTGCAGCGTCCTCATGAGTGGTCCTCTCGTCGTGGTTCCAGCAGCCGGCCGAAGCCGCGGACGTTGAGCGGGTTGCCGAGGCTCTCGTTGACCGACCACAGGAGGACCTGGCTGGACTCGAGGACCAATCGATCCAGGCACTGCTCCAAGGGGTCTACGGCTCGGGCGGCACGGAAGCCGTTGCCGCCCAGGAAGACAGCATCGACGTCGCGCGGCACGTTCTCGGCGACCCACTCGACCACCTCGGCGGGCTGCACGAGAGCCGGGTCGTCGGTGACGTCGGCGAGGTCGGCGCTGGAGACCGAGAAGCCCTGGCCGCGGAAGTAGGCTGCCCCGAGGGCGTTGCGGTCCTCCCCGAACCACGGCGGGTGCACGACCGCCAGGCGCTCGGCGCCCAGGTGACGCAGGGCGTCGACGGTGGAGGCAGGCGTCGAGCAGACCGGAAGGTCCCAGCGATCGGCGAGCCGGGCGACGAGCTCGCGCTCGTCTCGGTGCCCCAAGACGTAGGCCGTGCTCGTGGAGGCGTAGGCAATCGCCTGCAGGCTCATCGGGTCGAGCTCGGCCGCGGCCGCGTCGACCAGCGACGGGTCCGCGTGCGGGCGCAGGTCCTCGGGCGACGTGGGGGCCGAGCCGTCCGGCAGCAGCGAGATCCTGCGCACACGCGTGCGGACGTCTACCGCCATGACGCAGAGCTCGTCATCGGCCCCCGCGGCGGCGTGTGGGGTGAGAATCCCGACGTCGATCACCCGTGCGCCGTCGGCCGGTAGACCAGCAGCTGGCTACGACCGTCGAAGGTCCGTGAGTCCAGCAGCTCGAGGTCGAAGTCACCGGCCCCGGCCAGGATCGGGCTGGTCCCCGTCCTGCCCGAGATCACCGGGAAGATCGTCACCTCGATGCGGTCGACCAACCCGGCGGCCATCAGCGAGCGGTTGAGCGACAGGCTCGCCTGCGAGCGGAGAGGTATGTCCGAGTCCTCCTTGAGCCGGGTCACGATCTGGCCCGCGTCGCCGCTGACGACGGTCGCGTCCGGCCAGCCGAGCGTGTCGTGCAGGGTCGAGGAGATGACGGTGGCCGGCATGCACAGCGTCCGGCGGTTCCACTCGTCCTGGTTGTGCGGGTCCGCAGAGCGCAGCAGAATCTCGGCGTTCTCGCGGAACGTGGTCGCCCCGAAGACCATCCGCTGCGGCGTGTCGAACAGCGACGCCCGGTGCGCGAGGAGCTCCGGTCCCTGTTTGCTCCAGTAGCCGCCCCAGTCGCCGTCGGGCCCGTAGGACCCGTAGCCGTCCAAGGTGGAGAACACGTCCCACGTGTAGCTGGCAGTCATGCGGTGACCTCCCGTACCAGGCTGGGTGAAGAGCGACGTTTCATCGATCCTGCGGCAAGAGCGGACAGACCCATTGTGAGGCTTCGTGGGACCAAGAGGGCCGCGATGTCGCTCGGGAGCCTCCGGGTCTTGCGTGGCGTGAGTGCAAGCAGGTCCAGGCCGAAACCTCGTCGGACGTCGGCCGACACGGTGTGGGACTTCGTCCACTCGTCGTTCGCGATCAGGCTTTCTTTGGACCCTTGCGTGTGGGTCGCTGCTGAGCCCGGCCTCTTCGGCCTCCGGGCGAGGCGTCAGCTCTGGAGCGCACGCTCGAGGGTCCGCTTGATGGCCGCTGGCCAGTCGGACTGCTCCGTGACCGTGACCAGCTGGGAGGACGAAGACTGCCCCAGCACCCGGGTTTGGCCCTGCTGCCATGCACCGTTGACCTTCTTCTCGTCGACCGAGGCCGGCCACGGCCGCGTCGGAGCCCCGACGAGGTCGTAGAGCGGCGTGGACGTCGACGGAAGCCGGAGGTAGGCGTCCCAGGACCGGGGGTCGAGGCTCTCGCGGTTGCTCGCCGGGTTGTTGAAGCGGTCCAGTTCGGCCCTGAGGCTGCTCAGCTGGAGGTCGCCCGGGTCCTTCGGGGGCAGCAGCCTGAGCAGCGCCCCGTGGGGGCCCATGAAGCCGGGAGGAGTCGGCATGACGAGCACCACAGCGCGGGCGTCCTTCTCGTGCCGGCTCGCCCAGGTGAGCGCGATGGGCGCGCCGAGCGCGTCACCGAGCACGACGACGGGGCGGGTGAGCCCGAGCCCGGAGATGACGCCGTCGAGGTCATCGGCCAGGGAGGCGAAGGTCTGCACGTGCGGCGCCGAGTCGCTGCGGCCGACGCCGAGCCGGTCGTAAAGGCAGACCTGAGCATGCGGGGCCAAGCTCTGGAGGTCGGTTCCCGTGTCGTCCATGGACCGCCCGTAGTCGGCCACCGCGATGACCGCGGGTCCGCTGCCGTCGCACCGGGCCCGGAAGTGCCGACCCGCCAGGACGATGTCGCGTTCCGCCCCGTTCGTCGTGGTCGCTGCAGGCGCAGTTGTCGGCGTGCTCACCCCCCTCGCGCCGGTCGCGGTCACGGTCGACGTCGTGGTGGAGGCGACCGGATGGGCGTCGGCGGAGCAGCCGGTGACGCCGAGCCCGAGGGCCAAGCCGGCGGCAGCGAGCGCGCTCCCATGGGCACGGCGACGCCTGCGCTGGTCGGTCATGGATGTCATGAGGGCCTCCTTGCGAGTGTGCGACCACCTGTGGTCGTCCACTTCGACGATGACCGTTCATGAGGCGTCGGTCTGTGCCCGCGGCGACACAAGAGGCAGGGACGTCAACCTGCTCGTTGACGCGGCTTCCATGGCGGTGTGTACGTGCCGACGACCCACAGAGAAGTTGGCGAATGGCCGTGCCTTCTGAGTCTCCTCGCCGAGCGCGCGCCTCGCAGATGTTTCTCCGCCCGGCTTATGGCGGATGTGCTCGGGTGCTGAACCTTGCCTCGTGAGGGCCGCGTCTGGCTGAGACGACGGTGAGGTTTCGTACGGCCGCGTCCGAGGGGATGGCGTACTGGAAGTCCCCTCCCGGCGCGGTCCTGACCTCTTGAGCCGGGCCCATGATTGGTGAGTCAGGGTTTGCGGAAGCCGCCGTTCAGGCCATCGCCCATGTCGTGGCCTCCGAGGGCGGCTTGCCGGTGGCGGGATGGGGTCCCGGTCCGGGGATCGGCGAACAGGGCGGGATCGACCTGGGCAGCCTCGGGGGAAACTTCGAATCGGGCAAGCACCTCGGACGCAGATGATGCGGCGGCGATCGTGGCGGTGACGGGACCGACTACGGACCCGGAAAACAGGGCAATGTCGGTGAGCGCGCCGGTTGCGCCCATGGCGTGGCCCTCGGTGACGCCTTGACCAGGGCGGCGCAACATGCGGACCAGGTACCCGTGGTCCGTTTGATGGGCGGCCACCGCGGCGCGCGCCAAGTCGACCGGTTGGCTGCTGGCGGGCTGCTGGTTCTCGGCGAGATCATGACGCAGCCGGAGGAAGACCCGCTCGCGCTGCTCGAGATCCAAGGCCGCGAAGGCCTCCCGGTGCAACTGCTCGACGACTTCCGGTGACGCCACTCTGAGCAGGTACTTGTACCGCGCGAGGTTCAACGTCGCGTCGCCTTCCCCCGTGGATGGCCGTGGCGACTCAGGCGTGCTCGGCTGCCGTGTCGCGTGTTCGGTCAGGTGCCGCAGCTTGGCGCGAATGCTCATGACAAGTCCTCTCGTCCGGCGCCCGCCAAGACCGTTCGCAGCCAGCGTCCCGACACCATCGAAGTGGCGTGCTCGGAGCGCCGATCCATTGAGACCTGCGGAAGGACGTGGTTCCGTCGGCGATCAACGATCCTCCCCCCAAGCATGCATGGTCAACAGCGGTGAGCCAGTGGGTGAATGGGTCCGCCTCACCGAACCGAGAACCAAGACGCGCGTGCCTTCGAACGGGAGATGGACGTGCAGGAGGTTCGCGTCTGCGCCTGGGCTGACCTATCAGCGATCGCGGATGCCGTCAACGCCTTCGTCGGCGAGCACGGCGGCGGCGTCCAACACCACGAGGGGCCGCGGGCCGGCGTCGTGGAGTTCTACGCGCCATTCCATCGAAGACCCCACGTACGCCGGTAGGCAAGGTGTGGCGCAGAGTGGCAGTTGCCGAATGTTCACCTTGCCCTGAGGCGGGCCGTCCACCGACCTACCTTCTACTGAGTTCGTGGCGTACCTGCTCAGCCAACCCTTCGATGAAGAGTTTCGTCTCGACCCGTGAATGCTCGGCTGACCCTGAGGTGGCGGATGCGATCGTCAGTGCGGGGCGCTCTGGTCAGAGTCACTTCGGGGTCTTCGAGCGCGTCGGCGTCGTCCGCGCGTGCCGAACGAGGTGCTCGTCTGCGATGTCACGCAACTTGATGTTGCGGTGCTGGGACTCCAGGACCAGCAGGGCGAAGGCGTCCTCCGCGGTGAGCTGCATCCTCGCCATGAGCATGCCGACTACCTGACCGATGGCTCGCTGGGACCGCATGGCCGCGCGGAAGTTCTCGACGTCGCGGCTGGCCTGCATCCACGCCGCGTGCAGCTCCTGAGCCCGCGAGTACAGGTCGCTGTCGGCTTCGTCGAGGGTCGGGTCGACGGCCTGTTGGCGCTGCGATCTCATCTGCATCCACTCGGTCACCTCGGTCACCCGGTGCAACAGCAGGACAACGTCGTCGTTGTCGTCGAGGACGGGCACGTTGACCGGACTCCACCAGCGCTCCGTGAACGTCTGGGTGGCAGGGTCGAGAAGGTCGTACTTCTGCGTCGGCATCGTGTCCGGCTGCTTGGTGGCCAGCACACGCTCCAAGGACGCCCGCAGGTTGGCAACCCCCGTCGCTGTCGGCTCCTGGGGGTTGTCGGGGAACACCTCGAAGATGTCGCGGCCGATGATGTCTTCACGCCAGGTGCCGGTGACCCGTTCGCGGGCCTTGTTCATGGCGACGATCGTGAGGTCGGGAGTGAGCACCAGGTACGGGGTAGGGGTGGCGTCGAACAACGCCTCGTAGTCCAACACGAAACCGTTCATGTCCCCTTCCCGACCTGCTGCCCGACCCTGGATACCTCGGTACGCCGAGGTCTTTACCCTATTGAGGCCCTGCGATGCGCGACTCGAGGCAGAGCTGCGCAGCAGTCCTCGGAGCGGACGGCGCGGGCGGCGGGCAGCTGACGCACCTCGTCACGGGCCGAGGGCGGCGACGGCCTCGATCTCGACGAGCTGGTCGGGGTGGCCGAGCACGGTCACGCCGTGCAGGGTGCTCGGCACCTCGTGGTCTCCGAACGCGTCGTGCACCACCGTCCACGCCGCGACGAGGTCCTCGCGCACCGTCGTCGCGACGAGCACGCGTGTGTAGACGACGTCGCGCATGGTCGCGCCGGCCGCCGCCAGGGCCTCGACCATGTTGTCGACGCACTGCCTGGCTTGGGCCGCGATGTCGCCGGGCGCCACGGTGGCGCCCGCATCGTCGAGCGGGCAGGACCCCGCCGCGAAGACGAGGCGGGCCGGCCCGTCGGTCGTGGCGGCATACGCGTAGGGCGCGGTGTCTGTGAGGGCGTCCGATCGGATCAACCGGACGATGCTGGCTGGTTGGGTCATGTCGCCGAACCTAGCGACGAACGGTGTGGGGGCCTGCCGACCGGACCAAAACCTCTTGACCGACGAGACCGGGGCTGATGGCGACATGCTCGATGCGGCACGACAGGACCTGTCACGGCGAACCCACGCGACGCCGTTTGGCCCCGGGCACGAACCTGCGCCGCCGATGAGCACGTGGAGGGTCACGGCGGCGCTCCCACGGCGGGGGCGGCGCCTCCACGGCCCGCGAGTAGCATGGCCGAGGCGCACCCCGGCGCCCTTCTGGGCCGGGGTCGTACGCACCCGAGTGCACCCCGATCCAAAAAGGAGCTGCGCCCTGTGAGCGATCTACGGCCGACCGCCGTGATCGTCCTCGCCGCCGGTGAGGGCACACGCATGAAGTCCACGACCCCCAAGGTCCTCCACACGATCGGCGGCCGCAGTCTCGTGGCCCACGCGATCCGGGCGGCGAGGGGCACGAGCCCGCACCACCTCGCCGTCGTCGTGCGACACGAGCGCGACCGCGTCGCAGAGCACGTGTCGCAGGTCGACCCTGAGGCGGTCGTCGCCGACCAGGACGACGTCAAGGGCACGGGCCGCGCCGTCGAGTGCGCGCTCGAGGCACTACCCGGTGACCTCGCCGGCACGGTCGTCGTCACCTACGGCGACGTGCCGTTGCTCACGAGCGAGACCCTCGAGGATCTCGTCGCGGCGCACCACGCGGCCGGCAGCGCCGTCAGCGTGATCACGGCGACGCTTGCGGACCCCACCGGCTACGGCCGCGTCGTCCGTGACCCCGAGGGCTCGGTGGTCGCCATCGTGGAGCAGAAGGACGCCGACGAGCAGCAGCGCGCGATCCGCGAGGTCAACAGCGGGTTGTATGCCTTCGACGCCGCGGTCCTGCGCGAGGCGCTCTCCGAGGTGGGCACCGACAACGCCCAGGGCGAGAAGTACCTCACCGACGTCATCGCGATCGCTCGTGGACGTGGTCTGGGAGTCCGCGCGCACCTCGTCGCCGACCTGTGGCAGACCGAAGGGGTCAACGACAAGGTCCAGCTCGCCCGTCTCGGGGCTGAGCTCAACCGACGCACCGTCGAGCGGGCGATGCGCGACGGTGCGATCGTCATCGACCCGGCGACCACGTGGCTCGACGCCGACGTGACCATCGGTCCCGACACGGTCGTGCGCCCCGGCACCCAGATCCTCGGGGCGAGCACGATCGGTCGCGACTGCGTCATCGGCCCCGACACGACGCTGACCGACGTCGAGGTCGGCGACGGCGCGAGCGTCGTCCGCACGCAGGCGGAGCTGGCCGAGATCGGGCCCGGCGCAAGCGTCGGGCCCTTCTCCTACCTGCGTCCTGGCACCCGCCTCGGAGCCCAGGGCAAGATCGGCGGCTTCGTCGAGACGAAGAACGCGGACATCGGCGCGGGCGCCAAGGTCCCGCACCTGACCTACTGCGGCGACGCGACCATCGGCGAGGGCGCCAACATCGGTGCCGGCACGATCTTCGCCAACTACGACGGCGTCACGAAGAGCCACACGAACGTCGGCGCCCACAGCTTCGTCGGGAGCAACTCGGTCATCGTGGCTCCGCGGACGATCGCCGACGGTGCCTACGTCGCCGCGGGGTCCGCGGTCGTGAGCGACGTCGCCGCCGGCCAGCTCGCGGTGACCCGCGTCCAGCAGCGCAACGTCGACGGCTGGGTCGCCCGCCGCCGTGCCGGCACGAAGACCGACGAGGCCGCCCGAGCCGCGCAGGACCAGCCGACCACCGAGCCGACCACCGAGCCGGCCGAGCCGACCACCGAGACGAAGGACGCCCAGGGATGACCGGCATCAACAAGACCACCGAGAAGCACCTCATGGTCTTCTCGGGGCGGGCTCACCCGCAGCTGGCGCTGGAGGTCGCAAAGGAGCTGGGCACCAACCTCGTGCCGACGTCGGCCTACGACTTCGCCAACGGCGAGATCTATGTCCGCTACGAGGAGTCCGTGCGCGGCTCCGACGCCTTCGTCATCCAGAGCCACACCGCTCCGATCAACGAGTGGATCATGGAGCAGCTCATCATGATCGACGCGCTCAAGCGGGCGTCGGCCAAGCGCATCACCGTGGTCCTGCCCTTCTACGGCTACGCCCGCCAGGACAAGAAGCACCGCGGCCGCGAGCCGATCTCGGCCCGCCTCATGGCCGACCTCTTCAAGACGGCCGGCGCCGACCGGCTCATGGCGATCGACCTGCACACCGCCCAGATCCAGGGCTTCTTCGACGGCCCCGTCGACCACCTCATGGCGATGCCGATCCTCGCGGCCTACGTCGGCAGGAAGTACGGTCACCTCGACCTCGCGGTCGTCTCGCCCGACGCCGGCCGGATCAAGGTCGCCGAGGACTGGAGCTCGCGTCTCGGTGGCGCCCCGCTGGCCTTCATCCACAAGACGCGCGACATCAACCGACCGAACGAGGTCGTCGCCAACCGCGTCGTCGGTGAGATCAAGGGCCGGGTCTGCGTGCTCGTCGACGACATGATCGACACCGCGGGCACGATCACCAAGGCGGCGGACGCCCTCATGGCGGAGGGCGCCGCGGGCGTCATCATCGCCGCCACGCACGCGATCCTGTCGGGCCCGGCGGTCGACCGCCTCAAGGCGTGCAAGGTCGAGGAGGTCATCGTCACCAACACCCTGCCGATCCCCGACGACCGCCGCTTCGACAAGCTCGAGGTCCTCTCGATCGCCCCGCTCGTCTCGATGGCGATCCGCGAGGTCTTCGAGGACGGCTCGGTGACCAGCCTCTTCGACGGCAAGGCCTGAGCGCCTCCCCACACGACGAGGGCGTATGCCGTCGGGACGCGCCCGGCGGCATACGCCCTCCGTGCGTCGTGGGCTGCGCCGACCCTCAGCCGTGCGCGGCCCGGCGGGCCCGGTAGGCAGCCGTGTGCGCACGCGCCGCGCAACCGCCCTCGCAGAAGCGGCGAGAGCGGTTGCGGGAGAGGTCGACAACCACGTCGTCGCAGTCGGCGGCCTCGCAGACCCGCAGCCTGGCCAGCTCACCGGCGCGCACGACGTCGATGACCGCGATCGCGGCCTCGACGGCCATCCGCCGGGGGAGGGGGGCGTCGGCCGGGGTGGCGTGGACGTGCCAGCCCACGTCGTCGTGGTCGACGAGCTGGGGGACGGCTCGCGCCTCGGCGAGCAGCTCGTTGACGAGCACGACGACGCCGGCCTCGTCACGGTCCCAGAAGCCGCGCAACCGTGGACGCATCGCCCGGACCCCCTCGAGCTCGACGAGGTCGCGGTCGAAACGGCCGGTCCAGCCCTGTCCGCGGTAGAGCGCCTCGAGCTCGTCGAGCGTCGTCAGCCGGTCAGGGTCGTCGTCGCCGGGCACCGAGCCCGGCATCGTGTTGACGAGGGCCGCGGCGGCTGCGAGGGCGACGTCGGTGTCATGGGTGAAAAGCATGTTGACTCCTGACGGCAAGGATCGCTACTGTCATGAGTGTAATCATTTTTGGTACTGACGTGGGCGCGCCGGACGCCGGGTGCGAGCGCCAGCAGGAGCGGCGAGGGACTGTCATGGCAGATCAGGTCGTGGTCGGCAAGGCTTCGGTGGTGGGTGCAGGGACGAGTGGGGCGACGCCATCGTCGTCCCGGCCGGTCCGCCACCCGCTCGTCGGCCTCGGCGTCGCGCTCGCCTCCGCAGCGGCGTTCGCCACGTCGGGTGCCTTCGGCAAGTCGCTGCTCACCGGCGGCTGGTCACCGGGAGCCGTCGTCACGATGCGCATCACCCTCGCCGCCCTCGTGCTGCTCGGGCCCGCCCTGTGGTCGCTGCGCGGCCGGTGGGCGGCGCTGCGCCGCAACGCGTGGGTCGTCGTCGGCTACGGCCTCACCGGCGTCGCGGGCTGCCAGCTCGCCTACTTCAACGCGGTGACCCACCTGTCGGTCGGCGTGGCACTGCTGCTCGAGTACCTCGCACCGGTCCTCATCGTCGGCTGGCTCTGGCTGCGACAGCGTCAGGCGCCGCGCCGTCTCACCCTGGCCGGGATGGTGCTCGCCGTGGCCGGTCTGCTTCTCGTCCTCGACGTCCTGGGCGGCGCGAGCGTCAGCCTCGTCGGGGTGCTCTGGGGCCTGGGTGCTGCCATCTGCCTCGTCCTCTACTTCCTGCTCGCCGACCACGTCGACGACGACGTGCCGCCGCTCGCACTGGCCGGAGGCGGCCTCGCCGTCGGCGCGGTGTCCCTCGGTCTCGCCGGCCTCATCGGGGTGCTCGACATGAGCCGCGGTGCTGCACGCGTGCCGCTCGGCGGCGTCGTGGTGGACTGGTGGGTGCCGGTCCTCGTCATCTCGCTCGTGGCCGCCGCCTTCGCCTACGTCACGGGGATCGCGGCCGTGCGCATGCTCGGCGCCAAGGTCGCCTCCTTCGTCGCCCTGACCGAGGTGCTCTTCGCCGTGCTCTTCGCGTGGCTGGTCCTCGCCGAGCTGCCCACCCCGATCCAGCTCGTCGGTGGCCTGCTCATCGTCGCCGGCCTCGTGGCCGTGCGAGCCGACGAGGCGCGAGGGCCGGTTCGCCCGGCAGACGACCCTGCCGCCCGTCGGGTCGACTCCGCCAGCGCACCCTAGACTGACGAGAGTGCAGTGGCGTCGAGCCGTGGTCGGCGTGCTGGGAGTCCTCACCCTGGCCGGCCCGGCCGCATGCGCCTCGCAGGGTGACCGCCCGGTCCCGGCCGCTCCAGCGGCCTCGGATGCCCGGGGGGCGACCGCCACCTCGACCCCCTTGTCGCCGCGCCCCACGAGCGCACCGCGCGCGGGCTCCGCGCGCTCGACCGCTAACCCGACCAGCGTGCACCTGACAGCGGCCGGGGACTACGGCGCCACGGCGAACACCGCTGGTGTGCTCGAGGCCCTTGCGGCGGGCGGTTCCGATGCGCACCTCGCACTCGGTGACCTCTCCTACGGCTCGGCCGGCGGAGAGCAGGCCTGGTGCTCCTTCGTGACCTCGCACGTCGGCACGACCTTTCCCTTCCAGCTTCTCGCCGGCAACCACGAGAGCAGCGGCGGCAACGGGTCCATCGACCGGTTCGAGGAGTGCCTGCCCAACCGGCTCCCCGGCATCGTCGGCCAGTACGCGCGGCAGTACTACGTCGACCTCCCGCACGCCGCGCCCCTCGTGCGCGTCGTGCTCATCTCGCCGGCACTGACCTTCCCCGACGGCACGTGGCACTACACGGCAGGGTCGGCTCGCTATGCGTGGACGGCGGCGGCGATCGACGGCGCCCGACGGGCCGGCATCCGGTGGGTGGTCGTCGCCATGCACGAGTCCTGCCTCACGATGGGCCGCTACGGGTGCCCCGTCGGCCCGGACCTGCTGCACCTGCTCGTCTCCGAACGGGTCGACGTCGTGCTCTCCGGGCACGAGCACCTGTACCAGCGCACCAAGCAGCTGCGGGAGGGCGAGGGCTGCGGCCGCGTCACGGTCGGGTCCTACTCGCCCGCGTGCGTCGTCGACGCCGACGCGTCCATGGTCGCCGGCGCCGGGACGGTGTTCGCGACGGTCGGCACAGGCGGCGTCGACCTGCGACCGGTCTCCGCGACGAGCCCGGAGAGTGGCTACTTCGCGACCGCGTCCGGAACGGCACGGAACCCGACGTACGGGTTCGCCGACCTCCGGGTCACGTCCACCGAGCTGCGCTTCGGCTTCGTGCGCGGAGCCGGAGGGACGTTCACCGACGAGTGGGTGCTGGGGCGTATGCCGTCCCGATGAGCGTGCCCGCCACCGTGGCCGCCACGGTGGCCGCCACCGTGGGCACCGGCCCGCCACGGATTTCACCGCCCGGGCGTCCGTCCCGTAAGATCGAGCAGTTGCCTCGGCGAGGGACGGTGCACGGCTGCCACGGCAGGGCGTGACGAGGTCCGTGATCGACGCGGTGGCCTGACGTGGAGCTCCACGGTCGGGTTCGCCTCTGCGTGCGGACCACATCACCTTCCTGCTCCGTCACCACCGACACCGCGCGTCGTCCCGCGTCGAGGCCGACCACATAGACCGCCTCACCCGAGATACCCAGGAGACCCCCGTGTCCGACAACACCAAGCTCGTCGCCGAGAAGCGCACCGACTTCGGCAAGGGCGCCGCCCGCAAGATCCGCCGCGCCGGCAACATCCCGGCCGTCATGTACGGCCACGGCACCGAGCCCGTGCACATCTCGCTGCCGGGCCACGACACGATGATGGCGCTCAAGCAGGCCAACGCCCTGCTCACGATCGTCGTCGACGGCAACGAGCAGCTCGCCCTCGCCAAGGACGTCCAGCGCGACGCGATCAAGCCCGTCATCGACCACGTCGACCTGGTCGTCGTCCGCAAGGGCGAGAAGGTCACCGTCGACGTCGCCGTGCACCTCGAGGGCGAGGCCGCTCCCGAGACCGTCGTCACGCTCGACCACAACACGCTGCAGGTCGAGGCGCTCGCCACGAACATCCCCGAGAACGTCGTCGTCTCCGTCGAGGGCCTCGAGGCGGGCACGCAGATCCTCGCGGGCGCCGTCGAGCTGCCCGAGGGTGCCACCCTGGTCACCGACGAGGAGGCGCTCGTCGTCAACGTCACGCAGGCCATCTCCGCCGAGGCCCTCGAGGCCGAGCTCGCCGAGGCCGAGGCCGAGGCCGGCATCGAGCGTGAGGAGTCCGACGAGGAGGCCGCTGAGCCCGCCGAGTCCGCCGAGTCCGCCGAGGGCGACGAGGCCAAGGCAGAGGGCGACGAGGCCTGAGCCGAAGCTCCCTTCCGTGGCGCCGCGCGCCACACCACGCGTCCACGGGTCCCGCCCGAGCCCCGGCTCGGCGGGGCCCGTGCCCGCACCAGCACCACCAGCACCGGACCGTGAGCCCATCACGACCTGACCACCGATCGAGGACCGCATGGACACCTGGCTCGTCGTCGGACTCGGCAACCCCGGGCCCGGATACGCCGAGAACCGGCACAACGTCGGAGCCATGACGGTCGACGAGGTCGCCGGCCGCGCGGCCGGTGGACGTGCCACCTTCAAGGCGCACAAGGCCGCCCGGGCGCGCGTTGCCGAGGCGCGCCTTCGGGTCGGTGGCCCCAAGGTGGTCCTCGCCGTCCCGTCGATGTTCATGAACGAGTCGGGCTCGGCCGTCGCCGGTCTCTCGAAGTACTACGACGTGCCCGCCGACCGCGTGGTCGTGCTCCACGACGAGCTCGACATCGACGCCGGACTCGTGCGGCTCAAGCAGGGCGGTGGTGAGGGCGGGCACAACGGCCTGCGCTCCATCTCGCGCTCGCTCGGCACCCGCGACTACCTCCGGGTGCGTCTCGGCATCGGCCGGCCGCCGGGCCGCCAGGACCCCGCAGACTACGTGCTCAAGGACTTCTCCAAGGCCGAGCGGAGCGAGGTCCTGCCGTTCCTGATCGACGAGGGGGCCGACGCCGTCGAGGCTCTCATCGAGGTCGGGCTGCTCGACGCCCAGCAGCGCTTCCACGCGCCACGCTGACGGCCGGCCTCGAGGCTGCCCCGGACGTGCATCTCCGCCGGGCGGCGGGCGCCTGCACCGGCGTCACGGCCGTCACCGCACGGACCTAGACTGGAGGACCTGATGCCGCACCCACTGCTGTCCGCCTTCAGGGCGCTTCCCGATGTCCGCCACGTCCTCGACCAGGTGGGGCGTGCCCGCCTCGTCGACGTCTCCGCGAGCGACGGCACGCGGCCGTTCCTCGTGGCGGCGCTGGCCCAGCAGGCCGACGGGTCCCGAGCCGGCGCTCTGGACCGGAACGCCGCCGCGCCCGCCACCACCGTGCCGGTCACCACCGGGCCGGCCACGGAGCCGGCCCCGCTCGTCGTCGTCACCGCGACGACTCGCGAGGCCGAGGACCTCGCGAGCGCGCTCGGCCTCTTCCTCTCAGCGGACCGCATCGCCGTGTTCCCGTCGTGGGAGACGCTGCCGCACGAGCGTCTCTCGCCTCGCAGCGACACCGTCGGCCGGCGACTGGCCGTGCTGCGACGGATCGCGCACCCCGACCCGAACGACCCGGCATACGGCCCGCTCTCGGTGGTCGTCGCGCCCGTGCGCGCCCTCCTCCAACCGCTGACCAAGGGGCTCGGCGAGCTCGTGCCCGTCGCGCTGCGCGCGGGCGACGAGCGCCCCCTCGAGGACGTCGTCGACGCACTCGTCGCTGCCGCCTACACGCGCACCGACCTCGTCGAGCGGCGCGGCGAGTTCGCCGTGCGTGGCGGGATCCTCGACGTCTTCCCGCCCACGGAGGAGCACCCGGTCCGCATCGAGTTCTGGGGCGACACCGTCGAGGAGGTGCGCTGGTTCAAGGTCGCCGACCAGCGGTCCCTCGAGATCGCCGAGCACGGGCTCTGGGCGCCGCCGTGCCGCGAGCTGCTCCTCACCGACGCCGTGCGCGCCCGCGCTCGGGCGCTCGCCGACCAGCTCCCAGGGGTCGCCGAGATGCTCTCCAAGGTCGCCGAGGGCATCGCCGTCGAGGGCATGGAGTCCCTCGCGCCGGCCCTCGTCGACGGCATGGAGTCGGTCCTCGACGTCCTGCCGCAGCGCTCGACCGTGCTGCTCGCCGATCCGGAGCGGGTGCGGCGCCGCGCGCACGACCTCGTCGCGACGAGCGAGGAGTTCCTCGAGGCGAGCTGGGCCAACGCCGCCGCCGGCAACCAGGTGCCCGTCGACCTCCAGTCGCTGCTCGGCAGCGCGTCGTACTGGTCACTCGCCGAGGTGCGTGCCCTCGCCGAGCGCACCGGGCGCGCCTGGTGGACCCTCACGCCCTTTGCGGCCGACGCAGAGCTCGTCATCGAGGACGACGACGTCGACGAGCGCCTGGCGGTGCGCACCACCGACCCCGACGCCTTCCGCGGCGACACCGACCGGGCCGTCGAGCACCTGCGCGAGCGGGTCCGCGAAGGCTGGGCCGTCGCCGTCGTCACCGAGGGGCCCGGTCTCGCCAAGCGTGTCGCCGAGGTGCTGGGCGAGCACGAGGTCGCGGTCCGTCCCCTCGACACCACCCGGGACGACTCGCTCGAGCCGGGTTGGGTGCACGTCACGACGGCCCCGCTCGGTCGCGGCTTCGTCCACGAGGGGGCGCGCGTCGAGGTGCTCACCGAGACCGACCTGACCGGCCAGCCCGGGAGCGGCACGTCCACGAAGGACATGCGGCGTATGCCGTCGCGCCGCCGCAACCAGGTCGACCCCCTCCAGCTGCGCCCGGGTGACCACGTCGTCCACGAGCAGCACGGTGTCGGTCGCTTCGTCGAGATGATGCAGCGCACCGTGGCCGGCGCGACGCGCGAGTACCTCGTCATCGAGTACGCCCCGAGCAAGCGTGGGCAGCCCGGGGACCGGCTCTTCGTGCCCACCGACCAGCTCGACCAGGTGACGAAGTACGTCGGCGGGGAGGAGCCCACGCTCAACAAGATGGGCGGCTCCGACTGGACCAAGACGAAGTCGCGAGCCAAGCGCTACGTCAAGCAGATCGCCGCCGACCTCATCCGGCTCTACAGCGCCCGTCAGGCCACCAAGGGTCACGCGTTCGCGCCCGACACCCCATGGCAGCGCGAGCTCGAGGACGCCTTCGGCTACGTCGAGACCCCGGACCAGCTGGTCAGCATCGACGAGGTCAAGGCCGACATGGAGAAGCAGGTCCCGATGGACCGGCTCATCTGTGGCGACGTGGGCTACGGCAAGACCGAGATCGCGGTGCGCGCGGCGTTCAAGGCGATCCAGGACGGCAAGCAGGTCGCGGTCCTCGTGCCGACGACCCTGCTCGTCAGCCAGCACCAGCAGACCTTCGCCGAGCGCTACTCCCAGTTCCCGGTCAAGGTCTCCTCGCTGTCGCGCTTCCAGAGCGACAAGGAGGCCAAGGACGTCATGGCCGGCATGGCCGACGGCACGATCGACCTCGTCATCGGCACGCACCGCCTGCTCGCCAAGGACGTGACGTTCAAGGACCTCGGTCTCGTCATCATCGACGAGGAGCAGCGCTTCGGCGTCGAGCACAAGGAGCTGCTCAAGACGATGCGCACGGCCGTCGACGTCCTGTCGATGTCGGCCACCCCGATCCCGCGCACCCTCGAGATGGCGGTGACCGGAATCCGCGAGATGTCCACTCTGGCAACGCCGCCCGAGGAGCGCCACCCGGTGCTCACCTTCGTCGGTCCCTACGACGAGAAGCAGATCACCGCGGCCGTCCGCCGCGAGCTGCTCCGTGAGGGCCAGGTCTTCTTCGTGCACAACAAGGTCAGCAGCATCGAGAAGGCCGCGGCGCGGCTGCGCGAGCTCGTCCCCGAGGCGCGCATCGCCACCGCCCACGGCCAGATGGGAGAGCACAAGCTCGAACAGGTCGTCGAGGACTTCTGGGAGAAGCGCTTCGACGTGCTCGTGTGCACGACGATCGTCGAGACCGGCCTCGACATCTCCAACGCCAACACCCTCATCGTCGAGCGCTCCGACATGCTCGGCCTCTCGCAGCTGCACCAGCTCCGCGGCCGTGTCGGACGTGGCCGCGAGCGCGCCTACGCCTACTTCCTCTACCCGCCCGAGAAGCCGATGACCGAGACGGCGCACGACCGTCTGCGCACCATCGCCAGCAACACCGACCTCGGCTCCGGGATGGCGGTCGCCATGAAGGACCTCGAGATCCGCGGCGCCGGCAACCTGCTCGGCGGCGAGCAGTCGGGCCACATCCAGGGCGTCGGCTTCGACCTCTATGTCCGCCTCATCGGCGAGGCCGTGGCCGACTTCCGTGGCGACGCCGTCGACCTGCCCGCCGAGATCAAGATCGAGCTGCCCGTCGACGCCCACCTACCACACGACTACGTGCCGGGGGAGCGGCTGCGCCTCGAGGCCTACAAGAAGCTCGCGACCGTCGAGACCTTCGAGGCCGTCGACGAGATCGACGCCGAGCTCCGCGACCGCTACGGCGCCCCGCCCACGCCCGTCCAGAACCTCCTCGAGGTCGCCCGGCTCCGCGTCGTGGCCCGCGCCGCCCGCATCGGCGACATCGGGGTGCAGGGCAAGGTCGTGCGGTTCGGCCCGGTCAAGGAGCTGCGCGAGAGCCAGCAGCTGCGGCTCATGCGCCTCTACCCGGGCACGATCGTCAAGGAGGCCCTCGGCACGATCCTCGTCCCGGTCCCGATGACGGCGCGCGTCGGCGGCAAGCCGCTGCGTGACGTGGAGGTCCTGACGTGGGCGCGGCAGCTGATCACGGCCGTCCTGCTCGACGACATCGCGGCCGCGGCCGGCGCGTCGTCGGCCGCCTCGCCGGGCGCGGCGAGATCCAGCGTGAGCGCCCCGTAGGATGTCAGACGCATCCGCCAGAGGAGGAAATTCGTGAAGGCTTGGTCTGCTCAACCCGTCAAGCGCGTGGTCGTCGCCGCGATCGCGGCGCTCGGTGCCGTGTCGCTGCTCGGCGGGTGCGGCTTCGAGACGCGCCAGCAGGCCGCCGCCGTCGTCAACGGTGAGGTCATCCACGAGGCCGACGTCCGCAAGACGTTCGACCAGCTGAAGGCCGCCAAGCTGGACTTCGCCGAGAACATCGTCGTCACGGCCCTCGTCGCCGCGCCCCTGCTCAAGGACGCCGTCGCCCAGTCCGGCAGCTGGAAGCCCGACCAGACGTACGCGTCGGTCATCTCCTCGATCCCCGACGCCACCGACACGACGAAGGAGTTCGTCGAGGCCGTCGCCCTCATCCAGTCGCAGAAGATGACGCCCGCAGACGTGGCCGCCTACCGCGCCGACCTCAAGAAGGCCGACATCACGGTCAACCCCAAGTACGGCTCGGTCGTGCAGTCCGACGAGGGGCCGGTCTACTTCACCATCGGTCAGCAGACGCCCAACTGGGTCAAGCCGGGGGGCAACACCGCCCCGGCCACGGCCCAGTAGGCCCCGCCGCCCCCTCCCTCGTGACCGCCCGCCTCGTCCTGCTCGTCACGACGCCGCGCATCGCCCCGGGCCTGCTGACGCGCGAGGCCTGGACCGGCCTCGCGCGGGCGCATGCGGTCTGGGGCCGTCCCGACGAGCCGCAGGTCGTCGCCGTGGCGGAGGCCGGCATCGCGGTGCTGCCGCGTGAGGACGGTCACCCGGCCGACCTTGCTCGCGACCTCGTCTCGGCCTCCGAGCTCGGCGACATCGTCTGGGTCGGCTCGTCCGACGGTGACCCCGGCCTCAGCGACGCCATCGCGGTCGAGGTGTCGCGGCTTCCCGAGCCGCCCGAGGTCGAGCTGCTCATCGGCTCGTTCGACGTGCCGGGCGCGCGGCTGCTCGACGTCGTCGCCGTCATGGACCGGCTCCGCTCGCCGGGCGGCTGCCCGTGGGATGCGAAGCAGACCCATGCCTCGCTCGTGCCGTACCTCCTCGAGGAGGCGCACGAAGCCATCGAGGCCATCGAGAGCGGCGACCGGGCACACATGCAGGAGGAGCTCGGCGACCTCCTGCTGCAGATCGCCTTCCAGTCCCGCGTGGCGCAGGAGCACCCGAGCGACCCCTTCGGCATCGACGACGTCGCAGGCGGGCTCGTCGACAAGCTGGTCCGGCGACACCCGCACGTCTTCTCCGACGTCGAGGCCGACACGGCCGACGCCGTCGAGGCCAACTGGGAGTCGATCAAGGCCGACGAGAAGCAGCATCGCACCCACCCCCTCGAAGGCGTCCCGAGCTCGCTGCCCGCCCTGGCCCGGGCCGAGAAGTACGTGTCGCGGCTGCGCCGGGCGGGCCGCGACGATCTCGTCGACGACGCGGTCGCGACCGGTGACCTGGGCGCGCAGCTGCTCGACCTCGTCCGTCGGGCCAGGCTCGAGGGCATCGACGCCGAGGCCGCCCTGCGCGAGACCCTGCGGGGACTCGAGTCGGCGAGCGCGGCCGGCGCGCACGCGGAGCCGGACGCCTGAGCCTGCCGGCCGGCATACGACCACAGGTGATGCCCGGGCATACGGGGAGAGCCGCGCCACTCGGGTGTGGCAGCGCGGCCCTCACCGGGCTGGGGCGACGGCCTCAGTAGGCGCCGTGTGAACGCAGGACCGCGTGGATGGTCTTCGCCATGATCGACAGGTCCTGCACGCTGGACCAGTTGTCGACGTAGTAGAGGTCGAGGCGCACGGTGTCCTCCCAGGAGAGGTCGCTGCGGCCGGAGACCTGCCAGAGTCCCGTCATGCCCGGGCGGACGTGCAGGCGGCGCTGGACGTCGGGGACGTAGCGGCGTACCTCGGCCGGCAGTGCGGGACGGGGCCCGACGAGGCTCATGTCCCCGTTCACCACGTTGATCAGCTGGGGCAGCTCGTCGATGGAGTAGCGGCGCATGAAGGCCCCGACCGCGGTGATGCGGGGGTCGTGCTGGGCCTTGAAGAGCACGCCGTCGGCGTTCTGGTTCAGGTGCGTGATGCCGGCGAGCTTCGCCTCGGCGTCGACGACCATGCTGCGGAACTTCAGGCACTCGAAGAGCTCGCCGTCGCGCCCGACGCGCGTCTGGCGGAAGAGCACGGGGCCGCCGTCCTGCAGCTTGGTGGCGATCGCGAAGACGACCATGACGGGCGCGGCGAGCAGGAGCAGGAGCGTGGCACCGACGAGGTCGAAGGCGCGCTTGAGGCCACGGGAGGCGCCCAGGCTCTGGGGCGGCTCGACGTGCACGAGCGGCAGCCCTCCGACGGGGCGCATGGCCATGCGGCCGGAGCTGATGTCGCTCAGGCTGGGGACGACCGCCATCTGCACGTGGTGCCCCTCGAGGTCCCAGGCGATGCGGCGGAAGTCGACGGCCGAGGGGAAGGCGCCCTCGGTGAAGACCACGAGGTCAGCCTTCTCCGCGAGGGCCGACTCCGCGGTCTGCCCGGTGGTCCCGACGACCGGGACGCCGCGCGGGGTGGCCGGGGACGGCCGCGACGACGGCGTGAGAGCGCCGACGATGCGGTAGCCGAGCCACGTCTCACGTTCGAGCACCGCGGCGACGTCGTCGACGTGCGAGGCCGAGCCCGAGATGAGCACCCGGGTCAGCAGGTGGCCGTGGGCGTGTGCACGGTGCACGAGTCGCCTGGCATACCACCGCCAGAGGAGCACGAGCGGCAGTCCGATCGCGAAGATCAGCACGAAGAAGCCCCGAGAGAGGTTGAACTTCGTGAGGTAGCTGAGGATGCCGATGACCCCGGCCGTGAGGCCTGCGGCGCTGCACACCCGGGCGTACTCGATGGTCCCGACACCCAGATGGCTGCTCGTGTAGGTCCCGAGCGCGAGGTTGGCGATCATCCAGGCAGCCACGATCCAGAGGCCGACCGACTGGGCGACCTGGTTGACGTCGTTCGCGACGTCGAAGACATCCAGGCTCGTCCGTCCGACCGCCGCCAGCGCGGTGGCCGTCGTGATGACCAGCAGGTCACCACCAGCGATCCCGAGCTGCAGCAGTCGCTGCCCCCGGCCCCTCTCGCTGAGCGGCTGCGTCACCGGACGCGTGCTCACGTCGAGAAGGACGACCCCCGAATCGCGCATGGGCTGACCCATGTCCCCCACCCCACCCCCGGCACCCCCTGGTGCCCTATGAACGACCAGCTCCACCCCCCCGGATGGCTGGTTGTGAGTATGCCTGCACTTGGTCACGCTTTGGTAAGGAACAAGTAAAAATGGCTTTCGTCGGTTGAGTCGGGTTCGCCCGGCGACCGAAGGCGCGCCTCGGCGCCCGGCCACCCAACCCGCCCGTATGCCGGGTCGCTCCGTCGGGTGGCGCGCGCCACGGGCTAGGCTCGAACCCGGCACCTGTGCTCGGTGTGCGCGCAGGTCCTCGCCACCGCGGTTCCGCCCGCGCCGAGCACCCACGGAGCCCGTCCCACGGACCCATTCACAGCACATGAGCAGCACCAGCACAGGAGAGCCAAGTGGCCAGCATTGAGGAGATTGGCGCCCGCGAGATCCTGGACTCGCGCGGCAACCCCACCGTCGAGGTCGAGATCCGTCTCGACGACGGCACGTTCGCGCGCGCGGCTGTCCCGTCGGGCGCCTCGACCGGCGCCTTCGAGGCGTCCGAGCGGCGCGACGGCGACAAGGGCCGCTACCTCGGCAAGGGCGTCGAGCAGGCCGTCGACGCGGTCATCGAGGAGATCAACCCGCGCCTGGTCGGTTTCGACGCGAGCGAGCAGCGGCTCATCGACGCCGAGATGATGGCCCTCGACGGTTCGACCAACAAGGAGACCCTCGGCGCCAACGCCATCCTCGGTGTCTCGCTCGCAGTGGCGCATGCCGCGGCCGAGTCGGCAGGGTTGCCGCTCTTCCGCTACGTCGGCGGCCCGAACGCCCATGTGCTTCCGGTCCCGATGATGAACATCCTCAACGGTGGGTCGCACGCCGACTCCAACGTCGACATCCAGGAGTTCATGATCGCGCCGATCGGTGCCCCCACCTTCCGTGAGGCCCTGCGATGGGGCGCCGAGGTCTACCACGCGCTCAAGAAGGTCCTGCACGAGCGTGGGCTCGCGACGGGCCTCGGCGACGAGGGTGGTTTTGCCCCCGACCTCGAGTCCAACCGCGCGGCGCTCGACCTCATCCTCGAGGCGATCGCGGCGGCCGGCTACGAGCCGGGCCGCGACATCGCCCTCGCGCTGGACGTCGCGGCGTCCGAGTTCTTCGAGGACGGTTCCTACGCGTTCGAGGGTGGGAGCAGGTCGGCCGACGAGATGGTGGCCTACTACGCCGAGCTCGTCGAGGCCTACCCGCTGGTGTCCATCGAGGACCCCCTCAACGAGGAGGACTGGGACGGCTGGAAGTCCATGACCGACCTGCTCGGCTCCAAGGTGCAGATCGTGGGCGACGACCTCTTCGTGACCAACCCTGAGCGCCTCGGCCGCGGCATCTCGACCGGCACCGCCAACGCGCTGCTCGTCAAGGTCAACCAGATCGGCACGCTCACCGAGACGCTGGACGCGGTGGCGCTCGCCCAGAACAACGGCTACCGCTGCATGATGAGCCACCGTTCGGGCGAGACCGAGGACGTGACGATCGCCGACCTCGCCGTCGCCACCAACTGCGGCCAGATCAAGACCGGCGCCCCGGCCCGCTCCGAGCGCGTCGCGAAGTACAACCAGCTGCTGCGCATCGAGGAGGAGCTCGACGACGCCGCCGTCTACGCCGGCACCGGCGCCTTCCCGCGCTTCGACGCGAGCCGCTTCGGCGGCGAGGGCTGACCCCGTGGCCGACCGCACGCCGTCCCGCCCGGGCCGCCCGTCGTCGACGGGTCGCCCAGGGGGTGGCGCGCGGCCGGCCTCAGCCTCGGCCCGACCGGCGTCGCGGCCGACGCCGGACGCGAAACCGGGGCCCAAGCCCACCTCCAAGTCGAGCCCCAAGCCGAGCCCGAAGCCCGGTTCGAGGTCCGGCTCGGTCTCGGGCACGGCGGGGGGAGCGACGGCCTCCACGCCCACCGGCCGTTCGGCCTCCGCGAGGTCGACCGCTCGCTCGGGAGCGGGCCGCACGTCGGCCACCCGCCCGGGTCAGTCCCGTCCCGGCCCCTCGCGCGCGAGCCGTCCCGGCGCCGGCAAGGAGCGCCCGGCCCTCGCCGCGCGGCCCCGCACGCCGCAGACAGCGCCGCCGTCGGCCTCGACGGCCTGGGTACGCGGCGCCATCCTGCTCGGCATCCTCGTCATGCTCGCCGTGACCATCGTGCCCACCCTCCGCTCGCTCGTGCAGCAGCGCGGCGACGCCTCGGCCATGCAGGAGAAGGTCGCCGAGCAGCGCCGGACGGTCCAGCAGCTCGAGCGCGAGGCCGCACTGTGGAAGGACCCTGCCTACATCGAGGTCCAGGCCCGGGAACGCCTCAAGTTCGTGCGGGTCGGTGACCGCGCCTACACCGTCATCGACCCGTCGACCAACGAGGCCAGCGCTCCCGCGGCGGAGCGTCCGGTCGTGGCCGCGCCCATGGCCAACGCCGCGTCGCCGTGGTACGGCAAGGTGTGGCAGTCCATCCAGATCGCCGACCGACCCACGGCCGGTGTCAAGCGCACCAGGTGACCCCGGTCATGTCCCGACCGTCCGAGAAGTGAGTATCGCGTGAGCGACCCGTCCCGTCCGTCCCCGCAGCCCGCCCCGGCCGCCCATCGCGTCGAGGCGGCCGACCTCGACGCGGTCGAGCGCCAGCTCGGGCGCCGCCCGCGCGGCGTGGCCGAGGTGGCGCACCGCTGTCCGTGCGGCGAGCCCGACGTCCTGCGCACCGAGCCCCGCCTGCCCGACGGCACCCCCTTCCCGACGACGTACTACGCCACGTGCCCGCGCCTCACCGGCGCCGTGAGCACGCTGGAGACCGGCGGCGTCATGAAGGAGATGACCGAGCGGCTTGCCCACGACGGCGACCTCGCGGCCGCGTACGCCGCCGCCCACGAGCACTACCTGAGGCAGCGCGCGCAGCTCGGCGACGTGCCGGAGATCGACGGGATCTCAGCCGGCGGCATGCCGAATCGAGTCAAGTGCCTGCACGTCCTCGTCGGCCACTCCCTCGCGGCCGGTCCGGGTGTCAACCCGCTCGGTGACGAGGCCCTGGCCATGCTCGACGACTGGTGGCAGCCGACATCGTGCGCGGCCGTGCACGCGGCCGAGGACGCCGCCGCAACCGAGGAGGCACAGTGAGCGACACCACGACCAACCCGAGCGCCCCGACGGTTCGCGCCGCCGCGATCGACTGCGGGACCAACTCGATCCGCCTGCTGGTCGCCGACGTCGACCCCGGGACGGGCGCACTCACCGACGTTTTGCGACGCATGGAGATCGTCCGACTCGGGCACGGCGTCGACCGCACCGGCGTGATCGCCCCGGAGTCGATGGAACGCACCCTCGCCGTGACGCGGGAGTATGCCGCCACGTGCCGAGAGCTGGGCGCCGCCGCCGTGCGCTTCGTCGCCACGTCGGCGTCGCGCGACGCGGGCAACGCTGCCGACTTCATCGAGGGCGTGCGGGCGGCCTTCCTCGAGCACTATGGCTCCGAGGTGTCACCCGAGGTGGTCTCGGGTGATGAGGAGGCCGCCCTGTCGTTCTCGGGCGCCACCGGAGGCCTTGCCGCCCGCGGGGTGTCCGGACCCTACCTCGTCGTCGACCTCGGCGGCGGATCGACCGAGCTGGTCCGCGGCACCGACCAGGTCGAGGCCGCCCGCTCGGTCGACATCGGCTGCGTGCGCATGACCGAACGGCATCTCGTCAGCGACCCACCCACCGACGACGAGGTCGGGGCGGCCACCCGTGACATCGACGCGGCGCTCGACCTCGCCGAGTCGACCGTGCCCCTCGAGGGCGTCGCGACGCTCGTGGGCCTCGCCGGCAGCGTCACGACGATCACGGCGCACCTGCTGCGCCTGACGGCATACGACCCCGAGCTCATCCACCTCGCCCACTCGGCACCGGCCGGCATGGTCGCCGCGTGCGACGACCTGCTCGCCATGACGCGCGCTCGGCGCGCCGCGCTGCCCTACATGCACCCCGGTCGCGCGGACGTCATCGGCGCGGGCGCCCTCGTGTGGCGCCGGGTCGTCGAGCGGGTCGTCGAGCGCGCGGGTATCACTCAGGTCGTCACCTCCGAGCACGACATCCTCGACGGGATCGCGCTGAGCGCTGCGCGACGCGGCTGAGCGCTGCGCGACGCGGCTGAGCGCTGCGCGACGCGGCAGCCCGTTCGGACGCGCACCGTGCGCTCCGGGCGACGATCAGCGCGGCCCGGCCCAGCGCGTCAGTGGCGGGGGAGGGCGGCGGCGAGCACGGGCTCGTCGGCTTGCTCGTGCACCCGACGGCGGTTGGCGCGCAGCCGCGCGGCCATCCACAGCGCGGCCGAGACGCCGAGCGCCCACGTGCCGTTGGAGACCGTCGCGTCGACGACGCCGTAGGTGACGAAGAAGAGGGTCACGAAGACGACGGTGCGCACGTACCTCGCGGACAGGCGCACGGCGGCGAGGAGCAGGCCGCCCCAGAGGAGGTACCACGGGTGCAGGACCGGCCCCGAGGCGCACAGAGCGAGCAGCGCCCCGGCCGTCGCGAGCACCGGGTTGCGCGGTGCGACCCGCCACGTGATCCAGGCGATGGCGGCCAGGCCGGCGAGCAGGCCGATGGTCTGCGCGATCGGCACCGGCGCGGCGGCCACGCTCTCGGGCATGCCGCCGACGCGCATGAGCCACTCGACGACACTGCCGACGAACGTCGGTGGCGCGACCATCGAGCGCAGCGAGACGGGCACGGACAGGTTGGGGATCCAGCCCCAGCCCAGTCCGCTCACGGCCGTGATGGCCGTGAACGTCGCCGCGGTGACGCCGCCGTAGACGAGGCCGTGGCGGATCATCGCCCGGAGACGCGCCCGGGCTCCCGGTTCCAGGTCGGTCTGGGCCTGCAGGGCCATGCCCACGATGCCGATGAGGGCCAGCACGGCGGTCTGCTTGTACGCGGCGGCCGCCGCGATCGTCATGGCCGCCAGGACGAGCTGGCCGCGGCTGCCGAGCAGCAGGGCGAAGGTGACGAGGGCGACCATGACGGCGTCGCCGTGGGCACCACCGATGAAGTGCATCATGACGAGCGGGTTGAGCACGCCGAGCCAGAGCGCGTGCCGGCCGCTGACGCCGTAGCGCTCAGCCAGGCGGGGCAGCGCGTAGGCCAGCAGGCCCACCGCGAGGAGCGCGGGCACCCGCATCGCGACGGCCGAGACATAGGCGTTCTCGGGAAAGATCCCCACGATGGCGTGCTGGACCTGGAGCGCGAGGGGCCCGTAGGGGGCCGGTGTCTGCACCCACATCGGGTCGACCTGGTCGGCGAAGGGGCCCGCCACCCAGTAGGGGCCGACGGCATACGGGTCCATCCCGCGGTGGACGATCTGGCCCTGCGCGGCGTAGCTGTAGGCGTCGCGGCTGAAGAGCGGCGGCGCGAGCATGATCGGCAGGCTCCACAGCAGCCAGGCCATGGACGGCGCCTTGCGGCCGTGGACCGGACGCATCCGCAGCCACGCGTCGACGAGCAGCGCCATGCCGACGGCGAGCAGGATCGTGGTCAGGACTCTCCCGGCCCCGGTCCCGAGCCACTCGAGGCCGAAGCGCTCGATGAGCGGCGAGGCCGGCAGCTCGAAGGTGTCGGCAGGCAGGAACGCAGGGCTGATCGAGCCGCCCGCCACCAGCGACATCCCGAGCGTGCCTCGGCGCACCATGGGGTCGGCCCAGCTGCGGCGCAGGGCTGCGGCGAGCCGGTCGCCGAACGCCGCCACGCGCGGGTCGGCGACCCACGGCGTGCGAGCAGGAGCCGTCGTCGTCGCCCCGGCGACACGATGCTCCAGCACCCGCAGCTCCTTCATGTGGTGTGGGTTCGCACTCAGCGGTGCGGCACAGGCCAGGAGGAGCGCGTCGGCATGGCCCCGTGACCTCGATCTCTTGGGTCATCCTAGGCGCAGTGGCAGAGTGCGTGCTTCACCCTGCTCACCGCGGGAGCGGTGCCGTTACGAAACCGTGCCCGGACGACCCGTGCCGCTGTCGTACCCCCGGAGGGACTCGAACCCTCACCGTTGGCGATTTTAAGTCGCCTGCCTCTGCCGATTGGGCCACGGGGGCGGGGTCCCCAGTATGCCGCGGCGCCGGGCTACCAGCTGCCGGCCGACGCGCGTCACGATCGGGTTTCGGCGCGGTCCCGGGCGCGCGCGGGAACCTTCCGGTGGGGTGCGTTCGCTTACCCTTGGGGACAGTCGCCACGCCCATTCGCGGGTCGTGGCACCCAGTGCTTCGAGGAGCGCACTCACATGGCAGGTGGAAACCCGGTCTTCGACCGGCTCAACAAGCAGATCGAGAAGGAGCGCTACGCCGGCTTCGGCGCTCCGCAGGGCAGTCCGCAGCGGCCGGCGCAGCAGGGGACCCAGGCCGCGACGACCGGCTATGCGACCCAGGACGCGATGACGGCGCAGCAGCTGAACGAGATGTATGCGCAGCCGCCGGCCGGCCCCGCCGACACCGGTCGCGTCACCATCGACGACGTCGTCATCAAGAGCCTGACGCTCTTCGTCGTCACGGTCGCCGTCGCCTTCGCGTCGTGGGTCTGGACCGCGGCCAACACCGACATGACGCTGCCGTTCTGGCTCGGTGGCATGTTCGGCACGCTGGCCCTCGGCTTCGTCATCGCCTTCATGAAGAAGGTGTCGGTGCCGCTGCTCATGGTCTACGCCGTGCTGCAGGGTGCCTTCCTCGGTGCCTTCAGCCAGTACATCAACTCGATCCCCGACTACGCGGGCGTCGTGCAGATGGCGGTGCTGGCGACCCTGTGCGTGTTCGTGGCGATGTATGTCGGCTACGCGACGGGCTTCGTGAAGGTCAACGACAAGACGCGTCGGATGTTCTTCTTCGCGATCGTCGGCTACGGCCTCTTCTCGCTGCTGCAGGTCGTCCTGCTCATGACCGGCGTTATCGACGGCTGGGGCTTCGGCGGCAGCGGTCCTCTCGGCATCGGCCTGTCGATCCTCGGCGTCGGCCTCGCGTCGTACTCCCTGGCCATCGACTTCGACACGATCGACAACGCCGTCCGGGTGGGCGCCCCGAAGAAGTACTCGTGGCTGCTGGCCCATGGCCTCATCGTCTCGATCGTCTGGCTCTACATCGAGTTCGTCCGTCTCTTCGCGCGCCTGCGCGACTGACTCTCGACCCCTGAGCGGTGACGTCTCCTCGCGTGGGTTCGCCGACCCCGCAGGAGGTGTCCGACGAGCTCCGGCGCGTGGTCGAGCGGTGGCACCAGCTTCCGCTCGACCACGCGCTTTCACGTATGCCGTCCGTCCGGGTTCTCGTCCAGTCGCTCGCCGACCGCGTGGCCGAGACGCGCGGGGCCGTGCCACAGCAGGTGCCCGACCTCGGTCCGGCCGCCGTGATGGACCAGCTCACCGTCATGGTCTTCGACCTGTTCCTGTTCCAGCCGCGAGCTGACCCGGCCGCGATCGCGGACGAGCTTGCCGGCATACGTCGCGAGCTCTGACCTCCGCCCGCTCCCGGCTGCTCGCCGCGCGATCCGTCAGCTGAGGCGCTCGAAGATGACAGCCATGCCCTGGCCGCCGCCAACGCACATCGTCTCGAGCCCGAACTGGCCGTCGCGCTCGCGCAGGGCGTTGATGAGCGTCCCGGTGATGCGGGCGCCCGTGGCACCGAACGGGTGGCCGATCGCGATGGCGCCGCCGTTGACGTTGAGCCTGTCGTAGTCCATGCCGATCTGGTCGGCCGAGCCGATGACCTGGGCGGCGAAGGCCTCGTTGATCTCGTAGAGGTCGATGTCGCCGATCGAGAGGCCGGCCCGCTTGAGGGCGAGGTTCGTCGCCTCGACGGGGCCGAGGCCCATGATCTCGGGGGAGAGGCCGGTCGCGGCGGTGGAGACGACGCGGGCGAGCGGCTCGAGCCCGAGCTCCTTCGCCTTCGTGTCGCTCATGATCACGAGGGCCGCCGCGCCGTCGTTGAGCGGGCAGCAGTTGCCGGCCGTCACGGTGCCCTGCTGGCGAAAGACCGGGTTGAGGGCCTGCACCGCCTCGAGCGTCACGCCGGCGCGCGGGCCGTCGTCCTTGCTCACCACGGAGCCGTCCGGGGTCGTGACCGGAGTGATCTCCCAGTCGAAGAAGCCTCGGCCGATGGCAGCCTCGGCGCGGTTCTGGCTCGTGACGCCCCACTCGTCCTGGCGCTCGCGAGTGACGCCGTAGGCCGTGGCGACGTTCTCGGCCGTCTGACCCATCGCGATGTAGATGTCGGGCAGGGCGCCGTCCTCGCGCGGGTCGGTCCACGTCTCGTTGGTCTCGGCGATGCGCCGGGTCCGCGCCTGGGCGTCGGCGAAGCGACCGTTCTGCTGGTCCTCCTTGGCGCCGCCGGCTCCGGCCCAGTCGGTGTACTGCGAGACGCACTCGACGCCTGCCGACACGAAGATGTCGCCCTCGCCGGCCTTGATCGCGTGGAAGGCCATGCGCGTCGTCTGGGCCGAGCTGGCGCAGAAGCGGTTGATCGTCGCGGCGGGCGTCGCGTCGAGGTCGAGGAGGGTGGCGACCACCTTGGCCATGTTGGAGCCGTGCCGGCCGGAGGGCTCGGCGCAGCCGAGGTAGATGTCCTCGACGAGGCGCTTGTCGAGCGCCGGCACCTTGTCGAGGGCGGCCTGGATGACCGTGGCCGCGAGGTCGTCGGGGCGGACCTCCTTGAGCGAGCCCTTGAAGGCCCGGCCGAACGGGGAGCGGGCGGTCGAGACGATGACGGCTTCGGTCACGGGACATCTCCTGGTGCAGCATCGACGGCCCGCGGCGACCCGACGGGCGACTAAGCGCTCGCTCAGTCCCCACGATGGTAGGACGTCCTCACACCGGTTGGACAGCCCGCCGGCCATGACCTGCGTCTCGCCGGCCACGGGCCGGAAGGGGCGGTGGGCATGCGCTGGCGGCTCTGACGAGGGGTCGAGGGTGTCGGATCCCCTCGGGCGGGGTCCGGGGCTCTGCCTGAGCGACCGCTAGGGTGGACGAGTCGCCGACGCGCCAGGCGCGCGGCGCAGGGTTCGGACCCTCCGAACCGCCGACGACCAAGGGGCACGCCCACCATGAACAGCTTCACGACTCGCGTCGTCGCCGTGTCCGGCGCGATCGCGATCAGCCTCGGCGCGGCCGCGTGCTCGAAGTCCGACACGCCCGCCACCAGCTCCACCGCCTCCAGCGGCTCCAGCGGTTCCGCGAGTGCCACCGCGCCGACGGCCACCGCCCCGGCGAGCTCGAGCTCGGCGGGCGCCACCGACGCTCCCGAGGCCTCCGACATCCTCGACAAGGCCAAGACGAACGCGCTCGCCGCCACCTCGGGCGCCTTCGTCGGGGAGGTCGACCAGAGCGGCAAGACGATCAAGATCGACTTCAAGGGCACGAGCGACGGCAAGACCGCCGACATCGCCATCTCCATGGAGGGCGACGGCAAGGCTCGTGTCATCTCGGTCGCCGACGGCGTCTACATCCAGGGTGACGAGACGTTCTGGAAGAAGCAGGGCGCCCCGGCGTCCGTGCAGAAGGCCGGCGACAAGTTCATCCAGGCGCCGTCCTCGGCCTCCGCGATGACCGAGAGCCTCAGCCTCAAGACGTTCCTGGAGAAGGCCTTCGGTGCGGTGACGCCCGAGCAGCTCGCCACCGACGTCGCGAGCGAGAACGTCGGCGGCGTGGACTGCTGGGTCCTCACCGACAAGAAGGGCAAGACGGAGGGTGCGCTCTACGTCTCCAAGGACAAGTCCGAGGTCGTGCGCTTCACCGGGTCCTCGGCCAGCCCGGGTCAGTTGGACTTCTCACAGTGGAACGCGGACCTCGGCATCAAGGCGCCCGAGGCGAGCCAGATCATGAAGGTCAGCTGACCGCGCAGTCAGCACGAAGGGGCCGTCCGCACGAGCGGGCGGTCCCTTCGTCGTCGTGGTGCGATCTTCCGGCTGGGTGCAGGGCGGCCTCAGCGCAGGACGGGGTCCTCGGTCCGCCCGTCGGCGTGCGCGGTCGGGTCGCCGGCGGGCGCCGTGGGGTCGTCGGCGGGCGCCGTGGGGCCCGTTGTCGCTGGGGCAGGCAGGGGCACGGCAGGCCGGATGCGGTGCAGCAGCACGGCCCAGCGGCCGCGTGGTCCTCGGGCCTGTCCGCCTACCTCGGCTGCCGCCACCTCGCTGCCGGGCTGGGTGACGGCTCGCGTCGCGGCCACGGCCAGCGGGCCGACGCCCTCGCCGCGGCGCGGGTTCGGCTCGGTCGGCGTGCTCCGCTCCCCGAAGAGGTCGAGGGCCGCGCTGACCGTGGGCAGCAGGGCGGCAGCGACGCGGGCGTAGCCCGCGGGGCTCGGGTGGAAGCGGTCCTTGCTGAACATCACGTGCGGCTCGGCCGAGAAGGCCTCGCTGAGGAGGTCGCCGATCGAGACGGCTCGTCCGCCGGCCTCGACGACGGCGACGGTCTGGGCCGCGGCGAGATCGCGTGACCAGCGGCGCGCGAGCAGGCGGAGCGGCTGTGGGACGGGCCGGATGGCGCCGAGGTCGGGGCAGGTACCGACGACGACCTCGGCCCTCGCCTCCCTGAGTCTGCGGACGGCCATCCCGAGGTGGCGTACGGCGACGGACTTGTCGATGCGGTGGGTCACGTCGTTGGCGCCCACCAGGATGAGGGCGACGTCCGGCACGGGTACGGCGGCGAGTCCCCGGTCGACCTGCTCGTCGAGGCCCGTGGACTCGGCGCCGATGACGGCGACGTTGGTCAGCTCGACGGGGCAGCCGCTGAAGGCGGCGACGCCGTTCGCGATGGTGGCGCCGATCGTCTGGTGGGGGTGGTCCGCACCCATGCCGACCCCGGTGGAGTCGCCGAGCACGAGGAGGTGCAGGGGCGCCCCGGAGCCGGATCCATAGGTGTCGCCGTCCGAGGGGGCGCCCTCGAAGTGCTGGCCAACGATCCGCCGGGCCATCACGGCCTCGGCGCGGATGAGTCCGTAGCCGAGGGCTCCGAGCGCGCCGAGACCGGCGACACCCATGCCGCCGCCGTATGCCGCCGCCTGGGCGATCTTGCGCGCGCGCCGTGCCCGCCCCATGCCGAAGCCCCCTCCTGTGCCGTGGTCAACCGGGTGCACCACGGTAACGCCCGGGCCGAACGGTCCGTGCCCGGTTCGCGAGTTCCGCGGGTGACGGCCCTGGCGGCCGGGGTGGACGGCACGGACGGCGGGGGCGCAGCGTGGACGGTGCGGACGCTGAGGCGACCGCCTGTCTCGGCGCGTGGGACGGCCCTCCTAGGATGGGCGTGTGAAGTATGCAGAGAACGTCGCCGACCTCGTCGGCAACACGCCCCTGGTCAAGCTCGGCGCCATCGCCGCGGACGCGGGGGTGAGGTGCACCGTGCTGGCGAAGGTGGAGTACTTCAACCCCGGCGGCTCGGTGAAGGATCGCATCGCCCTGCGCATGGTCGAGGCCGCCGAGCGCGACGGCCTGCTGAGCCCAGGCGGCACCATCGTCGAGCCGACGAGCGGCAACACCGGTGTGGGCCTGGCGCTCGTGGCCCAACGTCGCGGGTACCATTGCGTGTTCGTCTGCCCCGACAAGGTGAGCCAGGACAAGCGCGACGTGCTCAAGGCGTACGGCGCCGAGGTCGTCGTCTGCCCGACGGCCGTCGAGCCCGAGCACCCGGACTCCTACTACTCCGTCTCCGACCGTCTCGTGCGGGAGATCGACGGCGCCTGGAAGCCGAACCAGTACTACAACCCCGAGGGCCCCAACAGCCACTACCTGACCACCGGCCCCGAGATCTGGCGCGACACCGACGCCCGGGTCACGCACTTCGTCGCCGGCGCCGGCACCGGCGGCACGATCAGCGGCGTCGGCAAGTACCTCAAGGAGGTCAGCGACGGCGCCGTGCGCATCATCGCAGCCGACCCGGAAGGCTCCGTCTACTCCGGCGGTACGGGTCGTCCCTACCTCGTCGAGGGCGTCGGTGAGGACTTCTGGCCGGGGGCGTACGACCCGTCGGTCGTCGACGAGGTCATCGCCGTGAGCGACGCCGACTCGTTCGAGATGACCCGTCGCCTCGCCCGCGAGGAGGGACTGCTCGTCGGAGGCTCGTGCGGCATGGCCGTCGTGGCCGCGTTGCGCGCCGCCCGGGACCTGCCCGAGGACGCCGTCATGGTGGTGCTGCTGCCCGACTCGGGCCGCGGCTACATGAGCAAGATCTTCAACGACGAGTGGATGCACTCCTACGGGTTCCTCAACGACCACACGGAGGCGACGGTCGGCTCCGTCCTGCACGGCAAGTCGGGTGACATGCCGGCGCTCGTGCACACGCACCCCAACGAGACCATCCGCGACGCCGTGCAGATCCTCCGCGAGTACGGCGTCTCGCAGATGCCCGTCGTCAAGGCCGAGCCGCCCGTCATGTCGGGCGAGGTGGCCGGCTCCGTCAGCGAACGGGCCCTGCTCGCAGCCCTTTTCACCGGACAGGCGCACCTCGCCGACTCGGTCGAGAAGCACATGGAGAACGGCCTGCCGCTCGTCGGAGCAGGCTCCCCCGTCTCGGCAGCGCGCAAGGAGCTCGAGGAGTCCGATGCGATCCTCGTCGTCGAGGACGGCAAGCCGATCGGTGTGCTGACGAGGGCCGACCTGCTCGGCTTCCTCGCCGACTGACCTCCGTCAGGCGCTGCCTGAGACCACGTATGCCGCTGGGCTCGCTTCCACGAGAAGCGAGCCCAGCGGCATACGTACGGAACTCCTTGGGGCTCAGGCCTCCTGCTTCGCCTTTGCCTCTGCCTTCTTGGCCTGCTTGTACTCCCGCACCTTGAGGAGTGACTCGGCGTCGACGACGTCGGCCACCGAGCGGTAGCCCTCGAGTGCATAGTCACCGGCCACGGACTCCCAGCCCTCGGGACGGACTCCGAGCTGCTTGGCGAGCAGGGCCACGAAGATCTGCGCCTTCTGCTTGCCGAAGCCCGGCAGCTCCTGGACGCGCTTGAACAGCTCCTTGCCGGTGGTCGCCTCGGTCCAGAGCCGGGTGACGTCGCCGCCGTAGCGGCCCTCGACGAGGGCTGCGAGCTCCTGCAGGCGGGCCGCCATGGAGCCGGGGAAGCGGTGGATCGCCGGCGGGGTGCTCGCCATGGCCTTGAACGACTCGGGGTCGGCAGCAGCGATCGCCCCAGGGTCCAGCGAGCCGAAGCGGCTCAGCACCTTGTGGCCGCCCCGGAACGCATGCTCCATGCCGTACTGCTGGTCGAGCATCATCCCGACGACGACGGCGAACGGGTACTCGTCGAGGACCTGGTCAGCGGCTGGTTCGTTGGCGATGTGGAAGCCCATGCACGCATGCTCTCACGCGCACCGGAGCCGACATGGTGACCGGATGGCGGACCTAGTCCGTCGGCACCGCGACCCAGGAGTCCCGACCGGCGGCGACGCTGCCTGCTCCCGAGGTGAGGGACCCCACGAGGCTGCGCACGGACTCCTGCGTGCCCGGCTCGACGGCGAGCTCCAGGACGAGTCCCGTCGCAGCCCAGGTGGTCGACGTGACCGCGCAGCGGGGAAGTCCCCGCAGGGCGTTCTCGACACGTGGCCTGTCGGCGGTCCCGACCGTCACGACGAGGCCTGCGCGCAGCTCGTGGGCCAGCACCGTGGCGCCGTCGAGGGCCGTCGACACGGCGTCACCGTAGGCGCGGATGAGGCCGCCCGTGCCGAGCAGGGTCCCGCCGAACCACCGTGTGACGACGGCCACGACGTCGGTGAGGTCACGACCTCGCAGGACATCGAGCATCGGCGCGCCCGCCGTGCCGGACGGCTCACCGTCGTCGTTGCTGCGCTCCGTCGCGCCGTCCGCCCCGAGCACGAAGGCCGTGCAGTGGTGCCGGGCGTCGCGACTGGCGGCGCGCACCTGCTGGACGAACGCGCGAGCCGCCTCCTCCGACGACACCGGCGCGACGTCACAGACAAAGCGCGAGCGCTTCACCTCCAGCTCCGCTGTGGCGGCGGACGCCAGGGTCAGGTAGCGGCGTGGCGAGGACAGCGGCATACCTTCCTCGGAGCGTGGAGCGAGACGCACTGAGTATGACAAGCGACAGGGGGCGCGCCCGTCATCGCACCGTCACGTGGACGTCGCGCGCTCCGCCGAGCCCGGCTGACAGACTGGCGCGATGCACCCGTTCGCAGTGGCCCTCGGCGGCGCGGTGGGGACGTTGCTCCGGCTGCTCCTGACGCTCGGCAACGGCGGGACCGAGTGGGACCTGCGGATCAGCGTCATCAACGTCGTCGGCGCCTTCCTCCTCGGGGTGCTCGTCAGGCTTCCCGTGCGGCCGTGGCTCCGCTCGATGCTGGCCTCGGGCGGGCTCGGGTCCCTCACCTCCTTCTCCGCGCTCAGCATCGCCTCCGTCGACGGAACTCCGGGGTATGCCGTCGCCCTGGGTCTCGTCACGAGCATCGTCTTCGGGGTGGCCGCGGCCGCCCTGGGCATGTGGCTGGGCGGTCTGCTCCGCGCCGGCGAGCGGGAGACCGCGTGAGCTCAATCGCCGGGTGGGGCTGGGTGCTCGCAGTCGTGGCCGGCTCGACCGGGGCCCTGCTGCGCACCTGGTTCGTGCGTGCCTTGCCGAAGCGACCGGTGCCCTTCGGGGTCCTCACCGCCAACGTCATGGCGTCGGCCGTCGGTGGCATCGCCGTGGCAAACCGCGTCGAGCTGGGGCCGACCTGGTCGCTCGTCCTGATCGGCGGCTTCTGCGGCGGGCTGTCGACCCTGTCGACGCTGGCGGCCGACACGGTGGAGCTGTGGCTCGAGAACCGTCGCCGTGACGCGGTGGTCAACGTGGTCGTCAACGTCTCACTCGGGCTGCTCGCGGTCTGGGGCGCGTGGGCGCTCGTCAGCTGAGGTAGCGCTCGACGACGACGTCGACGAGCTCCTCAGGTGCCTGCTCGTGGGGGAGCAACAGCGGGGGAGTGACCACGTCCGCGCCTGACCTGCTGGCGAGGTCGGCGAAGAAGCCAGGCGCGAGCAGGTAGGTTGCGACGACCACCCGACGGCCCGCAAGGCGCTGCGCGGCAACGGCATCGGCGAGCCGCGGCTCCACGGCGGACAGGTAGCCCGTGACGACGGGCCTTCCGAGGAGCCGCCCGAGCGCGGTGGCCACCCGCTCGCAGTCGGCGACTGCCGAGACCTGCGACGACCCCGCAGCGCCGAGCACGACGACGTCGTCGTCACGCAGTCCGGCCGCCCAGAGCCGACGTCGTAGCAGGATGGCGAGGCGGTCGTCGGGGCCGAGGGCCGGCGCGACGGTGGTGCCGGGAACGGCAGCTGCCGCCTCGGCGAGGTCGACGTAGACGTGGTAGCCGGCCGACAGCAACAGCGGCACCAGCCGGGCCGAGGCGGCACCCTCGAGCGAGGTCAGCACGGCGGCCGGGTCCGGGGGCTGCACGTCGACGAAGGCCGCCCGGACGGTGAGGTCCGGTCGGCGCGCAGCGACGGCGGCGACGAGACTGCCGATCGCCGACCGGCCGGCAGCGGAGGACGTGCCGTGGGCCACCGCCACGAGCACGGGTCCAGGGCTGGTCATGGCCTCACTCTGTCAGGTCGGGCCATGGCGGCCCTGGCCCGGCCACCTGGTGAGGTGTGGGTGCACAGGAACGCACGTAGGGCATACCCCCGGGTGCGCACGCCGTTACGAGGGGATCGCGTGACGGAAACGCAGACGAAACACAGCCTTCCTACCGTGGTGGCGGACGTGGAACGCGAGGTGCGACGGGAGGCCGCGGTGCTGATCGAGACCGACCTGACGGGACTGCCCGTGCTCGTCGCGGGACCACCGGGTCTCACGGCCGCGGTGGTGCGTCGATACTGGCGGTCCGGGGCCGCGGTGACAGTGGCGGCCTCACCGGGTGAGGTGACCGCCGAGGCGTGCGCCGATGTCCGGCTGGGCGTCCTCGTCGGTCCGGCGGCCGGATGGGGCGGCGCCCGCGACACGCTGGCCGCCCAGTGCCTCGTCGTGACCGAGCCGGTCCCGGACGCACCCCGAGGTCGGGTCATCCTCGTCGGAGCGGGTCCCGGAGGTCTCGAGCTGCTGACGCTCGCCGGGGTGCGCGCCCTCGCCGAGGCCGACGTCGTGCTCGCCGACCGGCTCGCCGAGGTGGGCGACGTCGCCGCCCTCGCGCCGGGGGCCGAGGTCGTCGACGTCGGCAAACGTCCGGGGCACCACGCGGTGCCCCAGGGCAAGATCGAGCGGATCATGGTGGAGCGGGCACTCGCCGGCCGGACGGTCGTGCGGCTCAAGGGAGGCGATCCGTACGTCTTCGGCCGAGGTGCTGAGGAGGTCGAGGCCGCCGTGAACGCCGGGCTGCCCGTGACCGTCGTGCCCGGGGTGTCGTCGGCGGTCGGCGTGCCGGGAAGTGCCGGCATACCCGTGACCCGTCGCGGCGTCAGTCACGTGTTCACGGTCGTGTCGGGGCACGTCCCCCTCGAGCCGTTGCAGGCGGAGTCGCTCGTGGGTCTCGGCGGCACCGTCGTCTTCCTGATGGGCATGCACAACCTCGTCCCGCTCATGACCGCACTGGCGCGGGCTGGGCTCGCCGCCGACACCCCGGCCGCCGTCGTCGAGCGCGGCTTCGCTCCCGACCAGCGCAGCATCGTCGGCACCCTCGCCACCCTGCCCGACCTCGCGGCACGGGCCGGCGCCAAGTCGCCCTCGGTGATCGTCGTCGGCGAGGTGGTGCGGCAGTCCGCCGTGTGGGCCCGCCGTGTGGGAGCCCGGTCCATGGACGGGTCCATCGACGGGTCCATCGACGGGTCCATCTACGGTCACACGATGGACGTCGTCGCGTGAGCGAGCGGACAGCCCCACCCCCGCAGGGCACGCGTCGCAGCCATCCGCACACGGCGTGGTCGGCCGAGCTGACGGGCCCCGACCCCGACGTCGCGCGGATCGACTCCCCGGCGACGGTGCTGGAGGGCTTTCGCATCGCCGTCACCTCGGACCGGCGGTCCGGCGACCTCATCGACGCCTTCGTGCGCCGTGGTGCCGAGGTGCTGCACGCACCTGCTGTACGCATCGCGCCCGTCGAGGAGGACGAGATCCTCATCGGTGACACGCGCGCGATCATCGACTGCCGGCCCGACGTCGTCATCGTCACGACGGCCTACGGATTCCGCCGCTGGATCGAGGCTGCGGACGCGGCAGGCCTGGGTGAGGACCTCACGCGGACGCTCGACCGCGCTCGCATCATCGTCCGTGGGCCCAAGGCGCGTGGCGCCGTGCGGGCGGCCGGTCACGACGACAACGGCATCGCGGACGACGAGCGCACGGCTTCGACCGTCGGACTGGCCCTCGAGGCCGGCGTCGTCGGCCAGCGCGTGGCCGTGCAGCTCCACGGCCACGAGGACGTCGAGCAGCTCGAGCGGCTGCGTTCAGCCGGGGCGACGGTGCTGACCGTGGCGCCCTATCGGTGGGTTCGCCCGACCGACGAGAGCCGCCTGGGTCGTCTCGTCGCGGCGATCGCGGCTCGTGAGATCGACGTCGTGACCTTCACGTCCGCGCCCGCGGTCGACGGACTCGTCTCCGCCGCAGCGCAGCTCGGCATGGACGGTGTGCTCGTCGAGGCCCTGCGCTGCGGCGTGACGGCCGCCGCCGTCGGCCCGGTGACGGCGGCGCCACTGCTCGACCTCGGTGTGACGCCGATCGTGCCCGAGCGCTTCCGCATGGGCGCTCTCATCCGGACCGTCGTCGAGCACCTGACCCTGAACGGTGTGGAGGAGGTGCAGACCGCGCTGGGACCGCTCGTCGTGCACGGCCGCGTCGTGACCTTCGGCGGGGAGACCGTCACCCTGGCCCGCGGGCCGCGCGCGATGCTCGCCGCGCTCATGTCCGAGCCGGGTGCGGTGATGAGCCGCGAGCGACTCCTCGACGAGCTGCCCGAGGCGGAGAACGAGCACGCGCTCGACATGGCCGTGAGTCGCCTGCGGTCCGCGCTGCCCGACCGGCACCTCGTGCAGACGGTCGTGCGCCGGGGCTACCGCCTCAACGTCTAACCGCCCTCCACCGTCGAAAGGCCAAAGTTCGCGGCTCCCCACTCGTCGAGAGGCCAAAGTTCGCGGCTGCCTACCCGTCGAAAGGCCAAAGTTCGCGGCTCCCCACTCGTCGAGAGGCCAAAGTTCGCGGCTGGCTGCCCGTCGAAGGGCCAAAGTTTGCGGCTCCCTACCCGTCGAAGGGCCAAAGTTCGCGCCTGCCTACCCGTCGAAGGGCCAAAGTTCGCGCCTGCCTACCCGTCTGAGCCCAAGACGGCACACACCTTTCGAGGAGGTTGGCCTTTCGGCCGTGGGGGGACTCGCAAGGTTTGGCCTTTCGACGGTGAGGGGACCCGCGAAGTTTGGCCCTTCGATGGTGGGGGACCCGCGAAGTTTGGCCCTTCGACGGTGGGGGAGCCGCAAAGTTTGGCCTTTCGACGGTTGGAGGGGTTGGGGTCAGGGGAGGGGGACGCCGACCTTGACGGTGCCGTGCTGGACGCGGACGGCATACGTCGGCAGGGTGACGCAGGGGTCGTCGAGGGCGGCGCCCGTGCGGAGCGAGAAGACCTGCTTGAGCAGCGGTGAGGCCACGGTCGGCTCACCCGTCCGGTCACCCGTGAGACCCCGGGAGAGGACGGCCGCTCCCGAGTACGGATCGAGGTTCTCGATGGCGTAGATCATCCCGTTGGGCAGCAGGAAGACGGCAGCCTGGGCCCCGCCCGGCAGGAGCACCGCGACGCCACGGCCGGGCACGAGCCGGCCCACGAGGCAGGCCGGCACCCACAGCTTGGCGCCGGGGGCCGGGAGGATGCCGGGCCGGACGGCGTTCCGCACCGTCGATCGCGTGCCCTCCTCGACAGAGATGTTCCCGACTGCGGTGATGAGCGTCGTCATGACGAATCTCCTTTGGTCTCAAACCTTCTCGCGGACGGTGGGCAGGCCGAGCAGCACCGGCACCTTGCGTGGTCCGGACTCGTCGAAGGCCACCGTCGGGTCGGCCTCCTCGGGCGCGTTGACGAACGACACGAAGCGCGAGAGCTTCTCGGGGTCGTCGAGCACGGCTTTCCACTCGTCCCGGTAACCCTCGACGTGGCGGCCCATGGCAGCCTCCAGGTCGTCGGCGATCCCGAGCGAGTCCTCGCACACGACTGCCCGGAGGTGGTCGAGCCCGCCCTCGAGCGCGTCGAGCCACGGGGCCGTGCGCTGGAGCCGGTCGGCCGTGCGCACGTAGAACATGAGGAAGCGGTCGATGTAGCGCACCAGGGTCTCGTCGTCGAGGTCGCTCGCGAGGAGCCTGGCATGGGCGGGCGTCTGGCCGCCGTTGCCGCACACGTAGAGGTTCCAGCCCCTGTCGGTGGCGATGACGCCGACGTCCTTGCCCCGGGCCTCGGCGCACTCGCGCGCGCAGCCCGAGACGCCGAACTTGATCTTGTGCGGCGACCGGAGCCCGCGGTAGCGGTGCTCCAGGTCGACGGCCATCCCGACCGAGTCCTGCACTCCGTAGCGGCACCACGACGAGCCGACGCACGACTTCACGGTGCGCAGCGACTTGCCGTAGGCCTGCCCGGACTCCATGCCGACGTCCACGAGGCGCTGCCAGATCGCGGGCAGCTGCTCGACGCGGGCGCCGAAGAGGTCGATGCGCTGGCCGCCGGTGACCTTGACATAGAGACCGAAGTCCTTGGCGAGCTGGCCGATGACGATGAGCTGGTCAGCGGTCACCTCGCCACCCGGCATCCGCGGGACGACCGAGTAGGTGCCGTTCTTCTGGAGGTTGGCGAGGAAGTGGTCGTTGCTGTCCTGCAGCGCTGCCTGCTCGCCGTCGAGGACGTGGTCGCTGCTCGTCGACGCGAGGATCGAGGCGACGGTCGGCTTGCAGATCTCGCAGCCGGTGCCCGTGCCGTGTCGCGCGACGAGCGCCGAGAAGGTGCGGATGCCGGTCGATGCCACGATCTCGAAGAGCTCGGCCCGACTCTGTTCGAAGTGCTCGCACAGGGCCTTCGACAGCTCGACTCCCGAGTCGACGAGGAGTTTCTTGACGGTGGGAAGGCAGCCGCCACAGGTCGTTCCGGCGTTCGTGCAGCCCTTGATCGCCGCGAGGTCGCAGGACCCGTCGGCGATGGCCGAGCAGATCGAGCCCTTCGTCACGTTGTTGCAGGAGCAGATGACGGCGTCGTCGGGCAGGGCGTCGGCGCCGAGCTCGGCACCGGCGGGGGAGACGAGCGCGCCCGGGTCGCCCGGGACCTCGCGCCCGACGTATGCCTTGAGCGTGGTGTACGCCGACGCGTCGCCGACGAGGATGCCGCCGAGGAGCGTCTTCGCGTCGTCGCTGACGACGACCTTGGCGTAGGTTCCCTTCGTCGCGTCGGTGTGCACGATCTCGAGCGCTCCGGGCGTCGTGGCCATCGCGTCCCCGAAGGAGGCGACGTCGACGCCGAGGAGCTTGAGCTTCGTCGACAGGTCGGCACCGGGGAACGTCGCCTCGCCCCCGAGCAGGCGGTCGGCGACGACCTCGGCCATGGTGTAGCCCGGCGCCACGAGGCCGTAGCACCGACCCTCGACGGCCGCGACCTCGCCCACGGCCCAGACGTTCTCGTCGTTCGTGCGGCAGGTGAGGTCGGTCACGACACCGCCGCGCTCGCCGACGTCGAGACCCGCCGCCCGCGCGACGCCGTCGGAGGGACGGACGCCGGCGGAGAAGACGACGAGGTCGGTGAGCAGGGCGGTGCCGTCCGAGAGCTCGACCGCGAGACGCCCGTCGTCCTGGGCCGCGATCGAGCTCGTGCCAGCACCCGTGTGCACCTGCACGCCGAGACTGCTGATGAGTCCCTCGAGCACGGCACCGCCGCCGTCGTCGACCTGGAGCGGCATGAGGCGCGGCGCGAACTCGACGACGTGGGGAGTCAGGCCGAGCAGTCGGAGAGCGTTGGCCGCCTCCAGTCCCAGGAGGCCACCGCCGACGACGAGCCCGTTGGCCTCACGCCCCTTCGCGGCGGCCCGCTCGATGGCTGCCTCCGCGGCCGTGCGGATGCCGTCGAGGTCGTCGAGCGTGCGGTAGACGAAGCATCCTGCCGAGTCGTGTCCCGGAACCGGTGGGACGAAGGGGTGCGAGCCGGTGGCGAGGACGAGCGAGTCGTAGGCGATGAGCTCACCCGAGCTCGTCGTCACCGTGCGTGCGTCACGGTCGACGTGCTCGGCCCGCGTGCCGAGGCGCAGGTCAACGAGATCGTCACCGTCATAGGTGTTGCCGCCGAGGGCGAGCGACGCGCGGTCCCACGTCCCGATGTAGGAGGAGAGGCCTACGCGGTCGTATGCCGCCTCCGCCTCCTCGGAGAGGACGACGACCTTCCAGGTGCTCTCGGTGTCGCGCGACCGCAGGGCCTCGACGAAGCGGTGGCCGACCATGCCGTGGCCGACGACGACGACGGTGCGGGTCCCGGCGTCCGTCGGGCTCTCGGTGGTGGTGGACATCAGGCAGCTCCTTCGGTCAGGGCGGCGGGTGCCGGCACGGGTGCGGGGGTGGGGCTGGTGGGCTCGGCCGAGCGCAGCCAGGAGCAGAGGCCGTCGACGGCGCTCTTGCACGAGCCGCATCCGGTCGTGGCCCGCGTGGCATCGGCGACCGCGCCGACCGTGTCGGCGCCGGACCGGAAGGCACCGACGATCGCGGACTTCGTCACGGTGTTGCACCGGCAGATGACGGCCGTTCCGGGCATCTCGGCGAGGTTGACGCCCTCGGTGGTCCCCGAGCGGGAGATGGCGCGACCGAGCATGAGTGACAGGCGATCCCGTGGAGCGACCGAGCCGGTGTCGTAGAGCTGGGTCAGGGCGCCGGCGGCGTCGCCGACCCCGAGCAGGATCGCGCCGACGAGGCGGTCGTGGCGCAGCACGAGCTTGGCGTAGCGGCCGCGGCTCGGGTCGGTGAAGGCGAGCACCTCGTGCCCGGGGTCGTGAACGTCGACGTCGACGGTGCCCATGCTCGCCAGGTCGATGTCAGGGGCCTTGAGCCGGGTCAGGACGCTCGTGCCCTCGTAGACGGCGCGCGGGTCGGAACCGGTGAGCACGTCGGCGAGGACCCGTGCCTGGTCCCACCCCGGCTGGACGAGCCCGGGCACCTCGCCCCGGTGCTCGGCGCACTCGCCGATCGCGTGGACGTGGGGGACCGAGGTCGCCAGGCGGTCGTCGACGACGACGCCGCGGGCGACATCGAGGCCGATCGCGACGGCGAGGTCGGTGCGAGGGCGGACGCCGGTCGCGACGACGACGAGGTCGGCGGCGAGGCTCGTGCCGTCGTCGAGGACGACGTGGGCGGGGACGCTGTCGGTTCGTGCATGCCGAGCAGCCACGAAGCGTCCGAGGACCAGGCGTGCGCCGATGCCACGGACGACACGGGAGAGCACGGCGCCCCCGTCGGCGTCGAGCTGGCGGTCCATCGGGAAGTCCTGCGGGTGAACGACGGTGACGTCCACGCCGCGAGCGAGCAGGCCGCGGGCCGCCTCGAGTCCGAGCAGCCCGCCGCCGATCACGACTGCGGTGGAGGCGGACCCCGCTGCCTCGACGATGCGGCCGCAGTCGTCGACGGTGCGGAAGGCGACGACCCCGTCGGCCAGCACGGCACCGGGACGGGGTGCGCCGGCATACAAGCCGTCGGTCGGTGGGACGAAGCTCGTGCTGCCGGTCGCGAGGACGAGCTCGTCCCAGGCGACGATGCGCTCGGTGCGTCCGGTGCGTCCGGTGCCGTCGGTGCCCAGCGTCGCGGTGTGCGCGTCGACGTCGACGGACGTCACCCGGGTACCGGTGACGACGTCGATGTGGCGGGCGGCCCACCAGCCGCCGGGCTTGAGGCGGGTGTCGCGCGGCGTGATGCCGCCGGCGACGACGGTCGAGAGCAGCACGCGGTTGTAGGCGGGGTGCGGCTCCTCCCCGACGACCGTGACGGCGAAGCGGGCTGCCTCGGGGTCGCGCTGGCGGATCTCCTCAGCGAGCCGGGCACCGGCCATACCGTTGCCGACGACGAGGACGTGCCGGCGAGTGCGAGTCATGCGATGGCCTCCAGGCGGACGGCGCACGCCTTGAACTCCGGCATGCGGCTGGTCGGGTCGAGGGCGGCGTGCGTCAGGGAGTTCGCCCGCGCTTCTCCGCCCCAGTGAAACGGGAGGAAGACGACGTCGGCGCGCATGTCCTCGTCGACGCGGACGGCGGCGCGGGTGCGTCCGCGACGGCTGACGACGTCGGCCAGGTCGCCCTCCCCGAGTCCAACGGCCGAGGCGGTGTCGGGGTGCACCTGGACGAACATCTCGCCGGCGGAGGCGCAGAGCTCAGCGACGAGGCGTGTCTGGGCGCCGGACTGGTAGTGCTGGAGCACCCGGCCCGTCGTGGCGACGAGGGGAAACTCCGCGTCGTCTGCCTCCGCAGGACCGACGTGGTCGACCGGCACGAACCGGGCCAGCCCGTCGGGAGTGGCGAAGGCGTCGAGGAACAGCCGAGGCGTGCCCTGGGGGCGCTCGGTGCTGCACGGCCAGTGCAGGCTCTCGCCCGCATCGAGCCGCTCCCACGTCACCGCTGAGTAGTCGGCCGGTCCGCCGGCCGACGCACGCCGCAGCTCGTCGAAGACGGTCCGTGGGTCGGTGGGGAAGTCTGTGCTGCACCCTATCCGGCCTGCGAGCTCGCTCCAGATCTCGAGTTCGCTCCGGCATCCGACGGGCGCGGTGAGTGCTCGGCGCCGGCGCAGGACCCGTCCCTCGAGGTTGGTGAGCGTGCCCTCCTCCTCGGCCCACTGGAGGACGGGCAGCACGACGTCGGCGACGGCGGCGGTCTCGGACAGGACGAAGTCCGACACGATGAGCAGGTCGAGGGCCGTGAGGCGCTCGCTGACGACACGTGCGTCGGGCGCTGACACGACGGGGTTGCTCCCGTGGACCATCAGCACCCGAGGTCCACCGTCGGTGCCCAGGGCCGACAACAGCTCGAAGGCGCTGCGCCCGGGGCCGGGCAGGTCTGCGGGGTCGACGCCCCAGACGGCCGCGACGTGGGCACGAGCCGCTGGGTCGTCGATCTTGCGGTAGCCGGGCAGCTGGTCCGCCTTCTGGCCGTGCTCCCGACCGCCTTGTCCGTTGCCCTGGCCCGTGATGGTGCCGTAGCCGGTGCCGGGGTTGCCGGGCAGCCCCAGGGCGAGGGCGAGCCCGATGCACGCCGAGACCGTGTCGGTGCCGGTCGCGTGCTGTTCGGTGCCGCGAGCCGAGAGGATGTAGGCGCCGCGCTCGGTGTCGCGCGCCCGGGCCAGCGCCGCGACGGCAGCGCGCATCGTCGTCACGGCGACGCCCGTGACGCGCTCGACGCGCTCGGGCAGCCACTGTGCGGCGATCGGCCACAGGTCGTCGAAGCCCGAGGTGCGCTCGGCGATGAAGTGACGGTCCGCATACCCCTCGGTGACGGCGAGGTGGAGCATGCCGAGGGCCAGCGCGGCGTCGCTGCCGGGGCGCAGCTGCAGGTGGAGTCCGCCGCCGTCCACCGCCTTGGCGGCGGTCGGCGTCAGGCGCGGGTCAGCCACCATGAGGCCGCCGGCCTCGGCGGCGCGGACGAGGTGCGTCAGGAAGGGCGGCATCGTCTCGGCGGGGTTGGCTCCGAGCAGCAGCACCGCGTGCGCCGACCCGATGTCGGTGACCGGGAAGGGGAGCCCGCGGTCGAGGCCGAACGAGCGGATGCCCGCAGCGGCTGCGGAGCTCATGCACCAGCGGCCGTTGTAGTCGATCTGGCTCGTTCGGAGCGCCACGCGCGCGAACTTGCCCAGCTGGTATGCCTTCTCGTTCGTCAGCCCCCCGCCGCCGAACACCGCCACGGCGTCCCGGCCGTATGCCGTCTGCGTCCTCACGATGGCGTCGGCCACGATGCCGAGGGCGTCGTCCCACGACGCGGGCACCAGCTCACCGTCCCTCCGCACGAGCGGGGTCGTCAGGCGCCCCGGCGCGCGCAGCAGCTCGGCGCTCGTCCACCCCTTCTGGCAGAGGCCGCCGCGGTTCGTCGGGAACCGCCGGGGCGCCACCGCGAGGTCGGTGGTTGTGCTTCCGGTCAGCGTCATGGCGCACTGGAGCCCGCAGTAGGCGCAGTGGGTCGCGACGCCCGCCCGCTCGGAGGGTGCATCCGCTTCGAGCGCACGGGACGTGCGCGAGTGGACGTCGACGCACGTTCCCAGTTCGCCGTTCCCTGACTCCATCAGGTCGGTGGTCATCACCGGTAGCGCACCTTGGTGAGGGCGGCCGCGCCGACGTAGAAGAGGGTGAAGGCGACGAACGCGGCCGTGGCCGAGTGGCTGGCGCCCTGGTAGGAGGCGCGCAGCCCGAGGTTGATGAGGACGCCGCCGAGGGCTCCGATGGCACCGGCGATGCCGATGAGGGCACCAGCCATCGACCGCGACCACGCGGTGCGCTCGACCGCGGGACCGGGGATCGACACGGACTTGGCCTCGAAGAGGGCCGGGATCATCTTGTAGACCGAGCCGTTGCCGATGCCGGACAGGACGAAGAGGAGCACGAAACCGCCGATGAGGCCCGCGAGCTGCAGGCCGGTCGCGGCCCCGGCGGACACGTCGTCGGAGCGCGCGGCGAGCGTCAACAGGACGCCGGCGAGAGCGAGGCCGACGAACGTCCACAGCGTCACGGTGGCGCCGCCGCGGCGGTCGGCGAGCCGGCCGCCCCACACGCGGCTGACCGAGCCGAGCAGCGGTCCGACGAAGGCGATCTGGGCCGCGTGGAGGCTCGCGGCCGTGGTCTGGGACGGTGTCGGCGCAGCGCCCCCGGTCATCCCGGCGAGGAACGTCTGGTTGAGCACCTGCCCGAAGGCGAAGCCGAAGCCGATGAAGGAGCCGAACGTGCCGATGTAGAGCAGCGAGATGACCCAGGCGTCCGTGTGCCGCAGCACCTCGAGCATCGCCTTGGGGTTGGCCGTCTGGTGGTCGAGGTTGTCCATGAAGACCGCGGCGCCGATGCTCGCGGCGGCGAGCAGGACGAGGTACACGGCGCAGACGACCTCGGGGCGGCGGTTGCCGAGCGTCGCGATGACGAGCAGCCCGACGAGCTGGACGACGGGGACACCGATGTTGCCGCCACCGGCGTTGAGCCCGAGGGCCCAGCCCTTCATCCGCTGCGGGTAGAAGGCGTTGATGTTCGTCATCGACGAGGCGAAGTTGCCACCGCCGAGGCCGGCGAGGCCGGCGACCAGCAGGAACGTGGTGAGGGAGTGGCCCGGGTTGACCATGAGCCACCACGTCAGCACCGTCGGCACGAGCAGGGCGAAACCGCTGACGATGGCCCAGTTGCGACCACCGAAGTAGGCCGTCGCCATCGTGTAGGGCACCCGCAGCACGGCGCCGACGAGCGTCGGGACGGCCACGAGGAAGAACTTGTCGGCCGCCGTGAAGCCGTAGACCGCTTGCGGCATGAAGAGGACCATGACCGACCAGATCGACCAGATGGAGAATCCGACGTGCTCGGTCGCGACCGACCAGACGAGGTTGCGACGCGCGACGTCCTTGTTGCCGGTCTCCCAGGCCGCGACGTCCTCGGGGTCCCAGTCACGGATGACCCGTTGGCGCGGGGCGGTGAGCCGACGAAGACGGCCGGGACGCCCGGTGGCGGCTGCGAGGGTCGGGGACCCGGCGGCGCTGCCGGTCGTGCTGTCGGTCGTGCTTCCGGTGGTCGTGCTCACGGGTTCCTCCTGGGCTGCTCGAGCCGAGCGGGGTGGGGGGCGCGCTGGTGGGGCCGCTGCGAGAGCGTGACGCCCACGCTAGGAAGCCGGTGTTGCAGGGCGCCGGGCCGGCCGTGACAGCGCGGTTACAGCTGGCTCACGGCCCTCGGGCAAGGCCGTGAGGTCGGCCACGAGCGCCGCCGCGCGGCCCTCACGGCCGGTTGGGTGGGGTGTGAGGTGGCCCGCCGCGTAGGCTCGCGGTCATGACCTCGGCTCCCCAGCAGGCCTCGCTCAACACCCTGTCCGTGGGCGCCGCCGGGCCCCGGATCGCCTTCCTGCACGGTCTTTTCGGCCAGGGTCGCAACTGGAACCAGATCGCCAAGGCGGTCAGCGGCGCGGACGGCACGGAGGCACGCTGCCTGCTCGTCGACCTCCCGGACCACGGCCGGTCGCCGTGGTCACAGGAGTTCTCGCTCGACGCCTACGCCGACGCCGTGGCGGCGACGCTGCGATCGGTAGCTCCGGGGGAGCGGTGGGCCGTCGTCGGACACTCCCTCGGCGGCAAGGTCGCCATGGTGCTCGCCCTGCGCCATCCCGGGCGCGTCAACCGGCTCGTCGTCGTCGACATCGCGCCCAAGGGCTACGGCTCGCTCGAGCGGTTCGAGGGCTACATCCGCGAGATGCAGGGCCTGCCGCTCGGCGAGCTGACGAGCCGCGGCGACGCCGAGGCGCGCTTCACCGAGCCGGACCCGGGCGTCAAGGCGTTCCTCCTGCAGAACCTCCGGCGGGACGGGCAGTCATGGCGCTGGCAGGTCAACCTCGACCTCGTCGCCCGCGACGCGGCGCTCGGGGTGGACTCGCGCATCGCGGACTGGCCGGACGCGGTCGACGAGCTGCCGGCATACGACGGCCCCGTGCTCTGGGTCGCCGGCGGCGACTCGCGCTACGTCAAGCGCGAGGACGGCGAGCGGATGCGCCGCCACTTCCCGCGGACGCGGCTCTTCACGATCAAGGGCGCCGGGCACTGGGTGCACACCGACGCACCCGACATCATCGTGACCGCCCTGCGCCGCTTCGTCGCCGACGCCGACTGACCGGCCGCAGACCGACGACCCTTGGTGCGTATGCCGTGGGCGACGGCGACGTGCCACCGGCGTCGCGTCGTGGTGACCACACCAACGACCACCCGCCGGCCCGGCTCAGAGGAGGCGGCGGCCCATGGCCCACGCCGTGAGCTCGTGGCGCGAGCTGAGCTGGAGCTTGCGCAGCACCGAGCTGACGTGGGTCTCGACGGTCTTGACGGAGATGAAGAGCTCCTTGGCAACCTCCTTGTACTGGTAGCCGCGGGCGATGAGGCGCATGACCTCGCGCTCGCGGGCCGAGAGCCGGTCGAGCTCCTCGTCGATCTCGGCGACCTCGCCGGCGGTCGCACCGAACGCGTCGAGGACGAAGCCGGCGAGGCGCGGGCTGAAGACGGCGTCACCGTCGGCCACCCGCCCGATCGCGGTGAGCAGCTCCTCGGCGCTGATCGTCTTGGTGACGTAGCCGCGGGCACCGGCGCGGATCACGGCGATGACGTCCTCGGCAGCGTCGGACACCGACAGGGCGAGGAAGCGCACCGGCACGTCGGCCGTCGACTGGACCCCTGCGCAGGCGCGGATGACGTCGGCGCCGCCGTGGCCGTCGCCGCCCGGCAGGTGCACGTCGAGGAGCACGACGTCGGGGCGCTGCTCGGTGATGGCCTGCACCGCCGACTCGACCGCTCCTGCCTCGCCGGCGATCTCGAGGGTGAACGCCCCGGCCCGTGGCGTCGCTGCCAGTGAGGTGAGCTCGGCGCGCACGCCGGTGCGGAACATGTGGTGGTCATCGACGATGACGATGCGGATGGTCCGCGGGTCGGTCATGAAGCCTGCTCCTGGGTCTGGGGGTCCGGCGTGGCGACGGTGCCGGTGGGAGTGCTGCTCGGAGTGCCGCTGGGGGTGCTGCTCGGAGTGCCGCTGGGGGTGCTGCTCGGAGTGCTCGGAGTGCTCGGAGTGCTCGGGGGGCTCGGGGGGCTCGGGGGGCTCGGGGGGCCGGCGGCGGACGGGCCGGGCGAGGGCTGCTCGGGCGACTGTGGTTGCCTGACGGGCAGCCGCAGCTCGACCTCGGTCCCGTCGGGGCGCCGGCGGATGCGGGCCGTGCCGCCGTGGCGCTCCATGCGCCCGATGATCGACTCGCGGACTCCGGCGCGGTCGTCGGGCACGGTGTCGAGGTCGAAGCCCGCGCCGTGGTCGCGGACGAACGCCTCGACGGCGTCGGGCCCGACCTCGACGTAGGTGCTCACCGGGGGGCTCGCGTGGCGCACGGCGTTCCACGTGGCCTCGCGCACGGCCTTGACCAGGGCGTCGAGGTGCTCGTCCATCGGCCGGTCGCCGGTGACGACGAGCTGGACCGGGACGCCGTGCAGGTCCTCGACCTCGCCCATCGCCGCGGTGAGTGCGGCGCCGAGCGTGCCGGCACGGGCGTCCTCGTCGTACAGGTAGCTGCGCAGCTGCCGCTCCTGGGCTCGCGCGAGCCGCGCCACGGTGGCGGAGTCGCCGGACTGACGCTGGATGAGGGCCAGGGTCTGGAGCACCGAGTCGTGCAGGTGGGCGGCGATGTCGGCGCGCTCGGTGGCGCGGATGCGGGCAGCCTGCTCGACGCGCAGGTTGCTCCACAGCCGCAGGATCCACGGAGCCGACAGCACGGCGACGCCGACGAGTGCGGCGAGCACGGCGCCAGCAACCTGCCACAGCTCGGTCACGTTGGTTCCGCGGACGAGCAGCCCGACGAGCCCGAGAATGGTGAGGGCGAGTCCCACGAGGAGCCAGATCCAGCGGACCGGTCGGCGCGCGCCGAGGGTGTCGGTGTCGTCGAGCTGCGACCAGAAGAAGATGGCCCCGATGACGATGGCGACGACGGGCAGCATCACCTCGGCGTGCACGTCGAAGCCGGCGCTGCCGAGCCAGAGGGCGCCCGCCACGGCGAGGGCCCCGACCCCGAGGAGGGTGATGACGACGGCCTGGTTGCCGCTGCGCAGCCACGTGCGCAGGCTCGCGAGGTCGACGTGGTGCCGCACGCCGGTGGTCGTGCTGGTGGTCCCGGCAGCGCCGCCTGCGGCGGTCCCGGCGACCGGGGCTCCCGGGCCCATGGACCCGTTCGGGCCGGCGGCGACGCCCGGGTCGACGTCGCCGACCTCGCGCATCGTGGCCCAGAGGAAGACGTAGACGGCCAGCCCCGCGCCGAGCGGGATGCTCGTCAGCACGAGCGCCACGCGCACGGCGACGACTGGCACGCCGAGGTGCTCGGCGAGCCCGGCTGCGACGCCGGCGATGACCTTGCCCTGCCGTTGGCGCACGAGCGGTGGCCGCGGTGTCGCCCGCCAGGCGGGGCGCGCGGGGCCCGTTCCGTTCTCGTATGCCGTGTGCACCGTTCCATCCTCGCCCACCGGGGCGCGCCTGGGCACCATCCCGACCGTCTTTGGGGGTCGCGTCAGGGTGCGCTCAGGGTCGACCCTCATGGTTGGGCGGAGCCTGGGACGCCACTGTTGGTGACATGACGAAAAGCAATGACGCCCCTCCGCAGGGGCACGGCCTGGACGGTTTCTACACCGCTCTGCGACGCCCGGGGATCGTGCGCCGAGGAGACGGTCGCTGGTTCGCCGGCGTCGCGACGGGCCTGGCCCGCTGGCTCGGCGTCGATCCCCTCGTCGTCCGAGCGGGTTTCATCCTCTTCTCGATCTTCTTCGGGATGGGGGTCGCCCTCTACCTCGTGCTGTGGCTGCTCATGCCCGACGAGCGCGGCGAGATCCACGTCGAGCGGGCCCTCAAGCACGGTGAGGGCCACTCGATCTTCCTCCTCGTCGTCACGGCCATCGCCGTGCTCGGCGGGGGACCCTGGTGGGGCGGTGACACGCGGGGGTTCCGGTTCTTCGGCTTCGTGCTCGTCGTCGTCGGCGCCTGGTGGTTCGCGACCCGGACCGACACCGGACGTGAGCTCATGGCCCAGGCACCCTGGAGGAAGCCCGGCCCCACTGCGCCGGGCGCGACGACCTCGGTCGACCCGGTGACCGGCGACCCGGTCACCCAGCCCGGTCCCGGCGCCACGTCCTCGGTCCCTGCGGCCGCGACGGCATACGGCTCCACGGGCAATGCGGCCGCCAACGCCGGTGCGACGCTCGCGGCACCTCGACCGCCCGCACCGACGCCGGTGCGGGAGCGGACCCCGTCGATCGGGTTCGCCGGTGGGCTCCTCGTCCTCGGCCTGGCCATCGTCACCGGCGTCGTCATGTCCTCGGTGGCGCACGCCGCCGGCTGGTCTGGCAACCCGGTCGCGATCGGGATCGCCTCGAGCCTGGGCATGCTGGGGCTCGGCATCCTCGTCGCCGGCATCGCCGGCCGTCGTTCGGGAGGGCTCGCGTTTTTCGCCGTGACCGGCATGATCGCGGCCGCCGCGACGACGGCGGCGCCCGTCGGGCTCTCCCAGCCGTGGCAGGTCGGCGACGTGACCCACCAGGTCACGTCGATGACACCGGCGCCCGAGTTCGAGCTCGGTCTCGGCCAGATGAAGGTCGACCTGCGCGACGCGAACGTCGAGGGAACTCCCGGTCCGGACACCGTGACGGCCACGATGGGCGTCGGCGAGCTCGACGTCGTCGTCCCCGAGGGCGTCACGGTGGTCGTCAACGCCAAGGCGCGTGCCGGCGAGCTCCTGGCGACAGGACCGACGGTGGCCGGCGAGGGCATGCAGCGCCTCGGCCCGGACCAGCTCCAGCACGAGGGCACGAGCTGGACGCAGAAGGTGACGTTCGGCGCCCCGACGGCCACCCCCCAGATCATCGTCGACGCCGAGGTCGGCGTCGGCCAGATCCAGATCACGACGGCGCGCGCGTCGTGAGCACCGGACCGCACGACCCCACGACCGAACCGACGAACCCACCGACGAGCGCAGCGGAGACGAGCAGCATGACGACGAACGACACCCCGGACCCGATGCCGGAGTTCCGTGATCCGACGGCCGACCCGACGGTCGAGCCAACGGACAGCCCGACGGAGAGCCCGACGGCCGGCCCGACGGAGAGCCCAACGGCCGACCCGACGGAGAGCCCGACGGCCGACCCGAAGGAAGGCCTGTGGGCGGACACGGCCGAGACGACGACGATCCCGGCCACCTCCACCCAGGCGATGCCGACCGCGGCACCCTTCCGCGTCGAGCCGCCCACGCCGGTGCCCGACGACGCCGTCGCCGAGGGATCGCGGCTGCCGCACCTGCCGCCGCCGACCCTGTCCGCGCCCGACCCGTCGTGGCCGGCGCCGGTCGTGCCCCAGCCGGCACCGCAGCCCGCCCCACGGCCCGCCCTGGTCACGGTCCGCAAGGGCCCGCGTCCCGGGTCGATCATGCTCGGGCTGCTGACGATGCTGGTGGCGGCCTACATCCTCGTGGCCAACCTCACCGACGCCGACCTCAGCTTCCGGCTGGTCGGGCCGTCGATGATCGGTGCCTTCGGTGGCATGCTGCTCCTCGTCGGACTGGCGGGCGTCGTCGCCGGCAGGCTGCGCCGCTGAGCCCCTCCCTCGCCGCCCGCGAGGGATGCAGGAGCGGCGGCCGCCGGCCGGGTCGACGGGACCGGGCCGGCGGCCCGGCCCGTCCCTCGAGGCCACGACACGGCATACCAGCTCGGCTGGTCGCCGCGCCCGTCGTCGCCGGCCGTGACTAGGCTCGGGTGCACGCTCGCCGGTCAGGTCCGGTACTCGCAGTGGGGAGAGAACGTGCTCATGAGGTCCGGCATCACGCTCGAGGGTTTCGACCGCTCGACCCGGCCGCAGGACGACCTGTTCCGGTTCGTCAACGGCACGTGGCTCGACACGACGGAGATCCCGGGCGACCGCGCCCGCTTCGGCACCTTCGACATCCTGCGCGAGGAGTCGACCTCGCGGGTGCGCGACCTCATCGAGGAGGCGGCCGGTGACGAGGGCAGCAGGCCGGGCACGCCGAAGCGACAGGTCGGCGACCTCTACGCGAGCTTCACGGACACCGACCGCATCGAGGAGCTCGGGCTCTCGCCCCTGCAGGTGCTCCTCTCGGAGGTCGCGGCCGTCGCCGACGTCGACTCCCTCGGCACGGTCCTGGGTCGCCTCGCCCGCGACGGCGTCGCCGGTGCGCTGCAGCACTTCGTGTCGCCCGACGAGCGCTCGCCGGAGGACTACGTCGTCTACCTCGAGCAGGGTGGCCTGGGTCTGCCGGACGAGTCGTACTACCGCGAGGAGAAGTACGCCGACATCCGGACCGCCTACGTGGCCCACATCGGGAGGCTGCTGGGCCTCGCCGGCATCCCCGACGCCGACGCCAAGGCCGCCCGCACCATGGCGCTCGAGACACGTCTCGCGGAGTCGCACTGGGACACCGTGAGCAATCGCGACGCGATCAAGACCTACAACGCGCACAGCATGGATGAGGCGAAGGCGCTCTCCCCGCAGTTCCCTTGGGACGCTTGGCTTTCCGGGCTGGGGGCGCCGGCTGGATCATTCGACAAGGTCGTCGTGCGCCAACCGAGCTTCGTCGCCGGACTCGGCGCCGCGCTGGAGTCCATCGACGTCGCCGACTGGCGCTCATGGCTGACGTGGCACGTCCTCTCGGAGTTCGCGTCCGTGCTCCCGCAGTCGTTCGTCGACGAGGACTTCGACTTCTACGGTCGCACGCTCTCGGGCCAGCCGCAGAACAAGGAGCGGTGGAAGCGCGGCGTCTCCGTCGTCGAGTCGTGCGTCGGGGAGGCAGTCGGTCAGCTCTACGCCGAGCGGTGGTTCCCTCCGGCGGCGAAGGCTCGCATGCAGGAGCTCGTCGCCAACCTCGTCGAGGCGTTCCGGCGGTCCTTCTCGTCGCTCGAGTGGATGGGCCCCGAGACCCGCGCCCAGGCCATCGACAAGCTCGACGCGTTCACGCCCAAGATCGGCTACCCAGACGTGTGGCGCGACTACTCCGCCATCGTCATCGACCCGGCCGACCTCGTCGGCAACGTCCGCCGGAGCACGGCGTTCGAGGTCGACCGCAACCTCGCGAAGATCGGCCGCCCGATCGACCGCACCGAGTGGTTCATGCTGCCGCAGCACGTCAACGCCTACTACATGCCGTCGATGAACGAGATCGTCTTCCCCGCCGCGATCCTCCAGCCGCCGTTCTTCGACCTCGACGCCGACGACGCCGTCAACTACGGCGGCATCGGCGCGGTCATCGGCCACGAGCTCGGCCACGGCTTCGACGACCAGGGCTCGCGCTACGACGGCACCGGGGCGCTGCGTGACTGGTGGACCGAGGCCGACCGCGAGCGCTTCGACGCCCTGTCGCAGCGGCTCATCGAGCAGTTCAGCCGCTACACGCCCGCCGGCCTGTCCGATGAGCACAAGGTCAACGGCGGCCTGACCGTCGGCGAGAACATCGGCGACCTCGGTGGGCTGCAGATCGGCTACTCCGCCTACTGCATCGCCACCGAGGGCGCGGGCATGCCCGAGATCGATGGCTTCACGGGCCCGCAGCGGTTCTTCATCGGCTGGGCACAGGTCTGGAAGGGCAAGGCACGCGAGGCCGAGGCCATCCGGCTGCTCGCCGTGGACCCGCACTCGCCCCAGGACGTGCGCGGCAACGCCGTGCGCAACCTGTCGGAGTTCCACGCCGCGTTCGCGGTCGAGCCGGGCGACGGGCTCTGGCTCGAGGAGGACCAGCGCGTCCGCATCTTCTGACGGAAGCGGTGGCGTGACGACCGCCCCCAGGGGTAGCGCCTGCGCCGTCAGTCGTCGAGCTGCAGCTTCAAGCCGACGTGCGAGGCCACGAAGCCGAGGCGTTCGTAGAAGCGGCGCGCGTCGGTGCGGCTCGCATCGCTCGTGAGCTGCACGAGGGTGCAGCCCAGCCGGCGAGACTCCTCGACCGCCCAGGTGACGAGCTCGGTGCCGAGGCCGGAGCCGCGTTCTTCGCGTGCCACCCGAACCCCCTCGATGATGGAGCGGGTGGCGCCGCGCCGGGACAGCCCGGGGATGATGCTGAGCTGGAGCGTCCCGACGACCGTGCCGTCGCGCTCGGCGACGACGAGGTGCTGACCGGCGTCGGCCTGGACCCGGTCGTAGGCGGTGTCGTACGGGCGAGGATCGGCGAGGTCCTCTCGCGCCGCGCCGAGCGGGTCGTCGGCCAGCATGGCCACGATCGCCGGCACGTCGTCGCGGTGAGCAGGACGAATCCGCAGTGGGCTCATGCCCGTTCGGCGGCGCGCTTGAGCTGCGCGAGCCCCTTCTCGAAGTCCGGCCCGATGAGCTTCTCCATGGAGTAGACCTTGCTCATGAGCCGCATGACGAGGTTCTGGGGCCCCGTCATGGCCCACTCGACGTGGGTGCCCTCGCCGGCCGGGGTCAGGGTGAAGTCGACGCGGTTGTGCGCCTTCATCGGCGCGGCGAAGAGCAGGTCGACGGCGACGTGCCGGTCCTCCGACTCGCGGATCTCCATGCGGCCCTGGCCCGCCTTGCTGTTGCCGCGCCAGGCGTAGACGGCGCCGACGCCGGTCGTGGGGCCGTCGTACGTGCGCTCCATCGCGGGATCCAGGCCCTCCCACGGGGACCAGGCCTGCCACTCGTGGAAGTCGTTCACGAGGGAGTGGACCCGCTCCGGCGGTGCAGCGATCGTCGTCTCGCGGCTGATGTGGAAGCTCTTGTCGGCCATGGCGGCATCCTGCCACCGACGCGTCCGCGTCGGCACGGGAGGCGTCGGCGACGCTTTCGCCCCACAGGTCACAGAGATCCCGCTATCACCGGATCAGCGCCATTTCCGACGATTTTCCGGACATGTGACCTCTGCCTCAATACCTTGGGCCCAGGGATGGCGTGACGGACACGGCTCGCACAGGGAACGGGCACACGGCGCGCCCCCTCATGGGGAGAATCATGGTGCGCAAGTCGATTCGTCGTGCCCTCGGAGCCGGTCTCACCTCGCTCCTCGTCGTCGTGGGAGCGCTGGCGGGCCAGTCGCCTGCGTTCGCCGCTGATCCCGATCCGGGGGTCGACCGCGTGGTGGCGCTGCTGGGCGGGAGCGGCGGCACGAGGAACCTCGCCGCCTGGACCACGGGGCTGGCCGGCATCGGCGCGCTCGGGAAGCCGATCCCGTTCGTGTCCGCGAGCCCGGGCGGGCTCGCCGGGGTCGACGACCTCGTCGCGCAAGGAGTGGCCACGGCCCTCGCGGGCACGGCGACGTGGGCCGACCTCGCCACGTCGGGGGAGTCGGTCTCCCTCCCCGGCGGCCGCTCCGGCACCCTCGACATCTCGGTCGACGACCTGGCCGACGGCAAGCGTGTCCATGTCAACCTCGTCGTGACGCGGACCGCGACGCAGCAGTCGCTCGTCGTCAGCTCCGCGAGCCCCAAGGTGGAGCTGTCCTCACCCAAGGGCGTCACGGCGACCGTCGAGGCGACCCTCTCGCTGTGGGTCGTCTGGACCGGCCCGACGACCAACCGTGTCTACCTCGCCAGCGATGCCGCTCATGCGCCACGCCTCGACGTCGACGTCACGGCCCAGCTCTCCGGCGCCGCGAAGGCGGCGGTCGGCATCCTCGGCGTGACGCTGAGCAGCACCGACTTCACGGTCAAGGCCCACGCGTACGCCCGCGTCAACGACCCCAACAACGACGGCGTGCTCGCCTTCGACGCGGCGGGCGTCGGCGACGGCGAGCTGGCTGCCGACGGGTCCCTGGCAGGACTCGTGTCGGCGAGCCTCGACCCCACCGGCTCTCCGTCCGACCCCGGGACCTCCGGCTCGGTCACAGGCACCCTGTCGATCGCTGCGGACACGAGCGGCATCGCGGGAGTCAGCTTCCCGAGCAATGTCGCCGCGGACGTGACCCTCGCCTGGCCCGACATCTCGACCGGCGCGCCGAGCATCACGGCGCCCAGCCTCGCCACGCTCGTCGGCAAGTTCCAGAACATGAGCCTCCGTGACCTGGCCGATGGCCTCGCACAGGTCGCGACGGCCCTCACGGGCATCCAGCAGGCGAAGTTCGACCCCGACGGCGCCGGCCCGCTGCCGGCGACCGGCAACCTCGACCTGCCGTTCCTGCGCGGCACCGTGTCCGACGCGATCAAGGCCAACCAGGTCCTCGTCGACTTCCTCAAGGCCAACGTCGTCCAGCAGCCGGACCCCGACCAGCCGGCCCCGCCCGGCTTCGACGCCGGGACCGTCGGCAACCCGACGTTCGACTCCCTCCAAGACCTCATCGGCAAGCTCAAGACCGCGGGGATCGGCCTCGACAACCTCGCCTGGGACGCGACGACGAGCAAGCTCGCCTTCCGCATGCGCATGGTGAAGACGGCCCCGTCAGCAGGAGTCTCGATGGACGCCGGTGCCGCGCGCACCTCCCGCCCGTCCGCGACGTATGCCGCCAACGGGCTCACTCTCGACGACGGCACCCAGCCGTGGACGGCGAACCAGTGGACCGGCATGCGTGTCATGGCGGGGACGTCCGCCGGCGAGATCGCCTCGAACACGAAGAACGGCCTGACCCTGGCCGGTCCGTGGATCGGCGGACAGCCTTCTGCCAACACGCCCTTCGTCATCGTCGGACCGGAGGCACAGCTCGGCGCCGTGACCTTCGGTGACCAGCTGACCGACCAGCCGGTGGCGGGCGGTCCCCGCCGCGGCATCCTCAAGGCCAACTCCGCCCAGACGTTCGCGACGGTCAAGCCGTCCTTCGCGGCGGACCTGACCCTCGTGCTCGACCTGCAGGACCCGCGTACCGGCAGCGCCTGCATCGGCTTCGAGGGCAACACCGAGGCCTGCCCGTTCGTGCAGAAGACCGGCGCGTTCTCGACGAACATCACCTCGCTGCCGCTCGGTCCTGACCGCATCATGGTCCGCACGGGCAGCCCGCTCCTCACCGCTGACTTCCCGATCGAAACCGCCGCCGACTTCACGGCCAACGCCGGCTTCTTCCAGGTGCGCCTCAAGGGCAACCTCAAGGTCTGCAACAGCGCCGCCCCGGCGGACTGCTCCGCGGCCGGGTCCGGCCACATGCTCTCGATCGGCCTCAAGCAGGCCGGCGACGCGCAGCACGACATCCGGCTGCGCCAGCTCTTCGCGCAGCTCGTCACCTCGAGCCCGACCGGGCCGAGCCAGGCGGGTGGCCTGCTCGACGTCGACGTCAACGTGCGGGCGACCGCCGACCTCGACGTGTCGATCCCCGGGGCCGACGGCTTCCTCCCCGCCGGCGCCGACGTCGGCGTCTCGGCGACGTGGAACGACCTGACCAAGCTGTCCGGTGCCGACGGCCCGCAGCTCGACCTCAGCCGGCTCGACCGGATCCTCGCGCTGGACTTCAAGCCGGGCTCGCAGTCCGAGCTCTTCGCCATCGTCCTCAAGACGCTGCAGACGCTCGCGGCCCAGCTCGCCGAGGCCCAGCCGGGCGGCGCGTCCGGCATCTACAGCCAGGAGATCCCCGGCACCGGAACGTCGCTGCGCGACCTCATGCGCCGCGACACCTCCGGCGTGGGCAGCGACGTGAACTACGGGGCCAACACCCTCCAGCACGTCGGCCGGACCTTCGACACGTCGTTCGCCGGGCGGACGGTGATCGTCGGCACGCAGGTGGCCGTCGTCGCCTCGGCCTCGGGGGACACCCTCACCCTGACGGAGAACTGGGCGAACAAGCCCGCGGACGACACGGCATACAGCTTCCGGTCGCCCCTCGACGACGCCATCGACATCCTCTCCGCCCACCCGCCGCAGAACATGCAGGACCTCGTCGGGCTGATCGACGACCGTCTGGGCACCGGCGCCATGCACTTCCGCTACCTCGACGACGGCGGCACCCCGAGCGTGGTGCTCGACCTCGACTGGAAGCGCGACTACCGCACCAACGCCCCGCTGCGGCTCGACCTCGGCGGCGACAAGTCCCTCGTCTCCGCGGCGGCGACCGGTCAGGGCTCGGTGCACGTCAAGGGCGGCGTCGACGTCGGCCTCGTCGTCCCGCTGGCGCCGGGCACGGGCCCGGGTGACGCCGCGTCGCTCAAGGTGCTCGCCGACTCCACGATCGGCATCGCCGCGGCCGCGAGCTTCGACGGCCGGGCCGCCGGCTCGATCGGGCCGTTGACCGTCTCCGCCGGTGACCCGGGCGGCGACCCCGCCCAGCAGGTCAAGCTGCGCGCCGACCTCAGCCTCGAGCTGTCGGACGCCGGAGCCGCTGCGGACACCCCGGTCAGCTTCTCGACCTTCCTGTCCGGGCTCGACGTCAACTTCAACGCCTCGAACACGCCGGTCAGCTGTGGTGAGAGCGGCGTCACGACCCCGCTCATGGTCTGCGGCATCGTCCCGCTGTACGCCACCGTCGCGGGCGGCTCGCCGACCTCGCTTGGCACCGTCGCCCTGCGTCTGGCGGACTCGACCGACCCGGCCGACCTCGTCGACCTGACCGGCAACCTGCCGGCGCCCGACGCCGGCAAGAAGCGGTTCGAGCTGCCCGACCTCTCGGCGGCCTTCGCCAACGCGTTCGCGGACTTCACCCAGATCGGCCCGGGCCTCGACGGCTACCTCGAGAAGATCGAGCAGGCCATGCGCCTCGCCACCTTCGACGGCAAGCTGCCGTTCGTCGGCGAGGACCTCCAGCAGGGTGCCGACTCCATCGGCCGCCTGCGCGCGCAGATCCGGGAGAAGCTCGGCAACGTGCCCGCGAGCCCCAAGGAGGCCCGCGAGTTCGTCAACACCAAGCTCGCCGAGGCCATCACGGCCGCCGGCCTCGAGAAGACGACGCTGGCCGTCGACTACGAGTGCAAGGTCAAGCTCGAGCCCACCACGGCACCGACGCTCGTCGCCACGCCGGCGACGGCCGGCGCGACCTCGTGGCGCTACGAGATCGTCGCGAGCCAGGTCAACGCATCCGGCTCCGACGCGGACACCGTCCCCTCGGCGCCGAGCGCCGCGACGACGACGTCGTGGACCGCACTGGGCGGCACCAACTCGATCAAGGTCTCGTGGACCGCCAGCGACGGCGCCACGAAGTACAAGGTGCTGCGCAGCAAGGACGGTGGCGCCTACCAGCTCGTCGCCACGGTCGACGCGGCCTCGGGCTCGGCCCAGTCCTTCACCGACGACGGGAGCTCGACCCCGACGGACTACACCCCGGCGACGACGAAGCCGATGCTCGTCGACTGCCCGACGACGAGCATCAACGGCGTCAGCATCGCGTTCAACATCAAGGCCGGTACGGTCACGGCCGGCGACGGTTGCGTCGCCGGCTCGGGCTGCCTGGGTGACGGCGACGAGCTGCCCCTCGACATCGGCATCCCCGGCCTCGCTCTCAAGGCGGGCGAGGACGACGCCATCTCGTATGGCATCGGCCTGCAGCTGCACGTCAAGGCCGGGATCAACACCGACGACGGCTTCGTCATTTACACCCACGACGCCTGGCAGGACGGCGCGGCCGCGCCGGAGTTCGGGCTCGGTGCCCGCTTCGACATGCCGGCGACGATGAAGGCACAGCTCGCCTTCCTCGACATCGACGTCAAGAAGAACGGCACAGCGCCGCTCTTCGCCGGCGCCTTCCTCGTCGACCTGAAGTCCCGCGACACGACGGAGACCGCCGACTCGGTGCTCACCATCGCCGACATGGCCGCCGGCGACGCGTCGTCCCTCTTCGGGATCGCCCTGACCGCCAAGATCAAGGCCGACTGGCTGGTCAAGGCCTCGGTCGACTCGGTGCTCCCCGGCGTCCAGGCGAACTTCGTCCTGGGCTGGGAGATCTCGAACGAGAACCTCAAGAACCTCGGCGCGCCGTCGATCGAGTTCAAGGACGTCGCCATCGACGCCGGCGGGTTCCTCTCGAACCTCCTCGGGCCGGTGCTCAAGAAGGTCAAGTCCGTGACGGGGCCGCTCCAGCCGGTGCTCGACACCCTCTACGCGCCGATCCCGGTGCTGTCCGACCTGAGCCGCATGGCCGGCGGCGGCGACGTCAGCCTCATCACCCTGGCCAAGACCTTCAACACGCTGGCCGGCGGGCCGAAGCTCGACTTCGTCGACAAGATCGCGGCCCTCACCACGCTCATCAACAACCTGCCGAACTGCGACGCCCCTGGTGACGCGTGCCTCATCCCCATCGGCAGCTTCGTGGTGAGCGGCGAGAAGGCGCTCGACACGGACGCCTCGCCGACGAGCAGCCTGGCGCCCGGCACGGCGAACTCGCTCATCAAGACGGCCAACGCGATCAGCAAGGACCAGGCCAAGACCGCCCTCAACACCAAGGGCGGCAAGGGCAACGTGTTCGGCGCCGGCGGGACCGCGGGCAGCGCGAACAAGTCCGGCTTCACCTTCCCGATCCTCGAGGACCCCGCCTCGGTGTTCAGCCTGCTCATGGGCAGCGACATCTCGCTCGTCGAGTTCGACAGCGGACCCCTGACGCTCGGCTTCACGTGGCGCCAGGCGTTCGGGCCGGTCTACGCGCCGCCGCCCGTCATGGTGACGCTCTCCGGCTCCGCGTCGGTGACGTTGCGCTTCATGGCCGGGCTCGACACCGCTGGCATCAGGTATGCCGTGGAGGCAGCCCAGGCCGGCGCTCCGGTCGACGGCGTCAAGCTCCTCGACGGCCTGTACTTCCGCACGACGGACAGCGACGGCGTGCCGGTGCCGGTGGTGCGTCTCGATGGCGAGATCGCCGCCGGGGCCGCCGTGACGGCGCTGATCATCACCGTCGGCATCGAGGGCGGGTTGCACCTGACCATCGGGTTCCACTGGAACGACCCGAACAACGACGGCAAGTTCCGCGTCAGCGAGTTCCTTCAGACCGCGGTCAACAACCCGTTGTGCCTCTTCACGACGACCGGGCGGCTCAGCCTGTTCCTGCGCCTCTACGTGACGATCGGCTTCTCGCCGTTCAGCGTGTCCTTCTCGATCAACATCGCGGACATCACGCTGCTCGACTTCACGGCGCAACCGAACTGCACACCGCCACCACCCCGGCTGGGTGGGACGAGCGGTGACACGCTCGTCGTCTTCGCCGGCCACTTCGGCACCGACACGGCACGGGGCGCCCCCTGGGGCAACACGTCCGAGACGGAGGCCGACGTCGTCAAGGTGACCGCCCTCCGCTTCGCCCAGAAGGCGGGGGACGACGAGGGCACGAACCCCGACTTCGACGGGTTCCAGGTGCAGATGCTCGGCGAGCGCCGGCAGTACCTCGACGCGAACCTCAAGCGGGTCGTCGTCGACGGCCGCGGCTCCTCGACGCCCCTCGTCGTCAGCTTCGTCGGCGACGGCAAGAAGGACTCGAACCCGTCGTCGACGACCAGCCAGGCCGACCTGTCGCTCTTCGACAAGGACGCCGTCGTCTTCGGCACCCCGGGTGACGACCAGATCCAGACCGGCACCGGAAACTCGTGGGTCGACGCGGGCGGCGGCGCGGACCGCGTCGTCACCGCGGACGCGGCCGACAAGGTGGCCCGGGTGGCGGGCGGCGCGGGCGACGACGCCATCACGACGGGTCAGGGTGACGGCTTCGCGTCCGGTGACGGCAGCCTGCCCTCCACCACGAAGGCCGTGACCGCGGCCCTCAACGACGAGGACGTGGAGAACTCGAGCCCGAAGATCACCACGGTGAGCCTCGGCGACGTGGTCGACTGGACGGCGCTCGACGAGGACCCGACGACCCGCCCCCAGGGCGCGGGTGGGCTCGACGTCATCAGCGTCGGTCTGGGCCACAACAGGGTCAACGGCGGTGACGGCGACGACAAGATCGGCGTCGCGTCCGACCGGCCGGGCGCCACGGCGGGCTCGACGATCCGCTCCGAGGGCAACGTCCTCATCGGCGGGCTCGGCAGCGACTCGATCACGGGCGGCTCTGGACCCGACAAGAGCTACGCCTCCACCGAAGGCGCCTTCGGCGTCGACGAGAACGGCACGGCCGACACCCTCACGACCCCGGCGGGCAAGCCCTCGATCCCCAACATCATCGAGACCGGTTCGGGCAACGACGAGGTGTGGGGCAGCGCCGTCGAGGACATCGTGACGAGTCACTCGAAGGGCACCGAGCACGCGAAGATCGTGGGCGGTGGCGGACCCGACGCGCTCGTCGGCGGCTACGGCACCGACGCGGTCTTCGGCGGCCCCGGCGACGACTACGTCATCGCCGAGCCGAGCGAGGTCGGCGCACGCGGCCTGGACGAGGCGGGCAACCCGCGTGGTCCGGACGTCGTCGATGGCATCGGCTTCGGGGCGTACCGGTTCGTCCGGCACCTCGACCTGCCGGCCGGCGAGTCGTCCTCGAGCAAGACGCTCGTGGGCGGACGCGGCAACGACCATGTCCTCGGCGGCGACGGTCCGGCTGTCGTCTTCGGCGACACGCTGCGGGACGCGGCGACGCTCACCGCGAGTGCCGACGAGACGTGCCGCCCCGGCAGTCCGGTCGCGAGCGACCCTGTGCCCGAAGGCACCTCGACGGGAGACGGCGACGGCAACGACCTCGTCCTCGGCGGGGCCGGCATCGACACCATCTCGGCCGGTGGCGCGAGCGACCGCGTCCTCGCGGCAGGCGCGGACGACCTCGTCTGCGGCCAGCAGGGCGACGACGTCCTCTTCGGTGGCGACGACGCCGACCGGGTCTGGGGCGGCGGGGGCGCGGACCGCGGCTACGGCGACGCCGGTGCCGACCTCGTCTTCGGCAACGCCGGTCAGGACCAGCTCTACGGTCAGGACGGCGCGGACGTCATCGAGGGCAACGACGGCTCCGACCGCGCCAGTGGCGGTGACGGGAACGACGTCCTCTACGGCGGCACGCGTGCCGCCGGGCGCGACGACGTCGGGCCTGCCGGTGCGGGTGACATCCTCTCCGGTGACACCGGAACCGACGTCATCGTCGGCGACAACGGCACGGTCGACGACCCCGCCTCGGCGGCGGACGCCCAGGCGGTCCCGTACGACCTCGCGGGCACCTCGCCCGACGCCGGTCGCGGCGACGAGATCTTCGGTGGCTCCGACGACGACACGGCATACGGCGGTCTCGGCAACGACCTCGTCAACGGTGGCGACGACGCCGACCACCTCGAGGGCAACAACGGCTCGGACACCGTCCACGGTGACCGTGGCGAGGACCAGGCCGTCGGTGGCTCGTTCCAGCAGGCCTCGGCCGGGGTCGGGCGCCCGGACGCCGGTGACGTCCTCTTCGGGGACGCCGGTCCTGACCTCATCGCGGGCGACAACGCGATCATCACCTCCGGGGTGCCGGCCGCCGACTCGACGCCGGTCACACGGATGCGCGGCTTCGCACGCACGCACCGCGTCGAGCTGCTCGACCTCGGCACGAGCCCGGTGCTCGCCAACTCGGGGGCCGACCAGGTCTTCGGTGGCGACGAGCAGGACGTCGTGCTCGGCCAGAGCGGCACCGACCGTCTCAAGGGCGACGCGGGCGACGACTACGTCGAGGGTGGACCGGACGTCGACTGGGTCGAGGGAGACCTCGGTGACGACGACCTCGTCGGTGGCAGCTCCACACCGTCCTCCGGCTCCGGCGCGGCGACGGCCGGCCAGCCCGACACCGACGACGCCGTCTTCGGTGGGCCCGGCGACGACGTCGTGCTCGGTGACAACGGCCAGGTGCTGCGCCCGCTCGCGGGCCAGCTGCCGACCTCGGTCACCGTCCGGCTCGGCAGCACGCCGGGCGCGGCGACGGCCCCGCGCGTCATCGAGCCGTGGGACCGCGGCGCCAACCTCCTCACGACACCTGCCGCGAGCCGCTACGGCTTCGACCGGCTGTCCGGTGGCGACGGCGTCGACGTGCTCGAGGGACAGGACGGCAACGACGCCGTGACCGGTGACGCCGGCGCCGACCACCTCCAGGGCAACGGCGGAGCAGACCAGCTCTTCGGCGACCTGCCCCTCGGTCAGGCGTCCGCGCACGGCACCGTGGTGGCGTCGCTCGTCGCGGCGTGGCCCGGCTCGGCGAGCCCGAGCACGGTCCTCATCGGGACCAGCGCGGTGCCGGGCCAGGACGACATCGTGGGCGGCACGCCGACCGCGGGCTTCCGTGACGGCGCCGACGTCATCGAGGGCAACGGCGGCGACGACGTCGTCCTCGCCGACAACGGCTCCCTGCTGCGCACGCTCGTGGGGGCGGTGGGCGCCCGGACCGAGAAGGCGTACGCCGACCGCTACCCCGACGGGGCACTGCCCTCCGACGCGACGGCTTCGCGCACCCACGACCCGGCGTTGCCGGGACCGAGCACCCGCTTCTGCACCACGACGCAGGCGACGTGCGAGGTGGCGGGGGCGTTCGGCGCCGACGTCGTCTGGGGCGACGACGGCAACGACGGGATCTGGGGCCAGGACGGCAACGACACGATCTCCGGCGGGTTCGGCGACGACGACCTCTACGGGGAGCTCGGCGACGACCGGATCACCGGCGACAGCGGCCGCGACGCCATCCTCGGCGACCGTGGCGGCATCGTGAACCAGCACCTCAGTGCGGGTGACAGCCCCGCGGCGTTCACGAGCTCCCTCAACAGTCCGCCCAAGGAGAGCTTCACCGGCTTCCCGCGAACCGCCTACGATCGGCGCGTCGACCTGCTCCACGACGTCGACGGCGACCAGTGGATCGGAACCGCGACCGACGCCGCCATGCCGCACAACGGCATGGACGAGGGCGGGCGCGACCTCATCCGCGGTGGCACGGACGACGACGTCATCCACGCCGGCCACGGGGACGACGTCGCCAACGGCGACAGCGGCGGCGACGACCTCTTCGGCGGCGACGGCGAGGACGTGCTCTGGGGTGGCCAGGGCTGTGACTCGACCCTCGACGGCGCCACCCCGGACTGCCGGACGGCAGGGGCCTTCGACCCGACGTCGCGCGGCACCGGCGACCGGTTCGTCGACCACCTCTTCGGCGGCGCGGGCGAGTCCGTGGCGGCCGAGCAGGACGTCCTCGGCTCCGACCTGCTCGACCTGCGCCCGCGGGGAACGTACACGCCGGGCACCGGCTGCACCCTCGGGGACTGGCCGCTGACGTCGGGCACGAAGAAGGCCGTCACGACGGTCGACCCGTGCCTGTGGTTCGAGATGACCGGGACCAACGACGCGGACCCCGCGAACAACAACCACCACCAGGGCACGGACTGGATCTACGGGGGCTGGGACCGCGACGTCATGCAGGGCGACGTGACGGCCAACGGCCCGAACGCCGGCGACCGGCTCATCGACTGGAACGGCGCCTACAACCTGTACTCGCACTGCAACGCGGCCTACGGCGGCTTCAACGACGTGCGCCAGCACTCGCCCGCGATGCAGGACTTCCTGCAGCAGCTGGCCTGGGCGACGGGTGCGGGCCGGTCGTCGACGGACGTCACGACGGCGGGCACCTCGGCCTTCCGGGAGCTCGCGCTCGTCCACCCGGGTGAGACCGAGCACGGGGCCGGTGCGGCGTACCCGGGCACGCCGGGGCACTTCGAGGAGGCCGCCTGCCAGAACTGAGCCTCACTCGTCCCGACACGGGAAAAAGACTGCGGCCCAGTGGGATCGAGATCCCGCTGGGCCGCAGCCAGGTGGCGTCGAGCTCGCTCAGGCGGGCGGCGCGATGTCCTGCTGGGCAGGCAGCTGGTCCTGGCGGACGATCCCGACCGGGCAGGTGAGGCCGTTCGGGCCGTGGTTGCAGTAGCCGCCGGGGTTCTTGTGGAGGCAGCCCTGGTGGTAGTCCTCGGCGAGGTAGAAGGTCCCCGCGTCCTCGGCGGAGCGGATCTCCGTCGTGATCCGGCCGAGGCCGTTGTCGTCGAGCACCTTCTGGAAGGCCTCGCGGGTGGCCTCGGCGGCGAGCCGCTGGCCCTCGGTCGTCCAGTAGATCGCGGAGCGGTAGACGGTGCCGACGTCGTTGCCCTGCCGGTTGGCCGTCGTGGGGTCGTGGTTCTCCCAGAACGCCTTGAGGAGCAGCTCGGGTGAGGTCCGCGTCGGGTCGTAGACGACCCGGACGGTCTCGGCGTGACCGGTGAGCCCGGTGCACGTCTCCTCGTACGTTGGGTTGGGGGTGTAGCCCCCCATGTAGCCGGCGGCGGTCGACACGACGCCGTCCTGCTTCCAGAAGATCCGCTCGACGCCCCAGAAGCAGCCCATTGCTACGTAGAGCACCTCGGAGCCGTCGGGCCACGGCCCTTCGAGCGGCGTCCCGAGCACGACGTGCGTGGGGCTCACGTGGAACGGGCGCTCCGGACGGCCCGACAGGGCGTCCTCGCGGGTGGGCATCTGGGTCTTCTTGCCGAGTCCGAACACCATGCGAGAGTCACATCCTTGTTGCTGGGAGCGTCTTACGTCCCTACAACGTCGGCGACCCCCTGCGTATGCCGGGTGGCCCGGTCGCGGGCAAATAGCTCGCACCCGAGCGGTGTGGCCGACAGACTGCCCGGATGAGCGACGACCGCGCTGCCTTCGGCGACCGTGCTGCCTTCGACGTGCGCCCGGTGGACCTGCTCGACCCGGACCAGGAGCAGGCGGCCCAGGAGTGGATCGACGTCCACGCGGCGATCCAGCGCGACCTCTTCGGCGACCGGGGGAGTGCCTGGACCCTCGAGGAGATCCGTGGCTTCGTCCGGGAAACCGACAAGATGCGCGTCGCGCTGGCAGCCTGGCGCGGCACGGACCTGGTCGGGGCCCTCGAGGTGCACCTGCCGCTGCGCGACAACCAGCACGCCGCGATGCTCTGGCTCTCGGTGCTGCCCTCCGCGCGGGGAGTCGGTGTCGGGTCGCGCCTGCTGGCCGAGGGCGAGCGGATCTCAGCGGAGAACGACCGCTCCACCCTCATGGTCGAGACGGAGTGGGCCGAGGGTGGGGTCGACGCCGCAGAGGGCTTCGCCACCTCGCGCGGCTTCGTGGTGGCTCAGACGGTGCTCCGCAGCGAACAGACCCTGCCTGCCGACCCTGCGATGCTGCACGCCGTCGCCGAGCGACCCGGCGCGGCGGACTACGCGTTCGAGTCCTACGTCGATGACATGCCGGACGCGTGGCTCGAGGACCGGGCCGTCCTCCAGCAGCGGATGAGCACCGACGCCCCCGCCGACGACCTCGACATCGCCGAGGAGGACTGGGACGCGGAACGCCTTCGAGCGAGCAACGCGCGCAGCAGGGCATCGGGCCGGCGCGTCGTCGAGACGGTGGTGCGGCACGTCACCTCCGGACGACTCGTCGGCTTCAGCACCGTGTCGGTGTCGAGGAACGAACCCCACCTCGCCTACCAGCGGGACACCCTGGTGCTGAGGGAGCACCGCGGCCATGGCCTGGGTCTGCGCCTCAAGGCGGCGAACGCCCTGCGGCTCATGGAGGAGATGCCCGAGGTGTCGGCGATCCGGACCTGGAACGCGGCGTCCAACGACCACATCCTCGCCGTCAACCGGCGCCTCGGCTACACCGTCGACGGCTACAGCCGCGAATGGCAGAAGGTGGCAGGGCCGAGCGAATGAGCCTGCAGGCTCTGAGTGACGGTCCGGGTCCACGGGTAGGTGAACCTGCGGCGGCCCCTCGTCGTCGTCGTGAACAGGTACTAGGACCAAAGCCCGATGGTGCCTGCCCGCCCCGAGGACGCACGGTGGATCCACAGCACCCGCTGACCCGCCGCGGACCATCCGGGACGGGGCCCATCCAGGAGGTCGCCATGAGGACTCGCCCACACCCCCCGGGCCGCGTCCCCTCCCGCCCCCGCACCAGCATCGCGCTGGCGCACGTCGGCCTCCCTGCGTGAAAGGTCCACTCCTTTGAGACGCATCCCCCTCGCCGCAGCCGCGGTCGCCGCCCTCGTGCCGGCCACCCTCGGCCTGGTCGGCAACAGCTCCTTCGCCCAGAGCGTGCCCACCCGGGTGCCCGCCTCGGCGCAGCTGCTCCCTGAGCCCGGCGACGACGACCCCACGCCGTCGAGCAGGCCGAGCGCCACTCCGAGCCCGACCCGGACGGCCGAGGTCGGTGACGACCACGGTGGTGACCGGCCCCGCGACTCCCGCACGGAGGCCGGTGACGACCACGGCGGCGACCGGCCCCGCGACTCCCGCACCGAGGCCGGCGACGACCACGGCGGCGACCTGAGGTCCGGCTCCTCGGGCACCTCGGGTTCCTCGGGCACCTCGGGTTCCTCGGGTTCCTCGGGCACCTCGGGCACCTCGGGCTCGTCCGGCTCGTCCGGCTCGTCCGGCTCGTCCGGCTCGTCCGGCTCGTCCGGCTCGTCAGGCTCGTCAGGTCCCGCGGCGTCGCGCTCGGGGGGCAACGCGGGCTCGTCCGAGGCTGACGACTCCGGCGGCCACGGCTCGGACGACTCCGCCTCCCACTCGTCCGGGGGACACGGCTCGGACGACTCCGGTAAGGAGGACCACTGACCAGACAAGGCACAGACCGCGCAGGCGCCGGCGACACGATCCCGGTGCCTGTGGCGGCGCCGCACCCGGGGGACCCCCAGCCCCCGGGGGCGCCGCGGGCCGTCGGCGAGCGCGACCACCAGAACCTCCCCCCATGGTGGACACTCGCCGACGGCGCCGCCCCGGCGCCGGTGCGCCCCTTGCCGACCCGGCGCCGGATGCTCGTCCAGCTCGGTGTGGCAGCGCTCGCGGTCTTCCTGGTCGTCGTGGTGGGTGCCTCGTTCGCGGCGAGCCGGCTCGCCGAGCGCCAGGCGGTCACCGACGCGGCGCACACGACCAACCTCCTCGCCGTGGCCGTCGTCCAGCCCGCCCTGCAGGACGCCCTCCTCACCGGCGACGCGGCGGCATACGCAGCCCTGGACCAGGTGGTGCGTGACCGGGTGCTGACGAACGGCATCGTGCGCATCAAGCTGTGGGCGCCCGACGGGCGCGTGGTCTACGCCGACGAGGAGCGCCTGGTCGGCCAGCGCTTCGCGCTCGGTCAGGAGCAGCTCGAGACGCTGGAGTCGCCGCAGACTCGCGCCGAGGTGTCCGAGCTCGGCCGCTCCGAGAACGCGTTCGAGACCGGGGGCAAGCTGCTCGAGGTCTACCGGCCGGTGTGGACCCCCTCGGGGGCCGAGCTGCTCTTCGAGGTCTACGGCGACTACGAACCGGTGCGCACGCGCGCCTTCGACCTGTGGCGCGGGCTGGCCGGGGTCCTCGCCAGCAGCCTGCTCCTGCTCCTCGTCCTCATGGCCCCGATCCTCGGGCGCCTCCTCGACCGGCTGGGCGCGGCGCAGGCCCAGCGCGAGTCGCTGCTGCGCCGGGCGGTGGACGCGTCGGCCCGCGAACGACGTCGCATCGCCGCCGACCTCCACGACGGGCCCGTCCAGGACCTGGTCGCGAGCTCCCTGGCGGTGAGCGGGGCGGCGGAGTCCGCTCGGTCCGACGGTCGACCGCGGCTCGCGGCGACGATCACCGAGGCGGCATCGACGGTGCGGGCGAGCGTCGCCAGCCTCCGCTCGCTCCTCGTCGACATCTATCCCGAGCGACTCGCCGACGCGGGTCTGGCCGTCGCGATCGCCGACCTCGCCCGACCGCTCGCCGGCCGCGGCATCGCCGTCACCGTCGACGTCGACGCGGCCCAGGCAGCGAGGCTCGGGGAGGTGGCCCAGCAGGTGACGCACCGCGTCACGCGCGAGTGCCTGCGCAACGTCGTACGCCACGCGGATGCCCGGCACGTCACGATCCGGCTGGGAGCCGACGGCACGGACCCCGGACGCCCGGTCGTGCTGCGTGTCGACGACGACGGAATCGGCCTGGATCCCACACAGCTGCCCCGCGCCGGGGGACACTTCGGCGTACGCGTGCTCGCCGACCTGGCGACCGACGTCGGCGCGGTCCTGCGGGTCCGGTCCGCGCCGGGCCACGGCACCCAGTGGTTGCTCGCGCTCCCCGTGGAGAAGGAGAACGGATGACGACCGTCGTCGTCGTGGACGACCACCGGCTGGTCCGGGCCGGCCTGCGCACCATCATCGACGCCAGCGACGACCTGCGCGTCGTCGGGGAGGCGGCCGACGGGGGCGAGGCCGTCGAGGTGGTCCGTCACCTCGACCCCGACGTCGTCCTCATGGACCTCTCGATGCCCGGGGTCGACGGCATCGAGGCGATCCGCAGGCTGCGCGCAGCCCGGGCGACGGCTCCCGTCGTCGTGCTCACCTCGTTCGCGGAGGCCGACCGGGTCCGCGCCGCGGTCGAGGCGGGGGCGATCGGCTACCTGCTCAAGGACAGCGAGCCCGGCGACGTCCTCAACGCGGTGCGCGCTGCCGCGGCCGGGCACGCACCCCTCGACCCTCGGGTCGCCAGGGCGCTGCTGCCCTCCCTGGGTCGTCGCGCGTCCGGGCCGTCACTGAGCGAGCGCGAGCGTGAGGTGCTGACGCACGTGGCTCGAGGCCAGGCGAACAAGCAGATCGCCCGGATCCTCGGCATCAGCGAGCGCACCGTCAAGGTGCACCTGGGCAACGTCTTCCGCCAGATCGGCGTCGGAGACCGCACGTCGGCCGCCCTCTGGGCCCGCGACCACGGCGTCGGCTGACCTGCGCCTGATCCGCTGCCTCGCTCGAGCTCTTCGCTCACGCCGAGGACCGGCCGGATTGCCGGAGGGCGGGGCGCGACACGCCGGGCGGGAATGCACCGGCACCCTCATCGGTTGGCATGCCGTGGGCGCGCTCGACATCTGATTATGTCCATCCCAAGATGGCGTTATATGTTGGCGGCCGTCCGCACCCCACCCGCCGATTCACCAGGAAGTGCACACCATGCGTTCGAGGTTCACCCTCACCGCCCTGATCGCCAGTCTCGTCGCCGTCGTCCTCACCGCCTGCAGCACAGGCTCAGGGGGCGGCTCGGATCTCGAGGCCGTCAAGCAGGCCGGCGTCCTGCGCGTCGCCACCGAGGGCACCTACTCGCCGTTCTCGTTCCACGACCCGAAGACGAACGCCCTCACTGGCTACGACGTCGAGGTCGCCAAGGCCGTCGCCGACAAGCTCGGTGTCAAGGTCGAGTACGTCGAGACGCCGTGGGACGCGATCTTCGCCGGGCTCGCCGCCGACCGCTACGACGTCGTCGTCAACCAGGTCACGAAGAACCCCGAGCGCGCCGGCCTCTACGGCCTCAGCACCACCTACACGTGGTCCGAGGGCGTCATCGCCACGCGTGCGAACGACTCCTCGATCACCTCGATCGAGGGCCTCAAGGGCAAGAAGTCCGCGCAGAGCCTCACGAGCAACTGGGCCGCCGTCGCCAAGGAGGCCGGAGCCCAGGTCGAGTCGGTCGAGGGCTTCACCCAGGCGATCACGCTGCTCAAGCAGTCGCGCGTCGAGGCGACCGTCAACGACAGCCTCGCGGTGCTCGACTACCAGAAGTCGACCGGCGACCAGTCCGTCAAGATCGCGGCGAAGACCGGTGACGTCTCCGAGCAGGTGGTGGCGACGCGCAAGGGCTCGGACCTCGTGGCCGCCATCGACAAGGCCCTTGCCGAGCTCAAGGCGGACGGCACCCTGGCGACGATCTCGCAGAAGTACTTCTCGGCCGACGTCTCGAAGCAGCCGGCCGCCTCTGCGTCGTGAACGACCAGACGTTCCAGCTGATCCTCGACTCGCTGGGCCCGCTGCTGCGGGCCACGGTGACGACGACGATCCCGCTGACCCTCATCAGCTTCGTCCTCGGTCTGGTCCTCGCGCTCGGCGTCGCCCTCATGCGGTTGTCGTCGGTGCCCGTGGTCTCGGGGCTGGCGCGGCTCTACGTGTCGCTGGTCCGTGGCACGCCGCTGCTGCTCCAGCTGTTCATCATCTACTACGGCCTGCCGGCGATGGGCGTGCGCTTCGACCCCTTCCCGGCGGCGGTCATCGCCTTCACGCTCAACGTCGGTGGCTATGCCGCCGAGGTGATCCGCTCGGCGATCCTCTCGGTCCCGAAGGGACAGTGGGAGGCCGCATCCACCGTCGGAATGGGCTACACCACGACGCTGAGCCGCGTCGTCCTCCCGCAGGCCACCCGGACGGCCATCCCGCCGCTGTCCAACACGCTCATCTCCCTCGTCAAGGACACCTCGCTCGCCTCGACCATCCAGGTCACCGAGCTGCTCCGGGTGGCGCAGGAGGCGGCTGCCCCGACGTACGAGTTCTTCGCGCTCTACGGCGTCGCGGCGGTCTACTACTGGGGCGTCTGCCTCGTGCTCTCCTTCGCCCAGGCCCGCCTCGAGGAACGACAGAACAGGTACGTCGCGACATGACCGAATCACCACGCTCCACGACCTCCACGGGCTCTGCGAGTTCCGCGGGCTCCGCCGTGCGGCAGCCCGACCCGCTCGTCTCGGTGTCCGGTCTCGCGAAGTCCTTCGGGAGCAACGAGGTGCTCCGGTCGATCGACTTCGACGTCGCGCCCGGCAGCGTCAACGTCCTCATCGGCCCCTCGGGGTCGGGCAAGACGACGGTCCTGCGCTCGCTCAACGCGCTCGACGTCGCCGACGCGGGCGTGGTCCGCATCGGCGACGTCGAGGTCGACTTCGGGCAGCGCCCGGTGACCAAGCGCCAGGTCGCCACCCTCCGCGCCCAGAGCGGCATGGTCTTCCAGTCGCACCACCTCTTCCCGCACCTCTCGGTCCTCGAGAACGTCACGGCAGGCCCCGTGCTCGCCCAGCGCCGGAACCGCCCCGAAGCCGAGGCCGAGGCGCGCGAGCTGCTCCGTCTGGTCGGACTCGAGGAGAAGGCGGACGCCTACCCCTATCAGCTCTCCGGTGGCCAGCAGCAGCGGGTCGGGATCGCCCGGGCGCTCGCGATCCGGCCCCAGCTGATGCTCTTCGACGAGCCGACCTCGGCGCTCGACCCCGAGCTTGTCGGCGAGGTGCTCACGGTCATGAAGGACCTTGCGACGCAAGGCTGGACGATGGTGGTTGTCACCCACGAGATCCGCTTCGCAAGGCAGGTCGCCGACCAGGTGCTCTTCATGGACGGCGGTGTCATCGTCGAGCGGGGGACGGCCGATGAGGTCCTGACCCGGCCTCGCACGGAACGTGCCCGCCAGTTCCTCCACCGGATCCTCGATCCGCTCGACTGAGGCCTCACGGGCCCCCCAGCAGGCCTGCCCGCTCGACGGCCCGCTCGACGATCGTCGCGAGGGCGGCGTACCCCCGGTCGTTGGGGTGGAACTTGTCCGAGGCGAGGCGCCCCCGCCAGGAGCGGGGTCCGTCACGACGGAGGTCGACGAGGACGAGGCGTCCGGCGTCGGCGCGCTCGCGGAGCATCGCGTCGATGAGCCGGGCCTCGCGGTACGGGTTTGGCAGGTTCGACACGACGGCGCGGGTCGGCAGCACGTCCAGCAGCCGGTCGAAGCGCTCGACGAGACCCCGGCGGTGGCGGCGCACGAGGATGTCGTTCGAGCCGATGATCAGGGTGACCAGTGCCGCGGGCGTCCCGTCGGCCGTGAGCGACTCGAGCACGGGCAGCTGGCGCTCGAGGACGTCCTCGACGCGCGCGCCGTTGACGCCGAGGTTGACGAGGCGGTGCTCCCAGCCGCGTCCGAGGAGGCGCCCGTCGAGCTGCCCCACCCAGCCGCGGTCGGGCGCACTCGCACCGATGCCCTGCGTCATCGAGTCGCCGAGTGCGACCCACAGCGGCCCACGACCCGCTGCGGCCACGCGGTTGTGGGACTCCCACCACACGGCATACGGCTGCACCTGCTCCTGCACGGCGCGGATGCCGGGCACCAGGGTCGACAACGTCGACAGCACCGGTCCGCGGGGCCGGTGGCTGCGGTTCGAGTAGACGAAGTCCGACTCCACGTCGGCAGCATCGCAGACACCCGGGTGATCCACGCCCTGCCCTGATGGTGGCCCAGGCGTCGTGAGGGCGTGCCGGGGGGCGGGGGACCGGGGGTTCGCCGACGCCTGTTGGCGGCGGCCGTGGGCGCCGGCCGCGACGGGATGGCGAGGGCATAGGCTCGTGGTCATGTCTGACGAGCACGGCTTCTCCACCCGCGCCATCCACGCCGGCCAGGAGGCCGACGCGCTGACGGGCGCGGTGGTGACCCCGATCTACCAGGTGTCGACGTACAAGCAGGACGGCATCGGCGGTTTCCGCAACGGCTACGAGTACAGCCGGTCGGCCAACCCGACCCGCACGGCGCTCGAGGAGTGCCTCGCGGCGCTCGAGGGCGGCAGCCGCGGCTTCGCGTTCGCCTCGGGCCTCGCCGGCCAGGACACGGTCGCCCGCGCGCTCCTCGTCCCCGGCGACCACGTGGTCGTGCCCAACGACGCGTACGGCGGCACCTACCGCTACTTCAACAAGGTCGCGCGCCCCCAGGGCATCGAGCACTCCATCGTCGACATGGGCGACCTCGACGCGGTCCGCGCCGCCATCCGTCCCGGGCAGACGAAGATGGTGTGGATCGAGACACCGACCAACCCGCTGCTCGGCATCGCCGACATCGAAGCCATCGCGACGATCGCGCACGAGGCCGGTGCCGTCTTCGTCGTCGACAACACCTTCGCGACGGCCTACCTCCAGACACCCCTCACGCTCGGTGCCGACATCGTCACCATGTCGACGACGAAGTACTCCGGCGGACACAGCGACGTCGTCGGTGGGGCGGTCGTGACGGCGAAGGAGATTCGTGTCGCCGGCTTCGAGGACGCCGAGGACCGGATCGCCTTCCACCAGAACAGCATCGGTGGAATCGCCGGACCCTTCGACTCGTGGCTGACGCTACGCGGGCTCAAGACGCTCTCGGTGCGCATGGAGCGACACTGTGACAACGCCGAGAAGGTCGTCGAGTTCCTCGAGGGCCACGACGGCGTCTCGCAGGTGCTCTACCCGGGGCTGCCGGCACACGCGAACCACGACGTCGCCGCGCGCCAGATGAAGCGCTTCGGCGGCATGGTGGGCTTCCGCATGCGCCGGGGTGAGGACGCCGCCGTCAAGGCGTGCGCGGCCGTCAGCCTGTGGACCCTGGGCGAGTCCCTCGGCGGTGTCGAGTCGCTCATCGAGCACCCGGGCCGCATGACGCACGCGAGCGTCGCCGGCACCGAGCTCGAGGTCCCCGCGGACCTCATCCGCCTGTCCGTCGGGATCGAGGACGTCGACGACCTCATCGCCGACCTGCGCGAGGCGCTCGACATCCACGGCTGAACTGCTCGGCGACGCTGCCCATGACGATCCTCGCCGTCGACTTCGGGTCGACGTTCACCAAGGGTGCCCTGCTGGCCGACGACGGCACGGTCCTCGGCGCCGCGTCGACGCCGACGACCGGCACCCAGGGTCGCGGGGACATCCTCGACGGCTACCGGACGCTGCGCGCGGCACTCGACGTCCCCGACGACGCCACCGCGCGGGCCTGCTCGAGCGCCGGCGGTGGGCTCCGGCTCGCGGTCGTGGGCTACGAGCGCACCGTCACGGCGCAGGCCGGACACCGGGTCGGCCTGTCCGCCGGTGCGAAGGTCGTCCACGTCGCCGCCGGTGAGCTGACGACGGGTGACGTCGCCGGCATCCGCGCAGCGCGCCCGGACATGATCCTCCTCGTCGGCGGCACGGACGGCGGGAACAGCAATGTCCTGCTGCACAACGCCGCTCGTCTGGCCAAGGGCGCTGTGGGCGGCCACGGCGCGCACGCCGTGCCGGTCGTCGTCGCCGGCAACGTCGCTGTCCGCGACGAGGCGGCGGCCGTGCTCGCGACGACCAATCGACCGACGGTCCTGGCCGACAACGTCCTCCCGCAGATCGGGGTCATCGCGCCGGACTCCGCGCGAGCCGCGATCCGCGATGCCTTCCTGCGCCACGTCATCGGCGGCAAGGGACTCTCGCGCGACCCGGCCTTCGCCGCCATGGTCGAGGCGGCCACCCCTGACGTGGTGCTCCGGGGCGTCGAGGTGCTCGCCTCCGTGACCGAGGGGGGAGACGTCCTCGTCCTCGACATCGGCGGCGCGACGACTGACGTCTACTCGTGCCTGACCCCCGAGGGGGAAGACGCCGGACTGCGCAAGGACGTCGTGGCGCCGCTGTGGCACGCCCGCACCGTCGAGGGCGACCTCGGCATGCGGTGGAACGCCGAGCACGTCGTCGAGGCTGCCACAGCCGAGCACCTGCTCGACACCGTGGCCGACCCTGAAGCCCTGACGGCGTATGCCGCCCGCGTCCACGAGCGCCCGGGCTCGCTCCCGGTCGACGAGCTCGAGCGCCGTCTCGACCTCGAGCTGGCGCGGCTCGCGGCCCTCGTGGCGGTGCGCCGGCACGCACGCGCGGCGCAACCGACGGAGTCGCCGCGTCCTCTCGCCAACGTCACGGCCCTCGTCGGGTCGGGGGGCGTGCTGCGCCACACCGACGCTGCCGGCCGTGACCACGTGCTCGGAGCGGTGCTCGCGGACCATGCCGGTGGCTGGAAGGTGCCGCGCGCCGCGCGAGCGACGGTCGACACGGCATACCTGCTCTTCGCCGCGGGCCTGCTGGCCGGTGACCACCCCGACCTCGCCCGCGCCATCGCCACCCAAACCCTCTAACCGTCGAGAGGCCAAAGTTTGCGGCCGCCCAACCGTCGACGGGCCAACGTTTGCGGCTGTCCAACCGTCGAGAGGCCAATGTCTGCGGCTGTCCGACCGTCGAGAGGCCAATGTTCGCGGCTGCCCGACCGTCGAAAGGCCAAAGTTTGCGGCTGTCCAACTGTCGAGAGGCCAATGTCTGCGGCTGTCCAACCGTCGACAGGCCAACGTTTGCGGCTGCCCGACCGTCGACGGGCCGAACCTTGGTGCACCGGGAGACGTTGTCCACACCCCCGGTTGTCCAGCCACCAGGCGTCCACACCCGGGCATCAGCCACTCGTGCGACCAGCGCGTGGCGCGGACCGTGTCGGTATGGATCCCACGCCACTGCCGCTCAACCTTCGCCATCGCCCGTTCTGTACGACCGAGGCGCTCGCGCGCGGGGTGACGCCGTCACGTCTGCGAGCGCAGGACCTCTGGACGCCGACACCGGGGGTTCGGACGACTGAGATCCCCATGACCTTGCTCGAGCGGGCCCGCGCGTTCGCGGCGGCCGCCCCGACCGACTTCGCCTTCGCGCATGCCACCGCGGCCAGGCTGCTCGCACTCCCGCTGCCGTATGCCCTCGAGGAGGACCCCTGCATCCACATCGTCACGCGCACGGAGGCCAACCGCATCCGGCGTGGGGAGGTCATCGGGCATCGTGGGCTGGAGTCGCGCGACGTGGTGGAGATCCACGGCCTGCCAGTCGTCGCCCCAGCCGACACCTGGGCCGACCTGGGTGAGTACGTAGGACTCGGGCAGCCGGTCGGCCTCGATGATCTCATCGCCGCTGGCGATGCCACGGCCAACATCCTGGGCGGCGTCGAACCACTACGTCGAGCGGTGGAGCGTCGCGTGAGGCCGCGCGGCAAGGTGACGCTGACGTTCGCGATACCGCGGATCCGGCTCGGGGCGTGGTCAGCAATGGAGACGCGAAGCCGGCTCATGATCACGCGCGCTGGCTTGCCCGAGCCACGACACAACCTCGACGTCGTCAGCCGCTCTGGTGAATGGCTCGGCTGCGGCGACCTCGTCTGGAAGGAGCAGAGGGTCGTCGGCGAGTACCTCGGGGTCGAGTTCCACAGCCGGCTGCGGGACCGAGTGCATGACGGCGTCCGGCGCGAGCGTGTCGAGCGCGGGGACTGGACGGTCGTCGAGATCGTCGCAGCCGACATCTTCGAGCGGGAGTGCCGCGCAGCGAAGCTGAGGGAGCTCGCCGAGTACCTGGGGGTGAACGCGCATTTGCTGGATGTCATGGCCGCCGAGCCGCAGTTCCTCGCGCCGCCCCAGTTCGCGCGGCCGAGGCGACGGAGGGCCTAGCCCGGCGAGTTGGCCTCTCGACGGTGGGGAGGCCACGATGTTTGGCCTGTCGACGGTGAGGAGGCCGCGAAGTTTGGCCTTTCGACGGTGAGGAGGCCGCGAAGTTTGGCCTGTCGACGGTGGGGAGGCCGCGAAGTTTGGCCTGTCGACGGTGGGGAGGCCGCGAAGTTTGGCCTGTCGACGGTGGGGAGGGCGCGAACGGGCCGGGTCCCCGGGTGGGGATCCGGCCCGTTCGTCAGGCGGCTGCGGCGTTCAGCCGGTGTAGGGCTTCGCGGCGATGATCTTGACCCCGATGGTCTTGCCGTTGGGGGCCACGTAGCTCGTGCTGTCGCCGACGCTCTTGCCGTTGATGGCGGCGCCCATGGCGGACTTCTCGGAGAAGACCTGCAGGTCCGAGCCGTCGGCGATCTCGCGGTTGCCCAGCAGGAAGGTCTCCTCGTCACCGAAGATCTCGACCGTCACGAGCATGCCGGGCTCGACGACACCGTCGTCGGGGGGCGTCTCGCCGATCGTCGCGGTCTGGAGCAGTTCGGTGAGCTGGCGGATGCGGGCCTCCATCTTGCCCTGCTCCTCGCGGGCGGCGTGGTAGCCACCGTTCTCCTTGAGGTCGCCCTCCTCCCGGGCCTCCTCGATCTTGTGCGCGATCTCGATGCGACCTACGCCCGTCAGCTGGTCGAGCTCCGCCTTGAGGCGGTCATGGGCCTCCTGGGTCAGGAAGCCAGCGGCAGTGTCGGTCACTGTTGTCACTCCTTGGATGAACAGCGCCCACGCGGTGCTCGCGTGGGCGCCTGCACAAAAATGAGGGCCCGAACCGAGGTGTCGTCGACTCGTGATGCCGGTCGGCGACGGGTCCGGACCCTTGGATGAAGCAACAAGGATAACAAAATGAACGGCAAAGGTGCAGTTCACACCGCATTCGGTCGCTGTCCGGCACCGATCACGAGCAGGACTTGACCTGGCCGGTGACGGCTCGTGAGGTCGTGCGCAGGGTCACCGACTCGGTCGTCGTCTCGTCGGCGCTCGCCAGCACCTGCACCGTGCTCGTCCCCACGGGTGCGAAGTCGCGCGCGAGAGCCTCGACCGTGCACGCCAGGGCGGTACCTCCGGGTCGGTAGACCTGGAAGTCGACGCGCACCTGCTGGTCGCTGACCACCTTGTAGCCGAGGGTCTGCCACGAGGGCTGGCCGAGCGTCGACGCCAGTCCGAACCAGATGGCGAGGCCCACACCGGCGAGGACGCCGACCGTGCCGATGACCCACCACTTCAGCTGGCCGGGGGCGGGGCGGGGCAGGGTCGAGCGGGACGGCATACGGAGTCCTGGCGGTTCGAGCCCGCGCGTCGTCGCACGCGCGGGAGTGAGAGGATGGCGGACGGGTCCAGTCTCTCCCATGGCACGACGAGTGCCGCACGGACCCGGGCGTCGAGGGGCATCGGGGAACCACGAGCCACCCGCGCCCACCACCGACGACCGAAGACGAACAGGGAGCCACGTGGCCGAGGGCATGCGTTTGATGGCGGTGCACGCGCACCCCGACGACGAGTCGAGCAAGGGCGCCGCGACGACGGCGAAGTACGTCGCCGAGGGCACGTCCGTCATGGTCGTGTCGTGCACCGGCGGCGAGCGCGGCGACATCCTCAACGAGAAGCTCAAGGACGACCCGCACATCCTGCGCGACATCGCCCAGGTGCGGCGCGACGAGATGAAGGCCGCCCAGGAGGTGCTGGGCTGCGAGCACACGTGGCTCGGCTTCGTCGACTCCGGCCTGCCCGAGGGGGACCCGCTGCCGCCGCTGCCGGACGGGTGCTTCGCCCTCGAGGACATCGACGTGACCACCGAGGCGCTCGTGCGCGTCATCCGCGCCTGGCGCCCGCACGTCATGACGACCTACGACGAGAAGGGTGGCTACCCCCACCCCGACCACATCATGTGCCACACGGTGTCGATGGCGGCCTTCGAGGCAGCCGGCGACCCGACGCGCTACCCGCACGCCGGCGAGCCGTGGCAGCCGCTCAAGATCTACTACAACGGCGGCTGGTCGAGGGACCGCCTCGAGGCGATCCATGAGGCCATGCTCGCCGAGGGGCTCGAGAGCCCGTATGCCGAGTGGCTGGCCAACTGGAAGCCGCGGCGTTCCGGCCGCCCCACCACGACGATCGCCTGCGGCGAGCACTTCGAGACACGGGACCGCGCGCTCATGGCGCACGCGACGCAGGTCGACCCCGACGGCTTCTGGTTCCAGGTCCCGCTCGAGATCCAGAAGCGGGTCTGGGGCGTCGAGGAGTTCGAGGCCGCTCTGTCCTACGTCCCCGTGGTGGACGGGGAGAACGACCTCTTCGCAGGCCTCGGCACCCCGGCGGAGGCCGACGCCCTCGCGACGCGCCGCGACCTCGAGTTGGTCCACGACGGCCGCATCGCCGAGGAGCCCGAGCCCGAGGAGGCTGCGGAGGTGTCCGGTCACGCGCCCGGCGACAGCTCGGACACCCACGCCGACGAGGGCGACGCCGAGCGCGACAGCGAGAAGGCGGACGCCCGATGAGCGACGGTGGCAACCTCCCGATCGGCCCCGGCATCTGGGGCTTCATCGCCTTCTTCGTGCTGGCGCTCGCGCTGTGGTTCCTCGTGCGCAACATGAACAGCCGGCTGCGCCGGATGGCGTACCGCGACCGTGACCGGGCGGAGCAGTTCGCGGCGGACGCCGACGGCGTGGGGATGAAGGCGGATCGGCAGACGCCCGGTACGCCGACCCCCGAAACGGACCACGACCGCCACACGTCCGGTGCCTCGGACGACTCCGGTGACGACTCCGGTGACGACTCCCGGCCGACCGACGAGCCGCCGCGTCCCTGAGACGCAGCCGGCGGCATACGCCCGCCCTCGGCGGGCATACGCCCGCCCTCGGCCATGACGAACGCCCCGGCACACCTGCCGGGGCGTTCGGTCGTCCAGTGGCCCACGGCCCACCGGCCAAGGTCCGGGAGCGGGTCGGCTCAGGTGGCTGCCTGGTAGCCGATGACGGCGAGCGTCACCGCCACGAAGTGCGTGAGGAAGCCACCGAGCGTGAAGGCGTGGAAGACCTCGTGGAAGCCGAACCACCGGGGCCACGGGTTGGGCCTCTTCGTGCCGTAGACGATGCCGCCGGCGGTGTAGAAGAGTCCGCCGAGACCGATGAGCGAGCCGATGAGCGGACCGCCCTCGCGCCAGAACGGCACGACGTAGAAGATCGCGGCCCAGCCGAGCGCGAGGTAGAGCGCGGTGTAGAGCCAGCGCGGGGCGCCGACCCAGAAGACGCGGAAGAGGACCCCGGCGATCGCGCCACCCCAGATGACGACGAGCAGCAGTCGGGCCTGGTCGGCGGGCAGCAGGGTGACGGCGAAGGGCGTGTAGGTACCCGCGATGATGAGGTAGATGTTCGAGTGGTCGAACCGCTTGAGCAGGCCGGACATCCGCGGACCCCAGGTGCCCCGGTGGTAGACGGCGGAGACGCCGAAGAGCAGGGCGGCGCTGACGGTGAAGACGATCGAGGCCGTGCGCACGGATCCGGGATCGGAGACGAGCACGAGGACCAGGCCGCCGAGCAAGGCGACGGGGAACATGCCGAGGTGCAGCCAGCCGCGAAGGCGGGGCTTGACCGCCGCGACGAGGTCGGCGACCGGCGTGCTCGACGTCTCCTCGGTGCTGGGCTCAGGGGTGGGCTCGGGCGTGACGCTCATGCCCTCAGTCTAACCTACGCAACCGTAAGTTACTGGACCGTAGGTTCAACTTCGCGATGAGGCGGGTGTCAGGTCGCCCTCCCGCGTGCGGCCGGCGCCCACCGTGCACCCCACCGCGCGCCACGCCCCGCCCCACCGCGCGCGCCCCACCCCGCCCTCGCGGTGCCTTGTGGTGCCGTCATTGCTCCTCGGGGGTGCCTTCGCGCGCCGCCGCGGGGGCCTTCACAACGCCTTCGCGCAACCGTCACCCGATGCTCCCAGCCGGCCTCGGACGGCTGCCGAGGCACGCTGCGGAACGAGGGGTACGGTGGGACCGCGCCCCGCTCGGGGCTGCCCAGACCGTGGCCGCGAACGAGGCGGCCGAGTCGACGAGGAGGCCCTGTGGGGTGGCGCGATGTGGTCTACGGCGCGTACGAACGCCGAGTCCTCAAGGACCTCCCCAGGGAGGCGCTCCCACGCCACGTCGCCGTCATGCTCGACGGCAACCGGCGCTGGGCCCGCGCCCGTGGAGCCGGGACGGCGAGCGGCCACCAGGCCGGGGCCGACAAGATCGAGGAGCTGCTCGAGTGGTGCCGCGAGGCCGGCGTCGAGTACGTCACCCTGTGGCTGCTGTCGACCGACAACCTGCGCCGCGCCGAGGAGGAGCTCGCACCGCTCCTCAAGATCATCGAGACCGCCGTCGCCGACCTCGCGGAGTCCGGGCATTGGTGCCTGAAGATCGTCGGCGCGCTCGACCTGCTGCCGCCCGAGACGGCGGCGAGCCTCAGCGCCTCGGCCGAGCGCACGGCCGGCGTCGACGGGATGACCGTCAACGTCGCCGTCGGCTACGGCGGGCGGCGCGAGATCGCCGACGCGGTGCGCGACCTGCTGCTCGCACGGGCCGCCGACGGCGAGACGATCGAGCAGATCGCTGCCGAGCTCACCGTCGAGGACATCGCCGGGCACCTCTACACCAAGGGCCAGCCCGACCCCGACCTCGTCATCCGCACCTCGGGCGAGCAGCGGCTCGGTGGCTTCCTGCTCTGGCAGAGCGCGACGTCCGAGTTCTACTTCTGCGAGGCGTACTGGCCGGACTTCCGTCACGTCGACTTCCTCCGTGCCCTCCGGGCGTATGCCGGCCGGCACCGTCGCTTCGGCGGCTGACCGGCGCTCGGCTGACCGAACACGACTCGGGGAGACCCGCCCCGGAGGCGGTGGGGAGTGCTCCCCATTGTCCGGGTTGGCGCGCCTTGCGTAGGTTGCGCAGTGGGCCGGATCGCCGGGCGCCCACACACGACACCCACGCACCGGCCCGGCCGGGCACGCGCACCACGCACACGGCGACGACATCAGGGGAGTACGAGAGATGGCGATCTACAAGAAGGGTGCCGATCCGGTGGCCCTGCGGGCGTCCGCCGAGCGCATCACGGGCCACGCCCGCGAGTGCGACACCCTCAAGGGCGAGGCGAGCCGGGCGGTCCACGCCCTCAGGGGCCAGTGGGGCGGCGCCGACCTCGACCACCTGATGGACCGCTGGCCGCCGCTGGAGGCGCAGCTGACCCAGTTCGGCACCGACCTGGGCAAGCTGGCGGAGGCGCTGCGGCGCAACGCCGGCGCACAGGACTCGACGAGCGGCGAGGGCGGCTCCGGCTCCGGCGGCGGTCCGGGCGGGCCGGGCGGCACCGGGGGCAGCGGCGGCAACGGCGGCGGTGGCATCCCCGGCTACGACCTGCTCAAGTCCTTGTGGACCCCCATCAAGGGCATCGGCACGGCGGTGGGTCTGCTCGGCACGAGCCTGAAGGTCCGCAACTTCCTGTCCAACCTCGGCAGCTGGGGTCGAGCGACCGGCCTGTTCGCCAACCTCAAGAACGCCTGGGGGACGGGCCGTCTCGCCGAGTTCGGCGACGCCCTCAGCCCGAAGAACTGGGGCACCCTCTCGCGCTTCCTGCCGTCCCTGGCCGAGGGCGGGGCGCTCACGCGCACGCTCGGCACCGTCGGCAAGGCCCTGGGCCCCATCGGGGTCGCGTTCGGCGGTTTCACCGTCGCCAACGACATCTCGGAGGGCAACTACGGCCGTGCCGGCTACGACTCGGTGATGACCGGCCTGGGTGCCGCGGCGCTGATGACCCCGCCCCCTGTCGACGTCGTGTGCGGCATCGCCGCCGGCGGCATGGCCGTCGGCCAGCTCGTCTACGACAACTGGGACACCATCACCGACTTCACCTCCGACGCGGCGGACGCCGTAGGTGACTTCGCGTCCGACGCCGGTGACGCCATCGGTGACGCCGCCGACAAGGTGTGGCCCTTCTGAGCCTGTCGGGGACCCCGGGAGGCGAAACCTCGAGGCACCCGGCATCGTTTGACGTGACGACGCTGCGAACGCACGGGCCGGACGACCACTGCAACGACCACCACGCACCACGACCGAGGAGAACCATGGCTGACCCGATGAAGGGCACCCCGCTCGAGGGTTTCGAGCTCCCCGAGGACGTCTTCGGGCTGGGAGCCGCCGAGCTCGCCTTCCTGATGGCCCGCCACGAGACCCCGGCCGGTGAGCGCTCGCGTCGCCTGCTCATGCTCGACCCACGCTCCGCCGACGACGCGGCCCTGCTCGCCGGGGCCTCCAGCCTCGCGTCGCGCGGCTGGCTCACCGTGACCGACGACGGCACCCCGGAGTCGCGCTCCAACGCGGCCCTCGTCGAGTACGCCGTGGGCGCGGCGACGCGGTGGACGCGCATCGGCCTCGTGGGCGAGAACGTCAGCCAGGCCGACTTCGCCATCCTCGTCGAGTCCGACACCGTCATCGCCCTGATGCAGCCGCGCCAGCTCGCGTCGTGGTTCATCCGCCTCGGTCAGCGCGACGGCAGCACCGGTGCTCTCGTGACCGGACTCGTGCGCGAGCGCTTCGCGGCCGATGCCGAGGCCGGTGTCTTCCTCGAGGTGCAGACGCTCGAGGGCAGCAGCAACCTCGCGATCCGCCGCTCGGGCCCCGGCTTCGAGGCCCTCGCGGACGTGGCCGGGCCGGGCACCGGCACGGGCGGGACGGTCGACGCGGAGGGCCTGCAGGGTGCCGTGTCCGCCCTCTACACCGAGACGGTCAGCGCATGAGCACCTCGATGCCCCGGCAGACGGACCCGGCCGGCCCCACGCCGCCGAAGGAGCCGTTCTCCTACGTCAGCCAGGAACGGGGGCTGCTCACGCTCAAGATCCGCGAGCCGCTCGTCATGGGGCTGTTCTTCCTCGCCTTCACCGTCGTCGGCGTCATCTTCTTCCTCATGGTCAAGAAGGGCGCCGACCAGGGAGCCGAGGGCGCGATGGGCGTCGCCTACCTGATCCTCGCCATCTTCGGCGGCCTCGGGGTCATCGGGATGGCCATCGCCGCGGTCCGCTGGCGCTGGAAGCGCGAGTACGTGCGCGTCATGGGTCGCTCGCCCTGGGCCTAGGAGACAGCACCGGCCCCGTGCCCGGGGTGAACCGTGGCGCGGCGCCACGACACGACGACACCTGGCCCCTCAATCCCCGTCGTGGTCGGTCCCTGGTCGTACCGTCGTCCCAACGGCCGGCACCCCGTCGGGCGTTGCCAGGAGGCCCACCCATGAGCGATCGCTCAGGACGGAGGGTCGGGCAGTGCTCCACCCTCTGGTGGTCACCGCCCGGCATCTCGGGAGCGATCAGGCGCGCGACGCGCGCCGCCTAGGGAGTGGCACATGGCTCGTACGACCCGTCAGGTCACGTCGGACCCCGCCAGCACGACCACCAAGCCGGCCGCGGCCTCCACACGCGCCACCACACGCACGACGGCTCGCGAACGGGAGCCGGAGCACAAGACGTACGTGCTCGACACGTCGGTGCTGCTGTCCGACCCGCGGGCGATGCTGCGGTTCGCCGAGCACGAGGTCGTGCTCCCCGTCGTCGTCGTCACCGAGCTCGAGGGCAAGCGACACCACCCGGAGCTCGGCTACTTCGCCCGCCAGGCCCTGCGCCTGCTCGACGACCTGCGGGTCAGCGAGGGGCGGCTCGACAAGGCCGTCGGTGTCGGCACCGACGGGGGCACGCTCCGGGTCGAGCTCAACCACACCGACCCGTCGTCGCTGCCGGCGGGGTTCCGGCTCGGCGACAACGACACGCGCATCCTCGCGGTGGCCCGCAACCTGGCCAACGAGGGCGCCGACGTGACGATCGTGTCCAAGGACCTCCCGATGCGCGTCAAGGCGTCCGCGTGCGGTCTCGAGGCGGAGGAGTACCGCCACGAGCAGGGCGTCGACTCGGGCTGGACCGGCCTGCAGGAGCTCGAGGTCAGCACCGAGGAGCTCGACCAGCTCTACGACCGCGGCCGCGTCGAGCACGCCGGTGCCGCGGAGCTGCCGTGCCACACAGGTCTCGTCCTGCTCTCGCCGCGGGGAAGCGGTCTGGGGCGGGTCGGTGCCGACAAGCAGATCCGGCTCGTCCGCGGGGACCGGGACGCGTTCGGGCTGCACGGGCGCAGCGCCGAGCAGCGGATCGCCCTCGACCTGCTCCTCGACCCGGACGTGGGCATCGTCAGCCTCGGCGGCCGGGCCGGCACCGGCAAGTCGGCCCTCGCTCTCTGCGCCGGCCTCGAGTCGGTCATGGAGCGCCGCGCGCAGCGCAAGGTTCTCGTCTTCCGCCCGCTCTTCGCCGTGGGCGGCCAGGAGCTCGGCTACCTGCCCGGCACCGAGCAGGAGAAGATGAACCCGTGGGGCCAGGCGGTCTTCGACACCCTGGGCGCACTCGTCTCGACAGAGGTCGTCGAGGAGATCATGGACCGGGGTCTGCTCGAGGTCCTGCCGCTGACCCACATCCGCGGCCGTTCGCTCCACGACGCATTCGTCATCGTCGACGAGGCACAGTCGCTCGAGCGCAACGTGCTCCTCACCGTCCTGTCCCGCATCGGCCAGAACAGCAAGGTCGTGCTGACGCACGACGTGGCCCAGCGGGACAACCTCCGGGTCGGGCGCCACGACGGTGTGGCCGCCGTCATCGAGAAGCTCAAGGGCCACCCGCTCTTCGCCCACGTCACGCTGACGCGCAGCGAACGCAGCCCGATCGCGGCCTTGGTCACCGACATGCTCGAGGGACTCGAGATGTGACCTGAGTCATCCGGCGCACGGCGTCCCCCACACAGCTGAGCCGGGGGACGCCGTGCGCCGACCACCCGGTCACCTCCGCGAGAACACGCTCGACGGTGGACCCGATTTGCTCCTGACGCACTCGGATGGCACCGTGTGTGGCTGTAGGTCTCGGATCGGTAACGCTCGCCGCGGTGTGAGCGTCATCGGACGGGATCGCTCCACACGTCGGGCGCAGCCGTCGACGGGCCCGCGCCCGCAGACGCACGCGCCGGGCACCCCCAGACCCAGGAAGGCGTGACGTCTGCCCATGGCACGGTATGCAGGCCGGCACCGCGATGCCCCGGCTCCGTCGACCGCTCCGCGCCCGGACCTCGCCACGCACGACGCTGCCGGCGCTCGCCGCACGACGCCCGCCGAGCCGCACCCCACGCGCGGCAGCCGCCACGCCAAGCCGTCCCCGCGCAGGCGCCACGTCGGCCGCCCGATCCTCGCCGGCGCACTCGCGCTCGGGCTCGGAGCCTCCGGTCTGGCCTACGCCAAGGCCACCGATCTCATCGGCACCGACGCGGCCGCGTTCGTCGTCGGCAACGGTGTCGTGGCCCAGACCGACGAGCTGGCCCGCGCCTCGACCGTCGACACGACCTACCGCGCCGCCGCCTCGGTCTCGCGCAACGAGCGCCGCACCGCCATCGCCGCGACCGGCCTGCGCACCGCCAAGGAGCTCGAGGCCAAGAAGAAGAAGGAAGCCGCCAAGCAGGCCGAGCTGGCCCGCGAGGCGGCCGCCAAGGCCGCACGCGCCAAGGAGCGCCAGCGGGTCATCGACAACGCCAAGGACGACCCGAAGTCCGCGGCGCGCGTCCTCATGGCCGACCAAGGGTGGACGAGCGACGCGCAGTACAACTGCCTCGTGAACCTCTGGACCGGCGAGAGCGACTGGCGCTGGTTCGCCGAGAACCCGAGCTCCGGCGCCTACGGCATCCCGCAGTCCCTGCCGGCTCGCAAGATGTCGCAGTTCGGCGCCGACTACCGCACCAACCCGCTGACCCAGATCAAGTGGGGCCTCTGGTACATCAAGATGTCCTACGGCAACCCGTGCAACGCGTGGTCGACGTGGCAGGCCCGCTCCCCGCACTGGTACTGACCGCAGCTGACCTGCCTCGGCCAGGCGTTCGCGCGTCGTGACCCGTGTCGTATGCCGTGTGGCCCCTCCCAGCGGGAGCCCGCCACCCGGCATACCTCCTCGGTGACGCGACGGTCAGATCTTGCGCAGGCGCACGCGGCGGACCTCGTGGTTGTCACCCTTGGACAGCACGAGACTCGCCCGTGACCGCGTCGGGAGGATGTTCTCGACGAGGTTCGGGCCGTTGATCTCGCGCCAGATCCGGTTGGCCGTCGCGACGGCCTCGTCGTCGGAGAGCAGCGCGTACCGGTGGAAGTACGAGTCGGGATCGGAGAACGCCGTCTCGCGCAGGCGCAGGAATCGCTCGACGTACCACTTGCGGACGTCGTCGACCCACGCGTCGACGTAGACGGAGAAGTCGAAGAAGTCGCTGACGGCGAGGCCGGTGCCGCGCACGGGGTGGACCTGCGGGGCCTGGAGCACGTTGAGGCCCTCGATGATGAGCACGTCGGGCTGGCGCACGACGATGCGCTCCCCGGCGACGATGTCGTAGGTCAGGTGCGAGTAGACGGGGGCGGTGACCTCGGCACGGCCCGACTTGATCTCGGCGACGAACCGGAGCAGGGCACGCCGGTCGTAGGACTCCGGGAAGCCCTTGCGCTGCAGCAGCCCTCGGCGCTCGAGTTCGGCATTGGGGAAGAGGAAGCCGTCGGTCGTGACGAGCGCGACCCGTGGGGTGTCGGGCCAGCGGGCGAGCATCTCGCGCAGGATGCGGGCCGTCGTCGACTTGCCGACCGCCACCGACCCCGCGACGCCGATGACGAAGGGGGTCTTGGCGGGGCGTTCGCGGAGGAAGTCGCTCGTCACATGGTGCAGCTGGCGCGTCGCAGCGACGTAGAAGTTGAGCAGGCGCGAGAGGGGGAGGTAGACCTCCTCGACCTCGTTGAGGTCGACCCGGTCGCCCAGGCCCCGCAGCCGGGCGAGGTCGGCGTCGTCGAGGTTGAGCGGGTGGTTCTCGCGCAACCGGGACCACGCGGCCCGGTCGAACTCGACGTACGGCGACGGGATCGCGGTCTCGTTGCTGCCGTTGCCGCCGTTCCCTCCCGTACCGCTGGATGGCTCCGACACGAGCCACATTCTTGCGGACGGCGCGGTCGGGGGTGGCGTGGGGCCCTCTGAGGGTCCCTTAGGCTGGTCCTCATGTGCGGAATCGTGGGATACGTCGGGCGGTCCAACGACGGGACGGCGCTCGACGTCGTGATGGAGGGACTGGCTCGCCTGGAGTACCGCGGCTACGACTCCGCAGGAGTGGCCCTGCTCGACGGTGACCACGTCGAGACCCGCAAGAAGTCGGGCAAGCTGGCCAACCTCACCGCCGAGCTCGAGGCCGACCCGCTGCCGTCGTCGACGACCGGGATCGGCCACACCCGCTGGGCCACGCACGGCGGCCCCACCGACCAGAACGCGCACCCCCATCGTGGTGGCCGGGACGGCAAGCTCGCCCTCATCCACAACGGCATCATCGAGAACTTCCACTCCCTCAAAAAGGGCCTGCTGGCCGAGGGCGTGGAGTTCACGAGCGAGACCGACACCGAGGTCGTCGCCCACCTCGTGGCCGGGGCGTACGAGCGCGAGCACGACCTGACGGCAGCGATGCGCGCCGTGGTTGCCGACCTCGAGGGCGCCTTCACGCTCCTCGCCATCCACGCGGACCAGCCCGGCGTCGTCGTCGGCGCCCGCCGCAACAGCCCGCTCGTCGTCGGCCTCGGCGACGACGCCAACTACCTCGGCTCCGACGTCGCGGCCTTCATCGGCTACACCCGCCACGCGCTGGAGCTCGCGCAGGACCAGATCGTCACGATCACGCCCGACGGCGCCTCCGTCATCAACTTCGACGGCACCCCGGCCGAGGGCACGGCCTACGAGGTCACCTGGGACGCCGCAGCCGCCGAGAAGGGTGGCTACGCGACGTTCATGGAGAAGGAGATCCACGACCAGCCGCACGCCGTGGCCGACACGCTCCTCGGGCGCACCGACGCCGAGGGCCGCCTCGTCCTCGACGAGATGAGCATCACCGAGGAGCAGCTCCGGTCCGTCGACCGCATCACCATCGTCGCCTGCGGCACCGCCGCCTACGCCGGCATGGTGGCCAAGTACGCGATCGAGCACTGGACCCGCATCCCCGTCGAGGTCGCCCTCGCGCACGAGTTCCGCTACTGCGACCCGATCGTCGACGAGCGCACGCTCGTCGTCTCCATCAGCCAGTCGGGCGAGACGATGGACACGCTGATGGCCGTCAAGCACGCCCGAGAGCTCGGTGCCCTCACCGTCTCGGTCTGCAACACGCACGGCTCGACGATCCCGCGCGAGTCTGACGCGGTGCTCTACACGCACGCCGGTCCCGAGATCGCGGTCGCCTCGACCAAGGCCTTCCTCGCCCAGATCACCGCCTGCTATGTCCTCGGCCTCTACCTCGCGCAGCTGCGCGGCGGCTCGTTCGCCGACGACGCCCAGTCGGTCATGAAGGAGCTGAGCGGCGTCCCGGCCAAGATCGAGACCCTGCTCGGCCAGATGGGCCGGGTCAAGGAGATCGCCAAGTTCATGGCCGACACCCGCGCGGTCCTCTTCCTCGGCCGTCACGTCGGCTACCCGATCGCCATGGAGGGCGCGCTCAAGCTCAAGGAGCTCGCCTACATCCACGCCGAGGGCTTCGCCGCCGGCGAGCTCAAGCACGGTCCGATCGCGCTCATCGAGCCGGGCCAGCCGGTCTTCGTCGTCGTCCCGTCGCCCACCAGCGAGCACGGGCTGCACGGCAAGGTCGTCAGCAACATCCAGGAGATCCGCGCCCGGGGCGCCCGCACGCTCGTCGTGGCGGTCGAGGGCGACGAGTCCGTCGTGCCCTTCGCCGACGAGATCATCTACGTGCCCGAGACGTCGCCGTTGCTCGCGCCGCTGCTGACCGTCGTCCCTCTCCAGGTCTTCGCGCTGTGGCTCTCGACGGCCAAGGGCCTCGACGTCGACCAGCCGCGCAACCTCGCCAAGTCGGTCACGGTCGAGTGACGTGATCGTCGGGGTCGGGATCGACGTCGTCGACATCGCGCGTTTCGAGGCCACCCTCGAGCGCACCCCGGCGCTACGCGAGCGGATCTTCACCATCGAGGAGCGCCACCTCGGCATCGCCTCGCTCGCGGCCCGGTTCGCCGCCAAGGAGGCGCTCGCCAAGTCGCTGGGAGCGCCGGTCGGCCTGCACTGGACCGACGCCCGGGTCGTGACCAACGAGGACGGCCGTCCCTCGCTCGAGATCGGCGGCACCGTGCTCGCTCGCGCCAACGACCTCGGCGTCGACTCCTTCCACGTTTCCCTGTCCCACGACGCGGGCGTCGCGTCGGCCGTCGTCATCGCGGAGGGTTGATGATCCGCGCACACTCCGTCGCGGCCGTCCGGGCCGCCGAGGCCGCGGCCATGGCGCAGCTGCCCGACGGCGAGCTCATGGCGCGCGCCGCGCAGGGACTGGCCCAGGTGGTGGCCGCGCGCCTCGACGACACCGAGGAGGCGACCGTCGTCGGCCTCGTAGGGGCGGGCGACAACGGCGGAGACACGTTGTATGCCATGGGCCTGCTCAGCGAGGCCGGGTTCCCCTGTGCCCTCGTGCTCGTTCCGGCAGCCGGCAGGGACGGCGTCCACGCCGGCGGTCTCGAGGCGGCCGAGACCGCCGGGGTGATGGTCCACGTCGCAGCGGAGGACGCTGCGGCCGCAGCAGCCGTGGTGGCCGAGGCCGACCTCGTCCTCGACGGCATCGTCGGCATCGGTGGGCGGCCCGGTCTGAGGCCCGAGGCCGCAGCCCTCGTCGACGCCATCGACGACGACGCGTGGGTCATCGCCGTCGACGTCGCGAGCGGACTGGACCCCGACGGCGAGGTGGACGACCACGACGCCGTCTGGGCGGACGAGACGGTCACCTTCGCTACCCCCAAGCCGGCCCACCTCATGCCCGCCGGTGAGGCCGCGAGCGGACGCCTCACGGTCATCGACATCGGCACCGACGTCAGCGGGGTTCCGGCCGCCGTCGAGCGCCTCACCTGGGACGACGTGGCCCTCCTCTGGCCGGTGCCCACGAGCGGTGACGACAAGTACTCCCGAGGTGTGCTCGGCGTCGTGGCCGGCGGCGAGGCCTACTCCGGCGCGGCCGTCCTCAGCGTGACCGCCGCCGTCGAGGCGGGTGTGGGCATGGTGCGCTACGTCGGCACCCCGACCCCGACCGGTCTCGTCCGTGCCGCGGTACCGGAGGCCGTCATCGGCGACGGCCGGGTCCAGGCCTGGCTCATCGGGCCCGGGCTCGACTCCGAGGCGACCGGCGAGGAGGCCGAGGCGCAGCTCGCGGTCGCTCGTGCGGCTCTCGCCTCCGACCTGCCCGTCGTCATCGACGCCGGGGGGCTCGACCTCATCGAAGGCCGGCGCGACGCGCCGACCGTGGTGACGCCCCACGCGGGCGAGCTCGGACGCCTGCTCGGTCGGATGGTCCGGCCCGAGGGCACGCTGCCCGAGGGGCTCCGTATCACGGCCGCGGACGTCAAGGCCGACCCGCTCCGCAGCGCGCGCGACCTCGCGGGACTCATCGGCGGCACCGTCCTGCTCAAGGGGTCCACGACGCTCGTCGTCAGCCACGGGGACCTCCCGGTGCGCTCGCAGGCCGACGCGCCGCCCTGGCTCGCCACGGCTGGAGCCGGCGACGTCCTGTCCGGTGTCATCGGCTCGCTGCTCGCGGCCGGGCTCGCGCCCCACGATGCCGCGGCGCTCGGTGCCCTCGTGCACGGCGTGGCCGCCGACCGGGTGTCGGGCGGCGGCCCGCTGCGGGCTCTCGCGGTGGCCCACGGCATACGTCCGACGGTGCGCGACCTGCTGGCACGGGGACGGTCCGCACCCGGGTGAGGCCCGGCCGCCGCGCCCCACGCGAAGCCCCGCACCCGGACCCACCCACACGAACAGCGAGACTGAACCGATGAACCAGATCGACGCCTCCGACGCCGAGCGGACCGCGACGTCCGCCGACGCCGAGCGGACCGCGACGTCCGCCGACGCCGAGCGAATCGCGACGGCGTCCGATGCCGCGACCCCGACCTCGCCGGAGACCCGCGGCCTGACGGTGTGGGCCGAGATCGACCTCGCTGCGCTCGAGGCCAACGTGCGCACCCTGCGCGCCCTCGCCCCGGCATCGGAGTTCATGGCCGTCGTCAAGGCGGACGCCTACGGCCACGGGCTGCTGCCCATCGCCCGCGCCGCGCTCCGGGGCGGCGCGACCTGGCTCGGCGCGGCGCAGCTTCCCGAGGCGTTCGCCCTGCGCGACGCCGGTCTCACGACGCGTCTGCTGACCTGGCTCAGCGTGCCGGGCTCGGACTTCAGCGGCGCCATCGAGCGCGACATCGACCTCTCCGCCTCGGCGCCGTGGGTCATCGACGAGATCGCATCGGCGGCGGCCGCGCTCGGCCGCACCGCGCGCGTGCACCTCAAGGTCGACACGGGCCTGGGCCGCGGAGGAGCCTACGGTCCCGACTGGACCTCGCTCGTGCAGCACGCCAGCAGCGTCGAGGCCGCGGGCGTCATCACCGTCGTCGGCATCTGGACCCACTTCGCGCACGCCGACTCGCCCGAGCACCCCACCGTCCTCGCCCAGCAGGAGCGCTTCTTCGAGGCCGTCACGGAGGCCGAGCAGGCCGGCCTCCGTCCCGAGGTGCGCCACCTCGCCAACTCGGCTGCGACCCTCGTGCACCCGTCTGCGCACGCCGACATCGTGCGGCCCGGCATCGCGATGTACGGACTCACCCCGGTCCCACAGGTCGACGACGACTTCGGCCTGCACCCGGTGATGACGCTGCGCGCGCGGCTGGCCCTCGTCAAGGCGCTGCCGGCGGGGCAGGGAGTCAGCTACGGCCACGCGTACGTCCCCGATGTCGACACGGTGGTCGGTCTCGTGCCGGCCGGATACGCCGACGGCGTCCCGCGCAATGCCAGCAACGTGGGGCCGCTTCTCGTGGACGGGCGCCGGACGACCATCGCCGGACGGGTCTGCATGGACCAGTTCGTCGTCGACCTCGGGCCGGGCTCGCAGGCCCGGGCAGGCGACGTCGTGACGCTCTTCGGTGGGGCGCCCGGCGAGCCGAGCGCGCAGGAGTGGGCCGACGCGACCGACACCATCAGCTACGAGATCGTGACCCGGCTCGGGGCTCGCGTGCCGAGAGTCTACGTCGGCGAGCCGGGGGATCGGACATGAGCCCTCGTCGCAACCCCGTCATCGGCATCGCCGCTGCGACGCTCGGCGTCGCCGCCGGTGTGGCCGCGGGCATCGCCGCAGACCGTGCCGGCAAGCACCGCGCCGCGATGGCGGCGCTCGAGACCCCGGAGCTGCTCGACATCACGCCCGACGAGGAGCACGTCGTGCTCACCGACGACGGCGTGACCCTTCACGTCGAGCTCGACCTCCCGGCGCCCGACGCGGCACGCGCCGCCGCAGAGGGCGCGACCCGCCACGGCCGGCCCGAGGAGCTGCCCACCGTCGTCCTGACGCACGGCTACTGCCTGAGCCTGCGTTGCTGGGTCTACCAGCGTCGCGCCCTCAAGGAGGCCGGCTACCGCGTCGTCAGCTGGGACCAGCGCGGTCACGGCCGCTCGGGACGGGCAGACAGGGACAGCTACACCATCGACCGGCTCGGGAAGGATCTCCACGCCGTCATCACCCAGCTGGTCCCCGACGGCGACCTCGTGCTCGTCGGCCACTCGATGGGCGGCATGACGATGCTCGCCCTCGGAGAGCAGCAGCCACAGTTCGTGCTCGACCGGGTGGTGGGGGCGGCGTTCGTCGCGACGAGCCCGGGCGGCCTCATGCTCGCCAACGGTGGACGTGTCGCGACCTTCGGCCGCCTGCTGCTCGAGCGGCTCGGCCCCGGTGTCCTGGGGTCTCTCAGCCAGCGTCCCGAGCTCTTCAGCAGGGTGCGACGGGTCGCGCGGGACCTGGAGCACTTCATGGTCGAGCAGAACTCGTTCGCCTCGCCCGTGCCGCGCTCGGTCGTGCGCTACACGGCCGACATCCTCCTCGGCACCCCGCTCGACGTGGTCAACGACTACCTGATGACCTTCGACGGCTTCGACAAGCGCCCGGCGCTGCTCGAGTTCCGGCACGCCGTCGTCCTCGTCTTCAACGGGCGGGACGACATCCTGACCCCGCCGTCGCACAGCGAGCTCATCGTCGAGGGCATTCCCGGAGCCGAGCACATCGTCGTCAACGAGGCCGGCCACGTCATCATGCTCGAGCATCCTGATCTGCTCGACGCCCACCTCGTCGAGCTCGTCGACCGGTCGGCCCGCTCCCGGGCCCAACAGACGGAGGTCGCCCAGCGGCCTTACGTGCGCCGCATCGTCACCGACGTCGCGAAGAACCGTCGTCAGAGCCGCCTCCAGAAGGAGGCCACCGAGCTCGTCAGGGCCGGCCGCGGCAGGCACGCACGCACCCGGGGGGCGTGAGCGCGTGGAGCGTGAGGTCCGCTGGGCCACCACCGACGACACCCAGGACTTCGGGCGGCGCCTCGGCGGTCTCCTGCGCGGCGGCGACGTGCTCGTCCTCACCGGGGACCTCGGCGCCGGGAAGACGACGCTGACCCAGGGCATCGCCGAGGGCCTCGGGGTGCGCGGGCCGATCACGTCACCGACCTTCGTCATCGCCCGGGTGCACCCGTCCCTCGTCGGCGGACCGGTGCTGGTCCATGTCGACGCCTACCGGCTCGGCAGCGCCATCGAGCTGGACGACCTCGACCTCGACGCCGATCTCGACGCCGGCGTGACCGTCGTCGAGTGGGGTGCGGGTCTGGCCGAGCAGCTGAGCGAGTCGCGCCTCGAGCTGACGATCACGGGCGACGACGTGCGCACGGCTCGTCTCGTCGGCGTGGGCGACCGCTGGGATGACGTCCTCGACGCCGTGGCCCCCGCCGCCTGACACGGTCGGCCGGGCGCCGGCCCGCCGGCTCGCCGGTCCAGCGCCCCGGACCCGGCGCCCCGGAACAACGCGCGGCCCGGCGCCCGGCCCGGCGCCCGGCGGCAGGCGGCGACCCCGCGGCGGCCACGGGTTCGAGGGCCGCGTGGGTGCTCGGATAGCCTGACCGACGTGCTCCTGCTCGCGATCGACACCTCGACGACCGCCATCACCGTCGGCCTGCACGACGGCACCGCGGTCGTGGCGGAGGCCACGACCCTCGACGCGCGCGCACACGCCGAGCACCTCGCGCCCAACGTCCGCGGCGCGTTGCGCTCGGTCGGCGCCGAGCCCGGCGACGTCACCGACGTCGTGGTCGGCATCGGCCCCGGCCCGTTCACCGGTCTGCGTGTCGGCATCGTCACCGGCCGGACGTTCGCCTTCGCGCTCGGGCTGCCCGTGCGCGGGGTGACGAGCCTCGACGCCATCGCCCACGACGCATGGCTCGGTGGCCGGCGCGGTGACCTGCTCGTCGCGACCGACGCCCGCCGCAAAGAGGTGTACGCCGCCGCGTACGCGCTCGGGGGAGCGGGCGCCGAGCGCGCGGCCGAGCCCGTCGTGTCTCGCGCAGCCGACCTGCCCGCCGAGACGCGGGCCCTGCCGACCTGTGGCCGCGGCCCCCACCTCTACGCGGAGGCCCTCCCGCACGCCGTTACACCGCTCGACGTCAGCGGTGGAGCGCTCGCCGACCTCGCCGTCCGCCGTCTGGGTGAGGCCCCTGCTGCTCCGACCGGGGAGCTCCAGTGGGTCGACCCGGCCCACGGCTTCGACGGGCTCGAGCCGCTCTACCTGCGCCGCCCCGACGTGGCCCCGGCCCCGCCGTCGGCGAAGTCGACCCTCGGATGACCGTGGCGCAGCCGGAGGCGCGTCCTGGAGAGGAGGTCGTGCTGCGCGACCTCGAGTGGACCGACCTCGCGCACCTCGCCGAGCTCGAGCAGCAGCTCTTCGTCGACGATGCGTGGACCGAGGCCACGTGGTGGAGCGAGCTGGCCGGCCGACCCCGCCGCGACTACGTCGTCGCCACCGCACCTGACGGCACGATCGTCGGGTATGCCGGACTCGACGTCGCGGGGGACGTCGCCGACGTCATGACCATCGCCACCGACCCGAGCCACCAGGGCCGCGGTACGGGTCGGGTGCTCCTCGCCGAGCTCGTCCGCCGGGCGACCCTGCGTGGCGTCGCGTCGGTGCTGCTCGAGGTGCGGGCCGACAACGACGCGGCGCGACGACTCTACGACCGGGCCGGCTTCGAGGTCATCTCGGTGCGCCGCCGCTACTACCAACCAGGCGACGTGGACGCGCTCGTCATGCGCCTGCTGGTCGCGAAGGGAGACACATGAGCGAGGAGCCCCTCGTCCTCGGCATCGAGACGTCCTGCGACGAGACCGGTGTTGGGATCGTGCGCGGGCAGACACTTCTCGTCGACACGGTCGCCAGCAGTGTCGAGGAGCACGCCCGCTTCGGCGGCGTCGTCCCCGAGGTGGCGAGCCGCGCCCATCTCGAGGCCATGGTGCCGACCATCGAGCGGGCCTGCCGCGAGGCCGGCGTGCAGCTGCGGGACCTCGACGCCGTCGCGGTGACCTCGGGTCCGGGTCTGGCCGGCGCGCTCCTCGTCGGGGTCGCGTCGGCCAAGGCGCTGGCGCTCGCCCTCGGCAAGCCGATCTACGGCGTCAACCACCTGGCCTCGCACGTCGCCGTCGACATCGTCGAGCACGGCCCGCTGCCCGAGCCGACCATGGCGATGCTCGTCTCCGGTGGCCACTCCTCGCTCCTGCTCGTGCCCGACGTCACCCACGACGTGCGCTCGCTCGGAGCGACGATGGACGATGCCGCGGGGGAGGCCTTCGACAAGGTCGCCCGTGTGCTGGGCCTGCCGTTTCCCGGCGGCCCGCACGTGGACCGCGCTGCGCGAGAGGGAAACCGGATCGCCATCGACTTCCCCCGTGGACTCACCACCGGAAGGGACGTGGAACGGCACCGCTTCGACTTCTCCTTCTCCGGGCTCAAGACCGCGGTGGCGAGGTGGGTCGAGACGCGCCAGCGCGCCGGCGAAGCCGTCCCCGTCGCGGACGTCGCCGCCAGCTTCCAGGAGGCGGTCGTCGACGTGCTCACGCGCAAGGCCCTGCTCGCCTGCAAGGAGCACGACGTCGACCACCTGCTCATCGGCGGCGGCGTCGCGGCCAACTCGCGCCTTCGGGCACTCGCCGGGGAGCGGTGCGCCAAGGCCGGCGTGACCCTGCGGCTGCCGCGTCCCGGGCTGTGCACCGACAACGGGGCCATGGTCGCGGCACTCGGCGCGCAGATGGTGGCCAAGGGTCGCGAGCCGAGCGACCTCGGGCTTCCGACTGACTCCTCCATGCCGGTCACGCTCGTCCAGGCGTAGCTGCCTCGGTTGGGTCTCGTCGGGCGCGCGACGGCGCTCGTGCCGTGGGGTCGGCGGCCACCCGCTCGCCCGCCCGGCGTGGAGCGAAGGCGGCGTATGCGGGCACGTGGCCTTGCAGCGGCACGGTGCCGCCTTCGATGCCGCGCGCACGAACGGCTGCCCACCTCCCGGCCTGTCGTACCGCGCACCCGGCGCGCTCCTCCTGGGCCCGCCCGGCGCCCCTTCGTCATGACTGGGTGTGACCGGGCTACAGCGGATCTGCACCCACCCTTGGTCGTCGTCGGCTCGAGCCTGTGAGGGTGGGGTTCGGTTGGGGCTGGTGACTCGGTCGGATCCGCGGTCTGCGGTGTCACGGTCTGGGCTACGGGCAGCGGGCGAGGCCCATCCTGAGCTTGAGGTCGACGACGCGGGTGACGGCGGTCTGGACCTGCTCCGCGAACGCGGGGCTCGCCTTCATCTTCCGGGTGATGGCCTCGTGCATCGTGGGAACGGTGCCCGGGCGCGCGGTCAGGGTGATGTCGCCGCCGGCCTCGATGAAGCGTGTGGCGCGTTCGCCCACCGGCACGTCGGCCACCGCCTTGGCGGCGCCCACGTCGTCGGTGATGACGACGCCGTCGTACGAGAGCCGGTCGCGGAGCAGCCCGGTGACGATGGGCTCGGAGAAGACGGCGTTGGTGCCCGGGTCGATGCGGCTGTAGATGGCGGAGCCGACCATGACGAGCTCGACGCCGTCCTGGACGCCGGTGCGGAACGGCTCGAGGTAGGGGTCGTCGACCGTCGTCGTGCGGTCGGTGATCCCGCGCGCCGTGACGTCGGTGTTGCCCGTGATGCGGCCGATGCCGGGGAAGTGCTTGACCGTCGAGGCGACACCGCCTGCGCGCATGCCAGCGACGAAGGCCCCAACCATGCGTGACACGCGCTCGGGGTCGCTCGAGAACTGCCGGTCGTACTGCCCGATCGGCCCGTTGGCGCGGCCGATCGAGGTCGGCACCGTGTCGGCGACGGGAGCGAGGTTGACGTTGATACCCGCCCTGCGCAGCTGGGTGGCCCACCGTGTCGCGTCGGCCGTGAGGTCGCCTGCCGAGCCCTGCCCCTGGACGCGGGCGGACGGCATACGGCTGAAGCCGTCGCCACGGAGCTGCTGCACGGCCCCGCCCTCCTGGTCGGCGGCGAGCAGCAGACCGAGGCCGGCGGTGTCCTCCTTCGACGCGAGGCCCGCGAGGTGACGGGTCGTCGCGCGGACGCGCTCCGTCCCGCCGTCCCAGCCGCCGAGCAGGATGACCCCGCCGAGGTGACGGCGGGCCACGAGGCCATCGAGGCTCGTGCGACTCGCGCCGTTGTCGAGTCCCACCATGAGCAGCTGTCCGGCACGCTCGTCGTCGTCCATGCCCGCCACGATCTCCGGCGCGCAGGAGGAGGGCGCCGACGGCTCGGTCGTCGTCGGGACGGGCGCGGTCGTCGTCGACGGGGTCACGCTCGACGCGGCGACCGAGGTGGGATTCGAGGCGGGGACAGACGACGCCGAGCTCGGCGGGGCCGGGGACGTGCCGCCGGTCGAGGGGGTGCCGGTGGGCGGGCCGGAGGAGCAGGCTGCCGCGACGGACGCGACGGCAGCGGCCACGACGAGCCACCGGGCAGTGGACGGACGGCGGCGTCGGCGAAGGCGCGGGCGCATCGTTCGAGCCTATCCCCGGTGGGTGAGGTCCTCGTCGCCGCGGTGCACCCGTCGCGAACCGGTACGTTGCCGCTGTGACGACCCAACCCACCCCGATCGTGCTCGACGTCGACACCGGTGTCGACGACGCCTGCGCCCTGCTCCTCGCCGCCCTGCACCCGGCCCTCGACCTGAGAGCCGTCTCGTGCGTCGGCGGCAACGCGCCCGTCGACGACGTCGTGCGCAACACCCTGCGCGTCCTCGAGACGGCCGGCCGCACCGACGTGCCGGTCGCACGGGGAGCCGAGCGCCCGCTGCTCGCCACGCCCGTCGACGCGCGTCACGTGCACGGCGACGACGGCATGGGCGACCTCGGGTGGCCTCCCGCGCGGGCGGCAGCCGACCCGCGCCACGCCGTCGAGCTGCTCCGTGACGTATGCCGTGAGGCCGCGGCCGAGGGCCGCCCGGTCACGCTCGTGCCCCTCGCGCCGCTCACGAACATCGCGCTGCTGCTCCGCACCCATCCTGACGTCGCGCCCGGCATCGCCGAGATCGTCTTCATGGGCGGGGCCGCGGCCGCCGGGAATGCGACGGCGTCGGCCGAGTTCAACGTCTTCCACGACCCGGAGGCGGCCGCGATCGCCCTCGACGCAGCCGCCGACCTCGGGATCCCGCTGACGATGTACGGCCTCGACGTGTTCTACCAGCCGGTCGTCCCGGCGGAGCTGGCCGACGAGCTCGTCGCGGTCGGCGGCCGCGGCCCGGCCGAGCTCGGAGGCAGCCTCATCCGCTTCCAGAACGCGCGCTTCAACAGGTCGGCCTCGACCATGGGTGACGCCGGTGCGGTGTGCGTCGTCATCGACCGGGGCGGCATCCACACGGAACCCCTGCCGCTGCGCGTCGAGCTCGCCGGCCACTGGTCCCGCGGCCGGACGATCGTCGACCGTCGGGACTGGAGCGGTGACCTGGCCCACGACCCCCACGGCGAGGCCCCGGTTCGGGTCGACGTCGCGCTCGAGGTCGACGGCGCGCGCTACACCCGCCTGTGGGTGGACACCCTGCTGGGTCGGGTGGGGGAGCGGTGAGCGGCCGCGTGGCCGTGCTCGGTTCGCTCAACGTCGACGTCGTGACCCTCGTCGAGCGCCACCCCCTGCCCGGCGAGACCCTCCTCGGCGAGGCCGGCGGCACCTTCGCCGGGGGCAAGGGCGGCAACCAGGCCGCCGCGGCGGCGCGGGCCGGGGCCGCCGTCGCCATGCTGGCGCGGGTCGGCGACGACGGGCCGGGCCGGGCCTACGTCGACCGCCTCTCGCGTCTGGGCGTCGACACCTCTGCCGTGTCGACCAGCGACAGCGCCCCGACCGGCACGGCGTTCATCACCGTCGACGAGCAGGGCGAGAACTCGATCATCGTCGTGGCCGGCGCCAACGGGCAGCGTGCCCCCGACCTCGTCGAGCAGGCCGGTCGCCTCGACCGCGGGGACGTGCTGCTCTGCTCGCTGGAGGTCCACCTCGACACCGTGGCCGACGCCGCACGAGCGGCCCACGCCGCCGGCGCGCGGGTCGTCATCAACCTCGCGCCGTATGCCGCCCTGCCCGCCGACGTCATCGGGCTGGCCGACCCCGTCGTCGTCAACGAGTCGGAGATGCGCGAGCTCGCGGACTCCGACCTGGTGCCGCAGTCGCTGCTCGTGACCTTCGGCGCGGCAGGAGCGCGCTGGGGGACGGACGGCGTCGACGGCATACCCGTCCCGGAGTCCGACCTCGGTGACACGGTCGGGGCCGGCGACGCGTTCTGCGGGGCGCTCGCCGCAGCGCTCGCGGGCGGTGCGGACCGCATCACCGCGCTGGAGGCGGCCAACGCAGCCGGCGGGGCCGCCGTGCGCTGGGTCGGGGCCCAGCCGGACAGCGCGCTCTGAACCCGCGGATGCGTACCTTGTGCGTTACGTAACACCAGCGTTACAGTTGCCGGGTGGGTGGAACCTGGGAAGCGCTGACCGACGCGACGCGGCGGACGATCGTCGAGCACCTCGCTCGTGAGGAACTGACGGCCGGCGAGGTCGCGGCACTCTTCGACGCCGCACGGCCCGGCATCTCGCGCCACCTCAGGGTCCTGCGCGAGGCCGGTGTCGTCGAGTCTCAGGCGGTCGGCCAGCGGCGCGTCTACCGGCTCGTGCCGGGAGCCGTCGATGAGGTGGAGCAGTGGTGCCGGGACGTCCGCTCGTTCTGGGGGCAGCGCCTCGACGCCCTCGACACCGAGATCACCCGCGGCGCGCGGGCCCGACGGCAGGAGCAGGGATGAACGAGCAGCTGACGCAGGTGCTGGGCCGGATCGAGCGTGAGCCGGACGAGGTGGCGGTGGTCTTCGACCGGCACTACGCGACGTCACCCGCCGACCTCTGGCAGGCGTGCACCGAGCCCGGGCGACTGGCTCGGTGGTTCGCGCCGGTGACGGGAGACCTCCGCCCCGGGGGCGAGTTCACCATCCACTTCGACGACGACGACGTCGCCCACTGCCGCATCGTCTCGTGCGACCCGCCACGGGGGCTCGTCTGGGAGTGGCCGATCGGCGAGGTCCAAACGGTCGTCACGATCGAGGTGGGTGCCGACAGCGACGGGTCGCGTCTCACGCTGCGCCATGCGCGGCTGTCGGCCGGCCAGGCCGCGGGGTACGCCGCGGGCTGGGACACCTACGTGCGCTTCCTCGACGCCCACGTCGACGGCGCACCCGCACCCGACTGGAACGCCACGTGGACCGCCCTGCAGGCACGCTACGCGGAGGACGCCTGACCGACCTCAGGTGGGCGACCCGCGTTCGGTCCGGCGAAAGGCTCTCGGGCTGTTGACAGTTCGCCGGACCCGATCCAGGGCGCCTGTCCGACCGCGGACCGTCGGGCGCGTCAGACCGCGGACTGTCGGGCGCGTCAGGCGGGGCTCACGACGAGCGCGACCTGGCTGCCGCCGACACGCGTCAGCACCAGTGTCGCCTCCGAGCCGCCCCTGCCCCGGCCGGTCATCTTCAGCTGCCGGCGGAGCTGGTCGGCGTCGAGCGTCACGCCTCGCTTCTTGATCGTCACCCGGTCGTGGCCGTGGTCGCGCAGCCAGCGGGCGAGGTGCTTGGTCGACAGGGGCATCGCCTCGACGACGCGGAAGCGTCGGGCCCAGGGCAGCTCGCGCGCCACGCCGCTCGAGACGTAGCCGACGCCCGTCGCGAGCTCGGCGCCGTCGACCGCACCGACGAGGGCGCCCGTCAGCCCCGCCCGGATCACGGCCCGGTCGGGCTCGTAGAGCCACTCGCCGATGTCGGTGACCGACCGCAGCCCGGGACGTCGCTCAGCATCTCCGGCGTCGGACTCGGTCACGACGGACGTCGAGGTCTCGGTCGCCACCGCGGCCGTCCGACCCGCCGTGGCGACGAGCGGCCCCCACCAGACCGTGCACTCGAGCACCTCGCCGTGCCACGACGTCCACTGCGCCTCGGCGCCGTGCGGGACGGACGCGTGCGGGAACGCTGGGGAGAGCTTGGCGCCGGTCGCCGGGACCTCGCCCGCGAAGTCGAGCACCTTCGACCACGAGGGCGAGATGGCGTCGAGCGAGAAGACTCGCTTCGTGCGGCCGCTGATGTCTGCCACCCCGGTGACGCGGCGGGCGGGGTCGAGCCACAGCCCGAGGTGTCGTCGTCCCTCGCCCTGCGGCAGGTGGACGTCCTCGGCCAGACCGTGGGTGACCCGCGCGGACGGCCAGTGGCGCAGGTTGACGGCCGCGATGCGGGCGGTCGTGTCGTCGGCGTCGACGGCGTGGACCCTCAGGTCGAGGCCAGCGAACGCCATCGCGTCGGCCCCCAGCCCGCACCCGAGGTCGTAGACGTCGCGGACCCCCGCGGCGGCATACCGGTGGGCGTGCCGGGCGGCGATGGCCAGCCTGGTGGACTGCTCGAGGCCGTCGGGTGTGAAGAGCATGCCTGCGGCGAAGTCACCGAACTTGTCGACTCCGCGCGAGCGCAGCCGCGACTGGGTCATGGCCGCCGCGACGAGGTCGGCCGCGAAGCCCGCCTCACGCAGCCGGCCCTGAAGGTGCAGCGAGCCGCTCTCGTCGTAGGGAGGCAGCGACTGCAGCAGCGCCCAGCCCTCACCCGCGGAGAGGCGATCGACCATGGCGGCGTCCATGACCCCATCCTGCCAGCGCCCGCGCGCCCCACGACGCGCCGGGGATTCTGGCACTCGACTTGACCGAGTGCTAACGACAAACCTAGATTTCACCTTGTTGGCACTCTCGACCTGAAAGTGCCAGCACCCTCATCGAGGGAGGTCGACCCCCGCGACGGCGGCCAGCCTCGACGAGCCCACAGTCCGTAGTCAGTTTCCGACTGTCCCGAAGGGAAGGTCACCACCGTGTCGGTTTCCATCAAGCCGCTCGAAGACCGCATCGTCGTCAAGTCCCTCGAGGCCGAGCAGACCACTGCGTCCGGCCTCGTCATCCCGGACACGGCCAAGGAGAAGCCCCAGGAGGGCGAGGTCCTCGCTGTCGGCCCCGGCCGCTTCAACGACACCGGCAGCGAGCGCGTCCCGCTCGACGTCAAGGTCGGCGACAAGGTCATCTACAGCAAGTACGGCGGCACCGAGGTCAAGTACGGCGGCGAGGAGTACCTCATCCTCTCCGCGCGCGATGTCCTCGCCATCGTCGGCTGACCCAGCCGTATGCCGTGAACGCACCCCGGTGAGCCCCGCTGGGGTCTCCCCGGGGTGCGTCTCGTTTCACCGCACCACAGCAACCGCAAAGCAATCCGAGCCAAAGGAACACCATGGCCAAGCAGCTGGAGTTCAACGACTCCGCCCGCAAGTCGCTCGAGCGCGGCGTCGACGCGCTCGCCAACGCCGTCAAGGTGACGCTCGGCCCGAAGGGCCGCAACGTCGTCATCGACAAGAAGTGGGGCGCCCCCACGATCACGAACGACGGCGTGACCATCGCCCGTGAGATCGAGCTCGAGGACGCCTACGAGAACCTCGGGGCCCAGCTCGCCAAGGAGGTCGCGACCAAGACGAACGACGTCGCCGGCGACGGCACGACGACCGCGACCGTGCTTGCCCAGGCCATGGTCAAGGAGGGCCTGCGCAACGTCGCCGCGGGCGCCGCCCCGGCCGCGCTCAAGCGCGGCATGGACAAGGCCGTCACCGCGGTGAACGACCGCCTCCTCGAGAACGCCCGCGAGGTCGACGGCAAGGACGAGATCGCCTCCGTCGCCACGCTCTCCGCGCAGGACTCGACCCTCGGTGGCCTCATCGGCGAGGCGTTCGACAAGGTGGGCAAGGACGGCGTCATCACCGTCGAGGAGTCCTCGACGACGGCGACCGAGCTCGAGTTCACCGAGGGCATGCAGTTCGACAAGGGCTACCTCTCGGCGTACTTCGTCACCGACACCGAGCGCATGGAGACCGTCCTCGAGGACGCCTACGTGCTCATCAACCAGGGCAAGATCTCGTCGGTCGCCGAGGTGCTCCCCGTCCTCGAGAAGGTCGTGCAGTCGGGCAAGCCGCTGCTCATCATCGCCGAGGACGTAGACGGCGAGGCCCTCTCGACGCTCGTGGTCAACAAGATCCGCGGCACCTTCAACGTCGCGGCCGTCAAGGCCCCGGGCTTCGGCGACCGTCGCAAGGCCATGCTCCAGGACATCGCCATCCTCACGGGTGCCCAGGTCATCGCCCCCGAGGTCGGCCTCAGCCTCGACCAGGCCGACCTGACCGTCCTCGGCCAGGCCCGCCGCGTCGTCCTCACCAAGGACAACACGACGATCATCGACGGCAACGGCGAGGAGGGCGAGGTCTCCGGCCGCGTCCACCAGATCAAGGCCGAGATCGAGCGCACCGACTCCGACTGGGACCGCGAGAAGCTCCAGGAGCGCCTCGCCAAGCTCGCCGGCGGCGTCTGCGTCATCAAGGTCGGCGCGCACACCGAGGTCGAGCTCAAGGAGAAGAAGCACCGCATCGAGGACGCCATCTCGGCCACCCGCGCGGCCATCGAGGAGGGCATCGTCGCCGGTGGCGGCACCGCCCTCATCCACGCCGCCTCCGCGATCGACGCCCTCGAGCTCACCGGTGACGAGGCCACGGGTGCGTCCATCGTGCGCAAGGCCGTCGCCGAGCCGCTGCGCTGGATCGCCGAGAACGCCGGCCTCCAGGGCTACGTCGTCACCTCCAAGGTCGCCGAGCTGCCCCTCGGCCAGGGCCTCAACGCGGCCACGGGCGAGTACGGCGACCTCATCGCCGCCGGCGTCATCGACCCGGTCAAGGTCACCCGTTCCGCGCTGCGCAACGCCGAGTCCATCGCGTCGATGATCCTCACGACCGACACGCTCGTCGTCGACAAGCCCGAGAACGAGGAGCCGGCCGCCGGTGGTCACGGCCACGGCCACGGTCACTGACCGACCGCGCCACACGGCATACGGCCAGGTCGCCTGACGGGCACCTGGTCCGGGCCGCACACGACAGCGAGGGCCGCTCCCCATGGGGGAGCGGCCCTCGCTGCGTCTCGACCTCCGCGACCCCGTCCTGTCTCGCGGGTCGGTCGAGCGGTGCGATGGGTCGCCGGCCGCGACGTGGCCGGCGGTCAGGCGGTCAGGAGGCTTCCTGGATCCCGTCGTAGAGGACCTCGCGCTCGGCCTCGGTCAGTCCGCCCCAGACGCCGTACGGCTCGCGGACCTCGAGGGCGTGTGAACGGCACTGGGCCACGACGGGGCAGGCGGCGCACACGGCCTTGGCCTCGGCGTCACGGTTGCGACGGCGAGGTCCGCGCTCGCCCTCGGGGTGGAAGAAGACCTCGGGGCTGACGCCTCGGCAGGCCCCGTCCAGCTGCCAGTCCCAGAGGTCGGCTACCGGTCCGGGCAGGCGGGTGATCTCGGCCATGAACTCGTCTCTCGGTGGGGCGGGGACATCCGCCGTGTCGTACCGGCCCGCTCGGTGCGCGTGGAGGTCGCTGGGCCGCGGAATTGACGCTAACCGGGCACGCGATCACGGATAAAGAGCGGAATCTTAAGGACTTGTTCAAGAATTGCCATCTGGATGGCATGCTCGTCCAACGAGGTGGATGCCAGGATCCGTACTCGTCGGGGCGAGCCTGCTGGCACTAGCATGGGCCCGCTCCGGGCGCGCGGCGGCCCGGCGCAGGCGATGGCGCCGTCCGCACAGACGAGGGTTCGGGGGACGAGGGCTCACATGGGTCTTGGGTGGTCGACGCACACCGGCGTAACGGCGGGCGGCGTTGGTGCGATGGAGCGGATGGACGCCCCATCGCTTCGTGAGCTTGCGGCGCTCGCCGTGCGTGATGACAACGCACGCGACGTCCTGCTGGCCCGCGTCAGGGACATGGCCCTGCGGTACTCCCGCGTCCGCCTCGGTCGCTTCGGCGCCGAGGACACCGCGCAGGACGTCGCTCAGGAGGTGTGCATGGCCGTCGTCACCGCCCTGCCGACCTACCAGGAGCGCGGGTTGCCCTTCGAGGCCTTCGTCTACACCGTCACCTCCCGCAAGCTCGCCGACGCCCAGCGCCTCGCGATGCGCGGTCCCGCGCCCGTGGCCAGCGTGCCCGACGGTCCCGACGACGGGCCGTCGCCCGAGTCCGTGGCCGTCATGCGCGACGACGCGGCGACCGCGATGACCCTCATGCAGCAGCTGCCCACCCAGCAGCGCGAGATCCTGACGTTGCGGGTCGCGGTGGGGATGAGCACCGAGGAGACGGCCGCGGCGCTGGGGATGTCCGCCGGCGCCATCCGCGTGGCCCAGCACCGGGCCCTCACGAAGCTCCGTGCACTGCTCGCGGAGGCCGGGGCAGGTGATGTCGCGTGAAGGATCTGTCTCCCATGAGCGACCTCGTTGCCGACGACCTCCTGCTCAACCGTCTCGCCGGACGCGTCGACGCCGGGTCCGAGCCCGTCGCCGGTCTGCTCGGCGCCCTCGCCGCCCACGCCGACACCCCGCTGCCCTCGCGCACCGGGCGCCGGCGCATCGCCAACAAGCACCGCTACCTCGGGGCGTTCGCCGCGCTGGCAGTGGCCGCCTCGGGCGCCGGTGTCGCGGCTGCCGTCACGCTTCCCGCGAACGGTCCGAGCCAGGCCGAGCGCGCCCGCATCATCCAGAAGATGGAGGAGAGTGCGCGCGGCGACGCGCCCAGCGCGCTGCTCTCGCGTCTCGGCCTGCCGCAGACCTCCGGCACGACCCAGGCCAAGGGCCTCGTCCTCGCACGTGGCCGCGACGGCACCATCGTGCTGCTGCCGGCCGCGGTGGTCGCGGCCCAGAGGCGGGCTGCCGCTGCGGGCACGAACGGGATGCCGGGCGTGGTCGCCGGAGCACAGGACGGCGGCCGCGCCGCGACCGGACGGGCAGGCAACCCACAGAACGGCAACCCGCAGAACGGGAAGCCCTCGACGGGCAACGGCCCGACCGGCGACGACCCGGCCGGGAACGCCACGACCGGCAACGGTCAGGGCGGCACGGCGGTCGGCAGGAACCCGACAGGCACGCCGTCGGCCACGAACAACGGCAAGAAGCCTCCGGCGGTCGTCAAGGGCGGCAAGAAGAACACGACCGCCCCGACGGCCGCGACCGAGCGCGTCGTCCCCGAGGCGACGCTCGCCCCGGCGGCCACCCCCGGCGCGCGGCCGACCGCTCCGGGCAGACCGCGGGCCACGGGCGGCGCGGAGGGCACGGGGTCGCCCACCACCTGAGGCGCGTTCGGAGGCGCTCCCGACAGCCCGTAGAATCGGGCAATGAGCCTCGGATCGTCTGACGTGCCCGCTGCTTTCGCCACGATGGGGTTGACGTACGACGACGTCCTGCTCCTCCCGGGATACAGCGACCTCGCTCCCAGCGACATCGACACGACCACGCGGCTGACCCGCGAGCTGTCCATCCGGTCCCCGCTCATCTCGGCGGCCATGGACACCGTGACCGAGGCGCGGATGGCCATCGCGATGGCCCGTCAGGGCGGCCTCGGGGTGCTGCACCGGAACCTCTCCATCCAGGACCAGGCCTACCAGGTGGACCTCGTCAAGCGCACCCAGACCGGGATGATCTCCAACCCGATCACCATCGGTCCCGACCGCTCCCTCGAGGAGCTCGACGCGATCTGTGGTGAGTACCGCGTCTCGGGGCTGCCGGTCATCGGCGATGACAAGAAGCTCATCGGCATGGTGACCAACCGCGACCTGCGCTTCACCCCCGTCGCCGAGTGGGCCACGACCCTCGTGCGCGACGTCATGACGCCGATGCCGCTCATCACCGGCCCGGTCGGCATCAGCCGCGACGAGGCGACGGCCCTGCTGCGCCAGCACAAGCGCGAGCGCCTGCCCATCGTCGACTCCGAAGGCCGTCTCGCGGGGCTCATCACCGTCAAGGACTTCGTCAAGGGCGAGCAGTTCCCCGACGCCAGCAACGACGGCGACGGACGCCTCATGGTCGGTGCCGCCATCGGCTACTTCGGTGACTCGTGGGAGCGCGCCACGACCCTCATCGAGGCGGGCGTCGACGTGCTCGTCGCCGACACCGCGCACGGCCACGTGCGCCTGCTCATCGAGATGGTCCAGCGACTCAAGACCGACCCCGCGACGCGCCACGTCCAGGTGATCGGCGGCAACGTCGCCACCCGCGAGGGCGCCCAGGCGTTCGTCGACGCGGGCGCCGACGCCGTGAAGGTCGGCGTGGGACCCGGTTCGATCTGCACGACGCGCATCGTCACCGGCGTGGGTGCCCCCCAGGTGACCGCGGTCCACGCCGCCGCGCAGGCGTGCAAGGCCGCCGGGGTGCCGGTCATCGCCGACGGCGGCCTGCAGTACTCCGGCGACATCGCCAAAGCGATCGTGGCCGGTGCGGACTCCGTCATGGTGGGCTCGTTGCTGGCCGGCTGCGAGGAGAGCCCGGGCGACCTCATCTTCTTGGGTGGCAAGCAGTTCAAGAGCTACAGGGGCATGGGCTCGCTCGGCGCGATGAGCTCGCGCGCCAAGAAGTCCTACTCGAAGGACCGCTACTTCCAGGCCGAGGTCGAGTCCGACGACCAGATCGTGCCGGAGGGCATCGAGGGCCGGGTCGCCTACCGCGGACCGTTGGCCGCCGTGGCCCACCAGATGCTCGGCGGCCTGCGTCAGTCGATGTTCTACGTCGGTGCCCGCTCGATCCCCGAGCTGCAGGAGAAGGGCCAGTTCGTGCGCATCACCTCGGCCTCGCTCAAGGAGAGCCACCCGCACGACATCCAAGGCATCGTCGAGGCGCCCAACTACACCGTCGGCTGAGCGGGTCGAGTGCTCAGAAACTGCCGGTTCCGGGACGGGGCGGCCAAGGGCCACGGCAGCTTCTGAGCACTCGACCGCAGGTCGGTAGGATCGGCCGGTGACCGAGATCGAGATTGGCCGAGGCAAGCGCGGACGGCGCGCCTACTCCTTCGACGACATCGCCGTCGTGCCCTCACGACGCACGCGAGACCCCGAGGAGGTCTCGGTGTCGTGGCAGATCGACGCGTACCACTTCGACATCCCGGTCATGGCGGCGCCGATGGACTCCGTCGTCTCGCCCGAGAGCGCGATCGTCCTCGGCAAGCTCGGCGCCCTGCCGGTGCTCGACCTCGAGGGCCTGTGGACCCGCTACGAGGACCCGACCGCCGCGTTGCGCGAGATCGCCGACGCCGAGCCCGAGGCCGCGACGGCGCGCATGCAGCAGGTCTACGCCGAGCCGATCAAGGCCGAGCTCATCACCGAGCGGCTGCGCCAGCTGCGCGAGGCCGGCGTTCCCGTCGCCGGGGCCCTGTCGCCGCAGCGCACCCAGCAGCACTGGAAGACCGTCGTCGACGCGGGCGTCGACCTCTTCGTCATCCGCGGCACGACGGTCTCGGCCGAGCACGTGTCGGGCCGCGCGGAGCCGCTCAACCTCAAGCGCTTCATCTACGAGCTCGACGTCCCGGTCATCGTCGGTGGCGCGGCGTCGTACACCGCGGCCCTGCACCTCATGCGCACCGGTGCGGCCGGCGTCCTCGTCGGCTTCGGCGGCGGCGCCGCCCACACGACGCGGACCACGCTGGGCATCCACGCCCCGATGGCCTCGGCCGTCGCCGACGTCGCCGCGGCCCGCCGCGACTACCTCGACGAGTCGGGGGGCCGCTACGTCCACGTCATCGCCGACGGCGGCGTCGGCACGTCCGGCGACATCGTCAAGGCCGTCGCGTGCGGTGCCGACGCGGTCATGCTAGGAGCGGCCCTGGCCCGAGCTGCAGACGCCCCCGGCGGCGGCTACCACTGGGGTCCGGAGGCGCACCACCCGCAGCTGCCCCGCGGTGAGCGCATCGCACTCGGTGCACAGGCCTCGCTCGAGGAGATCCTCTTCGGTCCGGGACGCCGTGCCGACGGCACGACGAACGTCATCGGCGCCCTGAAGCGGGCGATGGCCACGACCGGCTATTCCGACGTCAAGGAGTTCCAGCGGGTCGAGGTCGTCGTGTCCCCCTATCTGGGCGGCTAGGATGTCGGTCGCCACCGACACAGGGACCTGATGGGTGGTGCGGCGGCGGCCGCTGCACAGGACAACTCACCACCTCCACCAGGGACACCGCTTTGCCGAGCAACGCCATGACCACACCGCTCTCGACGGACCGGGGCGGTGCGCCCGTGGTCTCCCTCGTCGTCGCCGTCTACGACGTCGAGCAGTACCTTCCCGACTTCCTCGCCTCCCTCGACGCTCAGCTCTGCGCCACCGACCTATGGGAGGTCGTGTTCGTGGTGGACGGCAGCCCGGACGGCTCCGAGGCCGTGATCCGCGCCTGGATGCAGGAGACGCAGGTCTCGGCCCGCGTCCTCGTCAAGGAGAACGGTGGCGTCAGCTCGGCCCGGAACGCAGGCCTCGACCTGGCTCTGGGGGCCTGGGTCGGCTTCCCCGACCCCGACGACGTCCTCGACGAGGCCTGGATGCAGACGGTGCTGGGCGCAGCAGCCGAGCCCGAGACGACCGACGCATCGATGCTCATCACTCGTCTGCTGCAGTTCACGAGCTCACCCGACGTGCTGCTGGCTCCTCATCCGCTCGACTGGCGGTTCCACGGCCCGGACCGACTGGTCGACCTCGCCCACTCCTCGCGCTACATCCACCTCCACGCCGCGAGCTCGCTCTTCCGGCGCGACGCGCTCAGGACCTCGGGTCTGCGCTTCGACCAGCGCATCCACATCTTCGAGGACGCCAAGTTCGTGGCCGAGCACCTGTTGTGGGCGGGATCGGTCGTGCGTCTGCTGCCGACCGCCCGCTACTACTACCGAAAGCGTGCCGACAACAGCTCGACGATGGGTACGGCGTGGTCCAAACCGGCCAAGTACACGGACGTCCTCGAGTGGGGACACCTGGACCTGCTCAAGAGCGTGACCGGCGCGGTGCCTCGATGGCTCCAGTACACCGTCTTCTACGACCTCCAGTGGTATCCCCGGGCCGACGAGCGCAACCAGTCGGAGACGGCGGGGCTGTCCCGGGAGGTGCTCGACCGTTTCCACGAGCTGCTCGTGCAGGTGCTCGGCTACCTCGACGACGAGGTCTTCCTGGCCTTCAACGCCGTGGGGGTCCCGATTCGGATGCGGCTCGCGATGCTCTCGCTGAAGAGCAGTCGCTACGAGCCGGCAGCAGCGCACATCGTCCGTCTGGACGCCGCGCAGGAGCTCGTCAAGCTCGAGTTCTTCACCAGTGAGCTGCATCCCGACGTCACGCTGCAGCTCGATGGAGTTCCGAGCCAACCCGTGCACGCCAAGACGACGGCGCTCGAGTACTTCGGCCGGCCGTGGCTCTACAACCGGGAGCTCTGGGTCACAGCACTCAGCCCGGTGTCGGTCCGGTTGGACGGTCGGCTGCTGCCCATCCGCGCACAGGCCGCGGAGGCGCCGCTCTACGAGAGCGCCCCTCGCGCCTACTGGAAGCGTGCGTCCCGGCGTCGCTTCCCGGGGCAGCAGTACGTCAAGCACCAGGTCCTGCACGCCGAGAACCACCCGGTCACCACGGAGGCCACGCCAGAGCCACAAGACGTCCGACCGGCCGACTTCGCGTCGTCCGACCTGACGGTGCCGTTCACCCCGGTCGACAAGGTCCGTGCCCCGCGCCTGCTGGGACGGGTCAACCGTTCCAAGCGCACCGCGTTGAAGCTGACCCGTAGCGGACTGCGTTTTCTGGGGCTCGAGGTCCGTCGGGCCAAGATGCCGATGCGTCGTGGCCAGAAGGTCGCCTGGAAGGCCCGGACCAAGCTGCGCGGAGACCGGTACGCCAAGGCCTGGGTCTTCATCGATCGCGACACGATGGCCCAGGACAACGCCGAGGCGATGTACCGGCACGTCGCCGAGCGGCACCCGGACGTCAACAGCTGGTTCGTGATCTCACGGACCTCGCCGGACTGGGAGCGGCTGAAGCAGGACGGGTTCCGGCTCGTCGACTACGGGTCGCTCGAGCACGTGATCCTGATGCGTCGCGCCGTCTACCTGCTCTCGTCACAGGCCGACCGTTACATCCTCGCGCCGTACGACACGCGCACGTACGGCGGGGGCTCGTGGCGGTTCGTGTTCCTGCAGCACGGCGTCACCCACAACGACCTGTCCCGGTGGCTCAACCCCAAGCCGATCCACCTCTTCGTCACCGCCACCGTCGACGAACACCAGGCGATCGTCGGGGACGGCTCACCGTTCCGCTTCTCCCAGAAGGAGGTGCGTCGCACCGGCTTCCCCCGGCACGACCTGCTGCGCGAGAAGGCCCCGTCCCGTCCGGAGACTGAGAGGCGGAGCATCCTCGTGATGCCGACCTGGCGCAACTCGCTGCAGACTCCGCCGGTCGTCGGGGGCCGCCGCGACCTGCAGCCCGGGTTCGCCGACTCGGCCTACGCGCACCAGTGGGCGGCGTTCCTCGCATCCGACCGCCTCAGGGCCGCGGCCGCCGAGCACGACCTCGACATCTGCTTCGCGCCCCACCCCAACTTCCAGGTGCACCTCGACGTGTTCCGTGTGCCTCATGACGTGGAGGTGGTGAGGTACCTCGAGAGCGACATCCAGAAGGTCATCGCCCGAGCAGCCGTCATGGTCACCGACTACTCGTCGCTCGCGTTCGAGGCGGCGTTCATCGACACACCGGTGGTCTACTTCCAGTTCGACTACGACGACTTTTTCTCGGGTGCCCATGCGCTCCGGCGGGGACGCTTCGACTACTCGTCCGACGGCTTCGGCCCGGTCGCGCGTACGGTGGACGGAACCCTGGACGGCCTTGAGCGCATGCTCGACCCTGATGGTGCCGAGCGGATGATGTACCAGGAGAGGATCTCGGGTACGTTCGGCACGCGCGACACTGGTGCGAGCGAGCGCGTCTACCAAGAGATACTGAAGCTCGAGCAGACCGGACGACGCGCGCCGGCCTGACCGTCGACGGCGACGCAGCAGCACGACGGCAGGGACAGGGGAGCGCGCACGGAGCCGCACGAGGCTGTCCGTGGGCCCGGGTCGGGGTGACCTGGGCCCGGACCGAAGACGAACCCAGCATGAAAGGCGCCATGGACCACTCCGCTCAGCACGAGGGCCCCACTGAGCCGAAGGGATCGTCAGTGGCACAGCCGCTCTTCTCGGTCGTCTCGGCCGTCTACAACGTCTCGCGCTACCTCGAGGAGTACATCTCCTCGATCGAGGCGCAGACCTTCGACCTGAGCCGCCTGCAGGTGGTCCTCGTCGACGACGGCTCGACGGACGACTCGCGGGCCGTCCTGGAGGAGTGGGCGACGCGCGCCCGCTGTGACGTCGTGGTGCTGCACCAGGAGAACGCCGGGCAGGCCGCGGCCCGCAACGCCGGCCTCGAGCGGGCGACCGGCGAGTGGGTCACCTTCATCGACCCCGACGACACCGTCAACGCGGGGTTCTTCGCCTCGATGGCAACTTTCGCCGCGGACCACCCCGGCGTGCAGTTCCTGTCGGCCAACGTCGTGCTGCGCAACGAGGGCACGGGCGAGCTGGGCAAGCACCCGCGCTGGAAGATGTACGGCGACGACCGCCTCGTCGACCTCGACGTCGCGACGTCCTACATCCCGGGCAGCTCGACGACCTCGCTCATGCGCCGCAACGTCATCGGCGACCTGCGGTTCAACCCCGGCCTGCGCCCGAACTTCGAGGACGGCGACTTCGCCGTTCGCTACCTCCTCGGGGCACCCAGCCGCGAGACGGGCTTCATCGGTTCGGCGCGCTACTACTACCGCAAGCGCGCCGACCAGACCTCGACGCTGCAGACCGGCATCTCCGCCGTGGGCCGCTACTCGACCGTGCCCCGCGACGGCTATCTCGGCCTGCTGCGGGAGGCCCGGAAGGGTCACGGCGCCGTTCCCATGTGGGTCCAGCACGTCATCCTCTACGAGCTCTCGTGGTACTTCTCGTCCGAGGACGCGATGGCCAACTCGGCCTCCGCCATCAGCGGTGACCTCGCGGCGACGTTCCGCGAGACCCTCGGCGAGATCGCCGAGCAGCTCTCCCCGGATGTCGTCGACTCGTTCACGATCCGCAAGCTCCAGCCGCACTGGCGCGACATCCTGCTGCACGGCCTCCGCGGTCAGGACTGGCACACCCCGTATGCCGTCACGGACAAGTACGACCGCACGAAGCGCCTGGTGCGAGTGCTCTACCGCTACATCGGCGAGGCGCCCGAGGAGTCGGTCTACTCACGCGGCGAGCTCAAGGCCCCACTCTTCGCGAAGACGCGCGCGATCGAGTTCTTCGGCGACACCCTGATGTGGGAGCGCATCCTCTGGGTCGATGCCCGCGGCACGCTCGAGCTGCGCCTCGACGGCTCGCGCGTCGAGCTGCTCACCGGCTGGAAGGGCGTGAGCACGCGCGCCCTCGGGGCGCGGGCCATCGCCAACCGGTTCCGTCGCCCGGGACGCCGTCGCCGGGAGGCCCTCGACCGGCTCAAGGTCGACCCCGTGCGCTTGCTCGCGTCGCGCGCGCAGGTGCGCAAGCAGTTCGCCGACGCCTGGGTGCTCATGGATCGCATCCACGACGCCAACGACTCGGGCGAGATCCTGTTCCGGTGGCTGCGCGACAACCGCGCCGACGTCAACGCGTGGTTCGTCCTCGAGAAGGACACCCCGGACTGGAAGCGGCTCAGGGCGGAGGGCTACGGCGCGCGCCTCGTCGCGCACGGCTCGCTCCGCTGGAAGCTGCTCATGATCAACGCAGCGCACCTCATCTCCTCGCACATCGACGCACCCGTGCAGCGGCCCCCGGCCATCCTCAAGCACACCGAGCCGCGCTGGAAGTTCACCTTCCTCCAGCACGGCGTCATCAAGGACGACCTGTCGCGCTGGCTCAACCCCAAGCAGGTGGACCTCTTCGTCACCTCGACGCCGGGAGAGTACGAGTCGATCGCCGGCGACGGATCGCCCTACGTCTTCACGGCCAAGGAGGTGGCCCTGACGGGGCTGCCGCGCTTCGACCGGCTGCACGCGAAGGCCCAGCGGATCACGGGCGACGCCTGTGACCTCATCCTCGTCGCGCCGACCTGGCGCAACTGGCTCGTCCCGCCGCTCAAGCCGGGCAGCCAGCGCCGCGTCATCGACTCGCACTTCTTCGAGACCGAGTACGCCAAGGCTTGGACGGCCTTCCTGCGCAGTCCGGAGCTGACCGACCTGGCCGCCCGGACCGGGCGCACCGTCGCCTTCCTGCCGCACCCGAACATCCAACCGGTCCTGGCCAAGATGGACCTGCCCGACTCGGTGCTGCGCCTGTCGTTCGACGGTGCCGATGTGCAGGAGTACTTCGCCCGTTCCGCCGTGCTCGTGACGGACTACTCGTCCATGGCGTTCAACGCGGCCTACATGGACCGTCCCGTCGTGTACTTCCAGTTCGACGCGCAGCGGGTCATGGCCGGTGGCCACGTCGGACGCGCGGGCTACTTCCAGTACCCCCGTGACGGTTTCGGGCCGGTCGTCGACGACGTCGAGGCTGCCGTCGCGTCCGTCGTCGACATCGCCGACAACGGGTATGCCCCCCGCCCGGAGTTCCAGAGCCGCATCGAGGCGACCTTCCCGATGCGGGACGGTCAGTGCTGCGCTCGCGTCACGGCCGCCATCGAAGACCTCGACACGGCGCGCCAGGCTGAACCGACGAAGAAGGGCGAGGCCGCGGCCGTGGGCCGCTGACAGGGTGCGGGCTCAGTCGGTGTCGCCGACCGGGCCCGCACCGTCGTCGCCCTCGTCTGCGGGGGGACGGAGCGACAGGCTGCCGTTGCGTGTGCGGTAGAGCTCGAGGCCGTCGCCCAGCTCCGGCAGAGCGACGAAGGCGGGCACCTCGACGGGACGAGGCCGACGGGTCCGTGACTTGAGCAGGCTCCCCAGCGCGCCCACGACGTCGACCCGGACGTCCCACGCCTTCGCAGGCAGGGCGGCACGGTCGCGGGACGGCAGGCCGAGGACCACGTCGAAGGTGTGGTCCCGCCGCACACCCGCGGTGACCCTCGAGAGGTCGGCGCCCGTGTCCCGGTCGACGAGCGTGAACACGAGACGCGAGCGTGCGCCGATGCCCTCGTCGCCGTCGACGACGGTACCGCCCAGACGCAGGCAGCCCTGCTCGACCCGGACCTCACGGCAGGTCGTCGTCCGGATCCGGCGCCCCTTGGCGTGCTCCTTGGCGACGACCTTCGTCAGGTCGTGCGCGGCGGACGCCTCGTCGCTCGCCCGGTAGGGCCACCACCACCGGCCGGCGCGCCGCACGAGTGGGCGGTCCACGTGCTTGCGGCGATAGGCGAAGAGGCAGGCGGCCACCGCGCTCTCGACGCTGCCGTCGACCAGCTCGCGCACGACGAGGCGGTAGGGCTGGGCCAGCGCCTTGCGCAGGTGAGCGGGCTGGTCGGCCAGGTAGCCACGTGCGGCGGTGAGGAACGCCGTGCGGTAGGCGTCGTCGCGGGTGTCGAGGTCCTTGCCGTAGAGGGAGAGGTCGTGCCGGACGAACTTGTCGAGCTTGGCAGCGGCGAGGTCAGGCCGGTCGGCGAGCTGGAGGTCGATGGCGCGGTTGGCGGCGAGGCGGTCGTGGAAGTTGGCGATCTCGTGACGTCTCGCCGTGATCGACTCCTCACCCGCGACGTTGTTGACGTACCAGTGGTAGACGACCTCGTCGAGGGTCGCGATCCGTCGCGCCGCCGACCACAGCGCCACGGTGAAGGGCTGGTCCTCGTAGAGGATGCGCTCGGGGAAGCGGATCGCGTGCCCGTCGAGGAGGCGGCGACGCATGACCTTGGCCACGGCGATGGTGTCCTGCCACAGCGGCGAGCCCGGTGCCAGCGGCTCGACGGGACCCGCGGTGTACTGGGTCGCGGCCAGCGGGGTGACCCGGCCGGTGCGCTGGTTGTAGCGGGCGACCGCACCGGCCGCGATGTCGGCCTCCCGCGCGACCGCGACCTCGACGAGCCGGCGCAGTGACCCGGCGATGTACGTGTCGTCGCTGTCGACGAAGGCGACCCAGTCGCCACGGGCCTCGCCGAGCCCCAGGTTGCGTGGCGCCCCCGGGGCGCCGTCGCTCACGGCACGGTGCACCACGCGTACGCGATCGTCCTGGGCGGCCAGCCGGTCGGCGACCGCGCCGGTGCCGTCGGTCGAGCCGTCGTCGACGACGAGGACCTCGACGTCCGCGCCGTCCCACGCAGCGAGGGCGGACCCGACGGCCCGAGGGAGGCGCTCGGCGTCGTTGTGGACGTTGCAGATGACGGTCAGCAGCGGAGCGGCGGGGGGCACGCAGGTTCTCTTCCGGTCGAGGAGGGACGGCCCATCCTATGCATCCACCCGCGGTCCACCGATCGGGGCGGAATCGGCCTGAGGCAGGTTCGTGAGTTAGGTTGTCGGGGTCAATTCGCGGCCGGTGGACGCCGCCCGTGCATGAGGACGAGTAGTTCGGAGTAGATCCCTTGGCAGCACCCGGCGGAACGAGCGCGGCGGTCGTCGGCCGTCCCACGGACGCCGTGACGCCCTCGCAGGAGATCCCCGCGAGAGACGTCGGGCCGCGCAAGGACATCCAGGCCCTGCGCGCCGTCGCGGTCGCTCTTGTCGTGCTCTACCACTTCTGGCCGCAGCGACTCACCGGCGGCTACGTGGGCGTCGACGTCTTCTTCGTCATCTCCGGCTTCCTCATCACGCTGCACCTGCTTGAGCGCCCGATCCGGGGCGGCAAGGACCTCTTCCGATTCTGGGCGCGCCGCATCCGGCGACTCATCCCGGCCGCCACCGTCGTGCTCGTGGCCACGCTCGCCGCAAGCATGGTGTGGCTGCCGCAGACGGTCCACGCCCGGGTGGCGAAGGAGGTCCTGGCGTCGGCGTTCTACGTCGAGAACTGGATGCTCGCGTGGAGCTCGACCGACTACCTCGCGACGGACCAGCTGCACTCGCCCACGCAGCACTACTGGTCACTGTCGGTCGAGGAGCAGTTCTACATCGTCTGGCCGGTGCTCATCGGCCTCGCCTTCCTCGTGTGCCGGCGGCTCGGTCGCTCGTTCCGGTTTCCGCCCCTCCTCGTCATCGGCGTCGTGAGCATGGCCTCGTTGGCCTGGTCGGCGTACTTCACGCAGGACGACGCCGCTCAGGCGTACTTCGTCTCGACGACCCGGGTGTGGGAGCTCGGTGTCGGGGCCATGCTCGCCGCGGCGATCCACGCCGGGCTGCGCTTTCGCGGTGCCGTCGTCCGCTCGATGCTCGTCTGGGGCGGGCTCGGGGCCATCCTGTGGTCTGCGGTGGCATTCACCGGTGAGACGCCGTTCCCCGGCGTCGCCGCGCTGCTTCCCACCGTCGGGGCGGCCGCGGTCATCGCGGCGCGGTCCGACGACCTGAGGTGCGGGCCGCGTCGGCTGTGGTCGGGTCGTCCGGTCCAGTGGCTCGGCGACGTCTCCTACTCGGTCTACCTCTGGCACTGGCCGGCCATCGTCATCGCACCCTTCGTCCTCGACGACGACAACGCCACCTGGCCCCAGAAGGTGGTGATCCTGGCCCTCGTTCTCGGGCTGTCGGCCGTGACGAAGCGCTGGGTCGAGGACGCGATGCGTTTCACGCCGCGCCTGGCGCGCAGCACGAAGCGTTCCTTCGTCCTGCTCGTCGCGTGCCTTGCCGTCTCCATCTCGGCGGCTGGCCTCGCCGTGTGGCAGACGGCCCGCGCGACCGCTGCGACCGATGCCATCGTCATCGACTCGGATGCGGCCTGCGTCGGTGTCGACGCCCTGCGCACGGCCTCGTGCTCGGCACGTGAGGTCCCGATGCTCACGAACCCGGTCCGCGCGGCCGACGACAAGCCCGACGTGTACGCGGACGACTGCTGGAACAACCGCCCCTTCACCGGTCGCGCGGTCTGCACGTACGGGGTCCGTGGCGCACCGGTGCGCATCGCCGTCTACGGCAACTCGCACGCCGGCCAGTGGCAGCCGCCGATCGTCCGCACCGCCAAGGAGCGCGGGTGGCGCGTCGACACCTATCTCGCCTCTGAGTGCTACTCCGTCGACATCCCGGTCTTCTTCTCGACGAAGGCGCTCGAGGACAACTGCATGGACTGGAACGCCTGGGCCCGGAGCGAGATCACGACGGGCGACTACGACCTCGTCGTCATGTCCGACCGCACGCTCCAGCCGCTTCGTGACGTGTCCGCGGCCGAGAAGCCCGCGGTCGCCAAGCAGGCCTACAACCGGGTCATCGACGGGTTCGTCGCCTCGGGGGCACGGGTCCTCGCGATCCGGGACACGCCGGCTGCCGCGTCGAGCGTCCCCGACTGCGTCGCCCGCTACGCCGCCGACCCCGAGCGCTGTGCGACGCCGCAGAAGAAGGGGCTCGAGCCGGACCCGCTCGCCGAAGCCGCTCGCGAGCGCGTCGGCACAGATGTCAGCCTGCTCGAGGTCACCGACCTGATGTGTCGCGACGGATCGTGCCCCGCTGTCCTCGGCGGTCTCATCACGTACTTCGACCACGGACACATGACCAAGTCGTTCTCGTCGACGCTCTACCCGGAGGTCTCACGCGCACTGCGGTCCGCGCTGAAGGGCGTCCCGGACGCGTGAGGGTCGGCCGTGTGGCGAAGGTTACTCGCAGTAGCCTCGCGGGTGCGCGCTCCCTAGGCTGAGCCCATGGAGCCGGACCACGACGTCGTTGTCATCGGATCCGGCTTCGGCGGGTCCGTCGCCGCGTTGCGCCTGGCCGAGAAGGGCTACCGGGTCCACGTCTACGAGGCGGGGCGCCGCTTCGAGGACGAGGACTTCGCACGGACGAGCTGGGACGTGCGCCGCTACCTGTGGGCGCCTCGTCTCGGGCTCTTCGGGGTCCAACGCATCCATCGGCTGCCCGACTGCCTCGTCCTCGCGGGCGCCGGGGTCGGTGGTGGTTCGCTCAACTACGCGAACACGCTCTACGTGCCGCCGGCTCCCTTCTTCCTCGACCCGCAGTGGGCACACATCACCGACTGGCAGGCCGAGCTGGCGCCGCACTACGCGACCGCGCAGCGCATGCTCGGCGTGACCGTCAACCCGTGCGAGGGGCCCGTCGAGCAGCTGATGCGTGACACGGCGAACGACCTGGGCGTCGGCGACAGCTTCCGCAAGACCCCGGTGGGTGTCTTCTTCGGCGAGCCCGGCAAGCGTGTCCCCGATCCGTACTTCGGAGGGGAGGGGCCTGCCCGCACCGGGTGCACCGAGTGTGGGAACTGCATGGTCGGCTGCCGGGTCGGGGCCAAGAACACCCTCGTCAAGAACTACCTGGCTCTTGCCGAGCGACGCGGGGTCACCGTCGAGCCGCTGCGCACGGTGGTGCGCGTGTGGCCGCTCGACCCGGCTGCGCCGGAGCAGGGGTATGCCGTGACGACGATCCGCAGCGGGTCCTGGGGTCGGCGGTGGGCGGGGGAGCGCACCGTCACGGCCGGGCAGGTCGTCGTGGCGGCAGGCGCGTGGGGCACGGCGCAGCTGCTCCAGGCGATGAAGGCGGAACCGGAGGGGCAGGGGCTTCCCCGACTGTCCGGCGCGCTCGGCGGGCTGACCCGCACGAACTCCGAGGCCCTCGGCGGCGCGATGACCGCCCGGGTGCCCACGGACGTCGACCTGACGCGAGGCGTAGCCATCACGTCGAGCTTCCACGTCAACGACACCACGCACGTCGAGAACTGTCGCTACGGCAAGGGCTCCAACCTGATGGGAGCCCTCGCGGTCATGCAGGTCGACGGTGGTGGACGCGTACCGCGCTGGTTGCGGTTCGCCGGCGCGGTCGGGCGCCACCCGTGGGTCTTCGCGCGGTCGCTGTCGAGCCGTCGCTGGAGCGAGCGCACCGTCATCGCGCTCGTCATGCAGAGCAACGACAGCTCGATCAACGTCCGGCGACGGCGCGGCCTCCTCGGGTGGCACCTGACGTCGACGCAGGGCCACGGCGAGCCCAACCCCACCTACATCCCCGAGGGGAACGAGGCCGTGCGCGCGATGGCAGCACGGCTCGAGAGCTCCACGGGCAAGCGGGCCTGGCCGGGGTCGTCGATCGGAGAGGTCCTCGACATCCCGATGACGGCCCACTTCCTCGGCGGTGCGGTCATCTCCGACTCGCCCGAGCACGGCGTCATCGACCCGTACCAGCGGGTGTGGGGCTACCCCGGCGTGCACGTGCTCGACGGGTCGGCGGTCTCGGCCAACCTCGGCGTCAACCCCAGCCTGACGATCACGGCGCAGGCCGAACGAGCCGTGTCGTTGTGGCCGCAGCGTGGCGAGTCCGACCGGCGCCCGGCCCAGGGCGAGGCCTACCGGCTCCTCCACGCCTGAGCGCGGCGAGCCGGGGCCGTCCTCCGGAGATCAGGAGGGTGGGGCCGTCACCCCTCAGAGACGGCCCCACCCCGGCGGTGCGGGCTAGCAACCGGTCGAGAAACAGCCCGGCACCGCGCTGACAACGACGTAGGCCGAGGCGGGTTACGGCATCTGTCATTTCTTTGCCGAAGTTCCGTCGCCGCCACCCCCACCCAGGGGAGGACATTCGGTGCCACGGTGTGGCGACGGGGCCACTCGACCGGGTCGGTCGACTGGCCCCGTCGTGAGCCCCTTACCTTCCGGCCGGCCGGGCCGGCCGGGCCGGTCGGGCCGGCCGGTCTCGGCTGGTGCGACCGGATGTCAGCGGGCGGGCTGGGGCTCGTCGCGCCACGAGCGCCACAGGGCGGCATACGCACCGTCGGCCTCGAGCAGCTCCTCGTGGGACCCGATCTCGCTGATCCGCCCGTCCTCGACGACGCAGACGCGGTCGGCGTCGTGGGCGGTCATGAGACGGTGCGCGATGGCCACGACGGTGCGTCCCTCGACGACTGCGGCGAGCGAGCGCTCGAGGTGCCGGGCCGCGCGCGGGTCGAGCAGTGAGGTCGCCTCGTCGAGGACCAGCGTGTGCGGGTCGGCCAGGACGAGCCGCGCCAGGGCGAGCTGCTGGGCCTGGGGCTCCGTGAGGCGGTGGCCCCCCGACCCGACGACGGTGTCGAGACCGTCTGGCAGCTCGAGCGCCCAGCCGCGTGCGTCGACGGCGCCCAGCGCCTCGAGCAGCTGCTCGCGCGAGGCCTCCGGTCGGGCGAGCCGCAGGTTCTCCTCGAGCGAGCCGACGAAGACGTGGTGCTCCTGCGTCACGAGCGCCACCTGTCCGCGCAGCTGTGCGAGCTCGAGGTCGACGAGGCGCACTCCACCGACGTCGACGCGTCCCTCGCGCGGTCCGTCGATGCCGGCCATGAGCCGCCCGAGCGTCGACTTGCCGGCCCCGGAGGGCCCGACGATCGCGAGGCGCTCACCCGGTTGCAGGTCGAGCGACACACCGCGCAGCACGTCGCGGCCCGCGCGGTAGGCGTAGTGGACGTCCTCGACCTGCAGGTGGTCGTCCTCGGGTTCCTCGCCGGTCGCCGCGCGGTCGGCCGGGACGTCGGCGATGCCGATGACCCGGGCCAGCGAGGTCGCACCGACCTGGATCTCGTCGAGCCACGAGATGAGCTCGTCGAGCGGTCCCGCCATCTGCTGCACGTAGAGCGCCACGGCGGTGACCGTGCCGGCCGTGACGACGTCACGCGAGATGAGGTAGCCGCCCCAGAGCAGGGTGACGGCGACGGGCGCGAAGAACGCGAACTCCACCGATGGGAACCACCGCATGCGCAGGCGCAGCGTGTAGAGCTCGGCGTCGTAGCAGTCGCGCAGGGCGTCGTCCATGCGGCGGCGCCGACGGCTGCGCAGGCCGAGCGCGTCGATGGTGCGGGCGCCGTCGGCGGACTCGGTGACGATGCCGTTGAGCACCGCGTACGTCGCCCGCTCGCGCAGGTAGCCCTCGGGGGCGCGGCGAAGGTAGCGCCGCGTCGAGAGCACGAGGATCGGCACCCCGACGACGATCGCCAGGGCCACCTGCCAGCCCGTGATGAACGCGGCCACGACGGTGATCGCCGTCGTCACGGCGCCGAGGAAGATCGAGGGGATGCCGAAGCGGATGACGCGAGAGAGGGCCTCCACGTCGTTCGTCGTGCGCGCGACGAGGTCGCCGGTGCCGGCGCGCTCGACCGTCGAGAGGGGCAGCTCGACGACGCGCTCCATGAACTCCTCGCGCAGCTCCGCGAAGATGGTCTCGCCCATGACGAAGGACGCACGCCGCGCGAACCACATCGCGATCGTCTGCACGACGACGGCACCCGCGATCCAGAGCGCGAGCCGGTTGACGGCCTCGAGCGAGCGCCCGCTGCTGATCTCGTCGACGAGCAGGCCGATGACGCGGGGCGCCACGAGCGCGGCGCCCGCCGCGACCGCGTGCAGGCCGATGACCGTGACGATGCTGCCGCGGTGTCGGCGGAGCAGGCCGCGGGTGTGGTCCTTGACCGAGTCCATGTCGGCCACGGGAAGGGTGCGCACGGACGGGGCTGGCGTCTGTGACATCAGTCCTCCTCTCCTCGGACGACGGTGCGTCGGTAGTCGGGTTCGTCGGCCATGAGCCGGCTGTGCGTCCCGGTCGCGGCGACCGTCCCGTCGCGCAGGAAGACGACGTGGTCGGCCTGGTCGAGGATGAGCGGGCTCGCCGACATGACGACGGTGGTGCGTCCGGCCCGCGCCGCGGTGAGGCGTCCGGCGATGCGCGCCTCGGTGTGGGCATCGACGGCGCTCGTCGGCTCGACGAGCACGAGGGTGTCGGCACCGGTCAGGAGTGCACGGGTCAGGGCGAGCCGTTGGCGCTGGCCGCCGGAGAAGGCACGGCCGCGCTCCTCGACGTCGTTGTCGAGGCCACCGGGAAGCGCCTCGAGCACGTCGTCCCCGCTCGCGACCGAGAGGGCCTCGAGGATGGAGGCGTCGTCGTGCTCGCCCCAGGGGTCGAGCTCGTCCCGCAGGGTCCCGGTGAACAGTCGCGGGTCGGTCTCCGACACGACGATGCGGCGACGCACCTCGGCGAGGGAGGCGTCGGCAAGGCGCGTGCCGTCGAGCCGCACGTCGGTCTCCCCGGCGCCGAAGCGGCCGAGCCGGTCGGCGAGGGCAGCGGACTCCTCCGGACGGGCCGACACGACGACCGTGAACCGGCCCGGCTCGATGGTGACGCCGCTGCGCGGGTCGTACAGGGGCGCGGGTCCCGGCGGCAGCGGTCGGGCGTTCGACGTCTCGACGTCGTCGGGCTCGACACGGAGGATCTTCGTCAGCTTGCGGGCACCGATGTGGGCGCGGGTCGCCCGGTCCACCATCTCGGTCGCGGTGCGCAGCGGGATGACGAGGAAGGCGGTGTAGCCGTAGAACGCGACGAGCTGGCCCGCGGTGATCTCGCCGGTGATGGCGAAGCGCGCGCCGAGCCACACGACGACGAGGACGAAGAGGCCGGGCAGCAGCACCTGGGCCGCGTCGAGCGCCGCCTGGTAGCCGGCGACGCGGTTGCCCACCTGGCGGACGGACTGCGACTGGACGGCATACCGGGTCAGGAAGGTGTGCTCGCCGCCGATGCCGCGCAGCACGCGCAGGCCGGCGACCGTGTCGGCGCCGAGTCCGATGAGCTTGCCGGACTCCTCGCGCTGGGCGAGCTGGCGTGCCTGGAGCGGGCGGACGATGAAGGTGAGGCAGGCGACGAGGACCGGCACGCCGATGAGCACGACGAGACCGAGCGGTGTCGAGGCTCCGAGGAGGATGAGTGCGACGACCACGTAGGACACGACGGCACCCGCGAACCGCGCCAGCACGTCGTAGAGCCCACCGATGCGCATGGCGTCCGAGCTGACCGTCGCGACGACGTCACCGGTCGGGACGGAGCGGGTCAGCGCCTCACCGGTGTCGGCGGCCTTGTGGCCGATGAGCTGCGCCGAGCGGAACGCGCCCTGCATCCAGTTGGCGACGGCGTACTTGTGCCGCATCGCGCCGGACAGGGCGCTGACGACGACCAGGCCGATGAGGATGCCGCACCACGTGATCAGGGAGCCGGCGTCGCCGCCGATGATGCCCTCGTCGATGGCCTTGCCCATCGCGGCCGGGAAGAGTGCCTGGCTGACGAGCCACACGATGCCGAAGGCGATGGCGATCACGAGGGTGCGCCACTGGCTCTTGCCGACCCACCGGAGGTATGCCGTCGGGCTGGTCAGGTCGGGAGTGCCTGGGTCGGCATGCGGCAGCGAGATCACTTGGTTCATTTTACGTCCGGGCACGGCGTGCCTCATGCCATTTTCGGGCGGGTGATGGCGCGCGCCCATCGCCGTCGGGCGGGGTGCGGGCCCCGGTCAGACGCTGATGGCGTATGCCGTCCGTCCGGGTGCGCTCAGCGAGTCGGGTCCCAGCCCGAGCGCTCGAGCGCGTCGGAGAGCTCGTCGACCTCGAGGGTGTCGGCGTCGACGTGGCGGTTGCGGTAGGCCGCTCGCCCGACGAGGTGCGCCGAGACGGGGGAGGTGAAGAACTGGGTCGCCGCGAGCAGCACCAGGGTCGTGACGGCGGCCCACGTGCGCAGGGTCAGCGCGAGCCCGGCCAGGATGAGGATGAGGCCGAGGGTCTGGGGCTTCGTGGCCGCGTGCAGGCGCGAGAGCGTGTCGGGGAAGCGGATGAGCCCGACCGCCCCGGCCAGGCAGAGGAACGAGCCGAGCAGGAGGCACGCGGCCCCGGCGACGTCGAGCACGGACGACCAGGTCATGACTGCTCCCTCTCTCCGCGCTGCTCCGGCTGCCCGCCCGGCTCGGGCTCGACGCCCTCGGCCTCGTCGGAGTCCCGCGACATGAAGCGGGTGACGGCGACGCCGCCGACGAAGCCCACGAGGCCGAGGATCATGAGCAGCGGGAGGTAGGTCGTCGTCCCCTGGCGCGCCGACTCGAGCGCGACGCCGGCGATGACGACGACGAGGAGGATCTCGGCGGCGATGATGCGGTCGAGGTTGCTCGGGCCGCGGAAGAGGCGGACGAGCACGAGGGCGGCTGCGCCGCCGAGCATGGCGAGCGAGATGCCGAGGACGATGGTCACGGACGGTCCTCCTCGTCGGTGGCGTCGGTGGCGTCGGTGGGGTCGGGGGCGCCGGGACGGTCGCCGGGGGAGTCCTTCGGGCCCGGCACGTACGGCCACGGGCCGCCCGTCTCCAGGGCGGCGATCTCCTCGCGCGAGCCGAGGGCGCGCACGACGCGTCGCTCGATGGCCAGGACGTGGGCCCGCTGAGCCTCGATACGACCCTCGTGCTCGACGTCGAGCAGGTGCAGGTAGAGCACCGACGTGGAACGCCGCGCGTCGACGACGACGGAGCCGGGAACCAGGGCGACGAGCTCGGCGGTGATCGTGAGGTAGAAGTCGGAGCGCGAGCGCAGCTGCACCTCGATGACGGCGTTGCGCGGCCGGCGCCGCCCGAACGCCAGCCGCATCACCTGCCACGAGGAGCCGACGAGGTCGACGAGGAAGTGGGCGATGAGCAGCAGCACGCGGTGCGGGCGCAGCCGCCCCTGGAACTCGATGGACGGCAGGGGGAAGGCATACGTCACGAGGAGCCCGACGAGGACGCCGTTGATGACGTTGCCCCACGTGACGCGGTCCCAGAGGAGCATCCACGCGAGCGTGATCGCGGCGATGGCGCGCGGTTGCAGCACCCGGCGCCGACGGCGCGGTGCGTCAGGCTCCCGGGGCGCGGTCGCCCTCTCGACGTCGGTCGTCATCGCCGGACCTCCGCGGGCAGGACGCTCGTGACGTACGGGTCGCGGCTCATGAGATCGGTGGCAGCCCGCTCGGTGTAGGCGTAGAGCGGTCCGGCCACGACGGTGATGAGCAGGCCGACCAGCGTCATCGCTGCCGTGGCACCCAGCATGGTGCGCGGCAGGGCACGCGGGCGGGTGTCGACGAGGACGTCGCCGGCCGGGTCCGCCTCGGGCTCGACGCCGAACGTGCCGGCCGGCAGCCGGGCCGCCGTTCCCGTCGAGCGTGGCGCGTCGGCGAGGGGGCGCCAGAACGCCTGGCTCCAGACTTTGGCGAGGGCGTAGAGGGTGAGCAGGCTCGTCACGATGCCGCCGACGACGAGCAGCCACGCGAGCGGCGTGCCCAGCTCGACACCCGCGTTGAGGAGGCCGACCTTGGCGAGGAAGCCCGACAGCGGCGGGATGCCCGAGAGGTTCATCGCCGAGACGAAGAAGAGCGTCGCGAGCACGGGCGAGGCCAGCGCGAGACCTCCGAGCCGGTCGAGCGAGGTGGTGCCGCCGAGGCGTTCGACGAGCCCGGTGATGAGGAAGAGTGCGGTCTGGATGGTGATGTGGTGGGCGACGTAGAAGATCGCGCCCGCCGTGCCCGGTGTGGTCGCGAGGGCGATGCCGAAGATCATGTAGCCGATGTGGCTGACGAGCGTGAACGACAGGATCCGTTTGAGGCCGGACTGCGACACCGCGCCGAGGATCCCGATGACCATGGTCAGCAGCGCCGCCCACATGAGCAGCTCCTGCAGCGGTGAGTCGGGGAAGAGCAGGGTCTGCGTGCGGATGATCGCGTAGACCCCGACCTTCGTCAGCAGTCCCGCGAAGACCGCCGTCACCGGCGCGGGGGCGGTCGGGTAGCTGTCGGGCAGCCAGGCCGACATCGGGAAGACGGCGGCCTTGATTGCGAAGGCCGTGAGCAGCGAGAGCTGCAGCACGAGCGCGACGCCGGGGTCCAGGTCGCCGATCCGGATGGCGAGCTGGGCGAGGTTGACGGTGCCCGTGGCGGCGTACGCAGCTGCGATGGCGACGAGGAAGAGCGCGGAGCTGAGGAGGCTGACGACGACGTACGTCGTGCCCGCGTGGATGCGTGCCGCCGAGCCGCCGAGCGTGATGAGGACGTAGGAGCTGAAGAGCAGGATCTCGAAGCCGACGAAGAGGTTGAAGAGGTCACCGGCGAGGAACGCGTTGGCCACGCCGGCCGAGAGCACGAGGTAGGTCGGGTGGAAGATCGTGACCGGGGTCTCGCTCTCCCTCTCGTCGTCCTCGTCGTCGGCCTGCCCCTGGCCGATCGCGAAGAGGAGCACGAGCAGGGTGACGATGCCGGAGACGAGCAGCATGAGGGCACTGAGCCGGTCGGCGACGAGCGAGATGCCCAGCGGCTCCTTCCACGCTCCCACCCACAGCACCTGTGGGCCGTTGACGTCCGTCTGCCAGACGAGGACCCCCGCGACGACGACCACGGCGGCGAGCACGGCGATGCTGGTGCTCCGCTGAAGCCGTGGTGAACGGCGGAAGGCGAGGGTCAGCGCGGCTCCGAGCAGCGGGAGCAGCACGGGCAGCGGCACGAGGTTGGGCACGGCGAAGTCGGTCGGGCTCATGGGCGTGGCAGGCTCCCGTCGCCGGCCGCGAGCTCGTCGGACCTGGTCGTCGACTCCTCGGACGGGTCGTAGGTCGATGAGGTCTGGTCATCGAGGGCGAGGCGCTGGATGCGGGCGTCCTCGGCGTCGTCGGGGACGTCGTCCGTGCCGGAGATCTGCCAGAGCCGGTAGGACATCGCAAGCAGGAAGCCGATGGTCGCCAGAGAGATGACGATGGCGGTCAGGACCATCGCCTGGGGGAGGGGATCGCTCATGGCCGCCGGGTCCTCGCCGACGAACGGCGCGCGCCCGGCGCGGCCGCTGATGACGAGGTAGAGCACCGCGATGCCGTTGCCGATGAGCACCAGCCCGAGCAGGACCCGCACGAGGCTGCGGTCGAGGGCGAGCGCGGTGCCGGCAGCGACGAGCCCGACCGTGACGAGGACGAGGGTGAGGTTGGGCTCGAGCGTGGGCTCGATGAGGGCGGGCGCGAGGGACGTCATGGGCGGACCGCCTCCTGCTCGTCGGAGGCGTCGGCCTCCTCCTCGGCGATCTGCCGGTCGATGCCGGTGCCGAGGCTGCGGACGATGTCGAGCATCATGCCGACGACGATGAGGTAGACGCCGATGTCGAACACGAGTGACGTCACGAGGTGCACCTCGCCCCACGCCGGCAGCGTGACGTCGATCGCCGTCGTCTCGAGGATCGTGCCGCCGAACGCGAGGGGCGCGAAGGCCGAGCCGACCGCGACGAGCAGGCCGACTCCGACGAGCAGGCCGGCGTCGAAGGGCGCTGCCTCGTCGAGCTCGTAGCGGCCGCCCGCGAGGTAGCGCACGACGAGCGCGAGACCGGCGACGAGCCCTCCGGCGAAGCCGCCGCCCGGCTGGTTGTGGCCGGCGAAGAGGAGGAAGAGCGAGGCGGCGAGCATGATGTGGAAGACGAGACGCGTGACGACCTCGAAGATGACCGACCGCTTCTCCTTGCGCATCGTCCGGCCCCCGTGCAACCACGTCCCCCGGCCGGGGCTGCTCGACGGCAGCGACTTCGACGTCGCGCGCGAGAGACGGGTGTTGCGGGTGCGGACGAAGATGAGGCTCGCGATCCCTGTCGCGGCGGCCACGAGCACCGACACCTCGCCGAGGGTGTCCCAGGCGCGGATGTCGACGAGGGTGACATTGACGATGTTCTTTCCGTGACCGAACGCGAAGGCCTCCGTGGGGAACCCGGCCGACACGGGCTCGGCGGACCGACCTCCCGAGGCCACGAGGGCGATCACACCGACGGACGCGCCGACCGCCACGCCGAGCGCGATGCGCCACGTGCGGGACGGCGAGTGCGGGTGGCGGGTGAACTTCGTCGGGAGACGACGCAACGCGAGGACGAAGACGACGAGCGACACCGTCTCGACGAGCATCTGGGTGATCGCGAGGTCGGGCGCCCCGTGGAGGATGAAGAGCAGCGAGACGCCGTAGCCGGTGGCGCCGACGAGCATGACGGCGGTGAGGCGCCGGCGCGTGACCAGCACGAGGACGGCCGCCGCGACGACGATCACCCCGATGACGGCCTGCCCGGGGTTGTCCCAGAGCCGGACGTCCGGCAGCGTGCCGCGGGTCACTGCGGCAACGCCGGGGAAGGCGACGAAGACGATGAGGATGCCTGCGAGATAGATCGGCAGCGATCCGCGCTGCGTGACGGCGGTCGTCTCGACGGCTCCACGGTCGACCCACCGCAAGGTGTGGGCGAAGCCGCGCTCACCGTCGACGAGGGCCGGAACGCCGGACTGCACCCGGGCCACGAGGTCGCGCCGGGCGAAGAGGACGAGGCCGACGGCGACGGACACGAGTGAGAGCAGGAGGGGCACGGTCACGCCGTGCCAGAGGGCGAGCGACTGGGGCGGGGCCCCGGCAGGGAACGACGCGGCATACGGCAGCAGCCAGGGCGACTCGAGCGGGGCCAGCAGACCGAGCAGGAGGCTGGCCACGCCGAGCAGGAGCGGTGCGAGGACGAAGCCGGGGTGCGCGGCCTTGACCGGGGTCGGGGCGACGTCGGGCTTCGTCGCGAACGCTCCCCAGAGGAAGCGCGCCGTGTAGGCGACCGTGAGGGCCGAGCCGGCGACGACGCCGGTGATCGCGAGCCAGCTCCACGGCGCGGGCAGGGGAGCGGAGGTCTGGACGTCCTCCCACAGCGACTCGAGCGCGCTCTCCTTGGACACGAAGCCGGCGAGTGGCACGATCCCGGCCATCGAGAGGCCGGCGAGCGTGGCCGGAACCGCCACCGGCAGCAGGCGCCGGCCCACCCCCGAGAGCTCGCGCAGGTCGCGCGTCCCGGTGCACTTGTCGATGACGCCGACGGTGAGGAAGAGCGTGGACTTGAAGAGTGCGTGCGCGATGACGAGGGCCAGCGCCGACAGGGCGGACGCCTTGGTGCCGAGACCGGCGATCGCGACGATGAAGCCGAGCTGGCTGACGGTGCCGTAGGCCAGCAGCAGCTTGATGTCGTGCTGGCGCAGGGCCCGCCACCCGCCGACGAGCATGGTGAACAGGCCGAGACCGACCGTCAGCGCGTACCAGGCCGGGGCGCCCGCGAAGACCGGTGCCAGCAGGGCGACGAGGTAGATGCCGGCCTTCACCATGGCGGCCGCGTGGAGGTAGGCGCTGACCGGCGTCGGCGCGGCCATGGCGCCGGGCAACCAGAAGTGGAACGGCACGAGCGCCGACTTCGACAGCGCGCCGACGAGCAGCAGCACGACGGCGGCGACGGTCACGGCGTCGAGGGGCGGGGGGTCCGCGAGCAGCACGGCGATGGAGTACGTGTGGTGCACGCCGATGGCGATGATGCCGATGAGCATCGCGAGGCCGCCGAAGGTCGTGACGATGAGTGCCTGCATCGCCGCACGCCGGTTCGTCGAGCTGGCCGGGTTGTGGCCGATGAGCAGGTAGGAGAAGACCGTCGTCAGCTCCCAGAACACGTAGAGCACGAGGAGGTTGTCGGTGAGGACCAGGCCGAGCATCGCGCCGGCGAAGGCGGTGAACACCGACGTGAAGCGCCACAGCGTCGGGTCGCGGTCGGTGAAGTACCACGTGCAGTAGAGCAGGACGAGCGCTCCGACCCCCGTGACGAGCAGGCCGAGCACCCACGACAGGGTGGTGACGCGGAAGTCGAGGTCGATGCCGAGGCCGGGGACCCACGGGATCCGTTGTGTCGGGTAGTCGCCCGCGCGGACCTCGCTCGAGACGGACACGAGCCAGCCGAACGAGACGGCCGGAACGAGGGCCAGGACGGGAAAGGCCTTGGTGTGCAGTGTCCTGGCGAGCCAGGGCGCGACGGCGGCGGCAAGCAGGTGCAGGAGCAACAGCTGCGCCACGGCGGCCCCTCGGTCGTCGGGTGTACGGGTCGGTCCACGTCGTTCAGGTCGTGCGTCAATCCTAGATGCAGTGAAGGGCCCCACCGACCACTGGTCGGTGAGGCCCTTCTCGTCAGCGGGCGGTCCTGCGTGGAGCCGGCCGTGCCGTGTGTCGCGGTCCCGTCACTTCGGCGCAACCAGGACGTTGAGCGAGTTGCCCTGCTTCGAGGTGCCGACGACCCGGATCGTCGTGCCCGTCTTGGGCACGTCGACGCCGTACCAGCCGGGCTGGTAGCGGCCCGGGTGCGAGCCGGTGGCGCCGTGCTGGTCGGCGTTGACCCACCACGTCCTCGTGTCGTCGAAGACCGGCTGCGCCGGCTTCGAGGCGATCGACCCTGCGACACCGTTGTTGTGCAGCGTGATCGCGTCAGTGGCCTCGAGCCCGAAGGTCGAGTCGTACGACAGGATCCGGTTGCGCATCAGGGTGGCGTCCGGCCAGTGGCTGAACTCCGGGTGGGCGTCGACCGGCAGGACCAGGCCCTTGCCGGGGTGGTCGCCCACGTTGTTGTCGTCATAGGCGGAGTTCCAGTAGTTGATCAGCAGGCCGTTCTGGTACGGGTAGTCCTCCACCCAGTCCGGTCGCGTGTTGACGAAGCCGAAGTTGTAGGCCGTCCTGAGCGACGCGTCGTAGCCGTCGTACTGACGGTTCTCTGCGATGTAAGCGTTGAAGTACTGCGCCGGCGTCGTGTACGTCTGCTGCGCGCGGACGAACCCGTCGAACGTCCACCCTTCGTCGGCGGACTCAGCCGTGCCGATGACCGTGCCGTCGAGCGTGACCTGGTCGATCCGGATGCCGTTCCCGGTCACGGCCGGGTCGGTGTCGTAACGGAAGCGGATGGCGTTGGTCCCTGCCGGCAGCGTGGCGGTCACGTCGACCCAGGCTCCGTTGGTCGTCCCTGTGATGCCGAGACCGGTGGGGTTGTTCCCGTCGGGGTCGTGCCCAGTGTGACCGGCTGCGTCGGAACGAGACGTCTTGATGGGCGTCCACGAGGTCCCTCCGTTGCTGGACACCTCGACGTAGGCGTAGTCGAACTCCGTCTCCATCGCGTAGTTGACCTTGGCCGAGAGCGCGGTGCCGGAGACCCCGGTCTTCGTCATCGTGGTCTCGAGGTCGTCACCGAGCGTGCTGTAGAACTGCCACGCGCCCTGGAAGGGCGCCCCGACCGAGAAGGTCTTCGTCGTGTCCGGAAGGACTGTGAAGAGCGCCTGTGCCTGCTTGGTGGCCGGAGCGTTGGAGCCCAGGGTGTGCGAGGAGCGCTTGCCCGCGGTCGCCACGTCGTAGAACGGCCCTTGCTTGCCCTGCGGCTGCAGCCAGCCGAGCTGGAAGAGCTCGTACGCGCCGAGGTCGGTGGGGTTGTCACCGATGCCGTCGCGGCCGCCGTCGCCGATGTTGGCGCCGGAGCTCATCAGCGTCCAGAAGGCCGTGTTGTTCTCGGCGCCGCCCGTGTTGCCGGACGTGTCGTAGAGGTCCGGCAGGTCGAGGTCGTGGCCGAACTCGTGTGCGAAGACTCCGAGTCCGCCGTTCTCCGGTTGGACCGTGTAGTCGTAGACCCACATGCCGGTCGGGTTGTTCGGCACCTCGGAGCTCGAGACGAGGCCGCCGTTGCTGCCGACGTCGACGCCGACGCCCAAGGGCCCACCGAGCTGGAGGTTGCTCTGCCAGCGGTGGCTCCAGATGGCGTCGGTGCCCTGGTTCGGGTCTCCCGCTGCCTCGTCTCCGCCGGCGTGGACGATCTGGAAGTGGTCGATGACGCCGTCCGGCTCGGCGAACTCGCCGTCACCGTCGACGTCGTACCGGTCCTGGATGTCGAAGGTCTTGAGGTAGTCCTGAACCGACTTCAGCGACTTGCCGCTCTTGAGCTGACCGTCGACCCACATGGCCAGGGCGTCGCGCACGAGTGCCTTGCTTGTCGGGCAGACGATGTCACCGCAGTAGTTGCGGCCGTAGAGCGCCTCGTTGAAGGGCACCTTGACCCACTCGGTGACGTCACCGTCGACCGAGTAGCGGCCCGACGACTGGGTCTCGTAGTACTTCGCCATCCGGTTGAAGTACATGTCGTCGTAGTGGGCCTGGTTGTAGTCCTTCTGCCACAGCGTGGAGTTGTCCACCGACCGGTCCGGTGCCGGGATCTGGTTGTGGAGCGGTCCCGTGACGTCCGTCGTGCTGCCGTCCGGTGGCGGACCCTGGAAGAGTGCGTTCGGATACTGCTTGTCGCCGAACTCGACGATCACCGCAAAGATCCGGTCGGTGCCCTCGCGCTCGAGCTGGACGTACTGTCCCTTGCCGAGCTTGGCGACCTTGCCCTGTGCCTTGGGGTCACCCTTGAGGCGCTTCTCGAGCGCCTTCTGGCGCAGCGCGTCCTTCTTGACCGCCAGTGGTGACCGGCGGTTGTCGTTGCGGGCCTTGCCCGCTGCCGCGTTGTCGGCCTTGGTGTTGCCGACGCTGGGAGCCGCCTGCACCGGTGATGCCGCGAAGGCGCCGGTGACAAGGGCTCCCGTGGCGAGCAGGCCGATGAGCCTGCGACGCCCGGAGTGCAGTGATTGCCTCACGTGGACCGTCCCTGAAGTGTGAGTTTCCTGGTGGGATGTCGCGCACGTGGGCATTGCTACCGCTTCGCCCCTGAAGCACGACGATCGCAGTCAAGACGTTAGGAGGCCGTTGTAGCCGTTTCGTTCCACGGTCGTTACCAATTCGAGACCTGCACGGTGCCCGGTTTCGTCGGGACAAGCCGTATTTGTCCGGCTACAAACCCGGGTGCCCGGCCGGTGGCGCGGTCAGGCGTCAGAACGTCACGAAGGTGTCGCGGGCCAGGAAGAACCCGTGTCGGCCGGCCTCGTCGATGCAGGTCACACCGAACGTCTCGCTGAGGCAGGCCGTCGTGCCGGAGGGCTCGGTGCGGGCGCCGTAGCCGAGCTCCGGCTCGCCACCCGTCCCGATGGTGTCCGAGTTGCACACGGGCCGCGCCCCGTTCGGTCCGAGCTCGATGCGACCGATGTCCGTGGGTCCGCCGGCCGGGCAGATCGTGGGCAGGGGCGGGGCGATCCGGCCCTTCTCGACCTCGCACGAGGCGTCCCCCGAGTTCGTGTCGCGCCGGCACACGATGTTGCCGGTCGGGCTGCGGAAGCGCTCCCTCACCGAGGCTGCGGGGCGGGCGGCGTCGATACGGCCCTTGGCCTCCTCGAACGACTTCGGGGCGCCGCGTTGCCGGCCCACCGCGAGAGCCCTCGGGACCAGGGTCGACGTGGGCGCACTGGTCGGGACCTCGGAGGGCGCCGACGTCGGCGCCTCGGCCGACGGTTCGGCTGGAGCGTCCACGGTCACGGTGACCGTGCGCCGCGGCGACGGGAGGTCGGCGGCGCCGCAGGAGGCGAGGAGGGAGGGCACGGCGAGGGATACCAGGACGACGACGGCGCGACCCGGCATACCTGCTCGGCGTCGACGGAGCGAGGGCATGGCGCAGGAGTCTGGCACGGATGGGCGCCCCGGGTCAGGTCGGAGCCAGCAGGGTGACCTACCCTTGGGGCGTGTTCCGGCGCCTGCTCACCCCTCGCTGGGTCGGCCTGTTCGCCGTCCTCGCCGTCGTCGTCGCCGCCTGCGTCCTGCTCGGCCTGTGGCAGCTCGGCGTGGCCCGTGACTCCGGCCGCAAGGACGCCGTCGCGGCTGCTTCGGCGCTCGAGCGCGCACCGCTCCAGCAGGTGACCGCGCCGCACAGCGACTTCAAGGGCGAGTACTCCAACCGCGCCGTCACCGTCACGGGGACGTATGCCGCCGATCGCACCGTGATCGTCGTCGACCGTCGCCTGGACGGCCGGGTGGGCTCCTGGGTCGTGACGCCGCTCGAGACCGAGGGTGGCACGGTGCCGGTGCTCCGCGGCTTCGTCGACGGCGAGCCGACGTCGGCGCCCGAGCCGCCGACCGGCGTCGTCACGGTGACGGGCACGCTGGGCCCGGGGGAGTCTCCCCGCGACGGTGCCCCCCTGCCGGCGCCGCAGGTGCGCTCCGTCGACCTCGCGTCGCTCGTCAACGTGTGGCCGGGCGAGCTCTACAACGTCGTCGTGCTGGCCTCGGCCGAGTCCGCCGGGCCCACCGTCGGCACCCCGCTCGCCGCCGCCGGCCTGACGCGCGTGCCGCCGCCCCCGCTCGACACGCCGCTCAACCTGCGCAATGCGGCCTACGCGGTGCAGTGGTGGGTCTTCGGGATCTTCGCGATCTGGATGTGGTGGAAGATGTTCCGAGCAGAGCAGCACACGGAGGAGCCCGTGGCTGCATCGAGAGAAGGCGCGACGACGTGAGCACGTACCCCCAGACCCTGGCCAAGCCGCAGCAGATCCGGTCCGCTCTGTCGATCTACCGCGTCCTCGCGATCATCGCGGGCATCGCCCTCTTCGTCCTTCTCCTCGAGATGGTCATGAAGTACGTCTTCAAGCAGACCAACGTCCTCACGGAGTACTGGAGCCCGATCCACGGGATCATCTACATGGCGTATGCCGCGTCGGTCGCCAACCTCGGCCTCAAGGCCGCGTGGGGACCGGTCCGCATCGTCAAGAACCTGCTCGCCGGCTTCGTGCCCGTCGTCCCGTGGATCGCCGAGCGCCGCAACACCGCCGAGACCGAGGCGCTGCTCTCGCGGGCGTACCTCGCCGGGGACGGGACGTCGTCGGGGGAGCCGACGCAGGGCCGATAGGCTTGAGGCGTGACCGACGCGCAGCCGACCGACCTGCAGAGCCACCCCGTCCTCGTCGTCGACTTCGGCGCCCAGTACGCCCAGCTCATCGCTCGGCGCGTGCGTGAGGCCCAGGTCTACAGCGAGGTCGTTCCCCACTCCATGAAGGCGGCGGACATGCTCGCCAAGGAGCCGGCCGCGATCATCCTGTCCGGAGGCCCGAGCTCGGTCTACGAGGACGGCGCCCCGAGGCTCGACCCCGCGATCCTCGAGGCCGGCGTTCCCGTCTTCGGCATGTGCTACGGCTTCCAGTCCATGGCCCAGGCGCTGGGTGGAACCGTCGCGCGCACCGGTGCCCGGGAGTACGGCAAGACCGGCGCGGCCATCAACGACGTGTCTTCCACCCTTTTCGCCGGACAGCCGCCGAGCCAGGTCGTGTGGATGTCGCACGGCGACTCCGTCAGCGCGGCGCCCGAGGGCTTCGCCGTCACCGCCACGACCGCGGGCACCCCGGTCGCGGCCTTCGAGGACGACGACCGCCGCCTCTACGGGGTGCAGTGGCACCCCGAGGTGCTCCACTCCGAGCAGGGCCAGCGCGTCCTCGAGAACTTCCTCTGGAAGGGTGCGCGCATCACGCCCGACTGGACCCCAGGCCACGTCGTCGACGACCTCGTGGCGACCATCCGCGAGCAGGTCGGCGAGGACCGCGTCCTCTGCGCGCTCTCCGGCGGCGTCGACTCCTCGGTGGCCGCAGCCCTGGTGCAGAAGGCCGTCGGTGAGCAGCTGACCTGCGTCTTCGTCGACCACGGCCTCCTCCGTGAGGGCGAGGCCGAGCAGGTCGAGCAGGACTTCGTCGAGGCCACCGGGGTCGACCTCGTCGTCGTCGACGCCCGCGAGCGCTTCCTCGACGCCCTGGCCGGCGTCACCGACCCCGAGGCGAAGCGCAAGGTCATCGGGGAGCAGTTCATCCGCGTCTTCGAGCAGGCGGCGCGTGACGTCGTCCACGATCGCGGCGACGAGGAGCACCCCGTCAAGTGGCTCGTGCAGGGCACGCTCTACCCCGACGTCGTCGAGTCCGGGGGTGGCGAGGGCGCCGCCAACATCAAGAGCCACCACAACGTCGGCGGCCTGCCCGACGACCTCCAGTTCTCACTCATCGAGCCGCTGCGCACGCTCTTCAAGGACGAGGTCCGCCAGGTCGGCCTCGAGCTCGGTGTGCCCGAGGCCATCGTGTGGCGCCAGCCCTTCCCGGGCCCCGGTCTCGGCATCCGCATCATCGGGGCGGTCGACGCGGAGCGCCTCGCGATCCTGCGCCGGGCCGACGCGATCGCCCGCGAGGAGCTGACCCGCGCTGGTCTCGACCGCGACATCTGGCAGTGCCCCGTCGTGCTGTTGGCCGACGTCCGCTCGGTCGGTGTCCAGGGTGACGGGCGCACCTACGGCCACCCCGTGGTGCTGCGGCCCGTCGCGTCCGAGGACGCCATGACGGCCGACTGGGCCCGCTTGCCCTACGACGTGCTCGCGACGATCTCGACCCGCATCACCAACGAGGTCGAAGAGGTCAACCGCGTCGTGCTCGACGTCACGAGCAAGCCGCCGGGCACCATCGAATGGGAGTGAACCACCAGCTCTGACCTGCGGTTCCTGCGGCCCGCCATCGGCGCTGAACGGGCTCAGATCTCCGGTGGGGATCGTTGTGGCGTTCGACCCGCGGACGCGCTTTCACCCCCGATGGGTGGAGCCGTGGCGGCACCCCCGCCATAGATTGGCTGGATCCGCAGCCACGCCACCGGGGGATGCGGACCACCGCCGAGGAGGCAGACCGCCGTGTCCAACGCGACCGCTCCCGCCAGCACACCCCCCTCCCTTGACCCGGTGAGTGTGGTCCGCTCCAAGGCCTACATCTCGGCCCTCGTGCTCGCCGGGTTGCTCGGCATCCCCATCTCGGCAGTTGCCTACGGCTTCCTGGCCCTGGTGAGCTGGCTTCAGAGCTACCTCTTCACCGACCTCCCGGGTGACCTGTTCGACGGCGGCGCCCCGGCCTGGTGGCCGGTGCCCTGGCTGATGCTCTGTGGGCTGCTGGTCGCCCTGAGCCTGCAGCACCTGCCCGGCCCGGGAGGGCACTCGCCCGCCCTCGGCTTCCAGATGGGCGGCGCGCCACCGGTCGACCGGCACCTGCCCGGAGTGTTCCTGGCCTCGCTGGCGACGCTGAGCCTGGGTGCGGTGCTCGGCCCCGAGGCACCGCTCATCGCCATCGGTGGCGGGCTCGCGGCCCTGACCGTGCGCCTCGTCAAGAAGGACGTCACGCCGGTGGCGGTGACGATGATGGCGTCCGCCGGCAGCTTCGCCGCGATCAGCACGCTGCTCGGTTCGCCCCTGCTCGGCGCCTTCCTCATCATGGAGGCGGCCGGCATCGCCGGGGCGACCCTGAGCCTGGTCGCGCTGCCCGGCCTGCTCGCCTCCGGCATCGGCGCCCTCGTCTTCCTGGGCCTCAACGCCTGGACCGGCCTGGGCACCTTCTCGTTGGCGCTGACGACGGTGCCCCCGGGGGTCGACCCCACCGTGGCGAGCCTGGTCTGGGCCGTGCCGGTCGGTCTCATCGGCGCCTTGCTGGGGTGGGCGGTCCGCTGGGTCGGCCTGAGCGTGCGCCCCATCGTGCACCGCGCGCGGGTGGTGGTGACCGTCGCGCTCGGGGCGCTCATCGGCGCCTCAGCCATGGCCTATCAGCTCATCACGGGAAACGGCTTCACCGACGTGCTCTTCTCGGGCCAGGACGCCCTGCCCGACCTCGTGGCCAACTCCGCCGACTTCTCCGTGGCGACGCTGGTCGTCCTCGGCCTGTGCAAGATGCTGGCGTACGGCCTGTCGCTCAGCGCCTTCCGCGGCGGTCCGGTGTTCCCGGCCATGTTCATCGGCTCCGTGCTCGGGATCGCCCTGAGCGGGCTGCCCGGCATGAGCCTGGCCCCGGCGATCGGCATGGGCATCGGTGCGATGTGCTGCGCGATGCTCCGCCTGCCGCTCAGCTCGGTCCTGCTGGCCACCGTCCTGCTCGGTGCCGACGGGCTGCAGACCACCCCCGAGATCATCGTGGCCGTCGTGGTGGCCTTCGTCGTCACCACGATCCTGCCGACGCCGGGGCCGCCCCAGCCCACCGATGCACCCGGGCACGCGGGTCCGACGTGACCCTGCGACTGGTCGGGCACTGGCACGAATGCGTCGCCGAGGTGGGCGAGGACACCGCACGGGACGGCGAACGACAACGTATGCCGTCCGGCGGGCCGGACGGCATACGTGATCGCGGTGGTCAGAGACCGGTGGCGGCGATGTATCGGGCCGCGTTCCCGTTGGGGTTCACGAGCACGACCGGCATGTGGCAGTAGTCGGGCAGCCACACCGTGTCGTCGATGCGGGCGTCGCCGTCTGCGCTCAGCGGCACGCTCCCGGTCGTGCCGGCGGGCATGTCGTTGCAGACCACGGTCGCGCTGACGGAGACGATGCCGTTTGTCCCCATGCCCGGGATGACCAGGCCCTCGACGCGGACGCGGACCCGTCCGTCCTCGCGCACGCGGGCGAAGCCCTCGTCGACGACCCAGGGGAGGCCGCCCGGGAGGACACCGGCGATCGTCGGCCCGGCGGGCGAGGGCATGCTGCCCATCAGGTCGGCCCGCAGGATCGTGTGCCCGGAGCTGCTCGAGTGGCTGTCGCTCGCGGACGCAGCGGGCGCCACGAGCGTGGTGACGCCGAGGACGGCGCCGGCGACGAAGGTAGCGGTACGGGTGGGTCGGTGCATGTCGTGCTCCTTCTGGTTGGGGTGCTCCCATGAGGACGACGCTCAGCCGAGGCGATCCGGTTCACCTCGGGACGGAATTGCTGCGAGGCGGCCGGGTGGGTCCGGTGGGCGGAGTGGGGTCGGGGCCGCTCGACCGCGTCCAACTAGGGTGGAACTCATGTGCGGAATCGCCGGGCACCTTGGTGTCCACGCCGACGAGGCCCTGCTCGACCGACTGCTCGCGACGCACCCGGGGGTGGGCGCCGCGGCGACGGCACGGGACGGAGAAGCCGGCCTGGGGGTCCGCGAGGTGCGTCCGGGTCGGGTGACCGCGGGCGCTGACGACGATGGTGTGGCCCGGCTCGCGGTCGCCCCGGGTGGGCGGTTCACGCTCGCGCTCGACGGCGAGCTGTACAACCGCGCCGAGCTGCGTGCCGATCTCGAGGCCCTCGGCCACGACGTCGGGGTGGGCAGCGACGCCGAGGTCGTCCTCGCCGCCTTCACCGAATGGGGCACCGACGGCCTCGACCGGCTCGACGGCGCCTTCGCCCTCGCCGTCTGGGACCGCGACACGCGCCGGATGACGCTGGCGCGCGACCACTTCGGTGTGCGCCCGCTCTACGTCGCCCGCACCGGTGACGGCTGGCTCGTCGCCAGTGAGATCCGCGGCATCCTCGACAGCGGCCTGCACGAGCGGCGTCCCGACGACCGCACGATCTACCGCTACCTGCGCTTCCGCGTCCACGACGACGGCCGGTCCACGTTCTTCGCGGGCATCGAGCGGGTCGGCGCAGGTGAGGTCGTCACCCTGGGCGCCGACGTGCCGGGCGGTCTCGAGGCTCGTCCCTACACGCGGCTGCGGGAGGAGCTCTCGACCCTGTCGAGCTCGCCCCGGGCCTACTCCCCAGCGGTCGTCGAGGAGTTCCGCACCCTGCTGACCGCCGCCGTGCGTCGACGGACCGGCTCTCGGGGCCGGGTCGGGACCTCTCTGTCCGGCGGCATCGACTCGGCCGCCATCGCGGCGCTGCTCGACGTGGTCGAGCAGGAGCCGGGCCGGTCGGCCGGCGATGCCGTTCAGGACACGTGGTCAGCCGTCTACCCGGGCTCACGCAACGACGAGCGCGAGCACATCGACGCCGTCGTCCGGGCGCTCGGCGAGCGCGCGCAGGAGCACCGCATCGAGCCGACGCCGACAGAGTTCAAGAAGGACCTGCGCGACCTCGTGCGCACGCAGGAGGAGCCGCTCGTCTCGACCGGCGCGTACACCCAGTACCGCGTCCTGCAGGCCGCGGCAGAGCGGGACGCCGTGGTGCTCGACGGCCACGGGGGCGACGAGACGCTCGCGGGCTTCGGTCCGCACCACCTCATCCACCTGCGCGAGCTCCGCAGTCGCAGCGCCGTGAGCGCCGCCACCGAGCTCGGCCACTCGCTCGACGTGCTCTACCGCCGCGGCCGGCCGCTCATCGGCGACCGGCTGCACGGCCGCAAGGACGTGCCCGTGACGTCCTTGCTCGACACTGACTTCGCGCGGGCGCATGCCTCCGAGGGCTACGACGTCGAGAAGGCCGACCTGCGGGCCCGCCTCGCCGACGACGTCTTCGCCGGTTCGCTGCCGGCGCGGCTGCGCTACACCGACAAGAACGCCCGTCGGTTCGGGGTCGACGTGCGCATGCCGTTCGTCGACCGCGACCTCGTACGGTTCGTCTTCGGCCTCAGCGACGACGCCCTCGTCAAGGACGGTGTCGGCAAACGCGTCCTGCGCGACGCGATGCGCGGGCTGCTGCCCGACTCCGTCGTCGACCGTCGCGACAAGATCGGCGCCACGACCCCGCAGGGCGAGTGGTTCATGCGCCTCAAGAACCACATCTACGGCGAGTTCCTCTCCGAGTCGTTCGCAGCGCGCCCCTACTTCGACCAGACGGCGGTGCTCCACGCCTTCGAGGGGTGGATCAAGGGCACCAACTCGATCGACTCGATGACGGTCTGGCGGATGCTCAACCTCGAGCTCTGGCTCCAGGAGTTCTTCGACGAGCCCGAGCCCGACGCCGCCGGGAGCGCCGACCACGTCAAGACCGACTACGAGCCGAACGCCCGCAAGCAGCTCGACCTCGTGACGGCCGACGGCACGCCGGTGCGCCGCTACCCGCTGCGCACCGACCTCTACGCCCGTGAGGACGACCTCGAGGCCAAGACGCTCGGCTACATCGAGCGCTTCTTCTCCGGTCTGCCCGAGGCCGGACCGGAGCACGCGGCCGCGACCGGCGGGCGCTGGTACTTCTTCATCTCCGAGAAGATCGTCGCGATCACCCAGGGGCGGTCCTACTTCATCTGGGACATCAAGGTCGGCCGGCCGGCCCGGTTGCTCAGCCGTTACGTGACGCGCACCCCCGCTGGCATCGGCCTCGGGTCGCCCTTCACGATGCAGCTCGCGATCGAGGAGGCGGGTCTGCCGCGCGTGCTCTTCGCCTCGGCGGGCGGTGCCGTGGGCAAGGTGCTGGGCAGGCGCGGGCTCTTCTACGACCTCGTCGGCGGTGACATCCGCGCCATCGACGGGCCCACCGAGTACTCCGTCTACCCGGCCAACGTGTCGGCCAAGCTCGGACCCAAGGACCCCGACGACGTGGCTGCGCACCTCTCACGGGCGATCCGCGCGCGGGTGCCCGAGGCGTACCGCGCCACGTTCGGTGGCACGGTCGTCATGGACGCCAACGACATCGGTCGCAACGTCCTCGGCAAGGACGCGCCGGGACCCAAGGAGCGCTACGAGGCGATGTTCGCCGACAACCCGCTCGGGCAGGGCTCCGAGCAGACCCCGATGGCGGTCGTCTTCGAGACGCCTTCTGCCTGAAGGCTTTCGGTGCTTCGGCAGCCGGACGACCACGGTGTCGGGATGCCTGAGGCGGGTACACCGGCGCGGGCTCAGCCGAGCCCGTCGAAGACGTCACGGCGGATCGGGCTGCCAGGACGGACCGAACGGTCGACGAACCACTCGCGTCCGAACACGAGGTCGTAGAGGGGCCGGGGGATCCGCAGGAAGGCGGCCAGGGTGCGGTCCGCCCCGCCGTCCGCACTGGCCTGGGACGCATGGGCGCGCATCGAGGCGCGCTTGGCCGCGATGTGCCGGCGGACGCTGATGCGGTGCGTGATCTCGCTGCGCGCGGAGAAGGCGCGGTCGAAGCTCGATCGGTCGAACTCGGGCGGGAAGCGGTAGACCTTGGCGGCCAGGTCGATGGCGCGGCAGATGGTGTCGCGCGGGACCGTCGCCTCGAGCACCTTCGGCGTGCCGGCGAGCTCGGCGGCCCGGCTGCCGACGAGGTGGACCTGCCTGTGGTCGGGGTGGCCGTAGCCCCCGTTCGGCTCGTAGTGCAGGAGGACGTCAACCTGCTCCTCGCGCAGGATCGCCGCGAGGCGACGGGCGGCCTCCTCGACGTCGGCGCGGATGAAACGGGTGGAGCCGGGCGGGTCGGGCGCCACGTCGGGGCCGAGGCCGCTGTCGGCATAGCCGAGGTGCTCGACGCGGGCGACGCCGAGCGCCCGCGCGCTCGCGCGCAGCTCGTCCATCCGGGTCGCGGCGAGTGCACCCTCGCCGGCGAACTCGGTGGCGGCGAGACCGAGCTCGCCGTCCGTCGCGACGACGACGACGACCCGGTGGCCCTCTGCCGAGGCGCGCGCCATGGTCCCCGAGGTCAGCAGGGCCTCGTCGTCGGGGTGCGCGTGGAAGGCAAGCAGCGTGTGCGGCACAGTCACCCATCTTGGCCCATGGCACAGTGTCTTCCGTGAAGGTGGCGCTCCTGTCCGACTGTTACCTGCCCCGACTGGGCGGGATCGAGGTCCAGACGCACGACCTCGCCCAGCACCTCCAGGCCGCCGGCCACGAGGTCGAGGTGTTCACCGCCACGCGAGGCGCCGAGGGTGAGATGCACGGGGCCGTCACGGTGGTGGACGGCGTGCCCGTGCACCGGCTGGCAGCCAGGATGCCGTGGGAGCTGCCGGTCAACCCGTTCGCCCCGGCAGAGCTCCGGCGCCGGCTCGTGGCCGGCGCCTTCGACGTGGCCCACGTCCAGACCGGGGTCGTCTCACCGTTCGCGTGGGACAGCACGCGGGTCACGGTCGGGCTGGGCCTGCCGACCGCGATGACCTGGCACTGCATGCTCGCCGGGATGGCGCCCGTCTTCGACGCGGCGCGGTTCATCCGGCGCTGGGCGGCCCGCGGGGTGGCCATGTCGGCCGTCTCCGACGTGGCAGCGGAGCCGCTGCGTCGGCTCGTCGGACCCGACGTGTCCGTCGGGGTGCTGCCCAACGGCATCGACGTCGCGCGCTGGACCGTCGGCCCGGGGGTGCGTGAGCCCGGGCCGCTGCGCCTCGTCACGGCGATGCGACTGGCGGCGCGCAAGCGGCCCGCGGCTCTCGTCGAGCTCGTCGCCGAGGCGGCGCGGCAGGCCGGCCCCGGCTCGGTGTCGTTGTCGGTGCTGGGGGAGGGGCCCGAGCGCCGCAGGGTGGAGGCTCTGGTGCGCGAGCGCGGCCTCGACTGGGTGTCCCTGCCCGGCCGCGTGACGCGGGACGAGCTGCGGGAGCGGTATGCCGTCGCCGACGTCTACCTGTCACCGGCCCGGCTCGAGTCGTTCGGGATCGCTGCCCTCGAGGCGCGCACGGTCGGCCTGCCGGTCATCGGCCGATCCGGTTCAGGTGTGGGTGAGTTCGTCACCGACGGCGTGAACGGCCTTGTCGTGTCGAGCGACTCGGAGATGTCGACTGCGATCGCCCGATTGGCCAAGGCCTCCGGTGAGGTCGCGCGCCTCCGTCGGTGGAACGTCGAGCACCCGCCCGAGCAGGAGTGGTCGCAGGTCGCGGCGCTCGCCGTGGCGGAGTACGAGCGGGCCGTCGGGCTGGTGCGGCGATGAGGACCAACGTGCCGGGCGGTCTGCGCGTCGTCGCGGTCGGGGCGGACGGCTCCCGCGTGGCCGAGGTGCGTCTCGGACACGGTGAGCACCCGGACGTCGTCCTCGGCGACGCCGGCTGGCTCATCGAGTCGACGGCGTTCGCGACGTTGGTGGAGGACGGGGTTCTCGAGCTCGGCTACCGCGTGCGCGAGCTGGACGGCATACGCCCTCGGACCGAGGCGGTGCGCCGTGATGCGGGCGTCGGTGACGACGAGGTGGGCGAGCCCTTCCAGAGGGTCGCGGCGTACGCCGTCGTGACGAGTGAGCGCGGCGTGCTGCTGACGCAGTTCAACACCCAGACGCACGTGCCGGGGGACTGGGGCCTGCCCGGCGGGGGCCTCGACGACGGGGAGTCGCCGGTCGACGGCGTGCACCGCGAGGTCTGGGAGGAGACCGGCCAGCACATCGAGCTCGGCGCCCTCCTCACCGTCCAGTCGCAGCACTGGGTCGGACGAGCGCCGTCCGGGGTGCTCGAGGACTTCCACGCCGTGCGGATCGTCTACGCCGCAACCTGTCCCGACCCCACGGCGGTCGTCATCCACGACGTCGGTGGCACGACCTCCGACGCGCGCTGGGTGCCCCCTGACCGGATCGGCGACTACCCGCTGACGTCGTCGTGGCGGCGACTCGCGGCCCTGCACGAGCTCGCAGGTCCGCCGGGGTCCTGAGCAGGGGAGGCGGTGGCCGGCAGGGTGTGCGGCCCTCCGTACGATGTCGGCCATGGACCTCGTCTACAACCTCCTGGTCGTCCTCCACCTGCTCGGCATGGCCGCGGTCGTCGGAGGCTGGATCGCCGTCCGGAACGGTCGCACCGTCATCGCGCCGATCGTCTGGGGTGCGCGGGCGCAGCTCGTCACCGGTCTGGCCCTCGTCGGCATCGCGTCGGCGATCAAGGACGACGACCACACGGTCGACACCACGAAGATCGCGGTCAAGCTCGTCATCGCGCTCGTCGTGCTGGTCGCCGCCGAGATCGGGACCGCACGAGGCCGCAGGGGCCAGGACACCGGCAACCTGCTCGACGTCGCCGGCGGAGCAGCGGTCGTCAACGTGCTCGTCGCCGTGCTGTGGTGAAAGTGCTCGCCCTTCTCCTAGGGCGCTGAGATGCGCTGGAACGCAGGCGTCCTCGCCGGTCTGCTCATCGGTCTCGTGTGGCTCGTCGTGGGCCTCGCTCTCGTCCTCGTCGGCCGCCGACGGCGCCGGGTGTCGCGGGCCGACGGCGCCGGCAACATGGCGGTCATCGGTGTCTTCCTGCTCGCCGTCGGCGCGCTCACCTGGTTTGCCACCCTCCTGCTGGCCGTCGTCCCCGGCGCCCCCTGACCCGGGGTTGACCGTAGCCGGACGACGACCCCCCACTCGCAACCGGCGAGTGAGCGTGTGGCGGGACCGACCCGACCACCGGTCTGCTCGGCGCGGCCTGCACACCGAGGGCGTATGCCGGCCGGCCGGTCAGGAGCGCTGGTAGGCCAGGTGGCCGCCGACCCAGGTCTGGAGCACCACGGTGTCGCGGATCTCGGACGGCGACGACTCCTCGAGGGCCCACAGGTCGCGGTCGACCGCCACGAGGTCGGCGAGCTGGCCGGGCACGAGGCGTCCGACATCGGTGCGCCCGACCGACTCGTGCGCGGCGACCGTGAACGCGTGGACGGCCTCGGTGAGGGTGATCCGCTCCTCCGGCCGCCAGCCGCCGAGCGGCTGGCCGTCGGGCCGTTGGCGGGTGACGGCGGCGTGCAGGCCGTAGAAGGGGTTCGGGTCCTCGACCGGTGCGTCCGAACCGAACGCCACGCGTACGCCGGCGTCGAGGAAGCTGCGCCACGCGTACGACGCGAGGCGCCGCGGTCCGATGATCTCGTCGGCGAGCTCGAGGTCGGCCGTGCAGTGGCTCGGCTGCATCGAGGCGACGACGTCGAGTGCCCGGAAGCGTGGGATGTCGACCGGGCGCACGTGCTGGGCGTGCTCGATGCGCAGCAATGTGTCCGGGCTCTCGGCGCGGACCGCCTCGAAGGTGTCGAGCACGAGGCGGTTCGCCTCGTCGCCGATGGCGTGCGTGATGACGTCGAGGTTGGACCGGGCTGCGAGCAGGGTGCGCTCGAGGAGCAGGCCGTAGGGCATCGCCGCGATGCCGCATCCCTCGTGCCCGACGAACGGCTCGGTCATGTGGGCGGTGTGGGAGCCCAGCGCGCCGTCGCTGAAGAACTTGACCGGGCCGACGCGGAACAGCTCGTCGCCCTGACCGGACCGGCGCCCATCGGAGATCGCGAGCTCGAGGTCGCCGTCCCGGGTGCACTTCGTGACCCGCAGCCGTAGCTCGCCGTCCGCGTGCAGCTCGGCGTAGGCGGCGCGCGTGTCCTCGCCGTCGATGTCGGTGATGCTCGTCAGGCCGACCGAGAGCAGCCAGTCCTGGCAGCGCTCGAGCCAGGGCCGCAGCGGCGTCTGCTCGCGCGGGATCACCTCCAGCAGCTCCTGGGCCGACTCGCGCAGGATGCCGGTCGGCTCACCCGATGCGTCGCGCACGATCTCGCCGCCGACGGGGTCGGGCGTGTCCCGGGTGATGCCGGCCTGTGTGAGCGCAAGGGAGTTTGCCCAGATTGTGTGGCCGTCGACGCTCGACAGCGCTGCGACGCGGTTGCCCGACACCGAGTCGAGGGCGTGGCGGTCGGGCTGCTCCGGGACGGACCATCGGTTGTGGTTCCAGCGTCCGCTGTGCAGCCACTCGCCGTCGGGCAGTCCCTCGGCGTGCGCACGGACGAGCTCGAGAGTCTCCTCGAGGGAACGCGCCCCGCGCAGGTCGACGGACGACAGGTCACGGGACAGCCACTCGGTGTGGATGTGGGCGTCGTGCAGGCCGGGCATGACGAGGGCTCCGGGCAGGTCGACGGTGTCGGTTCCCGCGCCCGCGGCCCTCTCGACGGCCTCGGCGCCGACGGCGACCACGCGACCGTCTTCCACGAGCAGCGCGTCGGTCCAAGGGGCGTCGACGTCGCCGGTCCAGATCCGGTCGTGCCGGAAGAGAGTGCCGCTCATGCGTTGGGCACCAGGATGAGCTTGCCCGTGGTGCGGCGCCCTTCGAGCGCCTCGTAGGCGGCGGCCGCCTCGGACAGCGGGTACCGTCCGCCGATGTCGATCCGCAGCGACCCGTCGGCCACCGCGCCGAGCACCTCGCCGGCTCGCCACTCGTACTCGGCCCGCTCGGCGACGTAGTTGCCCAGGGTCGGCCGGGTCAGGAAGAGTGACCCGCCGCTGTTGAGGCGCTGGATGTCGAAGGGAGGCACCTGCCCGCTCGCCCCGCCGAAGAGGACCATCATCCCGCGCGGCCGCAGGGAGGCGAGGGACGCGTCGAAGGTCGACCTGCCAACCCCGTCGTAGGCCACGTCGACCCCGCGTCCTGCCGCTTCCCGGACGGCCGCGGCGAGGTCGTCGACCGTCGAGTAGTTGATGAGGTGCTCGGCGCCCAGGGCCCGGGCGATCTCGAGCTTCTCGTCGGACCCGGCTGTCGCGACGACCGCTCCGCCGCGGGCCGTGACCATCTGCACGAGGAGCTGCCCGACCCCGCCCGCCGCGGCGTGCACGAGGGCGACGTCACCGGGCCTCACGGCATACGTGCTCGTGACGAGGTAGTGCGCGGTGAGTCCTTGGAGCATGGCGGCGGCCGCGACCTCGAGGTCGACGCCGTCGGGGACGGGGACGACGAGGCGGGCGGGCTTGTTGACGACCGTCGACTCGCTGCCGGTCGACTGGCACCACGCGACGCGGTCACCGACGGAGACCTCGCTGACTCCCGGGCCGACGGCGGTGACGGTGCCGGCGCCCTCCTCACCGAGCACGAACGGTGTCGACACGGGGTAGACGCCCTGGCGCTTGTAGACGTCGATGAAGTTGACGCCGGCGGCGGCAACGGCGACCTGCACCTCGCCCTCGGCGGGGTCGGGGAGGTCGTGGTCGCGGACCTGCAGGACACTGCGGTCGCCGGGCTCGGAGACGAAGACGCTGGTCGCTCGGTTCATGCTCGCCACCCTACGACCGGCGCTGCCTCCCCTTCGGGGCGGTGGGGCGGGCGGGGCGGTGGGGCGGGCGGGGCGGTGGGCCGGCGGCGCCGATGCGCACGAGCAGCGACACCTCGTCCTCGAGCGCGGCGAGGAGCGACTCCGGGTCGGGCACGACGGACTCGTCGGCCATGATCCCGATTCGCACGGCGTCGTCGTAGGTGACGATGCAGAAGCCCAGCGTGTGCCGCCCCGAGCCGGGCACCCAGCCGAGCACTCCGGTGACGTGCACCCCGGCGAGGTGACGGGGCTCGCGCGGACCGGCGACGTTGGTCGTCACGCCGATCGCCCTGTCCGCGAGGAAGTCGACGACCCGGCGCTGCACGGCTGCCGGGAAGCGGCCGATGACGCAGATGAGGGCGAAGGTGAGCGCCGCCTCGGGGGACGCCTTGAGCCAGTCCATCCGCTCCTTCGTCAGCACGAGGCGTTCGAGGGGCGTGGCATCTCCACTCGGGAAGCGGTGGAGCAGCACCGCAAAGCGGTTGCCGAGCTCACGAGGCAGCGGCTCGTCGAGGGGACGGACGTTGACGGGCACCATCGTCCCGAGGTCCACCGGCTCGCTGCCGTGCTCGTGCTGGTAGCAGTGCAGGGCGCCCGCGACCGCGCTGAGCAGCACGTCGTTCAGCGTGGCACCCACGAGCCGACCTGTCTGCTTGAGGCCCGCGAGTGGCAGCGGGTCGGTCCACACGAGGCGTTTGCGGTTCCCGGGGACGCCGCCCACGGGACCGGCCGGGTGCGTCGTCAGCAGCACGTCGGCGAGGACCTGACCGGTGCGCAGGGCGAGTCGGGCCACGTCTGTCGCCGCCATCCGGGCGCCCTTGGGGCGCAGGCGATCCCAGACCGCGGAGGTCGACGAGCGAGCGAGCCGCAGCCCGGACCTGAGGGCACCGGACGAGGCACGCGGTCCTCGGCACGGGCTCGCCACGTCCGTCGAGGCCGTCTCAGCGGCGAGGTCGCCGCTGAGACCGTCGGCGTCCTCGGTGAGACCGTCGGCGTCCTCGGTGAGGCCGTCCGCTTCCTCGGTGAGGCCGAGCAGCACGCGGGTCAGGGCGATCCCGTCGGCGAGTGCATGGTGGATACGGAAGACGACGGCGGCCCCCGAGCCGTAGCCGTCGACGAGGTGGATTTCCCAGAGCGGGCCCGATCGGTCGAGGGCGCGGGGCAGGTGCTCCTCGATGTAGGCCTGCAGCTCGGCATCCGCGCCCGCCGAGGTGGTCGGCCCCGAGAGCGTGGCACGGCGCACATGCCGCTCGAGGTGGAAGTCCGGGTCGTCCTCCCACCGATGCCCGAGGCGGCCTCGCGATCGTCTCGCGCGCTGGCTGAAGACGGGGTAGGGGTCGACGATCCGCTCCCGCACCACGGCGACCACCCGGTCCCAGTCGGGCACCGACTCGAGGAGGAGGACCGACACGATGACCATGCGGTTGGTCGGCCGGTCCAGGTCGAGCCAGAGGACGTCAGGGGACGCCATCCGCCGCGGAGGGCGTGTCACGTAGGGGCCGCCAGTCGCGCGAGCGCATCGCCGTCGAGGCGAAACGTCGACCAGTCGTCCAGCGAGCGGGCCGCGTGGGCCCGGTAGAAGTCGATCGAGGGCGTGTTCCAGTCGAGCACGGACCACTCGAGCCGGGTCCAGCCGCGCTCGACGCACAGCGCCGCGAGCCGGGCGAGGAGGGCCTTGCCGAGGCCGTGGCCGCGGTGGTCGGGCTCGACGAAGAGGTCCTCCAGCCAGATGCCGGCCTGCCCGGTCCACGTCGAGAAGCTCCGGAACCAGATCGCCATGGCGACGACCGAGCCCTCCCGCACCCCCACGAGCGCGTATGCCGTGGGGTCGCCGTGAGCGGGGAACAGGGCCGCCTGGAACTGCTCGGGCGTCGCGGTGGCCGACTCCGGTTCCTTCTCGTAGGCCGCGAGGCCCTGGACGAGACGGATGAGGTCGGGGACGTCGGCCGCGGACGCGTTGCGGATCTGGAAGTCGCTCACACCGCCATCCTCTCCCGCCGCGCCTGGCTGTGCGCCGCGGTCCGGCGCTGTGGGTGGTTCGACGTAGGCTTGGGCGATCATGAGCACGCTCTTCGACGACCTCCCCATCCCCGGTTTCGAGCACGGTCAGGGCGCGCCCTCCGGCGGCTCCGGACGCCCCGGGCGTGGCGGCGACGTCACCGAGCAGGGCGTCCCCACGTGGGCCGAGGCTGCCGCCCGTGGTGGCGTCGAGACCGCTCCCCAGGGGCGCGCCGACCTCGACCCGGCCGCCCTCCTCGAGGGGCTCAACCCGGAGCAGCGCGAGGCCGTCGTGCACGAGGGCACGCCGCTGCTCATCGTCGCCGGGGCCGGCTCGGGCAAGACCCGGGTGCTGACCCACCGCATCGCGTGGCTGCTCGGCGAGCGTGGCGCCCAGCCGGGCCAGATCCTCGCCATCACCTTCACCAACAAGGCGGCGGCCGAGATGCGCGAGCGCGTCGAGGCGCTCGTCGGGCCCCGCGCGCGCGCCATGTGGGTCATGACCTTCCACTCGGCGTGCGTGCGCATCCTGCGGCGAGAGGCCGCGAAGGTCGGGATGAAGTCGACCTTCTCGATCTACGACGCCGCCGACAGCCAGCGCCTCATGAGCCTCGTGCTGCGCGACCTCGACCTCGACCCGAAGCGCTACCCGCCCCGCGGCTTCTCGGCGCAGGTCAGCAACCTCAAGAACGAGCTCATCGACGAGGAGACCTACGCGTCACAGGTCACCGAGGGCAACCACTACGAGCGCACCGTCTCCGACGCGTACACCCAGTACCAGCGCCGTCTGCGCCAGGCCAACGCCCTCGACTTCGACGACATCATCATGATGACCGTCAACGTCCTGCAGGCCTTCCCCGACGTGGCCGAGTACTACCGCCGTCGCTTCCGCCATGTGCTCGTCGACGAGTACCAGGACACCAACCAGGCCCAGTACCAGCTCATCAAGGAGCTCGTCGGCGAGGTCAGGGGACCCGAAGGTGCCTACGCGGTGCCGCCCGCAGAACTGTGCGTCGTCGGCGACTCCGACCAGTCCATCTACGCCTTCCGCGGCGCGACGATCCGCAACATCCTCGAGTTCGAGAACGACTACCCCGACGCCCGCACGATCCTGCTCGAGCAGAACTACCGCTCGACCTCGCGCATCCTGCGGGCCGCCAACGCCGTCATCGCCCGCAACGAGGGACGCCGCGCCAAGAACCTCTGGACCGACTCCGGCGACGGCGCGATGATCACCGGCTACGTCGGCGACAACGAGCACGACGAGGCCGCCTTCGTGGCCAAGGAGATCGACGACCTCGCCGACCACGGCGTCAAGCCGGGCGACGTCGCCGTCTTCTACCGCACCAACGCCCAGAGCCGCGCCATCGAGGAGGTGCTCGTGCGGGTTGGCCTGCCCTACAAGGTCGTCGGCGGCACGCGGTTCTACGAGCGGCGTGAGGTCAAGGACGCCCTGGCCTATCTGCGCGTCGTGTCCAACCCCACCGACACCGTCAACCTGCGCCGCATCCTCAACACCCCCAAGCGCGGGATCGGCGACCGCGCCGAGGCGTGCGTGGCTGCACTGGCCGAGCGCGAGCGCATCCCCTTCGTCGCGGCGCTCGGGCGGGCCGCGGACGCGCCCGGCATCGCCACGCGCTCCGTCGCCGCCATCCAGGGCTTCACGGCCCTGCTCGAGAGGCTCCGCAACTGCTACGAGGCCGACGACAGCATCGCCGCCCTCCTCGAGATGACCCTCGAGGAGAGCGGCTATCTCGCCGAGCTGCGGGCGAGCCACGACCCTCAGGACGAGACCCGCGTCGAGAACCTCGCCGAGCTCGTCGCCGTCGCGCAGGAGTATGACGACCGCCGCGCCACCGAGCTGCAGGAGTCCGGAGGCGAGCTCCAGCCCGGTGTCGAGCCCGAGGACGTCGGTCCTGCCGGCGCTCTCGAGGAGTTCCTCGAGCAGGTCTCGCTCGTCGCCGACGCCGACGAGATTCCCGACGAGCCCGAGGCCAAGGCTCAGGGCGTCGTCACGCTCATGACGCTGCACACCGCGAAGGGCCTCGAGTTCCCCGTCGTGTTCCTCACCGGCCTGGAGGACGGCACGTTCCCGCACATGCGGGCGCTCGGTGACCCCAAGGAGCTCGAGGAGGAGCGCCGCCTCGCCTACGTCGGCATCACCCGGGCCCGTGAGCGGCTCTACCTCTCGCGGGCGGCCGTCCGTTCGGCGTGGGGGGCGCCGCAGTACAACCCGCCGTCGCGCTTCCTCGACGAGATCCCCGGTGACCTGCTCGACTGGCAGCGGCTCGGCCCGTCGTTCAGCGGAGCCCGAGGCTCCGACCGCCCGGCCGTGGCCACGCTCGCGGCCAGGCCAGGGATCCGCAGCGCCGGCAAGCGGCCCGTCATCGCGCTCCAGTCCGGCGACCGGGTCAGCCACGACTCCTTCGGGCTCGGCACGGTCGTGCGGGTCGAGGGCGACGGTGACAAGTCGATGGCGCACGTCGACTTCGGCGTCGACACCGGCACCAAGCGGCTCCTCCTGCGCTACGCCCCGCTCGTCAAGCTCTGACGCGCCGGTCGTCCGGTTCCGCGCAGGCGCCGTCTCGCGCGATGGCGTATGCCGTGTCCCGGATTTTCGACGTCACCCGAGCACCCTTGCCACGCAACGGCATACGGCCACCGAGCGGCGTGACGGCATACGGCTACGGAGCGGCGTGACGGCATACGCCACGGAGCGGCGTGATGGCATGCGGCTCGGAGCGGCGTGACGGCATACGGCCCCGGATGCATCGAGGCCCGTCCCCGGAAGGGACGGGCCTCGTGGCGTGCGGGGACGTCGCTCAGAGGCGGACGCTGCGCTCGGCGAGCCAGGCGCGGGGGGCGACGGGGCTGCCGTCGCCGGGGTGGATCTCGAGGTGGAGGTGCGGGCCGGTCGAGTTGCCGGTGTTGCCGCTGTAGGCGACCCGCTGGCCGGGGGAGACCTCTTCACCGACGGAGACGAGCAGGCGGCTGTTGTGCGCCATCCACGAGACGGTGCCGTCCCAGTAGCGGATCTTGACCATGTTGCCGTAGCCCTCGTTGGACCAGCCGGCGAACACCACGGTGCCGCTCGAGAGCGCTCGGACCGTGCTGCCCGTGGGGCAGGCGAGGTCCTGGGCGGGGTGCATCTTGCCCCAGCGGAACCCGAACCCGGAGGTGAGGGTGTAGCCGGCGACGGGGGAGACCCAGCGGTGGGCCTTGGCGAGCGCGCGTTGGCGTGCCGCGGCGGCAACCTTCGCGGCCGCAGCGGCCTTGGCCTTGGCAGCGGCGGCCTTCGCGGCGGCCGACTTCTCGGCCGCGGCCTGGGCCGCGTTCGCAGTCTGGCTCGCGGACTGCGTGGCGCCGATGATCAGCGTCTTGGCATCGCGCGCCATGTCACGCGACGAGCGGGCGCCGGAACGGTTGGCTGCAGCGGCTGCGACGGCGTCGGGGTCCGCGCTCAGACCGAGGCCTGCGACCGAGTTGGAGACGTTTTTCATGGCAGCCGCTTCGGGGCTGAGCTGGCTCGCGCCGGCGTCGCGGATGACGAGGCCACCGGCAACGGTCGAAGAGAGCAGAGCGACGGGGACGACGAACTGTCGACCCCGCGAAGGCTTGGCTGCCGGCCTGTGCCGGCCGGTGTAACTGGTTTTGGGCACGAAAAAATTACCTATCGGTTCACAGATGTGCGAGCCGTCAGCGTAACGTGACCATTTCGTTATCCAAAATCACGCCACGCTTCTGGACGTCCCGGCGCCGCGGTGGAGGGACGCGGCTGGGCTCGACACTAAGGCATCCGACGGGCCTTATGAAGGATTTCCACAGGCAATCTGTGTCAAAAGCGCCCATTTTGGGTAGCGCGGCCGGATGCCTCAGCGTGTCGGTGTGACGCTGACCTCACCGGCGCCACGGCGAGCCGTCGGCGTCGTGCGTCTGTCCCGCAGCGAGCTGACGCCGGGCGTGATCGTCGCACCGGAGGTGTCGAGGTGCGCGAGAGCGGTGGAGATCCCGTGCACGACGCTGCTCGTGATGGGCAGGCTCATGTGCCCGACCCCGTGCAGGGCGATGTTGTGGACGTTGAGGTCGTCGTGGTGCAGCGCGGCGTTGCGTTGGGGCACGACCACCTGGTCGAGGTCGGACCAGTAGACGAGGAACCGGGTCTGACAATCGTGGACCGGGGCGGCGAGCTCGTCCATGAGCGCGCTGCCGGGCCGCAGCTGGCGGGTGAGCCCGTTGTTCCACGTGTAGGCGAGGTAGCTGCCCTGGTGCGGGGTGCCGAGGGTGACGAGCGTGTGCACATGCTGGTCGCCACCGAGCCGGGTCACGTAGTAGCGGGCGATGAGGCCACCCATCGAGTGGCCGATCACGTGGATGCGCTCGTAGCCGGTCTCCTCGACGATGCGCTCGACCTCCGCGCCGAGGTCCGCCGCCGCGGCACGGACGTCGCCGGTGAAGATCGAGTAGTTGATCGTCTCGATGCGCCCGAAACCCCGCCGGACCAGCCCGCGCCGCAGGACGGTGAAGATCGAGCGGTTGTCGACCATGCCGTGCACGAGCAGGATCGGCGTCTCCGCGGCCTCGACGTTCTGGATGGCGAGTCCCCGCTGGCTCGGGGGCAGGTGGCCGAGGCGGTAGCCCTGCCGGCGGTCGCTCGCGCGCGAGCCGACCAGGCCGAGGGGATAGAGCCCCAGGTGCAGGCCCATCCACGAGGTCTCGAGGGCCGCCCCGGCGAGCCCCGTGGGCGTGAGGAGCGCACCGGCAATCTCCCCGACGGTCGCGAGGAAGCCTCGGGGGCCCTTCGCGGCACCCGTCGGGTTGCCTGCCTGTCGCGGCGTCATCGCCGCACGTGCTGCCACTGCCACGTGCCGAACGTACCCCGCCTGGTGGGCGATGCATCACTATTGCGCGTCGCGCCTGAGCGGTCTCGTTAGAGTGCCCGGCATGAGCGAGTCCCCTGGTGCTGACGCCGCTGCCGTGACCGACGACGAGACCGCGACTGCAGGCGGCTCGGGGAGTCCCTCGACCGACGTGATCCGCGTTGTCGTGGCCAAGCCCGGGCTGGACGGTCACGACCGCGGCGCCAAGGTGGTGGCCCGGGCGCTCCGCGACGCCGGCATGGAGGTCATCTACACCGGTCTGCACCAGACGCCCGAGCAGATCGTCGAGGCCGCCATCCAGGAGGACGCGGACGTCGTCGGCCTCTCGGTGCTCTCGGGAGCCCACATGACCCTCTTCGCCCGGGTGGTCGAGCTGCTCGCCGAGCGCGACGCCAGCGACATCGTCGTGTTCGGTGGCGGCATCATCCCCGAGGACGACATCCCCGAGCTCGAGCGGCTCGGTGTGGCGAAGGTCTTCACGCCGGGCGCGACGACGATGGAAATCGTCGCCTGGGTCCGCGAGCACGTCCACCCCGCTTGACCTCACCTCCACCCCGCCGCGTCCCAGACACCCACCCGCCACCGACCCACCCGCCACCGACCCACCCGCCGCCGCCGCCTGCCCACGCACAGCCTTGACGTTTCGCGCGCTTCTGGCCTGAGCGCGCGAAACCGGCTCCGAGCGCGCGAAAATCCACGCGCTCGGAGTCGACATCGCGCGCCTCGACCCGGCCCTGAGGATCTGTCCACACCCTCAGGTATGCCGCAGCGGCTTTCCACAGCAGCTCGGCGCGACGGTGATGGCTGCCCTGAGCGCGGGAACCTGCTCGTGTGAACCTCGACCTCTTCGCCAGTCAAGGCGTCTTCAGCGCTCGCGAGGCCCTCCGTGCCGGTATCGACGGGCGGGCCCTCGCCCTGCTGTGCCATCGATCTGTCTGCACCAGGCTGACGCACGGCTGGTACGCCGTCGGGGTCCCTGCCGACGGACTGGATCGCCACCGGCTGACGGCCGTCGCTCTCGCGCGGGCATACGAAGGATCCGCCGTCGTGAGCCACAGTTCGGCACTCGTCCTCCTCGGGCTGCCGTTGCACGGTGTGGACCTCGGGACGGTCCACTTGACGCGCCTTCCCGCGTCAGACGGGTCCGCGCCGGGCGCGTGGAGCGGCCAGTCCCGGCGCAGGCCCGGACTCCTGCTCCATCGCGTTCAGGAGGGAGTGCACTCCAGCTCGTTGAGTGCGCCGCGCACGGCTGGATTGCCGCCGACGGTTCCTGTGGCGCACGCGGTGGTCGGTTCGGGCTTGGCGGGGCTTGCCACGGGGGCGCTCGTGGCTGCGGATGCGGCGCTGCGGAGTCGGCTCATGACGCGGTCCGATCTCGCTCGGGCCCTGGCCGAGTTCGAGGGGCACCGTGGGGTGGGGCCCGTGCGAGCTGCGCTCGTCCACGCGGACGGCCGGCACGAGTCGCCCGGCGAGTCGCTCACGGCGCACGTGCTGCGCGGACTCGGCCATGAGCTCGAGCCGCAGTTCGAGATCGTGGCGGACGGGCGCACCTATCGCGCGGACTTCCGCATCGCCGGCACCCGCGTCCTCGTCGAGTTCGACGGTCGCGTGAAGTACGCGTCGGGCGACGGATCCATGCTCTTCGAGGAGAAGCGCCGCGAGGACGCTCTCCGCAGGGACGGGTGGGTCGTCGTGAGGCTGGTCTGGTCCGATCTCGCGTCGCCAGACCTGGTCCGCATGCGGATAGAGCAGGCGATGGCCATCGCCGTCGCAGCCGCCTGAGCGGCACGGATGCGCCCGTCCATGTCCGCTGCGCCCGCCTCCCGCATACCGCTGGATCGCGCGCTTCTGGTGCGAGCGCGCGGTTCACGGGCAAGCGCGCGAAATGTCGCACAGTCGGTGATGTCTCGCGCGCTCACATCAGAAGCGCGCGAAACATCCGGGGTCCGTGCGGGAGGGGGAGGTGTGATCTTCGTCCGGTCGGGCGGACCCGATGGCGTCGGCACAGGTCAGAGCCACTAGAGTCCGAGGGACAGCCTGATTCGGTTGCGCCTCGGCGCAGGGCCCGTCCGAGCGCGAGCACGGGCCCCGGGACGCCGCAGCGACGCGATCGACGACGATACGAATCGACGACGAGGACGGACCCCACCCGTGGATCTCTTCGAGTACCAAGCCCGCGACATGTTCGAGAAGCACGGGGTGCCCGTGCTGGCCGGCGCCGTCGCCACCACGCCCGAGCAGGCCCGAGCAGCCGCCGAGCAGATCGGACCGAAGTCGGGCGGTGTCACGGTCGTCAAGGCGCAGGTGAAGACCGGCGGCCGTGGCAAGGCTGGTGGCGTCAAGGTCACGAAGAGCCCCGACGAGGCGCAGGCCGCGGCCGAGGCCATCCTCGGCATGGACATCAAGGGCCACACCGTCGGCACCGTGATGATCGCCCAGGGCGCCCGCATCGCCGAGGAGTACTACTTCTCGATCCTGCTCGACCGTGCCAACCGCACCTACCTCGCCATGTGCTCCAAGGAGGGCGGCATGGAGATCGAGCAGCTCGCGGTCGAGCGGCCCGAGGCCCTCGCGCGCATCGCCGTCGACCCCAACACGGGCATCGACGCCGCCAAGGCGCAGGAGATCGTCGACGCCGCCGGCTTCGACGAGGGCGACCAGGCCGCGATCGCCGACGTCATCCAGAAGCTCTGGACCGTCTACCGCGAGGAGGACGCGACGCTCGTCGAGGTCAACCCGCTCGTCAAGACCGAGGACGGCGAGATCGTCGCGCTCGACGGCAAGGTCACCCTCGACACCAACGCGGACTTCCGCCACGCCGACCACGCGGCGCTCGAGGACAAGGCCGCGGCCGACCCGCTCGAGGCAGCGGCGAAGGAGAAGGATCTCAACTACGTCAAGCTCGACGGTTCCGTCGGCATCATCGGCAACGGAGCGGGTCTCGTCATGAGCACCCTCGACGTCGTCGCGTACGCCGGTGAGGAGTTCGGCGGCCAGAAGCCGGCGAACTTCCTCGACATCGGTGGCGGCGCCAGCGCCGAGGTCATGGCCAACGGCCTGCACATCATCCTGTCGGACCCGCAGGTCAAGAGCGTCTTCGTCAACGTCTTCGGTGGCATCACCTCCTGCGACGCGGTCGCCAACGGCATCGTCGGCGCGCTCGACGCGCTCGGTGACGAGGAGGACCGCCCGCTCGTCGTGCGCCTCGACGGCAACAACGTCGAGGAGGGTCGCCGCATCCTCCAGGAGCGCAACCACCCGCTCGTGACGGTCGAGCCGACGATGGACGGCGCCGCGCGCCGCGCCGCCGAGCTCGCCGCCGGGCCTGCCGCCAGCTGACCACCGAGCCCACAGAAGAGAGAACGACGAACATGGCTATCTTCCTCAACGCCGACTCGAAGGTCATCGTCCAGGGCATGACCGGGTCCGAGGGCATGAAGCACACCCAGCGCATGCTCAAGTCGGGCACCGACATCGTCGGCGGCGTCAACCCCCGCAAGGCCGGCACGACCGTCGACTTCGAGGGCGGCGTGTCCGTCCCCGTCTACGGCACGGTCAAGGAGGCCATCGAGGCCACCGGCGCCAACGTGTCCGTGATCTTCGTGCCCGCGCAGTTCACCAAAGCCGCCGCCGTCGAGGCGATCGACGCCGAGATCCCGCTCGCCGTCGTCATCACCGAGGGTGTCGCGGTCAAGGACACCGCGGAGTTCTACAACTACGCCAAGGACAAGGGCACGACGCGCATCGTCGGCCCGAACTGCCCGGGCCTCATCACCCCGGGCGTCAGCAACGCCGGCATCATCCCGGCCGACATCTCCGGCACCGGCCGCATCGGCCTCGTGTCGAAGTCGGGCACGCTGACCTACCAGATGATGTACGAGCTGCGTGACTTCGGCTTCAGCTCCGCCGTCGGCATCGGCGGCGACCCGATCATCGGCACGACGCACATCGACTGCCTCGAGGCGTTCCAGAACGACCCCGACACCGATGCGATCGTCATGATCGGCGAGATCGGCGGCGACGCCGAGGAGCGCGCGGCCGCCTACATCAAGGACCACGTGACGAAGCCGGTCGTCGGCTACGTCGCCGGCTTCACCGCCCCCGAGGGCAAGACGATGGGCCACGCCGGTGCCATCGTGTCGGGCAGCTCCGGCACGGCTCAGGCGAAGAAGGAGGCCCTCGAGGCCGCCGGCGTCAAGGTCGGCAAGACGCCCTCCGAGACCGCCGACCTCATGCGCGAGATCATGCAGGGCAGCGCGAAGTAGCCTGTCCGACAGGGCGTTTCCGAGCGGGCGGTCACCTTCGGGGGCCGCCCGCTCGCGCTTCCCCTGCTGATGGCGTATGCCGTCCGGTTGCGCCGGCGTGCCACCGCGGTCGGTCACGTGGCCGGCCACACGGCATACGCCCTCGTCCGTGCGTCCGCGGAGGTCAGCAGGCCATGAGGCCGATGACGAACCCGCGAGCCCTCAGCTTCGGGATGAGCAGGTCGACGGCGGCCACCGTCTGCGAGCGGTCACCACCACCGTCGTGCATGAGGATCCGTGAACCCGAACGCACGTTGGCCAGGACCCGGTTCACGATGGTCGTCGTGCCCGGACGCGACCAGTCCCGCGGGTCGACGGTCCAGAGGACCTGCCGCTGGCCGCGGTTCGCGATGATCGTCGCGATGCGTGAGTTGGTGGCGCCGTAGGGCGGACGCACACAGCGCGGCCGGGAGCCCAGCGCGGACTCCATGCGGTTCAGCTGCGACGTGACAGCCGTCGTCGACAGGGTCGTGAGGTCGGGGTGGCTCCACGTGTGGTTGCCGACGAGGTGGCCGCCGGCGCGCACGCTGCGGGTCACCGAGGGGTTCGCGGCGACGTTCTGGCCGATCTCGAAGAAGACGGCGCGCACGGCGTACTTCCGCAGGACGGCGAGCAACCTCGGGGTCCACGTGGGGTGCGGCCCGTCGTCGAAGGTGAGGTAGATGGTCCCTGCGAAGGCGACCGGGGCGGTCGCGACGGCGACCGGGGCGGTGGCACGGGCGACGGCCGAGCGCGTCGCCGTCTGGGCCGGACTGCCGAGCGTCGCGGAGAGGGCGAGCACTGCGAGCGAGGGCGCCAGCAGGTGGAGGATTCTGCTGCTCATGATGGTCTTCCCTTCTCCTTTCATGGTGCGCGCGGCGGCTGCGGATGGCGCCGTTTTCGCGTCGATCCGCGTCACACACCGGGCACATCGACCACATCGGGCGCTCGGGGTCTCATCGGCGTGGGCGCTCGCTCCGGAACGGGGATCTTGTGACCATGGGGCCAACACCTCGGACCCGTAACGCAGGAGTGAGACCACTGGCCCCGCCGAGCACGACCACCACGTCGACCACCAGGTCGACGACCTCGTCGACCAGCCCCTCGACGGCGATGCCGGCCGCACTGCGGGCCGGTGCGCTGGCGGCCATCGGTACGTGGTCGGTCGTCGTGCTGCCCGCCCTCATCGGCTGGGTGGCCGCGCCCGAGAGCTCGGTCGGGTGGTTCTCGGCCGTGTCCGTCGCGAGCGCCATCTGGTTCCTCGGGCACGGCCAGTCCGTCGGGGCCGGCAGCGTCGCCATCTCGATGACGCCGCTGCTGCTCCTCCTCGTCTTCGTGTACATCGCCTACCGCTGGGCCAGACGCCTCGCCGCCACCGAGCGGCTGCGCGTCGGCACGGCCGACTGGAGCCGGGTCGCCCAGTGGGGCGTCGTGCCGGGCTTCCTCATCGGCTACGGGCTCGTGTCCGCGGTGTTCGCGCTCTTCACCCTCGGAGGTCCTGCCACACCCGGTGTCGCCGCCGTCGTCGGGTCACTGCTCGTGCCGCTGGCGGCGCTCGGCTTCGTCATGCTCCGGCCCGACGACGAGACTGCGCCGGCGTTCGTGCGCACGTGGTTTCGGCGTGGGCCGACGTGGCTGCCGACGGTCTGGCGCACCGGCTGGCGGGGCGCGGGTGTGCTGCTCGGCCTCGGGTTCGTCGTCGTGGCGGTGCGACTCGTCGTGTCGTGGTCGTCGGTCGCCGACATCCAGGACCAGTACGGCGCCAACGTCGGCGCCGTCCTCGTTCTCGCGGTCGCCCAACTCGCCCTCCTCGGCAATGCCGCGACGTGGGCGCTGTCGTTCCTCGCCGGACCCGGCTTCCAGGTCGCGCTCGGCTCGACGGTCTCCGCGGCTGCTGCCCAGCCCGGCCTGCTGCCGCTCGTGCCCGTGCTCGGCGCCCTGCCTCAAGCCGGCGACTTCCCCGCCATCATGTATGCCGTGGTGCTGGCCCCCGTGGTCGTCGGCGTCTGGCTCGGTCGTCGGGTCGACGCAGAGCTCGAGTTCTTCGGCAACCTGCGGGCCCGTCTGTGCGCCACGGCCGTTGCGGCCCTCATCGCGGTCGTGGTCGTCGTCGCGCTCACGGCTCTCGGCAGCGGCGCGGTCGGCGTCGACCGGCTCTCGGCCGTCGGGCCGCACCTCTGGTCGTTCGCCGCGGCGCTGACGGCGGAGGTCGTCGGTGGGGCGTTGCTCCTCGCGGGCGCGCTCGTGCTCCGTGAGCGTCGTCGCGACCGCGTCGGCCAGCGGGCCGGCGAGACGGCGGACGCGCACGCCGGGGACGCGCACGCCAGGGACGCGCACGCCGGGGACGCCGACGGGAGCTGAGGTCACAGGGTCGCCGTCCGCGGCTCCGCCGGGTTGCGGCAAGTCGCGTCAGCGCAGGACGAAGCCTGACATCCCGGCGTTCCTCAGCTGGGCGCAGTCACCCTCGGCGATGCTGGTCTGGGCGCCGGCGACGCATTCCTCGTAGGCGCTGATCGCGTCGTAGAAGGGGATCTGCAGCGCCAGCGTCGACAGCAGCATCCCGGAGATGACGAGGGTGACCACCGGCCAGATCTTCTCCTTGCCGGCGCGCGTCGACACGAAGCGCAGCAGACGAACGGTCAGCACGACCGCGAGCACGAGCGGCAGGAAGGCGACGAAGCGCTTCGGCAGCGGGAGGTACATGGCGACGAGGCCGAGCAGCACGAGGATCGCGACGGGCAGGGTGCGCTTGGCCTTCTCGCGGGCGAAGGCGATCTCCTCCGGCTGGGGCTCGGTCATGCGGTCCATCCTCGCGCATGTGCGTCGGTCGATCGACCGGGGAACAGTGCGAATCAGCAGCCCTGCTCCGCGCGTCACGACCGCGACCGTGACGGCAGCTCCGACAGCCCGGCGCTGTTTGGCGATTCCCCGTGAGAAGTGGCGAGGGACTGCCATGCTGAGTCGGCGGGGGCACACCGGCAAAGGAGCCCACCGTGAACAGCAGGTTCTCGCGAATGGTGGCCGTGTTCGGCCTCGTGGCGGCCTCGGGCCTCACCGTCGCCGCCGTGACGCCGTCGCCTCCCGCCGCCGCCGCTGAACCACCAGCCCCGCCGGCGATCATCAAGCTGTTCGACCTGGTGCAGGATCCGGTCCTGAACATCCCGCGGCCCCAGCCGTACTCGGCCGAGACGCAGACAGCGCTCACCGCCTTCGAGACGAAGGCGGTGGCAGAGGTGCTGCAGAACAAGTCGCTCCCACCGAGCGACGAGCTGAGCGTCCGGGCGCTCGCGCGCGACGACATCCGCACGCAGCTCTGGGCCGACCTCGGAGTGATCATGCTGAAGCCGGCCGCGAGCAGGACGGCCTCCGAGGTGCTCGTCCACACCTGGTTCGCCACCAAGGTCCAGCGGACGCAGATCGGCGCCGCGAAGGCAGCGGTGGGCGAGTACGTCAAGTGGTCGGGACTGAGCGACAGCACGTATGCCAAGACCGACACGTACTCGCCCCAGCCTCGAAACGGGTCCGACGGCTACTGCAACTACCACCCGCCGGGACCGTACGACACGACGGCGGAGTACAACGGGCGAGGGACGACAATCTGTACCGAGTCGGGCCTCACCATCTTCAGCTTCCTCGTCTTCTCCCCGCCACGGCCTTCGTACGACCAGTTCGTGAAGTACGGGCAGTACCTTCAGCTGCAGTCCCTGTCACAGGGCCTGTCGAACACGTGGAACCCGCTGTCCTACAACGACTTCACCGTCCACGCGGGACAGGTTGCCGCACTCGTCGGAATGGGAGTCTCGCTGGCTGCCAGCGGCGCGGCGATCCCCATCGCGCGGGCGCTGGCGGTGCCCATCTCCGCGGACAGCCTGTTCGTGACCAAGCTCTTCCCCTTCGCGACCCGGACGAAGTTCATCGCCAGCCCTGTGTTGCAGGGTGCCGAGTCCACGATCAAGATCGCGCAGGCGGCGGCCGCCGACGCCCAGGCACTGCGTTCGTTCGCGGCGCTCAAGGCAGCCAACTCGCTCAGGGCCGGGGCCGTGACAGCCATCGCCGACGCGGAGGCGGCAGCCCGTGCCGCGAGCGCCGCGGCGATGGCCGAGAGCCGGTTGACGGCCGGCATCAAGGTCTTCGGTGCCATCACGTCCGTGGTGGGCGCCATCGTCGACATCGTCGTGACGACCACGATCGCGTCGATCCAGATCAACAGCGACCTCGAGGCTCCGAAGAAGCTGGCCGAGCTGCTCCGCAAGGCGAGCGCGACGCCCGACCTCGCTGCACTGATGAAGGACCCCACGGCCTACCCGGGGATGATGGCCACCTTCCTCAACGAGACGTTCCCCGAGCCGGAGTGGGGCTGCACCGGAGCGATCCAGGTCGGCCTCGAGCTGCACACGTGCGCGAACGCGCCGGCCAGCGGCACCGACGGCAACGCACCCGCCTGGACCGAGGCGGAGCCGCAGTTCCTCAACGGTGTTCCGGACTCCACGGGGGTCGTCAGGAGCTGGGGCCAGACACCTCGCATCTCGGTCGATCTCGCCGACGACGAGGGATCGCTCTGGGTCCGACCTCACGGGGAGGGCTGGTGGATCCTGCAGCAGGTCCTTCCGGACGGCTCGGTGACGCCGGAGTGGCAGTCGACGTGGTTCCCGTTCCAGGGTCCCGGCGGTGACACCTTCATCGCCGCCCGGACCCAGGACGAGACGGGCAAGTACCGCTTCACCGTCGCACCGATCGGCGCGACGGCGCTGCACAGCTCCTGCTACCCGGGCGGCGGGGCCGTCGCGCCGAGCGGCATGTCCTGGATGTCGTGCCTGCGGGACGACATCTCGTACATCGACGCCGAAGGGCGCCATGCCAACGTGCTCGAGATGGTCCATGGCACGCCGCCGGACCCCGCTGCACCGCCGGCGTCGCCCCAGATCCGACTCGACGGGCCGTGGGAGGCGACCCGAGGTGTTCCGATCACCTACACGGCGTCGGTGCTCGACGACTCCGGCGCGCCCGTGACCTACGAGTGGCTCTACTCGTGCCCAAGCGCTGACAACGGCCTGTGCATCGTCCCCGGCTCGTCGTCGCTCGTCGTGACGTTCGAGCAGAGCGGGTCAGCACACGTGGGTGTCAAGGTCACCAACGGTGCCGGGGTCTTCTCCTCGTCCACACGCTCGTTCACCGTGTCCGAGCCGACGAACACCGTCAGCCTCGACCTGCCCCGTGACATGCACTTCACTCGGAGCAGCGTCTACGGCCGGCCCTACGAGACCCAGGGCATCACCGCGTCAGCTACCTCGCACCTGCCCGTGAGCCTTGCTGTCGAGCCCATCTCGCAGAACGTGTGCACCCTCGACTCCGGGGTCATCACGGCCACGGGAGTGGGCACGTGCAGCATCACCGCCACGCAGGGCGGGGATGGGGTCTTCCCCGCGGCGACCCCGGTGAGCAGGTCCTTCGAGGTGAGTCGGGGCGAGTTCCTCATCACCCTGACGGACGGGCCGCTGCAGTACTCCGACCCAGCGCCCCCGCTGTCGCCGTTCATCGCTGAACCACTCGCCCTCGACGGGATCACGGGCTCGCTCTCCGGATGCGAACGGCTCGTGGGACTGGTCTCCGCGACCGGACGCGTCGCCGCAGACCCGGGCAGCTATCCCCTGAACGGTTGCACCGGTTTCTCGAGCGACCACTTCACGCTGGGTTACAGCGGGGCCACGGCGGTCACTCCGGAGGACGCCACCCTGAGCAGCACGACGCAGGGAGTCACCGCTCCGGGGCTGGCCGTGATGACGGCAAGGTTGGGCCAGGCGGACGACGGCAATCCCGGCGACATCACGAGAGCCCGGGTGGACTTCCAGCTGTTCGGGTCGGCCAACCAGACGGACACGCCGACGTTCCAGGTGGTCAACCAGGCGGTCAACGCCGACGGTCTCGTGGCACGGACGCTCCAGGGTCTTCCCGCCGACACCTACCGCCTCGTCATCCGCACGTCGGCGAACGCGCCGTTCGCGGCGCCCCCGGTCGAGCAGAGCCTGGTCGTCGAGGCCGCGGTCGCCCCATCTCTGCGCGTCGCCCCCCGGGACGCCACGGTGACGGCCGGCGAGTCGGCGACGTTCACCTCGACCGCGTCGGGCAACCCGCAGCCCACGGTGCAGTGGTACCGGGTCACGGAAGGACCAACCTTCACCGCGATCCCCGGCGCCACCAGCCCCGACCTCACGCTGCCTGGGGTCACGTTCGCCCAGAACGGGGAGCAGTACATCGTGAGGTACACCAACGCGTCAGGGACATCGAACTCCGGCATCGTCACGCTCACGGTCCTGCCGGCAGCGCCACACGTCGTGACGTCACCCACCAGCACCACCGCGCTCGCAGGAGGCACGGCGACGTTCACCGCCGCAGCCTCCGGCGACCCCGAACCGAGCGTGCAGTGGTCGCGGTCGGTCGACGGCGGGACCACCTGGACACCGGTCCCCGGCGCCACGACGCCCCGCCTCACCCTGACTGACGTGCAGTCGAGCCAGAACGGGACGTGCTACCGCGCCGAGTTCGTCAACCTCGGCGGCTCTGCCGTGACCGGTGCCGCCGTGCTCACCGTTGTCACGCAGGCGCCGCGCGTCACGTCGGAACCCCGCGACGTCACCGTGAGGCCCGGTGCGACGGCGACCTTCACGGCGGCGGCAACCGGGGCGCCACCGCCCACCGTGACGTGGCAGACGTCGAGGGACCGCGGTCGCACCTGGGTGACGATCCCGGGCGCGCACTCCACGCGGCTCGTGGTCGCCGGCGTCAGCCAGAAGGCCACCGGAAACCGATACCGCGCCGTCTTCAGCAACGAGGCAGGCGTCGCCACCAGCCGGTCGGCCACGCTCACGGTGCGACGTCGATGAGGGGAGAACCGGCGCCCGGTGCACCGCCCTAGACTCGCGGCATGACGAACGCCGCCTCCAGCGAGACGGGCTCGACCGACGGTGCTGCCGTCGACGCGCGCGTACCCGTCGTCGTCCTCGTCTCCGGTTCCGGCACCCTGCTGCAGGCAGTCCTCGACGCCTCGGCGGACCCGGACTACGGCGTGCGCATCGCCGCCGTGGGGGCTGATCGCCCGTGCACGGGCGTCGAGCGCGCCCGGCAGGCCGGCATACCGACCTTCGTCGTGCGTCCTGCCGACTTCGAGGACCGGGCAGCGTGGGACGTCGCGCTGGCCCAGCAGGTCGCCGATGCGAGCCCACGCTTCGTGGTGACAGCCGGGTTCATGCGGATCCTCGGTCCGGTCACGCTCGGAGCGCAGCCCGTCGTCAACACCCACCCTGCCCTCCTGCCGAGCTTCCCCGGGGCGCACGGTGTCCGCGACGCCCTCGCCTACGGCGTCAAGGTGACCGGCACCACGTGTCACGTCGTCGACGCCGGCGTCGACACCGGGCCGATCATCGAGCAGCGCGTCGTGGCCGTCGAGGACGACGACACCGAGGAGAGCCTGCACGAACGGATCAAGGTGCAGGAGCGCGACCTGCTCGTCGACGTCGTCAGCCGACTTGCTCGCGAGGGCTTCGCCGTCGAGGGGCGACGAGTTCGGATCGGTCGGGGCTGACCGCTAGGCTGGGTGCACACGACTGGCGCGGGTGGGACACCACCGGGGAGTGACGTCGGGAGCATCGACCGCCTGGGTGCCTCGCGAGAACGGATGCCGCCGGGTCCACCGACCCGGGCACGCCGCGACCGATGTCACCGAATCAGGAGTGCACCCATGACTGCCGCCACCGACGGACGCCGCCCGATCAGGCGCGCCCTCGTCTCCGTCTACGACAAGTCCGGCCTCGACGAGCTGGCCCGTTCCCTCGACGCCGCCGGCGTCGCGATCGTCTCGACCGGCTCGACGGCGAAGACCATCGCCGCCGCAGGTGTGCCGGTCACGCAGGTCGAGGAGCTGACCGGCTTCCCCGAGTGCCTGGACGGCCGCGTCAAGACGCTGCACCCGAAGGTCCACGCCGGCATCCTCGCCGACACCCGCAACGAGGGCCACATGCGGCAGCTCGCCGACCTCGGCGTGGAGACGTTCGACCTCGTCGTCGTCAACCTCTACCCCTTCCGCGAGACCGTCGCGTCGGGGGCCAGCGAGGACGAGTGCGTCGAGCAGATCGACATCGGCGGCCCGTCGATGGTGCGCGCCTCCGCCAAGAACCACGCGAGCGTCGCGATCGTGACGAGCCCGGCGGCATACGCCCACGTCACGGAGGCCCTGGGCGCGGGCGGCTTCACGCTGACCGAGCGTCGGCGCCTCGCCGCCGAGGCGTTCGTGCACACCGCGAGCTACGACAACGCCGTCGCGAGCTGGATGGGCAGCGTCGTGGCCGACACGAGCGACGGCACCGGCTTCCCGGCGTGGACGGGTGCGACCTTCGACCGCGCGGCGGCCCTGCGCTACGGCGAGAACCCGCACCAGAGCGCTGCGCTCTACCGGCACTGGCGTCCGGGCGTGGCCAGCGCGGAGCAGCTGCACGGCAAGGAGATGTCCTACAACAACTACGTCGACACCGACGCCGCCGTGCGGGCCGCGCACGACCACGGTGACCAGCCGACCGTCGCGATCATCAAGCACGCCAACCCGTGCGGCATCGCCGTCGGTGGGACCATCGAGGAGGCCTACGAGCGGGCCCACGCGACCGACCCGGTAAGCGCCTACGGAGGCATCATCGCGGCCAACCGCACCGTCACGGCCGCGATGGCGGCGGCTGCGAAGCCGGTCTTCACCGAGGTCATCATCGCGCCCGACTACGAGCCGGAGGCCCTCGAGATCCTCACGGCCAAGAAGAACCTCCGCGTCCTGCGGCTGCCGGCCGGCATGGCCGAGGCGGCCGACCCGGTCGAGACGCGCGCCGTCAGCGGCGGCCTGCTCGTGCAGACGGTCGACAGGGTGGACGCTGTGGTACGGGGCGAGGACGGCGCGGTGACCGGCGGGGACGACGCCGGAAGCTGGCGCCTCGTCGCCGGCGACGCCGCGGACGACGCGACGATCGCCGACCTGCAGTTCGCGTGGCGCGCGATCCGCGCCGTCAAGTCCAACGCGATCCTGCTCGCTCGCGACGGAGCTGCGGTCGGCGTCGGCATGGGTCAGGTCAACCGCGTCGACTCCTGCTACCTCGCCGTCCGCCGCGCGGGGGAGGAGCGCGCCCGCGGCTCGGTGGCCGCGTCCGACGCGTTCTTCCCGTTCGCCGACGGGCTGCAGATCCTGCTCGACGCCGGCGTCCGTGCGGTCGTCGCCCCCGGTGGCTCGATCCGCGACGAGGAGATCATCGAGGCGGCCAAGGCGGCCGGCGTGACGATGTACTTCACCGGCACACGCCACTTCGCGCACTGACACGTCGAAAGGCCACTTTTCGTGGCCCGTGACACGTCGAAGGGCCACTTTTCGTGGCCCGTGACGCGTCGAAAGGCCAGCTCTCGTCGCGAGAGCTGGCCTTTCGACTGTGGTGAGGCCGCGAACTTTGGCCTCTCGACGGTGGTGGGGTGGTGGGGGACGGGCGTCAGCGGGTCCAGCGGTAGCCGGTGGGCTCGCCCTCGCCGAGGTCGACGATCGCGGCGACCGGGCCGCCGCCGTCGGGGCCCTGGTGCGCGGCCGACACGGACACGAACACCGCCGGGTCGCCCGTGACCGACGCCGTGACGCCGCCGACGGCCGACTTGATCTGGCGGTGCCAGTGCACGTCGGAGTCGTCGAGCATCGCGTTGCGCCGACCGTGCACGGTGCCGTCCTGGCTCACCTCGCACTTGAGGAAGACGTTGACGAGCCGACCCTTGATGTCGCTGCTGTGCGGACGCTCCGGCAGGTCGAGCCCGGCGTCTTTGATCGCGCCCCACACGCCGTCGGCGTCGAGCGCGTCCTGCATGACCGAGTGGCCGATGCGGTAGCGGCCACCGATGCCCGTCGTGTTGCCGACGACGACGACCTGCGCCTGGTCGAGCTCGACGCCCGAGCTGCAGGAGGCGACCGACGAGAACAGCGAGCGGTCGTGCATGATGTCGGCGTCCGTCGGCGTCTCGATCTCGCCGAGGGCGACGGCGATGCCGAGGCCGGTCGTGCCGTTGGAGAGGTCCATCGACTCGTGCGTGTGCTCGGTCCAGACCTGGTGGCCGCGGGACTTCGCGTCGCGGATGGTGTGGATGGTCAGCAGCGGCGTCTTGGTCTGCACGTAGTGGACGTCCGCCGGGTCGGTGATGCCGGCGCGCTCCATGGCGACCTTGACGGCGTCGGCGACCTTCTGCACCATCGCGACGTAGCCGATCTCCTCGGGCTTGATCGGCTCGCTCATCGCGAAGCCGACCGTGAGCCGGGGCTCGTCGGACTGCTCGGCCTTGTCGGCCGGGACCGTCGCGAAGATCGTCGCGTGCGGGCTGATGATGCCGTCGGTGCCACCGGACCAGACGATCGGCACCTGCCTGACCTGGTCGGCCGGGGCCCCCTTCTCGACGAGGACCTCCCGGAAGGCCCGGTCGGCGATGATCCTCGTGTAGTCGTTGACGCCGCCGTTGCCCTCCGTCTTGCCGATGATGGCGACAACCCTGCTCGCCTCCATGACGCCATCGTCGATGAGCCTCGCCAGCTCCGACGCGTCGGCAACCGAATGGATGGGCACCTTGCGCACCTCAATGGCTTCGGGCACGTGAATCACCTTTCTCTGTCAGGGTTTTCGATGACGGTGCCGACCTGGCCGTCGATGGCCTGGGCGAGCTGGTCGAGGGCTGTGATGATCGAGCGCGAACCACCCGAGCGGACGAAGCGCATTGCGGCCTCGACCTTCGGACCCATCGAGCCCGACGCGAAGTGGCCGGCGGCGGCATACGCCTCCATCTCGCCGAGCGTGACCCGGCCGAGGTCGTGGGCCTCGGGTGTGCCCCACGCGGCGACGGCGTGCGCGACGTCGGTCGCGATGACGAGCACGTCGGCGTCGACGGCCTGGGCGAGCAGGGCCGCCGTGAGGTCCTTGTCGATGACGGCCTCGACGCCGTGGACGCCGCCGTCGTGGCCGCGCACGACGGGAATGCCTCCGCCACCGGCCGCGACGACGACGTAACCGGCCGCGAGCAGGGTGTGGAGCGTGTGCGTCTCGAGGACCTCGACGGGCTCGGGGGACGCGACGACGCGGCGCCACCCCTTGTCGCCACGGTCCTCCCAGCGCTCACCGTGGTCGATGAGCGTCTGCGCCTGCTCGCGCGGGAGGAAGCGCCCGATCGGCTTCGTCGGGTGCGTGAAGCCCGGGTCGTCGGCGTCGACGAGGGTCCGGGTGACGATGGCGGCGACGGGGCGCTCGACCTCGCGGACGGCGAGGGCGGCCTCGAGCGTGTCGAGCAGCGTGAAGCCGATCGTCCCCTGCGTCTGTGCGCCGCACCAGTCGAGGGGGACGGGCGGCACGACGTGCGCGGCCAGCTCGTTCTTGACGAGGAGGTTGCCGACCTGCGGCCCGTTGCCGTGGGTGATGACGACCTCGTGGCCGGCGGCGACAAGCTCGGCGAGGTGCCGGCTCGCGGTCGCGATGGCGTCGCGCTGGGCCTGAGGTGTGGCGTCGCCGCCGGGGCCCGTCATGGCGTTCCCACCCAGCGCCACGAGCACCCTCACGGCGCGTCCTCGGTCGTCATGGCGTGAGCCTAGGGAGCGCTCGGGAGCGCGCGCGTTGTCACCTCCTGCCCAACGCGGCCCTTGACATTGGCAGATGTCCGCCGCGGGTCGGGACCGTTGCCCTTGCGGCGAGGGGCCCGGCTGCGCCCGGTGGTCCGCAGGCGGGCGGTGGGGACGGTCCGCCCTGCCCGCCCGGAGGGTACGAGGGAGATAGTGTCGAGTTGGCGCCGTCCGGTGCGCCGTGGGTCGAGTCGAGAGGTGGGCACACGTGGGAGTCGGAGTCCTGCTCGCCGTCGTGGGGGCCATCCTGACCTTCGCCGTCAGGGCCAACACGTCCGTCATCAACCTGCCCATCGTCGGTCTCATCCTCATGATCGCTGGCGGCCTGCTCATCTGGCACGACCGCAAGGGTCGGCAGCGCAAGCGCATCATCACGCGGGAGGAGCGCCCGAGCGGCGCGACGACGCCGACGAACACCGTGCGCCAGACCATCGAGGAACGCGACACCGACTGACGGGGCGGAGGCCGAACACCTCAGCCGCTCGCGGCGCGCAGCACGTCCGCCCACGCCCGGGGCTCGCGCCCCAGAAGGCGCCGCAAGGTCGACCCGTCGCCGACGAGGCCGGCCCGGTCGTACGCCGTGAACATCGCGACGAGGTCGTCCCGGGCCTGAGTCGTCAGGGACGCCCCCGGGCCGGCGGTCCACTCGTCGAGGTCCACGCGCATGGCGTGAACGGGGTGCCCGAGCACGTCCTCGGCGATGCGGGCCTGGTCACGAACCGAGATCACGTCGGGACCTGCCAGGTCGTAGGTGACGCCCTCGTGACCCGGTCGGGTCAGGACGGTCGCGGCGGCTTCCGCGACGTCGCCGAGGTCGACGTTCGTGAAGGGTGCGTCGAGTGAGTAGGGCACGGCCAGGCGCCCAGCCACGGCGGCCTCCAGGAGGTTCTGGTGGTATGCCGCCGGGCGCAGCACCGTGGCTCCCGGCAGGTGGGCGCGCACGACCTTCTCGGCTTCGGCCTTGCGCAGGTGGTGCGGCATCGACCCGTCGTGGGGGTGCAGCACCGAGTGGAAGGCGAAGCGGGACAGGCCTGCCCGCGTGGCCGCGCCGGCGACCCGCTCGGCGATGGCAACCTCGCCCGGGCGCATGTTCGGTGCCAGGTGGTAGACGCCGTCGACGTGGTCCAGAGCCTCGTCGAGCCCGCGGCCCGTCTCGAGATCAACGACCGAGATCGACTGGGCCCCAGCGGCATACGCCCGCTCGGCCCGGTCCGGCGATCGCACGGCAGCGCGCACGCTGACGCCCCGAGACGTCAGGGCGCGTGTGACGGCCCGGCCGGTCTTGCCGGCCGCGCCGATCACGAGGACCGTCGTCACGGTCACACCCAGTCGACATCTGCCGCCGACCGTCCCCCGGCGAGCGTCGCGTAGCCGGGGCCGCGGTCGAAGAACGGCTGCTCCGCGGCCCGGTCAGCACGCAGCTGCGCGCGCACGACGTCGGAGGCGTCGGCGTCGATCGCGAGGTGGTCGGAGTCTCCGGTGGCGACGACGCCGTAGTCGCGGCGCGCCCCGTCCAGTGAGACCTTGCCCCAGCGCAGGTCGCGCTCGACCTCCTCATAGGGCCGGTCGAGCGGGTCTCCCCAGCCGCCGCCGCCGGTGGTCCGGATCCGGATGACCTGGCCCGCCTTGACCACCTCGGCGTCGGCCAGGGCATCGACGGTGCGCTCCTCCGGGCCGCACACGTCGACGGTCACCTCGAACGGACGACCGGCCCTGCCGCCCTTGACGCCCCAGCAGGCGAGGATCGAGCGGTCGGCGATCGACATGAAGTGGGCGTCCTTGAGCATCCGGATGTGCTTCTCGTAGCCGAGGCCGCCTCGGTGGCGTCCGGCACCGCCCGAGTCGACGGCGAGGCCGAGACGCTCGACGAGGAACGGGAAGCGGCTCTCGGTGAACTCGGTCGGCAGGTTGCGGCTGTCGGGCACGACGTGGATCGTGTCCTCGCCGTCGGCGTAGTAGCGGCCGCCGGAGCCACCGCCCAGCACCTCACGCATGAGGTAGTCGTTCCCGTCGCGGTCCTTGCCGTAGACGCCGGTGTAGCGGATCGTCTCCTGGTCGGCGGGCATCCTGCCGTCGACGGCCTTGGCCACGACGCCGGCGAGGACGCCGAGCAGGCGCAGGATGACGAAGGTCCGGGCGTTCGTCGGCGCCGGGTAGATCGGGGTGAGCAGCGTGCCCTTCTCGGGGAAGATCATCTCGATGAGCGGCACGATGCCCTCGTTGACGTCGAGCTCGGCCATCCGCTCCGGGCTGTCGGCGAGGTTGCGCAGGATCGGTGCGAGCCACTTCTTGAGGAAGTTGCCGCCGACGTAGTCGCCGCAGTGGTTGATCGGACCCTTGGCCTGCGGCGCCGTGCCGGTGAAGTCGATGACGAGCCTCGGGCCGCCGTCGCCCGGTCCGGGGCCGCCGGTCGACTGCTTCGTCAGGGTGATCCGCTGGGTGTGCAGCCTCGGCTCGTCGACACCGTCGTGCTCGGCGTAGTCCTCCCAGACGTAGGTGCCGTCGGGGATCTTGCTGAGGATCTCGCGCCGGTAGGTCTCGGTCGTCTTGTCGAGGATCGCGTCGAAGGCCGCCTCGATGGTGTCGCGGCCGTAGCGTTCGAAGAGCTCACCGAGCCGGCGGGCACCCATGAGGCAGGCCGAGCACTCGGCGTCGAGGTCGGCGGCCAGGCTGTCGGGCATGCGGCTGTTCCGCGTCATGATGCGCAGGGCCGCCTGGTTCGGAACTCCCTTGTCCCACAGCCTGATCGGCGGGACAGAGAGCCCTTCCTCGAAGACGCTGCGGGCGTTGCTCGGCATCGAGCCGGGCACGGCGCCGCCGATGTCGTCGTGGTGGCCGAATGCCTGGACGAACGCGACGACCTCACCGCCGGAGAAGACGGGAACCGTGACGCAGAGGTCGGGCAGGTGACCGATGCCACCCTCGGACTCGTAGACGTCGTTGTGGAAGAAGACGTCGCCCTCGCTCATGTCGGCGAGCGGGAAGTCCCGCGCGATGGGGTGCACGAGCGCGCTGTAGGACCTCCCCGTCAGCTTGCGCAGCTGTCGGTCGTGGATGCCGGCGCGGAAGTCGTGCGCGTCGCGGATCATGGGGGACCGCGAGGTGCGGGCAATGGCGGTCTCGACCTCCATCTCGACGCTCGCGAGGGTGCCCTCGACGATCTCGAGGAGGATCGGGTCGACCGTCGTCCCCTCGGGCGTCAGCCGGTTGCCGTGCTCGTATGCCGTCGGGAGACCCGCGGGGTTCACCGCGGTCCCGTCGTGGCCGGCAGGGGGCTCGGTGCCCTGCGACCCTGTGGCGGCGTCGACGGGCGCGAGCCGGGTGGCCGCGGTCTGGCAGGAGAAGCACATGTCAGGCCTCCGGAACGGTCGTGCGGGCGTCGGTCGCCGGGGCAGCCGCGGCCCGGGTGATGACGAGGTTGCCGAGCGTGTCGACGCGCACGACGAATCCGGGGTGGACGGGGACCGTCGAGCCGAACTCCTCGATGATCGCCGGGCCCTCGATGGTGTCGCCGGCCAGCAGGTCGGGTCGCCACCAGACGTCGGTGTCGACGTAGCCGGCGTCGGCGTCGAAGCACACCGGGCGGACGCTGCGGTGGGCGCGCTCGCGGACGTCGGCGGCGCCGTCGGACGGTGCGAGGTCGCGCAGCTCGGGGCGCGTGATCGGCCCGACGCCGGTGACACGGAGGTTGACCCACTCGACCTGCTGGGTCGGGTCGTTGCGGAAGTCGTAGCCGTAGAGCGCACGGTGCTCGTCGTGGAAGCGCGAGGCGACGTCGGCGGCATACGCCTCGTCGATGTCTCCCTCGGGCGCGGCGACGCGGACCTCGTAGGCCTGGCCGAAGTAGCGGAGGTCGACGGTGCGCGTGTAACGGTGGTCCTCACGCGGGAACCCCTCGCTGTCAAGAGCGCTCGCGGCCTTGGCGGTGAGGTCGTCGAAGGTCTTCTGCACGGCGGCGTGGTCGAGCGCGTGGTGCCGCGCAACCGCCGTCTGGACGTAGTCGTTCTTGACGTCGACGGTGAGCAGGCCGAAGGCGGAGACGTTGCCCGGGTTCTGCGGCACGACGACACCGGCGAGGCCGAGGATGTCGACGAGGCGGCACGCGAGCAGCGAGCCCGAGCCGCCGAAGGTGGCGAGCATGAAGTCGCGCACGTCGAGGCCGCGCTTGACCGAGACCTGGCGCAGCGCGTTTGCCTGGTTCCAGGCGGAGATCTCGAGGATGCCGGTCGCGCAACGTTCGAAGTCGAGGCCCAGCCTCCCAGCGAGGTCGGAGACCCCGGCGCGGGCGGCCTCGACGTCGAGGGGGATCTCGCCGCCGAGCAGGTGCGGGGGGATGCGACCGAGCGTCACGTGCGCGTCGGTGATCGTCGGCTCGGTTCCGCCCTTGGCGTAGCAGAGCGGCCCGGGGTCGGCGCCCGCGGACTTCGGGCCGACCTTGAGCGACCCCTCGGGCGAGATCCACGCGATCGAGCCGCCACCGGCGCCGACGGTGACGACGTCGATCATCGGGATCTTGCTCGGGTACGCGCCGACCGTGCCCTCGGTCGTCAGCGTCGGCTCACCGGCGAGGACGACCGACACGTCGGTGGAGGTGCCCCCGCCGTCACAGGTGAGCACCTTGTCGAAGCCGGCGCGGCTCGCGATGAGGCCGGCACCGAGCGCACCGGCTGCCGGACCCGACAGGACCGTCGTGATCGGCTGGTGCACCACCTCGTCGGCCGACAGCACGCCGCCGTTGGACTTCATGATGTAGAACGGCAGCCTCTCGGTGCTGCCGACGAACTCGTCGAGCCGGTGGTGGATGTTCGCGACGTAGCGCGACACGTTGGGCTTGACCGCGGCGTCGACGAGGGTCGTCATCGAGCGCTCGTACTCGCGGTACTCGCGCAGCACCTCCGAGCTGATCGACACGACGGCGTCGGGGTGCTCGCGCTGCAGGACGTCGCGCATCGCGAGCTCGTGGCTGTCGTCGGCGTAGGAGTGCAGGAAGCAGACGCCGATCGTCGTGATGCCCCGCTCCTTGAACCAGCGGGCGGCGCGGACCGCGCCGGCCGCGTCGAAGGGGCGGACCTCGTTGCCCTCGAAGTCCATCCGGCCCCCGACCGTCTTGACGTGGTCGGCCGGGACGATGCGCGGCGGCTTGACCCAGAAGTAGGAGTTGCCATAGCCGTCGGGCACCGCCTGACGCGCGATCTCGAGGATGAACTCGTAGCCCTCGGTCGTGATGAAGCCGAGAGCCTCGACCTTGCCCTCGAGGAGCTTGTTCGTCGCGACCGTCGTGCCGTGCGAGACGGCGCTGATGTCGTCTCCGCTCGCGCCCATGAGGTCGAGGACCTTGCGGACGCCGGCGAGGAAGCCGTCGGCGGGGTTGCCGGGGGTCGAGGGGGTCTTCGTCGTGACGAGCTCGCCGGAGTCCTCGTCGAGCGCGACGACGTCGGTGAAGGTGCCACCGGTATCGATGCCGATGCGGATCCGGCGGCTCCCGCCCGGGCGCCCCGCGCGCCGTGCGCGCCCCGCGGGGCTCGGGATCTCGGTCGTGCCTGCAGTCATGGTGAGGATTCAACCGGCGGGACCCGCCCCGGGGCGTTGGCACATGGTGCCAACAGGTGTCGCGTCCCGGCCCAACCCTCGCCAGACCCGACCCGTCCGGCCGGGCCGCCGGGACCGCGACGAACGAGGCGGAGCGGCGCCACCTCGCGACGCGGGCCGCATGCTGCGGTCCCCGCACCCTGAACCGGCCGCGACCGGGTCCCATCGACTGGGCCGGCTTCACTCGTCGGGGGTGATGCCGCCATGGGTGGTCGGACGCATGCTGGAGCTGGAACGAGCCACAGGCGCCGCCCGGCTGGGCCAGGGTGCCCCGAGTCGACGAGGACGAGCATGGAGGATGCGGCGCAGAGCGCAGCGGCTGGGCCCGCTGGAGCGGCTGGATCCGGGGCGGCCGGACTCGGGACGTCGGGCCCCTCTGGGACCGCGGGACAGGAGGACGTCGCCCTGCCCCATGAGCCCCTGACGGCCCTGGACCTCGCCGAGCTGGTGCTCGGTCTGGCCGTCGTCGGCGTCGAGACCGCCGGTCGGGTCGTCGAGCGGGTCCGGCCCCCGGCCCTCGTCATGGGCGTCCTGGCAGCGCCGCTGACGTCGACGCTGGGCCACCTGGGCGCGGGACTGCGACGCACGGACTGGTCGCAGGACCTGCTCCGTCGTGGGCGTTCACGGCGTGCCGCGCTGGCTCGACGTGCCGAGGTGAGGGCGCAACGAGTGGCTGCGATCCTCACCGAGGCACTGCTCGACCTCGTGGACCTCACGGACGTCGTCGTGGACCACGTCGACCTCGACGCGGTCGTGCGTGCGGTGGACCTCGACCGAGCGGTGGCCCGGGTCGACATCGGGGCGATCATCGACCGCGTGGACATCGACGCGATCATCGAGCGGGTGGCCATCGACGCAATTCTCGACCGGGTCGACGTGGACGAGGTGGTTGCTCGGGCGGACCTCGACCGAGCGGTGGCCCGGGTCGACATCGGGGCGATCATCGACCGCGTGGACATCGACGCGATCATCGCGCGGGTGGCCATCGACGCGATTCTCGACCGGGTCGACGTGGACGAGGTGGTTGCTCGGGCGGACCTCGACCGGGCGGTGGCCCGGGTCGACATCGGGGCGATCCTTGACCGGGTGGACATCGACGCGATCGCCCAGCGGCTCGACCTCGACGCCGTCGTGGCCCGTCTCGACATCGTGGCCCTCGCCGAGTACGTCGTCGAGCAGATCGACCTGCCGGGCATCATCCAGAGCTCCTCGGGTGCCATGGCTTCCGAGGGGATGCGCGAGGTCCGGTGGCAGGGTCTCGGAGCCGACGAGCGCGTCGCCCACGTCGTCGACCGGATGCTCCGGCGCCGGCCCCGCACGCCGGGACCTGACTTCCCGGCGACCGAGGTCGCGGTCCGTCCGGTGCTGCCCGGGCCGGGCGGCGCACCGTGATGCCGTCCTCGTCGCCGTCGCCCTCGTTACCCGGCCGCGGCCCGGTGTCCCGGATCGTCCTACCGGGACCGGCGCGCTCGGTCCAGGGGCATCGTGCCGGCATCGTCACGCGGGTGGCCGCGGGCGCGGTGGACCTCGTGGTGGCCCTGCTCGGGGTCGTGACGGGGTATGCCGTGTGGTCGGGAGCGGTCTTCCTCCTCGACCCCCGCTCGTTCACGTTCCCCGACCCGGGCGGTGTGCGGCTGCTGGCCTGCGTGCTGGTGCTGCTCACGGCATACCTCACGGTGGCGTGGGCGACGATGGGCCGCACCATCGGCAACCGCCTGCTCGGCCTGCGCCTCGTCGGCGACGGCGGTGGTGCGGTCGGTTTCACGCGGGCGCTGCTCCGGGCGGTGCTCTGCGTCGTGTTCCCGTTCCTGCTCTTCTGGGTCGTCGTCAGCCGTGAGAACCGGTCCGTGCCCGACCTGCTGCTGCGCACGTCCGTGGTCTACGACTGGACGTCGAGCGCCCGCAGCGGCACCGAACCCACGGCGACGCAGCCCCCGATCGTCCTGCCCCACGAGGACTGAGGGCACGCCCGCGTCGGTCAGCCGGCGTCGCCGCGGTGGATGGGGGCGTGCGGGAAGGACGTCTCGGCGGCGCCCTCGAGCTCGGCCCGGTGGTTGCGGATGAGGTCGAGGTTGCGATCCCGCAGGTGGTCGAAGGCCTGCCCGACGCTGGAGCCCGGGGTGAGCGAGGCGAGGGCGTCGGCCGGGTCGAGCCGGGCCGACACCCAGCCGGGATGGGTCGCAGCCTTGGCGACGATGTGTCCGATCGGCGTCACGATGTGCGAGTTGCCGAAGTAGAGCACCCCGGCGGGGTCGGCGCCCACGGCGTTGGCGCCGATGACGTAGACGTGGTTGTCGTAGGCGCGCGCCCGCGACGTGAGGTCCCAGATGTCGGCCGAGCGCAGCAGCGCCGACGGGCGACAGATGACCTCGGCGCCCTGCACGGCCTGGATGCGGGAGAGCTCGGGGTAGTCACCGTCGAAGCAGATGATCATGCCGATGCGACCGAGGTCGGTGTCGCACACCGTGACGGTGTCGCCGGGCGTGACCCAGCCTCCTCCGGAGACGATCTCGGAGCAGAAGGGGTGCGTCTTGCGGTAGACACCGAGCAGGTCACCCGACGGGCCGACGAGCACCGACGAGTTGTGGACGACCCCACGCTGCGGTCCGCGCTCGTAGGTGCCGAAGCAGACGTGCACACCGAGCTCCCGGGCGACCGCCTGGATCGGCTCGGCCATCGCGCCCGGCAGCTCGGTGACGAGGTCCCAGAGGTCCTCCTTGGAGCAGCCCGGGGTGAAGCCGGTCGTCGCTGACTCGGGCAGCACGACGAGCTCGGCGCCCGTGGCCGCGACACACTGGCGCGTCATGTCGACGCACCTGTCGAGGTTGGCGCGGATCGACGCCGCGCTGAGCGGACCGGCGACGGGGGCCACCTGGACGGCGGCGGCGGTGAAGGCGCGCATCGTCAACGCCTCCCGATCGCCCAGCCGACGAGGACGCCGACGAGGGCGACGGCGCCTCCGGTGACGACTCCCAGGGAGTACTCGCGCCCATGGAGCGACCGCGCGGAAGTCGACGAGCCGGCATACGACACCGGCGCGCCGGGTGCCGCCGGGCCACCGGGTATGCCGGGTCTCGCGGAGGCGACGGCGGCCGCGGGAGCGCTCGGAGTGGCGGGACGGACGCCGGAGATGTCGGCGTCGACGGCCGAGAAGAACTGGCCCGCCATCTTCTTCGTGACACCGGCGAGCATCCGCTGGCCGACGCCCCCGATGACGCCTCCGACGGACGCGTCCGCGTCGTAGGTGAGGTCGGTCCCGCCGGAGGTCGAGGGGCTCAGGCGCACGACGACGTCGGCGTCCACGGTGCCGGGCGCGCCGGCGCCGGAGGCCTTCATCGTGAAGGAACCGGGGTGCTGGGGGTCACGCAGGGAGACCTCGCCCTCGTAGGTGCCCTTGATGGCGGCCACGCCAGCCGTGACGGTCATCGCGTACTGGTCGGGGCCGAGCTCGGTGAGTCGCTCGCAGCCGGGCAGGCAGCGCGCGAGCACGGCCGGGTCGTGGAAGGCGTCCCAGACCTGCTGCGGGTCTGCCGCGAGGGTGGCGGATCCGGTGATCTTCATGCGGTCGGCTCCTTCGGTGACATGCGTGACGAGCGTGACGAGCGGTGCAGGGACGGGATCGCGCCGTCCGCGTGGCGGCGGCGCAGCTCCCAGAGGTCGTTGGGGGAGATCGGCATCCGGCGGATCGGGAAGCCCTCTGCGTCCTCGATGGCCGACGCGATGACGGCCGACACGGGGATGCAGCCCGCCTCGCCGGCGCCCTTGATGCCCAAGGGGTTCAGCGGTGAGGGAGTCTCGAGGTGGTCGGCCTCGATGGTCGGCACCTCGGACGCGTACGGCATGAGGAAGTCCATGAACGAGGCGTTGAGCAGCTGGCCCGACTCGTCGTAGGCCATCCGCTCGTAGAGCGCGCCGCCGACGCCCTGGGCGACACCGCCGTGGACCTGGCCCTCGACGATCATCGGGTTGATCATCGTGCCGCAGTCGTGGATGACGCAGTAGCGCAGGATCCTGATCTCGGCGGTGACGGGGTCGGTCTCGACGATGGCTGCGTGCATGCCGTTCGCGAAGGTCGCCTGGGTGGGGGAGTAGAAGTCCTTGCCCTCCAGGCCCGGCTCCTCGTCGTCAGCCACCGGGGGCTTGTCGGGGTCGAAGGTGCCGGCGAACTGCGTTGCGGCCTTCGCCGCTTCGTCGAAGGCGTAGCGCAGCGGGTTGGACAGGACCGACACGGTGCCGAGGCTCATCGACGTCGCCGGGGCGCCCTTGACGCGCACCGTCCCGTCGACGATCTCGAGGTCCTCGGACGACACCTCGAGGGCGTCTGCCGCGATGCGCAGTGCCTTGGCGCGGACGTTGCGTGCCGCGAGCGCGATGGCGCTGCCGCTCATGACCGCGGCGCGCGACGCGAAGGTGCCCACGGCATACGCCATCTTGCGGGTGTCGCCGGTGGTGACGTGGACGTCCTCCATGCGGACACCCAGCTCCTGGGCGACGATCTGTGCGAAGACGGTCTCGTGCCCCTGCCCCTGCGACGTCAAGCCCGTCGAGACGTTGACGCGGCCGCTCGTCTCGATCTGGATGTGGCCGCCCTCGTAGGGCCCGACGCCGGTTCCCTCGACGTAGCACCCGATCCCCAGCCCGACCTTGCGTCCCTCGGCCTCGGCCTGGCGGCGGTGGTCGGCGAAGTCGTCCCAGCCCACGAGGGCCTTGAGCTTGTCGAGGCTCGCCGGGAAGTCGCCCGAGTCGTACTTCAGCGGACGCCCGTCTTGGAACAGCAGGCCGTGGTCCCACGGCATCTCGGTCGGGAGGATGAAGTTCCGGGACCGTACCTCGGTGCGGTCAAGGCCGAGCTCGTCGGCGATGGCATCCATCGTGCGCTCCATGGCAAAGCAGCCCTGCGGCCGCCCGGCGCCCCGGTACGGCGTCACGAGGACGGTGTTCGTGTAGAGCGACCAGAACTCGCAGCGATAGGTGCCCGGCTTGTAGGGACCGAGCAGCTGCGTCGACGTGATGATCGGCACGATGATGCCGTAGGGCGTGTAGGCGCCGTTGTCGTGCCAGAGCTTGACGTCGAGCGCGAGCAGGTGGCCCTCGTCGTCGAAGCCGACCGTGACCCGCTGGAGCTGACCACGCTCGTGCGCCGCGCTGATGAAGTGCTCGCGCCGGTCCTCGGTCCACTTCACGGGGCGCCCGAGCAGGATCGCGGCCCACGGGACGAGCACCTCCTCGGGCCACGGGTGGACGATCTTGACGCCGAAGCCGCCACCGACGTCGGGGGCGATGCACTCGACCTTTGCCAGTGGCAGGCCGAGCTTGGCCGCGACCGCGGCGCGGACACCGGTCGAGGTCTGCGTCGAGGAGTACATCCGCAGCTCACCGCGGTCGCGGTCCCAGCGGGCGTAGACGCCCTTGCCCTCCATGGGCATGCAGGCGCTGCGCTCGATGTCGAGGTCCAGGGTCAGCGTGTGGGGGGCGGCGGCCATCGCGGCGTCGACGTCACCGACCTCCTGGAGCATGTGGGCGGCGACGTTGCCGGGCACGTCGTCGTGGACGAGCAGCTCGCCGGCTCGGGCGGCCTCGATGCCGACGACGACGGGCAGCTGCGCGTAGGTGACGCGGATGCGCTGGCAAGCGTCCTCGGCGACGTAGCGGTCAGTCGCGACGACCATGACAATAGGCTCACCGACGTGGTTGACCTCGTCGCGGGCGAGGGCGTGGCCCGTGCGTCCGTGGGTCAGCGTCGGGTGCGGGATGAGCAGGGGCAGCGGCTCGCCGACCCGGCCAGGGAGGTCCTCGTGCACGTAGATGCCGACGACACCCTCGACGTCGATGGCGTCGGACGCGTCGATGTCGACGATGCGGGCGTGGGCGTGGGGGCTGCGGACGAAGGCTGCCGCGAGGGCGTCGTGCCCGAGGTCGTCGAGGTAGCGCCCGCCGCCCGTGAGGAGGCGCGGGTCCTCCTTGCGCCTGATCGGCATCCCGAACATCTGCGTGGTCACGGCTGCTCCTCCGCTGCCCGCTCGACCCTGATCTCGGCGGCGCGCAGCACGCTCTTGACGATGTTCTGGTAGCCGGTGCACCGGCAGAGGTTGCCCGAGATCGCTTCTCGCGCCTCCTCGCTCGTCGGCGACGGGTTCTCCTCGAGGTAGGCCGTCACGGTCGTGAGGAAGCCCGGCGTGCAGAAGCCGCACTGGAGCCCGTGGCACTCGGCGAAGGCCTGCTGGACCGGGTTCATCGACTCGCCGGTCGGCGCGACGCGGGCGTCCGGCGCGGAGCCGAGGCCCTCGACCGTCGTGATCGCGTGGTCCTGGGCCGTCACGGCGAACATGAGGCAGGATCGCATCGGCTGGCCGTCGACGAGCACGGTGCAGGCGCCGCAGACGCCGTGCTCGCAGCCGACGTGCGTGCCGGTGAGCTCGAGGTCGTGGCGGAGGAAGTCGGAGAGCAGGCGGCGGCCCGGGACCGAGGCCGATCGGCGTATGCCGTTGACCGTGACCGTCACGTCGTGGAGGGTCTCGGTGGCGGGGGTCGTGTCGGTCATGCGAGGGCTCCTGCACGGTCGGCGGCCTGGGGGAGGACCCGCCGGGTCAGCTCCGTCACCAGCATGCGGCGGTAGTCGGCACTGGCGTGGATGTCGCCCTCGGGCTCGACGTGGGCGTGCACGGCCTCGGCGGCGGCGTCGCGCGCCGCCTCCCACGCGGCCGTGCCCGGCTCCACGCCACCGAGGGCCGGTCCGAGGTCGAGGACCGACGGCACGTCTGTGACGGAGACGAACGAGGCCCGGGCCGCGGACACGACACCGTCGGTCACGGTCACCGCGACTCCGACGCCGGCCATCGCGTAGTCACCGTGACGCCGGGCTGCCTCGGTGAAGGCCGTGCCCGTGCCGGCGGGGAAGCGGCCGAAGCGCACTGCCACCGCGAGCTCGTCCGCCGCGAGCGACGTCTCGAGGGCTCCGAGGAAGAAGTCGGCCCACGCGATCTCCCGCGACCCGGCCGGCCCCGCGACCTCGACGACCCCGTCGGTCAGGGCGAGGATCGCCGGCATCTCGCCGGCCGCGTCGGCATGCGCGATGGAGCCGACCGTCGTGCCGCGGTTGCGGATGGCGGGGTGAGCGACGTTGACGAGCGCCTGGCGCAAAAGGGGGAGGGCGGCATACGCCTCCTCGGAGCGCTCGAGGCCCGCGTGGCGCACGAGCGCGCCGACGCGTACGGCCTCGGCCGTGACCTGGATCGTGTCGAGGCCGGCGACGCGGTTGATGTCGACGAGGTGGGCCGGCGAGGCCAGCCGCATGTTGAGGATCGGGATGAGGCTCTGTCCGCCCGCGAGAACCTTCCCGTCGTGACCGACCTCGGTGAGGACGGAGACGGCCTGCTCGACGGTGAGTGGTGCGTGGTGCTCGAACGGGGCGGGCTTCACCGAACTGATCCTGCCTTCCGACCCTGCATGGGGACTAGTGACGGTTGTGCATCGCTGCCCGTGGCCTTTTGGCAACTTCTGCCCTGAACGGGCCGTGGGCCCCCGATGCGTGATCGGGAGCCCACGGCGCCGACGCGTGGAGCGGGCGTACGCCTCAGCGTCGGCGCAGGTCCGGCCCGCCCGGCTTGTCCTGGTAGAGGTCGTCGATGCCGTCGGCGTCGCCGTAGTCCCCTTCCCGTTCACCGAGCGAGATCATCGTGCCTCCCGCGGCATCGGCTCGTCGCCGCAGGTCGTCCGGGGCGACCGCCCGGGCCAGGTGGTAGGCGCCGACGGCGACGATGGTGCCGAGGGCGATGCCGCCGAGCTCGAAGGTGTCCGAGAACTTCAGGGAGACGCCGCCGATGCCGATGACGATGCCGGCGGCGATCGGGACGAGGTTGATCGGGTTGCCGAAGTCGACCCCGTTCTCCTTCCAGATCTTCGCGCCGAGCAGGCCGATCATGCCGTAGAGCACGACCGTGATGCCGCCGAGCACCCCGCCGGGCACGGACGCCACGAGGGCGCCGAACTTCGGCGAGAGGCCGAAGACGATGGCGACGACGGCCGCGACGTAGTAGGCGGCCGTCGAGTAGACGCGCGTGGCCGCCATCACCCCGATGTTCTCGGCATACGTCGTCGTCGGCGAGCCACCGACCGAGGACGCGATGACCGTGCCCACGCCGTCGGCCGCGATGGCCCGACCCATGTAGGGGTCGAGGTTGGTCTTCGTCATCTCCGCGACGGCCTTGACGTGGCCGGTGTTCTCGGCGATGAGCGCGATGACGCCCGGGAGCACGAGCAGGATGGCGGCCACCGAGAACGACGGGGCGTGGATGCCCACGATCTCCTTGCCGTCACCGCCGATCGTCGTCGACGGCGGGAGGCCGAACCACGGCTGGGCGGCGAGGTTGTCGAAGTTCGTGCGGAAGTGCGTCGTCACCTTGTTGGCGCCGGCGTCGAAGGACGTGATCTGGCCGAAGACCTTGTCGAAGAGCCAGGAGATGACGTAGCCGAAGATGAGCGCCAGGAAGACCGCGATGCGCGAGATGAAGCCCTTGAAGGCGACCGCGCAGATGACCGTGAAGAGCATGACGAGCAGGGCCACCCACTGGTCCTGGGGCCAGTAGACGTTGGCCACCACCGGCGCGAGGTTGAAGCCGATGAGCATGACGACCGCGCCCGTGACGACCGGCGGCAGCACCTTGTGCAGAACGCCCGAGCCGAGGAAGTGGATGATCACGCCGACGATCGCGAGGACGAGGCCGGCGACGAGGATCGCGCCCGTGACCGTCGCCGACGTGCCGCCCTGGGCTCGGATGGCGAAGACCGCGCCGACGAAGCTCGCCGACGTGCCCAGGTAGCTCGGCACCCTGCCGCCCACGATGAGCAGGAAGCAGATGGTCGCGATGCCGCTCATCATGATCGCGAGCTGGGGGTTGAGGCCCATGAGGATGGGGAAGACGAACGTCGCGCCGAACATGGCGACGACGTGCTGGGCGCCCAGACCCACCGTCTTGCCCCAGGACAGGCGTTCGTCGGGTGCGACGACGTCGTCGGGGCCCAGCGTCTTGCCGTCCCCGTGCAGTTTCCAGCCCAAGCCCAAAGCCATTCCGACTCCTATGGTTGCCACATGCGGTGATGTGGGTCACGTCCCAGTCCGGGATGGCCGAAAACTACTCCCCCTGCAGGCGGTTGCGTTCGTCAAACGTTGATACACGCCGATGGCGGCCCGCTGGCATGAGATGACGTATGCCGTCCCCATCCTTTGACGTGGCTCGGCTCGGTCCGCCGTGGCGAGCCAGAAGCGCGCGCTCCAGCCCTCGAGCGCGCGACATTCCGCGCGCTTTGGTCTGTTTCGCGCGCTCCAAGCCTGAGCGCGCGAAACTGCGGGCGGCGAGCCAGAAGCGCGCGCTCCAGGCCTCGAGCGCGCGACATTCCGCGCGCTTTGGTGTGTTTCGCGCGCTCCAAGCCTGAGCGCGCGAAACTGCGAGGGGACGAGGGACGGCATACGCCGGCGGTCGGGCGGTCTAGGCGGTTGGGCAGTCCGGCAGTCCGCAGTCCGCAGTCCGCAGTCCGGCAGTCCGGGCGGTCCGGGGTTCGGGCGGGTCGGGCGGTCGGGGTCAGATGCCGCGCATCTGGTGGATCTTCAGGGCGAGGGCGAGGGTGAGGCGCAGATCGGGGTCGGTCGTGAAGGGGCCGAGGATCTTCTCGAGCTTGCCGATGCGGTAGCGCAACGTGTTGTAGTGGAAGAAGAGCAGGCGAGCGGTCTCGGCGACGTTCATGTTCGTGGCGAGGAGGATGCCGAGGGTCTGGCGCAGGCCGGCGTACTCCGGCGATTCGTCGGTGGCCAGCTCCCGCAGCGACTCGGCGACGAAGCGCCGCAGGTCCGCGCCGTCGGGGATGAGCGCGAGCAGGCGGTAGATGCCGAGGCCGTCGACGTGGGTCGTGGCGCCGTCGCCGTGCATCTGGCGGCCCACGGTCACAGCGGAGAGCGCCTCGTCGTAGGCCTGGGGCAGGCCGGCGACCGTCGTGATCGGCCGCGAGACGCCGGCGGAGAAGCTGCGTCGGCCGCCCCCGCCGTCGCCGCGCACGACGCGGACGTACTCGCCGACGATCCGCATCACCTGGTCGGTCTCGGCCCCAGCGGGCACACCGACGAGCGCGACGACCTCGCGGCTGAAACCCATGACGGGCGACCGGGAGTCGCGCACCGCCACGGCGTGCGTCCAGGCCCGTGCGAAGCGTTGCTGGAGGAAGCGCACCTCCTCGGCGTCACGGGTCGAGCGGTCGTCGTCCTCGTCGGTCTCGGCCACGACGACGACCATCGGTCGGTCGATGTCCCAGCCGAGCGAGCTGGCGTGGGCCACGGCGTCGACGGGGGAGCCGGCCCGCCCCGCGAGGGCGTCGCGGAGGAACTCGGCGCGGTACTTGCTCTCGACGGCCGAGACGGCCTGGTCCTTGGTGATGGCGAGCGCAGCGACGGTCGCGGCGCGCTCCAGCAGGCGCACGTCGTCCACGGTCAGGTGCCGGTGGCTGCAGAAGGCGATGAGCACGCCGTGGTCGAGGTGCCCGGCCACGATGCGCACGGCCGAGCGGTTGGCGGTCGGCCCGTCGGGCCGCGGGCCCATCGGCTCGGCCTCGGTGAGCAGGCGGCCAGTGCGGTCGAAGCTCTCCAGGGACAGCGCGTGGTCGAGCTCGCCCTGCGAACCGGCCCGGGCGATGACCCTGCCGTCGGTCGTCGTCACCATCGCCGCACCGTCGAGGAAGCCGACGACCTGCTCGCAGAGGTCGTCGAGCGAGCCACCGGCGAGGACGATCTGCACGAGAGCGCGGTCGGCGTCCTCGAGCCGGCGCAGGATCGCGGTCTGGTGCTCGAGCATCGCGCTCAGCACCTCGGTCGTGAAGGTGGCGACGTGGTCGATCGGGACCTCGATGAGCGGTAGGCCGGTGGACTGCGCCGCGGCCACGAGGGCGGCCAGGGGCTTGCGGCGCACCCCGGACACGACGAGCCCTGCAGCGCCGGCCCCGTCGAGGGTGGCGACGACGTCGGCGAGCGTGCCGGCGTCCCCGTCCTGCTCCGCGAGGGCAGCGGCGTCGGCGAGGACGAGCCGGTGGGCCAGACCTCCTCCACCGCTGTCGCGCAGGGCGGACCGGAGCGGCATCGTGCTGTCGACCGTGACGTCCAGCCGTGGCGCGTCGGCGCGGACGACCCCGTGGGCCGCCGCCGCGAGACCCGCGATGAGCCGCAGCGAGATGCCGGACACCTCGGGCTCGGGCTCGCCGGAGCGTCCCGCGGCTGGCAAGTCACCCTCCGGAAGGGGCGGATCGTTGGCAACTTTCACCATGAGCGCACCCTACCCAGCGTCGGTAGCGTCGCGTCAGCGGTCCGCGCCGGGCGGTCCGCGACGGCGCCGGCCCGGCCGGGACCGACGGTACGGACGGCACCGGTCTGACGGCTGGAGGTGCACGCGGGCATGGACGACGGCCTCGCCCTGACGGTGCTGCCCGCGGCAGTGTCCCCGCTCATGGCCGGAGAGCTGGCCGGTGCGCCCCTGCGCTGCCGCGTGCTGGCGGCGTTCCCGACGTGCCTCTACCTCGACCTCGGCGCGCACGAACGAGTGCTCGCCGTGCTCGCCTCGGACGCCGTCGCCCTGCCCATCGGCATCCGGCTCACGATCCCGTCGACCGAGGTCCGTTGGGGCCTCGAGCCCGGCGCCCGCGTCGTCGTGGGTGAAGGTCGCGTAAGCCTTCCGCGGGCTGACGTCGTGGGCGCACGGCTGCTGCGGCCCGCGCGCGTACGTCCGGTTACGCGCCGAATCCATTCGGCAGCAGGCCTGCCCGAGCCCGGCGTCCTCGGCGACCTCACCCACGACCTCACGGCGGCCGCGCTCGCCGGTCGATCGGCCGACCCCGGCGTCCGCGGCCTCGTCGGCGTCGGCCGGGGGCTGACCCCGAGCGGCGACGACGCGCTCTGCGGCGTCCTGCTCACCCTCGCCGCCATCGACGCACCCTCGTCCCGGGAAGCGCTGTCAGCCGTGCGCACCGCCGTCCGCAGCGTGCTGCCGTGGACGACGAGCCTGTCGGCCGCGCTCCTCGTCGCCGCAGGCACGGGGTATGCCGTCCCGGACGTCGCGCGCCTCGTGACCATCCTCGCCGGTGGCGGGACCCGCGGCCGGGACGAGCGTCCCGAACCTGCCCCACACCATGGGTCCGAGGCTTCGGCCCGGCCGGTGCACCCGTCGCGCGAGCTCCCCGGCCCCTCCGGCCTCACCGAGCTGACCGGCCTCACCGAGCTGACCGGCCTCACCGAGCTGACCGGCTCCACTGAGCTGACCGGCTCCACCGAGCTGACCGGCTCCACCGAGCTGACCGGCCTCGCCGAGCTGACCGACCTCGTCGACCGCGTGCTCGCCATCGGGCACACGTCCGGTCGTGACCTCCTGGCCGGCGTCAGCGGCGCCCTGCGTGCCGTCGACGCCCACCAGTCCGCCCCCCAGGAAGGAGCCCACCGTGGCTGACCACGTCGAGCTGAGGAGCGGTGCCTATCTCGACTCCGTGACCCTCATGCAGGTCTCCCGGACCGTCGCCGACGCTCCCGGGGTGGAGGCCGCGCAGGTCGCGATGGCGACCGAGCTCAACCTCGAGGTCATCCGCGGCATGGGCTTCGACGTGCCGGTGTCCGCGCCGAACGACCTCGTGGTCGCCATCCGTGGCCACGAGGACGGTGTCGCTGCCGGCAAGGTCGCCCTCGAGGCGGCGCTGACCCAGAGCCGTTCAGCCGCAAGCGCTTCCGGTGGGTTCGGCGAGGCTCCCGCGGCCCGCACCCTCGGCGGCGCCATCCGCCGCTCCGGCGCGGATCTCGCCCTCGTCTCCGTGCCCGGCGAGTATGCGGTCACCGAGGCGCTCGACGCGATCCGTGCGGGCGTCTCCGTCATGGTCTTCTCCGACAACGTCCCGGTGGACGACGAGGTGCGCCTCAAGGAGGCCGCGGCCGATGCCGACGTCCTCGTCATGGGTCCGGACTGCGGCACCGCCGTCGTCGGCGGCGTCGCGCTCGGCTTCGCCAACGTCGTGCGTCCGGGCGGCATCGGCCTCGTCGCCGCGTCGGGCACCGGCGCCCAGCAGGTCATGTGCTTGCTCGACGCCGCCGGGGTCGGCATCAGCCACTGCCTCGGGGTGGGTGGACGCGACCTGTCGACCGCCGTCGCCGCGCGCTCGACCAAGCAGGCGCTCGCCGCCCTCGCCGCCGACCCGGAGACGACATCGATCGTCGTCGTGTCCAAACCCCCCGCCGCCGAGGTGCTCGCCGACCTGCAGACGTATGCCGCCGGGCTGGGCAAGCCGGTCCACTGGGCCACGCTGGGAGCGGGGCGACCGGACCTCACCGCAGCCGTCGAGTCGGTGCTGTCCGCGGTCGGCGCAGCGGCTCCCGAGTGGCCGACGTGGTCAGCGGCCGCCTCCGGCACCCCCTCTCCGGTGCAGTCCGGCTCGCTGCGCGGGCTGTTCTGCGGCGGCACCCTGGCCGACGAGGCGATGCTCGTCGCGGGCGACGTGCTCGGCGACATCCGGTCGAACATCCCGCTGAGGCCGGAGCTCGCCCTGGGCCCCGACCTGCGCGCCGCCGGCCACGTCGTCATCGACTTCGGAGACGACACCATGACCCGCGGTCGTGCGCACCCGATGATCGACCCGTCGCTGCGCCTCGACCGCATCGCCGTCGAGGCGGCCGACCCGACGTGCGGCGTGCTGCTCCTCGACCTCGTGCTCGGTCACGGCGCGCACGCGGACCCGGCGCCCGAGCTGGCCGCTGCTGTAGGGGCCGCCCGCGAGACGGCCGCCTCGGCCGGTCGTGACCTGCCGGTCGTCGTCTCGGTCACCGGCACGTCCTCGGACCCGCAGGGGCTCGAGCGATCCGCCCAGGCCCTCGCGGACGCGGGTGCCGACGTCCTGCTCTCCAACGCCGCCGCCACGCGCCGAGCCCTGCACCTCCTCGGCCACGACGTGACCACGCCCTCGAGCGCGACGGGCGACACGGCATACGCACTCGGGGGCGGGACGGCCTCCGGCGCAGGGTCCGAGCCGCTGCGCGGACTGCTCACGGCCGACGTCACGGTGGCAGCCGCCGGGGTCTCGCTGCTCTCGGATGCGCTTCGGGCGCAGGCTGTCTCGGTCACCGACACCGCGTGGCAGCCGCCGATGGCGGGCACGACGGCCCACCTCGGTCGCGTCGTTGCCGATCCCCGGCGCGATGCGGCCAACGCCGAGGCGCTCCGCCGGATGACCGCTGCCGGCGCCGACCTCGTCGACGTCCGCCCGGCCCACGAGGCGCTGGGGCTCGAGCGAGGCACGTTCCTGCACGCCGGACCTCCCATCACGTTCGACCGCGCGTCCGGCCCACTGCGCGGCGCGCTCATCGGCGCGATGCTCCTCGAGGGGCTCGCCGGCACCGCCGAGGAGGCCGAGACGAAGCTCGAGGCGGGCGACGGCGTCACGCTCGAGCCGTGCCACCACCGCGACGCGGTCGGCCCGATGGCCGGTGTCATCAGCCCGTCGATGTGGGTCTACGAGCTGCGCGACGAGGTGCACGACAACACGTCGTGGTGCTCGCTCAACGAGGGGCTCGGCAAGGTGCTGCGCTACGGCGCCTACGGTCCCGAGATCATCGACCGGCTGCGGTGGATGAACACCGTGCTCGGCCCGATCCTCCAGCAGGCCGTGCGTGCCCGCGTCGACCAGCAGGGCTCCATCGACGTCAAGGCGATCATCGCCCAGATGCTGCAGATGGGCGACGAGGGCCACAACCGCAACCGCGCCGGCTCGCTCATGCTGCTGCGCGAGCTGCTCCCGACGATGATCACCGCCGACGCGGCGTCAACCGACATCGCCGAGGCGGTGCGCTTCTCCGGTGCCAACGAGCACTTCTTCCTCAACCTCGGTATGCCGGCCTGCAAGCTGAGCACCCTTGCGGCCCACGGCATCCCGGGCTCGTCGGTCGTGACGACGATGGCGCGCAACGGCACCGACTTCGGCATCCGCGTGTCCGGAACGGGTGACGCGTGGTTCACGGGACCGGCCAACACGCCCGAGGGGCTCTTCCTCGGCTCCTACGGCCCCGACGACGCGAACCCCGACATCGGCGACTCGGCGATCACCGAGACGGCCGGCATCGGCGGCTTCGCGATGGCAGCAGCACCGGCGATCGTGAAGTTCGTCGGCGGGGACGTGCCGTTCGCGCTGCGGGCCACGCAGACGATGTACGAGATCACGGTGGGGGAGCACACGGCCTACCAGGTGCCGATCCTCGAGTTCCGGGGCACGCCGACGGGCATCGACGTCACCGCCGTCGCGCGCACCGGCATCCTGCCCCAGATCAACACCGGGATGGCCGGGCGCGTCCCGGGCACGGGTCAGGTCGGCGCGGGACTCGTGACGCCGCCCGAGCGGTGCTTCACCCAGGCCCTCGCCGCCCTGGCCGAGGCCGTCCCCGACTGACCCCCCAAAACCTCGAGTGCTCACTTCCCGACGCAACCGCCCGTCGAGTGCCCACTTCCCGACGCAACCGCCCGTCGAGTGCCCAGTTCTCGACGCCAGCCCGTCGTCGAGTGTGCACTTCTCGACGCCCTTGGTCGCGTGGCAACGCCGCTCGTGTCCGGTCGGCCAGGGCCGCCCCATCTTCACCAGCAGCGAGCGCGCCAGCGATCTTCACGCGCGACCGCAGCCTCGATGGCATGGCGCGAGAAGAAGTGCGGGTCGGTGTCATGAAGGGTCAGCTCCGATTCCGCCACGTCCAGCTCCCGCCCGAAACGGCGGATGATGTCCCAACGGGCGTCGCGCGTCGCCATGTCGGCTGCCCAGATCTCGATCACCGTCCAGCCGTCGGACTCCAAGCCATCACGTCGAACCTCGTCATGGGCCTGCTGCTCCGCCCCGGAGTGAAACTCGGCTCCCTGGTACTCGCCGATCAGGCGGATCTTGCGTCCGCTCGGCAGGTCGATTCGCCAGACGAGGTCCCCATATCCGAGCAAGACGTTGCGGTTCCACGAGGCGAAGATGGGCGCGTTGGGGCGTGGCTCTGGGAGTCCCGCACGCACGAACATGATCCGTGCCTGGGTTTCGCGCGGAGACCATGATCCCACTCGGATGAGTTCGAGGGCCTCGGTCAACAACACCTTCCCGCGCGGCCGGACACGTCGGCCGAGCGCTCGCCGCAGCGGAGCGACACTGTGCAGGGCTGTCGCGCAGGCGTCGCCGAGGACGATGGCATCGTCCAGACCCATCGGTTTGCCTCGGCCGACGAGCTCGCCGAGATCCACCCACGTGTCGGCGAGGTCCACGACGGGAAGTCCATGTTTCGTGGTCAGTGCTCGAGGGTGAAGCGCTCGATGACCGACGACGTGTGCGCGACGAATGTGCGGCGTGTCGATCGGTCTAAGGACGTGCAACCGCTCATCGGCCTCCAAGGCGTAGGAGAGGGGGAGCCCGTGGAGGAGCGCGGACGTCGTGTGTGAGAAGGCGGCGCCCGAGGGCAGGACACAGGCCAGCGCCTGTGCGCGCTCGACAAGGCCTGAGGGCGGCGTGATGCGTCGAACCCCACGAAAGGGGCGGTCCAACGCCTTGGAGGCGAGTTGTCGCTCCGTATAGCCGAGCGCTCTACCGTCGGCGACGGTGAACGGAGTGGTCGGAAGCGCCAAGGCCATGGACTGACGCTGCCCGAGATGCGCCGTCCCAGACGCCAGCGCCAGGACCGCTGTGGACAACGACGATCGCGCCCGGAGGGCTGTGGACGACGACGCCGTCGGGAAGTGGGCACTCGACGGGGACCGGGCGTCGGGAAGTGGGCACTCGACGGGGGGACCGGGCGTCGGGAAGTGGGCACTCGACGGGGTGTGGGTGTCGGGAAGTGGGCACTCGACGGGGACCGGGTGTCGGGAAGTGGGCACTCGACGTTTTGGGGGCTGGGAAATGGATTGGGGCGCGGTCCGTGCCGCCACCTAAAGTGGACAGGCCATGCGAGACTTTCCGCCCCAGATCCGGGCCTACACCGACCGAGGCGCCGAAACGCCCGACACCCGCTCGCCGCGGGCCTTCCTCTGGTGGATGGTGCGGCAGAACGGTGGCCTGTTCTGGGCCGGGCTGCTCGTCGCCCTCATCTGGATGGTGCCGCAGATGCTGGGACCGTGGATGGTGGGCCGTGCCATCGACACCGGCATCGTCGCCGGCGACCCGGCGACGACGATGCGGTGGGTGCTGGCGCTGGGCGCCGTCGCCGTCTTCGGGGCCGTCAGCGGCATCCTCTTCCACACGGTCATCGTCCGCGAGTGGCTCATCGCGCTCTACGGCACGACGATGCTCGTCACGCGCAAGGCTCTCCAGCTCGGCCACGTCCTGACCCGGCGCACGCCCACGGGTGAGGTGCTGTCGGTCTCGGGCAGTGACGGCGACCAGTTCGGCGCCCTCATGGAGGTCGGCACCCGGGCGATCTCCCAGCTCCTGGCCTATCTGGTCGTGGCGGGCATCGTGCTCAGCACGTCGGCCCGCATGGGCGTGCTGGTGCTCGTCTCGGCGCCGCTGCTCGTGGTCCTCGGCACGCCGCTGCTGCGCCCGATGCAGCGGTGGCAGGGCGTCGAGCGCGCGCGCAACTCCGAGCTGACCTCGATGGCGACCGACATCGTCGGCGGCCTCCGCATCCTGCGCGGCATCGGCGGCGAGGAGACCTTCGGCGGCAACTACGCCGGCCAGTCCCAGCGCGTGCGCCAGTCCGGCGTCGCGGCGGGCCGCTGGCTCGCCGCGGTGGAGTCCGTCGGTGTCCTGCTCTCCGGTGCCTTCGTCGTCGCCCTGATGTGGCTGGGCACGCGCGAGGTCGCCGAGGGCCAGCTCACCGTGGGCCAGCTCGTCAGCTTCCTCGGCTACGGCCTCTTCCTCATCCAGCCGATGCGCACCTTCGTCGAGTTCGCCCAGAAGTGGACACGCTCGGTGGTCTCGGCGCGCAAGGCCGTCGCCGTGCTCTCACAGCGTCCCCCGTGGGTGCACCCCGACGAGCCGGCCGCGCTGGACACCAGCGCCGAGATCGTCGACGCCGAGTTCGGGGTCACCATCCGCCCGGGCATCCTCACCATGGTCGTTTCGGCCGTGCCCGACGACTCCGCGGCGCTCGCCGACCGTCTCGGGCGCTACCTGCCGAGCGACGAGGGGGCGATCGTCAGCGACGAGATCCCCGAGGGGCTCAAGGGTCGAGCAGCTCGGCGGGAGCGCTCGGCTCGCGCCCGGAGCCGAGAGGAGCAGGCGCGCCGCGACGAGGAGCGGGCGCGCCAGCCCTGGGGTGTGACCGTCGGTGGCGTCGACCTCTCCAGCGTGGAGCTCGACGAGGTACGCCGTCGCATTCTCGTCAGCGACACCTCTCCCCAGGTGTTCGCGGGGACCCTGCGCTCGGCCGTCGACCCGCTCGGGCGGCTGACGCGGGAGCAGGCCGAGCTCGCGCTGCACACGGCTGCCGCCGACGACGTCTTCGACGCCCTGCCGGGCGGTTGGCAGGGCGAGCTGGACGAGCGCGGCCGTGGCCTGTCCGGCGGACAGCGCCAGCGACTCGTGCTCATGCGCGCTCTCGCCGCCGACCCCGACGTCCTCGTGCTCGTCGAGCCCACCTCGGCCGTCGACGCCCACACGGAGGCGCGCATCGCCGCGCGTCTAGGCGGGCACCGTGCCGGCCGGACCACGGTCGTCATGACCGCCTCACCCCTGCTGCTGCACCACGCCGACGAGATCATCCTCCTCGAAGGTGGGGTGGCCACCGCGCACGGGCGGCACGCCGACCTGCTGGCCGACTCAGCGGCATACCGCTCCGTCGTCGTCCGCGGCGGCGACGCTGGCCCGTCCGTCCTCTCCCACCTCGCCGAGGAGTCCCGATGAGCCGCGCCGACAGCACGGTGGCGACGACGTCCGCGGACGCCACGTGGGTGTCGCCGCTGCCCGACGCGCTCGCGGCCGAGTCGGCGAGCACCTGGGACTCCGTGAGCCACCCGCCTGCGGTCCCCGAGGAGCTGCGCCCGCCCGAGTCGGCCTCGGTGGGTGAGCGCCTCAACGCGCTGCACCGGCGCCACCTCCTGCGCGAGCGGCGTGCCCAGGAGTTCGTCGCCGACACGATGAACGCCCGCACCGGCCTGCCCATCGCCGACAACAGCCGCGTCGTCCGCTTCATCGGCAGCCTGCTCTCGCGGGAGCGCCTGCTCGTCGTCGCCGTCGTGCTCGCCAACGCGCTCGCCGCCACCGCGGGGCTGCTGGTCCCGCGCCTGCTCGGTGAGCTCGTCGACTCGACGGTCGCCGACGTGCAGGCAGGCAACGTCGACGCCGCTCTGGCCGGGGCGAACTCAGCGGCCCTCGTCGTCGCCGGGCTCGTCGTCGTGCAGAGCGCCTTCACCCTCGCCGCGAAGATCTCCTCGGCGGTGCTCGGGCAGAGCATCCTCGCGACCGCGCGCGAGTTCATCGTGCACGCGATCCTGCGACTGCCCCTGTCCCGAGTCGAGAGCGCGAGCTCCGGCGACCTCGTCACGCGCGTCACCCGAGACGTCGGCACGATGAGCGAGAGCGTGCGCTGGGCCCTCCCGGAAGCCATCATCGCCACCATCACCGTCGCCCTGACGCTCGTCGCGATGGTCAGCAACTCGCCGCTGCTCGCGCTGCCGTCGATCGTCCTGATGTCGCTCGCGCTCATCCAGGTGCGCCGCTATCTCCGGCGGGCGCCCAAGGGCTACCTCACCGAGGGCGGCACCTACTCACGCATCAACACGACGCTCACCGAGACCGTCGAGGGGGCCCGCACCGTCGAGGCCCTCGGGCTGTCGGCCAGCCGACTCCGGCGTGGGGACGAGGACATCGAGGTCTCGGGCCAGGCCGAGCGCTACACGATGACCCTGCGCAACCTGCTCTTCGCGGTCATGGACGTCGCGTTCAGCCTGCCGCGCGTGCTCGTGCTGCTGCTCGGTGCCATCGGATACGCCCAGGGCTGGGCCACGCTCGGGCAGATCACGACGGCGATCCTCTACGCCGAGGCGCTGCTGCCGCCGTTCGACATGCTGGTCCACACCGTCGACCGGGTGCAGGTCGGCATCGCATCGACCACCCGTCTGCTCGGCATCGCGACCGTCCCGGCCGACCGTGAGGCAGGCGAGGACCGCCCGACCGGACCCGAGCTCGTCGGCACGGACCTGCGCTACGCCTACCGGCCCGGCCACGACGTGCTGCACGGCGTCGACCTCGACCTCAGCACGGGGGAGCGGCTCGCGATCGTCGGCCCGAGCGGCTCCGGCAAGTCGACCCTCGGGCGTCTGCTGTCGGGCATCCACGGCCCGCGCACCGGGTCGGTCACGGTCGGCGGCGTCGAGCTGACGTCGCTGCCGCTCGACCAGCTGCGCACCGAGGTCGCGCTCGTCACCCAGGAGCACCACGTGTTCATCGGGTCGGTGCGCGACAACGTCGTGCTGGCACGGGAGGGCTCGACCGACGACGAGGTCCGCGAGGCGCTGCGTGCCGTCGACGCCCTCGACTGGGTCGAGCGGCTGCCCGAGGGCCTGGACACCAAGCTCGGGTCGGGCCACCAGGTGCTGACTCCGGGACGGGCGCAGCAGATCGCCCTCGCCAGGCTCATCCTCGCCGACCCGCACACGATCGTCCTCGACGAGGCGACCTCGCTCATCGACCCGCGCACCGCCCGCCACCTCGAGGGCTCGATGAACGCGCTGCTCACCGGACGGACCGTTGTCGCGATCGCGCACCGGCTGCACACGGCGCACGACGCCGACCGGATCGCCGTCGTCATCGACGGACGGGTCGCCGAGCTCGGCAGCCACGACGAGCTCGTCGAGCAGGACGGCGAGTACGCCGCCCTCTGGCGCGCCTGGACCTCCTGAGGCCGCACCGCTCGCGCGGGCGGTGCGGCCTCCGGAGCGGTCAGGCGCCGACGCGAGCCAGCTGCTGACGTACGGCCGGGCCGGTGAGGTCGAGCATGGCCCGGGTCAGGACCACCCGCTCCCGCACCGTCCGGCGCAGGGACTCCGAGACGGGCCCGCGCAGCTCGACGGTCGGCAGGGCCGTGAAGAGCGAGCGCGCGAAGAGCGATCCCAGGTAGCCGAAGCGGACAGCGGCGGGATCGACGTCGTAGCCCTCGACGGACAGACCCCACAGATAGCCCTCAAAGATGGCGGGGTCGATGCGTGCGATGTCCGCCGCCGGGGTGAGCCCGGCATGCATCGACCCGACGAGGAGCTGGCCGAGGTCGAAGCCCACCGCGAGCGGTGACCCGAAGCCCCAGTCGATGACCACGAGGTCGTCCTCGCCGTGGCAGATGAGGATGTTCTGGATGCTGGCGTCTCCGTGGGCGTAGGTCTGCGGGAGCGCGTCCAGCTCGGCCAGCACCTCCAGGACACGGGGCAGGTGGGCGCGCAGGTCGTCACGCAGGCCGGTCTCCCCGGTGCTCCGGATGGCCTCGGCCAGGACGGGGTGGGACCAGAGGTCGTCGTCGGCGAGATCGGCGCCCGCGCCGTGCAGCACCCGACCCTCGGCGAGGTAGCGCAACGCGGCACCCGGCGGGAGTCGGCAGGCCTCGGGAAGGCGGTCGTTGACGGGGGCGCCGACGCGCCGCCGAGCGGCCAGGCGGCCGAGCAACGTTGCCGCGTGAGCGAGCTCGTCGATCGTCCACGGACCACGACGCTCGTCGACGAACTCCCACCACAGGCCGACGTGGTCCTCGTCAAAGGCCTCATGGTGGTGCAGGACCGGCATCCTCATGCCGGCAGGCAGCACGTCGGCGATCCCGGAGAGCGCCATGTGGAGCTCGAACCGCCACGGGAAGCTGGTGAGGAAGAAGTCGCGGAGGGGTCCTTCGGGGACGTGGGCGAGACTCGGCCACAGGCGTGGGTGCCGGAGGAGCTTGACGAAGTACGTCGTCTCGCTGCCGTCCTGCCCGGCAGCGCTGACGCGCCACAACCCCGCGGTGGCCGGCGAGCCCCAGTCGTAGTCGATGGGCGAGAGGGTGACGGCGTCGGTGGGAACACCGGCGAGGCGGGCGGTGACGCTGGTGATGTCGACGGTCATGCTTCCCCCAAACAAGTAAAGATGCTTGACCAAATTGAGGATAGGGTCAGCACATGGCACGAGGCAAGACCTTTGGTATGCCGTCCGCCGCGGTCGCGGCCGACGGCCACCTTCCCGACGGCCACCTGCCGGACGATGACCTGACGGACGATGACCTTCCCGACCACCTCTTCCGATGGTCGGACGCCGTGGCGCGACGGCTGTCGGACGAGATGCGGGCCATCGCGCCCCCGGACATCCAGGCCATCGGCGGCCGTCGCGGGCGGTTGCTGCAGATGATCCCGATCGCCGGCGTGCGCGTCACCGACCTCGCCTCCCGTGCGGCGGTCACGAAGCAGGCCGTGGGCCAGCTGGTCGACGCGCTCGAGGAGCTGGACCTCGTGCAGAGCGGACCGAGCGAGTCGGACGGTCGGGTGCGGTGGGTAAGCCGGACGCCGGCGGGGGACGCCGTGGTGGAGCAGACCCTCGCCCTCATCGCGGCCGCAGAGGACCGGCTGCGTGCCGAGGTCGGCCGCCGCCGGTTCGACGACATGCTCACCACGATGCGAGAGCTGGGCCGCGACGTCACGTGGTGACGTGACGGGAGGGAGCGCTCCTCCGACGAGGACGGAGCGCCAGACAGGCACGGAGCGGTTCCTCGACGGGGGAGGGGTTGCGTGTGAAGGTGTGCACATGAGCACTGACACGAGCGGGCAGCAGGGGCGCACGGCATACGTCATCGTGGGCGGCGGGCTCGCCGCGGCGAAGGCCATCGAGGGCATCCGCGAGAGCGACACGGACGGCGCCATCGTCCTCGTCGCCGAGGAGGACCGGCTGCCGTACGAGCGGCCGCCGCTGTCCAAGGCGGTGCTCAAGGGCGAGGACGAGATGGAGACCGCCTTCACCCACGACCGCGACTGGTACGCCGAGCAGGGCGTCGAGCTGCGTCTCGGCAGCGCCGCCACCACCCTCGACGCCGAGCAGCACACGCTGACGCTCGCCGGCGGCGACGTGCTCACCTACGACCGCCTCCTCGTGGCCACCGGCTCCTCGCCCCGGGCCCTCGACGTGCCCGGCGCCGACCTCGACGGGGTGCTCTACCTGCGGGAGATGCAGGAGTCCGAGGCGCTCAAGGCGCGTCTCAACGACGGCGCCCGCATCGTCATCGTCGGTGCCGGCTGGATCGGCCTCGAGGTCGCCGCGGCGGCCCGCGACGCCGGGTGCACCGTCACCGTCATCGAGCCGCAGGCCGCCCCGCTGCTCGGTGTCATGGGCGAGCAGATCGGTGGCTGGTTCGCCGGTCTCCACGCGAGCCACGGGGTCGAGTTCCGCTTCGGCGAGGGCGTCGAGCGCATCGAGGGCGAGACGTCGGTGACCGGCGTCGTGACGAAGTCCGGCGACACCGTCCCTGCTGACGCGGTCGTCGTCGGGGTCGGGATCACCCCCAACACGGGTCTCGCGGAGGGCGCCGGCATCGAGACCGGCAACGGCATCGTCACCGACGCCGCGCTGCGCACGTCGGCCGAGGGGGTCTGGGCGGCCGGCGACGTCGCCAACTGGCGCAGCACCGCGCTCGACACGAACGTGCGCGTCGAGCACTGGGCCAACGCCAACGACGGCGGGCTCGCGGCTGGGCGGTCGATGGCGGGCCAGGACGTCACCTACGACCCCATCCCGTTCTTCTTCTCCGACCAGTACGACGTCGGCCTCGAGTACGCCGGCTACGTGCCGCGCGGGAGCGACGCCGAGGTGCTGCTGCGCGGTGAGCCGTCGAGCAACGAGTTCATGGCCTTCTGGGTCGTGCCCGAGGGCGACGGCGTGCGGGTGCTCGCCGGCATGCACGTCAACGTCTGGGACACCATCGACGACGTCCAGCGCCTCGTGCGCGACCGGACGGTCGTCGACCGTGACCGGCTCGCCGACCCTGAGGTCGCGCTCGCCGACCTGACCTGAGAGGTCGGCCGCAGCCCGGCCCCGAGCGGGGGCAGCGCACGCACCACCAGGTGCCCGACGTCGCGCGGTGAGGTCCGTATTGCCCACACAGTGCTGGTCGTTTCTCCTACGCTCGGACCGCGGCGCCACGCCAAACGTTCTCGGGGGCCGCGCGAAGCAGGAGAGGACGATGGACGGCTCGAGGCAGCAGGAGCATGCATCGAGCGCGACCGTGCCGCTCGTCAGCCCGGTGGCGCAGCTCGCGTACGTCTTCTCGGAGTACTCCACGACCACCGGCAACGCGATGTCGACGAAGATCAACGCGCAGGCGCGCGCCCACGAGGCCCTTGGCGGCCGCACGTACGTCCTCGTCAGCGACCGCCGGCAGCACGACTACCCGGACGGCACGCTCGTGCCCTACGCGTCGTCGCGCTCCACCCGGCGTGAGTGGTTCACCGACCTCGAGCGCCGGGTCGATGCCGTATGCGGTGTGGCCGTCGGGCGCCGACCGCTCGTCGCGCGCTTCCACCGGGAGGCGCTCGACGCGGTCCCGGCCGACGCCGAGGCCCTCGTCGTCTACAACTACGCCGGGGCGGTGACGGACCGGCTCGTCCGGCGCTTCCGCGGCAAGGTCGTGCTCCACCTGGGCAACGACGTCTTCCGCTCCTGGCGCCCCGCCGAGATCCGGCGGGTCATCGCACGCACGCACGCCACCGTGACCGTCAGCGAGTACCTCGCGGGCACCATCGTCGAACGGCTCGGCCACCGCCCCGACAACCTGCACGTCCTACGCAACGGGGTCGACTCCGAGAGCTTCCGGCCCGTCCCGCGCGAGCCCGGCGCCCCGGTGACCATCCTGTCCGTCGGCAACGTCGTGCCGCACAAGGGCGTCCACCACCTCATCGCTGCCGCCCACGTCCTGGCCCGGCGCACCCGCGACTTCCGGATCCACGTCGTCGGGTCAGCAGGGCTGCGCCCCGCCGAGGGACTCTCCGACCACGAGCAGGAGCTCCGGCGGGCCGCCGCGCCGCTGGGCGACCTTGTGCGGTTCACGCCGTTCGTCGGCCGGCGCTCGCTGCCCGCCGTCTACGGGGAGGCGGACGTCTTCGCGATGCCCGTCGAGTGGCAGGAGCCCGCGGGGCAGGTGGTCACCGAGGCGATGGCCTCGGGGCTGCCGGTGGTCTCGGCCCGCAGCGGCGGCATACCGGAGTACCTCGGACCCGACGGCGTCTACGTCGACCCGCGCGACACAGCGCGCTTCGCCGACGCCCTGCACGCGCTCGTCACCTGCCCGAGCGAGCGCGTCAGCCGGGGCCAGGCCCTGCGCGCCCGCGCCGAGTCGCTGACCTGGGAGCGCAACGTCAACGAGCTGATGCGCCTGCTGGCCGATTGAGCCCCAGCCACGGTCGCCGGTCGAGGGTGGCAGGATGTCCACCGTGACGGCACAGATCCTCGACGGCAAGGCCACCCTCAAGGCGATCAAGGTCGAGCTGACCCAGCGGGTCGCTCGCCTCCGCGAGCAGGGGGTCGTGCCGGGCCTCGGCACCGTCCTCGTCGGCGACGACCCGGGCAGCCACTGGTACGTCAACGCCAAGCACAAGGACTGCGCCGAGATCGGCATCACCAGCCTGCGCCGCGACCTGGCGGCCACGGCGACCCAGGCCGAGGTCGAGGCCGTCATCGACGAGCTCAACGCCGACCCCACCTGCACCGGCTTCCTCGTCCAGCAGCCGACCGGCCTCGACGAGATGGCCCTGCTGTCGCGCGTCGACCCCACCAAGGACGTCGACGGCCTGCACCCGATGAACCTCGGGTGGCTCGCGCTCGGCAAGCCGGCCCCGCTGCCGTGCACGCCGATGGGCTGCATCGAGCTGCTCCGCCGCCACGAGGTGCCGATCGCCGGAGCGAAGGTCGTCGTCATCGGCCGCGGCCTCACGGTGGGCCGTCCGCTGGGCCTGATCCTCACGCGCAAGAGCGAGAACGCCACCGTGACGCTCTGCCACACCGGCACCAAGGACCTCGCCGGCGAGGTGCGCCAGGCCGACATCGTCATCGCCGCCGCCGGTGTGCCCGGCATCGTCTCCCGCGAGATGGTCAAGCCCGGCGCGGCCGTGCTCGACGTCGGCGTCAGCCGCGTCGACGGCAAGATCGCCGGCGACGTGGCACTCGACGTCGCCGAGGTCGCCGGCTGGGTCAGCCCCAACCCGGGCGGCGTCGGCCCGATGACCCGGGCCCTGCTGCTCACCAACATCGTCGAGGCGGCCGAGTCCTCGGTCGCGTCCGGCGCCTGAGCGGCCCCGATGGAGTGGCGGGGTAGCGGCTTCGTCGTTCTCGGCTGGTGGTACCTCGTCGCGGGCATGGCTGCGATCGGGGTCCTCGTCATGGGGTTCCTCGACGTCCGCTGGGGTGGGCGGATCATGGCCACCGCCTTCTTCGTCGGCGCCCTGATCCGGGTCGTCGCGCGGCCCTCGCGCAAGGCCGGCGGCCTCAACGTGCGCTCCCGGACCCTCGACGTCGTCATCCTGCTGACGCTCGGGATCGGGGTGCTCATCGCGTCGGCGACCGTCAACGTCCGTCCCGACAGCCCGGAGCGCACCTCCGTCGGCCGCACCGCCCGCTGAGCGCCTGACCGTGCCGAGCCCCGAGCCCGAGGCGTTCGAGCACTACCTCCTGACCCGGTTCAGCGCCGCCTTCTCGGCGGGCGTCCCGGCGCAGGAGGAGTGGCTGCGCTACCGCCTCGGCTTCTTCGTCGACGCCTGCTGGTCGTCTGTGCGCAGCCAGCGGGGGGCGGACTTCACCTGGCTCGTCCTCTTCGACGACCGCTGCAGCGACGACTTCCGCGCCGACGTCGAGGCCCTCGCCGAGGGCACGTTCACGCCCGTCTGGAGCCGCGAGCAGTGGACCCCGTCGATCTTCGGCCGGGCCATCGAGGAGCACCGCGGGGCTGAGGCGCCGGGCTCGGCGGCTCCGTGGCTGCTGACGACCCGCCTCGACAGTGATGACGCCATCGCGCGGGACTTTCTGGCGGCGGTGCAGCGGGAGTTCACGCCGACCGAGGGCCTGTTTCTCGACTTCCCGCGCGGCATCCAGATCGACCGGAGCGGCGCGACGTACCTCTACGACCAGCTGTCGAGCCCGTTCCTCACGCTCATCGAGCGGCGTCGGCCCGACTCCCCGGTGAGCACGGTGTATGCCGCCCGGCACGCTCGCGCGCGGCAGTGGGGTCCGGTGCGGGAGGTGAGCGCGCCGCCGATGTGGGTGCAGGTGATCCACGGCAGCAACCTGCTCAACATGACGGTCGGCGCACGCGTCTCGCCGCGCGTGGTCAACGAGCGCTTCGACCTCGAGCTCGCCTACGACCGCGCCGTGTCCGGTCGAAAGCTCGTGCAGCAGAAAGTCGCTCATCGAGTGCGCCTCGCTCGCCTGTGGCTGCAGCACCCGGGTGAGCTGACGAAATGGGCCGAGGCGAGGTACTGGCGACTGCGCGGCACCCACGTGAGACCGCAGAGCGCAGCGCCGAACCTCACCGAGGCGCTCAAGGCCCGGGCCGCTCGGCTCGGCTGGCGTCGCTGACCCGCGCACACGGCATACGCGAAGGGCGCCGCCCACCTCGCGGTGGACGGCGCCCTTTCGTCGTGAGCCGGTCGGCCCAGCGGTGGCTCAGATGAGGCCGAGACCCTTGACGGCGTCGCGCTCCTCGGCGAGCTCGGCGACCGAGGCGTCGATCTTGCCGCGCGAGAAGTCGTCGATGTCGAGGCCCTGGACGATGCTCCAGGTGCCGTCCTTGACCGTGACGGGGAAGGAGGAGACGAGACCCTCTTCCACGCCGTAGGACCCGTCCGAGCGGACGGCCATGGAGACCCAGTCGCCGTCGGCCGTGCCCTGCACCCAGGTGCGGGCGTGGTCGATCGTGGCGGAGGCGGCTGATGCGGCCGAGCTCGCGCCGCGGGCCTCGATGATCGCCGCGCCGCGCTTGGCGACGGTGGGGATGAACGTGCCGGCCAGCCAGTCCTGGTCGCCGACGGCCTCGGCGGCGTTGCGGCCACCGACCTCAGCGTGGAAGAGGTCAGGGTACTGCGTCGCGGAGTGGTTGCCCCAGATCGTCATCTTCTTGATCTCGGTGACCGGCACGCCGAGCTTGGCGGCGAGCTGGCTGATGGCGCGGTTGTGGTCCAGGCGCGTCAGGGCCGAGAAGCGCTCGGTGGGGATGTCGGGGGCGTTGCTCATCGCGATGAGGGCGTTGGTGTTGGCCGGGTTGCCGGTCACGGTGATGCGGATGTCGTCGGCCGCCACCTCGTTCAGGGCCTTGCCCTGCGGGGCGAAGATGCCGCCGTTGGCCTCGAGGAGGTCGCCGCGCTCCATGCCCGGGCCGCGGGGGCGGGCACCGACGAGGAGGGCGTGGTTGACGCCGTCGAACACCTTCGTCGCGTCGTCGCCGATCTGCACGCCGGCCAGGGTCGGGAAGGCGCAGTCGTCGAGCTCCATGACGACACCCTCGAGCGCCTTGAGGGCGGGGGTGATCTCGAGCAGGCGCAGCTCCACCGGGGTGTCGGGCCCGAGCAGGGCACCGCTCGCGATGCGGAACAGGAGGCTGTAGCCGATCTGGCCGGCGGCGCCGGTGACGGCGACCTTGACAGGGGTAGTGCTCACAGGAAGGCCCTTCACATCGGTGTGGCGCTGGACGCTCCGACGCTATCAGTGGGTGCGCGCGTGGCCGGACGGGCGCCCGGGCTCACCTTTCCGGCGGCCGCGTGCGTCCGAGACGTGCGTGACGGCGATCACGTGGAGCCAGATCAGGCGGGCGTATGCCGTCAGGCCGGGCTGACCTGCTCGGCTCCGGCGCGCTCCTGCTGGGCGTGCTTCGCGCGGGCTGCCTCCTCCGCCTTGGCGGCCTGCGTCGCGTCGCGGTACCACTGGGGCAGCGGCTCGGCACGGCGCTCGCGGGGTGCGACCTCGTCGCCGTCGCAGTCGTACTGCCGGCGCCCGAGAAGCTCCGGCAGCACGGTCAGGGCGCGCTCCAACGCATGGGCGAGCGTGCCGTCCTTGGGGGTCGGTTCGCGGACGAACCCGAGCGGGTCGGGGCGCAGCAGCGGGCGGATGGCGTCGAGCCGGGCCCAGAACATGGTCCCGGCGAAGAAACCCAGCTCCCTCGGGTCGTCGAGCAGGGCCAGCGCCTCGGTCGTCACCGTGGGTTTGACGAGGCGCCGCACGGACTCGGCGTTGCCGGCCCAGTAGGTCGAGAGCGCGAAGTAGCTGCCGCGCGGACCGACGACGCCGGTGTCCGGCCGATGCAGGACGGCGACGAGCTCGCCGAGGACGGCGGGGTCGGTGGGGACGAGCTCCTCGACCATCTGGTCCCGCCAGATGTCGCCGGCGCCGAAGTGCAGCGACTTCTTGGCGTGGAGCTTGAGGGCGGCGACGTAGCCCTGACGAGCCAGGTGCTCGGCGACGACGAGGAAGGGCAGGACGTCGCGGCCACGGTTGGGCACCGTGACGCAGCATGTGCCCGGCAGCGCCGACTCGATCATTGGCGCGAGGTGGGCGTTCTGGAGGGGCAGCGTGACGTAGAGGTCGACGCCGGCAGCGGCGAGGCGCTTCACGTGGGGCACGAGGGCGGGCCACACGTCGGCGTAGTAGAGGTGCAGGACGGCTGCCGTGTCGCTCGTTCGGGTCCCTTGGCTGGGGCGGCGTTCGAGCTGACGGCGGGCGGCCCGCACGGTCAGCAGGTCGCGGAGGTCGGTGTCGAGCTCCCTCGCCCGACGTCCGATTCGGCGCCGGACGGGACGCAGTCGTCGCCGAATCCGCCGGCTGAGCGTCGTGGCACGGGGCATGTCTCTCCTGGGCAGGGCTGGGATGGGAGGGCCGGGCGGCGTCAGACGGTGAGGGCGAGGGAGCCGAGGGCGATGAGCCAGCTGACGAAGCTGCCGACGAGGAAGTATTCCGTGACGTCGTCGATGCCGGCGGGCCCGCCCTGGTACGAGGCGCTGGCGGGGTCGCCGTTGGCCGACCGGGCGGCGGCCTGGATCTCCGGGAAGCGGAGCAAGCCCTTGGCCGCGATGACGAGGCCAGCCGCCCCGAACTCCCCGGCGACGCCGAGACCTAGGATGAGCAGACGCTCCATGGGGCCGAGCAGCCGTCCGCCTTTGAGTCGGTCGGCGGGCTGCCGATTGGTCGGGGGAGCCGCGCGTCCCGTTCGGGAGGCGGCGGCTGCGGCGGCGGCGTTGGCGTTCGTGACGTCGGAGGGTCGCAGGGCGCCGATGGTGAGCAGCACGAGCCGCACGATGATGTTGGCCGTCGCGACGTTGAAGAGGGCGAGCCCCGTGAGCAGCAGCACCCGGGCGACGGGCAGCGGACCACTGCCGGGAAGATCGGCCCAGCCGAGCCACGTCGCGAGGACGCCGCCGGCGGGGGAGGCGGCGCCGGAGAAGGCAAGCAGGCCGACGACGATGGCGGCGAAGACGGCGAGCGGCGCGAGTGCGCCCCGCCCCGTCATCTGGGTGAGGCGGGAGAGCTCGGCCCACGCGGCTCCGGCCGCTGCGGCGAGGACGAGGGCCAGCAGGTCGGCCCAGCCGTGCATCCCGGCCAGCAGGCCGAGGGCGACGATGACAACCGGAGCGGCAACGTGCCCGACGACCCGGCCGGGACGCCAGGACGTCGACCGGACGATGTCGCCCACCCCGATGCCGGCCAGCACGATCGACAGCCAGGTCACGGCAGGTTTCCGAGGGTCTCCATGGCCTCGAGAGCGATCCCGATGCCGTCCCGGCGCACGCGCTGCGACACCGCGGACGGGCTGATGCCCACCCGGTCGGCGACGTCGTGCTGAGCGTGACCGTGCATGAGTCCTCCGAGGATCTCGCGTGAGGTGGTCGACATGGAGCCAACCATGAAGTCCAGACAGTCGAGCGCGGCACGCACGGCAGCCACAGTGGCCGGCGGCTCGTCGGGCGCGACGTATGCCGTCCGCGACGTCCGAGTCTGCGCTCGCTGCGCGCGGTCCTCCGCGATGGTGATGGCTTCGCGGGCGGCCCAGTAGGCAGGTCCGTCGTGGATGCCGCGGACGGGGTCGAGCGTCGCCACGTCTCCACGTCCGAGTCCGAAGCGAACATCGGCTCGATGGAAGAGCTCGGTCCGGACAATGAAGCTGGCTCGCAGCGCCGCGCCGAGGGTCGGGTAGACGCCCTGGAACTCGTCGCCAACCGTGATGACGGCGGGGTCGTCAATGGGCACGTCGGCGTTGGCCCGGGCCACGGCGGCCTCGAACGCGTCGTGCAGGGCTTGGCGGTCACGGTGGGTGCGGGACTCGACGATGTCGCCGATGAGCGCCACGGGTGAAGCCTCGACCTTCAGTTCGGCCATGTGAAGAGCATATCTTCATATTCACGAAATGGAGTTCAGACCTTCACGAAGGATCCCTTGCTGACCGGAATGTCCGATAACGCAGTCATGGGCAGATCTGATATGTACCGTCCTCCGCATGACCGCTCACTCCCCCCAGTCGCCGTCGGCCGCAGCGCCGGCACGGCGACGCGTGCTCTCCGGGCTCGGAGGTGGGGCCGCCCTCGCCATGGCGACCGCGACGGCCGCGTCGGCGGCCACGACGACGGCAGCTCCCAGCGCGATGGTGGCGGCCACCCCCACCGACCCGGTTCTGCACCTGCTGCGCCGCGCCACGTTCGGCCCGACGCCTGCGCTGGTCGCCGAGGTCCGCGCGGCGGGCACGACGGCGTGGCTCGACGCGCAGCTCGCGCCGCTTACGAAGGTCCCCGACACGGCTATGGACGCCGTCCTCAAGCGTTGGCCGCGCCTGGGGTGGAAGACGTGGGAGGTGCGTGAGCGCCTCGCGCCCACCGACACGTGGCTGGTCATGAACGACCTGCTCGAGTCGCACCTCGCGCGGGCGCTCTTCTCCCGGCGGCAGCTCCTCGAGACGGTCGTCGACTTCTGGACGAACCACCTCGTCGTCCCGGTGCCGAGCAGCGAGGTCTGGGACAGTTCGCACCTCTTCCAGCGCGACGTCATCCGCAAGCACGCCCTCGGCAAGTACTCGGACATGCTCAACGCGGCCGCCCGTCACCCGGCGATGCTCAAGGTCCTCGACAACGCCGACAGCACAAAGAAAGCGCCGAATGAGAACTACGGCCGTGAGCTGCTCGAGCTGCACACCGTGGGCGTCGGCACGTTCACCGAGGCGGACGTCAAGATGTCCGCGCTTGCGCTGACCGGCCTCAGCGTCGACGCGGAGTCGGGGCTGTACTCCTACAAACCACAGCGCCGCTACGTCGGGACCGTCAAGGTCTTGGGCTGGAGCGACCCGAACACCGTCCCAGAGAGCGGCAGCGCCGTGGCCACGCTGTATCTCAACTACCTCGCCAACCACCCGGCGACGGCGAACCGTATCGCGACGAAGCTCGCGATCCGCTACGTCTCCGACACGCCCCCGGCCACGCTCGTCACCAAGCTCGCGCAGGTCTACCTCGCGAACGGCACGGCCATGGCGCCGGTGCTGCGGGCCCTCTTCCTCTCTCCCGAGTTCGCCGCGTCGGTGGGCCAGAAGATCCGCACGCCCTACGAGGACGCCCTCGCGTCGTGCCGCATTCTCGGACTGACTCCCGAGCCGATCCCGGCCGCCGGGGTGACGAGCGACCTGCGCGGCTTGATCTGGCTGATGGGCACCTTCGGGCAGGCGCCGATGGGCTGGCCTGCACCAAACGGCTACCCGGACCTCGCCCCCGCGTGGGGTGGCGCGTCGAGCACCCTGAACCGCTGGAACTTCCACCTGAGCCTCGCCGGCAACTGGACGCTCAAGGCGATGAAGCGTCCCGACGTCACCGCCCTCGTCCCGTCCCCGCTGCCGAGCACGTATGCCGCGTTGGTCGACGCGCTCGCCGCGAAGCTGCTCTTCTCGCTGACCACCGCGCAACGCGACGCGATCTGCCGGTTCGTCGACCACGCCCCCGGTGACGCCCTCAAGGCCGGCGCTGCGGCCGTGACGTGGCGTCTGTCGTCCGTCGTCGCCCTGCTGCTCAACTCCCCGAACTTCGCGACCCGTTGAGGACCACCATGACCAGCACCCCCACGCACCCGACTGCCGTCGAGGGCTGCGGCTGTCCCCAGGGGCAGGCGCTCACCTCGCAGGTCTCGCGCCGCACACTGCTCGCCGGCGCGTCAGCCCTCGGTGCGCTCGGCGCCGTCGTAGGCGCCGCCGGCCCGAGCGCCGCCACGCAGCTCGCCTTCGCCGGGACGGCATACACCGGCGATACGATTGTCATCCTCAGCCTGCGCGGTGGCTTCGACGGCTTGTCCGCCGTCGCCCCGGTCGGGGACCCCGCCTATTTCACGGCGCGGCCCACCATCGCGATCCCCGCGTCGCGGGCGATCAAGCTCGACAGCACTTTCGGGTTGCACCCGGCCCTCGCACCTCTCAAGCCGATCTGGGACTCCGGCGGGCTCGCAGCCGTCCAGGCCGTCGGACAGGTCAACCCGACGCGGTCGCACTTCGAGGCCATGGCCACGATGGAGAACGCCGCCCCCGGATCGACATTGCGGACCGGCTGGCTCGACCGGATGATCGGCCTCAGTGGGCCGGTCTCGACATTCGCGTCCGCCTCGGTCGGCTCGGCGACGACGCCCCAGTCGATGATCGGCCCGAACCCCGAGGTCGCGATCCGCACCGTCGACAGCTTCAGCCTCAGCGGCGCCAGCACCCCCGAGGAGTCGACCCGCTGGACCACCGCTCTCAGCGCCTTGTATGCCGGGGCCCCCGCCGCGCTCGCGGCACCCGCGAAGGCGACGCTCGGGGCGCTCGGGGCGATGGCGCCGCTCAAGGCCGCCGGCTACACCCCGGCCAACGGTGCGGCATACCCCACGGGCGCCGTCGGCGACGCCCTGCGCGACCTCGCCCGCCTCATCAAAGCCCGCATCGGGTTGCGCGCCGCGACGATCGACGTCGGCAACTGGGACATGCACTCCGGCCTCGGCGCCAGCGACTCGGGCTGGATGTTCCGCCAGCTCACCGACCTCGGTCAGGCGCTCGCGGCCTTCAACCAGGACCTCGGCGCGCAGATGAGCGACGTGACGCTCGTGACGCTCAGCGAGTTCGGGCGCCGGGTCACGCAGAACGGCTCCGGCGGCCTCGACCACGGGCACGGCAACGTGTCACTCGTCATGGGCGGCGGCGTGCGCGGCGGGCAGGTCTACGGCCGCTGGCCCGGCCTCGCCGCGGCCAACCTCGACAACGGGGACCTGGCGGGCACGACCGATTACCGAACGATCCTCGCCGAGGCGCTCGAGAAGCGTGCCCAGCTCTCGTCGTCGACGGTCTTCCCGCTGCTCGGCACCGACCGCCTCGGGATGTTCGCGGCCAAGGCGTGACCGCGTCTCAGTCGGTGGAGTCCACGTCGAGGACGGGGCGTCCTGCGGCGTCGACCGCTGCGTTCTCGACTATGTCGGTCGAGCCGCTGATGTCCATGTCGTCGCGCCGCTCGCCGGTGATCCAGGCGAACGTGCTGCCGGCGATGAGGCCACCGATGATGGGGGCGACCCAGAAGGCCCACAGCTGCCCTGCGGCGCCGTTGCCGTTGAAGAAGGCGACGGCTGTCGAGCGCGCCGGGTTGATCGAGGCGTTGCTGATCGGGATGGCCACGAGGTGCGCGAGGAGCAGACCGAAGCCGATGGCGAGCGGGGCGAAGCCCTTGGGGGCGTCGTCCTTGGTCGCGCCGAGGATGACGTAGACGAAGAAGGCGGTGACGAGCGCCTCGACGACGAGCACCGCCCCGAGTGCGAACCCGCCGGGGGAGTGGACGCCGTAGCCGTTGGCCGCGAGGTTGCCGGTGACGCGTCGACCCGTCGAGGAGAGCAGGCCGGCGAGCGCGCCGCCCGCCAGGAGGCCGCCGACCAGCTGGGCGCCGAGGTAGGCCGGCACCTCACGCCATGCGAAGCGCTTCGCGACGGCGATGCCGATCGTCACGGCCGGGTTGAAGTGCGCCCCGGAGACGTGGCCCACGGCATACGCCATGGTCGTGACGGCCAGGCCGAAGGCGATGCCGATGCCGAGGTGGCCGATGCCGTAGTTGACCGGTGCTTGGTCGGCGAGCGTCTTGACGAGGAACTTGCCGTCGAAGATGGCCGAGCCACAGCCGATGAACACGAGCCAGAAGGTCCCGAGCGCCTCGACGGCGAGGCGTGAACTCATCTTGGGGGTGTACATCGGGCTCCTCCAGCAAGGACGTCGAGGCCGAACCGCCCGGGAGGCCCCGGTGCTCGCAGCGTAGTGGACCGGGGTCCGGCACTACCCGGGATGCCAGTGCCAACGGTCAGCCATGCGTCCACATGTCCGACATGTCAAAACTTTACCAACTCAGGGTTATGCTTCCCATGCGCGTGGTTTGACCGAATCGGCACCAAATATGCCGTTCACGTCGGGTTCCGGGACGAGGTCGTCATCGTCGCAGAACCCATGACGCGTGCGTGGACTCGGGGCACGTTAGTCAGGGATAGTGGTGAGTACAGGGTGACAGCACAGCTACGCAGAGCGCGGTGGGTGCGACTCGGGTGGGCTGCGGTCGACGCGCTGATCTGGGTTGCGATGCTTTTCGCGGCGCTGTGGATCCGACTCGACTTCACAGTCGACGAGCACTTTCTGCGGGGCACGGCCTACTTCGCGCTCGCGGCCATGGTGGGCCAGCTCGTCGTGGGCTACCTCGTGGGGCCCTACTCGATCAGTCACGTCCTCGGCTCGTTCGAGGAGATCGTCGAGCTGACGACAACGACGGCCGTTGTGGGAGCCGTGCTGTTCCTCTGGTCGCTCATGGCAGCAACGCCGGTCATTCCACGGGGCGTTCCGGTCACCGCCGCCACCCTGGCGATCGCTGCCATGTTCGCTCTGCGGTTCGTGGTGCGCACGGTCCGGTCGCACCGGGCGATGCAGACCGCCGCCGAGCGACGCGCTGTCATCTTGGGCGCTGGTGAGGCGGGCCGTCGGCTTCTTCGCAGCATGAAGTACGACGGTGCGGGCTCGTTCGTACCTGTCGCGCTCCTCGACGACGACCCGTCGAAGCACCGGTTGCGCCTGGAGGGGCTTCGCGTACGAGGCACCCGTGCCGACATCGCCGCCGTGGCCGAGCGCTTCGAGGCGGATGTCCTCGTCCTTGCCCTGCCGAACGCCGAGGCGGCCACCCTGCGTGACCTGGCGTCTCGCGCGGCAGACGCCGGGCTAGATGTCGTCAGCCTGCCCCCGCTCAAGGACATCATTGGTGGCCGTCCCACACCGAATGACCTCCATGACCTCGACGTGGCTGACCTATTGGGTCGCCGCCCGGTCGAGCTTGACACGACCGTCATCGCCGAGCAGATCTCAGGCCGCCGTGTCCTTGTCACAGGCGCCGGTGGCTCAATCGGCTCGGAACTGTGCCGTCAGATCGCGCGCTTCGGCCCGTCACGTCTCTTCATGCTCGACCGCGACGAGTCAGGTCTGCAGGCCACAGAGATGACCCTTTCGGGTCACGGTCTTCTCGATTCTGAAGACCTCATCTTGGCCGACATCCGCGACCCAAAGGCGCTCGCCGAGGCGTTCGACAGGGCCCGCCCCGAGGTCGTCTTCCACGCTGCCGCCCTCAAGCACCTCCCGCTGCTCGAGGCACATCCGCTCGAGGCCTGGAAGAGCAACGTCATCGGGACGCTCAACGTTCTATCCGCCGCTGAGGCAGCCGGTGTCTCGACGTTCGTGAACATCTCGACGGACAAGGCGGCCAACCCGACCTGTGTGCTCGGCTACAGCAAGCGTCTCGCGGAGCGCCTCACGGCCGATTTCGCCCGCCGCGCCACCGGGCGATACGTGTCTGTTCGGTTCGGCAACGTCCTCGGCTCGCGCGGCTCGGTCGTGCACGCGTTCACCGCCCAGATCGAGATGGGCGGGCCCATCACGGTCACGCACCCGGACGTGCGCCGCTACTTCATGCTCATCCCGGAGGCGTGTCAGCTCGTGCTCGAGGCCGCCTCGATCGGTGTCGACGGTGAGGTCATGGTGCTCGAGATGGGCGAGCAGGTGAAGATCCTCGAGGTCGCCAACACGCTGATCCGGATGAGCGGGCGACGCGACATAGACGTCGTCTTCACCGGTCTGCGCCCTGGCGAGAAGCTCGGCGAGGAGCTCTTCTCTCCCAACGAGGACCGTCGGCAAACCGCACATCCCTTGGTCGACAGCGTCGCCGTGCCCAGCATCAGCTCGCAGGAGACCCTTAAAACCGCGTTTTCAACGGGCCACGAGGCCGTGGAGTGGATGGCTGGCGAATCCGGCGCTCACGCTCCTGCAACTCTCCAGGCACGCTCTGCATGAGGTACGCACTCGTCCTGCTGCTGGCCCTTGTCGTGACTGCCGCCTCAGCCCCGGTCGTGCGAGCCATTCTGCTCCGCCACAACATTCTCGATGTCCCCAACCATCGCTCATCACACGACACTCCGACCCCACGGGCTGGCGGACTGGCCTGTCTCCTGGGCTCGGTTGCAGCCACGGTAGCGGCCGTAACCTTAGGGCTGTCGGTGAGCTGGGTGGTGGTTGCTGGTGCAGTGGCCCTAGCAGCTGTGGGATTCGTTGACGACTGGATGTCGCTCCCGCCGCTCCCTCGGCTGGCTGCTCAGGCAGTATGCGGTGCATTGGTTGGGCTCTCGCTGAACGGTGTGGGACTCGCCCTGGTTGGGGCAGGCCTCTATCCGCTGATCGTCAACGTCGTGAACTTCATGGACGGCATCAACGGCATCAGCGGAGCGGTCCTTACCGTGTGGGGTGTTGCTGCTCTGATCGCGGCGTTCTCTGGTCCGGTAGCGCTCATCGGACTGGGCGTCCTCGGCTGCATCGCCACCGGCGCCGCTCTGGGCTTTCTGCCTTGGAACGTTCCACATGCGCGACTCTTCCTCGGCGACTCAGGAAGCTACCTCATCGGGGCGCTGATCGCCGGTGGTGTCCTGCTTGGATCCTCGCAAGGTGGATCGGCGGCCGTGCTGCTCGCGCCCTTGGCTCTTCATCTGGGCGACGTGGCCCTCACGCTGGTGCGACGTAAACGGCGAGGTGCGCCGCTCATGGTGGCTCACCGCGAGCATGCTTACCAACGCTTGGTCTCCGTCGCCGGGCTGTCGCATGTCGTTGTTGCTCTTCTCGTAGCCGGCGCCTCGGCCGTCGTCCTCTTGGTCTGGCTGCTGCTGCCACCTGCGGGATCGGTGCCTGCCACCGTCGCGATCGTTGCCCTGTTTCTCGCCCTGCCAAACCTAACGGAGCGAACCTCGTAATGCGTATCGCTTACATCAGCCAGTGGTTCGATCCCGAGCAGGGCTCGGCCGCGCTTCCGGGCGTCATCGCTCGTGCGCTAGCGAACCGTGGCCACGAGGTGCACGTTCTCACGGGGTTCCCGAACTACCCGGACGGTAAGCTTTACCCCGGTTACTCCGTGCGGGCCTATCAACGCGAGTCCTTCGACGGTGTCGTCGTGCATCGGGCACCGTTATGGGTCAATCACGATGACAGTGCGCTTCGACGGGCGGGTAACTACCTCACATTTGCCGGGGCAGCGTCGCTGGTCGCGCTGTCGAGGCTGCCGGAGGTCGACGTGGCTTGGGTCCACTCGACGCCCGCAACCACGGCCATGCCGGCGCTTGCCCTTCAGAGCCGGCGGGGCACACCCTTCGTGCTGCATGTCCAGGACCTCTGGCCCGACACGGTGACGGCGTCGGGCTTCTTATCATCGAGTCGCGCATCTGCGGTGGAGAGAGGCCTGCACCGCTTCTGCGACTTCACCTATCGACGTGCGCGCCACGTTGCTGTCACCGCTCCGGGCATGGCGGAACGGCTGCTCCAGCGGGGGGTCCCAGGGGAGAAGGTGTCCTACGTGCCCAACTGGGCCGATGAGTCCGCCTTCCGGCCCCTCCACGCACGGGATCAGGCCAAGAAATCGTTGGGGGTCGACGGACGCTTCACGGTCATGTATGCCGGCAACTTCGGCGAATTTCAGTCCCTGGACACCATCGTGCGAGCCGCTGAGCGTCTCCGCCACCGGCAGGACATCGCATTCGTCCTCGTCGGCGGTGGTGTCGAGGAGAGTCGTCTGAAGAAGGCCGTGTCCTCCGCCGCCCTTTCCAATGTTGTATTCGTCCCGTCGCAGCCTTTTGACCGCATGGCTCACGTCCTTGCGGCGGGCGACGTGCAGGTGATCAGCCTTCGCGACCGCCCGTTGTCGCGAACGACCCTTCCCAGCAAGCTCCAGGCGACCCTGGCAGCGGGACGTCCGCTGATCGGTGCCATCGCCGGCGATGCTGCTCGCGTGATTCTCGACAGCGGGGCCGGTCTGTGCGTGACCCCCGGATCTGACGCTGAGATGGCTGCCGCCGCCGAGCAGCTGGCCGCGCTTTCACCGGGCGACTTGGAGGCGATGGGGGTGGCCGCGCGCTCGCACTACGAGCAGACGTACGCCGAGCAGGCCGCGCTCGACCGCATAGAGGCCATTCTCTCACCGTCGCGCCAAGGGGTGCTCGCATGACCGTTGCAGTCGTTGGGGCATCGGGATTCATCGGTCGTGCTGTCGTCGCAGCTCTGGAAAGCGCTGGTCACGAAGTACGACCGATCTCGGGGCTGCGTGTCTCGGGAGACGTGGACGATCGGACTTTGGCAGTGCGCGTCGACGTGGCGTCTCGTCATGCAGTCAGGGCCACCCTCGAGGGGTGTCAGGTTGTCATCAATGCCGCGGGGGACCCGGACGCGTCGTCCACGGACGTGAACGCGCTTCGACAGGCGAATGCCGTCTTGCCGGGTCTGCTTGCCGAGACGACGAATGCCTCGTCTGGTACTCGGTTCGTCCAAGTCAGCAGTGCCGTGGTGCAAGGGCGTGCACCCGTTCTCACGGACTCCGAAGATGTAGACGCCTTCTCGCCGTACGCCCAGTCCAAGGCGGTAGGAGAGCAGCTGGTCCGCCGGGCGTGTCCAGACCGTCATGTGATCTATCGACCTCCCAGCGTCCACGCAGCTGACCGGCGCGTGAGCCGGTCGATCGTTCGGCTGGCCGAGTCGCCGTTGCGCAGCGTGGCTGCGCCTTCAACGGCCCCGTCTCCGCAAGCACTCGTTCAGAACGTAGCGAGTGCAATTGCCTTCCTGGCCACCTGCCCGCCTCAGCCTCCCGGCACCGTCATCCACCCATGGGAAGGCATGACCACCGGCGGCCTCATGCAACTCCTGGGTGGACGCGAGCCCCGCGTGCTGCCTACGAGGCTCGCCGAAGGCATCGTCCAGTTGCTGGAACGAACGGGTCGGCTTTCGGCGCCGATTGCGGCGAATGCCCGAAGAGTCGAGATGATGTGGTTCGGTCAGGGGCAGGACGTCAGTTGGCTGACAGAGGCGGGATGGAAGCCGCCAGTTGGAACCGAAGGATGGGAAGAGCTGCGAATGCGCATCAAAAGTGAGGCCAGTTGCGGCGACATGGGTGGGAGTGATGAATGACTCCGTCGCACGGACTGGGTCGCTTGGCCTGAAACTACCCATCCACGCGGCGACGGCATGGCTGCTGGGCACGTACGGCGCATTCCTTCTGATCGGGCAGTCGTCTCTAGTTCGCGACATGTGGGCGCTGTCCATATTCGTGCTCGCCGCAGCCGGGGCGCTCTGGCTCGGGTACTGGCTGTCGGCACGTCGCTACCGGCACGAGCCCGTTTCACCACCGGAAGGGCCGGAAAGGCTACGGTCGGTGATTCGACTCACTCGCGCGTCGGCGATCTACCTCGGCATCTACGGGTTGAGCATGCTCGTCGCCTACGGGGCAGCCGGGGCCGGTGACATCATCAAGGCAGTGCTCAACCCTGGCAACGCGTATTTGTCGAAGTTCGACGTGTACCAGCAACAACAGGCCGAGTCATCGAACAGCGTCATTCAGATCCTGACTCTTGCGTCCGTGCTCTACGTGCCAGTCGGCCCGCTGGCGGTCATCTACTGGAAACGCCTCTATATCGCCGTCAGGGTGCTTGTGCTGCTCGGCGTGGGCGCCTACGCGGCCTACTACCTTTTCATCGGGACGACGAAGGGCCTCGGCGACCTTGCCGTCTTCGCGCTCGTCGGGCTCATGGTGAGAGCTGTCCGTCCCATCCAAGGCGGGAGACAGCGGACGAGGAGAATGCTTCTGCCGTTGCTCGCAGTCGGGCTCGCGTTTGGCGGCTACATGACCTATAGCCAAGCTGATCGCATCACCAGTGTCGGCGGCCTGACTGGAAAGTTTGCGCCGAACCCGGCAGTCGAGACCGTGCTCGGGACTGACCTGGCCCGCGGCTTGGCCGTCGTCGGATTCTACCCGACCCACGGCTACTTGGGGCTGTCCTACAACCTTGACACCACGTTCGAGTGGTCCGAGATGCGTGGAGGCTCTCGAGCGATCGACTCCTATTTTGCACAGTACGGCTTCGGCGACAGCATGGCCGACACGACATACCCGGCTAGGACGGAGGTCCGTACCGGGTGGCCACAAGGTATGTACTGGGCGACCGCATACCCTTGGCTCGCGTCCGACCTGACGTTCCCTGGAGTGGTGGCCCTAATGTTTGTTCTCGGGTGGTGGTGGTGCCGCCTCTGGGTCGAGGCGGTGTATAGGCGGTCAACACTAGCGTTGCTGCTGTTCGCGCAACTAACGCTATTCATTGCTTACATCCCGGCAAATAACCAGATTGGCATCTCTCGGCCGGCCACGATCGGCTTCGTGACAACAATCGTTCTGTACGCAGTCAGCCGTTACACGTCCCGCGTACATCAGCGCCGTGCGGCCGAGGGCGGCCCCAGTTAGTTGCCGAAGGGATAGAGGCAGTTGCGAAAGGTGTGTCCCGTTCCGGGCCTGACGGAGGCTCTCATTCCAGGGCAGGATGAGAGTCGGTGGCAGCACCGAAGAAGTACCGGAGGAGCCTCGGGAGCGAGCGATCAGGGTGGCCGTCGATGTGCGGCGTGACCGGGACCCCCGGTACTGGGCGCTGAAGCGGGCCGGGGAGCAGCTCGGACCAGCTCAGAGATGTTGCGCAGCTGGCCCAACAGTCCGAGGTCGCCGACGGCCATAGCCTGGTGTGACTAGCGCCGAGACGAAGCGGATTGCCAAGCTCGAGCGTGAGGTCAAGGAGCTGCGCCGGTCGAACGAGATCCTGCGTACGGTGTCCGCGCTTTCGCCGCTGCAGGCCTCGGTCGTGTACTGAAATGAGCACCGCGGTGCTAGCTCGGGTGCTCCTGGAGTACATCGACGCGCACGCGACTTGGTTCGGAATCGAGCCGATCTGCACCGTTCTGACGAGGGCTGGCGCGCGAGTCTCCCCGACCATGTACTACGCAGGCAAGGCACGCGCGCCGTCGGCGCTGTCGGTGAGTGACGCGACGACGCTGGCGTGGATCGTGACGATCCACGCAAACAGCACGGCGTGACTACGCCCAGAAGGTCCATGACGAGCTGCGAAAGCAAGCCATGCGGTGGCCCGCTGCACGACGCACTGGTTGATGCGATCCGTTGGCATACATGGCGTGTCCCGCGCGCAGGGGCCACGCACCACGGTCCCGGGCAGCGGACCGGACACCTGGGCCGGACCTGGTGCAGCGGGCGGTGCCGCTCGTCGGCACCGTGAGGGTCGTCATCATCCAGACGGGGGTGGTCTTGCCGGGGTTCACCGCGACCGCCCCGGAGGAGCTGTGGGTCGCGGACACCACCCACTGCCGCACCTTCGCCGGGTGGGTGTACGCCGCGTTCGTCATCGACGTCTACTCGCGCCGGGTCGTTGGCTGACAGCTGGCCAAGAACCTGCGCATCCGACCTGGCGCTGTACGCCCTCGAGGTGGGGTTGTGGGAACAGGCCCGCTCCGGATGGGGCACCACCGCCCGCATTCACGAGTCCGACAGGTGAGTTCGGTAGTCGCGGTGCGCTACACGCAGCGGTCGGCTGTCGCCTGCGCTGTCGCCTCGGTCGGTTCGACCGGGGACTCCTACGACAACGCCCCAGGCGTTCAACTCGTTGTTCAAGGCCGAGCTGATCCGCCACCGTGGTCAGTGGCGCTGCATAGATGACCTCGAGATCGTGGTCGCGGAGTACATCGACTGGTTCAACCACCGGCGCCTTCACGGGAGATCGGGCTCGTCCTACCGTTGAGTTCGAGGACCAACACTACCGCCACAACCCCGCGAAGGCTGCTGTCGTCGCGTCAGTTCCGAGCCTCCACTAAACCCTGAACAGACCACCGCGACGTTCCTACCCTCGTGCCGCGTTGCGGTCGGCTATTCCGCGCCGCGTAGTCGGGTGCTGCTGGGGCTTCCTCCGATGCGTCTCACGAGCGGGGCCTGGTTTGTGACCCAGGTACGCAGCCGTGGCTCCGAATATGACGGGAGTCCAGCTGATCTAGGAAGACACTGAGGGGCAGCGCCCACGCCGTGACGGACAACAAGTTCTCTGCGCCGCTGCGGGCCGCGTTGCGAACCGCATCGAGTTCGGTTCTGGACATCATGAGCGCCCGCCTCAGGGCAGCGCTGACATCCTCGTGGCTTGACGATGTTGCCAAGAGGGCGTCCAGGCCGTCGTGCGTAAAGTCCGCCAGGTCCCCGTGAGCGGTCCCAAACAGCGCGCACCCGGCGGCCATCGCCTCTGGCACCTTGGAGGGAAATCCGGCGACGGCATAGCCCGTTCGTGGACGCACGAGTACGCAAAGGTCACTCGCGCTCCAGAGCCGGCGTACTTCTGTACGGGAGAGTCGGCCAACGACCGCGACCGACTCTCCGCACGACTGCAAGGACGACTCCTTTACGTCTTCGAGCGCAAGAATGCTTTCCCTCGTCGGCCCCGCGATGGTGAGCTTCACGCGCGCACGTAACCGTGGGTCAAGTGCCGCGATGGCGTCCACGACGGGCCCCAACAGATCCTTGTTGGTGGGCGTTCCGGCATAGGCCAGGTTGATGTGGTCCATGCTGCCTGCCGTGGGAGCGCTGTGGGGAACGACCTCGCGAGTGTCCACAAAAGGCGGCACGACCAGTGCGGGTACTCGAGGGCGCACCACGGTCTGCAGTTGTTTGGAGATCAACAGCAGACCAGCGGGCCGCCGTGCGCATAGTCTTGAGAGCCGGCGATGCCTGAGGTAGCGCGGATCGAGCCTTCCGCGAGCGAACTGAGTTGGCTCGTGGCGTTCCATGAGGTCGGCGACAATTGGGATCTGCCGGCGGTCTGCCCACTGCTGCAGCAGCCGTCCGTACAAGGTCGCATGGACGATGAGGAGACTCACGTCCGACCTTGGCTGACCCAGGCTGGTGAGCGCCTTGGCTACCCGCTTCTGACGGCGGAATCGTTCCGCTAGCCTCATCACCCTGCTCCCCTGCGTCAGACCGATATTCGCGTATGGGATGCCGTCGACGACCCCCCTTGCGTCGTGCGACCGATCCGAGGCGTACTCCGAGAGAAGCACGGGGCTCCAACCGCCCTCCCGGAGCGCCTTGGCAAGTGACACGGCTCGATTGGCCGTTGCATCCCCGTGAGGCAACTCGCCACCCACGAAGAGGACAACTGTGCCACTTGCTGTAGCCGGATCCACGCTCACCTCCTGCATAGGTGGCAGATCGGTCGCCCGATACGATGATCTTCGCCGGAAATGCTGAGATTACAGGGGAAAATCGAGTGGCCAAACCAGTCGTCGTGCAGCACAGCTTTGGGGCTCCTGGTACGGGCGGACCGCAGACGGCGTTACAACGTGTTCTTGACTCCGACCTGGCCGATAGGTTCGAGTTCGTCCCCTTGACCCAGACGAGCTCGACTGGGTCAATCGACGTGCGCAGGATCCGCGAGTGGGCTACGGCCCTTCGCGCCATCGCTCCTGATCTGGTCCATGTACGAGGTCTGGGCAGTGAGGGCTTTCACGCCGCCGCGGCGGCCCGCTTGGCCGGATGTCGCAACATTCTGGTGACCGTGCACGGGACTCACCGTGACCTCACCCGCGGCCAGCGGTCCGCGAGGCGATTGGTCATGACGGCTGGTCTCGAGCCAGCCACGCTGAGCCTGGCGTCGCACATCGCAACCGTCTCTCAGGCCGCATCGCGACGACCCTTCATCGCACGGCACGGGAGGAAGGTGCTGGCTCCAATCGAAAACGGCGTTCCTCTGCCGCTGCTCGACGCCCGGCACGCCCAGCAGAAGCGGCGAGAACTAGGCCTCTCGATTGATCGGACAGTGTTGGTCTCTGTGGGAAGGCTCTCCCTGGAGAAGGGACATGTGGAGCTCGCCGGTGCCTTGAGCCGACTGCCCACGGAGACGATGCGCCAAGTAGAACTGCTGGTAGTCGGATCAGGACCGGACGAAGATCAAATCCTTGCCAGCTACCGGGGAATCTCGGGACTGACGATGAGGAGCCTCGGCAACCGTGCGGACGTGTTGGACATCCTCCAAGCAGCGGACGTATTCGTCTTCCCGTCACTCCACGAGAACCTCTCGATCGCGCTACTCGAGGCGATGGCTTCCCAACTGCCCGTCATCGCCACGGCGGTCGGCGGGAATGTCGAGGTACTTCGGCGCGGCGGTGGGCTCCTCGTGCCCCCCCGAGACACTCATGCCCTCGCGGACGCCATTACACGGTTGGTGTGGTCGCCAGCCGGTCGGGGTTCGCTTGCCCAGTCTGCCCGCTCCACGGTAGAAGAGCATTACACGCTTACGCACATGCTTGATCGTTTGTCTGCCACCTACGAGTGCATTCTCGGCTGCAGGCGATCCAAGTGAGAGCCGCGCTGCTTGGCTTCACGCTGGATGACGAGCGTATAAACAAGATCATCTCGGAGGATCGTGCGATGCCCTCGCAGACCCACCGCTTTGCCTGGTCGATGGTGCGGACACTAGAGGCGGCCGGAATGCCCCCGTACCTGCTGAGCGCCGCACCCGTGTCGAGCTACCCAGGCCATCCGCAAGTTTTCTTTCCCGGTAGGTCGTTCTCGGCCAACGGGCGAGATGGGCGCGAGTTGCCATTCGTGAACCTCGTGCTGCTGAAGCACGTGACCAGGTTTCTGAGTGCCATGACCGTAGGCCGAAATGCCCTGAGCTCTGAGTCCGTCGACACGCTCTTCGTGCATGGCGCGCATAGCCCATGGTTGTGGTTTGCCGTAGCAATGAGAGCCCAAGGGATGACCACGGTGATCGTCATTACCGATCCACCGGGGGTGATCAGGCCGGAGGATTCGCGGTTGGTCGCCAGCTTCAAGCGCCTGGATCGTCGGGTGGTCGCGGCGTCGCTTCGACGGCAAACCGGCGTGGTGGTACTTGCTCCCGCGTTGGCCGACGAGTGGGCCCCAAGCGTTCCCAGCCTGTTGATGGAGGGCGTTGCCCCTGAGACTTGGCCTGAATCGACTCCTGGCGCCGGACCGCAGACCGGGCCCTTCCGCATCGCGTACGCGGGCGGTCTCAGCGAGGAGTACGGAGCTAGGGCTCTGGTGGAGGCGATGGAGATGCTGCCCGACCATGACTTGGAGTTGCAGATGCTGGGCAAGGGGCCGTTGGAGGGGTGGATTGCAGAGCGGTCCCAAACCGACTCGAGAATTCTACCGCCGCGTCTGGTTCCCCCCGAGATGGTTCCCGCCGAGCTCGACCGGGCGAACGTGCTCGTGCAGCCCCGGCCCCTGAACATGCGAGAGGCGCGATTCTCCTTCCCGTCGAAGTTGCTCGAGTACCTCGCGGCGGGTCGGCCGGTGGTCTCGACACCGTTGCCCAGCCTTCCGGCTGAGTACGCAGCCGTCGTTCGCCTGACACATGACGATGGGCCACGAGCACTCGCGACGGAGATCGGGGCCATCAAGCGAATGGATGTCGAGTCGCGGATGCGGATGGGTGCCGCAGCCCAGTCATTCGCAACCAGGGAGAAGTCAGCCAACGCGCAGGCCCTAAGGCTGGGAGTCTTTCTGGAAGAGCTTCGGACTCAGTCGTGACCTCCGGTGGAGGATGCCTGCAGCTCAGGGGCCGATTCGCGGAGGAGCGGTCCGAGTGCTCGCGCCAAGGCATTCGTGATGTGGGTGGGGTCCACTCGCGCTAGGTACGTTCCTATCACCGCCGGGCAACGTGCATCGGCGTCGCAGAACCACGTTGCAACAGGGACGTAAGATACCCGGCCGGGGAATGTCTGGGAGGCAGCCTCCTCCGCCCCCGTTTTTGACACCTGATCTCGGGCCAGCGTCGTGGTACAGGTCTGAGGTGCCGCGATCCGGTTTACGCAGTGCCTCACGTCCCCGACGATCGGCGGATTCTCCACGACTACCACGTGCTTGGTCACCTGCAAATATGACTGCAGCGTCGAGCGCATCCCGGCAGCCCAGACCGCGGACCTGTCACCGGCAAGCACTTTGCTGTAACTGCCAACTGAGCTCGATACGACGACGACGTCGGGCCGTTGTTCTTGGGACGCGCTGGAGGATCCCGGCGCGGGCCACACTGCACGCCCGCTGGTAGTCGATCACGCCGAGACTTGATCCGTGCTGGACGTCCCACGGCGAACAGCTCGGCACGCCCACCGCAAGGATCCGGCTGCCCGATGAGGCTGCGACCACCGTCGGAACCCACGCCATGGCGACGGAGTCGCCTACAACCATGATAGTTCGGGAGCCCGTGCCGAAAGTGCACATATCGAGTTCCCTTCGGCCAAGAGCATTGCTGCAGCCGTTAGGAACGTCGAAAGTAGGCGCGAGTTACTGGGGCCCGAGAGCCTCCGCACTTGGTGTCGTGTTGTTGTAACCCTGACGGGCCATGCCAGCCCGGAGCGCCTCCTGAACCTGCCGCTGCGAAACGAATACATCGGTTCCCAGTTCGCGAGATTGACTGAACGTGGCCGATTCGAGAACCCCCACTTCGCAGGGGTGAACTGTGCGGCCGCAATGAGGCCAAGTGCCAGGCAAATCGCTGAGATGGTCAGAAGTTGGTGTCGAGGTCTAGGTTTACGCTCCCACGAGCGTAGCCAGCCAGATCGACGGATCGGATCTTCGAGCCAGCGGTAGGTGGCCACGAAAGGCCTAACGCTATTGCTATGAGGCCAGCGAGAGTCAGGTTGTCGAGTGGACCGAAAAGGGACAGAGCGATGATCAGGAGTGGCATGTGCCAGAGGTACAGGCTGTAGGAGATGTCGCCGAGACCTTGGACGAGTCTGGACTCCGAGAGCATCTGCAGTCGACGTCGCGGGCGACCGATCAGGACGCAGGCAGTTCCGACGACAGGCACAATGGCCCACGGCCGGCGAAAGCCCACGATGGAGAAAGGGCGAACGCCCCGACCAAGATTAGCATAAAGCCCAACGTGGACCATAGGCCGCGGCCAAGTCTTGGGACAGAAGCTCGTCTACCTTCGAGGTAGGCAGCAATCAAACCGCCAGCCCCAAGTTCCCACACTCGGCTCAATGTGTCGAAGTATGCAAACTGCGGCCTCGCATGCGTAACCACTACCGAAAGCAGGAAGCCACCGGCGACCAGAACCAGCAAGCTGATTGTGAGCAAACGGTCCGAACGGATCCGTCGTGTGCGCTCGATGGCGAGTGCCGCAAGCAAAATGGTCGGCCAAACGAGGTAGAACTGCTCCTCTACCGAGAGAGACCAGTAGTGCTGTAGTGCGGGAGCGAGGTCGGAGCCCGCCAAATAGTCCGCCCCGGAAGCCGCAAAGTGATAGTTCGCCACCCAGAAGGCGGCGGACAGGCGTCCAATTCGTTCTGCCTGGCTCGGGGAACCAGACGATGAAACCCACGAGCACGGTGACAATCAGCACGAGAAGGGCAGCGGGCAAGATGCGTCGCAGACGTCTCGCGTAGAACGCTAAGAGCGAGATGCCGCCTTCACGACGTGCTTCCGCGAGGAGAAGCGTCGTGATGAGGAATCCGGAGACCACGAAGAACACGTCTACGCCGACAAAGCCGCCCCGCGGCGCGCCGAAGAAGTGCTGAGTGACAACAATAGCGACAGAGAGGGCCCGTAGCGCCTGGATGTCAGGTCGACGGTTGCCGCTCCGGTGCTCATGGGATGCAAACCGTGTATTCATGCTGGGGGTCATCTTTCTAATCGACCTAGCAGTTCAACGGGCGGCTTTGTGCCGAGGGCCCTGCCACCACATAAGCGCTGTGTACAGGCCAATATCTCGCCATCACCGCCTTCCTGACCCGGACGGCCGTAAACGCGATGAGGCGGATTGAACGCTCCGAGCCACTGAGGGGCGAGATCGTCTCGCGCGCGCGCACCAAGACGAATTGCCGTAGCGCAAAAGGAAGACACGCCTCCACCGACGGGACGCCCTCAGAACGGAGCGTCCCTTGCTCAGAGTGGCTTGATGCTCGCTTTGAAGCCTCTGAGATGACGTGGACTGGGATAGCGCTCCCGAGACGTGAATTCTTAGCCCTGAACAGAGGTGCCTGGCTTTCGGGCCGTCCGAGCGGTCGTGCGGTAGCCCGCGACAGCGAAAGGCATTAGCACGAAAAGGTAGAGAGCAGCCCCCACCACGGGGACGGAATCGATGCCGAACTGCAGCGCCGCCATGATCTTCAACGGGATGCTGCAGAGCAGGAAGCCCGCCCACCCCACCGTCTGGGGCCTCAGGACGGAGCCGGCGTTCTGCACGCTGAAGAGCGGCCCTGCGAAGGCTACGAGTGCCCACCACATGACCAAGCCTCCGAGCAGGGTCACCGATGGGACGTAGCCGGGACTCAGCCAGCCGAAGACGGTCTCGCGCATCAGCACGATCGCGCAACCGAGCAGGGTCACCACGCTGGCCGACCCGACTGACATCAGTCGTGTCGTCCGCCGGATCCAAAGGACTTCACCGCGCGCCAGCGCGTCGCCGGCGGAAGACCAGAACGGAAGGCTCGCGAACGTGATAACCAGACCAAGCGCACTCAGCGCGCGAGTGGCGACGGAGTAGTCAGCTACAGCGCGTAGACCTAGCGTGTGGCTGATGATCAAGTTGTCGGCGTTGAGCGCCACCGAGGTGAGAAGGGAGATGCCGAAGAATTGAGCTCCCAGCTTGAGCAGATTGCGGGCCGTCGCTGGGTGGAAAGCTCGCCAGGTCGGCGTGAGGTGTCTGTTTCGGGCGAAGAATACAATCGAGTTGACGAAGGCGGTTGCCGGTGCGGCGAAGGCCACGGCCGAGACGACGATAATCGCCGGCTGCTCGGTCGCCACTGCTACTCCTGCCCCCAGCAAGGACGCGAGACTACCGATCGCCTGCCAGACGTTGCTGGCCGTCGCCTGCTGAGAGGCGTACTGCAGTTTCTGCACGAGGGACGCAGGGATGTTGACCGCGAACGCCGTCAGACAGGCGAGTGCAATTCCGCGAGTTGCCTCGCGCGCTCCGGCATCCTGGGCATTGAGCAGAACGGGCCAGTCGATGAATGCCTGACTGCCCAACAGGATGGCGAGCAGAAGCACCGCCACGCTGGTGAGAGTGACGTACGCGCCCGTCACCTGTTCGCGCGCCCGCTGTCGATCGCCCAGGGACAGCGATCGCGTGAGTTGCGTCAACAGCCCGCTCCCTAGGCCGAGGTCCGACCAGAGTGCCATGCTCGTGAGCGACAGGGCCGTCATCCAGAGGCCGAAGATCGGTTGCCCGAGGTACGCCAGAGTCAGGGGAATCAGCACCAGTGGCGTGACGCCGGCGACACCACGTGTGATGAGTGCCGTGACCAGACTCTTGGCGAGTAAGCGGGATCGGTTTGGGACTTGCGCTCTCGTCGGGGCGGTCACCCGCTGCTCGCTGACGGCCATCAGACGCGGATGCCGGCCCAGTCGTGGTGGCGGCGAGCGGTCGACAGGATGAACTTGACGGTCCGCTCGCTTGTGTTGTCAATGAGGTAGTCGTCCGGGGTGATGTCGCTGACCCCGTCACGCTGGTGGCCCGAGTTCATGGCGACGCGGACGGCGGCGACACAGTCAGCGACCGATAGTCCCGTCATCATGATGGCGCCGGTGTCGAGGGCCTCGGGACGCTCGATGGAGTCGCGAAGAGTCACTGCCGGGAACCCAAGGATCGAAGACTCCTCGGCGATGGTGCCGGAGTCGCTCAAGCAGCAGGCGGCCCCGACCTGGAGTCGGTTGTAGTCGTTGAACCCGAGCGGCTCACTGAAGATGAGGCCGTCTGGGGCGCTCCAGTCGGGCAGTGCCTCGAGGCGCTTGCGTGTGCGCGGATGGGTAGAGACGAACACCGGGAGGCCGAACTGGTCGTGGACGCCCGTGAGGCATGCGAGCAGGGCCGTCAGGCGCTCAGGGGAGTCGACGTTCTCCTCCCGGTGCGCGCTCACGAGGAAGTACTTGCCTTCTTCGAGTCCCTTGTCGGTGAGGATCGTCGATGCGTTGATGCCTTCGCGGTAGGCATTTAGGACCTCCCGCATGGGGGAGCCTGTCTTGATGATGCGACGCGGGTGGAGACCCTCGGCCAAAAGGTTGCGCCGCGCGTGTTCGGTGTAGACCAGGTTGAAGTCGCTGACGTGGTCCACGAGGCGGCGATTCGTCTCCTCTGGCACGTTCAGGTCGAAGCAACGGTTGCCGGCTTCCATGTGGTAGACCGGCACCTTCATCCGACGGGCCATGAGCGCTGCAATGCACGAGTTGGTGTCGCCGAGCACGAGCAGAGCATCAGGTCGCTCGGCGATGATGACCTCCTCCACCGCGGCCAAGGTGCCGCCGAGCACGCGGCCCAGGCTGGCAGTGTCGACGCCGAGCATGTGGTCCGGCTTCCGAATCCCGAGATCCCGGAAGAAGACCTCGTTGAGCGTGTAGTCGTAGTTCTGACCCGTGTGGACGAGGACGTGATCGACCGTCTCATCGAGTCGGCTGATGACGCGAGAGAGCCGAATGAGCTCGGGGCGGGTGCCCACCACGGTCATGACCTTGAGCATCAGGGGTTCTCCTGGTCTTCGTGCTCGGGACGCACGCGCTCGGGGAAGGTGTCGGGGGCTTCGGGGCGGAAGAGCTCATGAGACCAGAACTGGGTGAGCAGGGTGTCGTCACCCGTGTTGGTGATGTTGTGGGCCCAACCGACGGGCATGTCGATGGCGCAAGGATTCGCGCCGTCCACGTCGAAGTCGATGACCTCCTCCGTGAACATCTTCCGCAGGGAGATACGGGCGCGCCCGTCGATGACAGCGAAGCGCTCGATCTTGCTGAGGTGATAGTGCTCTCCCCGGGTGACGCCTGGAACGGTTGTCGAAAAGGACGTCTGGCCCTCGCCGCCTCGGCACCTGACGGTCTCGACGAACGAGCCGCGTGTATCGGCGTGGGGAGTCAAAGGGATCGGCGACTGCTCGGGGAAGAGAGCGGCACGGTAGGTATTGAAAAGATCGACCCGGAACTTGGTGCTGAGATCCGGGAACTCGCCACTTGCGTACGACAGCTCGAACTCCCGCAGCAGATCAAAAACCTCCTGGACGCCCACCTCCGTGACGTCCGGGGTGACCATGCGGGCTGGGCCTTCGAGCGAGCGAATGAGCTCCTCGGCGGCATCCTGCACATGCAGAAGTCCGACCTGACGGTCTTGGATCTGAGGCGATTGGCCGTTCTTCACAGCGTGGACGAACGTGGCGACGAAGGAGTTGTACTGCGGCCGACCATGCTCGCCGAAGAGATTCGGGAGACGAACGTCGATGAACTCTGAGCCCGAGGCGGCGCAGGCCTTCGCCAAGATCTCCCGGGCCCTCGCCTTGCCGGTCCCGTACGGCGTGCCGTTCGAGTCCTGGATCGAGTTGGCGAAGATGATTCGGGTGGGCTCGTTGCGGTGCCCGATGGCCGCGGCGAGGTCCTCGGCGAGTCGGACGTTGCCAGCTTCGATCTCGGTCGAGTCTCCGCGGTTCACGCCCGCGATGTGGATGACCGCGTCAACGTTGCGCAAGAGATGAGCCAGATGAGGCCAGTCGTCACGGGCCATTGAGACGACGTCGTGTACGCCGGTGGAATGGAGCCTGAGGCGGGTGTGCCATCCCAGAAAGCCACGTGCGCCGGTGAGGGCTACCTTCATCGGCCGGCCATCGCGAGAAGCTGCTGCATCTCCGGCAGCGCGCGCACCAGATCGACTGTCTCGGCGACGTCGAGGCGCCGGGTGTTGTGCGAGTCGTAGTCCTCCACCTCGACGGCCTCCTCGTCGCCGTCCTCGACGTAGACCGAGTAGTCGAGGGAGCGGGCATCGAGCGGCACGCGGAAGTAGTCACCCTGGTCCTCGGCCTTGACCCGCTCTTCCCTGGACAGGAGCACCTCATGCATCTTCTCCCCGTGCCGCATGCCGATGCGCCGCACGTCGGACTCCACGCCAAGCACAGAAGCCACCGAACGAGCCAGGGTCTCGACCGTGGACGCAGGCGCCTTCTTGACGAAGAGGTCCCCCGGCTCCGCGTGGAGGAAGGCGTGATCGACGAGGTCGACGGACTCCTGAAGGGACATCAGGAAGCGGGTCATACGTGGCTCGGTGACGGTGAGGGGGAGGCCGCTCTGGATCTGCTTCACGAAGAGAGGGATGACAGACCCACGGGAGTACATAACGTTGCCGTACCGCGTGATGGAGACCACCGTGCGTGACTCCGGGTGGTTGCGCGCGAAGGCTTGCGCGGTCTTCTCCATGAGGGACTTCGTCATGCCCATGGCGTTGACGGGGTACACGGCCTTGTCCGTGCTGAGGCAAACGACCGAACCCACGCCCTGACGATGCGCTGCCTCGATGACGTTGCGGCTACCGACGATGTTGGTCTTGACCGCTTGATCAGGAAAGAACTCGCATGATGGCACCTGCTTCAGCGCGGCCGCATGGAAGACGAAATCGGTGTTGACGAGCGCCTTCTCGACGCTGTCGTAGTCCCGCACGTCGCCGACGAAGAAGCGCAACCGGCCATCTGAGAAGGCCTGCCTCATCTCGTCCTGCTTAGCCTCGTCGCGGCTCAGAATGTTGATTCGTGAGACGTCGCGGTCGAGCAGATGCCGGACCATGGTTTTGCCGAAGGATCCGGTCCCGCCGGTGATGGTCACTGTTGCGCCGTTGATGTTGCTCACTCGGTTGTCCTTTGTCATCGCAAGTCCGGGACTTAGAGTCGCGTTACGGTCGGGGAGGCGGTGGTGGCGCCACGGGTGTCGAGGACGGCGGCGCCGCTCGAGCCGATGGCGTCCAGGTCGTACTGCGCATGCGGCTGGAGCAGCACCACGACGTCCGCCGCCGCGAGCGCGGCGTCGAGGTCGGGGGCGCACGTCAGCACGGCCGCGCTGCCTCGCGGGCTCCACTGCGGGACGAACGGGTCGTGGTAGAAGACCGTCGCACCCCACGACGCGAGCCGTGCCGCGAGTGGGTCGGCCGGGCTCTCGCGGCAGTCCGCGATGTTCGGTTTGTACGTGACCCCGAGGAGCAGGACGTTCGAGCCGTTGACGGCCTTGCCCTGGCCGTTGAGCAGCGACCATACGCGCGAGGCGACGTAGTCGGGGGCCGCGTGGTTGATCTCCTCGGCGAGCTCGACCATCCGGAAGGCGTAGCCCAGCTTGGCCTTGACGCGGTGCGAGAGGTACGACGGGTCGACGGGGATGCAGTGGCCGCCGACGCCGGGGCCCGGACGGAAGGCCATGAAGCCGAAGGGCTTGGTCTCGGCGCAGTCGATGGCGTCCCAGAGGTCGATGTCGAGTTCCTGGGAGAAGCGCAGCATCTCGTTGACGAGGGCGATGTTGACGTGCCGAAAGGTGTTCTCGAGGAGCTTGGCCATCTCGGCCTCCTTGGCGCCCCGCGCCTCGACGACGGTGTCGATAAAGAGCGCGTAGAACTCCCGGGCGCGGTGAGTGCACTCTGCCGTCATGCCGCCGACGACCTTCGGCGTGTTCCGCACGCCGTAGGTCGCGTTGCCGGGGTCGATGCGCTCGGGGGAGAAGGCGATAAAGACGTCGCTGCCGACGTCGAAGCGCCCGCCGGTCACGAGCGGGGCGAAGATCTCCTCGGTCGTGCCGGGGTAGGTCGTCGACTCTAGGATGACGAGGGTGTCGGGGGAGAGGTGCTCGCCGATGACTCGAGCGGCGCCTTCCACGGGTCGCAGATCGGGGCCACCTTCGGCCGCAAGGGGCGTGGGAACGCACACGACGACGACGTCGGCGTTCGCGATGCAGGCCGGGTCGTCCGTGGCCTCGTAGCCGTTCGCAATGCCCGCGGCGAGGTCGTCGTCGGTGACGTCGTCGATGTGGGAGATACCCGAGTTGAGCGCGGAGACGGTCGCGGAGTTGGTGTCGAGGCCGTGCACCTTGAGGCCGACCTCCGCGGCGCGCAGGGCCATCGGCAGACCGACGTAGCCCTGTCCGACGACGACGAGGGTATTGCTCATGAGATCTCCTTGAACCAGGTGACCGTGTCGGCGAGCCCCTCGTCGAGAGAAACGGCCGACACGTCTGGGAAGAGGGTGCGCAGGCTCGCGTTGTCGGCCTGCGAGTGCTTGACGTCACCCGGGCGCGGGTCTCGGTGAGCGACCTCTGCGGTCGTGCCGGCAGCGTGCTCGATGCGGGACACGAGCTCGAGGAGCGTCGTGTTGGTGCCGAAGGCAAGGTTGACCGGCTCGGGGTGCGTGACTCGGCGCTCGGCGGCGTCGAGCAGCACTTTGCAGACCGTGCCGACGTAGGTGAAGTCGCGCGAGTTGGTGCCGTCGCCATTGATCGGCAGCGACTCACCGCGCATCAGGGCGTCGAGGAAGACGGGGATCACGGCGGCGTAAACGTGCCCGGCGCGCTGGCGCGGGCCGTAGACATTGAAGAACCGGAACGCGAGGGTGTCCATGCCGTAGGCCTGCTGGTAGCAGAGCGTGTACTGCTCAGTCGCGAGCTTGGTGACGGCGTAGGGGCTCATCGGTCGGACCCACTCCCGCTCGTGCTTTGGCAGCGCGGGGTTCATGCCGTAGACCGAGCTGGAAGACGCACACGACACGTGCGCGACGCCGGCGGTTCGGGCCGACTCAAGGAGGGTCAGCGTGCCCGTGGCGTTCGCTAGATGCGTGGCGACCGGGTCGGCGATGCTGCGCGGGACGCTCCCGAGCGCGCCAAGGTGAACGGTGGCGTCGACTCCAGTGACGGCGTCATCGGTCGCGTCCCGGTCGGCGACGGAGCCCTCGACGAGACGCACGTCGATGTCCTCGATGTTCTCGCGGTAGCCGGTGGAGAAGTCGTCGAGCACGGTCACCGCGTGGCCGGACTGAAGGGCAAGGCGTGCGAGGTTTGAGCCGATGAATCCGGCGCCCCCCGTGATGAGCAGTCGCATTTGGGCTTTCCGTAGCAGTCTGACCGACTTGCCTGATTCTACGGTAGTTCGACAGGTGCTCGGGTCAGGCGTTCAGGTGCGTTGCCAGGCCGGTCCGCCAGTCTGGCATCGGGGTGATCCGGGTCTGGTCAAGGCTGTCGTGCGAGAGCACGCTCCAGGCAGGCCGGGAAGCGAGCCGTGGAAAGGCGTCCGTCGTCGTTGGCAGCACCCGCGCAGGGTCGAGCCCGCTCAGCTCGAACACGGCCCGGGCGAAGCCGAACCATGTCGTCTGACCGACGGAGGTTCCATGGTGGAAGCCGAAGGGCGCTAAGGCCTCGACGAGCCGCACGACGAGGTCCGCGAGGTCGGCCGTCCACGTTGGCTGGCCGATCTGGTCGTCGACGACCGAAACGGTCTCCCGCTCGCTGGCCAGCCGCAAGATCGTCGAGACGAAGTTCGGGCCCCCTGCGCCGTAGAGCCAAGCGGTGCGTACGACCCACGACTCGGGGCACAGGCCCCGGACCGCCCACTCGCCGGCGGCCTTGGTCCGGCCGTAGGCCGAGCGCGGCGCGACGGGGTGGTCCACGGCATATGGCTCGGCGGCCGTGCCGTCGAAGACGTAGTCCGTCGACACGTGCACGAGGCGGGCCCCCGCCCGCGCGCACGCCCTGGCCACGTTGGCCGCCCCGACGGCGTTGACCGCGAAGGCGGCCGCCTCGTCCGTCTCTGCAGCGTCGACATCCGTGTAGGCGGCAGCGTTGACGACGAGGTGGTGGCCGTCGATCGCGGCCACGCACTCCGAGGCGTCCGTGACGTCGAGGTCAGCCCGGCCCAGAGCCGCCACGACCCAGCCGGCCTGCCGCAACGCCGGGACGAGGTCGTGGGCGAGCATCCCGCCGGCCCCCGTGACGAGCGCTCGCCCGGCGCCCGCCGGGACTGTCATCGCCCCAGCCGTGCGTAGGTGCGCTCGGACTCGACCTTCGCGGCCGCCCACCACTCGCGGTGGGCGGCATACCACTCGATCGTTGCGTCGAGCCCGCGGCGCACGTCGCCGTAGCGTGGCTTCCAGTCGGTCTCGGCGCGCAGCTTCGTCGCGTCGATGGCATAGCGCAGGTCGTGGCCCGGGCGGTCCTCGACGTGATCGAACCAGTCGTCCGGCCTGCCCATGAGCTCGAGGATCATCCCGACGATCTCGAGGTTGTTGCGTTCGCCGTCGGCGCCGATGAGGTAGGTCTCCCCGAGACGGCCCTGCTCGAGGATCGCGATGACCGCGTCGTTGTGGTCGTCGACGTGGATCCAGTCGCGCACGTTGAGCCCGGAGCCGTAGACCTTGGGGCGGATGCCGTCCAGGACGTTCGTGACCTGGCGCGGGATGAACTTCTCGACGTGCTGCCGGGGGCCGTAGTTGTTGGAGCAGTTGGACACGGTGGCCCTGATCCCGAACGAGCGGATCCATGCGCGGACGAGCAGGTCCGCGCCGGCCTTGGTGGCCGAGTAGGGCGATGAGGGGTTGACCGGGGTCTTCTCCGTGAAGCGCGCGTGGTCGTCGAGCTCGAGGTCGCCGTAGACCTCGTCGGTCGAGATGTGGTGCAGCCGCTTGCCATGGCGGCGGATCGCCTCGAGCAGGGTGAACGTGCCCACGACGTTGGACTCCACGAAGGGCCACGGGGAGTCGAGGCTGTTGTCATTGTGCGACTCGGCCGCGAAGTGCACGACAGCGTCGTGGTCGGCCACGAGGCGGTCGACGAGTGGCGCGTCGGCGACCGACCCCTCGACGAGCTGGACCGAGCCGTCCCCGCCGAGGTCTGCAAGCACCGGAGCGAGCGAATGGCGGTTGGCTGCATACGTCATGGAGTCGATGACGGTCAGCGTCCAGTCCGGGCGCAGCTCGCGGGCGCGAAGGACGAAGTTAGCTCCGATGAAGCCGGCTCCGCCGGTGACCAGGACACGCATGAGGCGAGGGTAACGAAGCGCACGCGACTTCACAGCGACCTGCCGTTCTCCCGCCCCTCGATATGCTGCCGCGCGTGAAGATCTCGGTCATTGGATGCGGTTACCTCGGAGCGGTGCACGCGGCGTGCATGGCCGACTTCGGCCACGATGTCGTCGGCATCGACATCGACGAGCACAAGGTGGCCAAGCTCGCTGCCGGCGTCCCGCCCTTCCACGAGCCCGGACTCGAGCCGCTGCTGCGGCAGGGCGTCGCCGCGGGCTCCCTGCGCTTCACGACCGACAAGAGGGCGCTCGCCGACGCGCGAGTGCACTTCATTGCCGTTGGCACTCCGCAAGGCGGCGGCAGCTACGCCGCCGACATGAGCTACGTGTGGGCTGCCGTCGAGGACATCATCACCAACGCGACGGCCGACGCCGACGGCCCCATCGTCGTCGTGGGCAAGTCGACCGTCCCCGTCGGGACGGCTGAGGCGGTCGCCGACCGCCTCGCCGAGGCAGGCGTGGACGCCGTCGTCGTCTGGAACCCGGAGTTCCTCCGCGAGGGGTATGCCGTCCAGGACACCCAGCGCCCCGACCGCGTCGTCTACGGCCTGCCGGACGACCGCCACCGTGGCGAGATCGGGCGGACGCTCCTTGACGAGGTGTACGCCCCGATCATCGAGGCCGGCATCCCACGCCTGCTCGTCAACTACCCGACCGCCGAGCTCGTCAAGGTCGCAGCCAACTCCTTCCTCGCGACCAAGATCTCGTTCATCAACTCGATGGCTGAGCTCTGCGACGCGTCCGGGGCCGACGTCTCGCGCCTCGCCGAAGCCATCGGGCACGACGACCGGATCGGTCCGAAGTTCCTCCAAGCCGGCATCGGCTTCGGGGGAGGCTGCCTGCCCAAGGACATCCGGGCCTTCATGGCACGCGCCGGTGAGCTGGGCGTCGACCAGTCGCTGACCTTCCTGCGCGAGGTCGACTCGATCAACATGCGCCGGCGCGACCACGCCGTCAATCTCGCCGCGGAGATGGCCGGTGGCCGCCTCGTCGGCATCAAGGTCGCCGTGCTCGGGCTCACCTTCAAGCCCGACAGCGACGACGTGCGGGACTCACCGGCCCTCGACATCGCCGGCCGCCTCTGGGGACGCGGCGCCAATGTCGTCGCCACCGACCCTGCGGGCGCCGACGCCGTGCGACTGGCACGCCCCGACCTCCAGATCGTCGACTCGGCGCAGGAGGCGCTGGCCGGCGCCGACATCGTCATGCTCCTCACGGCGTGGAAGGACTATGTCGGGCTCGACCCGGCCGACGCCAAGTCGCTCGTCGCGACCCCGCGAATCATCGACGGGCGCAACGTCCTCGACCCGCGCGCGTGGACCGAGGCGGGCTGGGACTACCGCGGGATGGGGCGGCGCTCCAGCTCCATCTGGTGATGCGTACGCCTGACACCGAAAAATTTCTGAGACGAAGCCCCAATAGCGGCATTTGCGTCTTTGCGCCACCCGGATCCCGCCTAGGATCGAACCTCCACGCACCACACCGCACAACACAGGGGGCAAGATGCTCGGGGACTCTACTCGCGCCCGCGGCATCCTTTTCGTCTGCACCGGCAACATCTGCCGGTCGCCCTACGCCGAGAGGCGACTGAGGCAGCTGCTACCCGACCCGGGGGTGCCGATCTCGAGTGCTGGGACCGGCGCCATGGTGGACTCCGGCATTGAGGACGAGACGAGCGAGGCTCTGCGTCGACTCGGCGCCGACGTCACGGACTACGCAGCGCGAGCGGTGACGCCACAACTCGTGGACGGGGCCGAGCTGGTCCTGACGATGACGCGGGCGCATCGCGGTGACGTGGCGCGGGTGCGCCCGTCGGCGATGCGCCGGATCTTCGCCCTGGGCGACTTCGCCGACCTGTGCCGCGCCTCCCAGACGTGGCGGCCGATCGCTCTGACGCACCCCTGGCTGCCCCAGGTCGTCGCTGAGGCCGCCGCAGCCCGTGGCACGGTCGCCCCACGGGATTTGTCGGAGGTCGACGTCGTCGATCCCTACGGTCGCTCGGCCCGGACGCACACCGAGGCGTTCGACCGCATCGAGAGCTTCCTCGACGTGGTGGTGGCAGCACTCGGCACCATCGCCGGCTCCTCGCGGGTACGGTCCTACCGCTGAAGTACGCGAAAGGCCCCGTGACATCCCGTCACGGGGCCTTTCGCTCTCGCTGAAGCTGCGACGTCAGCGACGAGTCACTTGAAGATCGAATCTGCCGCCGGGAAGCCGGTCTTCGTCCCGTTCGGCCGCTGGGCCAGGGATGAATGGCCCTGCATGTCGGGGGTCGCCGCTGCCGTCGGCTCCGGCGAGGGGCCGGGCTCAGGGTTGGTGCGGTTGGCGGCAACCGGCGGCCGGGGGTTCACCGGCCCGACCTCGTCGGCCGACACGACCGGGCGGCGACGTCCGCGGCCGGGGCGCCCCTTGGCGCGCTGGCGCTCGCTCTCGGGGCGGTAGTCGTACTCGTAGGTGCCGTAACCAGCGCCAAGCTCCTTGGCCTTGACCCGGTTGAGGATGAGGCCGAGCACCGTGCCGTTGACCTGCTCGAGCGTGTCGAGCGCCCGGCGCACGTGCTCGCGCTGCGCCACGCCGGCGCCGACGACGACGAGGGCGCCGTCGACGATGGTGCTCAACACGGCGGCGTCCGTGACGGGCAGCAGCGGGGGTGCGTCGATGAGGACGTAGTCGAAGCGCTCAGCCAAGTCGGCCACGAGCTGCTCCATGTTGGCCGAGCCGAGCAGCTCGCTCGGGTTGGGCGGGATGGGGCCGGCGCCGAGGAGGCGCAGACCCGTGCGGCCGAACGGCTGGAGCACGTCGTCGACCTCGACCCGGCCGACGAGCACGTCGGTCAGGCCGACGGACCCCTCGAAGCCGAGGTACTCGAGCAGGCGCGGTCGCCGAAGGTCACCCTCGATGACGACGACCTTGAGTCCCGTCTCGGCAAGGCTGAGCGCGAGGTTCGCCGTCGTCGTCGACTTGCCCTCTCCGGGCAGCGAGGACGTGACGACGATCGACTTCGGCGGATTGGCGACGTCGATGAACTGCAGGTTCGTCCGCAACGAACGAAAGGCCTCGGCGCGCTGTGAGCGCGGGTCGACCTGGACGATGAGGGGGTGCGTCGCCGCGTCGTCATCGAAGGCGATGCCACCGAGGATGGTGCGGTCGGTGACGGCCTCGAGATCGCGCTGGGACTTGACCGACTTGTCGAGGACGTCTCGCAGGAGGGCGGCGCCGAAGCCGAGCAGCAGGCCGAGGACGAGTCCGAGCGCGAGGTTGCGGGCCGGCCTGGGACTGACCGGCGCCTGGTCCACAGCAGCTTTCTTGATGACGGTCACGCCTACTGGGCTCGCCTGCCCAGTTCTGCTCTCAAGGTCCTGAATTGTCCGGGGAAAGACGTCGCCGATGGCCGCGGCGATGCTCTCAGCGCCGGCGGGCGAGCCGCTCGTCACGGTCACGTCGATGATGACAGTTTCGAGGGGGATGGTGGACGTGACTTGGTCCGCGAGCTGGTCGGCCGTCGTGCTGAGCCCGACTTGTTCGATGACCGGTCCCAACACTTTCGGGGACTCGAGGATCTGTGAGTAGGACTTGACACGTGCCTGAGTGAAGGTGTTCCCCTGGGCCAGGGCCGAGGTGCTCTCGTTGCCAGACGTAGACACGAAGAACTGGGTATTCGCCGCATACGTCCTCGGCGTCAGTGCTGTGTAGGCGGCCGCGAGGCCGAGGGTGACGAGAGCCACGGCGGCGATGATCATCCATCGCTTCCTGATGACGTTCAGGTAGTCCTGCAGCTCCACAGTCGTCGTCTTTCCTCGTCGGTCGTGCCTGGTCACACGACTCCAGTCGGGCAATTCCGACACATCACTCCCGGGCATCCTAGTGCGAGTGCCCCAGATGTGCCGATTCGGTGCAACGTGTCCGTAGAGTGACGCTCGTGATGCGGTGGATGTCGGACAAATCGGTGGGGCGGATGGCGCTTCTGGGGCTGCTCGCCCTGCTCGTCGTGGACGTGCTCCTCGTCGCGCTCGCCTTCCGGCCCGACGCCGCGGGAGCGTCCCCGACGGCAACGGCCGCTGCCTCTGTCACCACCGCGTCGCCCACGACGAGCGCGCCACCAGCTCTCGAGGCGGCCCCCGTCAAGGAGGTCGTCGTGGCGGTCGACGGCGAACGTGCCTGGCGCGCCGCTCTCGGCACCTGCCAGGACGGCGGGGCACGCCTCCGCGTCACCGACGACGGCGGGAGCACGTGGACCAAACGCGCCGCCCCTGCCCGTGCCCTCGGACGGGTCCAGCCCGTCGACGCCGATCGCGGCTTCGTCATCGGCGCCACGGGTAGCGGCTGCACGGTCGGGGAGTACGCCACCGACGACGACGCCGCGACATGGCGAGGCCCGCGCGAGGTCGAGGGCGGCTGGTCGCGCGTCCCCGGCGGGAACGCCAAGACGGTCATCACGCCGAAGCGCGAGGACGCCCGGCCGTGCGGCGCCACCACCGTGATCGACCTCGCCCGGGTGAGCGCCAACCGCGCCGTCGTCGTCTGCGCGGACGGGCGGCTCGTCCGCTCGACCGACGGCGGCTCGAAGTGGACCACGATGGCGACGGTCGACGGCGCGCTGGCGGTCGGCGCCCGGGAGGTCGACGGCACCCCGGAGGTCCACGTCGCCCGCGTGACCGACGGCTGCGAGGGCGTCGAGGTGGCCACGGTGACCGGCGGGAAGGCCGCCCGGGCCGCCTGCGTCAAGACGTCCCTGGACGGGGCCGAGGGCCGCGTCTCGCTCAGCGTCGTCGACGAGGCCGGTTGGCTGGCCGTCGCCGACACGATCTGGCGCTCCGACGCGAAGCTCGAGACCTGGCGCCCCGCCGCGTGACCCAGCCGGTCAGGACGACGTCGCACACGGCATACGCTGGCCGACCATGAAGGGGATCATCCTCGCGGGGGGCACGGGCAGCCGGCTGCACCCGATCACGCGCGGCATCAGCAAGCAGCTGATGCCCGTCTACGACAAGCCGATGGTCTACTACCCGCTGTCGACGCTGATGATGGCCGGCATCCGCGAGGTCCTCGTCATCACGACCCCCGTCGACGTCGAGCAGTTCCAGCGCCTCCTCGGCGACGGCTCCCAGTGGGGCATGTCGATCGCGTATGCCGTCCAGCCGCGCCCCGAGGGCCTCGCCCAGGCGTTCGTGCTGGGCGCCGACTTCATCGGCGACGACCGGGTGGCGCTCGTGCTCGGCGACAACATCTTCTTCGGGCCCGGACTGGGCACGCGGCTCGCCGACCACGCCGACGTCGAGGGCGGACACGTCTTCGCGTACCGGGTCGCCGACCCGACGGCCTACGGCGTCGTCGAGTTCGACCCCGACGGCCAGGTCATCTCCATCGAAGAGAAGCCGGAGCACCCCAAGTCCAGCTACGCGGTGCCCGGGCTCTACTTCTACGACAACGACGTCGTCGCGATCGCCCGCGGCCTGACGCCCAGCGCGCGCGGAGAGCTCGAGATCACCGCGGTCAACGACGAGTACCTCCGTCGCGGCACCCTCTCGGTGAGCGTCCTGCCCCGCGGCACGGCCTGGTTCGACACCGGCACGTTCGAGGGCCTCATCGAGGCCAGCCAGTACGTCCACGTCGTCGAGGCCCGGCAGGGCCAGAAGATCGGCTGCGTCGAGGAGATCGCCTGGCGCAACGGTTGGCTCGACGACGAGGGCGTGCGCCGGCACGCCGACGACCAGGCCAAGAGCGGCTACGGGCTCTACCTGCACGCCCTCCTCGCCGAGGGCAAGGGCGCCCCGTGACGAGCACCCCCGAGCCCGTGCACGCACAGCCGCCGAAGGCACAGCCCGCGAAGGCACACCCCGCGAAGGCAAGGACCTGATGGACATCCGCCCGCTCCGCATCGACGGAGCCTTCGAGATCACGCCACGCCAGTTCCCGGATGCGCGAGGAGTCTTCGCGGAGGGCTTCCGCGTCGACCGGCTGGCCGAGGCCATCGGCCACGAGATGCAGGTCCGCCAGACGAACATCTCGGTGAGCTCGGCCGGCGCCCTGCGCGGCATCCACTTCGCCGACGTGCCGCCCTCGCAGGCCAAGTACGTCACCGCCACGAGCGGTCGCTTCATCGACTTCGTCGTCGACGTCAGGGTCGGGTCTCCGACCTTCGGGCAGTGGGACTCCGTCGTGCTCGACACCGTCGAGCGCCGCGCCGTCTACCTCGCCGAGGGGCTCGGCCACGCGCTCGCCTGCATCGAGGACGGGACCGCCGTCTACCTCTGCTCCGAGGTGTACACCCCCTCCATCGAGCGGGGCATCCACCCCCTCGACGCGCAGGTCGGGCTGGCCATGCCTCCCGGCTTCGAACCGGTGCTCTCGCCGAAGGACGCCGCGGCGCCGACGCTCGAGGAGGCCGCCGCCGCGGGCCTCCTGCCGACCCTCGAGGACTGCCTGGCGCACACGGCCTCCCTCATGGGGCGCGAATGAGGCGCATCGGCCGGGTCCTCGTCATCTGCACGGGCAACGTGTGCCGCTCGCCCTACCTCGAGCGGCGGCTCCGGCAGCTGCTCGGCGGACAGGACGTGCACGTCGAGAGCGCCGGGACCCGCGCCCTCGTCGGCGCCGACATCGAGCCCGGCTCGACCGTGTCGCTCGAGGCCGTGGGCGCCGACATCACGGGTTTCGCCTCGCGCCAGCTGGCCGCCACCATGCTCGACGGCGCCGACATCGTCATCACGGTGACGCAAAAGCACCGGGCCGACGCGGTGGCCCTGCACCCACGGGCCCTGCGCAAGACCTTCACCCTCGGCGAGCTCGCCGACCTCGTCCGGGACGCCGACCTCGCCCACGCTCCCGAGGTGTCGGCAGCCGAGCCCGAGACGCCCTGGGCCGCGATCGTGGCGGAGGTCGCCCGCGGTCGCCGAGGACTCAACCCGGCGCGCACCGCGGCCGAATCGGACATATCCGACCCATACGGACGCGGTTCTGCGGCATATGCCCTGATGTCGACCGAGATCGAGTCGCAGCTGCCCGTCGTCGTCGCCGCCCTCACGCCGCCCGCTCCCTGACCCGAGCGCCACCCGCACGCGGATTGCCGCCTGCGACAGGCGGATTCGCCCCTAGCATGTCCCCGGGGGAAGGGCCGTCAGGCGTGGCGATGGGGAGTTGCAGCAATGAACAACAGAGTGGCGACGGCAGGCCTCGTGGCGTTCCTCGCTGTCGACGTCGGGCTCGTCGCGCTCGCCCTGCGTTCCGGCAACCCGACGTCCGAGACACTGCCTCCGGCCGCGGTCGCGCGAACCGAGACCCTGACCACCAGCGCGCCGCTCCGGCCGAGCGCCTCGACGCCCACGCCCGCCGCGACGTCGCCCACCTCTTCCACGTCGTCACCCGCGGCGGCCACGGGCGTCCCGGTCACCCGGCTCGTCTCCGCGCTCGACGCCGCAACGGCCTGGCGCGCGACCTCGGGGGCCTGCGACGCCGGTGGCGCCACGCTCGAGGTGACGACCGACGGCGGCAGGACGTGGACGAAGCGGCGCCCTCCTGCTCGCGCCATCGCTCGCGTCCAGCCGCTCGACGAGTCCAGTGCCTTCGTCATCGGGGCTGGTGCGGCCTGTGCGCTCAAGCAGTACACGTCCGGTGACCTCGGTGAGACCTGGCAGGCACCCACGACGGTCAGCGGGGGCTGGGCGCGGCGGCTCGACGAGCCGACCCAGGTGCTCGCGCCCCGGCAGAGCGCTGCGATGCCGTGCGGTGACGCCGTCGTCGTCGACCTGTCACGCACGTCCGCGGCCCAGGCGCAGTCGCTCTGCGCCGACGGCTCGGTCGTGGGCACCGACGACGGTGGGACGACGTGGTCGGACTTCGGCGACGCACGGGGCGCGGTGGCTCTGAGCAACGTGCTCGTCGGCAACCAGCTGACGACGTATGCCGTCCGCATCGTGGGTGCGTGCAAGGGAGTCCAGCTCGTCGAGGTCGGCAAGGGCCGCGCGGCTGCTGCGGTCGCGTGCGTCCCGGTCGCCGACCCTCAGCGCGGCAGCGTGGGCCTGTCGGTGACGCAACGAGCCGGCTGGATCGTCTCGGGCGACCAGACCTGGCACTCCCAGGACGACCTGACGTCGTGGAACCGGGTCTGACCCGGTCGCAGCCCGGCCGCAGCCCAGCCGTAACCCGGCCGGTCGGCGGGCTACTTGTAGGCGTTGAGCTCGTCGTTGCGGATGGCCTCACCGAGATCGGCCATCTTCACCTCGTCGACGATGTCGATCGACGCGCCCGCGGGGCTCGTGCCGAAACCGGTGAAGGGCGCCGTGATGAAGCGGATGTCCCCGCCGCGGAGGTCGCGCATCGCGAGAGCCTCGGAGCGCATCGTGCCCACGTCGAGCTTCTGGTCGACCGTGAGGTTGGTCGTGGCCGCCTCGAGGAAGTCCTTGAGCCGGAGCGGGTTGGTCAGGACGTCCTTGCTCAGGGTCTTGAGCATGAGGGCCTTGATGAAGGCGAGCTGGCGCTGGCCACGCGAGATGTCGCCCTCGCTCAGCTGCTTGCGCTGGCGGACGAAGACGAGGGCCGTCTCGCCGTCCATGTGCTGCACGCCCTCGGTGAAGACCTTGCCGTCGCCGGTGGAGGCCTCCTCGACGTTGACGTCGACCCCGCCGACGGCGTCGGTCATCGACTTGAAGCCCTCGAAGTCGATGAGGGCCACGTGGTCGACACTGACGCCCAGGAGGTTCTGCATCGTCTTGACGAGGAGCGGAGGGCCACCGAAGGCATACGCCGCGTTGAGCTTGTTCTTGCCGTTGCCGGGGATCGACACGTAGAGGTCGCGGGGGAAGTGGATGAGGGTCACGGTGGAGTGGTCCGCCGGGACATGGGCGAGGACCATGACGTCGGAGCGGCCGCCGACCCGACCCGGCCCGGCGTCACTGCCCACGATGAGGTAGTTGGTGCCGTTGCCCGCGGGCTGCACGACCACGTTGCCGTTCTTGTCGGTCGGCTGGCTGCCCGCGCCGCCGGCGTCGTCGGGCAGGAGCAGCTCCTGCTTGACGTTGTTGGTGACGATGTGGTTGAGCCAGGCGAGGTAGCCGCCCACCGCCAGCACCGGCACGAGGAGGAGCACGAGCGCTGCGACGAGCACCTTGCGGTTGCGCCTCTTCTCCCGGCGGCCGGAGCCGCCCACTGAGGGAGTGTCGTCCCACCCGTCGCGGCCGGAACCCCCGGAGGCGCCGTCGCCGGCAGGGACCTGCTCGGACTCGAACAGGTCGGTGTCGCGCTCACGGGTGCCATCCACGGCGCCAGTGTAGGTGTCGGAAGCGATCCGCAAGCCTGCTTACACTGTCCGCCATGCCCGACGGACTGACACGACGTGTGAGCGCCGACGTCCCCCTCGCGATCGGGGCGTCGGTGGCCTTCGCGGCCTACGTCTGGGTGCTCATGCACGCGACCGTCCCGCTGGTGACCCTCTTCGCGTTCGCGTCAGACGGTCGACCGAAGCTCTACGCGGCCTTCCTCGCCGCCCTCGCGGGCCTGCCCGGGCTGCTCCTCACCCTTCCCCGCGCCCTCACTCCGCCCGCGGCCGCGGTCCAGCCCTCGGTGCGCAGCCGGCGCCAGGTGTCCTCGCTGCGCCGCTCGCACCTGCGCACGGACGTGCTCGGCGTCGCCGCCCTGCTGCTCGCTCAGGTGCCGCTGCCGGCGCCGTGGGGACCGGCCGGCAAGGCGGCGACGGTCGCCAACATCACGAAGTCGCCCGAGATCGTCGAGCTGAGCGCGAAGTTCGCCAACTACTCGGTCGGCATCTTCGCCGTCGGCATCGTCGGAGCGGTCATCGCCAAGGTCTACGGCCACGCCGCGGCCCTGCGGGTCCTCGCGATCATCCTCGTCGTCGGGGCCCCGGTCGTCGGGTGGTTCCTCGTGGTGCGCGCGGTCAGCTGACCGGCCCTGCCGCGGCGCTCCCGGGGGCCGCCGGGCTGCTGGCCGGGGTGTCGCGCACGACGCTGCGCATGCTGCCCCGCACGAGGAACGGCTTCTCGACGAGGTGGTAGAAGACCGTCGCCACGAGCACCGTCGCGGTGCCCGCGACAGCGAGAGCGACGAGCGTCGTCAGGCCGATGCCCCACTCTGCCGGGCGGGCGAGCCCCGACGCGAGGAGCAGCACGGGCTGGTGCAGCAGGTAGAAGCTGTACGAGATGACGCCGAGCGCCGTGAGCCAGCGCAGCGGCCCCACCTCGAACACCCGGCCGGGTACGCGCGCCAGGACGATCAGCAGGCACACGGCCACGACAGCGAAACCGAGTGCGCTGACCGGAGCCCAGCCCGCGGCATACCCCGTCAACCCGACGGCGAGCGCAACCGGCAGAGCGAGCCACGCACGCATCGGGTGGCGCGGCCGCGGTGAGCGCACGAGGGTCGCCGCCCACATGCCGAGGGCGAACTGGAACCACCGGGCCGGGAAGAGCTTGTCGGTCTGCGGGAGCACGCCTCCCGGATGCGGCTGCCCGGCCCACCACATCCCGAACACCGCCCAGACGAGGGCGACGCCCAGGGTCGTGACCATGACGCCCCGCATGCCCCACCGATGGTGGACGAGCAGCAGCAGCGGGAACCCGAGGTAGAGCGTCGCCTCGAGCGAGATGGACCACAAGGACCCGTTGACGGCCCCCAACGTGTCTCCGAAGAGCGGAAACGTCAGGGTGAGGTGCGTCACCCCGTCGAGGGGCGTCAGGTCGCGGCTCACGAGCCGCTCACGCAGGGCCGGCGCGAGCTCCAGCGCCATGACGAGGAGGACGGCGGCGTAGTAGGCGGGGAGCAGCCGGTAGGCGCGGCGGCGGAAGAAGCGGCGCGGCTGGAGCTGCGCGATGCGGCCGGCGCGAATGAGCGGCAGGGTGAGGCAGAAGCCGGACAGCACGATGAAGATGTCGACGCCCGCACCCCCGAAGCCCATGGCGCGCACCAGCACGCCGTCGCCCGAGAGCTTGGGCGGGCGCACGTTGTCGAGCCAGTAGCCGTGGACGTGCAGCAGGAAGACCCAGAGGGCCGCGAAGCCGCGCAGCGTGTCGACGTAGGCGAGTCGCCGCGTCGCGACCGGAGCGGTCGGAGCGGCTGGCGGCGCCGGAGCGCTCAAAGCGGCGGGTGCGGTCGTCCCGGGTCCGGGGATCGGTGTCGCCGTCGCTGCCCGCGTCGGCGAGGACCCCGGCGACGCGACGGGCGTCGGTGGCGTCGGTCCGCTCGTGCCCTCCATGGTCCCCCTCGGGTGCGCGGGCTCAGGCCACGCCCCCGCGCCCTCTCCCGGCGTCATTCTAGGAAGCGGTCGACCTCCGCGCGGATGCGTTCGCGAAAATGCGCCTCGGAGAACCGTTCGGCATGGGCCCGGATCGCCGCCGCGTCCCACGCTCGGTCGCGTCCGGTCACGATGGCAGCCCGCACCTCCTCTACGGTCGGCTGCTCGAAGAAGGTCCCGTTGACGCGCTCGTCGATCGTGTCGAGGTAGCCACCGGCGTGCAGGGCCAGGGTCGGCGTCCCGAAGGCCGCGGCCTCGAGCGGAGTGAGCCCGAAGTCCTCGAGGCTCGGAGCGAGCAGCGTGCGGGCGTGGGCGTAGGTCCAGCGCAGCTCGGCGTCGCTCAGCCCGGTGACGATGCGGACGTTGTCCGGTGCCCCGGCGCGCAACCGTGCCTCGAGCGGCCCGGAGCCCACGACGACGAGTCGCTCGGGCAGCCCGCGCACCGCCTCGATCGCGACGTCGACGTTCTTGTAGGGCAGCAGGCGGGAGACGACGAGGAGGTAGCCGCCTTCTGCCCAGTCCGCGAGCGCCGTCACCGGCTGCTGAGGGCCAACTGGGTCGATGCCGTGGGGCGGGTGAAGCACGTGCGCCTCGATGCCGTATGCCGCCGCGACGCGGTCGCGGACCACCGTCGAGTTGGCGAGGTAGCGGTCCGCGGACGCCGCCGCCCGGCGGTCCCAGCGACGCAGCCGTCCGCTCAGCACCGACAGGGCGCGGCCCCGCATCGAGCTGTTTGCCGGCCCGCCGAGGTAGGCGTCCGCCTGGTAGAGCCAGCGTGCCGGGGCGTGGCAGTAGACGAGCTTGCGTCCCGTCGTCGGCACGCCGTGTGCCCAGCCCGAGCTCGACGTCACGACGACGTCCGCGTCCACCGGGAGCCGGGACACGGCATACGGAAGCAAGGGCAGCGCGGCGCGGTGCTCGCGGCGCAGGGGCGCGATGCGGTTGATGGGGGAGACGACCACCTTCGCGTCGCGGAACTCGGGGTAGGTGCCGTCCGGGTCGTAGAGGGTCGTGTGGATCGTCGCGTCGGGGAAGGCACGGTGCAGCGCGAGGACGACCCGCTCGGCGCCGCCGCGTTGGGTCAGGTAGTCGTGCGCGATCGCGACGCGCGGTCGATCCGTCATGGTGTCCGATCAGTTGACGCTGGGCCGCTAGATTCGGGCAGGTGCCGAGAGTCAGTGTGGGCCATCGCTCCTGCCGCCGTGGGGAAGTGGGGGACGCCGGGGGAGCGGGACCCGACGGGGCGGGCCGGTGAGCCCGGTCCGCGGTCTCGTCGTCAACGGCCGGTTCCTCTCCCAGGCCACCACGGGTACGCAGCGCTACGCCCTGGAGCACACGGCCCGCCTCGCCGCCCGGCACCCCGGTCGGGTCGTCGTCCAGGTGCCGAGGGGGACCGCGGTCCCCGACGCGATCGCAGGTGCTGCTCGCGTGCGGGAGTCCCGCGCGAGCGGCCAGGTCTTCGAGCAGCTCGTCCTGCCGTGGGTGGCCCGGCGCGACCTGCTCCTGAGCCTCGGCGGGCCGGCCCCGGTCGCGGCACTGCGACAGGTGGCGACGCTCCACGACGTGTCGGTCTTCCGGCACCCGGACACCTACAGTCGTGCTTTCTGCTCGTGGTACCGCGCGATGTACCGGGTGCTCGGCCGGCGTGCGACGCGGGTGCTCACGGTGTCCTGCTTCAGCGCCGGGGAGCTGCGCGACGTGCTCGGGGTCGACGCGGGCCGCCTCCGCGTCGTGCCGAACGGCTGCGACCACGTCGACGCGTTCACGCCGACGCGCCCGGCGCTCGACCGTCCCCTCCCGGCTGATGCGCCCTGGGTGCTCTGCGTCGGCACCTTCGCCCGACACAAGAACCTCGCCCCGGCCCTCGACGCGCTCGGGGCAGCCGGCATCCGGGCCGTCGTCGTCGGCGCCCGCGGGAACAGTCGCGTCTTCGCCGATGCGGGCACGGCCCGCTGGCCGCAGGCGACGTTCGCGGGCCGCCTCACCGACGACGAGCTCGCCTGGCTCTACGGGCGTGCGACAGCGCTCGTCTTCCCGTCCTCCTACGAGGGCTTCGGCATCCCCGTCGTCGAGGCGCAACGGCTCGGCTGCCCGGTCGTCGCGCTGCGGACCGGACCCGTGCCCGAGGTGGCCGGTGACGGCGCCGTGCTGTGCGAACCGGGCCGCCCCGACGAGCTCGTCGACGCCGTCCGGGCCCTGGCGTCCGATCCCCGGCGCCGCGCCGCCCTCGTCGAGGCCGGCCACCGCAACGCCGAGCGCTACACGTGGGACGCCTCCGCCGACCTGCTCGAGAAGGCGCTCGCCGAGGCCGGCTGGACGGGCTGACCAGCGGGTCAAACGTGTGGGAAACGGGATTTCCGGGTCTCCCGCGGCGTCCTCGATCCGGTGCGATACTCCTGCCATGCCAGACGCCCCGTCCCCGTCGGTCGACGTCGTCGTCGCGACCTTCAACCGCCCGGACAACGTGCGGATCTGCCTCGAGCACCTCGGTCGCCAGACGCTCACGCCCGACGAGATCGTCGTCGTCGACTCGTCGCCGCACCGACTGACCGCCGACGTCGTCGCCGAGTTCCCCGGCGTGCGCTACATCCGCAACGACGCCGGCCCGGGCACGCTCGCGACGTCCCGCGCCATCGGGGTCGCCGAGACCCGGTCAGACATCATCGCCTTCGTCGACGACGACGCGTACGCCGAGCCCGACTGGCTCGAGAACATCGTCGCCCGCTACGCCGACCCGGCCGTCGGGGCCGTGGGCGGTCGCGCCAGCAACGGCCGACCCGGCGAGGAGCACGAGGGGCTCGACGCCGTCGGACGCCTGCTGCCCGATGGCACGCTGACCGGCAACTTCGCCGCCGACACCGGTCGCGACCTCGACGTCGACCACGTGCTCGGCGCCAACATGTCGGTGCGCCGCTCGGCGCTCGAGCAGATCGGCGGCATCGTCGACCTCTTCCCGGGCACGTGCCTGCGCGAGGAGAGCGACATCATGCTGCGCCTCGGCCGCGCCGGTCATCGCGTCGTCTACACGCCGACCGCCCTGGTCGAGCACGTCGCGGCGCCCTACACCCGAGGGCGCCGCTTCGACGTGCGCTACACCTTCTACGGCCACCGCAACCACGTCGTGCTCCTGTCGCACACCTTCGGCATGGGCGCCCCGATCCTGAGGCGCTTCTACGGCACGGCCCTGCGCGAGGTGGGCGGCAACGCCGTCGACGCCGCGAAGGCCGCCGTCAACGGCGAGCGCACCCCCCGCCAGCGGGTCCGCACCATCGGCGGTCGCGTCCTGCACGCCTCGGCCGCACTCGGTGGCCTCGCTGCCGGCACCACCGCGGCCGCCCGTACCCGGCTCGGGGACCGGCGTCCGGCGCGGGCCTGATCGGTGCCCACGGCATACGTCGTCCTCAGCCACACGGAGGCCGACCAGGTCACCCGCCTCGTGCGCGCCATCCTGCGGTCGAGCCCGCAGGCGACGGTCTTCGTCACGCACGACGCGCGGCGCCACCCGGCGCCTGTCGTCGACGACGAGCGCGTGCACATCCGCAGCCACGGGAAGGCCACCGACTGGGGGTCGTGGGAGCTGGTCGAGGTCACTCTCGAGGCCATGCGGGCCGCCCGGGACGCCGTCGACCCCGATCTCCTCGTGCTCGTGTCCGGCCAGTGCTACCCGGTGCAGCCGTTGGCGGGCTGGGAGCGTGAGCTACTCGGCGCCGGCGGCTGGCAGGGCACGGCGCGCGAGCTCGCGTACGCGCCGGCCTGGGGAAGCCGCCACGGCACCGGCGACGACGAGCTGACCCGCTACGCCTACCGGTGGTACGCGGTGCGTGCGCTCGACGGGGTGCTGCGCTCCGGACGCCTCCCCGGGCGCGCGCTCTCGGCCCTGGCCCACCGGACGGAGCCCCTCATCTCGCTCCGCCTCGTCGCCCGGGGTCGCGGAGCGCACGTCGGCCTCCGCCGGCGTATGCCGTCAGCTCCCTCCGCCATCCACCTCGGCTCCCAGTGGCTGGCCGTCGACCGGAAACGGCTCGACCTGGTGCTGCGCGAGCTCGGAGCGGGGTCGCCGATGCGGCAGGTCTACGAGCGGTCGGTCATCGCCGACGAGTCGGCCCTCCAGACGGTGCTGGCACGCCAGCAGCCGCCGACGGTCGCACGGGCCGTGTCGTACTCCGTGTGGGTGGCGGGCGACGACTCGACGCGGACCTTCGTTCTCGACGACCTCCCCGAGATTCGGGCCTCCGGCTCACCCTTCTGCCGTAAGGTCCATCCGGTGCGCAGCGCGGAGCTGATGGACGCCCTCGACCGAGTGAACGGGGTCGGACGTGGCGAGTGACCGACCCGACGCGGGCGGCGCCGACCCCCGTTCGGAGTCGCGCGCTGAGTCGCTCGACTCGCCCGAGTCGCTCGAGTCGCCCGAGTCGCCCGAGTCGCTCGGGTCGCTGGAGTCGCGCTCCCGCCCGGCCGCTGACGCACTCCGGAGCGGCACGGCCGCGGCCAACGAGGTCGAGGCCGACCTGCTCCTGCCCGAGCGCCAGGTCGACGACCTCGAGGCTCAGCCCGCCGGCCAGATGAGCCGTGAAGGTCTGCAGCAGAGCGCCGTGCGCGGCGCCGTCTGGACCGTCATCCACACCTTCATCGCCATCCCCGTCGCCTTCCTCGTCAACCTGCTCATGGCCCGCGTGCTCGGCGCTGCCGACTACGGCCGGCTCGCCTTCCTCACGGCACTCATGGAGGTCGTCTCGCGGATGCTGACGGCCGGGTTCGGCTCTGCCGTGATCCAGTTCGGCGCCAAGGCCCACGCCGCGGGGCGCACCGAGGCCGTGTCGAGGCTGCTCTCGCAGTCGCAGGGCTTCCGACTTCTCGTCGTCATGCCGGTCCTGTCGGTCGTCGTCCTGCTCTTCGCCGACGTGCCGACCAGTGCCGTGGTCATCGCCATCGTCTTCGGCATCGTCGTCCCTGCGGCGCTCGACGGTGCGGTCGCCTGCCTGACGATCGAGAGCAAGACCGCCGAGGGCGCGAAGATCGCCCTCGTGACCTCACTGGCCACGCAGGTCGCGGTCGTCGCCGTCGTGCTGGCCGCTCGGACGCCGGACGCCGTCTGGACCACGCGGCTCATCGTCAGCGGGGTGGCCGTCGCGCTCTGTCTCGTCCCCATCTCGGCCGTCTATCGCCGGGCAGTCCTGCGGCCCGTGCTGCCCAAGGGGATGCCGATCGGTTTCTGGCCCTATGCCCTGCCCGTCGGCCTGGCCAGCGTCATCGGCGGGCTCGTCATGTCGCGCAGCGAGATCTTCTTCATGAACTGGCTCGCGGCCCCTGCGGCGGTGGGTGTCTTCGCCCTCGCCTTCGGTCTCGCGGGCCACGTCTTCGCGCCGGCCCAGGCCTTCGTCGGCCCGCTCGTGCCGGCCATCTCCGGTCTCATGGAGATCGACGCGCCCGCCGTGCGACCAGCGTTCCGACGCGTGCTGCGGGCCGGAGCCACCGTCGTCGGGCTCGTCATGGCGGTGGCCGTCGTGCCGCTCGCCGTGCTCGTGCCGGTGCTCTACGGTCCGGAGTTCGCCGAGGCCGGCCCGGTGGTGGTCGCGCTCGGCGTCTCAGCGGGGTTCGTCACCGTGGCGAGCCCGGTCGTGGCCTTCGTCTCTGCCCGGCTGTCGGCCGGCGAGATGCTCAGGGCCACGTCGGTGGCCCTCGTGGTCGACGTCGTCCTCGCCCTCGCCCTCATCCCGCCGCTCGGGGTCTGGGGTGCCGTGATCGCCAACGTGGGCGGGTCGATGACGAGCCTGCTGCTGCTGACGCGGTCCGAGCTGCGGGGGCTCGGGATCACCGTGTCCCTGGCGGCGCGGGACGCCCTGCCCTGCTTCGTCGGCGCAGCGCTGGCGGGTGGCCTCATGCTCGCCGGTGACGCGGCTCCGGGTGGCGAGTGGGCGCGTGCGGTCGGCGTCGCGCTCATGGGAGGCCTGCTCTACGTCGCCGTGCTCAGGGTGACCCGCTCGGGACTGACGGGCCCGGACGCTGACGCCATCATCCGGGCCCTGCCTCGCCCGGCGCGACGAGTCGGACCGTGGGTGCTGGGACTGCTCACCGCCCGCGCCCTCGACGAACCCGGTACGCCCTGACGCGCGGACGCTCAGCGCGTGGCCGGGCCCTCGACGAACCCGGTACGCCCTGAGGCGCGGACGCTCAGCGCGTGGCAGGGCCCTCGTGCGAGCTCTCGGCGGGGTGCTCGTCGGCCTGCTCGCGCGCCTGCTCTCGAGCCGGTCCCACCACCTGCGCATGGATCGTCGCGTAGGCGTCGGCCACGGCCCGCCACGTGTAGCGGCGGGCCGAGGCCTCACCGGCCGCGCCGAGAGCAGCACGACGCTCGGGATCCCGGAGCAGCGACTCGACGGCGCGGGCCAGGGCCCCGGTGTTGACGGGGTCGACGAGGAGGCCGTCGACGCCGTCGGTGACGAAGGACGCCGGTCCGCCGAGATTGGTGGCTACGAGCGGCGTCCCGGACCGCCACGCCTCCAGGGCGACGATGCCGAAGGCCTCGCGGCGGCTCGGCATCACGACGACGTCGGCGCGGCGCATCCAGGTGTCGACCCCGGCCTCGTCGAGCGGCCCGACGAGCCGAAGGCGGTCGCCGAGCCCGACCCGCTCGCCCATGGCCCGCAACGCCTCGCGCTGCGAGCCGTCGCCACCGAGGACGAGCGTGGGTGCGAGGTCGGGATCGACGCCGGCGACCGCCTCCACGAGCAGGTCGAAGCCCTTCGTCATCTCGAGCCGTCCCACCCCCAGCACGATGGGAGCGTCCGGTAGGCCGAGCTCGTCGGGCAGCGTTCCCGAGGGAGGCGTCGTCGGCACGGGCCCGACCCCGTTGGGCACGACCGACCCCCCGACGAGGCCGAACCTCTCACGCAGGTCGTCGAGCACCTGCTCCGAGCACCCGGTCGTCACCGCGGCGGCCGCTATGGTCCGCCGCAGGCCCTCGCGCATCAGCGCCGAGGTGCCGAAGGCATCGTGGTCGTCCATGAACGTCTCGCCGTGGGACGACAGCACGAGAGGGGTGCCGGTCCGTCTAGCCAGCGCTGCGGCATACACCCCGTTGGGTCCGAAGCACTGGACATGGAGCAGCTCGGGGCGGAAGGCGCGGAACGCCGATCGCCACGCGTGCCAGGCGCGCGGTGCGGACAGCCCGAAGCTGGCAAGCGCGCGGCCGGACCGGGCAGGCAGCGGAGTCGGCAGGTGGCGCACGACGGTGCCGTCGAGCTCGGTGACACCGAGGTGTTCGCCACGGTCGACGCTCCACACCTCCACCGCAGTGCCCTGACCGCGCAGCTCCCGCGCGACGTGGCGCACGTGCGACTCCACCCCACCGAGGTGTGGGTGGTAGGACGACGTGACCAGCGCGACGCGTGGCTGGCCGAGACGACCCATCGCGGCTCCTCTCGTCGGGCCGCGAGGTCATCGGCTCGCGGGCGGTCTCACCCTACGATGCGAGGGCAGACCCGACCCGCACCTCGACCAGGCAGGATCCCGCGTGCCCCGGCTCACGATCGCCACGACCGCGACGGCGGTGCCCATGGGTGCACAGGCGTACGAGCGGCACGTCGTCTCGCGTGCCCCTGCCGCCCTCGCCGCGCTCGCCGGGCCGGGCGAGGAGTGGCAGGTGGCGCACGTCGTCGCGCGCTCGATCCGGTCACCCCTCCAGGGCACGCTGCGCCTGCCGATGCGCTGGCTCGGCGGCGCGCCACCGCGCGCCCGCGCGGCCGCCGGCCGTCTCGCGTACGCCCGGGCCGGCGTCGTGCACCGGATGAACCTCGAGCTGCCACCGGCGCCGCGCGAGGTCGTCACGCTGCACGACGTCGTCGCCTGGCGCTACGCCGACGAGTCCCCGCCGGTGGCGGCCGCCGCCGAGGAGCTGCGCCGCGCCGCCGCCGTCGTCTGCGTCTCGGCGTTCACCGCAGCTGAGGCGGTCGACCTGCTCGGGCTGGTCGACCCCGTCGTCGTGCCGAACGGGGTCGAGGAGCGCTACTTCGGCGCCGAGCCGCTCGATCACGAGGCGCTGGCCGGGCTGGGTGTCGAGGGGGCGTTCGTCCTGACCGCGGGTGGAGCGTCCCAACGCAAGAACCTCGCCGCCCTGGCCGACGCCTGGCCCCGGGTGCACGCCGCCCGCCCCGACGTGAGCCTCGTGCTCGCCGGACCGCCGCACTCGCGCCGCACCGAGCTCTTCGGCGCGCTGCCCGGCGTGCGGCTCGTCGGTCGTGTCGCCGACGACGTGCTGCCGAGGCTGTATGCCGCCGCGTCCGCCGTCGTCGTGCCCTCCCTCGTGGAGGGTTTCGGCCTGCCGGCGCTCGAGGGCATGGCCTCGGGCGTGCCCGTCGTCGCCTCCAACCGGTCCTCGCTGCCCGAGGTGGTCGGTGACGGCGGGCTGCTCGTGGAGCCGACCGGCGCGGCGCTCGCCGAAGCGGTGATCGACGTCCTCGCTGGCGGTCGCGACGTCGAGGCGATGGCGTGCCGCGGCCTCGAGCGGTCGCGTCGGTTCACGTGGGAGGCGAGCGCCGAGGGTCACGCCCGGGTCTGGCGCTCGGTCGCCCACTGACCGAGTCGCGGGTGCGCGGTGTCCCGGCCCACACCTGCGGCGCGAGGTTGGGGGAGTCCCCGCCGACGACGGCGAAGGTGGCCGCGGACACCGCCACGACGAGCAGCGCGCTCCCGAGGACGTCGGCCGGCTGGTGGGCATACCAGGTGACGTTGCCGAGCCCGATGCAGAAGCCGGCCACCGTCAGACCCACAAGCCCGTGTCGGGTGACTGGCCGGGGCCAGACCACGGCGACGCCGACGAGGAGGCCGAGGCCGACGGCTGCGTGGTTGGAGGGGAAGGCGTCCCCGCCCGTGCCGAAGAGGTCGCGACGGCGTACCTCGAGGGCGATCAGCGTGGCTGCGGCTGGGATGGCGAGGCCCGCCACGGCGCGCCGCCAGCGCCGACGGGCGAGGGCGAGCAGGGCGAGGGCGAGGACCGCCGGAGCCAGGACGAGGATGACCAGTGGACGTGCGACACGGTCCAGCCCCTGGCGCAGGGGGCCCGGCAGCACGTTGAGGACCCCGTTGCGCACGGCCTCGTCGACGGACACCCCGACGCCGGTGCGCGTCGCGAGGACTGCCGTGACCACGAAGGCCGTCGCGGCCGCGAGCGCGATGCCGGCCCAGCGGAGGCGATCGCGATGCGGCACGTGGGCCTCCTACTGGCTGTTATGGTGCGATCGACCAGTCCGCTTGCAGTCTATGGGGGTTCGCGCGATGGCAGCCCACGAGGCGACGGAGACCCGCGGAGCGGGGGCCACGGTGCCCCTCGAGGTCCGGATCGGCTTCGCGCACGCCTGCCTCCAGTGGATCGCCGACCGGTGCGGTGCCGACCTGCTGCACATCAAGGGCGCAGCCCTGGACCCGACCCTGGTACCCGGGCGCGGCTTCTCCGACGCGGACGTGCTCGCCCGGCCGGAACACGTGCGGATGCTGCTCGACGAGCTGCGCCACCACGGCTGGGAGCTCATCAACTCGTTCGCCTACGGCTCCTCCTTCGAGCACTCGGCGACCTTGCGCCACAGTGACTTCGGCCTACTCGACCTCCACCGCATCTACCCGGGAACCGGGCCCACGCCAGACCGGGCCTTCGAGGCCCTATGGGCCGAGCGCACCACGACGGTGCTGGGTGGCGTCGACTGCACGGTGCCCTCGCGCGACGCCCAGGCGCTCCTCCTGCTGTTGCACGCCGCCCGCGCGGGGAGCGACCCGAAGGCGGCCAACGACGTCGAGTGGGTGTGGACCACGGTGGACGACGCCCAGCGGATCCGCATCCTGGAGTGGGTCGACCGCCTCGACGCCGGCCTGGCCTTCTCCGTCATCACCGGCACGCTGGACGACCACCGGGACGACCCCGCGTACGACCTGTGGAGGGTGGCAGCCCGGGGCGGTACGCGCGTGGACGAATGGCGCGCCCGGGTCCGGGCGGCGCAGGGCCTGCGCGCGAAGCTCGCCGTGGCGTCACGGTCGATGCTGGTCAACGTGGAGCACCTGACGATCGTGCGGGGCCGTCCCGTGTCCCGCCGGGAGGTTGCCGCGGAGTTCTTCGGCCGGCCGGTGCGTGGCGTTCGCGAGCAGGTTGCTCGTCGCGCCCGTGGCATCCATCGGGGAGACCCGTGACGGCGGCCTACCGGCCCGGTCCCGACGCCGGCGTCACCCGCAGTGACGACGGACGGTCGGTCTACGTCGCGCGCCTGCCCGGCGGGCCGCTCGTCGTCCTCGAGGGTGTCGCTGCCCTCATCTGGGGCGAGGCGACGTCGGCCCCGGCCACCGGCTGGGTCGCTCGCGTCGCCGAGCTCTTCGAGCAGCCCGAGGACGCCATCGAGGACGACGTCAAGGCCTTCGTCGCCGAGCTCGGGGCGCGGGGGCTCCTCGTGGCTGCAGCCCTCGAGCCGGGCCCGGAGGACTGAGGTCGAGCCTCAGGAGCCCGGGGTGGCCTGCGCGCGCTCCTTGCGACGGTTGGGCTTGGCCGGGACGTCACGGTTGACGCCGTAGTAGCCGTAGCGGTGAGCCGTCGACGAACCGGCCGACACCATGTTGAGCGCGAAACCGGCCACGGGGGCATCCACGGTCTCGAGCGACTGGACGGCACTGGCGAGGTCGCGCTTCTTCGTGCGCTCGGCGCCGACGACCATGATGAGGCCGTGCGTCAGCTTGTTGATGAGCACGGCGTCGATGACAGGCACGACCGGCGGGCTGTCGACGAGGATGAAGTCGTAGTCGTGCGAGAGCTTGCCGAAGAGCACCTCCATCGGCTCCGAGCCGAGCAGCTCGCTGGGGTTGGGCGGCACGGGCCCGGCGGGGAGCACGTGGAGCGTCGTCTCGCGCCAGCGCTGGACGACGTCCTCGATGTCCGCCTGGCCGAGCAGGAGGGTCGTGAGGCCGAAGGAGCCGTCGAGGCCCATCGTGCTGGCGACCGAGGGGTTGCGCAGGTCTCCATCGATGAGCAGCACCTTCGAGCCGGCGTGGGCCATCGCGAGCGCGAGGTTGATCGTCGTCGTCGTCTTGCCCTCGCCCGGGACCGAGGAGGTCACGACGAACGAGTGGCCGGCCGTCGTGACGTCGACGAAGAGGATGTTGGTGCGCAGGCGCCGGATGGACTCTGCGTGCCGCCCGTGTGGGTCGGTCTCGAGCGAGAGCAGGCCGTTCTTGACCGACTTCACCATCGGGATGTCGCCGAGGATCGGGCGGTTGGAGAGGGCCTTGATGTCGTCCTCGGTGCGCACCTTCGTGTCGAGGGTGTGCCGCAGGAGGGCTAGGCCGACACCCAGGGCGAGACCCAGCAGCCCACCGATCATGAGGTTGCGCTTGGCGTTCGGCGAGACCGGCTCGGTGGGCACGGTCGCCGGCGCGATCGGCGTCGCCTCGACCGACTGGCCGTTCGCGGCGAGCAGCGGGGAGAACTTCCTCGTCGCGACCTCTGCAAGGACCGGCCCCGCCTCGTTGGCGATGCGGGCGAGCAGCACCGGGTCGCCGCCGGTGGCGGTGATCGTCATGATGTTGGATGTCTGCGACACCTCACCGGACACCGAGAGGGGCGTGCCGGGCGCGAGCCCGAGCCGCTCCCGCAGGGGCTCGATGACCGACGGTGCGTTGAGCACGTCGAGGTACCGCGCGAGGTCATCGGCGCTGACGGCATACGTCGCGACCTGGCTGGTGCCCGCCCCGGGAGGCTGCGTCGCCGACAGGAAGATCTTGGCCGTGGACGTGTAGACCGCAGGGGTCAGCATCGTCTGGACCGCCGTCGCGGCGACCACGGCGAGCAGGCTCACCGCGACGATCCGCCACCGTCCCCCCAGAACGCCCAGGAACTCCCGGAACGTCACTTTGCCCCCCTGGCCCCAACTCGACAGTACGTGCGGGCATCCTCCCATATCATCCAAGGGGTTGTGCCGAGTCCGAGACATCCGCGGACCGGTACGGGGAGAGGGGTGAATGGGTCATGTGGGCACTGCGCGTGTCCCACAGCGCCGTCGTCGACGCGTGGCGTGAGAGGGAGCGGGCGCTGCGCCGCCTGGGCCACCGCGTCGACCTCGTCTCGGCTGCCTCCTGGTCCGAGGGTGGGCGTCCAGTCGCCCTGAGCCCGCGCCCCGACGAGCAGGTGGTGCCCGCCCGCACCGTCGGCCGCCACCCTGCCCTCTTCCTCTACGACCCGCGTCCGCTGTGGCGGGCCCTCGGCCGTCCCCTCGACGTCATCGACATCCACGAGGAGCCCTTCGCCCTCGCGACGGCCGAGGTGCTCCTGCTCCGGTGGCTGCGCCGGCAGCGCGCTCCCTACCTGCTCTACTCCGCCCAGAACATCGACAAGCGTCATCCCGTCCCCTTCCGCTGGTTGGAGCGGGCGGCGCTGCGCCACGCAGGCGGTGTCAACGTCTGCAACGCCGCCGCCGGACGCATCGCCGAGCGCAAGGGCTTCCCGGGACGCGCCCGCACCATCGACCTGGGCACCGACCTCACGGTCTTCACGCCGGCCGCGTATGCCGCCACCCCCGGTGAGGTGCCCGTCGTCGGGTTCGCCGGGCGCCTCGACCCGGCCAAGGGTGCCGACGTGCTGCTCCACGCGGCGGCGCTGGAGCCCGCGGTGCGCGTCCGCCTTGCCGGCGACGGCCCCCAGCGCCACGAGCTGGTGTCCCTCGCACGTTCGCTGGGCATCGCCGACCGGGTCGAGTTCCTCGGAGCCCTGGCGCCCGAGGACCTGCCGGACTTCTACCGCTCGCTCGACGTGCTGGCCGTGCCGTCCCTGACGACGACGTCATGGGTGGAGCAGTTCGGCCGGGTCGTCCTCGAGGCCATGGCCTGCGGCACACCGGTCGTCGTCAGCGACAGCGGGGCCCTGCCCGAGGTGGTCGGCGAGGCGGCACTCATCGTCGCCGAGGGCAACGACGCCGAGCTCGCCAAGGCGATCGGCGAGGTGGTGCGCGACGGCGACGTTGCCCGCCGGCTCCGAGCGGCCGGGCTGGCCCGCGCGGCTGCGACCTCGTGGGACCGCGTCGCGGCCGAGCACGACGTGATGTACCGCGCCGCCACGAAGCAGTGGGCGACCGGACCTGACGCGGCGGACAGGCCACTGGAGGTCGTCGTCGTCGCGTACGGCCAGCCCGACCTGCTCGCCGAGGCGCTGGCTCCGCTCGGTGGGCTGTCGGTCACGGTCGTCGACAACTCCAGCTCACCCGCGGTGCGCGCCGTGGTGGAGGCCGCCGGGGCCCGCTACGTCGACCCGGGCCGCAACGGGGGCTTCGCTGCCGGCGTCAACGAGGCGCTCCGTCGGGTCGACCCACGTGCCGACATCCTGCTCGTCAACCCTGACGCGGTGGTGCAGCCGGGCGACGTGGAGGCCCTCCGGGCGGCCCTGGCGGAGCCGGACCTCGCGAGCGTCGGCCCGTCCCAGGTCGATGCCACCGGCACGCCGTCCCGCGTCGAGTGGCCCTTCCCGTCGCCCCTCGCGACGTGGGCCGAGGCCGTGGGCCTGGGACGCCTGAGACGCAACCGCTACGTCATCGGTTCGGTGCTGCTGCTGCGTCGCGAGGCCATCGACCACGTCGGTCCCTTCGACGACGGACGCTTCTTCCTCTACGCCGAGGAGACCGACTGGGCCCACCGCGCCAGCCTGCTCGGCTGGCGACACGCGCTCGTGCCCGCGGCGCGGGCCACCCACGTGGGAGCTGCGACGAGCACCGACCCGACACGGCGCGAGGGACACTTCCACGCCGCGCAGGAGCTCTACCTCCGCAAGCACTTCGGGACCGTGGGATGGCAGGTGGGCCGCGCCGGGCAGGTCGCCGGTTCGGCCCTCCGTGGCGTGGTGTTCCGCGGCGAACCCGCCCTTGCTGCCCGCTCGCGTCTGCGCCTCTACCTCTCCGGCCCCCTGAGGTCGGAGGTCCGCCCCGCTGACTCCGTGCGACCCCAGAGCGACGAAGCGGGGCCACTCGAGGCCCCGTCGTCGGTCGCGTTCTCGGCGGCTGGATGGGAGGCCTCGTGACCGGCATCCTCCCGGAACGACTAGGGGGTCACCGTCTGGGCGACCTGCTCGCCCGGGTGGGGCTCGTGCTCGGCGGCGTCATGCTGGTCGCCGTCGTCGGCCGCCTCGCCGTCACGATGCCCGAGGCCGCCGTCATCATCTCCCTTGCGGTGCTTGCCATGGGCATCACCGCGGTCCAGCCCGGGCTCATCCCGCTCGCAGTCCTCCCGCTCCTGCTCGTCGTCGTGCGTGTCGGCAGCGGCGGCATCGACCTGTCCCTGTCCGACTTCGCCCTCGCGGCAGCGGTCGTCCCGGCGCTCCTCCTGGCCAAGCGACCGTTCTCTCCGGGCCTGCGTGCGGTGCTCTGGGCCTCGGTCGTGTACCAGTTCGCCACGCTCGTCACCGTCCTCAACAACCCGTATGCCGCCAATGCCGTCGAGTGGGCGCACGCCGGGATGATGGTCGCGGGCTCGCTCGTCGTCGGCTGGGCGGTCGGGGCGAACGGGCACGGGCGCGCCGGAGTGCGCCTGCTCGTGGGCACCATCGCGCTGCTGGCCGTCGTCACCGTCGTGGAGGGTCTGCTCCACCTTGCTCAGGGCAGCCTCGCCCCGGTCTACCCCAGCTTCCCGTACGCGATGCACAAGAACTTCGCCGGCACGGTGTGTGCGCTCGGGGCCGTCATGGTCTACGTCCGACCCGTCTGGGCGGGCATCAACCGACGGTGGTCCGTCATCCTCATGTCCCTCATGCTCGTCGCGGTCCTCTTCACGCAGTCGCGACAGGCGCTCGTGGGTCTCGCCGCTGCCATCTTCGTCCTCGTCCTCCGGTCCGACACCGAGCGGCGGCGCTCCAAGCTCGTGCTGCTCCTCGTCGTTCCGCTCGTGCTCTTCGTGACCAACCTCGTGCAGGACCAGGTGCAGTCCGACAACCAGTTCAACTCCGTGTTCCAGCGGCTGACGTGGTTCCAGGACTCGATGACGGTGTGGTCGTCCGACCCGTGGTTCGGTGTCGGGCTGCGGTGGTGGTACACCGACCGGTTCCCGTTCCAGTTCCAGCCGCCCAACGCCGAGGTGGAGGTGCTGACGTCCGCCGGCATCGTCGGGCTCGCGGCCTTCGTCCTGCTCATGGTCGTGGCCCTGCGCGTCGCCTGGCGGCTCGACCCGGTCTACGGCTCGCTCGCCGTCGCCGTGCTCGTCTCGCGTCTGGTCCAGGGCCAGTTCGACCTCTTCTGGGCTGCGGTCCAGGGGTCGGTTCCCTTTGTCGTGCTCGGTCTGTGCCTCGGCGCCAGCTGGCACGCGGAACGCCGGGCAGCGCCGCCGGCGCCCGTGCCGTCGACGACAGAGGCGCCGGTGGCGGCGCGATGACGGCGATCGTCCAGATCACCCCTGAGATCGGTCCGGGCACGGGGGTGGGCGCGGTGGCCTTCCACCTCGAGCGGGAGTGGCAGCGTCTCGGCGTCGACGTCCGGCGCTTCACGCTGGCCGAGGCCGGTGGGTCGTGGCTGCCCACACCGGGTGGCGGCCTCGGCGGACGACTGGCTCTGATCGGCCGGGTCATGTGGTTCTCGACGGTGGGGACGCGCCGGGCCCGGAGCCATCTGCGCCGACACCCCGAGCTGCTCTCGATCTGCCACAACGACGCGGTCGCCGGCGACGTCTACGTCAACCACGGGATCGTCCAGGCGGCCATGCGGGCACGGGGCCACTACCGGGTCCGGATGGCACGCAACCCCCTCCACCTCTTCACGACCACGCGTGACCGGTTCCGCTACTCCTCGACCGGCAGCCACCGACTCGTCGTCAACCTCGTCACGGACGAGGAGCGGCTGCTGCGCGAGTCCTACCCCCGCCTCGCGATCCCGACCGTGGTCATCGGGAACGGGGTCGACATCGAGAGCTTCCGACCGCCGACAGCGACCGAACGCGACGCTGCCCGTGGCGAGCTCGGGCTCGGCACCGACGACCGCATGGTGCTCTTCATCGGCAACGAGTTCGGGCGCAAGGGGCTGCCCCTGCTCGTCCAAGCCGTGGCGCGGCTGGGGCCGGAGGTCCGTCTGGTGGTGATCGGTGGCACCCCCGACATGGTCGCCTCCGAGTCCGCCGGCCAGGCCGCCGTCTCGCTGGGCCGCCGACTCCGGTTCGCCGGTGCCCACCCGGACCCGCGACCGTGGCTCCACGCTGCCGACGCCCTGGCGATGCCGAGCGCCTACGAGTCCTACGGTCTCGTCGTCCTCGAGGCGCTGGCGTGCGGCGTCCCCGTCGTCGCGACGCCCACCGGATGCGTGCCCGACGTGGTCACCGACGGCGTCAACGGTGCGGTCGTCGAGGCGACGGCGGCGGACCTCGCCGCAGGTCTCTCGAGGGTCTTCGCACTCGACCCGGTTGCCGCCCGGGCGGCAGCTCGCGAGAGCGCCGAGCGGCACTCGTGGGCGGCGGTGGCGCGCCGCTACCTCGACGTGCTGACGGGGCTGCGCGCGGAACCCGGGCCGTCGGCGGGCGTGCGCGGGGATGTCTCGTGAGGATCCTCCACGCCGTGCGCTCGGACGCGTTCGCCGGCGTCGAGAGCCACGTCGCCCGACTGGCTCGGGCACAGCTCGCCGCCGGCGACGAGGTCCTCGTCGTCGGCGGAGATCCGACGCGGATGGCGGCGGCCGCGGGCACGAGTGTGCGCACCCTGCCTGCCGTCACGGTGACCGACGTGCTGATGGCCGTGCGTCGATGGGGCCGTCATGCCGACGTCGTCCACGCGCACATGACCGCTGCAGAGATCGCCTGCGCCGCAGGCCTGGTCGGAGTTCAGACACGTCTTGTCGTGACGCGTCACTTCGCGCGGGACCGTGGCAGCAACCCGATCTCGACCGTCACCGCGGCCGCCGCTGCGCGTCGCATCGATGCCCAGATAGCGATCAGCCACTACGTCGCCGACGCCGTCGACGGCACGAGTGTCGTCATCCATCCCGGGGTCGAGTCGACGACGTCCACGCGGACCGCCGCGGACCGGCGCCGCGTGGTTCTCGTCGCCCAGCGTCTCGAGCGGGAGAAGGAGACCGACCTCGCCCTCCGAGCCTTTGCGGCGTCGGGCATCGCCGAGCAGGGGTGGAGCCTCGAGCTCGCGGGTGACGGCGCGGAGCTCCCGGTCCTCACCGCGCTCGCGCGGCAGCTGGGCATCGCCGACACGACGCGCTTCCTCGGCCACCGCAGCGACGTTCCCGAGCTCATGGAACATGCCGGACTGCTGCTCGCGCCCTGTCGCATCGAAGGCCTCGGGCTCACGGTCGTCGAGGCGATGGCCGCCGCGCTCCCCGTCCTCGCAGTCGGCGCCGGCGGCCACCTCGAGACCGTCGGTGCAGTCCCCGGGGCAGCCCTGCACCCGGCCGGGGACCCCACCAGCGCCGGCGAGCTCCTCGCCGCGCTCGCGGCTGACCCTAAGCGTCGCGACGCGTATGCCGCCGCTCTCCAGTCCACCCAGCGCGAGCTCTTCACTGCCGCGCACCAGGCGCGGGAGACCGCAGCGGTCTATCGAGGGGTGGTCCGATGGACATCGTCGTGACCTCGCTCGAGGCCTGGGACGGCGTGTGGCGGCGCAACCAGCACCTCGTCGCAGGCCTGCTGCGCCGCCGTGCCGATCTGCGCGTGCTCTTCGTGGAGCCGGCCACCGACCCGCTCCACGCGGCTCTCGGCGCCGGCCAACCACGACTCGGCAGGGGACTGCGTGCCGGCCCCGAGCTCGACGGCATCGCGCCCGGGGCCTTGTGGCTGCTCGAGCCCACCAAGTGGCTTCCTCGCCGGGTCGACCGCCGGATGGACGAGCGCTGGGCCCGACAGGTGCTCCGGACGGCCAGGTCGCTCGACATGGGCGACCCGGTCCTCTGGGTCAACGACCCGACCGGCTCGCTCCTGGTCGAGGCGACGCACTGGCGTTCGCTCTACGACGTGACCGACGACTGGACGCTCGCCGAGCGCTCGACCGCCGCGACGGAGCGCATCATCGCGCAGGAGCAGATCCTGCTCGCCCGGTGCGACGAGGTGATCGTCTGCTCGCCGGCGCTCGCGGCGAGCAAGGGAGCTCTCCGCGACGTGACCCTCGTGCCCAACGGCGTCGACACCGCTGCCTATGGCGTGGCGTACGACCGTCCCTCCGACCTGCCGACAGGTCCCGTTGCCGTCTACGTCGGCACCCTCCACGGCGACCGGCTCGACGTCGAGCTCTGCGCGGCCACGGCCCGCGCGCTCCACGGAAGCGGTCACCTCGTGCTCGTCGGACCAGATGCACTCGGATCAGGGCAGCGTTCGCGTCTGGAGGCCGCAGGGGTCCTCATGCTGGGAGCCCGCGCGAGCACCGATGTGCCCGCCTACGTTCAGCACGCCGACGTGCTCGTCGTGCCCCACGTCGTCACGCCGTTCACCGACAGCCTCGACCCGATCAAGCTGTACGAGTACCAGGCGTCTGGTCGACCGGTCGTCTCCACGCCGGTGGCCGGCTTCCGCGACGTGGTGGACGACCTCGTCACGCTCGCGGCGTCCGACACCTTCGCCGCCGCCGTCGCCGACGTCGTCGGCGCGGCCGGGAGGCCCGACGAGGCCGTCGCGGCAGAGGCGGACCCGGAGCGTGCGGCCGGCGCCGACTGGGCGCGCCGGGTGGACCAGCTCGTCGAGGTGCTCGGACGACTGGACCAGGGCGGGTCGAACGCATGACAGGGCTCGCGGATGACAGGTTGCACGTCGAGGCCCTGGGTGCCTCGCTCGTGATCGAGGTGGAGGACCCCCGCCTCCGCGCACTGGCGCAGCGCGCCTGGTCGGCGTGCCAGACGTCCCCCGTCGAGAACGCGGTGGTGGTCCGCGCGCCGTCCGTGCGTGCCGATGCGGAGCCACGGGAGATCGCCGCGGCCCTGCAGGAGCTCACCCAGCTCGTGACGCGCGAGGCCATCACGGCGCGCGCGGGGCAGCTGACCATGTTCCACGCGGGCGCACTCTGTGACCGGTCCAGTGGGGCCGCGATCGCCATGGTCGCGCCCGGGGGCACCGGAAAGACCACCGTCGTCCGGACCCTGGGCCCCGGCCGGGGCTACGTCTCCGACGAGACGGTAGGGGTTGCGGCCGACCTCACCATCGCGACCTACTGCAAGCCGCTCTCCGTGCGTCGACCGGACACACCGGAGCTCAAGGACGAGCTGGCGCCCGAGGAGCTGGGCCTCAGCGCCCCCACGGTGCGGCCCTGGCTCGCGGGGATGGTCCTCCTCCGCCGCGACCTGCCGCGTGGGGCCGACGTGGTCATCGAGCCGGTCGACGTCCTCGACGCGCTTGCCCTGCTCGCACCCGAGACGTCGTCGCTCTCCCTCTTCGAGCGCCCACTGCACCACCTGGCCGACCTGCTGGACTCGGTCGGCGGGCTGCGCCGGGTCCGCTACCACGACGCCGCTGACCTGGAGCCGGTCGTGAGCGACGTGCTCGGGAGGACGCGATGAGCAGTCCCGACCCCGACTCCGACCTCCACGCCGACGTCGCGCTTCGCCGGGGCTACGTCGTGGACGAGTTCTCCACGGACGAGGGGACCGTGGTGATGGTGGGTCTCGCGCCCACCTTCGAGGTCCTTCGGCTCTCGCCGCTCGGGGTGGAGATCCTGCGCCTGGTCGGGCCCGGCACGACCCTGGCCAGGCTGGAGCAGGACCTGCGGCGGCTGCTGGGTGACCCGGCCGTCGGTGAGCTGCCGGACCTGGTCCTGGCGGCGGTCGTGGAGCTGCGGCACCACAGCGTCATCGTCGCAGGTCAGGGCCATAACGGGGCAATCTGGGCGCCATCGGGTGCAGATGATCGTGCATCGCCCCAAGGTGCCTGATTTCCGGCATCGAGCAGCGCACGCTCAGGTATGTTGACGGAGAACTTGGGGGTTCAGTCATCGAGTGGGGGATTCGTATGTCACACAGTCACGGCGCCGTTCCGGCGCCTCCGAGCCGACGCTCGGTCGTCAAGGGTGCCGCCTGGGCGGTGCCCGCAGTCGTGGTCGCGGGGGCGGCGCCCACGGTCGCAGCATCAGCAGGGCCGCTGTCGTTCACCGGGGGGGCGTGCAAGCTCCCGGGCAACTCCACGGACACGCTCAAGGGCTACGTCTTCGAGCTGACGGCCGTCAACACCATCGGCCCGCTGCCCGGGACGGGCATCACGGTCATCTCCAACGTCCAGATCAACGGAGTCCCCGTCACGACCTTCGTCGTGTCGATCCGTGGCGCCAGCCCCACGTGCTCCGGCACGTGTGCCACCACGACGTGCGGGGCCACGGCCGCACACGCCTTCTGCACGCCGGACAACTCGGTCCAGCAGATCATGGTCTACACGGGCGACGAGCCCACGGGCAACAGCCAGAACGCCGAGATGTCCCTGACCTACCAGCGTTACGACTGCCTGGCCGGCGGTGTCTGCGCGCCCGTGGGCGGGCCGACCCCCATCTCCAGCGGGCTGCGCAGCACGCCGTCTGCTCCTGGGCCCAACCAGGGCAGCTGCAAGCTGCAGAACATCTTCCCGCTCCCAGCCTGACCGGGAATGGTCGAAGCGGCGGCAACCGGGTCCGGTTGCCGCCGCTCTCGCGTCTCCCGGCCGGCGCCCTCTATGAACGGGGTGCGTGGTCGACGGGCGACCGTTCGTCGAGGGAGGCTGCTGAGGGCCGGTGCTCGCGCAGCTCGGCCGCGATGTCGGCGACGAAGCCGGGCACGAGCTCGCCGCCGGTGACGGGTCCACCCGCGAGCAGGCCGTCGGCGCCCAGCAGGATCGCGGACGGCGTCCCGCGCACACCGAAGCTCTCCCAGAGCCGGTGGGCCGGGTCGTGCACGCTTTGCGGAGAGTCGGATCTCGTCAGCACGCCGACACCGGGCAGGACCTCCACGACGTGGCGGACGTCGAGCTCGGGGAGCTCCTCGCGCCACCCCGGGGTGGCAGCAATGACGTCCGCGCAGCTGCCGCAGCCCTCGGACACGAAGAGAAGCAGCTGCGCACGCGCCGCGCTGAGCTGGCGCAGGTCGGTCTCGCTGCCGTCGCCGAGCGTGACGGGAAGGGCCGGCGTGCGTGACCTGAGGTAGTCCCCGTCCTCGTGGGCGAGCGGCGCCGTCGTGTCGCGCACGTCTGCGGCGACCGGGCGCCGGACGACGAGGAGGACCGTCAGGGAGGCCGCCGCCGCGCCCAGGAGCCACCACCAGGGCAGCTGCCCCTCCGCCACTCGCGAGGCGACCGACGACCCCTGCGTCGAGACGCCGAGAGCGACGAGTGCGAGGGCGACCAGCCAGGTGTTCCGCACGACGGTGCGGCGCGAGATGCGTCCGGGAGCGAACTCCCCGAAGCAGGCGCAGTCGACCTCCTCATCGAATCCGGTCGCCCGGACGACGAGCACGAGGTATGCCGTGAAGAGCAGAACGGCGGCCACGCCGGCCAGGGTGCCGGCGAGTCCACCGAAGAGGACCAGCGCGACGGCGAGCAGCAGCTCGCCCCACGGCAGCGCCTCGACGGCGAATGTCCCGGACAACGGCGCCGGGACCCGAAGGTCGCGGAAGGCGTCGGCCGACGCGCTCGGTGACCGCAGCTTGCCGACCGCGCTGACGACGAGGACGACCGCGAGGATCACGGGAGCGATGGCGAGGGCGTCGGTGGGCACGTCGCATTCTAGGCAGGGGAGGGCCTACCACTGGGGGTGATCGAGCGATCCCACGGGCCCGTCCACGTGCGGTCCACAGGGTCCTGCAGAATCGGGCCCATGCGCGTCGTCACTGCCAACGTCAACGGGATCCGGGCAGCCGGGAGGCGAGGCATGATCCCGTGGCTTCGGCAGGCCGCCCCCGACGTGCTGTGCCTGCAGGAGGTCCGTGCCGAGGACGCCGAGCTCGCCAAGGTCCTGGCCGAGGCGGGTCTGGCGCACTGGTCGGTGGCGCACACCGAGGGCACGGCCAAGGGACGCGCTGGGGTCGCGGTCGTGACCCGCGCCCCGCACACCGCGGTCCGGATCGGCATCGACGGGGCGTTCTCCGACGAGGGCCGCTGGGTGGAGGCCGACATCGTCACCGACGCGGGCCCGCTGACGGTCGTCTCGGCATACGTCCACACCGGCGAGGCGGGGACCGGGCGCCAGGACGTCAAGATGGCGTTCCTCGCGGCCATGACGACGCGGATGCGCCGCGCGGCCGCGGCCGACGAGCTCGTCATCGTCGCGGGCGACCTCAACGTCGCCCACCGTGAGGCCGACCTCAAGAACTGGAAGGGCAACCTTGCCAAGGCCGGCTTCCTGCCCGAGGAGCGTGCGGTCCTCGACGGCTGGCTGGCCGGTGGGGACTGGGTCGATGTCCAGCGCCGGCATGCCGGTGACGTGACTGGGCCCTACTCGTGGTGGTCGTGGCGTGGCAAGGCCTTCGACAACGACGCCGGATGGCGCATCGACTACCAGCTCGCGACGCGTCGGCTCGCAGCCACCGTCACCGGCACCTTCGTGGGACGCGCCACGACGTATGCCCAACGCTGGAGCGACCACGCGCCTGTCGTCGCCGACTACGCCGTCGAGACGGACTGACGCGTCCCCGCGACGGGCTGCGCGCCGGGACCGGTTTGGGGTCGCCCCCCGGCCATGGGCCAGAATGCACCCATGTCCTCGACGCACTCCCTCCCGACCACGACGCCGCGCAGCCTCTCGGGCATGCAGCCGACGAGCGACTCGCTCCACCTCGGCAACTACATCGGCGCGCTCGTCGAGTGGGTGCGTCTGCAGGAGACGCACGACGCCTTCTACTTCGTCGCCGACCTGCACGCGCTCACGGTTGCGCCCGACCCGGAGGTGCTGCGCGAGCGCACCCGCATCACGGCGGCCCAGTACATCGCCGGCGGCGTCGACCCGACCCGCGCCACGCTCTTCGTCCAGAGCCACATCGCCCAGCACACCGAGCTCAACTGGGTGCTCGGCACGCTCACCGGCTTCGGTGAGGCCAGCCGCATGACGCAGTTCAAGGACAAGTCGGCCAAGGGCACCAACACCAACGTCGGGCTCTTCACCTACCCGGTCCTCCAGGCCGCCGACATCCTCATCTACGACGCCGACGTCGTCCCGGTCGGTGAGGACCAGCGCCAGCACCTGGAGCTCTCGCGCGACCTGGCGGGCCGCTTCAACCAGCGCTTCGGCGACACCCTCGTCGTGCCGGAGCCGCACATCATGAAGGCCACGGCCAAGATCCAGGACCTCCAGGAACCGACCGCCAAGATGAGCAAGTCGGCGGCCTCCGACGCCGGGCTCGTGAGCCTGCTCGACGAGCCGGCGCGCATCGCGAAGAAGATCCGCTCCGCCGTCACGGACACCGAGCGCGAGATCCGGTTCGACGAGGAGAACAAGCCCGGGATCTCCAACCTGCTCTCGATCCACTCGGCCCTGTCCCGGACCCCGGTGGCGGTCCTCGAGGAGCAGTACGCCGGCAAGGGCTACGGCGACCTCAAGAAGGACGTCGCCGACGTCGTCGTCGAGGCCGTGACGCCGTTCCGCACGCGCACCCTCGAGCTCATGGCAGACCGCGCAGAGCTCGACCGCATCCTCGCGGACGGCGCCGAGCGTGCCCGCGGGGTCGCCGAGGCCACGGTCCGCCGCGTCTACGACAAGGTCGGCCTGCTGCCCTCGCTGCTGCGTCCCTGAGACGGCCCACCAGCCGGCGCGGATCGCGCGTGGAGGTGCTGGGGCGGGGCCGCGTCATCGGACCGGCCGGGTGCCAGAGCCAGGTCGTAGCTGCGCCGCAGCGTCGGGGCCTGCGTCTCGGCGGAGTACCGCAACTCGAACTGCTCCAGTGCTGCGGTGCGCGCCCGCGCGTGCTCCTGCACATCGAGCAGCTCGGTGGTCGCGCGCACGAGGTCGGCCGCGTCGCCGGTGCGGCAGACGCGCCCCGCGCCGCCCCTGACCATCTCGGGAAGCGCACCGTGATCGGACACGACGAGCGGCACGCCGTATGCGAGAGCCTCCATGGGGGCGTAGGGCAGCCCGTCGAAGTGCGACGGGTGCAGCAGGACGTCGATGCTGGGCAGCACGGTCTGCAGCAGCTCGTCGCGAGGCACGAAGGCGTGCCAGACGATGCCCGCGGACCTCAGGCGGTCTGCCTCGCTCGGGGGCTGGCTGCCGACGATGACCAGCTCGAGGTCAGATCGCTCCCGCCGCAGGATCTCGAAGGCCGCCAGCACCTCCTCGCCGCCCTTGGAACGGAAGTCCTTGGCGACGAACCCGAGTCGTCTGGGGATGCGGGCCTCGTCCGCAGTGGGGTGACGCGCGGCCGGCAGGGCGAGGTAGTTGGGCACGACGTCGACGAGGTCCGGCGGGATCCCGTGGGCGCAGACCCAGTCGCGCAGATGCTCCGTGAAGGCGACGAAGCGTCGCGCCCGGCCCAGGCGACGGGCGTGCAGGGTGGCGTCAACCATCCCGCCGAGCGCGGTGTCGAAGGCGTTAGCCCGGCGGACCTGGCGGGCGGACCACCCCCACGCCTCGGCGTAGAGCCATTCGAGCGGGCCTGCGGCACTCATGACGACGGGCGGCGAGGTGCCGACGAACCGGGTGTTGAAGACGTGGACGTGCACGAGGTCGAACGCAGCGGGATCCGCCCGCATCACGCGGATCGGCTCGCGGAACACCGCACCCGAGGACCGCACGCGCGACTCGATCGTGCGCAGCGTGGCGGCAGCGACCGACGCGACCGCGGACCCGGCCGCTGAGGCGCCGCTGGCCCCGGCCGAGCTGCCCCGACCGGGTCGTCGATGGTCGAGCACCGACCTCACGTCGCGGCGCGTGCCCAGCTCGCGCAAGGTCCCGTCGGCGACCGCACGGTCGTAGGTCGTGTACTCGACGCCAGGAGGCGGGTGGGAGAGGAGCTGCTCGGTGTACGTGACGTCACCCGAGTGGGGATCGCGGCTGGGAACTGCGCTCATGAGCAGCACGCGAAGCGGGGAGTGCTCGTTCACGTCGGTCACGGTATCCGTCCGCCGGGTCGTGGGACGGCCCGGGAGAGGACGTGCATCAGGGCCTCGTGGCTCGCGGCCCACGTGAACCGGCGTGCCCGGCGAACGGCCGCGTCTCGCTCGGCCACGACGTCGTGACGCGTCACGCGCGTCAGGGCATCCACCCAGCCGGCCACGGTGGGCGGCACGAGCCGTCCGACGGGGCCGAGCACCTCCGGGAGGGCGCCGGCATCGTTGGCGAGGACGAGGGCACCCGAGGCCATGGCCTCGAGCGGGACCATGCCGAAGGGTTCGGCGCGTGAGGGGACGGCGACGACGTCGGCCCACCGGTAGACGTCGGCCACCAGGTCCTGCGGCTGGTACGGCTCGAACGTCACGGGTCCGGTGACCCGGCCGGCGAGGTGTCGCAGGTGGTTCTCGAAGTCGTTCGTGACGCCGGTGTCGCGCAGCTCCGAGCTGCCGACGATGCGCACCTCGAAGCGGTCGGCGTGGCGGCCCATCGCGGCGAGCGCCTGCAGGAGCAGGTCGACACCCTTGTGCTGCGCGACCTGACCGACGTAGAGCAGCCGTAGCCGCCTCGGGCAGGCCGCGTAGCCGGGGGCGCTGGGCGAGCTCTGCGAGCTGGGCGAGCTCGGCGAGCCGTCGGTCTCGGCGGGATGGAAGCGCGTCGTGTCGGCGCCGTTGTGCACCCACGTCACCTTGGCGTGGTCGACCCAGGCCCGGCGGCGTACGCCATCGGCCATGAACGCGCTGACGCCGATGACGGCATCGGCGTGCCGGAGCAGGTGGCTGAGCTCGTGGCGTCGCACCGAGGCGGAGATGGCGTTGTGGACGTGCAGGGCGATGCGCGTCGAGGACGGCAGCGCCTGCCGGAACAGCGGCAGCGCGGTGACGGCGTAGTGCCCTTCGTGCAGCAGCACCCAGTCCGGGGCCACCCGGGCGAGAGCCTCGGCGGCCGGCTCGAAGAGCCGCGCGGCGTGGGGTCGCTCGCGCAGGAGGGCGCCGAGCGCCCAGTCCTGCCGGTACTCGGCGGGCGTGAACCACGTGCGTGGGCAGTGGCGTGTGTAGTCGACGGGCACGACCCCGGCATCGGGGAAGGTGGCATCGCGGTTGTCCGAGGTGATGACGGTCGAGCGCCCCCCGGCGCGTGAGTGCTCCCGCGTCAGGGCGCGGACGACGTGCGCGACGGAGCTGCCGTCCCCCGCGAGCGGCATCGGGACGTGCGCGAGGTGCGGGGGCGAGGACATCGGCGTCAGCGTAGCCTCGCGTCCGGATGGACACAGCGGATTCGGCGCTGCCCGACCACCTGGAACTCCGTCGAGCGAGCCATGCCCCTCGTGCACGGGCCGAGTTGGGTACGGTCGGGTGCGTGAGTGTTGCGCGCCCCACGACGATCGGCGTCTCGATCCCGATCCCGGCCCCGCACGGTGACTACCTCCAGCGCCGCCGGGCCGAGTTCGGTGACCCCCAGGCCTGGCAGATCCCCGCGCACATCACCCTCCTGCCGCCGACGGAGGTGGACGCCCAGGCGTATGCCGCCTTCCGCAGGCACTGCGCCGACGTAGCCGCGGTGCGGGCACCCTTCGACGTCGTCCTGCGCGGCACGGGCACGTTCCGCCCGCTGTCCGACGTCGTGTTCATCCAGGTCGCCCAGGGGGTCTCGAACTGCGAGGCGCTCGAGGTGGCGCTGCGCTCCGGACCGGTGAGCCGCGAGCTCGAGTTCTACTACCACCCGCACGTCACCGTGGCGCACAACGTGCCGGCCGAGTCCCTGGACCTCGCCTTCGACGACCTCGCTGACTACTCCGTCACCTTCGAGGTCGGCGCCTACCACCTCTACGAACAGGGCGAGGACGACGTGTGGCGTCCCGTGCATGAGTTCACCCTCGGCGGCGGCTGACGGGTGCCGGCCGTGCCCCTCGTGAGCCGGCTCGAGGCCACCCGCGCCCACCGGGCATGGACCCGGTACCGCGAGTCGAGCGGCAACCTGCTCGCTGCGGGGGTCAGCTACTACGCGTTCTTCTCCATCTTCCCGGCGCTGGCGCTGGCGTTCGCGATCTTCGGTTTCGTCCTGCAGGACCGACCCGACCTCGTCACCGCCATCGCCGACTCGCTCAACGACGCCTTCCCCGGGATGGTCGAGACGCCGAGCAACCCCGACGGCATCATCAGCATCGAAGCGCCGGCCAGCCTGACGCTGACGCTGACCGGCATCATCGCGTTCGTCACGCTGCTCTTCGCCGGCATGGGCTGGGTCAGGGCCCTGCGCACCGGCATCCGTGGTGTCTTCGGGCTCAATCCCCTCACCCATGCCGTGGTGCGCACGACCGCCCGTGACCTCGTCGTCCTCATGACCGTCGGCCTGGCCGTCGCGGTCTCGGCGATCCTCACGAGCAGCATCGGGGGTCTGGCTGAGCGCGTCTCCGCGTGGGTCGGTCTCGACGGCAACGGTCTGCTCGTGGGTCTGCTGGGCCTCCTCGTCGGCGTCGCCTTCGACACCGTCATCCTCCTCGTCCTCATGCGGATCCTCTCGGGCGCGCCGCTGCCGGTGCGCGACATCCGTCAGGGGGCTGTCCTGGGTGCGGTGGTCCTCACACTGCTCAAGCTGTTCGGCGGCTACCTCGTCGGCCACGCCACCGCCAATCCGCTGCTGGGCGCCGTCGCGCTCTCGGTCGGGCTGCTCTTCTGGCTCGACCTCATGTCGAAGGTCATCCTCCTCTCGGCCGCGTGGGCCGCGAACGACGTCGACCTCGACCGGCTGGGCAACGACACCCAGCGCTCGCCCCTGTCCAGGGCGGTACGTCCCGTGTTCGTCGCGCCGCTCGCCGGCGGTGGCGACAACAGCCGCGTGCCGGATGCCGTGGCGCCCGTCGCGGTCGTCCACGCGGGGTGGAGCGACGCAGGCAAGCCGGCCCGCCCGGCCGCGTCGCGAGCGGTCGACCGGATCAGTGTCACTGCTGGAGTGGTGGTCGGGGCTGCGGCCGCTGCTGCCCTGGCCGGAGCCCGGCGCCTGCGCCGCTGACCGTCACCGAGGAACCGGGCTCACGCTGCGCGGCGTCGGCGCAGGGCGAGGACCACGACGCCGGTGACGACGACGAGCCCCACCCCGGCCAGCACGACCAGCGACATCGTCCGGTCGTATGCCGTCGCCCCGGTCATCGGTCCGGCCACCGGTGCCGGGGTGCCGGACGACGAGCCCGTGACCCCGGCGGTGTCCGAGCCACCCGTACCCGGGACGGTGCTGGTCGCTCCGCCGGGAGGCAACTGGGGCAGGGCCGGTGCGGCGGCGGGTGCAGCAGCCTCGCCCGGCTCCACGAGCCGCCCGACGGGACCCACCCGGTCGGCGTTCGCGAAGCCCCAGTCGAGCAGGGCGGCCGTCGGCTTCCACGAACCGGTCACGCTGCCCATCTGGGTGACGAGGAGCGTCCGGCCGCCGCGGGTCGCGGCCCCGATGAAGGTGTGCTGCGCGCGGTCGGTGCGGCCCGGCTTGATGCCGACCGCGCCGGGGTAGTGCCGCAGCAGCTCGTTGATGTTGTACACGTGGAAGGCCGGCCACACCTTCCCCTGCTTGTCCTTGCCGCCGGGGAAGACGGCGTCCCGCTTGGTGACGGTCGTGCGGAAGGCCGGCAGCTGCATCGCCTCGCGTCCGATGAGTGCCAGGTCGTAGGCGCTCGAGCGCTGTGCGCCGTCGTCGAGGCCGCTCGGGTCGACCGTGAGGGTGTCGTGGGCCCCGAGCTCCTCGGCCTTGTCGTTCATCAGCGCCACGGTCTCGTCATAGCCACCGGCGGCGTCGGCAAGGGCGTAGACGGCGTCGTTTGCCGAGAACATCATCATGGCGTCGAAGAGGCTCGAGACGGGATAGCGGTTGCCGGCGAGGACGCCGACCCGCGACCCGGCCGCGTCCTGGGCGTCCTGACCGGCCACGACGACCCGACGTGGGTCGAGGCGCGGCATCAGGGTCAGGGCCGTGAGGGTCTTGAGCGTGCTGGCCGGGCGTAGCCACGCGTGGGGTGACTTCGCGGCGAGGATGTCACCCGTCTCGAGGTCGGCCACGACGTAGGAGACGTCGTACACCTCGGGCGGCGCCGGCACGGCGGCCGGTCGGTCGACGAGCACGCCGGCCTCACCCAGACGCGAGCCGCCGACGACCGTCTCGGGCTCCCACGCGGGGTGGGTGAAAGGCCTCGGCGGGGTGTTGCGGCACACGACTCGGATCTTCGGCGGCGTCGTCGCTGTCGTCGGCGGGGGGACGGCGGGCACCGCCGGGGCCGTGTGCGTCGTCGCGCTGGGCCCCGAGGTCACCGCCCGTGCGGCGGGCTCGTCGGTGGGGAAGACCCGTGGCGTCAGGGTCACGCCGGACGGAACGGCCTGCGGGGTCTGCCACGGCGCACAGGTGGGAGCCGCCACGGGTGCTGCCGCGGTCACCGCCCGGGGGAGGGGCGTGCTGCCGGCCGACGGGACGGCATACGCCGTCGTCATCGCGAGACCCAGGGCGATCGCACTGAGCGTCGCGCCCGCGGCGGGGACCGACCACGGGCGACGGCGGGCAGGGTCTCGGAGCGTCATCGCCGGGACAGACTAACCCGCCCCGGAAGGTCCGGGGCGGGTCGTCGGTGGTCCTGGGTGGGCGCGTCGCGCCTCACTCGCCGCGCATCAGCGCGCCGCGCAGGTCCCGGTTGAGCTGGTTGATGACGTCGAGCGGGATCTCCTTGGGGCACGCCGAGGAGCACTCGCCGATGTTCGTGCAGCCACCGAAGCCCTCGTCGTCGTGCTGGTTCACCATGCTGACGACGCGGGCGTCGCGCTCCGGCTGGCCCTGGGGGAGCTCGCCGAGGTGGGTGATCTTCGCGCCCATGAAGAGCATCCCGGACGCGTTGGGGCACGCCGCGACGCAGGCGCCGCACCCGATGCACGCGGCCGCCATGAAGGAACGGTCGGCCTTGGCCTTGGGCACCGGCACCGAGTGGGCCTCGGGGGCCGAGCCGGTGTTGGCGCTGATGAAGCCACCGGCCTGGATGATCCGGTCCAGGGACGACCGGTCGACGACGAGGTCCTTGATGACCGGGAAGGCGTCGGCGCGCCACGGCTCGACGGTGATCTCGTCGCCGTCGGAGAAGCTGCGCATGTGCAGCTGGCACGTCGTCGTGACCTCGGGGCCGTGGGCCTTGCCGGAGATCATGAGGCCGCACATGCCGCAGATGCCCTCGCGGCAGTCGGAGTCGAAGGCGATCGGCTCCTCGCCCCGGGCGTTGAGCTGCTCGTTGAGCACGTCGAGCATCTCGAGGAAGGACATGTCCTCGGAGATGTCGGCGACCGGGTAGGTGACCATCTCGCCCTTGGTGGTCGAGCCGGCCTGGCGCCAGATCTTGAGGGTGAAGTTCATCGGGGCCCTTGGGAAGTGTCGGATGGAGGAACGAGCACGGAGCTCGGTGGGGTGAAGGTCACTTGTAGCTCCGCTGCTTCAGCTCGACGAACTCGTAGACCAGGTCTTCCTTGTGCAGGACCGGCGCGCCGTCCTGCCCGCCCCACTCCCACGCGGCGACGTAGGCGAACTCGTCGTCGTGACGCAGGGCCTCGCCGTCCTCGGTCTGCGACTCGGCGCGGAAGTGGCCACCGCACGACTCGCGGCGGTGCAGGGCGTCGATGCACATGAGCTCGCTGAGCTCGAGGAAGTCGGCGACCCGGCCGGCCTTCTCGAGGCTCTGGTTGAGCGTGTCACCCGCACCGAGCACCTTGACGTTGCGCCAGAACTCGTCGCGCAGACCCCGGATCAGGTCGATGGCCTTGAGCAGCCCCTCCTCGGAGCGCTCCATGCCGCAGTACTCCCACATGATCGACCCGAGCTCCTTGTGGAAGGAGTCGACGGAGCGGTCACCGTTGATCGTCAGGAGCTTCTGCACGCGGGCATCCACCGAGGCGCGTGCCTCGGCGACCGCCTCGTGGGACTCGTCGAGCTTGTCGAAGGGTCCCTTCGCGAGGTAGTCGCGGATCGTGTGCGGGAGCACGAAGTAGCCGTCGGCGAGACCCTGCATGAGGGCACTGGCACCGAGGCGGTTGGCGCCGTGGTCGGAGAAGTTCGCCTCGCCCGTGACGAAGAGACCGGGGATGGTCGACTGGAGGTCGTAGTCGACCCAGAGGCCGCCCATCGTGTAGTGCACCGCGGGGTAGATGCGCATCGGCACCTCGTACGGGTTCTCACCCGTGATCCGCTGGTACATGTCGAGCAGGTTGCCGTACTTCTCGGCGACGGCGTCGGCGCTCATGCGCTTCAGGGCGTCGGTGAAGTCGAGGTAGACGCCGCGGCGGAAGTCGCCGACCTTGGGGCCGACGCCGCGGCCCTCGTCGCAGACGTTCTTGGCCTGGCGGCTCGCGATGTCACGGGGGACGAGGTTGCCGAAGGAGGGGTAGATCCGCTCGAGGTAGTAGTCGCGGTCCTCCTCCGGGATCAGGCGCGGGTCCTTCTCGCAGTCGGCCGCGTTCTTCGGCACCCAGATGCGACCGTCGTTGCGCAGCGACTCCGACATGAGCGTGAGCTTGCTCTGGTGCTCACCGGCGACGGGGATGCATGTCGGGTGGATCTGCGTGTAGCAGGGGTTCGCGAAGTGCGCGCCCTTGCGGTGCGCGCGCCACGTCGCGGTGACGTTGCTGCCCACCGCGTTGGTGGAGAGGTAGAAGACGTTGCCGTAGCCCCCGGACGCGAGCACGACGGCATCCGCGAGGTGGGTCTCGATCTCACCGGTGACGAGGTCTCGGGCGATGATGCCGCGAGCCTTGCCGTCGACGACGACGATCTCGAGCATCTCGTGACGGGTGAACATCTCCACCGTGCCGGCGGCGACCTGGCGCTCGAGAGCCTGGTAGGCGCCGATGAGCAGCTGCTGGCCGGTCTGGCCGCGGGCGTAGAAGGTGCGCGAGACCTGGACACCACCGAACGAGCGGTTGTCGAGCAGGCCGCCGTACTCACGGGCGAAGGGCACGCCCTGCGCGACGCACTGGTCGATGATGTTGGTGCTGACCTCGGCGAGGCGGTAGACGTTCGACTCGCGCGAGCGGTAGTCGCCACCCTTCACGGTGTCGTAGAAGAGGCGGTAGACGGAGTCGCCGTCCTCCTTGTAGTTCTTGGCGGCGTTGATGCCACCCTGCGCGGCGATCGAGTGCGCGCGGCGCGGGGAGTCCTGGTAGCAGAAGGACTTGACCTGGTACCCGGCCTCGCCAAGCGTCGCGGCGGCCGCACCACCGGCCAGGCCGGTGCCCACGATGATGACGGACAGCTTGCGGCGGTTGGCCGGGTTGACGAGCGAGGCCTCGAACTTGCGGGTGTTCCAGCGGCGGTCGATGGGACCGGTCGGTGCCTTCGTGTCGCGGATCGGCGCACCCTCGGCGTACAGGCCGTGGACGAGGCCAGTCGTCGGCGAAGACGGCATCGGTGAGGAGGGCGTCGTGGAGGTCGTGGTCACAGGTCAGATTCCCTTGACGAGTCCGAAGAGGATGGCGAGCGGCGGGAGGGCGAACCCCACGCTCGTGACGAGCGCGATGATCAGCCCGAGCGTCTTGGCGCGCCGACGTGCGGCGGCACTGCCGGCCCAGCCCAGCGTCTGGGTCGCGCTCCAGACGCCGTGGTAGAGGTGCAGGCCCAGGGCCACGAGGGCCAGCAGGTAGAGCAGGACGACCCACCACACCTGGAAGGTGCTGATGACAAGCAGGCCCGGGTTGCCTTCGGCCTGGAGCGAGCCGACGTTAAACTTGACGATGGTGAACTGGAGCAGGTGCCACACGAGGAAGAGGAGGATCGCGACGCCGCCCCACCGCATCATCGTGCTCTTCAACGTGGCGCGCGCCGCGGCCTTGGCGACGTAGCGCGTCGTCCGGGCGCCCCGGGCACGGCTCCACAGGTAGAAGGCAGCCCAGGCGTGGACCACGAGCGCCGCGATGAGCACGACGCGGAAGAGCCAGAGGAAGCCACCGTCGGGCAGGAACGGCGTGAACAGCGTCCGGAGGTGCTCGGCGTACTCGTTGAAAGCCTCGACGCCGGCGAAGATCTTGAGGTTGCCGTACATGTGCACGAGGACGTAGAACACGAACAACGCGCCCGAGACGGCCATGAGCATCTTCATGAACACGGTGCTCCGGCGGGCCGATGCAGGGCGATTCGTTCCCGTCACCGGGAGAGTTTTGGTGGCCACGGTCGAAACCCTATCCCCGAGGGTTCCCGAGGTCCGACGGCTACCGCCCGGTAGACGCCCAGTGTGACCATTTCCACTGTCGCGCCCCGGTGCACGCGGTGGAGCGCGGTCGGCGCACTCAGCGGGGCCGCGCCGTCGGGGGACTCAGCCCCTGCGCAGACCGATCTTCGTGCCGAGCCAGACGAGCGGGTCGTACCGTCGCCCGGCGACACGCTCCTTCATGGGGATGATCGCGTTGTCCGTGATCTTGATGTGCTCGGGGCAGACCTCCGTGCAGCACTTCGTGATGTTGCACATCCCGATGCCCTGCTCCTCCCGGGCGAAGTCCGCACGGTCGTCGCGCGCGTCGAGCGGGTGCATGTCGAGCTCGGCGGCGCGGATGAGGAAGCGTGGGCCCGCGAAGGCCTCCTTGTTGTCCTCGTGGTCACGCACGACGTGGCAGGTGTCCTGGCAGAGGAAGCACTCGATGCACTTGCGGAACTCCTGCGAGCGCTCGACGTCGACCTGCTGCATCCGGTACTCGCCGGGCGCCAGGTCCGGCGGGGCGAAGGCGGGGATCTGGCGGGCCTTGGCGTAGTTGAAGGAGACGTCGGTGACGAGGTCGCGGATCACCGGGAAGGCGCGCAGCGGCGTCACCGTGATCGTCTCGGCCTCGGTGAAGGTCGACATCCGGGTCATGCAGAGCAACCTCGGCATCCCGTTGATCTCCGCGCTGCACGAGCCGCACTTGCCGGCCTTGCAGTTCCAACGCACCGCGAGGTCTCCGGACTGGGTGGCCTGCAGGCGGTGGATGATGTCGAGCACGACCTCGCCGTCGTTGACCTCGACCGTGTAGTCGACGAGCTCGCCGCCGTCCGCGTCGCCGCGCCACACCCGGAACCTCGCGTCGTAGCTCATGATCCGCTCCCGTCCGTGTGCGTCGCCGCGGTGGGCACCGCGGCCAGCTCCTCCGGTGTGAGGTACTTGGCCAGCTCGTCCGTCTCGAACAGGGCGAGCAGGTCCTCGCGCATCGCCGGCATCGGTTGCTCCCGGACGGCGATGCCGTCACCGTCGGCCGAGCAGATGAGGTTGCGCCCCCGCCAACGGGGGTCCATCGCCGGGAAGTCGTCACGAGTGTGGCCGCCGCGACTCTCCTGCCGCAGCAAGGCCGCCCGGGCGACGCACTCGCTGACCGCCAGCATGTTGCGCAGGTCGAGGGCGAGGTGCCACCCCGGGTTGAACTGCCGGTGGCCCTCGACGGTCAGGTGTTCGGCCCTGGCCTTGAGGTCCTCGAGCCGTTCGAGCGCGCGCTCGATCTCCTCGGCCGTGCGGATGATGCCGACGAGGTCGTTCATCGTCTGCTGCATCTCCTGGTGCAGGGTGTAGGGGTTCTCGCCGCCCTCCTCCTCGAAGGGCGCGAGGGCCGCGGCCGCGGCGGCGTCGATGACGGCCTGGTCGACCTGCGGTCGACGTCCCCCCAGACCCTGCACGTATGCCGCGGCGCCGGTGCCCGCGCGTGCCCCGAAGACCAGGAGGTCCGAGAGGGAGTTGCCGCCGAGGCGGTTCGAGCCGTGCATGCCGCCGGAGACCTCTCCGGCCGCGAAGAGCCCGGGCACGCGCGCCGCCGCCGCCGTGTCGGGGTCGACCTCCACGCCGCCCATGACGTAGTGGCACGTCGGCCCGACCTCCATCGGCTCCTTCGTGATGTCGACGTCGGCCAGCTCCTTGAACTGGTGGTGCATCGACGGCAGCTTCTTGAGGATCTCCTCCGGAGCGCGCCGCGACGCGATGTCGAGGAAGACGCCGCCGTGCGGCGACCCGCGCCCCGCCTTGACCTCGGAGTTGATGGCGCGCGCCACCTCGTCACGGGGGAGCAGCTCGGGTGGCCGCTTGTTGGTGTCCGGGTCGGTGTACCAGCGGTCGCCCTCCTCCTCCGTCTGGGCGTACTGGCCCCGGAAGACGTCCGGCACGTAGTCGAACATGAAGCGCTTGCCCTCGGAGTTCTTCAGCACGCCGCCGTCGCCGCGGACCGACTCGGTGACGAGGATGCCTTTGACCGAAGGCGGCCAGACCATGCCGGTCGGGTGGAACTGGACGAACTCCATGTTGACGAGGTTCGACCCGGCGCGCAGTGCCAGCGCGTGGCCGTCGCCGGTGTACTCCCACGAGTTCGAGGTCACCTTGAACGACTTGCCGATGCCGCCGGTGGCGAGGACGACGGCGGGGGCGTCGAACCGCACGAACCGACCCGACTCGCGCCAGTAGCCGAAGGCGCCGGCGACGGCCCCGCTCGGGTCCTGGAGCAGGTCGGTGATCGTCACCTCGGCGAAGACCTTGAGCCGGCTCTCGGGGTCGCCGGACTCGCGCTCGTCGTCCTGCTGGAGGGAGACGATCTTCTGCTGCATGGTGCGGATGAGCTCGAGCCCGGTGCGGTCGCCGACGTGGGCCAGGCGGGGGTACTCGTGGCCACCGAAGTTGCGCTGGCTGATCCGCCCGTCCGGGGTGCGGTCGAAGAGCGCGCCGTACGTCTCGAGCTCCCACACGCGCTCGGGGGCCTCCTTGGCGTGCAGCTCGGCCATCCGCCACGAGTTGAGGAACTTGCCACCGCGCATCGTGTCGCGGAAGTGCACCTGCCAGCTGTCCTTGCTGTTGACGTTGCCCATGCTCGCGGCGATGCCACCCTCGGCCATGACGGTGTGCGCCTTGCCGAAGAGGGACTTGCAGATGATGGCCGTGCGGAGTCCGGCCTCACGCGCAGCGATCGCGGCCCGTAGACCTGCCCCGCCGGCCCCGACGATGAGGACGTCGTAGTCGAACTGCTCCAGCTCGGCGGTCATCAGTTGATCAGCCTCAGATCCGTGATGGCCCCGGACGCGACCAGGGCGATGTAGGCGTCGGTGAGCATGAGCGTGCCGAGGGTGATCCAGGCCAGCTCCATGTGCCGGGTGTTGAGCCGCGACACGACGGTCCAGGCGCGGTAGCGCATCGGGTGCTTGGAGAAGTGCTTGAGGCGGCCGCCGATGAGGTGGCGGCACGAGTGGCAGGACGCGGTGTAGAGCCAGAGGAAGGCGACGTTGACGACCATGATCACCGTGCCGAGGCCGATCCCGAAGCCGCCGTCCTTGCCGTGGAACGCCCGGATCGCGTCGTAGGTGTTGATCGACGACACGACGAGCGCCGCGTAGAAGAAGTAGCGGTGGATGTTCTGCAGGATGAGCGGGAAGCGCGTCTCGCCCGTGTAGCGCGCGTGCGGTTCGGCCACGGCGCACGCAGGTGGCGAGAGCCAGAACGACCGGTAGTAGGCCTTGCGGTAGTAGTAGCAGGTGAGGCGGAAGCCCAGCAGGAAGGGCAGGACCAGCAGCGCGAACGGCACGAAGGGTGGGAATTCGCCGAACCACGTGCCGAAGTCACGCGCCGCCGGGTTGCACGACGCCGAGACGCACGGTGACGAGAACGGCGAGAGGTAGTGGAACTCCTCGACGAAGTAGGCCCGCTGGGACGCCGTGCGCACGAGCGCGTAGAGCAGCCAGATGACGAGCAGGGTGAAGGTGGTGACCGGCTGGACCCACCAGCGGTCGGCCCGGAGGGTGCGTCCCGGGACCTGTGCACGACCGGGCGAACCGACGCCTCCGGACACGGATCCACCTGACCGGGATCCCGGGTCGAGTGTCGTTCCACTCATCGTGCGAACCTCCACCGTCGTTGGTTGGGCGCCGTCGCACACTCTAGTGTCACCGTGCGTGACATCAGGGTGATCACGCCGGGCCCGCGTGCCGCCCGCACCTAGGGTGGCGACATGGTGCTCCCTGAAGCGGCCGCGGCCCTCGACTGGGTGATGGACAAGTCACTCGTGCTCGGCTACACGAAGATCGGTCCGGCCCTGCGGCGCAGGTGGTGGCCCGACGACCCGGCACCGGGAGCCCTGGCCGGCCGCCACGTCCTCGTGACGGGCTCGAGCGGGGGTCTCGGCCTCGCCACGGCTCGCGGGGTCGCCCGGCTCGGGGCCGTGGTCCACCTGACCGGCCGTGACGCCGCCCGACTGGACGAGGCGCGGGCGTCCCTGCTGGGGGAGGTGCCTTCAGCCCGGGTCGAGGTGCACGTCGCGGACGTCAGCGACCTCGCCGCCACCGCGGACTTCGCACGGCGGCTCTCGCTCGAGGTGCCGCGCCTGCACGCGGTCGTGCACAACGCCGGGGTCATGCCGCCGAAGCGGACGACGACGCCGGAGGGGCACGAGCTGGCCCTCGCCACGCACGTGCTCGGCCCACACGTGCTCACCTATGGTCTTCGCGAGGCGCTCGCCGGCGGGAGAGTCGTCCTCGTGACGTCGGGGGGCGCCTACGGGCAGCGTCTCGACGTCGACGACCCGGAGTACGCCGCCGGCGAGTACGCCGGCGTGACCGCCTATGCCCGGACCAAGCGGATGCAGCTCGTCCTGACCGAGCTGTGGGCGCGAGACTTCGCGGCGGCGGGCATCGGGGTCCACTCCATGCATCCCGGCTGGGCCGACACCCCGGGCGTCACCGACTCGCTCCCGCGCTTCGCCGCGGTCACCGGGCCGCTGCTGCGTGACGCCGAGTCGGGTGCCGACACCGCGGTGTGGCTCACGGCCACGACCGACGCCATCGGCACCGGCGGTTTCTGGCACGACCGGCGACGAAGGTCCACGCACTACGCCCCGGTCCGGGTGGAGACGCCCGAGCAGGTGGGCAGGTTCTGGGAGTTCGTCCGTGGTGCGACCGGAGTGCCGACGCCCGGCGCCTGAGCCGGGCGGACGGCACACGTCCGCTCGGGTCCTCAGCCGGCGCGGCGGAAGCAGACCTCGGAGCCCGTCGTGGGCACGCAGTCGTAGCCGGTCGCAACCAGGGTGCGGACCCGCGCGACGTAGGCGTTCCACGCGGGCTCGCCGGCTTCGGGACGGACGCTCTCGTCGACGATGATCGCGTCGGCCCGGGGAAGGCAGGCCGCGGTCAGGTCCAGGATGGTGGCCGGTTCGATGGGGTACTGGTGGAAGCGCGGGCACGCGAGCCGAACGTCGCCCAGACCGACGGCGTGGGCGGTCGTGTCGTTCGACCCGGCTCGCGCATACGTGGTGATCGGCGACCCGGCGACCAGTGCTGTCGTCGGTGGGACCTCCTCGAGCGCGCGCACGGTGTCGGGCAGGCCGCGGGCGGACTGCAGGTAGAAGGTCGGGTGGAGGGCACCGCCCAGGGCGTATGCCGTCACGGCGAGGAGTGCGAGACCGCGCACCGGACCCGACCTGGGACTCGTCACCGCCCGGGTCGGTGGGGTCACCTGCTGCGACGTGGCGCCGACGAGCACGAGCGCGAGAACGGCTGGTACGCCGAGGGCCTCACCGTGATGCGGCCAGGTCGCCGTGACCGCGAGGACGAGTCCGGCTGCGACGAGAGTGGACACGACCAACGTCCACGACACCGAGGCCGGCAGGTCCGTCCTGCTCTCGACCGTGCGCCGTCCGGCCCGGTCGTCACGGACGACGGGCCACGTCGCCAGGAGCACGGCGACGAGCGCCACCACGGTGACGAGGGCGGTTCGCGGAAGTCCTTCGGGAAAGGCCCGCAGCAGGTGTCCGACCGGTCCGCCGTAGCGCGAGGAGAAGATCTCGCCGTCCGAGTAGACGACGTTGGCTCGGAAGTTGTCGATCCACCCCGAGAGCTCTCCGCGGGACGCCAGCAGCACGGCTCCTGCGCCGACGGCCACCGACATCGCGACCACCACCCGCAGCGCCCCCGATCGGGACCGGTGGTGCCAGAGACACACGACCATGCCGACCACTGCGATCGGCGTCATGACGAGCTTGGTGAGGACGAGGAGGCCGATGAGCGCGCCGCCGAGCACCCAACGTCGTCGTGCCCCCGCGGCGATGGCGGCCAGGGACAGGGCGACCCCCGGGAGGTGGGTCATGCCGGGGACGTAGGCGGTCCCCGTGAGCACCAACGGGACCAGACCGCTCAGGAGCAGTGCTCGCCGACGCCCGGCCCCGGTCGCGCGCGACAGGAACCAGGTCGACGCGCAGGCGATGAGCACCCAGAGGACCTCGACGGCGTAGTCGGACAGCGGGGACACCAGGCGGCCCAGCGCGAGGACGTAGTAGAAGAAGGGATCCTTGTTGTCCCAGACGTCGACGTAGAGCCGGTCCCCGGCGAGCAGTCGCTCGGCGACGCTGACGTACGTGCCGTGATCGTCCACGCGTGGGCTCGGCGCCAGTCGAGGAGCCGTGAGGGCCACGGCGACGATCACGGTGGCGATGACCGGCGCGTGTCTCCGGACACGCCTGGTGCGTGGCGCCTCGGAGGCTGCGCCGGGCGTCCTCACGGGGTGGTCACGGGGCCGACCACCGGGTGGCCGGTCACGGAGGCGACCACCGGATGGCCGGTCACGTCAGCTCGCTGCGGCCGCGGGCTGTGAGCGTCTCGACGACCTTCTTGACCTCCTGGGCGCGGTCGGGTCGGGTGATGAGCAGGGCGTCCTGCGTGTCGATCACGACGAGGTCGTCGACGCCGATGAGGGCGACGAGGCGCCCGCCCGCGGCCACGGTGGCCGTCGAGTCGATGCTGATGATGTCGTCGAGTGGGCCGATGGCGGTGATGCCGGGCAGCTGGGTCGACTCCGCGACGAGCCTGGTGAGCGAGGCGAAGTCGCCCACGTCGTCCCAGCCGAGGGCAGCGGGCACGACGGCGACGCGGCCTGCGGCGGCGGCGGGCTCGGCGACGGCGTGGTCGATGGCGATCTTGTGCAGCGACGGCCAGAGGTCGCGCATCCGGCGGGGGTCGGCGGCGATGGTGCGCAGGTGGTCGACCATCTCGGCATGGTTCAGCGCCAGCAGCTCGAGCAGGGTGGTGGCGCCGACGACGAACATGCCCGCGTTCCAGCGGTACTCGCCGCTCTCGAGGTAGCGCGTCGCGGTCTCGAGATCTGGCTTCTCGACGAACTCGTCGACGCGGTGGGCACTCGGGGCGCCTTCGACATCCAGCGGCGCGCCGAGCCGGATGTATCCGTAACCAGTGGCCGGCTCGGTCGGCTCGATGCCGATCGTCACCAGCTCACCGGCCCGGGCGAGCACGACGGCCTCGGCGACGGCGCGGTGGAAGTTGTCCGGCTCGGTGATGACGTGGTCTGCCGCGAAGGAGCCGAGCACGGCCTCCGGATCACGGCGCTCGAGAATGGCCGCCGCGAGCCCGATGGCCGGCATCGAGTCGCGCGGCGACGGCTCGCCGATGACGGCGTCGTAGCCGAGCATCGGCAGCTGACGACGGACCGACTCCTCGTGGGCGACACCGGTGACGACGAGGATCCGGTCCTCGACGAGGGGTTCGAGCCGGTCCCACGTGGCCCGCAGCAGCGACTGTCCGGAGCCGGTGAGGTCGTGCAGGAACTTCGGGGACTGACGGCGCGAGATCGGCCACAGCCTGGTGCCGGAGCCGCCGGCGGGGATCACGGCCCAGAAGCCGGGGATGCCTGTCATGCGCCACACCGTACCGACATCACGGCGGTGCCCCTGACCGGCGCGGCGAGCCTGCGGGGTCCCGTGCGGGTGCTGTGGTGACCTCCCGGCCGGGCGTCAGGCCGGGATGTCCCGACGACGGAGCGCAGTGAGCCCCAGGACCGCCACGACCGCGAAGACGGCGAGGAGCGCCGCGAGCGGAAGGGGCTCGAGAGACCCGCCCGGCAGCATCGGCACGTGGTCGAAGGGCGAGATTGCGATGAGCCAGCCGGGCAGGTCCATGAGGGCGCCGAGCTCGCCGAGGACGAGGAAGACGATGAGCGCCGCCCAGGCCAGGCCCGTGAGGCGGGGCGCCGCGCCGACGAGCAGGAGGGCGACGGCCACGCACACCCAGACCGCCGGGAGGGTGGCGAGCGCCGCGCCGGTCAGCGAGCCGATCGACCCGGGGACGTCGCCGGTCCGGCTCCCGTCGACCGCCCCGGCCACGAGCCCGATGATCGTCATGACGAGCGTCGTCGCCGCGACCGCGAGCCCGAGGTGGGCCAGGGCCCACCGGTCGCGATGGACCGGCGCGCCGAGGAGCGCCTCGAGCCGACCGGAGGCCTCCTCGGAGCGCATCCGGGTGACGAGCGAGATGCCCAGCGCGGCCGCGGCGACGGCGGCGACGTGGAGTTCGGTGGCGAAGAACGTGTCGACGATGGAGCCCGCCCCTCCGCCGAGCCTGCGAAGCATCTTCGTCGTCTCGTCCGACTCGAGGAAGGCCTGGACGTTGCCGGCGATCGACCCGACGAGCCCGCCCAGCACGAGGAACGCGACGACCCAGCCGACGATGGTGCCGCGAGCGAGGCGGAGGGTGAGCCGGCCGACCGAGCCCAGTGAGCCGCGCGACGCGCCGGGCCGGCTCGGGAGCACGCCGGCGCCGAGGTCGCGCCGTCCGAGGAGGGCGAACGCCGTGAGGACGAGGGCGGCATACGCGAGCAGGCCGAGCACGAGGACCCAGAGCCGGTTCTGGCCGAAGGCCGACACCTTCCCGACCCAGCCCAGCGGGCTGATCCACGACAGCGCCCGCAGCGGCGAGCCGTCGCCCGCCGTGTCGCCGGCCGCGCGGAGCAGGTAGGCCACGCCCAGGGCCCCGAGCGCGAAACCTGCTGTGCCCCGGGCTGTCTCGGTCAGCTGTGCGGCGACCGCCGTGACACCCACCCAGGTCAGGCCCACCGTGAGCCAGGCGACGCCGAGGGCGATGCTGCCTGCAGGGTCGAGACCCACGGCGACGGCCGACGCGGCAGTCAGGACGCAGGTGGCGACGACGGCGACCGTCGAGAGCAGGACCGCGGCGGCGAGCGGGGCGCGACGTCCGACGACCCCGGCGCCGAGCAGCTCCAGCCGGCCCTCCTCCTCCTCGGTGCGCGTATGGCGACGCACGACGACGTAGGCCAGAAGGCAGAGGAAGACGGCGCCCATGAGCACGGTCTTGAAGGTCGAGAACGCTCCGATGGTGAGGCTCGAGATCGGGCCGTAGAGCGCGACGAGAGCGGGGTTCTCGAGCGTGGAGCGGAAGGCGTCGATGGCCGGGCCGAGGTCCGGGTAGAGCGCGATGGTGGCCTGGGCCGATGACGCGACCACGCCGGCCAGGGCGAGGACGCTGACCGGGATGAGGACGCGGTCGCGGCGGGCGGCCAGGCGCACCAGCGTCCCGGTGCCGGTGAGTCCGGACGTGCCGGCGCGTGCGGCCGGGGCTCCAGCCGTGCGGGGTGCGGTCGCGGCCGTCATGCGTGGCTCGCCGCCTCCGGCTCGACCGGGCGGTACTGCTCCATGAAGAGCTCCTCCAGCGTCGGCGGGGCACTCGTCAGGCTGCGTATGCCGTGTCGCCCGAGCACGTCGAGCAGCTCCCCGAGGTGCCCGCTCTCGACGGAGCACGTGACGTGCTCACCGGAGACGACGGCGTCGACGACACCGGCGAGGACGGTGATGGCGCCGGGGTCGACCGGCCGGTCCAGGGTCGCGTCGATCGTCGTGCGTGAGAGGTGACGCAGCTGGGTCAGGGTCCCCGACTCGACGTTGCGTCCGTCGCGGATGATGCTGACCCGGTCGCACACCGACTCGACCTCGCTGAGGATGTGGCTCGACAGCAGGACCGTCCCGCCGCCGGACCGGAACTCACGGACGGCGTCCTTGAACACCGCCTCCATGAGCGGGTCGAGGCCCGACGTCGGTTCGTCGAGGAGGAGCAGCTCGACGTCGGTGCTCAGCGCGGCGACGAGGGCCACCTTCTGACGGTTGCCCTTGGAGTAGGAGCGGCCCTTCTTCGTCGGGTCGAGGGCGAAGCGCTCGAGCATGTCGGCACGTCGCTTCTCGTCGAGGCCACCGCGGAGCCTGGCCAGCAGGTCGATCACCTCGCCGCCGGTGAGGTTGGGCCAGAGCGCCACGTCACCCGGGACGTAGGCGATGCGCCGGTGCAGTGACTCCACGTCGCGCCACGGATCCCCGCCGAGCAGCGTGGCGCTCCCGCCGTCGGCCCGCACCAGCCCGAGCAGGATGCGCAAGGTCGTCGACTTGCCTGCGCCGTTGGGGCCGAGAAAGCCGTGGACCTCACCCGTGGCCACCTCGAGGTCGAGCCCGTCGAGGGCGACCGTGCGCCCGAAGGTCTTTCGGAGGTCGTGGACCTGGATGGCGGAGGTCATGCATCGACGGTACACAACTTTCACGATTTACTGAATGCTCTGAGAGTTGGTTAGGGTCGGACCATGAGGCAGGAGGAGCGGTGACGGCAGTGCGACGTCGGACGGCCCGGGACGAGCGGGCTGTCTCCGCCTATGTCGAGCGCCTCGGCGACACCCTCACCGACGCCGGTATGCCGCGCCTGGCCTCCCGCGTCTTCGCCCGTCTGCTCGCGGACGACGACGGCCGCATGACCGCGGTGGAGCTGACCGAGGCGCTCGACGTGAGCCCGGCCGCCGTCTCCGGTGCGGTGCGCTACCTGACCCAGACGTACCTCATCGGCAAGGAGCGCGAGCGTGGGTCGCGCCGCGACGTCTACGTCGTGCAGGCCGACGCGTGGCACGGCGCCATGCTCTCCCGGGACCGGCTGCTCTCCCAGATCGAGACGAGCCTGCGCGCCGGCGTGCCCGCCGTCGGTGGCCTCGAGACCGAGGCCGGGCGTCGTCTGCAGCTCTCGGTCGCATTCCTCGAGTTCCTCGCCGACCGGCTCGACGCACTCGAGGGGGAGTGGGCCGACCACAAGGCCCAGATCACCCGCGGCTGGCCCACCGAAGCCTGACCCTTCCCACCCTCCTCACACGTCGAAAGGCCAAACTTCGCGCCCTCCCCAACGTCGAAAGGCCAAACTTCGCGCCCTCGGCACCGTCGAAAGGCCAAAGTTCGCGGCCTCCTCAACGTCGAAGGGCCAAACTTCGCGCCCTCCCCGACGTCGAAAGGCCAAAGTTCGCGGCACCGGCACCGGCGAGAGGCCACCTCCCGCGCCGACCCGGCGTGACGGCATACGCCCTCGGTGACGTGAGATCGGCAACGTTCCCTCCCGCGGGCGGCGGTAGCGGCGGGCGACGCCGATACGCTCGGCAGCATGGCTGACAGCACTGGTGCGCGCTCCGAGTCCGACCTGCCGATCGAGCCTGTCTACGACGCGTCGGCCCTCACCGGATTCGACGTCGAGACCAAGCTCGGCGCGCCCGGCAGCTACCCCTTCACGCGGGGGGTGTACCCGTCGATGTACACGGGTCGCCCCTGGACGATGCGGCAGTACGCCGGCTTCGGCACCGCCAAGGAGAGCAACCAGCGCTACCACCAGCTCGTGAAGGCCGGCACCGGCGGACTCTCCGTCGCCTTCGACCTGCCGACGCAGATGGGCTACGACTCCGACGAGGCCATCGCGCACGGCGAGGTGGGCAAGGTGGGCGTGGCCATCGACAGCCTCGATGACATGCGGACCCTCTTCGACGGCCTTCCGCTCGACAAGATCTCCACGTCGATGACGATCAACGCGCCCGGCTCGACGCTCCTGCTGCTGTACCAGCTCGTCGCCGAGGAGCAGGGTGTCGCGGGACACCAGCTGACCGGCACCATCCAGAACGACGTGCTCAAGGAGTACATCGCCCGCGGCACCTACATCTACCCACCGCGCGAGTCACTCCGACTCATCGCGGATATCTTCGCCTACTGCCACAAGGAGATGCCGCGCTGGAACACCATCTCGATCTCCGGCTACCACATGGCCGAGGCCGGCGCGACGCCCGTGCAGGAGATCGCGTTCACCATCGCCAACGCCATCGAGTACGTCCGGGCCGCGCAGGCCGCCGGGCTCGACGTCGACGACTTCGCGCCGCGACTCTCCTTCTTCTTCGTCGCGCGCACGACGCTCCTCGAGGAGGTCGCGAAGTTCCGGGCCGCCCGCCGCATCTGGGCGCGGATCATGAAGGAGCAGTTCGGCGCCCAGAACCCGAAGTCGATGATGCTGCGCTTCCACACCCAGACCGCCGGGGTGCAGCTGACCGCGCAGCAGCCGGAGGTCAACCTCGTCCGCGTCGCGCTCCAGGGACTCGGCGCGGTGCTCGGCGGCACCCAGTCGCTGCACACGAACTCCTTCGACGAGGCCATCGCCCTGCCGACCGAGAAGGCGGCGCGCCTCGCCCTGCGCACCCAGCAGGTCATCGCCTACGAGACCGACGTGACGAAGACCGTCGACCCGTTCGCCGGTTCGTACGTCGTCGAGTCGATGACCGACGAGATCGAGGCCGCGGCGCTGGAGCTCATCCAGGCCGTCGAGGACAGGGGCGGCGCGGTCGCCGCGATCGAGCAGGGCTTCCAGAAGGGCGAGATCGAGCGGTCGGCCTATCGCGTCCAGCTCGAGATCGACAAGGGAGAGCGCACCGTCGTCGGCGTGAACCGCTTCGTGCTCGACCAGGAGGACCGCTACGAGCCGCTCCGCGTCGACCCGACGATCGAGGCCGACCAGCGGGCCCGCCTCGAGGCGCTGCGCGCCGACCGCGACGACGATGCCGTCAAGGCAGCGCTCACGCGGCTCCAGGCCGCCGCCCGCGGCACCGACAACCTCCTCTACCCGATGAAGGAGGCGCTGGCAGCGCGCGCCACCGGCGGCGAGGTCGCGCACGCGCTGCGTGAGGTCTGGGGCGTCTACCAGCCGCGCGAGACCTTCTGACGCCGAGCGGTATGCCGGCTCAGCCGGGTCGCGCTCCGACGCGGGCCGCCGCTGCGCTGCCGGCCGCGACTCCGGCGCTCAAGGCCGTCGACTGGCTCTCGCCGCGCAGCCAGGCCGAGAGGAGCCCGGCGTTGAACGCGTCGCCGCAGCCGGTGGCGTCGACGTTCTCGACGACCGGTGCCTCGGCTGACTCGTCGACCCCGTCACCGACCCAACGAGCCCCGGCGGCGCCGTACGTCGCGACCACCTCGTTCGTGTGGGCGAGGATCGCCGCGAGCCCGCCGAGGGCGGCGACCTCGCTCTCATTCGGCAGCAGCAGGTCCACGCCCGAGACCCACGACAGGAAGGTGTCGACGCCCTCACGCTCGATGAGGGCGGGCGACTGCGGGTCCACCGAGGTGGTCCACCCCAGAGCTCGTGCCTGGCGCAGGGACTCGAGGCCTGCCGCGCGTGACCCGGCATCGAAGAGCACGTAGCCCGACAGGTGCAGGTGCGGCCGCGGCTGTGCCGGCAGCCCGAGCGACGCCAGATCGACGTCGTCGACCGAGAACGCCTTGTTGGCTCCGCGGTCCGGGAACATCGTCCGGTCGCCGTGGGCGTCGAGCAGGATCACGACCATGCACGTCGGCAGCGTCGGGTCCACCGCGAAGGCGCACGTGACGCCGCCGGACTCGAGCTCGCGTCGGCATGTGGTGCCCGCGGCATCGTCACCGACGCGCGCCACGAGCGTGACGTCCGCCCCCAGGCCGGCAAGCCAGGAGGCGGAGTTGCCGCCGGCACCCCCTTGCACGAGCGCGACGGTGCGACGGGGTGTCGGAGTGCCACCGGATGTCGCCGGTGGGCCGGGTGATGACGTCGAGGCCGACGTCACCGACGACGACGACGGGCCGCGTCGTCATGCGTCTGCCACGCCGGGCACGCCGGCCACCCCACCCAAGCCGGCGATGCCGGCATCACCGGCCACGCCGCCTATGCCGGACACGCCGGACACGCCGGGCATGCCGGAGACGCCGGCCACGCCGGCCATGCCGGCCGACTGCGAGGCGACCTCTGCGGCCACCTCGCCTGCGAGGCGCGCGTTGGACAGGACGAGCTCGACGTTGGCCCGCAGCGACTCGCCGCCGGAGTTGTCGTGGAAGTACTCGAGCAGCCGAGGCGTCACGTCCTTGCCGTGCACCCCCTCGCGGGCCAGCAGCGCCAGTCCCTCGCTCACCAGCCGGTCGTGCAGCCCCCGCTCCACCTGCCGGTCCTCCGGGAGCGGGTTGGCGAGCACGACCCCGCCCGCACCGGCCCTGAGACGGTCGCGCAGGACGACCACCCGTGCGGCCTCTGCCGCCGACTCGACCCGCCACGGCACCGGCTGCCCCGAGTCCGACAGGTAGAAACCGGGGAAGGCATCGGTCCGGTAGCCGAGCACCGGCACCGACAGGGTCTCGAGAGTCTCGAGCGTCCCCGCCACGTCGAGGATCGACTTCACGCCGGCGCACACGACGAGGACCGGTGTGGACGCGATGACTCCGAGGTCCGCCGAGACGTCGAAGGTCTCGGATGCCCCGCGGTGCACGCCCCCGAGTCCACCGGTCGCGAAGACGCGGATGCCGGCGAGGTGCGCGAGCGCGGACGTCGAGGCCACCGTGGTCGCGCCCGAGAACCGCAGTGCCGCAGCGACGCCCACGTCGCGGACCGACAGCTCGGCCATGTCGGGGTCGGTGCAGACGCGCTCGACCTCGGCGGCTCCGAGGCCGATGTGCACGACACCGTCGAGCACGGCGATGGTCGCGGGCACGGACCCGCCGGCGCGCACCGCCTCCTCGATCCGCCCGCCGATCTCGATGTTGTCGGGGTGGGGAAGTCCGTGGGCGAGGATGGTGCTCTCGAGGGCGACGACGCCGACGCCGGCATCGAGGGCCTCGCGCACCTCCTCGTGGACGACGACCAGGTCGGGCTCGGGCAGGCGCTGCGGCATGGCCGACACCCTAGTTCCGGCGCGTCCCGGGACGGGGGCGCCCCCGGCCGCTGCGCGGGCAGGCGGCGCACTCGCGCATCCCCGGCAGCGCATAGATGAAGCAGCACGACACGCGGGTCGGCTCGGTCCCGACGCTCTCACCGGCCGCGCCACGCGCGAGCCGCACCGCCGTGTCCCACATGTCGTCGACGACACCCCAGCGTTGCCGCGAGCCCATCCGCACGTCAGGGGCGTATGCCGTCACGACCTCCGAGACCAGCGCGAGGTATGCCGTCCGGGCCCGTTCCAGCCGCCGGCCGGCATCGCCGTCCACCTCCAGCGACGCCCGCTCGGGGTGGACCACGACCCGGAACGGGTTGAGGGCAGGGGCGAGCTCGAAACCGAGCCCTGCGCCCGAGGGGACGAGGAGCCAGGGGCCGAGCACGGCGGCATACGCCATCGGTGAGGCGGCCACCTCGCACCACCACTGGAGCACGAAGGCGGCGGGCACGTGGGGTGGCACCGTCGCCGCGTTGCGCTGCTCCAGCTGCGCCTGCAGCGCCGAGCGCCACGGTGCGAGCGGGTCGGCGCCTGCGCGCACGTGGGCCAGGACGTCCGCGCTCCACACGGTCGCGGGGGAGGGGCGGGTGGTCACGGTCGTGAAGGGCAGCGCCCGGTCGACGAGGCCGACCACGTGCCGGACGGCATCCGGTCCCAGGGCCGAGCCGGTGGGTGCGTCCCACTCCACGCGTGACCTCCCCTCCGTCGAGCGGCGTGTGTCGAGCGACCCGTCGTCCGTCGGATCGGCCGCCGCGACCCAGCCGGCGGCTTTGGTCCCATCCTCTCGCTAGACTCCCGTACTCGTGACCGACCGCTCCGCTTCGCTGCCCTTCGAGGCCATCGCCCGAACCATCGAGCAGCACGTCCCGGAGCTGGTCGAGATCCGCCGCGACCTGCACACGCATCCGGAGCTCGGCCGGGGCGAGGTGCGCACGACGGCACTCGTCGCCGAGCGTCTGGAGCGTGCCGGCATCGGCGTCCGCCGGCTGCGGGGCACGGGCCTCGTCGCCGAGCTCGGTGCCGCGAACCCCTCGCACCGGATCGCCCTGCGGGCGGACATCGACGCGCTGCCCATCCGCGAGCAGACCGGTCTCGACTTCGCGTCCCAGACCGACGGCGTGAGCCACTCGTGCGGCCACGACGTGCACACCACCGCGCTCATCGGCGCCGCTCTCGCGCTCAAGGAGGTCGAGACACGCCTCGTCGCCGCCGGCGTGGGTGCACGCCTCATCTTCCAGCCGGCGGAGGAGCTCATGCCGGGTGGCGCCCAGGACGTCGTGGCCCAGGACGGTCTCGTCGGCGTCGACCGGATCTTCGCGCTGCACTGCGACCCCACCCTCGACGCCGGCCAGGTGGGCCTGCGCGTCGGCGCCCTCACCGCGGCTGCCGACCAGGTCGAGGTCGCGCTCTCCGGGCGCGGCGGCCACACCTCGCGCCCGCACCTGACCCAGGACCTGACGTATGCCCTCGCCAAGGTCGTCACCGACGTGCCGGCCGTGCTGTCGCGCCGACTCGACCCACGCGCGGGCGCGGCGCTGGTGTGGGGATCGGTCCACGCCGGCGGCGCGCCCAACGTCATCCCGTCGTCGGGCAAGGTCGGCGGCACGCTCCGCATGCTCGACGCGGGCATCTGGGAGGGCGTGGAGCGACTCCTCGAGGCGGTCGTCCACGACGTCGTCAAGCCGTATGCCATCCAGGCGGAGGTCTCGATCACCAAGGGCGTACCCCCGGTCGTCAACGAGGCCGGCTCGATCGACGCGCTCACGGCCGCGGTGACCGGCACCGGCTCGTTCGTCGCCCAGACGCCGCAGTCGCTCGGGGGCGAGGACTTCGCGTGGTACCTCACCCACGTGACCGGCGCCATGGCGCGACTGGGAACCCGCACGCCGGGCGGCCCGACCTACGACCTGCACCGCGGCGACCTCGTCGTCGACGAGGCCGCGATCGAGGTGGGCGCACGCACCCTGGCCGGTGTCGTCTTCGCGGCGGCGGCCCGGCTGGCGGGCACGACGACCCTCGGAGGGGTGGCTCCTCTGAGCACGGTCGCGGATCGGTAACACTTCCTGCGACTTCCCCCCACCGGTCCAGAACTTGTCGCGCCGGGGTCTACAGTTCCGTGCTATCTGGGCCGATGTCGTCATCGGCCCCGCGGAATCTAAAGGAGCACCTCTTGCGTCACGCAACCAAGGTCGCGGCCGTTGTCGCCGCCGCCGCGCTCGGCCTCGCGGCCTGCGGCAGCAGCAGCGACAACACGCCCGCGGGCAGCAACACCTCCGCCGGCGGCACCGGCACGCAGGCCGCCGGCAAGAAGCTCGTCGTCGGCATCGCCTACGGCGTCGGCGGTCGTGGTGACCAGTCCTTCAACGCGTCGGCGGCCGTGGGCCTCGACAAGGCGAAGGCGGACCTCGGTGTCGAGTTCAAGGAGGCCACGCAGGTCAACGGTGAGAGCGAGGCTGCCACCGAGGAGCGTCTGCAGCAGTTCATCGACGCGGGCGCGACCCACGTCATCGGTGTCGGCTTCGCCTACGCCAAGGCCATCGGTGCGGTCGCCAAGGCCAACCCCGACGTCAAGTTCGCCATCATCGACGACGCGTCCCCCGACTCGGCGGGCGCCAACGTGGCCCAGCTGACCTTCGCCGAGGAGCAGGGCTCCTTCCTGACCGGCGTGGCCGCCGCCCTCAAGTCCAAGACCAACACGGTCGGCTTCGTCGGCGGCGTCGGTGTCGACCTCATCAAGAAGTTCGAGGCCGGCTATGTCGCGGGCGCGAAGGCGGCCAAGCCGTCGATCGTCGTCAAGAGCCAGTACCTCTCGCAGCCCCCGGACTTCTCGGGCTTCAACGACCCGGCCAAGGGCAAGACGGCCGCCGAGGGCCTCTACCAGGGCGGCGCGGACGTGGTCTACCACGCTGCGGGTGGCTCGGGCAGCGGTGTCTTCACGGCCGCCAAGGCGGCCAACAAGCTCGCCATCGGTGTCGACTCCGACCAGGCGCTCACGGCCACGCCCGACGTGCGTGACGTCATCCTCACCTCGATGATCAAGAAGGTCGACGTCGCGGTGTACGACTTCCTCAAGTCGGCGTCCGCGGGCACGGACATCACGGGCAACAAGGTCTACGACCTCAAGGCCAACGGTGTCGACTACGCGACCACCGGTGGCAAGGTCGACGACATCAAGAGCCAGATCGACGAGTTCAAGACGAAGATCGTCTCCGGCGAGATCACCGTTCCGACCAAGCCGTAGTCAGGCACACCAGTACCACCATCTGCACAGCATCAGCATCACACCCTGATGGGGAGACACGGCCCGTGCGGCGCGGTAGCGTCGTCGCGGGCCGTGTCCGTCCCCAGCACCGCCGGTCGGTCGGACCGGTGTCGGGTCGGTCTCGTGACGAGCGGCCCCGGTGCCCTGACCACTGCTGCCCGGAGCCCGAACTCCGGGCCCGGACGAGGAGTTGTCGCCATCACTGCATCCGCACCCGAGCGACCGGCCACCCCCGCTGGGGCCGACCACGCAGTCGAGCTGGAAGGCATCACCAAGCGCTTCCCCGGAGTCGTGGCCAACAAGGACATCGGCTTCACGGTCCGCAAGGGCACGGTCCACGCGATCGTCGGTGAGAACGGCGCGGGCAAGTCGACGCTGATGAAGATCCTCTACGGCGTCCAGCGTCCGGACGAGGGAACCATCCGCATCGACGGCCGGGAGGTGCACCTGCACTCGCCCGCCGACGCCATCGACGAGGGCATCGGCATGGTGTTCCAGCACTTCCAGCTGGCCGACAACTTCACGGTGCTCGAGAACGTCGTCCTCGGTGCCGAGAAGCTGCACGGGATCGGCGAGGGTGCCCGGGCCGAGATCCGCCGCATCTCCGACGACTACGGCCTCGACATCGACCCCGACGCCCTCGTGGAGGACCTCGGCGTCGGCGCGCGCCAGCGCATCGAGATCCTCAAGGTCCTCTACCGCGGCGCCAAGATCATCATCCTCGACGAGCCCACCGCCGTGCTCGTGCCGCAGGAGGTCGACGAGCTCTTCGACAACCTGCGCGAGCTCAAGTCCGAGGGTCTCACCGTCCTGTTCATCTCGCACAAGCTCGACGAGGTGCTCTCGGTCGCCGACACAATCACGGTCATCCGGCGCGGCACGACCGTCAAGACGGTCGAGCCGTCCTCGGTCAACGCGCGCCAGCTCGCCGAGCTCATGGTCGGCGCGGAGCTGCCGACCCCCGGGACCGAGGAGTCCACGGTCACGGACCGGGTCGTCCTGCGCACCGAGGGCATCGTGCTCGGCGCCGCTGGTGCCAGCCGCAACGTGCTCGACGGCATCTCGCTGACGATCCACGCGGGCGAGGTGCTCGGCATCGCCGGCGTCGAGGGCAACGGCCAGGCTGAGCTCGTCGAGGTCATCATGGGGATGCGTGAGCCCACGTCGGGCCTCGTCTTCCTCGGTGACACGGACATCTCCGAGTGGCGCACGCGCGAGATCCGCGAGGCCGGCGTCGCCTACATCCCCGAGGACCGCCAGCGGCACGCCCTGCTGCTCGAGGCCCCGCTCTGGGAGAACCGCATCCTCGGCCACCAGACCGAGGAGCCGAACGTCCGGGGACTCATCATCAACGCCGCCGGCGCGAAGGCCGACACCGAGCGGATCGTCAAGGAGTACGACGTCCGGACGCCGTCCATTAACGTCAAGGCCGGCTCGCTCTCCGGCGGCAACCAGCAGAAGCTCATCGTCGGCCGCGAGATGAGCCACCGGCCCAAGGTGCTCGTCGCCGCGCACCCGACTCGCGGCGTCGACGTCGGTGCCCAGGCGAGCATCTGGGACATCATCCGCCAAGCCCGCCGCGAGGGCCTCGCAGTGCTGCTCATCTCGGCCGACCTGGAGGAGCTGATCGGCCTCTCCGACACCATCCAGGTCATCCTCCGGGGACGGCTCACCGGCACGTTCGACCCCGACACGGTCACCGCGGAGGACCTCGGAGCGGCCATGACCGGAGCAGCTGGCGGCGCGGAGGAGACCCGATGAGCACGTTCAGCGCCCGCAAGCTCCTGCTGGCCGTTGCCGCTCCGGTGCTCGCACTCGTGGTCGCGTTCATCGTGACCTCGGGGATCCTGCTGGTCCTCGGCGACCCGGTGGTCGAGGTCTGGCAGACCCTCCTCAGCTGGCCCAAGCCGCGTCAGCTCGTCCAGATCGTCAACGGCGCCACGGTCTACTACATCTCAGCCGTCGCGGTCGCCGTCGGCTTCCGGATGAACCTGTTCAACATCGGAGTCGACGGGCAGTACCGCATCGCGGTCTTCGCCGGGGCGGCGTTCGCCGGGCAGGCGTGGTTCCCCGGCCCGCTCAACGTCCTCCTGACGATCGTCGTCGCGATGGTCGCCGGAGGCCTGTGGGCGAGCATCGCCGCCTACCTCAAGGTCCGGCGCGGCATCTCCGAGGTGATCAGCACGATCATGCTCAACGCCATCGCGACCGGAGTCGTGCAGTGGCTCCTGCTCAAGATCGCGGTCAAGCAGCCCGGCAGCAACACCATCTCGACCAAGCCCATCCCCGAGTCGTCGCAGCTCTCGGGCCTCAGCCTCATCCCGGGCGCGACGAACAAGGTCTACACGCTCATCCTGCTCGCGGTGCTCGTCGGCGTCCTCTACTGGTTCGTCATCAACAAGACCCGGTTCGGCTTCGACCTGCGGGCGACCGGCCGCTCGGAGAGCGCGGCCGTCGCCAGCGGCGTCAAGGTGCCCCGGATGGTCGTCACGACGATGATCGCCTCGGGCGCGCTCGCCGGCCTCGTCGGCATGCCCCTGCTCTTCGGCCAGGACCACAGCTACGGCACGACGTTCCAGGCCGGGCTCGGCTTCGCCGGCATCGGCATCGCGCTGCTCGGTCGCAACCACCCGCTGGGCATCGCGGCCGCAGCGCTGCTGTGGTCGTTCCTCGACGTGCAGAGCAACGCGCTCCAGATCCGGGCCGGGGTCGCCTCCGAGGTCGTCTTCATCATCCAGGGCGTGATCCTCTTCGCCGTCGTCATCGCCTACGAGCTGATCCGTCGCGCCGACGTGCGCCTGGAGCAGCAGCGGGTGGCGAGGGAGCTGGCCGCGACGAGATCCGACGCCCCCACCCCGGAAGGAGCGACGGCATGAGTGTCACCGGACTCGACGCCAGCACCGAGAAGGTCACCACCAACCGTCGTCGGCTCCGCCTGAGTCCTCTCCAGTGGGTCGGCGTCGCCCTCGGCGGCGTCCTCGTCCTCTCGGTGCTCCGGGTCGTCACGGGGGCCAACGACGTCGACTCGTCAGGGCTGCTCATCGCGGCCTTCGGCCTGGCCGTGCCCATCGCGCTCGCCGGTCTCGGCGGCCTCTGGTCCGAGCGGGCGGGCGTCGTCAACATCGGCCTCGAGGGGATGATGATCCTCGGCACGTGGGGGGCCGGCTTCCTCGGCTACCATCTCGGCCCGTGGTGGGGCCTCGTCGGGGCGGTCATCGGGGGCGCGGTGGGCGGCCTCATCCACGCGATCGCCACGGTGACGTTCGGCGTCGACCACATCGTCTCGGGTGTCGCCCTCAACATCATCGCGCTCGGCTTCGCGAAGTACCTCTCGGTGCGCTTCTTCAGCACGCTGCCCGGTGGCGGTCCGACCCAGTCGCCGCCGCTCCAGGAGCTGCCGACCTTCAGCATCCCGGGACTCTCCGACGCCCTCGGAGAGCTCGAGCAGCAGCACATCTTCTTCATCTCCGACCTCGCCGGCGTGCTCCGTGCCTTCTGCACCAACGTCTCGGTCGTCACGATCATCGCCGTCCTGCTCTTCATCGCGACGGCCTGGATCCTCTGGCGGTCCGCCTTCGGCCTGCGCCTGCGGTCGGTCGGCGAGTCCCCGGTCGCGGCCGAGTCGCTCGGAGTCAACGTGCTTCGCTACAAGTTCGCGGCCGTGCTCGTCTCCGGCGGCCTGGCCGGCCTCGGCGGCGGCTTCCTCGCTCTCGTGGCGGCCAACGTCTTCCGCGACGGGCAGACCGGTGGCCGCGGCTACATCGGTCTGGCCGCGATGATCTTCGGCAACTGGCGTCCCGGCGGGCTGATGGCCGGATCGGTCCTCTTCGGCTACACCGACGCCGCACAGCTGCGCGGTGGCGGGACGACGGTCCACGCCTTCCTCCTGCTGTTCGCGGTGCTGCTCGTCGGCATCGGCATCTGGCAGATCGTCCGCAAGGGTCGCATGGTGCAGGGCATCATCGCCCTCTTCGTCGGGGCGTTCGTCGGCGCCTGGTATGCACTGACCGACATCGTTCCGCCGGAGCTGTCCAGCACGCTGCCGTACGTGACGACGCTCCTGGTGCTGGCCTTCGCGTCGCAACGCCTGCGAATGCCGGCCGCCGACGGGCAGATCTACCGCAAGGGTGAGGGGCACTAGTGGCCGCCACGGCCGGCGCGCCACGCGGCGCCGCTGACGAGGTGGACTGGGAGCGGCTGCGGCTGCGCGCGGTCGAGCTGATGGAGCGGGCGTACGCGCCGTACTCCCGCTTCCGGGTCGGTGTGGCCGGGCTCGTCGACGACGGCCGCGTCGTGGCCGGCTGCAACGTCGAGAACGCCGCCTACGGCGTGGCCCTGTGCGCCGAGTGCGGCATGGTCTCCGAGCTGCACGCCTCCGGCGGTGGGCGCCTGACGGCCGTCTTCTGCGTGGGCGGCGACGGCCAGGCACTCATGCCGTGCGGTCGCTGCCGTCAGCTCCTCTGGGAGAACGGCGGGCCCGGGTGCCTGCTCATGACTCCGGAGGGCGTGCTTCCGATGTCGGCGGTCCTGCCCCAGGCGTTCGGGGCCGAGGACCTCCGTCACGCCGACGGCTGAGACGACGTGGCGCCGGGCGGGGCCGGACCTGCGCGCCGGCGACGCTGGGACATGATGGTCCCGTGAGCGAAGCCTTCGATGCCGTCGACGTCATTTCCGCCAAGCGCGACCGGGCCGAGCTGTCCGACGCCCAGATCGACTGGGTCATCGACGCGTACACGAGGGGCGCCGTCGCCGAGGAGCAGATGTCGGCGCTGGCCATGGCGATCTACCTCAACGGGATGAACCCTCGCGAGATCGCCCGGTGGGCCGACGCGATGATCCGCTCCGGCGAACGGCTCGACTTCTCGGGCCTGTCTCGGCCGACGAGCGACAAGCACTCGACCGGGGGAGTGGGCGACAAGATCACCTTGCCCCTCGCGCCGATCGTCGCGGCCTGTGGCGTCGCCGTCCCCCAGCTGTCCGGCCGCGGCCTCGGGCACACGGGTGGCACGCTCGACAAGCTCGAGTCGATCCCCGGGTGGCGGGCCGACCTGACGAACGAGCAGATGCTGCACCAGCTTGAGGACGTCGGCGCCGTGATCTGCGCCGCCGGTTCCGGGCTCGCCCCCGCCGACAAGAAGCTGTACGCGTTGCGTGACGTCACGGGGACCGTCTCCTGCGTGCCCCTCATCGCCACCTCGATCATGAGCAAGAAGATCGCCGAGGGCACAGGGTCTCTGGTGCTCGACGTCAAGGTCGGGTCCGGAGCCTTCATGAAGGACCTGGGCCAGGCGCGCGAGCTCGCCGAGACGATGGTCCGCCTCGGTGGCGATGCCGGCGTGCACACGGTGGCGCTGCTGACCAACATGGAGACGCCCCTGGGCCTCACGGCGGGAAACGCCCTGGAGGTTCGCGAGTCCGTCGAGGTGCTGGCCGGCGGGGGGCCGGGCGACGTCGTCGAGCTCACCCTCGCCCTGGCCCGCGAGATGGTCGCCGGTGCTGGTCGCTCCGACATCGACCCGGCTGACGTGCTCGCAGACGGTCGGGCCATGGATGTCTGGCGCCGGATGATCCGCGCCCAGGGGGGAGACCCCGAGGCAGACCTGCCCACGGCCAGGGAGACCCACCACGTCCTCGCACCCGCCGACGGGGTGCTCGTGCAGCTGGACGCCCTCGCGGTCGGGGTCGCAGCGTGGCGCCTGGGCGCCGGACGAGCCCGCAAGGAGGACCCGGTCCAGGCGGGGGCCGGCGTCGAGCTGCACCACAAGCCGGGCGCGACGGTCCGCGGTGGCGAGCCGCTCCTGACCCTGCACACGGATGAGCCGGCGCGGTTCGAGCGGGCCCTGGAAGCCCTGGAGGGCGGTTTCACCATCGCCCCCGAGGGGTCACGGCCTGACCTGCCCCCGATCGTCATCGACCGCGTCTCCTGAGCCCGTGCCTCCGCCATCTCGACCGGGCGGAGCTGCACGTTCCTGCGCAGGTACAGCGGGCCGGGCCGGTGACTCGGACCGGCTCGCGGCAGGCGGATTATGAGATCCCCGAGGCCCCATGTAATGTTCTCTTCGTCAGCCCGACAGGGAGGAACGGACGCCACCGTGGCGGTGAGAGATCACCCAGCGAAGTTGGCCGGTCCCGGGGCTGAGAAACATGGTTCCAGGCCCTCCGGTTGATCCGGTAAGGTTGGGACGGCCCCGGAGGTGGTTCCCGCGAGTCGGGAGCCCGAGTCGGGGGTTCTGGACCGGCCCGAGTCATCGGGTAGGGTCCGGAGCGGTCCGAAGCGCCCTGGTTGTTCGGGGTGGTTTGGGTGTGTGGCTGCCTGTGTGTTGGGTGGGTTGGGCTTGGTCGTCTGGTTGGGCGGCGGGTTTGACTCGTCTGGCTGGGGCGGGTAAGTTTGAAGGGTTGCCCCGGAGGCTGGCTTGTGTGGCTGGTTGATGGTGTGTCCGATTCTTGAGAACTCAACAGCGTGTCAAAAATCGATGCCAATTACCTCGTTCTGGGGCCTGGCCGGTTGATCTTCTGCTCCTGTGTGGGTGGGGGTGACGGTTCGGTTCTGGGCGAATTATCCTTTGGTTGAAACTGAATGATCAACTCTTTTTGAGCTGGTTGTTCGACTTCAGTCAGGTTTTCGAGCCCTTTTGTGGGTTCAAAGTTTGCTCGCTTTCGCGTGGCCCTTCTGGGGTTGTGTGGGTGTGGGTGTTTGAACATCAACGGAGAGTTTGATCCTGGCTCAGGACGAACGCTGGCGGCGTGCTTAACACATGCAAGTCGAACGGTGACGATCAAGCTTGCTTGGTCTGATCAGTGGCGAACGGGTGAGTAACACGTGAGTA
>JIBA01000015.1 GCA_000620545.1 Intrasporangiaceae bacterium URHB0013 | reverse complement strand
CCGATCTGCAGCGGCATGACGGCGTTGGCGAACCCGGCGAAGAGGGGCGTCGCGAAGAGCAGCAGCATGATCGTGCCGTGCATGGTGAACAGCTGGTTGAACTGCTGCGGGTTGTCGACGACCTGCAAACCGGGCGTGATGAGCTCGGCGCGGATGATCAGCGCCAGGACGCCGCCCATCAGGAAGAAGACGAACGAGGTGATGAGGTAGAGGTTGCCGATGACCTTGTGGTCGGTCGTGGTCAGCCACTGCGACACTGTCGCGCGGGTCGGGGCCAGTCCATGCTGACCCGTCGGGGCAAGCAACTGCTGCGGCTGCTGGGTCGTCCTGTAGCTCATCGTGATCTCTCCTGGGACGGGTCGCTTCTAGCCGCCTGGCGGCGGTGGACGGGGTCATGTGCCTGCACGCGCGGCTCCTCCGTCGTGCCCAACCATCGGCACACACCCAGATCGGCCACAGGTGGAGGCTTCCGTGACGCCATCCGCGCCCACCCGGTGTGCCAGAAGGTGCTGCAGCTCAGCAGGCACCGCGTTGATCTGCGGGTGATCCCCGCGTTGAACTACAGGTGATCCGCCCGTTGACGGACCGTTGGTTGCGCCGGGCGCTGTCCTCTTATCTGCGGTCGCATGTCGTGCACCCCTGCCGCACCGCCTCGTCAGGTCCGGTGCGCAGAGCCTGGTTCGGTCCTAAGATCGAAGGACGTCTCGACACCTGGTTTACGAGCGCAGGCAAACGGCTTGCCCCACAGCTACACGGAGCCGGCCCACCCCTCGAACCCCGGTGGACTGTGTTTCGGCAGACGGCTGGTCGCTCCGCGTGCAGCGCGACAACCGGACAGAAAGAAGAGACCAATGAAAGCCATCGTCGTTCTGGACCAGAACGCGGGAACCGCCGGGATGAGGCTCACCACCCACCCTGACCCCTCCCCAGCCATCAATGACGTCCTCGTCGCGGTCCACGCCTCGGGCTACGTCCCCACCGAAGTGGACTGGCCTTCCACGTGGACCACCCGAGCCGGCAAGGACCGCTCGCCCTCGGTCCTGGGCCACGAGGTAGCCGGGGTGGTCACCGCCCTGGGATACGGCACCACTGGCCTGTCGCTGGGCCAGCGCGTCTTCGGGCTCGCGGACTGGCACCGCGACGGAACTCTCGCGCAGTACGTGGCGATCGAGTCGCGCAACCTCGCGCCGCTTCCCGGCGACGTCGACTTCACCGTCGGCGCCAGCCTGCCCATCTCCGGGCTGACCGCATGGCAGGGCCTCTTCGTCCACGGCCGGCTCGAAGCAGGTCAGAGCCTGCTCGCGCACGGTGCGGCGGGCGCCGTGGGAACCATGGTCACGCAGCTCGCCCGTGAGGCCGGCGCCCACGTCATCGGCACCGGCCGCGGTGGCGACCGCGACAAGGCGCTCGACTACGGCGCGCACGAGTTCGTGGACCTCGAGAACGACTCGCTTCACGACGTCGGTGATGTCGACCTGGTCTTCGACGTGATCGGCGGCGACATCCAGCGGCAGTCCGCCGCCCTCGTGCGAGCCGGTGGCACGCTGGTCTCGGTCACCGGGCCCGTCGAAGCCCGCCCAAGCGACGGACTGGCCATCGACTTCGTCGTCGAGGCTGACCGTGCACAGCTGAACGAGATCGTCCAGCGAGTCCGCGACGGTCGGCTTCGGACGAACATCGGCATCGTCGCTTCCCTCGACGACGCCGTGCCAGCTCTCAACCCGACCGAGCGACGCCAGGGCAAGACAGTGATCCGCGTTCTTCCCTGAACCGCTCAGTACCGCCACGCGCCATCGCCGTTCCAGCGCAGAAGGCGAGTCGGTCGCCATCGTGAACCGTGAAGCAGACGAGGCCGGTGCGTGAAAGGACCGGTCGGTCGGGCTCACGAGCCCGCCGCGAGCCCGACCGACCGGCAGCTCGCCTCGCAGAGGCCGGTGCGACGGCCGGGAGCGGCCGACACACTGCGGCGTCCGCCGGCGCGCTCAGCCGGCGCGACCCTCATCTTGCAACGCTCACCGTCAAACCACGCGGAAGGCAAGCCGTGACCCACACCGTCGCCGAACCCCTCAGGTCCGCACCTGCGGCCGCTTCGATGCAGCTCGGATTCATCTCCGGCGTCCTGGCGCTCCTGGCGGCATTCGCCGCGGCGGGCTCCACCATCCCCCTGTTCAACATCTACCGGGCCGAGGAAGGCTTCACGAACGCCGGCATCTCACTGGGCGTCGGCGCCTACTCCGCTGCGACCCTCGGAGCTCTGCTGGTCCTCGGACGATTGTCCGGCTACGTCGGTCGTCGACCGGTGGCCGTAGCCAGCCTCACGCTCATCATGCTGGGCTGCGTCCTCCTCCTGAGTGTTCACAACATCGGAACTCTGGTCGCCGGGCGACTGTTGATGGGGCTCGGCGGCGGGCTCGCCAGCAGCAGCCTGCCTGCCTACATCGTCGACACGGCGCCAGCCAAGCCGCAGTGGCTGGCCTCCGTCGCCTCGAGCCAGACGATCATGCTGGGGCTGGCGCTCGGCGCGGTTGCCTCCGGCGCCCTGGTGCAGTTCGGTCCGTGGCCGCGCGACCTCGTCTTCGTGGTCGCCATCATCATGCTGCTGCTGTCGGCCGCTCTCATCGTCATGAGTCCCGAGACGGTCAAGCGCTGCCCGGGTGCCTGGGCGTCGCTGCGGCCCAGTGTTCGGGTGCCGGCTCGGGTGCGCAAACTGGTCCCCGTCTCTGCTGCGGTCTTCCTCGGTACGTGGGCAACAGGTGCCTTTTACCAGGCGTTCGTACCGGGCTTGGTCCAAGACCAGCTCGGCACCGCCAGCCCCTTGATCCTCGGCGTGGTCGTCGCGGCCTACATGGGCCCCAGCGCTCTGGGCTCACCGCTGGGCGGGCTGTTCTCGCCGGCGACAGCTCAACGGATCGGGATGGCCGCCTTCGTGGTCGGGTGGGCTGGTCTGGTGACGTCGACGACCGTCGGAACGCTGCCGTTCTTCATCGCGGCGACGACCGTGGCCGGCGTCGGGCAAGGCATCGCCATCAGTTCCGCTGTCCGCGGCCTGCTCCACGGCAGTTGCCCGGGTGACCGTGCGCCCATCTTTGCCATGGTCTATCTGCTCAGCTACAGCGCGGCAACCTTTCCGAGCTTGATCTCCGGCGCGCTCTCCCACACCGTTCCTCTGCAGCAGCTAGCGATCGGTCACGCCGTGCTCGCCCTCATCGCTACCTCCATCACTCTCGTCGCAGTACGCGACCCGGCCGGCGACAGTGGTGCTAGCACTTTTCGGTGAAGGGTCTCGAGGGGTCATCCCTGAAGAGCCACGCGAACCATGCGACCTACCGATCGATCGGTAGGCATCTTGACCCCTGTGGGATCATCGCCAGACACCATCCTGGACGCACTCGCACGGCCGACTTCCGAACGGGTTCTATGCCGTCGCTGGCAGCCATCGCCGCGGCCAGTGGCCTGTCCAAGCCCGGTTCGCCTACGAAGCGGTGGTCGGCATCGGGCTGCACATCCTGCTCGACGGTGAAGCCAAGCAGTTTCGCGTCAACGGCGGTGGTCACGTCTCGGGAGGGGCGGCATACGACCCCGGGGCGTCCGCGCAGGAGGTTCCCCGGTGCGTACGCTCTTTGACATCAACTGATTCGGAACCCATTCCTCGACTGGGCCATGGTTGACTCGTCTGCGGGGGGCGCGTCACATTGGGACGGTGAACCGGGCGCTGCCGACACTGGCAGTAGCAGCTTTGCTGGTGATGCTGCTCGAGACTGCTCCCAGCGGTTCGACTCTGCTGGCCGGGGCTCTCGGGATCGGCTTGGTGGCGTGGTCGGTGGGCGGCTACCGCTGGGCGCTCCGCCGTGGACGCGTGGCCGCCGTCGGGTACCTGACCGTCGGTCTGGCGCTCGGGTTCGTCGTCTTCAACGTGGCTGGCCCCGGTGTCGGCAGCACCCTGCTGCTGGTTGTGCTGGTCGTGCAGGCCGTCATGCTGCTACCACTGGGCTGGGCGGTCGTCGTCGCCCTCCTTGTCCCGTTGGTCCACGTCGGGATGCCCATGGTGGACGCGCTGCGAGAGGTCGTCAGCACGGGGCTCGCGTGCGCCTTCGCCTTCGTCCTTGCCGCCCTGCATCTGCGCGAGCAACAGGCCCGGTCCGAGCTGGCCGAGGCCAACGGCCAGCTGCGCCATCTCAGCGCACAGGCCGAGGAGCTGGCGACCATGCGGGAACGCACCCGGGTGGCCCGGGACATCCACGACGGGCTGGGGCACCATCTCACGGTGGTCGGTATGCAGGTCCAGGCCGCGCGAGCGGTGCTGAGCAGCGACCCCGCCAGGGCCGACGGCCTGCTCAGCCAGGCCGAGGACCAGGCGCGCCAAGCGTTGGCGTCGGTCCGCGAGTCGGTGGCCGCGCTGCGCGAGGCTCGGCCGGACCGGCGGCTCTCGGACCAGCTGAGGACACTGACTCGCGAGAGTGCGTCAACCGGGCTGTCCACCTCCGTGCAGGTCGAGGGAGCTGAACGCCGGCTCCGTAGCGACGTGCAAGAGGCCCTCTACCGTGCCGCTCAAGAGGGTCTCACCAACATCCACAAGCACGCCCATGCCCAGGCCGCCGTACTCCGGCTGGCGTACCGGCCCACCTCGGTGGGTCTGGAGGTTCGCGACGACGGATGTGGGCTCGACGGTACCGAAGGCGGGTTCGGGCTGGTCGGCATCCGGGAACGGGTCGAGGGTCTCGGGGGTTCGCTGACCGTCGAGTCGAAACCGGGCACGGGCGTGGCCGTCCGCGTCGAGCTGCCGGGATGAGCGCCGCTCGCCCCGTGCGGGTCCTTGTCGTCGACGACCAGACTCTGTTCCGTGAGGCGCTGACGACGCTTCTCGAGGTACGCGAGGAGGTCGAGGTCGTGGGCGCCGCGGCGAACGGCGCCCAGGCATTGGAGCTGGTGGCGACCCTGCGACCCGACGTCGTGCTCATGGACCTGCGGATGCCCGTCCTCGACGGCGTGGCCACGACGCAGCGGCTGCGCGTCGAGCATCCCGAGGTCCGCGTGCTCGTCCTCACCACGTTCGACGGCGACGACGAGGTCTTCCCGGCGCTGCACGCCGGCGCCGTCGGGTACCTGCTCAAGGACGCGACCGCGCCCCGGCTGCTCGAGGCCGTGCTGGCGGCGGCTCGCGGCGAATCCGTCCTGCAGCCCTCGGTCGCCGCCAAGGTCCTGGCCCGGATGACCCAGCTGCCGGACCCTCCGAACGAGCAGCGCCGGCAGCCGCTCGTCGACCCGCTCACGGGCCGTGAGCTGGAGGTCCTCCGGGCGCTCGCGGACGGGCTCAGCAACCGGGAGGCCGCCGAGCGGCTGTACCTGTCCGAGGGCACCGTCAAGAACCATGTCACGAACGTGCTGGCCAAGCTCGGCGTCCGCGACCGCACCCAAGCCGCCCTGCGCGCTCGCGAGCTGGGCCTGCTGTGAGGGTCATGCCGCAGAGGTGACCCGGTCCGTGACCTCTGGCACGTGCGGGGCACGCGCCAGAGGATCGACCATCGTCGGCATGACCACCTTCACCACCCTGTATGCGGACCTGTCGCCTCGCGCGACGGTCCGTCGGCTCTTCCGCACGCGGCTCGGCCGCTTCCTCACCGCATACCTCGAAATGACCCTCTCGATGCTCGTCGGCATGGGGCTGTTCGGTGCCGTTTGGGATGGCGTCTGGCCGGGCCTGACCGCGCGGCCGGACGCCATGGCCCTGACCATGGCGTTCGACATGACCGTCGGCATGGCGGCGTGGATGTGGGTGCGAGGGCATGCGGCCCGCCACATCGCCGAGATGTCGGGCGTCATGGTCCTGCCGTTCCTTGTCCTGCTGTGCCCCTACTGGCTCGGCGTCCTTGCCGGCGACGCGCTGCTCACGTGGGGTCACGTCGCGATGTTCGCGCTGATGGCCGCGTACCTGGCCTGGCGACCGCACACCTCACACACCACCCTGCCGGTCACCCGGAACGTTCAGTCACCCAGGTCGCATGCTGCTCGTCTCTCCTCCGTGCTGCTCGTCGGCGGCGCAGTGCTGGCCCTCGCCGGAGGCATCCTCCATCCGCACGACGAGCCTCCGAACTCCCACGCGGCCGTGTTCGCCGAGTACGCCCACAGCACCGACTGGGTGTGGGTCCATGACCTGCAGTTCCTGTCGGCAGCCTTGGTGGTCGCAGGGTTCCTGGTCCTGGGTCGAGCCCTGCAACGACTCGGCGCCGCGCCGACCCTCGTGCGGCTCGGCGACGCGGCCGCTGCAGCCACCGTGGCACTCATCGCGGTCAACATGGCCGTGGACGGCATCGCCCTCAAGCGCGCCGTCGACGCTTGGGCGGCCGCGCTGCCGGAGGACCGGGCACCCCGATTCGCCGCCGCTGAGGCCGTTCGCTGGCTGGAATGGGGTGTGAACTCGTTCTTCACCATCCTGCTCGGGGTCACTCTGCTGATGTTCGCTGCAGCGCTCCTGCGCCAGGCGCACCTGGGCAGTCGCGTTCGACTGGCCGGCGTCACCGGTGCTCTCGCGGGCGGGCTCCTGATCGTCAACGGGTTGGCCGTCGGCGCACACGGCTTCGAACCGGGCGCGCTGCCCCTGGTCGCAACCGGCCTCTACATCGTCATGGCGCTCGGCATCCCGGCCCTGGACCGATCGGTCGGTGCTCCAGTTCCGCCGCAGTCGCCGGCTTCCAGGCACCAGCCCGCCCCGCGGTGACGGCGGGATCGCAGACGAACCACGGACCTGTCCGTGGTTCGTCTCGCAGCTGGGGGCGTATGCGGTGGCGTGACGCAGGGCCTAGCGGTCTAGTCACGTGCTGCGACCGGCCGGCCCACGATCATGGAGCTCAGGAGTTCTTCCGGGAACGTCTCTGCGGTCTGGATGTCGAGCTGGGCGCCGAGCCCGTCCAGAACGGCGGTGAAGAAGCATCGAGCCGAAGCGGCGAAGACGACGTCAGCGATCTCGGGGTCGGTGAGTCCGGCGGCTCGGAGCCCGTTGACATCCTGGGCTTCGACGGAGGCCGCGTCCGTGGCGACCTTGCCGGCGAACTCGTAGACCGCCCGGTCAGCAGGAGCGAGGGTCGCCCCGTCGGGCTGCTCGGTGATGGACTGCATGGTGGCCTCGTCATCGCAGACATCCCTCAGGAACTTCGAGTGTGCTGCGGTGCAATACGTCGAGCGCAGAGCCCGGGCGGCGGCAATGGTGGCGATCTCGAAGCGGCGCCGATCCATGCCGTCCCGGATGGTCGCGTTGAGTGCGTTCCAGGCTCGTGCCACGTCAGGTCTGGTCGAGAAGGCTGCGGTGTAGTTGGGCAGGAATCCCCAGGCGGCGCGTTGACTCCGGTAGTACTGGGCGACGTCGCCTTCAGCATCGTCTTCGCTTACGGGTGTGATGAACACCTTGCCATTGTCACCGTCGCCCGGTCTGCTGAGAAGGGCACGGACTGCGCAGGCGTCCTGACCCATGAGCGTGCGTTCATGTTGCCTCCCTCTGGATCCTTCGCCAGCCGCCGGCACGGTTGTTGCTCACTATGGCTCTGAGGACCTCGAGCAGCGCGGCCTGGTTGATGAGATCGCCGCGGTGGATCTGGATGGCACGGGCCGTCTTGTTGCCCTCACCCTGGTTGATGATGCCATCCGGGTCAGGAACCGTCGGGTCGTAGAGGAACAGGTTGATGTGGTCCTTGGTCGCCAAGAGGGCGCAGACATTGCCGTCCAGGACGAAGTACGGCTGGACGGTCCGCTTGATGGTCTCTTGGATGTCCGGGTCTGCCTCCCAGATGAGCTCTCGGAGCTCGGTGCAGACGCCCCGCTGCCACGGGGGTAGGCGTTCGATGTAGACGTCGACGCCTGGGTGCGCACGCTCTCCCATCGACCCACCCTAAGTGGCCACCGTCGAGGCGCGGGTCAGCCGGATTCGGCGACGAGCTGGTGGCGGAGTCTGGCGGAGTCCGACTCGAGCCAGCCGTCAGTGGCCTTGCGCACTCTGGAAGCAGCTCGGTCGTCAAGAGACGGCTTGCTTGACCAGAGCGATGATCTTCTCCTCCTCGGCTGGTCCTATCTTGAGCATCGCGAACGAGGTCGGCCACATGTTGCCGTCGTCGAGTTTTGCAGTCGGGTCGAAGCCGAGCGTGCAGTACCGAACCTTGAACTTCGACGCCGGCTGCATGAAGACGCAGACCTTGCCGTCGCGCGCCCATCCGGGCATGCCGTAGTACGTCTTCGACGCGAGACCAGGAGCGTGCTCGCGCACGATCGCATCGATCTTCTCGGCCATCGCTCGTTCGTCGTCTGGAAGCTGGGCGATCGCATCTGCGAGGGCCTTGTCCAGGTCCTGCTGCTTCTGTGACGCCTTGCGCTCGGCGGCGGCCGCTTTCATCGCGGCGCGCTCCTCGGCGCTGAACCCGCTCTTCGCCTTCTTCTTGGTTTCAGCCACAGCTCCAACGCTGCCCGACGTCGAGCGGGGTTGTCGAGCGTCCACGCCCTTCGTTCAGTTGGCGACTCGCGGAGTCTTGCCTCGGGGGAGGAGGGAGCGATAGGCCGTTGGTCCCGGCACGGGCCGGAGCCGCGATTGGGGCATAGAGTCGACCTGGGGCTCGGGCGATGAAGAGGAGCGATCTGATGACGGCACAATCACCCGAGGCGGAACATCAGTGGGCGGCTGAGAAGCGTGACTTCGTCGGTGACCGACGCGACGAGCTCGCTGACGATCGAGACGTGGCTGGCGACCTGCGCGACCTGACGGCCGACGCGCGGGAGCAAGCGTTGGACCAGCGCGAACGGGAGCTGGACGCCCGAGAAGCCGAGCTGGGGGTCGCGCGCCTGGCTGTGCCTTCAGCGCAGCGGGTCGATGCTCGCACCACTCGCGAACAGGCGCGCCAACACCGTGACGAGACAGCGATCGAACGCCGTGCTGCTGCAGGCGCTCGGGAGGACGCGAGTGATCGACGGCTGGAGGCCACCCCAACCACGGGTCTGGCGTCGGCGTTCGCGCTCATCGCCGAGAACCTCTACGCTGCCGGCTCCTACGATGACGTCCTGTTGCGCATCGCCGAGACGGCGGTGAGCACGGTCGCAGGCTGCCAGATGGCCAGCGTCACGGTCAGCGAGGCAGGGGCGTATCGCACCGCCTCCACCACGGATGTGTCCGCGTCGGCCGTCGATCAGGCACAGTACGACGCCCACGAGGGCCCAAGCCTGGACGCAGTCCAGACCCCGGTCGTCTATGCCAAGTCCTTCCCCGACAACCGCTGGCCCACCCTCGCCGCACGACCGGCCGAGCTGGGCGCCCGGTCAGCCGCCTCCTACCGCCTGGCAACGGGAAGCCTGACGGCTGCCAACACCGGCGGATCGCTGAACACGTACGGCGCCCAGCCGGAGGCGTTCAGCGACGAGGCTCAACAGATCGGGCTCATCCTGGCCGCACACGCCTCAATGGCCGCCAAAGCCATCCGGGAACGGGACGCGTTGGAGGACGTGGCCCGGCAGCTGCACCGCGCCTTGTTGACTCGGGATGTCATCGGCCAGGCCAAGGGGATCCTGATGGAACGGCTCAAGCTCACCCCGGAGCAGGCCTTCGACGCCTTACGGCAAGCCTCGAACCAGTTGAACGAAAAGCTCCACGCCGTCGCCCTCCAGTTCGCTGAGACCGGCGAGTTGAGCACCGCAGAGACCCTGGCGCTGCCTCATCCCCAGGTCGGCGAGCTCACCGCGGAATAGATCACGCGGATCGCGGGCGATGGCGGCCTGACGTTGGTGACCTACCACGCCGGCGAGGAAGCTCGAGTACGACGCCTTGGTCCGGCTGACTCCTGAGCCGCCTCCGCCCACAAGCGGGCTCAGAGGCAGTTGGTGGTCGAGCCGGTCTGACCGAGTGCGCGTCGGCCCGGACCCCCAGAGGGGCCCGGGCCGACGCCGGTGAGGCAGGACGGGTCAGCTGTTGACCTTGACCGTCATCTTGCCGGTGTCGTTGCTCTGCGCGACCTTGATCGTGACGCCGACGCCCGCCACCTTGACGCTGCCGCCGGGGTTGGCCGTGTCGTAGTAGCGGTTGACGTCGCTGTCGTCGAAGACCGAGACCGGCGCCTGCGCCGGGACCTCGAGCGTCGTCAGGCCAGTCGCCGTCTCGCGGTGCAGCGAGATCGGGTCCGTCGCGTCGACACCGAACGTCGAGTCGAACGACTGGATCCGGTTGCGGGCCACGGTGTCGTCACTCCAACGCAGCGAGTCCGGTCGGGCGTCGACCGGCAGGACCCGACCGGTGCCCGGGTGGGCCTTGGTGTTGTTGTTGGACACCGCGGTGTTCCAGTAGCTCACGAGCAGGCCGTCCTGGTAGGGGAAGTGCTCCACCAGGTTGTCCTTCGACAGCGTCCAGCCGAAGTTGTACGGCCCCGTCTTCAGCGTCGCGTCGTAGCCGGCGTACTGGCGGTTCTCAGCGATGTAGAAGCGGTCCTTGCCGGCCGCGTCCTTGGGCAGGGTGACGATGAGGGCCTGCTCCTTCTTCGTCGAGTGCATCGACGGGCCGAGCATCAGCGTGGCCTTCTGGTCGTGGGCGACCGCCGTGTAGTCGAGCCAACCGAGCTGCAGCTTCTCCCAGGCGCCCATGTGGTTGGGCGTCGTGCCGATGTCACCGGTGCCGTGACCCAGCCACGAGCCGGAGCTCATCAGGGTCCAGAAGCCGGTGCCGTTCTCGCCGCCACCGGTGTCGTAGAGGTCGGGCAGGCCGAGGTCGTGACCGAACTCGTGGGCGAAGACACCAAGGCCGCCGTTCTCCGGCTCGGTGGTGTAGTCGCGGATCCAGAAGCCGGTGTTGCCGACCTGGATGCCGCCGTTGCGGTTCCAGTCCGGGCCGCCGTTGCGCGTCTGGTTGACGGACCACCGGTGTGACCAGATCGCCCACTCCGGTGCGCCGGCCTCCTCGCCCTCGCCGGCGTGCACCGCCTGGAAGTGGTCGATGTAGCCGTCGGACTCGTTGAAGTTGCCGTCCTTGTCGTAGTCGAACCGGTCCCACTGGTCGAACGACTGCAGGTACGCCTTGATGTCGGCGTCGGACTTGCCCTGCGCCTTCTGCTGGGCGTACCAGGCGTCGGCGCTGTCCTGGATGAACCGGCGCATGTCGGTGGAGTTCTCGGTCTGGCCGTAGCTGGCCTCGTTGAAGGGCACCTTCACCCAGTCGGAGGTGTCGCCCTTGACCGTGTAGCGGCCGCTCGACATCTCGCGGTACGCGGTGGACATCGACTCACCGTCACCGAAGAACATGTCCTGGAAGTGGTTGCGGTCGAAGTTGTCGACCCAGTACGTCGAGTTGTCCGTGGCGCGGTTCGGCGCCGGGATGTTGTTGTGCACCGGCCCCGTTGGTGCGGTGGGGTAGCGGGAGTCCTTCTGGTCGCCGAAGTCGACGAGGAAGGTCAGGATGCTGTCGGTCGACTGCAACCCGTACTGCGCCCACTGGCCCGGTGACACCAGGACGGCCTTGCCGCCGCCCTTGGTGACCGGCGTCGCCTCGCCGCGGACGACCTTGGCGACAGCCTCCTCGATGCCCGCGCGACGTTCGGCGTCCTGCGGGTCGGGTCGGTCGTCGACGCGCTGGGCCGCGCTCCCGTCGGCGTCGGCCGCCGCGCTGGCGACCGTGTCCGACGTCGCGCTGGCCGCAACGGCCGGGCACAGAGCCGTGGCGGCGGCGAGAGCCGAGACCACCACGACTCGTGATCTGATGTTTCGCATATTGCTCCTCCGTCCCGCACAAGCGGGACCCGTCTCATGCAAACGTGCCGGCGGCGTCCGGCACGTTGACCGCCCCAGAGGCGGTGCCCGGGAGCCTAAGGCACCCTGCGGGTCCGTGGTACCTCTGGAACAGAACTTTTTTTGACGGCGTGCCGCTGCCGGGGCGCAGTCTCGGTGGACGAGACGAGCGGCGGGACGCCGGCGAGCACGTCCTGTCGGTAGGTGCGAGTCCAGAGCCGCTGACTCGACCGACCACGACGCCCCCTGACGCCGCGTGACTTCCAAGGGCCGACACATGGCAGCCTGCCGACCTCAAGCACACGTGCAGTGCACACCTGAGTCACACCGCCGGGGTGATGCCGAACCGACGTCGGTGCTGGCACCGTCGGGGTGATGTCCAGCAACCGAGTCGTCGCGAGGGTCGCCGTGAGCGTTTCGAGCGACCGTGAGTGAGGGTCTGACGCCCGCTGAGGCGGCGAAGGAGCTCGAGCACCATCGGCATGCCCAGCAGGGCGAGCACCGACGTGAGTTCATCGCCATCCTCGAGGCCGTCCTGCTGTCGCTCGTCACGATCGTGACTGCCTGGGCGGGCTACTCAGCGGCCAAGTGGGGCACCGAATCGCGTCTGGAGCTCTCCCAGGGGTCCGCCCTACGCATCGAGGCGAACCGCGCCTTTGCGGTCGCCGCCGAGAACCGCAACTACGACGCGAGCACCTTCAACGCCTGGTTCATCGCCGACACACTCGGCGAACCCGAGAAGATGGCGCTCGCCGAGCGCCGGTTCCGGCCGGAGTTCCGGGTGGCGTTCGACGCCTGGCGGGCCACCAGCCCCGACACCAATCCGTCGTCGCCGCCGGGTCCCTCGTACATGCCGGAGTACCGGCAACCGGAGAAAGACCAAGCCAACCAGCTCGACCGACGCGCCGACGTGGCGACCGCCAGCGGCTACCGATCAGCAGATCTTGCCGACAACTACGTTCGGATCACGGTGCTGCTGGCCACGGTGCTGTTCCTGGTGGGAATCGGCAGCACGTTCAGCCTCAGGCAGGTGCGCGTCGTCCTCGCCTCGGTCAGTGCCGTGATGCTCGTCATCGCGGTGGTCCTCATCGCGCAGCAGCCGCCACCGCGTTGACGCGTTCGACCATCGTCATCACGCGTCCAACCGGCCGGTCTGGCCCGTGAGCCCGCAGGCTAGAAGCGGCCGAGGCCTTTGCCGATCATGACGACACCGATGACGCCCATGAGAACGGCCATGACGACGGCGTTCTCGCGGACCAGCCATTGGCGAAGGGCCTGTAGCGGCGTGGACATCCGGTCGGCTGCGATGAGGTAGGCCACGACGGGAACGGCGACCGTCGACGCGGCCAAGGCGGTGAAGACGATGATCGTGATGATGAGGGCGCTTGACCCGAGGTCAGCGCTGCCGATGATGACTCCTGCACCGACGGCCATGATGAGGTTCTTGGGGTTGACTGCGGCGAGCAGGAACCCGAGACCGAGGCTCTTGGCCGGCGTCATCGTGTCTATTGCCGACATCCACGAAGGCAGGACGGGCGCGTCATCTCCGCGAGGTCGGCCTTGCCACTGCTTGACACCCACCCCCATCAGCACGAGGCCCAGCACGATCGTGATGATCCCTTGGACCGGCTTGGATCCGTCCGAGTCGGGCGCGGGCAGCGCCGAGGAGAGCAAGGTGAACGCCGTCACGGCAACCACGATCCCGATGACCCAGCCGAGCAGAAATGCGATGCTTGCGCCTCGTGCCCGTGGCGACAGCAGCATCAGGATCGCGGCGATGATGGGCACCGGGCTGATGGCAACCCCGAGCGCCAACGGCAGGATGTCCCCGATGGCCCCTCCCATGCGTCCTCCCGCGTGCTCCGTCTCGATGGTGAGCCCGTGGACGAGTCGCCGCTGAGTGGTCTGGCCAGAGTACTCGTCAGCGCGGGTGGTCAGATGGTCGTGCCCCCTCGCGGGCTGTCAACCGTCACGGCGTCCTCTTCTTCGCCCTGACCCTTGTCGCGCACGTCTGGCCCGGCATCCTCGCGACGTAAGCCGATGGGCCACCAGATGCGGTCGCCCAGGTCGTACGCGACCGCGGGGACGAGCAGGCTACGCACGACCAGGGTGTCGAGCAGCACGCCGAACGCGACGATGAAGGCGATCTGCACGAGGAAGAGGATGGGCAGCACCGCGAGGGCCGAGAAGGTCGAGGCGAGGACGATGCCGGCACTCGTGATGACACCGCCGGTCACGGCGAGACCCACGAGGATGCCGGGACGGGTGCCCCGCACGCGCGACTCCTCGCGGACGCGCGTCATGAGGAAGATCGAGTAGTCGATGCCGAGGGCGACGAGGAAGACGAAGCCGTAGAGCGGCGTCGACGGGTCGGAGCCCGGGAAGTCGAAGACGTGGTTGAACGCGATCGCAGAGACGCCCATGGTCGCGGCGAAGGACAGGACGTTGGCGGCGACGAGCACGAGCGGCGCCATGATCGAGCGCAGCAGCAGCATGAGGACGACGAAGATCACCGCGAGGATCGTCGGGATGATGACCTTGAGGTCGCGCTCGCTGGCGAGGCGCACGTCGAGGTTCGTCGCCGTCGTCCCTCCGACGAGCACGTCCGTGCCCACCTGGTCGAGCGAGGTCCGGAGCGTGTCGATGGTCTCCTCCGCCTCGACGCTGTCGGCGGCCGCGTCGAGGGTGGCCTGCACGATGACCTGGCCGTCGACGACCTTCGGCGGTTGGCCGGGGACAAGACCCACCTGGGGGCTGCTGACCCCCTCGGTCGACTCGAGGACCTGTACAACGGCATCGGCCTTGGCTTCCGGCGCGGTGATCTGCACCGGTGAGCCCGACCCGGCCGGGAAGTGGCGCGCGAGCACCTCCTGTCCGGTGACGGAGTCGACCTTGGTGAGGAAGAGGTCGGACTGTGCGATGCCGCGTGCATCGAGCGTCGGGAGGAACGCCGCGCAGGTCACGAGGGCGAGGAGGGTGACCACCCAGGTGCGCCGCGGCTGCCGTCCGACGAGGCCGGCCACGCGGCCCCAGATGCCACGGGTGCCCACCGCGTCCGCGCTGTGCACGTGGTCGACGTGGGGGACCTGGGGCCAGAAGATGCGCCGACCGATGAGGAGCAGGACTGCGGGCAGGAACGTCAGCGACGCGACGAAGGCGCCGACGATGCCGAGCGCCCCCACCGGTCCGAGGCCCTTGGTGCTGCCGAGGTCCGAGAGGCGCAGGCACAGCAGTCCGAGGACGACCGTGGCGGCGCTTGCGGCGATCGGCTCGAGGGTTGCCCGCCATGCGATCTTCATCGCCGCCCACGTCGACTCCTCGTCGTGCAGCTCCTCCTTGTAGCGCGCCACGAGGAGCAGGGCATAGTCGGTGGCAGCACCGACGACGAGGATCGAGAGGATGCCCTGGCTCTGACCGCTCAGGCTGATGGCGCCGTTCTTGGCGAGCGGGAACACGACGAGGGCAGCCAGCGAGAGACCGAACATCGCGGTGATGAGCACGGCGAAGGGCAGGATCGGGCTCCGGTAGACGATGAGCAGGATGATGAAGACGACGCCGAGCGCGACGAGCAGCAGGATGCCGTCGATGCCGCCGAAGGCGATGATGAAGTCGGCGAAGAACCCACCGGCCCCGGTGACGTGCACGGTCAGCCCTGAGGCGCCCAAGGACGACGTGGCGGACTCGCGCAGGGCCTGCGCGACGGCATACAAGGCGGTGTCACCGGCGATGGTGTCCTCGGCCTTGTCCGCGATGAACGGAACCGGGACCAGCGCGGCCTGCTTGTCCTGGCTGGGGATCGCGGCTGTCGGCGGCGCCAGGAGGAACTCCCCGACGGTGCGCCCCGGATCGGCGAGCGCCAGCCCGGGGACGCCGTCGACGTACGCCTGGACGGCCTCGAGGTCGGCGGGAGTCAACCCGCTCGGGCGCTCGACGACGACGAGGTAGGGCAGCGTCTGGGTGTCGGTGGTGCGTTCCACGAGCTTGCTCACCGACGTCGACTCGGCCGACGGAGGAAGGAAGTTCGCGTTGTCGTTGGTGGCGACCTCGGACAGGCGACCCACCAGGGGGCCGCCGACCCCACCGATGGCGAACCAGGCGAGCACGGCCAGGGCGGCGACCCAGCGAACTGCCGTGCGACCCTTCGGTCTCGCGGACGGGCGCCTGTCCCCGGATGCGTCGCTCATGCACACATCATGGAGCAGACGCGTGCCGCAAGGTTGGACAGGGCGCAAAGCCGGCCCACTGGGCAACGCGGCGCGACCTCCGGATTCTCATGGTGCACGGGGACATCGAGGAGGACACTCAGGTAGGGGACCACGGAGACTCACAGCATGACGGGGGACTCACATGGGCGGCGTCGAGGAGCCGAGCGGTCGGTCCGAGGGCGAGCAGGAGCTCGCCGCGCGGCTCGCCACGACGCAGGAGCGGCTGCGCGCCACCAGTGACATCCTCAAGGTCCTCACGGCGTCGACGACCGGTGGGGCCACCAGCCGTGACGAGGTCTTCGACGCGGTCGTCGACAACGCCCGGCGGCTCCTCGGGGCCCAGGTGGCCCAGATCTACCTCGTACAGGGCGACTCCTACGTGCTCGCGCGCTCGAGCGGTCTGACACCCGAGTTCGTCAGCTTCGTCAGCCAGCACCCGATCGCCCGCGACCGGGCCACGCTGGTCGGGCGCGTCACCATCGACCGGACCGTGCACCAGATCGACGACGTGCTCGCCGACCCGGACTACCGCCGCACCGACTACCAACGGGTCGGCGGCTACCGGACCATGATGGGGGCCCCGATGCTGGTCGGCGACCAGGTCGTCGGCGCCCTCAACGTCTGGCGCACCGAGGTCGCGCCCTTCGACCCCGCAGCCGAGGCCCTGCTGTCGACCTTCGCCGAGCAGGCAGCCCTCGCGCTGCGGCACGTCGAGCTCTTCTCGGCGCTCGAGAGCCGGTCGGCCGAGCTCGGCCGCAAGGTCGACCAGCTCGAGGCGCTCGCCGAGGTCGGGGAGGCGATCAGCTCGACGCTCGTCGCGGACGAGGTGCTGACGACGATCGTCACCCACGCCGTCGAGCTGTCGGACACCGACGGCGGGTCCCTCATGGAGTTCGACGAGTCGACGGGACTCTTCGGGGTGCGCACGGCCTACGGGACGAGCAGCGACGTCATCGAGGCGCTGCGCCGCGCGGAGATCCACATCGACCGGACCTGGGTGGGCCGGGCGGCCCGCACCCGCGACGTCCTCCAGATCCCCGACCTCGACGCCGTGCCCGGGCCCCTCGACCCTCACCTGGCCGTGCTGCACGCGTCCGGCTGGCGTTCCCTCGTCGCCATCCCGCTCGTGCGTCCCGACCGCGTCGTCGGCGCGCTCGTCGTGCGCCGCAAGTCGACCGGGTCGTTCACCGACGAGACGTGTGAGCTCCTCGCGGCCTTCGCGAGCCAGTCGGCCGTGGCCCTCACCAACGCCCGCCTCTACCAGCAGCTGGAGCAGCAGAGCGTCGCGCTCGCGGAGGCCAGCCGGCACAAGTCGGAGTTCCTCGCGAGCATGTCCCACGAGCTGCGCACGCCCCTCAACGCGGTCATCGGCTTCTCCGAGGTGCTCCTGGAGCGGATGTTCGGCGACCTCAACGAGCGGCAGGAGGACTACCTCGAGGACATCCACTCCGCCGGGCGGCACCTCCTCGCCCTGCTCGGCGACATCCTCGACCTGTCGAAGATCGAGGCAGGGCACATGGAGCTCGACCTCACGACCTTCCCCATCGACGACGTCCTCGTCCAGGCACTCTCCCTCGTGCGGGAGCGTGCCGCGCTGCACGGCATACGCCTGACGCTGGAGGCCGCGAGCGGGCTCGGTCTCGTCACGGCGGATGAGCTGCGGCTCAAGCAGGTCCTGCTCAACCTCTTGAGCAACGCGGTCAAGTTCACGCCTGACGGCGGCAGCATCGTCGTCCGGGCCTGGCGCGACGGCGACGCGATCGACGTGACGGTGACCGACACGGGCATCGGCATCGCACCCGCGGACCAGGAGCGCATCTTCGACTCGTTCCAGCAGGGTGAGCGGTCGGCGTCGTCGAGCGAGGGCACCGGGCTCGGTCTCACCCTGAGCCGGCGCATCGTCGAGCTGCACGGTGGGCGCCTCTGGCTCACCAGTACCCCGGGGCAGGGGAGCACCTTCGGGATCTCGGTGCCTCAACCCGATGCCGGACACACGGCAGAGGCCGAGTCGTGGATGGTCGACGACGGCGTCGTCACCGGTCCGACCGTCGTCGTCATCGAGGACGACCCTCGCTCCGCCGAGCTCGTCGAGCTCCACCTGCGCGCGGCCGGCCTGCGCGCCGTCCGTGCTGCGACGGGCGAGCAGGGGCTCGACCTCGTGCGGGACGAGGACCCCGTGGCCGTCGTCCTCGACATCCACCTGCCCGGGATGGACGGCTGGGAGGTCCTCACGGCGCTCAAGAACGACCCGGCGACGGCCGATGTGCCCGTCGTCGTCGTCAGCGTCGAGCCCGAACGGGGGCGCGGCTTCGCCCTCGGGGCCACGGAGTACCTCGTCAAGCCGGTGAGCGGCGAGCACCTTCTCGCCGCGGTGACGCGTCTGCTGCCCCCACCACGCGCCGACGAGCAGAGCCCCCGACTGAGCGTCGTCGTGGTGGACGACGACCCTCTCGCGCTGAAGCTCGTGCGCAGCACGCTCGAGCCGCTCGGCTGGGAGGTGCACACCTGCGCGGGAGGCCAGCAGGCAGCCGACCTCGTGCGGGCCGTCGCGCCGTCCGTCGTCGTCATCGACCTGCTCATGCCCCAGGTCGACGGGTTCGCGGTCATCGACGAGCTCCGGCCCCACCGCGACTCCGATGGCCCCCCGATCGTCGTGCTCACCGCCAAGTCCTTGACGGCACAGGATCGTTCGCGCCTGGAGGGGCGCATCGCGTTCGTCGCCGAAAAGGCCGGCATCGACCTCCCCGGTCTCGCGCGCCGCCTGTCGGCGGTCGCTTCCGAGCACGCGGGTCAGGGGGAGGGGCCGTGAGCCACCCCCCGGTCGTGCTGCTCGTCGAGGACAACCCCCGCAACCTCAAGCTGGCGCGGGACGTGCTGGAGTATGCCGGCTTCTCCGTCGTCGTGGCGATGACGGGAGAGGAGGGCGTCGAGCAGGCGAGGGCGACGCTGCCGGACGTCATCCTCATGGACCTCCAGCTCCCGGGGATCGACGGCTTCACCGCTCTCGGGCTGATCCGCGACCACGGCCCGACGGCCCACATCCCCGTCGTCGCGCTCACGGCGTTCGCCATGCACCGGGACCGCGAGCGTGCCCTCACCTCCGGCTTCGCGGGCTACCTCGAGAAGCCGATCAGCGTCCGCGAGTTCCCCGCGCAGGTGCGCCGCCACCTGCCCCGACCAGACGCACCGGACCCATGACGCAGGTCCGCGACGAGTCGATGGTCCCGCCGCTCAGCGGTGTGCGGGTCCTCGTCGTCGACGACCTCGAGCAGAACCGCAAGCTCATGCATGCCGTCCTCGAGCCGCGTGGCTTCGTCGTGCGGTCGGTGTCGTCGGGGCCAGCGGCGCTCGAGGCGCTTGCCGAGTGCGAGGTCGACGTCGTCCTCCTCGACGTGCTCATGCCTGTCATGGACGGCTACGAGACCTGCGCGCGCATCAAGGCGGATCCGCGCACGGCGATGCTGCCCGTCGTCATGGTCACGGCGAGCGGCGCGCAGCAGCGGCTGCGAGCCCTCGAGGTGGGCGCCGACGACTTCATCATCAAGCCGTTCGACCAGGCCGAGCTGATGGCCCGGGTCCGGTCGCTGGCGCGGGTCAAGCGACTTCACGACACGGTCGTCGCGCAGAGGGCCGTCCTCGAACGCTGGAACGCCGAGCTGGAGACCCGCGTCGCCGAGCAGGTGGACGACCTCGACCGGCTGGGACGCCTGCGCCGCTTCCTGTCGCCGCAGATCGCGGGCCTCATCGTCGAGTCCGGCGACGAGTCCTTCCTCGAGAGCCACCGACGCGACATCACGACCGTCTTCACCGACCTCCGAGGCTTCACGGCGTTCGCGGAGACGGCCGAGCCCGAGGAGACGATGTCGGTCCTGCGTGACTACCACGGCGCCCTCGGCGAGCTCGTGTTCGCGTACGAGGGCACGCTGGAGCACTTCGCCGGTGACGGGCTCATGGTCTTCTTCAACGACCCTCCGCCCTGTCCGGACGCACCGGAGCGAGCCGTGCGGATGGCCCTCGACATGCGTGAGCGCGTCGACGAGCTCGCAGCCGGGTGGTCGCGACGCGGGCACAGCCTGGGTTTCGGGATCGGCATCGCGCAGGGGTACGCGACGCTGGGGCGCGTCGGCTTCGAGGGTCGCTGGGACTACGCGGCCATCGGCACCGTCACCAACGTCGCGGCCCGCCTCTGCGCGACAGCCGCCGCCCGGCAGATCCTCATCAGCCCCCGCGTGCGTGCCGGCCTCGACGGGCGCTTCGAGACGCGCTCGCTCGGGCCGGTGGAGCTCAGAGGCATCTCGCGGCCCATCGAGGTCCACGAGGTCATCGGCACGATCGACCAGGAGGATGACCCATGAACCCACCGACCCGGGCGCCGGCGGGCGCGACACCCGCCGTGCCGACACCCGCCGTTCCGACACCCGCCGTGCCGACACCGGCCGTGCCGACACCGGCCGTGCCGACAACCGCGCTCCCAGCCCCCGCCATCCCGGTACCGGCGGGCGGGGGGCTCGACGATTTCGACGAGGAGGCCCGCGGCAGACTGCTCGACGACCTGCAGCAGGGCCTGCCCGAGGTGTGGCGGCGCCTGGGCCAAGGGGACCCGATGGAGTCGGTCGTCGTCGTGCCGTCGATGAGCATGGACTACCTCGCGCCATCCGCGGGCGCGATGAACCAGGCGATGGAGGAGCGGTTCCTCTTCCTGCTGCTGCTGCTGCGCCAGCCGCGACTCCGGATGGTCTACGTGACGTCGATGCCGATCAACGAGCACATCATCGAGTACTACCTCTCGCTGCTCCCCGGCGTCATCCCGAGCCACGCCCGGGCTCGCCTCGAGCTCGTCTCGGTCGGTGACTCCTCACCGACCGCGTTGACCGACAAGCTGCTGGCCCGGCCGCGGATGCTCGCCCGCATCGCCTCCCTCGTGCCGGACGTCCGACGCTCGCACCTCATCCCCTACACGAGCACGACCCGTGAACGTGACCTGGCGCTGTTGCTCGGCATCCCGATGTATGCCCCCGACCCGCGTCTCTACCCTTTGGGGACCAAGACCGGCTGCCGACGCGTCTTCGCCGAGGCCGGCGTCCACCACCCCTTCGGGGCAGAGGACGTCCACTCGGTCGACGACGTGGTCGACGCCGTGCTCGACCTGCACTCCTCGCGGCCGAACGTGCGGTGGGCGATGGTCAAGCTCGACGACGGGGTCTCAGGGTCCGGCAACGCGCTCGTCGACCTTGCGGATCTCCCTGTCGATCAAACGCATTCGGGTCCTGGAGACGCGTCCCTGCGCGCCGTCGTCACGGACAGGGTTCGGGCGATGCAGCTCGAGGACCAGCGCATCCAGATCGACGCCTACCTCCAGCGGCTCGATGAGCGCGGGGGCATCGTCGAGGAGCGGGTCGTCGGTGACGAGGTGCGCAGCCCGAGCGTGCAGATGCGGGTGACGCCACTCGGTGCGCTGGAGATCCTCTCGACGCACGACCAGATCCTCGGTGGACCGACCGGACAGATCTACCTCGGCGCGCGGTTCCCGGCAGAGCCGGCATACGCGACAGTCATCAGCAGGGAGGCGGAGAAGGTCGGTCGGGTCCTGGCCGACAAGGGTGTCCTCGGGCGCTTCGCCCTCGACTTCGTCGTGGTCCGCCATGGCGAGGACTGGGAGACGCACGCCATCGAGGTGAACCTCCGCAGGGGCGGCACGACCCACCCGTTCCTCACCCTGCAGTTCCTCACGGACGGCGCGTACGTCCACGAGGAGGGGCGATACCTCACAGCAGCAGGCGCTGAGCGCCATCTCGTGGCGACCGACCACCTCGAGGACGAGTCCCTTCGCGGCATGACGGTGGACGACCTCTTCGACCTCGTCGCGCGCGCCGGCCTCCACTTCGACCAGGCGCGCCAGACGGGTGTCGTCTTCCACATGATCAGCTCCATCACCGAGTGCGGTCGGATCGGCATGACCGCCATCGGAGAGACGCCAGACTCCGCCCAGGATGTGTTCGACCGGGCGGAGTCGGCGTTGCTCGCCGAGGCGCGTGCGTCGTTGGTGCCGTTCCCCCTGCCTCAACGGCGGCGCCTCGGCGAGGGCCTGCGGTGACCGTTCAGGGAGCGATCGAGGCCGAGTGGATCAGGGCCCCGACGAACGCCTGGTGCCACGTCAGGCGGGCCACGGCAGAGCGGGCCGAGGCGCCGCCGCATCCGCACTCCCAGGTCCAGCCGCCGCCGGGGAGGCGCGTGACGCGCGGGTGGTGGTGCGCCAGGTCCGGGTGGACTCGTCGTCGTGCGATCGTCGCCATGGGAGTGCCTTTCCTCAGTGAGGGGTTCGGTGCCGCTCGTCCCGCGGATGTCGTCGTGCGGTCACGTTCTGTTCTGCTGTCCCCCGACGGTCCCGCGGCCGCGGCGGGTCGTCTGTGCGCGTGGCGACATCCGGGGAGTGCTCGTCGGCGCCGGGGCCACACGGGGCGAGTGCCGTGACCCTCGACCTCGGGCTGCTCTCCGACCTCGGGCCGAGCGAGCGCCGCGAGATCGTCGCGTCGATGCACCGGCACACCTACGACGCGGGCGAGGTGGTCTTCAACGAGGGTGACGCGGCCGACAGCGTCCACTTCGTCGTCGAGGGTCGCGTGGTGGCCCGCCGTTCGTCCGAGGACGGGGACCGGCTGGCCTATGCCGTCATGGGCCCGGGGCAGGCCTTCGGGGAGCTCGCGATGATCGTCCGCGGCGGCCGCCGCACGGCCACCATCGAGGCCGTCGAGCCCACCGTGACCCTGACGTTGGCCTTCGCGGACTTCGAACGCCTGTGCGCGCGTCACCCCGAGGTGAACCACCTGCTCGTGCGGTTGCTCGCGGCCCGGGTGAACCGGCTGACCGAGGCGCTCATGGAGGCCCTGCACACGCCGGCCGAGCTCCGTGTCGTGCGGATCCTCTCGTCCCTCTGCGGGATGTATGCCGTCGGCGCGCAGTCGCACTCACCGGTCACCGTGCAGCTGAACCAGTCCGAGCTGGCCGAGCTCGCCGGTGTCACGCGCCCGACGGCCAACCGCGTCCTCCGCCGCCTCGAGGCGTCCGGGGTCGTCGCCCTCGACCGCGGACGTGTCAGGGTCGTGGACCCTGGGGCGCTGCGCCGGTCCGCGACCGGCGCCCGTCCACCCAACCGCGCCTGACGGCATACGGCACGTCACGTCACGCGTGCCTGACGGCATACGTGACGTGACGTGCCCGGGCTGTCCGGACGGCATGCGCGGGGGTAGGTCGAACGACCCCCGTCACCGTGGGACGACGTACCGCGGCTCGGTGAAGCCTCCCTGGTCGGTCAGGTCCACCGGCGGTTGCGCGTCGGTGCAGTCCATCGCGAGGGTGCACGTCTGGAGCGTGTTGGCCGTGGCGGGCGAGAGCGGCGTCGACGTGTTGCGGGAGATGCGGAACGTCGACTCGTCCCCGTCCAGGTGCCAGGTCCAGCCCGACACGACCGCGTCGCCCGTCCCGCCGAGGACGATCTCGCCGTCACTGACCCGGACGACGCCGGCGCTGAACCAGAAGCCGCCGTCGACGTAGTGCGAGCCGACGAGGTAGGTGCCCTTGTCCGAGAAGGCTGTCGGCATGAACGTGGTGGGGTTCTCGCCGGCACCGCACCGCTCGACGGTCTTGGGGAACGACGGCTTCGTCAGGTCGACCACGGCCCAGCACGCCTCCTCGGACCCGTTGGTCGCGACGAACCACTGCAGTGCAGCCCTGGTCCTGTCCGGGGAGACTGCCACGAGGTGGGCCGGCAGCGTCCGCGTCTCGCCCGTGGCGACGTTCCACTCGAGGGAGCTCGAGGTGTTCCCGTTGAGGTAGGCCAGGTCGCCGACGACGGCTGCGACCTCGCGTCCGTCCCGGCGGGAGCCGACCACCGACCCGTCCGCCGCATACACGCCGAGCGCATCCGAGGTGCCGCTCTTGGCGAGCACGCGCGACCCGTCGGGCGACACGGCATACGCGCCGGACGCACCAAGACTGCGCACGGTCCGGCCCGCGGGGGACAGGATCTCCATCTCGCTGCGCGAGGCGCCTGTGGTCAGGTGCGACTGGAGGACGAAGCCGCCGTTCGACAGGACGGCGAAGTTCTCGACGACGGTGCCCTTCTCGAGACGGATCACCGTGTCGCCGAAGCGGATGGTGTCATCGAGGGCGTACGCGTCGGCCCGGCTCGCAACGGACGCGCCGGGAGGTGCGGCCGTCGTCGCGGAGGGGTCCCCACCCGTGGTGGTGGGGAAGGACGTGGCCGGCGTCGGCACCGAGGTGCTCGACGCCGTGAGCGCCGGGACCGGTGAGGTGCCACGGCTGGCCGACCAGACGGTCGGCACGGCAACCGCGATGGCGGCGACGGCTGCGGCGGCCCCGAGCACGGCCCGGTTGCGCTGGTCGCGGTGACGGCGGGAGATGGCGAGAGGTGCGAAGTCACCGGACACCTCGACGCTGTCGGCCCGGTGCTTGAGGAGGGTCTGGAACTCGTTCTCCTGGTCTGGTGTGGTCATGAGGTGACCTCCTTCATGGTGCGGCGCAACGAGCTGATCGCTCGGCTCGTGTGGCTCTTGACGGTGCCGACGGAGACCCCCAGGATCTCCGCGGTCTGGGCCTCGGTGAAATCCTCGTAGTAGCGCAGGACGACGGCGGCGCGCTGCTGTGGTGCGAGAGAGCGCACGTGCGCCCAGAGCTCGCTGTCGTGGACCGGTGCCTGGACGGACGCCGGGTCCATGACGCGTATCAGCTCGCTGTCGGTCCGCTCGCGACGACGCCAGGCGCGGCGCCACCACGTCGTGTGCTCGTTGACCATGACCTTGCGGACGTAGGCGTCGGGCGACTCGACCGTGCTGATGTGGTCCCACTTCGCGTAGACCTTGACGAGGGAGGACTGGACGAGGTCCTCGGCGCTGTACGGGTCCCCGGTGAGCAGGTACGCGAAGCGTGCGAGCGAGGTCTGCCGCGCTCGCACATAGGCCGAGAAGTCGACCTCACGCTCGATGGTTCCCACTGACGTTTCCTGTCTGGAGTGGTTGGACGCACTCTCAACGCGGTGCGGCCGCCCGGAGGTTGACATCCGCCGACGATCTTCTCCGGCCTCGGCTGCCGTGCTCGGCGGCGGCGCGGCGTCAGCCGTGGATGAACGCCTCGATGACGCCGGCGAAGCGATCCGGCTGTTCCAGGTGCGGGAAGTGGCCGGCGCCCTCGAAGAGCACCACCTCGGCGCCCGGGAAGATCGCGTGCGCCCGCGCCGCGTGGCCGACCGGGATGGTCCGGTCGCGGGTGCCCCAGACGACGAGGGTCCGGATCTCGTCCGCCGTCGTCAGGCGCCCGTGGGAGAGCGCGTTGACCGTCTGCCCGCCGGGGTCGATGACGCCGCGCGTCGTGGCCAGGAAGGCTCGCCGGCTCTCTGCGTCGGAGAGCGACGTGAACCCCTTCCACGCGGCCGAGACGTCGGCACTCGGCTGCCACCCGAGGCCGCGCACCGCGCGGCCGACGGTCTCGACGCGCTCGCGCACCCAGGTCGAGGCGATCACCGGCAGGACGAGCTCGGCGCCGGGGAGGGTGGCGGAGCGCAGCAGCGGGCTGACCGACCGCCCGAGGCCGCCCGTCGAGACGAGGACGAGGGCCGCGACCCGTTCGGGGAAGAGGTAGCAGAACTGCATGGCGATGCCGCCACCGAGCGAGTGCCCGACGAGCGTGACCGTCTCGATGCCGAGCCGGTCGAGGAGGTCGCGCAGGATGGCGGCGTGCGAGCCGAGCGAGTAGTCGCCGACGGGTTTCGCCGAGGCGCCGTGGCCGAAGAGGTCGGGGATGACGACGCGGTGCTCGGTGTCGAGCCGGTCGACGAGGTGGGTCCAGTTCTCGTGCGAGCTGAGCAGTCCGTGGATGAAGAGGATGGCCGGCCCGTGACGGGTGTCGACGTAGGAGAGGTCGTTGCCACCCAAGGTCGCAACGCTCGCCGGATAGCCGAGGTCGGCGTCGTCTCGTGGTGCGTGTGCCCCGCTCATGCTGCGCCGTCCTCCCACCTGCGTGCAGCGCGGGGACCCCGGTGGCCGCGCCCACACCTCCAGCGTCCTCCCTTCGCGGTGTCGGCGGGCCAAGGCCGGGAAACCCGTCACCCGCGCCGGCTTGGTTGCTAGCCTCGCGCTGCATGATCTACCACCTGGCCGAGCAGACCCACTGGCAGCAGGCGCTCCAGGACGGTCGCTACACGGGCTCGACCCGTGGACGGTCGCTCGCCGACGAGGGCTTCATCCACGCCTCGTCGGAGCAGCAGTGGCCGGTCGTCCGGTCGCGCTTCTACGCCGACGTCACCGAGCCGCTCGTGCTGCTCCACATCGACGAGGTCCGGCTGTCCTCGCGCGTCGTCGAGGAGGTCGGCGACCCGGCCACCGGTGAGGTGTTCCCGCACGTCTACGGCCCCATCGACGTGGACGCGGTCATCGCCACGACCCTCCTGGAACCTCCCCACGCCTGACCCGACGACGCCGCGTATGCCGTATGCCGGCTGCCCTTTCGCCGTATCCCGTGCCGCCGGCTGGCCGTATGCCGTATGCCGCATGCCGTATGCCGTGGGCTCACGCCGCTGCGCCGCTGCCTCCCCGTGCCTTCCCACCGTCGAGAGGCCAACGTTTGCGGCCCGGCGCTCGTCGAGTGGCCAACGTTTGCGGCCCGGCGCTCGTCGAGTGGCCAACGTTCGCGGCACCTCAGTCGGGCTGGATGCGGCCTCGACCCGACTTGACCTGCGACCGGCGCTTCTTGCCCTCGATCCGGCGTCGCTCGGAGCCCTGGGTCGGCTTGGTTGCCCGGCGGGCCGGCGGTGGGGGAGCGAGTCCCTCGCGCAGCAGGTCCACGAGCCGCTCCCTGGCGGTGGCCCGGTTGCGCAGCTGGGACCGCTGCTCGGAGGCCACGACCGTGACCCGTCCGGCCACCAGCCGGCCGGCGAGGGAGGTGGTGAGGCGCTCGCGCTGGACCGGCGTCAGAGCGGTCGAGGCCTCCACGTCGAAGACGAGCTCGACCCGGCTGTCCGTCGTGTTGACGCCCTGACCGCCGGGCCCGGAAGAGCGGCTGAAGCGTTCGACGAGCTCGGCCGCGGGGATGACGAGGCCACGTCGCAGCCCGGGGCCGGGTGCGATCACGAGGTCACCTCCGGGCTCGTTCATCGCACCATTGTCTCCCGCCGACGTGGGCGCCGCCCGGGCGCGCAGCGTCGGGAGCCTCACTGCGCGCCAGCTCCTGCGTCTGGTACGACGGCCGATGTCGGAGGGCGCCAGTCCGGCGTCAGACCCAGCGGGCCATCCCGTCCCCGACCACAGCGGCGCGGTCACTCGCGAGCGGGCTCAGCGCGGCGGCATACGCAAGGCGCCGTCGAGACGGATGACCTCACCGTTGAGCATCGGGTTGTCGACGATGTGGCGCACGAGGTTGGCGTACTCCTCGGGGCGGCCGAGGCGCGACGGGTGCGGCACCTGCTTCTCCAGGACCTCCTTGACCTCACCCGGCAGGCCGGCGAGCATCGGCGTCTCGAAGGTGCCCGGTGCGACGGTCATGACGCGGATCGCCTTGTCCGCCAAGTCGCGAGCGGCCGACAGGGTCAGTCCGACGATGCCGCCCTTGCTCGCGGCGTAGGCGGCCTGGCCGATCTGGCCGTCGTAGGCGGCGATGCTCGCGGTGTTGACGATGACGCCGCGGTCGCCGTCGAGGGGCTCGTTGCCGAGCATGGCCGCGGCCGCCAGGCGCAGGACGTTGAAGGACCCGACGAGGTTGATGTCGATGACGGTCTGGAACGTCTCGAGGGAGAGAGGGCCGCCCCGGCCGATGACGCGACCCGGCGTGGCGACGCCCGCGCAGTTGACGGCGATGCGCAGCTCACCGAGCTGCGTGGCGCGGTCGATCGCGGCCTGCACCTGCGCCTCGTCGCGCACGTCGGCGGCGACGAAGACGGCACTGCCGTCGCGCACACCGTTGAGCTCCTCGACCAGCGCCGGGGCCGTCGAGGCCTCGAGGTCGACGATGACGACGGTCGCACCGTCGGCGACGAGACGGCGCGCGGTGGCGCCGCCGAGACCGGAACCACCGCCGGTGACGACGGCGACAGTGGACGAGTTCAGCTGCATGGCAAGCCTTTCGGGCATCGGTGGGACTGTCCGCGTGGTCGCGGCTCTGGGTCAGCGCGCGAGGAGCTGGCGGGAGATGACGAGCCGCTGGATCTGGTTGGTTCCCTCGAAGATCTGGGTCACCTTCGCCTCGCGCATGTAGCGCTCGAGCGGGAAGTCCTCGGTGTAGCCCGCGCCGCCGAGCACCTGGACCGCGTCGGTCGTCACCTTCATCGCCGCATCCGTGGCGACGAGCTTGGCGACCGCGGCCTCCTTGCCGAACCCGCGACCGGCGTCCTTGAGCCGTGCCGCGTGGAGGTAGGTGGCGCGGGCCGAGGTGACGGCAGCCTCCATGTCGGCGATGAGGAAGGCCAGTCCCTGGAAGTCGGCGATGCGACGGCCGAACTGCTGGCGCTCGGTGGCGTAGTCGACGGCCGCGTCGAGGGCGGCCTGCGCCAGACCGGTGGCGGCTGCGGCGATGCCGAGGCGGCCGGCGTCGAGGGCCGACAGGGCCATGCGCATGCCCTGGCCCTCCTGCCCCACGAGGCGGGCCGCCTCGACGGGCACCGCGTCGAAGATGACCTGCGCGACGGGGTCGCAGTGCAGCCCCATCTTGCGTTCCGGCTCGGCGAACGTCAGGCCTGCCGCGTGGCCCGGGACGATGAAGGTCGACAGGCCCTTGCCCCCGTCGTCGGAGGTGCGCGCGAAGGTCGTGTAGTAGTCGGCGTGGCCGGCGTGGGAGATCCAGGCCTTGGTGCCCTTGAGCGTCCAGCCGTCATCAGCGCGGGTGGCCCGCGTCGTCATCGAGGCGATGTCGGAACCGGCGAGGGGCTCGGACAGGCAGTACGCGCCGACCTGCTCGCCCGAGAGCATGCCCGGCAGCAGGGCCTCCTGCTGCTCGCGGCTGCCGAACGTCGCCACGGGGTATGCCGTGAGGGTGTGGACGCTGACCCCGACGGCCACGCTCATCCACGCCGAGGCGATCTCCTCGACGACCTGGAGGTAGACCTCGTACGGCTGGTCGGCCCCGCCGAACTCCTCGGGGTAGGGCAGCGACAGCAGCCCCGCCCGCCCGAGCGTGCGGAACGTCTCCTGAGGGAACGTGCGGGCGCGCTCGGCGTCGTCGACCTTCGGCGCGAGGTCCTTGCGGCAGATCTCTCGCGTCAGCTCGATCAGGTCGGTGGCTTCGTCGGTCGGCATCACCCTCGTCGCTGGCATGGTCAGATACTAGGACGTCCGAGCATTCCGTCCAAAGTGTGAGACGGAAGGGGCGGGTGAGCACGCAGCAGACCGACCGATCGGCCAGCACGCGGCCGTGGTGCCGAGTCCTGGGCGCGTGTTAGTGGCTTGTTAGGCGACGTCGGTTCAGTAGGGCGGACAGGGCACCACCTCAGCCGTTCGGAAGGACACGACATGTTCAGGAGATTCGCAGTCGGACTCGTCGCCGTGCTCGGCGTCGCAGCCGCGCTCGTCGGCACGGCGCCGACCGCCAGCGCCACGGCTCGCAACGGAGTGTGCGAGTCCGGCGAGTTCTGCCTCTACTACAACAGCGGCAACGCTGGCTCGCGGGTCGACCTCGTCAACTCCCAGCGCGACTACGGCACCGGAGCCGGTTGCATCACGTTCGTCAGCAGCGGTTCCGGCCAGGGCCAGTGCGTCAAGAACAACACCGCGTCGGTCTGGAACCGCACCGGCAAGCCGGTCTTCGTCTTCTACAACAGCGACTTCGGCGGCGTCTACGACCAGATCCCCGTCAACGCACAGGTCGACCTCAACACCAACGTCAAGAACAACAACGCCTCGCAGATCGTCGGCGACGCCTCCCTGCGCTTTCCGCTCGGCGTCAACCAGGCCGACATCAAGAACCGCACCCCGCACTGGTGCTGGGACAGCAAGACCAACTGCCACCACGACTACAACGCCTCCGACATCTTCGCCGCCACCGGCACCTCGGTCCTCTCGCCCGTCAACGGCACCGTGATGACCAAGACGATCCGCGCCGGCAGCACCGCCTGCGGCAGCGTCGGCAGCACCGTCACGGTCAAGGACGGCTTCGGCCGGCTCTGGTACTTCGCCCACATGGATGACAGCCCCGCCCCCGTGGTCTCGGTCGGCCAGTCGGTCACCAAGGGCCAGCGCATCGGCTATGTCGGCACCAGGTACCACGCTCTCTGCACCGACTCGCACCTGCACATCGACATGCGGGTCGGCGTCGACTCGCGCGTCTCGTGCAGCGCCGCCGCCTGCGCCGACTACGGCTTCGTCAACAACCAGCCGCTCCTGCGCAACGCCTTCCTGGAGCTCCCGTGACTCGCGGACCGGTCGGGCAGCCCACGTCGTCGGACCGCACCACCGGCAGGCCCGCCGTGAGGAGGATGCTCGCCGCCGCCACGCTCGCGGCCGGCGTCGTGCTGGCCGGCTCCGTCCCGGCGATGGCTGCCCCCCGACCACCGGCAGCGTCGGACGCCGACCTCAAGTGCTCGTACTGGTGGACCGATCCGGGCAGCAGCAACTTCGTCTACTCCTGCTACGACCGGAAGTACGACAACTTCTGGGTCTACGACGGGGTGAAGGACGGCAACTCGGCCGTCGTGCGCTGGTCGACGGAGACGGGCGGGTCGGGGTCCTGCCGCAACGCCCAGGGTCAGGGCACCTGGCAGCGCTGCGCCTACGACCTCGCCGAGTACAAGCCGAACGGAACCCGCAACCACGTCACGTGGGACGAGTACCGATACGACTCCAAGTGGGACTCGTGGCAGCTCGTCACCGCGCCGGCCGGCACGTCGGTCACCTGAACGAAAGGCCTCTGAGATGACCATGACGACGAAGATCCGCGCAGCAGTGGTGGCGACCGCGGTGGCCGCCTCGCTGCTGGCCGGGGCGGGACCGGCGAGCGCCAACGAGGCGCCGGCGGGATGTGGCACGCCGCACCTCGTCAACCGGGCAGGCATCTATGCCGCTTGGGGTGGCCAGCGCATCGGGACGTTGTCCCAGTACTGGGGCTGGTGCAACGGCAACCTGCGCAACTGGGCCCACGCACACCTCGACTCCGGTCAGGCGTGGGAGACGAGGATCAGCATCCAGACGCCCGACGGGGTCAGGCACGGCGCCAAGGTGCAGCAGTACGGCACCGACTTCACGTCCAACCCGGCCGACACCCTCGACCGCAGCACCCGGGCCAGGATCGAGGGCGACGTGTGGCTCGGGCAGGTCGAGCCGATCAAGGTCGCCACGACGGCCTACACCGGCTGAGTCGAGGTCGCCCGACCCGCGGCAGGCGTCGGCGCCCAGCGTCGGCGCCTGCCGCGCCCCCGCGGCGCCCGCGGCGGCCGCTTGTGCGCCGCCCGCGCCGCCGGCGCCGCCCGCGGAGCCCGCGGAGCCCGCGGAGCCCGCGGAGCCCGCGGAGCCCGCGGAGCCCGCGGAGCCCGCGGCGGCCGCTCGGGCGGCCACCCGGCATACGTCCTCGGTAAACCGCGCGACGGTGCGTCCCCGCGGGCCTTACGGTCGATGCGTGCTCACGCTCCTGCGGCGTCCGCTGCGAGAGGCCGACGCCACGTCGACGTTCTACGTGCTGACGGCGGTCGCGGCCTTCGCCTACGCCGCGTGCTTCACGCTCAACCTCGTCTTCCAGTACCGCGTCGTGGGCCTCGACCCGTTCCAGATGGTGCTCGTCGGCACGGTGCTCGAGGCGACCTGCTTCGTCTTCGAGGTGCCGACCGGGATCGTCGCTGACCTGTGGAGCCGGCGGGTCTCGGTCATCATCGGCTTCTTCCTCGTCGGTGTCGGCTTCGCCGTCGAGGGCATCTTCGCGACGTTCGCCGCCGCGCTGGTCAGCAACGTCGTCTGGGGCATCGGCTACACCTTCACCTCTGGCGCGCTGCAGGCGTGGATCACCGATGAGGTGGGCGAGGACCGCGTCGCGCCGATCTTCACGCGGGAGGTCCAGATCGACCTCACCTTCAGCTTCGTCGGCATCCTGGCCGCCGGAGCGCTCGGCCTCGTCGCTCTGAGGGTGCCGATCATCCTGGCCGGAGCGACACTCGTGCTGCTCGCCGTCGGCTTGGCGGTCGTCATGCCGGAACGCCACTTCCACCCGACACCCCGCGGCGAACGCCAGACGTTCGGACACCTGAAGGACCAGTTCGTCGCCGGCCTGAGGATCGCCCGGGGACGCCGGGTGGTGCGCGTCTTCCTCCTCGTCAGCGTGCTCGTCGGGCTGTCGAGCGAGGTCTTCGACCGGCTCTGGCAGGTGCGCGTGCTCGACACGTTCGAGCTGCCCGCATTCCTCGGGAGCGACCCCGCCGTGGCGTTCACGGTGTTCGCGCTCGTCGGCTCGATCGTCTCCCTGCTCGCGTCCGGGGCGAGCAGCCGCTGGCTGCCTGCTCGGGTCGTCGACGAGGACCCCGGGCTGCCCGTGGCCCTTGCTGCCGCGGTGCAGGTCGTCGCCGTCGTCGGAGTCGCCCTCCTCGGCAACCTGTGGCTCGTCCTCGCCGCTCTGTGGCTGCACAACGCGAGCAGCGCGTTCAGCGCCCCCATCCAGGCGACGTGGCTCAACCGCAACCTCGAGTCGTCGTCCCGCGCGACGGTGTTGTCGATGAACAGCCAGGCCAACGCCATCGGTCAGGTGGTGGGCGGCCCGCCGCTCGGCGCGCTCGCGACGCGGACCTCGATCCCGGTGGCCCTCCTCGTGGCGGCCGCGGTGCAGCTGCCCTCGGTGCTGGCCCTCCTCCGCGTGCGCCACGCCGCCGGCACCCGCACCCGCGACCTCGTCGAGTGAGCGCTCCCTCCCTTGCCTGGAGGAACTCAGCGGGGGTAGGTGCGGACCTCGGTGGCCTTGACGGCGGCCCACACGTCCTGGCCGACCTGCAGTCCGAGGGAGGTCACGGACTCGAGCGTCACCTCCGCCGTGAGCGGGACGTCACCGAGGAGACCGACGCGGGCCGACTGGCCCTGCATCGTCACGCTGGCGATCCGCAGCCGCCAGGTGTTGCGGGGTGAGCCCTCCGGCTCGTGCCGGTGGAGTGACACCGCGCTCGGCGGGATCGTCGCCCACACCGGGCCTTCGGTCGGGCTTGTCGTGACGATGAGCCCGTCGGCGGTGACGACGTGTCCGTGCGAGTCCCCTTGACCCGCATACAGATTCAGGCCGACAACGGTGGCCACGTAGGTGCTCCGCGGCTCGGTCAGCACCTCGGCGGGCGTGCCCGCCTGCGTCACCTGCCCGTCCTCGACGAAGACGAGGTGGTCCGCGAGCGTGAGCGCGTCGAGCGGGTCGTGGGTGACGAGCACCGTCACCCCGTCGTATGCCGTCAGGCGGGTCGCGAGGTCGCTGCGGGTCCGTGCGCGCGTGTCGGGATCGAGCGCCGAGAGCGGCTCGTCGAGGAGGAGCAGTGCCGGATCGGTGGCGAGGGCACGGGCCAGCGCGACGCGGGCCTGCTGCCCCGACGACAGCTCGCGCGGCCGTGCTGCCGCATGGGCGGCGAGACCGACTCGGTCGAGCTCGGTGCGGGCACGGTCGCGGGCCCGGTGCCGGTCGACACCGCGGCTGCGCGGGCCGAAGGCGACGTTGTCGAGGGCCCGCAGGTGAGGAAAGAGCAGGCTGTCGGCGAGCATGAGGCCGACCGCGCGCTGCTCCGGCTGGAGGCGTCGCCGCCCGTCGTCCCACACCCGGGCTCCCACGTGGACGTGGCCGTCGGCGAGGGCGAGCACGCCGGCGAGCGCGAGCAGGGTCGACGTCTTGCCGCCGCCGTTGGGCCCGAGGACGCCGATGACCTGCCCGGGTGCGGCGGTGAGCGCCACGTCGACCTCGATCGCCCCACGCGAGAGGCGAACCCGCGCGTCGAGCCCTCCGCCGGGTGCGGCTGCGCCCGCGCCACTCATCGCAGCCACCTGCCGCGCAGGACGCCGAGCACCAGCACGCTGACGGCCAGCAGCATGATGCTGATCGAGATCGCCACCTGTGGGTCGTGCTCGAGCTCGACGTAGACGAGCAGCGGAAGGGTCTGCGTGCGCCCGGGGAAGTTGCCGGCGAAGGTGATCGTCGCGCCGAACTCGCCGAGCGCCCGCGCCCAGGCGAGGGCGAGACCGCTCGCGATGCCCGGTAGCACGAGCGGGATGCCGACCGTGCGCAGGTAGCGCAGGTCGCTCGCGCCGAGGGTGCGCGCGACCGACTCGAGCCGGGGGTCGAGGCCGCGCATCGCACCCTCGACGGCCAGCACGTAGTAGGGCATCGCGACGAAGGTCTCGGCGAGCACGACGGCGACCGTGGTGAAGGGGATCTGGATGCCGAACGGTGTCAGGTGCTGCCCGATGAGCCCGTTGCGTCCCCACGTCATGAGCAGGGCCACCCCGCCGACGACCGGTGGCAGTACGAGCGGCACGGTGATCAGCGCCCGCACCCAGCTCGTGGCCCGGAGCTCGGACCGGGCGAGGAACCAGGCCAGCGGGGTGCCGAGCAGCAGGCACAGCACTGCCGTGACGGAGGTCGTCGTGAGGGAGAGCCTCAGTGCCGGAAGGACGGTCGGGGTTGCCAGGTCGGTCGGGATCCGGGCCCAGTCGGCGCGGAGCAGCAGGGCGACGAGCGGGACGACGAGCAGGAGGAGCGCGAGCGCCGCCGGCACGCCCAGCGCGAGGCGCGAAGGCCACCGTGCGGCATACCTCATGTCACGTCATCCTCCCCATGGCCCACGGTCCGCCGCTCAGGGCGCGCCGAAACCGAAGGACTGCACGGTGGCGAGGCCCTTGGCGCTCAGCAGGTAGGCGACGAACGCCTTCGTCGCCGCGTCGTCGGAGAGCGTGATGACGGGGTAGGCGAGGCTCGTGTTGTCCTGCGACGGGATCTCGATGCCCGTGACGGCACCTTTCGCCGCGACGACGTCGGAGCGGTAGACGACGGCCGCGTCCGCCTCGGCGAGCTTGACCTTGGAGAGCGTCGCCTTGACGTCGACCTCCTTGCTCACGACGTTGGGGACGACGCCTGCCTTCGCGAAGGTGGCCGAGGCGGCCTTGCCGCACGGGACGGTGTCGGCACACACGACGACCTTGACGCTCGGCTTCGCGAGGTCGTCGATCGAGGTGACGGCGCCGGGATTGGTGGGTGGGACGGCGATCTCGAGCACGTTGGTGGCGAAGCGCTGCGTGTCCTTGACCATGGTCTGGTCGAGGGGCTCGGCCGCGGCGGTACCGGCCAGGGCGATGAGCGAGGCGGGGGCGCCGTTGTTGACCTGCTGCACCAGGGTGGCGCTCGAGCCGTAGGAGGTCTCGACGCTGACCCCCGGGTTGGCGGCCTCGAAGTCCTGTGCCAGCCGGTCGAACGACTCGGTGAGGGAGGCGGCGGCGAGGACCGTCACGGTGCCCTCGGGGGCGGTGTTCGAGGAACTGGCCCTTCCCGGTTGGCCGGTGCCGTCGGCGGACGAGGTGGCGCTGCTGCAGGCGCCGAGGAGCATGGCTGCGCCGGTGACGATGGCGACAACGGTGGCGATGGCGCCGGTGGCGCGGGTGGCGCGGGTGGCGCGGGTGGCGCCGGTGGCGCCGGTGGCGCCGGTGGCGCCGGTGGGCGCCGGGAATCGGCAACGGCCTCGGTTCGGGCGATGAGGCGACGTGCTCATGCGGGGACCTCCACGACCACGTGGGTCGACTTGACGCTGGCGACGGCGACGGAGCCGACCTCGAGCGCGAGCTCGTCGACGGACTCGCTCGAGAGCAGCGAGACGATGCGGAACGGTCCGCACTGGATCTCGACCTTGGCCATCACGGTGTCCTTCGTGATGGCGGTGACGATGCCCCGCATCCGGTTGCGCGCGGACGCGCCTCCAGTGACGCCGACCGCCGCCGGGTGTGCCAGCTCCTGGGCCACGGCGGCGAGCTGGGCGCCGTCGACGGTGCGCCGACCGGCGTCGTCGGTGCCCCCCTCCAGGCGGCCGGAGTCGACCATGCGCCGGACGGTGTCGTCGGAGACACCGAGGAGGGCGGCAGCCTCAGTGATACGCAGATGCGGCATGGCAACGACGCTACACCCGCATCTGCGGATCCCGGCCCTGGACCACCAGCCCCTCGCCTGGCTGTTTCGCGCGCTTCAGCGTGGAGCGCGCGATCTGAGCGTCGAGCGCGCGAAATCTCCCGCGCTCGAGCCCGGTTTCGCGCGCTCCAGCTCGAAGCGCGCGAAACGTTGACATCGCGGGGAGGGGAGAGGTTTAATCAATCTATTAGTTGATCAAGGAGTTAGTTGACCATGATTCTCTCGCCCGTCTCGGAAGCCGACCTCGACCGCAGCTTCGCGGCCTTGGCCGACCCCGTGCGACGCGCCATCATCGCCCGCCTCAGCCGGGGCGCCGCGACCGTCAACGAGCTCGCCGAACCGTTCGAGATCAGCAAACAGGCCGTCAGCAAGCACATCCAGGTGCTCGAGCTGGCCGGTCTCGTGAGCCGGACCCGCGACGCGCAGCGCCGCCCGGTCCACCTCGAGGCCGCCCGCCTCGAGGCGATGACGGCCTGGATCGACCGCTACCGGCTCGCCGCCGAGCAGCGCTTCCGGTCGCTTGATGCCGTGCTCGAACGCACCTCACCCACCGCAACCACAGCATCGGCAGCCAAGCCGATGAGCACCGACAAGGAGCAGCAGTCATGACCAACCACCTCTCCCTCGACATCCCCGCCGGCGTCCCGTGGATCGACTTCACGCGCGAGTTCGACGCCCCCGTCGAGGCCGTTTTCAACGCCCACCGCGACCCTGAGCTCGTCCGCCAGTGGCTCGGCCCGCGGGGCTACGAGATGCAGATCGAGCGCTGGGACTTCACGTCCGGTGGCGGCTACCGCTACACCCACCGTGACGGCGACAACGTCTATGCCTTCCACGGCACCTTCCACACCGTCCGAGACAACGACCTCGCCATCCAGACCTTCGAGTTCGAGGGTGCCCCCGACGAGGTCGCCATCGAGTTCATGCGTTTCGTCGACCTCGGCGACGGCCGCTGCCGGCTCGAGGGGCGCAGCGTCGGCCGCACGGTCGAGGGCCGCGACATGATGGTCGAGAGCGGCATGGAGCAGGGCATGGCCCAGGGCTACGAGCGGCTCGACGAGCTGGTCAGCCAGTCCGAGTCCGAGACCACGCCCACGACCGCCCCCGCCCAGGCCTGACGCCGTGGACTGGACTCTCGAGGTCGTCATCGTCCCGGTCAGGGACCTGGAGGCCGCGATCACCTTCTACCGCGACCGGGTCGGCTTCGACCTCGACCACGACACGCGGAACGAGCACATGCACATCGCCCAGCTGACGCCTCGCGGCTCGGGGTGCTCGATCGTCGTGGGCGACCTCCCGTCGCAGAAGGCGATGGCGCCCGGATCGCTCCATGGGGTCCAGCTCGTCGTCGCCGACGCCGCGGTGGCTCGGGAAGAGCTCGTCGGCAGGGGGGTCGAGTGCTCGGAGATCCAGGTCATCGACGAGCGCGACGGTGGCACCTTCTTCGGCTTCTCGGACCCCGACGGCAACTCGTGGGCCGTGCAGCAGCTCAAGGCCCGCGCCGACAAGCCGCTCATCCCGCACGAGGCCCGTGGTCGATTCGGCGAGGGCGTCGAGCTCTGATCCCACCGGCCGGCGGCGCGACGACAGGGCGCGCCGCCGGCCCTCCCGGTCAGTCGTGACCGGGACCCTCGAGACGACGCGTTCGGTGGCGAACCCACCGTTGCGCCGCTGAGTTCGCGACCCGAGCAGGCAGAAGAGTGCGGAATGCGCAGGTGCGCCTCACCTCCCGGGTTCCTCTGGGAGGCCACCGGACGGCATACTGACCGGCATGAGCAACGTCCCCCAGCAGCGGCTCCTGCAGACCGCGATCCCCGGCCCCAAGTCGGCCGCGCTCCAGGCCCGCAAGACGGCGGCCGTGTCCGCCGGGGTCTCCACCGGCCTGCCGGTCTACGTCGAGCGCGCGGGCGGTGGCATCCTCGTCGACGTCGACGGCAACCAGCTCATCGACTTCGGCTCCGGCATCGCCGTGACGACGGTCGGCAACGCCGCACCCCGAGTCGTCGACCGTGTCACCGCGCAGGTGCAGGACTTCACCCACACGTGCTTCATGGTCACGCCCTACGAGGAGTACCTCGAGGTCGCCGAGGCGCTCAACGACCTGACGCCCGGCAACCACGACAAGCGGACCGCGCTCTTCAACTCCGGTGCCGAGGCCGTCGAGAACGCCGTCAAGGTCGCGCGCCACTTCACCGGCCGCAACGCCGTCGTGGCGTTCGACCACGCCTACCACGGTCGCACGAACCTGACCATGGCGCTCACGGCCAAGAACATGCCCTACAAGCACCGGTTCGGGCCCTTCGCCGGCGAGGTCTACCGCGCACCGATGAGCTACCCGTTCCGATGGCCGGGCGGGCCGGCCGACTGTGCGAAGGAGTCCTTCGACACGTTCGTCTCGCAGGTGCATGCGCAGGTGGGGGAGGACAACCTCGCTGCCGTCATCCTCGAGCCGATCCAGGGCGAGGGCGGGTTCATCGTGCCCGCCCCGGGATTCGTCAAGCAGGTCGCCGACTGGTGCGCCGACAACGGCATCCTCTTCATCGCGGACGAGGTGCAGACCGGCTTCTGCCGCACCGGCAACTGGTTCGCCAGCGAGTTCGAGGACGTCGTGCCCGACCTCATCACGACCGCCAAGGGAATGGCCGGCGGGCTCCCACTGGCCGGCGTGACCGGCCGCGCCGACGTCATGGACGCGGTCCACGGCGGCGGGCTCGGCGGCACCTACGGCGGCAACCCGGTTGCCTGTGCTTCCGCCCTCGGGGCCATCGAGACGATGAAGGAGGAGGATCTCTGCGCTCGCGCCAAGCAGGTCGAGGCCCTCTTCGTCCCGCGCCTGCGGTCCCTGGCCGAGAAGTACCCCCAGATCGGCGACATCCGCGGACGTGGAGCGATGCTCGCCGTCGAGCTCGTCAACGGTCCGGGTGACCTCACTCCGAACGCCGCCCTCACCGGCGCCGTCAACGCAGCCTGCCACGCCGAGGGTCTCGTGACCCTCACCTGTGGCACCTACGGGAACGTCTTCCGGTTCCTGCCGCCCCTCGCGGCCGGCGACGACCTGCTCACCGAGGGTCTCGACATCTTCGAGAAGGCGTTCGCCGCCTCCGTCTGACACCCCGCCGACCCGAGCACGTATGCCGTCCCGCTGAGCTCAGCGGGACGGCATACCTCCGCTCGGGGTGACGTCAGGACGGGTCGAGCGGGGTCACGTCGGGACGCTTGGGCTGGCGGTGGTCTCCCGACGAGCGCCCGGTCAGGCGACGGTGGACCCACGGGCCGACGTACTCCTTGGCCCACTGGGCGTTGGCCTGTAGGGCCTCACGGCGTCCGATCGGCGGGGCGGGCTCGAGTGGTGTCGACCAGCCGGTCTCGGCGGGCGTGTGACCCAGGGCTTCGAGCGCGGCGAGGGCGACGCGGCGGTGGCCCTCGGTCGTCATGTGGATGCGGTCCTCGGACCACATGCGCCAGTCGCGGAGGGCGTGCAGCCCCCACTGGTCGATGACGTGGGCGCCGTTGCGCCGGGCGATGCTCCAGATGTTGGCGGCGTGGATCGCGGCCCGGCCGCGGGTTGCCTTGACGAGCGGAGCGTCGGCCGGGTCGACCGGAGTCGCCATGAGCACGTCCGCCCCCGTGGCGCGGATGCGGGCGACCGCGGCTTCGAGCCGGGCGGCCAGTCCGTCGAGGTCTGCCTTGGGGCGCAGGATGTCGTTGCCGCCACCGACGATGCTGACGAGGTCGGGCTCGAGCGACAGGGCATCCTCGAGCTGCGGACCGACGACGTCGGCGAGCTTGCGGCCGCGCACGGCGAGGTTGGCGTAGCCGAAGTCGAGGCCGTCGGTGCGGGCGATCTCCGACAGGTGCGAGGCAAGCCGGTCTGCCCAGCCGGCGAACTCACCGTCATGACCGAAGGTCGGGTCGTCGTCGCACATGCCCTCGGTGAACGAGTCACCGATCGCGACGAAGCGGGTCCAGACCGACGGGCCGGAGCCGTCGGGGGCGGGCTGGGTCATGTCAGCCTCCAGTCGATGGGTGCCGCGCCCTGCTGGGCGAGGAGGTCGTTGGTGCGGCTGAAGGGCCGCGAGCCGAAGAAGCCGGAGCGTGCCGAGAGCGGCGACGGGTGGGCGGACTCGACACGTGGGACGTCGCCGAGCATCGGCCCCAGCGACTGCGCCTGCCGCCCCCAGAGGATCGCGACGAGCGGACCGCCACGGCGCGCGAGTGCCGACATCGCCTGGGCCGTCACGGCCTCCCAGCCCTTGCCCTGGTGGCTCGCCGACGCGCCCGGTCGCACCGTGAGCACCCGGTTGAGGAGCATGACGCCGCGCTCGAACCAGGGCGTGAGGTCGCCGTGCCCGGGCGTCGGCAGGCCGAGGTCGGTGCCGAGCTCCTGGTAGATGTTCTGCAGCGAGCGGGGGACCGGTCGCACGTCGGGCGCGACGCTGAAGCTGAGGCCGACCGGGTGACCGGGCGTCGGGTAGGGGTCCTGCCCCACGACCAGCACCCGCACGTCCGGCAGCGGGAGGGAGAAGGCCCGCAGCACCCGGTCGCCTGCAGGCAGGTAGCCACGGCCGGCCGCCACCTCGGCGCGCAGGAACTCGCCCAGCGCCGTGATCGTGTCGGCGACCGGCTCGAGCGCGGGCACCCACGTCGGATGGACGAGGTCGGCGAGAGGTCGGGCTGGCACGGCCACACGCTACCCCCGCCCGCTGAGCCGGTTCGAGGTGATGCCGACGGCGACGAGGCTGGCGCGATCACCTCGAACCAGCGAGGGGGGAGCGCGGTTCGAGGTGATGGCGACAGTGACGAGGCTGGCGCGATCTCTTTGATTCTTTGTTGGGGGGGGTGGGTTCGAGGTGATGGCGACAGTGACGAGGCTGGCGCGATCACCTCGAACCAGGGGAGGAGAGGGCGGTTCACCTCGAACCAGCGGGGGGTGCGACAGAATCGGCCTCGATGAAACTCACGCTGCGCGGACCCGCCCTTCTCGACGACACCGTGCTGCCCGACGTCCTCGTCCAGGTCGACGGCGAGCGCATCGCGGCAGTCACCCCCCTCGCCCCGGGCACCGAGGTCCCGCCCGGCGCCGACTCCGCCGAGCGGGTCAGCGGAACCATGGTTCCGGCATACGTCGACATCCACTGCCACGGCGGCGGCGGGACGGCGTTCACCGACCTGCGTGACGACGCGGCGGCCGCGGCGGCCGAGCACCATCACGCGCGCGGGTCGACGAGCCTGCTCGCGAGCCTCGTCACGATGAGCCCCCGAGATCTCGAGCGCGGCGTCGCGATGCTCGCCGAGCTCGCGGACGACGGCCTCGTGGACGGCATCCACCTCGAGGGTCCGTGGCTCGCCGAGGCACGCTGCGGGGCCCACGACCCCACGCTGCTGCGCGACCCGTCGCTGACCGAGGTGGAGCGCCTCATCGAGCTGGGCCGCGGACACCTCCGACAGGTCACACTCGCCCCCGAGCGCGACCACGGTCTCGACCTCGTCCGTTGGCTCACGTCGGCCGGCATCCACGCCGCAGTGGGGCACACCACGGCCGACTACACCCAGGTCGAGCAGGCCGTCGCCGCCGGTGCCGACCTTGCAACCCACCTCTTCAACGGCATGGACCCGTGGCACCACCGGAAGCCGGGCGCCGTTGCGGCACTGATGCGTTCGGCCGCGCGGGGTGCGGTGACCGTCGAGCTGATCGCCGACGGAGCGCACCTGTCGGACGACACCGTGCGCACCGTCCTCGACCTCGTGGGCGCCGACCACGTCGCCTTCGTCTCCGACGCCATGGCCGCGGCGGGTGTGGGTGACGGCGCGTACGTCCTCGGCGGGCTCTCGGTGGTCGTCGACCGCGGGACGGCCCGCCTCGCCCTCGACCCCGACGGCACGACGCCCGGCTCCATCGCGGGTGGCACGAGCCACGTCGGCGACATCGTCGCGCGTGTCGTCGCCGCCGGCACACCGCTGGCGTATGCCGTCCGCCCCGCCACGCGCACCCCGGCCCGTGCGCTCGGGCTGGCTGATCGCGGGTCGCTCGCCGAGGGATTCCGCGCCGACGTGGTGGTCGTCGACGGGGCCGCTCGTCCGACCCGGGTCATGAGACGCGGACGGTGGCTGGACGCCACGCTGCCCTAGGCTCGGCCGGGTGACTTCCCCCCGCTGGTCCACCGCCGTCTTCGACCTCGACGGCACGTTGGCCGACACGATCAACCTCATCGTCGAGTCCTACCAGCACGCGTTCCGCACGATCCTCGGTCACGAGGAGGACCCGGCCGTGATCCGCTCGTGGATCGGCCGGCCCCTCATCGGCGCGTTCCGTGACCACTCACCGCAGCACGCGGACGAGCTCTATGCGACGTACCTGCAGTGGAACGCGGACAACACGGAGAGGCTGATCCGGGGTTACGACGGAGTCGGTGAGGTCCTCGGCGACCTGCGCAGCGCCGGCGTCCACGTCGGCGTCGCCACCTCGAAGCGGCGCGAGTCGGCGCAGCAGGCGATGGACATCCTCGGTCTGAGCGAGCACGTCGACATCCTCGTCGCCATGGAGGACACCGAGCGCCACAAGCCCGACCCCACACCGCTGCTGCTCGCGCTCGACCGGATGGGCCGCGGGTCCAACGGTGCCGTCTATGTCGGGGATGCCGTCGTCGACGTGCTGGCGGGCAAGGCGGCGGGGATGGACACCGTCGCCGTCACCTGGGGTGCGGGCCTGCCCGAGGCGCTGCACGAGGTGCGCCCGTCGGCCGTCGTCGCGAACGCCGACGAGCTGCGTGCCGCCATCCTCGGGTGACCGCCGGCTGACCGGCGGCTGACCGCCCGCTGACCGCCGGCTGACGTCCGGCCGGAGGCCGGGCTCCGATCGGCCTCCGGCCGGTTCACGCCGGGCTCAGGCCGGGCCGTCCGTCGGTCGGGACCGCGCGACCGCCCGGCTAGCATCTGTGCGTGCACAGCTTCGACAAGGACGCCGACCACGTCGCCGTCGACAAGGTCCTCAGCTACGCCCGCGAGCGGCTGCTCATGGATCCCATCCCGCTCGACGGCGCGCAGACCGAGGACTACCTGCGGGCTGCCGCCGGACAGACGATCACCGCCAAGGGCCTCGGCTCCACGCGGGCGATGGAGCTCTTCGAGCACACCCTCGCGCCGGCCTGCCTGTCGACCGACCACCCCCGCTACCTCTCCTTCATCCCGTGTGCACCGACGCGTGAGGCCGCAGCCTTCGACGTCGTCGTCGGCGCGTCATCGATCTACGGCGGCTCGTGGATGGAGGGCGCCGGTGCGGTGTACGCCGAGAACCAGGCGCTGCGCTGGATCAGCGACCTCGCCGGCCTGCCGGAGTCGGCCGCCGGTGTCTTCGTGCCCGGTGGCACGGTGGGCAACCTCTCGGCCCTCGTCGTCGCACGGCACACGGCCCGGGCCAAGTCGAAGGTGGTGGGCCGGGGCGCGCGTCCCTACCGGATCGCTGCCACGGACAACGCGCACTCGTCGGTCGTCTCGATGGCCGCCGTCATGGACGCCGAGGTCTGCGGCGTCCGCGTCGACGACAAGCTGCGCCTCACCGGTGCCGAGCTGCGCAGGACGCTCGAGGAGCACGGGCCCGAGACGTTCTTCGCCGTGGTCGCCACGAGCGGCACGACCAACCTCGGGGTCGTCGACGACCTCGAGTCGGTGGCGGAGGTGTGCCGCGAGTACGGCCTGTGGCTGCACGTCGACGGTGCCTACGGCGGCGCGGGGCTCGCTGCCCCCTCGGTGCGCCACCTGTTCAACGGCATCGAGCACGCGGACTCCTTCATCGTCGACCCGCACAAGTGGCTCTTCGCGCCGTTCGACTGCTGCGCCCTCATCTACCGCGAGCCCGAGCTCGCCCGGGTCGCTCACACGCAGGAGGCGGGCTATCTCGACGTCATCACCCAGTCGGGTGAGTGGAACCCGACCGACTACTCGATCGGCCTGACCCGGCGGGCCCGCGGACTGCCGCTCTGGTACTCCCTGGCCGTCCACGGCACCGACGCCTACGTCGACGCCATCGAGAGCACGCTCGAGGTAACCCGCTTCGCCGCCGGCGAGATCGGGCGCCGCGACTACCTCGAGGCGGTGCGCGAGCCCGACCTGTCGGTCGTCGTGTTCCGGCGCATCGGCTGGTCGTCCGCGGACTACCAGGCGTGGACGGACCGGCTCCTCGCGCAGGAGTTCGCCTTCGTCGTGCCGACGACCTTCCGCGGCGAGACGCTGACACGCTTCGCGATCGTCAACCCCCACACGACGAAGGAAGACGTCAATGCCATCCTCGACACGATGGCGTGACGCCCGGAGGTCGTGGCAGGGCCGTGACCCACGTCCAGATGGGCCCACGAGGCTGCTGGGACTGCTGTTTCCCAGACTGCACCCGACCGCGCGAGCGACATGCCGCACCATGCCGAACTGAATGACACCCTTGTCATTTGCGTCTAGGGTGTGACCGGAGCCAACGCACGACGCGAGACGCAGCACGACTGCAGCGAGACGGGGACATGAGCACTGAACACGCCACGGCGCAGCCGCACCTCCACGAGTCCGAGGACGGGCTCAGCCCACGCGACCTCGAGATCCTGGCGTTCGAGCGCCAGTGGTGGAAGTACGCCGGCTCCAAGGAGCAGGCGATCAAGGAGCTGTTCGACATGAGCTCCACGCGCTACTACCAGGTGCTCAACGCGCTCCTCGACAGCCCGAAGGCGCTCGAGGCAGACCCGATGCTCATCAAGCGACTGCGCCGCATGCGCGCGAGCCGCCAGAGGGCGCGCACGAGCCGCCGGCTCGGCATCAACATCTGACCCGCTCCCACCGACAGGGCCGGCCGCCCCGCCGGGCCGAGGAAGGGCCCGACGGCGCGCGCGTGGGTGTGGGCCCGCGCGGCTCGCACGTGGTTCACTTCCCTCATGGCCGAGGTGACGATTCGTCGCGCATCGGCCGATGACGCCCTCATCGTCGCCGCGCTGCACCTGCAGTTCGCCCGTGAGCTCGGTATGCCGTCCGAGACCGGCTACCTCGACCGTTTCGTCGACGCGTGGCTGGCCGAGCGGCCGGACCGGCCGACGTGGATCGCCGAGAGCCGGGGCGACCACGCCGGCATCCTCGAGACCCGGCGCATCCGCGCCCTGCCGTGGCCCGGTCGCAAGGACGTCTCGTGGCTACACGTCGGCGGACTGTTCGTCGCCCCGGGCTGCCGCGACCGCGGGGTCGGCCGCGCGCTGACCGAGGCCATGATCGAGTGGTCGCGCACCACCGACGTCAAGTGGATCCGGCTCAACGCCCCCGATGACCGGGCGCAGGAGTTCTACGAGCGCCTGGGGTTCAGCTCGCCCGGGCGGTCGATGGAGTTCGACCTCCGGGACCCGCAGTGACCGGCTCCGCCCCCGGGCCGACGAACTCCCTCGTCGACGTCGCGGGCCTCCGTGTCGGCCACTGCACCCGCGACGAGCCCGGCTGGCTCACCGGTGTCACGGTCGTCCTCGCCCCCGAGGGCGGAGCGGTCGCCGGCGTCGACGTGCGCGGTGGCGGCCCGGGCACCCGCGAGACCGACCTGCTCGACCCGCGCAACCTCGTCGACCGCGTCAACGCGATCGTCCTCGGGGGCGGCTCCGCCCTCGGCCTCGCCGCGGTCGACGGGGTCGTGGACGCCCTGCTCGACGAGGGGATCGGTTGGCCCATGGGTGAGCCGGGGCAGGTCGTGCCGATCGTGCCGTCCGCGATCCTCTTCGACCTCGGACGCTCCGGGACGTGGGGTCACCGGCCGCGCGCCGAGGACGGCAGGGCGGCATACGCGCAGGCATCCTCCTCGGCCGTCGCCCAGGGCTGCGTCGGCGCCGGGACGGGCGCCAAGGTCGGCGGCTTCAAGGGCGGCATCGGCTCTGCCAGCGTCGTGCTCGAGTCCGGCACGACCGTCGCCGCGCTCATCGCCGTCAACGCCGTCGGCTCGGCCGTCGACCCCAGCACCGGGCTGCCGTATGCCGTGGGGCTGGGTCTCGGCGACGAGCTGGCCCACGTGCGGCGGCCGAGCGCCGAAGATCTGGCGGAGTCTCGCGCCCGGGCCGAGGCACTGCCCGCGAACGCCGGCAGGCCCGGCCTCGCGACGACGATCGGTGTCATCGCGACGGACGCCACCCTGACGAAGGCCCAGTGCGGGAAGGCGGCCGGCATCGGCCACGATGGCTTCGCGCGAGCCCTCAAGCCGGTGCACACCCTCTTCGACGGCGACACCCTCTTCACCCTGGCCACGGGCGACCGGCCCGCCCCCGACCCGGTCGAGCAGACACTGCTCATGGAAGCCGGCGCCGACTGCGTCGCGCGGGCCATCGTCCACGCCGTGCTCGCCGCGACGTCGGTCGACCGCTCGACCGACGGCGGCGTGACGCTGCGCTCGTGGTCCGACGCCTTCCCCTCCGCCCTCTCCGGCTGAGCCCGCCACCCCGAGCACCCTCTCGGGCGGCTCGTCCCGGCACGGGCAGCTCGGGCGCGGGGCAGCGAGCATCGACCAGCGTCGTTGAACGAGAGCCGTGAACCTCGGGGCCGTCGTGGCCCTGCCATCGCACGGCGGTGGGCGGACAGATCAGGGGGTGGGCGGGGTGAGGTGGTCCCAGCCGCGGCGGATCGCTGACCCCAGGTCGTCGAGCGGGTAGGGCAGGCGCGGGTCCGGTGCGCGCAGCGCCTCCTCGAGCGAGCCGAGGCCCAGACGGCGCTCGCGGATCACGGCCGCGACCGCCGCGATCTCGTCGCGCTGGCGGCCCACGAAGGCGCCGTCGACCGGGCGACCGTGGCCCGGCACGACCACCGTGCGATCGGCCGCTTGGATCAGGTGCGAGCTGAGGGTGTCGGCCCACTCGAGCGGCCAGCAGTCATCGCCGAACGAGGGGTGCGCGCTCTCCTCGACGAGGTCGCCGAGGAACATCACGTCGGTGTCTGGCACGAGCACGGCCACGTCCCCGTCCGTGTGGCCGCGGCCGGCATACGTCATGGTGACGACCCGGTCGCCGAGGTCGATGGTCGCATTGGAGCCGAAGGTCCGGTCGGGACCGCGCACGACCGTCGCCATGACCTCGGCGGCGTCGCGCTCGGTGTAGCCGTACTCGGGGCCGGCTCCGGGGTCGGCCCGGAACGCGGCCTTGATGCGCTCCGCGTCGGCCTCGGTCGTGCGCCCGACGTTGTCGTGGGCGTGCACGGTGGCCGTGTCGAAGGCGGCGTTGCCGAAGGTGTGGTCGAAGTGGACATGGGTGTTGACGACGTGGCGGACCTCGATGTCACGGCCGAGGCGGCGGATGTCGTCGAGGACCTGGCTGCCCTGGACGTCGCTCGCGCGGGTGTCGACGACGACGGCGCCATGCCGCCCGAGCACCAGCCCGACGTTGACGTCCCACTGGCGATAGCGCGCGACGAAGACACGGTCGGCCACCTCGACGAAGCCCCTCGTCGACTCGGCTGCGGCCCTCGGGGTCGCTTGCGCGCTCACCCCGCGACCCTCGGTGTGACCCACATCTCGGCGAGCATGGGACCACCGTAGCGGCCGGGTCCTGAACGGGCGCCCCCCGGCCGACTCGTCTACGTTGGTGAGCCATGTCGCCCGAGACCCACACCTCCACGCGTGCCTCGCAGTCCCGACGCAAGGTCCTCATCGCCGCCGTCCTCGCGTCCATCGCCCTGCTCACGACGGGCGCCGTCGCCTACTGGTCGGGTGACAGCTGGAGCGACGAGGCGATGTCGTCCGGCGGGTTCCCCGGCCTGCCGGGAGATGACTGGACGAGCACGAGTTCGGACGACGGGTGGGGCTCGGCCGAGAGCTCCTCCGGCAGGGCCGGCGCGGCCGGCACGGCCGGCACGTCCGAGGTCCCGAGCGCCACCACCACTGCGGGCAGCACGCGGCAGTCGGCGACCGCCGCCGTGGCACCGGCCTCCCATGCCACCTCCTCGGTGCCCACGACCCCGGCCCCGGCGCCGTCGCCGGCCTCGTCGTCGAAGCGCACCTCCACCGTCCCTGCGCCGACCTCGACCGCGGCCCCGAGCCCGACGCGGACCAAGGACCACCCGACGCCCAAGCCGAGGCCGACCTCGACGAAGAAGCCGACCCCGAGACCGACCCCCTCGCCGACATCGAGCGACGGCGGCTGCATCCTGCTCGTCATCTGCTGACCCGTACACGGCCGACGTGCGTTTGGACGCTGCAACTCCTCGGCGCTGACGTGCCACTGGCCCGGCCGAGCCCGCGCCGCCGTGGGAGCCTGTCGGCATGGACTGCGTCTTCTGCTCGATCGTGGCGGGTGGGCTCCCGGCGGACCTCGTGCTCGACGAGCCGGACCTCGTGGCCTTCCTCGACCGCCGGCCCGTCTTCAAGGGCCATGTCCTGCTCGTCCCGCGCCGGCACGTCGACACCCTGCTCGACCTGCCCGCCGACCTGCACGCCACGCTGCTCGGAGCCGCCCAGCGTCTCGCCGCGGCCGTCGTCGAGGCCCTCGGCGCCCAGGGCACGTTCGTCGCGATGAACAACGTCGTAAGCCAGTCCGTGCCACACCTGCACGTCCACGTCGTTCCCCGCACGAAGGGGGATGGCCTGCGTGGCTTCTTCTGGCCGCGCACGACGTATGCGTCGGAGCAGGAGTCCGCCGACCATGCCGCCCGGATCGCTGCTGCGCTCGCACCCGCCGCGGGCGCCTGAGCCGGCCGGACGGCATACGCCCTGACCGGCGCGGTCAGACGTTTGCACTCTCACCCCGAGAGTGCCAATAATGGCGTTAGCACTCTCCCCGTGGGAGTGACAGAAATGGGCCGTATGCCGAGGGGCTGGGTTCGCAGCTACATGAAGCTGGGAAGACCGGTCCCGTCCGTCGCGGGCGTCATGCGGACCACCACCAACGATTCGCGTGGGAGGAACCACCCGAATGGCCAAGACCATTGCGTTTGACGAAGAGGCGCGTCGCGGGCTCGAGCGAGGAATGAACATCCTTGCCGACGCCGTCCGCGTGACCCTCGGCCCGAAGGGCCGCAACGTCGTCCTGGAGAAGAAGTGGGGCGCCCCCACGATCACCAACGACGGCGTCTCGATCGCCAAGGAGATCGAGCTCGACGACCCGTACGAGAAGATCGGCGCGGAGCTCGTCAAGGAAGTTGCCAAGAAGACCGACGACGTCGCCGGTGACGGCACGACGACGGCGACCGTGCTCGCCCAGGCGATGGTGAAGGAAGGCCTGCGCAACGTGGCCGCCGGCGCCAACCCGATGGCGCTCAAGCGCGGCATCGAGAAGGCCGTCGAGGCCGTCACCGCCCGCCTGCTCGAGCAGGCCAAGGAGATCGAGACCAAGGAGCAGATCGCCTCGACCGCCAGCATCTCGGCGGCCGACGAGGAGATCGGTGCTCTCATCGCCGAGGCGATGGACAAGGTCGGCAAGGAAGGTGTCATCACCGTCGAGGACTCCAACACCATGGGCCTCGAGCTGGAGATGACGGAGGGGATGCGCTTCGACAAGGGCTACATCTCCGCCTACTTCGTCACCGACACCGAGCGCATGGAGGCCGTCCTCGACGACGCCTACGTGCTCGTCGCCAACTCCAAGATCGGCAACATCAAGGACCTCATCCCGCTCCTGGAGAAGGTCATGCAGTCGGGCAAGCCGCTGCTGATCATCGCCGAGGACATCGAGGGTGAGGCCCTCGCGACGCTCGTCGTCAACAAGATCAAGGGCACGTTCAAGTCGGTCGCCGTCAAGGCTCCCGGCTTCGGCGACCGCCGCAAGGCCATGTTGACCGACATCGCCATCCTCACCGGTGGCCAGGTCATCTCCGAGGAGGTCGGTCTCAAGCTCGAGAACGCCACCCTCGACCTGCTCGGCCGCGCTCGCAAGGTCGTCGTCACCAAGGACGAGACGACCATCGTCGAGGACGCCGAGGACCGCTCGCAGATCGAGGGCCGCATCGCCCAGATCAAGGCCGAGATCGAGAAGTCGGACTCCGACTACGACCGCGAGAAGCTCCAGGAGCGCCTCGCCAAGCTCGCCGGCGGCGTCGCCGTCATCAAGGCGGGGGCGGCCACCGAGGTCGAGCTCAAGGAGCGCAAGCACCGCATCGAGGACGCCGTCCGCAACGCGAAGGCTGCCGTCGAGGAGGGCATCGTCGCCGGTGGTGGCGTGGCGCTCATCCAGGCCGCCAAGGCGCTCGACGAGCTCGTCCTCGAGGGTGACGAGGCGACCGGCGCGAACATCGTCCGCGTCGCCACCGAGGCCCCGCTCAAGCAGATCGCGATCAACGCCGGTCTCGAGGGTGGAGTCGTCGCCGAGAAGGTGCGCGGTCTCGAGGCCGGTCACGGTCTCAACGCCGCGTCGGGTGAGTACGTCGACCTGCTGACCGCCGGCATCATCGACCCGGTCAAGGTCACGCGCTCGGCGCTGCAGAACGCAGCCTCGATCGCGGCGCTCTTTCTCACGACCGAGGCCGTCATCGCCGACAAGCCCGAGAAGAACGCGCCGGCCATGCCCGGTGGCGACGACATGGGTGGCATGGGCGGCATGGGCTTCTGAGCCCGCCGCTCCACGCAGCACGCTCGAAGGGCGGCTCCTCCACACGGGGGAGCCGCCCTTCGCCGTCGGCGGAAGCTCCGCCCGTGACCTCCGAGGCGCCGGTCAGCGGGCGAAGAGGGCCCGTGTCGCGTTCTCGTGCTCGGCGTAGGCCGAGGACGCCCTGAGGGTGAGGCGGCCGACGTCGGCGAGCGCCTCGGTCATCTGCGCCTGGATGCGCTGGTAGTCGTGCATGACGCGCTCGAACTCGACCTTGGCCGGACCCTGCCAGTCAGCCCCCATCCCGGCGAGGCGACCACGCAGCTCGGCCGTGCTCGAGGTGATGGTGTCGGCGAGCCGGTGGATGTCGCCGGCTGCCGCGGCGATGCGTTCGGTGTCAACGACGGAACGGGACATGGGGCTGCTCCTCGATCGATGGGCTCGGCCAGAAGGTGGCCGCGTGCGTTCGAGGTTAGGTCGGCCAGGGGAGCGGCGGCCGGCGTCGTCCACAGGGGAGGTCACGGCATACGGCAGCACGCTGGCCTAGGCTTCGAGCCATGACCGTGTGGATCGACCAGCCGATCTGGCCCGCCCACGGTCGGCTCTTCGCCCACCTCGTCAGTGACGTCTCCTACGACGAGCTGCACGGCGTCGCGCGGGTCGCCCGACTGCACCCGCGGTCCTTCGACGGCGACCACTACGACGTGCCTCAGGGGCGGTGGCAGGACGCCGTCGACGCCGGTGCCACCCCCACGAGCGGCGTCGACCTCGCGCGTCGGCTCAACGCCTCCGGCCTGCGGCTGCGCAAGCGCAAGCGCGACCGGGGCGTGCGCCGCATCCTCGGCGTCTCGTTCCCCAACGGCACGAGCGACGTCGACCTCGTCGCGTCCGACGACCCGATCGAGCAGTCCCGCGTGCTCGCGGCCATGGTCTTCGTCCGCGACCGGCGAGGCGATTTCGTCGTCGTGCACAGCGTCCGCCGTGCTGAGTGGGGATCGCCGGGTGGATGGCGCGAGGAGGACGAGACGCCCGTCGAGAACGCCGTCCGCGAGACGCTCGAGGAGACAGGGCTGCGGCTGCGCCACTCGGACGTGCTCCCTTGTGGTTACGAGCGATTCACGCCACGCCGCGACGACGACGTGTTCACCCGCGAGCGTCCGTTCCTCCAGGTCTTCCGCGCCCGGCTCGACGACGTGCGTCCCGATCTCACCGATGGCGACGACGGCATCCACGAGACGCGCTGGGTCACGCCGGGGGAGTACGCAGAGCTCTGTGGCCACCTGTTCTGGTGGCCGCTCGCGGTCGAGGTGTTCCCCGACCTCCGCGGGCTCACCAGCGAGCCCTAGAACGCTCGTGTGGTGCCCACCCCGGTGGACGGGATACGGCCGCCCTCTGTGGGAGGACGCTGCGCCGCCTCAGAGGCCGCGAGCCCGCAGGGCGTCCGCGTAGTCGGCCAGCCTGTCGCGGCCGTCCTCGAAGAGCGCGTGCGCCTGCATGGACAGCCCCGTGACCTCTCGGTCGGGCGCGCGGATCGCGCCGACGACCCTAGGTGGCGGCTCGGGGGCCCTTCTCGCGTCGGGCCGGTTCCCGGGTGGGCCGGGAAGATCTCCCGGTCCTCACGTCAGGTCGCCGGGATGACGTATGCCGCCCACCCGAGTGGACGGCATACGTGGTCTTCCGTGGGCTCGCCGGGCAGGTGGTGGACCCCGGAGCTCAGCGCTGGTTGGTGAAGTTCAGCGCGACGTCGAGGTCGGCCTCGCGCAGCATCCGCTGGACGGCCTGGAGATCGTCACGGCTCTTGCTCGAGACACGCAGCTCGTCGCCCTGGATCTGGCTCTTGACGCCCTTGGGCCCCTCGTCGCGGATCAGCTTGTTGATCTTCTTGGCGTTCTCCTGGGAGATGCCCTCCTTGAGGGGCGCGTCGAGGTGGTACTCCTTGCCCGAGAGGCGCGGTCCGGCCTCGGGGACGTCGAGGTGCTTGAGGCTGACCTTGCGCTTGACGAGGTGCGTCTGCACGACGTCGAGCACCGCGAGACACCGCTCCTCGGTGTTCGCCTTCATCTTGATGACGTCGCCGGCGAGGTCGACGGAGGCGCCGACGTTCTTGAAGTCGTAGCGGGTCGCAATCTCCTTGCTGGCGCTGTTGACCGCGTTCGCGATCTCCTGCTTGTCGAACTTGCTGACGATGTCGAACGAGGAGTCGGCCATCGGTGGTCCTTCCGGATGCTGGTGCCTGGTCTGTCGAGCGGTCTGTGAAGCGGTGTGTCGAGGGCGCGGGGGCAGGACAAAAGGCTCGCCGTGGCCCGATTTCGGGCCGCGCCCGATCTCTTGCTATCCTTCCAGACGCACCAGGGCAGGTTGTCCGAGCGGCCAATGGAAACGGACTGTAAATCCGTCGCGAGAGCTACGAAGGTTCGAATCCTTCACCTGCCACCCAGTGCTCAGAAGGGCCCCTGACCAGCGGAAACGTCGGTCAGGGGCCCTTCTGCCGTCCTACTGGCTGCCCGACTGTGGCTGCCGACGACGGCTCGCTACGGGTGTCTGTGGGGAAATCTGACGGGGCTCAACGCAGGATGGCCGCGGGAGACCCCGTGGCCGTGCTGAGCGCGAGGTCCACGCGCCGTCGGGCGGCCTCGTCCTGACCGACGACGCAGGACGCGTTGACGCGGAGGAGCACGTTCACGCTATGTCCCGCCCACTCGGCAACCTGGGTGGCGAGCACCCCGGCGTTGAGCCAGAGGGAGACCGCTGCGTCCCGGAGGTCGTGTGGCTTCTTTGCCAGCGGGGATGCGTATTCGGCCTCGGGGAAGGCTGTTGGCCCCGGCACCCCAACAACGGAGCTCTTTTGAGTTGCCAACGTGCCTGCGCTCGTCGCTGTTTCAGCTAGACCAAGACGGCCGATACCTGAGCTGCTGTAAAGCTTCACCCATGCGCGGCCATGGGACGCGGCCGCCTCGGCATTCACTGACCTTCTAGACGGGACCCCGCTCCTGGGTCGAGCGGGTGACGTCACGCCCCCGGTCGAACCGTGCATCGGCGCTGTGCGTCGTCATGTGTGGGGCCGACCCTGAGAGGTTGGCGCCCGACGGGAGAGGGGTTGTCAGGGTGCTAACCAAGCGATGGGTGATCGCAGGACTTGTCGCAGTCGCTGTCCTGGTGGTCGTTCTCGTGATCGTCTATGGCGGTGGCGGTGGCGGTGGCAACGGCAACGGCGGGGGCTTCGGCTACTGAGCCGCCGCACCAGTTTGCCCACGCCGTCAGCCAAGATCGGCACGGTCCTCAGTGCCCGTCGAGCCCGACGTGTGGGCGATCGGGGCGAATAGACGCACTGAGCGTGGGTAGTTGCGGCTCGAGTTCTGGTATTTACGCCCGATGCGGCGTGTACGTGCAGGTCTGGATCGTGGAGTTCGCCGGCACACCGTCGGCGCCACGAGTCCAGGAGACATCATGAACCGTCGGGCCATGGCGACCAGTTTGATCGCTGGCGCCCTTCTAGCCCTCACGCCAACCTTGGCAGATGCTCGGCCGCGCCCGAGCGCGGCGCGTCGACGCACCTGTCTATGTGGTTGGGCCCACCCGTCGTGGGAGCGCCTTGAGCGCGTGGTCCATTAAAAGACCCACCGTGTTATCCAGGCGGTCCGACCAGCCGTTGAGGGACTCAAAGACGATGACCAGCCTCCCCGCACGGGCCACGGCCAGGGCGTACTCGCTGAAGCGAGGGTCGACCCCGCCGATACCGGGCTGCCTCGTGATGCCCCCGGAGAACCGTTGCTCGATGCGCGGGTAGTCCCGCATCAAGGCGTCCTCGATGCTGAAGTAGGTGACCTGAAGGTTCGGGTCTCGCCGGGCGCGGCACGCGACGAGCTCCTGACGTAGCCGCTTGACCGCAGCTGTGGCATCAGTTGCTCGGCCGAACCAGAGCGCGTAGATGTTCATCCGTCCACTCGTGAGGGCGTCGGGTTTAGGTGGTTGCAGGTAGGCGGCGCCATGCACCTGATCGGCACCCAGCGTGAACGGGTCGGTGATGCAGTCCAGTTGGTGCGGCTGTGTGGCAGATCGCTCGGTTCGTTCGGCCGGCAGTAGGTCGAGGAGGTCGTTCCACTCGGCCGCGGACGGCAGCGGATCGCTCGTGAAGACACTGCCTGGGGGAGCACTCCAAAATGTCCGAGCCGGGACCGCTGTGGCCGTGTTGGCCGGGACTCCTTTGCCACCACCGACCCCGACAGCGACGGCGAGCACCACCACCAGTGCGGCAGCGGCGGATCCGGCCACGGCTCGACGCGTCCGGCGCGCACGCTCGGCGCGGTGCCGAACCTGCTCCGGTGGGGGCATCACACCGGAGAGCGCCGCGGCCGATTCGTGCAGTTCCTTCGTGAGGCTGTCCATCATCGCTTCTCCTCAGGTCGAACAAGAGCAGGTTCGGCGGTGCTCTCGCGACCGTCTGCAAGGGACTCAGCCAGCGCCGCTCGACCCCGCACGAGCTGCTGCTTGACAGCCGAGACGGTCGCCCCGGTCTCCTGCGCCACCTGGGCCACGGGCAGGTCCGCAAGGTGGTGCAGCACGATCGCCACGCGCTGCGTCTCTGGCAGCGTTGCCAGAGCCGCAATCAGCACGACATGGTCAGCGTCCAACTCCGACAGCTCACTTGGGGGACCGTGCCGGCGCCATGCCATCGTCGCGTTGCGAATCCGCCGCCAGCGACTCACAGCGAGTCGTCGGGAAACGGTCCGCACCCACGCCTCCGGGGAGGCCGCGTCCCGCACCACCGACCACCGCGTCCAGGCTCGCTCGAAGGCCTCCTGCGTGACGTCCTCCGCCTCGGCGACGTCCCCGGTCAGTAGGACCATCTGGCGCTTGATCCGGGTGGCACTGACGGCGTAGAAGGCGTCGAACTCCGCCGCCATGGCCACCGCACCTTCACGACCGTTCACCGCGCACACCCTCCATCTCCACCACCGTCCCACTTCTAAGACGTTTGAGAAGCCGCCCCGGTGACATCCCGGATGCGGACAACGCCACACGTCCCGGCGGCTAGACGCGGCGCCATCCGTCCGACGACGCGTTTCCTCGTCACGGACGTGAACGAGCGTCGGCCGCTTCGTGCTCGCTCCCGAGTCGGGTCGGTGAACAACCGCGGAACTGGCAGTCGGGGGCTGGCGTGACCCCATGCCCGATGGCGGCGGGCACCCAAGGTTGGTGCCGTCGTGCCACTGCCGCCAGCGGCGAGTCCATCCGGAGGAACGCTCCGCAGGCGGAGCCGCACGACCCCACGGCCAAGATGGACTGACTTGGAACGGTCCTCGCCCCGTCAGCCCCACGCGCGAGGGCGATCTCCCGGCAGTGCCAGGTGCCTGCAGAGGCAGACTCGCCAGGAGCCGGATGACCCATCGCGGCAATGTTGGACGTCCCGTCCTCAGTGCGGCATGTCCGAGAAATGCTCGGAGATATGCGGGAGGCAGGGCGGCGGCTCGCCTGCTGCTCCTGGTACTCGCGTGTCGATCGGATGCTGAGAGCCGCTCTGCGTGGGACGATCGCGCTACTGCGCGGGGCGCCGGCCCGCGCGATGGGAGCAGGGGGCGCTGGTGTTCGACGCGAACGGGATGGAAGCATTGACGGGGCTCTTCGGAGTCGTGGCGCTGCTCGTGGTTTGCGGGATTGCGTTCGTGGTCGTTCGGGGCGTAGCCCAGTGGCGCGCGAACGAGGCCGCACCGCTGCGCAGCGTCGAGGCGATCGTGGTGTCACGACGCACGGACGTCCGCGCACGCCAGGAGCGAAGGGAAAGCACGAACTACTTCGTCACCTTCGAGGAGCCGAGCGGTGAGCGCCGCGAGTTGCAGGTCAGCGGCCCTGACTTCGGCCAGTTCGCCGAAGGCGACCGCGGGCACCTCATGCACCGGGGTACGCGTTACCAAGGCTTCACCCGGCAGGGTGTGGTTGACGGCCCGCGCTGAGCCATCCCGTCGCCGGATCGCCGGGTCCGCCCATCTTCAGCGCATCGGCACACGCGACCTAAGAGCGGCTACTTAGAGACTGGTTGCCGGACCGGTGTCCGGCCAGACTCGGTCCAGGTGCTCGGCGAGACGCTCTCATGTGCGGCGGCCCACCGGTGTCATTGGTGTGGCTCTCTCATGGCATGCGCTCTCGTCGGGCACCGCGCGAGGAGAGGCTCGAAGGGGCTTGTCCTGCTCAAAGCAGCAATGCCCTCCTTGCTTTCACATCACTGCGTGAAGGAGGAGGTGCAGGGTCGAGTACTCGAGGTGGGGCGGTTCGGCACGGGCAAGGCCGGCCACGTACCGATGCTCGCCGCCGGCCGCGCTCACGGTGAGGTCGGTGAGCGGGTGTGGACCGTCGAGGGCTGTCACGGGATCGGCCCGCGTCATGCCATCCGGGAGTACTCGACGTCGCTGCGGTTGTCTCGGTCACCGAGGAACAGGGACATGTGTGAGGCGTAGGGCGTGAGGTGGTAGTGCTCACCGGTGTCGCCACGGCCCGGGACTACGGCGTGCCCGCCGGTGGTGGCCGGCGATGTTCGAAGTCCACCGACGCTTAGCCGCTCTCGAAGCGGCGCAGCAGCTCGCGGATCGCGGCCATCTCCCCGGCGAGCGCGTGCCGTCCGGCCCGGGTGATCGTGACCCAGGTGCGAGGCCGCCTCCCGACGTAGCCCTTCTCGACGTGGACGAGTCCGCTGCCAGCGAGCACCTCGAGATGCCGGCCGAGGTTGCCGTCGGTGAGGCCGAGGTTCGACTTGAGGTACGTGAAGTCGGCTCGTTCAGCCTCAGCGAGCACGGCGAGGATGCCGAGCCGCGCCTTCTGGTGCACGACGTCGTCGAGCTGGCTCGTCGGGTGCGGCTCGTCCCGGCCCGACGCGTCGGTGGCCTTCACCTGGTCGGCGGGCGACGCGTCGGGCGGGGTCACGAGAGCACCGGCTCGTGGTCGCGTCGGGTCGCTGCCCCGGTGCGGCGGTCGCGCACCGCGGCGCCGATGAGGATCAGGCCGAGGACGGCCAGGACGACGAGGTCGGCCTGCACGAGGACGTGTACGTCGACGGAGTCAGTCAGGCCGGTGACCCGAAGGAGGTCGGCGAGCCGGTTCGTGAAGAAGCCTAGGTGGGCCAGTGTCACGACGAGGCCGAAGACGACGGTCCATACCGCGAGCCTTGGGTCGCGTCGCCGCCAGGCGATGACGAGCAGCGCGATGCCGATGAACGCGGTGGGCGCCATGAACCCCACCATGCCGATCATCACGCTCAAGGGCGAGAACGGCACCACGCTCGCCAGGAGGAAGAGCCCGAAGCCTCCGGCGACCCAGGCACCGGCGCCCGCTCCGGCGCCGAGGCGCCGGCTGCGGACACCCATCCAGAGGCCGATGACGAGCAGGCCCGCTGCGCCCGCGAGCCCCCAGTAGGTGTCGGCGAACTGGCCGAACTGCAGCTCCGCGTCTGTGGCGGACCTCGACTGGCCGGGACCGAGGTCCGAGGCGATGACGTTCTGCTCGACGTACGAGACGACGGCGTACCCGAGAGTGAGAAGGCCGAGCACGAGCAGCGGCACGGCCAGTGCCCTGGTGTCACGGCGGGCATCCCGGCGCAGCTGCTCGGTACGGGCGAGCACGGCCTCGGCGGCGGCGATCTCGTGGAGCTGGTTGTCGTGCATGAGCGGCCCTTCTCCTGGCGAGCGCCCCTGCGCGCCCGGTGGGTCACTCTGCAACGCAGAGTGGTCGCGTGTCAAGAGATGTCGACCCAGCCAAGTGAATGCCGACGTTCGTTGGCGGCCGTCCCCCCGCGCCCGCCAGGGGAGCTTGGCCCCGAAGTGCGCGGCGCTCGGGCTCGCTCCCAACGCTGGGGGTCGGTGGCTGTAGCACCGGCCGCGGCAATGGCGGACGTTGAGACGGCGGCCACTCCGAAAGAACCGGCGGGCTGCTCCCACGCACCACCGCGTGCGGCATCTCCGGTAACCGCTCGGATGAGCAGTGCTCGGTCTTCGTGTCTAGACTCGCGCTTTGTGCCTGCTGGTGTGAGTCGTCTGCGACCGGTGCAGCGCGAAGTGTTGGCGCGGTGGGTCCCGGACGCGCAGGTCGTTGCCGACCTGAGCTGGGGGCTGGTCGAGACCATCGTCCTGAAGTTGACGAGCGCGCAGGGACTGCTGATCCTCAAAGCGGGCGGCGGCAGCGATGGGCACATCGCCCGAGAGTTACGGGCACACCGGGAATGGCTGCACCCTTGGGTGAGCACGGGCCATGCACCTCAACTGCTCTTCGGAGATGCGGCGGCCAAGACACTGGTCACGAGATACCTTCCAGGCGTCCTCGTCGAGGGCACCCCTGCCCAGGACGACCCGGAGACCTATGGGCAGGCCGGGTCGCTGCTGGCGCGGCACCACGGACAGCTCTCGGTGTTCGATGCGCACTGGACCGACAAGCTGCGGGCCCGGGTCGAGCGGCACCTCTCGATGGCGCACCGGATCGACCCGGATGTCGTCAGACAGGTGCGCGCGGAGGTCTCCGGATGGCCCGGTGGCGGTGAGTGGGTGGTGCCGACACATGGCGACTGGCAGCCGCGGAACTGGCTCATCGATCGGGGCGTGGTCCGAATCATCGACTTTGGACGTGCGGACCTGCGGCCGGTGAGTGAGGACTTCGTCCGGCTGGCGCGACAGGACTTCGCGCGGAACCCGCAGCTGGAATCGGCGTTCCTCGACGGGTACGGCAAGGATCCGCGTGAACCACTGGGATGGCGACGAGCGCTCATCAGTGAGGCGGTCGGAACTGCCGTGTGGGCCTTCGGAGTGGGGGACGAGGACTTCGAGCGGGTCGGCCACGGCCTGCTCAACCAGCTCTACCCGAAGCGGGCGTGATTTACCTGACTAAGCGACCGTGCTGAGGCGCGCTCAGCGGCAAGTCCGGTGACCGCTACATGCTTGATGCGCGGAGCTCGGGGTGGGATGGTTCCCGTCGTGGCAACGATTGGGGAGTCGGCCCGGGGACATGTGGCGATGTTCGTCGACGAGGACCTGCGAGGCGCTCGGTTCGTCCGGTCTGACCTGTCGGGCGCAGTGATGCGCGGCGTCGACGTGGATGGGGCGGATGTCGACGCGCCGTGGTTGCTCGAGGGCGGCTCCTTGCGTGTCAACGGTGTCGATGTGGTTCCGTTCGTCGAGGCCGAGCTCAACCGCCGTTTCCCCGGCCGCGCCGAGAGGAGCGCCGCGGACCCCGAGGGCCTTCGTGCCGCCTGGGCGAGACTTGAGGAGACATGGGCGGCCACGCTCGCGCGCGTGGCGGCCATGCCGTCGGGCACCGTCGATGTCTCAGTGCACGGTGAGTGGTCATTTGCGCAGACGCTCCGGCACCTCGTGATGGCCACGGACACCTGGCTGGGTCGGGCGATCATGGAGCGCGACAAGCCATACCACCCCATCGGTCAACCGAACTTCGAGTACGAGACGGACGGCCACGACATGTCGATCTTCACCGCGATTGAACCGTCGTACGCCGAAGTGCTCGAGGTCCGGGCGGGTCGGGTCGCCATGGTGCGCGACTTCCTCGCCGGCGTCACCCGGGAGGAGTTGGCGACGCCGCGCAGGAACCCTCATGACCGGGAGTACGGGGAGACCACCCTGTCTTGCTTGCACACGATCCTCGAGGAGGAGTGGGAACACCACCGCTACGCAGTCCGCGACCTCGACACGATCGACTCCGGACTCGACGTTCACGCCGGCTGATACGTCGACTGCCCGCAAGGCCGGTGGTCACAGGGCGACGGTCCCGGCGGTCGAGATCCCGATGGAGACCTTGACCAGGTTCGTCGACACGGCGGTGCGAGGTAGTCCACGCGCGCCAGGCCGGGCGTGGGGTGTGCGGAGATGGCGGAGTAGCCGTGAGTGCGACGGGCGCATCAGTTGGCACATCGCATAAGTCCGGGCCACGCGCTCGGCGGCATGTTCGTGAGCCCTATCCCACGTGCAGTTCTTCGCCGTGCCGTGCCCAGGTGGTTTGTCTGAGGAGTCGGGGCACGTCGAAGGACGAGTCAGATCACGAGGTGCTGTCGACCGTCGAGCAGCTCGCGTACGGCGTCGAGATGTCCCGCGTGGACGGAAGTCTCGACCAGCACGTGTAACACGATGGTGCGCATATCCGGAAAGGAGAGCCCCGTCTCGCTCCACCAGGTCTCCGGCTTGGCTGGGGGATCGTCAAGGCGCCGGGCGGCGATGATCGCGTCGGCGCGTGCCGTAGCGGTGCGGTACGCCTCGATCACCTCTCGGGCTGGCTCGTTCCGCTCCACCAGCCAGTCCGCGTTCTCGCCTTCGGGCCAGAAGTCCAGCGGCCCTCCAGCAACGACGACCTCGAACCAGTACCGCTCGTCGGAGAGGGTGAGATGTCGCACCAGCCCGAGGCAGGACCAGCCGGAGGGCAGCACGGGACGATGCAGCTGCTCGTCCGAGAGGCCTTCCAGTTGCTCCAGGATGTGGCCGCGCTGGCCGGTAAGTCGGCTGAGCAGCATCGTGCGCTCGACACTCGTCTCCTCGGCTGGGGAAGCCATGGTGCGAACGTAGCCGACTAACGCGTGGTGGACCGCCGAGGGCAGTGAAGATACCCAGAACGAGGACCCCGACAATGTGGAGGCGTTCGCCCGGAGGGCTGTCAGCGGGCCGTTGAGGGCGAACACGAACGTGCCGGCGAGGTCGAGGATGAGCAGCGACACGTGCGACGCAGCCGACCGGCGACCTCAGCGGCCCAGCCACGCCAGAGCGGCGACGACGAGGGCGGAGGTGCCGGTGTCGAGGGTGGGCTGCATGACCGGCGCAAAGTAGGGGGAGTGGTTGACGGGGATGTCGGTGTCGACAGTGCCGGCTGCGACAGCGGCGCGGTACGTGTCCGGGTCGGTGCCACCGATCCCCCAGTACGTGTAGGGGGCGCCGAGGGTGGTGGGAACGTCGGAGAAGTCCTCGCTGGCGCTTTGCAGCGGGAGCTCGCCCAGGTCCCCACCGAAGTGGCCGGCGAAGGCGGCGTGAACTCGCGCGGTGGCGTCGTCGTCGTTGACGGTCGGGGGGAAGCGGTCGTAGAGCTCGAAGTCAGGGCCGGACGGTGACATGGAGGCTTGGCACTCGGCGACGACGATGCGGCGAATCGCTTCGAGGACGGTGGCGCGGGTCTGCTCGTCGTAGGTGCGTACGTTGAGCTCGAGGACCGCGTGGTCGCCGATGACGTTGCTCTTGGTTCCCCCGTGGATGCTGCCGACGGTCAGCACGGCGGGTGTCGTCGGGGCCACCTCGCGGGAGATGACTCCCTGGAGGCGGATCACGATCATTGCCGCGAGCACGACGGGGTCGACAGCGGCCTGGGGCATGGACCCGTGCGCGCCGCGTCCGTGGACGGTGACCCGCATACTGTCGGCAGCGGACAGGACCGCGCCGGCGCGTGTCCCTACCGTGCCGGCAACCCCGGGGAGTACGTGCTGGGCCATGGCCACGTCGACCGAGCCGACAATGTCGTCCAGGCCGTCGTCGATCATCCCTCGTGCACCGTCGCCGAGCTCCTCGGCCGGCTGGAACAGAGCGATGAGGGTCCCGCTCCACGTGTCGCGGTGTCGAGCGAGCAGGTCGGCCGCACCGAGCAGGCAGGTGACGTGCACGTCGTGCCCGCACGCGTGCATGACGGGAACCTGCTCTGCGCTGCCGTCGTCGCTGCTGGGTGCCGTGACGGTGCTCGCGTACGGCAGGCCGGTGGCCTCCTTTACAGGTAGCGCGTCCATGTCGGCGCGGAGCAGCACGCGGGGACCCTCCCCGTTGTGGAGCTGCCCGACGACGCCGGTGCCGCCGATGCCTTCGGTGACGTCGAAACCGCTGTCGCGCAACCTGGCTGCCACCAGGGCGGCCGTCTGGTGCTCCTGGTGGGACAGCTCAGGGTGCTGGTGCAGCTGCCGGTAGAACTCCTCCTGCCACCGCCGGCAGCCGGCCAGGCTCTCCAGGATGGTGCTGGCGTCCAAGATGGTGCCGGCGTCGGGATCGGGGCTGCTCATCGGTCCTCCTGCGGGCGGTGGATGTGTCGGTAGACGCGTCCGCGAACTGCCACACCCCTGGTCCCTCAGCGCATTCACCCAGCTGCAGCTGACGACGCGGATGCGCAGCCTCGGCGGGCTGCCAACTCACGCGCCTTGAACACCTGGTGGAGGTGAGGCCTTCTGAACCGGGTGATCCAACCTGCCGACCGAGCGAATACACCTCGCCCGAATCTGTCTTACCCGGTGCTACGCCGCCTACCCTCTTGGCTCGTCGAGCGGTTTGCTCGACGTCGAGGCCGCCCGCGTGCGGGGCGAGGAGCGCGTCGCGTCGAGGGCGCCCCGCGGGACCTGCCACGGGGCGTGCCGCCGCGGCAGAGAACGGGCCCGTCCGGCCTGGACGAGCCCAATCTGCGTGCCTCAGAGGCCAGTGCTCACCACAGGTGCGAGGTTCCGTGGGCGATGTTGAAGTACATGCCGATGTGCGTGTAGTAGTTCAGCGCACCGAAGAGCAGGAACACGATGCCGCCGGCGAACCACGCGCGGGCCGCCCACAGCAACAGCCGCGCGCGGTTCGTCAGCTGTGCCACCGCGAAGAGGATGGCTCCGACTGCGACGATGCCCCACAAGCCGCCGAGGAAGAGCGCCTCGACCAGGGGCAGGTGGCCGAAGCGTCCGCTGATGGGCTCCTCGGGAGGTGCGGCGCCGAGCTGGAAGCGGACGAACGTGATAGCCAGGACGCCCATGGCAAGTCCCAGGGCGCCGACGAAGATGGAGATCGGCTTGAGGGCGCGCAGGGCGCTCGCGTTGGCGCTCTCGGGATCTGCGCTGAACAGCGCCCGGTGCCGCCATAGGTACACCGCGGCGAACACCAGCAGAGCGCCGAAGCCGGCCGCCGGCTGGCCGAAGGCCACGTTGGCGTACTCGAAACCGTTGCCGCCGAAGGGCCACGTCACGGTGGTGTGCAGTCCCAGCGTGAACAGCAACAGCCCGGTGACGCCGAAGAACCCGGCCCACCCTTCGCTCTCGATGCTCCTGCCGCGGATGAGGCGGATCAGGAACCAGGCAAACCGAGCAGTCCGGCTCCTGCGGTGATGGCTACCAGCTCGTTGTAGACGACCATGTCGTCCGTCCTCCTTGGTCCGACGGGCTCCTGGGCCGGGTCGGTTCATTGCTCTCTCGTATGTGATGGATGTTGTGGCGCCGCGCGTTCAATTCACGGCGACGTTGGCGTGGCTACCCGCAAGCGCGGTCACCGACGGGGCGCTGTCCGACCTCCATGTGTGCTGTCGCGTGCGGTATCGCGGCGCGAGTGGCGCACGGGCTGCGGCACGCGATCCCCGTGATGCTTCGGCCGGTCACCGCGGACACCGTCGATGACGCCGAGAACGAACCATGCGACCACGAAGACCATGGCGATGGCGCCCGGGATGAGAACCTCGCCGGGGGTGCTGGGGGGCATGCTGAGCTCCTTCCTGGTGGATCGCCGTCCACCAATATCGCTACATTGTATGTAGCGTTTATACACTCGGTTTTGTTCCCGAAGGAGGAGGACGCATGACACCTGCACGAGGTAGGCCTCGGGACCCGAGAGCTGACGAGCGCATCGCCGAAGCAGCCCTGAAACTGCTCCGCGACGAGGGCCCTGGTGGCGTGCACATCGAGGCTGTGGCGTCCCGGGCCGGGGTCGCTCGAACGACCGTCTACCGGCGCTACCGCGACCGCGCGGCGCTACTGGCCGCCACGCTCGAGCAGCTGGAAGGGGCGCCCTTCCCCGCGCCGGAGCTGCCATTGGAGGAGAAGCTGCGCTGGGTGCTCGAACAGGCTGTGCACCTGATCGAGAACCAACTGGGTCGCGGCGCCGTCGCGGCAGTCCTCGCCGACTCGGACCCCGCCTTCAGCGCAGCCTTCGGCGCGCACCTGGTCGGTCAGCTGAGGTCACTGCAGGGCCAGATTGACGCGGACATCTCCGCAGGGCGCATTCGCGGGGACACGAACGCGGAGGCCCTGGCCGGGCTGGCATTCGGCGCCTACCTCGGTGAACTGCTACGGCATGGCCAGCCCCGGAACGGCTGGGCGGACGGCGTGGTCGGCGTGTTGTTGCGTGGGACGGAGCCAACGCCGAGCTGAGCTCGTGATCTGGCGGGAGGTGCTGTTCACGGGGCCGCCCATTCGGCTGCGACCGTCGACGGCGAAGAGCTGGGAGGGCCGGGGGCGACGATCCAGCGATTTCTGCGCGCGCAAAGCCTGCATTCGTGCGTGAGCCGGCGGCTTCAACGTTCGTTGCCCGGGACTGGGAGGCTTCGCGCCGGGCGGCATGTCCGGTCAGGCAGCCCAGGGGCTTGGGGCGCAGAGGGCGCTGGTGGATCCGCAGGAAGCGGCGCACACTGAGTGGACCCTTTCGTGATTGCCGACGCAGGGAGCCCGGATGTCGACCAACGACACCAGCCAGACGATGTCCGCCTACTTCACAGCTCTTGGTACGGGCCGCTTCCAGCAGTTCTTCACCGACGACGTCACATGGACCACGATTCAGAGTGGCGAGGTAGTCCGCGGTGCTGAGGCCGTGGAAGAAGCCATCAATGGCCTGCACGCTCACATGCCGGATCTGAGTACCCGTCAACTGATGTCTGCCCCAGGCGTCGCCTATCTCGAAGGAACCTGCGCCGGCACCAACGACGGAGATCGCATCCCCTTCTGCGTTGCCTACGACTTGGCGGCCGATCGGATCGACGCGATGCGCGCCTATGGCGACATCGCGTCCTTCATGCCCACGTCGCCATAGCGAAGGGGTATCGCAAAACCGGGTGGCGCTGGGCCGCGCTTACTCTGCCCGGACCATCAGCAGTTTCTCGCGTTCGCTGAATGCAGACTTCAGCCCTGTGGGACGTCCTGTACTGGGCACGATCGCTCGGCGGCAGATGCGTGCATTGCTGTGAGGCGGCTGCCACGATTTCGCCATGATGGAGGAAGCCCAACCCCTGACTCGGGATGGCCTGAAGCAGCTACTCGATGACCAGCGGATCGACCCAGAGGCATACGCCCTGACCGGCGGCCATCCGTCGGAGGCCTATGTCTTGGACGAAAGAGGGTCTCAGTGGGTCGTCTACTACTCGGAGCGCGGGCTTGAGACGGGATTGCGCACCTTCCCCAACGAGCACGGTGCATGCCGGCACTTGCTCGATCGGATAATGAGTGATCGCTTCCAAGCGACGAGCAGAGTAGGGCGCACACGCCGCGGTCGATCGGGTTGCGGCAGTTGAGGACGTTCCGCGCGCCCCAGCGGCCCATTCCTCTGTCTGTCTGTGGCAACTGGCGGTGCAAGCGTGCTCAGGGCGATTCGATGGAGGCACGCCACGCCTTCCGACGGCGTGCGGGTCACGGGAGGCCACACGGTCGAGCGCGGACGCGTCGGCATGCTGTCCCGCTGAATGGGAGCGCGGACGTGAGCCAGTGGGCCGCTCGTACGAACTCGGACGTGCGACGAGCCGGTTCACGAATCTTTCACAAGGGCCTCGTAGCGTCGGTTCGCAGCCGCGGTCGCCGCGACAGTGCGTCGTGTTCGGGCCGCGTGGATGGCGCAGCCCTAGCGCGCAGACGGCGCGCCATGGTCTTACGCAATTGGCCCCAGATTTCGGAGGAACTGTCTTGCCTGCTCACACGATGCTCCGGAACGACTCCCGCCCGTCTCCCGCCGCGGTCGACCGCCCCCTCAGGGAGATCTGGCGGGCGTTTCTCGCCGCTGGCGCGGCTGCGGTGCTGCTGGTGTTCTCAGCAGCTGGTGCGTCCGCTCACGTACGCGTCATCCCGGAGAGTACGGCCGCCGGTGGCTTCACCGCGCTCACCTTCCGCGTGCCCACCGAGTCGCAGACCGCCGGTACCGTGGCGCTGCGTGTCCACCTGCCCACCGACACGCCGTTCACGTCGGTGCGGACCAAGTCGATGCCGGGCTGGAAGGCGGTCGTCCAGCGGGGCCCGCTGCCCAAACCCGTTCAGCGCGACGGCGCCACGATCACCGAGGCTGCGACCTCCGTGGTCTGGACCGCGGACCGCGGCACGCAGGTAGACCCCGGACAGTTCGAAGAGTTCGCCATCTCGGTCGGCCCGCTGCCCGAGGCCGGGACCGAGGTGGTGCTTCCGGTCACGCAGACCTACTCAGACGGCAAGGTCGTGAAGTGGGCGCAGGAGCCGCCCGCGAACGGCGCGGAACCAGACCTTCCGGCTCCGGTGCTAGTGACCACCCAAGGCGAGGAAGCCCACGATGCGAAGGGTCCGAGCGTCGCGGCGGGGGGGCAGGCGCAGACCGCCGCCGACGCGGCGGGATCGTCAGCCGGCGACACCGTTGCGACGGAGGACCTGACGGGCCGCTGGTTGGGAGGGGTCGGGCTCGCGCTCGGGGCCGCGGCCCTCGTTGTGGCGCTGGTGCGTCGGCGCCCTGGTTCCGGGCCCGAGTCGGCATGATCGAAGTCGACGGCAGCACCGTTGAGCGGTGGCTCTCGGCCGAGCTGTTCACGCCCATTAGGTAGACGACGACACACGCGGCGCGGCATGTGCGCGCGTTGCAGCGCAGCTCGAGTCCGTCTAAGTGGTTTGATCCCCACTGCCGTAAGACGTGCTCGAATCGGCAAGGTTGCGCGGGGTGACGGCTTTCAGCGCGGGCAGTGAAAGGGCTTCGGGACAGGCGTGGCGCGAACTGGCGCCGAACTACGAACGGGCACGTGCCCGCGAGGACTCGCTGGATCGGCGGGTCGAGTGGCCGGCGCAGCGAGACGTCATCGGAGACGTGACCGGGCTGTCAGTCCTCGACCTGGGCTGCGGCAACGGCGCGAAGGTCGCCGAGCTCGTCGATGACGGCGCGGCGGCGGGTGTCGGGGTCGACATCAGCGGCAACTTCATCGAGCCCAGACCTGGGACGGAGCTCGTCCAGGGCGACCTGTCAGACCTGGGTCGGCTTCCGGGCCTGGAAGACCGACGGTTCGACCGCGTCCCGTTCCTGCAGTCATTCGGATACGCGAAGGATCCAGTTCATGCACTCAGGTCCGCACGGTCGATGCTCACCGAGGACGGGTTCATCGTGCTGACGGGGACCCAGCCGATCCGTTACGCGCGTGAGCGCGCAGAGAAGAACGGCACCACGCTGGGCGAGGAGTACTTCACCCAGGGCACTTACACGTACGCCACCGGATGGAACCAGAACATCGCCCTCACGAAGAACACCTACACGATGTCCGACCTGCTGAACACGTTCAGCGCCGCCGGCCTATGGATCGACAGGGCGCTCGAGCCACACCTCCTCGAAGAGACCGCGCGTCGGTACCGCACAAGCAGGAGTGGATGAACAAGTACCTAGGCATCCTCATCTTCAAGCTCCGCCCCATCCCCAACCGCTAAGGGGCCGCTGAGCCCCCTACCACCGCGGACTCACCGGGAACCGGGGCCGGTCTACACGTCAAAGCGCGCGATGTGCTGCAGAGGCGGACGTTCTCCTAGGCTTCGGACATGTTGCCGGCGCCTACTCCGCGACTTTTGTTTCGTGAGATGACCGGGGATGACCTCTCCAACGTTGCCATGCTCGACCTCGGCGGGTCCCGCAGTCCGAGCGGCTGGGTCGACTGGAACCGGCGCAACTACGACGAGCACGGCTTCGGACTCTGGATCATCGAGACCCATGCCGGCGACTTTGTCGGAGACTGCGGCCTCACCATGCAGGAAGTCGAAGGCACCTGGCACGTCGAGGCTGGGTGGCATGTGCGGGACGAACTGCGCCGTCACGGGTTCGCCACGGAAGCGGCCTCAGCAGTGCGGGACGCCGCTAGAGACTCCGGTGTTAAGCACCTGATCGCAATCATCCGTCCGGACAATGTCGCGTCCCAACGAGTAGCGCTCAAGATCGGCCTCACACTCGAACGCGAGGTGGAAAGGAGCGGCGGCCCGGCGCTGATCTTCGGCGGCGACCTGAGTTGATGTGCGCCGAGCCTCACTGAAGCGAACGTCCTCCGCGCGGCATAATGGGACGTCGGCTGGGGGGCCCGGCTTTCGGGGCAAGGGCTCCACACGGAGTTCCCGTGTAGGAGGCTGGTGGCATGTCGACGTTCGTTCCGGGGGCAGAGCTGAGCGGGCGGTTGTACGACGAGATAGTGCGGCCGATTCTGAACGCCAGGTTCCCTGATCTGCCTCACTCCGCGGCACTGCTGGGCCGCGGGTCGGAAGTCCTGGGCTTTGACGACGAGATGTCGACCGACCACGACTGGAAGCCCCGCGCCTTCATCTTCCTCACCGAGGCAGACGAGGCGCGCCACGGGGTCGAGGTCCGGAAGGCGCTGCGGCGGGATCTGCCGCAAACCTTTGCCGGCCACGCCGTCGACCACGAGGTGCACACCGTCCGCGGATACGTCTGGCAACAGTTGGAGCTGGACATCGACCGCGACATCGAACCGCGCGACTGGCTGACCCTGTCTGAGCACGGGCTGCGCATGTTCACCTCGGGGGCCGTCTTTCACGACGAGGTGGGCCTGCAGGCAGCGCGGGACCGCCTGGCGTACTACCCCCGCGACGTCTGGCTGTACCTTCTGATCGCCGGCTGGTGGCGCGTCCACCCCGAGATGAACCTGGTAGGCAGAGCCGGGGCCGCGGGCGACGAACTGGGCTCCTCAGTGATCGGGTCGCGACTTGTCGGTGATCTCATGCGGCTCGCCTTCCTGATGGAACGGCAGTACGCGCCGTACTCGAAATGGTTCGGAACGGCCTTCTCGCGCCTTGCGTGCGGCTCGGACCTGACCCCTGTCTTGTGGAAGGTTGGTCGGGCGGCCGCCTGGCAGGACCGCGAGACTGCTCTGATGACGGCATACGAGAGGCTGGCCGTCATGCACAACGCGCTCGGCCTGACCGCCCCGGTCACCCCGCGGGTGGTGCGCATGTGGGACCGACCATTCAAAGTCGCCTGGGCCGACATCCCGGACTTCCTCTTTCCCCTGATCGAAGACCCAGCCGTCGTGGGCATCGCCCAGAGATGGCCGGTCGGACCCGTTGACCAGTTCCGCGAGCTGATCTGGGCACCCAAAAACCGACACCTGCTGTTGCGTCTCTTCGACTAGCGCGGCGACCACCGACCATCAGTCTCAAGAGTCCGCTGGCCGTCAACGACGCGCGAGCGCATTCGATCTGCCCGCTCAGGGGCACGACCGCGAGAAGCGGCAGCTGCGGACGTCATCTGGCATGCTTCGCCGCAATCCGCGTCAAAGTGCGCAACGGGACGCTCCCGCTCTGAGCGGCAGGGAGCCGCGCCGACCGCTACCTTTGCGCAGCATGAGCCCCCACACCGGACGACTTCTTCGCTGGGCGGCGCGTGTCTCCCTTTTCCTATCCCTTGGATCAATCGTCGCGGCGATGAACTGGCACGGGACTTGGCACTTCTTCGCCTGGATGGTGCTAAGCAAGTCCCCCTGCGACAAGCGTTCTGGCTGTCGAGGCCCAGGCCATGTTCCAGCAGTGGGCCATCGTGGCGCTCATTGGCTTGGCCGTCTGCGTCGCATCCTGCGTTCTCCCAGCTGCGCGTGTCTCCGACAGCGACAACGATCAAGACCGCCTGATCGAGGTCTGACATCGCCACGAGGGACGACACTGGCACTTACGGGAGCATCGGAACCCGCACTCACCCGAAGCGGCATTCAGGTTTGTTGGTGTTCCCGTGGGTGGTCTTAGCTAAGTGGCTGGGACACCTGGTGATTCCTTGCTTTTGACAGGCCTTACGAGCCGACCAGCAGCCTGACCTCCATTAGGAACTCAATAGCGGACGTCAGGTGGGGCGCCACTTTGTGGGCGGTGCCAGGTGGTGAGGTCGCCGCCGGCGTCCTGCTGAACGCGCTCGACATGAATGCGATCGACGCGCGCTGGGGAGCCACGTCGGCTGCTAGAGCTCCTTGCGGAAGTGCACGTCCGCCGCTTCGGGCGTCGGGACACCGTCCCAGCGGAAGATCTCGCGGTAGTCCTGCTTCTCGTAGAAGCCAGGCGCCTGGAAGGTGAATGAGGTGACGAACACGTGGGTGCAGCCTCGGGCGCGAGCCTCGGCCTCGAAGTGGGCCAGCAGCCGGTCACCGACTCCTTGGCCGCGCGCATCGGCGCGCACCCACGTCATCCCGATGCCGGCAGCGACGCCCCACGTCCAGCCGCTGACCCCGGCGAGCAGCTCGTCGTCGGCGTCGAGCAGCCGGACGGTCAGCTCGCGCGCAGCCGGCGTGCCCGCGGTCGCAGCCGCGTTCACTGCGTCCAACTCGTCGGACAACCGCTGGTCAAGGGCCGCGTCGGCCTCGCCGACGACCGACACGATGTGCAGGGGGGAGGTCCAGCGCGGCATCCCGCTGCTCACGGCAGCGCTGGCACTAGTGTGCCGGACACAAGGCTTTGGTAGAAATCCAGGCTGGGTCCCTGTGCGACGCTGGCCAAGGTGTCCACGTGGGTGGCGAACACCACTACCAGGGCCTTGTCGGGGACCACTTCGACGAGCTGCCCGCCGAAGCCGAGGGCTGCGTACGCGGGGTGGCCGCCGGCGGTGGTGACCCACCACTGGTAGCCGTAGCGGTCTGCTCCCTGGGTTCCCGGTACGTTTACGTGCCCGGTGGTGGCGTCCCGCACCCATCTTTGCGGCACGATCTGCTTCCCCTGCCACCTGCCCTGGTCAAGGTAGAGCTGCCCCAGCTTGGCCATGTCCCTGGCCCGCAGCTTTAGATAGGAGGCACCGTAGTTAATGCCCTGGTGGTCGACCGGCAAAGCGACGACGGCCTTGTCGTAGGCAGCTGCCGAGGCCGTGACCAGCAGCGGCTGCGCGGCGCCGGTCATGGGAATGCCCAATGGGTCGAACAGTTTCTCCGTCGCGTAGTCCAGCACGGAGCGATGGGTGGCTCTGGCCACGATGGCCGACAGCAGGTGCGAGGTCGCCGAGGAGTAGGCGAATGTGCCGGGCTTCCCGACGACGCCCTGCCGCAGGATGCCCTCGACGAAGTGGTCGCTCTGGATCCACGCCCCGACCGAGCTGTCGGATAGGTCGGCGTCCAGGCCCGCTGTCATGGTCAGCAGCTGCCGCAGCCTGATGCTCGCCACCGCCGGACTCATCACCGTCCGGTGCTCAGGAAGCAACTCACCCAAGGTCTGGTCGAGGCTCTTCAGGGAACCGTCGGCCAGCGCGATCCCGACCAGGGTCCCGATGACGCTCTTGGTGACCGACGCTACGTTGTGGGTCTCGTCCGCCGTCGAGGACCGGTACTCCTCGTGGACGGGAACACCGCAGACGTGGACCAGCAGGGCCCGCAGTTCGCGGAGCGAATAATCGCTCAGCAGGCTCAGCTCCTTGGTCAGGACGGCCGAGATTTTCGCCTCCATCGCTTGGCGCTGCACGTCTCCAACGGGGCACTGCGCCAAGGAGGACGCAGGGGGCTGCGCTGGGGAGCTGCCCGAACAGCCAGCCACAAGCAGCAGCACCGACGCCAAAACGGCCACCCCACCGGCACGCCACCACTGAACACTCTGGACGGTTCGCACGCCGGCTGAGTCAGGCACCGTGGATCTCATGCTCGTGTTCGTGTCCATGCTTCGAGAGTGCGCTGCGGACGCGGTTGTGTCTGTGCGCTGGATGACACACAAGAGCTTGGGCACGGCCGGCTTTCGGTTCCGCGGTCTCGTCGGGTGTGCCGCCCTAGGGCCCGGTAGCGGCGGAACGACTCACGGTCTCGCGATCGTGACGTGAGCGGGGTGGCGGCCGATGAGGACGTCTGTCCTCCCGCCGGGACTCGAGCTCGGTAGGGATGGCCTGCCAAGAGACGCGGACTTGTCCTTGCACCAGCCACCGGGACGGGTTCGCCGACCTCGGCAGGTGAGGTCCACCCGCCCGTCGTTTTGGTGAGCGAGGATCCTGTGCTGACTGCCCTTTGCGCGAGGCGCTGCACTCGCCTTCGCGTCAGGGACGCACTGCCGGCCGCGGTGATGCCGCTCCAGGCAGGGAGCGGGTCAGGCTCAGATGCCCCCAGCGCCTGCGCCTCCGCCGTCGCCGCCGGAACCGCCGCCTGCGACGCCGCCCGCCCCGGCTTGCCAGAGGCCGTGCCCCATCGGGCCCGAAGGATGGACGAACACGGACGTATCCGCCTGAGCTGCCTCAGGTGAGGTGTCGAAACCGATCAGCGACTCGGCCGCCGCAGCCGACCCGACCGCCGTGGCTGCAACGTGGCCCAGCACGGATCCGGCGAAGAGCAGGCCACCGGAACGGCCCCTTCCCTCCGGGACAAAGTGCCCCTCCGTGACGCCCTGACCAGGGCGGCGCAACATTCGGACTAGGTACCCGTGGTCACCTTCATGAGCGGCCACCGCGGCGCGCGCCAAGTCGACCGGTTGGCTGCTGGCGGGCTGTTGGTTCTCGGCCAGGTCATGGCGCAGACGAAGGAAGACGCGCTCGCGTTGCTCGAGATCCAAGGCCGCGAAGGCCTCCTGGTGCAACTGCTTGACGACTTCGGGTGACGCCACTCTGAGCAGGTAGTTGTATCGCGCGAGGTTCAACGTCGCGTCGCCTTCTCCCGTGGGTGTCTGTGGAGACTCGGGCGTGCGCGGGTGCCATGTCGCGTGTTCGGTCAGGTGCCGCACCTTGTCGCGAATGCTCATGACAAGTCCTTTCGTCCGGCCTCCGCCAATACCGTACGCAGCCGCGTCCCAACCACATCGAAATGACGTGCTTGGAGCCCGCCGATCCATCGAGACCTGCGGAAGGAGGCGGTTCCGTCAGCGATCAACGATCCTCCCGCCACGCGTGCAGGGTCAACATCGGTGAGCAGTAGGTGACTGGGCCCGGGTCACCGAGCCAAGAGCCAGGACGCGCTCGCCTCGAACGGAGCAGTGTTCCCGCGCAGGAGGTTCCTGGAGTTGCGAAGCCCTCGCGGCATTGCAAACTCCTTTTGAAGGCAGTGACTTGACGTGACTTCTACGCCGGGATGTTCGGTCCTCTCGTCCTAGCCGCTGCGCCGCGAGCGGCTACCGACGGGGATGCTGCGAGGCCGTGGTCGTGCGCCCGACGAGAATCAGTCGGGCGTGAGCGGACGCGAATTCCTCAACGCCCAGGGAACGGGTGCAGGCGCCCCCCGAGGTTGTCCTGGTGGAGCAAGGCCACGACGATGGATGCGACCAGGCTGAGGGCGACCGCCCAGGGCTGCCTGCCGTCAGAGTGCCAAACACATCGCCCGGTTGGACGTCCGCGGCAACCGCGCGAAACCGCAGTCGTGAAAGGGTGATCCCGTGACCGACCGAGGACCGGTTGACGGGTGGCGTACAGGTTGGCGTCACCTTGATTGGCTGAACCCACCCCGCAGGTCTCCCGCGACCAGGACGACCTGCTGGTCACGGCGGCGGAGGGCAGCGACCTGTGGCGGACCACCTCCTACGGGTTCATCCACGACACAGGCCACGCCCTGCTCACGGACTTCCCCGACGGGACGGCCGCTGAGGTCACGTTCATCGCTGACTTCTCAGCCCAGTTCGATCAGGCGGGCCTGCTGATCCGTGCCGACGCCGAGCATTGGATCAAGGCCGGTGTCGAATTGGCCGACGGCGTCCTACAGCTAGGAGCAGTCGTCACGCAGGGTGTCTCGGACTGGTCGGTCGCCCCCGTGCCGGAGTGGTCGGGCCACGCCGTCGTCGTACGGGCAAGTCGCAAGGGCGACGCACTCACGGTTCGGGCCCGAAGCGGCGACGAAACCTGGCGGCTCGTGCGCGTAGCACCCTTGCCGCCCGGGCCTCTACGCGCGGGACTTCTGTGCTGCGCGCCCACGCGCTCGGGCCTTGTCGTGCGGTTCACCGACCTGCGGCTCGTCGAGGCGGACCAGTCTCTCCACCCCTGAGCAGACCCGAAGCGTCGGGGACGAGCGTGCCTATCGGCACGATCGCTCGCAGAGCGGCAGATCCGGTAGATCGGTCACGCCGACATGTGCCGAGGGAGGCAGGTTCCGGATCGTGCGGATCGCGACTACTTGACCGCGATCACGTCGACCGGCTTGATGTCGGCGGCTTCGGCCAGAAGTTCTGAGCTAACGTTCTGGAGTGCCGCCGGGATGCGGCCGTTTACGTGTGCTTCGCGCGCCTTCTCGCTATCGAAGGTGTCGAAGATCCCGTACGTTGTGTCGTCGAGTCGGAATGCGTACCAGCTGACGGTGCCTTCTTCTTGGGCCGCTAGCTCGCGACCCTGCTTCAAGAACACCCCGAGCTCGTCGCCCTTTCCGGGCTTGGCATTCAAGATCGCCAGCAGTCCTCGGTCGATGGTCATGGATCGGTTCCTCTCGTCCGGATGCACTCGACACTACGCCTGCTGTGGTTGTACGCAGGCGTCAGCGATGCACGCCCGGCTTGCGTCAGAATCGGACGTCCGTCTTACTACGGCGGGTATCTCTCCGCGGGTCGCCGCTTGTGCCCCTGACCCGCGCGTTGCCTTTCCGGGGTTGCCCAGTGGGGGCGAAGCACTTGACCGAACAGCCCGACGTTGGAACACCGAGACAGCGAGGTCCGGAGAAAACCTGCCCCGCAAGCCACCACCGCGGCCCACGGCGAATTCGGCTTACCAAACTAGGCTGTCCGTGGATCGCGGCTTAGCCAGCAGGTGGCTGAGTGTCTGATTGGCACCACGGTGGGAATTTTGTTCTGCTAACGTCCGGCTACCCTCATCAGGGGATGGGGATATTCGGGCAAAGGGGAAAGAATGTTTAAAGCCTTAAAGAGGGCTGCCATGGTCGTGGCACTCGTCGCCGGGTCTGTGCTCATGTCCGCACCGGCCTACGCGGCTGACGGCTGTGGCGACGACTACTTCAAGCACAGCGACGGCTACCTGACCGGGGATCAGCATTGGGCGCAGTCGGGCCGCAGCGCCTGGATCTACCACTCAGGCCGAGTGCGTTGGTGCACGCAGAACGACCCGTTGAACGATGATGAGCGGCGCCGCGCAGTCGTCGGCTACCCCTCGTCCGACTACCCCTTCGAGAGCTGGATCATCAAGGGCAGCAACTTCCGTTCTTTCTGCGTGAGCCAGAAGATCAGGATCCACATGACGGGGATCAAGACGTCGTCATCTTGGAGCCTGGGGGGAAGCGTTTCCAAGGATGGTCCGGGAGTGGACTTCGGGTACAGCTCCAGCACTGACACCGTCACCGTGACGATCAACCGCGCGGGAGCCAAGGCGTGTAGTGCCGAGAACGACGTCATAGCCAGGACCAGCGGAATCATCGCGACGGCCCAAGACGAGTCCGGCAGGGTCGATTGGGTCGAACTGCAGACGACGATCAGCGGCTCGTACTCATTGAACGGCACAGTCGTGGGTTTCAGCCACACCTTCACGGAGAAGGACTACAGCTAAGCCTCGATCCACCGATTCACCGTGGGGTCGACACGTGATCCAAAACCCGGACGGCGAGATTGGGGCGGAGAACACCTACCCGCGGCCTAGGGCTCCATTGTCTAGCAAGGGCTGAAGACTCCACCTCGTCCTGCCCAGCAGCACATGAAGCAGAACAGCACCAGACCACCGCCCAGGTTCTAGACCCAAGCCTGGGCGGTGGTTGCTGCTCCGCCGGAGCGGCGGGCGAGATTCGGTGCGGCACGGCCACAAGAACTTCCTCGCGAGTGCCTAGGTCGGGGGGGGGGCAGCTCGCAACCCGCGTTCACAATGTGCATGTGACCGTTGTGGTCGCGTGGCATCTCGGAGAGCCGGATGTTGACGTCGGCAAGCGCGGAACACTCGGGACGAGGGTGTCCGTGGCGACGAAATCTGCGCGGCTCTTGCGTTTCCGGTCTGCCACGTTCCCCAGAACTGTCGAAATTGCGCTATCCGCGTGTCTAGCTCTGTGCGGACTGCGGGCCTGTACGGGTGAGCGCGTCAGTGGCCGGGTCGCGCGGGGCACGCACATCGGCGGATCCGGTAGACAACAACCGGCCAGGGTGAGACGGGCAAGTGGACGCATCGGGCTCGTGGCTCGCGTCGGCCGACGTCCACAGTTGGCGGCTCAAATCGAGTGTCTGTGGGGAATCCGTGGGGATTCCTCAATGGTGCGTGCAGCAATGCTGCCCAGGCGGATCGCCTTGTCGGGACCGTCAATCCGTCGCGAGAGCTACGAAGGTTCGAATCCTTCACCTGCCACCCAGTGCTCGGAAGGGCCTTTGACCAGCGGAAACGCCGGTCAGAGGCTCTTCTGCTGTGGTGTGGCCAACCTTGCCGCCACGAGGCTGATCATCACTCGATCTGCCGGTGAGCGCGTCGACTCTCTGCCTGCCGCTCCGTGTGCACGGTGTCACCACGTTCACGGGGGACGTTTCTGCGCGAGCGCTGCGGGTACTTCGGCGGTATGGAGCCGGTTCGCATCGGCCTGGTCGCCGATCCCGCCAAGCCCACTGAGATTGCGCGTCGGTTTGACGACCTCGCCGCGCCGGACGGTGAGGATCGGCAGGTCTGGGACGTCGAGGTGGTCAGCGAGCCGTTCACGCTCGCTTCCGAGGACGTGGACACTGCACTGTCACGGTTGACGGGGCAAGCTGATGAACATCAATGGGACCTCGTGGTCGGACTCACCGAACTTCCACTTCGCGACGGCGATGGTCGATACCTGCTGACCGAGACCGACCCGCATGAAAAGGCGGCGGTGCTGTCGCTGCCCGCGCTGGGCGGCCTTCGCATGCACGAACGCAGCAGACACGCCCTGACCGAGCTCATCAGCGGCATGGCGGACGCCGGCTCGCGACGCGATCGCCGTGCGCCGCTGGCTCGCCACAGTGACCGCTGGCGGCTGCTGCTGGGCATGGTGCTCGCCAACCGGCCGTGGCTGCTGGTGCCCGGGCTCAAGTCAGCCCTCGTCGCGGCACTCACGACGGGCGGCATCGCGACCGTCAACTCCACCGTGTGGCTGCTGGCCGGGTCGTTGTCCTTGTGGCGACTGGTCATTGCGACGATCGCCTCGATCGCGCTCGTCGTCGGTTGGCTCGTGATCGACGGCCAGCTCTGGGACCGCCCGGAGGACGACTCCCCCGAAGCGCGCGAGAGATCGCGTCTCTACAACACGTCGACGCTGCTGACCCTGACCGCCGGGGTGGTCATCTGCTACGTCGCGCTCTATGTCCTGAACCTGGTGTGGGCGCTGTTCGTCCTCGACCCCGCCGTGATGAGCCGGAACGTCCAGACGTCGCTCGGCTACCGCGACCTGTTCCTGCTGGCGTGGTTCGTGGCGTCGGTGGCGACCGTCGGGGGAGCGCTGGGCAGCGGACTGGAGTCGGACGAAGCCATCCGCGCGGCTGCGTACTCCAAGCGTGAGGAGGAGCGGCGCAACCGGCTCGCGCGCGACCGCGCGTAGACGATGCGTGGTCGCTCAGGCATCGCGCCACTCGACGACGCCCGCTCATCGCACCCTTCTGGTGGTGCACCGTCCTGGCGGTGCGCCACCGGCCAGAGCCTCGACGAGCGAAGGATGCCCGCCGCATGGGCATTTCTGCCGATACCGACCCTCATCCCTGGCCGGTGTAATCGAAGATGCGAGCCCACGCCGGGTGGGCCGCATCCGTGATGAGGGAGGCAGCATGAAGGCAGTGGTGTACGAAGGCCCGCGGAAGGTCGCCGTCAAGGACGTGCCAGACGCGCGGATCGAGCGACCGACGGACGTGCTGGTCCGAATCACGTCGGCGAACATCTGCGGCTCGGACCTGCACATGTACGAGGGCCGCACCGATTTCGAGCCCGGCCGCTGGTTCGGCCACGAGAACCTGGGTGAGGTGGTCGAGGTCGGCGACGGCGTCGACAAGGTCAAGGTGGGTGACTACGTCGTCCTCCCGTTCAACATCTCCTGCGGGCACTGCAAGAACTGTGAGCAGCAGCTCACGAACTACTGCCTGACCGCCCAGCCCGACCCGAAGATGGCCGGCGCCGCATACGGCTTCGCCGACATGGGTCCGTACGGCGGTGGACAGGCCGAGCTCCTGCGTGTGCCCTGGGGCGACTTCAACTGCCTGCGGCTGGGGGAGGACGCCGAGGAGCGCCAGACCGACTACGTCATGCTCGCCGACATCTTCCCGACCGGCTACCACGCCACCGAGCTGGCCGGCGTGAAGCCCGGCGACCAGACTGTCATCTACGGTGCCGGCCCGGTCGGGCTGATGGCTGCCCTCTCCGCCACCATCCGGGGAGCGAGCAAGGTGATGGTCGTCGACCGGCACCCCGACCGGCTGCGGCTGGCCGAGTCCATCGGTGCGATCGCCATCGATGACTCGAAGGTGGATCCGGTGCAGGCCGTCCTCGACGAGACGATGGGTCTGGGCGCCGACAACGGTTGCGAGTGCGTCGGCTACCAGGCTCACGAGCCCGACGGCACGGAGCAGGCCAACCTGACGATGAACCGGCTGGTCGCCTCGGTCCGCTTCACCGGGAAGATCGGCAACGTCGGCGTCTTCGTCCCGCAGGACCCGGGAGCCAACGACGAGCTCGCCAAGCAGGGCAAGCTCGCCTTCGACTACGGCATGTTCTGGTTCAGGGGACAACACATCGGCAGCGGACAGGCGCCGGTCAAGAGGTACAACCGGCAGCTGCGCGACCTCATCGCCGCCGGCAAGGCCGAGCCGTCCTTCATCGTCAGCCACGAGCTGCCTCTCGAGCAGGCGCCGGAGGCCTACGAGCACTTCGACAAGCGCGACGACGGCTGGACGAAGGTCGTCCTGCACCCGGCGATGGCGGGAGCGGGTGCGTGACATGGCGGGAGAGCTGAACGGACGACGGGTGGCCATCCTCGCGGCCGACGGGGTGGAGCGGGTCGAGCTCGAGCAGCCGCGGCAGGCGCTGGAGGACGCCGGTGCCCACACCGTCGTCGTCTCGATCAACAGCGGCGAGATCCAGGCGCGCAACCACGACCTCGAGGATGCCGGGACCTTCAGCGTCGACCAACAGGTCGGCGCGGTGTCGATCGATGACTACGAGGCGCTGCTCCTGCCGGGTGGCACCGTGAACCCGGACAAGCTCCGGATGGAACCCGACGCGGTGCAGTTCGTCCGGGCGTTCGTCGAGTCCGGCAAGCCCGTCGCCTCGATCTGCCACGGCCCGTGGAACTTCGTCGAGGCCGACGTGGCCCGCGGTCGCCGGCTGACCTCGTGGCCCAGCGTGCGCACCGACTTGCGCAACGCTGGGGCGCAGGTGGTCGACGAGGAGGTCGTCACCGACGGCAACATCACCACCAGCCGGTCCCCGGACGACCTGCCGGCCTTCTGCGAGCGCATCGTGCAGGAGTTCGCCAAGGCGCCGGTGCCCGCCGAGGCGGGAGGTGGTGGAGCATGACCACGCAGACGGGTAGGACGGCGTCCCACACCCGCCACGCTGCCGGAAGCCTCGTCGACCGGGTGCGCTCGGCCTTCAACCCGTCGGCGCGCAGGTCGGTGGTCGGCGGCCAGCCGGGGTCCGGGTGGCTGGCGGTCACGGTGGTCTGTGAGCCGTCCACCCTCGACAGCGGGGACCTGCCCACACCCCTGGCGGAGCTCGGTGACGAGATCGAGGTCCGCGTCCGCCCGGCTCCCCACGGCAAGGGCACCGAGCTGGCGGCCAGGCTGCGTGACCACAGGCCGTCGGGCTCCGCGCCCAGCCGGCTGCGCGGCAGCGACCCGCAGGCTGACCTGCGGTCCGCGCTGCACCGCGCCAAGCAGCTCATCGAGGTGGGTGAGGTGCTGGCGGTGGACCCCGCACCCCACGGCGAGCGTCCGGCAACGCCTCCTGGCAAGCTCCTCGAGGCGTGGACGAAGGTCGCACCCAAGGGAGGTGTGCGGTGAAGGCGGTCACGTGGCGGGGCGTCAACGAGATCGGGGTCGAGGACGTCCCCGAGCCCACGATCGTCAACGACCACGACATCATCCTCGAGGTGGGGCTGAGCGCGACCTGCGGCTCCGACCTGCACCTGGTCGGGGGCTACATCCCGGCCATGCGCGCGGGCGACGTGCTCGGCCACGAGTTCATGGGCAGGGTCGCCGAGGTCGGCCGCGGTGTGACGAAGCACAAGGTGGGCGACCGGGTGGTGGTGGTCTCCTTCACCAGCTGTGGACAGTGCTGGTACTGCCGGCAGGGGCTCTTCTCGCTGTGCGACAACGGCAACCCGAACCCGGGGATCACCGAGGCACTGTGGGGCCAGTCCATCGGCGGGTGCTACGGGTACTCCCACGCGATGGGCGGCTGGGCGGGCAGCCACGCGCCCTACATCCGGGTGCCGTATGCCGACCAAGGCGCCTTCCCCATCCCTGACGGCGTCACCGACGAACGAGCGCTGTTCGCCTCCGACGCGGCGCCCACGGGGTGGACGGGCGCACACCAGGCCGGGGTGAGACCGGGCGACGTGGTCGCCGTGTGGGGAGCCGGCGGCGTGGGCCAGATGGCCGCCCGCGCGGCCATGGTCATGGGCGCGGAGCGGGTCGTCGTCATTGACCGGTACGACAACCGGCTTCAGCAGGTCCGCACGCACATCGGGGCGGAGACCTTGGACTACGAGGAGGTCGACGTCCCCGCCGAGCTGCGCGAGATGACGGGTGGCCGCGGACCGGACGTCTGCATCGAAGCCGTGGGCATGGAGGCGCACTCCCCGGGCCTGCAGCATCTCTACGACCAGGCCAAGCAGCAGCTGCGCCTGCAGTCCGACCGACCCACGGCGGTGCGCGAGGCGATCTACGCCTGTCGCAAGGGCGGGACGGTGTTCACGCTCGGGGTGTTCGGCGGCCTCGTGGACAAGTTCCCGCTCGGTGCGGTGATGAACAAGGCGCTGACCCTGCGCGGCGCCCAGCAGCACGGTCACCGCTACATCCCGGAGATCCTTGACCTCATGAGCCGCGACGAGGTGCGAACCGAGCACCTCGCCACCCATGTGATGCCGCTCGACGACGGTCCGAAGGGCTACCGGATGTTCAAGGAGAAGGAGGACGGCTGCGTCCGGGCGGTGTTCCGACCGGCTGCCTGAGAAGTCAGCCGGACCGGTGCCATCGCATCTCCCTGCCGCTCGCGAGCGGCAGGGAGATGCGTTCGTCCAGACCCGACGGCGGTGACGGCGACTGCATGGGCACGTCGCGTGCGGAACGCCACTGAGCCAGGTCGCATACGAACGTCACTGACCGAGGTTGGTCACCAGGTTGATGGCTACAGCGAGCACTCCGGTGCCGAAGGCGTACGAGAGGAGGGCATGGCCGAGGACCACCTTGCGCGCGGCGGTGCTGTCGGGCTCGGTCTCCGACACCGCGAACGACATCCCGACGGTGAACGCCATGTAGGCGAAGTCGGCGTAGCAGGGCACCCGCTCGGCCTTGAAGTCGATGCCGCCACGATCGGGCTCGCCCAGGTAGTACATGCGCGCGTACTTGAGTGCGAAGACGGTGTTCACCAAGGCCCAGGCAAGGATCGTGCCGATGGCACCCAACAGGACAGCCGTGACGGCGGTGGCGTCCTTCTGGCCGCTCGACTGCACCAAGGCCACCACCACCGCGGCAAGGCTGGCCACGCAAGCGAGGACCACCCAGGTGTCCGTGGAGCGGGAGCGACTCTCCTCCTCGGCGAGCCGCTTGGTCTCCTCTGCGTTCTGCGGCCAGCCGATCGACCACACCCACGTCAGGGCGCAGCCGGAGGCAACCAGCCAGCCCGCCAACGGCGACAGGGTGGGCGACCACAACAACCCGATCAGGATGCCCGCCACGCCGCCGGCGGCCAGACATGCCAGCGCGCGCCGGGCACTGAGAATGCGCCCGGACGCGCGCCGCGTGAGGTTCGCTCTGCTGGTGCTCATGGGTCGCCTAGCGACGACCGGCCACGTTCTTGGCGACCTTGTACGCCCCAGCGACGCCAGTCGCTGCAGCCGCCCAGGGCGCACCGACGATGATCGGATCCATCCACTGGTGCTTGAGGTCCGCGCGGTGCTGCCCCAGACGTGAGCGCAGCCCGTGGCGTTTGACCTCGGCAATCACCCCGGTCTGGGTGATGGGGTTGTCCGGGCGAAGGGTCAGGAAGGACCGCATCGCGCTCTCGAGCTCGTCCACGCGATCGCCGGCCATCAGGAGCAACCAGTGGGCGGCTTGGCCCTCGCTGTACTTCGCGTAGGCGTATTTGCGGATCGCGCCGGAGAGGCCCTTCGGCGGACAGGTCGTGCCGAAGACCGGCGTCAGCTGGGTGTGCTCGACCGAGCGTTCCCGTGGCCACTTCTCGGGCTGCTGGTCCGGGTACTCCCAGTGGGCGCCGGTCAGGGACGGATCGAACCGTTCTCGCGGGACCGCCGGGCGATCGGCGGGGTCGAGGTCGGCGCCCCAGCCGGGGATGCTGGCACGCAGCTGGTCGCGGTCAGGGGAGAGCTGAGGCTTGTGAGGCGTGTAGGGAGGTGCGTAGGTCATGAGGAAGTCCTGCCGGTAGGTCAGGCCGCACTGGGAACGACCAGGGGCTTGATGCAGTTGTCGAGCTTGGCCGAGAACATGTGGTAGCCCTCGGCGATGTCCTCCAGTGGGACGTGGTGGGTGACGATGTCGCTGGGCTTGAAGTAGCCGTTGCGGACGTGCTCGAACAGCCGCGGCCACTGGCGCTTGACGGGGCACTGGTTCATCCGCAGCGTCAGGCCCTTGTTCATCGCGTCACCGAACTTGACAGCACTGAACAGCGGACCGTAGGCCCCCACCACGGCGACCGTGCCCCCCTTGCGGACCGTGTCGATCGCCCAGTTCAGCGCGACCGGCGAACCGCCCTGGAGCTTGAGCTTCGCTGACGTCACGTGCTGGGTGAGGTTGCCGTCGGCCTCTGCGCCGACCGCATCGATGACGACGTCCGAACCCAACCCTTCGGTCACGTGCTTGAGGTGACGTACGACATCGTCGTGCTGCGTGAAGTTGAGGGTCTCGGCGTGGGCGAACTCGCGTGCCTTCTCCAGCCGGTAGTCCAAGTGGTCGACCACGATGACGCGCCCGGCGCCCATGAGCCATGCCGACCTCGCCGCGAACAGGCCCACCGGTCCCGAGCCGTACACCACGACGACGTCACCTTCGACGATGTCGCCGAGCTGGGCCCCGAAGTACCCCGTCGGCAGGGCATCAGTGAAGAGGACCGCGTCGTCGTCGTCCATCCAGTCCGGGATGAGCCCTGGACCAACGTCGGCGAACGGCACCCGAACGTACTCGGCCTGGCCACCGTCGTACCCGCCGCAGGTATGCGAGTAGCCGTAGATGCCACCCACCGCGGTGGCGTTCGGGTTCACGTTGTGGCAGTTGGAGTACAGACCACGTGCGCAGAAGTAGCAGGTCCCGCAGAAGACGTTGAACGGCACCATGACCCGATCGCCCACCGAGAGCGTTTCGACCGACGGTCCGACCTCGTGCACCACGCCGATGAACTCGTGGCCGAAGGTCATCCCGACCCGGGTGTCGGGCATCATCCCGTGGTACAGGTGCAGATCCGAACCGCAGATCGCTGCTCGTGTGACCCGCACGATCGCGTCGTTCGGGTGCTCGACCTTCGGTATGTCCTTCTTCTCGACGCGGACTCTGTACGGTCCGCGGTACACCATGGCGTGCATGTTCGCCTCCAGCGCGGTGCTCATCCATGGCCGTCCGGTCACGGCCACCTCGGTCCGTCCGTGAGCAGTCGCAGGCTGCGATTACCCCTCACAGATTGCCGTAACCGCGACACGCCGGTGGCGTGGAGAAAAGGTGGCGTCCGGTGCCGCTCCGTGAGGGCCGTTGCTGCGCGCGCCGTGAGGGAGGCGCCCTCGCGGTCGCGGCCGAAAAGGCAGCGACAGCGCCGCAGCGGAAACCGCTGTCCGGCAGTCAATCCCGTTCGCCGTTCAGCCGTCGACCGTGGAGTGACTCCTGGTCTCCACGTCGGTGACGACGGTCCGGTGGGGGATCCGGTGTCGGCGGAACGTAGCAGCCCTCGCGCTCGGCTCGGATCGCTGCCAGTGTCCTCGACGGCGCCTCCAGCTTGGTCAGCACGTGCTCCACATGTGCGGCGACGGTCCGAGGCGCCACGGCCAGCCTCTTTGCGATCTGCTGGTTCGAGCGGCCGTCCACGAGCAGTCCGAGCACCTGGAGCTCCCGTGGCGTGAGGGCTCGGCAGTCCACGTCGGGTGTCACGAGGACGGCACCCAGCACGAGGGTCGGTAGCTCACCGGCGGCGAGCACCGAGATGCGCACGTGGCCCCCGGAGTGCGATCCGTCCGCGGCCGGCCACATGAACGACCTGTAGACCTGTCCAGCCACGAGCGTCACCCAGGCAAGGTCCACGACCGGGGAGTCCGCGGCCAGGACCGCATGGTCCTCGAGCCCCGGAAGCGGTTGGACGCCGCCGTCCCGGAGGAGCACCACGCCGGCGGTGGCACCTCTCACGATGCGAACCGTCGCGAGCAGCGAACGCGTTGGCGAAAGACCCCGGGCGATCCACGGTGAGACGCGCGCCAAGCGGGTACGTGTGACGGTTGACGGCGGCTCGTTGCCGGACGAGAGCAGACCGAGGAATCCCACGTGCTGGCCGCCGGGCTCGAAAAGTGCGACCGCCAGGCCTTCACGGAAACCGGCCGGGGTCAGGCACTCCGCCCAGGCCGGCAGCTCGTCGACGGCGACCGGCAGTTCCGTCACGCTGACCGGCGGCCGGTCGCGGTTCAGCCCCGTCAGCTCTATCTCCTGCGCCATCGCCGGGCCGTCCAGGTAGTCGAGGACGGACTGATCCAGGCCAGCACTCCCGGCGGTCGCGTAGACGTTCGACCGAGGATCGGCCAGGGCCAGCCAGGCGGCTTCGAAGGACAACCATCCGGTGAGCCACTGCAGGAGGTCTCGTGCCCGTTCTGGCAGCGGGGCCGTGGAGGCAGCGACCTCGAGCATCTCGGCGACGGGCGGATCCTCCGGCATTGGTCACCCCTCCGGCACTGCGGATTCGCGGACTACGGACCTGTTGAGATGGTCGGGCGTTCCCTTCCTGTACCCACGTGTACATCCGTTAACCGGCCTTGTTCCACAGGCGCCACACGATCTTGCCCGGAGGTCATCCGGGTGCGTCACGTGCCTATAGTGGCCGCACGTGACAGTCCGAGGTCGAGACCGGTGGTGCAGGCATGAAGCGTGTTCATGCCAGGCGCCCGGGCCAGTGGGGAAGGCGCGGTGGGTGAGGATGGGCCGGCAGAAGGCGTCCGGGAGAAGTCACGGAGATGTCCCGGCCGACCCGCACTTCACGAGAAACGGCACCACGCCACGAACGAGCTCCGTCACGGTGGTGACGGCGGCTGCACCGGATGAGGCTGAGGCGGCTGTCGCAGAGGTGTACCTGCCGAACCGTCTCGAAGCCTTGGAACCGGGCCCGTTGAGCATGCGCCTGGCCACCGCGCGAATCGGGACGACCACGCTCGGACAGCTGGGATACGGCCGCCGAATGCGACTGGTGACTGACGAGGCTCGTCACATCCACGTCAACACCCCGGTGGTGGGCACGGCCGTCTCCACCGTGGGGCGCTCCGCACCGATGGTGACGACGAGCGAGCAGGCGGCACTCTTTCCTGCGGGCGCGCCCGCTGACATCGAGTGGAGCCCTGAGGCTGTCCAGCTGTGCGTGATGATCCCCAGCTCGACACTCGAGAGGGAGCTCGAGGAGCTTCTGGGACATGCCGTCAAGCGGCCGTTGCACCTGCCGTTCCACATGAACCTGACCACGCCCGAGGGGCGCGTCTGGCGCAGCATGGTGAACCTGATCGCCGGAGAGCTCATGAGCGTGGGACGCCTGCTGACAAACCCCTTTGCTGGACGGCAGCTCGAAAGGACCCTGCTCGACGCGCTTCTGCTGGGCCACGACCACAGCCTCATCCACGAGCTCACGCGTCCCGACGCGCCGGCCGTCCCGCGTTCCGTCGCGCGCGCCGTCGACCTGCTGCACGAACGCCCATCAGAGGCGTGGTCGAGCACGGTTCTGGCAAGAGCTGTCCACGTGAGTGTGCGCTCGCTCCAGGCCGGTTTTCACACCCATGTGGGGAAGCCGCCCATGACCTACTTGCGCGACCTGCGGCTGGACGGCATCCACGCGGACCTGAGGCGGGCGACTGCTGGGACGACGAGTGTGGAGACGGTGGCGTACAGCTGGGGGGTGCTGCACATGGGCCGCTTCGCTGCTGCCTACCGCCAGAAGTTCGCGGAGCTCCCATCCCAGACCCTGAGGCGGCAACCACCATAGGAGCTCAGGCACACGTTGCGGGATACGGACATCGACCGTGCGCGGACTGGCTAGTCGAAGTGGCCCGCCGCCCTGTTCCCTAGTGACGGATGTCTTGCAGGCCGTGTCCGCCAGCTCGGTCTGTGGCGCCACCGACCGCACTGTGACCCCACGGCGTGGGCCTGCGACATTCAAGGGTTGTGGCCGAGCCATGGAAGGAATTCAGGCATGGCCACACGTGGTTGCGTACTCCTTCACGCGCGTAAGGGGGCGCGACTCAGGTAGCGGTCCCGGGGACGCCCCCGCCTCCTCGGGACCGCTCGCCCTTTCTGCGCCTCTCCGGCAGCGTCCGATGAGGCGGCGCCAGGCGGTGCTGGCTGCTCGCGCTCCGCAACACCGACCCAGCGGGCCGAGCCGGACGGTCAGGTCGTCGGAGGCAAGGGATCACCCGCTCCGGGTGACGCCGGGCTCCGGTCCCGTTGGCAGGGTTGAGCTGCCAACAAGAAGAGGAGCGCGCTCGGTGACATCCACAGCGTCCATCGGGACGGCCCGGTTCTGGCGCAGCCGGCGCTCTGCGGCCATCGCCGGCATCATCTTCGCGGTCCTGCTCCTCGTGGCGATGGTCATGCTGCGCATCGCCCTGTCCTCCGACGACCTGCGCGTGCTGCAGTCCGACCCGCAGAAGCGTGACCTGATCCGGCTCAGCCTCAACATCGTGCCGTTCGCGGGCATCGCCTTCCTGTGGTTCATCGGAGTGGTGCGAGACCAGCTGGGGGACGTCGAGGACCGGCTGTTCTCCACGGTGTTCCTCGGGAGTGGCCTGCTCTTCCTCGCGATGCTGTTCGGCGGCGCCGTGACGTCCACGAGTCTTATGGCGATGCTCGCGAACCCCGACGTCGGTGTGGACGTGTGGTCCTACGGCCAAGACTCCGCGCATGCCTTGGTGTCGATCTATGCCATGAGGATGGCGGCGGTGTTCACCCTCTCGGTCAGCAGCCTTGCCCTGCGGACGTCTGGGGTTCCGCGGTGGGTGGCCTACCTCGGCATCCTGACGGCGGCGGTGCTGCTCGTGGCAGCTGATGCCCAGAAGTGGACCCAGCTGGTCTTTCCTTCGTGGGTCCTCGTGGTCAGTCTCAGCATCCTGTTCACCCGCCCGGACGACCCCATCCCCGCTGCCGCAGACGGAGCTCGCCCGCCGGGCGGCGCGCCGGACGGCCGTTGATGAGCTCCGCGGGAGCGCGGCGGCCTGCACACATGGCTGGACGTGGGGCTCACTGAAGTGGGAACGGCGACTGCGACCACCACGGTTGTGGTTCGACGCTCACCTGTTCGACCCACTTGACCCACCAGAAACCGCGGCGCCCAGGGGCGACCAGCCTCACCGGCGCGCCGTGACCGGGACTGAGCGGGGCGCCGCCCACCTGCGTGGCGAGCAGCAGCGCCGGTGCGTCGTGGGGTGGGAAGTGCCTGGTGTAGCCGGTCATCGAACGCACGGCGATGGATCCGTGGTCGGGCGTGCCGAGCAGGGCGTCCAGCGGGACGCCGCGCCAGGTCTGCTCGGCCCACCAGCCGCCCGTGCAGTCCAGGACTTCTGATCGGGTCGCGCCGCTCATGGCGAGCAGCTCGCTGTGCGAGAGACGCAGTGTCGACGCACCGGGTCGGGTGACCAGGAGCTGGAAGGAGGCCAGATCGACGCGGGGCACAGCGTCGGTGAACCACTGGGTGACCGGCATCGTGGAGGGTGCGCCGGATCCGACCTCGTATGACCCCGTCGCGCGACGTCGTGCGCCGGGTAGGTGTGCTGTCGACGTGGTCGCTTCCACCGCGCCGTATGCCAGTGCCGCGGTACCGCCGATGGCGATCGCCCTCAGGGCGGTTCGTCGGGAGAGGTCGGTCGTGCGGGGCCGCTGGCGCCGGCCGACGACGTGGAGCAGGAGGAGCGGTACCGCGACGACGGCGAGGGCGACGTGAACGTCGAGTGCACTGACCCCGCTGACCTCGAGGGGACCGAGTGTGGCGTGCACGATCCCGGCAAACAGGCCGACGGCGACGACCACGGCGAACGCGACCGCGGGAGCGTGCCGCCGTCGACGGCGCAGCCCGCGTCGCACGATGACGGCCTTCCACGGGACGAGCACGAGGATGCCGAGGCCCAGGATCCCGTGGACCACGGCCACGACCCTGGACTCCGGCCAGGCGCCGACCCCGAAGGCCAGCCAGCCGGTCACGAAAGCCCCCGCCAGGAGCAGCAGCAGCGCGAGGTTTGTCTGTCGGCTCGGCGGGGGCACGACGACGACCATGTCTCCAGTGTGCCGCTGCCTCTGCGGACGGCTCGAGCTGTGGCCTCGGCGCGAGCCGTGCGACTACGCCGTGCGCACCGGGTAGCGCAGGTGAGTGACGCCCACGCCCGGCACCACTGTCGGGTTGCCCAGGACCGCCGGCGTGCCGGCGAGGTGGTCGAAGAGTCGCACGCCGGAGCCCAGGAGAACGGCCGCGATGTCGACCTGGATCTGATCGAGGAGACCAGCGTTCAGGCACTGCTGGATGGTGTCAGCACCGTGCACGCCGACGGACTTCCCGCCTGCGGCAGCCTTGGCCTGCTGCACGGCACTCTCGATGCCGTCGGTCACGAAGTGGACGGTCGAGTCTGGTCGCGGCCATCCGGCTGGGATGTGGTGGGTCAGGACGAATGCCGGTCCCCAGGCGTGGTTGCCGCCCCAGCCCTGGGCGACCTCGAAGGTGCGCCGGCCGGTGAGCACGGCACCGAGTCCGGACGTGAGACCGCGAAGGTGCTCGGCACTCGGCTCGGACACCGTGAACGTCATCGGGTTCGACCCTCCGGTGTGGAGCTCGACGTCGCCGGAGGTGAAGTACCAGTCGAACACCTCGGCCACCCCGTCGTCGGGGTCGGCGACATAGCCGTCGAGCGACATGGACATGATTGCGACAACCTCGGACATTCCGGTGTTCCTCTCACGGGTGGAGCCGGCCTTCGGGAAACTGCACGTCGTTCCTCCGGATCGTCTCTCACCGGAGCCGGTGTTGCGCAGGGAGTTTCTGGTCCGGCGACAGCGGCGAGGTCAGCGCCATGACGCGCCCGCAATAACCCTCGGAGGATGAGGTGTGATCGCCTCGCTCGCGGGACGCTGAGGAGACGACAACGGGTCCGGCCACTCGTGGTCAGCGGCACCTGAGGGGCCGGTGCGGCCTCAGTATCGCCCGGACCCACCTCAACGCCTCGAAAGGCAGCTTCCATGACGCATACATCTCTCGACGAACTCGGTCCCGTGGACTATCTGATCGTCGAGTTCCCTGCAGGATCAACCACGTTCACCGGTGAGATGGCCACGGAGCTGGTCGCCTTGTCCAAGGCGGGAACCATCCGGGTCATCGACCTGCTCATCCTCGTCAAGGACGACGACGGCTCGATCGAGGCCATGGAGCTCGCCGACCTCGACGACCTGGGCGAGATACAGGTCCTCGAGGCCGAGCTCGCCGAGCTCCTGGCCGAGGAGGACGTGACCCACCTTGCCGCGGCCATGGACCCCGGCAGCACGGCAGGCGTGATCATCTACGAGAACCTGTGGGCAGCCCCCTTCGCCTCGGCCGCCCGCCGCGCCGGTGGCCAGCTGATCGCCAACGGCCGCATCCCCATCCAGGCCATCCTGGCGGCCATCGAGGCCGACCTCGAGCTCGAGACAGTAGGAGACTGACATGCCCGTACGTGCATCCCGAGTCGGTCGCCGTGGAGTCGTCCGCGCACCCGTTGCCAAGGCCGCCGTCGTCACCGCGGCGGTCACGCCCGGTCCCTCCCCGGTCGCCAAGGCGGCAGTCGTGGGTGCAGCGGTGACGCCCGGTCGGCGCCGCCGCATCTGAGCTGCACCCGCCGCGCAGGACGGCTGGTCGAGTGAGGCGCGTGGCGCACCCCTCGGGGCCACACGTATGCCATCCGTGCGATCACCCGCGTCGGGTGACGCCGGCCTGCCGTGCGATGGGCACGGTGGGAGTGCCACCAAGGAGAGGAACGCGCGATGGGTTGCCTGTTCGTGTTGATGGCCGGCGTGTTTCCACGCCTGGCGCTGGTGATGGTCTGGATCGCTCGACCCGCCATGGTCGATGCCGCCTTCACCACGTGGATCTGGCCGCTGCTCGGCCTGATCGTCCTGCCGTTCGCGACCTTGATGTACGTCATCCTGTGGCAGGTCGGTGGCCTGACCGGCTGGGACTGGTTCTGGGTGGTCCTGGCCGCGCTGCTCGACCTGAGCCACTGGGGCGCCGGCGCGGCCCAGCGGCGGGCGTCGGCCTCGACCGCCACCAGCTAGGTCCGGGGCTCGGGCCTGCCTCACCCGCCGGCCCGAGCGAGGGACCGTGGGGCGCGTGCCGCGACGTACCGCGATCATCGCTGCCGTGGGCGTTCCGGCTCCGTTGACGCGTTGCCCTTCTGGGTACGGGCGGGGTTCCACCGCCTGAAGGGGTTGACGATGAGCGACACCAGCGCCCACACCGACGCGCACACCGGCTCGACAGTGAGCACCCTGAGCACTGAGGGGGCCGGGGCCATCACCAGAGCGCCCCTGGCCGTGGTGACCGGAGCCTCCAGCGGCATCGGTTTGCACATCGCGGCCGAGCTCGCGCGCCGCGGCCACGACCTCGTCGTCTGCGCTGAGGACGCGGGCCTCGACGACGCCATGGCTGACCTCGCGGAGGCCGGGCGACACGTCGTCGTGCCCGTACGCGCTGACCTCGCAACCACGGAGGGCGTCGAGCACCTCGTCCGCGAGGTCGGCGCAGTCAACAAGCCGGTCGACGTGCTCGTGCTCAACGCGGGGGTCGGAGTGTCGGGCCCGTTCGTCGACACGCCGCTGGAGGACGACCTGCGGCTCGTCGCCCTCAACGTCACGTCCGTGGTCCACACTGCCAAGCGGCTGCTGCCCGAGATGGTCCGCCGTGGCGAGGGAGCGGTCCTGGTCACCTCATCCGTCGCCGGCACCATGCCGGGACCGTGGTACGCGACGTACGCCGCGTCGAAGGCGTTCCTGCTGTCGTTCGCCGAGGCCATCCGGTACGAGCTGGATGGCAGCGGCGTCACCGTGACCGCCCTGATGCCCGGTCCCACCGACACCGACTTCTTCCGCCGGGCCGGCATGGAGGACACGGTCGTCGACGACATGCACAAGGACGACCCGGCTGACGTCGCACGCGACGGTGTGGAGGCCATGCTGCGTGGCGACGACCACGTGGTCGCGCACTCCTGGCGGAACAAGGTGCAGGCAGGCCTGCTCAAGGGGATGCCCGAGAAGCTCAAGGCCGCCACCCATGCCCAGATGAGCAAGGAGAAGGACTCGGGAGCGAACGCTGCTGACCATCAGCATGACTGACGCGCGGGCCTCAGCCCATCACGAGGCCTTCGATGTCGTGCCGTTGCTCGATCGGTTGCAGCTCGTCGACCACGGGGCAGGTGAGGTGATGGCGCACCCTGGAAGGCAGGCGCTCGTAGAAGTCCTTGGTGACGGCTGGGTTGTGGTGAGCGTCATTGGCGGTGCCAGGGGTGTCCACTCCGAGCACGAGCACCGGCCGGGACACGGTGGAGCGGTTCGGGGTCCCGCGGTGGATCGTGAGCGCGGAGCGCACGGAGATGTCCCCCCTTCTGGGGTACTTCCGCTCGGCCAACGCCTCGTAGCGGGCGTAGCTCGACTTCGGGGGGAACTGTTGGTGGTCGAAGTCGTCACCCCGCTCCCACTGGGTGCCGGGGGCGACCTCGAACGGGCCCATCTCGTCGGTCGTGTCCACGGTGGTGAGGTTGAACGCCAAGGACGTCAGGCGGTGCTCGTCCTTGGTCTCGGGCGGGCTGGCGAAGTCGCGGTGCCAGGGCTGCACCTTCGCGCCCGGGAAGGGGATGTCGAAACCCACTTCCACGATCCGGTAGTCGGGCCCCAGCATCGTCTCGGACACCGTGCGTACCCACGGGTGGTCGACGAGCTCGACGAAGCCGCGCAGCTGCTCCGGATGGATCTCGACGTACCACCGGTTCGGTCCCCGCCCGATGGCCCCGCGCTCGCGGGACCGGGCATCCTCGAAGGCCACCTCGATGTCCTCACGCACGCGTTCGACCCACTCGACCGAGAACGCTCCCCTGCACGCCGTGATCCCGTCGGTCTCGAGCGCGCGGCGGATCTCCTCGACGTCGAAGGGCGTGTCCCCATCGTGCTTCTCATCCGTTGCAATACGGGTCATTGCTCGACGCTACGCCGAGCGCGACCGCGAGTGCCAGCCATGATTCCGCCCGCGCGGGAGGCCCCGGGGGGAGGTCCCCGGCGGCCGGTCCTCCCGACTCCTGCAAGGATCGACGCGTGCCGATACCGTCGCGGCGTCTCGGCAAGGATCGCCCGGCGTACGTCCCCATCCACCTTCCAGATCCACAGGAGTGACCGATGCTTCTCGGCCTGCAGCTCATGCCCACGCACCCCAGTGAGCACGGCAACCACGCCGACACCCTTCTGGCGGTCGTTCGCGCCTGTGACGAGGCAGGCCTCGACTCGGTGTGGATGGCGGACCACTTCATGTTCTCCGACGAGGAGCACCCCGAGCGGGAAGTGCCGGTCCTCGAGTGTTTCGCCACCCTGGGAGCGATCGCGGCCGTGACGCAGCGGATCCGCATCGGCCAGCTCGTCGTCGGCGTGCCCTACCGCAACCCGGCCCTGCTCGCAAAGACCTGCGCGACGCTGGACGTGATCAGCCACGGCCGGACCATCGTCGGGCTGGGAGCGGCTTGGCATGAGCCCGAGTTCACAGCCTACGGCTGGCCGTTCCCGCCGGTGAGGCAGCGCATGGAGATGCTCGAGGAGGCGGTCCAGGTCGTCGACCGCATGCTCACCCAGCGCCCCGCCAGCTTCGCCGGAAAGCACTACACGGTCACCCGTGCCTACAACGACCCGATGCCGGTGCAGCAGCCTCGGCCGCCCATCCTCATCGGTGGTAGCGGCGAACGCGTCACGCTTCGGCTCGTCGCGAGCCACGCCGACATGTGCAACGTGTCCGGAGACCCGCGGGAGGTTGCCCGTCTCTTCGGTGTGCTGGCGGAGCACTGTGAGGTCGTCGGACGGCCGTTCGAGGAGATCACCCTGTGCAACCACGTGTCCATCCTCATCGCCCGCGACGAGACCGAGCTGGCAGCGAAGGTGCAGCGGCACCCCGGATTCGGCGGCATCGCGGGCACGCCGGAGACGGTCGTGGCCACGTTGCGCGAGTACGCGTCGGCTGGCTCGGAGTACGTGACGTTCACGCTGGCAGATCCCGAAGACACCGAGGCGATCCGACTCATCGGCGAGCAGGTCGTGCCACAGGTAGCAGGCTTCAGTCGGGTGCGACCTCGGTGACGAGGGTCTCGATGCGGGCGCGGATCTCGTCGCGGATGGGGCGCACCGCGTCGAGATCCTGGCCAGCCGGGTCGTCGAGCTCCCAGTCGAGGTATCGCTTGCCGGCATAGTAGGGGCAGGCGTCGCCGCAGCCCATGGTGATGACCACGTCGGCCTCGCGGACTGACGAGTCGGTCAGCAGCTTCGGGGTCTCGGTGGTGATGTCGATGCCGTCCTCGGCCATGGCGGCGACGGCGACGGGGTAGACCGTGTCGGCAGGCTGCGAGCCGGCCGACAGGACGCGGACTCGGTCGCCGGCGAGGTGCTGGAGGTAGCCGGCGGCCATCTGGGACCGGCCGGCGTTGTGGACGCAGACGAACAGCACGGTCGGGCGCTCGTCGGAGGCACCGGGCCCGGTGGGAGGGGTGTCGAGATCGCTCATGGTCGAAGCTCCTTGGCTGACGGATGCAGGATGGCGAGGAACCCGAGCGCGAGGGCCCCGCCGAGCAGCTGCATGAGGACGAACACTGGCACGGATGCCACGGCAATGCCGGCGAAGGTGTCGGACAGGGTGCGAGCGATCGTGACGGCAGGGTTGGCGAAGCTCGTGGAGCTGGTGAACCAGTAGGCGGCCGTGATCCAGCCACCCACGACGTAGGCGATGGCGTGTGCTCGCCCGGCACGCTGGGTCGAGATGACGAGGACGACCAGACCGAAGGTGGCCACGACCTCGCCGACCGACTGTCCGGCACTGCCACGCGCCTGCGACGAGATGGTCACGACCGGCAGGTCGAACATGACGTTGGCCAGCATCGCCCCGGCCGCACCCCCGAGCACCTGCGAGGCCATCAGGGCGATGGCCTCCGACGTCGTGATGGCTCCCGTGGCTCGTTCGACCATGGTCACGACCGGGTTGAATGCGGCCGACACGGGCTGCAACGCGAGCACGAGCGCGACGAGCACGGCTCCGGTGGCGATGCCGTTCTCCAACAGCTGCAACCCCTCGTCGCTCGGAGACAGCCGTGCGGCTGCGATCCCGGAGCCGATGACCGCTGCGACAAGCAGGCCCGTGCCGACGGCCTCGGCCGCCACCCGCCGACCCAGCGATGGCGCATCGCCTGACGGGGTACCGATCGGCACGCCCGAAACCGGCCCCGCCGTGACGCGCGGAGCGGGGCGAGGGTCGGTCACCGCGCGACCCCGCCCAACAGAGCGACCAGGTCGCCGAGGGCCGCGCTGTTGACCCGGTAGTAGACCCATACGCCCCGCTTCTCCCGGCCGAGCACACCAGCATCGAACAACTGCTTGAGATGGTGGCTGATCGTCGGCTGGGACAGGTCGAACGCGTCGTTGAGGTCGCACACGCACGCCTCGCCGTCCTGGTGTGAGGCGATCAGGGAGAGCAGCCGAAGCCGCACCGGGTCGGCTATCGCCTTGAGCACGGGCGCCACCTGGTGGGCTTGCTCGGCGCTGAGGGGTTCCCGGGTGACGGGGGAGCAGCAGGCGACGGCCTCGACGGGCGTCAGCTCCAGGACAGACTTCGACATGGATCGATATTGACAGAGGTCAATATCTGGTGCAAGTCTCAGGCATCGACACTCGTCGATGCCTTCCACTGTCAGGAGAACCCATGTCCCGTGTCCAGCTCGCCCTCAACGTCGACGACCTGCCGGCGTCGATCGACTTCTACTCGACCCTGTTCAACGCCCAGCCGGCCCAGGTTCGTCCGGGGTACGCGAACTTCGCCATCGCCGAGCCCCCGCTCAAGCTCGTGCTCATCGAGAACCCCGGCCAGGGCGGCAGCCTCAACCACCTCGGCGTCGAGGTCTCGGACGTCGCCGCCGTCGACGCCGAGCAGGCCCGACTCGCGGAGCAGGGCATGGCCAGCCTCGACGAACGCGGCACCACCTGCTGCTACGCCAAGCAGGACAAGTTCTGGGTCGAAGGCACGCCGAACGGCGAGCGGTGGGAGGTCTACACCGTTCTTGCCGACAGCCCCTCCTTCAGCGTCGACCCTACGCCCGAGACAGCACCCGGGTGCTGCGGAAGCACCGCCGGGGTCACCGAGCCCGCACCGAGCGCCACCGTCTGCTGCTGAGCGACACCCCGAACCACCGAGCCAGACGCGTGCCGCGCGGGAACCGGCCCGGGCTAGGCTTGGTCTCGTGGACGAGATCAACATCCCCTGCCCCACAGACGGGTGCGATGGCACTGTCACCGTGATGGCTGAGCCGGTGCGCGGTGGGACGGAGTGGCACATCGAGGTTCGTGACGGGGTTCCGGCCGTGTCGTGCTCTGAGGGTTGCCGGCCACCTGAGGCTCTCGAACAGCCGGTGATGTCCGCGCTGCAGGCCAGCTGACTTCGCGGGCCGGGGAGCGCTTTCCCCGGTCACGCTCTGGCTCGGGCCGGCCGAATGGCACGAGACACGAAGGTATTCGGCATCGCGGTTCTCGCGATGACCAGGGCGGACGGCTGGGTAAGTCCTGGGCGACCCGCCCTCAACCGTGGGGACGGGAGGCGATCCCACTGCCCGCAGAAAGGCTCTCCTGTGTCTGGTGTCATCACGCTGATCAAGAAGGACCACGCCACGCTCGAAGCAGTCTTCAAGAAGCTCGAGTCGGCTGAGCCCGACGAGATCCCGAACCTGCTGCGCCAGGTCAACGAGCTGCTCGTCCCGCACTCGAAGGCCGAGGAGGAGGTCGTCTATCCCGCCATCAAGGCCACGGTGCCGGACGAGCAGGACGATGTGGACGACGGGCTCGAGGAACACCACCACGTGGAGGCCACCTTGAAGCAGCTGCTGGCCTCCGACCCCGGCGCCCCGGGGGTGGACGGGCTCATCGCCGCGATGATCGGTGAGGTCCGCCACCACGTCGAGGAGGAAGAGGAGGAGATCCTGCCCGCCTTCGCCAAGGCTGCCAGCAACGAGCAGCTGAGCGAGCTGGGCTCGCAGTTCACCGAGGCCAAGGACCGCGCGCTCGCGCAACTGGGCGAATGAGGCCCCGCGTCGCGATCAAGGGGGTTCGGCATGCACACCGGCCGAGCGCCACGTGAGCTCTCCGACATCGCTGCGTCGATCGCTGCGCTCGCCAGTGCGGCAGGCATGGGGGTGGCGGTCGCCGAGTCGCTGACCGGCGGTTCGATCAGCGCGGAGCTGGCAGCTGCTCCCGGATCGTCGGACTGGTTCCGGGGCGCAGTCACCGCCTACTCCTCGCAGGTCAAGCACACGGTGCTGGGCGTCCCGCCCGGACCCGTGATCAGCATGTCCTGTGCCACGGCGATGGCGAGCGGTGTCGCTGCCCTCATGGAGGCCGACCTCGCCGTCGCCGTGACCGGGGTCGGGGGACCCGACCCTCAAGAGGACCAGCCTCCGGGCACCGTGATGCTTGCCGTTGCCACCTCGTCCAAGGTGGTGGCGGAACAACGCCTACGGCTCCGGGGTGAACCCGGCGAGATCGTCCATGACACCACTCGGTGTGCGCTCGAGCTGTTGGAGCAACATCTCAGTGCCGCACCGTCGTGATGGCATCGGGGGACGTTGGTTTCCGGGGCTGAGTCACTGGCACAGCGCTCCCGGCCGGACCGCCTCGCGGCGATGCGTCATCGGTTTCCGCGCTGCTGCCCTCCGCTGTCGCGGGGTCTAGCACCTGGACGGAGACCAGGGTGAGGCCGAGGTCTCGAACTCTCGCCAGCAGCCCGTGCAGCTGCGCCTGGTCGGCAACCTCACCGGTCAGCGTGGTGGTGCCGTCCGTCTCCCTGGCCAGGCTGAGGCCTCCGAACCACGGAGCCCAATGGGGGCCGAGGTGCTCGTCGACCCGCAGCCGGTAGCACGGGATTCCTGCTCCGCCGTCGGACGCGTTCATGGCCCACCGACTCTCGCTCCCGTGCGCGGTCGGTGACTCGGGCGGATTCGCCCGCTGTGCGTGACGAGGTACTCCGCGACGGCGAGGTTGATGACCCATCCGGCGCCGAGCGCCAGATCGGTCGTGAGCGGGCCGGCGCCCGGGATGGCGTGCCCGATGCCTTGGGTGACGACCTGCGTCCCCGCGCCGAGGGCGAGGGCGTACGCGCGTGTCATCCAGGCCTGGTGAGAGGCGATGTCACGGCGGCGGATCGCTGCCAGACCGAGGGTGATGCTGGCAGCCATGGCCGAGCCGGCCGCGAGCCGGAACAGGTAGGCAAGCTCTCCGGTGCCCGGCTGGCGTGGGTAGAACACCGTCATCCACAGACCTGAGAAGGCCACGGCGAGCCCGAGGACGACCAGGACGCGGCCTGTCGCGCGATGCCATCGCGGGCGACGACGCCGCAGGCGGCTGGAGAACTGGAAGGCGCCGAGCACGGCATACGGAATGACGCTGATGATGTGCACCACCACGGGTGCCGGCGACGCGGAGAGGCGTGCGTTGTCGGGCAGGGCATGGGGCCCGCCCAGCAGCTCCACGAGACGCAGGGTGCCGGCGATGACGGGGATGAGGCTGAGGGCGACCAGCGCGTACGGCACCCACCCGGACGATCTGGCCGACCGGGTGGGAGCCGTTGACGTGTGGATGGTCACTTGGCGCCGGCCAGGTCCGGCTGCGAGCTCACGGCGGTCGGCGTGGGCTGGGTCGCCGTGCCGCGCCCGTCACGCCACAGGGAGTAGCCGAGGCCGATCATGGCGACGCCGATCGGGAGGGCGAACAGCCGGAAGTTGACGTCTGGGAACAGGACCACCCCGATGGTGGCGACCGTGCCTGCGGCGAGGAGGACTGCCGCCCACCGGGCGAGGACGTCGGCCCGGAAGAGCGCGACGCCGAACAGGAACCCACCGACCAGGTACGTCGCGGCGCTGACCAGGTTCAGGGGGAGCATGAGGCCGACATCGCTCGTCGCGTGGCCGCCCGTGGCAACGGCGAGGACACTGGTGACGTAGGCGGGTGAGCCATCGGTGATGGAGGGCAGGACGACCAGGGCCGCCACCTCGATGCTCAGCATGATGAGGTAGCCGACCGCGAAGAGCGCGTACCCGACCAGGCCGAGAAGCCGAGTCTGCCTCACCTGCCGCAGGTACATGCCGGTGATGCCTGCGAGGGAGAGGACGGCCATGACGACCTTCGCGCTCTGGCGGACCTTCCACTCGGTCGTCGTGACGAAGTCGAGGTCCAGGGTCGGGTGCTTGACCTGGACTGCGATGAACAGCGCGCCCGCGACCACGGCGCACAGGCCGGCCGCTCGGGTGAGCTTTGTGGGGGTGATGGTCATGGCCGGCTCCTGGTTCGAGGTCCTTGGCGAGGCGCCTTGGGGATGACTCGAACGTAGGCAGGAGCGGTGTGACCAGTCGTCACCCAACGATGTGACCGACGGGGTGATCCAGGGGCGAGCGGACCGGGCTCCGGGTGCTGGTGGCGCTGACCGCTACAGCAGACCCCGCTCGCGGCCGCGCCGAACTGCTGCCCGGCGACTGGTGACGTCGAGCTTCGTGAAGATGTGCTTGGTGTGGGTGCGCACCGTGTTGTGGGACACGAAGAGGTCGCGTGCGATCTCGGGGCCGGTCAGCTCGCTGTCCAGCAGCCGCAGCACCTGCAGCTCTCGTTCGCTCAGCAGCTCGGTCGACGGGCGCACCTGATGGCGGTCATCGGCGCCGTCGTGGTCGCGCTGGCCCGCATGTGCGAGCACGCGACGCACGTGGTCACCGACCTCGGGGCTCTTCTCGGTCCCGCGCAGCCACTCCACCATCGGCTTGCCCTCGTCGAGGAAGAGTCGGACGTAGCCCTCGGGCTCCGGAGCTCTGGCCCAGGCCCGCGCCAGGGACTGCACAGCCTCCGCATGACGGCCCAGCGCGTCCTGCGCCACGGCGGTCAGCATGCGGATCTCGAGGAGGCTTCCCTCGCGTGCCGACGTCCGGGCGGCCTCGTGCAGCCGCGACAGGAGGCTCGTTGCCATCTCGAGCGCGTGAGGGTCGGGGCGTGCCCGGTGCTGGGCGATCAGCAGCCGGACCAGGGTCAGGTGGTCGAACTCGCGCAGGTAGTCCGCACGGTCGGCGGTGGACAGGCCTCGTTCCGTCGCCCAGTCATCGGCCGGTGACAGGTCGCCCTGTGTGATCCAGATCCGGGCCCTCATCGCGGTGATGGGCCGGACGTCCGGGAAGAATCCCGGCCGGTAGCTGTCCTCGGCCTGGTTGAGCAGTGCGATGGCGCCCTGGAGGTCGCCGTCGGCTGCGGCGACTCGACTGCGCAGGACGAACCACCGGTAGAGGCTCTCGGTCATCGGCGCGGTCTCGGCGAGGAGGGAGGCCGCCTCGAGGTGCCGCTTGGCCGCGCCGACGTCACCGACCTCGCAGTCCAGCTCGCCCAGTCCGACGTGCAGGGTGGCGGCGGCCCGCGCCACTGCGGTTCCGTGAGCATCGGCGACCCGCATCGCCTGCTCGCACAGGGCCCGGGCCCGGCTCGGTCGTCCGGCGATGAGCCAGAGGTCGGCGAGCACGACCGTGCTGCTCAGCTCGTCGACCAGGTTGCCGGCTGCGTGGAGACTGGTGATCGCCTCGGAGAATGTGGTGATCGCACCCGCCACATCGCCCTTTGCCCACGCGGCAAGTCCGAGGAACCCGGCCGCACCGCCTCGGGCCAGATGATCGTCGGAGCCTGCGAGCTCGAGCGCACGTCTGGCGTGGGCCGCCGTCCCTGCGACGTCGCCCAGCGCCTGCGCCAGTGCGGCGCGGTGGACGGCGATCGTCGCCGGCAAGGTGCGCAGCTCCTCGGTATCGGCCCAGGGCGGTCCGGACGCGTCCGGCCCCGCGGTGAGGGCCCGCTCCGCATCGTCGAACCGTTGCCCGACCGCGTCGATGTGACCGGAGACCATGAGCATGTAGCCGTAGAAGACACTGAGCACCGGACTGCGCCGGACCGCGTGGTCGGGTAGCGCCTGGAGCCAACCCAGCAGCTTGACCTCCTGCCGATGGCGTCTGATCGACGGGACCGCGAGCTCCATGAGGTGGGCGGCGCGATCGACGTCACGACCGGACAGGGCGTGCCTGACCGCGTCGTCGACGAGGTCATGCCGCTCGTGCCAGCTGCTTGCCCGCTGGTGGAGCACGGGGAGCAGGTCGGGCATCTCGGCAAGCAGACGCGCCCTCAGCACGTCGGCGAACAGGTGGTGGTAGCGGTACCAGCGCCGCTGGTCGTCCAGGGGCACGAGGAACAGGTTGGCCGACTCGAGGGCCTCGAGCGTCCGGTCGCCGTCGTGGCGGCCAGTCAGTGCGTCGCACAGTGGACCCGAGAGCCGGTCCAGGACGGCGGTCCGGAGCAGGAAGTCGCGGATCTGCGCGGGCTGCTGCGCCAAGACCTCCTCGACGAGGTACCCGACGACGTAGCGGTCGTCGCCGGCGAACCGGGCGATGAAGCCGCTGACGTCCGAGCGCCCGCGCATGGACAGGACCGCGAGCTGCAGCGCGGCTATCCATCCCTCCGTCCGCTCCTCCAGGGCGGCGACATCTGCGCGGTTGAGGTGCAGGCCGGCGGACGCGTCGAGGTAGGCGCCGGCCTCCTCAGGGTGAACCGGAGGTCCGCGGCGCGGATCTCGACCAGCTCGCCGCGCACCCGCCACCGTGACAAGGGCAGGTCCGGGTCGGCGCGTGTGCTGATCAGGACGTGGACGTTCGGCGGCACGTGCCCCAGGAAGAACGTCATGCCGTCGCGGACGGCGTGGTCGACGAGCAGGTGGTAGTCGTCGAGGACGAGCCAGACGACATCGGGTGCCGCGGCGAGCTCGTTGACCAGCGCCGTGAGCGCCCCCTCGGTCGGGACGGGGGCAGAGTCGAAGGACTCCATCACGCTCGGCGCGAGGCGGGTCCCGGACCTCTGCAGGGCGGTCAGGACGTAGGCCCAGTACGACCCGGCCTCGTTGTCCGACAGGTCGAGTGACACCCAGGCAACCGCGCGGCCGGCGAGCGGCTCACTGTGCGCCCAGTCCGAGAGGAGCGTCGTCTTGCCGAACCCCGCGGGTGCCGAGATCAGCGTGAGCCGAGCCCGGCTGCCCGCGCGCAGGAGCTCGTGCAGCCGGGCGCGGGTCACCAGGCCCGGTCGGGGCATCGGGACGTACAGCTTGGTGCCGATCAGCGGACCTACCACACGCCTCCCTCCGCAGCCACGGGTCGGACGAGGACCTGCTCGACCACGCTAACGCCCTCGGCCGGCGCTGCAGGGCGATTCGCCGCTCGTCCACCGACGTCTGCCCGGGCATGCCTGCGCGGGCATGTTTTGCGCGGGCATGCCTGCGCGGCAGGTCGGCAGGAGCGAGAGGAGCTAGGAAGGATCGAGGGCGTCGAGGACGAGGCGCAGGCCGTGGTCGAACTCGAGACCGAAGTCGTAGCCGGGCTGCAGGATGTGCCCGGTCGTGAACTCGAGCAGGTTCGGATAGTCAGCCGCGAGGTGCCGGAACATCATCGACTGGGCCACCTCGGTGACGGTCTCCGGGCCGTTGATGGGCAGGGAGGCCTCGGACATGGCGAAGCCGTAGACGTAGGAGTCGATGAGGGCGTAGGCGTGGGCGGTCGCCTCGAGGGAGAAACCGGCGCCGCGCAGGCAGCCGATGACGGCGTCGAGATGGCGCAGGGTCGCCGGCCCGGGACTCGTCCGCGACTGCAACAGCGGGATGGCCCACGGATGGCGCCTCAGGACCCTGCGGGTGGATTCGCAGCGCAGGCGCAACTGCGTGCGCCAACTACCTTGTGTCCCAGGGAGATCCATCTCTCCGAAAACGAGGTCGACGATTCCGTCGATGATCTCGTCCTTTCCCCCGACGTAGTGGTAGACGGACATCGGCTTCACGCCCAGCTCCTGGGCCAACGACCGGATCGTCAAGGAGGCGAGCCCGCCGCCGTCGGCAACACGCATGGCTCCGTCGAGGATGCGCTCGCGGCTGAGTGGCGCTCGGTCGCCCCGAGTCCTGCTGGCGCCCTTGCTGGGAGTCGTCACGTGCTGTCCTTCTCTCGTCGTACCTCCAGCGACCCTAGTGGTTTCGTACTTAGTACGCTACTCTCATAGTACTAAGTACGGCGAGCTTGGGCTCGTCACCCGTGAAAGGGGAGCAGCCATGCAGGACCAACCAGCCACCGTCGACGGTGGCAGCAGCCCGAGTCGGAGCGACAGCCCCACGAGCTCGATGCGTGCCGTGGTGCAGGACGGCTACGGCACCTCCGACGTGCTGCGCCTCTCGCAGCTGCCCCGTCCCGAGATCGGCCCGCGCGATGTGCTCGTCAGGGTGCGGGCAGCCGGGCTCGACCGGGGCGCCTGGCACGTCATGCAGGGCAAGCCACGACTGCTGCGCCTCGTGTTCGGCCTCCGCGCGCCCAAGCAGCCGGTCATCGGGCGGGAGGTGGCCGGCACGGTCGCACAGGTCGGATCCGAGGTCACGACCCTCGCCGTCGGAGACGACGTCTTCGGCGTCGCGCCGGGCTCGTTCGCCGAGTATGCCGTGGGCCGTGAGGCCAAGCTCGCCCGACGCCCGTCGAACCTCACGTGGGAGCAGCTCGCCGCCGTTCCCATCTCCGGCGGCACCGCGCTGCAGGCCGTTGTCGACGCCGGGCGGGTGGCTGCCGGACAGAAGGTGCTCATCACGGGCGCGTCCGGTGGGGTCGGGTCGTATGCCGTGCAGCTCGCGAAGTCGGTCGGGGCCGAGGTCACCGGGGTGGCCAGCGCCGCCAAGCTCGACCTGGTTCGAGCCCTCGGTGCGGACCACGTCCTCGACTACGACCGGGACGACGTCGCTGACGGGTCCACGCTCTACGACGTCATCATCGACATCGCCGGCCTGTCCGACCTGACCCGCCTGCGCCACGCGCTCACGCCCACCGGCACCCTCGTGCTCGTCGGTGGCGAAGGCGGTGGCGACTGGACCGGCGGCACGATCGGTCGCCAGCTCAGGGCGCGGCTGGCGTCGACCCTCGGTCGGCAGCGCCTGACCAGCGTCATCGCCAAGGAGAGGGCCTCCGACTACGAGCGGCTCGCCCTGCTCCTCGAGTCGGGGCAGGTCGTCCCGTGCCTCGATCGGGCCTACCCGCTCGCTGAGGCCGCGGACGCCATGCGGCGTCTGGAGGCCGGCAGCGTCCGGGGCAAGGTCGCCGTGACCATCGACTGAGGACCCCTGCTGCCCCCCGTGGCACACGCGTACGAATTGGCTTGTCCGATATGGGTACTCGTGAGCGGTTTGGTTCACCGACCTGCAGATTCGTGAGACGAGTCGGGGGCCCGTCTCCATACTGAACGAAGGAGGTTGCTCAGGTACACGGGCCTGAGATGACTGGGGATGGGCTCGGGGGAGCGGGGACGAGACATGAGCGTGACGGTGAACGTGGGGGCCCGACGAGAGGTGCTCGACGACGGCCTCCGGGTGATGGTGGTCGATGACCACGAAGCGGTGGCGTCAGCCATGGCACTGGCGATCGGCATGCAGCACGGCCTGACGTGCGTCGGCTCCGCCAACTGCGCCGCCGACGTCCGCGCCGCCGTGGACGAGCTGCAGCCCGACGTGGTCGTGATGGACGTCAACCTCGGCGACGGGGACGGCATCGACGTCGCGGCCGAGCTGGTCCGCCAGAACCCTCGGCTGCGGGTCGTCGTCCTCACGGCCGACGTGGACGAGGCGCTGTTGCGGCGTGCCGCGGCCGCAGGTGCGGGGGCGTTCCTCCTCAAGAACGGCAGCCTGGCCGACCTGCTCTCGGCCATCCGGGCACGCGAGACGGACGGGTTGGTCGTCCACCCGCGCATCCTGCGCGAGCTCTTCCGTGGCGCCCCCCGCTCCTCGACGCACACGCCCCTCACCACCCGGGAGACCGAGGTGCTGATGCTCCTGTCCGAAGGGCACAACATCGCCTCCATCTCCGGGCGGATGGGTATCACCCGGCTCACCTGTCGCGGCTATGTCAAGAACCTCATGGGCAAGCTGCACGCGCACTCCCAGCTCGAAGCGGTCGTCGCCGCACGGCGGTTCGGTCTGATCGGCCCCTGACGTGCGACTCCGGTCAGGGGGTCGTCCGACGGGCAACGTTCGGACGGCGCGGAACCGGGCCGTCCGCAGCTTCATCTGGTGGAGCCTCATCGCCCTCGTGGTGTGCGCCGGCGGGGTGAGCCTCGCGGTCAACAGCGCTGCCGGGGACATCGCAGTCAAGGACGCGAGCATGCGGGGCGCAGTCTTCGCCCGCAAGGTCGTGGCTCCGCTCGTCGACGACGCCGTACGCCGCGGCGACCCCGACGCGGTGCGCCAGCTCGACGCACTCATGGCCAGCCCTCAGCGCGACCCGACGATGGTGCGGCTCAAGGTGTGGGCAGAGGACGGACGGGTCATCTGGTCGGACGAGGACGCCCTGTCGGGCGAGACGTACGTCATGGAGCCGGACGAGCTGGCCCTGTTCGGGACCGACCGCGTGAGCGCCGGCATCTCGGACCTCGACAAGGAGGAGAACGAGCACGAGCAGCACTTCGAGGAGCTGCTCGAGGTGTATGCCGGCGCCCGGGACGCGAACGGCACACCCATCGTCGTCGAGTCGTACTGGAACAGTGATCGCATCCTTCGCGACGAGGTCGTCATCTCGACACGGATCCTGCCCCTGGCCCTGGGTGCGCTCGTGCTGTTCATCCTCGCGGTGATCCCCCTGGCCCTGTCGTTGGCCCGGCGGGTCGACAACGCCCAGACGGAGCGGGCAGCGCTGCTGCGCCATGCCCTCGCCGCCTCGGACGTCGAGCGACGCAAGATCTCCCGCGAGCTGCACGACGGGCTGATCCAGGAGCTGACGAGCCTCGGCTACGCGCTGCCTGCTGTGGCGGCCGAGCTGCCGCCCACTGCGACGTCGGCGCGGCGGATGCTCGAGTCGGTGGGGGAGCGGCTGCACGACGACATCGACTCTCTGCGCGGCATCCTCACCGACCTCTACCCGGTCGGCCTCGCACGGGAGGGGCTCAGGGCCGCAGTCGAGCAGCTCGCCGGCCCCATACGGGCACAAGGCATCACGGTGCTCGTCGAGGTGGATCCGCGTCTGGAGAGAGTCTCCTCCGAGGCGACGCAGTTCGCCTACCAGGTCGTGCGCGAAGGCGTCCGCAACGTGGTGAAGCATGCCCAGAGCCCGACCTCGGTACGGATCCGAGCGGTCTCCGAGGGAGACGATGTCGTCGTGGCCGTCGACGACGACGGGCGCGCGCCGACGCTCGGTGCCACCCCTGAAGGCCATCTGGGCATCCGGCTGCTCGAGGACGACGTCGCCGACATCGGAGGCAGTGTCACCCTCGGCGCCTCCGATCTGGGCGGAGCCTGCCTCATGGCGCGGTTCCCCCAGATGTTCGTCTGGTCCTGGGCGCGCTGAAGCTCCTCTCGGCCGCACCCCCCAGATGGGGGGTCTGCCGGCGCCCGCCGAGGGGGGTGTGAGGCACCCCCCGTTCGGCGCTGTTGTGGCACAAGGCCGCCCGACACGATTGATGTCATGGGGATTGCTAGGGGTGGATGGGGATGGGCGCGTGCCGCTGGCCGGTGCGACGCGACCGACGACTGCGTCACCGGGGGGCGCCACACGGGTCGACGTGCCTGTCACCCGGCCAGTCCATCTTCATGCAGACCCCTCGGCCCGGCAGCCGTCCGGTCCGTCGCAGCACCCGTCCGCACGCGGACCGGCGGACCCTCGATCGTGACTCCCGCGGCACACGGCGTTCTGACGACAGGCGGCTCAATCTCCCCCGCCCGTTCTCGATGTGACGGCCACGTCGCGTCACGCCCAGCTGCAACCCCCACGCGGGAGCCCCGCGGTGGCCGGTCAGGCCGACGACCGTGTCGTCGACCTGACCGGCCCACTGTTAACCCGACCGGCACGGTCACCTCCACCACGAGGGTCGAGGTCCGACCGTGACCACCGTCGCGGCAGACACCACGGTGGTGACCGACCTCGGGTTCGCAGGTCCGGACACCCTCCGGATCGACCTCATCGGCGGGCTGCGCGTCCAGGTGGGATCCAAGGTCCTCGGGCCCCGGCAGCTGGGCGGGGCAAAGCCCCGGCACCTGCTCATCGCCCTTGCCCTTGCTCGAGGTCTTCCGGTGTCCAAGGAGCGGCTCGTGTCGATCCTGTGGGACGACGTGCGGCCCGTGGCCTGCGCCGCGACCATCGAGACCTACGTCTGCGTGCTGCGCAAGCACCTCCAGACGTCCACCACCGTGCGCGGCGGCCCGATCGAGACTCGGGCCGGCTGCTACTCACTCGACATGAGCAGGGTGGACCTCGACCTCGTGTCGGCGGCTCGCGATGTGAGCCGCGCCCTCCACCCCAGCATGTCGGCGCAGGCAGCACTGCCGCTCCTGCGCCAGGCACTGCTCCCCGCCGGGGTGCCGCTGCTCCCCGACGAGCAAGGGGGCCGTTGGCTCGACGCAGCACGCCGCAAGCACGAGCAGGTCACGCGGGAGTGGCTCGTCAACGCCGCGGAGAAGGTCGTGGCCGTTGCGCCGGACGAGGCGGCGCAATGGGCTCGGCAGGTCATCGACGCCGATCCGCTCGACGAGAGCGCCTGGCACGTCTACCTCCTCAGCAAGGTGATCGGCGGACGTACGGCTGAGGGCCTGCGCGCCTACGACAGCTGCCGTCGCACCTTCGCAGAGGAGCTCGGATGCGCGCCGGGGACGAGGCTGCAGGAGATGTACGGTCGCCTGCTCGGCGACGCCCACCACGCCGACCAGGACCTCGAGCAGCTCATCGAGGCCGTGATCCGGCTGCACCGCGCGACCGGCGACGCCCACCCCGGAGGGTCCTCCCGACCCGGTCTGTCGCTGGAAAACGCCCGCCGGGCGTTGAGTGCCCTGCTGCACGACGCCGCAGGCACGCAACCCCGACTCATCCACTCCGCCACCGCCTGACATGGGCGGTGGTCGGCGCGCCTGCACGAGACGTCCCGCACCCGGGAGGGGTGCAGGCGCCCAAAGGTTTCCAGAAGGCGCATGCAGGACCGTTTGCGATTACACGACAACTCATGAGGTAGGTGTGCAATGAAACGCTCAACCGGCAAGTCTCCCGGGCGAATTCGCGCCCGGTTCGTCGACGTGGCCGCTCGCCGGTCCGCGCCCAAAGGGGTGCGGCCTGCACTCGCGGCCCGCTTTCGGTGGGTAACCGCCGGAGTGGCCTTCGTCGTTCCGTTCGCGATGGTCGTCCCGCTCGCGGTCAACTCCGCGCAGGCGGCCCCGGCACCTGCCGGTAACGGATTCGTGGTGACCGCCTCGGACATCGCGTTCATCCTCAAGCAGATCAAGATCGCCGAGGCACACTCGGCCACCCAGTCGCCCGCGAACCGCTGCGGCACGTTGGTGGGTCCCGGCGTGGACCAGGTCCCCGACCGCTTGACCACCTACGGGCTGCGCACGGTCGACGGCTCGTGCAACAACCTCTTCGCCGGCAGGGAGACGTTCGCGGCGGCCGACGAGCCGTTCCCGCGGCTGACGACGCCTGAGTTCCGGACGGCGGAGAGCAACCCGCCCCTGTTCGGGCCCCCGGTGGGGTCGTCGTACGCCCAGAAGAAGGGCAACGTCTTCGACAGCCAGCCGCGCCTGGTCAGCAACCTCATCGTCGACCAGACCTCGACCAACCCGGCCGCCATCCAGGCGGCGGAGTTCCCGCTGCGTTCCCAGGGCGGCAACAAGGTCCTCGCCTGCACGACGGACCCGACACCGGCCGACCCCAACGGGACGCCGGACGACTGCGTGCCGTCCCACAAGACGCTCTTCATCGAGAACGTCACGACGGACGTCGGGCTCTCCCCGCCGTTCAACTCGATCTTCACGTTCTTCGGCCAGTTCTTCGACCACGGCGTCGACCAGACGGTCAAGAGCGGCGGCACGATCTTCGTCCCGCTGCGGGCCGACGACCCGCTGCGTCTGGTGGGTCCGGACGGCATCGCCGGCAACGGTGACGAGGTCCCGGACAACCAGGCCTTCATGGTGCTGACCCGCGCGCAGAACCAGCCCGGGCCTGACGGGATCCTCGGGGACAACCCGGCGACCACGGCCGTGGACGAGTCGGCTGACGACATCCAGAACGCCGACAACACCGACAGCCCCTGGGTCGACCAGTCCCAGACGTACACGTCGCACAGCTCGCACCAGGTCTTCCTGCGCGAGTACACGACCGTCGGCGGACGCCCCGTCTCCAACGGCCGCTTCCTCGACGGAGGTCCGGTCGGCGAGGCCTACCCGGGCTCGCCCGACGGCAGCGGTGGCCTGGCCACGTGGGCCGGCATCAAGAAGCAGGCGGCCGACGTGCTCGGCCTGCGCCTCGTCGACAAGGACGTCCTCAACATCCCGATGATCGCCGCCGACCCCTACGGCAACTTCCTCCCGGGCCCGGCCCGAGGGCTGCCGCAGTACGTGACGGCCACCGGACTCGTCGAGGGCTGCAAGGTCGCGACCGTCGGTTGCACGGGCCCCGTCCCAGCGCCGGCGAACGTGCTGCACTTCGACACGCCGTTCCTCACCGACATCGCGCACAACGCGGAGCCGACAGGTTCGCTGACGCCCGACGCGGACACCGTCCCCTCGGCCGACTTCAACAGCCAGCCCGTCGGCACGTACGACGACGAGCTGCTCAACGCGCACTTCATCTGCGGTGACGGTCGGTGCAACGAGAACATCGCCCTGTCGTCCATCCACCAGGTGTTCCACTCGGAGCACAACCGCCTGGTCGACGACATCACCAACACGTTGAACAACAACCCCGCCCTCCTCGCTGACTACCTGGCCCCGCACACCGTGGGCACCGCGAACGTCAGCTACGGGTTCGGCGGTCGCCTCTTCCAGGCCGCGCGCTTCGTCACGGAGATGGAGTACCAGCACCTGGTCTTCGAGGAGTTCGCACGCAAGGTGTCGCCTGGCGTCCGGCTCTTCCACGTGTACTCGCCGGACATGAACCCGGCCATCCAGGCCGAGTTCGCCCACGCCGTCTACCGCTTCGGGCACTCCATGCTCGACGACGAGGTCGCGCGCACAACGACGAGCCCGACGGGGGTCAAGAGCGACAACTCCTTGCCGCTGCTGACCGCCTTCCTCAACCCGCCGGAGTACTTCGCCAAGACGCACGGGGCGAGTCCGACGTTCTACACCGCGCAGGAGGCCGCGGGTGCCATCTTCATGGGCTCCTCCGACCAGGCCGGCAACGAGATCGACGAGTTCGTGACCGAGACCCTGCGCAACAACCTGCTCGGCCTGCCGCTCGACCTGCCGACGATCAACATGGCGCGTGCCAGGGACGCGGGCATCCCGCGGCTCAACGACCTGCGCCGACAGATCAACGCGCAGACCAATGACGGCCAGCTGGCGCCCTACACCGACTGGACGGACTTCGGTCAGCACCTCAAGCACCCCGAGTCGCTGATCAACTTCGTGGCCGCCTACGGTCTGCACCCGTCGATCACCGGCGCCACGACAGCAGCCGCCAAGCGTGCGGCAGCGCGCGCGATCGTCAACCCGATTGCCGGGGACGTCCCGCCGGCTGACGCGGCGGACTTCATGTTCGGCACCGGAAGCTGGGTCAACGCCGGCGGACGCACCACCACGGGCGTCGACGACATCGACCTCTGGGTCGGCGGCCTCGCCGAGATGACGAACCTCTTCGGAGGCCTGCTCGGGTCGACCTTCAACTACGTCTTCCAGACGCAGCTGGAGAGCCTGCAGGACGGCGACCGGTTCTACTACCTGGCTCGGACGCCGGGGATGAACCTCCGCACCCAGCTGGAGGGCAACTCCTTCGCCGAGATGATCCAGCGCAACACCGAGGGGACGAACACGCTCAAGGCCGACGCCTTCGGCACGGCTGACTGCAAGTTCCAGATGTCGTTCCTCAACGACCCGCTGAACGCTCCGAACACGCTGGTGCGCGAAGCGACTCCGACCGTGCCGGCAAGCCTGACCGGTGCCGGAACGGTCAAGGACGACCCCGCCACCGACTGTGACGAGAACCTGCTGCTGCTGAAGAAGGCAGACGGCACGATCTCCTACCGTCAGATCAACACGGTGGACCCGTCCGGCATCAACGGCCAGTCGGTCTACAACGGCACCGCCGCTGTCGACCGGATCGCCGGCGGCAACGACAACGACACCTTCTGGGGTGGCGCGGGCAACGACCGGATCGAGGGCAACGGCGGCGACGACGTGGCGCTCGGCGGCGAGGGTGACGACATCCTCACCGACCTCGGAGGTGCGGACGTGCCCAAGGGCGGTCCCGGCGACGACGCCATCGACGGCGGAATCGGCGACGACATCCCGATGGGCAACGAGGGTCAGGACTTCATCAACGGTGGAGCCCAGGACAACGAGACCTTCGCGGGCCCCGGCAATGACTTCGTCATCGCCGGCCAGGGTGCCGACGCCGTCTTCGGAGACGGTGGCGACGACTGGATCGAGGGTGGCTCGGGGCAGGACCTGCTCATGGGCGACCACGGGGCACCGTTCTTCGACGACCCGGCCCAGACCGCGCCCGGCAACGAGATCATGGTCGGCCAGGTCGGCGAGAACGACTACGACGCCGAGGGCGGAGACGACCTCATGTCGCAGAACGCGGCCGTCGACCGCAACGCTGGTTCCGGTGGGTTCGACTGGGCCTTCCACCAGTACGACACCGTGGGTGGTGACGACGACATGGAGATCAACAACAACCTCGTCGGCGTCCCCGTCCAGCTCGTCGTGAACCGCGACCGTTGGCAGGAGGTCGAGGCCGACTCCGGCTCGAACTTCAACGACGTCATCAGGGGTCACGAGGACGCTCCCGCGGCCGTGGGCGGTGCCGGGTTCACCGGGTGCAACGCACTCGACCCCACCGGCGTCGGCCGCATCGCCGGACTCAACCGCCTGGTCTCGACCTTCCCGAGCCCGCTGGCACCCATCGTCGCGAACTCCGCAGCCGGCTACTGCCCGCTCACGGGTCTCGGCGGGACGGTTCCCGGAACCGGAACGGTCTGGGGTCAGGGCGACATCCTGCTCGGTGGCGGTGGCAGTGACACCATCACCGGCCGGGGCGCCGATGACATCATCGACGGCGACCACGCCGTGTCGGTGCGGCTCAGCTACCGCACCAACCCGGTCGACCCCGCGTCCCAGACCGGGACGACGGACCTGATGGAGAACAAGGCCGTGCCCGCCACCACCCCGAACCCGTGGGGGACCGGCACCACCGGCATGACCCTCCAGCAGGCGGTCTTCGCCGGACTGGCTGACTCGGGCAACCTGGTCGCGGTCCGTGAGATCACCGGCATGGGCACCACCGCAGCCACCGGCGCCGCAAGCGATTGCGCCCTCGGAGCCGCAGCGGTCAACTGCGACGTCGCGGTCTTCACCGGGGCGGTCGCGGGCTACACGATCACGTCGAACGCCAACGGCAGCATCACCGTCGACAGCAACGGCGGCGCCGACGGCATCGACACCGTGTGGAACATGGAGCAGCTCCGGTTCACCGACGCAACGGTGTCCGTGGCGGTTCCGGCTGCACCCAGCATCACGAGCGTGGTTCCAGGCAACGCATCGGCAACGGTCAACTTCACCGCTCCTGCCAACGCGACCAGCCTGACGCTCAGGGTCTTCGCCGGCACCAACACGGCGGTTGCTCCCGTCCAGACCATCACGGGGATCGCGCGCACCGCGACGTCCCGTGTGGTCACCGGTCTCACCAACGGCACGCTCTACACCTTCACGCTGGCCGCGGTGAACCAGTTCGGCACCGGTCCCTCGGTGTCCGCGACGGCGACTCCAGTCGCTCCGACCGCACCGGCAGCACCGACGATCGGCACGGCCACCCGGGGCAACGCCTCGGCGACCGTCACGTGGACCGCGAACGCGGCCCCGCTGGCGCCGGTCAGCTCGATCACCTCGTGGCGAGTGCAGGTGCGCACGGCAGCAACCAACGCGCTCGTCCGGACGGTGACCGTCACCCCCGGGACCGCGCGGTCCACGGTGATCACGGCACTGACCAACGGAACGGCATACCGTTTCCAGGTCGCCGCGGTCAACGCAGTCGGGACGAGTGCCTTCTCGGCGCTGTCCAACACGGTCACACCGGCCACCGTTCCGGGAGCTCCCGTCATCGGGCTGGCATCCGCAGGTGCGGCGGCGGGTGCTCCGATCAACGCGACGGCACGGTGGACCCCGCCGGCCACGACGGGTGGTTCAGTGATCACCGGTTACGTGGTGCGAGGACTGCGCATGAGTGCTGCGGGGGCCGTCCTCGCGACGACCACCTCGGCCGTGCAGCCTGCCACCGCAAGGTCGCTCGTGATGACGCTGCCCGTGACCGGTAACTACCGGTTCACCGTGCAGGCGGTCAACGCAGTCGGAGGCGGCGCCCAGTCGGCGCGCTCCAACCTGGTGGCCGGGCGGTAGCCCGAACCAACCGGGCGAGGGGTGGTGGCCACAACGGCCACCACCCCTCGTCGTCGTCCCGCCTCCGTCTGCCGGTCCTCCGCCGCGTCCAGGCGCTTGTCGGAGCAGGCCTCGGACCAAGCACAGAGACAGGCACCGTACCGGTGCCGAAAGTTGGTCCCGGGGTGAGGGGCAGCGGTCACCCGGCACGGTCACCCGTCGCGGTTCAGGCGCCGACGATCGCCCCGCCGCGGTTGTCCCGCCGCGGTTGTCCCGCCGCGGTTGTCCCGCGCGGCTGCCCGCCGCGGTTGCCCCCGCCGCGGTTCAGGCGCCGACGGTCGGGCGTCCCGGTCCGGTGTGTCCGTCGGCGTGGATGAGGGGCGGGAGCGTGCGCTCAAGTGCCGCTTGGCCTCCGGGTGCAGTGCCTCGGTATGCCGTCCCGCTGGGTCCGTGGCCCGAACTCGATTCCCGCCCCGGGTCCCAGCCTGCCGGCTCACGCCTCGTCGGCGAGCACCGGGACGGTGAACGTGACGGTCGTGGGGGATCCCGTCGTCGGGGTGAGGGTGAGGCGGACGAGCCACGAGCCGGCGGCCTCGAACGTCAGACCCACCTCGGTGGTGTCGCCCGTGGTCGTCCCGTCAGGGGCGAGCGGGAGCCGCACCGGCGCGGCAGCTGCGCCCGGACGGCTGACCGAACCCGTGACCGACGAGATCGTCCGTGAACCGCCGGGCGCCGCGAGTCTCACGACAGCGACGGTGTCGCCGACACGTGGCCGCGGCACCTCGACCGACACTGTCGCGCCGTCCGCCGCGATGACGCGACTCCACGGCTCCACGTAGTCGGCGCGGGCGGGAACGATCACCACGAGGGCTGCCGTGAGGGCGAGCACGCCACCGGCAACGACCGTCTCACCGACGAGCCCGAGCCGGAGCGCCGGCGACCCGACGGCATCGGGTTCGACCATCGGGCCCGGCGACGTGGTCGCGCCGACCTGCTCTGCCGCACCGGCCGGGCGGCGGTGGCGCTCGACCCAGACGCGGGCGAGGTTGCCGAGCACGACGAGGACGACGACGCCACCGACCTTGGCCAGCAGGACGCGCCCGTACTCCGTGGGCGTGATCGCCGCCAGGGCGCCCACCTCCGCCCAGGCGAGCAGGACGCCCGTTCCCACCAGCGCGGACACGCAGACGAGAGCCGTCGTCGAGAAGCGGGGGAGCACGCGAGCGAGCGCTTCGTGCTGGTCGGTCTCGCCGGAGCCGACGAGCACGGCGACCAGACCGCCGAGCCACACCACCATCGCCAGGGTGTGCGTGAGGTTGAGGGTCAGGGTGAGCGCCGGGATGCCGCCGGCAGCCGCGTGGCCCGCGAGCGGCCAGGTCATCGTCAGGGCCAGGGTGAGGAGCGCCGCGCCGGCGGCCAGGGCCCGCCTGACCCGGGCACGGGCATCCGGACCGAAGACCAGGGCGCCGACGAGCAGGCCGACGAGGCCGACGAGGAGGAAGGCACGCACCGCGTGGACGGTGTCGAACGTGCGGGACTGGGTGTCGAGGGAGCCCGGCGCCGTCCAGAGGGCGCTGAGGGGCTGGCCACTCGCATACGCCCCCTGGACCAGCATGCTGCCGACGGTGCTCACCCCCAGGACGACCGCGCCGGCGACCAGCACCCGACGGATCCTCCTCGAGGTCAGGCCCTCGGGCCAGAGCCAGAGGAGCGTGAGGAGCACGCCGGGGCACAGGACCAGCCCGGTGTACCCAAGCCACCTCAGGGGGCCCATGATGGCGCCGGCGACGTCGTTGTGGCTGGTGTCGGGGGGTGTCCCCTCGACGAGGCTCGGCGCCCCCACGGAGAAGCGGAACGTGCCCGTCACGGGGTGCGTGTCGGCGGAGCTGGCCCGCCACACGACGACATAGGTGCCGTCGGCGAGCCCTGGGCGCAGGGGGACCCGGAGCCGGTCCGACGTCCCGCCCGCAGTGACGGCGTCGCCGGCGTCGACGGGCTCGTAGTGGTCGTCGTAGACGCGGGCCGCGCCGTCGCCCGGACCGATGGGCTCGGTGAAGACCAGCGTGACGGACGACGGCGCCGTGGCGACGACGGACCCTGCTGGCGGGTCGGACGACTTGAGGCGGGCGTGGGCCGCTGCGGACCCTGCGGTGACGAGCACGGCAAGGACCATCAGCAGAGCGGCGGCCGCACCCCGTCGGCGCGCGCCCGAGCCCCGTCCCGGGCCGCCGCTCGAGCGGAGTCCGCCCGTCGTCATACTCCGAGCGTAGGCGGGCCGCCCCCGGTGCGGGCGAGATTGACTGGGCTGCCTCGTGAGCCGAAATGGCCTGCGCGCCGGGGCTGCCGGGACCGTGCCCGGCGCCGGCGCCAGCAAAAGGTAGGTCGAAGGTGGGCCCGTCACGCTGGACTCATGAGCACTGCGACACCTACTGCTGCCCGTGCGGGCCGGACCTTGATGCTGTGCATCATCGTCGCCGCCGGTGTGGTCCTCGGTGGCTGGCGCGCGCACGCGATGCTGGCGGAGCCACCCGACCCGATGAGCCTGACGGTCGGCGACGTGACGTTCCGGGTCTCGGAGGCGCTGGAGGTGACCGGTCTGTCCGACGCCGACCTCGGCGGGATGTCCCACGGCGTCCAGAGCCTCGTCAGCAATGACCGGGCCCTCATCCGGGTCGCCGTGACGGTGACCGCCGGGGACTCGGACACGACCTACGACGCGACGGGTCTGACGGCGAGCGCCGCGGGCGCGCCGACCACCTCCGCCACCGCACCGATCGCCGGATCCCTGCCCCTGCGGGGTCGGCTGGCAGCGCACTCCCACCTCGAGGGTTCGCTCTCCTACGTGGTGCCGCGCAACGGCGCTCACATCGTGCTGGGCTCGGGCGCCGGGGAGCGCTCCGTCCCGCTGCTCTACGTGTCGACCACGGACGGCCGTGGTGGTCACGCACACGACGAACCACAGGACCCGGGCGCCGCCGGGTCTCCGACGCCGACCGTGACGCCGACCGCGTCGGCCACTCTGGGCCCGCCATCGGCGGGCCTGCGTCCGAGCACACCTTGAAGGACAGATCATGAACCCTCGTTCGCGACGTACCCGAGCCGGGCTGCACCGGCACGTGACCGTGACCGACTTCGCGGCGGCGATCGTGGTGGGCCTGGCCGGCGGCCTCTGGCTCTCCTGGCTCGACCTGCACGCAGGTGCCGGCGGCGTGGCCCAGGGGCCCGTGGGTCATTCGACCACCGTCCTGGCGTTCACGCTGCCGCCGGTGCTGGCGATTCTCCCGGTGACGTCGGCGGCCCTGCGCGGCTCGAGCGGTTCGGCCGCCCTGCTGCGCTGTGCGCTCGCGGCGGCGGCGGCGCTCGCAGTGGGCAACCAGCTGCGTCTCGTCGCGCTCGACGACGCCGGGACCGGCCTGCCCGTGCTCGACCTCTTCGGTGACGCGGTGACGGTGCTTCCGGTCGTGGTGGCCGTCCTCGCGGTGCTGCGCGCCTGGGGTCGGATGCGCTCCGGCGCCAGCAGCGCTCAGCGCGTGCGCGCCGTCGCCGGCAGCGCCCTCGCCGCCGGCGTCGCGCTCGCGATGGTGGCGCTTGCCCCGGTCGCCCAGGCGTCCGCGCCGACGGCCGCCACCCCGTCGGCCACGGGTTCCTGCCTGGACGGCGGAGGGGTCGACCGCTACTACGACGTCACGGCCACGGACGTCAACATCCCGATCAACCGGTTCGGCGACCACGACCCCAAGGGCAAGATGTACGTGCTGACCTCTCGACTGGCAGCCGTGCGCGCGCAGCAGACCTCGCAGAAGGTGTCGGTCGGCCTCCGCGACGACGCCATCCAGCCGCTCGTGATCCGTGCGAACGAAGGCGACTGCGTCGAGGTCCGCCTCACCAACATCGCCACCGGCGGTCCCTTCGGGATGCACATCGACGGTCTCGAGTTCGACCTCGGCTCGTCCGGTGACGCCGTGGGCCAGAACGCGGCGTCCGACGTGGCAGCCGGGCAGAGCCGGACCTACCGCTTCGCGATCCCCTTGGACCGCAGGCTGGAGGGTGGTCACTACATCCACCCGGGTCCGGGCAACCGGGCTGCCGTATCCCACGGCCTCTTCGGAGCGCTGATCGTCGAGCCGCCGGGGTCCACGTACTGGAACGCGTCCGTCGCGGGGCAGGCCCTCGAGTCCGGCTGGGAGGCCATCATCAAGCCCGCCGGCGTCGGCGTGGCGTGCGTGCCGACGGGCGCCACGCCGACGTGCGGCTTCCGTGAGGCAGCCCTCCTGCACCACGAGATCGGCAACGACAACGAGGTGCTCAAGGACAAGGCAGGTCTCGACCTCCCGCTCGTCGACAACACGACGGGGTCGTACCGACCCGGCGCCTTCGCCCTCAACTACCGGTCCGAGCCCTTCCGCAACCGCCTGCTCGCCTTCCCGAGGGAGAAGGCCCACGCCTACAGCTCGTACACCTTCGGCGAGCCGGCCACCCCGATGATGCGCGGCTACCTCGCCGACCCCACCAAGATCCGGCTCATGCACGTGGGCAGCGAGAAGTTCCACGTCTTCCACCTCCACGGTGGCGGCGACCGGTGGCGGTTCAACCCGGTGGCCGACACGACCTTCAACTACGCGATGACGGGCCTCAAGAAGGACCCCGACACCGTCCTGTCGCCCTCCCAGCGGCTCGACTCGCAGTCCATCGGCCCCGGTGAGTCCTACGACCTCGAGATCGAGGGCGGCGCAGGCGGCGTCCAGCAGTCCGCCGGCGACTTCCTCTTCCACTGCCACATCGCCAAGCACTACAACTCCGGCATGTGGGGAGTCTGGCGCGTCTACGACACGCGCCAGCCGGACCTCGTGCCCATCGCCGACCGCAAGGCACCGCCCACGGCGGTCGACTCCCGAGGTCTCATCGGGCGCACCATCAACGGCACCACCATCACCGCGACCAATCTGGACTCGTGGATCAGGCCCCAGCTGCCCCCTGCAGGCATCCCGGGCAACGGGCAGGACGCCACCGTCTGGAACTGGATGGTGACCGGAACGGGCTCGCAGCAGCTCTATCTGGGGGCGCCCGCCGACCCGACGGTCTTCCCCGACTCTCCGAAGGTCCTCGCGGGTCAGCCCAACCTGCTGCTCGTCGACGCCAACCGCATCGTGAGCGGCCGGCCCACGATCTTGTTCAACCCGGTCAACGGCCGCCCGGCGTACCCGATGTTCCGCACCCACATCGGAAAACGGCCCCCCTTCACGCCCGCAGGCCACACTGGCACGCCGTGGCTCGGTAACACCACGAACCAGACGTCCTCGACGACCAGTCCGTGGGCGAATCGCAAGGACGCACTCTGCCCGCAGGGACGGCGGGTGCGCACGTTCAACGTCGTCACGATCGGCAAGACGGTCCAGCGGACCCCGACCCTGTCCGACCCGGAAGGCAAGCTGTTCGTCCTGGCGAAGGACAAGCAAGCGGTGCTGAACGACCCGAAGCGGTCGGATCCGCTGGCGATCCGCGCCAACCAGGGTGACTGCGTCGCGATCACGCTCACCAACGAGATCCCCGACGCCTCGGCCTTCGACAAGGTCTCCAAGACCTCGATGCACATCCATCACGTCCAGTTCGACGTGCAGGGGTCCGACGGTGTCAGCGTCGGCTTCGCCTTCGAGCACTCTGTGCGGCCGTACGGGATCCTCGACCCGCGGCTGCGCAACGCCGTCGCGCGCGGGACCCGCACGCTGCCCCTGTCCGATGTCGCGAAGTTCGTCGGCAAGGACGCCAACGGCAAGGCCACGAGGCCCTTCCTCGCGGTGGGGGAGGGACTCGAGTCGATCGAGATCCACCAGGTCGTCGCGGTGGACCAGACCAACAAGACGGTGACGCTCGACACCCCGATCCTCACGAGCCACGCTGCCGGTGAGTACGCCGGAACCGAGTTCATCCAGTACCGCTGGTATCCCGACGCGCTGCTCGACAACGTCTTCTGGCACGACCACGTCGACGGCATCCACGGGTGGGGACACGGACTCGTCGGGCAGCTCATCGTCGAGCCATGGGGCTCGACCTACCACGACCCGAAGACCGGCGCCGAGGTCGACTCGGGGACCCTCGTGGACATCCACACCAACTCGACCCTGTCACCCGGACTCGTGGAGGGGAGCTTCCGCGAGCTGGCCCTCTGGGCCATCAACGACAACGACTCCGGGGACTACTCCACCCTCAACCTCAAGGCGAACCCGCTCGCCGACCGTCCGGACACCGCCCATCAGTTCAGCTCGTGGACCTACGGCGACCCGGTGACACCCCTGCCTCGGCTCTATCCCGACGACCCGCTGGTCGTGCGCACCATCAGCATCTCACCGACCGTCGACACCCTGCACCTGCAGGGCGGCCGCACCCTGCTGGAGCCGCGCTACACGCACGACGACGGCTCGGGCCCGACTCCGGCCGGCTCCATCATCGACAGCATCCACTACGGCATCAGCGAGAAGTTCACGCTGATCTTCAACGGCTCCGCACCTGACATGCGGATGCGGCCGGGTGACTACCTCTACGCGAACGGGGTCGAGCTGCACACCCAGCAGGGCGCCTGGGGTGTCGTGCGGATCCTGCCCGGCGCGGTCGACGACCTCCTTCCCCTGCCCGGGGTGGGGTCGCCCGCCACCTCGTACGTCCCCCCGGCGTCCACGGGCGGCTTGCCTCCGACGGCAGAGCCGCAGGAGAGTCCCTGCCCCACCTCTGCCCCGACGCGCAGCTTTGCGCTGAGCGCCATGGACAAGTCGCAGGACCTCAACGGCAACCGCACGGCGTTCGTGCCGGACGGTGACGTGCAGAACATCAAGAAGGGCCTGAAGAAGCCGGTGCCGCTCGTGCTGCACGTCGTGGCCGGCGAGTGCGTCTCCGTGCGCCTCACCAACCTGCTGACCACCGCGGTGGGCTTCTCGGTGGGCAAGCTGGACCGCGCCTCCGACTCCGGCGGCGTCGACGTCGGCTTCGCGCCGGAGCAGAACGTGGCCCCGGGCGCCGTGCGCACCTACACGTACTACGCCCCGACCGACCGGCTCGGCACGGCCGTCATCAGCGACCTCGCCTCGCCGGAGTCGGCCAAGGACGGTCTCTACGGTGCGCTCGTCGTCGCTCCGGCCTCCTCGGTCGAGGGGCTCCGCACGGAGTTCAGTGACCCCGTCTCCGGTCTCGCACGCGACATCGGGGCCCAGGTCATCGTGCACGTGCCCGGGGCGGAAGTACAGGACTACCGGGACTTCACGGTGCTCATCGCCGACGACGACCCGCAGATCGGCCAGGACTTCATGCCCTACCCGACGAACGCCCGCACCGGCCGGTCCCTGGTCAACTACCGGGTGGCGCCGGCCGGCGACGGGCCCACCGCGTTCCGTGACCCGGGGCAGGTGCCGCTGCTGACGGCATACGCCGGCGACCCGGAGGTCGTGCACGTGCTCGTGGCGCCGGGGAGCGAGAGCGCGCACGTGTTCGGTCTCGGCGGACTGCGCTGGCCGCAGGATCGGCACACGGGCGACTCCGACTCGACGACCGCCCAGGGGATGGGGCCGTGGGAGTCGTTCGACCTCGAGGTCGTCGGTGGTGCCGGGGGCACCCGCGCGGCGGCGGGCGACTACTTCTACGGGGACCTGAGGCGGCCGTTCACCGCGGCCGGCGTCTGGGGCCTGCAGCGGGTCCTGCCGTTCGCCTCGCCGACCTGTCCGATCCTGCGCGTCGACGGCAGCACCTGCTGACGCCGGACGCGCGGTTGCCCTCGGCGAGGTCACGTGCCGAGGACGCAGAAGGGCCTCTGGCCAGCAGTGATGCTGGCCAGAGGCCCTGCTACGTCATGGCGCGGCCGGCGACGTGCTACCGGTCGACGGTCCGCCTGCCGGTGGGCAGGAACGAGTCAGGCGAGCGTCGCGGTGTCGATGACGAAGCGATAGCGCACGTCCGAGGCGAGCACGCGCTCGTATGCCTCGTTGACCTGGTCGGCGGAGATGACCTCGACCTCGGCGCCGAGCTGGTGCTCGGCGCAGAAGTCGAGCATCTCTTGGGTCAGCGCGATGCCGCCGATCATCGAGCCGGCATAGGACCGGCGGGCACCGATGAGCGAGAACACGTTCAGGCTGAGCGGCTCGGCCGGGGCCCCGACGTTGACCAGGGTCCCGTCGACGGCGAGCAGGCCGAGGTAGGCGTCGACGTCGATCGCCGCGCTGACCGTGTTGACGATGAGGTCGAACCGGCCGGCGAGCTGCTCGAACGTGCTGGGGTCCGACGTGGCGAAGTAGTGGTCGGCCCCGAGCCGCAGGCCGTCCTCCTGCTTCTTCAGCGACTGGGACAGGACCGTCACCTCGGCGCCCAGGGCGTGGGCGATCTTCACGGCCATGTGGCCGAGACCGCCGAGCCCGACGACGGCGACCCTCTTGCCCGGGCCGGCACCCCACTTGCGCAACGGCGCGTAGGTGGTGATGCCGGCGCACAGCAGGGGCGCGGCCTGGGCCGGGTCGATGCCGTCGGGGACGGACAGGACGTAGTCGGCGTCGACGACCACGTGGGTGGAGTAGCCGCCCTGGGTCGTGGTGCCGTCACGGTCCGTGGCGGCATACGTGCCGACCATGCCCTCGAGGCAGTACTGCTCGTCGCCGTTGCGGCAGTTGGTGCACTCGCCGCAGGAGTTCACCATGCAGCCGACACCGACACGGTCACCGACCTGGTGGCGGGAGACGTCGGATCCGACGGACGTCACGGTGCCGACGATCTCGTGGCCCGGCACGACGGGGAAGGGCTGCGGGCCCCAGTCGCCGTTGACGGTGTGGATGTCGGAGTGGCAGATGCCGGCGTACTGGATCTCGATGAGGACGTCGTTGGGTCCGACCTCTCGGCGCTCGATGGTGGTGGGTGCCAGCGGTTGGCCGGCGGCTGGGGCGGCGTAGGCGTTCACGCGCATGTGGTGGTGCTCCTTCGAAGGTGGTGGTTCGGGTCTCGGTAGGGGGCCTGCGGACGCAGACCGGTCAGCTTTGCAGGGGTGCGGCTGTGTAGTCGTCGTCTGTTACGGGCTGGAGCCAGTGCACGACGTCGTGCTCCTCGTCGCCCTCGTTGATGGCGAGGTGGACCATGAGACGGTTGGGCGTGGCGCCGTGCCAGTGCTCCTCATCGGCCTCGAAGAGGACGCGGTCACCGGGGCGGATGACCTCGACGGGGCCGCCGCGCCGCTGGCAGAGGCCGACACCCTCGGTGACGAAGACGGTCTGGCTGAGCGGGTGGCGGTGCCAGTGCGTGCGGGCCCCCGGCATGAAGTGCACGAGGTTGGCGGTCATGCGTGACGGCGACGGCGCGGCGGCCACGGCGTCGATGTAGACGTCACCGGTGAACCAGTCGGACGGGCCCTTGACGGTGTCCGACGAGCTGCGGGTGATCTGCATGGGTTCTCTCTCCTTGGCTGCGTGGAAGGCATTCGTGATGGCGTATGCGGCGGGCGGACTGGCAGGGCTCGCCGCGGTCGCGTCGCGGGGTGGGTCGGTGCAGTCAGTGCTCCTTGGCTCGCTTGAGCGCGTCGGCGAGTGCCCGGGCCTCGCCGGACAGAAGGTCCGCTCGCTCGGTGTCGCCGGCCTCGACCGCGTGCCAGTAGTCGACCTTGAGCCCGACGTAGCGCTGGCGCAGGGCGATGTGCTCCGCCTCCAGCTCGAGGCGACGTCGTTGGGCCGTGAGCAGCTCGATCTGCTCGCCCGCGGCGCCCGCGCCGAGCCGGCCGTTCGCGACGTAGCGCCGCATGTCGCTGACGGACATGCCCGTGGCGGCGAGGCAGGCGACCCACATCAGCTGGTCCAGGTCGTCCTCGTCGTAGACACGGTGCCGGCTGCTGGCCCCACGGCCGATGGGCGGGATCACCCCGATCGTCTCGTAGTAGCGCAGCGTGCTGGCCGGCAGGCCGGTCAGGGTGGCTGCTTCCTTGATCGTGTACGTGCGTCGAGTCGTGCGAGTGCTCACCTCTTCGACGGTAGGAACTTCGAGCACTTGAAGTCAAAGCCGAGGCCGGCGCCCACCGTCGTCGGTCTGGAGGGGGCCGGGACGGTCGCCCCACTCGCATCGACGGCGGCGTGCCGGATGTCCCTGACCAGACGCGTCGAAGCGCCACGAACGATGGCGCCGACGAGGGAGGGGTCGGCGCCATCGTTGCCCGGGTGGGATCAGGCCCGGGCCCCCGCAGCGGGGCGAGGTGTCGGTCCGAGACCGAGCAGGTGGTGGAGCCGTGCACGGGTGCGCCGTGGATGCAGCGCTCGCAGGCACGAGCCCGAAGGTCGCAGCCGTCGCCGGGTGGCTCCGGTTGCGTAGAGCTCGGTCGTGAGCTTCAGCGTGAGACCTCCTTGATCGGTGCAGACGGCCTCGTGGGCGGTCGGTCACCCTTGGAGAGACCTTCCCCGTCCGGCATGACGTGGCAGTCGCGGGAGTGGGCGCCGGTCTGACCCGTGGTGCCGCGCGGTCCCAGCACGCGGCCGGTGGTGCAGCCGAGACGCGACAAGCCGGTCTCGCGTCATGGAGGCGGGGTCAAGGCGTTCGCCGGACGTCATGGCTCGAGCAGGCTCCGGTGGGTCACCTCGTAGGCGGCCAGGACGTCCAGCAGCAGCTCGCCCGCGCTCCTCGTGATGTCCAGGAAGTCCTCCGGCACGGCATCACCCAACAGCTCCAGAGCTACCTCGTGGTGCACCCGGCAGACGTCGAGCAGGCTGATGCCGGCGGCGAAGGCACGGCGTCCCAGCTCGTAGGCGGACTCACGCGCCGCCTCGTCCCGCCGGGGCAGGAAGCGCATCAGCGTGGTGCGGTAGTCCTGCATCAGGTCGCCCAGCGGCGACCGGGCCCCTGATCCGGTCACCAGTCGGGCTCCGCGCCGGAGGGAGAGTGGGTCGGGTGGCTGCCCGTGGCGTGCTCCGCCAGCAGGCGCAGCCCCTCTTCGAGGTCGAGGGCGGTCGGGACCTCGGCGGTGCCCATCCCCAGTCGCGCCATGGTGAAGGCCACGTCGGGTGGGATGCCCACGATGACCGTCCGCGCACCGCTCAGACGCGCCATCTCGGCGATGCGGCGCAGCGTCAGGGCGGCGAACGAGTCGATGACGTCGAGCGCGGCCACGTCGATGATGACCCCCTGCGACCGGTGCTCACCGATCTGCTCGACGAGGTCGTGCTCGAACCGGACGAGCTGCGAGTCGTCGAGGGCAGTGTGGACCGAGGCGATCAGGTTCGATCCCTGCCGCAGGATGGACACCAGTGCCGGTCCGCCGTTCACGAGCTGGTGCTGCCTCCCTTCCGGGTCACGGTGTAGCCGAGCAGCCTCTCGGCCTCTTCGAGGCCCCCCTGCAGGTCGCCGATCGTGTTCATCTTGCCGAGGTCGACGCCGATGGTGACCAGCGTCTGCGCGATCTTGGGCGACAGCCCGGTGATGATGACGCTCGCACCCATGAGACGTGACGCGTCCACGGTCTGCACCAGGTGGTTCGCCACCGACTCGTCGACGTCCGGCGAGCCGGTGATGTCGATGACGACCACCCGCGCCCGATGCCTGCGTATGCCGGTCAGCAGCTGCTCGGTCAGCTGCCGGGCGCGCTCGCTGTCGAGCACGCCGATGATGGGCAGGATGAGCAGGCGCTCCCGCACCGGCAGCACCGGCGTCGACAGCTCGCGGATGGCGTCCTGCTGCTGACGGATGACTCGCTCACGCTCGTCGACGAAGCTCACGGCCACCGTGTTGGCGATCCGGTTCGCGGCCGGCTCGTACGCGTCCAGCACCTCGTTGAGCAGCGCGAAGTCGCGTTGGTACTTCTCGAAGAGCGACCGGGCCAGCACGTCGCGGAGCAGCAGCACGATACCCACGACCTCGTGCGTCTCGACGCCGCGCGGGATGATCCGCTCGGAGAGGTCACGTGCGTAGTGCTGGAGAGCCTCGACACTGCCGGTCTCGAGCACCTCGACGTAGTTGTCGTAGACCGACGTGGTCTCGGCCGAGACCTCCTGCGGCGTCATCGCCGTCAGCAGATGCGCCTGCTGGATGCGCTCGGCCCACTCGTGCCGCAGACGGGTCCGGTGCTCGCGCAGGTGGGCCACGAGCTGCGAGAGCAGGTGCTCCCCGTCCGCCGGGTGCTGCAGCGCCAGGTCGGCAGCGCTCGCCGTCAGGTCCGGGCGCTCCTCGAGTCGGTCATCCATCGTTCGTCCTCTCCCACTTCGTCATGGTCACGGTCGTCCCGTGCCCGGCTTCGCTCACGATGGCGAACTCGTCCATGAGCCGACGCGCACCGGGCAGCCCCAGCCCCAGTCCGCCGTACGTGCTGAACCCGTCGTCGAGCGCCCGCTCCACGTCGGGGATGCCGGGCCCTCCGTCGCGGGCCACGACCCGGATGCCGCGTCGCGGCGTCTCGAGCAGCTCCACGACCACCTCGCCCGAGCCTGCGAACCGCACGATGTTGCGGCACACCTCCGAGACCGCCGTCGCGATGAGCGTGAGGTCGCTCGTGCCGAACCGGAGGCGCGCAGCGAGCTCGCGGGCAGCGACTCGGGCGGCGACGATGTCAGGGTCCCCGGTCACCGGGATGCGCAAGGTGTCGTCACGCTGCTGGCCGCGCTCCAGCAATGGCCGGCTCAGCCGTGCACACGGGTCGCACTCGAGGAGGTGTTGGGCGGCGTGGACCTCGCGCTGACGGCGCTGGTCACCACTGCTGAGCGCGATGAGGACGGGGCGGCATCGTTCCGTCGGCGGCTGCACCTGCTCGAGGGCCAGGAGGTACTCGACGCGCAGGCGCGCGCGGGTCCGGTTGAGCTGGGCGGCCACGGCACCCGCCGAGCTGCCCTCACGCTCCGCGAGCGTACGCGTGTCGGTGCCGGCGACCTCATGATCGAGCAGGGTGCGGCGCTCGCGCTCGCTCAGCCGCGCCAGCGCCGTGGCCATCGCCGACTGCTCCTCGCCCTGGACGATCTGCGTCTCGGGGGCATCGGGCGTGCTGAGGTCGAGGACGCGGTGCTGGTTGCGCCGCTTGCGGTCGGCATCGCGCCACATGGAGGCAACGACGTTGCGGGCCGTGACGATGGCATACGGCTCCAGCATGCCCGGCTCGATCGTGGCGGAGGCCGCGAGCACGCGCGTCAGGGTCTCCTGGACGAGGTCGTCCGCCGACGGGTGGGCGCCGACGCGGGCGTGGACGATCCGACGAACCATGGGCATCAGGTCCGCGACATCCTCCGCGCTGTGACCGGGCGTCTGCCCGGCGCGCTCGGCTGCGCTCACCTCGAAAGCCTACCCACGGCTCGCCGACCACGTCATGGCCGCCGCCGACGGACGTCGTCTCTGGTGACCCACGTTGCACGGGTCCCAGACGGAAGGACCGGACATGACGCTGCTGACGCTCACGACACCACTCGGCGGCCTGGTGCTGATGGTGGTACTCCAACGCGTCGAGGCCTGGCTGGGGGACGACACCCGCGCCCGTACGAGGAGCGGCTAGCGCCCAGCGAGGCTGGCTGGCACCGCCCGGATCTCGAGTCCACTGGAGACAGGTCCGTTCGGGGCGCTCTCCGACCTTGCGGCAGCGACGCGACGCCCCGATCCTTGAGCCGTGGACCGCTGGACCCGTGGCCGTGGATGACTGACGCGCTCGTCGACGTCTGGGTCCGCGACACGTCCCTCCCCGGCGGCACGTCGGCAGCAGACGCCGGAGAACCGACGCCGACCACGCTGGGGCTCGACGAGCACGAGCGCGAGCGATGGAGGGGGTTCCACGACAGGGGAGCAGCGGGGAGCTATTTGGCCCTCCACCACCTGGCGCGGTCCGAGATCGCCCGGCTCCTGGGTCGAGCGCCGCAGTCCCTGCGCTTCGACCGCACGTGTGCGGACTGCGGCGGGCAGCACGGACGCCCGCGACTCCTCGACGACCCGGGCCTCCATCTGTCCCTGAGTCGCACCGGCCCCCTCGTCGCCCTCGCGGTGAGCCGCTCCGGTCCGGTCGGCATCGACGTCGAGCAGATCGACAGGACGGGGTTCGCCGGCTTCGCGAGGGTGGCGCTCCACCCGGGCGAACGCGAGGGGCGCGGGACACGTGTCGCCGACGCCACGGCCTGGGTGCGCAAGGAGGCCGTGCTCAAGGCTCTCGGTCCGGGACTGCGCGTCGACCCGACAACGTTTCGCACGCCGCCGGCCGGCGTCTGTGCAGCCGTCGTCCCGGGTATGCCGGCGGTGACGGTCGTCGACATCGACACGCCGGTCGGGTGCGCGGGCGCCATTGCGCTCGTGGATGATTCGCACCAAGTCAGGGTGCGACGCCACTGAGCTGACGTGCGCGCCTGACGTGTCCTCGACCGCGCACGCCCCGAAGGACTAGCGGAGCTCGTCCTCGCCCACCCCGAGCCGCACCTTGCCCTTGCTGGGGCACTCATCCGCGTGGGAGAGCGCGTCCTTGCGAGCCTTGTCCCGCGCCCGCCGCGCCGGGCCCGTCCAGTCGCAGCTCTTGCAGTAGCCGATGACGAACGACCCGTCCTCGTGCGTGCTGTCAGCGTCGACCCGCTCGAGGGTGGCGTGGAGCTTGTGTCCCTCGGCGTCCTTGACCGTCAGCTCGTCACCGCGTCGTCTGAAGAACCGCGGACCGCCCCCAGACTTCGCCATGGCCCCATCGTGGCCTGCTTCGCCGGTGGGGACCAGCGAACGGTCCAGCGGGCGGATGCCGTCCCTGTGGGTCGCCCGGCGTCGGCCGCGTCCGTGGCCTATCCGCGAGAGGCGGCACCGTGGGGTCGACGAGCGAGCTGGGCGCGCAGTCGCCGGTTCTCGTCCTGCAGCTCCAGCAGCAGCCGGATGCCGGTGAGGTTGACGCCGTCCGCGATGAGGGCGGCGATGCGGCGCAGGCGCGTGAGGTCGTTCGCGCTGTAGCGACGGGTGCCGCCGCTCGTGCGGGAGGGCCGGAGCAGGCCTCGGGACTCGTAGAGCCGCAGGCTCTGGACCTCCATGCCGACGAGCTCTGCGGCCACCGTGATGCCGTAGACGCCGTGGTCGTCGTCCGGGGTCGGCGCGTCTTCCGTCACGATCGGCCCTCCCTTCGGCGCTCGCGCAAATCATGTCTTGCCCTCAGAGTCCCATCGGTGCTACAAAAAATCTACAGCGCATGCCACAGATCGTGAGATGCGATCGTGGCCACCGTGGAGCATCACCTGACACGATGGAGGTGAAGACGATGCTGATGCGCACCGACCCTTTCCGTGACCCCTTCCGCGAGCTCGATCGCGTGGCCCAGCTGGCCCTGGGATCGAACGGGACCCTGGCCCGGCCCTCGGCGATGCCGATGGACGCCTGGCGTGACGGCGACACCTTCCACGTCGAGCTGGACCTGCCCGGGGTCGACCCGGCGTCCATCGACCTCGACGTCGAGCGAAACGTGGTCACGGTCAAGGCCGAGCGCCCCACCCGTGCGAGCGATGCCGACCTCATCGCCGCCGAGCGGCCGAGGGGCGTGTTCAGTCGTCAGCTGGTGCTCGGCGACAGCCTCGACACGGAGCACATCCGGGCCGGCTACGAGGCGGGCGTCCTCCGTCTGGCCATCCCGGTGGCGGAGCGGGCCAAGCCACGCAAGATCGCCATCTCTCATGAGACCGACGACCGGCAGGCCATCACCGCCTGAGGGACGTGCCGGCCATGGTCACAGCGCTACAGGGGCTTGACGTCCTCGAGGAGCCGGTGGTCGATGAGCGGGAGCTCGCCGGCGACGTCGACGCGGCCTTCATGGACCTGGTGTGCTCCGACGACGAGCTGCTCCTGGCCGAGTTCGAGGCGATCGTCGGAGCGGGGTGGCCCCCGCCAGTCCCGCCGGAACCGCCACCGCCGGCGCCTCGCGGACCGGCGCGGCGGGGCATCACCGACCCTGCGCGAGGACGTGCGGCGCCCCATCGGGCGACGCGCGGAGTGAGGTCACGCGCGCGCGGTCGGGAGCGTTCGCCGCCGCGGACCCGGGGGCACGTCGGCCTCCGACCGGCGTGCCCGCGCCTCCCTCCTCGAGGCGAGCGGAGCCGGTGAGGCCAGGACGGCCCGACTCGCCCCGCTGCTGGCTCCCCGGGTGGCCCGACCGCCCGGGGAGCCGGCGTCACGTCGTCGCGAGCGACTTGGTCGCCGCATCCTCATACCGGTCGGGTCGACCGGTAGCCTGTCGTGTTCGCCCTGACCGTCCACCAGCAGATCCGGAGCCACCACCACCGTGACGTCGCAGCCCGACTGGAGAAGCGGAACCCCCCACCCCACCGGCGGCTACGACAAGGTGATCGTGGCGCGAGGGGACACGCTGTACTTCACCGCGGCGCGGCTGCATCGTCTGGACGGCCCTGCCGTCGAGGCCGAGGACGGCTCCGTGCAGTACTGGGTCCACGGGAAGCAGGTCACGGAGCAGGAGTACCGCGAGCGCACGGCGCCCCGGTGAGCGCACGGCGCCCCGGTCAGCAAGCGCCCCTGCGCCCCCAACCTCCTACCGATGGGCCGAGTCGTACGCGTTGACGACGGCCTGCGGGAGGCGCCCTCGCGCGGGGGCGTGCTGCCCCGTCTCTGCCGCCCATGCGCGAATGAGGGCGTTGCGGGACTCCCCGACCGCCGGCAGCACGGTCGTCAGGCGCGTGACACGCGTCGGCTCGCCGCGGTGCTCCTCGCCGGCGGGCCGCGCCCGCGTCACCCAGGTGTCGACCGTCGAGCGCAGCGCGAGGGCATGGGCGGCCGACAGGTCGATCTCGTACGCCACCCCGTCGATCCCGAAGCTGACGGTCTCGGCGGCCTCGCTTCCGTCGAGGTCGTCGACGAGGGAGACGATGGTCTGGCGCATGGCCCGAGCGTAGTGGGCCGCCGCCCGTGCGCCGCACAGCGTGCCCGCGCGTGGCCGGTCTGCCTCGAACGGATGGTCCGAGCACGGCCCCGACCTGTGTAAGGTAAGCCTTACCTAGCAGGCGTGCCGTTCGACGAGACCGACGCGCCTCCTCCGGATCACGAAGGCAGCTCACATGGTCTCCCGCCCCCACACCTCCGTCGGCGTCGCCGTCGCCGTCGCCGCGGCCAGCGCCCTGGTCCTGGCGGCCTGCGGCTCCGGCGCCTCCGCCGACAGCGGCTCCAGCGCCGGCAACGGCTCGAGCGGCTCGGGCAGCATCACCGTCTACAACGCCCAGCACGAGAGCCTCACCCAGGAGTGGGTCGACGCGTTCACCAAGCAGACCGGCATCAAGGTCACCGTGCGCAACGGTTCCGACACCGAGCTGTCCAACCAGATCGTGCAGGAGGGCGAGGCGTCCCCGGCCGACGTCTTCCTCACCGAGAACAGCCCCGCCATGACGCAGGTCGAGAATGCCGGCCTCTTCGCCGACGTCGACAAGGCCACGCTCGACCAGGTGCCCGCCGGCTTCCGCCCCTCGACGGGCAAGTGGACCGGCATCGCCGCCCGCTCGACGGTCCTGGTCTACGACAAGCGCAAGGTGCAGGAGAACCAGCTCCCCGCCTCGATGCTCGACCTCGCCAAGCCCGAGTGGAAGGGCCGCTGGGCCGCGTCGCCGTCGGGTGCCGACTTCCAGGCGATCGTCTCGGCGCTGCTCGAGCTCAAGGGCGAGGCCGCCACGAACGAGTGGCTGACCGCGATGAAGACCAACGCCAAGGTCTACAAGGGCAACAGCACAGCGATGAAGGCCGTCAACTCAGGGGAGGTCGAGACCGCACTGATCTACCACTACTACTTCTACGGCGACCAGGCGAAGACCGGCGAGAACTCGGTCAACGTCGGGACCCACTACTTCAAGAACCAGGACCCTGGCGCCTTCGTCTCGGTGTCCGGTGGTGGTGTGCTCACGTCGTCGAAGAATGCCGCGGCCGCGCAGTCGCTCCTCAGGTTCATCACCGGCAAGGCCGGCCAGGAGGTGCTGCAGAAGGGCACGTCCTTCGAGTACGCCATCGCCTCCGACGTGCCCGCGAACCCGGCGCTCGTGCCCCTGAAGGACCTCCAGGCGCCGACCGTCGACCCCGCCAAGCTCAACTCCGCCACGGTCACCGATCTGATGACCAAGGCTGGTCTGCTGTAGTTCTCCGGTGACCACCAACCTCACCGCACCGGGCGCCGACCGAGCGACCGGCACCGGCACGGCCCCCACGCCGGGCCCGGGCACCCGCCCGGGCCCGGCGCCCGGGCGTCGGCGACCGCCCGTGCTGGCGGTCATCGCCGTGCTCATCGCGCTCTTCTCGCTCATGCCGCTCGGCTACGTCATCGCGATGACCGTGGCCACCGGCTGGGACACCGCGGTGGGCCTGATCTTCCGGGCGCGCGTGGGCGAGCTGCTGCTCAACACCATCCTGCTGATGCTCGTCTCGGTGCCCCTGTGCCTCGTCCTCGGAGTGGGAGGCGCCTGGCTCGTCGAGCGAACCCGTCTGCGCGGCAACAAGCTCTGGGCTCTCGCGCTGGCAGCGCCGCTCGCCATCCCGGCATTCGTCAACAGCTACGGCTGGGTGTCTGCGGTCCCGTCTCTCGCCGGTCTCTGGTCGGGCGTGCTCATCTCGGTGCTGTCCTACTTCCCGCTCGTCTACATCCCGGCCGCAGCGACGCTGAGCCGGCTCGACCCGTCGCTCGAGGAGTCGGCGGCCTCGCTCGGGCTCGGCCCGTGGCAGGTCTTCCGCAGGGTCGTGCTCCCGCAGCTGCGGCTCGCGATGACCGGCGGCGCACTGCTCGTCGGGCTGCACCTGCTCGCGGAGTACGGCGCGTTCGCGATGGTCCGCTTCGACACCTTCACGACCGCGATCATGGTGCAGTACCAGTCCACCTTCAACGGCGCCGCGGGCAACATGCTCGCCAGCGTGCTCGTCGTCCTGTGCCTGCTCCTGCTCGTGGCCGAGGTGCGCAGCCGGGGTACCGCGCGCTACTCCCGCATCGGCTCCGGTGGCCAGGCAGCCCCGGGGCGTATGCCGCTCGGCCGACTCCACGTGCCGGCGCAGCTCGCGCTCCTGCTCCTCGTCGTGCTCGCCGTCGGGGTGCCGATGTGGTTCGTCCTGCGGTGGCTGGTGCTCGGCGGCTCCGAGATCTGGGCGCCCGACGAGCTGGTGCCGGCCTTGCTGCAGACGCTGCTCTACGGCATGGCCGGTGCCGCGGCGACGACGCTCGTCGCCTTCCCCATGGCCTTCCTCGCCGTGCGCCGGACCAGCTGGTTCACCCGCTCGCTCGAGCTGTCCAACTACGTCACGAGCTCGATGCCCGGCATCGTCGTCGGCCTCGCCTTCGTCACCGTGAGCATCCGGTTCCTGCCGGCGCTCTACCAGACGTCCGTCGTGCTCGTCGCGGCCTACGTCCTGCTCTTCCTGCCCCGGGCTCTCGTCAGCCTGCGCTCCGGGCTGGCACAGGCGCCGCGGGAGCTCGAGGAGGCCGCGCAGGCCCTCGGCGTCCGCCCCTTCCTTGCCTTCGTCCGGGTGACGCTCCGCCTCACGGCGCCGGCGGCGGCCGGGGGAGCGGCCCTCGTCTTCCTCGCCATCGTCAACGAGCTGACGGCGACGCTGCTGCTCTCGCCGAACGGGACCCGCACCCTCGCGACCGAGTTCTGGGCCAAGAGCAGCGAGATCGACTACGCCGGCGCGGCGCCGTACGCGCTGCTCATGGTCGTGCTCTCGGCTCCGATGACCTACCTCCTCTTCCAGCAGTCGAAGAAAGCGGCCGGACAATGACCCCGACATCCCCGTCGACCTCGTCGACCTCGTCGACCAAGCCGACCTCGTCGACCAAGCGGTCCTCCCGGACCCTCGCGACGTCACGGGTCGACCGCCACGACCCCGCATCGGGTGGCCGACTCGAGGTCAGCGGCCTGGTCAAGAGCTTCGGCCCGCAGCAGGTGCTGCGCGGGGTAACCCTCTCGGTCGACCCCGGCAGCACGACGGCCATCGTCGGCCCGTCGGGATCGGGCAAGACGACGTTGCTGCGGCTCATCGCGGGCTTCGAGCGTGCCGACGCGGGGTCAGTCACGCTGAGCGGGCGTGCGCTCGCCGACGGCGACGCCTGGGTCCCGGCGCACCACCGCGACGTCGGCTACGTCGCCCAGGACGGGGCACTCTTCCCACACCTCACCGTCGGCCAGAACATCGCCTTCGGCATCGACACCCGGTCCCTGTCAGGGGGTCGACGTGCCACGAGGGCCCGCGTCGCCGAGCTGCTCGAGATGGTCTCGCTCGACAGCGCGCTCGCGGCCCGACGCCCGCACGAGATCTCGGGCGGCCAGCAGCAGCGGGTGGCGCTCGCGCGGGCCCTCGCCCGCGAGCCCGAGCTCATGCTCCTCGACGAGTCGTTCTCTGCCCTGGACGCGGGCCTGCGGGTCGCGACCCGGCGCACCGTCGCCAAGGTGCTGCACGACGCCGGAATCACGACGGTCCTCGTGACCCACGACCAGGCAGAGGCGCTGAGCTTCGCCGACCAGGTCGCCGTGATGCGAGACGGCCTGCTCGCCCAGGTCGACAGCCCCCTGGAGGTCTACACCCGACCGGTCGACCGGGCCACGGCCGAGTTCCTCGGCGACGCCGTCATGCTCGAGGCGTGGGTGGACGGAGACACCGCCACGTGCTCGCTGGGAGCCGTGCCGATCGCGCCGACGACCCATCGGGGCCGCGTCCAGCTCATGCTGCGACCCGAGCAGATCCGCGTCGACGAGCAGGGGCCCATCCGCGGCGTCGTCGTCGACACCGACTACTTCGGACCCGAGAGCACCGTCCGGCTCGAGCTGACCTCGGGCCGTGAGCCGGGTTGCGAGACAGCGGTGCTCGCGCGCGACGTTGAGATCATCAGCATCCGGCACTCCAACGCGTTCATCGCCGCGAAGGGCACCGAGCTACGGCTGCGCATCGAGGGCGAGGCGATCGCCTTCCCCCCGGTGCCCCAGGAGCCTGAGACGCCTCCGGGAGGCTCGGAGCCCTTGGCGCCGCCGAGCGCCTGAGCCCGCATCCGGGAACCGACTGCGGAGCGGTCAGGGCATCGGCACGGGCACGTCGGTGCCGCCTTGCGGCGTGACGCGTCCGCGCACTCGCACGATGCTCGGCATCGTCACGAACCCGCCGGCCAGCAGGGCCTCGCCCTGGCGGAAGCGGGCGGCCTGCGCGAGGAGCCCCCGGGGCACGAACCCGAAGACGGACGCGAGCTGGTCGAGGTCGTCGCGCGAGTTCATCCGCATCAGCGTGAGGTTGTCGCACTGGGACACGATGCCCGGGTGCACCTTCGACGGACGCTGGGTCGACAGGAGCAGCCACAGTCCGTACTTGCGGCCCTCGGCGGCGATCTGGATGAGCCGGTCGCGCACCGCGACGCCGAGCGGGGTCTCCGGGTCGGGCGGGCACAGGTTGTGGGCCTCGTCGACGACGATGAGCAGGGGCCGGCGCTCGCCCCGGCGAGCCCACAGGTCGTCGAGGACGGCGAGCGCGACGGCGAGCTGCTCCTCGGAGCGGTCGTAGCCGCCGAGGTCGAGCACGGTCGCCGCCGGCCGGCCGGCGATGACCTCGGTCGCGGGCGTCGCGCCGAACGCCCACGTCGTCCTCCACTCGACGACCCCGAGGTTCTCGAGGCGCTGGGCGAGGGCCTCGGCGTCCGGGTCCCCGAGCGACCGCAGGTACGGCACGATCCGTTCCGCGTCGACGGTGTCGAAGTCGCTGTCGAAGAGGCGCAGCAAGGCGTTGTACTCCGCACGGTCGACGATCGGGTCCAGGCGCAGCACCGCCGCCTTGGCGCGTGCGGTGAGCTCGGTGAAGCGCACCCGAAGCGGTGACTCCGCGTCATCGGGCCGCAGGATGACGACCTCCCGCTCCCGCAGTGCCCGCGCCTGGTCCGAGGCGGGTGCGACGGCCTGCTCGTGCAGCCGGACGAAGTCACTGTTGGGGTCGAAGACGACCATGGGCAGGCGCGTGCTCAGGAGAATGCGCTCGAGGAGCACGCCCAGGGCGTACGTCTTGCCGGAGCCGCTCTGCCCGCACCAGAAGGTGTGCCGGTTGAGTCGGTTGGGCACGAGGGCAACGCCCACCGAGTCGTGACCCGCGAGCTGGCCGAGGTGCAGCTCGGGGTCGGTCCCCGACAGCAGACGTGCGACGGCGTCCGGGTGGGTCGTGCGCACCGCGACGGCGTGCCACGCCGAGTCCACCGGCCGTCCCGCCGCTCCGGAGCCGTCGCCGACCGGCACCAACGTGCCAGTGGCCGAGAAGACGGTGTCGCCGGCGTCGACAGCCACGTCCTCGACGAAGGCGAGCATGCCGCCCTCGCCCTCGAGCTCGAGGTAGTCGCCCGCCATCGGGCGCTCGCTCGCCGGGCCCCGCACGACGAACGACCTCCCGTCCGGCGAGTCGAGGCGGGTGGTGAGCGCCGAGGGGTCGACCTCGAGGTTGGCAGCCATGGATCCATGATGCTCACCGTTGGCACCTCGTGGGCCTTCTCGACGCAGACAGGACTCCTGACGCGACCGAAGATCACCCCGGACGGGTGAGCGCAACGCCTCCGGACGTGACCATGCTCGAGTGACGGAGCGAGTGCGACAGCAGGTCCACTCGTTGCCGGTCCAGCGCCGGGAGGGCCCATGGAGCATTCGGACTTCGTCCACACGGGGCAGAAGGCAGGCCTCGTCATGGCGGCGGGAGTCACGCCGCCGACGCTCGCACCGTCCCTGTCCAAGCGCTCCTGGAAGGACCAGGGCATCATCACCGGACTCTCGACCGGCTCGAGCTACCTGCTGGCGCTGACGGCGCAGGACGTCATCGACGTCCTGGCCCGCGCCGTGGCCACCTGGGGTGTCTTCCCCGACGAATGGTCCGACCAGCGACGCAGGTCCGTCGCCGTCATGGGGTCCGAGCTGGCCATGGCCCCGCTGGGACTCGGTGCCGCCGCCTACCTCGACCGACGCGGCGTGTCGACGGCGAGGGAAGGCCTGCTGCGCCAGGCGGCGTGGCGGATGGGTGCCACGGCACTCTGCGGCTCGGCCCTCATCGGGGCGACGGCCGGGGTGCGGACCCTGGACCGGGCCATCGGCGCCGGCGGACGCCTCGCGGCCCTGCCCTTGTCGATCCCGGTCGGTCTCGCGACGTCGGCGGTCGTCGAGCGTGTGCGCCGGTCCGCGTTCGACTCCGGGGTCGACACCCTGGACGACGTGCCCACCCTCCGGGGACTGGCTGCCGGCGGCGGCGTCCTCGCGCTGCTCTACGGAGCCAGCTGGGGCGAGCGATGGACCGCCGAGCAGGTCCGGCGCCTCGCCCCCGGGCAGTCGCCCGGTGCTGGCCTCGCCTGGCAGCTGGCCTCCCACGCCGTCTTCGTGGCCGGCGCGGGCGTCGCCGTCAGCGCGCTCTGGACCCGCGCCATGCAGCGGATCGAGGCGGTGACCACGTCGGTGGACCCGTGGATGCGCGCTGCACCCGGTGTGTGGACCCACCCGATGATGAGTGGCGACCCGGCGAGCCTCGTGTCCTGGGACTCTCTCGGGCGAGAGGGCCGCCGCCACGCCGTCACGTTCGTGCGTCCCGAACCCATCGCGCACCCACAGGCGCTCTCCGACGGCAGGATCCCCCCCGACCTGTCCATCCCGACCGTCATGGGTGAGCCCGCCCGCGCGCACCCGGTGCAGGTGTTCGTCGGACTGGACAGCGGGGCGACCCCCACCGAGCGCGTCGAGCTCGCGGTGGCCGAGCTGGACCGCACCGACGCCTGGTCCCGGTCGATGCTCATGCTCGTGTCGCCGACCGGCACCGGCTACGTCAACTACGTCGCGATGGCCGCAGCGCAGTACCTCACCCGCGGTGACGTCGCGAGCGTCACGATGCAGTACTCGAAGCGCCCCTCGCCGTTGTCGCTCGGGAAGGTCCGCGACGCCCGGGAACAGAACCGGCTCCTGTGGCTGAGCATCCTCCAGCGGGTCCGCGCCATGCCCCCGGACGAGCGGCCCGAGGTCGTGCTCTTCGGGGAGTCGCTCGGCGCGCACACGAGCCAGGACGTGCTGCTCGGCTGGGGAACCCTCGGACCGCAGGCGCTCGGCATCGACCGGGCCCTGTGGATCGGCACGCCCGGTGCGAGCAAATGGATGCACGAGGTCACCGGGGCCCCGCGGCCCGACGTCAACCCGAGCCTCGTTGCCGTCGTCAACGACCACGAGCAGTACATGGCCCTGGGTCAGGAGGCCCGGGACCGCCTGCGCTACGTGCTGCTCAGCCACGACAACGACGGCGTCACGAAGTTCGGCCCCGACCTGCTCAACCGCAGGCCTGCCTGGCTGGGGCCCGACCGACCGCGCCGCGAGGACGTGCCGCCGCGGTCACCACGCGGCATACCGGCCGAGATGCGGTGGCGTCCCGTCACGACGTTCTTCCAGACCCTCATCGACATGAAGAACGCGCAGGTACCCGGCGAGTTCCGGGCCTGGGCCCACGACTACCGGGCCGACCTGCCCGAGTTCATCCGCGACGTCTACGGCCTGAAGTGCTCCGACGAGCAGATGCACGCCATCCAGGCCGCGGTCCGCGTTCGCGAGCAGTTCCGGGAGGGCGTCTTCGCGTGACGCCCGGCTGTCGTGCGCACGCCGTGGGGGCTCGTCAGCGTCGCCGCGGACGTGCTCGTCGCGCGGGGCGCCGGCCTCGGATGCCCACGTCAACCCGTGCGCCGCTGCCCTCAGGCGCGGGGAAGCATCGCCGGCCCGAGGCCGAGCAGCTCGGCGCGCAGGGTCTCGTCGTCGACGTCGGAGAGCATCGGGTCGATGCCGGCCTGGGCCACGCCGGCCCCCACCACGGAGACGGCGACGCGGCGACGCAGGTCGGGGGAGGGCCCGAGGAGCAGCGCGGTGAGTCGACCGATGAGCGAGTTGAGGTCGTCGTGCGCAGCCATGATCCGCTCGACCTCGGGGTCGCGCATCAGCGCCGCGACGACCTGGCGGTGACCGATCATGAGGTCGACGAGCCCGTGCAGGGCAGCCATCGCGGCCGCGTCGGGCGAGGGCTCGGCCTCCGCGGCGGTCACGAACGCCGACATGTCGACCAGTGCCTCCTCCAGGACCGCGAGGACGATGTCCTCCTTGGCGTGGAACTGGTAGTAGACGGCTGCCTTGGTCACGCCGAGGTGGTCGGCGATCATCTGCAGCGACGTGCCGGAGACCCCGTGCTCGGCGAAGAGCTCGACTGCGGCATCGATGACGCGGCGACGACCGTGGCCCCGCGGAGACTGGGGTCGAGCCATGGCCGCCTCCTTCTTCTCCGGTGTCCCGGGGGACGTGTCGTATGCCGTGTGCTGCCTGGCACGGCGGCGATGGGTGCGCTCGGGCCGAGGCAGCGGTCGGCGCCACCCTAGCGAAGCCGGCCGACCGGCTTGGTCCTCAGTTAGCCGATCGGATAACTTGGTTCGCGCCGGTCAGCGGTGCCCGGCCGGCCACCACCACCACGGCGAGCTCGCACCCACCCGTGGGCGAGCCGCCCCCGAGCCCCTGGAGACACCCCGATGGCCACCCTGCTCCACCGGATCGGACGCTTCGCGTTCGGTCGTCGCGGCCTCGTCGCATCCGCCTGGCTTGTCCTGCTCGCCGTGCTGGCCGCGGTGCTGCTGACGCTCGGCAGCGCTCCCACCTCGAGCGTGACGATCCCGGGCACCGAGTCCCAGCGCGCGCTCGAGGCGCTCGCCCAGGAGTTCCCGCAGGCCAGCGGCGCGTCCGGGTCCGTCGTGATCCGGGCGCCCGAGGGGCAGACCGTCGTCGCTCCCGCCTCCAAGGCCGTCGTCGACGGTGTCGTGGCCCGGGCGGCACGGGTCCCCGGCGTCGTGGGTGCACTGAGTCCCTTCGACACCAAGGCGATCAGCCCCGACGGTCGCTACGGCCTCGTCACGGTGCAGTTCGACGCGCCGGCTGACGAGCTGAGCGCCGCACAGCGCGCCGCCTACGAGGCTCTCGGCGACGGTGCCCCGGCCGGATGGGCCGTGGCCGCCGGTGGCGAACCCCTGCTCGCCACCCCGGAGATCGGCTCCACCGAGGGCATCGGCGTGCTCGTGGCCCTCGTGGTGCTCGTCATCACCTTCGGCTCGCTCGTCGCGGCCGGCATGACGATGGTCAACGCGCTCGTCGGTGTCGGTGTCGGCATGATCGGCCTGCTCATCGTCGGGCACGCGGTCGAGCTCTCCAGCGTCACCCCGGTGCTCGCGCTCATGCTCGGACTCGCCGTCGGCATCGACTACTCGCTGTTCATCACCTCGCGCTACCGGCACAACCTCGCCCTCGGCCTCGACCGGCAGGAAGCAGCAGGCCGTGCCGTGGGTACCGCCGGCACCGCCGTCGTCTTCGCCGGCCTCACCGTCATCATCGCCTTGGCCGGCCTGTCCGTCGTCGGCATCCCGTTCCTCACGGCGATGGGCCTCGCCGCCGCCGGAACCGTCCTCGTGGCAGTCCTCGTGGCGGTGACGCTGCTGCCGGCGCTCCTCGGCTTCGCCGGTGACCGGGTCCTGTCCCGCCGACAGCGTCGGGGAGACCTCAACGAGGAGGCCGGGACGGACCCCGACGAGCGGACCGGCAACCACGGGTTCGCCTGGGGCCGCTTCACGGTACGTCGCCGGGTGCCGGTGCTCCTCGCCGGCGTCGTCGTCCTCGGCGCGGTCGCGCTCCCCGCCGCCGACATGCGTCTCGCACTGCCCGACGACGGCACGGCGCCGGTCACGAGCAGCAAGCGCCTCGCGTACGACCTCATCTCGGAGGGCTTCGGCGAGGGCTTCAACGGGCGACTCGTCATGGTGGTCCACGGCGACACGCAGCAGCAGGTGCAGCAGGCCACGGCCGGTGCCGCCAAGGCGGCGGCCGGCCTGGGCGGCGTGCTGGCCGTCGCCCCGGGGCAGTCCAGCGCGGACGGGCGCACGACCATCCTCGCCGTCATCCCCAAGTCGGGACCGACCGCCGAGGCCACCGTCGACCTCGTGCGCGACCTGCGCTCGGCCCTCGCCGCGACGTCGGCCGCGACCGGGGTCGAGATCTCGGTCACCGGCGTGACAGCCGTCGGTGTGGACGTGTCCGACAAGCTTGCCGCCGCGCTCCCGGTCTACCTGCTCGTCGTCGTCGGGCTCGGCTTCGTGCTGCTCATGCTCATGTTCCGCTCGCTGCTCGTGCCGCTCACGGCGACCCTCGGCTTCCTCCTGACAATCGGCGCAGCGTTCGGGGCGACCGTCGCGATCTTCCAGTGGGGCTGGCTGTCGTCACTCGTCGGCCTCGACACCGCAGGGCCGCTCGTCAGCTTCCTGCCGATCCTGCTGATCGGCATCCTCTTCGGCCTGGCCATGGACTACGAGGTCTTCCTCGTCTCCCGGATGCGCGAGGACTTCGTGCACGGCGACACGGCTCGCGAGGCGGTCGTCGCCGGCGTCGGCCACGGCGCCCGGGTGGTCGTGGCGGCCGCGCTCATCATGATGTCGGTCTTCGCCGGCTTCATCCTCGTCGAGGACCCGATCATCAAGTCGATGGGCTTTGCGCTCGCGTTCGGCGTGGCGGTGGACGCGTTCGTCGTGCGCCTCTCGCTCGTGCCGGCGGTCATGTCGTTCCTCGGCGACAGGGCGTGGTGGTTGCCCCGGCGGCTCGACCGGGCGATGCCCGATGTCGACATCGAGGGCGAGAAGCTCCGGCCCACCAGCGAGTCCGCCGGCGCTGCGGTCTCCGAGCCGTCGGTCGGCCACCCCGCCTCCTGAGGCAGACGCTGCGCGACCGAGCGCTCGGCGTGCAGTGCCGCGCCGTCAGGTGCCCGCGACCACGACGACGAAGGCCAGTGCCGCGAGCGCGACGACGGCGGCGGCCCCGGCCGTCCGGGCCAGCGTCGGGGCGACCACAGCGCGGCCGTCCATGGCGTCCCGGGCGCGCAGGACGCGGCTGCCGTCGCGGTAGCGGCGTCGTGCCGTCAGAGCGAGGTCGAGGCTCCACACCAGGCCGAGGGCTGACACGGCGTAGCCCAGCGGTCCCAGCTGCGGCGGGAGGATGCGCAGGCCGACGAGCGAGCCGACCGCGACCGAGAGCGCCGTGCGGCGCCAGGCGAGCGACGTGCGTTCGGCCTGCAGGCCCGGGTCGGCCGGCGAGGTCACAGCAACAGCCCGACGACGACGGCGAGGCCCACGAGCCCGAGCAGCAGCGCGATGGGCAGCTTGAGTCCCGACGACGGCAGGGGGGCGAGGCGGCGCATCGCGCGCTCGGTGCGCACCCACGCGAGCCAGGCCTGTGCGGTGGCGGCGATGCCCGCGAGGACGAGCAGGACCGAGATCGTGGCGCGCAGCCACGCGGTCAGGGGCAGCTGCAGCGCCTCCACGGCGACCCCGGCGGCCACGAAGGCCAGACCGGTGCGGATCCAGGCGAGGAAGGTGCGCTCGTTGGCGAGGCTGAAGCGGGGGTCCGGGTCCTCGCCCTCCTCGAACACGGAGCGGGGGAAGCGTCCGCGGTCCTCGGCCATCGGTCCGTCGTCCTCCTCGGCTGTCATCGGGGACCCTGCCCGATGGCGGGGTCCCGTACCGATCATCCCCCAGCGGTGGTCGCCTCGTCTCGTGGCACTGGCTGACCGGGGACCGCCCTCGCGGGTCACGTGCACGAGGGTGCGGCCGCGTCATCGCGTCGGCTCTCGCCCCGCGCCCGTCGAGTCCCTAGGTTGGGACCCATGACGCAGGCTCCGACACGCACTCTCGGCGACGGCACGACCATCCCGGCCACCGGCTTCGGCACGTACCCCCTCACGGGAGAGGACGGCATACGCGCCATGGTCTCGGCCCTCGAGGCGGGCTACCGCCTGCTGGACACGGCGGTCAACTACGGCAACGAGGCCGAGGTGGGCGAAGCGATCCGCAGGTCCGGCGTTCCCCGCGACGAGCTCGTCGTCCAGACGAAGGTGCCCGGCCGGGACCACGCGTACGACCGTGCCATCGCCTCCGTCGAGGGGTCGCTGGAGCGCCTTGGCCTCGAGCGGGTCGACGTCGTCCTCATCCACTGGCCCAACCCGAGCGTCGGGCTCTACGTCGACGCCTACCGGGCGCTCGTCGAGTGCCGTGAGCGCGGGCTCGTGCGGTCGGTCGGCGTCAGCAACTTCACCGAGCAGCACCTCGCCGACGTCATCGAGGCGACAGGGGTCACGCCGGTGCTCAACCAGGTCGAGCTGCACCCGCTCTTCCCGCAGGAGCAGCTGCGAGCGGCGCACGAGCGACTCGGGATCGTCACTGAGGCGTGGAGCCCGCTCGGCAAGCGCAACGCGCCCTTCGCAGCCGACCCGGTGGCTGCGGCCGCCGAGGCGCACGGCGTCACGCCGGCCCAGGTGATCCTGCGCTGGCAGGTGCAGCTGGGCGTCGTGCCGCTGCCGAAGTCGTCGGACCCCGAGCGGCAGCGGGGCAATCTCGACGTCTTCGGTTTCGAGCTGGACCGGGAGGAGGTCGCCGCGATCTCCGCGCTCGGGCGCGAGGACGGTCGCCTCTTCGGCGGCGATCCGGACACCCACGAGGAGATGTGAGCCGAACGGTCAGGACCAACCCGTGGACGGATCGAGGAGGAATCCCCGAATCCTGAACGGTGGGTCGGAGCGGAGGTACGGTGAAAACTGGGCCGAGCGGCCGATCTCCGCGCGGGGTCGGCGGTCGAGTGGTCGGCCCGAACGTGTCGCAGGCGTGACCCCTCACGAAAGTGCACCGTGATGACCCTCCCAGCCCGACCCATCGCCAGCAGCCCTTCGAGCGAGCCCCCAGCCGGCTCCGGAGGACCGGGCGGGTTCGCCGGCCAGGGCTGACGTCGTGCACTCGGGGAACGCGAAGACGACCGGCGAGCTCATCGGCGATCGTCGCTTCGTCGCCTCCCGCACCTCGCCCAAGCACCGACCGCCGGGCCTGACGGTCCGCACCGTGCGCCGCGCGAGGATCCCCGCCCCGGTGCCCCTGACCTCGGCCAGCGAGCGGTCCAGTGGCACTCTCGTGCTGGTCGCCGGGTCCGTGGGGACGGGCAAGACGACGCTGCTCGCGGACTGGTCGGGCGAGCTGGCGAGGCGGGGTGACCTCGTCGGCTGGACCTCGCTGGACCGCGAGGACAACGATCCCCAGGTCATGGGCGAGACCCTGCTCGGCGCCGTCCAGGCAGCCGTGGGGCCACACGTCCCGGCGATCCTCGAGGACACCGTGCCGAGCAGGGTCGGACACGCGTTCGTCGCCCGCCTCATCGGGTTCACCGGGGATGCGCCGGCGGACACGTGGCTGGTCCTCGACGACCTGCACCTCGTTCGTGACCGGCGCTGCGTCGAGCTCGTCGAGCTGCTCGTGCGCTGGGCACCGGCCCACCTGCATGTCGTCATCGGTACGCGCGCCGACCCCGGTCTGCACCTGTCGCGGCTGCGCCTCGAGGAGCGGCTGGTCGAGGTACGCGAGCAGGAGCTCCGTTTCTCGATCGACGACACGCGTGAGCTGCTGTCCCGGCACGACGTCGCCCTCGACGACGAGCAGGTGCGCCACCTGCAGGCGCTGACCGAGGGCTGGGCCGCGGGCGTGGCCCTCGCTGCCGTCTCACTCGCGCGCGGTCGTGACGCCGACGCCTTTTTGCGCGAGTTCGCACGCAGCCACCGTGCCATGTCCGGCTACCTCGTCGAGGAGGTGCTCGCGAGCTTCGACGAGTCGACGCGTGACTTCCTCGTGTCGACCTCGGTCCTCGAGGACCTGACGCCCGATCTCGCCGAGGCCGTGACGGGGCGCGACGACGCCGGTGCGCTCCTCGAGTCGCTCTCCGCCGACAACGCCATGGTCACCGTCGACCGGGTCGGCACCCCGACCTACCGCTACCACGTGCTCCTGCGCAGCTACCTCGGCGCGATGCTCGAGGCCAGGAGCCTCCGCGGTGCCCGAGAGGTCCACGCCCGCGCAGCGCAGTGGTATGCCGCCCACGACGTCCCCGGTCAGGCGCTGCGTCACGCCGAGGCGGCGGGCGACCTCGACCTCATGAGCGACGTCATCCAGCACCATGCGCTCCACCTGCTGCTCGACGGCAGGGCCGCCGACGTCGACGCGGCCGTGCGCACCGTCGACGACGGTGACCCGGTCATGACGGCCGTCGCGGCCCTCGCGAGCCTCGACCTCGCCGACCCGGAGGCCGCTCGGGTGCAGCTGGCGTCACTCGCGACCCAGCCCGGGACGTGGCTCTCGGGTGGATCCGGCGACGACTCGACGATCGACGACTCCGACGACGCCGCTGCGCTTCCACTCGAGCGGCTTCTGGCCGTGGGTCTGCGCTGGCTCTCCTTCGCCGGTCACGACTCCGGGCGTCGTCCTCAGGCGGGCGCCTCCGCGGCTGGGTCCGGTGGCCACCCCACCGGTGACGAGAGGGTCGCCGACGGCCTCGCCGCCGAGCGCTCCTCCACGTTCCGGACCTGGTCGGTCGCCCGGCCCGCGCGAGCCGCGGACGCGCTGTCCGCCGAGGACGTCTCGACCAGTTCCTCTGCTTCCGAGGGCGTCCCGGAGCAGACTCGGCAGGTGGGGAGCGCGCCGCACGCCCAGGCCGACCTCACGTTGCTCGACGAGCTGACGAGCGGCGAGGTCCTGCTCGGTGCAGGTCGGTTCGACGAGGCGAGGGCGGCCTACGACGCCGCCCTGGGGACCGCCCGCGAGTCGGGCCACGCCCTGTCGGCCCTGCAGGCCATGGTCGGCCTCGCCTCGGTCGCCGCTGGACAGGAGGAGATCGTCCAGATGAGCGCGTGGTCCGAGCGGGTGATCGCCGAATCCCGGGGCACGCCTTGGGCGATGTCGCCCCGGCTCCTTCCCGCCCATGTCCTCGCGGCGTGGGGAGCGTTCAACGTGCTCGACGACACGACCGCGCGCGAGCGCAACCGGGCTGCCCTGCGGATCGTCGCCGCCGTCACGGCGAGGATGCCCGCGCTCGACGCTCCTGAGAGGGACACCGGGGACGGCAGCGACACGACGTCCACGGCCGCCCGGGCCCTGGGGCAGCTGGCGCGGCTGGCGAGGTTGCTCGAGGTGCAGCTCGACCTCGACGAGGCGGCTGACGAGCCAGGTGCCCGGCACGACATCGCCGCCAGGGTCATGGTCGACGCCCGGGCCGTGAGTCGCCTGTCGATGACTCCGGTGATGGCGATGACAGAGCTGTCCAGGTGCCACCAGATCGTGCTCCTCGCCGGCTTCCCGCGGCTCGCGATCGAGATCGAGCAGCTGTGTGCGGCGCTTCCCGGTAGCCAGGTCGAGACTGCGGTGATGACGGCCGCTCGCCACCTCCGGGCTGGTGCCGACGTCGCGGCCCGGTCGGCCGTCATCCCCCTGCTGGCCCTCGACCCGATGGCGCTGCCGCTGCGCGCTGCGGTCAAGGCGCACCTGGTCAAGGCGGTGGTCGCACACCGCAACGCCCAACCGGCCGTGGCCCACGACGGCCTCGTCGTCGCCCTCACCCGGGCTGCCCCGCAGCGGGCCCTGCGTACCGTCCTCGAGGTCGCACCCGACGTCGCCGACATCCTCGCCCTCGGCGCCGGCCGGCTCGGTGAGCTCGAGTCCTTCGCGCTCGAGCTGCGCGACCACGGGCGCGACCTCAGCGAGCCCCGCGCCGAACCGCTCCTCGACGTGGCGCTCAGCGCGCGCGAGCTGAGCCTGCTGCGCGAGCTGCCGTCGCTGCTGACCGTTGCCGAGATCGCCGAGGCCCGGGCCGTGAGCCGCAACACCGTCAAGACGCAGCTGCGCTCGCTCTTCCAGAAGCTCGGCGTCGGATCCCGGCGTGATGCCGTGGCCGCAGCCCGCCGCCTCGGGATTCTCTGAGTCACCCGCCCCGGGTGACGCCACGGCGTGGCCGTAGCGGGACGATCGGAGCAACGGTTTCGCATGCGGAAGGACCCGAGAGGGGGCGGCGTGCGCTACGCCTTCATCCTCGCCGAGCAGATCCCCGACGTCGCCCGAGCGGCACTGCCCGAGCTCGAGGAGTCGATCATCCAGACGGGCACCACAGGCTCTGTCATGTACGGCGACGTGGTGGACGGGCCGCACCTGCACGGCATCCTCGACCGCTTCCAGGACCTCGGCTTCACGCTCCTCGAGCTGCGTCGCCTCCCGGACTGAGCGCACGTCGCGCCCGTGGTGCGCGCGCGGCGTCGCGGTCCCGTCGTCCGCGACGGAGGTCAGTCCCCGCTGCGGGCACCCCCGACCGGTGGAACCGGGCCTGACCGAAATGGCTCGCCCCCGCTCGGGATGATGGCGACAATGGCCCGGTGGACATCGACGTCGAGGTCACGGGTGGCGCCGTCCGCGGCGGCACCGACGGTGGCCTCGCGGTCTTCCGAGGCATCCCGTACGCGGCGCCACCCGTCCCGTTCGCTGCGCCGGAGCCGGTGCGGCCCTGGAGCGGCGTCCGGCCGGCCCTGAGGTACGGGCCCCCTCCTCCGCAGTCGGGCGCCTTCGGCATGGACGCCCTCGGCGAGGAGGGCGACGACTGGTTGACCCTCAACGTGTGGTCGCCCGACCTCGGCGGCGGGTTGCCGGTGATGGTCTGGATCCAGGGCGGTGCCTACGTCTTCGGCATGTCGGGCCTGCCCGAGTACGACGGCACCAACCTCGCGCTCGACGGCGTGGTCGTGGTGACCTTCAACTACCGGGTCGGTCTGGACGGCTTCGGCCACGTCGAGGGAACGCCGGCGAACCGTGGCCTGCTCGACCAGGTCGCAGCCCTCGAGTGGGTCCGCGACAACATCGACGCGTTCGGCGGCGACCCGAGCCGGGTCACCGTCTTCGGCCAGTCCGCGGGCGGGGGATCGGTGGCGGCCCTGCTCGCGATGCCGCGGGCGGCCGGGCTGTTCCACCGCGCGATCGTGCAGAGCATGCCGGGTACGTACTTCACCCCTCGGCTGGCCGGTGACATCACGCGTGCGTGCGCCGTGGAGCTGGGCCTCGAACCCGGCGAGCTGCCGTCCGCCGACGCCCGGACCCTGCCGGGCGCCGCTGATGCCGTGGCGGCGTCGATGTCGCAGTTCGCGGACCGGTGGGGTCTCGCCGCCCACGCGCTCGTCCCGTTCGCACCGGTGGTCGACGGCGAGGTGCTCCCGACGACACCGTGGCTCGGACTGACGGGCAAGGTCGAGCTGATGGTCGGGCACACGCGCCACGAGCAACGCCTGCTCACAGCGCTCGGCGGACTGCTGGGTGAGATCACCGAGGCCCAGGCGACCGAGGCGGCGGAGCTCTTCGGGCCAGATCCGCAGCAGTACCAGCGGAGCTTCCCCGACCCCGAGGAGCGCTACGACGTGGTGCGTTCGGACTGGCTCTTCCGTATGCCGTCCCTGCACCTCGCCGAGGCGCAGCTGGAGGCGGGCGGTCGGGCCCACCTCTACGAGCTGACCTGGCCCGCCCCGGGGATGGGCGGCGTGCTCGGCGCCTGCCACGGACTGGACGTGCCCTTGGTCTTCGGCAACCTGAGCGCGGGTCAGCCGGCCATGTTGATCGGTGAACCCACAGCGGAGGCAGCGGCGGTGTCGGAGCAGATGCGCGGCGCGTGGACGGCGTTCGCGACCAGCGGCGACCCGGGCTGGCCCACCTACGACACCGGTGCGACGCGGCTCTTCGACGCGGTCCCCGTCGTGACGGACTACCCCGAGCAGGTCTCCCGACAGATCTGGCGGGACCACCCCAGCGTGCTCGACCTGACCTAGGCGGCTCAGCCGGGGAGACCGATCACGGAGCGTCCGTCAGGTTCTCGGTGATCGTCGTGCGCCAGCCGACGACCGTGGTGCGAGGCCGTGCTGGTCAGGCCCAGTCGATCGAACCGGTCTCGACGACCTCCAGGGCGAGCACGTGCAGCTTGACATTGCGGGCCATGCTGGCCCGACGCAGCTCGTCGAACGCCTGCTCGCGGGTCAGCCGGCGCAACGCCATGAGGATGCCGATGGCGGCGCCGATGTCGCGGCTGTGGGCGAGAGCGGCCTCGAGGTGGTGCGAACGCGAGTCCGCGGCGTCGAGGCGCTCGAGGGTCTCCAGGAGGTAGGACTCGACAGGTGTCAGCTGGTCGTTCCCCTGCGCTGCCCCGAAGACCGCGTCGACCCCGTCTCTGGGCGAGGTGCCCGTGACACCGTGTGGCTCCATGCGAAGACTCCTACTGGTACCGAGCCGGAGGCCTCTGCTCGACCGCAACCGGCACGCGACCAGCCTAGGGGGCCGGCCCGACCCGTGGTGGTGAGCAGATCGGCCGGCCGGGACGGTGCACCGACTGGCCTGGCGATGGCTGGGTACTCGTGAGCTGGCGGCATCGTCGTTCTTCAACCACGCAGGGGCGGCGGTGACGTCGCCTCCCGCGCCGGGCACAGGGCGAGACGGCACCCGCTCGGGGGATCGGGTGCCGCCTCACTCGCACCATCGGGACGCTCGCTCTTGCGTTACAGGCCGTATGCCGTCAGGCGGGCTCGGCCGCCGCGGCCCGCTCCCGCCGTCGCTCGAGGTAGCTCATCACGGGGGTCGCGAGCGTGCCGTGCACCATGACCGACAGGAGGATGGTGAACGCGATCGTCGACCACAGCCAGCGCTCTTCCACGAAGGCGTGCTCGCCGGCCGCGAAGGCGAGGTAGTAGATCGAGCCGACGCCGCGCACGCCGAAGAACGCGGTCGCGAGCGTCTCTCGCGGGCCGAGACCGCCCGGTAGCCCGGCGGGGCGGGCCCGCAGGCGCAGGCTCACCCAGCCGGACAGGGGGCGCACGACGAAGACGAGCGCAAGCGCGATGACGACACCGCGCCAGTCGAGGGAGCCGAGCACGCCCTTGGTCATCGCCATGCCGAGCATCAGCAGGATGATGAGGGTCAGCAGACGCTCGAGGCGCTGGACGACCTCGTGCATCGAGCGGTGGTAGTGGTGGTTGCGCTCAGCGGCGCGCAACGTCATGCCGCACGCGAAGACCGACAGGAAGCCGTAGCCGCCGACGAGCTGGCTCAGACCGTAGGTCATGACGAGGGCAGCCAGGGCGAGGAGCGGCTCACCCTGCTCGGCGAGACGGAGGGAGCGGCGTGGCGAGCGGAAGGCAACCCTCGCCAGCCCGCGGCCGACGGCCACGCCGACGAGCACGCCGACGACGACCTTGCCGACGACGTCCCAGGCCAGCCAGTGCAGGCCCCACGACGTCACGCTGCCGGCCGAGGCGAGCAGTATGGCGGCCGTGACGAACGGGAACGCCAGCCCGTCGTTGAGACCGGCCTCGGAGGTGAGCGCGAAGCGGACGTCGTCCTGCTCGTCGACGAGCTCGTCGTCGGCCACGGCCTCGGCATCGGCATCGGCATCGGCACTGTCGTCGGAGGGCCCTCCCGAGGTGCTCGCGCCGGCGCCTCCGACCCGCGGGCCCTCGACCTGCACGTCGCTCGCGAGCACCGGGTCCGTCGGCGCCAGCACGGCGCCGAGGAGCAGGGCAGCGGCCGGCGCGATCCCGAGACCCCACCCGAGCAGGGCGACCGACGCGATCGTCAACGGCATGGCGACGGCGAGCAGCCGCCACGTCGGGGACCACGACGCCCAGGCAGAGCGGCTGCGCCAGTCGAGCGAGCGGTCGATCGCGAGGCCGACGCCCATCAGCGCGACGAGGATCGTGAACTCGGTGACCCGCTCGACCTGCGGGCGGATCGCCACGGGGTCCAGGCGCATCCCCTCGGGCAGTGGCAGCAGCCCGATGCCCATGCCGAGCAGGAGCAGGACCATCGCCGCGGACACGGCATACCGGTCGAGCAGGGACGGGAGCACGGCTGCGAGCAACATCGCCAGACCGGCGATGAGGTAGATCAGGTTGATCGACATGACGACATGCGGGGGCTGCTCCTCGAGGTGGGCTCCTGATGACCTACCCGCGACGGTAGCCCGCCGATCGCGCGGTGCCCGACGGCTTCGGGCGCACGACGTCGACCCGTCGGGCCGCCCACCTGCTTGTTCCGCCCACGCGGCCTGCCGGCACCTTGTTCGGCCGGCAGAACTACGTGGCAGGCGCCCCGGGACACGTGGCACGCTGAGTCCATTGCACCTCCGAGCGAGCATGCGCCGCAACCGGATCTGCAGCACTCGGGCCCTCGCCACGCCGCACGCCCCGAGATACGGTCGACAGGGAGAGGGGATGCGTGGTGGATGCCATGAGCGTGGACGAGCGGTCCCAGGACGACGACCTCCGCGTCGTCGCGGAGACCTTCTCCAGGCTGGGATCGGAGCTCGACTCCATGCGCCCCGGCGACACGCTTGCCGCCGTCGCCCGGGCTGCTGTCGAGCGCGTTCCGGGGGCGAGGTGGGCCAGCGTCACGAGCCTGGACCACGACCACTTCCACACCGTCGCCGCGACCGACGACATCGCCCGTCGGGCCGACGCCATCCAGTACGCCGTCGGGTCGGGCCCCTGCATCGACGCCATCGTCGAGGACACCCTCTACCGCCCGCACGACCTGCGTCACGACGGCCGGTGGCCCGAGTTCGGCGAGCGGGTCTCGACCGAGCTCGGGATGCGCAGCATGCTGTCCTACCGGCTGGGCCACGAGGTCGGCGACCGGGTCGACGGGCTCAACATCTACTCCGACGAGGTGGGTGCCTTCGACGAGCGCTCGGAGCTCATCGGCCTGATGCTGGCGACGCACGGTGCGCTGGCGGTCGCCGTCACCGCCAACCAGGAGCGAGTGGAGAACCTCCAGAAGGCACTGCTCTCCAACCGCGAGATCGGCATCGCGATGGGCGTGCTCATGGCCCGGCACCACGTGTCACGTGAGCAGGCCTTCGGGCTGCTGAGGCTGTCCAGCCAGAACTCCAACCGCAAGCTCCACGAGATCGCCCGCGAGGTGGCCGAGACCGGCGCCCTGCCGCCGCTCGGGGGCGAGCGCCGGCGGGAGTCCGCCGCGGACTGAGCGCGCCGGCTCCTGCCTCGAGGGGGCGTTGCTCGAGAAGGCGGTGCTCATCTCCGGGGAGGGCTCGACCTGCTCTGCCAGATGGTCGTGCAGGTGCACCGTGATCCGCGGCACGGTGCATGACACCTGCGTCTGGCCCGCACCCTGCACCTCACCGATGTCGCGCTGCGTCATGCCCGCGACGTAGCGCCGGAGGAGCAGCTCGCGCTCGTCGTCGTCGAGCTCGGTGAGCGCGTCGGCGAGGCACACGCGGTCGTCGGCGCCTACCAGCTCCCGGTCCTCGGTCACGGGGAAGCGCGTGAGGCCCGGCCGCTCGTCGTCGGTCGGGCGCACGACCCAGCCGCGGTCGCGCAACCAGCGCCTGAGCTCCCCGGAGATCATCGGCACGGCGTAGGCCGCGAAGGACGGGGCATGGCCGGGCTCATAGCGGCGGATCGCCTTGACGAGGGCCAGTCGGGCGACCTGGACGAGGTCGTCGTGCTCGATGCTGCGGCCGTCGTAGCGTCCCGCCATCGTCGAGCACACGTCGAGGTAGAGGTGGACGAGCTGGTCGACGACCTGCTGGGACTCGTGCGGGTGCACGGCGGCGGCGAGACGTCGGAAGAGCTCGGACGTCTCTGCGTCGCGGTCGGCGAACGTCAGGTGGGGGTGCTGGGAGAGCCGAGGGGGTTGCGTCATGACTCATCTCCGGAGTGCGGTGACGGAGTCGGCGCTGTAGTTGGACCGCTCAGACGCTCCGACCTTGTCACGCCGGAGCCGGTGGCGCAACGACGACCGGCCACCGAAATCGGTGCACGGTGGTGGTGGCGCGTGGGTCGCCGATCCCGTCCTCCCGGCAGCCGAATGGGTAGGGAAGGTGGGACGACCGCCACGGATGGAGGGATGAGCCGTGTCCGAGATTGCCGACCGCGCCGAAAGCATGGTGCGCCATGACGACCAGGGCGGGTTTCCCGCCCAGCAGCAGGAGCCGCCGGGCCTGACGAGCAGGATGGACCCCGTGCCGGACCACGGGGAGGAGACCTATGTCGGGCACGGCAAGCTCAAGGGCCTGCGAGCGCTCATCACCGGAGGGGACTCGGGAATCGGACGGGCCGTTGCCATCGCCTACGCCCGCGAGGGGGCAGGCGTCGCCATCAGCTACCTACCGAGTGAGCAGTCCGACGCGGAGGACACGCTCGCGTGGGTCGAGAAGGCCGGCGTGACAGGCGTGCTCGTGCCGGGGGACCTGGTCGAGCGTCAGGCGTGCATGCAGGTCGTCGCGGACGCGGTGCGCGGTCTGGACGGACTCGACATCCTCGTCAACAACGCCGGATACCACTGGGACCGCGGGCCCGAGGGGCTCGAGGGGCTCCAGCCGGAACACGTCGAGCGCGTCATGCGCACCAACCTGCACGCCGTGATCTGGTTGTGCCAGGCGGCGCTGCCGTACCTCCAGCCCGGCTCGGCGATCATCAACACCACCTCGATCCAGGCCTACGACCCGTCACCGGCCCTGCTCGACTACGCCGCGACCAAGGCGGCGCTCAACAACCTCACGGTCAACCTCGCGGCCTCCCTGGGGCCCAGGGGGATCCGCGTGAACGCCGTCGCTCCCGGTCCGATCTGGACGCCACTCCAGCCGGCGACGCGGGAGAGCAAGAAGATCGAGACGTTCGGTGCGGACACCCCCTTGGGGCGAGCCGGCCAGCCCGGTGAGGTTGCTCCGGCATACGTCTTCCTCGCCTCCCCGGCGGACGCGAGCTACGTCTCGGGCACCGTCCTCGGCGTCACGGGCGGGGGTGCGGTGTTCTGACCGGATCGCGGGTGCACGAGGGCGACGGGGCGCAGGCGTGGGTCCCGCCGCATCCGACGGTGCCCAGCCTGCACGCAGCGGTGCAGGACTGCCGCGGGTGCGAGCTCTACCGGGACGCGACGCACGCGGTCATGGGCGACGGCCCGTCCGGTGCCGCCCTGATGCTTCTCGGCGAGCAACCCGGCGACCGGGAGGACGGCGAGGGGCGGCCTTTCGTGGGCCCGGCGGGTCGGCTCCTCGACGAGGCGTTGGCGGCGTCCGGGCTCGCCGAGGTGCCGGCCTACCGCACCAACGTCGTCAAGCACTTCCGGCACGAGCGCGGTGCCGGGAAGCGGATCCACAAGACCCCGTCCACCTGGCACGTCGCCGCGTGCGAGCCCTGGTTGCTCGGTGAGCTCGAGGCGGTCGCGCCCACCGGTGTCGTCGTCCTGGGCGCGACGGCGGGGAAGGCCATCCTCGGGCCGAGCTTCCGGGTCGGGGCCCAACGGGGCCGACGTCTCGAGTGGCCGGCGGACCGCTTCGCGCTCCGGCGGCCGCCGGTCTGGCTGGTGGCGACGGCCCACCCGTCAGCCGTGCTGCGATCGCGTCAGCGCGACGAGGACCTGGCCGCGCTCGTGGCCGACCTGTCCGTCGTCCGGGAGCTCATCGGCTGAGGCGTGCCCGGCTCGGTCACGCCCGGACGGCGCCCGGCCCCGGGCCGCCCGGGACTCAGGGCCGGAGCACGACCTTGAGGCACTCGTCCTGCTTCGCCTGGAAGACGCGGTAGAGGTCGGGGGCCTCGTCGAGACCGGCGTGGTGCGTGGCGAGACCCTCGAGCCCCAGCACGTCGTCATCGGTGCGGACGATGTCGAGCAGCTCGTCGCTCCAGCGACGCACGTGGCACTGACCCATCCGGATCGTCAGCCCCTTGTCGAAGAGATCCATCATCGGCATCGGGTCGGCCGACCCTCCGTAGACACCGCTGATCGACAGGGTGCCGCCGCGACGCACGGCCGCCACGGCTGTGTGCAGGGCCGCCAGCCGGTCGATGCCGAAGCGCTCGACGGCACCTCGTGCGACCGGCTTCGGGAGTCGGCTCGCTGCCCCGATCACCTTCTCGGACAAGGGGTTCCCGTGCGCCTCCATGCCAACCGCATCGATGACTGCATCGGGGCCCCGCCCCTCCGTCAGGTCGATCAGAGCCTGCGCCACGTCGGTGTCGGACGCGTCGACCACCTCGGCTCCGTGTGCGCGAGCCAGCTCGATGCGGTCGGGGACGAGGTCCACGCCGATCACCCGGCCCACACCGCGGTGCACGGCCGAGCGGACGGCGAGCTGCCCCACGGGCCCCAGGCCGAGGACGGCCAGCGTGTCGTTGCCGTTGACGCCGGCGTAGTCCACCGCCTGCCAGGCGGTCGGGAGGATGTCGGAGAGGTAGAGGTATCGCTCGTCCGGGTGGTCCTCCGGGATGACGATGGGACCGAAGTCGGCGTGGGGCACGCGGACGTACTCGGCCTGCCCGCCCGGCACGGAGCCGTAGAGGCTGGTGTAGCCGAAGAGGCTGGCGCCCTTGCCCGTCTCCGTGTTCTGGGTCGTCTCGCACTGAGCGAAGAGTCCGCGCTGACACATCCAGCAGCGTCCGCAGGAGATGTTGAAGGGCACGACGACGCGGTCACCGACGGCGAGCGTGGCGACATCCGAGCCGACCTCCTCGACGATGCCCATGAACTCGTGGCCGAGCACGTCGCCCGGCTGCAGGTAGGGGGCGAGCACCCGGTAGAGATGCAGGTCCGAGCCGCAGATGGCCGTCGAGGTGACGCGCACGATCGCGTCGGTGGTGTGGGTGATGACGGGATCGGGCACCTCGGTCACCCGGACGTCCTCGATGCCGTGCCAGGTCAAGGCCTTCATACGTCGGCTCGTACCCAGCCCCGTCACGCGAAAAACGTGAGGATGCGGGTGCCCGCAGCGGTGCGCGGCTTCCGGGTACGTGCCATGCGAGTCCCGGATCCTCGACCCCGAGAGGTGCCCCATGCCACTGACCGCGCTCGCCCTCAACTGCACGCTCAACGCGTCGCCGGCGGACTCGAGCACCGGGCTGCTCGCGCAGCAGGTCCTCGACGCCCTGTCGGAGCACGACGTGACCGGCTCGATGGTGCGTGTCGTGGACCACGACGTGCGACCGGGCGTCCTGCTCGACATGGGAGACGGGGATGCATGGCCCTCGATCCGCGAGCAGGTCATGGCCAGCGACATCCTCGTGCTCGCCACGCCCACCTGGCTGGGCCAGCACAGCAGCGTGTGCCAGCGGGTCCTCGAGCGCCTGGATGCGGAGCTGTCGGAGACGGACGAGGCAGGTCGTCTGCTGACCTACGGGAAGGTCGCGGTCGTCGTCGTCGTCGGCAACGAGGACGGCGCGCACCACATCAGCGCGGTCGCGTTCCAGGCCCTCAACGACGTCGGTTTCACGATTCCCGCCGGTGGCGTCACCTACTGGAACGGCGAGGCCATGCACGGGACGGACTACAAGGATCTCGAGTCGACCCCGGACAGCGTCGCGAGCACGACCCGGACGTTGGCGGCGAACGCCGCGCACCTGGCGCGGCTCCTGTCCGGCCACACGTACCCGCCGTCCGACGAGGGCTGAGCGGGCGTCGCTGGAGCGTGTGCGCCGGCCAGAGACCCGCTCGCAGACGCCGGGATCCCGGAGGCGCCCCATCGGCCGTGCAGTCCGACGCCGGCCACAACGGAAGGACCCGCACATGACCACCGTCGCCGAACACATCATCACCTCGTTGGCCGACATGGGCGTGACCCAGGTCTGGGGCGTCGTCGGCGACGCCCTCAACCCGCTGACCGACGCGATCCGCACGGAGGAGCGCATCGAGTGGGTGGGCGTGCGCCACGAGGAGGTCGCGGCCTTCGCCGTCAGTGCACAGGCGCAGCTGACCGGCACTGTGGGGGTGTGCATGGGCACGGTCGGGCCGGGCTCGATCCACCTGCTCAACGGTCTCTACGACGCGAAGAAGTCGCACGCGCCCGTTCTCGCGATCTGCGGGCAGGTGCCCGGTCCCGAGATTGGCACCGACTTCTTCCAGGAGGTCGACAACAACGCTCTCTTCGCGGACGTCTCGGTGTGGTCCCAGACCCTGATGTCGACCGAACAGCTGCCCTACCTGCTCGAGCAGGCCGTCAACGCAGCGCAGTCGCTGCGTGGCGTCGCGGTGCTGACTCTTCCAGGAGACGTCGGCGACCTCGCGCTGGACAAGGGTGTGCGGCCCGCGACGTTCGCACCCACGGGAGTGCCGGCCCCGGCGCCCACCGCCCAGGTGGAGGCCGCCGTCGCGGCACTGGCGAACGACCTGCCGGTGACGCTGCTCGTCGGCTGTGGAGCGCGTGGGGCCCGCTCGCAGGTGCTCGATCTGGCCGACGTCCTCGCGGCCCCGATGGTGCTGACCCTCAAGGGGAAGGAGGGCCTGGAGCAGGACAACCCCTTCGAGGTCGGCCAGTCGGGTCTCATCGGCAACCCCGCGGCCGCGTATGCCATGGACGACTGCGAGGTGCTCTTCCTCGTCGGCACCGACTTCCCCTACCGCGACTGGTACCCCACCGGGAAGACGGTCATCCAGCTCGACGCACGAGGCGAGCACGTCGGCCGGCGCACCCCCGTGCAGCATGCCCTCGTCGGCGACGCCGCAGCGACGCTGGACCAGCTCGTCCCGCTCCTCGCGCGGCGCACGGACCGCGCGCACCTCGAAGCGGCCGTGACGGCATACGACGCGTGGCGGGAAGGGCAACGCTCCCTGCTCGACCCGGGGCATGACCGGACGCTGCTCGGGCGCGCGCGTGCCGTCCTCGACAACCCCGACCAGCGCATCCGCCCCGAGGCCGTTGCCGCTGCCGTCGACCGGCTCGCGCCCGACACGACCATCTTCACGAGCGACACCGGCATGTCGACCGCATGGCTCGCGCGGTTCGTGACGATGCGCGGCACCCGCCGGCTCGTCGGCTCCTACAACCTTGGCTCGATGGCCAACGCCCTCCCGATGGCGCTGGGCGCGCAGGCCCTCGACCGCAGCCGCCCCGTGGTCGCCCTCGCAGGGGACGGCGGACTCATGATGCTGCTCGGTGACCTGCGCACCGCCGTGACCTACCGGCTGCCGGTCGTCGTCGTGGTCTTCGACAACGGGCAGCTCGGCATGGTCAAGCTCGAGCAGGAGCAGGGTGGGTTGCCCGAGTTCGGGACCGAGCTCGACAATCCCGACCTCGCGGCAGTCGCGGCCGCCATGGGGCTGCAGAGCCGCCGGGTCACCGAGGCAGACCAGCTCGACGACGCCGTCTCGTGGGCGCTCGCCGCCGAGGGTCCGGTGCTGCTCGACGTCATCACGAACGCGGAGGAGGTGGCCATCCCACCGAAGCCCAAGGTCGCGCAGGGCTGGGGCTTCGCCGTTGCCAAGGCCAAGGAGGTCATCGAGAGCCGGTAGGACGGGGTCCGGCGCGCCTGGTCCCTAGGCGGTCGGGGACGCCGCGGCGATGACGCGGGTCAACGCGTCGCGCAGCGCACCGAGGTCCTCGAGGGGCATCCCGAGGCGCTCGACGATCTGCGGCGGGACCTCGAGGGCCTGGGTGCGCAGTCGCCGGCCGTCCTCGGTCAGGGTGATGGCCAGGGCGCGCTCGTCGTCAGGGTGACGCTCGCGCGTGACGAGACCCGCCGCCTCGAGGCGCTTCAGCAGCGGGGACAGCGTGGCCGGCTCGAGGCTCAACAGCTGGCCGAGCTCGCGGACGGTCAGGGGTGAACCCTCCCAGAGCGCGAGCATGACGAGGTACTGCGGATGGGTGAGGCCGAGGGGCTCGAGCACCGGGCGGTAGAGCCCGATGACGTTGCGTGCAGCCACCGCGAGGGCGAAGCAGACCTGCTGGTCGAGCTTCAGCAGGTCACCGGGCGACCTCATCCCGGTGGTCGCGCCGGAGGGTGCCCCGATGGGAGCCGCGGAGGTGGTCGCCGTCATCGCGTCGTGTGCCGTCATGTCGCCCTGTCTCGGAGTGCGGTGGCTTTGCCTGTACACTAACAGTTAGTGCACTAACTATTGAGAGGCGCCCATCGTGTCGAAGTCCAGCAAGGGCCTGTCCATCGGCTACCGCATCGGCTACCGGTTCCGCATGGTGGCCCTGACCATCTTCGGGCCGGCGCAGCTCGGCGAGGGCAACGACCCCGTGTCGCGTCTCGAGCGCGAGCGTGCCGCCAAGGTTGCGGCCGCGCGCGCCGCACGCGAGTCGAGCTGACCGAACGCCGGGATCGACGGGCTGGCCGGGACGCCCGCGCCGTGGTTCGCCGTGCCGGCGTCAGCTCGGGCCGGCGTCAGCTCGGCCCCGCGTCACCTCGGCCCCGCGTCAGCTCGGGCCCGCGTCGACGACCCGCCGACTGGGTACGCGCCTGCCGACACCGACCGAGGGAGACCCATGGGTGACCGCGTAGGACTTCTCGTCATGCTGGCCGTTCTGATCGTGCTCGGAGGGATCCTCTTCGTCATGAGACCCCGGCGGCGCACCGGCAGCGACGCCGAGCAGGAGACGCTGAACCCGGAGGTCGAGGCCGCACCCGGGGGACCGGTCGCGAGGCCCGACGCCGATCGGCTCGTGGGCAACCCGCCGGTCGACACCGTCTCGACGTCCGGCGAGGGCACCGCCGTGCCGGGCGCCGGGGCCGGGGGCCGCACGAGCGACGCCCGCGACGCACTGCGCTCGTCGTCCGGTGACGGGGACCCCACGGACCAGCGCTGACCTCCGCCTTTCGCGTCCGAGCCCGGCCCACCGGAGTACCGTCAGGAGTACGCAGCGGACCCTGGAGGTGCCATGGGTGATCGTGTAGGTCTCATCGTCATGCTGGCGGTCGTGGTGATCCTCGTCATCGGCCTGCTGGTCGTCGGACCCCGGCGCGCGCGCGGCGGACGCGACGGGAGCGAGTCCGTCAACTCACACCGTGACGCCACCGAGCAGGCGCGGCGTGACCACCCGGAGGGGGCGGAGCGCTCGCACCTCGTCGGCAACCCACCGGTCGACACCATCACAGCCGAGGGCTGGGGTGTCGCCCGGCCTGGTGAGGGTGCCGAGCGTGAGGAGCTGCCCGAGGACGTCCATCCCGAGCTCCACGAGGACCGCGGTCACTTCCGCCGTCACCAGAGCTGACTCAGGAACGGCGGCTCAGTCCCGAGCCAGTCGCCAGGTCGTCGTGCTCGCGTAGACCTCGCCGACGCGCAGCAGCGCCGACGGGAAGTGTGGGTGGTTCGGCGCGTCGGGAAAACCTTGCGTCTCCAAGGCGATTCCCGCCCTGGAGCGGTATGCCGTCCCGGATTTCCCAACGACCGTGCCGTCGAAGTGGGCGCCGGTGTAGACCTGTACGCCGGGCTGGTCACTCTCGATCTCGAGGGTGCGTCCCGACGTGCCGCGCAGCGTCGCGACGTGCCGCAGGCCCGTCCCGTCCACGACGAAGTTGTGGTCGAGACCCTTGCCGAAGGCGAGCTGCTCGTCGTCACGCGCGAGTGCCCGCCCCAGGAGTGTCGGCCGGCGCAGGTCGAAGGCCGTCCCACTCACGTCCCGCACCTCGCCCGTCGGCAACAGCTCGGAGTCGGTCGGCGTGAACGCGTCGGCCGACAGGCGCAGCTCGTGCCCGTCGATGGGGCCGCTGTCCTCGCCGTCGAGGTTGAAGTAGGTGTGGTTCGTCAGGTTGACCACGGTGTCGGCGTCGGTCGCGGCGGTGTAGTCGAGGCGGACGAGACCCGGCTCGACGCGGTAGGTCACGGTGACGTCGAGGGCGCCGGGGAATCCCTGGTCACCGTCCGGGCTGTGCAGCGCCAGGCGCACGTAGGACCCGCCCTGCTCCTCGATGGTCCAGTCGCGGCGGTCGAAGCCGTCGATGCCGCCGTGCAGGGCATTGCCCCCCTCGTTGGCGGTCACGGCGTGCTCGGCCCCGTCCAGGGTGAACCGTGCCCGGGACAGTCGGTTGCCGAAGCGTCCGATCGTGGCACCCAAGTAGCCACCCTTCACCGCATACGTCATCGGGTCCGCGTGCCCGAGGACGATGTCGGTGTCCCCGTCTTCGTCGGTGACGACAAGTCGACGGACGGCGGCGCCGGAGGTGAGGACCTCGAGCAGGAGGCCGTCGGCGGCCAGGTGGACGGACGTGGGGACGGTGGTGGACATCGGCGCTCCTGCGAGGTGATTCCCAGCGAGTGAGCGCTAACATAGCACCCACCTCCCGCTAGCCGCCGCGAACAGAAAGTCGTGGACTGGGGCTTGACGGAGTGCAATGTTAACGCTCACACTCTTGCCTCAAGTGACCCGACGGTCACGGCGGACGAGGTAGTCGGCCGCACCACGGCGCCAACGACGGCGTCCGACAAGTTGGAGGAAGTCCAGTGCTGAACAAGATCCTTCCCGTGGCCGTCAGTGCCGTCGCCCTCGCGGCCCTCTCCGCCTGCGGGAGCGGCAGTGCGGCCGCGCCGGGCTCGTCCGGCGCCGCCGCGGGTGGCGACGCGATCGTCATGGGGTTCGCCCAGGTCGGCGCCGAGAGCGGCTGGCGCACCGCGAACACGAAGAACGTCCAGGAGTCGGCCAAGACCGCCGGCATCGAGCTGAAGTTCTCCGACGCGCAGCAGAAGCAGGAGAACCAGATCAAGGCGATCCGCAGCTACATCCAGCAGAAGGTCGACGTCATCGCCTTCAGCCCGGTCGTCGAGACCGGCTGGGACACCGTGCTGCTCGAGGCCAAGCGCGCCAACATCCCGGTCATCCTCACCGACCGCGCGGTCGACTCCGAGGACAAGACCCTCTACAAGACCTTCCTCGGCTCGGACTTCGTGCTCGAGGGCAAGAAGGCCGGGGAGTGGCTCGTCGAGAACTCCAAGGGCGAGAGCGCGGTCAACGTCGTCGAGCTCCAGGGCACGACGGGCGCCGCTCCGGCCATCGACCGCAAGGAGGGTTTCGCGGAGGCGATCAAGGCCGCCCCGCAGATCAAGGTGATCGCCTCGCAGACAGGCGACTTCACGCGTTCCGGCGGCAAGCAGGTCATGGAGGCCTTCCTCAAGTCCAACCCCGACATCGACGTCGTCTACGCCCACAACGACGACATGGGGCTCGGTGCCATCGAGGCCATCGAGGCGGCTGGCAAGGTGCCCGGCAAGGACATCAAGATCATCACCGTCGACGCGGTCCACGACGGCATGCAGGCCCTGGCCGACGGCAAGATCAGCTACATCGTCGAGTGCAGCCCGCTCCTCGGCGACCAGCTCATGGACCTCGCGAAGAAGGTCGTTGCCGGTGAGTCCGTGCCCGAGCGCGTCGTCACGGAGGAGACCACCTTCACCCAGGAGCAGGCCAAGACGGCCCTGCCCCAGCGGAAGTACTGAGCCCTCCCACCCGAGGCGACCGTGCCCACACGCCGGGCGGTCCGCCTCTCCAGAACGACGGCCCCCGCCACCCTCCGGGTGTGGTGGCGGGGGTCGTCCACCTCACACCCGGAAGCGAAGGACAGGACGCCATGACCGACACGTCGAGCACGACGGTCGCCGAGCCGGACGGGCCGGGCGGCGCCGCCGATCCCGTGGTGGCCATGCGGGCGATCACGATGGAGTTCCCCGGCGTGCGAGCGCTGCAGGACGTCGACTTCCGCCTCTTCCCCGGCGAGGTCCACGCCCTCATGGGTGAGAACGGCGCCGGGAAGTCGACGCTCATCAAGGTGCTGACCGGCGTGTACACGTCCACGTCCGGCACGACCGAGCTGCGCGGCGAGCGCATCGCCTTCTCCGGCCCCGGGGAAGCCCAGGCATCGGGCGTCAGCACGGTCTACCAGGAGGTCAATCTCTGTCCGAACCTGTCGGTCGCCGAGAACATCCTGCTCGGGCGTGAGCCGCGCCGCTTCGGCTCGATCGACATGGGTGCGACGCGGGCGCGCGCTGCCGAGCTGCTCGGGCGGATGGGGCTGACCATCGACCCCGGCTCGATCCTCGCCGAGCACCCCATCGCCATCCAGCAGCTGGTGGCGATCGCGCGGGCCGTCGCCGTCGACGCGCAGGTGCTCATCCTCGACGAGCCCACCTCGAGCCTCGACCAGGACGAGGTGGCCGAGCTCTTCCGGATCATGCGCCACCTGCGCGACGAGGGCGTGGCGATCCTCTTCGTCTCGCACTTCCTCGAGCAGGTCTACGAGATCGCCGACCGCATGACGGTGCTGCGCAACGGACGCCTCGTCGGGGAGTACCTCACGACCGACCTGACACGGCTCCAGCTCGTCTCGGCGATGATCGGCCGCGAGCTCGGAGCCCTCGCGGAGGTCGAGCGCCTCGCCGACGCCGCCGCGGACGACGTGGACGGCACCCCGGTGCTCGAGGCGACGGGCCTCGGCCGGCGAGGCTCGATCGCGCCCTTCGATCTGCGCATCGCGGCGGGCGAGGTCGTCGGTCTGGCCGGCCTCCTCGGCAGCGGGCGCACCGAGCTCGCGCGGCTGCTCTTCGGGGCCGACCGGGCCGACTCCGGTGAGGTACGCGTCGACGGCCGTGCCCTGAGCCTGCGGACTCCGCGCTCGGCGATCGCGGCCGGCATCGCGTTCTGCTCCGAGGACCGCAAGGGAGAGGGGATCCTCGCCGACCTCAGCATCCGCGACAACCTCGTGCTCGCCATGCAGGCGGCTCGGGGATGGGCGCGGCCGATCCCGAGGCGGACCAAGGACGAGCTCGTAGAGACGTGGGTGACCGCGCTCGACATCCGTCCCAGCAACCCCGACGCCCTGGTCGGCACGCTGTCCGGCGGCAACCAGCAGAAGGTGCTGCTCGCCCGCTGGCTCGTGACGCAGCCCCGTCTGCTCATCCTCGATGAACCGACCCGCGGCATCGACATCGGCGCCAAGGCGCAGATCCAGAAGCTCGTGGCCCAGCTCGCTGCAGAGGGCATGGCGGTCGTGTACATCTCCGCCGAGCTCGAGGAGGTCGCGCGGCTCTCGCACCGCGTCGTCGTCCTCAAGGACCGCACGAAGGTCGCCGAGCTCGACGGCTCCGCGTCGGTCGACGACATCATGCGGCTCATCGCCTCGGCGGAGGGCGCCGACCCCACCGACCCCTCCGGCCCGGACGGGCCCTCCGACCCCACCCGCCGATCGCCCTCATCCACCCACGACGACGTCGTCCTGACCGAGCAGGTGGCCTCATGAGCACCGTCCCCGGCACCACCACGGCGCCCGGAGTCCTCGAGCGCGTGAGGGGGAGCCGACTGCTCTGGCCGGTCGTCGCCCTCGTCGCCCTCGTCGTCGCGAACGCCGCGCGCAACCCTGGCTTCGTCTCGATCCGGCTCCAGGACGGGCACCTCTACGGCAGCCTCGTCGACATCCTCAAGAACGGCGCGCCGACGCTGCTCATCGCCCTCGGCATGACGCTCGTCATCGCGACCCGGGGGATCGACCTCTCGGTCGGGGCCGTCGCCGCGATCGCGGGCGCGGTCGCGTGCACGACGATCGCGGGGACCACCGACCCGACCAGTGCCGGCGCTGTGACCCGGGGAATCGTCCTCGCCCTCGTGCTGTGCCTGGTGCTCGGGCTGTGGAACGGCTTCCTCGTCGCCCTGCTGGGCATCCAACCCATCATCGCGACGCTCGTGCTCATGACGGCCGGCCGCGGCATAGCCATGCTCATCACCGACGGCCAGATCATCACGGTGCGCAACGACGCCTTCCGCGAGATCGGCGCCGGCTTCCTGATCCTTCCCGTCTCGATCCTCATCGCCCTCGCGGCGCTCGGCGCCGTGGCGCTCGTGACGCGCCGCAGCGCGTTGGGCCTGCTCATCGAGTCGGTCGGCATCAACCCCGAGGCCAGCCGCCTCGCCGGCCTCCGGTCGCGCACCATCATCTGGACCGTCTACGTCTTCGCAGCGCTCTGCGCGGGCCTCGCCGGGCTGATGATCAGCTCGAACGTCAGCGCCGCCGACGCCAACAACGCGGGACTGTGGATCGAGATGGACGCCATCCTCGCCGTCGTCATCGGCGGGACGTCGCTCGCCGGCGGCAAGTACTCCCTCTCCGGGACCCTCGTCGGTGCCCTCATCATCCAGACGCTGACGACGACGGTCTACTCGATGGGCATCGCGCCCGAGGTGACGCTCGTCTTCAAGTCACTCGTCGTCATCGCCGTATGCCTTCTCCAGGCCCCCAAGGTCCGTGAGCGTTTCCGGCGCCACCGACGCACGGGTCCGGCCGAGCCCACGGCCGGCGTGGCCTCGTGGTCCGCCGACACCGATGGTCCTTCCGCTCCCGGCCACCCCGTCGGGCAGGACGCGTCACCCGCCACCGCGCCGGCAACGAACGCCTCGACCGCACCGAAGCAGAAGGTGGCCCAGTCATGACCACGACCGCACCCACCCGATCGGACGCCACCGGCCGCCGATCGGCCACCCGCCGGCCGATCGTTCCCGGTCGTGTGCTGCCCGTCGTGGCGACGTTCGCGCTCTTCGTCCTGCTCTTCGGGGTCGGCTCGGTCCGTTACGAGGGCTTTGCCTCGGGTCAGGTGTTCGCGAACCTCTTCATCGACAACGCGTTCCTCATCGTCCTCGCGGTCGGCATGACCTTCGTCATCCTCACGGGTGGCATCGACCTCTCCGTCGGCGCGGTCGTCGCGCTCTCGACGATGGTCGCGGCCACCGCGCTCAAGGCAGGCCTCCCGGCGCCCCTCGTGATCCTGCTGGTCCTGGCCATCGGCACCGGCCTCGGCGTCCTCATGGGACTGGTGATCCACCACTTCGAGATCCAGCCGTTCATCGTGACGCTCGCGGGCATGTTCCTCGCCCGGGGTCTCTGCTTCGTCATCGGGGTCGAGTCCATCTCGATCAAGGACCCTTTCTTCCGGGCCCTCGCGACGGGCACCATCGAGCTCCCCGGTGGCGTCGTCATCACGTGGAGCGTCGTCATCGCCCTCGCCATCGTGGCGGCGGCCGTCTGGGTGCTCCACCGCACGCGCTTCGGGCGCACCGTCTACGCCATCGGCGGCAGCGAGAGCTCGGCCACGCTGATGGGGCTGGCCGTCGGACGCGTCAAGGTGGCGGCATACGGCATCAGCGGGCTGTGCGCCTCGATCGCCGGACTCCTCTTCTCCGTCTACATGCTCTCAGGCTACGGGCTGCACGCCGTCGGCATGGAGCTCGACGCCATCGCCTCGGTCGTCATCGGCGGGACGCTGCTCTCGGGTGGGGTCGGCTACGTCCTCGGGTCGCTCCTCGGGGTGCTCGTCCTGGGTGTCATCCAGACACTCATCTCGTTCCAAGGCACGCTGAGCTCATGGTGGACAAAGATCGCGATCGGAACCCTGCTCCTGCTCTTCATCGTGATGCAGCGGCTGTTCATGAGGAGGACCTCGTGAGCGACACCGCGTCACGGGCGCCCGTCATGCAGGACGTCGCCCGGCTGGCCGGCGTCTCGCACCAGACGGTGTCGCGCGTCATCAACGGTGCGGCGAGCATCCGGCCCGAGACACGCGACCGCGTGCTCCAGGCCATCGAGCGCCTCGGCTACCGGCCCAACACCGCGGCGCGCACCCTCGTGCGCGGACGGTCGGCCACGATCGGCATCATCACGACCGCGTCGACCCTCTTCGGCCCGACGAGCGTGCACCGCACCGTCAACACGGCCGCGCGCGAGGCCGGGTTCTTCGCCTCTTCGGTGTCCCTCGCCGAGATGTCCCGCGAAGGCTTCGATGCCGCCGTCGACCACCTCGACCGGCTCGCCGTGGAGGGCATCGTCGTCATCGCCGGGCACGACGAGGCGCTCGAGGTCGCGAGGTCGCGCAGCGCCCGGATGCCCTTCGTCATCGTCGAGGGCGACCTGACCCGCGCCCGTCGGACCGTCGGCGTCGACAACGTCGCCGGCGCCCGTCTCGCCACGCGTCACCTGCTCGACCTCGGCCACGTCGAGGTCGCCCACGTCACCGGGCCGCTCGACTGGGCCGAGTCCCGCGCGCGGCTCGAGGGCTGGCGCGCCGAGATGGTTGCTGCCGGCCACCGCCCGATGGAGCCCGTGCCGGGCGACTGGTCGGCCGAGAGCGGCTACCGCGCGGGTCTCGCCCTTGCGGAGAGCCCTGACGTGACAGCGGTGTTCGCCGCCAACGACCAGATGGCCGTCGGGGTCCTGCGCGCGCTCCACGAGAGCGGGCGCACCGTCCCCGACGACGTCAGCGTCGTCGGTTTCGACGACGTGCCCGAGGCGGCCTACCTCATCCCGCCGCTGACGACGGTCCGCCAGGACTTCGCCGCCATCGGCCGCGCGGCGATCGCGATGCTCACGGCCGCGATCTCCGGTGAGACCGACCAGGTCCCGAGCCTCATCGACCCCGAACTCATCGTCCGGGCGAGCAGTGCGCCGCCCGGCCAGACCAGGAGCACAGCCACATGACTCAGGGTTCCACCCCCGAAACGGCCGCGCCTGCCGCCGGCAGCACGGACGGTTCACCGCGGTACGTCGTCGGTGTCGACTACGGGACCCTTTCGGGGAGAGCCCTCGTCGTGCGGGTGTCCGACGGCGCCGAGCTCGGCTCGGCGGTGCACGAGTACGCCCACGCCGTGGTGACCGACCGGCTGCCGGTCGAGGGGGGTGCGTCCCTGCCGCCGGAGTGGGCCCTGCAGGTGCCGCAGGACTACCGCGACGTGCTGCGTCGCGCGGTGCCCCAAGCGGTCGCGGCGGCGGGGATCGACCCCTCAGACGTCGTCGGCATCGCGACGGACTTCACGGCGTGCACGGTCCTGCCGACGACGGCCGAGGGGGTGCCGCTCTGCGAGCTCCCCGAGTGGTCCGGGCGTCCCCACGCCTGGGTCAAGCTGTGGCGCCACCACGCCGCGCAGGCCCAGGCCGACCGGATCAACACGATCGCTGCAGACCGGGGCGAGTCGTGGCTCCCGCGCTACGGGGGGCTGATCAGCTCGGAGTGGGAGTTCGCCAAGGCCCTCCAGGTGCTCGAGGAGGACCCTGCGGTGTATGCGGCCACGGACCGGTGGGTCGAGGCGGCTGACTGGATCGTGTGGCAGCTGTGCGGCCGCTACGTCCGCAACGCGTGCACGGCCGGGTACAAGGGCATCAGACAGGACGGCGCCTACCCGTCGCGCGAGTTCCTCGCCGCACTCAATCCCGACTTCGCCGACTTCGTCGCCGACAAGCTCGACCAGCCGATCGGTGAGCTCGGCTCTGCTGCAGGGACGCTCACGGCCGAGGCCGCCTCGTGGACAGGGCTGCCCGAGGGCATCGCGGTCGCGGTTGGCAACGTGGACGCTCACGTCACCGCGCCCGCGGCGCAGGCGACCGCCCCCGGCCAGATGGTCGCGATCATGGGCACCTCGACCTGCCACGTCATGAGCAGCGACCGGCTGCGCGAGGTGCCGGGCATGTGTGGCGTCGTCGACGGCGGCATCGTCGAGGGCCTCTACGGCTATGAGGCAGGCCAGTCGGGCGTCGGCGACATCTTCGGCTGGTTCACCCGCACGGCGGCGCCGGCGGACTACGTCGCCGAGGCAGAGCTGCGCGGCTTGTCGCTGCACGAGCTCCTCACGGAGAAGGCGTCCGCGCAGGCGGTCGGGGAGCACGGCCTCGTCGCGCTCGACTGGCACAGCGGCAACCGTTCGGTCCTCGTCGACCATGAGCTCTCCGGTCTCGTCGTCGGGCAGACGCTCGCCACACGGCCGGAGGACACCTACCGGGCGCTGCTGGAGTCCACGGCCTTCGGCACGCGCGTCATCCTCGAGGCGTTCCGTGACAGCGGCGTGCCGGTCACCGAGCTCGTCATCGCAGGTGGTCTGACGAAGAACCACCTGCTCATGCAGATCTATGCCGACGTCACGCGGCTGCCGCTCTCGGTCATCGGCTCGGCCCAGGGTCCCGCGCTCGGGTCGGCGATCCACGCCGCCGTCGCCGCCGGCGCCTACCCCGACGTGTCCTCGGCCGCGGAGCGAATGGGTCGGGTCCAGCGGGCGGCGTTCGTGCCAGACGAGGCCGGCGCAGCGGCGTACGACCCGCTCTTCGAGGAGTACGTGCGCCTCCACGACCACTTCGGCCGTGGTGGCAACGACGTGATGAAACGGCTCAAGGCCTTGCGCCGCAAGGCGATTGCGGGCAAGTCCGAGGTCGTCACGGTGACAGCCGACGGCATCGCCCGTGGCGCTGCGACCCCTCGGGAGGCCAGTGCGGGCGGTGAGGCGGCATGAGCGTGACCACGGATGTGAACGCGACCATCACGTCCCTGCGGCGTGAGGTGTGCGCCCTGCACGCCGAGCTCACCCGCTACCAGCTCGTCATCTGGACAGCCGGCAACGTCTCGGCACGTGTCCCGGACCGCGACCTCATGGTCATCAAGCCGTCCGGGGTCTCTTACGACGACCTCACCCCGGAGAACATGGTGCTGTGCGACCTGCACGGCCGGGTGCTCGAGGGTGAGCACGCACCCTCGTCCGACACCGACGCCCAGGCGTACGTCTACCGGTCCATGCCGCACGTCGGAGGCGTCGTGCACACCCACTCGACGTATGCGACGGCGTGGGCGAGTCGAGGCGAGCCCATCCCGTGCGCCCTGACGATGCAGGCGGACGAGTTCGGCGGCGAGATCCCCGTGGGGCCCTTCGCGCTCATCGGCGACGACTCCATCGGCCGGGGGATCGTCGAGACGCTCACCTCCTCCCGCTCCACCGCCGTCCTCATGAAGCAGCACGGCGTCTTCACCATCGGCACGGATGCCCGTGCGGCCGTCAAGGCGGCCGTCATGTGCGAGGACGTCGCCCGCACCGTCCACATCGCCCGACAGCTCGGGCAGCCGATCACCATCGACCCCAGCGACGTCGACTCCCTCTTCGACCGCTACCAGAACGTTTACGGACAGAAGGACACCCGATGACCACGAGCCCCAGCCCCGAGCAGCGCGAGGTCTGGTTCCTCACCGGGAGCCAGCACCTCTACGGCGAGGAGACCTTGCGTCAGGTGGCCGACCAGAGCCAGACGATCGCCAAGGAGATCGACGCGAGCGCCGTGCTGCCGGCCCGGGTCGTGTGGAAGCCGATCCTCGCCGACTCCGCGGCCATCCACGCCGCCGTCCTCGAGGCCAACGCCACCGGCTCCTGCATTGGGGTCATCACCTGGATGCACACCTTCTCCCCGGCGAAGATGTGGATCACTGGCCTTGACGCACTGCGCAAGCCGATGCTGCACCTGCACACCCAGGCCGGCGCCGAGCTGCCGTGGTCGAGCATCGACATGGACTTCATGAACCTCAACCAGGCGGCCCACGGTGACCGCGAGTTCGCTTTCGTCGGAGCGCGACTGGGCATCGCGCGCAAGGTCGTCGCCGGTCACGTGAGCAATCCCGCCGTCCTCGAGCGGATCGGCTCGTGGGGTCGCGCGGCCGCCGGTGTCTCCGAGCTGCGGACCCTGAGACTCGCGCGGTTCGGCGACAACATGCGCGACGTCGCGGTCACCGAGGGCGACAAGGTCGAGGCCCAGCTCCGGTTCGGCGTCTCCGTCAACACGTACGGCGTCAACGAGCTCGTCGAGGTGGTCGACGCCGTCAGCGACGCGGAGGTCGACACGCTCGTCGCGGAGTACGAGCAGGCGTATGCCGTCGTGCCCGAGCTGCGTCGCGGCGGTGAGCGCCACGAGTCGCTGCGCTACGGCGCCCGCATCGAGGCGGGTCTGCGGACGTTCCTCACCGACGGCGGCTTCCGGGCGTTCACGACGAACTTCGAGGACCTCGGCGGACTGCGCCAGCTGCCCGGCCTCGCAGTCCAGCGGCTCATGGCCGACGGCTACGGCTTCGGCGGCGAGGGTGACTGGAAGACGTCCGTGCTGCTGCGCACCGCCAAGGCCATGGCCGGGGGGCGGCCCGGCGGCACGAGCTTCATGGAGGACTACACCTACCACCTCGTGCCGGGGGAGGAGAAGATCCTCGGCGCCCACATGCTCGAGGTCTGCCCGTCCATCGCCGGGCGTCAGCCGAGCCTCGAGATCCACCCCCTCGGCATCGGCGGTCGTGAGGACCCCGTACGCCTGAAGTTCACGGCCGCGCCCGGAGCCGGCGTCGTCGTCGGCATGAGCGACCTCGGTGGTCGGTTTCGACTGACCCTCAACGAGATCGACGTCGTCGAGCCCGATCAGGACCTTCCCCGGCTCCCGGTCGCGTGTGCCGTCTGGGAGCCCAGGCCCAACCTGTCGACGTCGGCCGAGTCGTGGCTGCTCGCCGGTGGACCGCACCACACCGTGCTGTCCACCGCGATCGGCACCGACGAGTTCCGCGACCTCGCCGAGATGATCTCGACAGAGCTCGTCGTCATCGACGCCGGCACGACGCCAGAGAGCCTGCGCCAGGAGCTGCGCTGGAGCGCGGCCTACCACCGGCTGGCAGCCAGGCTCTGACACCTAGGGTGGGTGGAACGACCACCTGGACCCGGGGGAGCGCATGGCCACCCACCTCACCGTCACCGGCACGACGCACCTGTCGCCGTCCCTGCTGCGCGTGCACCTGCGCAGCGACGACCTCAGCGCCTTCGTCGGCAGCGAGTTCACCGACCGCTACGTCAAGCTCGTCTTCCCGGTCGACGGCCGGCCGCTGCCCGAGCCGCTCGACATGCGCGCCCTCCGGGGCACCCTCCCGCCCGAGCAGCTGCCCGTCGTGCGCACCTACACGGCGCTCTCGCCCGACGTCGCCGCCGGCACGCTCGACATCGACTTCGTCGTCCACGGCGACGAGGGTGTGGCAGGGCCGTGGGCCGCACGCGCCCGGCCCGGCGACACGCTCGTCGCCAACGGCCCCGGTGGCGGCTACCGCCCGGATCCCGGCGCCGACTGGCACCTCCTCGTCGCCGACGAGTCCGCCCTCCCGGCGGTCACGGCGGCCCTGGCCGATCTCGGTCCGGACGCTGTCGTCCACGTCGTCGCCCTCGTGGACTCGGGCGAGCACGAGGTCGCGCTACCGGTTCCCGAGGCGGGGTCGGTCACGTGGGTCCGCCGGACGACGGGTGGCGACCTCGCCGAGGCGGTGGCCGCACTGGCCTTCCCCTCCGGTCGGGTGCACGCGTTCGTCCACGGCGAGGCCGAGGTGGTGATGCGCCGGATCCGACCCCTCCTGCTCCGCGAGCGCGGTGTGCGTCGCGAGGACCTCTCGATCTCCGGCTACTGGCGTGACGGGCGCACCGAGGAGGGCTTCCGGGAGTGGAAGTCGGCGCTCGCCCGCGAGGAGGCTGCCGGATGACGCAGCGGGAGACGAACTGGGCAGGCAACCACACCTACCGGGCGCGCATCGAGCGCGTCCGTTCGGTCGAGCACCTGCAGGAGGTCGTCGCTGCCGCGCCGCGCGTGCGTGCGGTCGGCTCGCGGCACAGCTTCACCGACCTGACCGACATCACCGACGTCGACGACGGCGTGCTCGTCTCGCTCGTCGACCTGCCGACCACGGTGGACGTCGACCCCACGAGCAGCACCGCCCGCGTGACGGGGCGGGCGGCATACGGGGAGGTGGCGATGCGGCTGCAGGCGGAGGGATGGGCCCTCGCCAACCTGGCCTCGCTCCCGCACATCTCCGTCTCGGGCGCCGTCGCGACCGGGACGCACGGCTCCGGCGTCGAGAACGGTTCTCTCGCAACGGCCGTCGCCTCGCTCGACATCGTCGGACCCGACGGTGAGCTGCGCACCGTCCGCCGCGGTGACGCCGACTTCGAGGGCAGCGTCGTCGCGCTCGGCGCGCTCGGGGTGGTCACGGCCGTCACCCTCGACGTCGAGCCCACCTACGACGTCCGTCAGGACGTGTGGACCGGCCTGTCGTGGGACGCCCTGGCAGCCGACGTCGAACAGATCACGAGCAGTGCCTACAGCGTCAGCCTCTTCACCCGGTGGGGCGACGCCGGCATCGACCAGGTCTGGCTCAAGAGCCGCGGCGACGAGGCCCCGACCGAGCTCTTCGGCGCCCTCGCCGCGACGACGACGATGCACATGCTCGAGGGCGGGGCCATCGAGTCGGTGACCGCCCAGGGCGGCGTCCCCGGGCCGTGGCTCGACCGGCTGCCCCACTTCCGCTGGGAGTTCACCCCGAGCCTTGGGGAGGAGCTCCAGAGCGAGTATCTGCTGCCCCGCGAGCACGCCCTGGTCGCCGTCGAACGGCTCCGGACCCTTCGGGACCTCCTGGGCCCGGTGCTCCAGATCAGCGAGCTGCGCGCCGTCGCCGCCGACGACCACTGGCTGAGCAGCTCCTACGGCCATGACGTCATGGGAGTCCACTTCACCTGGGTGCGCGACGTGGAGCGGGTGTATGCCGTCCTGCCTGCCATCGAGGCGGCGCTCCTGCCGCTCGGGGCGCGTCCGCACTGGGGCAAGTGCTTCGTCGCGGGTGTGGACCAGCTCGAGCCGCTCTACCCACGCATGGCCGACTTCCGGGCGCTGCGCGACCGCGTCGACCCGAACCGGGTGTTCGGCAACACCTTCCTCGACCGCGCGTTCGGCTGAACGGCCCGAAGCCCGTCCTGGGACGCGGCGGCCCCGACGTCCCTGCGACCGGGTGGGTCCGACGCCCCTGCGCCCCGGCAGGCCCAGGAGGAGGCGGCGGCCCCGCTGCCGGATTCAATGGCGCTTGCGCCGCCCGGTGTTCGAGGTGGCTGAGGCGTCGATCTCGGCGGTGACCGCCCGCAGCGAGTCGGCGATGGTGCGCAGCGTGGCGGCCGCGTCGGCCAGGTCGTCAGCGTCGAGAGCGTCGAAGGCGTGCGGCATCCAGTCACGCACCTCGCGCAGTCGTCGCATCCCCGACTCGGGGATCTCGACGGTGCTGCGCCGTCGGTCTTTCGGGTCGGGGACCCGCACCGCCATCTGGCGCTGCTCGAGGCGGTCGAGCAGCGTCGTCGTCGAGCTCGTCGTCAGCCCCAGGGCCGCCGAGAGGTCGGTCTGGCCCATGGGACCGCGGGCGAGGAGGTAGCTGATGGCCCGGCTCTCGTTGACCGTCAGGTCGAGGTGGGCCGCCACCGCGATGCGGTAGCGCTCGCCGACGAGGATCAGCTCCCGAAGGGCGATCGTCGCGTCGTCGCGGGCGTGGGCGCTGGGGCTCATGCGCCCAATGTAGTGATCAACCGTTCGTATGTCTGATCGCTTGATTGTCGAATAAAGTGTCCGTACCGTGGCTGAGGTCGGGGAACCGGAGACGGGCGCTCTCGGCGGGTCAGGTATCCATCGGGCTCGGGGTTGAGCACACAGCCCCGGGCCCCGTGACCTCCACTGGAAACTGCGATCGGGCTGAGGGGCTGACATGGACGGCGACAACGTGGTGGTCGAGAGGCTGTTGACCCCGGCCGAGGTGGCGACGATCTTCCGCGTCGACCCCAAGACGGTGAGCCGATGGGCCCGATCCGGGCAGCTCCACCCCCGCCGGACGCTCGGAGGTCACCGCCGCTACCTCGAGAGTGAGATCTCTGCCCTCCTGGGCAGGACGCAGGACTAGGGCCTGGGTCTCGGGGTGGGCTGGAGCCCGCCCTCGCGCAGCGCCCCTGCGAACGACGTGATCTCGCCGAGTGCCCCGACGAGACATGCCTGGTAGGCGTGGTAGACGTCCGGGCGCCCCTGCCAGACAACGCTCGACGGTGTCAGCTCCGGTGAGAGCTCGTGGCGCCACGAGCCCTGCTCCACGTCGATGAACCACCGGTGTGCGTGGTCCCACCACCGGTCGTACCACGCGGCATACGTGGGGTCGCCGGTCGCGAGGTGAAGCGTCCGCGCGGCGCCGATGGCCTCGGTGACGACCCAGTGCAGCCGGTCGCGCACGACGGGCCGACCGTCGAAGTCCGTGGTGTAGACGAAGCCCTCGTGGCCGTCGACGTCCCAGCCCTCGTGCACGGCGACGTCGAACAGCGACCGCGCCTCGTCGAGCAGCCACGGCGGAGACTCGGCCCCGAGGGCGTGGCGCAGGTGCAGGGAGAGTCTCGACCACTCGAGCAGGTGGCCGGGCGTCACGCCGAACGGGCGGAACTTGTCGGTCGCGTGCTCCCGGTTGTAGTCGGGGCGCGGCTGCCAGCCGGCGTCGAAGTGCTCCGGCAGGCGGTAGTTCCACGACCGGGCGAAGCCGTGCACCACCCGCTCGGTGATGCGCAGCGCGTGGCCGAGCCAGCGCGGGTCACGCGTCACGTCCCAGGCGGCGAGCAGCGCCTCGAGGGAGTGCATGTTGGCGTTGACGCCGCGATAGTCCTCGAGGTCGGTCCACGTCCGGTCCCAGACGTCGACGGCGAGACCGTCGGACTCTCGCCAGAACCGTTGCTCGAAGGTCTGGAGTGCCCGGTCCAGCAGGTCGTCCGCCCCGGGTCGCCGTGCCGCCGAGGCGGACGTGGCGGCGAGCACGACGAACGCGTGCTCGTAGGCCCGCTTGTCGGCGACGTCGGGTGATCCGTCTGCGTGGACCGACGCGAACCAGCCGCCGTGCCGGCTGTCGTGGAGCAGCCCGCCGGGCGCGAAGGTCGCGATGCCGTGGTCGACGACCGGCTCGAACGAGGCGTCGCCCTCGAGGACCGCCAGGGCCGCGACATGGGTCATCCGTGCCGTGATCCAGAGCTCGACACCGTAGGCGTCGTCGAGCCTCCCGTCGTCGTCGAGCCACCCGAACCCGCCGCCCGGTCGCTGCGCGGCGCGCGCGAGTGCGCGTAGCGACTGCCGCTGCTGCGCGAGCCGGGCGAGATGGTCCGTGGGCAGCGCGGTGTCGGGCATGCCCCTAGTGTGCCGAGGGTCGTCCCGGCCGTCCTCGCGTTCCGGGTAACGAACTGGGTCAGAAGTCGCCCGCGCGGCCCCGGAGCCGCGTGAGCACGTCGACGAGCGAGCGGACGTCGGAGGCGCCGAGGTCAGGTTGCTCGAAGACCTCCGCGTTGAGCGCCTTGGTGGCTCGCTCGGCCAGCTCCCGGCCGGTCGGCGTCAGCGCCACGAGCATCGCGCGACGGTCCTCGGGGTGGGTGGAGCGCGTCACGAGTCCGGCGTCCTCGAGGCGGTCCACGGCGTTGGTCACGCTCGTGGGGTGCACCTGCAGGCGGCTGCCGATGACCTTCATCGGCAGCGAGCCGCGCCGGCTGAACCACAGGAGCATGAGCACCTCGTAGCGCGCGAAGGTCACGCCGAGCGGCCGGAGGGTCGCCTCGACCCGCGCGAGGACGATCTGGTGGGCGCGCATGAGGGAGGTGATCGCGGCCATCCCGTCGGCGGCCGGTCCCCAGCCCTGCTCGACCCACTGCTCCCGCGCCCGGGCGATCGGGTCGAAGCCGAGGCCGGAGCCCGCTGCGACCCCGGCGCTCACGCCGCCGCCCGTGTTGGTCTGCGCACTCATGCCGCCATCGTAGGACGACGACGCGTTGACGTCCATTAGTAGGAAGTCCTACTGTTTTCCCATGTCTGACGCACCGCAGCGCGACCTCCACCGGCCCACCCACCACGTCCGGCTCGTCACGGCGAGCAGCCTCTTCGACGGGCACGACGCGTCGATCAACATCATGCGGCGCATCATGCAGACGCAGGGGGCCGAGGTCATCCACCTCGGGCACAACCGCTCGGTCCAGGAGGTCGTCGACGCGGCCATCGAGGAGGACGTGCAGGGAGTCGCCGTCAGCTCCTACCAGGGTGGCCATGTCGAGTACTTCGAGTACCTCGTGCAGCTGCTCAGGGAGAACGGCGCGGGGCACATCCGCGTCGTCGGCGGCGGCGGCGGCGTCATCGTCCCCGAGGAGATCTCCCGGCTGCGTGAGTCCGGCGTCACGATCTTCAGCCCGGAGGACGGCCAGCGCCTGGGCCTCGCCGGCATGATCAACACCGTCGTCGCCGACTGCGACTTCGACACGTGGGGTCTGCGGCCACCGTCGCTCGAGGCCGTGCTGGCCGGCGAACGGGCCGCTGTGGCCCGCGCCATCACCGGCGCGCAGGAGGGCGACATCGACGACACGATGCTGTCGGGCATCCGGGAGGCCGCTGGTCGACGCCGGGTGCCGGTCCTCGGCATCACGGGCACCGGTGGCTCGGGGAAGTCGAGCCTCACCGACGAGCTGATCCGCCGTCTGCGCCTCGACCAGCAGGACAAGCTGCGCGTCGCCGTCCTGGCCGTCGACCCGACCCGCAGCCGTGGTGGTGGCGCCCTGCTGGGCGACCGCATCCGCATGAGCTCGCTCGACGGCGACCGCGTCTTCTTCCGCAGCCTCGCGACGCGCGGTGGGTCGCAGGTGCCGACCCACCTCGACGACGTGCTCGACGTCGTCCGGGCCGCCGGCTTCGACCTCGTCATCCTCGAGACCCCGGGCATCGGCCAGGGCGATGCCGCCGTCGTCGACTTCGCCGACATCTCGCTCTACGTCATGACGCCCGAGTTCGGCGCCAGCAGCCAGCTCGAGAAGATCGACATGCTCGACCGCGCCGACGTCGTCGCCATCAACAAGTTCGAGCGCCGCGGCGCCGAGGACGCACTGCGCGACGTCGGCCGCCAGATGGTCCGCAACCGCGAGGCCTTCGGCAAGAGCCCCGCCGACATGCCCGTCTTCGGCACGTCGGCCGCCACCTTCAACGACGATGGCGTCACCGCGCTCTACCAGCAGCTGCGAGACCTCCTCGGCGACAAGGGGATGCCGGTCGAGGAGGGCGTGCTGCCGCGGGTCGCCACCAGGCAGTCGACGCGCATCGCGACCATCGTGCCCGCCTCGCGCGTGCGCTACCTCGCCGAGATCAGCGACACCGTCCGCGGCTACCACGCCAAGACGGAGGCGTATGCCGCAGCCGCCAGCCGCGTGCAGCGGCTCGAGTCCGTGCGCGCTGAGCTCACCGACGCCGGTGCACCCGCCGACGGCGTCGACGCCCTGCTCGAGAGGGCGCGAGCAGACCTTCCGATCGAGGTCGCCGACGCGCTCGCCGCGTGGCCCGCCGTGGTCGAGGCCTACTCCGGCGACGAGCAGGTCGTGCACATCCGCGGCAAGGAGATCCGTAACGTCCTGACCCGGGAGTCGTTGTCGGGCAACAAGATCCCGCGAGTCTCGCTCCCGCGGTACCGCGACCACGGTGAGCTCGTCAGCTTCCTGCGCCGCGAGAACCTCCCCGGCTACTACCCCTTCACCGCGGGCGTCTTCCCGTTCAAGCGCGAGGGTGAGGACCCTGCGCGCATGTTCGCGGGGGAGGGCGACCCCTTCCGTACCAACCGCCGCTTCAAGCTGGTGTCGGAGGGGCAGCCGGCCACGCGGCTGTCGACGGCCTTCGACTCCGTCACGCTCTACGGTCGTGACCCCGACCCGCGCCCCGACGTGTACGGCAAGGTCGGCACGTCCGGCGTGTCCGTCGCCACGCTCGACGACATGAAGGCCCTCTACGACGGCTTCGACCTCGTGTCACCGACGACGAGCGTCTCGATGACGATCAACGGTCCCGCGCCGACGATCCTCGCCTTCTTCCTCAACACCGCCATCGACCAGCAGGTCGAGGCCTTCCGCGCCCGGGAGGGCAGGGAGCCCAGCGACGACGAGCGCGAGGAGCTCACGGCATACGCCCTCGCCAACGTCCGCGGCACGGTGCAGGCCGACATCCTCAAGGAGGACCAGGGCCAGAACACCTGCATCTTCAGCACCGAGTTCTCGCTCAAGATGATGGCCGACATCCAGGAGTGGTTCATCGAGCACCAGGTGCGCAACTTCTACTCGGTGTCGATCTCCGGCTACCACATCGCCGAGGCCGGGGCCAACCCCATCAGCCAGCTCGCATTCACCCTCGCCAACGGCTTCACCTACGTCGAGAGCTACCTCGCGCGCGGCATGAAGGTCGACGACTTCGCGCCCAACCTCAGCTTCTTCTTCAGCAACGGCATGGACCCGGAGTACTCCGTCCTCGGCCGGGTCGCCCGCCGCATCTGGGCCGTCGCGATGAAGGAGAAGTACTCCGCTGCGGAGCGGTCCCAGAAGCTCAAGTACCACGTGCAGACGTCAGGCCGGTCGCTGCACGCGCAGGAGATGGACTTCAATGACATCCGCACGACGCTCCAGGCCCTCATCGCGATCTACGACAACGCGAACTCCTTGCACACCAACGCTTTCGACGAAGCCGTGACGACCCCGTCGGAGGAGTCGGTCCGTCGCGCCCTCGCGATCCAGCTCATCATCAACCGCGAGTGGGGCCTTGCGATGAACGAGAACCCGCTCCAGGGCTCGTTCGTCATCGACGAGCTCACTGACCTCGTCGAGGCCGCCGTCCTCAAGGAGTTCGACCGCATCACCGAGCGAGGCGGGGTGCTCGGCGCGATGGAGACGGGCTACCAGCGCGGCCGCATCCAGGACGAGTCGATGCTCTACGAGCACCGCAAGCACGACGGCAGCCTGCCCATCATCGGCGTCAACACCTTCCGCAACCCGCACGAGGGAGACGTGCCCCGCTCGGTCGTCCTCGCCCGCGGCACCGAGGACGAGAAGCAGGGCCAGCTCTCCCGGGTGCGTGCCTTCCGGGCGGCCCACGAGGTCGAGGCGAAGGCGGCGCTCGAGGAGCTCAGGACGGTCGCCATCGAGGGCGGCAACGTCTTCGACGTCCTCATGCGTGCGGCGCGGGTGTGCTCCCTCCAGCAGGTCACCGAGGCCTTCTTCGAGGTCGGTGGCCAGTACCGCCGCAACGTCTGACCCCACTGCCAAACCGTCGAAAGGCCAAAGTTTGTTGCCCTCCCGCGGTCGAGAGGCCAACGCGTGACCCCGGTGACGCTGGTCGACGACCTGGCGTATGCCGTGTCGTTGCCGGTGCCGCCACAGCGGGTCGTGTCGTTGGTGCCGTCGATCACCGAGGCCCTCGCCACGACGTGCCCCGAGCGACTCGTGGGTGCGACCGACTGGTGCACGCACCCGGGCGACCTCGCGGTCCCGCGCGTCCGCGGCACCAAGAACCCGGACCTCAGGGCAGTCACGGCTCTGCAGCCCGACCTCGTCGTGGCCAACAAGGAGGAGAACCGCGAGCTCGACGTCCGGCGGCTCCGCGAGGCAGGCGTGGCCGTGTGGGTCACCGACATCGAGACGGTGCCGTCCGCGCTCGACTCGCTCGGGCGGCTCTTCCGCGACGTGCTCGAGGTCGGCACGCCCGAGTGGCTCTCGGCGGCGGACGACGAGTGGGGCGGCGCCCAGCCTGAGCCGTCGCTCGACGTCGCCGTGGCGATCTGGCGCGACCCCTGGATGGCCGTCGGTCGCGACACGTTCACCGGTGACCTCGTGGCCCGGCTGGGGTGGCGCAACGTCCTCGCCGACGTCGCGGACCGCTACCCGCACGTGGACCTCGACGACCTGGACCGCGAGGGTGTCACGGTCGTGCTGCCCGACGAGCCCTACGTCTTCACGGCCGAAGACGGCCCGGAGGCCTTCTCCCACGCGCGCACCGCCCTCGTCAGCGGCCGTCTGCTCACCTGGTACGGGCCGAGTCTCGTCGGAGCCCGGCAGGCCCTGACCGCGGCCGTCACCGCCTGATCCAGCGTTCCTGCCCGCCGCCAGGGGCACACCGAGCAGAGGGTGGCCCCTCGACGCTCGACCACCCACAAACCCTGGCCTCTCGACGGCTGAAACCGTCGAGAGGCCAGTGTTTGCGGCTCCTGCCACGTCGAGTGGCCAGTGTTTTGCGGCTCCTGCCACGTCGAGTGGCCAGTGTTTGCGGTTCCTGCCACGTCGAGTGGCCAGGGTTTGCGGGCCTTGCCACGTCGAGTGGCCAGGGTTTGCGGGTCCTGCCACGTCGAGTGGCCAGTGTTTGTGGCTCCTGCCACGTCGAGTGGCCAGAGTTTGCGGCCCTGCCACGTCGAGAGGCCGGATCACCCAGTCAGTCGTCGGCGGCGACCAGCAGGCCGGCGAGCATCAGCTGCCGGGCGAGGTCGATCCCGACCATGTCGGCACGCAGCACGCCGTCGTCGACCAGCGCGACGAACGTGCCGACGTCGTGGGACTCGACCGGGAAGTCGGCCAGTCGACTGCGCAACGTCGCCGGACCGTGCCCGGACGGCATCAGCCGCGCGGCCACGTGCGGCCGGAGGCGGAGCAACGTGTCGGGCCTGAGCGCCTCGGCGGCCGCCACCTGGGCGAGGGGGCCGATCGGGGCCGGGCGCTGGGAGCCGCGGGCTCGCGCCTCGAGGGCGTCGACCACGGCGGCCGTGTCGATCTCGCCGAGGGCTCGCACGAGGGCCGCCCGCACAAGCTCGACGTCCGGGGCGATCGCCTCGTGGTCGAAGCCCGTCGGTGCGACGTCGAGCGAGGCGCGGACGCGCTCGTCGCGACTGGCCTGCGCCAGTGCCATGGAGACGAGCTCGTCGGCGACGTGACGTCGCGTCCACACGTGGATGCCGAGGGTGAGGTGGGTGCTGACCCCGCCGAGCGCGGTGGCGGAGTGCACCCAACCTCGCGGCAGGTAGAGCACGTCGCCGGGGCGGAGCGTGAACTCGTGCTCGGGCGCCCGCCGCCCGGCCTCCTCGACCTCGGCCCGGTGGTCGGTCCAGGGTTCGTCGCGCAGGGGCGACTCGTGCACGGGCGGCCGGACGCGCCACCGCTTCTCTCCGGCCATCTGCAGCACGAAGACGTCGTGCACGTCGTAGTGGTCGCTGAACCCGGTGTTCTGGCTCGGGGTGACGTATGCGTTGGCCTGGATGGGATGACCCAGCTCCTCGGCGAGCTGCTGGGTGAATGCGATGAGGGGCGCCCAGGTGCGGTGCAGCCCCTGCAGGACGATGGTGGCGCCATCGGCGAAGTGACGCAGCAGCTTGTCGTCGCTCACCTGGTCGGCGACGGACGCGCCCACGCCCCCGCCCTCGGTGAACTCCCGGTCGCCGAGGGTACGGCCGCTCTTGGCGACGCGGAGGAAGGGCGCTCGTAGGCCGCGACGCGAGACCAGCTCGTCGACGGCGTCTTCTCCGAAGAGGTCGAGCAGGCCGCCGGGCAAGTCCTCGGCGCGGGTGACCACGGGAGTGCGCGCCCAGTGCTCACGAGCGAACTCGTCGGAGGTGAACGGGACGAGACGCTCGAGTGCCGAGCGCCCACGCCGCTGCGTGGGCACCCGGCTCGTCGTGCCAGCGGTCATCAGATCTGGGACGTCGGGTCCGATCCGGCCCCACCGTCGGCGCCGCCGTCGTGGCTGCTCGTGTCGGCTCCGCCGTCAGCAGGTCCCTCGGAGTCCGCGCCGCCGTCGGCGCCGCCGTCGTGGCTGCTCGTGTCGGCTCCGCCGTCAGCAGGTCCCTCGGAGTCCGCGCCGCCGTCAGCCCCGCCGTCGTGACTGCTCGTGTCGGCTCCGCCGTCGGCGGGGCCTTCGGTCGTCGGGTCGTCGCTCACGGGGTCCAGCGGGTTGTCGCTCATGGATGCTCCTCCAGTGGATGCGCTACGGCGCCGGACGACGCCGTCGACCTGCACCTACCCGGTCGAGCCGCCTGTGGCACGGGTAGGCCCGGCGTGCTGTGATCGATGCCATGGGCATCACGAAGGGCGACACCGTCCACTGGAACACCTCGCAAGGCCGCACGACCGGCCGGGCGGTCGAAAGGCGCGTCTCGCAGTTCACCTTCGACGGGCAGAAGTTCAACGCCTCGAAGGACGAGCCGTACTGGATCGTCGAGTCGAGCAAGACCGGTGCGCGAGCCGCGCACAAGGAGTCCTCCCTCGACACCGACTGATGCCAGCCAGGGCCGGCTGACCCGTTCACGGCGTGGAAAGCCCGTCCGCGGCCCGAGCGCCGCTCCGTCCGCGGCTCGAACGCCGCTCCGTCCGCGGCCCGAGCGCCGCCCCGTCCGCGGCTCGAACGCCGCTCCGTCGCCCTGACCAGCCCGCTTCCGCCTCCCGGGGGGCCCGGGTCAGGTCAGGTGGTCGAAGTCGCCCCGGGTCCACGCGGCATGGCGGTCCGCCGACCGGCGCAGCACGGCCTTGGCATCCGATGGCACGACAGCGCCGAAGTTGTTGTAGAGCCGGTCGAACCGGAGTCCCTCCAGCTGGCCCGCGATGCGTTGGACCACGTTGCCGGACAAGGGGATCCGGTTGGGGTAGCTGCGCATGAAGCTCACCGACCTGCGGTCCGGGTTGGGGAAGACGGCGTCGCCGGCCAGCAGCACCCCACGTCCTTCGGCACCCGCCGTCCACTCGACGACCGCCTGGCCGCGGAAGTGGCCGCCCACCCGGTGCAGGGTGAGGCCAGGGGCGACCGCGTGATGCTCGTCGTAGAGCTCGACGAGCGGGTCACGGCGGCGCACCCACTCGGCGTCGGGGGTGGCGACGAGCACCGGCACGTCGCCGAGCGCACGGGCCCACTCCGTCTGCACGCCGTACATGTGGGGATGGCTGGCGGCCACGGCGAGTGGCGTCCCCCATGACCGCACGAGCTCGACGGCGGCGTCGTCGACGTAGCCGACGCAGTCGAAGAGCAGCACGCCCTCGGGCACCCGCACGACCATCGTCTGCTGCCCGATCCCAACCGCCGGATCGGCGCGCAGGCCCCAGAGGTCCGCCTCGACCTGGTCGACGGTGATCCGCGTTCCGGCCTCTCGAAGCTCCTCCACCGTGGTCCACCGCTGCCCCTGCTCGGGCACCCACTGCCGCTCGTCCTCGCAGATGTCGCACTCGCCGGGAGGCTGCGGCAGGTCATCGGTCTCGACGCCGCACGTCGCACAGATCCAGATCACGCGCCCAGCCTGCCCTCTCGCAGTGAGCCGCACCAGCCGGTTTGCGGGAGGATGCGGGGGTGATCCTGCACCTGCGCGCCGCCGTCGAGCAGCTGTATGCCGCCCCGCCCGCCCGGTTCACCCCGCTGCGTTCCGAGCTGGTGGCCCAGGCGAAGGCGGCTCGAGAGAAGGAGCTCGCGGCCTCGGTCGGTGCGTTGCGCAAGCCGACGCTGGCCGCGTGGGCGGTCAACCACTTCGTTCGAGAGCACGGCGACGAGCTGGAGGAGCTGCGGTCGTTCGCCGAGCTGCTCCGGGAGGCGCAGCGCAGCCTCGACGCCGACCAGCTTCGCCTGCTGGGCCGGGAGCGGGCCAAGCGCGTCGACGCCGTGGCCGACCGCATCGCCGAGGTGGCGGCGGAGGACGGCCAGAGGCTCGGTGCCGGCGCGGCCCAGGAGGTACGCGAGACCCTGACGGCCTTGATCGCCGACGAGGACGCCGAGGCATCGGTCCTCACGGGTTCGCTCGTCAAGGCGCTCAGCTACTCCGGTTTCGGCTCGGTGGACGTGCAGGACGTCGTCGCCATCCCGGATCCCGACGGCCAGCCGGACGACGCTGGTCGACGCCCGTCGCTGTCGGTGCTGCCCGGCGGGGGAGCGAGCCCCGTGGACCTCGAGGAGCGACGTCGTGGCCGGCGCGCGGCAGACCGCGCGCGGCTCCAGTCGTCGCTCGAGAGCGCGCGGGCCGAGCTGCGGGCCGCCGACCGGCAGGTCGCGGTTTTCACGGCCCGCCAGGAGGAGGTCACCGAGGGCATCGCCGACCTCGAGCGGCGTCTCGCGACCGCGAGGGCCCGGCTCGAGAAGGTCACGGGCGAGCTGGACGAGGCACGCGGCATACGCGATCGGCGTGAGCACGAGGAGGAGGCGGCGCAGCAAGCGCTCGACGCGCACGACGCGGAGTGAGCCCCGCGACCGCGACAGCGCGCACTGGGGCCTACTTCGTGGCGTCCGACTCGTGCTCGCGCGAGATCCAGCGCCGCAGGCTCTCGCGAAGGCCCGCCAGTCGCTGCTGCTGCGCGGCTGGAGCCGGGGTCTCGGCAACCGGCGTCGATCCGGCGACCTTCGCCCGGGCGCGGGAGAGGACGGGCACGCGGGCCGTGAAGGCCGCGTCGTGTGGCTCGGGGTGCTGCCGCTCGCCCGGCTGGATCGCGGCGATCTGCGGGAGCAGCTCGTACTTGCGTGAGTAGATGTCGAACAGGGCGAGGAACAGGGCGGCAACCGGCACCGCCACGAAGGCTCCGGAGACGCCGAAGAGCGCCGCCCCGAACATCACCGCAGCGAAGGACACGGCGGGGTGCACGTCCACCGCGTCGGCGGAGATGCGGGGCTCGATGGTGACGTTCTCGATCTGCTGGTAGACGAGGGCGAAGGCGAGCAGCGCCAGACCCTGCCAGGGCTCGGGGCCCACGAGGCCCACGAAGACCGGCAGCGCGATCGCGATGTAGGTGCCGATGGTCGGCACGAACTGGGCCACGAGGCCGGTCCAGATCCCCAGCGCGAGCCAGTAGTCCATGCCGATGAGGAGCATGAACAGGCTGGACAGGCTGCCGCAGATCGCGGCGAGCACCAGCCGGGCGGAGACGTAGCCGCCGGTCTTGATCACCGCGAGGTCCCAGGCGACGCGGATGACCTCCTGCTGGCGGGGCGGGGCGAGCTGGGAGACCCAACGACGCAGGCGCAGGCTGTCGGCGGAGAAGTAGAACGTGAAGAAGAAGAAGGTGATGGACGAGAAGAAGGCGCCCAGCACGGCGGCGATGGCGCCGACGAGACCGCCGGCGAGGTTGCCGGCAAGGCTGGTGAGGCCGCCGGTGGCGCTCGCGAACTGCGCTTCCAGCCGGTCGGGGGTGAGCGTGGTGTCGAACGTCTCGTTGGCCCACGTCGTGGCGCTCTGGATGAGTGACGGGATGGACGCGACGAAGGTGGCGAGCTGGTCGGCGAGCAGGTTGCCGAACGCGAGCATGAACACGATGCAGAAGGCGAGCACGCCGAGCATGACGACCATGGTCGCCATGCCTCTTCGCATCCGGCGCGAGAGCCGCCCGACGGCCGGCTCCATCGCGATGGACGCGAGCATGGCCATGATGAGGGTGAAGATGACCGAGCCACCGTCGTCGATCACGAACTTGCCGAGGGCAGCGATCGCGACGATGGCCACCGTGAGCCAACCGGCGCGCCACACGCTGCGCCGGTCGAAGCGCACCTCGACGTCCACCACGCGCGTCTCCACGGCAGCGCCGTCGCTCGGTTCGGGGCCTGTCAGCTCGGCCGGGGACCCGAGCAGCTCGCTGGACGGTTCGACGGTTGGATCCGGGCCCTGCTGACCATCCATGGGACCGCTCATGCCTTGATCTTCGCAGCAGGGACGCCCACTGCCGAGGATGATGTCGATTTCGTATCCGCGCCGCCGACCGTGTAGTCTCGCCGTCGCACAACCGGTCGACCTGAAGGCGTTCTCGTGACGGCTCCTCGGTGTCGACCGCGCCCCAATAGCTCAGTCGGCAGAGCGTTTCCATGGTAAGGAAAAGGTCTAGGGTTCGATTCCCTATTGGGGCTCTGGTCGGTCGGTCTCCGGCCTCCGTCGCAGCCGCGGCGGGCCGGAGGACGAGCGCCCATGGCGGGGTAGCTCAGCTGGTTAGAGCGCACGACTCATAATCGTGAGGTCGCGGGATCGAGCCCCGCTCCCGCTACCACTTCTCCGCGCCCCCGGTTCGATTTCTCGAATCACCGGGGTGTCGCGTAGCCTTGGACGTCGCGCCTGCGTGTCACCCCGGGATGCCGCCCGGAACGCGTGACGCGCCGCGCGACACCCGTCGCAAGACGACCGAACACCCAAGTACGTTCCCGAAAGAGCAGGTTGCCGTGGCCAGCAAGAGCAGCGACGTCCGTCCGAAGATCACGATGGCGTGTGTGGACTGCAAGGACCGCAACTACATCACCAAGAAGAACCGTCGGAACAACCCCGACCGTCTCGCGATGAACAAGTTCTGCCCGAAGTGCGGCAAGCACACGGAGCACCGCGAGACCCGCTGACGCCAGCCAGTCATCGACCGCTCCCTCGGCCACCGGCCGGGGGAGCGTTGTCGTTCCCGGACGCCGACCGCACCCACCGTGCACCTACCGCACGCACGCAGAGCGCGTCCAGCGCGTGCCCACCGCGCGCCCACCGCGCGCCCACCGCGCGCCGACCGGGCGCCGAGGGCGGCGGTCGCCGCCGGTCGATAGGCTGCCCGTATGCCGGTGAACGCAGACTTCCAGGGCCGGGCCTATCCGCCCACCGAGACCTACCGGGTCAGTGCCGCCAAGATCCGTGAGTTCGCCGAGGCGGTCGGTTCGGCCGACCCGGTGCACGTCGATGCCGACGCGGCGCGAGCCCGCGGCTACGCGGACGTCATCGCGCCGCCGACGTTCGCGGTGCTCATCGCCCAGCAGTGCGACGCACAGCTGATCCGCGACCCCGAGGCCGGCATCGACTTCTCACGCGTCGTGCACGGTGAGCAGCGCTTCACCCACCACCGGCCCCTGACCGCCGGCGACGCCGTCATCGGCACCCTCCACGTCGACACCGTGCGCGAGGCCGGCGGACACGCCATGGTGACCACCCGCACCGAGCTGGCCACCGAGGCCGGCGAAGCCGTCTGCACGGCCACCTCGACCATCGTCATCCGAGGAGGCGAGTGATGGGCACCCAGGCGAACACCCCGGCGCCCGCGGCGGTCCGTTCCTTCTCCGACGTCACGCTCGGTGAAGCGCTGCCGCCACTGACCGTGCACGTCGACCGCGCCCGCCTCGTGCAGTACGCCGGCGCCTCGCTCGATCGCAACCGCATCCACTGGGACGAGCCGTTCGCCAAGCAGGTCGGTCTGCCCGACGTCATCGCCCACGGCATGTTCACGATGGGCGCGGCGGTCACTTTGGTGACCGACTGGGTCGGCGACGCCGGACGTGTGGTCGAGTACGGCGTCCGCTTCACGCGGCCGGTCGTCGTCCCCTACGACACCGGCGCCGACATCGAGGTCTCCGCCATCGTCAAGTCCGCCGACCCCGAGACCAAGCGGGTCACGGTCGAGCTGACCGCGACCACGGCTGGCGAGAAGGTCCTCGGCCGCGCGCTGGCTGTCGCGGTCCTCGACTGAGCCGGCCGGGCCACCGCGTGCACGAGCAACACGACGTCCCCCTGTCCACCCTCACGACGATGCGCGTCGGCGGCCCGGCGTCGCGCGTCGTCACCGCAGAGACGACCGACGAGCTCGTCGACGCCGTCCGTGAGGTCGACGACGCGGACGAGCCGCTGCTCGTGGTTTCGGGCGGTTCCAACCTCCTCGTGTCCGACGACGGCTTCGAGGGCACCGTTGTGCGCGTCGCCACCGCGGGCATCACCCCGGAGTCCGCCGACTACTGCGGCGGCGCGGTGGTCCGGGTCGCCGCAGGGGAGGTGTGGGACGACGTCGTGGAGCGCGCCGTGGCGGAGGGCTGGGCCGGCGTCGAGGGCCTGAGCGGCATACCCGGGCTCACGGGAGCCACGCCGATCCAGAACGTCGGCGCGTACGGCCAGGACGTCTCCCAGACGGTCGCCCAGGTGCGCACGTGGGACCGGCAGGAGCAGGCCGTGCGCACCTTCATCAACGCCGACTGCGCCTTCACCTACCGCCACTCGCGCTTCAAGGGGCACTCGCGCTACGTCGTGCTCGACGTGGTCTTCCAGTTCGAGGTCGCCGACCTCAGCCGCCCGGTCGCGTATGCCGCACTGGCGAAGGGTCTCGGTGTCGAGCTGGGCACGCGCGTTCCCCTCTCGGACGCCCGAGAGGCAGTCCTGCAGCAGCGACGGGCCCGTGGCATGGTGCTCGACGACACCGATCCCGACACGTGGTCGTGCGGGTCGTTCTTCACCAACCCGATCCTCAGCCGCCACGAGTTCGACGACCTCGTCGAGCGCGTGGGGGAGCGGCTCGGGTGGGAGGGGCCGACCCCTCCCCGCTTCCCGGAGCCGGACGGCCGGGTCAAGACGAGCGCGGCCTGGCTCATCGACCACGCCGGCTTCGCCAAGGGGTTCGGCCTGCCGGCCCCCGCCGCCCTGTCGACCAAGCACACCCTCGCCGTCACCAACCGGGGCGGTGCCACGACCTCCGACGTGCTTGCCCTGGCGCGCCAGGTGCGCGACGGGGTGCGCGACACGTTCGGCGTCACCCTCGTCAACGAGCCGGTCATCGTGGGCGAGCAGCTCTGACGGTCGGCGGCCGCGACCGTCAGCTCGAGTGGCGTAGGCACCGATCCCCTGTGCAGCAGGGAGTTTCGCGTGAGTCCCGTGCGTGACTACTTCGTCAGGACGACGGAGAACGTCTTGGGCTTGATGCTCTTGGCGGTCGTGCTGACGGCGTATGCCGGTCGGTTGAAGGCCAGGCTCAGCGCGCTGGTCGTGCCCTTGTCGATCTTGAAGAAGACCCAGCCGCGGTCGCGGTCGTCACGCTTGGTGCTCAGGAGCGGGTCGGCCTTGTAGGCCTTGCCGAACTCGGCCGTGGGCGCCACGTTCTGCTTGGGGCTGGTCGCGACGAGGGTGAGCATCTTCGGGTCGAGCGAGGCGGAGTAGCGCGAGCCGGCGTCGAACTCGACCTTGACGCCGACGATCTCGAAGGCCTCCGCGCCGACGGGCTGGTTCTTCGGGAACGGCAGGTTGCGCGAGAGGCGCAGCGCCGTGATCGTGTGGCCGAGCTCGGGGTCCTTGATGACGGCCTTGATGGTGCGCGTGGAGTACTTCGCGGGAGCGCTCGTCGTCGGAGCGGCCGTCGTGGTGGGCGCGGTCGTCGTGGGCGTCGTCGAGGTGCTCTCTGCGACGGGGGTCGTGCCGGCCGGAGCCGCCGGCTCGGCCGTCACGGGCGACTCCCCGCTGCACGCCGCGAGTGCGACGACGGGGGCGACGAGACCGACCACGGCGAGACGTCGCAGACGGGCTCCGGAGGCGGTCGATGGGCGGGTGGCGGCGGGGGCAGAAGTCTTCATCTCCGGACCAGCATGACCGGGCGCACCGATCCTGAGCAAACCCGGTGGAGCGGTGTGACGTCCTCGCGCCGGTTGGAGAGGGCCCGTTTTGCCCGGCTACGACCTGGTCCGGCGTGTGGCCGGTGTCACGCCGTGTCAGCGAGCCAGGCGTCCACGTCGGAGAGGGCGGCCTTGCGCAGACGGGCCGGCATCCGGCTCCCCTCGAGCGAGCCGCGGGCCAGGCGAGCCAGCCCCTCGTCGTCGAAGCCGAGGTCGCGGGCGGCCGTGTACTGCGCCGCCAGTCGGGAGCCGAAGAGGAGCGGGTCGTCCGCGCCGAGTGCGACGGGGATGCCGGCCTCGACGATGCGGCGCAGGGGCACGTCGCCAGCCTCGGAGTAGACCCCGAGCGCGAGGTTGCTGCCGGGGCACACCTCGAGGGTCACGCCGGCCTCGGCGACGGCGTCGAGCACCTGGGGGTCCTCGACGCTGCGCACGCCGTGACCGATGCGGTCCGGGTGGAGGTGCTCGAGCGTCTCCATCACCGACTGGGCGCCGAGGAGCTCGCCGCCGTGCGGCACGAGCGCCAGCCCGGCTCGTCGGGCGATGGCGAACGCGGGTGCAAAGTCGGCGACGCTCCCGCGCCGTTCGTCGTTGGACAGACCGAAGCCGACGACGTCGCCCGCCTCCTCGCCCGCGTGGCTCGCGGCGAGACGGGCGAGCGTGCGGGCCTCGAGGGGGTGGCGCATGCGGCTGGCCGCGACGACGACACCGACCCCGATGTCGCCCTGGGCCGACACGGTACGTGCCTCGTCGAGCACGATCTCGAGCGCCGGCGTGATGCCACCGACGAAGGGTGCGTACGACGTGGGGTCGACCTGGAGCTCCAGCCACCGCGATCCCTCCGCCGCGTCGTCTGCGGCGGCCTCGCGCACGATCAGGCGCATGTCGTCCTCGCCGCGCACACACGACCGGGCGGCGTCGTAGAGGCGCTGGAACCGGAACCAGCCCCGTTCGTCGGTGGCCCGGGCGAGTCTCGGTGGCCAGCCCGTCTCGAGAGCGTCCGGGAGGCGTATGCCGTGACCGGCGGCCAGGTCTCGCACCGTGTCGATGCGCATCGAGCCGGTGAAGTGCAGGTGCAGGTGCGCCTTGGCCAGGTCCTGCACCGCCCGCGTCATGCGGGCCAGTGTGTCACCCGGGATCGCCCGTTTCGCGCGCTCCAAGCCTGAGCGCGCGAAACGGGGTCCACGCGCGCGAGATCTCACGCGCTTCTGCACGGATCGCGCGCTCAACGCAGGAGCGCGCGAAACATGGACCAGCGAGGGAGGGGCGGGGAGGGCGGCGCCTCGTCAGTCCTCGTCGGGCTCGACTGCGATCTCGTCGACGACGTGTACGGCGGCCTCCTCGGCCGAGGCGGCCGCTCCGTCGATGCCGACGTCGGTGGCCCAGACCTGCTTCTCGACGTCCTCGTGCGCTCCCTCGTCGTCGGCCACGAGGCGGCCGGCGCGCTGGTCGCCGACCTCGTTGTCGCCGAGCCAGTCGTCCTCGGCCGCGATGGCATCGGGGTCGTCACCGCCGACGAGCTCGTCGTCGAGCCCGCTCTCGTCCTCGGGCCGACCGTATGCCGTGTTGGGGTCCGGCTCCTCCTGCAGGATGCGCTGGTCGATCGTCTCGTCGAGCGACTCCTCGTAGGGGGTCGTGCCGAAGGCGTCCGTGCCCCGCTCCTTCTCGGGCGGCGAGTAGCCGCGGTCCAGCGGGTCGTCGACGTCGGGGTCCTCCAGCCCTTCGATGTTCGACGGCTGGTCCTCGTCGTCGACGCTGTAGGTGGTGAAGTCGGTGTCGATGTTCTCGCTGGGACCGGTGTCGCTCATCGCGTGGCTCCTTCGGTGGCGGTGTTCGTGGCGTTCGCTGCCGACGGCGTCGCGCCGTCGCCCTGTGCCCCTACCCCTGCGGCGCGGTCCTGCGTCAGCTTCTCGGCGGCGGCGAGGGCAACGCACGTCGCGACGCCCGCCATGGCGGTACGCACCTCCTCGAGCACGGGGAACGTCGGGGCGAGGCGGATGTTGCGGTCGCGCGGGTCGTCGCCGAGGGGGAAGGACGCGCCGGCGGGAGTGAGCGCGATGCCGGCCTCCTTGGCGAGCGCGACGACCTGCGAGGCGGTGCCGTCGAGGACGTCGAGGTTGACGAAGTAGCCGCCGGTCGGATGGGTCCACTCGGCGACCTCGAGGCCCTCGAGCCCGCTTGTCAGGGCCTCGTCCACCGCCGCGAACTTCGGCGCGATGATGTCGCGGTGCCGGCGCATGTGCGCCCGCACGCCCTCGGCGTCCTTGAAGAACTCGACGTGTCGCAGGTGGTTCACCTTGTCCGGGCCGATCGAGCCCATCGACAGGTGCTTGAGGTACCACTTCACGTTCGCCTCGCTCGCGGCGAGCACGGCGACGCCGGCCCCTGCGAAGGTGATCTTCGAGGTCGACGCGAACATGATGGGCCGGTTGGGATGCCCCGAGGCGGCGGCGAGGCTGAGGATGTCGGCGCTCTTGGCCTCCTCCTCCGTCAGGTGGTGGAAGGCGTACGCGTTGTCCCAGAAGATGGTGAAGTCGGGAGCCGCGGCCGGCATGGCCGCGAGACGCGCGGCGATCTCCTGCGACACGACGGCGCCCGACGGGTTGGCATACGTCGGGACGATCCAGATGCCCTTGATGCGCGGGTCGTCCTTGACGAGCGCCTCGACGGCGGCGATGTCGGGGCCGTCGGCGCGCATCTCGACGGTGACCATCTCGATGCCGAACGAGGCGAGCATGGAGAAGTGGCGGTCGTAGCCCGGCACGGGGCAGATGAAGCGGACCGTCTCCTCCGCGCTCCACGGCCGTGGGGAGTCGACGCCGCCGAAGAGGAGGAAGTCGACGATCGTGCTGTACATCATCGTCAGGCTCGAGTTGCCGCCGGCGACGACCTGCGAGGGCTCGACCCAGAGCAGCTCCGCGAAGAGCTCGCGCAGCTCGGCGAGACCCTCGAGTCCGCCGTAGTTGCGCACGTCGACACCGCTGCGGTCCTTCGTCGTGGTCGGGAGGTGCAGCAGGTCGTCCGAGAGGTCGAGCTGCGCCGCGGACGGCTTGCCGCGGGTCAGGTCGAGCTTGAGACCGCGGTCCTTCAGGGCCGCGTAGGCTGACCGCTGCTCCGCGAGGAAGCCGGCCAGGTCGTCGTCGGACAGGGACGCGAGGGAGCTGCGCGGTTTCGTCACCTCTCGATCCTGCCACTGCGCCGGGCCGTCCGGGCGGCCGAGTCCGTATGCCGGGTCGCGCGGTCCGCGACCACGGCTCGACGGGTGCGCGGCGGCGCCCGCACCGGGGTTCCCGAGCAGTCGGGAGGGCTCGCGGAGGGCTCGCGAGGGGTGTTCCCCGTCGGTTCGCGTTGGGGTGCATCCGTCACGTATGATCGTCGCCGGACGGCTTCGCTGGCCATGCTGACGCATGCCGTCCCGCCGAGGACACCCAACGTCCCCGGCGTAGGGCAATAGCTCAATTGGTAGAGCACTGGTCTCCAAAACCAGCGGTTGGGGGTTCGAGTCCCTCTTGCCCTGCGCATCCCAGTGATGTGGTCGTCGTGCAAGGCGGCACGCGGCTTCTGCCCTGACGTGGAACTCCACGGTTCGGGGGTGGCGCTCGCGGGCCGACACCCAGGCAGAAAGAAGGAATCGTGACGGAGACGAGCGCCAAGCGCGGGTCCGGCCGTGCCGACAAGGCTGGTGGCGGTAACCCCGTGTCACGTCTCTTCGGCGCGATCAGCCTCTTCGTGCGCCAGATCCTCGACGAGCTGCGCAAGGTCGTGCGGCCCACGGGTCCCGAGCTCGTGCGCTACGCGACCGTCGTGGTCGTGTTCGTCGTGTTCATGATGGCTCTCGTGTCAGGGCTCGACTTCGCCCTGAGCCGGCTGGTCTCCTGGGTCTTCACGGGCTCGGCGACCTGACGCCCCGGCGTCCGCCCCCCGTCACGGGATGTCACCGCCAGCCGTCACCGGCTGGTCCACGAGCAAGGAAGTAGGTCAGAGCGTGTCCGAGCAGTTCGCCCACGAGGGCGCCCCGAACGGCGTGAGCACCGAGAACGACGTCGTCGACCCCGCGGTCGAGACCGACGACCTCTCGGCGTCCGACGTCGAGTCGGGTGCTGAGGACAGCGCCACCGACGCCGGGAGCGACACCGACTCCGTCGACGAGCTCGAGGCCGCCGCGGACGGCGAGTCCGCCGAGGACGTCGAGTCCGCTGAGGACGGCGAGGCCGCCGAGCCGGCGGCCGACGACGTGGAGGACCCGGCGGCCCAGGGCAGCGGCGACCCCGTCGCCGACTTCAAGGCCGACCTGCGCTCGCGCTTCGGAGACTGGTACGTCATCCACTCCTACGCCGGTTACGAGAACCGCGTGAAGGCCAACCTCGAGACGCGCATCCAGACCCTCAACATGGAGGACTACATCTTCGAGATCGAGGTCCCCATGGAGGAGGTCACCGAGATCAAGAACGGCCAGAAGAAGCAGGTTCGCCGCGTCCGGATGCCCGGCTACGTCCTCGTCCGCCTGGACCTGACCGACGAGAGCTGGGGCGCCGTGCGCCACACGCCTGGCGTCACCGGCTTCGTCGGCAACGCGCACCAGCCGGTGCCGCTGTCGATCGACGAGGTCTTCACGATGCTCGCCCCGAGCTTCGAGGCCGCCGCGGCCGCAGACGGCTCGGGCGGCACGTCGGGCTCCAGCGCCCCCAAGGACGTGCGCGTCGTCGACTTCGAGGTCGGCGAGTCCGTCACCGTCATGGAGGGGCCCTTCGAGACCCTTCCCGCCACGATCTCCGAGATCAACCCCGACACCCAGAAGCTCAAGGTGCTCGTCTCCATCTTCGGCCGGGAGACCCCGGTCGAGCTCTCCTTCGCCCAGGTCGCCAAGATCTGATCGAGGGTCGTACGACCTCGTGCGGCTGACCGCACGAGGACATGCAACCGGGTCATCGCCCAAGGCGTCGGCCCAGCAACACAGAAGGTAGGCACCCATGCCCCCCAAGAAGAAGGTCTCCGGCTTCATCAAGCTGCAGATCCAGGCCGGTCAGGCCACCCCCGCCCCGCCCGTCGGCCCCGCCCTCGGTCAGCACGGCGTCAACATCATGGAGTTCGTCAAGGCGTACAACGCCGCGACGGAGTCCCAGCGCGGCAACGTCATCCCGGTCGAGATCACGGTCTTCGAGGACCGCTCGTTCACCTTCGTGACGAAGACCCCGCCGGCCGCCGAGCTCATCAAGAAGGCCGCGGGTGTCGCCAAGGGCTCCGGCGAGCCGCACAAGACCAAGGTCGCCAAGCTCTCGCGCGACCAGGTCCTCGAGATCGCCCGCCAGAAGATGGAAGACCTCAACGCCAACGACGAGGAGATGGCGGCGCGCATCATCGCCGGCACCGCTCGCTCGATGGGCATCGACACCGAGCTCTGACGAGCCCGGGTCACCGAAACCTCGGGACGCCCGCCCTCCGCGTGAGGGCGGGCCCACCCCGAACCGGGCCACACGGCATACGGCCGCGGGCCCCGTGGGAGACCAGCGCACGGTCGCACCACGACTCCACGAAGAAAGCAGGAGCAGTCATGAAGCGCAGCAAGAGCTACCGCGCAGCCGCCGAGCTGATCACGCCCGGCAAGATCTACGCCCCCCTCGAGGCCGTCCGCGTCGCCAAGCAGACCGCCAAGGCCAAGTACGACGAGACCGTCGAGGTCGCGATGCGCCTCGGCGTCGACCCCCGCAAGGCCGACCAGGCCGTCCGCGGCACGGTCAACCTGCCGCACGGCACGGGCAAGACCGCCCGTGTCCTCGTCTTCGCCAACGGCGACAAGGCCGAGGCCGCCCGTGAGGCCGGCGCCGACCACGTCGGCTCCGACGACCTCCTCGAGAAGGTCCAGGGCGGCTGGCTCGACTTCGACGCCGTCGTCGCCACGCCCGACCTCATGGGCAAGGTCGGTCGCCTCGGAAAGGTCCTCGGCCCGCGTGGTCTCATGCCGAACCCCAAGACCGGCACCGTGACGATGGACGTCGCCAAGGCCGTCGCCGACATCAAGGGCGGCAAGATCGAGTTCCGCGTCGACAAGCACGCGAACCTCCACTTCATCATCGGCAAGGCGTCTTTCGACGAGACCAAGCTCGTCGAGAACTACGCCGCCGCCCTCGAGGAGATCCTGCGTCTCAAGCCGGCCAGCTCCAAGGGCCGCTACATCGAGAAGGCCACCGTCTCCACGACGATGGGCCCGGGCATCCCGCTCGACTTCTCCAAGACGCGCAACCTCCTCGTCGAGGAGGACCAGGCCTGACCGCCTGACCCAGCAGCTCGAGAGCCCGTCACCCTCCGGGGTGGCGGGCTCTCGCGCGCCGGGGATCGGTGGGGTTCTCGACGCGAACTGCGGCGTTTGCGCGGGTACGGTCGGCAGATGAGTCGTCACAGCGCACGCACCACGTCACGTTCCCGCTGGGTCCTCGGCGCCATCGTCGTCGGACTCCCCCTCTCACTCCTGCCGGCCACGGCCGGCGCCCAGCCGTCACTCGCCCCGGCGCCGCAGCGGGATCGCGGCTGGCACGGCCAGCCCACCACGCTGCCCAAGGTCCCGGTCATGACCGGTTCCGGCGGGGCGGTCAGCTCCGTCGACCGGGATGCCTCGCAGGTCGGCATCGACATCCTCAGTCGAGGTGGCAACGCGGCGGATGCCGCCGTGGCGACCGCAGCGGCGCTCGGTGTCACAGAGCCCTACAGCGCCGGCATCGGTGGTGGCGGCTTCCTCGTCTACTACGACGCGAAGAGCCGGAAGGTCTCGACCATCGACGGCCGCGAGACGGCTCCGGCGACCTTCACCTACAAGACCTTCGTCGACGCCGCGGGGCAACCCATGGTGTTCAACACCGTCGTGAACTCGGGCCTGTCGGTGGGCATCCCGGGCACACCGGCGTTGTGGGCCAAGGCGCTGCGCGACTACGGCACGCTCTCCCTCAACGCGGCGCTCAAGCCGGCGGAGCGACTCGCGGCCAACGGCTTCGTCGTCGACAAGACCTTCGCCGACCAGACCGCCGCGAACGCCGAGCGCTTCTCGGTCTTCCCCGAGACGGCCAAGGTGTTCCTCCGCGACAACAAGGCTCCGGCCGTCGGGTCCGTCTTCACGAACCCGGACATGGCCAGGGCGTACCGGACGCTGCGCACCCAGGGCACTAAGGCGTTGTATGCCGGCCGGCTGGGTCAGGCGATCGTCGCCGAGGCCCGGGCCCCCCACACCACGCCGGGGACCTCGGTCATGGGCGGCGAGATGACGATGGCCGACCTGCGGGCCTACCGCGCGCTGACGAAGGCGCCGATCCACTCGCAGTACAAGGGCTACGACGTCTACGGCATGCCGGTCCCCAGCTCGGGTGGCATCGCCGTCGCCGCGATCCTCAACCTCATGACGGCCTACGAGCGTCGTACCGGGGTCTCGACCGGTGAGGTCGACCAGACCCAGTACCTCCACCGCTTCTCCGAGGCGTCGGCCACGGCCTTCGCCGACCGCAACCGGTGGGTCGGTGACGTGCCCGGCGTGCCGGTGAAGGAGCTGACCGACCCGGCTTTCGCAGCCGAGCGGGCCTGCCTCTTCGACCCCACCAAGGCCAACCCGCGTCCCATCCCCTTCGGGTCACCGGATGGCTCCTATGCCGCGTGTGCTCCCGGCACGGTGGCTCAGAAGGAGCCCTACGAGGGCCAGTCGACGACGCACCTGACGGCCACGGACCGCTGGGGCAACGTCGCGTCCTACACCCTGACGATCGAGCAGACGGGTGGGTCGGGCATCACCGTCCCCGGCTACGGGTTCCTGCTCAACAACGAGCTCACCGACTTCAACTTCACGCCGCTGACCAAGGACGTCCCGGACCCGAACCTCCCGGGCCCCGGCAAGCGTCCCCGCTCGTCGATGAGCCCGACGATCCTGCTCAATGACGGCAAGCCGTTCCTCGCGGTGGGCTCGCCCGGTGGCGCAACGATCATCACGTCCGTGTCGCAGGCGATCCTCGGCTACCTCGACCGGGACCTGTCGCTCGTGGACGCCATCGCGGCCCCCCGGCTCAGCTCGCGCAACGGCTCGACCGAGGGGGCGGAGCCCGAGATCCTCGGTGGTCCGACCGGTGCGGCGCTCACGGCGATGGGCCACAAGCTCGCGTCCGCGGGCACGCCCAACGAGATCGGCGCAGTGACGGCGATCCGCAGCTTCGGACACGGACTGTTCCAGGCAGCGGCCGAGACGACGCGGCGAGGCGGCGGCTCGGCGATGGTGGTCCACCCCCGCTGATCCCGCGGCTGCACGCGTCCGCTCGCGAGGCCGGTCCCCGTCCGGGGGCCGGCCTCTGCCGTGCGCGGCACCCAGAACCACGGCAGCACTGCCCCGCGGTGGGCAGGGCAGAAGCCGCACAACACCCCAGGAGCGACCCTTCGCGCAAACCGCCCATAACACATGGACCACGCAACTCGTTGACCGGGGTACATCGGTCAGGGGATCGATGAGCACCGGCATCGATGACAGGAGCAGGACCATGAAGAACGGCACCCTCAGAACCATCCTCGTCGCAGCGGCCGTCTCCGGGCTGGCCGCGCCCCTCAGCGCTGCGCCGGTGGCCGCAGCGACGCCCGCGGCTCCGGCAACGGGTGTCTCGGCGCTCGCCTACGGCACCTACGCCGTGGTCGACGGCATCGTGCGCTCCGGACCGACAGCCCTTGCCTCGATCGGGTGCACGACCACCTTCGGTCGCACGGTGACCGGTACCACCGCTGCCGCCACCGTCCCGGCCGTCGGCTCAGTGGGCTCGACGTCGACGTCCGCCTCGACGTCGGCGACATCGGCCTCCAAGACCAGTCGCTCGACGGCCAGGACGGGAGCGGTCAACCTCCTCGGCGGCCTCGTGCGAGCCGATGCCGTCACCGCCGCGAGCACCGCGAACCTCGGCGCGACGGGCACCTACAGCGGCGGAAACCGTTCGGAGCTGCTCGGGCTGAAGATCGGGGGGCAAGCCCTCAACGCGAGCCCGGCGCCGAACTCTGCCATCACGCTGCGCACCTCGACGGGTGCGGCCCTCGGGACGGTCTACCTCAACCAGCAGACCAAGGCCTTCGCCGGCAACGAGTGGCGCGTCGGCACCACGGCCCTCCGGGTCGTCATCACCGCGAACAACTCCCTCGGCCTGCCGATCGGATCACGCATCGACGTGGGTGTCGCCACGACCTCGTTGTCGCGTCCGGTCGTGGGACTCGTCTCGGGCATGGGGTATGCGACGTCGGCCAACCTCGCGAACGGTGCGGTGGCCTCGAGTCGCACGGCTCTCGCGTACCCGCCGTGCACGGGCGGCTCGGGGCAGGCGACCGTCGCGACGGCCGGCGTGCGGGGAGTCGTCTCCACGGGCACGACCACGACGTCCGTGCGCTCGACCATCACGGCCACCTCGCGCAAGAGCGAGGTGACGGCGACGGTCGGCGCGCCCCGCGTGCTGTCCGGACTCATCAGTGCTGACACCATCATCGCCGAGACGTCGGTCAGCCAGTCGAGCGCCGGTGCGACTCCTGTCGTCACCGACACCTCGCGCTTCGTCGGCCTGCGCATCACCGGCCTCCCGGCGATCAGCTCGCCGGTCAAGCCCAACACGGTCGTGACGGTTCCGGGCCTCGGACGCGTGACCCTGCACAAGGTGACCCGCACCGCGAAGTCCGTCGAGGTCGTCATGGTCGAGGTCGTCACCGACCGGCTGATCGGCTCGCTGCCCACGGGCTCGGTGGTCCGCATCGGCTACTCCGGCACCTCGCTCCTCTGAGCTGTCACCACCCGAGACACGGGCCGCGGTCGGCTCCGCCGGCCGCGGCCGCCTCGCGCGGGCCTGCTGGTCCCCGCTGCTCCCACTGCTCCCGGTGGTCCGCGTCGGTCACCGCGAAGGGGTGAATGTCAGGCCGGCTGGCCGGTTGGCCACGGCCAGGGTTTGCAGCCCTTGAGGCCGTAGGTCTGCTGCATCATCACGGGCGCCACCTTGTCCCGGCCGCCGCAGTAGGCGTGGGCGTGACCGATCCCGTGACCGACCTCGTGGTTGACCAGGTAGGTGCGGTAGCCCGTGACGTTCGTGCCGTACGCGTCCGCGCCGAGGACCCAGCGGCGCAGGTTGAGCACGACGCGCCCGGAGTTGTGACAGCTGACCTGGCCCCGCGTCAGCAACGGCGCGCACAGCTGGTCGGTGGTGTCCGGGCTCGCGAGGGTGATGCGAAGGTCGACCCTGGCGCCCTTGGCCGCGTTGGCGGGTGAGACGTTGACGAAGCGGACCCCGTCCCGCGTCTGCCAGCCGCGCGGGTCGGTCAGGACCGTGCCCACCGTGGTCGCAAGGTCCACGCCCCGGATGTCCACACCACCCTCGAGCTCGACGGTGTAGCGCACCGTGCGCCCGGTCGTGCGGGTGGGGCGCAGGGCCGCAGCGGGCATCGGCACGACCGTGAACCGGCCGGAGCCCGCCTCGATGACGGCACCCTTCGCGTCCTTGCCGTCCCCGGTGGCGGTGCCCCCGCGCGTGGACCCGGTCGACGACCCCGCGGACGTGCCGCCGGTCCGGGAGTCCGTCGCCGCGTCGGGCACGCGCTCGATCTGGTCGATCGACACGGCCGGGGCCGTGCCGGCGGTGAGGGCGAGGCGGGAGGCGCGCGAGACGGCGCCCTCGGGCATCGGCTCATCGGCGCCGGCCCACGACACCGACCAGAGGTCCGCGGCGACGCAGAGCACCACGAGGAGACCCGCCCCCGTGCGACGGCGGCGGATCGCCTGCCGCTGTGCCGGGGTCGGGCGGCGGACTCCATTGCCACTCGCCATGGGTGCCACGCTAGGTCACGTACCCCTCGCGGTGGGGGATCGGGCGCCGGACCCGCCGACGCCGCCCGCCGACGCCTCCCACCGACGCCGACCACCGACGCCGACGGCCTCGATTTGGTCGGGGCGGGTCGAGCCCGTACTCTGGTCCACGACCAATGACCGCCGGTTGGAGGCCGTGGGCAACCACGATCTCCCGAAGGTTCCGCACGATGCGGGCAGCCAGCGCAGGACACTCAGCCTCACGGCATACCTCGAGTATGTCGCTGCGAGCCCCGAGCGCCCTGCGCCGGGGCTCTTTTCGTGCAGGCCCTCCGGGCCCCTTCGACAGGCGGCACCACGCAAGGGAAGGAGGCCCAGATGGCGAACTCCGAGAAGACGGCTGCCATTGCCGAGATCGCGGACAAGTTCCGTGAGTCCGGTGCGGCCGTTCTCACCGAGTACCGCGGTCTGACCGTGGCCCAGCTCTCGCAGCTGCGCAGCTCGATCCGGGAACACGCCACCTACGCCGTGGTCAAGAACACGCTCACGGAGCGCGCCGCCAAGGAGGCCGGTATCACGGCCTTCGACGGCCACCTCCAGGGCCCGTCGGCCATCGCCTTCATCACCGGTGACCCGGTCGAGGCGGCCAAGGGTCTGCGTGACTTCGCCAAGGCTCACCCCCTCCTCGTGATCAAGGCTGGCGTCCTCGACGGCAAGACCTTGTCCCCCGAGGAGATCACGAAGCTCGCGGACCTCGAGTCCCGCGAGGTTCTCCTGGCCAAGCTTGCGGGCGCCATGAAGGGCTCCCTCAACAAGGCCGCCTACCTCTTCGTCGCTCCTCTGTCGCAGGCGGCCCGCGCGGTCGACGCCCTGCGCCAGAAGGTCGAGGCGCAGGGTCCCGCCACGCCGGCTGTCGCCGACGAGGCTCCCGCCACGGAGGCCGCTCCGGCCGACGAGGCGACCACCGACGTCGCCGAGGGTGGCGACGAGAGCTGACTGCGCCCCCGCGCACCAGCTCGACTTCACAACACGCCACTCACGGCAATATCTAGGAAGGAAGCCACCATGGCGAAGCTCAGCACCGACGAGCTCCTTGACGCTTTCAAGGAGATGACCCTCATCGAGCTCTCCGAGTTCGTGAAGCAGTTCGAGGAGACCTTCGAGGTCACCGCTGCTGCCCCCGTCGCCGCCGCTCCCGCGGCCGGCGCAGGCGGCGCGGCCCCCGTCGAGGAGGAGGAGAAGGACTCGTTCGACGTCGTTCTCACCGCCGCCGGCGAGAAGAAGATCCAGGTCATCAAGGAGGTCCGCGCGCTCACGAGCCTCGGCCTCAAGGAGGCCAAGGACCTCGTGGACGGCGCCCCCAAGCCCGTGCTCGAGGGTGTCGACAAGGCTGCGGCCGAGAAGGCCAAGGAGCAGCTCGAGGGAGCCGGCGCCAGCGTCGAGCTCAAGTGAGCCGTCCCGGCTAGTCCGGGGCTCCTCAAGCGTCACCGCGAAGGCGGGTCCGACCTCTGGTCGGGCCCGCCTTTCGCTGTCCTCTGTGCCGCGGACGCGAGGCGCGGCGACGCTCGCGGCATGGAGCGTCGGCGGCCGTATGCCGGCACGCTCCGGGGTCGCGCGGCGCGGCGACACTCGCGGCGTGGAGCGTCGGCGGCCGTCCCAGCCCACCCGCTCCTTGCGTATGCCGTGTGGCCGCCGCCGATGCCGCGACCACCGCCACGCCCCGCGCCCTCCCGTCGAGTGCTCACTTCCGCACGTCGAGTGGGCACGTCCGGGCAGCGACGACCGTCAGGCGGCGTGGGTGAGGGCGTCCTCGAGGGCGGCGAGGACGAGGGCGACGCGGTCGGGGCGCGCGTTGTGGCCCATCAGGCCGATGCGCCAGACGGTGGAAGCGAACTCGCCGACGCCGGCACCGATCTCGAGGTTGTGCCGCTCGAGGAGGTAGGTGCGGACCGCTGCCGAGTCGACGCCGTCGGGGACCCGCACGGTCGTCAGCTCGGGAAGACGCGCGCCCTCCTGCGCGAAGAGGGTCAGACCCATCTCCACCAGGCCGTCCTGCAGGAGGCGGCCGGCCTCGGCGTGGCGGTCCCAGACCTTCTCCAGGCCCTCGTCGGCGATGCGCTGCAGACCGGCATGGAGGCTGGCGACCATCGCCGTCGGGGCGGTGTGGTGGTAGGTGCGCTTCCCGGCGCCGGAGGCCTCTCCGACGTAGCCGCCGAGCAGGCCGAGGTCGAGGTACCACGACGACGGCCTCTCGACGCGGCGCTCGAAGGCGCGGTCGCTGATCGTGAAGGGTGCGAGGCCGGGGGCGACGCCGAGGCACTTCTGGGTGCCGGCGTAGCCGATGTCGATGCCCCAGTCGTCGGCCCGCAGCTCGATCCCGCCGATGCTCGTGACCGCGTCGACGAGCAGGAGCGCGTCGCCCTTGCGCGCACCGAGCGCGGCGATGTCCGAGCGCACTCCGGTGGACGTCTCGGCGTGGACGGCGGCGATGATCTTCGGTGACGGGTGGGCCGCGGCGACCCGCTCGGCGTCGACGGGCGTGCCCCACTCGTGGTCGACGCGAACGACGTCGGCGCCGTGGCGGCTCGCGACGTCGACCATGCGCTCGCCGAAGAGCCCGTTGACCGCGACCACGACGACGTCACCGGGGGAGACGGTGTTGACGAAGGCCGCCTCCATGCCGGCGGACCCGGTGGCCGACAGCGGCAGGGTGCGTCGGTTGTCCGTGCCCCAGACGTGGCGGAGCAGGTCGCACGTCTCGTCCATGATCGCGAGGAAGTCGGGGTCGAGGTGCCCGAGCAGCGGCGCGGCGAGGGCCAGGGCGGCCTCGGGATAGGGGTTGGTGGGGCCGGGGCCGAAGAGGTGTCGGTCGACCATCGGGCGGCGGGTCGTTGCCGAAGGAGTCGCGGCCATCAGAATCCTGCTCCGGGGTTGAGGATGCCCAGTGGATCCAGGGCCTTCTTGATGCGGTGGGTGAGGGCCATGACGTCGGGCCCGAGCTGCTCGGGAAGGGCGGCCCGCTTGAGACGGCCCACCCCGTGCTCCCCGGTAATGGTGCCGCCGAGCCCGATGGCGAGGGTCATGACCTCCGAGAAGGCCTGCGCGGCACGTTGCCTCGCGTCGGGGTCGCCTGCGTCGTGCACGACGATCGGGTGCGTGTTGCCGTCGCCGGCGTGCGCGACGACGGGGATCTCGACGTTCCGGCGCTTGGCGATCTCGGCGATACCCGTCAGCAGGTCGGGCAGGCGAGGCACCGGCACGCCGACGTCCTCGAGCATGATGGCGCCGCGTCGTTCGATGGCGATGATCGCGGCACGGCGGGCCGCGACGAACATCTCGCCCTCGGCGGCATCCGTCGTCGTGAAGCACTCGCGGGCACCGCCGGCCTCGCACAGCCGCTCCATCAGGGCGATCTCCTCGCCGCGGGCCGCCCCGGGCGCGTCGGACTGCGCGAGCAGCATGGCGCCGGCCTCGCGGTCGAGGCCCATGCTGCGATGGTCCTCGACGGCGTTGACGGAGGCCTGGTCCATCAGCTCCATCATCGACGCGCGCAGGGTCCCGCCGATGGCGACGACCACCCGCGCGGCCTCCTCGACGGTGTCGAACGTGGCCACGAGCGTGGCGGGGGGCGCCTGTGCCGGGACGAGCCGCAGGGTCGCGCGGGTCACGACGCCCAGCGTGCCCTCGCTGCCCACGAAGAGCTTGACGAGCGAGAGGCCCGCCGTGTCCTTGACCCGCTGCCCGCCGAGGTGCACGAGCGTGCCGTCGGCGAGGACGACGTCGAGCCCGAGCACGTAGTCGGTCGTGACGCCGTACTTGACGCAGCACAGCCCGCCGGCATTGGTCGCGACGTTGCCCCCGATGGAGCAGATCTCGAACGATGACGGGTCGGGCGGGTACCAGAGCCCGTGCTCGGCCGCGGCCTGCTTGACCTCCACGTTGAGCGCGCCTGCCTCGACGACCGCAGTGCGCGTCGTCGGGTCGACCTCGATGGCACGCAGCCGCTCCAGGCTGAGCACGATGCACCCGTCGATCGCGTTCGCGCCGCCCGAGAGCCCGCTACCGGCCCCGCGGGGCACCACGGGGACGCCGTGGTCGCCGGCCCAGCGCACGGTGGCCTGGACGTCGGCCACGCTCGTCGCCCGGACAACGGCCAGTGGCACACCGGCGCCGGCGTCGGCGGTGTAGTCGAAGCGGTACGCGGCGACGCTGTCGGGCTCGGTCAGCAGGGCACCGGCGGTGAGGGACTCGGCCAGCCCGTCGAGGGCTCGCTGCTCGGGAGCGTCCTTGCTCACTGTCGTCACCGGACCACCGTAACCACGACCGGCCCCCTCGTGCGCCTCGGGCGGGCGGAAGGGCGTATGCCGTGCTGCTCGGTCAGGCACGCCCCGCGGCGCCAGGCGGATGTGCCACGGCCAGGCCGCGTCGATCGACCGACCGGTCCCGGTAGGTTTGCCCGCATGGGATGGCTCTCGCGCACCTTCAGGCCGGCTGCCGACAGCAGTGCGGACGATGCTGTCGAGCGCGCCGATCACGTCGACCCCTCCCACTCCGTCGGCGCCGGTGCCAGCGGCGCCGGAACCACGCCCTCGGTCCCCGTCGCTCCCGCCGCCGGTCACGCCCCGACGACTGGAACGTCGGCGGCGCCAGCAGCGACCGCCCCGTCACCCACGGCACCGGGGGCGGAGACGGCGAGCCCGTCGGGCCGCTACGGGCCGCTCGTCAGCGTGACCCGCTTCGACACCGCGCCGGCTGAGCTCGACTGGCAGCTGCCGCTCAACGGCGAGCTCTATCGGCTCATGCCGGGTTCCGACCGCCCGGACTACTCGCTGCTCGTCCTGGAACGGCCGCTGCACTTCTACCCGCGCGAGGGCTTCGACCTGCGCCGGGTCGAGGCCGAGCAGCAGGTGCAGGACCGCAAGGGCCGCACCATGGTCCGCGTGCACGCGCTGCTGCTCTGCGCGCGCTTCGTCGGCCAGCAGCTGCACCCCGGCATGATTGACCTCGCTGTGAACCTCGCGTACGTCATCGACAACTCGCTGGCCCGCGACGCCGAGGTCGACTTCTCCAAGATCGAGTTCGCCGCGATCGGCTACCTCAGCGAGGGACACGCGTCCCGGGTCCCGGCCGACCCGCCGCTGGAGCCGTCCACCGCCGAGCCCGCCCCCGCGCCCGCGGCCGCCCCCGCGCCCGCCGCGGGGCCAGCACCCGACCAGGCGACCGTGCAGGCGACCGAGCTGCGCGAGGAGGTCACGCCGGACGACGACGGCAACGGACGGCATACGCGATCGGACGTCCTCGACGAGCTCGCCACGACCTTGCGCCGCGGCATCGAGGAGCAGCGCGGGGCGCCCGTCCAGCGGATGACCGCCGCCCTCACCGTCGACGCGGACCACCGGCTGACCGGCCTGTCGGGCAACGCAGACGGCCAGGCGCCGGTGCCCACTCCGGAGACCTTCGGCCGGCTCGCCGAGGTGCTCGGACGCCTCGCCGCTCTCGACGGGTCCCCCGGGGTCGCCGCGGTCACCCTCCGCGTCGACGGGGAAGCCGTCAGCCACGAGATCACGGGCACCCACGACTGACGGCCGGGCTCGCCGGCCGCCACGCGCCGGCAGAGGCCAACTCGTGCGTAACTTCCGCCGCCTGTTCTCGTTTCCCCCGTAGCCGAGTCGAGACGGCCAGGAAGACACAGGTGGATGCCACATGGGTGTGGAGATCGCGGTCACAGGTCTGACCAAGACCTTCGGTTCGCAGACGATCTGGCGGGACGTGACCCTCACGCTTCCCGCGGGGGAGATCTCGGTCATGCTCGGGCCCTCGGGCACCGGCAAGTCCGTCTTCCTCAAGACACTCGTCGGCCTGCTCAAGCCCGACGCCGGGTCGATCGTCATCAACGGGCGCGACCTCACCCGCCTGCGCGAGGCCGACCTCTACGACGTGCGCAAGCTCTTCGGGGTCCTCTTCCAGGACGGCGCCCTCTTCGGGTCGATGAACCTCTACGACAACATCGCCTTCCCGCTGCGCGAGCACACGAAGAAGACCGAGGCCGAGATCAAGCGCATCGTCGGCGAGAAGATCGAGCTCGTCGGCCTCCAGGGCGCCGAGGGCAAGCTGCCGGGCGAGATCTCGGGCGGCATGCGCAAGCGAGCCGGTCTGGCCCGCGCCCTCGTGCTGGACCCCGAGATCATCCTCTTCGACGAGCCCGACTCTGGACTCGACCCGGTGCGCACGGCCTACCTCAACCAGCTCATCGTCGACCTCAACGCGCAGATCGAGGCGACCTTCCTCATCGTCACGCACGACATCAACACGGCCCGCACGGTTCCCGACAACATCGGCCTGCTCTACCACCGGCACCTGGCGATGTTCGGCCCCCGCGAGATGCTGCTCAGCTCGGAGGAGCCGGTCGTGCGCCAGTTCCTCAACGCCCAGCGCATCGGACCCATCGGCATGTCCGAGGAGAAGGACGCCGACGAGCTGGCGGCCGAGTCGGGCCAGGAGTTGCCTCCTCTGCCGCCCATCGCGCTCCAGCTCCCGACGAGCGACGGCCGGGCCCGCCGCACGGCGCGCCCGGCGGGCGAGTGGTGCCGTGCCAACGGCGTGACGCCCCCGCCCGGCTCGTTCCAGACGTCCACCGTGGCCGCCGGCGCCATCGCATCCTCGACCCCGGCGTCCGCCTCCGCGCCGACTGCCCCCACCGCGCCGGGCACGCCGAGCACGCCGAGCCCACTGAGCTCGTATGCCGCGTCGGCCGAGCTCGTGGACGAGGTGAGCTGACGTGGCCGCCCCCCTCACCGGCGTCCTGCGCCAGTCCGGTTCGCTCTTCGCCCTGGCGCTTGACGTGTTCCGCTCCCTGCCCAAGCGTCCGTTCCAGGTCAAGGAGTTCATCCAGCAGGCGTGGTTCATCGCGAGCGTCACGATCCTGCCGACCGCCCTCGTGTCCATCCCGTTCGGCGCCGTCATCGCCCTCCAGCTCGGCACGCTGACGCGCCAGCTCGGCGCCCAGTCCTACACCGGCGCGGCGAGCGTGCTCGCCGTGCTGCGCGAGGCCAGCCCGATCGTGACGGCCCTGCTCATCGCGGGCGCGGGCGGCTCGGCCATCTGCGCCGACCTCGGCTCACGCAAGATCCGCGAGGAGATCGACGCGATGGAGGTGCTCGGCATCAGTCCCATCCAGCGCCTCGTCGTGCCGCGCGTGCTCGCCTCGATGCTCGTCGCGGTCCTGCTCAACGGTCTCGTGTCCGTCGTCGGCGTCGTCGGCGGCTACGTCTTCAACGTCATCGTTCAGGGCGGGACGCCGGGCGCCTACATCGCGAGCTTCACGGCCCTCGCGCAGCTGCCCGACCTCTGGACGGCCGAGATCAAGGCACTGATCTTCGGGGCCATCGCCGCGGTGGTCGCGTCCTACAAGGGGCTCAACGCGGGCGGTGGCCCCAAGGGAGTCGGGGACGCGGTGAACCAGAGCGTCGTGATCACCTTCATGCTGCTTTTCGTCGTCAACTTCGTCATCACGGCCGTGTACTTCCAAGTCGTCCCACAGAAGATCTGAGGGGACGATGGCGACCAGGACGCAGACCAAGACCCAGACCGAGACCCGGACCGAGACCCGTGGGCCGGCTCGGCAGCCGAGCACGGAACGGCTGCTCCACCTCGCGACGAGGCCGTCCCGCGCGCTCGACTCCCTCGGCGAGCAGATGCGCTTCTACGTGCGATCGCTGGCGTGGAGCGGCCGCACCCTGCGCCGCTACAAGAAGGAGGTCATCCGGCTGCTGGCCGAGGTGTCCCTCGGCACCGGTGCGCTCTCGGTCATCGGCGGCACGGTGGGCGTCATCGCCTTCCTCGCCTTCTTCACGGGCACCGAGGTGGGCCTGCAGGGCTACTCCTCGCTCGACCAGCTCGGCACCGGGGCCTTCACGGGGTTCTTCTCGGCCTACCTCAACACCCGCGAGATCGCCCCGCTCGTCGCGGGTCTCGCGCTCGCGGCCACCGTCGGCTGCGGCTTCACGGCCCAGCTCGGCGCGATGCGCATCTCGGAGGAGGTCGACGCGCTCGAGGTCATGGGCATCCCGTCGCTGCCCTACCTCGTGACGACCCGGATGATCGCCGGCTTCATCGCCGTGGTCCCGCTCTACGTCCTCGGCCTGCTCAGCTCCTACGCCGCGACGCGCTTCATCTCGACGGCGTACTTCGGGCAGTCAGAGGGCACCTACGACCACTACTTCCACCTGTTCCTGCCACCGGGTGACGTGTTCTGGTCCTTCGTCAAGGTCATGGTCTTCGCGGTCGTCATCATCCTCATCCACTGCTACTACGGCTACAACGCCTCGGGCGGCCCGGCAGGCGTCGGCGTCGCCGTCGGCACCGCGGTCCGCACGTCGATCGTCGCCATCAACATCGTCGACTTCTTCCTGTCGCTCGCCATCTGGGGCGCCACGACGAGCGTGAGGATCGCCGGATGAGCGACACCAGTCCCGGACCGCTCACCCAGCTGACGCGGTGGCGCATCGGCGCCAAGGCATACGGGATCGTCTTCCTCGTCGTGCTGGCGCTCCTCGTCGGCCTCGCCATCGCGTCCTTCCAGAAGCGGTTCACGCCCGTCGTCATGGTGACCCTCGAGACCGACCGCCTCGGCAGCCAGCTGCAGGAGAGCTCGGACGTCAAGCTGCGCGGCCTGCTCGTCGGGGAGGTGCGGCGCGTCGAGGCGACCGCGACGGGTGCGCGGCTCGAGCTGGCGCTCCAACCCGAGGAGGTCCCGAAGATCCCGTCGAACGTCAGCGCCCGCCTGCTGCCCAAGACCCTCTTCGGCGAGCGCTACGTCGACCTGGTCACGGCCGACTCCTCGGCGCGAGCCATCCGGGCCGGCGACACCATCCCGCAGGACCGCAGCCGGGTGTCCATCGAGCTCGAGACCGTCCTGGACAACCTCTACCCGCTGCTGCGCACCGTCCAGCCGGCCAAGCTCGCCACCACGCTCAACGCCCTCTCGACGACGCTCGACGGCCGTGGCGACCAGATCGGCCGCAACCTCGTCCTCGTCGACCGCTACCTCAAGGCGCTCAACCCCAGCATGCCGTCGATCCAGCGCGACATCACGCTGCTCGCTGACACCGCCGACCTCTATGCCGGTGTCGCGCCCGACTTCTTCCGGCTCACCGAGTCGCTGCGGGTGACCAACAGGACGATCGTCGAGAAGGACCAGCAGCTGGCGGCCTTCCTCGTCGGGACGGCCGGCTTCGCCAACGAGGCGGCAGGCTTCCTGCGCGACAACGAGCAGCGCATCATCCAGGTCGGGCAGGTGAGCAAGCCGACCCTCCAGCTGCTCGCCGAGTACTCACCGATCTACCCGTGCGTGGCCTCGGGCCTGGTCAACTGGCTCCCGCGCGTCAACGCCGCCTTCGCGGGCGGCACCTTCCACATCACCCTCGAGGTCGTGCCGCCGCGGCAGCCCTACCGTCCCGGCGAGGAGCCGCGATGGGACGACAAGCGCGGACCCCACTGCTACGGGCTGCCCACCCCTGACGGCTCGCAGTCCGATCCCTTCAGCGGCAACCACTTCGACGACGGGACCCGGCCCGCGAGCAGCGGGACGCCGTTCTCCGCCCTGCCCCAGGCCCTGCTCGGAACCGCCTCCGCCGCGGACTCCGGCAGTGCCGGAACGGCCGACGAGCAGCGCGTCGTCGAAGCGCTCTTCGTCCGCGACGGCCAGGAGCAGTCGGACGAGGGCGCGAGCAGCATCCGGACCCTGCTCGCCGGCCCGATGATGCGCGGCACGGTGGTGAGCACCCGATGAAGGTCACGGGCTCACTCGTCAAGCTCCTCGTCTTCGCGGCGGTGACGCTCTTCGCGACGAGCATCCTCGCGCTGACGATCGCCAACATCCAGCTCGGGTCCAAGGCGACCTACACCGCCGTCGTCAGCGACGCGACGGGCGTCATCTCCGGGCAGGACGTCCGCATCGCCGGTGTCCGGGTCGGCGAGGTGACCGACGTGCGGGTCGCCCACGACGCGACGTCGGACGGCGCCACCGCCGAGGTCGAGTTCTCGGTGCTCAAGAGCTCGGTGCTCACGCAGGGCACGGAGGTGACGGTGAAGTACCGCAACCTCGTCGGGCAGCGCTACCTCGCCCTGAGCCAGGGCACGGGCTCGCCCGCCGCGCTCGCCGACGGCTCGACGATCCCGCGCTCGCGCACTCACCCGGCGCTCGATCTCACGGTCCTCTTCAACGGCTTCAAGCCGCTCTTCGCCGCGCTGTCGCCGAGCGACGTCAACGAGCTCTCGGGCCTGCTCATCCAGACCCTGCAGGGGGAGGGCGGAGACGTGAACACCCTGCTCGCCAAGACGGCCAGCCTCACCTCGGCCATCGCCGACCGCGACGCGGTCATCGGCCGCACCGTCGACAACCTCAACACGGTGCTCGGCACCGTCGACGCCCACGACCAGCAGCTGCTCTCCCTCATCGACCAGCTCCAGCGGTTCACGAGCGGCCTCGCGGCCGACCGCGACACGATCGGCCGCTCGCTGTCCGGGATCAACACGCTCTCGGCCGAGACCGCCGACCTGCTCGTCTCGACGCGTCCGCTCATCAAGGACGACGTCGCCCAGCTGCGCACCCTCGCCAGGACGCTCAACAAGCCCGGCAACGTCAAGGAGTTCGAGGACTTCATCACCGGCGCGCCCGGCCGCATCGCGACCCTGACGCGCACGGCGACCTACGGGTCGTGGTTCAACTTCTACCTCTGCACGTTCGACACCAGGAACCCGATCCTGCCGGGCGTGACACCCACCTACGACGTGTCGTCAGCGAGGTGCCAGTCATGAGCATCCCCTTCCGAGAGCGCAACCCCGTCCCGATCGGTGCGATCGGCCTGCTCGTCATCGCGGTGCTGCTCTACCTCGCCTTCAACGCCTCCAGCCTTCCGCTCATCGGCGGTGGGACGGCCTACAGTGCGGCCTTCTCGGAGGCCGGCGGCATCAAGCCCGACGACGACGTCCGCATCGCAGGCGTCAAGGTCGGGAAGGTGACCGGTGTCGACCTCGAGGACGGCCACGTCCGGGTCGACTTCACCATCACCGAGGAGGCGAGCTTCGGCGCGCAGACCGGCGCCTCCATCCGGATGAAGACGATCCTCGGCGAGAAGTACGTCGCCCTCGACCCGAAGGGGACGGGCCAGCTCGACGCCGACGCGCAGATCCCCGTCGCGCGCACGGTCAGCTCCTATGACGTCATCAACGCCTTCCAGGACCTCACGACGACGACCGAGCGCATCGACACCGACCAGCTCGCGGAGTCCCTCACCGTCATCGCGACTGAGTTCCAGGACAGCCCGCAGTACGTCAAGGCCACGCTCGACGGGCTCTCCCGGCTCTCGCGCACCGTGGCGAGCCGCGACGCCGAGCTGGGCTCCCTGCTCCAGCGGGCCAACAGCGTCACCGGCCTGGTCCGCAGCCGCAACCAGCAGGTCAGCACCCTCATCCAGGACGCCGACCTGCTCATGGTCGAGCTAGTCAAGCGGCGCGACGACATCCGCACGCTCTTCCGCAACACCTCCGCGCTCGCCAAGCAGCTCACCGGCCTCGCTCGCGACAACCGGTCCCAGCTGAAGCCTGCGCTCGCCGAGCTGGACAAGACGCTGGCGATGCTCCAGAAGCACGACGCCGACCTGCAGAAGACCATCCGGGCGATGGCCCCCTTCACCAGGGTCTACGCCAACACGCTGGGCACGGGTCGCTGGTTCGACACGTGGGTCTCCAACCTCGTCGTGCCCGTCGGCACGCCGGGGCTCGCGCTGCCGGGCACGACGCTGCCCGACCTGCTCCTTCCCGGCACCTCCGGAGGTGGTCGCTGATGTCCGCGCCCCAGGGCTCGCGCATGCCGTTCGGCAGGCTCCACGCGCCTGCGACGGTGCTCGGCAGGATCGTCACCGCCCTCGTCGTCGTCACGCTCGTCGCGGCCGGCGTGGTCTTCTGGCCCCGCGCGGCCCAGACGTCGGTCAGCGCCGACTTCACCCGGGCCGTCGGTCTCTACCCGGGGTCAGACGTGCGCATCCTCGGGGTCAGGGTGGGCCAGGTCGACACCGTGACGCCCGAGGGCGACCACGTGCACGTCACCTTCAGCTACGACAGCAGGTACCGCGTGCCCGCCTCGGCGAAGGCTGCCATCGTCGCGCCGTCCCTCGTCTCGGACCGCTACGTCCAGCTGCTCCCGGTCTACGAGGCCGGCCCGACACTGGCGGCGGGGGAGCGAATCCCGTTGGACCGCACGGCAGTTCCGGTCGAGCTCGACCGTGTGTCCCAGAGCCTCGACGACCTCATGGTCGCTCTCGGCCCCGACGGGGCCAACAAGGACGGCGCGCTCAACGCGCTGCTGCGCACGTCGGCGGCCAACCTCGACGGCAACGGCGACACGATCAACGGCACGGTCCACGACCTCTCGACGGCACTGTCGACCCTGTCCGGCAGCCGCGACGACCTCTTCGGCACGGTGAAGAACCTCCAGTCCTTCACGTCGATGCTCGCGGCCAACAACACCCAGGTGCGCCGGCTCAACGCCGACCTGGCGACGGTGGCGGTCCAGCTGAGCGAGGAGCGCGAGAACCTCAAGGCGACGCTCGACAGCCTCGGTGTCGCCGTCGACGAGGTGTCCGGCTTCGTCGCCGACAACCGCGCGCTGCTCAAGAGCGATCTCGACCGGGCGGTCACGGTGACCAACGCCTTCGCGAGGAACCGCCAGGCCCTCGCCCAGCTCCTCGAGAACGCGCCCGTGGCACTGTCAAACCTCCAGAACGCCTACCACCCCGAGACGGGCACCCTCGACACGCGCAACAACGCCAAGGGCCTGGACGACCCGCTGCTGCTCGTCTGCTCGATCCTCACCGGACCCACGCAGACGGGGAACACGAAGCTGTGCGACACCCTCAAGAAGGCGCTGCTGCCGAGGCTGCCCACGCTGCCATCGCTGCCGAGCGGCTCTGCGCTGCAGGGCACCCCGCAGCCGAGCGGCCTCGTCAACGTGCGCGGTGCCGATCCCACCCTCGGCGGACTGCTCGGAGGTGCCCGATGACGTATGCCGACCCTCGGGGGGCCACGGCCGACGTGGTCACCCCGAGGAGGACCCGCGTGGTGACCATTGCGCTCAGCCTGCTGACCCTCGTGGGGGTCTCCGGCTGCAGCGCCTACGACCTGCCGCTGCCCGGTGGCGCCGGCACGGGTGACGACTCCTACACCGTGACGGCCGAGTTCGCCGACGTGCTCGACCTCGTGCCGCAGTCGTCGGTCAAGGTCAACCAGGTCACCGTCGGCTCCGTCGAGGACATCCAGGTCACTGGCTGGACCGCGACCGTCCGGTTGCGGCTCCCTGGCGATGTCGTGCTGCCCGACAACGCCTCGGCCGAGCTGAAGCAGACCTCGCTGCTGGGTGAGAAGTACGTCGCCCTCGCAGCACCGACGGAGGTGCCGCCCCAGGGGCGCCTCGGGGAGGGCGACCGCATCCCCCTGTCGCGCACGAGCCGCAACCCCGAGGTCGAGGAGGTCCTCGGCGCGATGTCGTTGCTGCTCAACGGTGGCGGCGTGGCCCAGCTCAAGACCATCGAGGCCGAGCTCAACAACGCGCTGCGGGGCCGCACCGGTGACGTCAAGGACCTGGTCACGCAGCTGAACACGTTCGTCGGTGGACTCGACGCGCAGAAGGGCGAGATCGTCCGGGCCATCGACAGCATCGACCGGCTCTCGACGACGCTCGCCGGCAACCAGGCCAAGATCGCCAAGGCGCTGGACGAGCTGCCGAAGGGTCTCACGATCCTCGCCGACCAGCGTCGCCAGCTGACCGCGATGCTCACGGCCCTGCGCGACCTCGGCGAGGTCGGCACGCGCGTCATCCGCGGCTCGCGCGCCGACCTCGAGGCCAACCTGCGGGCGGTCAGCCCGATCCTGCGCCAGCTCAACAAGGCCGGCGACGACCTGCCGAAGAGCTACCAGCTGCTCCTGACCTACCCCTTCCCGAACAACGCCCAGAACACCATCAAGGGTGACTTCACCAACCTCTGGGCCACCCTCGACACCAACCTCGGCACGATCGCCGGCAACCTCGGCGTCGGTCGGCTCCCGAACCTGCCGAGCGTGCCGGGCATCCCCGGCGTGCCGCTTCCCTCCGTGCCCTTGCCCTCCGTGCCCCTGCCCTCCGTGCCTCTGCCGTCGGTACCGCTCCCCGGCGTCCCGGTTCCGTCGGTGCCCGGAGTGCCCCTGCCGACGACGCTGCCCGGCGGCCTGCTCGGCTCGAGCCGACCCGGCTCGTCGGCAGCCGACTCCGCGGACGCCGGGTCCTGGTCCGCGCTCTTCCCCACGGGAGGATCCCGATGATCACCCGCACGGTCCGGCTCCAGCTGGCCGCCTTCGCCCTCCTCTCCATCACGCTCGTCGCGGTCCTCTCGGCGAGCTACGTCGGACTCACGGACAAGATCGCCGGCGGCAGCTATGTCGTGTCCGCGGACCTCGCCCAGTCCGGCGGCATCTTCGTCGGCGCCGAGGTCACCTACCGCGGCGTGACCGTCGGCAAGGTCGAGGGGATGCGCCTGTCCGGCGACGGCGTCGTCGTCGACGCGCGGCTCGACCGGGGAACGAAGGTCCCGAAGGACACCACGGCCGTCGTCGAGAACCGCTCCGCGGTGGGGGAGCAGTACCTCGACCTCCAGCCGCGCACCGCGCGGGCGCCCTACCTGGCGTCCGGGGATCTCATCCCGCGCGACCGGACCGCCTTCCCGATCCGCATCGACCAGCTGCTCCAGCACGTCGACGACACCGTCGCGTCGGTGCCGCGCGACGCCCTGGTCACCACGGTCGACGAGCTGGCCGAGGCGTTCAAGGGCGGCGGCTCCGACCTGCAGCGGCTCATCGACTCGGGCGACACCCTGACCACGGCCGCAGCGGAGGCGCTGCCGGAGACGACCCGCCTCATCGACGACGGTCGGATCGTCCTCGACACGCAGGTCAGGAGCGGGAAGGACATCCGCACCAGCGTCACCGGGTTCGCAGACGTCGCCGACGCCCTGCGCGAGGCCGACCCAGACCTTCGCGTCGTGCTCGACCGCGGTTCGGTTGCGGTCGAGCAGCTCGACGCGCTCATCTCCGAGAACAAGCAGAGCCTGGCGGCGCTCCTGGCCAACTTCATCACCATCGGCAACGTGACGACGGCCCGGCTCGACGGCATCGAGCAGCTCCTCGTCACCTACCCCGACGTCGTGACGGGCGGCTTCACCGTCGTGCCCGGCGACGGCACCGCCCACTTTGGGGTCGTCCTCAACGCTGATGACCCGAAGGCGTGCGAGGCGGGCTACGAGGGCACGACGAAGATCGACCCGCACCGCACCACGGCACTGCCTCCCGTCAACCTCGACGCCCACTGCGCCGCCTCCCGCGGATCCGGCGTCAACGTCCGCGGTGCCCAGAACGCCCCCAGGCCCACCCGAGGCGGACAGAGCGGGCAGAGCTATCCCATGGCGTTCGGCGCCACGCCGGTCGCCCTCGGCAACCGGTCCGTGACCTCCGGCAGCCCTGCCTCGTTGTCAGTGCAGTCGCCGGTCGCTCCGGCCGGTGGCGACGAACGGACCGACAACGGCACGAGCTGGCTCTGGATGATGCAGGAGGCACTCCGCTAGCCGGTGACGGAAGGAAACCCCCTCGATGACGATGGTCACCATCCCCCCGGAGACCGAGCGGCCCACGCGGTCGCCGGAGAGCTCCGCCGACCGCGAGCCGCGCGACCTGGACGCCAGCGACGCCGGCCCTGGTCACCTCGACGCGCCACGTGCGGGCCTTAGGGGTGTCCGCACGTGGCGTCCCACCTCCCGTGTGCTGTGGACCGTCGCGGCCCTGCTCCTGCTGGCGGCCGTGGCCGTCAGCGCGACGCTCGGTCGCACGGTGTGGCAGCAGCAGCGTGACGCCGACAACCGTGCCGCGGCACTCGCTGCCGGCCGCCAGATCGCCGTGAACTTCGTGACGATGAACGCCACGTCGTTCGACGCCGACACCCAGCGCGTCCTCGACGAGTCGACCGGCGCGTTCCGGAAGGAGTATGCCGCCACACTGGCTCAGCTGAAGCCCGTCGTCACCGCGAACAAGACCGTCTCCACGGTCGAGCGAGCCGAGGCCTCGCTGGTCTCGGGCGACGACGACTCGGCCAAGGTGATCGTGGGCGTCGTCGCGCCGACCTCCAACGCCTCGACCCCAAAGCCCGAGAAGAAGACGTACCGGCTCCGGCTCGACCTCGTGAAGGTCGGCGACGCCTGGAAGGTGAGCAGCCTTGACTTCGTCAGCTGACCCCCGGCGCCCCCTCGCCGTCGCCGCAGGCCCGCGCAGGCGGGTGGCCGGTGCCCGCCGCCGGTCCGGCGCGTCCAGCCCTTCGACGACCGTCGCCGAGCCCATGACCGCGCCGATCGACGACGCCGCTGCCGTCGACCGTGAGGCGGACGCGGCGGACGCGGCGGACGAACGCTCGCTGCAGCCGGATGGGCGGCCGGTCCGCCCGGACATCGAGCCGACTGGCACGAGACGGAGACCAGCAGGCCTCTGGGCCTCCGCCATCGGTGCGAGCCTCGCGCTCGCCCTGCTCGCGGCCTCGCTGGTCTACTCGCTTCGCCCCGCGGTCTCGGACACCGACCGCACGGCGGCCGTGGGCTCGGCGCGGACCACCCTGGAGAGCCTGCTCAGCTACAGCGGCTCCACGTTCGACAAGCACGTCGGCGAGGTCACCCCGCAGCTCACCTCCCCGTTCAAGGACCAGTTCACCAAGGTCGCGGCGGCCGACATCAAGCCGATGGCCGTCAAGAACGACGCGACCGTGCAGGCCAAGGTCTACGACGCCGGGGTCATGGATGCGAACGGTGATGGAGGAGAGGGCACCACCGTGCGCGTCCTGGCCTTCGTCAACCAGGCCACGACCACCAAGGCCCAGCAGGCTCCCGCGATCGACCAGAACCGGGTCGTCGCGACCATGCGGAAGGTGGGCGACCGCTGGCTCGTCAGCGAGCTGTCCGCCTTCTGAGTGGGGAGGAAGGGGTGAGGTCCCGGGCGGCCGCGAGGTCGTCCGGGACCGAGGCGCCCCGGAGCCCGAGGCCGGGACCACGCCGGGGAGGCTGCGGCATACTGCACGCTGTGAAGCTCATCCAGGCCAATGGCGTCCCAGAGTCCCTCGCCCGCGTCGACCAGCCGGAGGCGGCGCCCGTACGCGTCGGCCTCGTCCAGCACGAGTGGGTCGATGATCCCGCCGCCCTGGTCGAGACGCTCCGTGACGGTATCCGCACGGCGGCCGAGGCGGGCGCCTCCATCGTCTTCCTGCCGGAGCTGACGCTGTCGCGCTACCCGGCCGACGCCCTGCCCGAGGGCACGCCCTCGGCCACGGCCGAGGACCTCGGGTCCGGACCGACGGTCACCTTCGCCCGCGACGCGGCGCGCGACTTCGGCGTCCACGTCCATGCGTCTCTCTACGAGCGCGCCGACGAGGAAGACGGTCTGGGCTTCAACACCGCCGTGGTCGTCGCGCCCAGCGGTGAGGTCGTGGCACGGACCCGCAAGACCCACATCCCCGTGACCGCCGGCTACTACGAGGACAAGTACTTCAGGCCCGGCCCGTCCGAGCAGGCCTATCCCGTTGTGGCACTTGAGGAGCCGTCGCTCAATCTCGGTCTGCCGACGTGCTGGGACGAGTGGTTCCCCGAGGTCGCCCGCCTCTACTCGCTGGGCGGGGCCGACGTGCTCTGCTACCCCACGGCGATCGGCTCGGAGCCCGACCACCCCGACTTCGACACCCAGCCGCTGTGGCAGCAGGTCATCGTCGGCAACGGCATCGCCAACGGCCTGTTCATGGTGGTGCCCAACCGCTTCGGGACCGAAGGGCTCATCACCTTCTACGGCAGCTCGTTCATCTCCGACCCCTACGGTCGCGTCCTCGTCCAGGCCCCGCGCGACGAGGCGGCCGTCCTCGTCGCCGACCTCGACCTCGCGCAGCGGCGTGACTGGCTCGAGCTCTTCCCCTTCCTCGCGACGCGCCGGCCCGACTCGTATGCCGCCCTGACGGCCCCCGTGCGCGACGAGCACCGTCGCGCGGTGGGGCAGTGACCGACGCCCTCCCGGCACCCGAAGCCGCCGGAGCCGCCGCTGGAGCTGGGGCGTCAGACTGGGTGATGCCGTCCGAGACGGCTCGGCACGACTGCACGTGGATGGCCTGGCCGAGCCAGGGCTACACGTTGGGCGAGACCCCCGGGGAGGTCGCCACGGCCCGCAGCACCTGGGCAGCCGTCGCCAACGCGGTCGCCGAGTTCGAGCCGGTCCGGATGGTCGTCGTCCCCGCCGACCTCGCCGTCGCCGAGGCCCACCTGCATCCCGACGTCGAGCTCGTGCCGGCGGCCCTCGACGACGCGTGGATGCGCGACATCGGTCCGACCTTCGTCCGGTCGGTCGACGGCTCGCGTCTCGGCGCCGTCGACTGGGTCTTCAACGGCTGGGGTGCCCAGGGCTGGGCCAGCTGGGACCACGACGCCCGCATCGGCGCCTTCGTCGGCGGCCTCACCGGGGCCGAGGTCATCGGCTCGGGCCTCGTCAACGAGGGCGGCGGCATCCACGTCGACGGGCTGGGCACGGTGCTGGTCACCGAGACCGTCCAGCTGGACCCGGGCCGCAACCCCGGACTGACCCGGGCCGACGTCGAGGCTGAGCTCGCGCGCACCCTCGGTGCGACGACGTGCGTGTGGCTGCCGCGAGGCCTGACGCGCGACTACGACGAGTTCGGCACCCGTGGCCACGTCGACATCGTGGCCACCATCCCGAGCCCGGGCGTCGTGCTCCTCCACGAGCAGCACGATCCCTCCCACCCCGACCACGCCGTGTCCCGCGCCCTCCGCGAGCTGCTCGAGGACGCCCACGACGCGCGCGGCGAGCGCTTCGAGGTGGTCGGCGTGCCGGCCCCGCGCACGCTGGTGGATGCCGATGGGCCCGTCGACTGGTCCTACATCAACCATCTCGTCGTCAACGACGGTGTCATCGCGTGCACGTTCGGGGACGAGCAGGACGACGCGTCCCTCGGCGTGCTCGCCGACGCGTACCCGGGCCGGCGGGTCGTGGGGATCGACGCGCGCCCCCTCTTCGACCGCGGCGGCGGCATCCACTGCATCACCCAGCAGCAGCCGAGCCTCTGAGGTCGAGGGGGCACCTTCCCCCGATCCTCCGACAAACGTCGAGTGGGCACTTCCCCACGGGGGAAAGTGCCCACTCGACCTGCGTCCCAGCCCGGAAGCGGGCGTCAGGCCTGCGGGAGCCTCTTGTGGATGTCCTGGCTCATGCGCACGACCGAGAGGTAGAACTCGAGGGTCATGCGGATCACGGCGAGGTAGATGATGACGAAGATCGGGCCGATGATCAGGGCACCGAGGCCGGTCCCGACGCTGTTGGCGAACCCGGCGAACACGAAGATGAGCCACGTCACCACGAGGGCCACGGTCGCCAGCAGGTAGACGAAGCGCACGAGGATCGGCGTCACGAAGTTGGTGAAGCTGAAGTCGAAGAGTGCGGTGAAGAAGCCGGCGCCCTCCCGGGCCGGGTCGGGGATGCTCGACATGCCGCTCGGTCCGCCGCTCGGGCCGGCGGGCGGCGGCGGGGGAGGCGTGCTGCCGGTGCTCGACGGCGGTGGAGGAGTGCTGCCGGTGCTGGGCGGCGGCGGAGGGGTGCTGCCCGTGCCCGGCGTCGGTGCGGGCCGGCTGCTGGGGAGCGGGGTGGTCGGGTCGCTGCCGGCCGGCTGGTTGAAGGACGGTTGCTCGGGCGGGTTCGGATCGGACATGGCTTCCCTCTCGGAAGGAGACGTCAACGGATCTCTGGTGTGCTCATGCTAGGGCGGAGGCCCCCTCGCGGGTCCCGATCGTCCCTCGCGTCCGCGGTGTTCGTGCAGGTCAGCGCGGTTCCGGCCCCTCCTCGGCGGCGTGTCGCGACGCGCCTGCCGGAGCGGGGGTCTTGACGTCAGGCCTGCGGAGGGCCATATTCGTCGCGTTCGCATCGCGAGCTCCCGGTCCGGGGGGCGTGGCAGGTCACGTCGAGGGCGCCCGGTCGTTCCAGACCCGGTGGACACCTCGTCAGACGATCTCCGCTTCTTGACCCGGCTGGACACTCCTGCCCTTTGTGGGTAGGCTAGGCCTTTGCGCTGCCCATGCCCGCCCTCGCGCCCTCTGTCAAGCCACTCACCATGCCCTCCGGCATCCGGCCTGACCTCGGGACCTGCGAGCGGAGCCATGCGGCAACGCGGATCTGAAGATTCGAAAAAGGCCCGTGGAAGGACCCTCCTTGGCTGCCTCGCGTACTGCGACGAACATGTCCACCGCACAGACCCCTTCGGGGCGTCTGTCCTTCGCGAAAATTCGCGAACCACTCGAGGTCCCCGACCTCCTGGCGCTTCAGACGGAGAGCTTCGACTGGCTGCTCGGCAACGAGCGCTGGCAGGCTCGCGTCGCCGCGGCCAAGGCCGAGGGGCGCACCGACGTCCCGGACCGGTCCGGGCTCGAGGAGATCTTCGAGGAGATCTCCCCGATCGAGGACTTCAGCGGCTCGATGTCGCTGTCGTTCCGCGACCACCGCTTCGAGGAGACCCGCAAGACGATCGAGTCGTGCAAGGAGCGCGACCAGACGTACGACGCACCGCTCTTCGTCACCGCCGAGTTCATGAACGCCCAGACGGGTGAGATCAAGAGCCAGACGGTCTTCATGGGCGACTTCCCGCTCATGACCGAGCGCGGCACCTTCATCATCAACGGCACCGAGCGTGTCGTCGTCTCGCAGCTCGTCCGCAGCCCGGGCGTCTACTTCGAGCGCACGCCCGACAAGACGTCCGACAAGGACATCTACACGGCGAAGATCATCCCGAGCCGCGGTGCGTGGCTCGAGTTCGAGATCGACAAGCGCGACATGGTCGGCGTCCGCGTCGACCGCAAGCGCAAGCAGTCGGTCACGGTGCTCCTCAAGGCCCTCGGCTGGACCGAGGCCCAGATCCTCGAGGAGTTCGGCGAGTTCGAGTCGATGCGCCTGACCCTCGAGAAGGACCACACCCAGGGCCAGGACGACGCGCTGCTCGACATCTACCGCAAGCTGCGCCCGGGCGAGCCGCCGACGAAGGAGGCCGCGCAGACCCTGCTCGACAACCTCTACTTCAACGGCAAGCGCTACGACCTCGCGAAGGTCGGCCGCTACAAGGTGAACAAGAAGCTCGGGCTCGACGCCTCGATCAACGACTCGACCCTGTCGATCGACGACATCGTCAAGACGATCAAGTTCATCGTCACGCTGCACGACGGCCAGGACTCGATGAAGGGCGTCAAGAACGCCGAGGAGATCGACGTCCGCGTCGAGGTCGATGACATCGACCACTTCGGCAACCGTCGCCTCCGCTCCGTCGGCGAGCTCATCCAGAACCAGGTCCGCACCGGCCTGTCCCGCATGGAGCGCGTCGTCCGCGAGCGCATGACGACGCAGGACGTCGAGGCGATCACCCCGCAGACCCTGATCAACATCCGCCCCGTGGTGGCCTCGATCAAGGAGTTCTTCGGCACCTCGCAGCTCTCGCAGTTCATGGACCAGAACAACCCGCTCGCGGGTCTGACGCACAAGCGTCGTCTGTCCGCGCTCGGCCCGGGTGGTATCTCCCGTGACCGTGCCCAGATGGAGGTCCGTGACGTCCACCCGTCGCACTACGGCCGCATGTGCCCGATCGAGACCCCGGAAGGCCCGAACATCGGCCTCATCGGCTCGCTCGCGTCCTACGGTCGCATCAACGCGTTCGGGTTCATCGAGACGCCGTACCGCAAGGTCACCGGTGGTCACGTGACCGACGAGGTCGACTACCTGTCCGCCGACGAGGAGGACCGCTACGTCGTCGCCCAGGCCAACGCGCCGCTCGACAAGCAGAACAACTTCACCGAGGACCGCGTGCTCGTGCGCACCAAGGGTGGAGAGGTCGAGCTCGTCCCCGGCGATGAGGTCGACTACATGGACGTCTCGCCGCGCCAGATGGTCTCGGCCGCCACCGCGATGATCCCGTTCCTCGAGCACGACGACGCCAACCGCGCGCTCATGGGCGCCAACATGCAGCGTCAGGCCGTCCCGCTCGTCAAGAGCGAGGCGCCGATCGTCGGTACCGGCATGGAGTTCCGCGCCGCCCTCGACTCGGGTGACGTCGTCCGCGCCGAGAAGGCGGGTGTCGTCCAGGAGGTGTCGGCCGACCTCGTCACCGTCGCCAACGACGACGGCACGTACCAGACCTACCGGATCGCCAAGTTCGCGCGCTCCAACCAGGGCACGAGCTACAACCAGGTCGTCGTCGTCAACGAGGGCGACCGTCTCGAGGCCGGTGGCGTCATCGCCGACGGTCCCGCGACCGAGGGTGGCGAGATGGCGCTCGGGCGCAACCTGCTCGTGGCGTTCATGTCGTGGGAGGGCCACAACTACGAGGACGCGATCATCCTGAGCCAGCGTCTGGTCCAGGACGACGTCCTCTCCTCGATCCACATCGAGGAGCACGAGGTCGACGCCCGCGACACGAAGCTCGGCCCCGAGGAGATCACCCGGGACATCCCGAACGTCTCCGAGGAGGTCCTGGCAGACCTCGACGAGCGCGGCATCATCCGCGTCGGCGCCGAGGTCCGCGACGGCGACCTGCTCGTCGGCAAGGTCACGCCCAAGGGCGAGACCGAGCTGACGCCGGAGGAGCGCCTGCTGCGCGCCATCTTCGGTGAGAAGGCGCGCGAGGTCCGTGACACGAGCCTCAAGGTGCCCCACGGCGAGACCGGCACGGTCATCGGCGTCAAGGAGTTCCGCGCCGACCTGGGCGACGACCTGCCGCCCGGCGTCAACCAGCTCGTCCGCGTCTACGTGGCCAACAAGCGCAAGATCACCGACGGTGACAAGCTCGCCGGCCGCCACGGCAACAAGGGCGTCATCTCCAAGATCCTGCCGGTCGAGGACATGCCGTTCCTCGAGGACGGCACGCCCGTCGACGTCGTGCTCAACCCGCACGGTGTGCCGCGTCGTATGAACCTCGGCCAGATCCTCGAGCTGCACCTCGGCTGGGCCGCCTCGCGCGGCTGGAAGATCGAGGGCAACCCGGAGTGGGCCAAGGAGATCGCGCCCGATGCGCACGAGGCCCCTGCGGGCTCGCGCGTCGCGACGCCGGTCTTCGACGGTGCGTCCGAGGACGTCGTGACGGGACTTCTCGACTCGACGCTCAAGACGCGCGACGGGGTTCGCCTCATCGACGCCTCGGGCAAGACGCGCCTCTTCGACGGCCGTTCCGGCGAGCCGTTCCCGGAGCCCGTCGCGGTCGGCTACATGTACATCCTCAAGCTCCACCACCTCGTCGACGACAAGATCCACGCTCGCTCGACGGGTCCGTACTCGATGATCACCCAGCAGCCGCTCGGCGGTAAGGCCCAGTTCGGTGGCCAGCGCTTCGGTGAGATGGAGGTCTGGGCCCTCGAGGCGTACGGCGCCGCCTACACGCTCCAGGAGCTGCTGACGATCAAGTCGGACGACGTCCCCGGCCGCGTGAAGGTCTACGAGGCCATCGTCAAGGGCGAGAACATCCCCGACTCGGGCATCCCGGAGTCGTTCAAGGTCCTCCTCAAGGAGATGCAGTCCCTGTGTCTCAACGTCGAGGTCCTGAGCAGCGACGGCACCACGATCGAGATGAAGGAGTCCGACGAGGAGGTCTTCCGCGCGGCGGAGGAGCTCGGCATCGACCTGAGCCGGCGTGAGCCGTCCAGCGTCGAAGAGGTCTGAGAAGGCCACCTAACGACAAGCGGTGCGTATGCCGCTGGGCCCGCTCAGCGGCATACGCCACCGGTGTCAACGAACACCACTCAGACCACAGACTCAACAAGCGTTACGAGAGAAGGAACCACGTGCTCGACGTCAACTTCTTCGACGAGCTGCGCATCGGCCTCGCCACCGCGGAATCCATCCGACAGTGGAGCCACGGCGAGGTCAAGAAGCCGGAGACCATCAACTACCGCACCCTGAAGCCGGAGAAGGAGGGCCTCTTCTGCGAGCGCATCTTCGGTCCGACCCGCGACTGGGAGTGCAACTGCGGCAAGTACAAGCGCGTGCGCTTCAAGGGCATCATCTGTGAGCGCTGTGGCGTCGAGGTCACGCGCGCCAAGGTGCGCCGTGAGCGGATGGGCCACATCGAGCTCGCCGCGCCCGTCACCCACATCTGGTACTTCAAGGGTGTCCCGAGCCGCCTGGGCTACCTGCTCGACCTCGCGCCGAAGGACCTCGAGAAGGTCATCTACTTCGCGGCCTACATGATCACGTCCGTCGACGAGGACCAGCGTCACGCTGACCTGCCCTCGCTCGAGGCGCAGATCCAGGTCGAGAAGAAGGAGATCGAGAACCGCCGCGACGCCGACGTCGAGTCGCGCGCGCAGCTGCTCGAGCGCAACGTCGCCGAGCTCGAGGCCGAGGGTGCCAAGGCCGACGCCAAGCGCAAGGTCCGCGACCAGGCCGAGCGCGAGATGAACAACATCCGCAAGCGTGCCGACCAGCAGGTCGAGCGCCTCGAGCAGGTCTGGGATCGCTTCAAGAACCTCAAGGTCCAGGACCTCGAGGGCGACGAGATCCTCTACCGCGAGATGCGTGACCGCTTCGGTCTGTACTTCGAGGGCGGCATGGGCGCCGCGGCGATCCAGAAGCGCCTCGAGTCCTTCGACCTCGACGCCGAGGCCGACCTCCTCCAGGAGATCATCGCCACCGGCAAGGGCCAGAAGAAGACCCGCGCCATCAAGCGTCTCAAGGTCGTCAACGCGTTCCAGATGACGACGAACCACCCGTCGGGCATGGTCCTCGACGCGATCCCGGTCATCCCGCCGGACCTGCGCCCGATGGTGCAGCTCGACGGTGGCCGCTTCGCGACGTCGGACCTCAACGACCTCTACCGTCGCGTCATCAACCGCAACAACCGCCTGAAGCGCCTGCTCGACCTCGGTGCCCCCGAGATCATCGTCAACAACGAGAAGCGCATGCTCCAGGAGGCCGTCGACAGCCTCTTCGACAACGGCCGTCGTGGTCGCCCGGTCACGGGTCCCGGCAACCGTCCGCTCAAGTCGCTGTCCGACATGCTCAAGGGCAAGCAGGGGCGTTTCCGCCAGAACCTGCTCGGCAAGCGCGTCGACTACTCCGGCCGTTCGGTCATCGTCGTCGGTCCGCAGCTGAAGCTGCACCAGTGCGGTCTGCCCAAGCAGATGGCGCTCGAGCTGTTCAAGCCGTTCGTGATGAAGCGCCTCGTCGACCTCGACCACGCGCAGAACATCAAGTCGGCCAAGCGCATGGTCGAGCGTGCCCGTCCGGTCGTGTGGGACGTCCTCGAAGAGGTCATCACGGAGCACCCGGTGCTGCTGAACCGCGCACCCACGCTCCACCGTCTCGGCATCCAGGCGTTCGAGCCGCAGCTCGTCGAGGGCAAGGCCATCCAGATCCACCCGCTCGTCTGCTCGGCCTTCAACGCCGACTTCGACGGTGACCAGATGGCCGTCCACGTGCCGCTGTCGGCGGAGGCGCAGGCCGAGGCCCGCATCCTCATGCTGTCGAGCAACAACATCCTGAAGCCCGCTGACGGTCGCCCCGTGACCATGCCGACCCAGGACATGATCACCGGCATCTACCACCTGACCGATGCGGTCGACGGTGGCGGCAGCGGTGCGGGTCGCGCGTTCTCGTCCCCCTCGGAGGCCCGCATGGCCTTCGACCGTGGCGAGATCCTGCTCGGCTCGGCGATCAAGCTGCGCCTGACGGACGCGGTACCGCCGGCCGGCTACGAGCTGCCGGAGGGTGTCGAGGCCGGAGAGGACGGCATCGTCGCGAGCCTCACGCTCGAGACGACGCTCGGCCGCGCGATCTTCAACGACACGCTGCCGCTCGACTACCCGTTCGAGAACCGTCCGGTCGACCGCAAGCGTCTCTCGGCGATCGTCAACGACCTCGCGGAGCGCTACTCCAAGGTCCAGGTCGCCGCGTCCCTCGACGCCCTCAAGGAGGCCGGCTTCCACTGGTCGACCCGCTCGGGCTGCACCGTCGCCATCTCCGACGTCACGACGCCGGACAACAAGACGGCGATCCTCGAGGGCTACGAGACGAAGGCCGCCAAGGTCCAGACGCAGTACGAGCGCGGCCTCATCACCGACGACGAGCGTCGCCAGGAGCTCGTCGAGATCTGGACGCAGGCGTCCAACCAGGTCGCCAAGGAGATGGAGACCAACTTCCCGCGCACGAACCCCATCTACCGGATGGTGTCCTCGGGTGCTGGTGGTAACTGGTTCCAGATCCGTCAGATCGCCGGTATGCGTGGCCTCATGGCCAACCCGAAGGGCGAGATCATCCCGCGCCCGATCAAGGCCAACTTCCGTGAGGGCCTCACGGTGCTCGAGTTCTTCATCTCGACGCACGGTGCCCGAAAGGGTCTGGCCGACACGGCGCTTCGTACGGCCGACTCGGGTTACCTCACGCGTCGCCTCGTCGACGTGTCGCAGGACGTCATCATCCGTGAGGACGACTGCGGCACCGAGCGCGGCCTCAAGCTGCCGATCGCCCAGGTCAACGAGACCACGGGCACGCGTGCACCGAGCGAGGTCGTCGAGGCCTCGGTCTACGCCCGCACGCTGGCCGAGGACGTCGTCGTCGACGGCGAGACGCTCGCCGTCGCCGGCATCGACCTCGGTGACGTCGTCATCGACGCGCTCTACGCAGCCGGCGTCGACGAGGTGCGGATCCGTTCGGTGCTCACCTGCGACAGCAAGGTGGGCACCTGTGCGGCCTGCTACGGCCGGTCGCTCGCGACGGGCAAGCTCGTCGACATCGGCGAGGCCGTCGGCATCATCGCGGCCCAGTCGATCGGTGAGCCCGGCACGCAGCTGACGATGCGTACCTTCCACACCGGTGGCGCGGCCGCGGCCGACGACATCACCCAGGGTCTGCCGCGTGTCGTCGAGCTCTTCGAGGCGCGCACCCCCAAGGGTGTGGCCCCGATCGCCGAGGCCACCGGTCGCGTCGAGATCGAGGACACCGACAAGGCGCGTCGCGTCCTGCTCACGCCGGACGACGGCTCCGAGCAGCACGCCTACCCGGTCAGCAAGCGTTCGCGCCTGCTCGTCGGCGACGGCGACCACGTGACCGTGGGTGACAAGCTGGTCCAAGGCGCGATCGACCCCAAGCAGGTCCTTCGCATCCTCGGCCCGCGTGCCGCCCAGAAGCACCTCGTCGACGAGGTGCAGCGGGTCTACCGCCAGCAGGGTGTGTCGATCCACGACAAGCACATCGAGGTCATCGTGCGCCAGATGCTGCGTCGCGTGACGATCATCGAGGCCGGCGACGCCGACCTGCTGCCCGGCGAGCTCGCCGAGCGTGGTCGCTTCGAGGAGGAGAACCGCAAGGTCATGGCCGAGGGTGGCCGTCCGGCTGCTGGTCGTCCCGAGCTCATGGGCATCACCAAGGCCTCGCTCGCGACCGAGTCGTGGCTGTCGGCCGCGTCCTTCCAGGAGACGACCCGCGTGCTCACGCAGGCCGCCATGGAGGCCAAGTCCGACCCGCTGCTGGGCCTCAAGGAGAACGTCATCCTCGGAAAGCTCATCCCTGCCGGCACGGGCCTGCCCCGCTACCGGAACGTCAAGGTCGAGCCGACCGAGGAGGCCAAGGCCGCGATGTACTCGCTGCCGAACTACGACGCCTACGACTACGCAGGCTTCGGTTCGGGCACGGGCGAGGCCATCCGTCTCGACGACGAGGCGCTCGGTCTCGACCAGTTCTGACCGGTCCCTCCGCCGCGTCCGCGACGGAGACGACCACCGTGCATGCCGCAGGGCCGGCTCCCCATCGGGGAGCCGGCCCTCGGCGTGTCCGGGGACGATGCGGCGTTCGGCGCGCGCGAAACGGACAAATCGGATTAGTCTCCCGGGCAGGGTGACTGTCCGGAGGCGCCAGGGCCGGCCGGCGACGCCCCTCGGGAGGTCCTCATGCACGGTGCTCCTCGCTCGCTCACGGTCGTGCGGCGGTCGTCCGGTCCGCGCCGACGGACGGGGCGCTGGCCCTTTCTCGTGGCCGTGGCCATGGTGGCCGTCGCGGCCCTCGTGGCGTCGGCGCCACCGGGCTCGGGCGCCACGGTGTACTCCTCGCGCGACGCGGCCCTGCGCCGGGAGGTGGGCAGGCTGATGGCCGACCCCGCGGTGACGGCGTCCACGGCGCACGTCGGGGTTCTGGTGGCCGACGCGTCCACGCGCGTCCCGGTCTACGTCCGCTACGCCAACACGCCGCTCGCCCCGGCATCGACCCAGAAGACGTTCACCGCTGCAGCCGCGATGTACCACCTCGGCAGCGGCTACCGCTGGCGCACCGACGTCTACGCCGCGCCGGTCGGCGCCGGGGGAGTGGTGTCCGGGCGGCTCTACCTCAAGGGGAGCGGGGACCCGACCCTGCTCGAGCGAGACCTGACGGCACTGGCCGGCGTCCTGCGGTCCAAGGGTGTCACCCGGGTCACGGGCGACGTCGTCGCCGACGCGTCTGCCTTCGACGAGGTGCGCTACAGCCCGTACTGGTCGACGTCGTATGCGTCGAGCTACTACGCGGCGCAGGTCTCGGCCCTCACGTTGGCACCGAGCACCGACTACGACGCGGGGACGGTCATCGTCACCGCCGCCCCGGGCGCGACCGCGTCGAGTGCCCCGCGCCTGACCGTCACACCGGCGTCGGCGGCCTCCCACGTGCGTGTCGTCAACAGGGCGCGCACCTCGGCCACCGGAACCGCGACGACGATCTCGGTCACCCGAGCCGCCGGCACCAACACGCTGACGGTCACCGGTCAGGTGCCGCTCCAGCACGCGGCGGCCAGGAAGTGGGTCACGGTCGACGACCCGGCCCTCATGACCGCCCGGTCGCTTCGGGCCCGTCTCGTCGCCGCGGGCATCCAGGTCGACGGGGCGGCGGTGCGCGGCACGACCCCGGCCGGCCGCGTCCTGCTCGCCCGGCACAGCTCGATGACCCTGGGCCAGCTGCTCGTTCCGTTCCTCAAGCTGAGCAACAACGGCCACGCCGAGGCCATCACGAAGACGCTGGGATCGAAGGCGGGCCGCCCCGGCAACTGGACCGATGGAACCAAGGTGCTGCGCGACTATGCCGCCCGCGTCGGGATCCCCACCACCGGGATGCGGTTCGTCGACGGCTCGGGGCTCGCCCGGGCCAACCGGCTGACCCCCCAGCAGCTCGCCAGCCTGCTCGACAAGGTGCAGCGCACGTCGTGGTGGCCCGCCTTCCGCGCTGCACTGCCCGTTGCAGGGACCGACCCCGTCCGGTGGGCGGGGGGCACGCTGGCCGACCGGATGCGCGACACGTCAGCCGCAGGCAACCTGCGCGCCAAGAACGGCAGCCTGACCGGCGTCACCTCGCTGGCCGGCTACGTCACCGGTGCGGACGGTCGCCCCTACGTCTTCGTCATGATGAGCAACTTCTCGGCCACCTCACCGCGCCCGGTCGAGGACCGCCTCGGCGTGCTGCTCGCGCGCTGGCGCATGACCAACCGCTGACCCGCGCGTCCCGGCGCCTCGATAAGGTGGTCGCATGACCGAGCCCACGGCCGACGTGCCGACCGCGCCCGAGCCCGTCGGCACCCCTCCGGCTGCCCCGGCTGCGGTCGACCACACCAACGGCAGCGATCGGGCCGGCCAGGCCGACGTGACGGACCGTGCCGATCACGCCGACAGTGCCGACCGGGTCGACGGCGGCCCGACGCCGACGATCATCGTGCTCACCGAGGAAGCACTCAAGCCCGTCGACGTCGACAAGATCATCGGTCTGCATGAGGACGACGGGCCGACCTACCGGGTCCTCGTCCCCGCTGACACCGAGCGCAACCTGCTCAGCTCGTTCCTCAACCACCTGAGCCTCTTCGAGATGCGCGAGGCCCTCGAGTCGCTGCGTCCCGTCGACCGGGTCGAGGCGCACAGTGACGCCGACACCGCGCTGGCGAGCACCCTGGCGCAGTTCCAGGGCCATGACGTCGTCGTCACCGGCGAGATCACGGCCGATGACCCCATGCCGACCCTCGTCGACGAGGTGGCCCGCCTGGGGGCGCGTGAGGTCGTCGTCGTCACCGAGCCGCACGCGGTCGAGGACACCTTCCACACCGACTGGGCCTCCCGGGCCCGCGAGACCCTCGGCGTGCCGGTGCTGCACATGTACGCCGGTGACTGGCGCCTGGGCTGACCTGCCCGACCGGCCCAAGCCAACACCAACCTGCCCGACGCGCGTCCAACCCAAGCCTGCCGCGCTCGCCGGGCGGGCGGGCGGGCACGGTGCGGGTGGACCGCATACCGCATCCGCCCCGGCGGGGCCGGTCCAACCGATTTGGTCGGCGTGCCGCGCCCCGGTACGCTTGAACACTGTGTCTGAGGCACGCTCTCAGGCATGCGCGATGACGGCCCCGGTGCCCTGTCCGCCCGCTCACCGCGGGTGTCACATCACTGCGGTCCAGAGCACACCTCCCGCCGGGCAAACCACCTGACCGACCGCCCTCTGGCAGTCGGAACGGATGGGGAGTGCAGGGGGGAGAACCGGTTTCGACACACCCGACCTCGGGGGTCGAGGAACCGAACAGCCAAGGAGTCGTCCGCCAGGACGACTGACCACAAGCAACGTTATGGAGTAACCAGGTTGCCTACCATCAACCAGCTGGTCCGCAAGGGCCGCCAGGACAAGGCCAGCAAGGCCAAGACCCCGGCGCTCAAGGGCTCGCCCCAGCGCCGCGGTGTCTGCACCCGCGTGTACACCACCACCCCCAAGAAGCCGAACTCTGCCCTTCGCAAGGTCGCCCGTGTGCGCCTCAGCTCGGGTATCGAGGTCACGGCCTACATCCCCGGCGTCGGCCACAACCTGCAGGAGCACTCGATCGTGCTCGTGCGCGGTGGTCGTGTGAAGGACCTCCCGGGTGTGCGTTACAAGATCGTCCGCGGCACGCTCGACACCCAGGGTGTCAAGAACCGCAAGCAGGCTCGTAGCCGTTACGGCGCGAAGAAGGAGAAGAGCTGATGCCTCGTAAGGGACCCGCTCCGAAGCGCCCGCTCGTCGTCGACCCGGTCTACTCCAGCCCGCTCGTCACGCAGCTCGTCAACAAGATCCTCCTGGACGGCAAGAAGTCGATCGCCGAGATGATCGTCTACGGCGCCCTCGAGGGCGCCCGCCAGAAGACCGGCACCGACCCCGTCGCCACGCTCAAGCGTGCGCTCGACAACGTCAAGCCGGCCATGGAGGTCAAGAGCCGTCGCGTCGGTGGCGCGACCTACCAGGTGCCGATCGAGGTCAAGCCGAACCGCTCGACCACGCTGGCCCTGCGCTGGCTCGTCGGCTACTCGCGCCAGCGTCGTGAGAAGACGATGACCGAGCGCCTCATGAACGAGATCCTCGACGCGAGCAACGGCCTCGGTGCCGCTGTCAAGCGCCGCGAGGACACCCACAAGATGGCCGAGTCCAACAAGGCCTTCGCGCACTACCGCTGGTGACCCAGCGGTCCGGTCGGTATGCCGGGGAGCACGCTCCACGGCATACCGCCGGGCACGCGCCCGCCGCGTACGACGCGGTCCTCGGCGCCCACGATTTTCACCCCAGACGAATGAGACGAGAAACCTGACGTGGCACTCGACGTCCTGACGGACCTCAAGAAGGTCCGCAACATCGGCATCATGGCGCACATCGACGCTGGCAAGACCACGGTGACGGAGCGCATCCTCTTCTACACCGGTGTCAACCACAAGATCGGTGAGACCCACGACGGTGCGTCGACGACCGACTGGATGGAGCAGGAGAAGGAGCGCGGCATCACGATCACGTCTGCCGCCGTGACCTCCTTCTGGGAGGGCACCCAGATCAACATCATCGACACCCCGGGACACGTGGACTTCACGGTCGAGGTCGAGCGCTCGCTGCGCGTCCTCGATGGTGCCGTCGCCGTGTTCGACGGCAAGGAGGGTGTCGAGCCGCAGTCCGAGACGGTGTGGCGTCAGGCCGACAAGTACGACGTGCCGCGCATCTGCTTCGTCAACAAGATGGACAAGCTCGGCGCCGACTTCTACTTCACCGTGGCGACCATCAAGGACCGCCTCGGTGCCGAGCCGCTCGTCATGCAGCTGCCCATCGGTGCCGAGAACGACTTCCTCGGTGTCATCGACCTCGTGTACATGCGTGCCCTCGTGTGGCCCGGCGACGCCAAGGGCGACGTGACCATGGGCGCCAAGTACGAGATCGCGGAGATCCCGGCCGACCTCCAGGAGAAGGCCGAGGAGTACCGCATGGCCCTCGTCGAGCGCGTCGCCGAGTCCGACGACGAGCTCATGGAGAAGTACCTCGGTGGCGAGGAGCTGACCCCCGAGGAGCTCAAGGCCGGCATCCGCAAGCTCACCGTGAGCTCCGAGCTCTACCCGGTGTTCTGCGGCTCCGCCTTCAAGAACCGTGGCGTCCAGCCGATGCTCGACGCCGTCGTGGACTACCTCCCGTCGCCCCTCGACGTGCCGCCGATGATCGGCCACAAGCCGGGCGACGAGGCCGTCGAGCTGACCCGTGCGCCCTCCACCGAGGAGCCCTTCTCGGCGCTGGCGTTCAAGGTCGCGACGCACCCGTTCTTCGGCACGCTGACCTTCATCCGCGTCTACTCGGGCCAGATCAGCTCGGGCACGAGCGTCATCAACTCGACGAAGGGCCGCAAGGAGCGCATCGGGAAGCTCTTCCAGATGCACGCCAACAAGGAGAACCCGGTCGAGGAGGCCCTGGCCGGCCACATCTACGCGGCCATCGGCCTGAAGGACACCACGACGGGTGACACCCTGTCGGACCTCAACGAGCAGATCGTGCTCGAGTCGATGACCTTCCCCGACCCCGTCATCCAGGTCGCCATCGAGCCCAAGACCAAGGGTGACCAGGAGAAGCTCGGCACGGCCATCCAGAAGCTCTCGGCCGAGGACCCGACCTTCCAGGTCCACCACGACGAGGACACCGGTCAGACGATCATCGCCGGCATGGGCGAGCTGCACCTCGACATCCTCGTCGACCGCATGAAGCGCGAGTTCAAGGTCGAGGCCAACGTCGGCAAGCCGCAGGTGGCCTACCGCGAGACGATCCGACGCCCGGTGCTCAAGTACGACTACACGCACAAGAAGCAGACCGGTGGCTCTGGCCAGTTCGCCAAGGTCCAGGTCAGCTTCGAGCCCCTGGGCGAGACCGAGGACGGCTCGATGTACGAGTTCGTCAACGGTGTCACCGGTGGTCGCGTCCCGCGTGAGTACATCCCGTCCGTCGACGCCGGCATCCAGGACGCCATGCAGTACGGCGTGCTCGCCGGCTACCCCCTCGTGGGCATCAGGGCGACGCTGAACGACGGCGCCTACCACGACGTCGACTCCTCGGAGATGGCGTTCAAGATCGCCGGCTCGATGGTCCTCAAGGAGGCCATCAGGAAGGCGGACCCGGTCCTGCTCGAGCCGATGATGGCCGTCGAGGTCCGTACGCCCGAGGACTACATGGGCGACGTCATCGGTGACATCAACTCCCGCCGTGGCCAGATCCAGGGCATGGAGGACATCAGTGGCGCCAAGGTCGTCAAGGGCCTCGTCCCGCTGTCCGAGATGTTCGGCTACGTCGGCGACCTGCGCTCCAAGACGCAGGGTCGCGCGAGCTTCTCCATGGAGTTCGACTCCTACGCAGAGGTCCCCAAGGCCGTTGCCGAGGAGATCATCAAGAAGACCCGCGGGGAGTGACTGCGGGACATCCCGTAGTCTCTTCCATCGGAAACCACCCCAACAGCGCCACGTCCTGCCCTGGTCGTACGGCGTAACACGATAGTCCTGAGGAGGACCACAGTGGCGAAGGCAAAGTTCGAGCGGACCAAGCCGCACGTCAACATCGGCACCATCGGTCACATTGACCACGGCAAGACGACGCTGACGGCTGCGATTTCCAAGGTTCTGCACGACAAGTACCCCGACCTGAACCCCCAGTTCGCGTTCGAGGACATCGACAAGGCTCCCGAGGAGCGCCAGCGCGGCATCACGATCTCGATCGCGCACATCGAGTACCAGACGGAGGGTCGTCACTACGCCCACGTCGACTGCCCGGGCCACGCCGACTACGTGAAGAACATGATCACGGGTGCGGCTCAGATGGACGGCGCGATCCTCGTGGTCGCCGCCACCGACGGCCCCATGCCGCAGACGAAGGAGCACGTCCTCCTGGCCCGCCAGGTCGGCGTCCCCTACATCGTCGTGGCGCTCAACAAGGCCGACATGGTCGACGACGAGGAGATCCTCGAGCTCGTCGAGATGGAGGTCCGTGAGCTCCTGTCGCAGTACGAGTTCCCGGGCGACGACCTTCCGGTCGTGCAGGTCTCGGCGCTCAAGGCGCTCGAGGGCGACGAGAAGTGGGGCCAGTCGGTCCTCGACCTCATGGACGCCGTCGACAGCTCCATCCCGGAGCCCGAGCGCGACGTCGACAAGCCGTTCCTCATGCCCGTCGAGGACGTCTTCACGATCACCGGTCGTGGCACCGTCGTCACCGGTCGTATCGAGCGCGGCATCCTCAAGGTCAACGAGGAGATCGAGATCGTCGGCATCCACACCGGCCCGCCGGCCAAGACGACCGTCACGGGCGTCGAGATGTTCCGCAAGCTCCTCGACGAGGGTCGCGCCGGCGAGAACGTCGGTCTGCTCCTTCGTGGCACCAAGCGCGAGGACGTCGAGCGCGGGCAGGTCATCTGCAAGCCGGGCTCGATCACCCCGCACACGGACTTCGAGGCGCAGGTCTACATCCTCTCGAAGGACGAGGGCGGCCGTCACACGCCGTTCTACGACAACTACCGTCCGCAGTTCTACTTCCGTACGACGGACGTGACGGGTGTCGTGCACCTGCCCGAGGGCACCGAGATGGTCATGCCCGGCGACAACACCGACATGACGGTCGAGCTGATCCAGCCGATCGCCATGGAGGACGGCCTCAAGTTCGCCATCCGTGAGGGTGGCCGCACGGTCGGCGCTGGTCGCGTCACGAAGATCATCAAGTGATCTGACGCTGCACCTGCAGCACAGCTCATCGGTAGGGCCCGTTCCGCTTCGGCGGGGCGGGCCCTTCCGCGTGCTCGCCACGCTGCCGCGGTCTCACCACGCTGCCGCGGTCTCGCCAGCTGCCGCGGTGTCGCTGTCCGTGTCGTCGCGGGGCGCCCGACGACGCTCGCGGCGTGGAGCGTCGGCGGCCGCTTTCCGGAACCGCACCCGTTGTTGCGTATGCCGTGGCCGCCTCCGATGCCGCTCGCGCCGTCAGGCGCCCCGCTCCTTGGTTGCGTATGCCGCTCGCGCCGTCGGGCGCCCCGCTCCTCGGTACCGTATGCCGCCCCGGCGCCCTTGCTCCTCGGTTCGGGTTCGGTACGTCTTGCCGTCCCGCGCGGCCGGCCAGCTCCTTCCTCGGCTCAGGCGCGGTCGAGGAGGGCGGCTGCCTCTCCCACCACGCGCACGGTGTCGATCGTGATGGGGTCGAGGACCAGCTGGAGGTGCGCGGCTCCGGCCTCGGCCATGGCGTGCGCGTGCTCCGCGATGGCACCCGGGTCACCGGGCACGGGGACGACCGACGCGGCGTACCCGGAGTCACCCTTGACCCGGCCCGCGCCCCCGGGGAACTGGACGTAGACGGCAGCGGTGGCCGCGACCTCGCCCGGCGCCCGACCCGCGTCGGCGGCGGCCGCGTCCACCCGCGCCTTGAGCCGGGCGAACTCGGTGGGGGAGTTGGCGTAGCTGCTCCACCACGCGTTCCAGAGGTCGGCGTGCGGGAGGCCGATGCGCAGCATCCGCGGGCCCGTGGACCCGAGCATGAGGGGTGGTCCTCCCTCGCGGGCCGGCGCCGGGTCGAGGACACAGTCGCGGACGTCGTAGTAGCTGCCGTGGAAGTCGATCCGGCCCTCGCGCAGCAAGGTGCGGACGATGGTGAAGGCCTCCTCGAAGCGACCGACGCGCTGGTCGAACGGGAAGCCGAAGGCGGCATACTCCCGCTCGTTCCAGCCGGCCCCGAGGCCGAGCAGGAGCCGGCCGCCGGAGATCGCGTCCACCGTGGCGGCCATCTTGGCGAGCATCGCCGGGGCGTGGAAGCTCGTCGAGGCGACGAGCGGACCGAGCTCGATCCGGCTCGTCACGGCCGCGAGGGCCGCCAGCGACGTCCACGCCTCCCACGGTCCTCTGGTCACGCCGCTGGGCAGGTCGTAGAGCAGGTGGTCCCCGAGCCAGACGGAGTCGAGCCCCACGTCCTCTGCCGCTCGGGCCATGTCGAGGAGCTCCGGCCACTCGACCCGCCGTTCGACCTCGGGCAGCTGGACACCCAGCCGCAGCGGGCGCGGCCGCGGGCTGTTCACCGGACGACCTCTGGTTGCACGCTCATGACTCGATCCTGCCGCCTCGGGCCTGCTGCGGAGGGTGCTGCCGGGGAGCTGATCGGGGTCTGGAGCCGATGCGAAGGTCACCCACGGCCCACAGTAGGGTCGGGAGCCATGGCGCACTCCTTCGACACCGACACCGAAGCCCAGGGCCTGATCGACTACGTCGACGCCTCGCCCACGCCGTTCCACGCGTGCGAGCAGGCGGCGACACGGCTCCGCGCGGAGGGCTTCACCGAGGTCGTCGAGACCGAGGCGTGGCCGACGGAACCGGGCCGGCGCTACCTCGTGCGCGGTGGGTCGCTCATCGCCTGGGACACCACGGGCGCGCACGGCGCCGGAGCGGGCCCGGCGGCGGGCTTCCGCGTCGTGGGGGCGCACACCGACAGCCCCAACCTGCGCATCAAGCCGAACCCCGACCACGCGCGGGCCGGCTGGCAGCTGCTCGGCATCGAGCCCTACGGCGGCCTCATCCTCAGCTCGTGGCTCGACCGCGACCTCGGCCTGGCGGGCCGGGTCGCCGTGCGTGGCGCGGCCGGCGTCGAGTCGCGCACCTTCCACGGGCGCGACGCGCTGCTGCGCGTGGCCCAGCTCGCCATCCACCTCGACCGCACCCAGAACGAGGCGCTCACCCTCAACAAGCAGGCCCACATGGAGCCGCTCTGGGGCGTCGGCGACGAGCCCGGCGACTTCGTCGGCTACCTCGCCGAGCAGGTCGGCGTCGACCGCGGGGACGTCCTGTCCTGGGACGTCATGACGCACCCGGTGCAGCCGTCGACGCGGCTCGGGAGGGCGCAGGAGCTCATCGCCGCCCCGCGCCTCGACAACCTCGCCACGTCGTATGCCGGCGTGCGGGCGCTGCTCGACGCCGCGGCCACGGAGCCCGCCCACGTGCCGGTCCTCGTGCTCTTCGACCACGAGGAGATCGGCAGCACGTCCGAGCGCGGCGCCACCTCGACGCTCCTGCCCTCGGTGCTCGAGCGGATCGTCACCGCCGGCGGCGGCACCCGCGACGACTACTGGCGGGCCCTCGCCGCGACCGTCATCGCCTCCGGGGACATGGGACACGCAACGCATCCCAACTACGCCGACCGGCACGAGCCGTCGCACCAGATCCGCGTCAACGGCGGCCCGGTGCTCAAGGTCAACACCAACCTGCGGTACGCGACCGACTCGGTCGGGGCCGCGGCCTTCCGGCTCGCCTGCGAGCAGGCAGGCGTCCCGATGCAGACGTTCGTCACCCGCAGCGACCTCCCGTGCGGGTCGACCGTCGGTCCGGTCACGTCGTCGCTGACGGGTGCCACCACGGTCGACTTCGGGGCGGCCGCGCTGTCGATGCACAGCACGCGCGAGCTCATGGGCGCCGAGGACCCGGCCCTGTATGCCGGGGCGCTGAGCGCCTTCCTCGCCCCGGCCTGAGCACCTCCGGTAGCGGGGGAGCCGGGCCCGGTCGAGCGCGACGCGGGGTGGCGACCAGAGCACGGTGACGGCATACGCCGACGGGGTCGATGGGAGCCGCGACGCGCTGGGTGGGATGATGACGGCGTGGGGACCACTCCTGTCGATCCGAACCGGCCGACCCTCGTCTACGACGGCGACTGCGGGTTCTGCACGCGCAGCGTGCAGTTCGTCCAGCGCTGGATCGACCGGCGCGGCCGCTACGACGTGCGGCCGTGGCAGGAGCTCGACCTCGCGGCCGTGGGCCTGACGGAGCGGGACTGCGAGGAGGCAGCCCAGTTCATCACCGCGGACGGCTCGATCCGCTCGGGCCACCTCGCCGCCGCGAGCGCCGTGGCCCACGGTGCCCCGGCCTGGCGGCCGGTCGGGTACCTCCTCATGGCCCCGGGGGTCTCGTGGGTGGCCGCGCACGCGTACCGCTGGGTGGCCGACCACCGCTACCAGCTGCCGGGGGGATCGGCGGCGTGCGCCAGCCCGCACGTCCGTGCGTGACCGACCCGCGACGGCCGGCCCACGACGACCGGCGACGCGCCACGTGCGCCTGCCTGCGGTCGCGTCCCGGCCCGATTTGATAGTGCGGTGCGCGCTCTGGCACACTGTTCAGGTTGCTTGACGCGCGTCGCTGACCCATGTCGGTGCCGCCGCCCCTTGAGAGCCTCCTGACGGGGACTCGCCCGGACTCCTCTCGGAGGCCCGAGGGAAGCGCAAGTTACCCGGTTCGGCCGGGCAATCCACCCGAAAGTTTGCACTCAGGTGCGGGGCTTTCACCGTGAAGCGGGCGCGACACGCCCGACCTCGGGGGTCGGATGCCAAGGGAACCGGTAGTCAGAAGCGAGAGAGAGACGTTCATCAGATGGCGGGACAGAAGATCCGCATCCGGCTGAAGTCGTACGACCACGAGGTCATCGACAACTCGGCCCGGAAGATCGTTGACACAGTGACGCGCGCCGGCGCGACCGTGGTGGGCCCGGTCCCGCTGCCGACGGAGAAGAACGTCTTCGTCGTCATCCGGTCGCCGCACAAGTACAAGGACAGCCGCGAGCACTTCGAGATGCGCACGCACAAGCGTCTCATCGACATCATCGACCCGACGCCCAAGGCCGTCGACTCGCTGATGCGTCTCGACCTGCCGGCGGACGTCAACATCGAGATCAAGCTCTGAGGCGGTTGTTGAGATGACTGTTGCTCAGAAGAACGTCAAGGGCGTGCTCGGCGAGAAGCTCGGCATGACCCAGGTGTGGGACGCAGACAACAAGCTCGTCCCCGTGACCGTGGTCAAGGCCGGCCCCTGCGTCGTGACGCAGGTGCGTGCCGACGCGACCGACGGCTACTCCGCGGTCCAGATCGCCTTCGGTGCGATCGACCCGCGCAAGGTGAACAAGCCGATGAGCGGCCACTTCGAGAAGGCCGGCGTCACGCCGCGCCGTCACCTCGTCGAGCTCCGCACGGCCGACGCCGCCGACTACGAGCTCGGCCAGGAGATCACGGCCGAGTCCTTCGAGGCCGGCCAGCGCGTCGACGCGACGGGCACGACCAAGGGCAAGGGCTTCGCCGGTGTCATGAAGCGTCACGGCTTCCACGGCGTCAGCTCCTCGCACGGTGCGCACCGCAACCACCGCAAGCCGGGCTCCATCGGTGGCTGCTCGACCCCGGGCCGTGTCTTCAAGGGCATGCGCATGGCCGGTCGCATGGGTGGCGTTCGCCAGACGACCCAGAACCTCCAGATCCACGCCGTTGACGCCGAGAAGGGCCTCCTGCTCATCAAGGGTGCCGTCCCCGGCCCCCGCGGTGGCATCGTCCTGATCCGCACGGCTGCGAAGGGTGCATGATCCAGATGGCCACGAAGACTCCCACGCTTCCCGCTGACATCTTCGACGTCCAGACCAACGTCCCACTGATCCACCAGGTCGTGGTGGCACAGCTCGCGGCCGCTCGTCAGGGCACGCACGCGACGAAGACCCGCGGCGAGGTCCGCGGCGGTGGGCGCAAGCCCTACCGCCAGAAGGGCACCGGTCGCGCCCGTCAGGGCTCGACCCGCGCCCCGCAGTTCGCCGGTGGTGGCGTCGTCCACGGCCCGCAGCCGCGTGACTACTCGCAGCGCACCCCCAAGAAGATGAAGGCCGCCGCCCTGCGCGGTGCCCTCTCCGACCGGGCCCGCTTCGACCGCATCCACGTCGTCGACTCCATCGTCTCGGGCGACCTGCCCTCGGCGAAGGACGCCGCCGCGCTGCTCGCCGGTCTGACCGAGCGCCCGAACCTGCTCGTCGTGCTTGAGCGCGGCGACGAGGTGGCGTTCAAGTCGGTCCGCAACCTGCAGAACGTCCACGTGCTGGTCGCTGACCAGCTCAACACGTACGACGTCCTGTGCGCCGACGACATCGTCTTCACCCAGGCCGCCCTCGACGCGTTCGTCGCCGGTCCCGTGAAGGCTGACAAGGCCGACAAGGAGGCCACCAAGTGAGCATCCACGCCAAGGACCCGCGCGACATCCTCATCGCGCCGGTCGTCTCCGAGAAGTCGTACGGTCTGCTCGACGAGGGCAAGTACACCTTCATCGTCGACCCCCGTGCGAACAAGACGGAGATCAAGATCGCCATCGAGCAGATCTTCAACGTCAAGGTCGACAAGGTCCACACCCTGAACCGTCAGGGCAAGACCCGTCGCACCCGATTCGGCCTCGGCAAGCGCAAGGACACCAAGCGTGCGATCGTCTCCCTCCGCGAGGGTTCGATCGACATCTTCGGTGCGGGCGCCTGAGATCGACGAAGAATAAGGACACACGAACATGGGTATCCGTAAGTACAAGCCGACCACGCCGGGCCGTCGTGGCTCGTCGGTCGCCGACTTCGTCGAGATCACGCGCAGCACCCCGGAGAAGTCGCTGGTTCGCCCCCTGTCGAAGACGGGTGGCCGCAACAACGCGGGCCGCATCACCACGCGTCACATCGGTGGCGGTCACAAGCGTGCCTACCGCGTCATCGACTTCCGTCGTCATGACAAGGACGGCGTGCCGGCCAAGGTCGCTCACATCGAGTACGACCCCAACCGCACCGCCCGCATCGCGCTCGTGCAGTACGCCGACGGCGAGAAGCGCTACATCCTGGCTCCGAACAAGCTCAAGCAGGGCGACCCGATCGAGAACGGCCCCGCGGCCGACATCAAGCCGGGCAACTCGCTTCCGCTGCGCAACATCCCCGTGGGTACGGTCGTTCACGCGATCGAGCTCAAGCCCGGTGGTGGCGCCAAGATCGCCCGTTCGGCGGGCGCCCGCGTGCAGCTCGTCGCCAAGGACGGCCCCTACGCCCAGCTGCGTATGCCGTCCGGTGAGATCCGCAACGTCGACGCGCGCTGCCGCGCGACCGTCGGTGAGGTGGGCAACGCGGAGCAGAGCAACATCAACTGGGGCAAGGCCGGTCGCATGCGCTGGAAGGGCAAGCGCCCGACCGTCCGTGGTGTCGCCATGAACCCGGTGGACCACCCGCACGGTGGTGGAGAGGGCAAGACGTCCGGTGGACGTCACCCCGTCAGCCCCTGGGGTCAGGCCGAAGGCCGCACCCGCAAGGGACACAAGGAAAGCGACAAGCTCATCGTGCGTCGCCGCCGTACTGGCAAGAAGCGCTGATAAGGAGCCTTTGGAATGCCTCGTAGCCTGAAGAAGGGCCCCTTCATCGACGACCACCTTCAGAAGAAGGTGGACGCCCAGAACGAAGCGGGCACCAAGAACGTCATCAAGACCTGGTCGCGTCGTTCGGTCATCAGCCCGGACATGCTCGGTCACACCTTCGCCGTCCACGACGGCCGCAAGCACGTCCCGGTGTTCGTCACCGAGTCGATGGTCGGCCACAAGCTCGGCGAGTTCGCGCCGACCCGCACGTTCAAGGGTCACGTGAAGGACGACAAGAAGGGTCGTCGTCGCTGATGGCCACCGAATCCAAGGAAGAAGTCATGGAAGCCAAGGCTTCGGCGCGGCACGTCCGTGTCAGCCCGCAGAAGGCTCGCCGTGTCGTGGACCTGATCCGCGGCAAGGCCGCCACCGACGCCGTCACGGTGCTCACCTTCGCTCCGCAGTCGGCCTCCGAGCCGGTCAAGAAGGTGCTCGAGAGCGCCATCGCCAACGCCCGCGTCAAGGCTGACCGCGAGTCGGTCGCCTTCGACGAGCGCAACCTCGTCATCACGGCCGCGTTCGTCGACGAGGGTCCCACGATGAAGCGTTTCCGTCCGCGCGCCCAGGGCCGCGCCGGTCGCATCAACAAGCGGACGAGCCACATCACCGTGGTCGTCACGCAGCCGGAGAACACGAAGGGAGCCCGCTGATGGGTCAGAAGGTCAACCCGCACGGCTTCCGTCTGGGCATCACCACCGACCACAAGAGCCGCTGGTTCGCAGACTCGACGAAGTCGGGTCAGCGCTACCGCGACTACGTCAAGGAAGATGTCTCGATCCGTCGCCTGATGGAGAAGGGCATGGAGCGCGCCGGCATCGCCTCGGTCGAGATCGAGCGCACCCGTGACCGCGTCCGCGTCGACATCCACACGGCCCGCCCGGGCATCGTCATCGGTCGCCGCGGCGCCGAGGCCGACCGCATCCGCGGCGAGCTCGAGAAGCTCACGGGCAAGCAGGTCCAGCTGAACATCCTCGAGGTCAAGAACCCCGAGATCGTCTCCCAGCTGGTCGCCCAGGGCATCGCCGAGCAGCTCTCCGCCCGCGTGGCGTTCCGCCGCGCCATGCGCAAGGGCATGCAGTCCGCCCAGCGCGCCGGCGCCAAGGGCATCCGCGTGCAGGTCTCCGGCCGTCTCAACGGCGCCGAGATGAGCCGCACCGAGTTCTACCGCGAGGGTCGCGTCCCGCTGCACACGCTGCGTGCGCAGATCGACTACGGCTTCTACGAGGCCCGCACCACGTTCGGCCGCATCGGCGTCAAGGTGTGGATCTACAAGGGCGACATGACGGCCAAGGAGCTCGCGGCCCAGCAGGCCGCCGCCCCGCGCCCGTCGCGTGGCCCGCGTCGTGACGGCGGTGACCGTCCGAACCGCGCCCGTCGTGGTGACCGCAACGAGACCGCTGCTCCGGCAGTGAACGACACCGCTGCTGCCGAGGCCCCCGCCGCGGCCAGCACCGAGAATGAGCAGGCCTGACCATGTTGATTCCCCGTCGAGTCAAGCACCGCAAGCAGCACCACCCGAACCGCCACGGCGCGGCCAAGGGTGGCACGACGATCGCCTTCGGTGACTACGGCATCCAGGCTCTCGAGCCGGCCTACGTGACCAACCGTCAGATCGAGTCCGCTCGTATCGCGATGACCCGCTACATGAAGCGTGGCGGCAAGGTGTGGATCAACATCTACCCGGACCGCCCGCTCACCAAGAAGCCCGCCGAGACCCGCATGGGTTCCGGTAAGGGTTCGCCGGAGTGGTGGATCGCCAACGTCAAGCCGGGTCGCGTCATGTTCGAGATCTCGGGCGTGGCCGAGCCGGTGGCACGTGAGGCCATGCGTCTCGCGATGCACAAGCTCCCCATGAAGTGCCGCTTCGTCCAGCGTGAGGGTGGTGACATCTGATGGCAGTCGGAACCAAGGACCTGGCTCCCGAGCAGCTGCGTGGTCTCGATGACACGAAGCTCGCGGACGAGCTGAAGAAGGCCAAGGAAGAACTGTTCAACCTGCGTTTCCAGTCGGCCACCGGCCAGCTGGACAACCACGGCCGCCTGCGCGCCGTCAAGAAGGACATCGCGCGCATCTACACCGAGATGCGTGAGCGCGAGCTCGGCATCGGCTCGGCCCCCGCCGCCCCCCAGGCGGAGGAGACGCCCGAGAAGGTGGACAAGAAGGCTGCCAAGGCCGACAAGAAGGCCGACAAGGCCGACAAGCCCGAGAAGGCTGACAAGGCCGAGAAGAAGGCCAAGAAGGCTGACAAGGCGCAGGAGGCTGACGCATGAGCGAGCAGGAGAAGGTCGTGAGCGACCAGGCGAGTGAGCGCAACTACCGCAAGACCCGTCAGGGCTACGTGGTGAGCGACAAGATGGACAAGACCGTCGTCGTCGAGGTCGAGGACCGCGTCAAGCACGCGCTCTACAGCAAGGTCATCCGCCGCACCAGCAAGGTCAAGGCGCACGACGAGCAGAACGAGGCCAACGTGGGCGACCGCGTGCTCATCATGGAGACGCGTCCGCTCTCCGCGACGAAGCGCTGGAGGATCGTCGAGATCCTCGAGAAGGCCAAGTAAGCCATCCCCCATTTCCGTTCGGCAAGGCTCATCCGGGCAACCGGTGAGAACCAGCACGACGACAGGAGTTAGACAGTGATTCAGCAGGAGTCGCGGCTGCGCGTCGCCGACAACACCGGTGCCAAGGAAATCCTGTGCATCCGTGTTCTCGGCGGCTCGGGCCGTCGCTACGCCGGCATCGGCGACACCATCGTCGCCACCGTCAAGGACGCGATCCCCGGCGGCAACGTGAAGAAGGGTGACGTCGTCAAGGCCGTCATCGTGCGCACCGTCAAGGAGCGTCGCCGCGCCGACGGTTCCTACATCAAGTTCGACGAGAACGCTGCGGTGATCCTCAAGGCCGACGGTGACCCCCGTGGTACCCGCATCTTCGGCCCGGTGGGCCGCGAGCTGCGCGAGAAGAAGTTCATGAAGATCATCTCGCTCGCGCCGGAGGTGCTGTGAACATGGCGAAGACCACCATCACCAAGATGAAGATCAAGAAGGGTGACCTCGTCCAGGTCATCTCGGGCCGCAGCCAGAAGAACGGCGGCGACCGAGGCAAGCAGGGCAAGGTCATCGCGGTCTACCCCGAGACCCAGCGCGTGCTGGTCGAGGGCATCAACCGCGTCACCAAGCACGTCAAGGCCGGCGCGACCGCCCGTGGCACCCGCACCGGTGGCCTGACCCACACGGAGGCCGCGATCCACGTGAGCAACGTGGCGATCGTCGACCCCGAGTCGAAGAAGCCGACCCGCGTCAAGACGCGTGTCGAGACCGTCGAGCGCAATGGCCGCCAGAAGGCGTCCCGCGTCCGTGTCGCGGTCAAGTCGGACAAGGACCTCTGAGAATGACTGACACCAGCACCAAGCCGCGCCTCCAGCAGCGCTACCAGGACGAGATCAAGGGCTCGATGCTCGAGCAGTTCTCCTACGCCAACGTCATGCAGGTTCCCGGCGTCGTCAAGGTCGTCGTCAACATGGGTGTCGGCGACGCGGCCAAGGACAGCAAGCTCATCGAGGGCGCCGTCCGTGACCTCACCGCCATCACGGGCCAGAAGCCGGTCGTGACCAAGGCGCGCAAGTCGATCGCCCAGTTCAAGCTGCGCGAGGGCATGCCGATCGGCGCGCACACGACGCTTCGCGGCGACCGCATGTGGGAGTTCCTCGACCGTCTCGTGACGATCGCCCTCCCGCGCATCCGTGACTTCCGTGGCCTCTCGCCGAAGCAGTTCGACGGCAACGGCAACTACACGTTCGGCCTGACCGAGCAGTCGATGTTCCACGAGATCGACCAGGACCGGATCGACCGCGTGCGAGGCATGGACATCACCGTGGTCACCACGGCGACCAACGATGACGAGGGTCGCGCGCTGCTCAAGCAGCTCGGCTTCCCCTTCAAGGAGAACTGACATGGCCAAGACCGCGCTCGTTAACAAGGCGAACCGGAAGCCGAAGTTCAAGGTCCGCGCGTACACCCGCTGCCAGAAGTGCGGTCGTCCGCACTCGGTGTACCGCAAGTTCGGCCTCTGCCGCATCTGCCTTCGCGAGATGGCGCACGCGGGCGAGCTGCCGGGCGTGACCAAGAGCTCCTGGTAACCGGCTCCCGAGCCAGAGCAACCCCCAGACCAACACACCTCTGACACCGTAGGTCGGCCACACGACGGCCCAGCCGTCGCCGGGCAGATAGCCCCGGTCGAAACCCCGGTGAGGAAGGGCGGAGAGCCCACATGACCATGACTGACCCGATTGCGGACATGCTGACCCGCGTCCGGAACGCCAACTCGGCGCACCACGACGTCGTCTCCATGCCGTACTCGAAGCTGAAGAAGAACATCGCCGAGATCCTCGAGAGCGAGGGCTACATCGCCTCGTGGAAGATCGAGGAGGCCGAGGTCGGCCAGACGCTGACCATCGACCTCAAGTACGGCCCGAACCGCGAGCGCTCCATCGCCGGCGTGCGTCGCGTGAGCAAGCCCGGTCTGCGCGTCTACGCCAAGTCGACGAACCTGCCCAAGGTTCTCGGTGGCCTCGGCGTCGCGATCCTGTCGACGTCGAACGGTCTGCTGACCGACCGCCAGGCACACGAGAAGGGCGTGGGTGGGGAAGTCCTCGCCTACGTCTGGTAAGGAGACACTGACATGTCGCGAATCGGACGACTCCCGGTCTCCATCCCCTCGGGTGTGGACATCAACATCGAGGGCCAGGACGTCATCGTCAAGGGCCCCAAGGGTGAGCTCTCCCTGACCGTCGTCCAGCCGATCACGGTCGAGCTCGGCGCGGGCAACCTCCAGGTCAACCGCCCCAACGACGAGCGCGACTCGCGCTCGCGCCACGGCCTGACCCGGTCGCTCATCCACAACATGGTTCTCGGTGTCACCGAGGGCTACGAGAAGAAGATGGAGATCCACGGCACGGGTTACCGTGTCGCCGCGAAGGGCTCGGACCTCGAGTTCTCGCTCGGATACTCGCACCCGATCCTCATCCAGGCTCCCGCCGGCATCAACTTCGCCGTCGAGAACCCGACCCGCTTCTCGGTGCAGGGCATCGACAAGCAGCTCGTCGGTGAGGTCGCGGCCAACATCCGCAAGCTGCGCAAGCCCGACCCGTACAAGGGCAAGGGCGTTCGCTACGCGGGCGAGCAGATCCGTCGCAAGGTCGGAAAGGCCGGTAAGTAAGCCATGGCAATGATCATCAAGCGCGGCAAGTCCAAGGCTGCCGCTCGCATCCGTCGCCAGGTGCGCGGTCGCAAGAAGATCGCCGGCACCGCGGCCCGTCCCCGCCTCGTCGTGTCGCGCTCCAGCCGTCACCTCTTCGTCCAGGTCGTCGACGACACCGTGGGCAAGACCGTGGCGTCCGCCTCGACGATGGAGGCCGACCTGCGCTCCTTCGAGGGTGACAAGACGGCCAAGGCCAAGAAGGTCGGCGAGCTCGTCGCCGCCCGTGCCAAGGACGCCGGTATCGAGGCCGTCGTGTTCGACCGTGGTGGCAACAAGTACCACGGCCGGGTCGCGGCGATCGCCGAGGGCGCCCGCGAAGGCGGTCTGTCCCTGTGAGCAACTTCGTGAACGCAATTGTTGAGATGAGGAACATCTGATGCCCGGACAGCAGCGTCGAGGCACCGGCCCCGCCGGTGGCGGCGAGCGCACCGAGCGCGGAGACCGCCGTGACAACCGCGGCGGCCGCGACAACCGCGACAGCCGTGACGACAAGAACCAGTACGTCGAGCGCGTCGTGACCATCAACCGTGTCGCCAAGGTCGTCAAGGGTGGTCGTCGCTTCAGCTTCACCGCCCTCGTCGTCGTCGGTGACGGTGACGGCACCGTGGGTGTCGGCTACGGCAAGGCCAAGGAAGTTCCCGCGGCGATCGCCAAGGGTGTCGAGGAGGCCAAGAAGAACTTCTTCAAGGTCCCGCGCATCCAGGGCACCATCCCGCACCCCGTCCAGGGTGAGGCCGCCGCTGGTGTCGTCATGCTCCGCCCCGCCGCCCCTGGTACCGGTGTCATCGCCGGCGGTCCGGTGCGTGCGGTGCTCGAGTGCGCCGGCATCCACGACGTGCTCAGCAAGTCGCTGGGTTCGGACAACGCCATCAACATCGTGCACGCCACGGCTCAGGCCCTGCGTGAGCTCGAGCGCCCCGAGTCGGTCGCTGCCCGTCGTGGCAAGACCCTCGAGGAGGTCGCCCCGGCGGCCATGCTCAAGGCTCGTGCCGCCGGCATGGCCGAGGCCCAGGCTGCGAAGGCTGGTGCGTGATGGCTCGTCTCAAGGTAACCCAGACCCGTTCCGAGATCGGTGGCAAGCAGAACCAGCGTGACTCGCTGCGCAGCCTCGGTCTGAAGCGCATTGGCGACGTCGTCGTCAAGGAGGACCGTCCCGAGATCCGCGGGATGGTCAAGACGGTCACGCACCTCGTGTCCGTCGAGGAGGTTGACTGACCATGGCCGACAACGCCAAGAAGTCGGGCGAGTCCGCCCTCAAGGTCCACCACCTGCGTCCGGCCCCCGGAGCCAAGACCGCCAAGACCCGCGTCGGTCGTGGTGAGGGCTCCAAGGGCAAGACCGCTGGTCGTGGCACCAAGGGCACGAAGGCCCGATACCAGGTCCCGGAGCGTTTCGAGGGCGGCTCGATGCCGATGCACATGCGCCTTCCGAAGCTCCGTGGCTTCAAGAACCCGTTCCGCACGGAGTACCAGGTCGTGAACCTGGACCGCCTGCAGCTGCTCTTCCCCGAGGGTGGTCAGGTGTCCGTCGCCGACCTCGTCGCCAAGGGAGCCGTTCGTGACGGCTTCCCGGTGAAGGTGCTCGGCACGGGCGAGATCTCCGTGAAGGTCGAGGTCGAGGCGCACAAGTTCTCGGCCTCCGCCAAGGAGAAGATCGAGGCCGCCGGCGGCACGGTCACGGCCCTCGCCGGCTGAGTGACCAACCGCGTGTGACCACCACACCTCTCGTGTGAGCAGCGCCCCGGGCACCCGAACCGCGGGCCGACGTGACGTCGGCCACCGCGGTCGGGGCCCGGGGCGCTGTGCCTTTGCGTTAACCTTCCACGGATTGCATGACTTATGCCGCGCCACTGCGCGGCCCCCCAGGAGGACCCAGTGCTTGCCGCCTTCGCACGCGCGTTCCGTACCCCGGACCTGCGCAAGAAGCTGCTCTTCACGCTCGGCATCATCGTGCTGTTCCGGCTCGGATCGCACGTCCCGACGCCCGGCATCAGCTACAGCCTGGTGCAGAACTGTCTGCAGGCCAGCCAGGGCCAGACCGGCGACCAGAGCGGGTTCCTCAACCTGGCCAACCTCTTCAGCGGCGGCGCGCTGCTGCAGCTGTCGGTGTTCGCGCTCGGGATCATGCCGTACATCACGGCGAGCATCATCGTCCAGCTGCTCACCGTGGTCATCCCGCGCTTCGAGGCGCTCAAGGAGGAGGGCCAGTCGGGGCAGAGCAAGCTGACGCAGTACACCCGCTACCTGACGATCGGTCTCGCGATCCTCCAGTCGGCGACGCTCGTCACCTTCGCGCGCAACCCCTCCAGCCTCTTCGGCGGCTCCTGCGAGACGATCATGACCGACCAGTCGATGGTCACGATCCTCATCATGGTCCTGACGATGACGGCCGGAACCGGCCTCATCATGTGGTTCGGCGAGCTCATCACCGACAAGGGCGTCGGCAACGGCATGTCCCTGATGATCTTCACCTCGATCGCCGCCGGCTTCCCGGCCTCGCTCTGGGCCATCAAGGAGAACAAGGGCTGGGGCACGTTCCTCGGCATCCTGCTGATGGGCGTCTTCGTCATCGCGGCGGTCGTCTACGTGGAGCAGTCCCAGCGCCGCATCCCGGTGCAGTACGCCAAGCGCATGGTCGGCCGGCGCATGTACGGCGGCACGTCCACGTACATCCCGCTCAAGGTCAACATGGCCGGCGTCATCCCCGTCATCTTCGCCAGCTCGCTCCTCGCCCTGCCGGGCCTCATCGCGCAGTTCAACACGCGTGCCGACGGCAACAACCCGGGCTGGGTCCAGTTCGTGCAGGACAACCTCGTCAAGGGTGACCACCCGATCTACATGGCGACCTACGTCGCCCTCATCCTCTTCTTCACCTTCTTCTACGTCTCGATCACGTTCAACCCGACCGAGGTCGCGGACAACATGAAGAAGTACGGCGGCTTCATCCCGGGTATCCGGGCCGGGCGACCCACGGCCGAGTACCTCAACTACGTCCTGACCCGAATCACCGTGCCGGGTGCCATCTACCTCGCCATCGTCTCGCTGATCCCGCTCATCGCCCTCGTCCTCGTCGGTGCCAACCAGAACTTCCCGTTCGGTGGCACCTCGATCCTCATCGTCGTCGGTGTGGGCCTCGAGACGGTGAAGCAGATCGAGGCGCAGCTGCAGCAGCGTCACTACGAAGGGTTCCTCCGTTGATGTCACCCCACACGGTCACTCGCCGTGCTCCTGGCTCCCCGGGGGCCCCGACATGCGACTGATCATCCTCGGCCCGCCGGGTGCCGGTAAGGGCACGCAGGCCGCCCGGATCGCCGAGCGGCTCGGCATCCCCGCCATCTCGACCGGCGACATCTTCCGCGCCAACATCAAGGACCGGACCCCGCTGGGGATCAAGGTCGACGAGATCATCACGTCGGGCGGCTACGTCTCCGACGACATCACGAACGAGATCGTCGAGGACCGGTTGTCCTGGGACGACGCCACGCACGGCTTCCTCCTCGACGGCTACCCGCGCACCGCGGGCCAGGTCGACGCCCTCGACGCGATGCTCTCGCGTCACGGGCAGGCGCTCGACGCCGTCCTCGAGCTCGAGGTCGACGAGGACGCCATCGTCGAGCGACTGCTGAAGCGCGCCGAGACCGAAGGGCGCGTCGACGACACCGAGGACGTCATCCGCGAACGCCAGGCGATCTACCGCAAGGAGACCGCGCCGCTCGCGCAGCACTACGAGGTCGTGGGCCTTCTCGTCAAGATCGACGGCATGGGTTCCGTCGACGAGGTCACCGACCGCGTCATCGCGGCCCTGCCGCAGCACGCCTGAGCCGACTGCGCCACACCGCAGCCACCGAGAAGGACCACGATGTTCGGACGCCGGAACCGGCTCCAGGGCCGCACCGACGAGCAGCTCCTCCTCATGCGTGAGGCGGGGCTGCTCGTCGGGCGCACCCTCGAGCTGCTCGCCGGCGAGCTGCGGCCCGGCCTGACGACGCTCGAGCTGGACCGCCTCGCGGAGGACTTCATCCGCAGCAACGGCGGCATCCCCAACTTCCAGCTCGTCCCGGGTTACAGCCACACGCTGTGCACGAGCGTCAACGACGAGGTCGTCCACGGCATCCCGCGCTCCCGGGTGCTCGAGGCCGGGGACATCGTCTCGATCGACTGCGGCGCAGAGGTCAAGGGCTGGAACGGCGACGCGGCCTTCACCGCAGTCGTGGGTGGCCGGGAGGCCGGGCGTCCAGAGGACCTCGCCCTCATCGACGCCACCGAGGCCAGCCTGTACGCCGGCATCGCCGCGATGCAGGTCGGCGGCCGCCTCTACGCGGTCGGTGACGCGGTCGAGGCGAGCATCGAGGCCGCTTCCGAGCGCGACGGCCTGGCCTACGGCGTCATCGACGAGTACGTCGGTCACGGCATCGGCACCCAGATGCACATGGACCCCCAGATCCCGAACTACGCCGTGCGCGAGACCGGACCCAAGCTCGTCGACGGCTTCACCGGCGCCATCGAGCCGATGATCACCCTCGGCGCGACCGACACGAAGATCCTCGCCGACGACTGGACCGTGGTGACGCTCGACGGCACGCGGGCAGCGCACTGGGAGCACTCGGTCGCCGTCCGCGAGGGCGGGCTGTGGGTCCTCACGGCCATCGACGGTGGCCGGGCCGCCCTCGAGGCTGCCGGGGCGGCATACGCCCCCCTCGACGCGACCGCCTGAGCCGCGCGACCGGTCAGGACCACTCGCCGACGCATCCGGGCGCCCGGACGCGTAGCCTCGCGCTCGTGAGCCTTCCCCGCAGCAGTCCGTCGGCGCAGGGCGTCGACGCCGCCGGCATCCACGCGTTCGTCGACGCTGTCGAGCGCGACGACCTCGGTCTCCACAGCCTCATGGTCGTGCGCCACGGGCACGTCGTGGCGGAGGGCTGGTGGAGGCCGTATGCCGCGAGCCGCGTCCATCTCGCCTACTCCCTCTCGAAGACGGTGACGGCGACGGCCGTCGCCTTCCTCGTGCAGGAGGGTCGGCTCTCCCTCGACGACCGGGTGCTCGACCACTTCCCGGAGCTCGACCGCAGCACCGTCGCCGATGGCTGGGACGACGTCCGCGTCAGGCACTGCCTCTCGATGACGGTCGGACACGAGGAGGACGCGTGGGGGCGGGTCTTCGACCGCATGAGCGGTGGTGGCTTCGGCAAGGGGGACGACTGGGTGCCGCGGGTCTTCGCGACAGCGCCCACCCAGCCGCCGGGCACGGTCTTCGCGTACAACCAGGTGGCCACCTACCTGCTCGCCGTCATCGTGCGTCGCCTCGCCGGGGTCGGCCTGGGGGAGATGCTGCGGCCGCGACTGCTCGAACCGCTCGGGTTGCCCGACATCCCGTGGCACCGCGACCCGCTCGGCCGCGAGCTGGGCTTCACGGGCTCACACCTGACGACCGAGGCCATCGCCTCCATCGCCCAGCTCTACCTCGCCCGTGGCCGGTGGGAGGGTCGGCAGCTGCTGCCGGAGGCATGGGTGGAGGAGGCCACGCGCGCCTTCGGTCCGCTCAGCGAGGACCCCGAGGCCGACGAGGACTGGCGGCGCGGCTACGGCTACTCGTTCTGGATGCAGCGCTTCGGCTACCGCGGTGACGGAGCCTTCGGGCAGTTCCTCGTCGTGCTGCCCGAGCACGCCACGGTCGTCGCGATCACGGCCGAGCAGTCGCGGATGCAGGCCACGCTCGACTGCCTGTGGGCCCACGTCGTACCCGCCATCGAAGCCGGAGGGTCCGCGGCGGCGGACCGTGAGCTGGAGCAGCGGCTGGCGGCCCTGGAGATCCCCGCGTTGTCGGGTGACGCCCTCGGACCGGATCACGCCGAGCTCAACCGATCGGACGCCTCCGACCTCGCGGCCGACTACACGGCGGTCTCCGTGACCCGCGACGGGCCGGAGCACGTGCTCGGACTGCGCCGTGGTGGTGAGTGGGTGCGGATGCCCGTCGGTCGGGGACGGTGGCGTGAGGGCGTGATGGTGGCCGGGGGAGCGACCCTTCCGGTCGTGGCGAGCGGCGGCTGGGTGAACGAGGACACCTTCCGCGCCGAGGTCATCGCCATCGAGACACCCCACCGCTTCCGCGTCGAGGCGCGTCTGCGTGGCGGGGACGCCGACCTGACGTGGCGGATGGTCCCGCTCACCGGCTACGACCCGTTGTGGCTCGCGACCCGCTGGTCGCCTGCCTGACCTGCGGGCGCGTACGGCTAGCGGCCGAGGGGACCCGGCGCGCCACCGACGTGGACGACCATCCGCTCGGCGACCACTCGGGCGTTGGCCTGCAGCACGTCCAGCGGTACCCGCGGGAGGTTCTCCTCCCAGTCGATGAGCGGTGACCCGCGGAACTGCAGCATGCGTGCGGGACGACCGAGGAAGAACAGGTGCAGGTGCGCCCCGCCGTCACCGTACTTCGCGAGCTGGACCCGCCCCACGCTCGGCACGTGCTCGACGGCGTCCGAGACCGCCACGACGAGCTGGCCCATCTCGGCTGCGAGGTCGCCCGGCAGGGAAGGAAGGTCGTGGTGCGCGAGGGGCATGAGCGTGAGCATGACGGGCAGGCCGGTGTCCACGGCGAGGGTCAGCCGCCACCGCTCGTTGCACCAGACGAGCCGGTCGTCGGCCTCCTCGAAGCCACCGGCGCACCAGCAGTCGGCTACCCGCTCGCCCCGACGTGGTGGCTCCTCGTCGGCCGGTGGTGACACGGGCTTGAGCCGGAGCCCCTCGACCTCGTAGGGGTAGATGTCCCAGCCGGGCATCTCCTCGACGGCGACGGGCAGGCGCCCGTCCTCGCCGGCCGCGGCGGCGATGCGGCCGTAGTAGTCCTCGACCCCCTCGGCCTCGGCGGGCGGCCCGCCCACCACGTCCGTGTGGTCCTCCGGCGCTGCCGGTGCGACGGCGGGGGAGTCGGACGGAGGCGGGGCAGTGGCGTCGCCGGATTCGGTCACCCGGCCAGTATGCCGCCCGCTCACTCGGCGAGTCCGCTGCGGACCGACCGCACGTGCGCCGGGACCGGACTCACGGCATACGCCCTGAGGAGGCCAGGGGCGTGGGAGTCTCACTGGATGGGGACCATCGAGGAGTACCTCGCCGGACTGGCGCCGGACAAGGGTGCGGCCCTGCGGCGCGTCATCGACGTCGCCCGGCAGGTGGTGCCCGACGCGGAGGAGGGCACGAGCTACGGCATGCCCGCGCTCCGCCTGGCCGGGCGACCGCTCATCGGCATCACCGCGGCGGCGAAGCACCTCTCCGTCTTCCCCTTCAGTCCGGCGGTGGTCGAGGCGGTCGCCCCCGACCTCGCCGGGTTCGCGCTGAGCAAGGGAACGATCCGTTTCAGCGTCGAGCGACCGTTGCCCGACGACGTCGTCGAGCGCGTGGTCCGGCTCCGCCGGGCCGAGCTCGACGGCTGAGTCCGACCCCCGCGGCCCGCGCCTGAAAGCGCACGCCGGCGCCGGCCGGGGTCCCGACGCCGATTTCGGGAACCGCGCCCTCTGGCGTAGTCTTGTGCGTTGGGTGTCGTGTGTCTCGACGCCTGACTCATGCCTGTGCGACGAGCACGGCACCCAGGCACGTCCCAAAGGCCGGCTCAGTCCGGGTCGGCCACCAACAGATAGACGGAGGATATGGCCAAGAAGGACGGTGTCATCGAGATCGAGGGCACGATCGTCGAGGCTCTCCCGAACGCGATGTTCCGGGTGGAGCTCTCCAACGGTCACAAGGTGCTCGCACACATCTCGGGCAAGATGCGACAGCACTACATCCGGATCCTCCCTGAGGACCGCGTCGTGGTGGAGCTCTCGCCCTATGACCTGACCCGCGGTCGGATCGTCTTCCGCTACCGCTGAGCACCAGGCTCGGCCGGGACCAGCCGCGAGAGCGGCGTGTCCGGCCGGGACGAGTGCGAGGCACAAACTCCCGATTACACAACCAAGCACCTGATCGTCACGTGCCCTCCGGGGCGCGAGGTGGCAGGCGCGCGATCCGAAGACAGCAGGCAGATGAAGGTTCAGCCGAGCGTCAAGAAGATCTGCGACAAGTGCAAGGTGATCCGCCGCAACGGTCGGGTCATGGTGATCTGCGAGAACCTGCGCCACAAGCAGCGCCAGGGCTGAGCAGAAGCACCACCCTCGCCGTCGACAGAAATTCGACAGCACGCAACAAGTGAATGAAAGCAGCACCCGGCCCCTGATGACCGACCGTCGTGTCGGCGCAGGACGTCACCCCCGGCACGGAGGCCGGGGACCGGTGGCCCGTCCTTCTGAGTGGCGGACCGTGACCCCGGATCGGTGCCTTGCTCCAGACCTCCGCGAAACAGAAATCAGGAGACAACCCAACATGGCTCGTCTTGTTGGAGTCGACCTTCCGCGCGAGAAGCGCGTCGAGGTCGCACTGACCTACATCTTCGGTGTCGGTCGCACCCGTTCCAAGGAGGCGCTGGTTGCCACCGGCGTCGACCCCAACACCCGCGTCAAGGACCTCGGTGAGACCGAGCTCGTTGCGCTTCGTGACTTCCTCGAGGGCAACTACCGCCTCGAGGGTGACCTTCGCCGTGAGGTGCAGGCCGACATCCGCCGCAAGGTCGAGATCGGCTCCTACGAAGGTCTCCGTCACCGTCGTGGTCTGCCCGTGCGCGGTCAGCGCACCAAGACCAACGCGCGCACCCGCAAGGGCCCGAAGCGCACCGTGGCCGGCAAGAAGAAGGCCAAGTGACGCTGATCGCCCCGCGATCACGTCTCACCGACATTCAGTTCTGACGTAGGAGAAAAATGCCTCCCAAGGCTCGTGTGACGAAGGTTCGTCGCAAGGAGAAGAAGAACGTCGCCCACGGGCACGCTCACATCAAGAGCACGTTCAACAACACGATCATCTCGATCACGGACCCCACCGGCGCCGTGATCGCCTGGGCCTCCGCCGGCCAGGTCGGCTTCAAGGGCTCGCGCAAGTCCACGCCGTTCGCGGCCCAGATGGCGGCCGAGGCCGCTGCCCGCCGCGCCATGGAGCACGGCATGCGCAAGGTCGACGTCTTCGTCAAGGGCCCGGGCTCGGGCCGCGAGACGGCGATCCGTTCGCTCACCGCCACCGGCCTGGAGGTCGGCGCGATCAGCGACGTCACGCCCACGCCGCACAACGGTGTCCGCCCGCCCAAGCGCCGTCGCGTCTGATCCGGCACTGAGCGAGAGAGAGAACTAGAAACATGGCTCGTTACACCGGCCCGATCACCAAGAAGTCCCGCCGCCTCAAGATGGACCTCGTCGGCGGCGACAAGAACTTCGAGCTCCGTCCCTTCCCGCCCGGCCAGCACGGCCGTCGCCGGATCCAGGAGAAGGAGTACCTCACCCAGCTGCAGGAGAAGCAGCGCGCCCGCTTCACCTACGGCGTCATGGAGAAGCAGTTCGTCCGCTACTACAAGGAAGCGGCGAAGCGCCCCGGCAAGACCGGCGAGAACCTTCTCCAGATCCTCGAGTCGCGTCTCGACAACGTGGTCTACCGCGCGGGTCTGGCCCGCACGCGTCGCCACGCGCGTCAGCTCGTGACGCACGGTCACTTCGAGGTCAACGGCGTGCGCGTCGACGTCCCGAGCTACCGCGTCGAGCAGTACGACATCATCACGGTCCGCAAGCAGTCCGTCGAGAGCTTCCCGTTCGAGCTGGCTCGCCAGACGTTCGGCGAGCGTCCCGTCCCGGCCTGGATGCAGGTCGTCGACGGCTCGCTGCAGATCCTCATCCACCAGCTCCCGGTGCGTGCGCAGATCGACTCGCAGCTCACCGAGCAGCTGATCGTGGAGCTCTACTCGAAGAACTGACAAGACGGCGTATGCCGTCCAGCCCGGCTGGACGGCAGGCCGGACGGGTGTGGGGCCGTGCTTGCGAGCATCGGCCCCACACCCCCGGCTCCCGCCTCCTTGTGCCTGGGGTCGCGCTCGCAGACAGAGCCGAGCCGGCCCGCCCGGATCACGACCGGGCAGTTTCACGAGGCGTCATATGGCGGTCGCCCGTGGGAAGGAAATGAACAGTGCTCATCGCACAGCGTCCCGTGCTCTCCGAAGAGGTCGTGGTCGACGACCGCAGCCGCTTCACCATCGAGCCGCTCGAGCCGGGCTTCGGCTACACGCTCGGCAACTCCCTCCGTCGCACCCTGCTCTCGAGCATCCCGGGCGCGGCGGTCACCTCCATCCGCATCGACGGCGTGCTCCACGAGTTCACGACCGTGCCGGGCGTGAAGGAGGACGTCACCGAGATGATCCTCAACATCAAGGGCCTCGTCGTCTCCTCGGAGCACGACGAGCCGGTCGTCATGTACCTGCGCAAGCAGGGCCCGGGTGCGGTCACCGCCGCCGACATCACGCCTCCGGCGGGTGTCGAGGTGCACAACCCCGACCTGCACATCGCGACGCTGAACGACAAGGGCAAGCTCGAGATGGAGCTGACCGTGGAGCGTGGCCGTGGCTACGTCTCGGCCCAGCAGAACAAGTCCGGCGACCAGGAGATCGGCCGCATCCCGGTCGACTCGATCTACAGCCCGGTGCTCACCGTGACCTACAAGGTCGAGGCGACCCGAGTCGAGCAGCGCACCGACTTCGACAAGCTCATCGTCGACGTCGAGACGAAGAACTCGATGACCCCGCGTGACGCCATGGCCTCGGCCGGCAAGACGCTGGTCGAGCTGTTCGGCCTGGCGCGCGAGCTCAACGTCGAGGCCGAGGGCATCGACATGGGCCCGTCGCCGACGGATGCCGCGCTCGCCGCGGACCTCGCGCTGCCGATCGAGGACCTCGACCTCACTGTTCGTTCCTACAACTGCCTCAAGCGCGAGGGCATCCACACCGTGGGTGAGCTCGTGGGCCGTAGTGAGGCCGACCTGCTCGACATCCGCAACTTCGGTGCGAAGTCGATCGACGAGGTCAAGGCCAAGCTCGTCGGCATGGGTCTGGCCCTCAAGGACAGCCCGCCCGGGTTCGACCCCTCGGCCCTCGTCGACGGCTACGGCGAGGACGACTACAGCGACGACGACGACCAGTCGTTCGTCGAGGACGAGCGTCTCTGACCAACCGCCTCTTGACCTAGCCCTCGGCACTCGCTCGAGAACGGCCTGGTCAGACTTCTAGGAGAAACGAATGCCCACCCCCACCAAGGGTCCCCGCGTCGGTGGCGGCCCCGCCCACGAGCGGCTGATCCTGGCCAACCTCGCGACGTCGCTCTTCGAGCACGACAAGATCACGACCACCGAGGCCAAGGCCAAGCGTCTGCGCCCGCTTGCCGAGCGTCTCATCACCTTCGCCAAGCGTGGCGACCTGCACGCCCGTCGCCGCGTCCTCACGGTCGTGCGCGACAAGGGTGTCGTCCACCGCCTCTTCGCCGAGATCGCGCCCGACATGGCCGCTCGCGAGGGTGGTTACACCCGCATCACCAAGATCGGCGCCCGCAAGGGTGACAACGCCCCCATGGTCGTCATCGAGCTCGTCCGCGAGCCGCTGTCGGCCAAGAAGGCGACGGTCAAGGAGGCCGAGGCCGCCACGAAGCGCGCTGCGAAGCAGAGCGAGTCGACCCAGGCCGCTGCCGAGACCGAGGACGCTGACAACGCGGAGGCGGCCGACGTGACGGCGACCGACGCGACCGAGTCGACCGACGCGACCGAGTCGACCGACGCGACCGAGTCGACCGAGGCGACGGAGTCGACCGAGTCGACCGAGTCAACGGAGCCCGCCGCTGCCGCCGACGCGCCGGAAGGCGCTGACGCTGCGAACGAGGACGACCGCAGCGCGTGACCATCGCGCCTCCGGGCGCATCGTGACGAGGGCCCCGCACCACCGGTGCGGGGCCCTTCTCGCACTCACCACTGATGGGCGACGTCGACGACGAGGCGGCGACCGCCGTCGGCGTCGGTGAGGACGAAGGCGCGCATGGGCAGGCGGGCGCGAACACCCAGCCCGTAGTCGGTGTAGCCCTCGAAGCTGCCGATGTCCTTCAACTGCCGGAAGGAGCGCCAGTCGGAGAAGTTCGTCGTGCTCCGGCCGCGCGTCGACGGTGCGTTGACGGTGACCTGGATCCGCGCGCCCCCGGTCACGGCGACCGGCAGGCCGCTGCCGGACCCGGTCACCGCGCTGACGTAGCGCACGCTGTAGCCGAGCGTGCCCCGACCGGGCGCGAGGTCGACGGTGAGGCGGTCATAGCAGGTGTGCTGGCCGGCGCGGACTCCTGTGACCCTTCCGGTCCACAGCAGGGCAGGACTCGTCGCCTTCGCGGCGGATCCCCAGGTGATGCCGCAGGACGGGGTGGTGGCGGCAGCGGCCGTGATGGTGGCCGAGGCGGAGGCGGAGGCGGAGGCGGTGGCGTACGTGGCGGCGACGGCTGCCGGTGCGGCGATCGCGGCGGCGCACGCAGCGACGACGACGCGGCGGGTGATGGCGTTCATGGAGGTTCCCCCTTCTGACGGGACCGAGCGAGGTTGTCCGGTGCCCTGCACATAAGACGTGCAGTGGCCAGTGGTGGTTGACGGGCGTCGCCTACGCTCCGCCGAGCTCCCGTTAGGCTCGGGCGCCATGAACGGGACGAGCGGGACGAGCGCATCGAGCGAGGGCAGCGAGGCGACCACCTCCACCGGGCCCGGACTGCGCGTGCGGCTCGACCTGGCCTATGACGGGACCGCCTTCTCGGGGTGGGCCGCCCAGCCCGGGCTGCGCACCGTGCAGGGAGAGCTCACGGCTGCACTGTCCACCGTGCTGCGCAGCCCCGATCCCGTGCGCGTCACGGTGGCGGGGCGCACGGACGCGGGCGTCCACGCACGCGGTCAGGTCGCCCATGTCGACCTCGACCAGATGGCGTGGGCGGCGCTCCCAGGACGGTCGGACCGAGAGCCCGGGGTCGCGCTCGTCAGTCGTCTCGCCGGCATCCTGCCCCACGACGTCGTCGTCGCTCGGGCAGCGGTGGCCCCGGACGGCTTCGACGCGCGCTTCTCCGCCGTGGCGCGGCGCTACCTCTACCGCGTCGCCGACCCCGGCGCCGTCCGTGACCCGCTGCGGCGCCACGACACGGTCTGGTGGCGTCGGCCGCTCGATGTCGATGCCATGGACGAGGCGGCGCGCTCACTGGTCGGACTGCGGGACTTCGCGGCGTTCTGCAGGCAGCGCGAGGGCGCCACGACGGTGCGGACCCTGCTCGAGTTCTCGTGGGTCCGCCTGCCCGACGGGGTGCTGGCCGCGACGGTGCGGGCCGACGCGTTCTGCCACTCGATGGTGCGCTCGCTCGTCGGCGCGGTCGTGCCCGTGGGTGAGGGGCGCCGCACGGTGGACTGGCCCCGGTCACTGCGGGACCGGGCCGAGCGCACCGCGGGGATCCACGTCATGCCGCCGCACGGACTCAGTCTCGAGGAGGTCGTCTACCCCGGTGACGCCGAGCTGGCGGCGCGAGCCGTGGTCACCAAGGCCCGTCGCTCGCCCGCGTGAGCGAGTCCGGGCCCCGGGACCGGAAACGGCATCCAGACAGCACGTGTGGTTGGATCGTCCGCATGAAATCCCGCCCGACCCGTGTCGTCTCGGTGGGAGTCCTCACCTGCGCCCTCGTGCTGACGGGCTGCTCGAAGGACACGACCGGCTCGCCCCCGTCCGTGTCGCGCGCCACTGCCACCACCTCGACGGGCAGCACGTCCGATGCCGCCGGCGCGCCCATGGAGGCCGAGGGCGACGAGGTCAGGGGCCGCTCGGGGGGCTTCACGGTCGTGCCCCCCGAGGGATGGGCCGAGGCCACCGACAAGGCCGACGGCGTCGCCAACATCGACCTCGTGCTCCTCTCCTCGAGGAAGGTCGGCGCCTTCGCCAACAACCTCGTGGTCACCGTGGTCGACGGCGACCCTTCGGTGCTCGGGGACGAGCTGGCCAAGGGAAGGCAGCAGCTGGGCGCGGCTGGGCGCGTCGTGTCCTCGGCCCCCGACAAGAGCGTGTCGGGCTCCACGGCCGTGGGCTTCACGACGGCCTTCGAGCAGCAGGGCATTCAGGTGGTCGCCCGCTCCTACGGCGTCGCGCGCGGCGGCCGGATCTACCTGCTCACCCTCAGCTCGTCGCAGGCTGACGCGGCCCATGCCATGGCCGAGTTCGACGAGCTCCTGTCGACCTGGGCGTGGACGTAGCCCGATGTGGGTGCGCGTGAGAGCGTCGGCGGCGCGGGCCCCAGCGCTCGCCCTGGTCCTGGCCTCGGGCCTTGCCGGGTGTTCCGGTGACCAGGTGCCGGCCCCAGCGGCACCGGCCGACACCGGCGTCGTGCACCTGCCGACCTCCACGGCTGCCACGACCGACAGCGCCGGGCACCGCATCGAACAGCTCCCGGCGCCGATGGGGCCGGTCGCCATGAGCGAGGACCGTGTCCGCGGCATCGACTACAGCTATCTCGAGCCGGCCGGGTGGAGCCGTACCGACCGCCGGCTCGACCCGCCGCCTGACACCTTGGTACAGCCCGACGACGACGCGGTCCCGGCGTTCATCGCCGTCGAGCGGCCGATGAAGGTCGGCTCGCACCCACTGTCCGAGGTCGTCGACGGAGTACGCCAGGGCTTCGAGGCGAAAGGCCTCACGCCGATGGGCGCCCCGGAGCGTGAGGTCGCCGGCTACCGGGCGATGGGCGTCGTCGTCGACCAGTCGGACCGGGTGCGACACGTCTACTACGTCGTCTCCTACACCGAGCAGGCCTTCGCGATCCGCCTCACCTACGACCCGGCGCACCCCGAGGCCCTCGACGTCTACCGCGCCGTCCTCGACTCGTGGTCGTGGGGGTGACCGTGCCGGGTCGGCAGCTTAACCGGGTGACGCGACCACACGGCATACGTCAGGCTTGACCCTCGTGGGCCACGTCGACGTCAACTCCGTCTCCTTCAGCCTGCCGGACGGCCGGCCGCTGCTCAACGACGTCTCGGTACGGGTGGGGGAGGGCGCCAAGGTGGCGCTCATCGGGCCCAACGGGACCGGCAAGACGACGCTGACGCGCATCATCGCCGGCGACGTCGCTGCCCACGAGGGCGCGGTCACCCGTTCGGGTGGGCTCGGTGTGATGCGCCAGTTCATCGGCAAGGTGCGGGACGACACGACGGTGCGCGACCTGCTCGTCTCGGTGGCCCCCGACCGGATCCGCACCGCGGCCGAGGAGGTCGACCGCACCGAGCTGCTCATGATGGAGCGCGACTCCGAGGCCGACCAGATGGCCTACGCCCACGCGCTCGTGGAGTGGGGCGAGGCCGGCGGGTACGAGCAGGAGACCCTCTGGGACCAGTGCACGGTCGCGGCCCTCGGCATCCCATACGAGCAGGCCCAGTGGCGCAAGGTCACGACGCTCTCCGGTGGGGAGCAGAAGCGTCTCGTGCTCGAGGCCCTGCTGCGTGGCCCGGAGGAGGTGCTGCTCCTCGACGAGCCGGACAACTACCTCGACGTACCGACGAAGCGTTGGCTCGAGGAGGCGCTCGTCGCCTCGCCCAAGACCGTGCTGTTCATCAGCCACGACCGCGAGCTGCTCGACCGCGTGGCCACCCGCGTCGCGACGCTCGAGCCCGGCGCCGCGGGGGCGACCCTCTGGGTGCACCCCGGTCGGTTCGCGACCTACGCCCAGGCACGTGCCGACCGCAACGACCGCCTCGAGGAGCTGCGCCGCCGCTGGGACGAGGAGCACGTCAAGCTCAAGACGCTCGTGCAGACGCTCAAGGTCAAGGCCAAGTTCAACGACGGCATGGCCTCGCGCTACCAGGCCGCGCAGACCCGTCTGGCCAAGTTCGAGCAGGCCGGGCCGCCGGAGGAGACGCCGATGACGCAGTCGGTCAAGATGCGCCTGACCGGCGGCCGCACGGCCAAGCGCGCCATCGTCGCCACGGGTCTCGAGCTGACCGGACTGATGAAGCCGTTCGACCTCGAGGTCTGGTACGGCGAGCGCGTCGCGATCCTCGGCAGCAACGGCTCGGGCAAGTCGCACTTCCTGCGGCTGCTCGCCTGCGGTGGCACCGACCCCGAGCGCGAGCACCAGCCCGTCGGCGACGTGCGCCCGGTCCCCGTCGAGCATGCCGGAGTCGTGCGGCTCGGCTCGCGCGTGCGCCCCGGCTGGTTCGCGCAGACGCACGAGCACCCGTCACTGATGGGTCGCACGCTGCTCGAGATCCTGCACCGGGGCGACGAGCACCGCGAGGGGCGCCCACGCGAGCAGGCCGCCCGGGCCCTCGACCGCTACGAGCTGGCGCGGTCGGGTGAGCAGCGTTTCGAGTCGTTGTCGGGCGGACAGCAGGCCCGCTTCCAGATCCTGCTGCTCGAGCTGTCCGGGGCGACGATGCTGCTGCTCGACGAGCCCACCGACAACCTCGACCTCCAGTCCGCCGAAGCTCTCGAGGAGGGGCTCGAGCGCTTCGAGGGGACGGTCGTGGCCGTCACGCACGACCGGTGGTTCGCGCGGGGCTTCGACCGCTTCCTCGTCTTCGGCGCCGATGGGCGCGTCTACGAGTCCACCGAGCCGGTGTGGGACGAAGGACGCGTCGTCCGGCCGCGGTGAGCCCCCGCAGCCGTTCGGCACCCGTGCCCCGGTCGGGGGAGCGGAGTAGCGTCGGGGCATGCTGCTGCGAACGCTCGACACCGGTGTCGTCGGCGCCCCCATGGCCGGAGGCCCCACCACGCCCGAGCTCGTCGCCGTCGTCGGGGAGGCCGGCGGCCTGGGCATCCTCGCGGGTGGCTACCTCACGGCGCCGCAGCTCGCCGCGGCGATCGCGGAGGCGTGGGACGCGAGCTCGCGACCCTTCGGCGTCAACCTGTTCGTGCCCGCCCAGGCCAACACGTATGCCGTCGGGCCGGGAGAGCTGACCGGCGCTGAACGTGCGGAGGCGGTAGCCGCCTACCGCGAGGCGCTCGCGGACGACGCGCGGTCGGTGGGTGTGGACCCCGGTGAGGCGAGACCCGGCGACGACGATGACTGGGAACGCAAGCTCGACCTCGTGGTCCGCGAGCGAATCCCCTTGGTGTCGTTTACTTTCGGCCTGCCGAGCACGGCCGTGCTCGGTGAGCTCCGCCGTGCCGGTACCGAGACGGTCGCCACGGTGACCGACGTCGACGAGGCGGCTGCCGCGCTCGACGCCGGGGTCGACGGGCTCTGTCTCCAGGGCCCGGACGGTGGCGGACACCGCGGCACGCTCGACCCGGCCAAGGAGCCGTCGGGGGCCGACCTGGTCGACCTCGTGGCAGCGGTCCGGTCCTTGACGGACCGGCCCATCGTGGCTGCAGGCGGCATCTCGACACCGGAGCGGGCGGCACAGGTGCGCGCCGCCGGAGCCGACGCCGTCCAGATCGGTACCGCCCTGCTGCTGACTCCCGAGGCGGGGACCGGCCTCGCCTACCGGCGCGCGCTCGCCGACCCGGCCCACGAGTGCACGGCCGTGACCCGGGCCTACTCAGGTCGTCTCGCGCGCGGACTCGAGACCGACTTCCTGCGCCGGCACGACGGCCGGGCCCCCGCGGCCTACCCTGAGGTCCACCACCTGACGGTGCCGCTCCGGCGGGCAGCGGCCCGGGCCGAGCGGTCCGACCTGCTCGCGTTGTGGGCCGGGACGGGGTGGCGGTCGGCGCGACCCGTGCCCGCCGCGACGGTCGTGGCCGAGCTCGCCCACTGACCTCCTGCCCTGCCAGGCTGCCCGTGGCGACCTGCGCGCGGGGTGGGGACGGCGGCATACCGTCGGGGCATACCCTCGGGGCATGCCCAGTGCCGAAGGAAACCTGACGTGGGTGGCCGCCGAGGATCGACCAGACCTGCTCGCACCGCCCGTCGCGGCGGCCCTCGCGCACGTGCCGGGGGCGCGAGTGGCGACGATCGACGCGACTCTCGCCGACACCGCGGCCTTCTGCGAGGCGTACGACGTCGCGCCAGAGGCCTCGGCCAACTGCGTGGTCGTCGAGGCCCGTCGGGGCGAGGAGTCGACGCTGGCCGCCGTCATGGTGCTCGCGACCGACCGTGCCGACATCAACCGCGTCGTGCGCAAGCACCTCGGTGCGCGCAAGATTTCGTTCGCGGACCAGGCCAGAGCCCAGGAGCTGACCGGGATGCAGCAGGGCGGCATCACGCCGGTCGGGCTGCCGGGCGACTGGCCGGTGCTCGTGGACGAGGCCGTCGCCGCCGCTGGTCCGGTCGTCGTGGGGGCGGGGGTCCGTGGCGCCAAGCTGCTGCTCGACGGCGCCGCTCTCGCGGGGTTGCCGACGGCCGAGGTCATCGCCCTCGCCGTGCGCTGACGCGCTCGGTCAGCCGGCGACGTCCCAGAGCAGCTGCGCGCGCTCGGTCGGGGTCGTGCCGCCCCAGATGCCGAAGGTCTCCGGCACGCGCAGGGCATGGTCGAGGCACGCCTGCCGCACGGGGCAGCCGCTGCACACCATGCGGGCGGCCTCGGTCTTCTCGCGCCGCTCGCGCTGGTCGAGCTCCTGGTCGTCCGTGAAGAACTGCTCGACGGCCTTGGTCCGGCAGCGACCCTGCTCCTGCCACTCGTACGAGGAGTAGATGGGGCGCGGAAGGCGAGTGATCGTCATGGCTTCCTCCGTCGGGTCCGATCGAGCGATGTGGTGCAGAACTTACGCAGAACTTATGCATTGCACAAGAGGCTTGCATAAGTTTAGGATCAGGGTGCCCGATCGGCTGGAGCGGTCCATGACGGGAATCTCGGACCGCTCCGCCCGATGCGGGCGACCAACGTGAAACGGTGATGATCGACATGTACCCGCACGAGGCTGCCAGCAGTCGGCCGGGGTCCGACCCCGAGCCGGGAGAGACGGTGCCCGAGCTCGGCTGGCCCGTCGGTGCCGTGGCGGAACGGCTCGGTATCGCGGCACCGACGCTGCGCTCCTGGGACCGGCGTCACGGGGTCGGCCCGAGTCTGCGCACGAGCGGCAACCATCGGCGCTACACCGAGCTCGACATCCGCCGAGTGCTGCTCATGTCGCGCCTGACGGCACAGGGTGTCCCGGCGCAGAGCGCGGCCGACTCGGTGCTGGCGACGGATGCCGCCACGCTCGCGGAACGCCTCGACCTCGACCTCGACGACCCTGCCGGCCACGGTGGCGCCGTCCGTGCCGCGGCGGGGCGTGTCGAGGACGACGTGGCCGGCGCCGCCGACGCCGCCGACGCTGCCGACGCGGCCGACCTCGTCGACGCAATCGTGGGTGCGGCCCGTTCGCTCGACCCGCGCACCATGGCCCTGCTCTACCGCCAGGCCCTGCGGCGCCGAGACGTGGGACGGGCCTGGGTCGAGGTCTTCGCTCCGGCGCTCCGTCGGGTCGGCGACCTCTGGCAGGAGGGACGCCTGGGCGTGCAGTCGGAGCACCTCACGAGCGAGCTGCTCCAGTCCGAGCTGCGGGCGGTCGTGCGCGCCAACCGTCTGCGCGTCGCGGGTGCGCCGGTGGTGCTCGCCAGCGCCGACGACGAGCAGCACCACCTCCCGCTCCTCGCACTGGAGGCCGAGCTGGCCCGTCACGGCGTCGCGAGCCTCTTCCTCGGTCCGCGCGTTCCCACGGACGCCCTCGTCTCGGCGCTGAGGGAGTCGCAGTCGCGGGCGGTCTTCCTGTGGGCCTCCCTCCCGCGGCCGCAGGCCGAGCCGTTCTGGCGCGAGCTCGAGGTCGTCGACTGGCCGCTGGAGGTCGTCATCGGTGGACCCGGCTGGCCGACGGGGATCACGGTCCGGCGCGGTCCTGTCCTCCTGACGCGGGTCGACGACTTCAGCACGGCCGTCCGCGTCCTCGTGTCGGCCCCCGACGCGTTCGCCCGCTGAAGACGCGGACCTCCGAAGCGCGGCGCCGCAACATTCTGAGAACTGATGCAAGAAATTGCAGTCCAGGTCTGGCGTGGTGTCCGATATGGGCGCTAGGTTCTCCAGCGGTGGTCGAGCGTCCAGACGCGGGCGCGAGCGACCGAGCCCACAAAGGAGTGCGCATGCGCCGTCGCCCGGCCCTGTCCGTCGCCAGTATCTCGGCCCTCGTCATGGCCGGACTCGCCGTCCCGCTGGCGGGGGCACCGACCGCTCGAGCCGACGCCCCACGCACGGCGACGCTCGTCGGCTCCGTGCAGGACGAGCTCGGCTGCAGCGGCGACTGGCAGCCCGACTGCACCAAGACCGACCTCGCGCTCGAGCCCGGCACCACCACGTATGCCGCTGAGTTCCGTCTACCCGCGGGCAGCTACGAGCTCAAGGTGGCGATCAACCACTCGTGGGACGAGAGCTACGGCCAGGGGAGCGGCAACGTGCCGCTCGTCCTCGCCGGCCCGGCCACGCTGCGCTTCACCTACGACGACACGACGCACGCGGTCGGGGTCGCTCCCACCGACCTGCCCGGCCCGGCGACGAAGGCCGACGCCAAGCTCGCAGCGTCCTCCCTGCGGGCGCTGGCCACGAAGGAGCGCTTCTACTTCGTCATGGCCGACCGCTTCGCCAACGGCGACACGGCCAACGACAAGGGCGGACTCACGGGCGGCCGGCTCGCGACCGGCCTCGACCCGACCGACGAGGGCTTCTACCACGGGGGCGACCTCTCGGGTCTGACGGGCAAGCTGGACTACATCAAGGGCCTCGGCACGACCGCGATCTGGCTGACCCCGTCGTTCAAGAACCGGGCCGTGCAGGGCAGCGGCTCCGACGCGAGCGCCGGTTACCACGGCTACTGGATCACCGACTTCACCCAGATCGACCCGCACCTGGGCACGAACGCCGACATGAAGGCGCTCATCGCGGCCGCGCACGCCAAGGGGATGAAGGTCTACTTCGACATCATCACCAACCACACGGCCGACGTCATCTCCTACGACGGTGGCACGTCCACCTACGTCAACAAGGGGACGAGCCCCTACAAGGACGCCGGCGGCAACGTCTTCGACGACGCGGCCGTCGCCGGCAAGCCGGCCTGCTCCGGCGCCACGGTCCCCGACTGCTTCCCCAAGCTGTCGGCGGAGACGTCCTTCCCGTACCTGCCGAAGGTCGCTGACGCCGACCGGGACGTCAAGGTGCCGGCGTGGCTCAACGATGTCACCCTCTACCACAACCGCGGCGACTCCACGTATGCCGGTGAGTCGTCGACGTACGGCGACTTCTCCGGTCTCGACGACCTCTTCACCGAGAACCCGAAGGTCGTCTCGGGAATGGAGGACGTCTACAACTCGTGGGTCGACTTCGGCGTCGACGGCTTCCGCATCGACACGGTCAAGCACGTGAACATGCAGTTCTGGCAGTCGTTCTCCCCGGCGGTCCTCAACCACGCGAAGGCGATCGGCAACGACGACTTCTTCATGTTCGGCGAGGTCTACGACGGCAACCCGGCCTACACGAGCCAGTTCACGACCCAGGGCGCGCTGCCCGCGACGCTCGACTTCGGCTTCCAGGGTGCGGCGCTCGGCTTCGCGCAGGGCAAGGCGACCACCGGCGTGCGTGACCTCTTCGCCGGTGACGACTACTACACCGACACCGACTCCAACGCCTACGAGCTGCCGACCTTCCTCGGCAACCACGACATGGGCCGGATCGGCGCGATGCTGCTCGCCGGCGGCGCCACGGGTGACGACCTGTTGGCTCGTGACCGGCTCGCGACGTCGCTGATGTTCCTCACGCGGGGCAACCCGGTCGTCTACTACGGCGACGAGCAGGGCTTCACCGGTCCCACCAGCGACTTCGGCGACAAGCGGGCTCGTCAGGACATGTTCGCCACCCAGACGCCGATCTACCAGGACGACGTCATCGTGGGCAGCAGCAAGCCCGCCGGTACGGCGGCGCACTACGACACGTCGGCGCCGCTCTACCGCCAGATCAAGGCGCTCTCCGCCCTCCGCGGGGCCCACCCCGCGCTCGCCGACGGCGCGCAGGTGCATCGCTACGCGTCGGACGCAGCAGGCGTCTACGCGATCAGCCGCATCGACAAGACGGCCAAGCGTGAGTACGTCGTCGTGGCCAACAACGCGACGACCGCCAAGACCGCGACCTTCTCCACCTACTCGGCAGGCTCGAAGCTCGTGCCGCTCCTCGGTGCGACGTCCGACCTGCGGGCGGCAGCCGACGGCCGGGTCACGGTCACGGTTCCGCCACTGTCCGTGGCGGTCTACCGCGCGAACAGCGCCATGGCACAGCCGAACTCGGCTCCCGCCATCTACCCGACCTCGCCGAGCGCCGGTGGCGTCGTGGGGGGACGCGCAGAGATCGGCGCGGCACTGCCCGGCAACACCTTCGCGGAGGTCACGTTCCTCCAGCGCCCGGTCGGGACGTCCGCCTGGAAACCGATCGGCACCGACGACAACGCGCCCTACCGCGTCTTCCACGACGTGTCCGCGCTCGCCAAGGGCACCCTCGTCGAGTACCGCATGGTTGCCAAGGACCTCGCGGGCCACGTCTCGGCCACGTCCACCTACGGCGTCGTCGGCGAGGCCGCGACGTCGGGTGGCGGTGGCGGCGGTGGCGGCGTGGGCCCCGTCACCCAGCCCGCCAACGTCAGCGTCCCCGGCAACCACAACTCCGAGATGGGCTGCCCGGGCGACTGGCAGCCGGACTGCACCGAGGCCCAGCTCACCCTCGACGCCAAGGACGACATCTGGAAGGGCTCGTTCGACACGATCCCGGCCGGGGACTACGAGTACAAGGCTGCGATCAACAAGTCGTGGGACGAGAACTACGGGGCGGGAGCCGTCAAGGGCGGCGGCAACATCCCCTACACGGCAGCCGGAGGCAAGCGCGTCAACTTCTACTACGACCACCGCACCCACTGGGTGACCAATGACGCGCAGGCCCCGATCATCACGGCGCCCGGCAGCTTCCAGAGCGAGCTCGGTTGCCCCGGCGACTGGGCGCCTGACTGCATGCGGTCCTGGTTGCAGGACCCGGACGGTGACGGCACCTACGTGTTCACCACCGACCAGATCCCTGCTGGTGCCTACGAGTTCAAGGTCGCGGTCGGCATGTCGTGGTCCGAGGCGTACCCGGCGAACAACGTCGCGTTCTCGGTTCCGTCCGACGGCGTCCTGACCACCATCACCTACACGGCCTCGACCCACGAGGTCACGGTGAAGACGTCGAAGGCGGGGGCGGCGCCGGACCTGACCAAGGCCAAGGCCCACGTCGTCGGGCGCGACCTCGTCGCCTGGCCCGCGTCGGCGCTGCCGGCAGGCACCAACCCCGAGACCCTCGACTGGCGCCTGCACTGGTCGGCCGACGGTGGCCTCGCCGTCGACGCCGAGGCGCTCACCGGTGGCTCGGTCGCGAGCCTGACGCGTGACCCCGCAGGTCTGCCTGCCTCACTCGTGGCCGCTCACCCAGAGCTCGCCGGGGCCGTGGCCCTGCGTCTCGACAAGGCGACCGCTCGCAAGATGCCCGAGATCCTCAAGGGCCAGGTCGCCGTCGCGATGTACGGATCGACGGGCCAGCTCCTCGATGCCACGGGTGCGCAGACGGCCATCGCGCTGGACGCGATCTACGCCGACGACGCCGCGGGCCGGGCCTACGGAGTCGGGTTCTCCCGCAGCCGGGCCACCTTCAGCCTCTGGGCGCCCACGGCCCAGCAGGTCACCCTGCTGACGTGGCCGGCGCGATCGGCTGACCGCCCGGTCGACACCGCACGACGTACGACGATGACGCGGTCGTCCGACGGGAGGTGGACGGGAACGTTGAGCACGTCGTCGGCGCTCAACGCCCGCTACCTCTACGAGGTCAAGGTCTGGGCGCCGTCCACGGGCAGGGTCGAGACCAACGTCGTCACCGACCCCAGCTCGGTCGCGCTGACGCTGAACTCGACCCGCTCGGTCGCCGTCGACCTCGCGAGCCCGGTCTTCATGCCGTCGGTGTGGAGTCGAACCCCCTCGCCGAGGCTCGCGCAGGACGTCGACTCGACGATCTACGAGCTGCACGTCCGCGACTACTCCATGTCCGACGTCAAGGTGCCGGCCGCCCTCCGCGGCAGCTACCTTGCCTTTGCGGCCGACGGGGACGGGCGCGCCCACCTCAAGGCTTTGGCGAAGGCCGGCCTCAACACCGTGCACCTGCTGCCGAGCTTCGACATCGCGTCGATCGAGGAGGACCCGTCCAAGCAGGAGACCCCGCACTGCGACCTCACCTCCTACGGTCCCGACAGCGAGGAGCAGCAGAAGTGCGTCGGTGCCGTCGCCTCCAAGGACGGCTTCAACTGGGGCTACGACCCGTACCACTACAGCGTCCCCGACGGCTCGTACGCCTCCAGCGCCACGGCCGCCGACGGCGGGGCGCGGGTGGCCGAGTTCCGCACCATGGTCGGCGCACTGCACCAGGACGGCCTGCGGGTCGTGCTCGACCAGGTCTTCAACCACACGGCCCAGTCGGGCCAGGGTGACAAGTCGGTGCTCGACAAGATCGTGCCCGGCTACTACCACCGCCTGAACGCCAGTGGCGCCGTCGAGACCTCGACGTGCTGCCAGAACGTCGCCACCGAGCACGCGATGGGCCAGAAGCTCATGGTGGACTCCGTCGTGTCATGGGCACGCAACTACAAGGTCGACGGCTTCCGGTTCGACCTCATGGGCCATCACAGCCGGGCCAACATGCTGGCGGTCCGCGCGGCTCTCGACGCCCTGACGCTCGAGAAGGACGGCGTCGACGGGAAGTCCGTCTACCTCTACGGGGAGGGCTGGAACTTCGGCGAGGTGGCCGACAACAAGCTCTTCGTCCAGGCGACGCAGGGCCAGCTCGGCGGCACGGGGATCGGTACCTTCTCCGACCGTCTGCGTGACGGTGTCCGTGGTGGCGGCCCCTTCGACGAGGACCCTCGGCGTCAGGGCTTCGGCTCCGGCGAGGCCACCGATCCCAACGGGGCAGCCGTCAACGCGGACGCCGCCACCCGCCTCGGGAGCGACACCGACCTCGTCCAGCTCGGTCTGGCGGGCAACCTCAAGACGTTCACCTTCCGCAGCCAGAAGACGGGCACGGTCGTCAACGGCACGCAGGTCGACTACAACGGGTCCCCGGCCGGCTACGCCGACCAGCCCGACGAGGTGGTCAGCTATGTCGACGCCCACGACAACGAGACGCTCTTCGACTCGCTGACGTACAAGCTGCCGGTGGCCACGTCGATGAAGGACCGGGTGCGCATGAACACCCTGTCGCTGGCCACGACCGCGCTCGCGCAGACGCCGTCGTTCTGGCACGCCGGCGCCGACCTGCTCCGCAGCAAGTCGCTCAACCGCGACTCGTACGACAGCGGTGACTGGTTCAACCGCCTCGACTGGACGGGTGCCGACAACGGCTTCGGGCACGGCCTGCCGCCGCAGGAGCAGAACTCGGCCAAGTGGCCGTTCATGAAGCCGCTCCTGGCCAACCCGGCACTCAAGCCCACAGCTGCGGACGTGCGCAGCGCCGACGCCATGGCGCAGGACCTGCTGCGACTTCGCTTCAGCACCAAGCTGTTCCGCCTGGGCAATGCCGGTGCGATCAACGCCAAGGTGTCGTTCCCGGTCTCGGGCACGGCGGATGCCAAGCAGGGCGTCATCGTCATGCGGATCGACGACACGAAGGGCGCCGACGCCGACCCGGCTCTGCGAGGTGCGGTCGTCGTCTTCAACGCGACGCCTGACGCCGTGTCGCAGAAGGTGTCCGGCCTGACGGGCACGGTCCGGCTGAGCCCGGTCCAGGCGAACGGCGCCGACAGCGTCGTCAAGCAGGCGGCCTACGACCCGGGCGCGGGCTCGTTCTCCGTGCCGGCGCGCACGGTCGCGGTGTTCGTCCAGCCGAACTGACGGCGTCCGTACTCGAAGGCCGGTCCCCGCCGCGGCGGGGACCGGCCTTCGGCATGACGCTGGGCCACCTGCTGACAGTGCTGTGCCGGGCATAGGTTGGACCGGTGACTGCGACTCCTGACATGACCTACCGGCAGCTCGGTGACAGTGGCCTGACCGTCTCCACGGTCGGCATCGGCTGCAACAACTTCGGACGGCGCCTCGACCAGGACGGCACGAACGCCGTGGTGCGCCAGGCCCTCGACAGCGGCATCACGCTCTTCGACACCGCCGACATCTACGGACACGGAGCGAGCGAGGAGATGCTCGGTCTCGCGCTGGGTTCCGACCGCGAGAACGTCGTGGTGGCAACGAAGTTCGGCATGGACATGCAGGGCGCCAACGGGCCCGACTGGGGCGTCCGCGGTTCCCGACGCTACGTCCGCAAGGCGGTGGAGGCGAGCCTGCGCCGCCTCGGCACCGACTGGATCGACCTCTACCAGCTGCACCGGCCCGATGCACAGACCCCCATCGACGAGACCCTGGCTGCCCTCGACGAGCTCGTCCGCGAGGGCAAGGTGCGCTACCTCGGCAGCAGCAACTTCAGCGGCTGGCAGGTCGTCGACGCTGACTGGACCGCTCGTGCCGCCGGAACCTCGCGGTTCATCTCGGCGCAGAACGAGTACTCCCTCCTCGAGCGTGACGTCGAGGACGAGCTCGTGCCCGCCTGCGAGCACGTCGGCGTCGGGCTGCTCCCGTTCTTCCCGCTCGCCTCGGGCCTGCTCACCGGGAAGTACCGCCGCGGCGAACCCGCTCCCGAAGGCACGCGCCTCGCCGGGGCGGCCGACCGGCTGGAAGCCGCCGACTGGGACACGATCGAGGCACTCGAGGCGTATGCCGCCCAACGCGGTCTGCGCCCCATCGACGTCGCCATCGGCGGGCTCGCTGCCCAGCCCGCCGTCGCCTCGGTGATCGCGGGCGCCACTCGCCCTGAGCAGGTCGTCGACAACGTCCGAGCCGGCCTGTGGGAGCCCACTGCCGAGGACCTCGTCCAGCTCGACGAGATCACGACCCCAGCCCCCTGACGCCCGTCCCACTCGAGTGAGCGGCCAGTCCCACCCGAGGGCGCGCTCCGTGCCACTCGAGTGGTGCTGCCGGGTGGCGCGGTGCCAGGTGGCGCGGTGCCGGGTGACGCCGGTGCCGGGTGACGCCGGTGCTTGGTGACCGGGCGCTCGCTCGAGTGGTGGCGGGGTCGGTGACCCTCAGTCGAGTGTCGCTGCGGGCTCACCCGACGGTGACGGGGCGCTGACTCCGGAGGTCGGGGCGGGCGTGCGGGACTTCTCGGCGCGCAGGGCCTGTCGGTAGAACCACGCGCCGAGGATGCTGAACGCTCCCGCGGCCACCATGGCCACCTGGGTCGACGTGCGCTCGGCGAGCAGACCGAGCAGGGGAGCGGCCACGCCGAAGGCAGCCGAGGCGACCATCGAGTTCATCGACAGCACGGTGGCACGGTTGCGAGCCCGCGCCTCGCGGTGGAGCAGCGCCGAGTGCATCGGGCCGCCGGAGCCGTGCAGGAGGTAGGTCACGCCGTAGGCGGCGATGAGGGCGGCCGGACCTGCCACGAGGCCCATCACGACGGCGCCGAGGCCGTTGAGGATGCGGGCGAGGATCGCGGTGCGGGCCACGCCGATGCGCCGGCTCGACCAGCCGGCGAGTGCGGCGCCGACGGCGAACACGGCCCAGCCCGCCGCGGCGACCGGACCCATGATGGCGCCGGCGCGCTCCTCGCCGCCGACAAGCTCGGCGAGCCGGATCGGCTGGAAGATCTCGAAGACGATCATCGCCACGGACCAGAAGATCTCCACCGCGACGATGCCGCGCAGCACGGCGTTGTCGCGCAGCATGCCGAGACCCTGGCGGACGACGGCGGGTGATTCCTTGGCGGACGCCAGTGCCCGTCGCGCACCAGAGGTGTCGAGGTGCTCTGCCGCGCGCGGCTCTCGCAGCAGCACGAGGACTGCGACGAGGTGCACGACGTTGAGGGCCACGAAGACGGCGACCGGCAGCAGGAGGGCCGAGGCGCCGGTGAACGGGTGCCACCAGACGAGGCCGCCGGAGATCAGCGCACCGGCCGCGATGCCGCCCCCGACGACCGTGCCCTGGGCGGCGAGCGCTCCGTCGACGTCGACGCCCGGCGTCGTGGCGTGGACCGTGTCGACGAACCACGCCTCGAGCGGCCCCGAGTCGAGGGCCCGGAAGACCCCGGTCAGCACGGCGGCGAGGAGGAAGGCCCAGAACGAGTGCGCGGCGAGCAGGATCCCGCTCGCGACGACGTTGACGACGGCCGACACGACGAACACGGGGCGGCGCCCGAAGGCGTCGGCGAAGCCGCTCGTGGGCAGCTCGAGAGCGAAGATCGTCAGACCCGCCGCCGACGAGACGGTCATCGCCTGCGCGACCGTGAGGCCGCGTTCGAGCTGCCACAGGGTCAGCAGCCCGACGACCAGACCGACCGGGAACCAGCGGGTGAAGGTCAGCGCGAGGAAGACGCGGCGGGCAGCGCCCGGGGAGAGAACGGCATACGGCTGCAGGGTGCTCATCGGGATGACTCCTTCGAGGGTCGTCGTGAGGCTGCCGCAGTGCCCGGCGGCCGGTCGAGGTCGAGCGGGTAGGCGAAGGCGTAGACCGCGATGCGGCGGGCCTGCGGGTTGCCCTGTCCCACCCGGCGGTAGCGCTCGATGAGGTCCCACATCTCCTCGCGCATCGCCTCGAGCGACTCTGCGGTGACGAGGACGGCGGCATCGCTCGACCCGCAGGCGTCCTGCCAGGCGGTGGGCCACGTCGTGGAGACGTCGAGCCACTTGTCGTACTGCTCGCTGAAGTGGCGTGCGTAGTCGCGCGTGAGCCAGTTGAGGGCGGTCTCGGCGTCCTCGTCGCCCTCGAAGTCGCTCGGGTGCCACGAGTGGTACTCCGAGCTCGCGCGCCACAGCCGGCGCCTGCCCTCGCCCTCCTCCGTGTCGTGGACGAGGCCGACCGACTCCAGCTTGCGCAGGTGATAGCTCGTGGCTCCCGTGTTGGTGCCGAGGAGGGTCGCGAGGTCTGTCGCGGTCGAGGGGCCGTGCGTGCGCAGGGCTCCGAGGAGGCGCGATCGCAGCGGGTGGGCGAGGACCCGCACGCTGTCCGAGGTGAGCCAGACGTTCTCGTCGGCGGGGTCGCCGGGCGCGGCGACGGTGGGGTCCGGGGTGTCCTGTGCAGCCATACTATGCACAATACCTTTGCACACTATGCTTGCACAAGATCTGTGCACAATAAGTTGCGAACGACATCCGTGCAGGTCAGAGGCCGTTTTGCGGCGGGCTCGGCGCGATTTGGGTGCAGGGGCACGGCCCCGTAACATGGGTGAGGTTGTGCACCGGGCCGTCAGGCGAACCCGTCAGCCCCATCCCGTGGGCGTACCGGGCGACGCGGACCGAGCCCAGCGGCATTCACTGCTCCACCATTTCAGAAGCGAAGGCAGACTCCATTGCGCACGTACACCCCGAAGCCCGGCGAGGTCACTCGCACGTGGCACGTCATCGACGCGACCGACGTCGTGCTCGGCCGTCTCGCGAGCCAGGCGGCTGTCCTGCTCCGGGGCAAGCACAAGCCGCAGTTCGCGCCGCACGTCGACACCGGTGACTTCGTCATCATCATCAACGCCGAGAAGGTCGCCCTCACCGGCGCCAAGCTCGAGCAGAAGAAGGCCTACCGCCACTCGGGCTTCCCGGGCGGTCTGCGTTCGACCTCCTACACCGAGCTGCTCGCCAAGAGCCCCGAGAAGGCCGTCGAGAAGGCCATCCGCGGCATGCTCCCGAAGAACTCGCTGGCCCGCCAGCAGCTCTCCAAGCTCAAGGTCTACCGCGGTGCCGAGCACCCGCACGCGGCCCAGCAGCCCGTCCCCTTCGAGATCACCCAGGTTGCGCAGTAAGCCCCCGGCTGCTGCGTAGAAAGCGACAAGACACGTGACTGACATCGTGAACGAGGACGTCCTCGACACCGACGAGCCCGAGCTGACCGAGTACACCTCGGAGTCCGACGGCACCGTTGCCGGCGAGCCGAAGCGCGCCCGCCAGGTCTCGACCCCCGGCGCTGCGACCGGTCGCCGCAAGCAGGCCATCGCCCGCGTCCGCATCGTCCCGGGCACCGGTGAGTGGAAGATCAACGGCCGCACGCTCGACGCCTACTTCCCGAACAAGGTGCACCAGCAGATCGTCAAGGAGCCGCTGACGCTCCTCGAGCTCGACGGCTCCTACGACGTGCTCGTCCGCGTGCACGGCGGCGGCCCCTCGGGCCAGGCCGGCGCGGTCCGTCTCGGCGTGGCCCGCTCGCTCAACGGCGTCGACGAGGAGCTCAACCGTCCCGCCCTCAAGAAGGCCGGCTTCCTCACCCGTGACCCCCGCGTCCCGGAGCGCAAGAAGGCCGGTCTCAAGAAGGCCCGCAAGGCTCCCCAGTACAGCAAGCGCTGATCTGGCTGCCCCAGCCGGACTCGCGAAGGCCTCCGAGCACTGCTCGGGGGCCTTCGCCCGTCCCGGCGCTGCGCCGAGCACCCCTCGAGAGCACTTGCGTATGCCGTGGCGCCGGCTTCGCGGAACGGCGCGCACTCGTGTCCGTTTCGCCTGATAAGGACGATGACGGCCCGCGCTGACGGGCCCGGCCCGTTGCGGGCGGTATCGTCGATCGAGCAGAACCTCCGGCCTCCGGGCCCACCCCTCTGGAAGGCACACAGCGTGGCTCGACTCTTCGGCACGGACGGCGTCCGTGGTGTGGCGAACAAGGACATCACCGCGGAGCTCGCGCTCGATCTGTCCGTCGCGGCGGCGCACGTCCTCGCGGAGGTGGGCGCCTTCAACGGGCACCGTCCCGTCGCAGTCGTCGGTCGCGACCCGCGAGCCTCCGGCGAGTTCCTCGCCGCCGCCACGGTGGCCGGCCTCGCCTCGGCGGGGATCGACGTCCGGGACGCGGGCGTGCTGCCCACCCCGGCGATCGCCTACCTCGTGGCCGAGCAGGACGCCGACCTCGGCGCCATGCTGTCGGCGTCGCACAACCCCATGCCCGACAACGGCATCAAGTTCTTCGCCCGCGGCGGCCACAAGCTCGCCGACGACCTCGAGGACCGCATCGAGGCCCGGCTGCGTGACGACTGGCAGCGACCCACCGGCGGCGACGTCGGCCGCATCACCCCCCTCGTCGACGGTGCCGACCGCTATGTGGCCCACCTGCTCTCGGTGCTGCCCCACCGCCTCGACGGCCTGCACGTCGTCGTCGACGCCGCCCATGGCGCCGCGTCGGAGGTCGCCCCCCGTGCCTTCCGCGAGGCGGGGGCCCGGGTCACGCTCATCGGTGGCGGGCCCGACGGCCTCAACATCAACGACGGCTACGGCTCGACACACCTGGAGCACCTCAAGGAGGCGGTCGTCGCGTCCGGCGCCGACTTCGGCGTTGCCCTGGACGGTGACGCCGACCGCTGCCTCGCCGTGGACGCCTCCGGCTGCGAGGTCGACGGTGACCAGATCATGGCGATCCTCGCGCTCGCCATGAAGGAGCAGGGCGTCCTCCGAGGCGACACGCTCGTCGCGACGGTGATGTCCAACCTCGGCATGATCCAGGCGCTCGGCAGCTCGGGCATCAAGGTGCTGCAGACCGCGGTGGGTGACCGGTACGTCCTCGAGGGGATGAAGAACGGCGGCTACTCACTCGGCGGCGAGCAGTCCGGGCACGTCGTCATGCTCGACCACGGCACGACCGGCGACGGTACGCTGACCGGCCTCATGCTCGCCTCACGGGTCGCAGCCACCGGCCGTACCCTCGCGGACCTGGCCGGCATCATGACCCACTTCCCGCAGGTGCTCGTCAACGTCAAGGACGTCGACAAGTCGGCGCTCGAGGCCAATGCCGCTGTCGCCGACGCTGTGCGGGTGGCGGAGGGCGAGCTCGGCGAGTCCGGGCGCGTCCTGCTGCGCAAGTCCGGCACCGAACCGGTCGTCCGCGTCATGGTCGAGGCGGCCGACGGCGACCAGGCCCGGAGCCTGGCCGACCGCCTCGTCGGGGTCGTCAAGGCAGAGCTGTCCCTCTAGCCCCGAGGAGGGCAGGCGGCTGAAACGGCGTGGAGGCACGTGGCCCGGGTGCATAGGGTCAGGACATGCCTGCCCCCACCGCCGACGCCTCCGTCACCTCGAACAACCCGCTGCTGCGCCCGAGCCCGCTGCCCCACTCGCTCCCGCCTTTCGCGCTGATCCGCGACGAGCACTACCGCGAGGCGTTCGACCATGGCATGGCCGAGCACCGCGCAGAGGTCGAGGCGATCGCCGCCGACCCGGATCCGCCGACCTTCGAGAACACCCTCGTCGCGCTGGAGCGCGCCGGTGCCACGCTGAGCCGCACCAGCCTCGCGTTCTTCGGCACGTCGAGCTCCCTCGCGACGGACGCCGTCCAGGCCATCGAGGAGGAGTACGCGCCCAGGCTGGCCGCGCACGGCGACGCGGTGCGACTCGACACGCGCCTCTACGCGCGGATCCGTGAGGTCCACGGCGACGAGGCGGCCATGGCGGCGCTGGACCCGGAGTCGCGACGTCTCGTCGAGCGGCACCTCACCGAGATGACCGTCGCCGGGGCCGGGCTCGACGAGAGCGCGAAGGATCGACTGCGCGAGCTCAACGGCCGCCTCGCGAGTCTCGGCACCCAGTTCGAGAAGCGCCTGCTCGCCGACTCGAACGACCTCGCCGTCCTCGTCGACGACGTGGCGCAGCTCGACGGCCTGACCGCGGGTGAGATCTCGGCCGCCGCCGCAGCGGCCGCCGAGCACGGGCACGACGGTTCCTGGCTCATCACCCTCGTCCTGCCGACCGCCCACCCGCACCTCGCCTCGCTCACGGACCGCGACCTGCGCAGGCGACTTCACGAGGCGCAGAGCGCGCGAGGCAACCGCCGGAACGCCAACGACACCACCGAGCTCGTGCTCGAGACCGTCCGGCTCCGGGCCGAGCGGGCCGCACTCCTCGGCTACGACGCCCATGCCGCCGCAGCGCTCGCCGACTCGACCGCGCGTACCCCTCAGCGCGTTCTGGACCTGCTGGGGCGACTTGCCCCGGCCGCGGCCCGCAACATCGAGGCCGAGCGGGCGCTGCTCGAGGACGAGGCCGGTCACCCCCTCGAGGCGCACGACTGGGCCTTCTGGGCCGAGCGGGTGCGCGCGTCGAGGTATGCCGTGGATCTCGCGGCGATGCGGCCCTTCCTCGAGGCGGAGCGCGTGCTGCACGACGGGATCTTCCACGCGGCCGAGCAGCTCTACGGCTTGACCTTCCACGAGCGCGACGACCTCGACGGCTACCACCCCGAGGTCCGGGTCTTCGAGGTCCACGACGCCGACGGGGCGCCTCTCGGGCTCTACCTGCTCGACCTCCACACGCGCGACACGAAGAAGGGTGGGGCGTGGATGAACAGCCTCGTCCACCAGAACACCTTGCTCGACCAGCCCAGCGCCGTTGTCTGCAACAACCTCAACGTGCCCATGCCGGGCCCGGGTGAGCCGACACTGCTCACGTACGACGAGACGCGCACCTTCTTCCACGAGTTCGGGCACGCGATCCACGGGTTGCTCGCCCGCGTCACCTACCCGCACTTCGCGAGCACGCGTGTCTTCCGTGACTTCGTCGAGTACCCGAGCCAGGTCAACGAGATGTGGATGCTCTGGCCCGAGGTCCTTGCCAACTACGCCATCCACCACGAGACGGGGGAGCGGCTGCCGCAGGAGCTCGTCGACGGCCTCCTCGCCGCCGAGTCCTTCGGCGAGGGCTTCGCGACGGGTGAGTACCTCGCCGCATCGCTGCTCGACCAGGCATGGCACGCGATCGGGGTCGAGGAGGCCACGAGGACCCTGGACGTGGCGACGTTCGAGGCTGACGCGCTGGCCGCAGTCGGGCTGGCGAATCCGCTTGTCCCGCCTCGTTACCGGTCGACCTACTTCGCGCACACCTTCTCGTACGGCTACGACGCGCAGTACTACGCCTACATCTGGAGCGAGGTGCTGGACGCCGACACGGTCGCCTGGTTCCGCGAGAACGGCGGCCTGACCAGGGCGAACGGCGACCACTACCGGCGCCACGTCGTCGGGATCGGCGGTGCGGCGGACCCGCTCGAGTCCTATCGCGAGTTCCGGGGCGCCGACGCCGACATCCGCCACCTGCTCGAGCGGCGCGGTCTCGGCTGAGAACCTCGGGCTGCGACGTCGACCGCCCTGCCGCTCGGGTCAGTCGACCGGCTCGAGCAGTCCCGTGTCGACGTCGTAGAGGAAGCCGGCGACCTCGACGCCCTGCGCGATGAGAGGGTGCGTCCGGACCTTGGCCAGGTCCTCGCGCAGCGCCCGCCGCTGGTCCGAGATCGCGTGGAAGGTCATCCACGACGCGTCCTTGCCGGCGCTCGCGCCGACCCGTTCGCGCAGCTCGGCCTCGCTGTTGGACGCCATGGCGCACCGGGTGTGGGGCACGACGAGGATGCGGTCCACGTTGAGCAGGTGTGTGGCCAGGACCAGTGCCTCGAGGGCCTCGGAGGCCACGCGGCCCCCGGGATTGCGGAAGATCTTGGCGTCACCCGGTTGGAGACCGACCAGCCCCAGGGGGTCGATGCGGGAGTCCATGCACGTCACGATGGCCACGCCGGCCTGGGCGATTCCGTCGAACCCGGCCAGGTCATAGGCATCGGCGTAGGCGCGGTTGGCCGCGAGCAGGTCGTCGAACCCCTTGTCCGCAGAAGCATTCTCGGGCATAGCATTCCCTTCGTTCACTGGAGACCCGGTCGCTTGGAGATGGTGAAGGCCATCGGCTTGCTCACCTCGGCGAAGAAGTCGTTGCCCTTGTCGTCGACGACGATGAAGGCGGGGAAGTCCTCGACATCGATCTTCCAGACAGCCTCCATGCCGAGCTCTTCGTACTCGAGCACCTCGACGTGCTTGATGCAGTCCTGCGCCAGTCGTGCCGCCGGGCCCCCGATCGACCCGAGGTAGAAGCCGCCGTGCGTGTCGCAGGCGTCGGTGACCTGCTTGCTCCGGTTGCCCTTGGCGAGCATGACCTTCGACCCGCCGGCCGCCTGGAACTGGTCGACGTAGGAGTCCATGCGCCCCGCGGTCGTCGGTCCGAACGAACCGGACGGCATACCCTCGGGCGTCTTGGCCGGCCCGGCGTAGTAGACGGGATGGTCCTTGAGGTACTGCGGCATGTCCTCGCCGGCGTCGAGGCGCTCCTTGATCTTGGCGTGCGCGATGTCGCGGGCCACCACGAGCGGACCCGTGAGGGAGAGCCGGGTCTTCACGGGGTGCCGGCCCAGCTCGGCGAGGATGTCGTCCATCGGCTGGGTGAGGTCGATCTTGACGACGACGTTCCTGCTGGTCGAGCTGACACCCACGGCATCGTCCCCGTGCTCGCCGAGGTCGACGGCGCCGGCGTCGGGCAGGAACCGGGCCGGGTCGGTCTCGAGCTGCTCGATGAAGACGCCGTCGGCCGTGATCCTGCCGAGCACCTGCCGGTCGGCCGAGCACGAGACGGCAATGGCCACAGGCAGACTGGCACCGTGGCGGGGGAGCCGCACGACGCGTACGTCGTGGCAGAAGTACTTGCCGCCGAACTGCGCCCCGATGCCGAACTGGCGGGTCAGCTCGAGCACCTTCTCCTCGAGCTCGGTGTCGCGGAAGCCGTGGGCCGTCGGCGAGCCCGACGTCGGCAGGGTGTCGAGATACTTCGCCGACGCATACTTCGCCGTCTTGAGGGCGAACTCGGCGCTCGTGCCACCGATGACGATGGCGAGGTGGTAGGGCGGACACGCGGCCGTGCCGAGCGAGCGGAGCTTCTCGTCGAGGAAGCGCATCATCGCGTCCTCGTTGAGGATCGCCTTCGTCTCCTGGTACAGGTAGCTCTTGTTGGCCGAGCCGCCGCCCTTGGCCATGAAGAGGAACTTGTACTGGGCCTCATGACCCGGCAGCGTGTCGGCGTAGAGCTCGACCTGCGCGGGGAGGTTGGAGCCGGTGTTGCGCTCCTCCCACGTCGTGATCGGGGCCATCTGCGAGTAGCGCAGGTTGAGGCGTGTGTACGCGTCGTAGACGCCTCTGCTGATCGCCTGCTCGTCCGTGCCCTGCGTCAGCACGTGCTGGCCGCGCTTGCCCATGACGATCGCCGTGCCGGTGTCCTGGCACATCGGGAGCACTCCACCGGCCGCGATGTTGGCGTTCTTGAGCAGGTCCAACGCGACGAACTTGTCGTTGTTGCTCGCCTCGTCGTCGTCGAGGATGGTCCGCAGCTGCTGCAGGTGCGCCGGGCGGAGGTAGTGCGCGATGTCGTGCATCGCCGTCTCGGTCAGCAGCCGCAGCGCCTCCGGGTCGACCTCGAGGAAGGTGCGCCCTCCCGGCCCGTCGACGGCGCGCACACCTTCGGTCGTGAGCAGCCGGTAGGGCGTCTCGTCGGCGCCGACCGGCAGCAGGTCCTCGTAGGCGAAGTCGGCCACGAAACGCTCCTTGCGATCTCAGGTGGGCTCGAGCTGGTGGGCCCGTGTGCCACCGAGCCCCGCGGCACACGACAGTCCCCTCCCAGCCTAGTGACGGCCGGGAGGGGACTGGCGAGCAGGTCGGTGAGGGCGCCGAGGCGGTGCCTCAGCCCTTGACCGCCCCGGAGGTCATGCCGCGGATCATGAAGCGCTGCAGCGTGACGAAGACGATCATCGGGACGATGATCGAGATGAACGCGCCCGCCGTGAGGAGCTCCTGGCCCTGACCCTGCGTGCCGAGCAGTTGCTGGAGCTTGACGATGACGGTCGTGTTCTCGCTCTTCAGGAAGAGCTTGGCGATGAGCAGGTCGTTCCAGACCCAGAGGAACTGCAGCGTGGCGAACGCCGCGATGGCCGGGATCGACATGGGTGCGACGAGCTTCCAGAACGTCTGGAAGTGGCTGCACCCGTCGATCTTGGCCGACTCGACGACGCTGCGCGGCAGGGTGCTCATGTAGTTGCGCAGGACGTAGATGCACAACGGCATCCCGAACCCGGTGTGGAGCAACCAAACCGCGATGTACTGCCCGGAGATGCCGAGGCCACGCGGGCCGAGGATGTTGAGCATCGGCTGGAAGGCCACCTGGATGGGGACCACCATGACCGCGATGATGAGCAGGAAGAAGAACTCCTTGAAGGGGAAGTCCATGAACGTGAACGCGTAGGCCGCGAAGGCAGCGAACATGATCGGGATGATCGTCGCCGGGATGGCGACGACGAGGCTGTTGATGAACCCCGTGCTCATGTCCTGGCCCGTCCACGCCCCCACGTAGTTGCTCGTGGTCCAGTCGGTGCTGAACGGGTTGGCCAGCGCGGTCCACCAGCCCGACGTCGTGGCGTCGTCGCGGCTGCGGAACGAGTCGACGAACAGACCCAGCGTCGGGATCGTCCACAGGAGCGCGAGGATCGTCATGGTCACGATCGAGAACGGACTGCGGGGCCGACCGTCCTTCATCAGTCTGCGGCTCATCGGCTGGCCTCCTCGTCGCGGAAGTGCTTGATCTGGTACCAGATGAGCGGGATCACCGCGACGAGCAGGACGACGACGATGGCCGTGGCCTGTCCCGCCTCGCTCTGCGCGAACAGCTTGTTGAAGAAGAGGTTGGCGATGACGTTGGTGCCGTAGGCCCCGTTGGTGGTGACGTAGACGATGTCGAAGACCTTGAGCACCGTGATGAACACCGTCACGAAGACCGTGATGATGGTGCCCTTGATCTGGGGGACGACGACCCGCCAGAAGATCTGCAGCTCCGTCGCGCCGTCGATGCGCGCGGCCTCGATGGTGTCCTCGGGGACGCCCTTGATCGCCGAGCTGAGCAGGACCATGGCGAAGCCGGCCTGCAGCCAGATGAGGATGACCATGAGCAGGATCGAGTTGAGCTTGAGCGTGTCGATGGCGAGCCACGTCTGCGGGTCGCCACCGAACGCGACCCAGATCGCATTGAGCAGGCCGGTCTGGGCCTGCCCCGGGTTGTTGTAGGCGTAGACGAGCAGCCAGATGGCCGAGGCGCTGACGGCCGAGATGGCCATCGGCAGGAAGATCAGGCTCTTGGCCAGCTTCTCGCCTGGGGCCGACAGCTTGTCGGCGAGCACGGCGACGATGACGCCGAAGGCGACGACGACCGCCGGCACGATGAGCAGCCACAGGACGTTGTTGACGATGGACTGCCAGAACTCGGCGCTGCCGAAGATCGCCTTGTAGTTCGTCAGCCCGACGTAGGCGGTGCTGTCGGCGTTCGCGAAGGAGTAGTTGATCGTCTGGAACGTCGGGTAGATGAGCATCAGCGCGACGAAGAAGAGACCGGGGAGGATGAAGGCGTAGGGGATGGCGCCCTCGGACAGCCGTCGCGGCAGGCCCTCGACGAACATGTTGAGGAAGTAGAAGAGCAACGCGGCCCCGCCCACTCCCGTGATGATCGCGAGCAGGCCGATGACGAGCTTGTTGCCGAACCACTCCGGGTGGTAGCCGAAGGCGAGGAAGAGGTTGGCCAGGGCCCACACGACGACGACCATCCCGACCAGACCGATGACGAGCTTCATGGGGTTGGTCCGCAGGTGGGCGTCAGGATCGTCCTGGGTGCTGATCCTCCGACTGGGCGCCTGGGCTGTCGTGCTGGTGTCGGCGGTCATGACTTCGGCCAAGCTGCTTCGATGTTGTCAGCCGTCTGCTGCGACGCCTGACCGTTCTCCCACTTGACCATTTCCTTCCAGAAGACGTCGGAGCCGATCGACTTGGGCATCAGGTCGGACCCGTCGAACCGCAGGACGCTGGCCTTGTTGGCGATGTCGGCGATCTTCCTGGTCGTCTCGTCGGGGTAGTTGCTCACGTCGAACGTCTTGTGCGGCGAGAGCCAGCCGCCGGCCTTGCCCCACGGACCGCCGAACTTGTCGGAGGTGAGGAACTGCATGACCTTCTGGGAGTCGGTGTCGTTGCCGTTGAAGAGCGCCGCGAGGTCGCCGCCACCGAGGATGGCCTGTCCGTCGTAGCCGCCCTCGAACTTGGGGAAGACGTAGATGCCGACCGCGTTGTCGAGGTCCGCCTGGACGTTCTTGGGGTAGAAGGTCGTCGCGAAGTTGCCCTGGCGGTGCAGCATGCACTTGGGCGGGTTGCTGAAGGCCGGGGTCATCGCGTCACCGAAGGCGGTGTTGAGGACGCCCTTGCTGCCGCCGAGCACCATCTTGGTGTCCCGGTTGAACTTCGCGGCCTCGTCGAGGGCCTTCACGACCCTCGGGTCGTTGAACGGCATGCGGTGCGAGGTCCAGTCGTCGTAGACGGTCGGACCGTACATGCGCAGCATGAGCTCCTCGACCCAGTCCGTGCCGACCCAGCCGGTGGCCTGGTCGGACTCCCACCCGATGCACCACGGGGTGATGCCGGTCGCGGCGATCTTGTCGGCGACGCCCGTGCGCAGCTCCTGGATGGAGCCGGGCTCCTTGTTGTAGCCGCCCTTCTCGTAGGCGGCCTTCGGGTACCAGACGATGCTCTTGACCGCGTTGCGCATCGGCGCACCGTAGACGCGGCCCCTGAAACGGCCCGCGTCGAGGAAGCCGGGCAGCAGGGTGCCCTGCAGCTTGTCGTAGTCGAGGTAGGTGTCGATGGGCTCGACCTTCTTCTGTGCCGCGAACTCGAGCAGGCCGCCCGGCTGCGGGAAGAGGCCGATGTCCGGCGAGTCGCCGGCCCCGACCTTCTGCTTGATCGTCGTCGTGAAGTCCTGGTCGGCTGTGTACTGGATGTCGATCCCGCTGGCCTTCTCGAACTCGGCGAGCGAGGCGTTGAAGTTCTTCTCCTCGTCACCGCCGAAGGCACCGAGGATCGTCACCTTCTTGTCGCCGTCAGCCGATCCGCCGTCGACGATCCCGCCCCCGGTGCCACCGGCACCGGTGCCCCCGCCCGCGTTGGGGTTCTGGAGACAGCCGGTCAGCACCAAGGCGGCGACGGCGACCACCCCGCTTGCCTGCAGCGCGCGTCTGGGAAATCCACTCATGGTCGCTCCTCATCGTCGAGTTGTGCGTCGATCCCCACCGATCAACGTGACCACGGTCACGTGAAGTAACTCATTCCTACTCCCTCGTCAGGGGTGGGTCTAGTGCGAGTGATCTGCCCGTGACCTACCCGCGACGTGGCACGGCAGGACGCCCGGGTACGACGACGGCCCCCGGTGGACCGGGGGCCGTGCGTGTTTCGCCTGTGATCGGTGTGACGGGAGCGACGCTCAGACGCAGCGACCGTTCTTGCACTCGTGGTCGAAGAGGGCCCGTGCGAGCACTGTCGTCATGTCGGCCGGGGAGGGCGCGGCGTAGAAGTCGGAGTAGGTCATCTTGGAGATCTGGGACAGGGCCTCGGGGTCCACGTCCGGTCCGATGCCGATCGTCGTGATGGCGATCGGCTTGTCCGGGTCGCTCGCTGCCTGCAGGTTGGCCTTGAGCTGCTCGAGCGAGATGCCGTTGGGATCCTCGTTGCGACCATCGGTGAGGATGACGACGGCGTTGACGCGGTCGGGGTCGTACTCCTTCTTCACCCTCTGGTACGCCGACCAGATGGTGTCGTAGAGGCCGGTGCCGCCGCCGACGTTCTTGGCGAGAGTGCCCGCGGCCTTCGCGACGAGGCCCCGGTGCGCGTCGTTGTCGAGGCTCCCGATGGGGGCGAGCTCGCGCCAGTCCTGGCCGGGACCCCCCTTGTCGGTCGAGAAGACCCAGAGCCCGAGCTTCGTCGTCCTGGGCAGGGCCGCGAGGGCGATGCCGGCCGCCTCCTGGGTGATCGCGACGCGTGTGGTGTCGCCGACCTTCTCCTTCATCGAGCCCGAGACGTCGAACACGGACAGGATCGAGAAGTCGGTCGTCGCCGACTGCCACACGTCGGTGGTCGCGGTGACGGTCTCGGCATCGGGCGTCGGGCCGATCTCGACCTCGCCGACGCTTCCCTGCGGGGTGGGCATCGTGACCGGGACGGCCGTCGAGCGGAGGCCGAACTGCGCGAAGATCTTCGCCGCGGTCGGCGTCATGAGGTGGGCGCGGAGCTGCTCGACCGCCTGGTCGCGGACGGGGTCGGTCGCGACGTTGACGAGGGAGAACTCGAAGGCCGGGGTGCCCTCGCTCGGCGTCACCGACACCATCCGGTGGTCGGGGAAGAGCCGGTTGTGGTCGATGAGGTCGGCCTCGGACACGGGGAACGCCGCCGCCTGGGCGGGGTCGGTGTTGTAGGCGCTGAAGAGGTCGCCGACCGACGGGGCCGCGCCCTTGGCGAGCTCGGGGATGACGACCCGCCCCTGCTCGTTCGAGAGCTGGGGCAGAGCCGACGCGAGCGTGAGCATGCCGGCCGTGGTCGATCGGGGGTCGCTCATCCGGATCGGGCTGTCGGACGCGACGAGCTCGAGCCACTTCGGCTGGCCCCCGAGCTTCCCCGCGCGGGTGGGATCCATCGCGATCACGAGCGGACTCTTGGCGAAGGCGCTCGCCGGCTTGGCGTTGAGCTTGGCGGTCTCGTTGACGCGCTCGACCCAGCGTGGTGAGTCGGGGATCCAGGCGTCGGGCCGGTCCGGCTGTCCCTGGCCCAGACCGATCATCGCCTCGATGGGAGCCTTCCCCTTGACGACGTAGTCGACACAGGGGGACGTCGGGTCGGCCTGGTACTCCTTGGCGAGCGCGAGCACCGCGGGTTGGGCTGCCTCGGACACCCACACGGAGACGGGTGTGCGCTCGGGGCACGACTTGCCCGGAGTCGCCGTGAGGGCGGCCAAGGGTGCGGCCTCACGACCCCTCCACCAGACGAGACCGCCGATCGCAGCGCCGGCGAGCAGGACGACGCCCAGCGCGGCCGCGATGATGCGGTTGCGCCGTGCTGCGGCGATCCGGGCCTCGAAAGCCTTGCGGCTGGCCCGGCTGTCGATGAGGCTCTGCTCGTACGGGCCGATGGGGCGACGGGGTGGAGGGGTGGGGTCGGACACGGGTTTCCTCACATGAGGACGCCCCGGCAGCGGGGCGTCAGGCTGAACCACCGGCTCGAACTACCCGGGGACTCGCGCAGAATCGTGCCCGACTCCGAGCCCTCTTGTCGAATGCCCGATTTGTGCTCAGGACACGTCGTTGCGCCCCGGAGCATGAGCCCCAGCGCGCTCCACGGTGAGGGCTCCGGTGCGCAGCGCACGATCCACGGAGGGCACCACGTCGGCGAGCGAGGCCGACTCCAGACGGGTCCGGGCAGAGCGTCCGCCGACGAGGCCAGCGTCGAGCAGGCCGGACAGGAGCCCGGCCATGAACGAGTCTCCGGCGCCGACCGTGTCGACGACGGTGACGGTGGGCGCCGGGAGCGCCTGCTGCTCGCCGGTGCGGGTGACGCGGACGACGGCGCCCTCCGCCCCGCGCGTGACCACGACGAGCGCGGGTCCCAGCTCGCCCCAGGCCCGCACCACGTCGTCGACCGCCTCACCGGGGCACAGCCATTCGATGTCCTCGTCGCTGACCTTGACGACGTCGGACAGCGCGATCGAGCTCTCGATCGTGCGCCGGGCCTGCTCAGGGCGGCCCATGAGCGACGGCCGCGCGTTCGGGTCGTAGGACACCGTGGCACCCAGCTCGCGAGCGGCGCCGAGGATCTCCCGCACCTGCCCGCCGCCCGGCTCGAGCACGGCCGCGATGCTGCCCGTGTGGACGTGGCCGTATGCCGTGAGGCCGGGAACCGCGGCCACCTGCCACTCGAGGTCGAAGACGTAGGTCGCGGCGCCGGAGGGGTCGAGCGTCGCGTGGGCGACGGAGGTGAAGGGCGCGCCCTGGGAGCCGGGGGTGAGTGCGACACCCCGCTGGCGGCATACCTCCTCGATGCGACGTCCGCGCTCGTCCGTCGCGATCCACGTCGCGAGGTCGACCGGGTGCTCGAGGGCGGCCACACCGAAGGCGACGTTGGCGGGGCTGCCGCCCACGTGTTCGTCCGTGTCGCCGTCCGGGGTCGTGACCGCGTCGACGAGGGCCTCGCCGACGACGAGGGTGCGCACGGGGGACGTCTCGTGGGTCATGGTGGCGTCCCTCACGCGTCGATCATGTCGGTGCTGCCGAACCAGCCGGGCCGGTCGAAGCGGTGCTCGCTGTCGATCGTGCGGATGGTGCCGCTGCGCGAGCGCATGACGAGGGAGTTGGTGCGCGCCGACTTCGCGCCGTAGCGCACGCCCCGGAGCAGCTCACCGTCGGTGATGCCGGTGGCGACGAAGAAGCACTCACCGACGACGAGGTCGTCGGTGGACAGGACACGGTCGAGGTCGTGACCGGCGTCGAGGGCCTTCTGGCGCTCGTCGTCGTCCTTGGGCCAGAGCCGGCCCTGGATGACGCCGCCGGTGCACTTGATGGCGCAGGCGGCGATGATGCCCTCCGGCGTGCCGCCGATGCCGAGCAGCAGGTCGACGCCGGTGCCGGGACGGGCCGCCATGACGGCGCCCGCGACGTCACCGTCGACGATGTAGCGGATGCGCGCGCCGGTGTCACGGATCTGCTCGGCGAGGTGCTCGTGGCGCGGCCGGTCGAGCATGACGACGGTGACGTCGGCCGGCGTCTCCCGCTTGGCCTTGGCGATGCGCCGGATGTTCTCGGAGACGGGGAGGCGGATGTCGACGACGTCGGCCGCCTCCGGGCCGGTCGCGAGCTTGTCCATGTAGAACACGGCGGAGGGGTCGTACATCGCGCCGCGGTTGGCCACGGCCATGACGGCGACGGCATTGTTCATCCCCTTGGCCGTCAGGGTGGTGCCGTCGATCGGGTCGACCGCGACGTCGACCTCGGGGCCGGTGCCGTCTCCGACCTGCTCGCCGTTGAAGAGCATCGGGGCGTTGTCCTTCTCGCCCTCGCCGATGACGACGATGCCGCGCATGCTGACGGTGGAGATCATGGCGCGCATCGCCTCGACGGCGGCACCGTCGGCCCTGTTCTTCTCGCCACGGCCGACCCACCGGCCCCCGGCCATGGCCGCTGCCTCCGTCACCCGCACCAGCTCGAGAGCGAGGTTGCGGTCCGGCTGGCTGTGCTTCATCAAGGGTCCTCCGTCGGCGCAGAACGAGTCGGCGCCAGCCTATCGGTGGCCATACCCGGGTTTGGACGGCGTCCGGGAGTCGGGGACCATGGGGTCATGAGCACCCCGTCGACGCCGTCGACACCTGCGAGCGAGAGCGCCCCGGCCCCGTCCCCAGAGCCGCTCGAGGCGGCCGGACCGAGCGGGCCGACCCTGCCGTCGCAGCCGGTCGAGTCGACGGTCCAGGCGGCTCCACCGAGCCGGTACTCGCTCGGCACGTTCCCCAACATGTTCCGCTCGATGTTCGTCATCGGCCTGCTCGTGCTCGCGCTCGTCGCGATCGTCCCGCGGATCAGCCAGGTGCAGAGGCCGGCGGTCGACGCTGCGGGCAAGGCCGGCCAGGTCGCGGCACAGACGGCGTGGCCGGTCGAGCTGCCCCGGGGCCTCGGCGACGGCTGGGTGCCGACCGTGGCGACCTATGCGCCGGGCACCGAGAAGATCCCGACCTTCACGACGGTGTGGACGACGCCGAGCGGAGCCGACATAGCCCTCAAGCAAGCCGTGGGCGCCACGGGCGGCTGGGTGAGCCGTTCGGTCAACGACGGGGAGGCCGCGGGCACCGTCACGGTGTCGGGCCGCGCCTTCGAGAAGTTCGTCGCGAGCGACGCGGGTCAGATCGCCTATGTCGCGAGGGCTGGCGGCGCCAAGGGCCTGACCCTGGTCGCGAGCGGCACCGCCCCCGAGGACGAGCTCACGGCGTTCGTCGCGGCCCTGGCGCCGGTGCAGCCGGCAGCCGGTGCCACGTCGGCCCCGCCGACCACGACCGGCTGACCGGGCGCGTGGCTCACCTGGCCGGCTGACCGGACGCGGGGCTCAGCAGGGTCAGATCAGGACTCGTCCTCGTCGAAGATCTCGTCGTCGGCGTGGAGCTCGCCCTCGGGAGCCGCCGGACGTGTGGCGCGCTCGATCTCGGCCTGCGCGCCGTCGAGCCAGGTCGCGCAGTGCGCCGCCAGCGCCTCGCCCCGACGCCAGAGGTGCATGCAGTCCTCGAGCGGGGCCTGTCCCGCCTCGAGCTTCGCGACGATCGCGATGAGCTCCTCTCGGGCGTCCTCGTAGCGCATCCCCTCGAGGTCGGGGAACGAGCCGTCGGTCGTCGTCGCGTCAGCCATGGCCGTCACCCTACGACGCCGTGCCGTCGTCCCCGGTCGCCGCCGTCGGCGTGCCGGGAGGGCCGGCCGGTCGGGGCTCGCGGGGCTTGTGGGGAGCGGCGGCCTTCGGGGCGGCGGCGCTCGACGACGTGCGCGCTGCCGTCCTGGGGGTCGAGGGCTTCGGCGGTGCCTCCTCGGCGCCGGCGGTCACGGGTCGCACTCCGAAGTCGCCACGGGCCACGCGGACCCGCAGCAGCTCGCCGACCCCGACGTCGTCCTGGTCCATGACGATCCGGCCGTCACGGTGCTGGACGACGGCATAGCCCCGCTCGAGCGTCGACTGCGGGGAGAGGGCGACGACCTGGCGGCGCAGGTGCTCGGCCTGGTCGGCGGCGCGGTGCAGTCGTGCCTCGATGCGTGTGGTGGCGCGTGCTCGCAGCGCCGCCACCTCCTGGCGCCGAACGCGGACCAGTGCGACCGGGTCGGCCATCACGGGCCGGGAGACGAGGGACCGCAGCCCCGACCGCTCGGCCTCGATGCGGCGTACGAGCGCCCGGCGTATGCGGTCGCGAGCGGTGTCGACGAGCGCGCGCTCGTGCGCCGCATCGGGGACGACCTTCTTGCCGGCATCGGTCGGCGTCGACGCCCGCCAGTCGGCAACCAGGTCGAGCAGCGGTTGGTCCACGTCGTGCCCGATGGCGCTGATGACGGGAGTGCGGGCTTGGGCGACGGCCCGGACCATCGCCTCGTTGGAGAAGGGGAGCAGCTCCTCGAGCGCTCCGCCGCCACGGGCGATGACGATGACGTCGACGGACGGCATCGCGTCGAGCTCGCGGAGCGCCTCGACGACCTCGGTGACGGCCGAGGCGCCCTGCACGGCGACCTCGCGGATCTCGAACACGACCGCGGGCCAACGGCGGCGGGCGTTCTCGACGACGTCCTTCTCGGCGGCGGAGCTGCGTCCCGTGATGAGGCCGACGCGCTGCGGCAGGAAGGGGATGGGACGCTTGCGACCGATGTCGAAGACCCCCTCGGCCGCGAGGGTTCGCTTGAGGATCTCGACGCGCGCGAGCAGGTCGCCGATACCGACGGGCCGGATCTGGCGCGCCTCGAGCTGCAGGGTGCCCCGCTTGGTCCAGAAGGTCGGCTTGGCCTGGAGCACCACGCGGGCGCCTTGGGCGAGGGGGATCGGCATGGCCTTGACGGCGTTCATCGGCACCGAGACCGAGAGCGACATGTCGACGTCGGGGTCGCGCAGGGTGAGGAAGGCCGTGCCGCCCCGGGCATTGAACTGCACGACCTGGCCCTCGACCCACAGCTGGCTCATGCGCTCGACGTAGTCAGCGATCTTGAGGCTGAGCACCCGCACCGGCCACGGCTGCTCGGCCGTCGTGTCGGCGGCCTTGTCGGGCAGCGGGCTCGTCATGCTCACTCGCGTCACCCTAGAGGTCTCGCGAGCCGATGGCGCGCACCTGGTCGGCGCCGGGCTCCGGTCCGCCGAGGCCGCTCGACGGCCGGCGCCCCGGGTGCCCCGGCGCTCGGCGGCGAGGGTTGCGGCCTCGTGCGGGCAGACGGCGAATCGGAACGGCGCACGCGCCCCCGTACGATGTGGCCATGAGTGAGCCAGCCGACCAGACGCCTGCCAAGAAGGTCCTCCTCGCGGCGCCACGAGGCTACTGCGCCGGTGTGGACCGGGCGGTCGTGACCGTCGAGAAGGCCCTCGACCTCTACGGGCCGCCCGTCTACGTGCGCAAGCAGATCGTGCACAACAAGCACGTCGTCACCACGCTCGAGAAGCGCGGCGCGATCTTCGTCGACGAGACCGACGAGGTGCCCGAGGGCGCCACCGTCATCTTCTCCGCGCACGGCGTGGCGCCGGTGGTCCACGAGGAGGCGAGGGTCCGCAGCCTGAAGACGATCGACGCGACGTGCCCGCTCGTGACGAAGGTGCACCGTGAGGCCGTGCGCTTCGCCGACGACGACTTCGACATCCTCCTCATCGGCCACGAGGGCCACGAGGAGGTCGTCGGTACGGCCGGGGAGGCCCCCGAGCACATCACGCTGGTCGACGGCCCCGACGACGTCGAGAACGTCACCGTCCGCGACCCCGAGAAGGTGGTCTGGCTCTCGCAGACCACCCTGTCGGTCGACGAGACGATGCAGACGGTGGCCCGTCTGAAGGAGAAGTTCCCGGCACTGCAGAGCCCGCCCTCCGATGACATCTGCTACGCCACCCAGAACCGCCAGCTGGCCGTCAAGCAGATGGCCAAGGACACCGACCTCATGATCGTCGTCGGGTCGCGCAACTCGTCCAACTCGGTGCGCCTCGTCGAGGTCGCGATCGAGCACGGAGCCCGCGACGGGCACCTCGTCGACTTCGCCGACGAGATCGACCCGGCCTGGCTCGACGGTGTCTCGACGGTCGGCGTCACCTCGGGCGCCAGCGTTCCCGAGGTGCTGGTCCGCGACGTGCTGTCGTGGCTCGCGGAGCGCGGCTACGGCGAGGTGGAGGCGGTCATCGCCGCGGAGGAGTCGCTGCTCTTCTCGCTGCCCAACGAGCTGCGTCGGGACCTCAAGGCCCGTCAGGGCGGGGACGGCGGCACCGTCCGGCACGACGCCGCCTTCGAGGACTCCGGCTCGCTGCACTGATGCCGGTCCCGGTCGCGCCGGCGGTCAGCCCCCGAGGGCCGTCGTGAGCGCCGGTGCGAGGTCCTCGACCGAGCCCGCCGGGACGTACTGGCCGCCCGTGATCGCCACGACCTGTCGCATGGCAGCGTCGTCCGAGCGTCCGCCGACGCCGAGGACGACGACTCGGACCGGCCGCTTCGGGTCCTTGGCGGCAGCAAGACGCTTCTTGAGCAGGTCCAGCGTCAGGCCGTAGTCGTCCTGGTTGGGACCGTCGGCGAGGACGACGAGGGTGTTGGCGTAGCCGGGCCGCCACGCCGACGTGGCTCGGTCGTAGGCGGCGGCGATCGTGTCGTAGAGCCCGCTCCCACCTCCGACGTACGTGTCGAGACCGGAGAGGGCGTCGTCGAGGGCCCCGAGGCTCGTGCTCGCGCCGAGCGCGGCGTAGCCGGTGAGCTGCCGGTGGTCGTCGCCGCGGCTGCCGACGTGGAGCGAGTAGACCCAGAGAGAGGCGATGGTCGTCGGTGAGACGGCGGCCGCGGCCCGCGCCGTCGCCTCCTGGACGATCGCGAGGCGGGTGGCGTTCTCGGTGCGCTCGAGCATCGAACCCGACACGTCGACGGCGAGCAGGGCCTGGGTCTTCTTCGCCGCCGCGTTCCAGATGCCGACGGCCTTCGTCAGCGAAGAGCCCTCCGCCTCGCCGCTCACGCGAACCTCTCCGTGGAGCGGGGACGGGTCCTTCGGGTCGCCATCGGTTGTGCGGAAACCGCTGTCCTGCAGCACTTTCCGCGTCTCCGCGGACGCGAGGTGGTCCTCGAGTGCGCTGACGAGCCGGGCCGTGGCCGGGTCGGCCGTTAGTGACACGAGGGAGTACTCCAGGGCCGGGGCTCCCTCGGCGGGGCCGACCGCGGCAAGCGGCTCATCAGGGTGTTCGGCGTTCCACGCGACGAGCTGGGCCTGCGAGACGACGGCCCCGACGCCGTGGGCGGCCGGGGCGATGCCGTCGAGCGAGACCCCGCCGGTGGCCGTCGGCGCCGACGTGGCCGCGAGCGAGCGCAATTTGGCGTCAGGCAGTGCGGACGACGCGGCCCCGAGGGCGATCCGGCCGATGGCCGACCGGCTGGGGTCGGGGATGCGCACGGGGACGGCACCGCCGAGCAGGTCTGCCCATCGCGGCCGGCTGCCGAGGGCAGCGGCGGTCTCGTCCTTCATCGCGACGAGCACCGCGCTCCTGGCGAACGGCTCACCGGGTGTGATCCTCGAGCCCGCGGCGGCGCTGGCGCGGCCGATCCAGAAGGGCGAGTCGGTGATCCACGCGTCCGGGCGGCCGGCGCCACCCAGCGAGCCGGCGACGGTGAAGGGCTCCTCGGATTCGATGGTGTAGGCCGCGCACGGGCCGTCGGCCTGTCGGGCGAGCGACTCGGCCGCTGCGGCCACGGCGGGGGCGATGGCGGGGGCGACGGAGACCCGGACCGTGACCGGGTCGGCGCACGACGTCGGCTGGGCGGCGGTCGCGGGCAGGGCTGTCGGCACCTCGCGCAGGCCGACGTAGCGGATCGCGCCGTACCCCGCTCCGGCGACGACCACGAGGGTCGCCAGGACCGCGACGATGCGGGAGCGGCGCCGACGGCGGGCACGCTCGCGTGCGGCCGCCTCGACGCGCTCGCGCGAGTCGCGCAGGCTCTGCTCGTACGGACCGATGCGCCGTCTGGGCGCGCTGGAGTCCTCCGGACCCGGGCCCCCCGCCCCGGTCACGCTCTACCCAATGCCACGCGCGCATTGTCCGCGGTGCCGTGGCCGGGTGTCCACTTGCGGGACGAATCGGACAACGGCGACTGCGCGACGAGACGACCTCTGCCGTGCGACCGCTCGTGCGTACCCGCGCGGAAGGCCGCCGGGCGGCGTGGCGAAGAGCTGAGCCTGGTCAGGCAGACTGCTCGCGGGGGTCGCGTACGCCGGGGTCGTCGCTGTTTCCAGTCCCGGCGGAGCCCTGACCGCCACCGCTGATGGCGTGTCCGAGGAAGGCGTCGTCCCGGGCGGCGCGCCCGAGGTCGTCGGTCAGCTCCGTCGCGCTCAGCGAACGCGGCGCCACCTCGAGCGGCTCGAGGACCGGCGGCGCCTCGGTGGTCAGGTGCAGCTCGTGCATCCGGCGCGCCGTGACGAGCACCCGCGACTCGAGGGTGCCGACGAACCTGTTGTACTGCTCGACCGAACGAGACAGGGACTGGCCCATCGTCGTCACGTGCCCGCCGAGCGTCGTCAGGCGCGCGTAGAGGTCCTGGCCGATGACGAGCAGCTCGCGGGCGTTCTGCTCGAGGGCGTCCTGCTGCCAGATCGCCCCGATGGTGCGCAGCACGGCGAAGAGCGTGCCGGGCGAGGCGAGGACGACCTTGCGCGACAGGGCGTGCTCGTAGAGTCCGGGATCGTCGGACAAGGCCGTCGCGAGGATGGCCTCACCGGGGACGAAGCAGATGACGACCTCGGGGGAGCGGGTGAAGGCCGTCCAGTACGCCTTGGCGGCCAGACCCTCGACGTGACGCCGGAGCGAGGTCGCGTGGGCGGCAAGGAGCTCGGCGCGCTCGACCTCCGACACCGTGTCACCGTGCGCCTGGAGGAAGTGGGCCATCGGGGCCTTCGAGTCGACGACGACGTGGCGCGAGCCGGGAAGGTTGACGACGGCATCGGGGCGCACCGTCGCGCCGTGGCGGCTGACGCGCGTCACCTGCTCGTCGAAGTCGCACCGGGCGATGAGGCCGGCCAGCTCCAGCACACGTCGCAGCTGCACCTCGCCCCACGCGCCGCGCACCGTGGAGGCGTTGAGGGCGCTCGCGAGACTCGCCGTCTCGGACCGGAGCGACTCGGTGGAGCGGCTCACCTCGGTGAGCCGCTCACCCAGCTGGCCGAACTGGAGCGACCGGTCGCGCTCGAGCGCTCCGACCTGCCGCTCGACCCGGCCGATGGTGTCGCGCAGGGGAGCGAGCAGGCTCGCCGTGGTGTCGTCGACGTGCCGCGCCGTCTCGAGGTCGGACACCCGCTCCCGCAGCACGTCGCGCTCGACCTCGGCGCCGGTCGACCGGGCCAGCAGCGTGGAGCGGGCCGAGAGCCAGCCGAGCAGCCCGCCAAGCAGGGCCCCGATGATGATCCCGACGAGCAGAGCGGTGAGGTCCATGCGAGCACCGTCCCAGACGCCGCCGACACCGTGGGGATGCCACACCCGGCCCCCGCCGCGCGCGTGTCGGCGGCTGGACCGGGCGGACGGCATACGCCCGGGTGGGCGGGGCGTCCGGGACGTCTGTTACACCTAGTCCGTGAGTGAGTACGACGACGCGACCCGGCTCGAGCCCGGCGAGGGACCCACGCTGCGGCACGGCACCTTCCACGAGGAGTGGATGATCGGCAACGCCGTCAACGGTGGCCTGGTCATGACCACGGCTCTCCGCGCGCTCGGCGAGCACCTCGGCACCGACCCCAGCGAGACGACGCTGCACATCGACCCCGTCGTGCTGTCGGCCTACTTCATGACCGCCTCCCAGCCGGGCCCGTTCACGGTGACGACCGAGGTCATGCGCTGCGGGCGCAAGCTGTCCACAGGGCAGATGACGATCCATCAGACCGGCGACGACGGGGAGCCCGTGGAGCGGATGCGCGCCATCGGCTCGTTCGGCAACCTCACCGACCTCGACGTGCAGCGCCAGGCGTCACCGCCCGAGATGCCGCCGCCTGAGCAATGCGTCTCGGCCGAGCAGGCGCCGCCCGACTTCCTCGCCAACGCGAAGTTCCTCGAGCGGCTCGACCTGCGGCTCGACCCGAGCACCGCCGGCTGGGCGCTCGGGAAGCCGTCCATGCGCGGCGTCATGCGTGGCTGGCTACGGCTGCGCGACGGCCGCGAGCCCGACACGACGATGCTCATGATGGCGCTCGACGCGCTGCCGCCGGTCGCCTTCGACCTCGGGCTCTTCGGCTGGACACCGACCCTCGAGTTCACCGGCCACGTGCGACGCCGGCCGGAGCCGGGCTGGCTGCAGGTGACGCTCGGCAGCGACACCCTCGGCGGCGGGATGATGGAGGAGGACGCCATGATCTGGGACTCGGCCGGCAACCTCGTGGCCCAGTCGCGTCAGCTCTGCGGCGTGCGGATGCCACGCTGACAGGCCGGGTTCAGCCGTGACCGTCGAGCTGGTCTACGAGACGCACTCGATCACCGAGGACAACGAGGCCGGCATCGCGACCGGCTGGCTCCCCGGTCGGCTGTCCGAGGAGGGGCGTCGCCTCGCCGTCGAGCTGGGGCGGCGGCGCCCCGCGGAGCAGCTCGCGGCCGTCTACTCCTCCGACCTCGCGCGGGCGGTGGAGACGGCTGACCTGGCCTACGGCGGCAGCGGAGTGCCGCTGCGCGTCGACTCGCGGCTGCGCGAGTGCGACTACGGCGAGCTCAACGGCTGCCCGGTCGCGGACCTCGACCGCGTCCGTACGGACCACATCGACGTACGGTTCCCCGGCGGGCAGAGCTACCGCGACGTCGTCGACGCCACGGCTGCCTGCCTGTGCGACCTCCGCCGGGACCACAGTGGCGAACGGGTGCTCGTCATCGCCCACTCCGCCAACCGGTGGGCACTGCAGCACCTGCTCGACGGCACGCCGCTCGAGCAGGTCGTCGGCGCGCCCTTCGGCTGGCAGCCCGGCTGGGAGTGGACCCTCGCGTGAGTCGACCCGGACGGCATACGCGCTCGTGGTCGGCACCAGGTCTGATCGCCACTAAACTCTTGTCCTCGTGGCACTCACCATCGGAATCGTCGGTCTCCCCAACGTCGGCAAGTCGACGCTCTTCAACGCGCTGACCAAGAACAACGTGCTCGCCGCGAACTACCCGTTCGCCACCATCGAGCCCAACGTCGGCGTCGTCCCCCTGCCCGACGCGCGTCTCGGCGCGCTCGCCGAGATCTTCGGGTCGGAGAAGATCCTCCCGGCCACGGTGAGCTTCGTCGACATCGCCGGCATCGTCCGCGGCGCCTCCGAGGGGGAGGGGCTGGGCAACAAGTTCCTCGCCAACATCCGCGAGGCCGACGCGATTTGCCAGGTCGTGCGCGCGTTCGAGGACGCCGACGTCGTCCACGTCGACGGCAAGGTCAGCCCCGCCGGTGACATCGAGACGATCCACACCGAGCTGATCCTCGCCGACCTCCAGACGCTCGAGAAGGCCGTGCCCCGCCTCGAGAAGGAGGCCCGGGTCAACAAGGACAAGAAGGCCGCCGTCGACCTCGCGCTCGCCGCGCAGAAGGTCCTCGAAGAGGGGCACACCCTGTATGCGGCGGGGCCGGCCGCCGGGGTCGACCTGGCGGAGGCGAAGCAGCTCGGCCTGCTGACCACCAAGCCCTTCATCTACGTCTTCAACCTCGACGAGGACCAGCTCGCCGACGAGGAGCTGCAGACCTCGCTGCGCGAGCTCGCCGCCCCGGCCGACGCAGTCTTCCTCAACGCGAAGCTCGAGATGGACCTCATGGAGATGGAGCCCGACGAGGCGCTCGAGCTGCTCCAGAGCTTCGGCGCCGAAGAGTCCGGGATGGACCAGCTTGCCCGGACCGGCTTCCACACGCTCGGGCTCCAGACCTACCTCACCGCCGGCCCCAAGGAGTCGCGCGCGTGGACGATCGGCAAGGGCTGGACCGCCCCGCAGGCAGCCGGCGTCATCCACACCGACTTCCAGCGTGGCTTCATCAAGGCCGAGGTCGTCAGCTTCGACGACCTCGTCGCGGCGGGGACCATGAACGCCGCCAAGGCCGCCGGCAAGGTCCGGATCGAGGGCAAGGACTACGTCATGGCTGACGGCGACGTCGTGGAGTTCCGCTTCAACGTCTGATTGCCGGCGTTCACGCACGTCAGACGCGGGCATCTCCATCGCAGCATGCTCCGTCGGGCCACCTGCGTAGCAGGGGCTCACGTCGGGTAGGCGATGGCAAGGACCGCTGCACGCGACAGGTGGCACCTGACCTGTGGCGCTGAAGGGCGCCGCTGGAATGCCGTGGCGCACCTGCGCCATGGCAGGTATCCGCCGCCTTGGCATCCTTCCGACGAAGCGCCTCTCGGGCACTCTGTCTCGGGACGACTGCATCCAAGGCCGCGTCTCCCCCAACGCGGACTACTGCGGACGATCTTGGACGCGACAACGGTGTCGCGCCTACTCGAGAGGACCCCTCTGCATGACCTCTTTCCGCCCTGCCCGCCGCACGAGTGGCGGCCGGGAGCCATCCAGGAAGGCCGTGCGCACCACGGCGTGCCTGGCCGCTACCGCACTCACCGTCGGGCTCTTCGCCACGACGACCTCCGCCTCAGCGGCTCCGACGCCGCCGGCCGGCCCGCGCCCTTCCGGCGCACCGACCGTCAAGAAGGTCACCCTCGTGACCGGCGACGTCGTCCAGGTGTCCACCAGCCCGGACGGCAAGAAGTCCGTCACCCTGTCGCAGCGACCCGACGGAACCGTTCCTCAGGCGGCGATCAACGAGGCGGGTGGCCACCTGTACGTGGTGCCGGTCGAGGCCTTCGGTCTGCTTGCTGCGAAGCGGCTGGACCGGGACCTCTTCGACATCACGGGACTGCTGGCCGACCAGTACGACGACGCGTCCCGCAGCACGTTGCCCCTCATGGTGGACTACGGCGCCGGGCACACGGCCGCCGTGGAGGCGGGCAAGGCCAGCCTCACCGGAGCGAAGCGGACCGTCTTGATCTCCGAGCTGGGAGTGGCCGCCTTCGCTACCCAGAAGAAGAGCGCACGCGCGTTCTGGAAGGACCTCACCACGGGCAAGGACTCCGCCGGGCACCCGACAGGTCTGGCCGACGGCGCCGGCCGGGTCGACCTCGACGGTCGGGTGAAGGTGTCCCTGGAGAACTCTGTGCCGCAGATCCATGCTCCCGAGGCGTGGGCTGCCGGCTACACCGGTGCCGGCGCCACCGTCGCCGTCCTCGACACCGGCTACGACCCGACGCACCCCGACCTGTTGGGCCGGGTCCTGAAGTCTGCCAACTTCACGACGGACGCCACGGTCACCGACGGCAACGGGCACGGCACCCACGTCGCTTCCACCGTGGCTGGCAGCGGAGCAGCGTCAAACGGCAAGCGCAAGGGCGTCGCCCCGGCCGTGGACCTCATGGTGGGCAAGGTGCTCGCCGACGGCGGGTACGGCGCGGACTCCTGGGTTCTGGAGGGGATGGTCTGGGCCGTCGACCAGGGCGCCGACGTCGTCAGCATGAGCCTCGGCGGGGACGCGGACGACGGCACGAACCCGCTCTCCCAGGCGGTGAACGAGCTCTCTGCGTCGTCCGACACCCTGTTCGTCATCGCCGCCGGCAACGCCGGCTCCGCAGGGCCCTCGACGGTGACCTCGCCCGGCGCAGCGGACGCCGCGCTCACGGTCGGCGCCGTCGACGTGCACGACGCCATGGCAGGCTTCTCGAGCCGCGGACCACGTCTGCGTGACGGGGCGCTCAAGCCCGAGGTCGTCGCCCCAGGCGTCAACATCACTGCCGCTCGCGCAGCGGGCACCCAGCTCGGCCCGGTCGTCGACGAGTACTACACGACCATCAGCGGGACCTCCATGGCCACCCCGCACGTCGCAGGACTGGCGGCCATCCTGAAGCAGGAACACCCCACCTGGGACGGCGAGAAGCTGAAGGCAGCCATCGCCAACAGCACCGTTCCGGTCGCCGACGCGACCGGCTTCGACGCCGGCACCGGACGGGTCGACGCGCTCGCCGCCGTTCGCCAGGACGTGCTGGCCCCTGCCTCGCTGTCGCTCGGTTCGTACGCGTGGCCGCACGCCGACCTCGCGCCGACCACGACGACGCTGACGTACACCAACACGCGAGCCACCCCGGTCACGCTCTCGCTCGCCCTCACGGGTGAGGACGGCAGCCCGGAGCCCACCGGCTCGATGACCCTCCCGTCGGACAACGTCACGGTCCCGGCCAACGGGACCGCGAGCGTGCCGGTCCTCCTGGACCCGACGGTGGCTGCGCCGGGCGCCTACTCCGCCGTGGTCACCGCCACCCCCTCTGACGGTGGCGGCACGGTGCGTACCGCTGTGGCGTACCAGCTCGAGGCCGAGCGCTACGACGTCAAGGTGACCGTCAAGCCCCGGGCCGGCTCGCGCAGCGTCTCGCACCAGCTCGCACTGAGCAGCTTGGGCGCGCCCTGGAGCTACGACCAGCGCAGCTTTGACGCGTCCCCCGACGCGCAGAGCGTCACCTTCCGGGTCGCGCCCGGCACCTACTCCACGGGGGTCATCTCGTTCGGTCTGGCGCAGGACGGCGCCCAGGAGGGCGTCGTCAGCTACAACCCGACCTTCGCGGTGTCCCAGAACACCGAGATCGTGCTCGACGAGAACGCCGCTCAGCGCTTCGACTACAAGGTGGACAAGCCTGTCATCAACGAAGGGGCCATCCTCGACATCGGCTGGGACGGCGCCGCCGGCCACACCGGGTTCCTCTACTACGGCGCGGTGGACCGCCTCTACGCGCAGCCGTCGAAGAACCTCACCGGTGGGAACGCGACGGTCGCGTCCAACTGGATGCTCAGCCAGCCCGAGGGCGTCCTCACCCCGCCGCGCGGGGCGCCGGTCGCACTGCGCCCGCTCACCGCGCCGGGTGGCAGCCTCAGCGAGACCACCGTCGCTCCCATCGACGGCGCCTTCCGCGTCGTCGATGCGGGCACGGCGGACAAGCCCTCGGTCACCAAGGCAGTGAAGGGTGCCGTGGCGGTCCTGTCAGGCAGCTGCGGGGACCTGACCGCCGCCGCGGCCAGCCTGCGCCAGGCCGGCGCAGCAGCCCTCGTGGTCTACCCGAGCGAGGGCCAGAGCTGCGCAGGCACGATCGAGGGCACACCAGGCCTCCCTGCCCTGCAGGGGCACCGGGCGGAGGTGCGCGCTTTGCTGGCCAACGGCTTCGTGACCAGCAAGCTCGTCACCACCGCCAGCCCCGGCTACATGTACGACCTCGTCAGGTACTGGGCGGACGGCGTCCCGGCCGGCGGGACCATCGACGGGACCGGCACCGCGGTCTCCGCGCTGGTCGAGCACTACAACGGTCTGAACAGCACGAGCGCCGACGGCCTCACCGCGGTCGAAGAGCTCATCGGGTGGGTGCCCGAGCGCGGCGGCGTGGCCAACCTCGGTGTCGTGCGCCCGGTCCCGTTCCCCACCACGGTGACCCACTACGTGTCCACCGGTGCCGTGTGGGAGCGGACCGTCGCCATCAACGACGCGACGTACGGCGGTGAGTACGCTCGCCTCTACGCTCCGCGCAAGACGTTCGCCGGCGGCAGCGTCACGACCGAGACGTGGTTCGGCGGTCCGATCGCCAACAGGGTCTCTCCGCTGCAGCTGCTCTCCAACGGTTCCCCGCCCCCGGTGCATGAAGGCAACTGGCTGTACCTGTCGCAGGGGGCGTACACCGACGCCGCAGGACACCTCGCCAACTCGGACATGTTCAGCGACCAGTACAGCGGCAAGATCTACGTCGATGACGAGCTCATCCTCGACATGTTTGCCTCCGTGTTCCTCAACGAACGGGTCCCCACGGGCAAGCACCGGATCAAGGTCGCCACCGACATCCAGCGAGAGAACCCGTTCTGGCAGCTGACGACGCGGCTCAAGACCGAGTGGGGTTTCAACATCGACACACCAACGGGTGACCGCGACGTCCTGCCCATGCTCAACGTCGACTACCGGATGGCGCTCTCATCCACGAACACGGCTCCCGCCGGGAAGTACTCCTTCACGGTCGCGTTCACCATGCCCGACACGCTCACGGCACTGCCGGTGGTCAAGCCCACCGTGCAGCTGTCCTGGGACGACGGCAAGACGTGGACCTCGCCGACGAAGAGCTGCACCGCCACGGTGTGCACGGTCAAGGTGACCAACGTGGCCGGCGGCAAGGCCAGCCTGCGGGTCCAGGCCGCCGACACGGCCGGGCGAACGGTGAGCCAGGACGTCATCCGCGCCTACGCGGTGAAGTGACGGTTCAGCAGTCCTGACGGTCGCTCGGGCGGGATCCACTCTGGTGGGTCCCGCCCGAGCCCTGTGTCCAGATCGGCCGAGGACCGCAGGCGTTGCAGGGTCCTTCATGGGTGTCAGTGCCTCATTGCCCTGCGCGGCCGACCGCACCGTTGGGGTCGGGCAGGTCACAGCGGAAGGGCGGCTTGCCGTGCGCGCCGTGGTAGACGTACTCGCGTCCACCGGCTCGAAGCACGATCCGGTAGCCCTCCACGAGCATCTGGACGTATGAGCTGCCGGGCTTAGCGCACCCGAGGGCGCCGTTGCGCCAGGTCACGTCCTCCTGGAGGACCACCTGTACATCGGCTGGGTCCACGCCGGTGTGGGCCGCGAGATCAGCGACCGCGTCGGCGGTCGGGTCGCCCTTGGACGTCGGCTGGTCCGCCGGCGGTGTGGCGGCCGACTCGACAGGGTCGGACCCACCACCGCCGACACTGCAGCTGGTGGAGGTGACGAGGGCGACGAGGGCCAAGGCAGCGAGCGGAAAGTGGATCACGTGATCTCCTCCTCATCAACCTGAGTCGGAATCAGGTCCGTCGGCGAGTGCGAGCAGCAGGTCTTCCACCGAGACCTCGCGCCCGGTCCGGATCTCGCGTCCCCACTCCTCGGCGGAAATGAGCCCCTCGGCTGCGGCCCAGGCCTCGGCCCGTTCCTCCTCCTGGAAGGGGTTGGGAAGCGACAAGCGGTCCCTCATGGCTTCCTCGGCGCCGATCAGGTGCGCAGCCCGCACCGGGTCGCCGAGCGCGATGAGGATGTTCGTGTAGGTGTTGGCGAACGCCATGGTGAGGTTGGGACTGCGCAGCCGGACGATCGGCTCGATCAGCGACTGGGCGAGCCGGCCGGCTTCCTCCGGGCGCCCACTCACCGCCAGCAGGTTGGCGAGGTTCTGGCCCTGGACTGCGGTCTCGTGCTCGTCGCCGGCCGCCCTGAGGATCTCGAGCGCCTCCTGGGTCAGCTCCTCGGCACGCGCGTAGTGACCCAGCTCCTCCTCGACACCGGCGAGGTTGCCGAGGGCGCGCGTGAGCCGGAACTGGATTCCGATGCGCCGGTGCAGCAACAGGGACTCCTCGAACGTCCGGCGGGCTGAGTCGACGTCCCCCAGGTGCAGCTGCGCCGTCCCGAGGACCCCCATCGCGAAGGCTTCCCGTTCCTCGTCCGCCACCGCACGCGCCATGTTCAGGCTCCGTGTGGCGAGCTCAAGGGCGTGATCGGCGTCCCCTCGCGCGATCTGCAGGTTGGCGTAGGTCCCGAGGCATTCGGCGAGCACCGCCGACGGTGCGCTCCCGGCGCGTGCGAGGGCCAGCTCGAACCAACGGCACCCCTCGGCCACGTATCCGCCCGTATACCAGAGCCATCCGAGCGACGTCGCCAACTGGAGCGCGGTCGCCGTCGCAGCGAGATCCAAGCCCTCGGTCGCCCCGCCATGATGAAGACCCCAGGTCAGGGCCTCACGGAAGTTGTCGAGCTCGGTCTCCGCCTGGCCAAGGGCGACGAGATGGTCGGAGTCGCGGGTCACCTTGAGCCGTTCGGCCACCTCCAGGAAGTGGTGGCCGTGCGCGGACCGTGCCGCGTCGAGCTGACCCGTGGCGCGCAGCTCCGACAGAGCGAAGGACCGGATCGTCTCCAGGACGGTGACACGCGGCTCGCCGTCTGGAGCCTCGGACACGAGTGCAAGACTGGCGTCCACGAGATCGGCCACGAGGTCCAGCGGGTCGCCGGGCACGTCTCCCGACACGGCGGGGAGCGCGACTGCGGTCAGCGCCTCCAGGTCTGCCCCACCCGCGAACACCCCCAGCCGGCGGAAGAACCTCTGATGACCCTCGGGTAGCAGGTCGTAGGACCAGGCGATGGTCTCGCGCAGCGTCCGGTGTCTCGGTGGCCCCTGCCTGCTCATCGACTTGAGGTCGAGCGTCGTGTCGATCCGACGAAGCAGCGCCTGTGGACCGAGCAGACGGGTCCGCGCGGCGGTCAGCTCGATCGCCAGCGGCAGCCCGTCCAGGCGTCGACAGATGTCAGCCACTGCGTCGACGTTCTCCGGGCTGAGAGAAAAGTCCGGGCGCACGCTGCGGGCCTGCTCGAGGAACAGCTGCACTGCTGGTGACTCCTCGGCATCGGCCACCGTGGCACCGGACGGCAAGCCCAGGGGCGGGACCGGGTAGAGGTGCTCACCCGGCACGGCCAGCGGCCGCCGTGAGGTCGCCATGACCGCCGCGCGCGGCGCTGCCGCCAGCAGCTCGGAGACCACGTCGTCGGCCTCGGGGAGCTGCTCGAGGCTGTCCAGGACGAACAGGGCCGCCCGGTTCGACAGTTGCTCGAAAAGACGCGGTGGCTGGCGGCTGCCCCGCGGCACCTCGAGCACGTCGCCGAGCGTCGTCCACGCCACTTCGGGCGTTGTGGCCGACGCGATGGGCACGAAGTAGATGCCGTCGGGGAAGCGTGCCGTGAGTCGTGTGGCCACCTCGATCGCGAGTCGTGTCTTGCCGGTGCCGCCTGGGCCGCTCAGCGTGACCAGTCGGAAACCGGCCGACCCCACTAGGTCGACCAGCTCCGCGACCGCCTGCTCGCGTCCGACCAGGTGGGTCGTCGGGACCGGCAGGCGGGACGCAGCGCCAAGCGTCCTGAGCGGCGGGAAGTCGTTCTGCAGGCCGTCCACCGTCAGCTGGAAGAGCCGCTCGGGCTCTGCGATGTCCTTGAGGCGGTGGCGGCCGAGGTCTTTCAGGGCGACACCATCGGGCAGAGCGTCGCGAGCGAGCTCGGCAGACACCGACGACAGCACGGCCTGTCCGCCGTGTGCGGAGGCGGCGATGCGGGCTGCGCGGTGCACGTCCATCCCGACGTAGTCCTCTTGGTGAACCTGTGGTGTCCCGGTGTGGATGCCCATGCGGACGCGCAGGCGCTCGTCCCCGGGCCACGTCCGGCCCTCCAGTCCGAGCTGGGCCTGGACAGCTGCCTGGACCGCACCCCCGGCTGTCGGAAACACCACGAAGAAGCTGTCTCCCTCGGTGCCCATCTCGGTGCCCCCGTGATCGGCCCACGCGGAACGCAAGACGTGACGGTGGCCGTCCAGCGCGTCGGTGTACCGGTGGCCCAGACGGCTCAACATCAGGGTCGAGCCCTCGATGTCGGAGAACAGCATCGACACCGTCCCGAACGGCAGCTCCCGCACGGCGCCTCCTTCGCACTCGCCGTTCTGAGCGTGAGTGCTGTGATTGCGGCGCGTCAAGGACTTTGCGCGCACCCATAGATGGCTCCTGCAGAAACCAAGTGGCGAGTCGATCCACGGGATGGTGGTCAGGTGCCTGGTGCCGCGCGACAAGGCCTTGGACTGCGCCTTGGCAAGTGGCCGGCGTGCTGGCAGATCTTGTCTTCTGTGGCCTCCGAATCGGACAAGGGCGCCGGTCCGTCTTGTCCGGTCTTCTGGCCGGCCCCTACCGTGGCCGCGCCAAACGACCACGCCCCAGCGCCGGGGAGAAGGAGCGCCAACGATGTCCCATTCCATGTCCAGCAGAAGGTGGGCGGTCGCTGTCGCGGCCATTGGTCTTCTCGCAGCCGGCTCCGGAGCGTCGGCGCTCGCCGAAGGCCATCGCGCCGTGCCGCCCCAGCACCGGGACGTGCTGCCTCTGACGCAGTACGTGAACCCGTTCATCGGGACCGCGGTGTCTGCCACGAGCGGCTATGCCGGGAACAACAACCCCGGGGCGAAGGTTCCGTTCGGCTTCACCAACTTCGGGCCCGACATGCCGCGGACCAACTTCAACGGCTCTGGCGGGTACCTCAACCCGCCCACCGCAGCCACGGGCCGGATCAACTTCTTCAGCCTCACCCACCTGAACGGTGTCGGGTGTCCCGGACAGGGAGCCGTCGGCATGATGCCCGCCTCGGCGCCCGCCCCGGTCGCCTCGAGCACCGGGGTTCCGGCCGGCGTCAGCTTCCGCACCAGCACCGAGTCCGCCTCACCCGGCCACTACGGCGTCACCCTGGACAACAAGGTCAAGGTCGACCTGACCGCGACGACCCGCACCGGCATGGCGCAGCTGACCTACCCGGATGCGGGCTCGGGCTACTTCTCCATCGACACGCGCCTGAACGGCAACAGCAACCGACGCACCGAGGCCGGCAAGGTCACCTCGGAGCACGTGTCGCTGAGCGTGAGCGACGCTGGCCGGGTCCTGTCCGGGCAGTCCGTCGCACCCGCGTTCTGCACCCCGTACGGGACGCCGTACAACTCGCCGGTCTACTTCTACGCCGAGTTCGACAAGCCTCTGGTCAAGACGACGGAGTCCGGTGTCAACACCGTCCGCGACGGGGCGGCGCTGCTGCACTACGACCTGCCCACGACGGACCCGGTGCTGCGGATGCGGGTCGGGATCTCGGCGGTCAGCGTCGCCAACGCCAAGCTCAACCTGCACACCGAGAACGCCACCGGTAGCTTCGAGCAGACCCGCAAGGCCGCCGATGCCGCCTGGAACGCCCGGCTCAACACGGTCCAGGTCGACCAGGCGGCCACCACCCCCGCCACGCTGACCCCCGCGCAGCGGGACAAGCTCGTCAAGTTCTACACCGCCCTGTACCGCGTGTTCGCCTCCCCGACCGTCTACTCCGACGTCAACGGCGACTTCCGCAGCATGAAGGCGCAGCGTCCGTTGGCGACCGCGGTCGACACGACCGGTGGAGTCGAGCAGCGACCTGTCGCCAACGTGGCCGACTACTCCTACACCCGGCCCGACGGCAGCAAGGGCAGCTACGGGACGCACTACAGCAGCTTCTCACTGTGGGACACCTACCGCTCCCAGGCGCAGCTGCTCGCGCTCCTCGCGCCGAAGGAGGCCAGCGAGATGATGCAGTCGCTGGTGGTCGACGCGCAGCAGTGCGGCGCGTTCCCGCACTGGGTCGACGCCAGCGACGACTCGACCCCGATGGCCGGCGACAACGCGCTGCCGGTCCTCGCCGGGACGTACTCCTTCGGGGCCAAGGACTTCGACGTGACCACCGCTGCCCGGCTGGTGAAGCAGTCGGTCTTCGACCCGGCCAGCGCGTGCAACGCGAACAAGAGCATGAGCAGCGCCGAGCAGTACCTGCGCGACGGCTACTACCCGAGCCCGGAGTGGTCCTCGAGCAACATCGAGCGGTGGAACAGCGACCGCGCGGCGGCCGCGTTCCTCTCCGAGGTGCCCGCGTCTGTCCGGACCGACCCGCAAGTCGACGTCACCCAGGCCGACCTGGCCAAGCTGGTCGACCGGGCCGGCTGGTGGCGCAAGATCTTCGACGCGGACAACGGCCGCATCGCGACCCGCGCCGCACCGACGACTCCGGGCACCCCCGGGCCGCTGCAGCCCGGCACCTTCCATGAGTCGACGGAGCCGAACTATTTCTGGTCCTTCGGTTACGCCTGGGCCGACCTCATCAACGCGATCGGCGGCAAGGAGCAGGCCGTCGCCCGCCTGAACCGGCTCTTCTCCATCGACTCGACGCTCTCGACCACGCCCACGCTGCAGCAGCTCAACGGTGGTCAGGACGCGCAGACCTACTACATGGGCAACGAGATGAGCTTCAACGCGCCGTGGGCGTACAACTGGGCCGGCGCACCCGCCTCGAGCCAGTACATCGTGCAGAAGCTGATGGACGTCACTTTCGGAACCGGACGGGACGGCCTTCCCGGCAACGACGACATGGGCGCCCTGTCCAGCTGGTACGTCTTCGCGGCCCTGGGCATGTACCCGACGGTCGGTTCCTCCTCCGGGCTCGCGCTGTCAACCCCGCAGTTCCAGGCCGCCACGGTCTGGCTGAAGAACAAGCCCGTGCGCATCACCACCGATCGGGACGCAGCCACCGACCCGTTCATCGCGGCCATGACCGTCGACGGGACGGCACAGCAGGGCTCGTGGTTGCCGCTGCGCTCCATCAAGAACGGCGCTGACCTCGCCGTCACGCTCAGCACGCGCCCCACCTCGTGGGCATCCGCTGACGCGCTCACGCCGCCTTCGGGCGCATCCGCCGACTACACGAGGCCAACTGCCTCAGGGTCCGTCAGCCGGTAGCGACACGCACTGGGCCTCGAGGGGACCACGCCTCACAGGCCAGTAGCCGCCCACACCAGGTCGTGTGGGCGGCTACTGACGTTCTTCAGCCGACCCCGCGGGTCACCTCGAGGAACGGGCGGACGGCGGCGTGGTCCAAGACCCCGCACCGCACCGAATCCTGTTTCGGAATCTTGCCAGGTGGCGCGAAGCAGTACGTGTCCGCGGCGCAGGCGAAGGCGCGGTTGTCCACGGACCGGCCGCGGGATGAGGTCGTTAAGACCCGTGAGCGGGTCGACGCGGAAGCCACTTCCCGGACCTGTCACCATCCGGCGCAGAACGCACCTCCCAGCCGCGTCTTGCCACAGAAAGGGAGCCAGATCAGTGCATGGTGATGGCTGACTCTTCGTTCGTTGCGGTGGCCGAAACCTGACTCGACCCGGTTGGCTGGCTCCTCAGTGTGGCGAGCGCCAGGATCGCGGCCGCAAAGAGGAGCGCGGCGGCGAGGCTGAGGGCGGTGCCGTAGCCGCCGACGAGCGCCGTGGTCGCGTCAGCGGCGTTCTCATCCTGCGCGGTGACGGTGGCAGCCACCCCGGCGAGGACCGTGAGTCCAAGAGCGACGCCGATCTGTTGCGCAGAGTTGAGCAACGCTGAGGCGACGCCGGCCTTGTCTTGCTCGACGTGGTAGACGGCGGCTTGGGTGAGTGCCATGACGCCGAGGCCGAAGCCGAGCGCGAGGACGAGCATGGCGGGGGCGAGGTACGTCCAGTAGCTGGTGTCGGTCTCAATGGCGGACAGCCACAGCGCGGCGCCGGCGCTGAGCAGGGCGCCGAGTGCGGCGACGTAGCGGGGGCCGGTGTGCAGCAGGAGCTTGGGTGCCGCGCCGGCGCCGAGGACGATGCCGACGGCGAACGGCAGCCAGGCGACGCCGGTTTGCAAGGGGCTGAATCCCGCGACCTGCTGGAGGTGCAGGGTGATGACGTAGAAGGTGCCCATCGGGCCAATGGCGAGCAGCAGCATGGTCAGGTAGGCGCCGGCGCGGTTGCGGTCGTGGAGCAGGCTCAGGGGCAGCAACGGGGTGCGGCTGCGGGACTGGTTCGCCACAAAGGCGACGAGGAGCGCCGCCGCGGCGGCGACCAGAGCGAGCGCCACCGGGTCGGTGAAGCCGTCCTCACCGAACTGGGTGACCGCATAGACCAGTGCAAACATGCCGGCGGTTCCTAGCGCGGCTCCGAGGACGCCGAGCTGGCCACGGTGAGCTGCGGCGCCGACGAGCGTGCGGCTACCCAGGAGCATGAGCAGCCCGATGGGGACGTTGATGAAGAACACCCACCGCCACCCAGCGATGTCGGTCAGCACGCCGCCGAGCAGCAGGCCAACCACGATGCCGAGGCCCGACATGGCGCCGTACAAGGCAAGGGCGGAATCGCGGGTCTTGCGCTCGGGAAAGGTCGTCGCGATCAGGGCGAGCGCGTTCGGTGCGGTCAGGGCCGCGCCGACACCTTGCATGGCCCGCGCAGCGATCAGCATCTCAGTGCTGTCGCCGAGGCCGCCGGCCACGGAACCGATGACGAACAGGGCGAGGCCGGCCTGGAGCGTGTGGCGGCGGCCCCACAGGTCGCCGATCCGTCCGCCGAGGACGAGCAGGGCACCGAAGGTGAGGATGTAGCCGTTGACGATCCACGGCAGGTGCACGGGGTCGACGCCGAGCTCGCGCTGAATCGTGGGTAGCGCAATGTTCACGATCGAGTCGTCGAGCACCAGCATCAACTGGGCACTGGCGATCACCAGCATGGGCGCCAAGGCGCTCGTGGACGTTCTCGTTGTGGTCCCCTGGGACATGTCTGCCTCTCGGTCTCGTGGCTCTTTCGCTGACCCAACCATACCCCGGGGGGGTATATTCCGGAAACGCACGACCGACGCAGCGGTGCCCGGATCTCGGCCACGACGGCCGAGGAGTCATGTCCGAGTGCCGGTGACCCGGGACACGCGCGGGCTGCGCCGGATGACGAGGCGGTCGAGGAGCAGGACGAGCAGAAGCGAGGCGCCGAAAACAGGGAGGAAGATTCCGAGGGCGATGATGGCGGCGGCCAGCAGCGGTGACGCGGCGAGCGGCATCCGGCCTCGCGGGGCGCCGATGTCCGTGGTCCCGCGGGGTCGGTGGCGCCACCACATGAGCGGCCCTGTGATGCACGAGGCGATGACACCGAGGCAGAACGCGGTGGTCAGCCACATGTTCACCGCGCCGAAGCGACGGCCTTCGTGCAGGGCGATGCCCTGGGAGACGACCTTGGCCAGCGCCGGGAAATGCTCGTAGCCATAGCTACCGACCACCTGCCCGCCGAAGCGGTCCACGTGCACCGTCTTCTCGAGGGTCTGGTCGTCGAACGCATAGCCGATGGCCGAGTAGACGCCGGTCTCCTCGGCCGGGAGGGCGACGGTCAGCGGGTGTGCCAGCCCTCGCTAGGGTGCGCACCATGAGCGACGTCACCATCCTGCACAACCAGAGCTGTTCGACCTCGAGGGCGGCGATGGAGCGCCTCGGCGACGCGCACGTCGAGGCCGAGGTCGTCGACTACCTGCGGCACCCGCTCGATGCGGCCGCCCTGGAGGACCTCCTCGACAAGCTCGAGGACGCACCCACCGAGCTCGTCCGGCGCGATGCGTACTTCGCCGAGCTCGGGCTGACGGCGGCTGACGTCGCGACCCGCGAACAGGTCGTCGACGTGCTCGCGGCCCACCCGCGGCTCATGCAGCGACCCGTCCTCGTCAAGGGCGACCGCGCCATCATCGGCCGGCCCAAGGAGCGGGTGGCGGGGTTCCTCGCGGACTGATCGCCGGCGGTGCCCCGAGCTCAGTCGAGCCCGAGCCCGCGGCGCCCCGTGCGGTTGAGCTGATCGGCGGTGAACCGGTCGGGCCAGCTGCGCTCGTAGTGCTCCTCGGGGAAGTCGCTGGGGCTGGAGCCGCTGAGGAACGCTTCACGCACGCTGCCGGCATACCGCTCGTTGCGCTCGCACCACGGCGCGGCGGGGATGTACATGACGTTGCCCCAGCCCTGCTGGTCCGTGACCGGCGCGACGCTGTGGATCATGTCGCAGTGCCACCAGACGGAGTCGCCGGCCTGCACGTCGGGGATCCCGCTCAGCGCCTCCATCAGGAGAGGGTGCCACTTCTCGCTGGCGGGGAAGACCTGGTTGGTCGTGACGCCGCACATGTCGTCGTCGGCCACGTCCTCGAGCAGCGGCCGGAGCATGAGGTATGCCATGGCCTCGGGAATGGGGACCGTGTGCAGGACCCCCTGGTCGTGAGCCATGTCGGACAGGGCCGTCCACCCCTGGAAGGTGCGGAACGCCGAGCACATCGTCGTGCCGGGATACTGCGGGCCCGCAGTGCGGTGGGCCGCGTCCCACGGGTCGTAGTCCTCCACACTGCCGTCGAAGAGGTGACGGAAGGCCTGCTGGTAGCCCTCGGTCATCCAGAGGTCGAGAGTGCCCGGGTCGCAGTGCGTGCCGAGGCCGTTCGAGTCGGCGCCCGGCGGGCGGCGCCGGATGCGGTCGGGGTAGAGGGAGTCGCGGTGGGGGTCGAACCACGTGACGCCGTCGGACTCGTGCGTCCACTGGGAGTTGAGCAGAGACTGCACCGTCGCCATCCGTTCGCTCTGACGTGCCTCCATCTGCGCGGGCGACCAGTAGATCGGGTAGATCTCGGGCTTGGATCCGACGCTGCCGAAGAAGTCGTCGCCCGGGCCGCGGTAGCTCTCGAAGAAGGCGTTGCGCTCGACGTAGTCGACGGTCCCCGCGTCCCAGTCGAGCGCCTGCTCGCGGGGGAAGTGGCCGCGGACGACGAGACAACCGCGGCGGCGCAGCTTGGCGAGCTGCTCAGGGGTGACCGTGCCGCCCTCGATGTCGGCGTAGTCGATGACCGGCCAGACGTCCTCGCCGCGCTGCTCGTCGGCGCGGATCTCGGCGACACGCTCGGCGATGCGCGCCTCGACGACGGCGAAGACCTCGGCGACGGTCCGGCCGGACGACTCGATGCGTTCCCGGATCGCCCGCTTGACCTCACGGATGGCCGCGGGGAGGTCGTCGGGCGGGGTCTCCCAGTGCGGGAGGGCCGTGAGAGAGGGCGAGACAGGGGACGTGGTCATGAGCGCTTCCTTTTGGTCAGGAGTCCTTACGAAGCGATATGGTAGCGCGTCGCGGCCTATTTGGGCAAGAGTCCTAACTAGAGTGGGTGCATGTCATCCGTCAAGCCCACCCTCGACCTGCTGCGGTCGCTCACGGAGGAGCACGTGCTCCGGGCGCTCATGGAGCACCGGCGCCTGACGCGGGCCGAGATCGCGGCGCTGACCGGCATCTCGAAGCCGACGATCTCCGAGGGCGTGCGACGCCTCGTCGAGGCCGGGCTCGTCGTCGACACGGGCGAGCGCAGCTCGGGGCGGGGTCGGGCCGGCTCGTACCACACGCTCGCTCCCGACTCGGGCTTGTGCCTCGTCGTCAGCATCACGCCCCAGGGCGTCGGTGCCGAGACCGTCGACGCCTTCGGTTCGGTGGTGGCCGAGGCCGAGGTGCGGCTCGGTCGGGACATCGGGTCCGCCGCCGTGGGCCTTGCGCTGACGCAGGCGGTCGGATCGGTCCAGAGGAGTGGGCCGCCGGGGAGGCTGCGCGCAGGGGTCGTCAGCGCCGCCGACCCGGTGGACCGCGGGACCGGTCGGCTGGTGCGCCTGCCGGACGCCCCGTTCCTCGTCGGCGACCTCGACCCGCGGTCGCTGCTCGCCGATGCCGTCGACGGACCCGTGCTCGTCGACAACGACGTGAACTGGGCGGCGCGGGCCGAGCAGGCGGCGGGCGGGGTGCACGGCTCGCGCGACTTCGTCTACCTCTACCTCGACGAAGGACTCGGGTGTTCCGTCGTCTCCGACGAGGAGGTGAGGCGTGGCCACTCCGGCCTCGCAGGCGAGATCGCCCACCTCGTCACGGTCGGACCGGACGGCCGCGCCATGCGTCTGACCGAGGTCTTCGCCCACCTGGGACTGCGCCGACCGGGCTCGACCGCGATCGACGTCGAGCTGCTCCGGTCGAGAGTCGCCGACGCGGGTCGCGGGGATCGGATCCTTGACGCCCTGGGGGCCGCCGTCTCGGGCGTCCTCGATGCCGCCATCGCGCTCGCCGACCCCGAGGTGGTCGTCGTCGGCGGCTGCTGGGGGCGCGACGACGCGTTCCTCGACGAGCTGCGGCGCCGGTCGGCCGATCTACCTCGCCAGGTGCCGGTGCTCGCCGCGGTCGTCGCCGACCGGCCGGAGCGGTCCGGCGCCCGGGCCGCGGCCCTGGAGCAGCTGCGTGAGGTCATCGTCGCCACGGTGCGCCGCCCGGGCATGGCCTGAAGGTCGCGTACGCGCGCCTCCGATGAGAGGCGCGTGAGAATCGGTCTGCGGCTCGGTGTAACGCTGTGGTGCACTCCACCGATGGAGGGGTAGAAGAGGCGCCACTCGGACCCCCGAGCGAGTGGCGCCTCTCCTCTGTCCGGGTTCGAGCGCTCCTGTTTGTGAGTGGCTCGTCAGTCCGCCGGTGGCAGCACCACACCGAACCCGGCGACGGCCAGCCGGAGCAGCACCTGACCCGGTGCGAGCAGGTCGGCGATGCGAGCGGCACTCAGCACCTCGAGCTCGGCGAGCCGGACGGCATACGCCTGCGGGCCGGCGACGCGAGCGTGCTGGAGCTCCATCGTGTTGTGCCACACCTTGGTGCGGGCCTCGCGCAGGAACCGCGCCGAGGCGGCGCGGTTGAGCGGTGTCAGCAGCCGGTCGAGCGTGCTCTTGGCGCCCTGGGCACTCAGCTCGTCGTCCTCCGCGGCGACGCGTGCCGACAGGACCCCGTCGATGCGCTCGTGGTCGCGCCGGCGCCGGTCGAGCAGGACGGGGTCAGCGAAGTCAGCGTCGTTGATCACACCGAGTAGGGCCTGCGGCAGGTCGTAGTTGATGTGGGCGTTGATCCCGAGCAGCACCTGGCGCAGCGGCGGCAGGTCCGCGGGAGCGTCGAAGGCGAGCCGCCACGGGCGCGGCGCCCGGCGTGCCGGGTCGTCCGACAGGCCGGCGTCGAGAGCCTCGAGGTAGAGGTCGGCGAAGACGACGTCCCACGCCTCCACCCAGGCCGGGTCCTCGAAGGTGCCTGCCTCGACGGCGTCGCCGACCGCCCGCGTCGTGCGCTGGTAGGTGGTGAGGAACGCGCGCCGGGCGGCGAGCTCGGGAGGCATCGCCTGGAGCATCGCCGTCATGCGGTCGACGACGTCTCCGATGGTCCGTCCACGCGCGTCCCCGGTCAATGGCGTCCTCCTCATGCACACTGCCCTCGCTCCCAGTCTGGGACGAGATCCGCACGACGTCAGGCGAATCCGGACGCCGTGGCGTGGGCGTGCTCCCGAGGTAGGAGCCGGCACGACTGCAAGGCGAGGCGACCGGTGGAGCGTCGCGCTACACGACGTCGAACAGCTCGGTGTGGATGCGCCGTGACGGCACCCCACGATCGCCGATGATCTGCGTTGCGGCCGCCACCATCGGCCCCGGCCCGCAGACGAAGTAGTCGACGGCCTGCTTCGTCCGACGCCGGGGGAGCGCGCGCTCGAGCACGTCGGCGGTGAACCGGCCGATCTCACCGTCCCACTGCTCCGGTGGCTCCTCGAGGACCTCGACCACCTCGAGGTCGAGTCGATCGCCGAGGTGCTCTCCATCGGCACGGTGGAGCAGGTCGTCGGCTGTCCGGCCGGCGACGACGAGGAGCACGGGTCGCTGGTCCCCGCGGTCCGCGAGCGTACGGATCATGCTCAGCATCGGCGTGATGCCGACGCCGCCGGCGATGAGGACGAAGCGCTCGGACCGGAGTCCATCGAGCGTGAACGAACCGTGCGGGCCGTCGATGAAGACATTCCGCCCGGGACGCAGCCCGGCAATGAGCTCGCTGAAGTCGCCCATCCCCTTGATCGTGAACTCCTTGCGCCACGGCTCGGTCGCGGCCGAGGCGATGGTGAAGGGGTGCTCCTCGAAGACGTAGGGAGACGTGCCGATCTTGAGCCAGGCGAACTGGCCCGGCCGGAAGGACACCCCGGGATGGCCGACGGCGTGGAGCACCAAGGTGGTGGCGGTCGACGACACGGGCCTCACTTCGTCGACGACGTATCGGTTGCGGTAGGACCGCAGGGGTCGCCAGACCCAACGGTGCAGGAAGGCCAGCACGAGGAACAGGGCCACGGCCCCGAACCACAGCCGGGCCGCCGGGAACCGGGTCAGGTCCTCGAGCCACAGGACGTGCAGGGCGGTGGCGAGCAGGACGACATGGGCGAGGAGCACGTGTACGAGACGCCACCCCTCGTAGCGCGGCCGACGCCGCCGCCGGCTCAACCCGAGGGCGATGATGCCGACCAGACCGGCGGTCGCGATCATCGCCGCCCAGACTCGCGGCGGTGCCGACCGCAGGTCGAGCGTGCCGATTCCGGGCCCGGGGCGGCCGACGACCACGCCGACGTGCACCGCCACGAGTGTCACGGCAGCGAGGGCCAGGGCCCGGTGGTTGCGCAGGAGGCGCTCGACGCCGAGATAGCCCGTGACCGGACGGAAGCGGCTCGGGAGCACGAACGTCAGTGCGAGCAGTGAGGCCGCCGCGAGGGCCGCGACGAGGGAGACCAGCTGGAGCCACCCCTGATGCGCACCGTCGGGAACCGACCACAGAGCCAGGAGCGGCACGACCAGCGCCGTGGCGACGAACAGCGCCCACAAGGCTGGGGCAAGCCGACGTCGGGATGCTCCGCCCCTGCCGACCCATGCCGTGCGCCGACCGCCGACGGGCGTCGAGCCCACGATGACTCCATCCGGAGGCGGAAGATCTGTCGACAGTAGCAGTCGCTCGAACCCCGCACTTCGGGATCAGGAGGGGCTGGGGCGGCTGGAGGTCAGCAGCCGGCAGGTCCGCAGGCCGCTGCGTCGGTCGGGTCAATCGAGACCCCGCCCGCGACGGGCTGCAGCATGACGAGCGGGTGCGACTCGCGCCACGCCTGCTCGAGGGCCCGCGTGAAGACATCGGTGGGCTGGGCCCCCGACACCCCGTACTTCTCGTCCAGGACGAAGAAGGGAACGCCCCGGATCCCCAAGGCGTTCGCGGCGGTGATGTCGGCGACGACTGCCTCTCGCCACGCGTGCGTCTCGAGATCGCGCGCGATCTGCTCGGCATCGAGCCCGGCCTCCGTGCCGATGCGCACGAGGACCGAGCGGTCACCGATGTCCTCACCGTGCTCGAAGTGCGCCGACAGGAGGGCCTCCTTGACCTGGTCCCCGACGCCGTTGGCCTTCGCCAGGTGGAGCAGCTCGTGGCCGGCGAAGCTGTTGGCGACGACGACGGATCGGAAGTCGTAGTGCAGCCCCTCGTCGGCGGCGATGGCCGTCACCTGGTCGAACATCTGGCTCACGTGAGTGGCAGACATCCCCTTGCGGTCGACGAGGTAGTCGAGCTCGGTGCCGTCGTGGTGGTCGGGCAGCGTCGGGTCGAGTTGGTAGCTGCGCCAGTGCACCTCGACGTCGTCCCGGTGCGGGAAGGCGGCGAGCGCCTTCTCGAAGCGGCGCTTGCCGATGAAGCACCAGGGGCAGGCGATGTCAGACCAGATCTCGACCTTCATGCACCGCTCAACCACCACGCCGTGGGAATGCTTCCCGCGGGAACGTCAGTCGCGCGAACCCGTGTCGCCGTGCGCGGTGTCCCGGTCTGGAGCGACGGCAGGGCCGGTGGCGTCCCCCGTCGGCGCGTCGTCCGGGACGACGTCGCCGAGCGGGGCGCCGGCCTGAGCAGCGGTACGGGCGTCGACGTTCTCGGGGAAGTGGCAGGCGACCAGGTGGTGGGGCGCGAGCTCGTAGAGCGGCGGTTTGACCGTCCTGCAGACCTCCTGCGCCTTCCAGCAGCGGGTGTGGAAGCGGCACGCCGGCGGTGGGTTGACCGGGCTCGGGACGTCACCCTGGAGGCGAATACGCTCGCGCTTCGTGCGCCGCTGCGTGTCGGGGATGGGCACGGCCGACAGGAGGGCGGTCGTGTAGGGGTGCATGGGCCGGGTGTAGAGCTCGTCCCGGTCTGCGATCTCCACGAGGTTGCCGAGATACATCACGGCGACGCGGTCGGACATGTGGCGCACGACGGACAGGTCGTGTGCGATGACGACGTAGGTGAGGCCGAGCTCGTCCTGGAGGTCCTCGAGGAGGTTGATGACCTGCGCCTGGATCGACACGTCGAGGGCCGAGACCGGCTCGTCGGCGATGATGAGCTTGGGCTTGAGGGCGAGGGAGCGCGCGATGCCGATGCGCTGGCGCTGGCCACCGGAGAACTCGTGTGGGTAGCGGTTGTAGTGCTCCGGATTGAGGCCGACCAGCTCGAGGAGGTCCTGCACCTCGCGCTTGACGCCGTGCTCGGTCTTGATCCCCTGCAGATGGTAGGGCGCCCCCACGATCGTGCCCACGGTGTGGCGGGGGTTGAGCGACCCGTAGGGGTCCTGGAAGATCATCTGCACGTCGCGCCGCAGCGGCCGCATCTTGCCGGCCGACCAGTGCGTGATGTCCTCGCCCTCGAGCAGGATGGTTCCCGCCGTGGGCTCGAGCAGACGCGTCAGCATGCGGCCCGTCGTCGTCTTGCCGCAACCCGACTCGCCCACGAGAGAGAGCGTCTCGCCGCGCGCGACGTCGAACGTCAGGCCGTCGACGGCCTGAACGGCGCCGATCTGGCGCTGCAGCAGGCCGCGCCGGATCGGGAAGTGCTTCGTCAGGTCGGTGACCTGCAGCAGCGACTCGCCCGCCTGCTTCGACGCGGTGGGCTTCGCGTTGGTGGTGGTCACGATGGGGCTCCTGAGCTGGGGGATCGCGGTACGCGACCGGTCGGGGCGAGGACGGGCGGCGCGGGTGTCACAGCGTCGGCCTGATCTCGTTCTCCCAGATGGCGTTCCGCTCCTCACGGGTGAGATGGCACGCGGAGTAATGACCCGAGTACGTCTCGGCGAAGGCCGGCCGTTCCGACTGGCTGCGACCTTCGTTGTGGTCGGCGTAGGCGCACCGCGGGTGGAACGGGCACCCCGAGGGCACGTTGATGAGGCTCGGTGGGGCCCCCGGGATGGGTTGTAGGCGCTCGGTGCGCACCCGGTCCAGCCGCGGCATGGAGCCGAGCAGGCCCCAGGTGTACGGGTGCTGCGGACGCGTGAACACCTCGTCCGCCGTGGCGTACTCGACGGCGCGACCGGCATACATCACCATGATGTCGTCCGAGAGCTCGGCGACGACCCCCAGGTCGTGCGTGATGAGGATGACGGCCGAGTTGAACTCCGACTGCAGGTCCCGGATGAGGTCGAGGATCTGCGCCTGGACCGTGACGTCGAGCGCGGTCGTGGGCTCGTCGGCTATGAGCAGGTCTGGGTCGCACGAGAGGGCCATGGCGATCATCGCGCGCTGGCGCATGCCGCCCGAGAACTGATGGGGGTAGTCGTCGACGCGGCTGGCCGGCTGCGGGATGCCGACGCGCCCGAGCATGTCGATCGCGTGCTTCTTGGCCACTCCGGTGCTGACCTTGTTGTGGATGCGGTAGGCCTCGATGATCTGGTGGCCCACCGAGTAGAAGGGGTGCATGGCGGAGAGCGGGTCCTGGAAGATCATGGCCATCCGCTTGCCCCGCAGTCCGCGCACCACCTCGGCGGGAGCGCCCACGAGCTCTGTGCCGTCGAGGCGGATGGAGCCGGTCATCTTGACCGTGCCGGGCTTGTGCAGCCCCATGATGGACATGCTCGTGACGCTCTTGCCCGAGCCCGACTCGCCGACGATGCCGAGCGTCTTACCGCGAACCAGGTCGAACGAGAGGCCATCGACGGACTTGACCAACCCGTCGTCGGTGGGGAAGTGGACGCGCAGGTCACGCACTGACAGGAACGCGTCGGGTGCAGGCGCGCCGAGCCCGCCGATGCCCGGTTGGTTGGCACTCGTGGGCGTCGCGGTGATGGAGGACTGGGTCATGAGGCACGCACCCGGGGGTCGAGGACGGCGTACAGGAGATCGACGATGAGGCTCGCGAAGATGACGAACACGGCGCCGAACAGCGTCACGCCGAGCACCTTGGGAAGGTCGTTGTTGGTGATGGCCTGCACGGCGTAGAAGCCGATGCCCTGGAGCGAGAAGGTCGTCTCCGTGAGGACCGCACCGCCGAGGAGCAGTCCGAGGTCGAGGCCGAAGATCGTGAGGATCGGCGTCAGCGCCGAGCGCAGACCGTGCCGGACCACGACGTCGTGCTCGCGGAGGCCCTTCGCTCGGGCCGTGCGGATGTAGTCCTCGTTCATCGTCTCGAGCATGCCGGCGCGGGTGAGGCGGGCATACGAGGCGGCGTAGAGGAAGGCAAGCGTGATCCAGGGCAGAAGCATGCGATGGACGAGGTCGAGCGGACTGCTGGCGTCCATCGGACTGGCGCCGCCGGCATACGTCCACTTGAGGCCGTAGCTGAAGATCGTCAGCGACAGCAGGCCGGTGAAGAAGATCGGAAGGGACACGCCGGCGAGGGCGACGCCCATGAACCCGCGGTCGAGGACCGACCCGCGCCTGAGGGCGGAGATGACTCCCGTGCCCACGCCACCGACGAGCCACAGGAAAGCGGCGCCCGCGGCGAGGATCGCCGTGACCGGCAGCCGGTCCAGCAGGTCTGGCAGCACAGGGTTCTGCGTGATGAACGAGTAGCCGAGGCACGGGGCGGGGCAGTGCTCGATGGCTGCGCCGGTGTCGTAGTCGGCGCCGGCCACGACGCCCTTGACGAAGCGCCCGTACTGCACCCAGATGGGGTCGGTGAAGCCTAGCTTGACGGCCTGGGCGTGGATCTGCTCCTGGCCGGCGCTCTTGCCGACGTAGCGAGATGCGAGGTCGTCCGCGGTCGCACCGCCGATGCGCGGGACGAGGAAGAAGATGACGAAGACGACCGCGCTCACGATGAAGAGCAAGAGGATGGCGGCGAGGAGCCGGCGGATCAGGTACGTCAGCACGATGTGGTGGCCGGACGCGGCGACGAGCAGCTCATGGCTGCCCGTCGCCGCGTCACGCCTTCACCTACTTTCGATGAAGAGATTCATCAGGAGGGTCCACGGACGGGCCCGTGGGTCACGGGTTGGCGACACCCGTCGAGGCGTAGTCGTAGTAGGAGTAGCCGTCGTTGACGAACACGTTGGAGATCGTGTCCGGGCGGAAGAGCAGCGACTTCGGCCACACGCCGGGGATGATCTGGGCGTTCTCCATGACGACCTTGTCGATCTGGCCCCAGATCGCCTCACGCTTGGTCGTGTCGGCCTCGGTGAGCGCCTGGTCGATCAGCTTGTCGACCTCGGGCAGCTTGATGCCGAGGTTGGTGTTGCCGGCGGGGCGGATGACCCGGCTGTCGACGATCTGGCTGAGGAACCCGAAGCCGTCGGGCCAGTCAGCACCCCAGCTCATGATCATGAGTCCGAGGTTGTTGGCCTTGGCGAAGTCCGGCTTGCCGGCGTAGAGCTTGAAGTAGTCACCAGCCGGGTAGGGCTTGAGCGTCAGCTTGACGCCGATCTTGGCGAGGGACTGCTGCAGCGACTCGGCGGCTGCCTTCTCCTTCGGGCGCTCGGGGCGGTAGGAGATGTTGGTCTCGAAACCGTTGGGCTGCCCACACTTGACGAGGGCCGCCTTGGCGCCTTCGACGTCACCGGTCGGCTTGGCCTTGGAGCCGTAGAGGTCCATCTCCTGGAATCCGGGGACGATCGGGGGCAGGAGCCCCGTGGCGATCGTGCCACCGATGTCGCCGCCGTAGGCGCGCTGGTAGCCGGTCTTGTCGGAGGCGAGGATGACGGCCTTGCGGCAGTCGATGTTGCTGAACGGCGCCACGTCGCTGTTGATCTGGGCGTAGTTCGCACGCGCCGTCGTGGGGTTGTCCGTGTGGGCCTTGAGTGCTGGGTCGGCAAGGATCTTCCCCTGCGCGGCGGCCTGCACGCCGGTACCAGCGAGGTCGATGTCGAGGTCGCCGGCCATGAGGCGGTTGTCGAGGTCGGCTGCGTTGAGGCCGATCTCCACGGTGATCTTGTCCGGCAGTGCCTTGCGGCCCGTCTCGTCGGTGGCCGGGTCGTACTGGTCGTTGCGGACCAGCTCGATGCGCTTGCCGGGCTGGTAGAGCGAGAACTTGTACGGCCCGCTCGAGACGACGTGCTCCTTGTACTTGGAGCCGGTGTCCTTGGCCGCCGGGACCGGGGACACGGCCGACAGCTGGGCGAAGTAGTCGAAGCCGGCGAACGGCTGGTTGAGGTGGAAGACGATCGTCTTGTCGTCGGGCGTCTCGATCGACTTGAGGTTGTCGAGGTTCTTGTCCTTGTAGACCGAGTAGCCCTCCGGCACGTCGGCCAGGAAGTCGTTCAAGTACGTCGGGCCGTTCGGGAACGTGCCCTTGTCGAGCTGGCGGGCGACGCCGTACTTGATGTCCTTGCTCGTGATCGGTGAGCCGTCCTCGTACTTCAAGCCGTCACGAAGGGTGTAGGTCCACGTCTTGTTGTCGTCGCTCGCCTTGCCCAGCGAGGTCGCGAGGTCGGGGACGAGCTGCGCACCCTCCTTGCCGGGAGCCGACTTGAACGACACGAGCTGGCGGGCGTAGTTGCGCAGGAAGTCCCACGACAGGCCGTAGTACGTGTCGCCGGGGTCGACGGAGTCCCAGTCGCTCGAGATACCGAAGCGCAGCGTGCCGCCCTTGGTGTCGGAGGGCTTGTAGACCGCGGTGAGGGCGGCATCCGCGACCGGGGCCGCTCCTGAGCCCCCGGCGGTGCCGCTGGGCGCAGTGCCCGGGGTCGTGCTGCCCGCGCACGCGGACAACCCCAGGGCAAGGGCGGCCGCGGTCGCGACCACCATCACGCGTGTGTTCTTCATGTCTGGATGCGCTCCTTCGTTGTGCCGGATGCGGGCTGCGGTGGGTTACCGGGACCGCGGGTCGAGGGCGTCACGCAGACCGTCCCCGAAGAGGTTGAAGGCCAGCACCGTCACGAAGATGGCGAGGCCGGGCCACAGCATGAACCAGGGGTCGATCTGGTACCACTGGGCCGCGTCGGAGAGCATGCCGCCCCACGTGGCAGTGGGGGGCTGGACGCCGACGCCGAGGAAGGACAGGCCCGCCTCGAAGAGGATGTTGCTCGGGATGAGCAGGGTCGCGTAGACGAGGATCGGCGCCACGAGGTTGGGCAGCAGCTCCTTGAAGAGGATGTAGGGCGTGCGCGCCCCGAGGCTGCGGGCGGCGTCGACGAACTCCCGCTCGCGCAGCGAGAGGGTCTGGCCTCGCACGATGCGGCCGATGTACGGCCAGTTGAAGAAGCCGATGATGAAGACGATGACCGAGATGCGCAGAGCGTCGCCCTTGAGGCCGAACGCCTCGTCGGGCACGACACCGGCGAGGGCGAGGGCGAACACGAGCAGCGGGAAGGCGAGGAAGACGTCCATGGTGCGACTGACGATGGTGTCGATGGCCCCGCCGAAGAAGGCGGCGACGACGCCGAGGACGGTGCCGATCACCACGGAGAGCAGCGTCGCCAGGAACGCGATGAGCAGGGAGACCTGCGATCCGTAGACGACGCGGCTGAAGATGTCGCGGCCGTTGACCGGCTCCAGACCGTAGAGGAAGTCCCAGGACATGCCGCCGTACGGCCCGATCGGAACCTGGGTGTTCGGGTCGATGAGCTCCTGGTGGAACTCGTTGGGCGGGTGTCCCAGCAGTCCGACGACGAGCGGCGCAGCGAACGCGACGACGATGAGGTAGATGACGAAGAAGCCGCCTGCGAGCGCGACCTTGTCACGCTTGAGCCGGGTCCAGGCGATCTGGCCGAGCGACCGCCCCTCGATCCGCTTCTCGCCCTGCAGGACGGACTCGGGCTGTGCCGAGGTCGCGCCGGGCTCGAGCTCGAGGGGAGTGCTCATGGATACCGTCACCTCCGGGTCGTGATCGGTGCCGGGGACCGGGTGGCCCCCCGACATGCTCAACAGCAGCCGCAACGTACCGCCCCCACGAGCACGCGGCCCCATCATTCAGCGGCATGTCACGGTCAGCAACCGACTTGGCCGAATCGTGACGTGGTGGAGATCTTCCGGCGACCTGCCCGGCGTGACGGGAAATTCGCCCGAACCGGACGGATGGCGCCGAGAGCGGCCCTTGCCCCGAGCGCGCGCCCCTACGCGTCCGTCTCGTCGTCGAACTGTCCGAGCACGCGCTCGAGCAGGTCCTCCATCGTCACGAGGCCGACCGGTCCGGACGGGCCGTCGACGAGCACGAGCTGGGCGTGCTGGGCCCGCATGACCGACACGGTGTCGAGCAGCGACAGCCCCGCGTCGACGTGGACGGCCGGCGTCGTGACCGTCGTGACCGGTGCGCCGGGGACGGCCCGCACGATGTCTCGGATGTGGGCGATGCCCACCGGGGCCTCGCCCTCGCGGACGACGAGCCGGGAGCGCCCCGTGTCGCGCGACACGGCCTCGGCCTCGGCGCACGTCGCGGTCGTGGTGACGCCGACGGCCTGCCCGATCGGGACGAGTACGTCTGTCACCGGCATCGTGTCGAGGTCGATGGCGCCCGCCAGCACCCGGTGCTCGGGCTCGGCCAGCATGCCGTGGTCCTTCGAGCTGGCGATGAGCAGCTGGAGCTCCTTGGGACCGTGGACCTGACCGAGCTCGTCCTGCGGCGTGACGCCCACGAGGCGCAGGCAGCCGTTGGCCATCGCGTTGAGCAGGCTGAGCGCCGGGCGCATGACCCACGCGAAGCCGCGGAACGGCAGCGCGAGGAGCACCGCCGAGCGCTCGGGGTGGGCGATCGCCCACGACTTCGGAGCCATCTCGCCGACCACCATGTGCAGGAAGACGACGATGCCCACGGCCAGCACGATCGAGACGACGTATGCCGCCGCCTCCGGGAGGCGTACGAAGGTGAACACCGGGGTGAGCAGCTCCGCCACGGCCGGCTTGGCGAGTGAACCGAGGCCGAGGGTGCACAGGGTGATCCCGAGCTGGGCCCCGGCGAGCATGAGGGACAGCTCGCGACTGCCGCGGACGGCGGCGCGCGCGGCGACGCTGCCCCGCTCGGCGAGATCCTCGAGGCGGTGGCGCTTGCTCGCAACCAGCGCGAACTCCGCCGCGACGAAGAACGCGTTGAGGGCGAGGAGAAGGACGGAGACGAGCAGTGCGGTGATCAACGGCCTGCCTCCGTCCGGGCGCCGGCCGTGCGGCCCGTCGCGTCAGGGCGTCCAGGGCGCTCGTCCCCCGCATGGCTGCCGGTGTCTGAATCAGAGTGCGAGCCGGAGTTCGAGCCGCTGAGGGAGTCGGCAGCGGCGGCGGAGTCGGCGTCCAGGGCCTCGAGGTCCGACATGAGGTCGAGCACCTCGACACGGACACTGGACGGGACGTGTCGCTCGACGGACTCGACGGTGAGGCGGACCGAGACCGGCAGGTGGCGCGGCTCGGGCTCGTGGTCGTCACTGCGCCTGCGGTCGTGCTCCTCGGGGGCTGCCCCGGGCTCACGGGCATCCGGGTCGGGCGCGCGGGACCCGCGGGACGCGTCGGAATCGTCCGTGGCGTCAAGGTGTCGATCGGGCACGACCTCGCGGCGGGCCTCCAGGGCGACCTCGTCGCCGGCGACGGCGGTGCGCCCGAGGGCCTCCAGGATGAGACCGCTGATGGTGGAGTACTCGTCGCTGCTCATGAGGCGCAGCTCGGTGGCGGTGTCGAGCTCGTCGAGGCGCAGGTGGCCCGGGACGACCCAGGTGTCGGCGGCCACCTGGACGACGCCGGGCTCCGGCTCGTCGTCCTCGTCGAGGATCTCGCCGACGACCTCCTCCGCGATGTCCTCGAAGGTGACGATGCCGGCGAAGCCACCGTGCTCGTCGACGACCACGGCCAGCTGCCGGTGGTCGGCGCGGATCTGCTCGAGGACGCGGGGCAGGGGAGCGCTCGTTGGCACGACGGTCGGGTCCGCCACGACGGAACCGACGGTCGTGGACGTCCGCCGGTCGGGCTCGACCGCGAGCACCTCGGCGATCCCCGCCACACCGACGATGTCGTCGCCGTCGTGGCCGGTCACCGGGAAGCGCGACCAGCCGCTGTCGAGCAGCTCGACGAGGACGGAGATCGGCGCGTCCGACCGGATCGTCGTGACGCGCACGCGCGGTGTCATGACGTCGCCCGCGTCGAGCTCGCGGAAGCGCAGGCCACCTTCGAGCACGTCCGACAGGTCGTCGTCGAGGAGGCCGCCCGCGTGGGACTCGTCGATGATCCGGGTGAGGTCCTCGGCGGTCGCGCCCTGCTCGAGCTCCTCCACCGGCTCGATGCCGACCTTGCGCAGCAGGGTCGTCGAGGAACGGTCGAACAGCCGAACGACCGGACCGGCGACCGTGAGGTAGAGGAGGGTCGACCGGCTCAGTGAGCGCGCGAGGGGCACGGTTCGCGCGATCGCGAGGTTCTTCGGAGCGAGCTCGCCGAAGACCATCTGGACGACGGTCGAGAAGACGAGGACCGCGGTGACCGAGAGGCTCAGCCGGGCGGCATACGACATCGACGGGTCGAGCAGCTCGGCGATGCCGGCGCCGACGAGGGGCTCGGAGACGTAGCCGACGAGGAGGGCGGTCACCGTGATGCCGAACTGCGCGGCTGACAAGGTGAACGACAGCTGGGAGGTGACACGGAGGGCACGCTCGGCCGGGACGTCGCCCTCGGCTGCGAGCTGCCTGAGGGCGTTGCGGTCGACGGCGACGTAGGCGAACTCCTGGGCCACGAAGTAGCCCGTCGCGGCCGTCAGGGCCAGGATCAGCAGGACGCCCAGGCCGATGCCCAGGGCGGTGCTCATGCGATCACCACCGGGGGAACGGGGTGGTGGTTCAGGGGCGGCCGGACCGGGTCCGGCCCGGGACTATGGCCCTCCCTGGACCCGGCACGCGAGCCGGAGCGTGAGTGCGATCGCATGGGGCAATCCTAGGTGAAGGCCGGGGCCGGTCCACCTGCAGAGCTCACGCGGTCACGGTCGCGCCCCGGCGTGCGGCCTCCTGGCTGATCTGGTGCGCGAGCTCGACGTCGAGCTGCGTGAGGCCGCCCTCCGAGTGGGTCGAGAGCGCGAAGGCGACCGTGCGCCAACGGATGTCGATGTCGGGATGGTGGTCCATGGTCTCCGCCGCGGCCGCGACCTCCTGCACGAGCGCGATGCCCGCCAGGAAGTCCGGCGCCTCGAAGGAGGCACGGATGGTGTCGTCGTCACGCGTCCAGTCGGGTAGGTCGCCCAGCTGGCGCTCGATCTCCTCGTCGGTGAGCCGTCGTGTCATGGAGTCCAGTAAACGCCCCCCGTGCTCGCCCGGTCGTCGACGACCTCCCGCTGTGACACCATCGGTGGCGCCATGAGCAGCCCTGACCCGATCCCGCACCCGGTACGCCTCGTCGTCGGGGCTGCCGTCGTCGACGACCTGGAGCGACCCACCCGCCTGCTGGCGGCCCGTCGTACCGAGCCCTCGGCGCTCGCCGGAGGCTGGGAGCTGCCGGGCGGCAAGGTCGACGAGGGCGAGTCCCCGCTCTCGGCCCTGCATCGCGAGCTGCTCGAGGAGCTCGGGGTCCACGTGCGCCTCGGCGCGCACGTGCCCGGTCCGAGGCCGGGCGCCACGTGGGCCCTCGGGGACCGCTACGAGATGCTGGTCTGGCTCGTCGAGGTCATCGGGGGCACGCCCGAGCCCCTCGAGGACCACGACGAGCTGCGCTGGCTCGAGCTCGGCGACCTCGGAGCCGTCGGGTGGCTGCCGGCAGACCTTCCCATCGTCGAGAGGCTCGAGGCGATGCTCCGCCGACCGTCCCGTACTTGATCCGCCGGCCGAACCGCACCCCCAAGGCACCCCCACGCGCCACCCACGCGCCACCCACGCACCCCGACGCCGTGGTCCGAACCACCCTCGAAACCCTGAGAGACTGTTCCTCATGCCCATGAAGACCCGCGCGGACATCCGCAACGTCGCCATCGTCGCCCACGTCGACCACGGCAAGACCACCCTCGTCGACAAGATGCTCTGGCAGTCCGGCGCATTCGGCGAGCACCAGCACGTCGACGAGCGCGCGATGGACTCCGGTGACCTCGAGCGCGAGAAGGGCATCACGATCCTCGCCAAGAACACCGCCGTGCACTACACGGGCAAGGCGGCCTCCGACCGCGGCCTCACCGACGGCGTCACGATCAACATCATCGACACCCCCGGCCACGCGGACTTCGGTGGTGAGGTCGAGCGCGGCCTGTCGATGGTCGACGGTGTCGTCCTCCTCGTCGACGCGTCCGAGGGTCCACTGCCCCAGACGCGCTTCGTCCTCCGCAAGGCGCTGGCCGCGAAGATGCCCGTCATCCTCTGCATCAACAAGGTGGACCGCCCCGACTCCCGCATCGCCGAGGTCGTCGACGAGGCGTACGAGCTCTTCCTCGACCTCGACGCGACGGAGGAGCAGATCGACTTCCCGATCGTCTACGCGTCGGCCAAGGCCGGCCGCGCCTCGCTCGAGCGGCCCGACAACGGTGGCCTGCCGGACGGGGACGACCTCGAGGCGCTCTTCGAGACGATCCTCGAGACGATCCCCGCGCCGACCTACGACGACGAGGCCCCGCTCCAGGCGCACGTCACCAACCTCGACGCCTCCAACTTCCTCGGTCGCCTCGCCCTGCTCCGTGTCTTCAACGGGACGATCAAGAAGGGCCAGCAGGTCATGTGGTGCCGCCACGACGGTTCGCAGCAGCGCGTCAAGATCACCGAGCTGCTCATGACCGAGGCCCTCGAGCGCAAGCCCGCCGAGGAGGCGGGACCCGGCGACATCATCGCCGTGGCCGGCATCCCCGAGATCACCATCGGCGAGACGCTCGCCGACCCCGAGAACCCGGTGCCGCTGCCGCTCATCACGGTCGACGAGCCCGCCATCTCGATGACGATCGGCACCAACACGAGCCCGATGGTCGGTCAGGTCCGCGGCTCGAAGGTCACGGCCCGCATGGTCAAGGACCGCCTCGACAAGGAGCTCATCGGCAACGTGTCGCTGCGCATCCTGACGACCGAGCGTCCCGACGCCTGGGAGGTCCAGGGCCGTGGCGAGCTCGCGCTCGCCATCCTCGTCGAGCAGATGCGTCGTGAGGGCTACGAGCTGACCGTGGGCAAGCCCCAGGTCGTCACACGCGAGGTCGACGGCAAGATCCACGAGCCCGTCGAGCGCCTCACGATCGACACCCCCGAGGAGTTCCTCGGCGCGATCACGCAGATCATGGCCGCCCGCAAGGGCCGCATGGAGCAGATGACCAACCACGGCACCGGCTGGATCCGGATGGAGTTCCTCGTCCCGAGCCGCGGCCTCATCGGCTTCCGCACCGAGTTCCTCACCGAGACCCGCGGCACGGGCATCGCCCACCACGTCTTCGAGGACTACGAGCCGTGGTTCGGCGCCATCACGACCCGCACGAGCGGCTCCCTGGTCTCCGACCGCAAGGGCGTCGTCACGTCCTACGCCATGGTCAACCTCCAGGAGCGCGGCACGCTCTTCGTCGACCCGACCACCGAGGTCTACGAAGGGATGATCGTCGGCGAGAACTCCCGTGCCGACGACATGGACGTCAACATCACCAAGGAGAAGAAGCTCACCAACGTGCGCGCCTCCTCGTCGGACAACTTCGAGAAGATCGTCCCGCCGCGCAAGCTGAGCCTCGAGCAGAGTCTCGAGTTCTGCCGCGAGGACGAGTGCGTCGAGGTGACGCCCGAGTCGGTCCGCATCCGCAAGGTTGTCCTCGACGCCGGCGAGCGGGCCCGAACCGCGTCCCGGGCGCGTTCGGCGGCGAAGGCCGAGGGCTGACCGACCCGTGCCTGTGGGTGGGCGCGGGATGCGTGGGCTGAGGCGGTCACTGGCCGCCGCGGTCGGCGCTGCCGTCCTGGCAGCGGGCTCCGCGGCGTGCACGGGCTCGAGTGAGCCTGTGAGCACCGAGGGGGCGTTCGGGGCGGCCCCGTCGGCGTCGGCGGGGCAGCCCCAGCCGGGTGGCACGCTGCAGGTGCTCGTCTCGGGCACGATCGCGACGTGGGACCCCCAGCTGATGTACGTCGGGCCCGAGGCGTTCTTCGCCCAGCGCACGTTCGCGCGCGGCCTCACGGCATACGGCACCGGTGAGCACCAGCGCGATGTCCAGGCCGACCTCGCCACCGACACCGGCCGGTCGGGCGACGGCGGGCGCACGTGGTCCTTCACGCTGCGGGAAGGGCTGACCTGGCAGGACGGCTCGCCGATCACGTGCGACGACGTGCGCCACGGCGTGGCGCGCACCTTCGACCGTCGGACCCACGTCGGCGGCACGAACTACGCGAGCTACCTGCTCGCCATGCCGACGAAGGTGACGCCCGAGGGCCTCGAGAAGCCGGTCTACGCCGGACCGTCGGACTCGGCCCACCAGGCCGACTTCGACCGGGCCGTCTCGTGCCAGGGCCGCACCGTCACCTTCCGGCTGCGCGACGCCGAGCCCGACTTCGCGCACATCGTGGCGCTGCCCGAGTTCGCACCGCGCAAGGTGTCCGCCGACACGGCCAGCGACAAGGCGTCGTATGCCGTCATGTCGAGCGGGCCGTACCGCCTCGACAAACCCTGGGTCGTCGGCAAGGGCGGCACCTTCGTGCGCAACGAGCACTGGGACCCGCGCACGGACCCGATCCGGCAGGCCTTGCCCGACGAGGTCCGCGTGACCTCGGGACTGGGGGACTCGACCGTCATCCAGCGGCTGCTCAACCAGCAGGACGACGACACGTATGCCGTCTCGTGGGTCCAGGCGAGCCCGACCCTGCGCCACCAGGCGGGCACGGCGCTGCAGACACGCCTCACCTTCCCCTACACCGGCAACGTCGACTACCTCGCCCTCAACATGCGCAGCAAGGTCATGTCCGACCCGGCGGTGCGCAAGGCGCTGGCCCTGTCGACGAACCGGGCCACGTACGTCACCGCGACCGGGGGCGAGGGCGCAGGCACCCCCACGTGGTCGGTCCTCTCACCGGCGGTCGACCCGGAGTCCGTGACGCCACCACGAGGCGCCGGTGTCGCGGGCGACCCCGAGCAGGCCCGCAAGGTGCTCCAGCAGGCGGGCGTCACGCTCCCGGTTCCCCTGCGGGTCGTCTACGCCCGTTCCGTGCTCGGCGACAAGGCGTATGCCGCCCTGGCGGCGGGGTGGGAGCGCGCGGGCTTCGAGGTCGAGCTCACGGGCGTCCCACCCGAGGAGTACTACGAGACGATCGAGAAGCCGACGTCGGTCGGCTCCTACGACGTGTTCCGCGGGGTGTGGACGCCCGACTGGCCGTCGGCCGGAGGAGTGCTGCCTGCCCTGTTCGACCCGCGCATCAACATCGACTCGTCCGGCCCGGGCCAGGACGTCGGCTACTTCAGCAGCGACGCCGTGAACGCGCTCATCGACAAGGCCGACGCGACCGCCGATCCCACGGCACGGGCGAGGGTGTGGGAGCAGGCCGACGAGCTCATCCGCGACGAGGGCGGCTACATCGCGCTCTCCGCGACGAAGGCGCTCCACCTGCACGGCGCCGGCGTCAAGGCCTACGAGGACCACAGCGTCGGCGGCATCGTCGACCTCGCCACCGTGTCCGTGCGCTGACGCCCGAGAGGACCCCGTGCCCCGACTGCTCTTCGTCCACGCCCACCCCGACGACGAGACCCTGACGTGTGGGGTCACCATGGCGCACCACGTCGCGCGCGGCGACGACGTGCACGTGCTCACCTGCACGCTCGGCGAGGAGGGCGAGGTCATCCCGCCGGGGCTGGCCCACCTCGAGGGCGACCCGGACGACCGGCTCGGGCCGCACCGTCACGGGGAGCTGACGCGCGCACTCGACCGCATCGGGGCCGTGCGGCACGTGCTCGGTGCCGACGAGGCGTCCGGCCGGCTCTCGCGCTACCGGGACTCCGGCATGGTGGGCTCGCCCGCCGCCGGTCGCGCCGAGGCGTTCGCGGCAGCAGAGCTCGACGTGGCCGGTGCTCTCGTCGCCGACCTCGTGCGCGACCTGCGGGCCGACGTCGTCGTGACCTACGACGAGCACGGTGGCTACGGGCACCCGGACCACATCCAGACCCACCGCGTGACGCGCCGCGCCCTCGAGCTGCTCGAGGCGACCGATCGGCCTCGGCGCGTCTACGAGATCCTCACGCCCGTCGAGTGGGCCCGCGAGGACCGCGCCTGGCTTGCCGACGCCGACCCGGCGCTGCTCGACACCGGTGCGTGGTGGCGTCACCAGGAGCTCGGGACGGGTGCGCCGCTGCCGCCGCGGCTCGTCGTCCCCGGCCCCGATGACCCGTTGCCGCCGTCCGTCGTCGACGACGACCTCGTGACCCACACCGTCGTCGACGAGGCCGCGCGCGCGGTCCAGAACGATGCGCTCCGCGAGCACGCGACGCAGGTCATCGTCGCGAGCGAGGACGTGCACGCGCTGTCCAACCTCGTCGCCGTGCGCACGACGTCCCGGGAGGCTTTCCGCCGCGTCGACCCGCTGACGTGGGAGACGGTCGGCGCGGCCGTCGAGGCCGGCGGGGCGGGCCTGCTCGCCTGATCGCCGGGACCGGCCGCACGCAGCGGTTCGTGGGTTTCACTCATCGGACGCTGCTCGTACGCCCCGGCAACGATCGCGTCACGGACCCGACACCCGGCGAGGCCTGGCCGACATCGCTGACAGTGGGGGCTACCTTCGTGCCAATCGATGTCCCCCGGCCCGGAGAGCCCATGCCCGACGACTGGTTCGACGACACGCGCCGAGAACGGCGCTCGACCGTGCTGCGCCTGCTCGTGGCCGTGGTCGTCCTGGGTGGCGGCTATGCGGGACTGTGCGTGTGGTCCTCGCAGCACGTCCCCGCCACGGTGTCGCTCGGCGGCATCCCGATCGGGGGGATGACGCCCGAGTCCGCGCGGGAGGCCATCGCCAGGGGCTCGCGATCGCTGCTCACGACACCCATCGCCCTGCACGTTCCCGGTCGTGAGGAGGCGGTGCAGGTCGTGCCGCGCGACGCCGGCCTCACCGTCGAGCCCGACCGCTCGATGGAGGGGCTCACGGGCTTCACCCTCGACCCGAGAGTCGTGTGGGGCAGGCTCGCGGGCTCGGTCCGGGCGCCGTTGCTGACGAGCGCGGACGACGAGGTGCTCACCGCCTACCTCGACCGGCTTGCGCCCGACGTGGCCGTCGCTCCCGTGGAGGGACAGGTGACGTTCCCCGGAGGATCCGTCGCGGTGGACATGCCGGTGCCGGGACGCACGCTCGACGTGGCTGCGACGAAGTTCGCGCTCCGCAGGGCCTTCCCCGACTCGACCCAGGCCACCGCAGTGGTCCGCGAGACGCCCCCCACGGTGAGTGCGGAGGTGGTCCAGCAGGTCGGCTCGCTGTTCGGCAGCACGGCGATGTCACGGCCGCTCACGCTCGTCTCGGGCTCGACGCGCGTGCTGCTCGCCCCGGCCGAGTACGCCCCTATGGTCTCGGTGGTGCCCGACGGGTCGGGCGGTCTGACGCCGAGGTTCGACGAACCCGGACTCGCCAGGCTCGTCGCAGGCAAGGTCACCGTGACGACGCGGGCGGCCAGCAGCGCACGGTGGGTGTTCGAGCCCAACAACGGCAAGCCGCGCCTCGTGCCCTCGGTCGACGGGCTGACCGTCGACGAGGACGCGGTGGCCAAGCGGGTCGTCGCCGCGATCTCGGGGACCGACCGCACCGTGGACGTGCGACCGGCTGTCGCCCGCCCGCCGTTCACCACCGAGGACGCCCAGAAGGCAGGCGTCACGAGCCTCGTCGTCGACTTCCGCTCGCCGTTCCCGACGAACGACACGACGCGCACGAACAACCTCGTCGTCGCGGCGAAGCGCATCAACGGCACCTACGTCCCGCCCGGCGGCACCTTCAGCCTCAACGCGATCCTCGGCGAGCGCACCGAGGACAAGGGGTATGCCGACGGCACCGTCATCATCGACGGTCGGCTCACGCGCGGCACCGGTGGCGGCATCAGCCAGGTCTCGACCGTCGTCTACAACATGGCGTACTTCGCCGGGGTCGACTTTCTCGAGTTCAGCCCCCACGCCTTCTTCATCCCGCGCTACCCGGAGGGCCGCGAGGCCACCGTCTACTGGCCGACCATCGACAACAAGTGGAAGAACGACACCCCCTACGGTCTGCTCCTGCAGACCTGGGTCGAGGGCGGCAACGTCCACGGGCGGGTGTGGAGCACGAAGACGTGGGACATCAGATCGGTCAAGGGGCCGCGGCGAGACGTCGTGCCACCCAAGACGATTCGCACCGACAACCTGAAGTGCTACCCGCAGCAGGCCAATCCGGGGTTCGACGTGGCGGTGACCCGACAGTGGTACCGCCCCGGGTCGGATGTGCTGCTCAGGAGCGAACCGGTCAGCACCCACTACGTGCCGGAGGACCGCATCATCTGCACGAACCCCGCCGCGACACCACCGTGACGCCTCGGCGGACAGCCGTGCTCCCAATCCTGGCCGCCGAGGCGTGCGCGGCTGCAGGGCGTGCCTCAGGAGGTCGGACGCGCCAGGTAGGTGTACTCGTGGTGCACGCCGAAGCCGAGACCTTCCCAGAACGCGACACCGTCGGCGTTGTCGGCCGAGACCTGCACGTAGATCGCCGGCATGTTGTTCTCGCGGGCCACCATCGCGACGGCCGACACGATCGTCGTGCCCAGACCCTGTCGGCGGTGCTCCGGGTGCACCCAGAGACCGAAGATGCCGGCCCAGCCCGGGTGGATCGCCATGCGCGCCAAGGCGATGATGCGCTTGGTCTCCGGGTCGCTCACCGAGAGGAAGAGCTGGCCGTCGCTACCCGTGAGGACCGCCTCGGTGGCGCCCGGGACGATCGTGCGCTGCTCGGCGTAGCTCATCAGCCATTCGAGCTGGAGCTCCGCGTCGGCGGTGACCGGGACCGACTCCTCGGTGAGCGGCGGCACGGCGGCGGACAGACCCGTCATGACGAGCACGCGCTCCCAGTCGTCGCGACCGCCGCCCACGGCGTAGCCGCGCTCGAGCAGTGCTGCGGCGGCAGGGATCGCCTCGGCGGCGAAACCGCGCTCGCCGTGCACCTGGAAGATCGGGGGACGGTCGCGCTCGGCGTACCACTTCTCCGCGAAGTCGATGGCCTTGTCGAGCGGCAGGCTGGGGTCGCCCACGACGAGGACGGAGTTGGCGCGACCGGTGAAGCCGTCGGAGGAGCGCAGCACCCAGTCACCGACACCGCCCCGGTCGGTCGCCTGCCAGCCCTTCGCCATGACCTTCTCGAGGTCGTCGGCCGAGACACGTTCGTGCGCGCGCCCCGGACGGCTCGCGGGTGGCGGCACGTCCTTGGCGGCGATGACGTCGGCCCGGATCAGCTTCACCCGCTCGGTCCTGGTGTCGACGATGAGGAAGTCCTCGTTGCGGGCGACGAGCTCGCCGAGGAAGTCGGTGGCGGCCGCCTCCGCCCCCTCGGCGAGCCGGTAGCGCACGACCACCCTGCTGCCGATGGTCAGACCCGCGGTGAGGCGGTGTCCCGTGGTGTCGGTGGGGGAGGGCGGAGTCGGCTCCGAGCCCTTCGCGGTGCGGTCCGAGGACGTCGTCTCCGGGCCGGTCTCATCCGTGGGGCCGTGCGTGGGCTCGCCGTTCATGTCCGGCATACTAGGCGGTGCAGCATCCGCTCCCGAACGCTCCACAGCAGGAGGTCCGCTCCCCATGACCTATGTCATCGCCCAGCCTTGCGTCGATCTCAAGGACAGAGCCTGCATCGAGGAGTGTCCGGTCGACTGCATCTACGAGGGCAAGCGGTCGCTCTACATCCACCCTGACGAGTGCGTCGACTGTGGAGCCTGTGAGCCCGTGTGCCCCGTCGAGGCGATCTACTACGAGGACGACGTCCCCGAGCAGTGGGCCGACTACTACAACGCCAACGTCGAGTTCTTCAACGACCTCGGCAGCCCCGGCGGCGCCGCCAAGCTCGGCGTCATCGACAAGGACCACCCCCTCATCGAGGCGCTGCCCCCGCAGGAACACGACGAGTGACCGTGCCCGTCCGAGGGCTCGACCTTCCGGACTTCCCCTGGGACTCGCTCGCGCCCTACAAGGCGCGAGCGGTCGCGCATCCGGAGGGCATCGTCGACCTGTCGGTCGGCACTCCGGTCGACCCGACGCCCGAGGTCGTGCGGCGGGCGCTCGCGGAGGCGGCCGATGCCCCGGGCTACCCGCTGACCGTCGGTACCGCCGACCTGCGGGGCGCGATCTGCGAGTGGTTCGAACGCCGTCGAGGCGTGACGGGGCTGAGCGCGGACGCGGTCCTGCCGACCATCGGCAGCAAGGAGCTCGTCGCCTGGCTGCCCACGCTCCTCGGCCTGCGCGCCGGTGACGTCGTCGGCATCCCGGCCGTCGCGTACCCGACCTACGACATCGGCGTGCGCATCGCCGGCGCGAGCAGCGTCGTGGCACAGTCGCTGACGAGCTTGGGTCCGCTGACAGCCGCCACGACGCCGAGGCTCCTGTGGCTCAACAGTCCCGGCAACCCCAGCGGCCAGGTGCTGGGGGTTCCGCACCTGCGCAAGGTCGTCGCCTGGGCACGCCAGCACGGCGTCGTCGTCGCCAGCGACGAGTGCTACGCGGAGCTCGACTGGCGGGAGGGGCGCGGCGGCGCGTCGACGCCCAGCATCCTCGACCCCGACGTCTGCGGCGGCTCCCACGAGGGCCTCCTGGCCGTCTACTCGCTCTCCAAGCAGTCCAACCTCGCCGGCTACCGCGCCGCCTTCGTCGCCGGTGACCCGGCCCTCGTCTCCACCATCCTCGAGGTGCGCAAGCATGCCGGCATGATCATGCCTGCACCGGTCCAGCATGCGATGGCCGTCGCCCTGCGCGACGACACCCACGTGCAGACGCAGCGTGCGGCATACGCCCGCAGGCGCGAGCTGCTGCTGGCCGCGGTCACCCGCGCGGGTCTGCGCGTCGACCACTCCGAGGCGGGGCTCTATCTGTGGGCCACGCGCGAAGAGGACTGCTGGACGACGGTGGCAGGACTCGCCGACCGGGGCATCCTCGTCGCGCCCGGCTCGTTCTACGGCGCGGCCGGCGCCCAGCACGTGCGCATCGCCCTCACTGCGACCGACGAGCGAGTCGCCGCAGCCTGCGCCCGGCTCTGACGGCGGGGCGTCGAGGCCCCGTCCGTGCTGTGTTCCTACAGGCGGTATCGGGCGACCCTCCTTTCTCCGCGGACCCGACGCTGGGGTAACGTCGCTCGCGGAGACGTCCGGCGCCGTTGGGCCGGAGCGACAGGAGGCGAGGAACCAGTGACGAAGGCAGTGGACGCGACACTCAGGGTCGCAGACAAGGAACTCACGTTCCCGGGAGTCGACGCCGTCGAGGGCAACGACGGGCTCGGGGTGGGGACCTTGCTCAAGGAGACCGGCCTCGTCACCTACGACGTCGGCTTCGTCAACACGGCGTCGTGCAAGAGCGCGATCACCTACATCGACGGCGACGCGGGCATCCTGCGCTACCGCGGATACCCGATCTCCGAGCTGGCCGAGAAGTCCTCCTTCGTGGAGGTCGCCTACCTGCTCATCTACGGAGAGCTGCCGACCCCCGAGGAGCTGACGCGCTTCGAGGACCTCATCCGCCGGCACACCATGCTGCACGAGGACCTCCGGGCGTTCTTCAACGGCTTCCCGCGCGACGCGCACCCGATGCCCGTGCTGAGCTCGGCCGTCTCGGCGCTCGGCACCTTCTACCAGGACAGCCTCGACCCGTTCGACCAGGAGCAGGTCGAGATCTCGACCGTCCGACTCCTCGCCAAGCTGCCGACGATCGCGGCCATGGCGCACAAGAAGAGCGTCGGCCAGCCGTACATGTATCCCGACAACTCGCTGTCGTTCGTCGAGAACTTCCTGCGGATGACGTTCGGCTACCCCGTCGAGCCCTACGAGGTCGACCCGACGGTCGCCAAGGCCCTCGACCTGCTCTTCATCCTGCATGCCGACCACGAGCAGAACTGCTCGACCTCGACGGTGCGCCTCGTCGGCTCGGCGCACGCGAACCTCTTCAACTCGGTCTCGGCCGGCATCCACGCCCTGTCGGGCCCGCTGCACGGCGGCGCCAACCAGGCCGTCCTCGAGATGCTCGGCAAGCTCAACGAGTCGGGCGACGACCCGAAGAAGTTCATGGAGAAGGTCAAGAACAAGGAGGACGGTGTCCGGCTCATGGGCTTCGGGCACCGCGTCTACAAGAACTACGACCCGCGCGCGGCGATCATCAAGAAGGCGGCCGACGACATCCTCGAGAAGCTCGGCCAGAACGACCCGCTGCTCGAGATCGCCAAGGGCCTCGAGGAGATCGCCCTGGCCGACGACTACTTCGTCGAGCGCAAGCTCTACCCGAACGTCGACTTCTACACCGGCCTCATCTACAAGGCCATGGGCTTCGAGTCGAAGATGTTCACGGTGCTCTTCGCCATCGGCCGCCTCCCGGGCTGGATCGCCCAGTGGCGCGAGATGATGACGGACCCGGAGACGAAGATCGGCCGTCCGCGCCAGATCTACACCGGCGAGGCAGAGCGCAGCTACCCGGGCTGAGTCGCCCGGCCCGGTTTCGAGGTTCCGCACGATGCCCCCGCCCCACCAGGGACGGGGGCATCGGCATGATGGAACGCATGGCCACGTATCTCGTCAACGGCGCGGCGGTCGCCCGCTGTCGCGAGCTCATCGACAAGCGGCAGTACGTCCTCGACAGCGACTGGGGGCAGGTGCAGCCTGACGCCGAGGCGCAGAACGCCTACCTCGAGCACCATGGCTGGGACGCCTACGCCGCCTGGCACCTGGGGCTGACCGAGGGCGCGAACGACGGGACGAAGGCACGGTACGCGTTCGTCATCGGGGACTTCCGCCGCGTGCACCGCGCCGCGCTCATCGCCTGCGTCTACCGGGCGAGTGAGTGGCGGCACAAGGAGGTCGAGCTGGCCGCGCACGACCTGCTCCAGCACCTCGACGGCGTGTCCGGCTGACCCGCGCCTGGGGTCGGGCGCAGGAGCGGCGGCGTCCCAGCCCACCGGCGGCTGTCGGACGGCCGACCGGCCGTCTGACCGGACGTGTGCCCGGTCGGCTCAGCCGAGGTCGATCCTCACCGTCGTGCCGTCCGCGCCGGACGACCAGGACTCGCCTCCCTCGGAGCGGTCCCAGGCCCGGTCACCGACACTGACCCTGCTCGCTCCGTAGATCTCCGCCCGCGCCACGGCCCACTGGGCGACGGCCCATGCGGCAGTCCGGTCGCGGGCGGTGACGGTCAGGCCGTCCTCGCCGGAGCGGACCGACGTCACGCCCATCTGCTCGGCGAGGTCGTCCGCGACGCGCTCCGGAGTGAGGCTGGTCTTCACCGCATCGAGGCGGCACGTCAGACCGGCGGGGGAGTGGCCGGTCAGGGTCGACGCGAGCACCCGTCCCTGCCCCTCGTGGTCGCGATAGGCCTCCGGAAAGCCGCTCTTCTGGACGCGCTGGGCGATCTTCGTGATGTCGGCCGTCTCGTAGCCTTGGTACTTCTCGAGCGCGTCGTAGAACGCGGTGGTCGCGTGGACGGGTTGGAGGATCTGCTCCTTCGTGCCCCATCCCTGGCTCGGCCGCTGCTGGAACAGACCGAGGGAGTCGCGGTCGCCGTAGCGCAGGTTGCGGATCTTGGACTCCTGGAACGCCGTCGTCAGAGCGATCGTCGCGGCGCGCGGCGGCATCCCGCGCTTGATCGACAGCGCCGAGATGAGGGCGGCGTTGGCCGTCTGGTCGGGGTCGAAGGTCTCGGTGATCCCCGCTGCCTTGATCGTGCACTGCGGGTTGACGACGCTCTGGATGAGGAAGCGGGCGCCGAACCAGCCGGCCGTCCCGACGACCGCCAGCACGACCAGGACGGCCACCCAACGGGGTCGACGACGCGCCCGCGGGCGGCCTCGGGAGTCGGCAAGGGTGGGGCCCGGTCGGTTCTTCGGCATGGGGTCCTCGGGTGGTCCGGCTCTGGTCTGAACCGGAAGGCGTCCGGTCTGGTCAGTCGTTGGCGTGCAGTGCGGCGTTCAGGGTGATCCCCGTCCCCGCGCGGTCGCGGGCCTCGACGGCGCCGCTCACGCTGTTGCGGATGAACAGGATGTTGCTCGACCCCGACAGCTCCTTGGCCTTGACCACGGTGCCGTCGGGCAGTGTCACCTTGGTGCCCGCCGTCACGTAGAGCCCGGCCTCGACGACGCAGTCGTCCCCGAGCGCGATGCCGATGCCGCCGTTGGCTCCGACCAGACAACGCTCGCCGATGCTGACGCGTTCCGTGCCGCCCCCGGACAGCGTGCCCATGATCGAGGCGCCGGCGCCGATGTCGGACCCGTCACCGACGACGACCCCCTGCACGATGCGGCCCTCGACCATCGAGGTCCCGAGCGTGCCGGCGTTGAAGTTGCAGAAGCCCTCGTGCATCACGGTCGTGCCGGCCGAGAGGTGCGCCCCGAGTCGCACCCGGTCGGCATCGGCGATGCGCACGCCCTGCGGCACCACGTAGTCGGTCATCCGCGGGAACTTGTCGACGCCGTAGACCGCGACGTGCCGGCCCCGGGCTCGCAGGCGCAGGCGGGTCTGCTCGAAGCCGTCCACGGGGCAGGCGCCCGCGCTCGTCCAGACGATGTTCGGCAGCGCGCCGAAGACGCCGTCGAGGTTGATCGTGTTGGGCTGCACGAGGCAGTGCGACAACAGGTGCAGGCGCAGGTAGGCGTCGGGCGCGTCAGCCGGTGGGACATCGAGGTCGATCTGCACGAGCCGGACCTCGATGCGCACCCGGCGGTCCTCGTCCGTGCAGGCCAGCGCGTCGAGCCCCTCGGGGACGGTCGCGTCGGCCGGGCGCTCGCCGAGGGCGGGCTGCGGGAACCACGTGTCGAGCACCTGCCCGTCGTCCGTGATCGTCGTCAGTCCGTGACCCCATGCGCTGCGCTCCGACATGGCCGCAAGGATAGGGGGCCGCGGTGGGGGCGTGTGACCACGGACCCGCCCGCGGACGGCGCCCGCGTAGCGACCGCTGCCGCCGCGCCGTGGTGACCTCCGGATAGCCTTCCCGTATGCCGTCGACCTCGCCGTCCGCCGCCCCGACGACCCTGACCCCCAGCACCGACGGGCCCCGTGTCGGTGCCGTCAGCCTCGACCTGTCGGCCGACGTCACCTCGCTCACCGCCGCGATCTGCGACATCGAGTCGGTCAGTCAGGACGAGGCGGTCCTCGCCGACGCCATCGAGGCGGCCCTGCGGCCGCTGGGGCACCTCGAGGTGTTCCGTGACGGCAACACCGTCGTCGCCCGCACCACCCTCGGCCGCTCCGAGCGCGTCGTGCTGGCCGGACACATCGACACCGTGCCCCTCAGCGCCGTGCCCAACCTGCCCACGCGTCGCGTCGACGGCGACCTCTGGGGCCGGGGCACGGTCGACATGAAGGGCGGCGTCGGCGTCATGCTGCGCATCGCGGCCCAGGTCACGCAGCCGAGCCGCGACCTCACCTTCCTCTTCTACGAGTGCGAGGAGATCGACGGGGTCTTCAACGGCCTGGCCCGCCTCGCCGACACCTCGCCCGAGCTTCTCGCCGGAGACTTCGCCGTCCTGCTCGAGCCGACCAACGGCGCCATCGAGGGCGGCTGCAAGGGCACCCTGCGGGTCGAGGTCGTCACCCAGGGCGTCGCCGCCCACTCGGCCCGGCCGTGGAAGGGCCACAACGCCATCCACGACGCCGCCGTCGTGCTCTCGCGACTGACGGCCTACGAGGCCGAGACCATCACCGTCGACGGACTCGACTACCACGAGGCCCTGCAGGCCGTCGGCATCAGCGGCGGGATCGCCGGGAACGTCATCCCGGACCGGTGCACCGTCACGGTGAACTACCGCTACGCGCCCGACAAGAACACCGAGGAGGCCTTCGCTCACGTGCGCCAGGTCTTCGACGGCTTCGAGGTGACCCTCGGTGACGCGGCCGACGGCGCCCGCCCGGGCCTGCTGCTGCCGGCGGCGAAGGCGTTCATCGACGCGCTCGGGGTCCCGGTCAACCCGAAGGAGGGCTGGACCGATGTCGCGCGCTTCTCCGCGCTCGGCATCCCGGCCGTCAACTTCGGGCCCGGCGACCCCAACCTCGCGCACATGGACGACGAGCGCTGCCCGGTCGAGCAGTACGTCGCCGCTGAGGCCGCCCTGCTGCGCTGGCTGGGCTGACCGCTCCGCATAAGGTGACGCTGTGAGCGACGAACAACCCGAGAAGAGGACGCCCGGGACCCCCCGCGACGACAGGCGCCAGACCGGCCCGGTGACGCTCCGTCGTGCCAAGGTGCCGGCGACGACGGCCGACCAGCGACTGCTCGAGGGCCACCGGGGCGCCGACTGGCTGCACGCCGACCCGTGGCGCGTCATGCGCATCCAGTCGGAGTTCGTCGAGGGCTTCGGCACGCTGTCCGAGCTCGGGCCCGCGGTGGCCGTCTTCGGTTCGGCACGTACGCGACTCACCGACCCGGCATACGCGATGGGTGTCGAGGTGGGAAGGCTCCTCGTGGAGGAGGGCTACGCCGTCATCACCGGCGGCGGTCCGGGCGCGATGGAGGCCGCCAACAAGGGCGCCTTCGAGGCGAAGGGCACGTCGGTCGGACTCGGCATCGAGCTGCCCTTCGAGCGAGGGCTCAACGAGTACGTCGACCTCGGCATCAACTTCCGCTACTTCTTCGCCCGCAAGGTCATGTTCCTCAAGTACTCCCGCGGCTTCATCGTGCTGCCCGGCGGGTTCGGCACCCTCGACGAGCTGTTCGAGGCGGTCACCCTGGCGCAGACCAGGAAGGTCACCGGGTTCCCCATCGTGCTCATGGGCGTGGCCTACTGGCAGGGCCTTCTGGACTGGCTGCGAGACACCGTGCTCGAGCGCGGCATGATCAACCCGTCCGACATCGACCGGCTCATCCTCACCGACGACCCGCACGAGGCCGTCAAGGCCATCCGCACCTACGAGGGGCCGCCCGCGTGAAGTGGTTCATCCTCGTCGTCGGGATCGTCGTCCTGTGCCTGGTCGTCGCCCTGATCCTCGGGCTCGCCGGCGGCGGTCTCGGGCGCAACACCACGAGCCTCAGTCATGAGCCGCTGCCCGACGAACCGATCCGCGACACCGACTTCGACGACCTCGTCTTCGACGTGGGCGCCCGCGGCTACCGGATGAGCCAGGTCGACGGGGTCGTCGACCGGCTGCGGCGCGAGCTGCGCGAGAAGGACGAGGAGATCGCGGTGCTGCGTGGTGACTCTTCCGTCCCGGCCGAGCGTGCCGGGACCCACCCTGCCGCCGACGAGCAGCTGACCGAGGTCGCCCATCCTGCCGAACCCGCCGAACCTGCCGAGGTCGACGAGGCTGCCGGGACCCACCTTGCTGTGGGCGAGCAGGTAACCGCGGTCGGTGAGCCCGTCGAACCAGCCGACTCTGCCGAGCCCGACGAGTCCGGGGTCAGCGCCGAGCCGGCCCAGCCTGCCGAGTCCGAGTCCGAGTCCGAGGTCGGCGCGGAGCCGGCCCAGCCTGCCGAGCAGTCCGGTTCGACGGTCGGACGCGAACGCACCACATGACCGAGCTGCTGTCGCTGCGTTCTCGCGGGGTCTTCGTCGCCTGGCTGCTCGCGATCTATGCGATGGCCCGGGTCGTCACGACGACGATCCTGCTGCTCGTCATGCCGCACCAGGTCCCCTCCGGCATGACCGGCGGCGACGACGTGCCCGTGTCCTACTTCCCGTTCACCGCGCTCTGGGACGGCGAGTGGTACCAGCGGATCGCCCAGCACGGGTATCCCTCGGAGCTGCCCGTCGGTGAGGGAGGGGACGTCCAGCAGAACCCGTGGGCGTTCTACCCGCTCTTCCCGCTCATGGCCCGCGCTGGCATGGCCCTCACCGGCCTCGACTTCCCCGTGGTCGGGTCGACGATCGCCCTCCTGTGCGGCGCCGGCGCCGCCGTGCTCCTCGGACTGCTGCTGCGGGACTGCATCGGCGACCCGGCGGCATACCTCGTCGTCGCCCTGTGGGCGAGCTTTCCGGCCTCGGTCACGCTGCAGCTCGCCTACACCGAGTCCCTCGCCATGCTGCTGCTCGTCGGCTACCTGTACGCGCTGGCTCGGGAGCGCTGGCTCGTGGCGACGGTCGTGGCCCTGCTCGTCGGCCTCTCGCGACCGATCGCGGTGCCGCTGGGTCTCGTGACGCTCGTCGTGGTCGTCCTGCGTTGGCGTGCACGTCGCGAACGGCCGATCACCCGCGGGACGTATGCCGCCATGCTCGCCGCGCTCGTCGGCTGCGGTGTCTCGGGACTGCTGTGGCCGGCCATCGCGTGGTGGCGCACCGGGGTGCCCTCGGCGTACACCGACACGATGGCGTCGTGGCGCGGCTCGGGCGCCGTCACGCCGTTCACGCCGTGGGTCGGCATGTCGGAGTATGCGTTCGGCGAGACGTGGGGGCCCGTGATGCTCGTCGTCGTGCCGCTCGCCCTCGTCGCGATGGTGGCCGGGCCATGGGCGCACAACCTCGGCGCCGACCTGCGCACCTGGACGCTGGCCTACCCGGCCTACCTCGCAGCCGTGCTCGACCCCTTCACGAGCATCTTCCGCTACCTCATCCCGCTCTTCCCGCTGCTCGTCCTCCTGCTCGGCGCAGGCTGGGCCGACCGGCGCGGCAACACGTGGAATCGGATGCTGTGGAGGTTCGTGCCACTCATCGTGCTGAGCGTCGTCGGTCAGTACTTCTGGACCGACGTGCTGTGGCGCTTCGTCCCGCCGAGCGACTACCCGCCGTGACCTGACGGTTGAGCCGCCTGACGGTTCATCGGAGCGGGCTGGACTCCGCAGCGCCGAAGACCTGCAGATGATCCGGCACCTGGTGGGGCCATCACCCCACCATCGCGCAGACCACCTGGCAGACCACCTGGAAACCACTTGGCAGACGGTCCTGTCCACACCTGAGGCCCGTCCGGATGCGTCGTCCACAGGCCCGGGGGGCCGCCGTGCCTGGGCCTGCGAAGGGGCGACAGTCTGAGCGCATGGACCGCCCCGGGCCGGCAGTCGACGTCGCCGAGTCGCAGTGCGGGGTCGTGACCCGGCGGCAGCTGCTGGCGGCTGGGCTCAGTCGCGAGACCCTGCGCTGGCGGGTGGGTCGGGACTGGCGCCTGTTGCTGCCCGGGGTGTACGCCCTGCAGACCGGCCCCCCGTCCGAGCAGCAACGCCTTGTCGCTGCCCAGCTGGTGGCAGGCGAGGGCGCGTGGCTCGCAGGTTCGACCGCGGCGGCACTTCACGGTCTCCGTGCCCGCACGGTGACGCTGCCGATCCGGGTGCTCGTGCCCGCACCACGCCGATCGCGACGGATCGCGTGGGTCGACGTCCGCAGCACGACCCTGCTCGGTGAACCGGTCATGGAACGAGGGCCGCTACGCCTCGGCTGCCTCGCTCGCGCCGTCGTCGACGCGGCTGCCGAGACGCCTGACGAACGCTCGGCCCGAGCCGTGGTGATCGAGGCGGTGCAACGCAGGCTCGTCCGGCTCGACGACCTCGAGCACTGGGTGGATGCGCGCGGACGTCGCGGCTCGGGGCGACTACGACGGATGCTCGCCGAGGCAGCGGACGGCGCCTGGTCGGTGCCCGAGGCCGACCTGCTCGCGCTGCTGCGCACCTCACGCCAGCTGCCGGTCCCGGTGGCCAATCCGGTTCTCCTCGGCCCGAGGGGCGAGGCACTGACGTCGCCTGACGTCTGGTTCGACGACGTCGGCCTCGCGGTCCTGGTGCAGTCCCGCGCCTTCCACGCCGACGGCCTGGACTGGGAGGCCACCGTGGAGCAGGGGTCGGACCTGTCGGCCATGCGCGTCGTGGTCATCGGTGTCACGCCCGCCAGCCTCGCCCGCGACCCCGGTGCGCAGCTGGCCCGGATCGAGCGCGCCCACGCCGACGCGGTGCGCAGCGGCGGCCAGGCCGGTCCGAGCGCTGGACCGGGTCAGGCGCCGGTGTAGGTGGGCTTTCCCTTGGCGAGAAAGGCATCGACCGCGGCCCGGTGGTCGCTGCTGCCACCGGTGAGGGCCATGAGCTCGGCCTCGTTGGCCAGGGCGTCGGTGAGATCGGCGCTCGCGGAGAAGGCCACCGCCCGCCGGATCGAGCCGTAGGCCAGCGTCGGGCCGTCGGCCAGGGTTCGAGCGAGCTCGGACGCGGCTGCATCGAGCTCGTCCGCCGGCACGACCTTCGTCACGAGCCCCAGCGCGAGGGCCTCCTGCGCCGGCACGGTGCGCGGCATGAGGAGCAGCTCCTTGGCCCGTGCCGGTCCGACGAGCCGGGGCAGCGTCCACGAGGCGCCCGAGTCGCACGAGAGGGCGATGCCGGCGAAGGACGTGTTGAGTCCGGCCTGCTCCGACGCGACCCGGAAGTCGCAGGCGAGCGCGAAGCTCATCCCCGCTCCGGCGGCCACGCCGTTGAGGGCGGCCACGACCGGCTTGTTCATCGTCGAGAGCGCGATGACGATGGGGTTGTAGTGGTCGGTCACGGTCGTGGCGAGCGTCGAGGTGGGGTCCCCGAGGCTGCGCACGTGCTCCTTGAGGTCCTGCCCGACGCAGAACGCCCTTCCGGTCCCGGTGAGCACCACGCACCGCACGGCTGGGTCCTCGCCGACCTCCCGCAGGGCCGCCACGAGAGCGTCCTTGAGCGCGTTGTCGAGGCTGTTCATCGCGTCGGGACGGTTGAGCCGGAGCCAGGCGATGCCGTCGGCGACCTCGACGAGCAGGGGCGCGGGGGAGGGGGAGTCGGGCGTCTGCGTCATGGGCGCCACTCTGTCCCAATCCGTCCCGTGGAGGAAGCGCGGCAGGCCCCGTACGGGGTCGACGTGCCCTCTGTCACATCCCCAATTAGGTCTCGCAAACGAGACACGGAATAATGGGGCCAAAGACCGAGGATTCCTAGGGAAGGGGAACCATGGCAGCAATGAAGCCGAGGACCGGTGATGGCCCGCTCGAGGTCGTCAAGGAGGGCCGCGGCATCGTGCTGCGGATGCCCCTTGAGGGCGGCGGGCGTCTGGTCGTCGAGATGACCCCCGACGAGGCTGCAGCTCTGCGTGACGCGATCCAGGGTTGTGACGGCGTCAGCTGACCCTTCCGCCTGATCCAGGTTCGACGGCCCCCGACCTCACGGTCGGGGGCCGTTTCGCGTGCTGAAGAGGTCGTATGCCGTCCGGCGGGCCGGACGGCATACCTGCCCTCAGCGCTTGACGGCCACGAGCAGGCCCTCGCCGACCGGCAGGAGGGACACGATGAACTGGTCGTGGTCACGGATCGTGCGTCCGACCTCGCGGAGGGTGCGCGTCTCGGCGTCACGGTTGGCAGGGTCGGACTCCTTGTCGGTCCACGTCATCGCGAGGGTGCCGCCGCGGCGCAGCAGGCGGGTGGCCTGCGTGAGGTACTCGGGGTACTCCTCCTTGTCGGCATCGACGACGACGAGGTCGTAGGCGCCGTCGGTCATCCGGGGCAGCACCTCGAGGGCACGGCCGGCGATGACCCGGGTGCGCTGGTGGGCGATGCCGGCCGCGGCGAACGCGTCGCGGGCTGCGTGCTGGTGCTCGGTCTCGAGGTCGATGGTCGTGAGGATGCCGTCCGCCGGCATGCCGCCGAGCAACCACAGGCCCGAGGCGCCTGCACCGGTTCCGACCTCCATGACGGCCTTCGCCCCGGTCGCCGCGGCCAGCAGCTGGAGCACGGCGCCCACGCCGTTGCCGACGGCCGGTGCGCCGAGCTCCTCAGCCCGGTGGGTGGCCTCCTCGACGTGCTCGCTCGGGGTAACGAACTCCTCGGCGTGCGACCATGCGGCGACCTTCTGGGTGCTCATGTTCGTCACCCTACTGTGACGTGGCGGGCCGGTTCGGGAGCGCGTCGCCGCGAACCGGGTAAGGATCAGGTCATGGACGAACAGGACATGCCGACCCCGGAGCACCGGCGTCCGGAGGGCGTGGACGACGCCACCGTCGAGGCCCTCGGCAAGCTGTCCGAGGCGCTGGAGGTCGTCGAGGACGCCCGCGGACACCTCTATGGCTTCCACCGCCTCACCGGCACGGCCGACCTGGCGCTCGGGGAGGCCGTCGACCTGTTCCGTGAGGCGGGGCACGAGGAGCTCGCCGACCGGCTCCAGACCGAGCTCGTCGGCCGCAACGTCGTGCATGGGCGGTGGACCTTCCAGATCGTCGAGGACTACGACGACGACTACTACGCGACGTTCAAGCGTCTCGAGGCGGCAGCGCGCGACGACCTCGTCGGCGGCCGTCGCCACCTGTTCGAGGCGGAGATGAAGGAGGACCGGCGCACGCACGGCCATCCCCACCACGAGGCGGTCCCGCACGACGGCAGTGACCAGGCTCCGTGACGGGGCCGGTGACAACGCCGGCGACCGGGGTGGGACGACGGACGGCCCGTCCACAGCAGAACCACAGGTTCTCGCTGGCGGTCCGACAGGCCGATCCGAGACGATGAACGGGAACTAAACGAGACCCGATGGCGTTCTTTTCACTGACTCCTCTCCCTGAAAGGCCTGGGCCCCTGTGAGCACCAGCGTGACGTCCACCTCTCCCACCTCGGTGGAGCAGGCCGACTCGACGTGGACTCCGCCCACCTGGGAGGAGATCGTCGAGCAGCACTCGGCGCGCGTCTACCGCCTGGCCTACCGCCTCACGGGCAACCCGCACGACGCCGAGGACCTCACGCACGACGTCTTCGTCCGCGTGTTCCGCTCGCTGCACTCCTACCAGCCGGGCACGTTCGAGGGCTGGCTGCACCGCATCACGACGAACGTCTTCCTCGACAAGATGCGTCGCAAGCAGCGGATCCGCTTCGACGCCCTGCCCGATGACGCCGCCGGTCGCCTGCCGAGCCTCGAGAAGGGGCCCGAGCAGACCTACCACGACGCGCGTTTCGACGACGACGTCCAGCGGGCGCTCGACGCGCTGGCACCGGAGTTCCGCGCGGCCGTCGTGCTGTGCGACATCGAGGGCCTCAGCTACGAGGAGATCAGCACGACGCTCGGCGTCAAGCTCGGTACCGTCCGTTCGCGCATCCACCGTGGCCGCGCCCAGCTGCGTGAGGCCCTCGCGCACCGCGCACCCGAGGTGGCTGCAGCAGCCCGTCCCGCCAAGCCCGAGTCGCGCGCCGCACGCGCCGGCCTGCGCCTTCCCGGCCGCCGAGTTGCGGCGAGCTCACGCTGATGGGCCTCGAGGTGATGTCGTGACGCCGCACCTCAAGGGATACGTCCGCGCCTACGTCGACCGGGCCCTGCCCCCGGCGATGCTCCACCTCTACGACAAGCACCTCGTGTGCTGCACCGTCTGCCGCGCGGCGGCCGACCAGGAGCGCCGCATCGTGGCGTCGCTGCGGGCGGACACCGGCGTCCCCATGAGCCTGCGCACCTCCCTCATGGGTCTGGGCGCCGCGCCGTCGGGTGAGCCCCAGCCGGCGCCGAGCACCCCCAGCCGCTCGAACGGCCCGCGCATCCCGATGCCGCCCGTCGGCTTCCGTATGCCGTCGACGCCGTCCTACGACCGTGTGCCCACCGTGCGCCCGACGGCTCCCGCCCTCCACCGCTCACCGATGCGCGCCGCGGTCGTGGCCTCGATCGCGGCCGGTGCGTCGGTCGCGGCCGCGTGGGGCCTGGCGATCGCGCCCGTGTCGGGCTCGCGCACACCCGCGGTCCGCGGGCCGGTGGCGAGCTTCGGCGCGGACTCCGTCGGCGGCGGCAACCTCGGCGGTTCCGCGCTGCCCGGCAACCGGATGTCCCCCGTCATCCGCAAGACGCAAGGGCTCGGCGACATCGGCGCCAGCAGGGCGCCCGTCTGGGTCGTCACCACCCGCACGCCGACCCGCGCTCCGGGCTCCGGATCCGATCTGGTGGTCCCGGTGCTGGTCACCAGCGCCCGTTCGGCACAATCAGGTCCATGAGCGACGAGTCGACGACGCCGGACCCCGATCCGACGGCAGCTCCCGAGCCCACCGAGCGCCCCCCGGCCCCGGCGCCCGCCCGGGTGTCGGAGGTGGATCAGACCGGCATCATCGACCTGCACGACACGCGCGCCATCCCGTCCAGCGCACCAGCCCCGTCGACGCCGTCCGGTTCGTCGACCCAGTGGCCGGCTGCGAGCGCTGACTCAGCTGCCTCGGAGGACTCCCGAGACGAGGCGTGGTTCGACGTCTTCGGCGGCGAGCACCCGACCGAGGGCGCAGGCGTCCCTGTTCGGGCTGACGCCTCGTGGGGCAGTGACCGTGCGGATGCCCTCGCCGAGGAGGCCCACCGTTCGGTGTACGCCCCGCCGGCCGCCGAGCCCGAGGACGTTGCGCCCGCAGCACCTGCCTCCGGCTCCGCCGATGCCGGAGCCGGCCAGGCCGGGCGCCCGACCGACACGCAGGCGAGCACGGGTGCGGCAGCCTCCGGGGCGGCATACGTCGGCGCGGTGCCGCACGCACCAGCCGGCGGTGACCCTGCTGCGGACGGTTCGGTGCCGCCGGAGGGCGGACTGCTCACCGAAGCGCCCTCGAAGCCGAGGCGTCGCGGCAAGGTCGTCGCTGCCGTCGCCGGTCTCTGCCTGCTCTCGGGCGTCATCGGGGGCGTCGCCGGCCAGCTCGCCGAGGACCGCATCAACGTCGCCGGCTCGACGCTGCCCGACCCCGGTCCCGGAGCCTCCCAGCGCCCGGCAGGATCGGTCGCCAACATCGCCGCCGTCGCGCTCCCGAGCGTCGTCACGATCAAGGTCGACGCCGGCAGCGAGGGCTCCGCCACGGGTTCCGGCTTCGTCATCGACACCAAGGGTCACGTGCTCACGAACAACCACGTCGTCGCGCCCGGGGCCAACGGCGACATCGAGGTGGTGCTGAGCAACGGCGACACCGCGAAGGCCAAGATCGTCGGGCGCGACGTGAGCTACGACCTCGCGGTGCTCAAGATCGACCGCACCGGCCTGACGCCGCTCACGCTCGGCCCCTCCGACAAGGTCGTCGTCGGCGACCAGGTCATCGCCGTGGGGGCGCCCCTCGGACTCGACCAGACCGTGACGACGGGCATCGTCAGCGCCCTCAACCGGCCCGTGCAGCCGGGCGACCCCGGCGAGTCCTCCTACATCAACGCCATCCAGACGGACGCGGCGATCAACCCGGGCAACTCGGGCGGCCCGCTGCTCGACATGGCGGGCAAGGTCATCGGCGTCAACAGCGCCATCGCCCGAGTGCCCGGCACGACAGGCTCCGCGGGCGGCAGCATCGGACTCGGCTTCGCCATCCCCAGCGACCAGGCCCGGCGCACCGCCGACCAGCTCATCGCGACCGGCAAGGCCACGCACCCGGTCATCGGCGTCAGTCTCAGCCGGACCTTCACGGGTGAGGGCGCCCAGGTCCTCGACACTGCGAACGCCGTGACGGCCGGGGGACCCGCAGCCAAGGCCGGCGTCAAGGCCGGTGACGTCATCGTCGGCTTCGAGGGCAAGCGCATCCGCACTCCCGACCAGCTCATCGTCTCCATCCGCGCGCGCGCCGTCGGCGACACCGTGAGGCTCAAGGTCGAGCGTGAAGGCAAGGAGCTCGAGCTGCAGATGACGCTCGAAGCGGATCCGGCCGGCTAGAGCGCGACGCGCCACCGTAGGATGGCGCAGCCGGTACGGGTGGAAGCGAGGGACTGTGTTCGACATCAACGGGTGGGAGCTGCTCCTGCTCGGTCTGCTCGCGATCCTCGTCCTGGGTCCGGAGCGGCTGCCCGAGTACGCCGCGAAGTTCGGCAAGTTCGTCCGCCAGGCGCGGAGCATGGCCGACCGCGCCAAGCAGCAGCTCAAGGACGAGATGGGGCCGGAGTTCTCCGACGTCGACTGGAGGGCCTACGACCCGCGCCAGTACGACCCGCGCAAGATCGTGCGTGATGCGCTGTCCTCGCCCCCCGACGAGGACTACGAGCCGTCGACCCCCGTCGACAAGCCCCTGAGCACGCCGCGCGGGCACGACCCGGCGGTCCCCACCCCCTGGGACAGCGAAGCGACCTGAATCTCTGACCCAGAGGCATCTGTGTCGGAGGTCCGGGTTATCGTCATTCCTTGATGCCTGCTGACCCCACCTCACACCCACCCGCTTCGGTCCGATCGCTCTGGCGACTGCGCGGCTACCTGCGCCCACACCGGTGGGCCCTGCTGGTCATGTTCGCCGCGTCGCTCGCGGGCGTCGGCCTCTCCATCGCGATCCCGCTCGTCACCCGGGCCATCATCGACGGGCCCATCACCCAGCACGAGCTCGCCCCCGTGCTGCCCCTCGGACTGCTCGCCCTCGCCCTCGGGGTGCTCGAGGCGGTCCTCATCTTCGTGCGCCGGTGGGTGCAGTCCAACGCCGTGCTCGGGCTCGAGACGGAGCTGCGTCGCGACCTCTACGAGCGGCTCCAGGCGCTCCCAATGAGCTTCCACACCCGGTGGCAGTCCGGGCAGCTGCTGTCCCGGGTCACGACGGACCTCTCCGCCATCCGCCGATTCAGCGGTTTCGGCCTGCTCTTCCTCGTCGTCAACGTGCTCCAGGTCGCCGCCGTCACGATCGTGCTGCTGACCATGTACTGGCCCCTCGGACTCGTCGTCGCCGCCACGTCGGCTCCGATCATCTGGCTCTCGATGCGCTTCGAGAAGGCCTATGTCGTCGTCTCCCGCCACGTGCAGGACCAGCAGGGAGACCTCGCGACCCAGGCCGAGGAGGGTGCGCTCGGCATCCGCGTCATCAAGTCGTTCGGTCGCAGCGACCACATGGCGCGACGCTACGACCGGGCGGCGCTCGAGCTGCGGTCGACGAGCCTCGACAAGGTCCGCCTCTCGGCGAAGTTCTGGACGTTCCTCGAGGTCATCCCCAACCTCGCCGTCGCCGTCGTGCTCCTGCTCGGCGCCATCGGCGTCGGCCGCGGCGCCCTGACGCCCGGTGAGCTCGTCGCGTTCATCACCCTGATGCTCTCGCTCGTCTGGCCGGTCTCCTCCCTCGGCGTCATCCTGGCGATGGCGCAGGAGGCGATGACCGCGGCTGCGCGGGTCCTCGAGATCTTCGACACCGAGCCCGACATCGTCTCCGGCGAGCACCCGGTCAGCGCCCGTCGTGGCCACCTGCGCTTCGAGCACGTCGACTTCGCCTTCCCCGACGCACCCGACCAGCCGGTGCTGCGCGACGTCAACCTCGACATCCCCCCGGGCGAGACCCTCGCGCTCGTCGGCGCCACCGGCTCGGGCAAGACCGCCCTCACGGCGCTCGTCCCCCGGTTGTTCGACGTGACGGGCGGGCGCATCACGATCGACGGCGTCGACGTGCGGGACCTCGAGCTGGCCGCGTTGCGCAGTCTCGTGGCGACCGCCTTCGAGGAGCCGACGCTCTTCTCGATGAGTGCCCGGGAGAACGTCGCGCTCGGCCGCGCCGACGCGCCCGACGACGACGTCCTCGCGGCCCTCGAGATCGCCCAAGCGGGCTTCGTTCACGACCTGCCGTGGGGCCTCGACACCCGCATCGGCGAGCAGGGCCTGTCCCTCTCGGGCGGACAGCGCCAGCGGCTCGCCCTCGCCCGGGCCGTGCTGTCCCGCCCGGCGGTCCTCGTCCTCGACGACACCCTGTCAGCGCTGGACGTGCACACCGAGAAGCTCGTCGAGGAGGCGCTCTCGAACGTGCTGTCGGAGACCACCGGTCTCGTCGTCGCCCATCGCGCCTCGACCGTCATGCTCGCCGACCGTGTCGCGCTCCTCGAGCGCGGCACCATCACCCATGTCGGCACCCATCGCGAGCTGCTCGACGGCGTTCCGGCGTACCGGGAGCTGCTCGCAGCCGATCCTGCTGATCACACCGACCCAGCCGCACCCGCCGACACCCACGGTGGCGCTGACGGCGCGCGGCCCGCAGACGTGACCGAGGAGGTGCGGGCATGACCACGCCGACCCAGCAGTGGCGCGGTGTCGCCGCCGACGACATCGACGGAGAGCTGTCGGACGAGACGTCGGCGCGGCTCGCCGGCCGCTCCCGGCGCCTGCTGCGCGACGTCCTGCGGCCGTGGCGGCGAGCGCTCTGGTGGCTATTGCTCGTCGTGGTCATCGAGAACGCCGCCCGCCTGTCGATCCCCTTCCTCGTCAAGGAGGGCATCGACACCGGCATCCCGCCGATCAGCGACTCCGGTGACCTCGGGCCGCTCCTGCTCGTCGTGGGGCTCGTCCTCGTGGCGACCATCACCCAGGCCGTCGCCCGCAACCTCTTCCTCGTCCGGTCGGGACTGATCGGCCAGGACATCCTCCTGTCGATCCGGCGCCGCGTCTTCGGGCACTTCCAGCACCTCAGCCCGGCGTTCCACGACCGCTACACGTCCGGGCGCGTCATCTCCCGGCAGACCTCGGACGTCGACGCCATCTACGAGATGCTCGAGACCGGCTTCGACGGCCTCGTGACCGCGGCCCTGACCCTCGTCGGCACGTCCGTGCTGCTGCTCGTCCTCGACGTCAAGCTCGGGGTCGTGGCGCTGCTCTGCGGTCCGGCCCTCGCGCTGCTGACGAACTGGTTCCGCAAGGAGTCGGCCAAGAGCTACCGCGCCACGCGCGAGAAGGTCGCGCTCGTCATCGTCCACTTCGTCGAGTCGATGAACGGCATCCGGGCCGTGCAGGCCTTCCGCCGCGAGCCGCGCAACCAGGCGATCTTCGAGGACGTCAACGACCAGTACCGCCGCGCCAACCTCGTCGCGTTCCGGCTCGTTGCCTGGTTCATGCCGGGCATCCGGCTCATCGGCAACATCACGATCGCCATCGTCCTGCTCTACGGCGGCTACCTCGCCTACGGCGGTGACGTCACGGTCGGCGTTCTCGCGGCCTTCCTGCTCTACCTGCGCCAGTTCTTCGAGCCGATGATGGAGATCTCGCAGTTCTACAACACCTTCCAGTCGGCGTCGGCCGCCCTCGAGAAGCTCTCGGGAGTGCTCGAGGAGGTGCCGGACGTTCCCGAGCCGACCGATCCGGTGCCGCTCGGCAAGCCCCGTGGCGAGGTCCGGTTCGACTCCGTCCGTTTCGAGTACGTCTCCGGCAGCGCGGTGCTCCCCGGTCTCGACCTGACGGTGCCGGCGGGGCAGACGGTCGCCCTCGTCGGCACGACCGGTGCGGGCAAGACCACCATCGCCAAGCTGGCGACCCGCTTCTACGACCCGACCGACGGGGCGGTGCGCCTCGACGGGATCGACCTGAGGCGGCTCGTCGCCGACGACCTGCACCGCGCCGTCGTCATGGTGACGCAGGAGAACTACCTCTTCAGCGGCACCGTGGCCGACAACATCCGCTTCGGCCGACCCGAGGCCACCGACGCGGAGGTCGAGGCGGCGGCCCGGTCGCTCGGGGCGCACGACTTCATCGCGGCGCTGCCGGAGGGCTACGCCACGCAGGTCTCCAACCGCGGCGGTCTGCTGAGCGCCGGACAGCGCCAGCTCGTGGCGTTCGCACGAGCGTTCCTCGCCGACCCCGCGGTGCTCATCCTCGACGAGGCGACGTCGTCACTCGACATCCCGTCCGAGCGGCTCGTGCAGCAGGCGCTCGGCACGATCCTCGCGGGGCGCACCGCCATCGTCATCGCGCACCGGCTGTCGACGGTCGAGACCGCCGACCGCGTCCTCGTTCTCGAGCACGGCCGCATCGTCGAGGACGGGGCGCCGAGCGAGCTCGTCGCGGCCGGTTCCGGTCGCTACTCCGACCTGCACCGAGCCTGGGTGGACTCACTCGCCTGAGCCGGTCACCGGCTCGGGCGAGCGCCGGTCAGCGCCCGGCCGGGGTGAGGCCGAGCGAGCGGCCGGCGAGCCCCCGGGCGCGCGACCCGAGGTTGCGGGCGATGCCGCGCAGCGCCACGGCGGCTGCCGTGTCAGGCGCGCCGAGCACGACCGGCGTCCCGGTGTCGCCGCCCTCGCGCAGCCGCGTGTCGAGGGGGATCTGGCCGAGCAGCTCGACGGGGGCGCCGATGCTCCTGGTGAGCGAGTCGGCGACCGCCTGCCCACCACCGGAGCCGAAGATCTCCTGGCGCGTGCCGTCGGGCAGCTCGAGCCACGACATGTTCTCGATGACGCCGACGACCCGCTGGTGCGTCTGCAGCGCGATCGAACCGGCCCGCTCGGCCACCTCTGCGGCGGCCTGCTGCGGGGTCGTCACGACGAGGATCTCGGCCGTCGGGATGAGCTGTGCCACGGAGATCGCGATGTCACCCGTGCCCGGCGGCAGGTCGAGCAGGAGCACGTCGAGGTCACCCCAGAAGACGTCGCCGAGGAACTGCTGAAGGGCGCGGTGCAGCATCGGGCCGCGCCACACGACGGGCTGGTTGCCGGGCACGAACATGCCGATCGAGATGACCTTCACGTCGTGGCTGATGGGCGGCAGGATCATGTCGTCGACCTGCGTCGGGCGCTGCTCGACCCCGAGCATGCGCGGCACCGAGAAGCCGTAGACGTCCGCGTCGACGACGCCCACGCGCAGCCCCTGCTCGGCCATCGCGGCAGCGAGGTTGACGGTCACCGACGACTTGCCGACGCCGCCCTTGCCGGAGGCGACGGCATACACCCGCGTCAGGCTGTTGGGCCTGGCGAAGGGGATCTCCTTCTCCGGGGCGCCGCCGCGCAGCTGGGAGCGCAGCTCCGCGCGCTGCTCGTCGCTCATGACGTCGAGCTCGACCTCGACCGAGGTGACGCCGGGCAGGGCGAGGAGAGCGTTGCTCGAGTCCCTGGTCAGCGTCTCCTTCATCGGGCAGCCCGACACGGTGAGGAAGATGGCGAGGTCGACCTTGCCGGCGTCGTCGATCTCGACCGCCTTGACCATGCCGAGCTCGGTGATCGGCTTGCGGATCTCGGGGTCGTTGACCTTCGACAGCGCCGTGAGCATGGCGTCACGGCTGGGCAGTGCGGCGACAGACATGTGTTCCATCGTATGCCGCCGTGCGGAGCGCCCCGACCATGGCCGGGGTGCGCTCGCTCACGCTCAGAGCCGGACGTCCCGGGCGTCGTCGTCGGGCCCGCGGAGGATGGCCCGGTCCTCGAGCTCCTCGAGCAGGGAGCGCAGCTCGGACCGCACGAAGTCACGCGTGGCCTGCTCGCGCAGGGCCAGTCGGAGGGAGGCCACCTCGCGGGTCAGGAACTCGGTGTCGGCGAGGTTGCGCTCGTCTCGGGCCCGGTCCTGCTCGAGGGCGACGCGGTCGCGGTCGGCCTGGCGGTTCTGTGCGAGCAGGATGAGCGGGGCGGCATACGACGCCTGGAGGCTCAGCATGAGCGTCAGGAAGATGAACGGGAACTCGTCGAAGACGAGCGAGGGAGGGGCGAGGACGTTCCACGCGATCCACGCGGCGACGAAGACCGTCATGCCGATGAGGAACTGGGCCGTCCCCATGAAACGCGCGAACTGCTCCGACAGGACGCCGAAGGTCTCCTGGGTCAGGGCGATCCGCGGCAGCACCCGGGCGCGCTTCTCCTGGGGCTGGTCGAGCTTGTCGCCGCGGACCGACCGAGAGCCGGGGCGACGCTCGGCGCGTTCGCTCACGGCTTCACCCCCAGCTCATGGCGTTCCTCGCGCCAGTCCTCGGGGAGGATGTGGTCGAGCACGTCGTCGACGGTCACCGCGCCGATGAGCCGGCCGTCGTCGTCGACGACGGGCAGCGAGACGAGGTTGTAGGTGGCGAGCGTGCGCGTCACCGTCTCGAGCGACGCCGTCGCGACGACGGGCTCGATCTCCTTGTCGATGATCGACCCCACGGCGGCGTGCGGCGGTTCGCGCAGGAGCCGCTGGATGTGGACGAGACCGAGGTAGCGGCCGGTCGGGGCCTCGAGCGGCGGGCGGCAGACGTAGACCATCGAGGCCAGCGCCGGCGCCAGCTCCTCGCGGCGCACGGTCGCCAGCGCCTCGGCGATCGTTGCCTCGGGGCCGAGGATGACCGGCTCGGTCGTCATCATGCCGCCGGCGGTCTTCTCGTCGTAGGCCAGCAGGCGACGCAGGGGAGCGGCCTCGTCGGGCTCCATGAGCTGGAGCAGCTGCTCAGCCTGCTCGGGCGGCAGGTCGGCGAGCAGGTCGGCGGCGTCGTCGGGCTCCATGGCCTCGAGGACGTCGGCCGCGCGCTCGTTGGCCAGGCCGGCGAGGATCTCGACCTGGTCGTCCTCGGGAAGCTCCTCGAGGACGTCGGCGAGGCGCTCGTCGTCGAGGGCGGCGGCCACCTCGGCGCGGCGCTTGGGGTTGAGGTCGTGGATGACCTCGGCGAGGTCGGCCACCTTGAGGTCGTCGTAGGTCTCGAGCAGGCGCTCGGCACTCTGGGCGCCCGCCTGCTCGTGCAGGCCGACGACGTCGCGGATGTCGACGAGCATCGTCTTGCCCGACCGTCGCCGGGTCAGGCGCGACATCGCCTTGGACGCCGGCGAGATCCCGGCGGGCGCCTGGCGGACGAAGACGCGGGTGCCGATCCAGTCGCGACGCGGACCCTGCTCGATGGCGAGGTCCTCGACGAGCGAGTCGGAGAAACCTGCCTCGACCGCCTCCGGGGTCGTGACGCGCACGGTGCGGTCGAAGAGCTCTGCCGCGACGAGGACCTCATTGGTGCGCTGCTCGAAGCGGCGCATGTTGACCAGGCCGGTCGTGATGACCGCGCCGGCGTCGATGGACGTGACGCGGGTCATCGGCACGAAGACCCGGCGACGACCGGGCACCTCGACGACGAGTCCGATGACGCGCGGCTCAGGCCGGTTGACGGAGAACATCACCACGACGTCGCGCACCCGCCCGACCTGGTCACCGAGCGGGTCGAAGACGCTCAGTCCGGTCAGGCGCGCGACGAAGACGCGGGTGCTCGCACTCATGGGGCAAGGTTATGGGGTCAGCCCCCGCGCCGACGGCTGCCACGGCGCTGGCGCTTCTTGCGCAGCCTGGCCCGCTCCTTCGCGGCGCGGCGTCCCGCCTTGGCCTCGTCGCGGGCGCGCTTGCGCTCGGCCTTCTCCTCACCGCGCCCGCCCCAGTGCCACGGGCGCCACGACGTCGTCGTCGCGGCGGTCCGGGCCGGGGGCTCGCGGTGGTCATGGGCGGCATACGCGCCCGGTGACTCGAGCGGGCTGTCGAAGGGCACGAGCGCGGTGATGGTGCACTCGGCCGCCCAGCGGGTCAGCGAGTCGTCGACCGAGTTGAGCCGCGACGCGCGCAGCAGCTCCGCTGCGCGCTGCCACTCCGGGGTGCCGGGCTCGAGCACGTGGACGTGCGCGCGGACCGTGAGCAGCCGGCCACCCGTGTCCTTGCTGCGCAGGATGAGGCGGACCTCCTTGGGCAGCCACGGGAGGGGCTGCTCGCCAGGGCCGCTGACGACGAGTGCGGCTCCGTCGTCCCACGCGTGCCACGCCGGCCAGGTCCGGTCGTCGGCGACCTCGATCCAGAGCAGGCCTGACTTCGTCATCGCCTCGCCGAGCAGGGCTGCGGCGAGTCCGGGCTGACGGTCCCCCGGGTCGGCGACCTGGGAGGTCGCCTGATCGGTCGCCCCCTCGGCCACGGGCTCGGTCGCGCGCTCGGTCACACCGCCACCTTAGTGATCCCGCCCTCATCAGAGGCGCGCGTGACTGTCGTCATAACGCGGGCATCCCGGCCGTTGCTACGTTGACGCCCATGCGCAGCGCCAAGGACTTCTTCCGACCGCTCGCGGTGGGGGCGCCGACGCCCCTGACGCAGGTGCCGGCACGCCCGTCACGGGTCATCCACTTCTTCGACCCGAGCAACCCGAAGATGGCCGCGAAGGTGCCCGAGCTCGTCGGGACGGTGGACGTGCTCCTCGGCAACCTCGAGGACGCCGTCAAGGCCGATCGCAAGGAGGCGGCGCGGGCCGGGCTCGTCGAGATCGCGAGGGCGACCGACTTCGGTGAGAACACCCAGCTGTGGACGCGCATCAACGCCCTCGACAGCCCGTGGGCGCTCGACGACCTCACGACGCTCGTGAGCGAGATCGGCGACAGGCTCGACGTCGTCATGGTGCCGAAGGTGCAGGGCGCCGAGGACATCCACTACGTCGACCGGCTGCTCGCACAGCTCGAGGCGAAGGCGGGCCTGACCCGGCCCATCCTCGTCCACGCCATCCTCGAGACGGCCCGCGGCATGGTCAACGTCGAGGAAATCTGCGGCGCCTCACCGCGCATGCAAGGGTTGTCCCTCGGCCCGGCCGATCTCGCAGCCGACCGCAGGATGAAGACGACACGGGTGGGCGGGGGACATCCCGGCTACCTCGTGCGCACCGATCCCGTCGACGGCGACATCTCCGGGGTTCGCACGACCGCACAGCAGGACCTCTGGCACTACACCATCGCCCGCATGGTCGACGCGTGCGCGATGCACGGGATCTATCCGTACTACGGCCCGTTCGGCGACATCCAGGACGTCGTCGCCTGCGAGGACCAGTTCCGCAACGCGTTCCTGCTCGGCTGTGTCGGCACCTGGTCGTTGCACCCGGTGCAGATCGAGATCGCCAAGCGCGTCTTCAGCCCGTCGCGCGAGGACGTCGTCCACGCGCGGCGTGTCGTCGCCGCGATGGGCGACGGCACCGGCGCCGTGATGCTCGACGGCAGGATGGAGGACGACGCGAGCCTCAAGCAGTGCCTCGTCATCGTCGAGCTCGCCGAGCGCCTCTCGAAGACCGATCCCGCGCTCGCCGAGCTGTATGCCGTCGATCCCGGCACCCAGGAAGGCTGAGCCCCGTGGCAGAGCAGACGGCATACGCCGGAGGAGCCGACGCGTACCGCCCGCGCCGCTCGGTGCTCTACCTGCCGAGCTCGAACGACCGCGCCCTCGAGAAGGCGAAGTCCCTCCCGGTGGATGCGCTCATCCTCGACCTGGAGGACGCCGTCGCCCCCGAAGCGAAGGATGCGGCGCGTGAGAACGCTTGTGCCGCAGCACGATCCGGCGAATACGGTCGTCGCGAGCTGACGATCCGGGTCAACGGTCTCGGTTCGCAGTGGCACGACGCCGACCTCGCCGCTGCGGCGGCGGCTGGTCCCGACGCGATCGTCGTGCCGAAGGTGGGCTCCGCCGACGAGGTGCGCGCCCTCGTGGCCGCGTTGGAGTCCGCCGGGGCCCCGGAGCGCACGCGGCTCTGGGCCATGGTCGAGACGCCCGTCGCGGTGCTCCACGCCGAGGAGATCGCCCGCGCGTCCGGCCGGCTCGCGTGCCTGGTGCTCGGCACGAACGACCTGTACAAGGAGCTCGGTGCCACCTTCGCGCCGGGACGCGCGGCGATCTCGACGAGCCTGCAGCTCGCCCTCCTCGCCGCACGCGCGGCGGGCGTCGCGGTCCTGGACGGCGTCTACAACGACATCAAGGACGCCGAGGGCTTCCTCGCCGAGGCGCGGCAGGGCCGTGAGATGGGCTTCGACGGCAAGACGCTCATCCACCCCGGGCAGGTCGAGCCGTGCAACGAGGTGTTCGCACCGAGCGCGGCGCAGGTCGCTGACGCGCGCGCCGTCATCGCGGCCTTCGAGTCCGCCCAGTCCCACGGTCGCGGCGTCGCGACGCTGGACGGCCGGCTCATCGAGAACCTCCACGTCGACACGGCCCGGAAGGTGCTGGCGACCGCCGAGGCCATCGCCGCCCTCGGCTGAACCGACGCCGCGGGACCCCGCGGTCGGGTGCCCGGGCAAGGGGACGGGCACGGTGGCCCGCCCACCGGAGTCTCCGTTCCTGCCTGCGGGATACCTGCCGACCTCCCGTGCGTTGGAGCAGACATGAGCCTGGACACGCGGGCGGGGGAGCCAGCGTCCCCCGCGCCATCCCCGGACCGGCCACGCGGCCTGACCCGCCGTCGCCTGCTCACCATCGGCGCGCTCGGTGCCGTCGCGGTCGGAGGGGCGTATGCCGTGTCGCGGGGTCCCGGACTGCCCTCCCTCCAGCAGATCCCCGGCCTCGGCGAGCCGACACCTCCCGAGCTGCGCATCGACCCGGAGCCGGTGAACTTCACGGACCTGCAAGCGAGACGCCGGATCGGCGCCGCGGCCTACGTCTACGAGGTGACCGCGCGCGCGGCGACCTACTACGTCACCGAACCGTTCGGCGCTCGCCTCGACCGGTGGCTCGCCCTGCACCAGCGACACGTCGGCCAGGTCCCCGACGAGATCCGGTCCTACGGCGCGTGGGTCCGCGGCTCCGCGACGTCCTGGCACAGCTCGGGCGAGGCCATCGACATCGCCAGGCTCCGCGCCGACGGGAGAGACCTCACGTCGCTGCGCTACGACCAGTGGCGCGATGCCCCCGCCAGGGAGCTGGATCGTCGCCTCGCGCTCTACTGGCGGACCGCCGCGGGCCTGCACCACGAGTTCGCCGACGTGCTGACCTACCTCTTCGACGCCGCGCACAGCAACCACATCCACGTCGACCTCGGGCGTTTCGGGCCCGAGCAGCCGCGTCTCATCCGCCGGTCGAACGCCCAGGTGCAGGCGGTCCAGGCGATGTGCCGCCACGTCTGGGGTCGCGCCGAGGTGGAGATCACGGGCGACTACGACGACGTGACCCGGGAGGCCACGACACGCATCCTCGAGCAGTCGGGCGGCACGGGAGAGCTGACCGACAGCCGCGAGGCGTGGCAGGCGTTCATGGTCGCCACGATGGAGCGGGCGTAGGCCGGCTGCGCCGGCGACCCTGCGGCCGATCGTAGGATCGAGGCCATGGCCAAGACCGTGCTCACGCCCCAGTCCGAGGACTTCCCCCGCTGGTACCAGGACGTCGTCGCCAAGGCAGAGCTCGCCGACAACGGACCGGTGCGCGGCACCATGGTGATCCGGCCGTACGGCTACTCGATCTGGGAGCGGATGCAGGCCGACATGGACCGGCGCATCAAGGAGGCGGGCGCGCGCAACGCCTACTTCCCGCTCTTCATCCCGGAGTCCTACCTGACCCGCGAGGCCGAGCACGTCGAGGGCTTCAGCCCCGAGCTCGCCGTCGTGACGCACGCCGGTGGCAAGGAGCTGGAGGAGCCGGTCATCGTCCGGCCGACCTCCGAGACCGTCATTGGCGAGTTCATGGCCAAGTGGACGCAGAGCTACCGCGACCTGCCGCTGCTGCTCAACCAGTGGGCCAACGTCGTGCGGTGGGAGCTGCGCCCGCGAATCTTCTTGCGTACGAGCGAGTTCCTCTGGCAGGAGGGGCACACGGCGCACGCCACCGAGGAGGACGCACGCCTCTACGCGAAGCGCATCCACGAGGAGGTGTACGCGACGTTCATGCGCGAGATGCTCGCGATGCCCGTCGTCCTCGGTCGCAAGACCAAGCGTGAGCGGTTCGCCGGGGCGACGAACACCCTGGCCCTCGAGGCGATGATGCGCGACGGCAAGGCCCTCCAGATGGGCACGAGCCACGAGCTCGGGCAGAACTTCGCCAAGGCCTTCGACATCACCTACCTCTCGGAGCAGGGTCGCCAGGAGACCTGCTGGACGACGTCGTGGGGCAGCTCGACCCGCATGCTCGGCGGCCTCATCATGTGCCACGGCGACGACCACGGACTGCGCGTGCCGCCTCGGCTCGCGCCGGTGCAGGTGCTAGTCATGGTCGTCAAGGACGGCGAGGGCGTCGTCGAGGCGGCCCGTCAGGTCGTCTCGGACCTCGTGGCCGGCGGCGTGCGCGCCGAGCTCGACGCCCGCGTCGACACGCCCTTCGGGCGCCGCGCCGTGGACGCCGAGCTCAAGGGCATCCCGGTCCGTGTCGAGGTCGGCCCCCGCGACCTCGCCGCGGGCGAGGTGACCGTGGCTCGGCGAGTCCCCGGCGGCAAGTCGTCGGTGCTGCTCGGCGGCGTCGTCGCCACGGTGACCGGCGCGCTGGACGAGGACCACGACGCGTTGTATGCCGCCGCGCTGGCTCACCGGGACACGCACACGTCCGCCGTGGCCACCCTCGAGGAGGCCGCCGAGGCCGCCCGCACCGGTTGGGCGACGATCCCGTGGTCGACGCTCGGACCCGAGGGGGAGGCCCTGCTGGCCGAGTCGGCCGTCACCGTGCGGTGCCTGACGATGCCCGACGGGTCGGTGCCGACCTCGGAGTCGGACGACGGCGTGCTCGCCGTCGTCGGGCGGGCGTACTGATGGTCCTCGGGGGAGGCCGCCCTGGCGATCCGGGAGGAGGCCAGCGCGAGGCCCAGCCCGAGATCCTCACATCCCTGCTGCGCGACCGCGAGAGCGTCATGGTCTACGACCGGTCGCACGTGCTCGGTCCCGACGCCCTGCGGGCGATCCTCGAGGCAGCGCGATGGTCCCCGTCGGCCGGCAACTCGCAGCCGTGGGGCTTCATCGTCGGGCTCCGCGGCGACGACACGCATGCCGCCATGGTCGAGTTGCTCTCGTCGGCCAACCAGGTCTGGGCGCCGTCGGCGTCGGCGATCATCCTGACGCTCCACCAGGTGGCGACCGACGAGGACCACGAGATCGCGTACAGCGACTACGCGATGTTCGACCTCGGGCAGGCGGTCGCCCACATCACGGTGCAGGCACGCTCGATGGGCCTGCAGGTCCGTCAGTTCGGCGGCTTCGACCACCGGGCCGCGGACGAGCGGTTCGCCGTGCCGCCCCACTGGGCCGTCACGACGGGCATCGCCCTCGGGCTGCCGGCCGGCCCCGACGACGACGTCGAGATGCCGGAGTGGGTTCGCACCCGCGCCCGGCTGCCGCGATCGCGCCTGCCGCTCGAGGCGTTCGTGCACTCCGGGAAGTTCGGCCACCCGGCGGACTTCCTCACCGAGTGACCGGGAGCGCCTGCCGACGGCGGAGGATGGAGGCCACCCCACGAACGGGTGGCCTCCATCTGGTCTGCGGGGCCATCGGTGCGACGCCGAGCGTCCTCACCAGCGCGACGTCGCCGCCGCCATGAGGTCACCGAAGAGCAGACCCTCATCGACCGCATACCCACGACGAGTGAACCAGTCACACATGTTGTGGGTGTCGCGTTCGAGAAACTCCGGGCCGTGCGGGTTGCCGATGACGTCGACGACCTGCGGCCAGTCGATGATGACGAGCCGTGCGTCGTCCCCCTCGCCCTCGAGGAGCACGTTGTAGGGCGAGAGGTCACCGTGGGCCCAGCCGAGCTCGGCGAGCCGGAGCATCGCCTCACGCAGCTGCTCGAAGAGCACCGGCAACAGGTGGCGATCAGGACGCACCTGTGCCAGACGCGGCGCGGCCTGTCCGTCCGGTGAGCCGATGAACTCCATCAGCATCTCGTCGTCGGACATCTGCACCGGGTAGGGCACCGGCAGTCCCTCGCCCCACAGGCGGACCAGCGTCTCGAACTCGGCGAAGGCCCAGAGGCCGCTGATCAGCTCCTTGCCGAACGAGGTGCGGGTCCGCATGGCCCGGGTCTCGCGCGACTTCCGCACGCGCCGCCCCTCGAGGTAGCCCGAGTCGCGGTGGAACATGCGGTGCTTGCTCGACCGATACCGCTTGCCGGCCATGAGAACGTCCCGGTCGGGGGAGTCGGGCACCCACCTGCGCACCAGGTGGACGTCGGCCTCCTTGCCGGTCTTGAGCACCCCGAGGTCGGCCTCCACCGCGCCGAGGTCGGTGATGACCCAGTCGGGTCGGGGCTTGGGGCCGTGGGTGGCCCCGTCCCAGCTCGACCACCGGTCGCCCTCCGGAGGGGCGTCGGGGTCGGTGTCGACCGCGTACCGCTCGTCCTCGAGGCCGAGGACACGGCGCCCGGTCAGTCGGGCGTCGACGACCGTGAGGTCGTCGTCGTGAAATGCATTGAATGACAAAAGGACTCCAAGGAAGAAGAGATGTGGGCAGGCATGCCCGGGGCCGTGATCGACATGTCACCCTCCTTGGGTCCTGGTGCGCGGCCGTGTGCCGCTGCTCTCGCGACGAGACTGGCGCACCGAAGAGCGCCGGCGCAACGGATTTAACCCGCGGGCGTCGAGGCATTTGCCGCAATCGGTAGCACCGTCGCGTCTCGGGGCTCTACCGTGACGAAAGGTGCACGTCTCGAGCACGTCTCGGAGGGAGCCCAGGTATGCCGTCCGCGTCCTTCGGTGGGGGAGCGGTGCGCGTGCGCACGCCCCGCGGCTATGACGCGTCCGCCGCGTCGGACCGCACGGACCGTGACCTGCCCTCCGGTGGGCGACGCGCAGCAGAACGCGCCGCACTCGTGGAGGCCCTGCGCACCGACGACTTCGTCGTCGTCGACCGGATCGACCTGACACCACGGCGCGGTCGCGGCCTCGACGGCCCAGAGCCGGCCAACCGAGCCGGCACGGTGGAGCTCGACGTCGACGTGCCCGCCGGCGACGACGCGGTCGTCCTGCTCGAGCGCGACGGCGTCTACTCGTGGCACCTGCCGGTCGACGCCTCGGTTCGCACGCGGTCCATCGACCCCGGTCCACGCACCGTGTCCTTCGCCCTCTCGGTGCAGCCGGAACGCCCGCGCCGGCCGCGACCGCGGTCGCGCTCCCGCGCGGTCGATGCCCCGGCGACGCGCATCGACCGCGGGCTGCTCGGCGACCTCGCCCACGGAGCCCTCCAGGCGATCGTGCTGCGCTTCGCTGCGCCCCTTCTCGTCGACAAGGTCGTCGAGCGGCTCGAGTCCGGAGTGCGCACGGGCCTGGTCCACGTGACCGGTGGAGCGCTCGACGCGTGGAAGCCCGTCGAGTCCCTCGCCGACGTGGGGCTGCCCACCGACCGTGTGGCACGGGTGCTGCTTCTCGTCCACGGCACCTTCTCGTCGACGACGGGAGCCTTCGGAGCGCTCGCCGTCACCGCCGGGGCGGAGGGCTTCGTCGACACGCTGGTGTCCGCGTACGACGCGGTCATCGGCTTCGACCACCGCACCCTCAGCGTCGACCCCGAGCGCAACGCCCGCGACCTGCTCGCACTCCTGGCGCCCCACGAGGGCGAGCTCGTCGTCGATGTCATCACCCACAGCCGTGGCGGACTGGTCACGCGGTCGTTCGTCGAGTCCGTGCTGCCCGCCTCGGGACTGCGTACGAGAGTCGACTCCATCGTCTTCGTCGCCTCCACCAACGGCGGGACCCACCTCGCCGACCCGGAGCGCTGGCACGACCTCGTGGACCTCTACACGAATCTCGTCATGGCGACCGCTGCCGGTCTCTCGCTCGTGCCCGGTGGCGTGCCGTTCGCCGCCGTCGTCAGCGGCGTCGTCCGCGGCATCGGCGCACTCGTGAAGTACCTGGTGTCGTATGCCGCCGGCGGGGACGGGGTGCCCGGTCTGGCCGCGATGACGCCTGACGGGCCGTTCGTGACGAACCTCAACACGGACCAGCCGGGCCAGCCCCGCCCCGGGACCAACTGGTACGTGGTGACCTCCGACTTCCACGTGTCGCTCTTCGACGACCACCACAACCCGCCGGAGTTCCCGCGAGAGCTGGCGGTCCGGCTCGCGGAGGGCTTCCTGGACGGGGTGTTCCAGGGGAACAACGACCTCGTCGTCGACACGGACTCGATGTCGGCGATCGGACTGCCGACGGGTGGCTTCGTGCGTGACACGTTCGCAGTCGGGACCAACGACGTCGTGCACCACGTCAACTACTTCTCCCAGCTTTCCGTGATCGGGGCGATCTCGCAGTGGCTGCCACTCGGGCTCGGGGCCTCTGACGACGAGGCTCACCTGCCGGAGTGGATGACCGCGGGGCCGACGCTCGGCGCCGGTGGCGGTGGTGGTGATGGTGGTGACCGGGGCCTCGAGATGGCCGAGGGGGAGGAACCGGTGGGCGCAGAGCCCCCGACGGTCAGCGAGCCCGCAGCCAGGTCGGGCGGGACCAGGGCTCCGGCAAGGACGGGCGCGGTGAAGGCCGTCCGCCGGCCAGGGTCGAGAGCCGCGCCTCCGGGAGCCGCCCGGGTCGAGAACACGACCGCGGCGGAGCTCGCCGCGGAGATGCCGTCGACGGTGACCCCCGGTGCGGACGTCACCGTGCGGGTCCGGCTGGCCCGAGAGGCGCTCGCCCCGACGGAGGGCACCGTCCACGTGGCCAAGACCGTCCACGTCGATGCGCAGCGCCCGATCAGCGTGCAGGTCTACGCCAAGGACAACGCCCAGGTGGTGGACAACGACGCCAAGGTCTTCGGGTTGCCCAGCGGCGACTGGGCCAGCGAGCTGACCTTCCGGGTGCGCGCCCTCGCCCCGGGGCCGGTACGCCTGTCGATCGTGCTGCGACAGGGCTGGGTGCCCGTCGGGACCCTGACCCTCGAGTCCACCGCCGCGGCCGCCGGCATGGTGGCGCCGGCTCCCGTCACCGCCACGGTCCACACCGGGATCGACGCACCGGAGCTCGACGGCCTGCCTTGCCTCGACATCGTCGAGGGGCGGCGCGTCACGGGCGAACGCGTCTACAGCTATGCGCTCCGGCTCGTGCCGGGCGAGGCCGAGCGGGTCTTCGAGTCGGCTCCGATCGTCGGGCGGGACGAGTTCGTCCGCGACCGGATCGCCGAGGTCGAGCGGGTCATCAAGGACCCCGACCTGACGCCGCGCCAGCGGATGTCGCAACTGCAGAACACCGGCACGATGCTCTTCGACCAGTTCTTCCCCGAGGACATGCAGACCTATCTCTGGGAGCACCGCAAGCTCGTGCACGACCTCATCGTCTACACCGACGAGCCCTTCGTGCCGTGGGAGCTCGTGCACCTCAAGCCGGCCCGCGGCAAGCGCGGCACCACGCCCCGCTTCCTCGCGTCCGGCGGGCTCGTGCGCTGGCAGCTCGGCAGCTTCCCGCCGCGGCAGGTCCGCGTGCGCCGAGGGCACGCGCGCTCGATCTGCCCGGTCTACGCCAACCCGATGTTCAAGAACGACGTCGGTGTGGCCGAGGCCGGCTACCTCAAGGACCGGTTCGGTGCCAAGGCCGTGACGGCGACCCCCACCGGGGTCGAGCGGCTCCTGCGCGGGGGCGCCTTCGACCTGCTCCACTTCTCGGGCCACGGGGCGGCGCGCTCCGACGACATCGCCGAGGCGAAGGTGCTGCTCAAGGGTCAGCGCCGTGGAACGACGGTGCGCGAGCAGTACCTCAGCTCGACCGACGTCTCCCAGAACCTCGACTGGACCGGCCCTGACAGTGTCGGCCCGCTCGTCGTCCTCAACGCGTGCCAGACCGGTCGGTCAGGCGAGCTCTTCACGACGGTGGGAGGTTTCGCCAAGGCGTTCCTCGACGCCGGGGCCTCGGCCTTCATCTCCTGCCTCTGGTCCGTCCAGGAGGAGCCGGCACGGGTCTTCGTCGAGACGCTCTACGAGCAGCTGCTCCAAGGCACCCCCATGTCGCGCGCGAGCGCCCTGGCTCGCGAGGCCGCACGGGACGCCGACGACCCCACCTGGCTCGCGTACGTCGTGTACGCGAGACCCGACGCCGTCCTCCAGACGACGTGAGATCGGCATACGCCGCAGTTGAATCCGCTCGACCAACGTTTTCCGACAAGGAAGGAACGGCCATGGCACGCAGGGCTCTGTGCGTGGGGATCAACCAGTTCGAGTCGCTACCGCCGACGAGCTGGCTGAACGGCTGCGTCAACGACGCGACCGACATCGCCAAGGCCTTGCGGCCGCTCGGATTCACGGCGCGGACGACGACCGTGCTCACCGACGCGGGTGCGACGAAGAAGGCCGTCATGGCGGCGCTGACGAAGCTCGTCGACACCGCGAAGGCAGGCGACCACCTGGTCCTCACCTTCTCCAGCCACGGGACGCAGGTGACCAACGAGCCCGACGGTGACGCGGAGCCGGACGGCCTCGACGAGGCGTTCGCCTGCTACGACATCCGCCAGAAGGGCGACCAGTGGGACCGCGACACGGTGATCGTCGACGACGAGCTGCGTGACCTCTTCGCCCGCGTGCCCGCCGGCGTCCTGCTCGAGGTCCTGCTCGACACGTGCCACAGCGGCACCGGCCTGAAGGACCTCGACGAGATCATGCAGGCCCTGCTGCTCGGCCGCCTGCCGCGCTTCCTGCCTCCACCGACCCGTCAAGGCCTCGAGCAGGCCCGGTCCATCCGCGCCGTGACACCCGTGCGCACCGTCGACCGCAAGGCGCTCGTCGAGCTCACGAAGAGCCGCGGCACTGCTTCCAAGCCCGTCCTGTTCGCGGCCTGCAAGCCCGACCAGACGGCATCCGACGCCATGTTCGACGGCCGGTCCAACGGAGCCTTCACCTACCTGTTCCTCAAGGCCATGAAGGAGAGCCCGACGGCAAGCCGGACCGAGCTGCTCCGTACCGTGACCGCCGGTCTGAAGGACGGCGACTTCAGCCAGCGCTCGACCCTCGAGGGGCCGGTCAAGTCCAAGAAGGTCGCCTTCGGGCAGCTCTGGTAGGCGCACGTTGCGGGGCGACGCCGGTGACTCAGGACACAGGTGTCGACACTCACACGGGAGTGCCCTGACCGGGTGTGCGGCGCGACGGCATACTCGGTCGCAGTTGTCCGAGAGCCCAGACGCAAGGTGGCGATCCGAGCATGTCCCGACTGCAGCAGACCGACGGCCTCACCGAGGAACAGACGGAGCTGGTCAAGCTCGTCCGTGAGTTCGTCGACGAGCAGATCATCCCCGTCGCCACCGAGCTCGAGCACCGGGACGAGTACCCGCAGGCGATCGTGGACGGCATGAAGGAGATGGGGATCTTCGGGCTGATGATCCCGGAGGAGTACGGCGGCCTCGGCGAGTCGCTCCTGACCTACGCGCTCTGTGTCGAGGAGATCGCCCGAGGGTGGATGAGCGTGAGTGGCATCATCAACACCCACTTCATCGTCGCCTACCTGGTGCTCCAGCACGGCACCCAGGCGCAGAAGCAGCACTACCTGCCGAAGATGGCGACGGGTGAGATCCGGGGCGCGTTCTCGATGAGCGAGCCGGGTTGCGGCTCGGACGTGTCGGCCATCAAGACCAAGGCCGTCAAGGGGGACGACGGCGACTGGTCGATCACCGGCCAGAAGATGTGGTTGACCAACGGGGGCTCGGCGAACCTCGTCGCCGTCCTCGTCAAGACCGACACCGGCGCCGACTCGGTCTACCGGAACATGACGACCTTCCTCATCGACAAGGAGTCGGGCTTCGGGGAGACCGCCCAGGGCGTCACCGTGCCCGGCAAGATCGACAAGATGGGCTACAAGGGCGTCGACACGACCGAGCTGATCTTCGACGGACACCGCACCACCGACGCGCAGATCCTCGGCGGCGAGCCGGGCAAGGGTTTCTACCAGATGATGGACGGCGTCGAGGTCGGCCGGGTCAACGTTGCGGCGCGCGGATGTGGTGTTGCGAGAAGGGCTTTCGAGCTGGGCGTCTCCTATGCCCAGCAGCGAGAGACCTTCGGCAAGAAGATCGTCGACCACCAGGCCGTGCTCTTCCGCCTCGCCGACATGGCCGTCAAGGTCGAGGCCGCGCACGAGATGATGGTCAAGGCCGCTCGCAAGAAGGACTCGGGCCAGCGCAACGACCTCGAGGCCGGCATGGCGAAGTACCTTGCATCCGAGTACTGCTCGCAGGTCGTCGAGGACAGCTTCCGCATCCACGGCGGCTACGGCTACTCCAAGGAGTACGAGATCGAGCGCCTCTACCGCGAGGCGCCGATGCTCCTCATCGGCGAGGGCACCGCCGACATCCAGCGGATGATCATCGGCCGCCGTCTCGTCGAGGACTACAAGCTGAAGGCCTGAGGCCCCCTCGCCCACCAGTCGATGATGCGAGGATGGACGCATGAGCCTGCAACCGAAGGGTCCGGGGGGACGCCAGGGATTCGCGACGCTGTCCCTGGAGTACCCGATGTCGCTCGGTGTCTTCGAGCAGTACGTCGACGCGCAGAAGGCCGTCGACACGCTGTCGGACAACCAGTTCCCGGTCGAGAACTGTCTCATCGTCGGTACCGACCTCAAGCAGATGGAGCGCGTGACGGCCCGCCTCACGTGGGGCCGCGTCGCCGTCGGCGGTCTGCTCTCCGGCGTCTGGCTCGGACTCTTCGTGGGCCTGATCCTGTCGCTGTTCTCCCGTCCCTCGAACCCACTGACCCTGCTGCTCTACACCGCCCTCTACGGTGCGGCGTTCGGCCTGGTCTGGTCGATCGTCGGCTACGCGTTCACCCGCGGCGCACGCGACTTCTCGTCGGTGAGCCAGGTCGTGGCGACGCGCTATGAGGTCTTCTGCGAGCACAAGTTCGCGCAGCAGGGACGCAAGATCCTCGCCGACGCGGGCATCGACGTCGGCGTCAAGGCAGGCGTCGTCGGCGGCGGCGGCGGCACGGCCGGCATGGGTGTCGCCCCGGTCGCCCCGCCCGCCGCGGTCGCACCGCCGCAGAGCCTCCCGAACCCTCCGCAGCAGCCACGGTCGGGCAGCGACGAGCGAGGACAGGTGCCGCCGGCCCGCTGAGCGGCGTGCAACGATCACGGTCCGCCAGGTGTCCCTCCGGTGAGGGATCCCCGAAGAAGGAGCACCTGATGCAGCCTCGCAGGTCCAGCCGGTATGCCGCCGGCGTCGTCATCACGAGCGTGCTCGCCGTGGTCGGCCTCGCCGCGTGCGGCACCGCCAAGGCGCCCGGAAGCGGCCAGACGTCCCTCGGCCCGACCTCGGCACCGGCGCGTGCAGTCACCGACCAGCCCGTCGACGCCGACGGCGCGCTCGCGTGCCCGGCGTCCCTGGGCTCCGCCGAGCCCGTGCCCGTGCCGCAGAAGCCGCAGGGCGTCGACGGTGCGGCCCGCCTGCTGCCCGACCGCGCCCCGACTTCGCTCGTCGTGTGCGCCTATCCGGTCATGGACATCACGGCGCCGCAGCCGCTCACGGCCCCCTTCCGGCTGGAGAAGCGCACCGTCGCCACGGGCGCAGAGCGCCAACGGGTCGCCGACCTCATGACGTGGGCGCCGCGGTGGAACGGCAAGCCGCGGGTGTGCACCATGATGGCCGGCAACGAGACGGCATACGTCCTCGGAGCGGCGTACGACAACGCGATCGTCTGGGTCGCGGCCAAGGCCGACGCGAACTCCTGCTCGACCTCGACGAACGGCGACTTCACCTCCGGAGCCTCACTCGGGGTCGACGTCGGCACTATCTTCGGGGCCCGACCTCCGGTCCCGGACACCGGGGCGTGCCTCGCCCGCTCGTGGGGACGGCTGGGTGACGACCAGAGCCTGGCCCCCGACGGCAAGCCGACGGTGGTGGTGTGCCGCAACGCGGCAGACGGCTCGACCAGGCCGACCGAGCTCGACGCCGCCTCGTCGGAGCAGGTGGCCGACGCGCTGCGCGCCCTGCGGACCAGACCGACCGGCCAGACCTGCGAGGGCTCCGGCAAGGCGAGCGACGCGCGGTTCACGCTGGTGCTGACGTATGCCGCCGGCCCGTCGGTGCGCATCAACGTGGACCCCGACTGCCGGCCGGCCGTGCTCGGTTCGAACCTCGAGTCCGACGACGCGGGTTCGCTCGTCGACCTCGTGGAGCAGTGGAGCCCCCCGATTCCGGGTCCGGACCCGAACGGGTCGGTGTCCTCGGACGGCTCGGTGGCGCCGGACGGCTCGGTGGCGCCGGACGGCTCGGTGGCGCCGGCGTCGCCTGCGCAGCCCGTGGCCCCAGCCCCGGACCGGCCCACCCAGGCCCCCGCATCCCACTGACGGCAACACACCGAGAAACGGGCAACCCCCGACGGTTGCACCCGTCAGGGGTTGCCGACTGCTCGGTGTGTTGCGGTCCAGTCGGTGAGGATCAGGCGCGCGCCGCCCAGATGTCGGCGATCCACTGCTCGACCTCGGTGCTGCTCCGCGGCATCGCGGCCGAGAGGTTCTCGCAGCCGTCCTCGGTGATGAGGATGTCGTCCTCGATGCGCACGCCGTTGCCGCGGAACTCGGCCGGGACGAGCTCGTCGTCGGCCTTGAAGTAGAGCCCCGGCTCGACCGTGATGACCATGCCCGGCTTGAGCTCGGCGTCGGAGTACTCCTCCCGGGTGGCGAGGGCGCAGTCGTGCACGTCGATGCCGAGGTGGTGGCTCGTGCCGTGCACCATCCAGCGGCGGTGGTACTGGCCGTGGTCGGCGTCGAGGGTGCCGTCGACGTCGACCCCGTCGGGCAGCAGGCCCCAGGCGTGCAGGTGCTCGGCGATGACGCGGATCGCGGCGGCGTGGACGTCGCTGAACTTGTTGCCCGGCCTGCAGGCGGCGATCCCGGCCTCCTGGGCGGCGTGCACGGCGTCGTAGATCCTGCGCTGCGCGTCGGTGAAGGTGCCGCTCACCGGCAGGGTGCGGGTGATGTCGGCGGTGAAGAGGGAGTCAACCTCGACGCCGGCGTCGAGGAGCAGCAGGTCGCCGTCCGTGATGTCCCCGGTGTTCTTGATCCAGTGCAGCGTGTTGGCGTGGTCGCCGCTCGCACAGATCGAGTCGTAGCCGACGCCGTTGCCGTGGTGGCGGGCGTGCAGGCCGAAGACGCCCTCGACCCAGCGCTCGCCGCGGCCGCGACGGACCGCCTCAGGCAGGTCGGCGATGACGGCGTCGAAGCCCTGGTGGGTGCCCTCGACGGCGTCGCGCATCTGCTCGACCTCCCACTCGTCCTTGACGAAGCGGAGCGTCGAGAGGAACGCGGCGAGCTGGTCGTCGGCAGCGCGCTGGCGGTCGGCGCGGGTCTCGGCCGCGGTGGCCTCCTGCGTCCCGGCCGCGGCGTCGCGGGCCTTGTCCACGCGTGAGGCGACCTCCGCGTCGGCGTCGCGCACGACGCGGACAGAGACCTCGCCGGCGTCCTTGCCGACGGCGTCCGCGAACTCGTCGACGTGACGGGCGGTGACGCCGAGCTCGGACTCGATGTCGGCCAGGGTCGGGCGCGCCCCGACCCAGAACTCGCCGTAGCGCGAGTCGCCGAAGAACTCCTCGGTGTCGCGCTCGGCGAGCGGACGGAAGTAGAGGACCGCCTCGTGCCCGTCGGTGCCCTCGCCATCGGCGACCGGGCGCGGCTCGAGGACGAGGACGGCGTCGGGCTCGCGGTCGCTGCCGAGGCCCGTGAGGTGGGCGAAGGCGCTGTGTGGGCGGAAGACGTAGTCGCAGTCGTTGCTGCGCACCTTGAGCCCGCCCGCCGGGACGACGAGGCGTTCGCCGGGGAAGGCGGCGCTGACGGCACCTCGACGACGGGCTGCGTGGTCGGCGACCTCGGCCCGGGGGGTCACCCCAGTGCTGCGCGGCGCCCAGCCGCTCGCGACGAACGCCCGGAACTCGTCGGTCGTCGGGCGCTTGCGGTTCGGAGAGGTCTTCTGCTCTTCACTCATCACCCCGCCATGGTGTCACGAAGGCCAGATGCGGCCGAACCCGGTTTCCGGCTCACCGGAGTCCCCGCCCGACACCCCGCCCAGGGCCCCTCCCGGCACCCCGGTGGGGTACGCCCGCGAGGAGACCCGTGGCATACGGTCTGGGGGTGGCCCGCACCGACCGAACCGCCCGGCCGACGACCGCCCACCGGAGCCTGCCCTCCCTGAGGGCGAGCACCCGTCGGGCCATGAGACCGAGCGGGCCGCCGACCGACGAGATCCCGATCTGGACGACGCCCGACGGCGTGGACTCGGTCACCGCGCAGGCCGTCATCGACCTGGCCATGCGCGCCGGGGTCGCGATGATCGCCACGGGCGCCGCGGCTGCGGACGTCACGGCCACGGTGCTGAACCTGACCAAGGCATACGGCCTGAGGAGCGTGCACGTCGACGTCACCTACACCTCGGTCACCGTGTCCTACCACCGCGGTCCGAATGCCGACCCGATCACGGTGATGCGCATCGTGCGCTTCCGCGTGCAGGACTACACGCGTCTGGAGCGCCTTCGCGCCCTCATCGTCGACCTGTCCCAGGACCGCGTGCCGGTCGACGAGGCCCGCGTGCGCTTCGACTCGGTCATCACGGCTCCGCACCCGTACCGTCGGTGGCTCGTCACCGTCGCAGGCGGGGCGCTCGCCGCGGGCGCCGCCGGGCTCGTCGGGGGCGGGCCGTTCATCATCCTGCTCAGCTTCCTCACCGCCACCCTGGTCGGCCGGGTCCTCAGCTGGCTGACCGGCGCCGGCGTCGCGGCCTTCTTCGCGCAGTGCGTCGGTGCGGCCATCCCGACCGCGGTGGCGACCCTCGTCGTCGCGGCCCAGTCGGCCGGCATGACGTTCGTCGGCGACGTGTCGCCCTCGCTCGTCGTCGCATCCGGCATCGTCCTGCTCCTGTCCGGGCTGTCGGTCGTCGGGGCCGCCGAGGACGCGCTCGAGGGCTACTACGTGACAGCCGGGGCGCGCGGGTTCGAGGTCATCGTCCTGTCGCTCGGCATCGCCGTCGGCATCTCCGTGGTGCTGGCCCTCGGCGAGCGCCTCGACTACCCGATCGCGATCAGCTCGCAGACCCTGCTGAGCGACGACATCGTCGTGCAGGTCGTCTGTGCCGTCATCATCTCGATCGCCTTCGCGGTGATGTCCTACTCGAGCGGCACGGCCGTCGTCGTCGCCGGGTTCGCCGGGGGTGTCGGGTGGGTCGTGCTCGCGCTGGCCGAGCGGTTGCTCCAGCTCGGTCCGGTGGCCGCTTCCGCGACGGCAGCGCTCGTCATCGGCTTCGCGGCGCGTCTCGTGGCCCGGCGCCTCACCATCTCGGCGCTCGCCGTCACGACCGCCGCGATCGTGCCGCTGCTCCCGGGTCGCCTGGCCTACGAGGGCATCTCGCAGCTCGTCACCAACCCCGACGGCAACGGTTTCGCGGTGGGCGTCCCCACGCTGCTCCAGGCCTTCGGCCTCGGCCTCGGCCTCGCTGCCGGTGTCTCGCTCGGCACCTACTTCGCGAGCCTGCTCCTCGCCCGGAGCCAGGGCGTGCGACCACGCCAGGCGGCCGGCGCGACCCTGCCTGAGGACCCGGCCCGCACGGACGGCGCCGCACCGGTCCGCTCCGAGCTCGACGAGCCGACCGCGTCCGCGGAGGCGACGCGCCCCGTCGCGGCCGACGCCGACCCACCGTGAGCAAGCACACGGCATACGACCATGGGCGTATGCCGTCCGCTCCGGCAGGCTGGGAGCCGCTCGTCCCAGCGGGGCCGGGCCAGTTCTCTCGACGAGGAGCGGCAATGCAGTTCGGACGCAGCTACGAGGAGTTCGAGATCGGTGCGGTCTATCGGCACTGGCCGGGCAAGACGGTCACGGAGTACGACGACCACCTCTTCTGCCTGCTGACGATGAACCACCACCCGCTGCACCTCGACACCCACTACGCCGCGGGGTCGACGCAGTTCGGGCAGAACGTCGTCGTGGGCAACTACGTCTACTCGCTGCTGCTCGGCATGTCGGTACCGGACGTCTCGGGCAAGGCCATCGCGAACCTCGAGGTCGAGTCGTTGCGCCACGTCGCGCCCACCTTCCACGGCGACACGATCTACGGCGAGACCACGGTGCTCGACAAGTGGGAGTCGACCTCCAAGGACGACCGGGGTGTCGTGCACGTCGAGACGATCGGCTACACGCAGGACGGCACGGTCGTGTGCATCTTCCGGCGCAAGGTCATGGTGCCCAAGGAGAACTACCTCGAGGCCCGCGGCGGTGAGCAGCCCGGCCGCCCCGTGCCCGTGCCCGACCGGAACTGGCCCGGCCCCGCGGCCCCGACAGCCCAACCCTGACTCGCGCCCCCCGGGACCCCTGCCCCCGCAACACACCCGGTAACGGTCAACCCGGCACGGGTGCAACCGCCCCGGGCTAACCGTTGGCGGGTGTGTTCGCGAGAGGGAGGTGTCGTCCACACCCGGAGAGGTCGGAGCGCGACCGTCCACAGGCCGCGGCGAGGGGGTGCCGGCGACGCAGTCTGCGGACGACTGTCGTCGCGTGAACACACGTCTTCGCGCAGTCCTCGGCCGCCAGCTCGGCGTCGCCTCGACCGCCGACGCACTCGCGGCCGGCACGGACCACCTGGGCCTTCGTCGCTCGGTCGCCCGAGGTGAGCTCGTCCGCGTCCGACGGGGGGCGTACGTCGACGGCCGCCTGTGGTCGGTCGCGGATCCCGACGAGCGGTATCGCCTCTCGGTGATGGCCGTCGCGCGGACCCGGCCCGGCGACGCGGTCAGCCACCACGCGGCGCTGGCGCTGCACGGCCTGCCGCTGTGGGACCACGACCGGAGCCGCTTCGACCTCGTCTCCGAGGTGCGGCAGGTGACCAGTCGCAACGGGCTCCATCTGCACCCACGGTCAGGAGTCTCGTCGACGCAGGTGGACGGCGTCGAGACCGCCTCGATCGAGCGCTGCCTCGTGCGGACGGCACTCTCGATGGGTCGAGACTGTGCCGTGGTCGCCGGTGACGCGGCCCTGCGCTCCGGCGAGGTGACCCGTGAGGGGCTGTTGCGCGAGGTGGCGCTCGTCTCTCCGCACCAGGGCCGTGCCCGTGCGCTCGACGCGGTCCTGTCCATGGACTCCCGCGCCGAGTCGGCCGGCGAGTCACGCACGCGGCTCCTCCTCGACGACCTCGGGCTGTCCCACGACAGCCAGGTCGTGATCACGGACGAGGGTGGGGAGTTCGTCGCCCGCGTGGACTTCCTCGTCGAGGGGGTCGTCCTCGAGTTCGACGGCCGGGTCAAGTACCAGCGCACTCGCGACGAGGGGGACGACGAGGTCGGGGATCCCGGGAACGTGCTGTGGCTGGAGAAGCGACGAGAGGACCGGTGCGCCGGCTGGGCTATCCCATCGAGCGCGTCGTCTGGGACGAGCTCACCCGTCCGGGCGTTCTCGGGGCACGCATCCGGGCAGCCCGGCCGTCGCCCCGCAACGCCGGGGCCCGCAACACACCCGGTAACGGGCGGTTCGGTGGCGATGCAACACGGATGGGTTGACCGTTGCCGGGTGTGTTGCTGCGGGTGACGGAAGGAGTCGGGGTGCGGCCCTACCCTTGGGGGTGTGACACCGACAGGGGCCGCAGGCGCGGCGCGCGCGCGTCCGGTCATCGACCTGCATGCCCACTCGTCGGTCAGCGACGGCACCGAGACACCGACGGAGCTCGTCGCCGCAGCGGCGGCGGCCGGGGTCGACGTCCTCGCCATCACCGACCACGACACGGTCGTCGGCTGGGACGAGGCTGCCGCGGCCGCACGCACGCACGGTGTGACGCTCGTGCGCGGGATCGAGATCTCGTGCGCCTGGCGCCACTCCTCGATCCACCTGCTCGGCTATCTCGCCGACGCCGACGACCGCCCCCTCATGGACGAGCTCGTCCGGGCGCGGGACTCCCGCTCGACGCGGCTCGAGCGGATGGTCGCGCTCATGGCGGCGGACGGCATACCGCTGGGCTACGACGAGGTCCTGGCCCAGGTGGCTCCGGACGCCACGCCCGGCCGACCGCACATCGCGGACGCCCTCATCGCGAACGGCACGATCCGTCACCGCGACGAGGCGTTCCGCTCGTGGCTCGGCGACGACTCGCCCTACTATGTCGGCCACTACGCGCCCCACCCCGTCCGGGCCGTCGAGCTCGTCCGGGCCGCCGGCGGCGTGCCGGTCATCGCGCACCCCTTCACCCGCACCCGGTCGGGCGGCATCGACGACGCCTTGGTCGAGCGCATGCGCGAGGCAGGACTCGCCGGGCTCGAGGTCCACCACCGCGACCACGGGCCCGAGGAGGTTGCGCGTGCAACGGCCCTGGCCGACCGTCTGGGACTGCTCGTCACCGGGTCGAGCGACTACCACGGCGAGGGCAAGCGCAACCGGCTCGCCGAGAACACGACGGCGCCGGAGGTGCTCGACGCGATCGAGGCGGCCTCGAGCGGGTCCACCGAAGTGCTGCGGCCGTGAGCGTCGTGGACACGACCTGACCTTCGCGGCACACGCTGGGGATGTCGTGGGGTGCGCTGTCGGGGACGGGTCGTAGGGTGTCGGCGTGAGGACGGGAGCGGCTGAGCAGACCACCTTCGCCGGCATGCCCACGCCGCTCTACTCGGGCTCGCCGTCCCGGTTGCTCGCGTGGCTCGACTGCCCGCGCCGCTACCGGATGCAGTACCTCGACCGCCCGCGCCCGCAGGCTCGCCCGCAGCGCGCGCACACGTCGGTCGGTATCGCGACCCACAACGCGCTGCGCGACTTCTGGGACCTCCCTGCCGGCCGGCGCACGCCCGCCGGTGTCGCCGAGCTGGTCCGTTCCTCGTGGATCGACGTCGGCTTCCGCGACCCCGAGCAGTCCGCCGCCTGGCGCCTCCGCGTGCGTGACGCGGTCACCGCCTACCTCCGGGTCAGTGACCGCGACAACCAGCCCGTCGGCATCGAGCGAAGCGTCTCGCTCAAGACCGACGAGGTCGCCATCACCGGCCGCATCGACCGGCTCGACGACCGTGACGGCGAGCTCGTCGTCGTCGACTACAAGACCGGCCGCCAGGTGCCCACCGATGACGACGCGCGCACATCGCTGCCGCTCGCCTTGTATGCCGTCGCTGCCGCCCGGATGTTCCGCCGGCCCTGCCACCGGGTGGAGCTGCACCACGTGCCTTCCGGGACGGTCGCCTCCCACGAGCACACCGACGAGTCGCTCGCACGCAAGGTCGCCGAGGCCGAGTCGATCGCGTCCGACCTCCGGAGGGCCGATGCGGAGTTCAAGGAGGTCGGCGTCGAGTCGACCCGCTTCGGGCCACGCACGTCGGCGATCTGCTCGTGGTGCGACTTCCGCGCCCACTGCCCCGAGGGCCAGCAGATGGGACCCGAGAAGTCCGACTGGGCCGGCCTCGAGAGCGCCGGCTACGACCACACACCACCGGCGCGCGACCATGCCTGATCTCGACCCAACCGCCCGGGACGTCGACCCGCGCGACCTCCGACCGGCCTTCCTCGCGGCGACCGACCACGTCATCACGATCGTGGCGCGTGACGACGTCGCAGCCGCCTGGCACCAGCCGAGCGCGCTGCCGGAGTGGAGCGTCGGCGGGCTCGTCGCCCACCTCGCCGGCCAGCCGGTCACCGCCCTCGACCTGTTGCGCGCCGAGCCGGCACCCGAGGCGATCCCGCTCGACGAGCACTACACCCGGTCGGCGTGGGTCTCGGGCGGCCTCGATGACGACGTCAACGTCTCCATCCGGTCCGGCGGTGACGAGCAGGCCCGGGCGGGCCGCGACGCGATCCTCGCCAGGGTCGTCGCCGCGCGGGCCGCGCTGCCCGACGTGCTCGCCGACCAGCCTGCTGACCGGGCCGTCCTCGTCCCGTGGACGGGTTGGGCGCTGCGCCGTGACGACTTCCTCACGGGCCGGATGATGGAGGTCGTGGTCCACGCCGAGGATGTCGCCGCGAGCATCGGCTTCCGGTCCCCGCCGCTGCCCGACGCCGTGCTCGCTCCGGTGTTGGCCCTGCTGACCCGACTGGCCGTGCGTCGCCACGGGCAGGGCTCCGTCGTGTCGGCTCTGTCACGTGCCGAGCGTGCCCCGCGGACCATCTCGGCGTTCTGACCGCTCGACCTGACACACTGGGCCGCATGGCGCCCCGCACCCGCACGAGCGACCAGCCCGCGACGCGCGGCCACACGCGAGACGCCACCGGGGACCCGCACACCGCGGGCGCGACCACGATCGCGCTCGCGAACCAGAAGGGCGGCGTCGCCAAGACCACGTCGGTGGCGAGCATCGGCGCCGCACTCTCGGAGCTCGGCCAGCGAGTCCTGCTCGTCGACCTCGACCCCCAGGCCTGCCTCACCTTCTCGCTCGGGGTGGACCCCGACACCGTCGAGCGATCCGTCCACGACGTCCTCACCGGTTCGGCCGAGGTCGGCGACGTCGTCGTGACGTGCGAGGAGGGCGTCGACCTCGTGCCCTCGACCATCGACCTCGCGGCCGCCGAGGCGATGCTCCTGCCGCGGCCCGGCCGGGAGTACGTCCTGCGCTCGGCCCTCGAAGGGGTCGGCGCCGCATACGACGTCGTGCTGCTCGACTGCTCGCCCAGCCTCGGCGTGCTGACGCTCAACGCGCTCACGGCTGCCGACGCCCTCATCATCCCGATGCCGTGCGAGATGCTCAGCCACCGCGGTGTCGGGCAGCTGCTCGACACCGTCGCCGACGTCCAGAAGATCCTCAACAAGGACCTCGAGGTGTGGGGCATCCTCCCGACGCTGTTCGACGGACGCAGCAACCATGCCCGCGAGGTGCTCGCCGACGTCGGGGAGCGCTACGACCTGCCGGTGCTCGAGCCGCCGATCCCGAAGACGGTGCGCTTCGCCGAAGCGCCCGCCGTCGGCCGTTCGATCCTGGCGACGGCCCGCACGTCCAAGGGCGCCCAGGCCTACCGCGACGTCGCCGCGTCGCTGCTCGCGAGGTTGTGACGCAGGTGCTGGCCGGGACGACCGGACTTGCCGACGGGGAATGATCGGGTGGCGAGGCGGCAGAGGCGTGCGCTGCCGCTTCGCCGTCGAGACCGCGCCCATCAACGCCTGATCGGGCCAGCGCCCGACCGAGGACGTACGCGTTCGGCCGGGTCCCTCGGAACCCCGTCCCTGGGCGTCGCCCGTGACAGCCTGCACACGTTGCGGGCAGAGCCGCGCCGCTCAGTCGGCGACCGGCACCGTGGGTGGGGCGAGCGCCGGGAGGCCGTCGATGGACCTGGCGTTCCTCGTGGTCCGGTAGGTCGCCAGCCGCTCGTCGCCGCGGTTGTCGGCCCACCGGGTCAACAGGTCCCGGTCGCCCTGGTGGTCCATGAGCGGAACGGCATACCCGCACGAGTCCGAGACACGCTCCACGTCGATGACCACGACGCCTCGCGTGCCGGAGTGTTCGGCGAAGAGCCCACGATACGAGTCGAACTCGACGTCATCGAGGGCCACGTAGCGACCCCGGCCGTGCAGGCGCACGATGTTCGGCGGGCCCTCGAAGGCGCAGAACATGACGGTGATGCGACCGTTCTCGCGCAGGTGCGCGACCGTCTCGGAGCCGCTGCCCGTCAGGTCGAGGTAGGCCACCGAGTGCTCGCCGAGCACGGCGAAGGTGCCCTCGAGGCCCTTCGGGGAGAGGTTGACGTGGCCGTCGCTCGACAGCGGCGCCGTGGCGACGAAGAAGATGTGCTGCGCCTCGATGAAGGAGCGCAGACGCTCGTCGATGCCGTCGTGGAGCTTCATGGCAGGGCCTCCTCGGTGCTGCGTCTTGCACCAGCGTAGGAGCGGCACCTCCTGCCACGACGGTCTGACCGCAGGGTGGGACCAGTGTCCGCGCGACCGGAGCGGGGGAGACGAAGGCCCGGGCGGGAACACCGCGTGGTGTCGCCCGCCCGGGCCCGTCACGTGTCGAGGGCGACGCCAGCCGGTGCGGCTGGGCGTCGCCGCGTCACTCCGCCGCGCTGGTCGCGGGGGCGGCTTCGCCCCGACCGGCAGCGCCACGACCGGCGCCGCCACGACGGCGACGGCGCGGGGGGCGCGAGCCGGTCTCGGGACCGTCGGACCCACCATCGGTGGCAGCCGACGACTCCTCACCACCCGTCGCGCCGGCGGCACCCGCGGCCGCAGCCCCGGCACCACGCGTACGACGGCGGTTGCGGCTGCGACGGGGGCGGTTCTCGTCACCGTCAGCGGAGGTCGACGACTCGCCGGAGTCCGAGGACCCGGTTGGGACGGCATCGCCACGGCCGCGGTCGGAGCGCGAGCGGCCACGGTCGCCGCCGCGGTCCCCGCGGTCGCCGCCGCGGTCCCCGCGGTCGCCACGGCCTGAACCGGCGCCCGACTTGCCATGGCGCTTGCCCGTCTCGCCGAGGTCCTCGATCTCCTCCGCGCCGAGACCGGCGAGCTTCTGCTCCGAGCGGCGCAGGCGCCCTCTGGCGTCGGTGGGGATGTCGAGATCGGAGTACAGGTGGTCGGAGCTCGAGTACGTCTCCTGCGGCTCGGGGATCCCGAGGTCGAGCGTCTTGTTGATGAGCGCCCACCGGTGCAGGTCGTCCCAGTCGACGAAGGTCACCGCGACACCGGTGTTGCCGGCGCGGGCCGTGCGGCCGATGCGGTGCAGGTAGGTCTTCTCGTCCTCGGGGCACTGGTAGTTGATGACGTGCGTGACGTTCTCGACGTCGATGCCGCGGGCCGCCACGTCGGTGGCGACGAGGATGTCGACCTTGCCGTTGCGGAACGCCCGCAGCGCCTGCTCACGGGCGCCCTGGCCGAGATCGCCGTGGATCGCGGCGGCCGCGAAGCCGCGCTCGACGAGCTCGTCGGAGACCTTCGCGGCCGTGCGCTTGGTGCGGCTGAAGATGATCGTCAGGCCGCGGCCGTTGGCCTGGAGCATGCGCGACAGCATCTCGACCTTGTCCATGGCGTGCGCGCGGTAGACGAACTGCTCGACGGCCTTGACGGTGTGGGCGTTCTCGGTGTCGTCACCCATGGCCCGGATGTGGGTCGGCTGGGACATGTAGCGGCGGGCGAGGGCCACGATCGCGCCCGGCATCGTCGCGGAGAAGAGCATCGTCTGGCGCGATGCCGGCGTGAGCGACATCAGCGTCTCGACATCGGGCAGGAAGCCGAGGTCGAGCATCTCGTCGGCCTCGTCGAGCACGACGGTGCGCGCCTGGGACAGGTCGAGGTGCCCCTGCTTCGCCAGGTCGATGAGGCGACCCGGGGTGCCGACAACGACCTCGACGCCGTTCTTCAGGGCCTCGATCTGCGGCTCGTACGCACGTCCGCCGTAGACGGTGAGCACGCGGACGCCCCGCTTGCGGCCGGCCCGCTCGAGGTCGCTCGCGACCTGGACGGCGAGCTCGCGCGTGGGAGCCACGGCCAGGGCCTGCGGCTTGCCGGGACGGGCCAGCGACTCGAAGGCGTCGTCGCCGGGCACGATGACGCGGTTGAGGATCGGCACCCCGAAGCCGAGGGTCTTGCCGGTGCCCGTCTTGGCCTGGCCGATGATGTCGTGGCCGGACAGGGCCACGGGCAGGGTCATCGCCTGGATCGGGAAGGGGGTGACGATCCCGTGGTCGGCGAGCGAGGCGACGATGTCCGGGTGGACGTCGAAGTCGGCGAAGGTCAGCTCGGGTGCGACCGGCTGGGCCACCTCGGCCGGGTCGTCGGCCGGCTCTGCCGGGGCCTCGGGAGCCGTCGGCGCCACCGTCTCGGTGATGACGGGCTCGGGCGCGTCCGTCGCGACCCCCGCGTCGGCGGGGGTCTCATGGTGCTGGGTCATGGGCATCTCTCGATCGGCACGAGCACCCCGACGGTGCGGGAGCTCAGTGGCGCGTGACGGGCCGATCGGAGACTGTCAGTGACGGCGGGTGGCTCTCGCGCAGTGCGGGCGCCACCGGTGCGCGGGGAGTCCGCGAGCACCATCTGGGCAAACCATCGGGCCGACCGGGCACCGAGTTGTCAAGCCCAGTCTACCGGCATGCGGCAGAGCCCCCGAACTCCTTCACTAGATTGGGCCCATGAGTCACGACGCGAGGCCCGGACCCGGTGCCCAGACCACCGGCCGGACGACCGCCGGGACCAGCCTCGAGGCCACCGACCCCGGCTACCTGGCGGCCGTCACCGACCTGCTCGGTGCGCTCGCGTACGGCGAGCTGCGGGCGTTCAGCCAGATCGCCAAGGACGCCGAGCTGGCGCCCACTCTGCGCCACAAGTCCGCGCTCGCGGTGCTGGCCGCGCACGAGCTGAAGAACTACGCCGTGCTCACCGAGCGCCTGCACTCGCTCGGCGTCGAGCCGGAGTCGGCGATGGAGCCGTTCGTGCCGGCCGTCGACGCCTTCCACGAGCGCACGGCGGCGTCCGACTTCCTCGAGGGACTGGTCAAGGCCTACGTCGGCGAGGGCATCGCCCAGGACTTCTACCGGGAGATCTCGCGCTACGTCGACGAGGACACCCGCTCGCTCGTCGTCAGCGTCCTCGAGGACACGGGGCAGGCCGACTTCGCCGTCACCGTCGTGCGCGAGGCCATCGCCGCTGACCCTCGGGTCGCCGGCCGTCTGGCGCTCTGGGGTCGTCGCCTCGTCGGCGAGGCGATCACGCAGGCCCAGCGCGTCGGCGTCGAGCGTGACGCCCTCGCCAGCATCCTCGTCGGGGCCCCGGGACGGGCGGGCGCCGACCTCGCCGAGCTCGGCCGCATGTTCGCACGCCTGACCGACGAGCACTCACGCCGCATGGAGCGCCTCGGCCTGTCGGCCTGAGCTCGCCTGCCACCTCACCGCCGCGGCGTGAGGCGCCGCGGTGGCCGGGACGAGCGAGTACGGCATACGGCATACGGCATACGCATACGGCACACGCCCGACGGGGCGCGGGCGGTGCCGGACATGCGGAAGGGCCCGACCGCGGACGGTCGGGCCCTTCGCTCAGTGGGTCGGTCAGACCGACTTCTTCGAGATCCGGCCGTAGGCGACGATCCCGATGGCGGCGAGGATCGCGCCGACGATCCAGAACCACCACTGGATGCCACCACTCGCGTTCTCGTACTTGAAGACGCTTCCGAGGATGAGTGTCGCGACGAGCGAGGCGATGATGCCGATGACGATCGTCATGACGAGCGAGATGTTCTGCTTGCCGGGGAGGATGAGCCGGCCCAGGGCACCGATGATGAGACCAGCGATGATGGCCCCGATGATTGTTCCGATCATGTGACGCTCCTTCTGGCCGCCACGGGGGCGGCCTCTTGGTCCGCGAGGGATGCGGACGACACAGGCGATGAGATCAGCGTCCCACCGCTTGGGGCTGATGTGGTGGATGTGGCGTGTGCCAATTCCATGGGATTGCGTTCCGGAGGGGACGAGGGCCCCTCGTCGGGGCCCGGGACGTCAACGCGTCTGACGGTTGTTGGTGAGCATGCCGTAGCCGACGATGAGCGCGGCGGCGACGACGACGCCGATCAGACCGGAGATCCAGTCGATGCCCTTGGTGTCGCTGACACCCGTGGCCTTGTAGTAGATGAACGCCCCGATGAGTGAGCCGATGGCGCCGAGGATCACAGTGAGCAGGACGCCCATGTGCTGCTTGCCGGGAAGCACGAAACGGGCGAGCGGTCCCACGATCGCACCCGCGACGAGGGCGGCAAGAATGGTTCCGATCATGACTACGCTTCCTCCTTCGAGCCCGCTCCGCGGGCGGCGACGACCCGGTGGACCCGGCTCGTTCCTTTTCCTTGTACCCGCATGACGCCCGCCGGACACACGGGCGTCGACCGCGCGTCGGGTCAGGCGCGCCGAAGGCCGCCGACCGGTGCGGGTCGGCGGCCTTCGGCGTGCCTGTGGGACGTCCTGTCGTCAGCCGGTCTCAGACGGCGGCCGCGACGGATGTCCTTGGGGGATCGTGCTCTTCGATCGACTCAATGAGCGCCGAAGCCGACGCCGGACTTGCGCTCGGCACCGGTGGTCACGTACCCGATCGAGGCTGACGGGACCATGATGCGACCGCCCTTGTCGTCGGTCAGCTCGAGCGCCTCGGAGCCGAGCGACGCCTTGACGGCGGCGAAGATCTCGTCGCTCGACTGGGTCGTCTCGAAGGTGATCTCGCGTGCCACGTTCTGCACGCCGATGCGGACCTCCACGTCAAACCTGCTTTCTCAGTTCTGGTGGACGCGGTAGACCGCGTCCTGTCGTCACCTTAACCAGCGGGCGTGCCGACCGATTCCCTGGCCGCACCCCCTGGCCTGTCGCTGTCGTCGCTCGTGCCCTCGCTCCGGCCCTCGCTCCGGCCGACGACCGGGAACGCGCCGAAGCCGCGGCGGATCAGCGCGGCGGTGATGCGTACAGCGGTCTCCTTGGAGAGCGTCGCCTCGTGGGTCAACCAGTGGCGAGCCGACGTCTGGGCGAGACCGACGAACGCCACGCCCACGAGGACGGCCTCCTCCTGGTCCATGGAGGTCTCGCTGCGAATGATCTCGGCCATCGCCTGCGCGCACGTGAGGTCGATCTGGTCGAGACGCTTGCGCACCTCGGGCTCGTTGGTGAGGTCGGACTCGAAGATCAGGCGGAAGGCGGCGCCCTCCTGGCCGACGAAGTCGAAGTAGGCGCGGGTCATCGTGTTGATGCGGGCCTTGTTGTCCGACAGCGCGAGCGCGTCGCGGACGAGCTGCTCGAGCTCGCCGGTATGCTGGTCCATGAGCGCGAGGTAGAGCTCGAGCTTGCCCGGGAAGTGCTGGTAGAGCACCGGTTTGGAGACCCCGGCGCGGGCGGCGATGTCGTCCATGGCGGCGGCGTGGTAGCCGTTCTCGACGAAGACACCGAGGGCGGCGTCGAGCAGCTGGGCGCGCCGCTCCGATCGGGGCAGCCGCTGGCCGCGGCCGGGCGGGGTGGTCTCGTCAGCCATGCGGATCCTCTTCGCCTCTGGGCGCGTTGCTCGTCGGTGCTCGCCGTCCGCCCCCGCAGACGACCGTGTCCGTCTCACCATACCGAGCAGTACGGTGAGGGCATGTCCACGGATCCGCTGGTCAAGACGGGTCGGGCGCTCAGCAAGGCCGAGACCACGAGGTACGCCCGCCACGTGCTGCTCCCCGATGTCGGCCGTCAGGGGCAGGAACGTCTCGCCGCCGCCCGGGTGCTCGTGGTCGGTGCCGGAGGCCTCGGCTCGCCCGCCCTGCTCTACCTCGCCGCCGCGGGCGTGGGCACGATCGGGGTCGTCGACGCCGACGTCGTCGACCTCACCAACCTGCACCGTCAGGTCATCCACTCCGACGCCGACATCGGCCGGCCCAAGACGGAGTCCGCCGAGGCGGCCGTCCACCGCGTCAACCCGCACGTCGAGGTGGTCCGGCACGACGTGGCGCTCGACTCGGCCAATGCCCTCGGGATCATCCGTGACTACGACGTCGTCGTCGACGGCACGGACAACTTCCCGACGCGCTACCTCGTCAACGACGCGTGCGTCATGCTCGGCAAGCCGCACGTGTGGGGCTCGATCCTCCGCTTCGACGGACAGGTCTCGGTGTGGTGGGCCGGCCACGGGCCGTGCTACCGCTGCGTCTTCCCGGACCCACCTCCGCCGGGCTCGGTGCCGAGCTGCGCCGAGGGCGGGGTGCTCGGGGTGCTGTGCGCCGCCATCGGGTCGGTCCAGTCCACCGAGGCGATCAAGCTCCTTCTCGGCATCGGCGAACCTCTCGTGGGCAGGCTCATGGTCCATGACGCGCTGCGCCAGACCTGGGACACCCTCACGGTGCGGGCCGACCCCGAGTGCCCGGTCTGCGGCGACGAGCCGACCGTCACCGAGCTCATCGACTACGTCGAGTTCTGCGGCGTGCCGGGGGCGGCCACCCACGAGGAGGACGACCTGCCGACGGTCACCGTGCACGAGATGGCCGACGAGCTCGCTGCCCCGGAGCCGCCCCTCCTCGTCGACGTGCGCGGCGACGAGGAGCGGGCCATCGCGTCGATCCCGGGCGCCGTCGCGATCCACCTAGACCTCTTCCGCTCGGGTGAGGCGTTCGGCGAGCTGCCCTCGAACAGAAGGGTGCTCATCCACTGCAAGGTGGGCGCCCGCTCCGCCGAGGCGACGCGACTCGCGCTGCGCGCGGGGCTCACGGACGTCGCGAACGTCGAGGGCGGCATACTCGCGTACCTCCGGGAGATCGACCCGAGCCAACCCGAGTACTGAGAGGACGCCCGTGTCGCTGGAGGACCACGCCGAGCGCGTGCTCGACCTGGTCGCGACCATCCCGCAGGGGCGGGTGCTCGCGTACGGCGACATCGCCAGACGCCTCGGCGGCATGGGTCCGCGCACGGTCGGGACGGTCATGAGCCGCTACGGATCCGACCTGCCGTGGTGGAGGGTCATCCGGTCCGACGGTCGCCCGCCCCAGGGCCTCGAGGACGAGGCCCTCCAGCACTGGCGCGCCGAGGGCACCCCGATGGTGGGTGGCCTCGTCGAGGGTGGGCGGGCCGACATGAACAGGGCGAGATGGAACTTCGGGGAGGCGGCTGCAGCTCCCGGTGTCGCGGGCGCCCCCGGGTCACGCGGCGGAGTGCACCACGTCGAGATCTGGGTCGACGACATCGGCGCCGCGGCTCGCGAATGGGGCTGGCTGCTCGGCCGGCTCGGCTACCACCTCGGCGACGACTGGGGGCACGGGCAGGCGTGGGAGCTCGGCTCGCTGTACGTCGTCCTCGAGGCCGGCCCCGACGTCGTCACCGGGCGGCACGAGCGCAAGCGTGCGGGACTCAACCACCTTGCCTTCCACGGCGGTTCGCGTTCGGAGGTCGACGCGCTCGTCGATTCCTGTGGCGACGGTGGATGGACGTTGATGTTCGCCGACGCGCATCCGTATGCCGGTGGCCCGCAGCACTATGCCGCGTACCTCGAGAGCGGGGAGGGCTTCGAGGTGGAGGTCGTCGCGACCTGACAGGGCCCTGCCGAGGGGAGGCCCAGGCGACCGGTGGCCTGAGCACACCGGCGCCGCCACGCGCACCCGGTCCAGGAGACGGCATGGGTGGCCGTGCTGAGCGCGCGCTCCCGGCAGCGACGTCGCGAGCCGCGTCGAGCCCGTCCCTCTGCGGTGGCGTCCACCCACTGCCGTAGCCGTCCGGTGCCCAAGGCACACGCCCCCCGGGTGGCGTCCGCTGTCGGTCGGGCGTGATGGAATCCTCCGGTGGTCATCCTCCGTCGAGCTCCTGCCCTCGCCCCGGTGCGGGTGCAGCTCGACGAGTGCCAGCAGGCCGCCCTCGACTCGTCGGCACGGGTGCTGCGCGTCCTCGGCGGGCCTGGCACCGGGAAGTCGACCGTCGCGGTCGAGCTCGTCGTCGACGCGGTCCGCCGGCAGGGCCTGCGCGCCGACTCGTGCCTCGTGCTCACGTCGAGCCGCAGCGCTGCGGCCGAGCTGCGCCAGCAGGTCACCGCGCGCCTCGGCGGCACGTCGACTGAGTCGCTCGCGCGCACGTGGCAGGCGTTCGGCTTCGGGGTGCTGCGCGCCGAGGCCGCCCTGCGCGGCGACCCACCACCGCGGCTGCTCAACGGACCGGAGCAGGACGTCATCCTGCGAGACCTGCTCGCGGGTCACGCATCGGGGGACGTTCCCGGTCCTGCCTGGCCCGAGGAGCTGCGTGAGGCCCTGACGACCAGAGGCTTCCGCAACGAGCTGCGGGACCTCCTCATGCGCTCCGTCGAGCTGGGGCAGGGACCCGACGACCTCGCTCGGCTCGCGGCTGACCATGACCGACCCGAGTGGGCCGCGGCTGCGCACGTCCTGCGCGAGTACGACCAGGTGACCTCGTTCAGCCGGCACGGCTCCTACGACCCCGCGTGGGTGCTCACCGCCGTCGCCGAGCTGCTCGACGACGAGCCGCCCGCACTCGACCGCCTCCACGAGCGCATCCGGCTCATCGTCGTCGACGAGGCTCAGGAGCTGACCGCTGCCGCGGCCCGGCTGCTGCGGGTGGTCGCCCGCCCCGGAGGTCCGCGCATGGTCCTCATCGGCGACCCGGACGTCGCGGTGCAGACCTTCCGTGGCGCCGACCCGCGGTTCCTTGCCGGCGGGTGGACCGATCTCGCCGGCGCCGGACGCGACCCGCGCTTCGTCGGCGGGCTCTTCGACCTCATCGACGACGCCGGCGAGGGTGCGATGGAGACCGTCGTGCTCGGCCGGAGCCACCGCCTGGGAGAGGCGATGACCGGGGTGGCCGACCGGGTCTCGCGGCGCATCGGGGCGCTCGGCGGCGGCGAGCAGCGCCGGATGGCGCCGACGGACGCCCCGTCACGGGGGGTCGTCGAGGTCGCGCTGCTGCGATCGGCCGCCCAGGAGACCGCGCACATCGCGGCCCTGCTGCGCCGGGCGCATCTCGTCGAGGGAGTCCCGTGGACCGACATGGCCGTCGTCGTCCGGGGGTCGGGACGTGCCGACACGATGCGTCGCCTGCTCGGCCAGGCCGGGGTTCCCGTGCAGGCGGGCAGCGCCGAGACGCCCGTCCGCGACGAGAGCGCGGTGCGACCGCTGTTGCACCTCCTCGAGGAGAGCATCGGGATCGCTCGTGCCGAGCACCGCGGCGAGACCCACGTCATCGACCCGGTGCGCGCCGCCGATCTCGTCCTCTCACCCGTCGGGGGCTCCGACACCGTGGGACTGCGTCGGCTGCGGCGACTGCTGCGTCAGGACGAGCTCGCCTCTGGGGGTGGACGATCCAGCGACGAGCTGCTCGCCGAGCTGCTCCAGTCGCAACCGCGGGCGCGGATGCTCGGGTCGACCGCACGACCCGCCGAGCGCATTGCGACGGCGCTCGCCGCGGGCGCCGCAGCAGCGCGCGTCGGGGACGACGGCCGCTGGGCCTCCGGGGTCACGGCGGAGTCCGTGCTCTGGGCCATCTGGCAGGGAGCCGGCGTCGCCGAGGGATGGAGGCGTCAGGCTCTCTCGGGCGGCACATCGGGGGAGCGCGCCGACCGCGACCTCGACGCCGTGCTCGCGCTCTTCGACGCCGCAGGGTCCTTCGTCGACCGGCTGCCGACCGCCGGGCCCGACAAGTTCCTCGAGCACATCCAGGGCCAGGACGTCCCGGGTGACACGCTGCTCGTCGGCGGCCAGTCCGGCGGTCGCGTCGCCCTGCTCACGCCACAGACCGCTGCCGGCCGCCAGTGGCGCATCGTCGTCGTCGCGGGAGTCCAGGAGGGTGTCTGGCCCGACCTGCGACTGCGAGGCTCGATCCTCGGCTCCGAGGACCTCGTCGACGTCGTCGCCCAGCGGCCCCTCGGCTTCCGGGCCGCCCAGGCCGCCGTGCGCTACGACGAGACGCGTCTCTTCCTCGTCGCCGTCACCCGGGTCACCGAGCGACTGCTCGTCACCGCCGTCGGCAACGAGGACGAGCAGCCGTCCGTCTACCTCGACCTCGTCGACCCGCCGGCCTCCACCCGCCTCGCCGACGAGGTGCGTCCACACTCGGAGGTGGCGCGCACGATGACCCTGCCCGGGCTCGTCGGTGAGCTGCGCCGCGAGGCGGTCAGCCCCGACCCCGGTGTCGCCGAGCCTGCCCTCAACCTGCTCGCGGCGGCGGCGCGTGAGGGCGTCCGTGGCGCCGACCCGAGCTCGTGGTGGGCGCTCCGTGCGGTCACGACCGAGCGGCCCGTGCGCCACCCCGGCGAGCCTGTCCCGGTGTCACCGTCGAAGGTCACCTACTTCGCCGAGTGCGGGCTGCGCTGGTTCCTCACGTCGGTCGGCGGCGAGGGCGTGTCCCTCGGCGCCGCCTCCGTCGGCACCTTCGTCCACGACATCGTGGCCGAGCTGCCCGATGCCCCGCTCGACGAGCTCAAGCACGAGGTCGACGAGCGCTGGGGACGCCTGGGGCTCAAGCCGGGCTGGGTCACCGACCGCACCCACCAGGAGGCGCACGACATGGTGGCCCGCTTCGCGGCCTACCGCGACGGCGCCGAGCGCGACTGGGACCGGGTCGGTGTCGAGACGGACTTCCGCGTCACCGTGGGGCGGGCCGTCGTGGCCGGGCGCGTCGACCGGATCGAGCGCGACGGGGAGGGGCGCGTGCGCATCGTCGACCTCAAGACCGGCAAGTCCAAGCCCACACGGTCCGAGCTGGCCCAGCACGGCCAGCTCGGGGCATACCAGGTGGCCGTCGAGGAGGGCGGGTTCCCGTCGCTGGGCGAGCGCAGCGCGGGAGCCGCGCTCGTCTTCATCGGCAAGGGTGGCCTGTCCGGGCTCAAGCCGAGCGTCCTGACGCAGGAGCCGCTCGCGCAGGGCGACGACCCGACCTGGGCGCGGGCGCTCGTCGAGGCGACCGCCGAGGGGATGGGCGCCGCCGAGTTCCGGGCTGCCCAGGGCAAGGCGTGCGAGACCTGCCCGGTGCGCTCGTCGTGCCCCGTCCAGCCCGAGGGGGACGTCCTGTGACGATCGTGGACACAGAGACAGAGACAGAGACAGAGGCGAGGACCCCGCCCGGTACCGCTCCGCGCTACAGCGCGATCGACATCGCGACGGCGCTCGAGATGCCGCCGCCCACCGGCGAGCAGGCGGCCGTCATCGAAGCGGGCGCGCGCCCGCTGCTGGTCGTCGCCGGCGCCGGCTCCGGCAAGACCGAGACCATGGCCGCACGCGTCGTGTGGCTCGTCGCCAACGGGCTCGTCGACCCCGACCAGGTGCTCGGGCTCACCTTCACCCGCAAGGCCGCGGCCGAGCTGTCGCAGCGCATCGGCAAGCGGCTGCGCGGGCTAGAGCGCGCCGGCATCTGGACGCCCCGCGCCGACGACGGGACCGGCGCCGAGGTGCTCGGAGGCACCCCGACCGTCTCGACGTACCACGCGTATGCCGGCCGGCTCGTCCGCGAGCACGCCCTCCGGGTGGGCATCGAGCCCGAGTTCCGCATCCTCACGGAGGCCGGCGCGTGGCAGCTCGCGGCCGAGGCGGTGTCGCGGTGGGACGGCCCCATGGCCGACGTCGTCAAGAGCGAGGCGACCGTCATCCAGGCGGTCATGGCGCTCGCCGGGGAGATGGCCGAGCACGTGCGTTCCCCGGCAGAGGTCATCGAGCACCTCGACGCGGTGCTCGCGCGCCTCGACGCGCTGCCCGACGGCGAGGGACGCGGATCGATCACGGCCGCCCGCGACGCCATCACCGTCCTGCGCGAGCGGCGCACCGTCCTGCCGATCGTCGAAGCCTTCCTCGCCCTCAAGCGTGAGCGCGAGTCGCTCGACTTCGCCGACCAGATGGCCATTGCTGCACGGCTCACCCGCTCCGTCCCGACCGTGGGCGAGACCGAGCGCCAGCGTTTCCGAGCCGTGCTGCTCGACGAGTTCCAGGACACGTCCGAGGCCCAGCTCGAGCTGCTTCGCTCGCTCTTCCACCACCCCGGGGTGGCGCTGACGGCAGTCGGGGACCCCAACCAGTCGATCTACGGCTGGCGCGGCGCGAGCGCGACGACCCTGCTCCGCTTTCCGTCCGAGTTCGCCGGCGACGCGGGGCCGGCCGACGTGCTGCCTCTCTCGACGAGCTGGCGCAACGACTCACTCATCCTCGACGCGGCCAACGCCGTGGCGGCGCCCCTCGCGACCGAGCACGTCCAGGCCCTGCGGCCGCGGCCTGGCGCCGGCATCGGGTCCATCGAGGTGGCCCGTCTCGAGACCGCCGAGGACGAGGCCGACCACGTCGCCGCGTGGATCGCCGCGCACTGGTTCAGCCCCAGCGGGCGACGCACCGGTCGCAGTGCGGCGGTGCTGTGTCGCCGACGGTCGAGCTTCCCCGTCGTGCTCGAGGCCCTGCGGCGGCGCCAGCTGCCCGTCGAGGTCGTCGGGCTCGGCGGTCTGCTGGTCACCCCCGAGGTCAGCGACCTCGTCGCCGCCCTCTGGGTCGTGCAGGACCCGACACGCGGCGACCAGCTCATGCGTCTGCTCACGGGCCCTGTCGTACGCCTCGGCGCGGCCGACCTCGCAGGGCTGTGGGCGTGGGCGCGCGAGCTGCACTCCCGCCCCCCTCGAGCGGGGACCATGCCTCCGCCTGACCCGTCCACCGAGCCGAGTGGTGCGGAGCCGGGCGACGGTTCCACCTCGGACCGCCGGGGCTGCGACCTCGCGGCCGACAGTGCCGACACGGCCACGCTCGTCGAGGCGCTCGACGAGCTGCCCCGGGCGGGGTGGACCTCACGCGACGGCGCCCGCATCAGCGACGATGCGCTGGCCCGACTGCGCGATCTCGGCGACGTCGTGCGCCGCCTGCGGCGCCTGACTGCCCTGCCCCTGGTCGACCTGGTCGCCGAGGCCGAGGTGGCGATCGGGCTCGACATCGAGGTGCTCTCCCGACCCGAGCACACGGCGTCGACGGCCCGGGTGCACCTCGACGCCTTCGCCGACGTCGCTGCGCGCTATGCCACGACTGCCGACCGACCCACGCTCTCCGGCTTCCTCAGCTGGCTCGACGCGGCCCGCGACCAGGAGCGCGGTCTCGACGCCGGGCACACCGAGTCAGATGCGGACGCCGTGCAGGTCCTCACGGTCCATGCCGCCAAGGGGCTCGAGTGGGACGTCGTCGCCGTCCCCACCCTCGTCGAGGGCGTCTTTCCGGCCCACGGGGCGACCGCCGTGGCACCGGTCGAAGGCAGCGAGCCCACGGCGTACGCCTGCTCCGGAGACGTCAAGGACAAGGGCTGGCTCATCGGGCTCGACTCGCTGCCCTACGACCTGCGCGGCGACCGGGCCGGCCTGCCGCACCTGGACTGGCGTGGCGTCCCGGACCGCAAGTCCCTGAGCACCGCGATCGATGCGTTCGTGCGCGACGGCGGGCGGCACGCGGTCGCCGAGGAGCGCCGTCTGGCCTACGTGGCCCTGACCCGCGCGCGCTCCTCGATGCTCCTCACGACACATCTGTGGGGCACGGCCAAGAAGACGCTGTCGGTGCCGTCGCGCTTCCTGACCGAGGTCGAGGACACGCTGCCCGGCTCCGTCGTGCGCTCCTGCTGGGTGACCGCACCGGAGCCGGTCATCGACGACAAGGGCAAGGCGCAGGCGCCGACCAACCCACACCTCGCCGTCCCCGTCTCACAGCTGTGGCCCCACGACCCGATGGGGGTGCGACGCGCCGGTCTGCTCGACGCACACCAGCGGATCGCCGCGCTCGTCGCCGCCGGTCCCACGACGCCCCAGGGCGATCCGCGGGTCGATGACCTGCGCATCCTGCTCGCCGAGCAGGCGGCGAGGCGCTCTCGTGAGCCGGTCGTCGACGTCCCCCGTCACCTGTCGGCCTCTGCGGTCGTCTCGCTGGCCCGTGACGCGGAGGCGTTCGCGATGTCCCTGCGGCGGCCGATGCCGAGCCCGCCGGCCGTCGCCGCCCGACAGGGCACGGCCTTCCACGCCTGGATCGAGGAGCACTACTCGCGCGCCGCCTTCGTCGACCTGCTCGACCTGCCCGGCAGCGCTGACGAGGGTGCGGCCGACGACGGCGACCTCGATGCCATGAAGGAGCGCTTCCTCGCCAGCGAGTGGGCGGATCGGGTCCCCGAGGAGATCGAGATGTCGATCGAGACGATCATCGACGGCATCGCCGTGCGTGGGCGCGTCGACGCCGTGTTCGCCCGCGACGACGGCGGGTGGACGGTCGTCGACTGGAAGACCGGCGCCCGGCCCACCGGGCGCGACGCCACCGTACGCGCTCTCCAGCTCGGGGCCTATGCCGTGGCCTTCGCCCGCCTGCGGGGCGTCGACCCGTCGCTCGTCGACGCGGCGTTCTACTACGCCGGGGAGGGCGCCACCGTCCGTCCCGACCTGCCGGGCGAGGCAGCCCTGGTCGAGCTGCTCCGCACCCTGCCCGACTAGCCGCAGGGCCGGCGCCGCCTACCGGTCCACAACGTCGAGCGAACGGTCGTCCTGCCCGGGCGGCAGCACGGGCTGAGAGGACGCAACGCGGCTCGGCGGCGCACGCCAGACCTCAGTGGCTTGCGGCCACAAGGCGCACGCGACACGCGCACAGGGCTGCGGGTCACTCGGCAGGGGCGGACGAAGGTCAGCTGTGCGCGTCGCGATGCCGGTCCGAGTTGGTGACCGGCACGAAGTCGGAGGCTCCCTCGTGGAGGTCGAGCACCCCGTCGGAGTGCTCGGGCAGGGCCTCAACCTCGTCGATCTCGAACGGTGACGCGTCGGCTTGCCCTGGCATCACCGGCACGGCGTGAGAGTCCCCGGCGGGCTGCGCCGCCACGCCTGCAGCGGGCTCGTGGGCGTCCGGGGCCTGCGTAGGTGCGGACATCGCCGAGCTGCCAGTCGCCATGTCATCCGAGTCCCGCTGCTCCGCCGGGAGCGCCTCATCGCGGGTCGTGTCGTACGCGGCCGAGGCCTCGGCCGCCTCGGGCGAACGGCTCTCGGTCCGCCCGGGCGCGCCGGCATACGCCTGGTGGCTGCGCTCCTGCTCGGGCCCGTCCTGGCCATGGAGGAGGGAGGCCATCGCGATCGCCTGGGTCTCCCCGAGCATGGGGAAGGGGACGTGCGGCTGGGTCGCGTCCCATTCCGGCTCGGGCCGCCCGGGGTCGCCGTGGTCGAGGACCGATGCGGCCCGCTCGCGCGCCTGCCGCGTGCGCTCACTGCGCTCGGCGTCCTCCAGCGCGTGACGGCGATCGTCGGCCTCGACCCGGGCGTCGAGGGCCCGCAGCTCATCGGCCGTGCGCTCGACGACGTCCAGCTGCCCCGAGGCCAGAGCGTGGAGCAAGGTGCGCAGCGGGGACATCTCCGCGGCGAGGCGGGCGCGGCGCACCAGGTGCACGTCGGGACGTTCGATCCGGGACTCCGCGTAGGCCTCGAGGGCGGAGTCCAGCGTCTCCGGCGGCGCGAGACTGGCCAGCTCGGCGAAGTCGTCCGCGGGGTCACCCACGCGGCTCTCCTCCCAGGCGAGGACGCCTCGGACGTGTCCGGTCGACGAGTCGTCATGGTCGTCGAACGAGGCGAGGACGTTCTGGCCGGTGAAGGTGCCGTGCACGGCGCTGGGGGCGAAGCGCCACAGCGAGACGTCCTCGAGGGCGTGCTCCCACCGTGTGAGCAGGCCGGTGGGCACGTGCCCCGTGGCGGCCGCGCGGTCGAGCTCGGAGAGCTGGCGTCGCCGGTGCGCCTCTGCGTCATAGGTGGGCCGGCCGGCCTCCTCGAGAAGGAGGTGTTCGACGTTGTGGATGTGGGCGAGCGTGCGGCCCACCTCGGCGGTCAGCGGGCCCGGCCGGAGCCCGGCGAAGTCGAGCGGCCGGCCGGGGACACGCAGGTAGACCGCCGCTCGACCCTCGGGCACCGCGGCGAGGCCGCGGACCATCGGGATGGCCACGTCGAGTCGACGACCGAGCAGCCCCGACAGTGCCGAGATGTCATCGAGCATGGCGCCGGCCGCCGGCGTGCACGGCGCCTTGACGACCCAGCGGCGATCCTGGGTGTCCTGCACGTACGCGATCTCGAAGAGGTCACCGGGCTCGCCCGGGACGCCCTCCACCGACACCGGGTCGAGGCCCGGCACGGCAGAGCTCGCCAGGGCGGCGAGGAAGAGCGGGCTGCGCGTCACGCCTCCACCGTAGGTCGAGCGACCCGCCGAGCGTGGGAGGCGACGCCCGCGCCGGTCGGTTCGCTGCACGCTCGACACGGATGCAGTCCCGCGGGCGTGCCGTCCTAGGGTGGGTCGTGTGGCAGTGACCGACGAGACCCTGACCGACCTCGCGCTCTCGCGCAGCTCACTGGACCGGGTGGCGCTCGAGCGGCGTCGCCCCGAGATCATCGCCGAGCTGCTCGACGACCCGAGCACCCGCGTCGCCGAGATCCGCGGCGACCGGATGCGCGTCGCAGCAGCCGGTGGTGCTGGTGTCGGGGACACGGCAGGCGACGCCCTCGGCCTCGTGCTCCGCGCCCCCGAGCCGGCTGACCGCGCCCGGCTCGGGCTGCACCTGGGCCGCGACGGCGACGGGACGGCATACGTCGGCGTCGTCTCGACGGACGTCGGGAGCGAGCCGGAGGCCGCCGGCTCCGGGCACGAGTCCGACGCCTGGCTCACCCTGCGGCAGGCGGGTGAGGCGCTGGCGCCGCGCGACGCCGGAGTCTTCACGACCGCGCTGGCGCTCGCGAACTGGCACTCGACCCACCGCTTCTGCCCACGATGTGGGGCGCCGACCGAGCCGAATCAGGCCGGCTGGGTGCGGCGGTGCCAGCGTGAGGGGAGCGAGCACTACCCACGCACCGACCCTGCCGTCATCATGTCGGTCGTCGACCCCGACGACCGCCTGCTGCTCGGGCGCGGGGCGCACTGGCCGGAAGGCCGCTTCTCGGTGCTCGCCGGCTTCGTCGAGCCGGGGGAGTCGTTCGAGTCCGCCGTCGCCCGCGAGGTCGCCGAGGAGGTCGGCGTCAAGGTCGATGCGGTGCGCTACCTCGGCAACCAGCCGTGGCCGTTCCCGTCGTCGGTCATGGTCGGCTTCGAGGCGACGACCCGCGAGACGCAGCTGACCATCGACCCCGTCGAGATGGCCGAGGCGCGCTGGGTGAGCCGCGAGGAGTACCGCGACCTGCTGCGAGGTGGCTCGATCCGCACGCCGAGCGGCATCTCGATCGCCAAGCGGATCATCGAGCACTGGTTGGGCCACACGGTCGAGGACGTGGTCGGGCCGGGAACGGTCGCCGGCACCTGAGAGCAGGCGCGGTCGCCCGGTCGCCCGGTCGCCCGGTCGCCCGGTCGCCCGGTCGCGGGTCAGCCGGCGAGGCGCGAGCGCACCTCGGCGAGCGAGGGGTTGGTCGCGGCCGAGCCGTCGGGGAACACGACCGTCGGGACGGTGCGGTTGCCGCCGTTGACGTGCTCGACGAAGTCGACGTGCTCGGGGTTGGCCTCGAGGTCGATCTCGGTGAACGGCACGCCCTCGCGGGCCAGCTGGCCCTTGAGCCGGGTGCAGTACCCGCACCACGGGGTCGTGAACATCGTGATCGAGCCCTCGTCGGGCGTGACCTGGGTGGACTCGGGCATCGGGTTCCTACTCGTCATCTCTACGTCGTGCGGGTGGTGGGGACGGGGCCCGCGGGCGTCGTCCCTCGGTGCAAGGATGACCCCATGGCCAAGCAGGGCGCAAAACGACCCCCGAAGATGGACCTCGACGTCTACGAGACCGAGGTCCGTCGCCTGCAGGCCGAGCTCGTCGCGTTCCAGGAGTGGGTGCGTGCGACGGGTCAGCGGGTCGTCGTCGTGTTCGAGGGGCGCGACGCCGCCGGCAAGGGCTCGGCGATCAAGCGGATCACCGAGTACCTCAGCCCGCGCGTCGCGCGCATCGCGGCCCTGCCGGCGCCGACCGACCGCGAGAAGACGCAGTGGTACTTCCAGCGCTACATCGCCCACCTTCCCGCGGCCGGCGAGATCGTCGTCTTCGACCGCTCCTGGTACAACCGCGCCGGGGTCGAGCGAGTCATGGGCTTCTGCACCGACGAGCAGCACGCGCGCTTCCTCGAGCAGGCACCGGTCTTCGAGCGGATGCTCGTCGACGACGGTGTCATCCTGCGCAAGTACTGGTTCAGCGTGTCCGACGTCGAGCAGGAGCGTCGCTTCCGCAGCCGGGCCAAGGACCCCATGCGCCAGTGGAAGCTCTCGCCGATGGACCTCGAGTCGATCACCCGGTGGGAGGACTACTCCGAGGCGAAGGACGTCATGATGGCCGCGACGAGCACCGCGTGGGCGCCGTGGCACGTCGTCGAGTCCGAGGACAAGCGCCGCTCGCGGGTCAACGTCATGCACCACCTGCTCAGCTCCATCCCACACGCCGCCGTGCCGCCCGCCGTGCCTCCGGTGCCCGAGCGCCCGGCTCCGCGGGGCTACGAGCGCCCGCCGCAGCACGAGCAGAACTACGTGCCGGACCACGCCGCGAGCGTGCTGGCCACCTCGAAGGGTGATCGATCCTGAGCGCAGTACCGTCCGCCGACCAGATCCTCGCGGGGCTCGACCCGGAACAGCGCGAGGTCGCGATGGCCCCGCCGGGCCCGCTGTGCATCCTCGCCGGTGCCGGAACGGGCAAGACTCGCGCCATCACCCACCGCATCGCGTATGCCGTGCACTCCGGCGCACAGCAACCGCAGCGGATGCTCGCGCTGACCTTCACCGCGCGCGCCGCGGGCGAGATGCGCACCCGCCTGCGGGGCCTCGGGGTTCAGGGTGTCCAGGCGCGCACGTTCCACGCCGCGGCGCTGCGCCAGCTCCACTTCTTCTGGCCGCAGGCCATCGGCGGCGCCGCCCCCGAGGTGATGAGCCACAAGGCCGCCGCGGTCGCCGAGGCGGCGAGCCGGCTGCGTATGCAGTTCGACCGGACCACCGTGCGCGACCTCGCCGCCGAGATCGAGTGGGCCAAGGTCAACCTCCTGACGCCGCAGTCGTATGCCGCCCGCGCGCGTGAGCAGCGGCGTGAGCCACCGGGCCTCGACCTCACCGCCATGGCCCGCCTCTTCGAGGCGTACGAGGACGTCAAGCAGCGCCGCGGTGTCATCGACTTCGAGGACGTCCTGCTCCTCACCGTCGGCATCCTCGACGAGCGCGAGGACATCGCGCGCACTGTCCGGGGCCAGTACCGCCAGTTCGTCGTCGACGAGTACCAGGACGTCAACGACCTCCAGCAGCGGCTGCTCGACCAGTGGCTGGGGGAGCGCAAGGACCTCTGCGTCGTCGGCGACCCCGCCCAGACGATCTACTCCTTCACTGGGGCCAGCCCGCGCCACCTCGTCGGCTTCCCGAAGCGCTTCCCGGGCGCCCAGGTGGTGCGCCTCGTGCGCAACTATCGCTCCACGCCGCAGATCGTGGGGCTCGCCAACACGATCGTGGCCTCGGGGACACAGGCGGCGCGCGACGGTGCGGTCCGCCTCCTGGCGCAGTCCGAGTCGGGGCCGCCGCCTGAGCTCACCGGCTACCCCGACGACCCGGCCGAGGCCGCCGCGGTCGCCGATCGCATCCGGACTCTCGTGGCCGGTGGGCACTCGGCCGCCGAGATCGCGATCCTCTTCCGCACCAATGCGCAGTCCGAGGGGTTCGAGTCGGCCCTCAGCGATGCCGGGGTGCCCTACCTCGTGCGCGGCGGTGACCGCTTCTTCGCGCGCAAGGAGGTGCGTGACGCGATCCTGCTGCTGCGCGGCGCTGCCCGCAGCGACGCCGGCGACAAGCCGCTCGGAGAGATCGCGCGGGACGTCATCACCGGCGCCGGCTGGTCGCACGAGCCGCCGTCGGGCGGTGGGGCCACCCGTGAGCGTTGGGAGTCGCTGACCGCCCTCGCAACGCTGGCCGACGACATCGCCGTGGCCGCTCCCGAGGCCCGTCTGCCCGAACTCGTCGCCGAGCTCGACCGGCGGGCAGCCGAGCAGCACGCCCCGGCGGTGCAGGGCGTCACGCTCGCCAGCCTCCATGCGGCCAAGGGCCTGGAGTGGGACACCGTCTTCCTCGTCGGTGCCTCCGACGGGCTCATGCCGATCTCGATGGCGGAGGGCCCCGACGCGATCGAGGAGGAGAGGCGCCTGCTCTACGTCGGGCTCACCCGGGCGCGCAAGCAGCTGTTCCTCTCCTGGTCCGGCGCGCGCACGCCCGGAGCGCGCGCCACACGCCGCGTCTCGCGTTTCCTCGCCCCTGCTGCCGACATCCTCGGGCAGGGGGCGCGGAGCGAGGCCCGCTCCGGCGGGCACAAACGGTCCGCGCCGAAGGTCGCCCGCCTCGCCCACTGTCGCGGCTGCGGGGCCGAGCTCGTCTCCGCCGCCCAGCGCAAGACCGGCCGGTGCGACGACTGCCCACCCACCTACGACGAGGCGACCTTCGAGCGGCTGCGGACCTGGCGGCTCGCCGTGGCGCGCGAGGCAAGCGTGCCGGCCTACGTCGTCTTCACCGACGCGACGCTCACCGCGATCGCCGAGGACGCGCCGTCCGACGAGGGTGGGCTGTCGGTCATCAGCGGGGTCGGCGCACGCAAGCTCGAGCAGTACGGCAGCGACGTCCTGGCCATTCTCTCGGGAGCCGACCCGCAATTGCTTATCGAAAACCGTTCTGCAGCAAAGGAATCCGCCGGATAGGCCCGGTCATCCAAAATAAGTTCGGAAATCTTCGTTAATTCGGTTGTTCGCCCCAGAGGCGCACGCGTACCCTTGACGAAGTCAAGCCCAATGGTCTCGGTGGCCAGTTGGGGCCCGTGAGCAGAAGTGAGGAGGTCGGCCTGATGGACAACACCACGATGACGATGAACGCAGTCTCCTGCGTCCTTTCCGTGCGTCTGCGGCCGACCACCGGCCAGGTTCGCCTTGCGGCCACCCACGCTCCGGAGCAGGGGACCACTGTGTCCATCGCCGCCGTCATGGGCGGCCGTGTCGCCGACTTCCGCGCCCCGATCCAGGGAGACGTCTCGGTCTCCGGCCTCACGTTCGCCTCCGCCTACAAGACCACCGATGTCGTTCGCTCCCGTTCTGGGAGGCCCCCGGTCTGACAAGACCCGAAGCCTCACCTCCAGGCCGCGAACCCGACATCACCGGGTCCGCGGCCTTCGTGTTTCCCCCGGGAGGTTCCCGGTCGAATGCCGCTCCACACCGCACCAACCGACACCGCACCACGAGCACCCGACCGGGTGCCTGACAGATCAGGGACACAGATGACTCCCCGGATGCCGAGCAGCAGGACCGAGACACGCACCACCGGTGCTGGTCTTCGGACCAAGCCAGACACGAGTGAGCAGGGGCACCCCACGACGGGTGCCCAGGAGACGGAGGTGAGAACGATGCAGTTGAGCGAATTGATCGACATGAGGACCGAGGCGGAGCAGGTCGGTGAGACCATCCCGTGCCGTGACTACGACGCGGAGCTCTGGTTCGCAGAGCGACCCGAGGACGTCGAGTTCGCCAAGACGCTCTGCGGGCTCTGCCCCGCACGCGTCCAGTGCCTCGCCGGCGCTCTCGAGCGTCAGGAGCCGTGGGGAGTCTGGGGCGGGCAGCTGCTCGTCCAGGGCGCCATCGTGGCTCGCAAGCGGCCTCGCGGCCGTCCGCGCAAGCACCCCGTGGCTGCCTGAGCCTGCGTGACCACGCATGACCCAGACGCCAAAAGCCCCCAACAGCAACCCTTTCCACAGATCAGGAGATCGCCATGAACCAGCTCGAGATGCTGGCTCGCGACCGGATCAACCAGCGCAGTCAGCGCCAGGAACGCAGCGGCATCCGTCGCAGCGCCCGGCTGATCGCGCAGGAGATCCGCGCCAGTCGACGCCACAGCCAGAAGTGAACGACCGCGCCACGAGGCGCCCTGCAGGACAACTGAATCGAGTGAGCGAGCCGCGGGTGACGCGCACGTCACCCGCGGTTCCGCACGTCCGGGGCCGTTCGCCCCGTTCCTGAGCGGGCTTCTCCGCGCTCCTGACCGACTCGTGATCCTCGTGGCGCCGCCAACGGCGCCGGATCGGCGGATACTCGAAGAAGGAGAAGGGAGAACCCCATGCACACCCCCACCGACGCCTCTGAGCGTGACGAGGTGCTCGTCTGCTCCGGCTGCGGCACGACCCCGCAGGCCGACGCGCAGGCCGCCGCCCGACTCACCTGGAGCCGCGGCACCGATGCCGGTCGCACCACGTGGACGTGCGAGCGCTGCAGCCGCGAGAACCTCCGATCGATCGAGAGCAAGCTCGACTCGGTCTGGTGGTGACGAGCGGACACCCGGCTCCGTCGCCGCCACCCTCCGTCAGCCGTCGTCACGCCCCGGTCAGTCGGCACCGTCCACGGGCGGCAGGTTCGCGCCGGGGAGCAGCTCGTCGACGATGGCACGTCCGTGGACGGTGCCTCCGAGCTGGCTGAGCACACCGATGCCCCCGCCCCAGACGCGGTGGATGAGGAGATACTCCGGTGGCAGGTTGAGCTTGTAGGCGACGGCGTAGTTGGGCTGGCGCGGGTCGTTGATGTGCGCGAAGACGCCGCGGAGCCAGTCCCGGCTGAAGGTGAAGGTGTCGGTGCGGAACGGCGCCATGAACGGCTCGAGGTAGTCCAGCAGGCGCTGGGGCTCGAGGTCGATGCTGTCTTTGACGAAGCCGATCCCGCGCAGCCCTGCGAGCACGTCCTCGGCACTGCCCTCGAGGCCGGTCGTGAGCAGCGGGCCGATCTCCGGCGGCATACCGTCCGGGAGCCGGTTGACGGCCCCGAAGTCGATGACGCCCAGGCGCCCGTCGGGCGTGATGCGGAAGTTGCCCGGGTGCGGGTCGGCATGCAGCAGCCCAGCCCGGGCCGGCCCGGCGAGCAGGAAGCGGAGGTAGAGCTGCGACGCGGTGTCGCGCTGCTCCTGCGTGCCCTCGGCGATGATCCGTGACAGCGGCAGGCCCTCGAGCCACTCCGAGACGATGACGTGCTCGCGGCCCTCGACCACATGGGGGAGGGCGAAGTCCGGGTCATCCTCGAAGGCCGCCGCGAAGGTCGCCTGTGACTCGGCCTCGAGGCGGTAGTCGAGCTCTTCCGCCATGCGGTCGCGCAGCTCGTCGAGGATGGGGCCGAGGTCGATCCCGGGCACCCAGCTGCCCGCCACCTTGGCGACCCGGCTGATCTGGCGGATGTCACTCATCAGCGCGGGCCCGGCGCCGGGGTACTGGATCTTCACCGCGACGTCGCGGCCGTCCTTCCAGACGGCCCGGTGCACCTGCCCGATCGAGGCCGACGCGACCGGGTGGTCGTCGAAGGACTCGAACCTGCCGCGCCACCGCGTGCCGAAGGCGCTGCGGAGCACGCCGTGCACGGAGCTCGTCGGCATCGGCGGGGCGCTGTCCTGCAGCTTGGTCAGCATGGTCCGGTAGTGCACGGCAAGGTCCTCGGGCAGGGCCGCCTCGAAGATCGAGAGCGCCTGCCCGAACTTCATCGCGCCGCCCTTGAGCTCACCGAGGACCTGGAAGAGCTGTTGGGCCGTGCGGGCCTGCAGCTCCGCGGCCACGAGCTCGGCGGGGCGACCCCCGAGCCGTTTGCCGAGGCCCATCGCGGTCCGCCCGGCGAAGCCGAGCGGCACGGTGGCGAGCTTGGCGGAGCGCACGACGGCCTTGCGTGGCAGGTCGGTCACGGCGCACCTCCTCGGGCGGTTCGGCGGTCTCGTGGGCAGGCGGGGGGTCCGATGCCGGCTGTCGGACACCATCGCGGCGGCGCGCCGATGTCCCACCCTCGACTGTATGTGTACCCGCGGGGCGGGGAGGGCCGACCCTCCGTCGAGGCTTGACACGGCCGCGCCACCGCGGCAGCGTCGGCCACCGGCCCGTCCGACCTACGCATGGCGCCGTCCGGGCGCGCCTGCCGGACGATGGCACTCCTCACGCCCCGCGCAGGAGCGATCCGTCGAGGCCCTCGCCGCCGGCCGCCGCGGTGCGGGCCTGCCCCGTGGTGGCGCCACCTGCGGGGTGCCCCGGGCAGAGTGGATGTGACGGCCAACGACGGTGGTCCATCCGCGGCCACGGGAGACTCACCTCGACGGAGACACCCGACGGGGGCGGGTGGCCCTCGAGGACCCCGGTGACGAGCAGCGTGACGCAGCCGACGACGAGGTGGGACAGGCCCGGTGCGAGGGCGTCGTGCTGGCCCTCCGGTGGCCCGGCGGGCGCGAGCGCCCGCATGGGCGCTGCCTGGCTCATCACGGTCGGCCAGGCCTCGTCGCGGTCGGCCCGGTGCCGGTCGAGGCACCAGAGGCAGGGCGCACCGCGGGATCCGTCGACCACAGGGCCGACGACGGTGCGCGGTCCGGCAGGGGTCACCGGAAGGTGCGGGATGCCGTGCCGGAGCCAGAGGTCACCCCGGCGCGGGTCGACGACGGGCGAGCCGATGAGCACCACGAGGTCCGGTCGTGGCCGGAGCGGTGCGGCGACCGCCCGGTCGACGGCTGCCCGACCGTGCGCGACGGTCGTGCCGGCCTGTGCGAGGGCTGCCGCGATGTCGGAGGCAACGTCGCCACAACCGTCGACGACGACGCGCCCCGGCGTGGCTGCTGCGGACACCGGGACGGCCGGCGCGTGGTCGGTGAGCACGTCGAGGTCGGCTACCAGCTCGAGCAGGGCGCGCCAACGGGCCGGTTCGACACCGGCCTGGGCCGCCACCACGTCGGTCGACGCGACGGGCAGGGCGCCGTCGAGCCGGGCGAGCAGGCCGGCCTCCGTGTCGCTGACGCCGGTGACGACCGGCCCGCCGGGCAGCACACCGAACTGCACCTCGCCGCGTCGCCGGGTCAGCGGCCGGAGCCAGACGGGCAGGCGGGGGTGGGACGGCACGGCAGCAGCGGACATCGGACCTCCAGACCCGGTGACGCCCCAGCGGGCGCCACCCTCGGTCGTCAGGCTGGCAGCCGTTCCGGCATGCGCGCGGGCGTCGTCCACAGCCGCATGCGGTCAGACGGGCCCGGGTGGCGGTGCCCAGGTGGCATGCCCGGGTGGCGATGCCCGGGCACGCGCGAGGGGGCAGGACCGTGTGGTCCCGCCCCCTCGATCTGCGGCGTCAGCGACGCCGCCGCGACCTGGTCAGGCCTTGCCCAGAATGCGGTTGAGGTTCGTGCCACAGACGGGGCACTGTCCCTTGGCCATGCGGCGACCGTTGTCGGAAACGACAACCTTGCCCTCGGCCTCGCGCTTCTCCTTGCACTTCACGCAGTAGAACTCGCCCTTGTAGGTCTCGTCAGCCATTGGTGTCTCCTTGTAGCGGCACCCATCCGTCGGGTGCCTCGACTCGTTCAACCCTAGAGCACGCTGAGCACGAAATCATGCTCATCCCCGCTTGGCGCGCCCGTGCGGGATGAGGTATGACGCGCGAGCGGGGCCGTGTCGGGCCTGTGTTCCGGGGGGTTGTCACCGCCCTGGCCTACCCTGCCCTCATGGCGACGGCGCGACGTGAGGTGGTGCACACGGTGGTCGACGGGGTGACCGTCGAGGTCCGCCGCAGCGCCAAGCGCCGCCGCACCGTGTCGGCCTACCGTCAGGAGGGGCGCCTCGTCGTCCTCGTCCCGGCCCGGATGAGCCGCGTCGAGGAGGGCGAGTGGGTGCGCACCATGGTGGCCCGCGTCGCCGCCTCCGAGCAGCGGCGCCGGCGCAGCGACGGCGACCTCGAGCAACGCGCACTCGCCCTGTCGCGAGAGCACCTCGGCGGACGAGCCGTGCCGGGAAGCGTGCGCTGGGTGTCCAACCAGAACTCCCGGTGGGGTTCGTGCACACCGGCCGAGGGCTCGATTCGCTTGTCCGACAAGCTTCGCGGGATGCCGGGATGGGTCGTCGACTACGTCCTGCTCCACGAGCTCGCCCATCTGTTGCAGCCCGGACACGGTCCGGAGTTCTGGGCCCTGCTGCGCGGCTACCCCCGTCTCGAGCGCGCCCGCGGCTACCTCCAAGGGGTCTCGGCCGCCGCCGGGCTCGACCTCAGCGACGAGTGAGCACCTCCTCCCGCTGCTGAGGGCATCCGAGCACGTTGCCGTCGGGCCGGGGATCGCAAGGCCCGGTCGAGTCAGCGCCGGCGCAGCCGCAGACCCGCGTCCACGAGCGGTCGCAGGTCCTCGCGGGTGCCCTCAGGGAGGGCGTCGACCGGCCACCACCGCACGTCGATCGACTCGGTGCTGACGGCCGACTCGGCGGATCGCGCGGCCCGGGCGGCGAAGCGGATGTCGAGGTGCTCGCGACACCTGCCGAAGTCGCCAGAAAGAACGTGACGATCGAGCTGGACCACCTCGGGAAGGACCGAGATGTCCGGGATGCCGGACTCCTCACGGGCCTCACGAGTGGCCGCGTGCCACACGGACTCGTCGCCCGGCTCGAAGTGGCCCCCGAACTGGAACCACGCCCGCGCCCGGCGGTGGAGGGTCAGCAGGGCGGAGCCGCCCTCCTCGTCGAGCACGATGACACTGCCGGTGAAGTGGGCCGGTGGGCCGGCCTTGCTCATGGCGTCGGGGTGGACGTGCAGGTGCTGCAGGAAGTCGCGGCGCAGTCCTTCCTGTTGCTCGTCAGGCGCCTCCCACGTCTCCAGCCGCGCGACGGCGTCGTCGCGCAGCCGTCGCCAGGCAGTCGCGTCCGGTCCCTGCAGGGGCCCGCGCCGGTCCGCCGGGACCGCAGAGGTGGGGGGCGTCCCCATCACCGCGCGGGGCGGGGGCCGGAGCCAGGGTCGCCGTCGGTGTCGCCGTCGGTGTCGCCGTCGGTGGCCTCGGGGGTCTGGGCGTCGGACTGCCCATCGCCGGCGGTGCCGGGCTCGTCCGCAGCAGGCCCGGGCGTCGTGCCGCGTTCGCGGTCGGCCTGCTCGAGAATGCCCTGCAGCACGGAGTCGAGGTCGGCGCCCAAGCCTTCGCCGAGGCCGCCGCCGCCCTCGGGCAGCGCACCGGCGGAGCTCGTGCCCGTCGCGCGCTCGACGAAGCCGATGGGGTCGTCGAGGTCGGCCGACGTGGGAGCGAGGTCCGGGTGTGCCCAGCGGCCGTCGCGCAGGGTCGCCCCGCCGGCGCTCTCGAGAGCGGCCCAGAGGTTGGCGGCGTCGCGCAGCCGACGGGGGCGTAGCTCGAGGCCGACGAGTCCCGCGAAGGTCTTCTGCGCCGCCCCGCCGACCCGGCGGCGGCGGACGGTCTCGGCCAGAGCTGCCGACAGCGGCAGGTGCAGGGTCGTCGTGCGGTCGGTGACGTGGTCGACCCAGCCCTCGGCCAGTGCGAGAAGGGTCTCCAGACGGTCGAGCGCGTCCCGCTGTGCAGGGGTCGGCTGCGGACGGAAGAGGTTGCCCTGCAGGGCCGAGCGCAGCGCTTCGGGGTCGGACGGGTCGATCGTCGACAGCGCCGACTCGATGGCGTCGGTGTCGATGGTGATGTTGCGGGCGTAGTCGGAGACGGCCGAGAGCAGCTGCGGTCCGAGCCACGGCACCTCGGAGAAGAGACGGACCCGAGCCGCCTCACGGACCGCGAGGTAGAGCCGCACCTGCGCGATGTCGATCTCGAGCGACTCGGCGAGCTCGGCGACGTTGCCGGGCAGGAGAGCCACGACACCGGGCTCGGTGAGCGGAAGGCCGACCTCGGTGCCGGTCACCACCTCGGTGGCGAGGGTGCCGACGGCCTGACCGAGCTGGGCGGAGAACATCTGGCGGCTGAGGTTGCCGAGCATCGGCGCCCACTGCTCGATCATCTGCCGCGGGTCGAAGCCCTCCGGCAGCCCTTCCGGCAGGGCCTCCCCGAACGCCTCGGGTCCGAGCTCGCCGACCTGCTTGCGCATGGCGTCGGACGTCGCGGCCGTGACGCCGTCGGAGACCGGCTCGATGAGCTCGAACCAGCGCGGCATGGTGGCCTCGACCCACTCTGCCCGGCTCAGGCCGGTCGCGCGCCACGCGGGCGACGCAAGGGTCGTCTGCTCATCGAGCCACAGGGTCGCGACCGCGACAGCATCGGCGACCGCGCGAGCGGCGGCCTCGTCGTGCACGTCGTTGCCCTCGACCGCCATCACGTGCCGGCGGGCGACCTCGGTCGCCATGTCCCGCGAGCCGGTCGGTGACTCCTGCGCGGCCATGAAGGTGCCGAGCTGGGCACGCATCGCGGCCTGCGTGGCGGGGTCCCGCGGATCGACCCCCATGCTCTTCATCGCCTCGGCGAGCTCCGGGTTGTCGGCAGCCTCGCCCAGCACCTTCTCGAGCATCGCGCCGAGGTCGGACGGATCCATTCCGCCGAGGTCCGGCAGACCCGGGAAGCCGCCGCCGGAGCCGCTCCCGAACCCGGCGGGGCCCGAGCCGCTGCCGAAGCCGACCGGACCCGAGCCGCTGCCGGGCGAGCCGCCACCGGGACGGTTCAGTGGCAGCCCGAAGGGTGAGTCGGGAGTCAGGCCCTGCTCGCCCGGACCGCCCTGGTCGTCAGGCGCGCCCTGCTGGCCGGCGTCGTCCTTGCCCTCACCGGACACGTCGTCCTCGTCGCTGTGGTTGTCGTCACCGCGTCCACGGTCCTCGGCCATGCGTGCTCATCCCCGCTCGAACGGATCTCGTGCCGGCCTTGTGGCCGCACTCCAAGACAACCACGGATCGACCGCGTTGGTTCCCCGCCCCCGGCAACCGCCATGGACGCGGGGCCCGGCGCAGCGGCATACGATTGCGGGCGTGACGGTCACCCTTGTCGAGATCCGTGAGACACCTCTGTCGGTCGACGAGGTGCTCATGAGCGTCTCCTCGCCACGGGCCGGCGGCGTGTGCCTCTTCGTCGGCACGGTCCGCGACCACGACGGGCCCGGCGGTGCCGCCAGCCCCGAGACGACGGGCGAGGCGGACGCGGCGACCGTGGCGGCGCTCGACTACTCCGCGCACCCGCAGGCGGCCGAGGCGGCCCGTGCGCTGGCCGACCGACTGGCCGGCGACGGGCGCGCCGTCCGGCTCGCCGTCGTCCACCGCGTGGGCCACCTCGAGGTCGGTGACATCGCCGTCGTCGTGGGGGTCAGCGCCGAGCACCGCGGTGAGGCGTTCGACGTCTGCCGCGAGCTCATCGACGAGTTCAAGGCGACGATCCCGATCTGGAAGCACCAGCGGTTCGCTGACGGCGCCGACGAGTGGGTCGGGCTGCCGTGAGGACCATCAAGCGCGTGTCCGAGGATCCCCCGGGTACCGAGCTGCCGACACGCGCCGAGCTGCTCGAAGGTGAGGACCGGGGGAGGCTGAGCCGCGGCAACAAGGCGGTGCTGGCCGTCTTCTTCTTCTTCCTCGTCGTCATGGTCGTCGGGTCCGTCGTCCACCTGCCGTATGCGGTGATGAGCCCGGGGCCGACGCAGAACACCCTCGGCACCTCGGGCAACCAGGACAAGCCGATCATCGCGATCTCGGGACTGCCGACCTACCCGACCGACGGTGCCCTGCGCTTCACCACGGTCCGCGTGGAGGGTGGCCCGGGGTTCCCCGTCGACGCCTGGGACATCCTGCAGGCCTGGATCGACCCCGCCCGCGACGTCCTGCCCGTCGACCAGGTCTTCGACCCGCAGGTCACCCAGGAGCAGGTGGCCGAGGAGAACGCCATCCAGATGGAAGGCTCGCAGGAGGAGGCCACGGCCGTCGCGCTGCGAGCCATCGGCAAGCAGGTGCCGACCCACGTCGCCATCGCCGGCATCACCGACTCCTCGAAGGCCAAGGGTCTGCTCGAGGTCGGCGACCGCCTCGACAGCATCGATGACGAGCCGGTCGAGACCACGCAGACCCTGCGTGACGAGCTCCAGAAGAAGAAGCCCGGCGAGAGCGTGTCCATGACGGTCACCCGTGCGGGCAAGAAGCAGACGGTCGACGTCCCCACCGTCGCGGGGCAGGGTGGCCGGACCGCGCTCGGAGTCCTCCTGGGTCTCGACCACGACTTCCCGGCCACGGTCACCATCGACGCCGGAGCCATCGGTGGCCCTTCTGCCGGGCTCATGTTCTCGCTCGGCATCTACGACAAGCTGACGTCGGGCCCGCTCGCCGGTGACCACCAGGTCGCCGGTACCGGCACCATCGACGACGACGGTCGCGTCGGGCCCATCGGTGGCATCAGGCAGAAGCTCGCTGGTGCCCGCTCCGACGGTGCCGAGTTCTTCCTCGCCCCCGCGGACAACTGCACCGAGGTGGTCGGGCACGTGCCCGACGGGCTCGACGTCTTCAAGGTGGGAACGTTCGACGACGCCCGCACGGCGGTCGAGGCCATCGCCGAGGGCAGGACCGGCTCGCTGCCGCGCTGCTGACGCCGCCTCGCGGGCCGGGAATGCGGCGCTGACGGCGCTCAGCGCTGACGCGGCGCTCAGTCCTCGAAGGTGGCCTTGAGGGCCTCGACGAGCCCGGGGGCGATGTCCTTGCCCGTCGCGACAGCGTCGTCGGAGTCGTGGTCGCGCTGGCGCAACAGGCAGATCGACGTGCCGTCGCGCAGGACGGCCACGACGAGCCGGACGTCCTTGCGGTCCGGGTGGGCCGCGAGGTGGTCGACGGCCTCATCGCCACGCGAGGGCAGCTCGCGCTCGGCCTCCGGCGGCACGACCATGCGCTCGATGGCGAAGGCGCAGCCTTCCACCTCCTCCGGCCAGGCGAGCCGACCCAGGAGCGTCTCCAGCGAGCTCGTCGTGGGCAGGCCCTCCTGCTCGACGGCGGTCAGTGCCCCCTCGGCGAGGTCGGAGGGTCCCATCTGGTCGCGCAGCTGTGGCTCGCGTTCGAGCAGGTCGGCCGTGCGCACGAGGGCGAAGAGCCGGGCCGGCTGGTCCCAGCCGGAGGCTGCGACGTGGCGCTCGGTGTCGAGGGCGGCAATGGCGAGAGGGTCGATGACGGGCTGCGCGTTCACGCCCCCATGCTGCCGCATGCCGACGTCTGCCCGCCGCCTGCCCGCCGCCTGCGCGCCGTCTGCCCGCCGTCTGCCCACCCTCTGCCCGTCGCGGACCGGCGCGGACCAGCGCCGGCCCTCGTGGTCTCGTGCCGGTCACGTTGCGGTATCGCCCGGTGGGCGCCGGAGGGGGGAGGGTTATGGTTGCCGCAGGCCGCCTCAGGAGGCGACCCCCGGGTCCGCCCGACCACCTGCCCGCCCCAGCACCCAAGGCACTCCACGTGAGCGACAGCAACTTCGGCCCCACGCCGGGCAACTTCAACGACGACGACTCGGGCCGGCCCCGACGCGCGGACACGGCCACGCTGCCCCCGACCCGACGGCCGCTCGTCACGGCCCTCGTCGTGGCGGCGGCGCTGCTCGTCGTCATCGCCATCGCGGCGCAGTTCTGGACCGAGGTGCTGTGGTACCAGTCGGTCGGCTTCGCCCGGGTCTTCAGCACCCAGATCGTCACGAAGCTGTTCCTGGGTCTCGTCGGTGGCCTGCTGACGGCGGCGATGGTCTGGTCGAGCATCCACTTTGCCTTCCGCAACCGCCCCATCTACGCGCCGTCGCCCGACACGCAGGCGATGGAGCACTACCGCCAGCTCGTCGAGCCGATGCGGCGCACGGCCACGGTCGCGGCGCCGCTCGCGGTGGGCCTCTTCGCCGGTCTGTCGGCCGCGACGCAGTGGGACACGTTCCTGCTGTGGCGCAACGGCAGCCCGTTCGGCACGAACGACCCTGAGTTCGGCCTCGACATCGGCTTCTTCGTCTTCGACCTTCCGTGGATCAACTTCGTCGTCGCCTTCCTCACGATGATCCTCGTCATCGGCTTCATCACCGCCGCGTTCACGCACTACCTCTACGGCGGCATCGTCGCCGGCACGAAGATGCGCTCGACGCAGGCCGCTCGCGTGCACCTCTCGGTCATCGCTGCCGTGCTCGTGCTCGTGCGGGCCGTCGCCTTCTGGATCGACCGCTTCAACCTCGCGACCGCCCAGTCGACGAAGATCACGGGCATCCAGTACACCGAGTCGCACGCGATCATCCCGACGAAGGGCATCCTCGCCCTCGCAGCGGTCATGTGCGCGATCCTGTTCATCACGACGATCTGGACGCGGTCGTGGCGCCTGCCGCTCGTCGGCGTCGCGGTGCTCGCCGTCATCGTCGTCGCCGTCGGTGGCATCTACCCGGCGCTCGTCCAGTCGCTGAAGGTGCGCCCGTCGGAGAAGTCCCTCGAGGTTCCCTACATCAAGCGCAACATCGACGCGACGCGGGCGGCCTACGGCTTCAATGACATCGCCGTCGCGTCCTACGACACGAAGACGGTGGCGGCCCCCGGGCAGCTGCGCGGCGACGCCGCGACGGTGCCGGGCATCCGCCTCATCGACCCCAACATCGTGAGCCCGACCTTCAAGCAGCTCGAGGCCAGCAAGGGCTACTACCAGTTCGCCGACGTGCTCGACGTCGACCGCTACGACCTCGACGGGGAGCTGACCGACACGGTCATCGCGGCCCGCGAGCTCGACCTGACGGGTGTGCCCGAGGGCCAGCGCAACTGGCTCAACGACCACACCGTCTACACCCACGGCTACGGCGTGGTCGCTGCCAAGGGCAACACGCGTGAGGACGACGGACGCCCGACCTTCTTCGAGTCGCAGATCGGCACGGAGGGTGGGCTCGGCAAGTACGAACCGCGCATCTACTTCGGTGAGAGCTCTCCGGAGTACTCCGTCGTCGGCGGCGAGAAGCGCGAGTTCGACTACCCGGACCCCCAGGGGACCGGGCAGATCAACTACGCCTACTCGGGCACCGGTGGCGTCGCGCTGGACGCGATGCGGCGCCTCGCGTACGCCGTGAAGTACCGCGAGATCAACTTCCTGCTCTCCGACGCCGTGACCAACGACTCACGCATCCTCGACCACCGCACGCCGCGCGACCGCGTCCAGCGGGTCGCCCCGTGGCTCACCCTCGACGGGAACGCGTACCCCGCCGTGGTCGGCGGCCGAGTGATCTGGGTGCTCGACGGCTACACGACCTCGGCCAACTACCCGTACTCCCAGACGACCACGCTGGACACCGCCACCGAGGATGCCGTGACGAGCACCCGCACATCGGTGCGCGCCGTCCAGGGTGGCCAGGTCAACTACGTGCGCAACTCGGTCAAGGCGACGGTCGACGCGTACGACGGCACCGTGACGCTCTACCAGTGGGACGAGACCGACCCCGTGCTCAAGGCGTGGATGTCGATCTTCCCCGGCACCGTCAAGCCGCTCGCCGACATCAAGGGCAACCTCATGGAGCACCTGCGCTACCCGGAGGACCTCTTCAAGGTCCAGCGCCAGCTGCTGGAGAAGTACCACGACACCGACGCGGCCTCCTTCTACGGCGGCCAGAACTTCTGGCGCGTGCCCGACGACCCGACGCAGTCGCAGCCCGATCTGCTGCAGCCGCCGTACTACCTGTCGCTGGCCATGCCCGACCAGAAGGCCCCGGCCTTCTCGCTGACCTCGACCTTCATGCCGACCGGAGACCGCAACGTGCTCTCGGGCTTCCTCGCGGTGGACGGAGACGCCGGAAACGTCGACGGCAAGAAGTCGTCCAGCTACGGCTCGATGCGGCTGCTCGAGACGACCGGCGGTTCGGTCAACGGGCCTGGGCAGGTCTACAACGACATGCGCACGTCCGCGGTGACCTCGAACGACGCCTCGCTCGGACGACAGCTCACGCTGGCGCAGTTCATCTCGACGACGTCGTCGACCGGCGCCAACGTCATCTTCGGCAACCAGCTGACCCTGCCGGTCGGGGGAGGCCTTCTCTACGTGCAACCGATCTACGTCCAGGCGCGCTCGACGGGCTCGGGCACCTACCCGCGCCTGTCGGCGGTCGCCGTCGCCTTCGGCGACAAGATCGCCTGGGCCGGGTCGCTCGATGCCGCTCTCAACGACCTCTTCGGTGGTTCCTCGGGTGCCCAGGCCGGCGACAACGGCACCTCGGCGCCCACGACACCGACCCCCGGGGCCACCCCGACCCCGGGCGCCACACCGGCGCCGGGGAGCACGGCCACGCCGTCGCCGTCGCAGCCCCCCGCCCCGAACTCCGCGGCGCTGTCGAAGGCGCTCAAGGACGCGCAGTCCGCGTACGTCGAGGGTGAGGCCGCCCTGCGGCGTGGCGACTTCTCCGCGTACGGGCAGGCGCAGGCCAAGCTCAAGGACGCCCTCCAACGGGCCGTCGAGGCCTCGCCGAGATCGGCATCGAACCCCTGACCCGGACGACGGTGACGACCTGCGGCGGCAGGTGAATCTCCTGCTGCCGCAAGTCGTTCGGGCCCAGCGACACGGTCCGACATCACCTCGATTTGGACCTGACGGGGGTTTCGCGTAACGTTGCTCTTGCCGACGCGGGGTGGAGCAGCTCGGTAGCTCGCCGGGCTCATAACCCGGAGGTCGCAGGTTCAAATCCTGCCCCCGCTACTGTGTGATGTCGCAAGACATCGGCGACAGTGGCCCTACGGAAACGTAGGGCCACTGTTGTTTTGTCGGGGGTGTTGTGGCTGGTAGTCGCGGCTGG
>JIBA01000014.1 GCA_000620545.1 Intrasporangiaceae bacterium URHB0013 | reverse complement strand
GGCATCCAGGCCGGCCTCGGCCAGTTCCTTGCGCAGCCGCAGCACGAGCTCGATGGTCGTGTCCGGGGTCGTGGTGGGGCTGGTGCGAGGGCGACGTGACCTGGGCTCGAACGCGGCCTCGCCCTCGTGGTCGTACCGGGCCTTGAGGCGGTACACCCAGGAGCGGTGCACCCCGTAGCGATCGGCCACCTCGGAAACCGTCTGACGTTCGCTGAGCAGGGCGGTGATCACCAGTCGTGCCTTTGACATGGCTGAGCATCGACCGCACCCGACCCCGTCGCCGATGATCCGAGACAGGGTGTCGCCGATGTCTTGAGACACCTGTCGCGGATGTCCTGAGACCAGACACTGCCCCCGCTACTGATCGCGTCAGCGACACGAAGGGCCCCAGAGAGATCTGGGGCCCTTCGTCGTTCCGGCGCGCGTCACTGGCGCGGCGACGCCCGTCGCGAGATGGTGGGTCATGGCGCCGCGACCCGTGGCGCGGTGAGGGGCGACCGTGGTGACGGAGACGGGTAGCGAGCGGGCCACGCGCCTGCTCGCTCGGCGCAACCCGGCCGCACTGCTCTACGGGGCCATCATCACGGCCGCCGTCATGAGCGCCACCGCGGACCACGATGCCCCGACCACTCGTGTCGTCGTGGCGTCGGCGTTCGTGGTCGTCGTCTACTGGCTGGCCGACGTCTACGTCCGCGCCTTCGCCGACCAGTTCACCCACGGTCAGTCGCCGCTGCCGCGGCGGCTGGTGTCCGCGGTCCAGCACGAGCTGGGGGTGCTGCTCGGGGGATTGCCCGCTCTCGTCGTCGTGGTTGCTGCGTCCCTGCTCGGTGCCGGCACCGCTCGCGCGGTCGAGCTCGGCCTGTGGCTCACCGTCATCGAGCTCGGTGCGGTCGGCTACCTCGGGTCCCGCTCGGCCGGAGGGACCCGACGCACGGCCTTGGGTGAGGCGCTCGTCGCGGCGCTCCTGGGGCTCGTCATGGTCGGGGCCAAGACGTTCCTGCACTGACCGCTCACCCAGCGCGTCGGACGAACGACTGCAACGACCGCAGGTATCGGTCGACGACGCCACGCTGCACCCTGCGGGCGACGGGTCCGCTGACCCGCGTCAGTGCACCATCCGGTCGGGAGAACGCCCGCACGGTGAACGTGACGTCTCCGTCGTCACCCATCGCCACGACGAAGGACTCCTCTCCTGTTTCGGGGTGGCCGGGGAGCGTGCCGTAGGCGAAGCCGCGTCGACGCGGTCCGTCCACGACGTCGACGACGCGTATGGGTGCCCGGAGGGACAACGGCCCCGGCCCGAGCCGCAGCTCGGCGACGACGGCGGGCACGACGAGTGGACTCGAGGGGAGCACCCGCACGCCTGCTGCCCGGTGCACCGCCCACCCGAGCAGGGCCTCCGTGGCCCGGTCGAGGTCCTCGGACCCGTGACCGACGACGACGCGTCTGCGCAGGTGGCGGTAGCCCGCCGGGAGGCCTCCCTTGCGCAGGGTCGCACCAACCTCCGGGTAGGTCAGCGGCGCCAGGGCGAGCTCGGCGAGACGCTCGCCGGCGAGAAGGGGCCCGTTCATGCGCCCAGCATGCCGGATCGACGCGTCCGCGCCGCTGTGCCGCCGTGCCGCCGTGCCGCCGTGCCGCCGTGCCGCCGTGCCGCCGTGCCGCCGTGCCGCCGTGCCGCCGTGCCGCCGTGCCGCCGTGCCGCCGTGCCGACGTGCCTGCGCAGCTGGAGGCTGAGGCTGGGCGGGGATCGATGTCCTGCGCGCTGAGCCGCGACGGCCGCGTACCACCCCGCCCGTTGCCCGTTGCCCGGTGCCGGGTGTCGGAGAGCGGCCGCGCCCCCACGCTGGTCACGGAGCAGACGCCGCGGCATACACCCGTGGACGGCATGGTTGTGCTGAGAACCTCGCCCACCGGGCGGCCGGGCCCACCAGGAGGAACCATGAAGGCCATCGTCATCGACCGTTTCGGCGGACCCGACGAGCTGCACGAGGTACAGCTGCCCGACCCGCGACCGGAGCCGGGGCAGGTCCGGGTGCGGGTCGAGGCGATCGGGGTGAACCCCATCGACGGCAAGGTGCGCAGCGGTGCCATGGCCTCACCGGACGCGACGTTCCCCATCGTGTTCGGGGCCGAGGCCGCCGGTGTCGTGGACGAGCTGGGGGAGGGCGTCACCGACGTCGCACGGGGTGACCGGGTCGTCGGCTTCGCCGTGGGCGGCGCCTACGCCGAGCTCGCCATCCTCGACACCTATGCCGCGGTCCCGGACTCGCTCGATCTCACCGCAGCCGTGTCGCTCCCTGTCGCGGGGGAGACGGCACGTCGGGTGCTGCGACTTCTGGGGCTCAAGCCGGGCGAGACCCTGCTCGTGCACGGCGCGAGCGGCGCCGTCGGGGAGGTCGTGACGCAGCTCGCCCTCGCGGCGGGCGCCTCCGTCGTCGGTACCGCCTCGGCCGCCAACCAGGAGCGCGTGGCGGCCTTGGGCGCCACACCGACCACGTACGGCGAGGGCTGGCTCGAGCGCGTACGCGCCCTGGCCCCGCACGGCGTCGATGCCGTGCTCGACACGAGCGGCGCCGGCGTCCTCGACGACTCGGTGAAGCTCCTCGGCAACGCCGACCGGCTCGTGACGATCGCCGACCCGACCGCCTTCGCCAAGGGAATCACCTTCAGCAGCGGTGGAGAGCGCTCCGCGACCGACCTCGCGCAGCTCGTCAGGCAGCGGGCCTCGGGCGAGATCACGACGACCGTGTCGCGCGTGCTCCCGCTCGTCCAGGCCGCGACCGCACAGGAGCTCAGTGACAGCGGTCGAGCCGGCGGGAAGCTCGTGCTCGTGCCCTGACCGGTCAGCGGGACAGGCTGCGGACAGGTAGCTCGAACCAGCGCAGGTGGTCGAAGTCGACGTTGACGTGGGCCTCGTCCCACCGGTCCGAGGCGGCGGCGGCGAGCACGGCACGAGCGTCGGCGAGGTGTCCGGCCAGTGCATCCTCGCCGGCTCGCTCGACCTGTGCGGGGTAGGTGAGGCATCCGTGCTCGAAGCTGACCTGGTGCAGGCGCAGAGGTGGCTCGACCGGGCCGGCGCGGTGGCGCCAGAGGCCGGTCGCGGGTTCGAAGTCGTAGTCGCCGAGCAGGCGCCAGCCGTCCCGCGCCACGAGGCGGACCGCCTCGATGACGTAGTCGGCGACGACGTCGGAGATGAAGTAGTTGAAGTTGACCCGCACCCAACCCGGCTTGATGCCCTCGCAGCCGCGCCCGATCTCACGCTCGAACTCGTGCGAACGCTCGAGGTCGATGCCGAGCAGGTAGTGGCCGTAGGGCCCCGCGCACGAGCAGCCGCCGCGGGCCTGGATGCCGAAGAGGTCGTTGAGCACGGCGACGACGAAGTTGTGGTGGAGGTAGCGCTCGCCCTGGGCGTGGACGACGAACGAGACGATCGACAGACGCTCGGCGTCGAGGTTGCCGAGGATCTCGATGGCCGGCTCGTCGCGCCAGGCCGTGACGGCGCGCTGGAGGAAGAGGTCTTCGCGGGCGCGGATGGTCTCCACGCCGACGGCCTCCTTGAGCTTGAAGACGAGACCGGCCCGGATCGACTCGATGATCGCCGGCGTGCCGCCCTCCTCCCGGTGCGCGGGGTCGGTGAGGTAGTCGTGGGCGTCGGGGTTGACGTAGGCGACCGTGCCGCCGCCCGGTACGTCCGGCACCCGGTTGGTCATGAGGTCGCGGCGCACGACGAGGACGCCCGGCGTGCTCGGGCCGCCGATGAACTTGTGCGGGCTGAGGAAGACGGCGTCCTTGTATGCCGTGGGGCCGGCCACGCTGCGCCCGCCCCGGCCGTACATCTCGATGTCGACGTACGGCGCGGCCGCGGCGTAGTCCCAGAAGGCGAGGGCGCCGTGCGCGTGGAGAAGGGAGGAGATCGCGTCGGTGTCCGTGACGATGCCGGTGACGTTGCTCGCGGCCGAGAACGAGCCGATGAGCAGGGGTCGGTCGGCGTGCTCGACGAGGCGCTCGCTGAGCACCTCGATGTCGACGTGCCCGTCGAGGTCCTGCGGGATGACGACGACGTCGGCGACGCACTCGCGCCACATCACCTCATTGGAGTGGTGCTCGTAGGGGCCGATGAAGACGACGGGCCGCTGGTCGGCAGGGACGAGTTCGCTGGCGTGCCAACGGTCCTCGAAGTTCGAGGGGACGCGCAGACCGAGGATGCCGACCAGCCTGTCGATGGCCCCGGTGCAGCCCGAGCCGGCGAAGACGACGACCGTGTCGTCGTCACCGCCCACGGCGTCGCGGATGGTGCGCCGGGCGTCCTCGCGCAGCCGCGTCGTCTGCAGGCCGGTGCCCGAGCTCTCGGTGTGCGTGTTGGCGTAACGGGGGAGCACCTCGTCGCGGATGAAGTCCTCGATGAAGGTCAGGCCGCGGCCCGAGGCGGTGTAGTCGGCGTACGTGACGCGCCGCGGGCCGTAGGGGCCGTGCATCACCTGGTCGTCGCCGATGACGCTCGCGCGGATGGTGGTCAGCAGGTCGTCGGGAGCTCCAGCCATGGGACCCATCATACCTCGTGGTGATGGTACTGCAGAAGAACATAACCATCCGTTACCTGACTGCGAGGGCCAGGACCGAGGCGGTCAGCTCAGCGGCACCACGCACACGACGGTTCCCGTGCCGCCCTGCGAAGCGGCGCTCGTGAACGCGCGCGTCGATCCGTGGTCGGAGCAGATGCGGCGGACCGAGGAGTCGTCGGTGAAGGCCTCTCGCTGCACGAACACGACCTTGCCCAGAGCGGACGGGTCCGAGCAGTCGACGGCCCGTACGTCCCGGGCCGGGTCAGCCGTGACGCACTGGCCCGGCGTGATGTCCTGGGCGCCGTCGTCCGAGGTCACTGCGCGGAAGACCAGAAAGGCCAGGACTGCAAGGAGCAGCGGACCGAAGCGCCGCAGGTTCGAGGCGGAGGCGGGCTTCGGCACGGAGCCGTCCTGTGGGGGGTCGGTCAACGTGGGGGCTCCAGACGAGGCGGGTGTCTGCGGGAGGTGGCCCCCGCATTCTGCACGTACTCGGAGCCGTCGGGTGCCTTCGCGACCCCGCACCTCCCGCGCTCCGTCGCATAGGGTCGAGCCGTGACAGCGATCTCCTACCCCCTCGCGGAGCGCACGCTCGCCAACGGCCTGCGCGTCATCGTCAGCGAAGACCACACCGTGCCCAACGTCGCCGTGAACCTCTGGGTCGGCGTCGGCTCCCGGCACGAGAGCCCCGGACGCACCGGTCTCGCCCACCTGTTCGAGCACCTGATGTTCCAAGGCAGCCGCAACGTCGCCTCCGGCGAGCACTTCTCTGCCCTGATGGACGAGGGCGCCCGTCTCAACGCGACGACGTGGTTCGACCGCACGAACTACTTCGAGACGGTGCCGACCGGCGCCCTCGAGCTCGCCCTGTGGCTCGAGGCCGACCGTCACGGCTACCTGCTCGACGCCGTGACCCAGGACAACCTCGACAACCAACGCGACGTCGTCAAGGAGGAGAAGCGTCAGCGGTACGACAACGTCCCCTACGGCTCGGCGCTCATCGACATCTACGCGACCGCGTTCCCTGAGGACCACCCGTACCACCACCCGACCATCGGGTCGATGGAGGACCTCGACGCCGCAACCCTCGACGACGTCCACGCCTTCTTCCGAGCCCACTACGGCCCCAACAACACGGTCCTGACCCTCGTCGGCGACGTGACCCCGGAGGAGGGCTTCACGGCCGCCGAGACGTACTTCGGTGGGCTCCCGCCCATCGAGCTGCAGACGCGGGAGCGACACCAGCAGCTGCCGCCGCTCTCCGAGCCGGTTCGCCTCGACCGCGTGGGTGACGTGCCCAACGACCGCATCTACGTCTCCTTCCGGCTGCCGGTCGACACGACGCCCGACTACCTGGCGTGCCAGGTCGCGGTCGACGTGCTCGGCGGGTTGGCGAGCTCCCGCCTCGTGCGCCGGCTCGTGCGAACCGACGAGACCGCGGTCTCGGTGGGCGGCTGGACGATGGGCCTGGTCGACGGCGTCGGGCTCGGCACCATCACCGTCGACGTGTCCGTCGGCGCAGACGTCGAGCAGGTCGAGGCCGCGGTGTGCGAGGAGATCCGCCGCTTCGCCGACGAGGGGCCGGACGACGCCGAGCTGGAGTCGGTCATCGCCGACACCGAGCGGTCGTGGCTGAGCGCCCTCGCCAGCATCGAGGAGCGCGCCGACCACATCAGCCACCATGCCCTGCTGACGGGCGATCCGGCATACGTCAACACCTTCGTCGACCGCATCCGCGCGGTCACGGCCGAGCGCGCTCGGGATGCCGCCGCGGCGTGGCTCGACCCCGCGTCGCGGGCGGTCGTGCGCTACCTCAGCGACACGAGCAAGGACGCCGACCAGCCCGACGACACCGACAGGCCGGATCGCCCCGACGACAGCACCAGCAGCACCGACAGCCCTGACAGCCCTGACAAGGACTCGGAGGAGGCAGCATGACCGCCGTAGCCCGCCCGGTGGTCGCAGCGCCACAGCCCTGGGCCTTTCCCGAGGGCACCACGCAGGACCTGCCCAACGGCCTGCGACTGCTCACCTACGACGTGCCCGGCCAGTATGTCGTCTCCGTGCGCCTCGGCCTGCCCGTGTCACTGCGTGACGAGCCGCGTGAACGCGAGGGCGTGGCCTCGATCATGGCCCGAACGCTCGACGAGGGCACTGCCGAGCACACCGCCGAGGAGTTCGCGCGCCTCCTCGAGCGCAAGGGCGTCAGCTTCGGTGCGGGCATGGGGGACGCCGGCCTCTCCGTCGACCTCGACGTCGTCAAGGGCAACCTCGAGCCGGCGCTCGACCTGCTCCGACAGATCCTCACCGAACCCGCGTTCCCGCAGGCCGAGGTCGCCCGCCAGGTGCGCACGCGGCTCGCCGAGATCGAGCAGGAACGCTCGGTCGCCGCACATCGGGCGGGCCTCGAGTTCGTCAGAACCTTCTACGCACCTGACGACCGCTCGTCCAGGCCGACGGGTGGCACGCGCGAGACCGTCTCGTCGATCACGCGCGACGACGTCGCCGCCTTCCACGCGGAGCACGTCGTCGCGGCCGGGGGGACCATCGTCGTTGCCGGGGACCTCGAGGGGCTCGACGTGCCGGCGCTCGTCGAGGGGGCACTCGGCGGCTGGGACAAGGGTCCCCGGGAGCGCGAGCGCTACCTCCAGCACGCCGCCGCCCTCGCCCCAGACCGCGGTCGCATCGTGCTCGTCTCGCGCCCCGGCTCCGTGCAGACGGAGTTCGTCATCGGCGCGCCCGGGCCCGACCGTTCCGTCGACGGCGGGTGGGCGCCCTACCCGGTTCTCGGCTTCGTCCTGGGCGGCTCGCCGAACGCCCGGATCGATGCGGTCCTGCGCGAGGAGAAGGGCTACACCTACGGCATCCGCTCGAGCTTCCGCCCCCGGCGGCGTGGGGGCGTGTTCCTCACGTCCGGTTCTGTCCGTGCCGACTCGACGGCGGAGTCGCTGCGGCTTCTCGTCGAGATCCTCGAGAGCGGCCGAAACGGCTTCACCGACAAAGAGATCCGCTCCGGTGTCGACTTCATCGCCAAGACTGCCCCGGGTCGCTATGCAACGGCCGACACCATCGCCGACGAAGCGGTGGGCATGGCGCTCGACGGTCGCACGACGGCCTTCACGACCGACAACCTCCGGGACCTCGCGACCGTCGACCGCAGCCGGGTCGAGGCGGCCTACGCGCGGTTCGCCGACGGAGCCGGCATCGGCGCGGGCGGTCCGGGGGCCGGGTGGACGATCGTCATGGTCGGCGATGCGAGCGCACACCTCGAAGCGGTCGAGGCCCTCGGCCTCGGCGACGTCACCGTCGTCACCGACGCCTGACGGGCGGGGTCGATCCGTCCATCAGGGCAGTGGGGGCAGAGCCCGCTCCATGACGTAGTCGTCCTCGTGGACACCGCCCACGAGGAAGCGCTTGGTGCCGACCCGCTCGAAGCCACTCTTGCGGTAGAAGCGCTGCGCGCGCTCGTTCTGCTGGTTGACGCCGAGCCACACCCCAGCGGCGCCGACGTCGCTCGCCCAGTCGAGGGCCCGAGCCATGAGCAGGGCCGCAGCCCCCGTGCCGTGGGCCTCCGGCAGGACGTAGATCTTCGAGAGCTCGACCGTGGGTCGGAGCCGGATCGAGGCGCGGACGTCACTGTCCAGCGGATCGCCGGCGACGAGCATGGCGTAGCCGACCGCGGCGCCCTCACGCTCGGCCAGCAGGACGTGACGACCTGCGTCGGCCACGTAGTCGGCGAAGCGACCCGGGGAGAGGACCTCATCGACGAAGGCGTCCACCCGCTCCCTGGTCATCGAGGGCGGGCAGGCGAGCTCGAAGGTCGCCGCAGCGACAGCGGCCAGCACGGGCACGTCTGCGCTGTGGGCGGGGCGGACGGTCGCGGTGGGAGCCGGGGTGTCGGCGGGGTCGGTGCTCATGCCGAAAGGCTATGCCGGGCAGCGGCGCCCGCTCACGGAGCGCTCAGGCCGGTGGCATCCCGATGCGCGCCAACACCTCGTCGTGCAGCAGACCGTTGGTCGCGAGCGCGTTGCCGCTCCAGCAGCCCTCCTTGCCGTCGAGGCCGGTGAACCTGCCACCCGCCTCCTGCACGATCGCGACGAGGGCGGCCATGTCGTGGACGGCCAGCTCGGGCTCGGCAGCGATGTCGACGGCCCCCTCGGCGACGAGCATGTAGGACCAGAAGTCGCCGTAGGCGCGCGTGCGCCAGCAGTCGTCCATGAGGTCGACGAAGTCGTCCCGGCGACCACGCACGCGCCAGCCGGCGAGAGAGGAGTACGACAGCGACGCGTCACCGAGCCGTCCGACCTGTGACACGGAGATCTGTCGGGCCGACGAGAGGGAGCGGCCGCTCCAGGCGCCCGAGCCGGTCGCCGCCCACCAGCGCCGCTGCAGGGCGGGCGCGGCGACGAGCCCGAGCACGGGCACGTCGTCGACGACGAGCCCGATGAGGGTGGCCCACACGGGTACGCCGCGCACGAAGTTCTTCGTGCCGTCGATCGGGTCGATGATCCATCGTCGCGGACCGCGGCCGGTCGTCTCGAACTCCTCGCCCTCGACGGCGTCACGCGGTCGGGTGCGCTTCAGCTGCAGCCGGACGAGCTCCTCGGCGGCCCGGTCGGCGTCGGTGACGGGGGTGAGGTCCGGCTTGCTCTCGACGACGAGGTCGGCGGCACGGAAGCGTGCCATCGTCACGCGCTCCACGGCATCCGCGAGGACATGGGCCAGACGAAGGTCGTCGTCGTAGGAGGTCACCGGCTCAACCTAGTGGCAGGGCCCTGACCCGTGGCGGGCAGCCCGTGCGCGTATGCCGCTGCGGCTCAGCGCTCCTCGGTCGTGTTGCGGCTGCTGAGCAGGCGACGCAGCGACTCCAGCCGGGAGGCGCCGGCTGGCCCGGCATGGCCCTCGGCGACCCAGGCGTCGAGCGCGCACTCCTCCTCGTCGTGCGTGCAGCCGCGCGGGCACGCGTCCGTGCCTGCGGCGAGGTCGGGGAAGTGGTCGATGATGTGGTCGACGTCGATGTGCGCCAGCCCGAACGACCGGATGCCGGGCGTGTCGATGACCCAGCCGTCGTCGGAGCCGTCGGCACCGCGAAGGCGCAGCGCCACGGCGTTCGTGGAGGTGTGCCGGCCGCGTCCGGTCGTGTCGTTGACCACGCCGGTCGCACGGAGGGCACCCGGTACGAGACCGTTGACGAGGGTGCTCTTGCCGACGCCGGAATGGCCGACGAGGACGGAGACCTTGCCGGAGAGCCTTGCGCGCAGGTCGTCCAGCCCGGAGAAGTCGCCGTCCTTCCACGAGGTGACGACGTGCTCGACCTCGAGCGGGGTGTAGTCGGCGAGGAACCGAGTGGGGTCGACAAGGTCCGCCTTCGTCAGGGCGAGCAGTGGTTCGAGGTCTGCGTCGTACGCCGCGACGAGGCACCGGTCGACCATGCGAGGCCGCGGCTCCGGGTCGGCGAGGGCGGTGACGATGACGAGCTGGTCGGCGTTGGCGACGATGATCCGCTCGTAGGGATCGGTGTCGTCGGCCGTACGGCGCAGCACCGAGCGACGCTCCTCGATGCGCACGATGCGAGCGAGGGCGTCCGGCCCGCCGGCCAGGTCGCCGACGAGGGCGACGTCGTCACCGACGACGACCCGGGTCCGGCCGATGTCACGGGCCTTCATCGCCGTCACGACGCGCTCGGGCTCCTTCTTGCCCAGGGAACCCTTCGGGATGAGGCACGTGTAACGGCCCCGGTCGACGCCGATCACCATGGCGACGACCGCATCGGCATGGGCGGGGCGTTCCTTGGTGCGGGGCCTCGAACCCTTGCGGCTCGGACGGACCCGGATGTCCCCCTCGTCGAGGTCCCGCCAGCTCATCGCGAGAGCACGACCGAGCCCGAGCCGTCGAGCATGCCCTGCCACAGCCCGACGAAGTCGGGGAGCGTCTTGCGGGTCGTGCCGATGTCCTCGACGTGCACGTCCGGCACGCGCAGGCCGATGATCGCGCCCGCGGTGGCCATGCGGTGGTCGTGGTAGCTGCGGAAACGCCCGCCGTGCAAGGGCGCCGGCGAGATGCGCAGACCATCCTCGGTCTCCGTGATGTGGGACCCGACCCGGCCGAGCTCTGCCGTGAGGGCTGCGAGGCGGTCGGTCTCATGGCCCCGGATGTGAGCCACGCCGCGGATCCACGTCGGTGTCGATGCGAGCGCGGCCAGGGCGGCCACGGTGGGGGTCAGCTCGGCGGCGTCGTGGAGGTCGATGTCGATGCCCACGAGCTCACCGCTCCCGACGACGGTGAGTCCAGAGCGGTCGAGGCGCACGTCGGCGCCCATGGTGTCGAGGATCTCGCGCAGGAGGTCGCCGGCCTGGGTCGTGTGCTGTGGCCACCCGGGGACGCGCACGGTGCCGCCGACGACGAGGGCAGCAGCGACGAAGGGTCCCGCGTTGGACAGGTCGGGCTCGACCGACACGTCGAGGGCGTTGATCTCGGACGGCTCGACCCGCCACGTGTTGGGTTCGCTGTCGTCGACGATCGCGCCCGCGTCGCGCAGGGTCTCGACCGTCATGAGGATGTGCGGCTCGCTCGGCACCGGCTTGCCGTCGTGGTGCACCGTGACGCCGTCGTCGTAGCGCGCCCCCGCGAGCAGGAGGGCCGAGATGAACTGGGACGAGGCAGAGGCGTCCATCGTCACCGATCCGCCCGGTGCCCGCCCGCGTCCGTTGACCGTCAGCGGGAGATGGCCGTCGTCGTCGTCGTCGAGGTCGACCCCGAGTGCCCGCAGGGCGTCGGTGACCGGGCCCATCGGGCGCAGCCGCGCCTGCGGGTCGCCGTCGAGGCGGACCGGTCCGTCGGCGAGCGCGGCCACCGCCGGCAGGAAACGCATCACCGTGCCGGCCAGGCCGCAGTCGATCGTCACGCCACCGCTCAGTGTCTCGGGCGGCGTCACGACCCAGTCGGGCACCGCGCCACCCGGCGACTCGCCCTCGGGCGGCACGTCGTCGATGCGTACGCCCAACGAGCGGAGCGCCTCGGCCATGAGCAACGTGTCCCGGGAGCGCAGGGGGGCCCGCAGCCGGGACCGGTCGCTCGCGAGGGCGGCGAGCACGAGGTAGCGGTTGGTCAGGGACTTGCTGCCGGGCAGGACGACCGTGGCGTCGAGCGGTCCGTCGGCGAACGGCGCGGCCCAGTCCGGCTCCGCCGTCACGGCGCCCCCGTCGGGGACCCCGCCCGTCACGGACGTGGGATGGGGCGATGGATCTGCGGGACTCAACTCAGCTCACGACGTCCTGCGCTCGATGGGCGAGGAGGCGCGCCTCACGCTTGGCGGATCGCTGGGCATGGCGGACCTCGCGTCGCGTGGCCTTCGTGGCGTGCTGGGCGCGCCAGGCCAGGCCCGGCTTGCCCTCGGTGTCGACGGCAGCGAGGAGCAGGCCGCCGAGCAGGCCGACGTTCTTGAGGAAGAGGCTGCGGCTCTGCGCCTTGCGCGTCTGGTCGGTCTCCTCCCAGAAGGCGTGCTCGATGGCCGTCGTCGGCACGATCGAGGCGGCGAGCACGGTCGAGGCGAGGCGAGGGAGCCGTCCCGTCGCGAGCAGCAGTCCCCCGCCGACCAGGGCGGCGCCGTTGACCCGGACGAAGAGGTCGGGGTCCTTCGCCGCGACCTCCGCTCCCGGCACCTGACCCGGCACCTTCTCGAGCAGGTGGGCAGCCTGGTCGGTGCGTGCCGCGGGGTGGCGGAGGGCCTCGACACCTGCGGCGACGAAGACCGATGCGAGCAGCGGACGGGCGAGACGACGGACGATCATGCGTTTCCCTCCTCTGGCCTCGACCCGCGGTGACGCGCTCGTGGCCATCGTGGACCTGTGAGGACCTACGGTATCGACTTACCCCCGGCCCGGGTCATGGTGGCCAGCCCCTCATCGGGCCGCGGGAACCCGAGGCCGGCCCACGCCACTGCGATCCACGACGTCGGCCACCCGGCATACGCTGTGCGCATGTGCGGGAGGTATGCCGCGAGCGCGCGGCCCGACGAGCTCATCGAGGCCTTCGACGTCGACGAGGACCGCACCGACGAGCCCACGCGCAGCATCCTCAAGAGTCCCCAGAGCCCTCCGCCCGGCGAGCCCGACTGGAACGTGGCGCCCTCCAAGCAGGCGGCGGTCGTGCTGACGCGGCGGCCCCGCGGCGATGACGGCCCCGACGGGCAGGTCCTCCCGACCCGTCAGCTCCGGATGCTCACGTGGGGCCTCGTCCCGGCGTGGTCCGAGGACCTCACGATGGGGCTGCGCATGACGAACGCGCGCGCCGAGTCGGTGCTGGGCAAGGGTGCGTTCGCCAAGGCCGCGCTCTCGCGTCGGTGCATCGTGCCGGCCGACGGCTGGTACGAGTGGCAGGTGTCGCCCACGGCGGTCGACGCCAAGGGCAAGCCACGCAAGCAGCCCTTCTTCATCCACCGGGCCGACGGTGCGCCCGTCGCCTTCGCCGGCCTCTACGAGTTCTGGCGCGACCGTGAGCTGCCCGACGGCGACCCCGGGGCATGGCTCACGTCGTTCACGATCATCACGACCGCTGCAGACCCCGGCCTGGACCGCATCCACGACCGCCAGCCGCTCGTCCTCGAGGCTGAGCAGTGGGAGCACTGGCTCGACCCGGACGAGCAGGACCCGGCCTACGTCCAGGGCGTCCTCGACTTCTCCCGGGCCGGACGCTTCGACGCGCACCCGGTCAGCCGCGCCGTGGGCGCGACGCGCAACAACGGTCCCGCCCTCGTCGAGCCTGCCCCGGAGTCCGAGCTCGAGGGTGTCGTCGACCCCATGACGGGTGAGGTGGTCGGAGCGTGACGGCCCCCATCCGCGAGGCGGTCCGCGAGATCGAGACCCCGGGCGGCACGGGACGCGCGCGGGTCCGTCGGCCGCCCCGCCCGCGTGGCACCGTCGTCCTCGGCCACGGCGCCGGGGGAGGGCTGGGCGCGATCGACCTCGCGATCGCCCGCGAGGTCCTCGTCGGCGCCGGTTGGGCCGTCGTGCTCGTCGAGCAGCCGTGGCTCGTGGCCGGCCGCAAGGTGGCCGGACGCCCGCCCACCCTCGATGCCGCGTGGGTCCCGATCGTCGAGGCCCTCATGACCGGCCGGGGCCGCCTGCCGCGGCCGCTCGTCGTCGGTGGCCGCAGCGCGGGGGCGCGGGTCGCGTGCCGCACGGCCGCACCGCTCGAGGCCGACGCCGGGCTGCTGCTCAGCTTCCCGCTCCACCTGCCGGGTCAGCCCGAGAAGCTGCGCGCGCACGAGCTGGCACTCGCCCCCGACCCCTCCTGGGTCGTGCAGGGCACCACCGACGCGTTCGGCACCCCGGACGAGGTGCGCCCGCACCTGCCGGAAGGCACCACCCTCGTCGAGGTGCCCGGTGCCCACAGCTACCCCAAGGGCTCTCGCAGCGCCCTCACCGAGGCCCTCACCTCGATCGCGGGAATGCTCCCCGGCTAGGTGTCGTTGCACCGAGCATGGTCACCTGCCCCACCCGTGCGCCCGAGGGCGTGACGACCGTGCCAGCCCAGCGCGGTCCCTTGCCGCAGCCCACCGGTCTAGGCTGGGAGGCGATGGCAAAGGACAAGAAGACCGATCCCAGCGCCGCCCTGCGGCTGACCGACGCGAGTGCGGACACGCAGGCGACGGCCCGGCAGGACGCGCCCGCGACCGGCCTCGGTGCCGACCCGGAGGACCTGGCCCGCGCCGACGCCACCGTCGACGTCGCGAGCGAGAACGAGGCCGAGCGTCGCGCGCGCTTCGAGCGCGAGGCGATGCCGCTGCTCGACCAGCTCTACAGCGCCGCCCTGCGCACGACCCGCAACCCGAGCGACGCGGAGGACCTCGTCCAGGAGACGTTCGCCAAGGCGTACGCCGCGTTCCACCAGTACCGGCCGGGGACCAACCTCAAGGCGTGGATGTACCGCATCCTCACCAACACCTACATCAACAGCTACCGCAAGAAGCAGCGCCAGCCCCTCGAGTCCGACGCGGCCGAGATCGAGGACTACCAGCTGGCGCGCGCCGAGTCGCACACGTCGGTCGGGCTGCGCTCCGCCGAGGCCGAGGCGCTCGACCACCTCCCCGACAGCGACGTCAAGCGTGCCCTGCAGTCCATCCCCGAGGAGTTCCGCCTTGCGGTGTACTTCGCCGACGTCGAGGGCTACGCCTACAAGGAGATCGCGGAGATCATGGACACGCCCATCGGCACCGTCATGAGCCGCCTCCACCGCGGGCGGCGCCAGCTCCGCGAGCTCCTCTCGGAGTATGCCGCCGAGCGCGGTTTCGCTGCAGCCGGCACCTCCGAGGGTGCCGGGATGGGTTCGGGCAGGGAAGGAGCCCGGTCATGAACGAGAGCACAACGGGTGGAACCGGTGCGTCGGACAGCGGGACGACGCGTACCGACTGCTCCGAGGCGCTGCTGCGGGTCTACGAGTACCTCGACGGGGAGCTCGGACCCGATGACTGCGCCAAGATCCAGGCGCACCTCGACGAGTGCGGCCCGTGCCTGAAGGAGTACGACCTCGACACGACGCTGAAGTCGCTCATCAAGCGCTCGTGCGAGTCGGAGCGGGCGCCTGAGGCGCTGCGCCTCACGATCATGTCGCGGATCTCGATGACCGTGATCCAGGTCGACCGCGGCTGACGACGCACTCACCCGGACCCGGCCCGCCGCACACGACGAAGGCCCGCCCCGAGCTGCTCGGGTGCGGGCCTTGACGTCTGCGGCTCAGGCGTTGGGCTTGCGGCCGTGGTTGGCGGCGTTGCCCTTGCGGGAGCGGCGCTTGCGGGCGCGCTTGCTCATCGTCGGCTCCTAGTTGGTCGTACAGTGGTCTCGTGCCCGGGTGCGGACACGAAGCCACGATTCTCCCACATCGGGCCTGAGCCGCCCAATCTGGTCGCAGCGCCGCCCGGCAGACCTTAAAATCTTCGTATAGATCCGGCGCTTGTGGCCGGTTCTACTTCCGTGCGCCCGCGTGCGCACGGCATTCTGAGCCATGAGGGAAACCTCAGTTGTTCTGTGCTGCCGCAGCAACGCCCCTCCATGGCGCACGCATCCGGAACATCCACAATGAAGGAGCCCCCCATGTTCGCTGCCCTCCTGTCGGCACTTGCGTCCAACGACTTCGCCACGCGCGCGATCCTGTCACTCTCCAGCGTCTGGGGCTGGGGCGGCTGAGCCGCTCCACAGCCGTTGGACGGCACCGGGGGCCGATGATGGCCCCGGTGCCGTCGCGCTACCGTGACTGACGTGAGTCAGGCAGCCACCGCAACCGTCAGGTCTCGGTGGCTGCCGGCCTACCTTGCCCTTGTCGTCGCGACCTCGATCGCCACCGGTGTGGTGTCGTGGCTCGTGCTTCCCCGACCCGCGCTAGGGCCCCTGCTGCTGCTCTGCCTCATGGGCATCGTGAGCTTCCAGATCCGAGAACCGGACGTCGGGCTGAGGATCAGCTTCTCGTTCCTGTCGATCATCCTCGTCGCCTCGGCCGCCATCGTCGGCGTCTTCGGCGCCTGGGTGGTCGGTTCGGTCTCCATGCTCATCGACCGACGCCAGCCTCGGTGGTCGGCGACGATGTTCAATGCCGCCATGTGCGGCCTGCTCGGGGCGGCCGCCGCGCTGACCTATCGACTGCTCGGCGGCGTCGAGGGCGCCGGCATGACCGACATGAGCACGGCCGAGCTCGGCCTGCACGTGGGCCTGCCGCTGCTCGCCGCAGACGTCGTCGGCTGTCTCGTGAACGCCAGCCTCATCTCGGGTGTCCTGCACCTCGACCAGGGCATCCCCTTCGGCGTGCAGCTGCGGCGCGTGCTGAGCGGCTCCGGAGTGGCCTACGTCGGCTACGGCATCATCGGCCTGCTCTTCGTGATCCTCTGGTTCCCCGCCGGGCTGGGTGCCTTCAGCGCGCTCCTGGTCCTCGCTCCGCTGCTCGCCGCCAGATGGGCCTTCATCCAGTACGGCGAGGAGCTGCGCTCGCACGAACGGACCATCGACACGCTCGTCACCGCCCTCGGCACCAAGGAGCCAGCCGCCGTGGACCGGAGCCGACGGGCCGCCGTCCTCGCGGAGTGGATCGCCGAGGAGCTCGGCCTCCCACCCGGTCAGATCGGCACGGTGCGCTACGCCGCGACGCTGCACGAGATCGGCCACCTCGGCGTCGCCACCCGGCTGCTGCGCCGGTCGCCCACCTCGCTGAGTCCCACCGAGCGGCGCGTCATCGACGGCCACTGCGTCGTGGGCGCGCGCATGATCGAGGGCATCGACTTCCTCGAGGACGCGAGGTCCGGCATCCGCCACCAGCACGAGCGCTTCGACGGAGGTGGTCGACCCGACGGCCGCGCCGGTCAGGACATCCCCATCGCGGCACGCATCGTCGCCGTCACCACGGCGATCGACGACGCCGCGCGCGACCCCGACACCGCACCCGTCGTGTCGGTCGCCGAGGTCGCGCGCAGGCTCCGGGCCGATCCGGGGCGCTTCGACCCTGATGTCGTCTCGGCCGCCGTCGCAGCCCTCGACAAGCACGGCTGGCCCGCGTCCTCGCCGGCCGAGGTGGCGTCGTGAACGGCGCGCTCCGCCGCGAGCCGGTGGCCGGGATCGTCGCGGTCCTGTGCGTCCTCGCCTCGGTCGTCCTCGCGGTCCAGAGCGGCGATGTGCCCTCGCTCCACGACTCGGCGACGATCTGGTTCGTGGCCACCTTCGGGGTCACCATCGTGCTCGGTGAGTGGTTCCACATCTCCGCGCCCGGCTTCCGCGGGGCGGCGCCCATCGCCATGGCCGCAGCCTTCGGCCTGGCCCTCACCACGGAGCTTCCCGGTGAGGTCCACCTGCCCTACGGCGCCCCGTTCCTGCTCGCGGTGACGGCGACGTCGATGGCGCTCGGGACGACGGTGCGGGTCGCGGCCCGGCGCGACACCAGCCTCGTCGACACGGCCGGCCGGTTCGTCGCCATCGTCGTGGCCACGCTCGTCTACCGGGTCGCGCTGCTGGGTCAGAGCCCGGGTTCGCCGGCACGCACGACCGTGGCCGAGCCGTGGCAGCAGGCGGCCCTGCTGCTGGGGATCTGCCTGCTGGCCCTCGTGACCGACGCCTTGTTCACCTCACTCCTGCGCGGTGTCTCCGCCCGCGCGAACGTGCGCCGGACCTTCATCGAGGAGTTCCGGTCCTCCTTCGCGCTGTCGATCGCCGTCGCGGTGACGGGCGTCCTCATCGCGCTGGCCGCCCCACCCCTCGGCATCGCGGCCCTGCCGCTCTTCCTCATCCCGCTCGTGCTGACGCTCTTCGCATTCCGTCGCTACGTCAGCATCCGTGCCACCTACCTCCAGAGCATCCGGACGCTCTCACGCCTCACCGACGCGGCCGGCTACACCCCCTCGGGCCACTCCGAGCGGGTGGCCGCGCTCTCGGTGCAGGTCGGGCGCGAGCTGGGCCTCTCGGAGCGCGAGCTGCTCGACCTCGAGTACGCCGCCCTGCTGCACGACATCGGACAGGTGGCCCTCGTCGAGCCGATCCCGGGCGGCGCCACGGTCCTCGCGGCACCGGCCGACCAGCGCCGTATCGAGGCCGACACGGTCGCCATCGTCCGCGAGACCGGGGTGTTCGAGGGAGTCGCGCGGATCCTCGAGCACCAGACGACGCCCTACCGCCAGGTGCGCGAGCTCGGCGAGGAGATCCCCCTCACGAGCCGCATCGTCAAGGTCGTCAACGCCTACGAGGACCTCACGTCAGGAGCCCGCAGCGCGCGGGCGCGCGAGGCAGCCGTCGAGCGGATCTACCTCGGTCTCGGCTACGAGTACGACCCCCGCGTCGTCGACGCCCTGCTCAAGTCGCTCGGCACGTCGTCCGCCGGCGTCTGAGAGAGGCTGCACGGTCTGAGACCTGCCGAACTGCCCACCCGCCGGCGTGCCGGCGCGGCCGGGCGTGCTCGCCGGGCGCCTGGCGACCGCCGGGGGCCGACGCCGTCTCGGCCAGGCCCCGGTGAGTCCGTCAGGCCGTTCGGTCGGCGCCACCGGGCCGGTCGCTACCGAGAGCGTCGTCCGCAGGGTCGGTGAGACCTCGCGCTGCGAGCGCCTCACCTGTCGACCGCGCGAACGCGACGACGTGCACGACGGTCGGCACCAGGACGGCCCGCGGGTTGCGGTCGAGCCCTCGTGCGCGGGCCGACTCGCGCACGCTGGAGAACGACCCGGCCACCCAGGGCACCGATCGCACGACGACGCCGAGCGTGAGCGCCACGACCTCTGGGTCGACGACGCGCCGCAGCGGCCGGGCCGCTCGCACCACCCCGTCGAGCAGGTCGGAGACCGGGGTGGTCGCGGTGAGGACGCCCGCCGCGACGAACGCGTTGACGATGCCGAGGACGACGCGTACGGCATACGGAAGGTCGTGGGACCACCACTGGAACGCCAGGAGCACGGCGAGGACGGGCAGGAGGCCGTGCAGGGAGCGCGCGATGCGGTGGGCCGGCAGACGGGCCGCCAGCACGATCCCGGCGAGCAGGGCGGTCACGAGCGCGAGCGGCCACACGGATTGGGTGACCCAAGGCATGGCGCCCACCGCGAGGACGCCGACGAGCTTGGCCCACAGGGGCATCCGGTGCACGACGGACGTGCCGGGGACGTAGGCGCTGAAGAGGCCGGGATCGCTCACGGTGCGTCGGTCAGCCCGATGTAGTGCTCCACGGCCGCCGCCGGTTCGCCGTCGAAGACGACGCGCCCCTCGTCGACGACGAGGGAGCGGTCGGCCGCGAGAGCCAGGTCCAGGTCGTGGGTGGCGAGGACGACGGACTGGGGGAGCGAGTCGAGCAGCGCCCGCAGTCGAAGGGTGTTGCGTCGGTCGAGGAGCGTCGTCGGCTCGTCGAGGACCAGCAGTCCGGGCTCCGTGGCAAGGACGGCCGCAAGAGCCATCAGCTGACGCTCGCCGCCGGACAGGTCGTAGACGCTCTGGTCCGCGTGGCGGACCATTCCGAAGCGCTCGAGCACCTGCTCGGCGGCGACCCGGCGCTGGGTGCGTGACCGGTGCAGCCGTCGCAGCGAGAGCTCGACGTCCTCGCGGCCCGTCGGCATGACGAGCTGGGAGATCGGGTCGGTGAAGGCGAACGCCACGCGGCGGCGCACCCGGGCCCCGTGGCGCACGGTGTCGAGGCCGTCGACCGAGACCGTGCCCGACGTCGGGGTGACGAGCCCGTTGAGCAGCCGGAGCAGCGTCGACTTGCCCGACCCGTTGGCCCCGATGACCGTCACCCGCGACTGCGTGAGGACGAGGTCGACGGGGCCGAGGATCGTCCGGGCCCGACCCCCGGGGGAACCGTCGACGGGCACCGTGACCGTCGCCCCGTCGAGGCGGACCTCCGTCACGGGCGGACCTCCGTCACGGACCGATCACGCGCGGGGGCGGCGCGTGCGGACGAGCACGTCCGGGAAGGCGCGGTGCACGGCGGCTGCGGAGACGACCGCGACGACGTCCTTGACCAGGTCGCCCGGCAGGAACGGCAGGTCGGCGGCGATCGCGGCCGGCAGGGGCAGCCTGAGGTTGACCATGAGTCCCACGACGCCCAGGGCGTGGACGACCGCCACCGTCGTGACGAAGGAGGCCAACAGCAGCAGGGGCACCACGAGCGACCGGCGCGCGCGTCGGACGACGCCCCGGGCGGCAGCGCCGACCACGACGGCCGCGAGGAGGAACGACACGAGGTAGCCGGCGGTGGGTCCGCTCAGCACCTGCAGGCCCGACTGGCCCGCGCTGAAGACGGGGAGTCCGACGAAGCCGAGCAGCAGGTAGAGCGCCACGGCGAGGCCACCGCGCAGCGGGCCGAGCACGAGTCCCGTGAGGACGACCGCAAGGGTCTGCAGGGTGATCGGCACGCCGAGCCCACCGACGGGTATGCCGGGCACGACCGCGGCCGCGACCAGGAGCGACGTGAAGACGGCGACGAGGGCGACCGACTGCGCGTCGACGCCGCGCGCTGCCGGGCGGGCGTCGACGCCGCGCGCTGCCGGGCGGATGTCGGCGGCTCCCACGCTGTCGGTACGCCGGTCTCGGGTCGTCGGTGGCGCGTCCTGGGCCGCGGTGCGCACGGTGGTGTTGTCGGTCACGGGCAGGACCCTACCGGGGCACCGCGCGGACCCCGGTCACTATGGTGCTGGAATGCTCGCTGCCTACGCCGCCGGTCAGTCCGCCTCCGACCCGCTCTCCGGGCTCGTCGTCGGGGAGCGTCCCGACCCGCAGACCAGGCCCGGCTGGACCGTCGTCGACCTGCGTGCTGCCGCCCTCAACCACCACGACGTGTGGTCCCTGCGCGGAGTCGGCCTCGCACCGAACCGGCTGCCCATGGTCCTCGGCTGCGACGGGGCCGGTGTCGACGCCGACGGCAACGAGGTGATCGTGCACGCGGTCGTCCCGTCGGAGGGGTGGCGCGGCGACGAGACCCTCGACCCGCGACGCACGCTCCTGTCGGAGCTGCACGACGGGACGCTCGCCGAGAAGGTCCTCGTGCCCACCGGCAACGTCGTGCCCAAGCCGCACTCGATGTCGTGGGAGACCGCAGCCTGCCTCTCCACCGCATGGCTCACGGCATACCGGATGCTCTTCACCAGCTCGGGGGTGCAGCCCGGCGGCACCGTGCTCGTGCAGGGGGCGGGCGGTGGCGTCGCGACGGCGCTCATCCAGCTGGGCTCGGCCGCCGGCTACCGCATGTGGGCCACGTCGCGGGACGACGCCCGCGGACGACGAGCCCTCGAGATCGGCGCCGACCGCGTCTTCGCCTCGGGTGAGCGCCTGCCCGACCGCGTCGACGCCGTCATGGAGACCGTAGGCGCCGCCACGTGGTCGCACTCGGTCAACTCCCTCCGCCCGGGCGGCACGGTCGTCATCTCCGGGGCGACGTCGGGCGATGCCCCGGCCAAGGCCGAGCTGACGAAGATCTTCTTCAAGCAGCTGCGCGTCGTGGGCTCGACCATGGGCACCCGCGAGGAGCTGGCGCGGCTGGCCCGCCTCGTCGAGCAGCGTGGCATCGAGCCGGTCATCGACTCGGTCACGCCGCTGTCCCAGGCACGCGACGGCTTCGCCCGGATGGTCGACGGCGAGGTCTTCGGCAAGGTCGTCTTCACCGTCGGCTGAGCGACGCGCGGGCCGGCCCGGTCGACACGAGGGGTCAGCTCGGGTGCGTGCCCGAGACGTGGACGACCGCCGAGAGACCGTCGGCGGACGGCGGCCCTGCGTCACCGTCCAGCCACTCGCACCACAGGGCGGTGTGCAGCCGGGCGACGAGCCGTCCGAGCTCGTAGGGGCTGTCGGCGCCGAGGGTGACCGAGAGCCGGCCGACGTCGGCGGTGCCCGACTCGACCCCGTGCAGCGCGGTTCGGACCGCGCGCGACACCGCGTCGAGGCGGGTGTCGCCGCCGGCGGGTGCGACGCCCACCGCAGCGGCATCCGGGCTGCCGGGCTCGATCCCCAGCGCGGCTCGCACGGCCTCGACCCGGCCGTAGCCGAACCAGTCACCCGGCCCGGTCCGCACGAGGTCGCGTCCCCTCGGGTGTGACTCGAGTGGCTCGTCGACGAGGATCCCCGGGACACCGCGCAGCACCGCGGCGGGGACGGCTGACACCTTGCCCTTGGCGAGGTCGGCGGCTGCTGCGATCTCGTCGGCGACCGCACGGGCGGTCACCTCGAGCGGCTTGCCGTCGGCGTCCGTCCCGCCACGCAGGTCGTCGAGGACGCGGAGCCCGTGGGCGCCCAGCGCGAAGTCGACCTGGCCCACCCGCCACGCCCGTCCGGCCGTGTCGCTCAGCACGACCCCGACCCGGACCCCGTGCCGCTCCACCAGGGCGTCGTGGAGCTGCTCGCAGATGCCGTCGGGGTCATGGGGAAGGAGGAGCCAGCCGCCACGCGACCCCGTGTTGGAGCCGTCGACGCCGGCTGCGGCCATGATGGGGCCGGCCTTGGCGCGGACGATCCGCGTGACACGGTCGCCGACCGCGCGCTCGGCGACGACGTACTCGGTCTCGCCGCGCACGACGCGGTCCTTGTCGGGGTCGTGCGTCACGAGCCCGAGGGCCTTGCTCGCGATCTTGCTCGAGACGACGACGACGTCACCGTCGACCAGCTCCACACCCGCGTGGTCGAGCCCGACCTGGAGCACGTCGGCGAGGTCGTCACCCTCACCGACCTCGGGTATGCCGGTGAGCGGGGTGATCGTGATGGCTGGCGTCACGCCGGTGCTCGCTCGGCGCGCAGTCGCAGGCCGAGCTCGAGCGCGGCGCCGGCCATGTCGGCGGCTGCCTCGACCGTGCTCATGAGCAGCGGACGGCGCAGGACCTCGATGCCGCGTCGCTGCGGCATCGGGTCGTCCTCGTCGACGAGCCAGCCGTCGAGGAAGTCGGAGTAGAGGCCGGCGACGCCCGCGCTCGACTCCTCGACGCCGATCGTGCGCAGGCACACGTCGGCGTGCCCGCGCACCGGGCGGCCACCGACGAGCGGGGAGACCCCGACGACGGGCGCGCGGGTGCCACGAAGGGCGTCGCGCACGCCCGGGACCCCGAGGATGATGCCGATCGAGACGACGGGGTTGCTCGGCGGCAGGATGACGACGTTGGCCCTGCGGATCGCGTCGAGCACTCCCGGGGCGGGCGTCGCGCGGTCGAGGCCGGCGACGACGAACCGCTCCGCCGCCAGCTCGGCCCGGTGCCGAACCCACCACTCCTGGAAGTGGATCGCCCGCGACTGCCCCTCCTGCTCGACGACGACGTGGGTCTCGACCGGGGTGTCGGTCATCGGCAGCAGGCGGACCCCGAGGTCCTCCAGCCCCCAGCGGGCGGAGAGACGGCCGACGACCTCGCTCAGCGGCATACCCTGGCCCAGAAGCTGCGAGCGGTAGACGTGGGTGGCGAAGTCCTTGTCGCCGAGCGTGAACCACTGGGGCTCGGCGCCGAGTGCAGCGAGCTCCTCGGCGAGGTGGTGCGACTCGTCGGCGCGTCCCCAGCCCTGTCCCTCGTGGATGCCGCCACCGAGCGTGTAGAGCAGCGTGTCGATGTCGGGACACACGCGCAGCCCGAAGAGCGTGATGTCGTCACCGGTGTTGCCGATGACGGTGAGCTCGAGCCGATCCGTGGGATCGGAATCCGCGGTCAGCGGGTAGGTCTGTCGGGCGTGGTGGAGCAGGCCCCGGAGGAACCGGGCGCCGCCGACTCCACCGGCCAGGGCGGTGATGCGCATGCGCCGATCCTCTCAGCAGGCCGTCTCCCTCGCGTCGTGCGGGGTGCGCCCCGGCAAATCGATCCCTCGAATATCACCAACGGGCTTGACGTGGGGCATATGACACGCATGTAATTTCATTGTTGTAGTCGGTCGGGGTTGGATCGCTGGGAAGACGGACGTATTTGTCCAGAACCTCCGGAGAACGGTGCCGCTCGGTGCGACAGTGCTGACACAAAGTGCAGTCAGGGTCGAGGAGGGGTCATGCACGAGTTGATGGTGGTGTGGTCGGACACGGGCGAGCAGGAGGGTGAGCTCTCCTGGCAGGAGCGCTCGCTCTGCGCCCAGACCGACCCGGAGGCGTTCTTCCCCGAGAAGGGCGGCTCCACGCGCGAGGCCAAGAAGGTCTGCGTGGGTTGCGAGGTGCGGTCCGAGTGCCTCGAGTACGCCCTGTCCAATGACGAGAGATTCGGCATCTGGGGCGGACTGTCCGAGCGAGAGCGCCGCAAGCTGAAGAAGCGCGCGGTCTGATCGTGACGTTTCACCCCGGCGCCTCGCAGGTGTCCGGGTGCAGGTAGCCGCTGTGCCCGACGAGCTCGCCGAAGACCTGAGCACCCCCGCTGGCGCGGGGCGTGCGTCGTCCGTGTCGTTGTCCGCCCCTCCCTCCACCGGGCAGCGACCGAACGGAACGGTCGACGCGATCGTCGTCGTGCACAACGGGGCTGCGTGGCTGGCGCAGTGTCTTGACGGCTTGGCCGCCCAGACACTGCCGCCAGCGCGGCTCGTCGTCGTCGACGTGGCGAGCAGCGACACGTCGAACGCCATTGCGCGCGCCCACTCCGGCGTGCGCCGGGCGATCCCGTCCGTCGAGGTCGTGCGGCTCGACCGGCGCGTCCCAATCGGCCGTGCCATCGAGCACGGCATCGCCGCGCTCCCGGTCGGCCCCGACACCTCGTCGAGCTGGGTGTGGGTGCTGCACGACGACACGGTGCCGCGCGCCAACGCACTGGCCCAGCTGCTCCAGGCAGGGCTTCGCTCGAAGTCCGTCGGGGTGGCCGGACCCAAGATCGTCAGCTGGGACGACCCGCGACGGCTGGTCGAGATGGGCATCCAGATCACCCGCACGGGCCGCCGTCTCGCCTCTCCCGCCCGCGGCGAGGCGGACCAGGGCCAGTACGACCACCGCGCGGACGTTCTCGCGGTGAGCACGAGCGGCATGCTCGTGCGGCGCTCTGTCTACGACGACATCGGTGGCTTCGACGCCGTGTTCGTCGAGCACGGGGCCGATCTCGACTTCGGTTGGCGGGCCCAGCTCGCCGGCCACCGTGTCATCGTCGTGCCGGGAGCCGTCGTCCGTGAGGCGTCCGCGGGCATCGACGGTGAGCGACCGGGTGTGGCCCGGCCCCGAGAGCTCGAACGCCGCGCCCGCCGGGCCGCCCGGCAGGTGACGCTGGCACGCTGCTCGCCGCTCGCGGCACCCTTCCTCGCCATCTGGATGGCCCTGTCGGCCGTCGTCTCCTCACTCACGCTGCTCGTGGCCAAGAGACCGCGGCAGGCCTGGCGCGAGCTGACCGATGTCAGCGCCCTGCTGCACCCCGTCGCGACCCTCGGTGCGCGCTGGCGCGGCCGCCGGACCAAGCGTCTGCGCCGCGACCACCTCGGCACCCTCTTCGTCGCCCCCGCCGTGGCCGCCCGCACGACCGTCGACCACATCCAGGACGCGATCACGCCCGAGCGCAGTCGCGCGCGACGCGAGGCGGCCGTCACCACCGAGACCGGTCCCGTCGCGGACGACTCCGAGTCGCTGGACCACCTACCGGCCTCCTTGCCCCGTCGCATCGTCGGTCACCCCGGAGTTCTCGGCGTGGTCGCCGTGCTCGTCGCCACCACGGCGGCCTGGCGGGACGCGATCCGGGCCGGGGCGCTGTCGCCGACCAACGCCGGCGTGGCCGGTGGTGAGCTGCGGCCCGTCACCACCGACGCATCGGGTCTGTGGCACGCGTTCCGGGACGCCTGGCACGGCGCAGGTCTGGGCACCGGCTCGGAGTCGGGACCCCATCTGGCGGTGCTCTCTGCGCTGACGTGGCTGGCCGAGCAGGTCCCCGGCGTCGCCGAGAGCCGGTCGAGCGCCGGCGTGACCATCGCCTGGCTGCTCTTCCTCACCCCGGTGCTCGCGACGTGGTCCGCCTACCTCGCCGGACGTGTCGTCACGTCCTCGCGGCCGGCCCGGGCGCTGGCCGCTCTGGCGTGGGGGACGGCGGGGGTCGCGGCGACCGGCGTCTCCGAGGGGCGGGTCAGCGTGGCCGTCGTGCACGTGCTGCTGCCCTTCGTCCTCGCCGGTTTCTGCCTGGCCGCCCGACGCGACGGCACGTTCACCGCGACCTTCGCGACGGCCCTCGCCGCCGCCGTGCTCGGGGCCTTCGCGCCACCCGTGCTCGCACTGGCGGTCCTTGCCGCCCTGTTGCTCCTTCTCCTGGGGCCCGGACTGCGCCGGGTCCGGGCCCTCGTGCTGCTCGTCGTCCCCGCGGCGCTGCTCGGACCGTGGATGGTCCGCTTCGTCGAGGACCCGCGCCTGCTCCTGTCCGGTCCCGGTCTGGTGACGACCTCCGACGACCGTGGCCCGTGGGGAGTGCTCACTCGCGTCCTCGGCGATCCGGACGCCACCACCTGGGCGGTGTGGCTGGGGGCCCCGCTCGTCGTCCTCGGAATCCTCGGCCTCGCGACGCGCGGGCGCAGTCGGGCCGAGTCCGTGGGACTGCTGGTCGGCGGACTGCTCGCCCTGCTGGGCCTCGCCGGGGCACTCGTGTCGGGACGGCTCGTCCTCGGTTCGGCAGAGACCGGCGTCGGCCAGTCCGCCGCAGCTCACCTCTGGGCGGGCGTCGGCGTCCAGCTGTGGCTGGCCGGCCTCCTCGTGGGAGTGCTCGCGGGCAGCCGGCCCGTGCTGGCCTCCCTGAGCCGTCCCGCACGCCGCTGGGGCTTCGCCGGTGCCGTCGCCGCCGTGTCCCTGGCGATCGTCCCGGTGCTGGCCGGCGCCGCGGTCTGGGGGATCCAGGGCATCGGGCGCACGCTGTCGGTCGGACAGGCCACCCTGCCGGCCGTCGCGCTCGAACAGGGGAGCGGCCCACTGGGCAACCGCCTGCTGCTGCTGCGCCCCTCCGTGGACGTCGTCGACTTCGTCCTGGCCGGCCAGGAGCCGGGTGAGCTGCTGCGTGACCTCGACCGCGCCCCGGACGCCGACGACGCGCCGCTCGTCGACGCCGTCGCCAACCTGGTCGGCGGCCGTGGAGCTGACTCGCTCGACTCCACTGCCCTCGCGCGGCTCGGCATCGGCTTCGTCCAGGTCCGTGCGACCGCCGACTCCGCGCTGGCCCGTCGGCTCGACTCGTCCGAGGGCCTGAGTCGGCTGGGGACGAGCGAGCGCGGCATCCTCTGGAAGGTGCAGCCGCTACCCGCTGCCGAGGGTGTCGCCGTGACCGCGCCGTCACGAGCGCGCCTCGTCGACACCGATGGCGAGCTGCTGCAGGTCGTGCCCACGTCCGGCCCGCACGCCGCGGTCCACTCGACGCTGCCCGCCGCCTCCGCCACCGCCGCCCGCTTCGTCGTGCTGGCCGAGCCGGCCGAGTGGTCGCAGCAGGCGCTCGTCACCTTCGACGGACGCGAGCTCCGACCCGTGGCCGGCGCCGCCCAGCCGACGTATGCCGTGCCACCCACCTCCGGTGACCTCGAGATCGACCTCGCTGCGGCGCAGCCGTGGTGGCGCCTCGGTCAGGGTCTGCTGCTTGGGTTCGTGGTCTTCATGGCACTGCCCTTCGGCAACCGACGCTCGAGGAGGCGCACATGACGAACGTGTCCGGCATGCTTCGCGCGGGCTCGGTGGCGCTCGTCGCCGCGGGGCTCGCTGTCGGCGCAACCCGGGTGAGCGGCTCGGTGCAGCTCGCGAGCCCGGGCGAACGAGCCGGTCTGCCCGAGTCGTCCAGCGTCCTGCTCGACGAGGCGTTCCTCGTGTGCCCGGGGCAGCAGCGCCTCGGCGCCACCGGGCTGCGTGACGTCGAGGGCGATGTCACGGTCGCCGCGGCGTCCCCCGACGAGGGCGTCGTCGCAGGGGCCCCGGTCGGCGGCTCGGGCACCGTCCAGCTGCTCGGCGGTCCGTCGTCGTCCGGGCTCGCCCAGACCTCGGACCGGGGAGCGGTGACCTCGGCGCGAGCCGCTGCTCCCGACGTCGTCATCGCCAGGGGGAGGGGCGCCCTGGCGCCCGGCCTCGTGGCCACCCAGGTGTGGCGCCGAACCGGCGGCGACGACCGTGGTCTCGCAGTGACCCCGTGCCAGCTGCCGTCGTCCGACGTGTGGCTCGTCGGCGGCGGCGGGGGCCCGTCGCGCACCGAGCGGGTCATCGTCAGCAACCCTGGTGCCAACGCCGTGTCCGTCTCCTTCGAGGTCCTGGGGCGCGGCGGACCCGTCGACGACGCGGGCGACCGCAGCATCTCGATCCCCCCGCGATCGCGTGAGGTCCTCTCCCTCGACGCCGTCGCGCCGGACGAGGCGTCCCCCGTCGTGCACGTCACCGCCTCCGGTGGCGTCGTGTCGGCCGTGCTCGACGAACAGTGGATCCTCGGGGCCACCGGCCGGGGCATCGACGACTCGACCCGTGCCACGTCCCCGAGCACGGACCTCGTCGTTCCCGGCGTCGAGACGGGCAGTGGCGTCTGGCTGCGCCTGGCCAACCCCGGTGGGACCGAGGCCCTGGCCCAGGTACGGCTGCTCACCGACAAGGGGCCGGTGCAGCCCGACGAGCTCAGGGCCGTCCGGGTCCCCGCCGGCTCGACGCTCGACGTCGTGGTCCCGTCCGGCTCGCCGGCGATGGGGCTCGGGATCCGGTCCGACCAGCCGGTCGTCGCCGCGGCGTGGACCGAACGGCGGTCGACGACCGGCGACCTCATGGGTGACTTCGCCTGGACGCCCGCGACCCCACCCCTTCGGGGTGTCTCCGGCGTGCTGCTCCCCGGACTCGACGGCACGACGAAACGCCTTCTGCTGACAGCGGGTTCGGCGCACGCCACGGCTCAGGTGCGCCTCGGCACCGGAGACGACGCGCTGGTGTCCTCGGTGGACGTCCCGGCGGACTCCACCGTGGCGGTCGACGCGAAGGGCGCCGACGGCGTCTGGGTGGTCCCGACCAGCGGCACGCTGCGCGGCGCCGTCTCGGTTGCCGGTGTCGACGCGGGAGTGCCCTTCTTCTCGGTGGCCTCGCTCAGTGATGCGCCCGTGCGGGCCCTCTCCGTGCCGGTACGTCAGGTGCGCAACTGACGCCGTCGGGAAGCCGGCGTCCGGCACGCCGGTGACCGTGCAGCACTCACTCAGGGCGAGTCAGTCCCCGAAGCCGGGGTCGAGCTCCTCGGGCGAGACCCCGAGCAGGCCGGCGACCTGCTCCGTCACGATGTCGGCCACGAGAGCCGCGACGTCGCGTCGGTCGGTGACGCGCGTCTCGACGGGTCGGCGGTAGACGACGATCCGGGCCGGCCGGGCGCTCGTCGCGGGATAGAGCCGACCGAGCGGCACCTCGCGGTGGTCCCACGGCGCAGGTCCGCGGGGCACGTCCTCGACGGCGAACTCCACTTCTGGAAAAGCACGGCCACACGTCGCCTCCAGCCGGGCAGCGGCGTCCAGGACGAAGTCGTCGAACTCGTCGCGGCGCGAGGTCATGGCGGGGACCGGGGGCCAGGCCAGTGGTCCCCGCTGCCCGCGCCCGTGCCGGTCACGCCGACGGCGACGCCCGGGAGTGCGGGGCTCGAGGGTGTCCACGCGTCCACTCTAGATCGACGGGCACCGGACGCGCGGACGCCACCCGGAGGCTGACGCCGTCGGCCATCTCGTGCTCCGACGGCGTGGTGATTCGTCCTCTCCAGGAGGGCGGGCTAGAGTCCCGGATCGTGGGTCTGACACGTGGTTGCTCGAAGACGGGATGCGCCCGTCCCGCCGTCGCGACCCTGACGTACGCGTACGCCGACCGCGCGGTCGTCGTCGGGCCGCTCGCGACCTACGCCGAGCCCCACACGTACGACCTGTGCCTCGAGCACGCCGAACGCATGACGGCTCCCCGCGGCTGGGAGGTCGTGCGCGTGGGTGGCGACTTCCCGGAGCCGGCGCTCGCTGCCGACGACCTGCTCGCCCTGGCCGATGCCGTGCGCGAGGCCGGGCGTCCGCGCAGGGGCCGACCGGGCGAGACCCGCACGACCTCGCGGGGCCAGGCCAACGCCGAGGCGGACTCCGGGGCCGTCGAGTCGGGCCGCCGCGGACACCTGCGCATCCTCAAGGACTCCTGACCACTAGGGTGTTCGGCGTGCCCCACCTCGCAGACTTCGTCAAGGCCTACGACGTACGTGGAACCGTGCCCGAGCAGCTCTCGCCCGACGTGGCGCACGCCATCGGTGCCGCGTTCGCAGAGGTCGTCGCCGTCCCGGACGGCGCGAGCGGCGTCGTCATCGGTCACGACATGCGCCCGAGCTCGCCAGAGCTGTCCGAGGCCTTCGCCGCCGGCGTGACCTCGCGCGGTGTCGACGTCACCGTCATCGGGCTCTGCTCGACCGACGGCCTCTACTACGCCAGCGGCGCTCTCGACGCACCCGGTGCCATGTTCACCGCGAGCCACAACCCGGCCCAGTACAACGGCATCAAGCTCTGCCGCTCGGCGGCGCGTCCGGTCGGTCAGGACTCGGGCCTCGCCGAGATCCGCGACCTCGCCCAGTGGCTGCTCGACGGTGGCACCGGCCTGCCCCAACCGGCCGCCGGTCCCGGCTCCGTGACGACCCGCGACCTGCTCGGTGACTATGCCGCCTTCCTGCGGGGCCTGGTCGACCTCTCGGGTTCGCGTCCGCTGAAGGTCGTCGTCGACGCCGGCAACGGCATGGGCGGTCATACCGTCCCGGCCGTCCTCGGCACCGGAACCGGCCTGCCTGAGCTGCCGCTCGAGATCGTCCCCCTCTACTTCGAGCTCGACGGCACCTTCCCGAACCACGAGGCCAACCCCCTCGACCCGGCCAACCTCGTCGACCTGCAGGCGGCGGTCCGCAGGCACGGCGCCGACATCGGGCTCGCCTTCGACGGTGACGCCGACCGCTGCTTCGTCGTCGACGCCGAGGGCGAGCCCGTCTCGCCCAGCGCCGTCACCGGGCTCGTCGCGGTCCGCGAGATCAACCGCGCCCGTGAGGCCGGCGACACCGAGGTGTCCATCGTGCACAACGTCATCTCCAGCGCGGCGGTGCGCGAGGTCGTCGTCGAGAACGACGCGACCCCGGTGCGCACGCGCGTCGGCCACTCGTTCATCAAGGCCGAGATGGCGCGCGCCGGAGCCGTGTTCGGCGGTGAGCACTCGGCGCACTACTACTTCCGTGACTTCTGGTACGCCGACACCGGCATGCTCGCCGCCATGCACGTGCTCGCCGCGCTCGGCGAGCAGGCCGGCCCGCTGTCCGACCTCTGCGACGAGTACGAGCGCTACGTCGCCTCCGGCGAGATCAACTCCACGGTGGTCGACCAGGCCGCGGTCGTCGAGCAGGTCCGGGCCTGGGCGCAGGTGCGCGGGGCCGCCACCGACGAGCTCGACGGGCTCACCGTGACGTGCCCCGAGGGCTCCACCGCGATGTGGTGGTTCAACGTGCGCGCCTCCAACACCGAGCCGCTCCTGCGGCTCAACGTCGAGGCCGCCGACCGTGAGACGATGCAGGACGTGCGCGACGAGCTGCTCGCCCTCATCCGGTCGGGTGCCGACGCGCCCACCCCGACCGGGTCGACCCCCGCCCAGGACGCAGGAGCCGCTTCGTGAGCCACAGCCAGCAGACCATCGAGCCGTGGCTGCGCGGCATCATCCGCTGCCCGCAGTGCAAGGGTGAGCTCGCCGACGTCGAGCGCGCCGCTGGAGAGCCGGGTGCCACGGACGACGCCGAGGTCGCCGAGCTGCGCTGCGACACCTGCCACCTCGCCTATCCCGTCGAGGGCGGCGTGCCCGTCCTGCTCGTCGACCTCGCCCGCCGCACCGACGGCTGACGGCCGTGGGCGCCGTGTTCGACGAAGCCCGCCTCGACGACGAGGGCGCCCTGAGCTCACTCGACTCCAGCGACACCTTGCGCGCCCTCGCCGGGGCCGGGGCGCAGGTGCGGCGCACCGTCGCGGCCTCCGCCGAAGCAGGCCTCGACCGGCTTCGTGACGTCGAGCCCCGCGGCGTCGTCGTCGCGGCGGCCGGTGGGTCCGCCGCCGTGGCCGACCTCTTCGAGGCGGTCTCGCGCGGTGCGGCGGCGCTGCCGGTCCAAAGCTGCTCGTCGGGCTCCCTGCCCGGCTGGGTGGGTGCTCTCGACGTCGTCATCGCCGTGTCGCAGTCCGGACGTGCAGCAGGGACACTCGCGCTCGCCGCCGAGGCGGCGCGGCGGGGCGCCTTCCTCGTGACGGTCGGGGCGGCTGACTCGCCGCTGGCCGAGGTGTGCGCGCGGGCCCACGGCGTCCACGTCCCGATCGCCGTCGGCGGCTCTTCGTCGCGGACCTCGGTGTGGGCCCAGGCCACGCCCGCGCTGCTCGCCGCCGATGCGCTGGGCATCGCGTCCGTGAGTCACGAGACCCTGGCCGAGCTCGCCGACCTCCTCGACCGCACGGCCACCGACGCGCGTCCGTCCTCAGAGTCGTTCGTCAACCCCGCCAAGGTGCTCGCCATCGAGCTGGCCGAGTCGACGCCCATCGTCCTCGGCGAGGGCCCCTTCGGCGACGTCACCGCGCGCCGGGCAGCCGCGATGTTCGGCCGCACGGGTCGGGTGCCCGTCGCGCACGGCTGCCTGCCCGACGCGGCGAGCCAGATCGTGGCGTGCTTCGACGGCCCGCTGGCGCCGGGACAGTCCGGCGGCGGCGGCAGCGACGACATCTTCGCCGACCCGTTCCTCGACGGTCCGAGCCGGTCCCCGCTGCGGCTCATCATGCTGCGTGACACCTCACCCGGCGACCGGCAGGACCTGGTCGACACCGTCGTGTCCGTCGCCGAGGACGCAGGTGTCCGTGTCTCGCTCGTCGACGCCCCCGCGTCCGACCCCCTGCTGCGCCTCGCGCACCACGTCGCCCTGACCGACTTCGCCGCGACGTACCTCGCGCTCGGCTTCGGCTTCGATCCCGCGACCGCGCCCCACGTGCGCCTGCTGCGGGGCGCTCGTTGACACCTGAGCCCCCGGCTCCCACCGAGGGCGTATGCCGTGACCGAGCCGCGCGGGGTGACGCCGCTCCCGGATCGGTCGGGTCTGCCACGTAGGCTGCGACGGTGACGCAGCACTACGACCTGGCCATCATCGGCAGTGGCTCGGGCAACTCCCTCGTGACGCCGGACTTCGACGACAAGCGCGTCGCGATCATCGAGGGTGGGACGTTCGGCGGGACCTGCCTCAACGTCGGCTGCATCCCGACGAAGATGTTCGTCCACGCGGCCGACCTGGCGCTGGACGTGCGTCAGGCAGGGCGCTACGGCGTCGACGCGGCGCTGCAGGGTGTGCGCTGGAGCGATGTCCGCGACCGCGTCTTCGGGCGCATCGACCCCATCTCCGAGGGCGGCCGGCGCTACCGCGTGGAGGGGCCCAACACGACGGCCTTCTTCGGGCACGCCCACTTCACCGGAGACCGGACGCTCACCGTGGAGCTCGGCGACGGCAGCCAGGAGACCGTGACGGCCGACCAGGTCGTCGTGGCCGCCGGCGCGCACCCCGTCGTGCCCGACGTCGTCACCGAGTCGGGTCTGCCGTTCCACACCTCGGACACGGTCATGCGCATCGAGGCGCTGCCCGAGCGCCTCGCGATCATCGGCGGCGGGTTCATCGCGGCGGAGATGGCGCACGTCTTCGCCTCCTTCGGCGTCCACGTGACGGTCATCGCCAGGTCGTCCCTGCTGCTGCGTCACCTCGACACCGAGATCGCGCAGCGCTTCACCGACCTGGCCCGCGAGCAGTGGGACGTGCGCACGCTCACCAACGTCGTGGCCCTCGAGCCCGGCGACGACGGCGCCGGGGTCCGCCTGCACCTCGACAACACTGCGGTGGTCGACGCCGACCTGCTCCTCGTCGCGACCGGTCGCCGACCCAACAGTGCTGGGCTGGGGGCCCAGGCCGCCGGCCTCGGGCTGCTCGACGACGGTCGCATCGCGGTCGACGAGTACGGCCGCACGAGCGCACCCGGCGTCTGGGCCCTCGGCGACGTCAGCGCACCCCACCAGCTCAAGCACCTGGCCAACGCTGAGGCACGGACGATCGCGCACAACCTCGTGCACCCCGCGGACCTGCGCCCGCTGCCGCACCGGCACGTGCCGTCGGGGGTCTTCAGCCACCCGCAGGTGGCGACCGTGGGCCTCACCGAGCAGGAGTGCATCGAGCAGGGGCGCCATCACACCGTGCACGTCCAGGCGTACGGCGACACGGCATACGGCTGGGCCATGGAGGACACGACGAGCGTCTGCAAGCTGGTGGCCGACCCCTCGACGGGGCTCCTGCTCGGCGCGCACCTCATGGGTCCCCTGGCCACCTCCCTCATCCAGCCACTCGTGCAGGGGATGGCGTTCGGCACGACGGTCCACGACCTCGCTCGTGGGCAGTACTGGATCCACCCGGCGCTGGCCGAGGTCGTCGAGAACGCGCTGCTCGGGCTGAAGCTCGACGCCCCGGCCTGAACGCGTTCCCAGCCGGTTCCCAGACCGCCCTAGGATGACGCCATGGCAGGCGGACTCGTAGCCCTACTCGACGACATCGCGGCACTGGTCAAGCTCGCGGCGGCGTCCGTCGACGACGTGGGCGCCGCCGCCGCGAAGGCCAGCGTGAAGGCCACCGGCGTGGTCGTCGACGACACGGCCGTGACACCGCGCTACGTGCAGGGACTCGCGCCCGAGCGCGAGCTGCCGATCATCAAGCGGATCGCTCTCGGCTCGCTCCGCAACAAGCTGCTCATCATCCTCCCCGTCATCATGGTGCTCAGCCAGTTCGTGCCCTGGCTGCTGACGCCGATCCTCATGGTCGGCGGTGCCTACCTCGCCTACGAGGGCGCCGAGAAGGTCTGGGAGATCGTCTCGGGGCACCGGGAGGAGGAGCAGGAGGCCGGCGAGGTCGACGAGAAGTCCGTCGTTGCAGGCGCGATCCGCACCGACTTCATCCTCTCGGCCGAGATCATGGTCATCGCGCTCAACGAGGTCGACACGGAGCCCTTCCTCTCCCGCCTCGTCATCCTCGTCATCGTGGCCCTGCTCATCACGGCGCTCGTCTACGGCGTCGTCGGCCTCATCGTCAAGATGGACGACGTGGGCCTGCACCTCGCCGGGCGCGAGTCCGGTGCCGCCCAGCGCATCGGTCGCGGGCTCGTCAAGGGCATGCCGAAGCTGCTCTCGGTCCTGTCGACGGTCGGCATCGCGGCCATGCTCTGGGTCGGTGGCCACATCCTGCTCGTCGGTGTCGACGAGCTCGGCTGGCACTCCCTCTACGACCTGGTCCACCACCTCGAGGAGGGCGTGTCCGGCGTCGCGGGCATCGGCGGCTTCCTGGCGTGGGTGGTCAACACCCTCGCCTCGGCCCTCATCGGTCTCGTCGTCGGCGCGATCGTGGTCGCCGTCCTGCACGTGGTTCCGCGCCGGAAGCGCGCCGCGGCGCACTGACGGGGCTGGGCGGGTCCCGGGCCCGTGCCAACCCCGCCGGTCGCTCCCGAACGCCGGGGCCCCCGCCACGTGGCGTTCGAGCGCTGCCCGCCACGCCGCTAGACTGGGGGACTGCCGGCGTGGGTGATGACCCGCCAGAAGAGCCCAGAGGGGCGCGCCGGGTCTGCACACCGACGATCAAAGGAAACGATCACTCATGTCCTTCGACTACAAGGTTGCCGACCTGAGCCTCGCCGAGGCCGGCCGACACCAGCTCCGACTCGCCGAGCACGAGATGCCCGGCCTCATGGCGATCCGCGAGGAGTACGCAGAGGCCCAGCCTCTCGCGGGCGCCCGCATCGCCGGCTCGCTCCACATGACCGTCCAGACGGCCGTGCTCATCGAGACGCTCACCGCGCTCGGCGCCGAGGTCCGCTGGGCCTCCTGCAACATCTACTCCACGCAGGACGAGGCCGCGGCCGCCGTCGTCGTCGGGCCCGGTGGCTCGGCCGACGACCTCCAGGGCGTCCCCGTCTTCGCCTGGAAGGGCGAGACGCTCCCGGAGTACTGGTGGTGCACCGACCAGATCCTCACGTGGCCCGGCGGCGAGGGCCCGAACATGATCCTCGACGACGGTGGCGACGCCACGATGCTCGTCCACAAGGGCCTCGAGTGGGAGAAGGCCGGCCAGGTGCCGCCGACCACCGAGGAGGACTCCGAGGAGTTCGGCGTCTTCAAGGAGCTCGTCCGCCAGACGATCGCCACCGAGCCGCAGAAGTGGACGACGGTCGCCGCCGGCATCAAGGGTGTCACCGAGGAGACCACGACCGGCGTCCACCGCCTCTACCAGCTGGCCGAGTCCGGCGAGCTGCTCTTCCCGGCCATCAACGTCAACGACGCGGTGACCAAGAGCAAGTTCGACAACACCTACGGCTGCCGCCACTCGCTCATCGACGGCCTCAACCGCGCCACCGACGTGCTCATCGGCGGCAAGGTCGCCGTCGTCGCCGGCTACGGCGACGTGGGCAAGGGCTGCGCCGAGTCGCTGCGCGGTCAGGGCGCCCGCGTCATCGTCACCGAGATCGACCCGATCTGCGCACTCCAGGCCGCGATGGAGGGCTTCCAGGTCGCTCGCATGGAGGACGTCGTCGAGAGCGCCGACATCTTCATCACGACGACCGGCTGCTACGACGTCATCACGGCCGACCACATGACGAAGATGAAGAACAAGGCCATCGTCGCCAACATCGGCCACTTCGACAACGAGATCGACATGGCCGGCCTCGCCCGCGTCCCCGGCATCCAGAAGACGGAGATCAAGCCGCAGGTCCACGAGTGGACGTTCCCGTCGGGCAGCTCGATCATCGTGCTGTCCGAGGGCCGCCTGATGAACCTCGGCAACGCGACCGGCCACCCGAGCTTCGTCATGAGCAACAGCTTCAGCAACCAGACGATCGCCCAGATCGAGCTCTTCACGAAGACGGCTGACTACGACAAGCAGGTCTACACGCTGCCCAAGCACCTCGACGAGAAGGTGGCCCGACTGCACCTCGACGCCCTCGGCGTCCGGCTCACCGAGCTGACCAAGGGCCAGGCCGAGTACCTCGGTGTGGACGTCGCGGGCCCGTACAAGGCGGACCACTACCGCTACTGAGCCACCCGACGCCGTCGGCCTGCAACGGGCCGGCACGCGACCGCTCACGTATGCCGCCCACCTCCCCGAGGTGGGCGGCATACGTCCGTCCGGGGCCAGGAGGCGCCGGGATCAGCCGGGCGCGCGGAGCAGGACGTACTCGGACCCGCGCTGGACGACGGTCCACCGGGCCTGCTGGGTCAGCGCCTCGACGACCGGCTGGCCCTTGGTGAGCAAGGCGTGGGTGCACCCGGTCCTGCGCACGTAGGCCTGCCAGCCGGGGGCCGCCCGCTCGAAGTCGATGTGCTCCTTGACGTGGCCCGTCGCGTAGACCTCGACCCGCCCGTCGATGGTCGGGCGGACGTTCGGGTGGCGCCAGATGAGCCAGCCCCCGACGCCGTAGTCGTTGCACACGACGGTGTCCTGCGGAAGGGCGGCGAGGCGGGCATCGAGGTCGCCCGCGCCCCACGTGGGGACGGCCGCCTTCGCCGGCAGCACGAGGGCTGCGATGAGCAGACCGAGGGCCGTCGGGCCGAGGGTCAGGCCCACCTCGCGCCGGGTCACCGGCTCCCGGTCGGGTGGGAGCAGGCCCTGGATGGTCGCCGCGGCGACGGGGGCGATGACGGCAGCGCCCACGGCCACCGTGCGGCTGTAGAGCAGGGCCAGCCCGATCGCCAGGCCGACGAGCAGGATGTCGGTCCAGCGAGCGCGGTGACGCGAGCGCGCCCACACGAGCACGACGGTCCCGGCGAGGGCGAGGAAGGCGAGGAAGCCGGGCTGGCGCAGCGACGGCGGCAGCCACTCCTCGATGAACTGGGTCGTCTCGTTGACGGCCAGGGGCGACAGGAGCAGCTCCGGGCCGGTCGGTGTGAGCGCGGCGGCCGCGAGGCAGCCGAGCGGCACGAGGGCGAGGCGGAGCCACTGCCGGCGGGTGACGGCACGGTCGAGCGCGATCCCGAGGAGGGCCACGACGCCGATGACGACGCCGAAGAACCACATCCCGTGCGTGCAGGCCCACACCCAGGTGACGGGCACGAGCCACCATCTCGGCCGACCGTCCGCTGCGGAGCGCAGCCAGGCGGCGGTGAACGCGACGGCGAACGCGAAGGAGAGCAGATGGGGCCGCAGCGACAGGCTCTGGCTCATGGCGACGAGAGCGACGGACGTCACGGCGGCCGAGGCGAGGAGTGACGCCCGTGGCCGCGTGGCACGCCAGAGGGTGATGCCGATGACGGCACCGCCGAGGGGGAGCAGCCAGGCGACGCCGGGCAGTCCCACGAGCTGCTGGACGACGCTCATCAGCAGCTCGGGCAGCCATTCGTGCAGCCGCCACGGCTGGGTCGACATCGTGCTCCACGGGTCAGGCCCGTTGAAGCTCCAGGTCTCGCGGAGCCGGTCGCCCGCCGCGAGGTGCCAGAAGGTGTCGGGGTCACCCAGCGGTCGGGCGAGCTGGATGACGGCGGCGAGCACGACGAGCCCCGGCAGGCCCTGGCGCACGGCAAGGGGGAGGGGACCACGGCGGGCACGGGGGGCCGGCTCCCTCCCAGCGACAGGTGCGGCGCCGGTGGAGCGCTCGGTGACGGAGCCCCCAGGGCCGTCGGCAGCGGGCTCGGCGGCGGCGACGGCCCGGTGAGCCCCGGTGGCCAGGGCGGTCTGCGTGTCCCGCTGGGCGGCCGGGGTTGTCCCCATCGTGTCGCTCGTCACCGGGCGATCATCCCCGCTCACCGGCTCGGACGGGGGCTTTTGGGGGGATTGACACCCGGCGAGCGTCGGCTCGGCGGGCCTCAGCGGGAGCCTCGCCAGCTCCCGGCCCGACCCCCCTCCCGAGACCTCCCGTGGGAGGATCGGGGGACTCACCGACCACCCGTCTGGCAGGGACCCTCCATGAAGAAGCTCCTGACCGGTGCCCTGGCACTGGCCCTCTCCGTCTCGCTCGCCGCCTGCTCCAAGTCCGTCGATCCGGCGGCCACCCCGACCACCCCGGCGGGATCAGCCACCTCCAGCTCCAGCGCGACCACCCCGGCCGACACCATGTCGTCGGGCACGACCGACGACACCGGCGGCACCGCCACCGGCACCGGCAGCGCGAGCGCGACGGCCGGGCCGGTCGACCAGGCGACCCCCGAGGCGGCGATGACGTCGTGGCTCGGCGCGATGGTGGCCGGCGACGGCAACACCGTGTGCGAGCTCATGGCCACGGGCGGCAAGACCATCTCGAGCATCCCGGGCGCCGCCGACGCGTGCGGCAAGACGATCACGCCCATGCTCGACCAGATCAAGGAGCTCGGCGCCGCGTTCCAGGGCCTCAAGATCAGCGGCGCGACCGTGACCGGCAACAACGCCACGTTCGAGAGCGTCACGACCGAGCCGGCGCTCGCCGCCGATGTCGTCTCGAGCTTCAAGGCCGTCAAGATCGGCGGAAAGTGGTACGTCACGCAGAGCTGAGCGTCTGCCGCCGCGTCCCTCGGGTCGTCGGACACCGGTGCCCGGGGGTGCGGTCCCTGGACGTTGCAGGCTGGGGCCGAGCCTCGCCCCAGCAGCCTCACCGGCGACGTCTGCCGGGCGGAGGCGGGGACGGGCGCGGACGGCATACGCCCTCGGGCGGCCCGCAGGAGCGTCAGCGGGACGTCAGCCGTGTGTGATGATTTGGTCAGGACGTACGGCGTGCGTGGTCCGCGGTCCCGGGAAGGAGCCTGTCGTGAAGGGTCGGGTACTGGTCGTCGACGACGACCTTGCACTCGCCGAGATGCTCGGGATCGTGCTGCGCAACGAAGGGCTGGACGTCACGCACGTGGCCGACGGTTCCGAGGCGGTCGGCGCCTTCCGCGACTCGCGGCCCGACCTCGTGCTGCTCGACGTCATGCTGCCGGGGCTCGACGGCATGGAGGTCTGCCGCCGCATCCGCGCTGAGAGCGGCGTCCCCATCGTCATGCTGACGGCGCGCACCGACACCGTCGACGTCGTCGTGGGTCTCGAGTCCGGCGCCGACGACTACGTCGTCAAGCCGTTCAAGCCGCAGGAGCTGATCGCGCGCGTCCGCGCCCGGCTGCGCCGCGGCGACGAACCGGCGCCCGAGAAGCTCTCCATCGGAGACCTCGAGATCGACGTGGCCGGCCACTCCGTCAAGCGGGCAGGGGAGTCCCTGTCGCTCACCCCGCTCGAGTTCGACCTGCTCGTCGCCCTGGCGCGCAAGCCGTGGCAGGTCTTCACCCGCGAGGTGCTCCTCGAGCAGGTGTGGGGCTATCGGCACGCCGGCGACACCCGGCTCGTCAACGTCCACGTGCAGCGGCTCCGCTCGAAGATCGAGCACGACCCGGAGCGGCCCGAGATCGTCGTGACCGTGCGTGGCGTCGGATACAAGGCCGGCCCGTCCTGACATGAGGGAGCGCGCGGCCCGGAACGAACCCGCGGGCCTGGCCTCGCGGGTCGGCTCGGTGCTGCGCCGCGCGTGGCAGCGGGTGCTCCACCTGTGGCGGGCCTCGCTCGGGTTCCGGGTCGTCGTCGTCACGATGCTGCTGGGGCTCCTCGTGCTCGCCGCCGTGGGCACCTATCTCTATGGCTCGATCGCCCAGGGACTCGTCGACAGCCGTCAGCGCATCGCGTCGGAGGACAGCCTGCGCGATGCCACGGATGCGCAGGGGCAGTTCGACTCGACCGACCAGACCGACACGCAGGCCAAGCTGACGCAGTTCGCGACAACGCTCATCAACACCTACCGGCGTGACGCCGGGAACGAGACCCGCTACGTCGTGCTGACGCGGTTCGACGACAACACCTCGCCCTTCATCGTCGGTCCCATCGAGAGCGGCAGCGTGGGCGTCCGGTTCATCCCGGACGAGCTGCGCCAGCAGGTCGCGGCCCAGCCCGACCGGCAGCACCTCCAGGTCGCGACCATCGACGAGGGCAACGACAGCATCTCCGCCGTCATCGTCGGGCAGAAGGTCGAGCTCCCGGTGGCCGGCGACTACGGCCTCTACTTCATCTACCCGATGGACCGCGAGCGCGAGATCATCAGCTTCATCGGGAAGACGTTCCTCTTCGGCGGTGCGGCCCTGATGCTCCTCATCGGCGCCATCGCGTTCGTCGTGACGCGGCTGGTGGCCGACCCCGTGCGTCGTGCGGCCGCCGTGGCGGAGCGTTTCGCCGAGGGCAACCTCAACGAGCGCATGCAGGCCAGGGGCGAGGACGACCTCGCCCGCCTCGGCACCTCCTTCAACGGCATGGCAGCCTCGCTCCAGCAGCAGATCGCGCAGCTCGAGAACCTCTCCCGCGTGCAGCAGCGTTTCGTGTCGGACGTCTCGCACGAGCTGCGCACGCCGCTCACGACGATCCGCATGGCCGGCGATCTCATCCACGACTCCCGCGGTGACTTCGAGCCGACCGTGGCGCGCTCGGCCGAGCTGCTCCGGGGAGAGCTCGACCGCTTCGAGTCCCTGCTCGGCGACCTCCTCGAGATCTCCCGGTTCGACGCCGGGGCAGCGGTGCTGGAGGTCGATGCGAGCGACCTGCGCGGGTGCGTCGAGAGGGCCGTCGACGCCCACCGCACCCTCGCCGCCCGCAAGGGCACACAGCTCGTCGTCAACGCGCCGTCGAGCCCCGTGGTCGCAGACATGGACTCGCGGCGGATCGAGCGCATCCTGCGCAACCTCGTGTCGAATGCCGTCGAGCACGGCGAGGGCAAGCCCGTCGAGATCACGATCGGATCCAACGACACCGCCGTCGCCGTGACCGTGCGCGACCACGGTGTCGGCCTCCGGCCGGGCGAGGCTGCGCTCGTCTTCACTCGCTTCTGGCGGGCCGACCCCGCACGTGCGCGGACGACCGGTGGCACCGGCCTCGGGCTCGCCATCGCCCTCGAGGACGCCCGCCTGCACGCAGGACGACTCGAGGCCTGGGGAGCCCGGGGCGAGGGGTCCTGCTTCCGGCTGACCCTCCCGCGCCAGGCCGACGCGACGATCACGAGCTCGCCGTTGCCGCTCAGCCCGCTCGTGGCCGAGGCGGCCCGGGCTCGTGCGGCCGGGGCGCAGCAGGGTGGCGGAGGCGACGCTGGCGGTGCCGGCGGTGCGGGTGGTGCGGGCGGTGCGGGCGGCGCCGGCGGCGCCGCGGAGGGGCAGGGGCAACCCGCCGACGACGACACGCTGCGCCTGCGTCGGATCGTCGTGGAGCGTGCGCCGTGAGACGTCGTCGCCTGGCGGCCCTGCTGCTCGTCGCGTCCGCAGCGCTCGCGGCGTGCGGTGGCCTGCCCAGCAGCGGTCCGGTACTCGAGGGACGCGCCCTCGGTGAGGTCGTCAACGAGCGGGTCCGTGTCGTGGCCGTCGGTCCGGTGGACGGGGCCAGTCAGGAGTCCATCGTCCGCGGCTTCCTCCGCGCGGGTGAGGACACCGACGAGACCCATGCGACCGGTCTGTCCTTCCTCGCCCCGCGGTCGCTCGCCCTCTGGCGCTGGTCCACCGAGGACGTCGTCGTCTACGACGGCGACCTCAGGGTCCGGCGGCTCACCGACGACACCGTCGAGGTCAGCGCGGCCGTGCTAGCGCGGTTGACACCCGACGGCCGCTACGTCGAGCAGCCACCCGGTGCCCGCGAGAAGGTCACGCTCGGGCTGACGAAGGTCGGCGGGGAGTGGCGGGTCGAGCTGCCGAGCACGGGTTTCGGACTGTGGCTGGACTACGACCAGTTCTACCGCGTCTATGCCAACCACTTCATCTACTACGTCACGCGCAACGGCCGGGACCTCGTGCCCGACTCGCGCTGGTTCCCGATCGGCTCGCGCCTCGCGACGACGCTGGCGCGCGCCCAGCTGAGCACCGTGCCCGAGCACCTGGCCGGCGCCGTCGAGACGGGCGTCCCGTTGGGCACGCGACTCGCCGTCGCCGCCGTCCCCGTCACGAACGGCAAGGCCCAGGTCAACCTCAGCAGCGAGGCGCTCTCCGCCGACCCTGCCGCTCGGGCCGCGATGTGGGCCCAGCTGACCAAGACCCTGAGCCAGATCTCGTCGGTGAGCTCGGTGTCGCTCGCCGTGGACAGCACCCAGCTCGAGCTCCCCGGCGGCGTGACCTCGGTGTCGTCCGCGACGGAGCTCGGGTACGCGGTCGTCCCCCAGACCTTCCCGGACACCGCCGTGCTGCGCACGGGTGACACCCTCCGACGTTTCGACCCCCGTTACGTGCCCGACGCCCAGGACGCGAGACGTCCTGACCTCAAGCCCAAGGACGGGGACATCCCGCGGATCCCGGACACGTGGCGAGGCCTCGCCCTGTCGGTCGACGGCAAGCAGATCGCTGCCGTGTCGGCCAACCGCGGCGACCTGTCGATCTGGCGGGCCACCGAGCAGCCAAGGTCGGTCGCACCCTTCGCGGGGTCGCTCATCCGACCCGTCTATGACGCCAAGGGGTACCTCTGGATCGCCGGCAGCGACGAACAGGGTGACGACCGGGTCTTCGTCCTCGACTCCGTCTCCAGCGATCCCGACTCGGCTCCCAAGGCTCTCAGCACCCCGTGGCTCGGCGACCGGCGGGTCACGGCCATGGCTGTCGCCGCGGACGCCGCACGCGTGCTCGTCGTCACCACGGACCGGGCGGGGGGCGACGAGCAGCTCGGCCTCAGCGGGATCGTCCGGGCCACGAACGGCGAGCCGCAGGCACTGTCGAAGCCACTGCGCCAGGCCCAGTCCCTGACGCGCATCCAGGACGTGACCTGGCTGGATCCGACCAACTATGCCGTGCTGGGCCAGGTGCGCAGGGGCGACGCGATGCGTGCCTGGCTCGCGACCGTCGGCGCCGGCGTCGACGGGACGAGAAGCGGGGCGCCACGGCTCAACGCCGTCCCCGGAGCGGTGACCATCACGACCGTCGGCGGTCCGCGCGGCATCATCATCGTCACGAGCGACAACCGGGTGCTGGCCAGGGCGGGCTCCAACTGGCCCCTCATCGAGCGCGGCAGCGACGTCCTCGTCCCCGGCGGCTGACCGGGCGGGGTCCCCTCCTTCCACAGCCCCCCTCGGCCGCAGTGCCGTCGTCCCCAGAGCCGATGGCCGGGCTCGACCGGATGGCGGCCGTGCGGTCGGCTTGACCCGTGCGAGGGCATCGCGGGTCCGGGCCGGGGAGCCGCTCGCGCCGCGAGCATGACGGAGGCGGTGCTGCCGAGTGGATGAGCGGGGCTCTTCCACTCGCCCTGGCCCGGGTGCGCGACAGCGACCTCGCCGACCTCGTCCTCCCACGCGAGTGCGGTGGGTGTCTGCGCCCCGGTGCCCTCTGGTGCGCTCGCTGTGCGCGTGCGCTGGCCGGCCTGGCCTTCGGCGCACCCGGGGCGCGGCTCGCGCACAGGGAGCTCCCGGGTGTATCGGGGACGCCGGCCGACGCCCGTGTGCACGGCGGTGGTCCGTGGGTCGTACCGCACCCCCTCCCGGACGGCATGCCGCCGGTGCATGCCTGGGGCGTCTACGCCGACCCGCTGCGGGCCGCGGTGTCCGCCTGGAAGGACGCCGGGCGACGCGACCTCGACGCCGTCCTCGTGCCCCTTCTCGCGGCGTCGCTCGACGCGGCGCTCACCGGTGTCGGCTGGAACGGGGGAGTGGTGGTCGTCGTCCCGGCACCCTCCTCGCGACGTGCTGTGCGCGAGCGCGGAGACACGCCGCTGACCGGCCTCTGTGAGGCCGCGGTCGCGGAGCTCACGGGGCGAGCGGGACCAGTGCTGCGGGTGGCCCCGGTCCTGCGCCACGTGCGCCGGGTCGAGGACCAGTCCGGGCTCGGGACGGTTGAGCGCCGCGGCAACCTCGCTGGGGCGTTGTCCGTGATCCCAATGTGGCACAGCGTGATCCGTCGCCGGAGGTGCGTTCTCGTGGACGACGTCGTGACGACCGGGGCCACGTTCGCGGAGGCCGCCAGAGCCCTGCGAGCTGCCGGTTCGGGGTCCGTCGTGGGGGTGTCGCTGGCGGCCACCCAGCGCACACGCGGGTGATCTGTGCGTGCGAGGGACCGCCGCCGTTGGTGGTGTGGGTGATGTTCCGGTGGGATGGCAGACATGCCTTCCAGTGGGCGCGCGGCCCAAGTAGTGTCGAGGCATGCACCCCGTCCCGAGGGGAGCGGCCTGGTGGCCGCCCTGCCGGGGAGGTGCTCGACAGGAAGGGGTGGTGCCGCGTTGACCGGCGGGCCTGTCCTAGGTGACCAGAGGCCCGGACACACTCTTACTGCCCGCACGAACAAGACGTGCGCGATAAGGAGGAACCGTGGAGATCGTCGTCACTGGGCGCCACGTCCAGATCCCCGACCGATTCCGTGAGCAGCTCGACGAGCGTCTGGCCAAGGTGGCCGCGCTCGCCCCCAAGGTGCACCGCATCGACGTCGTCGTCACCCACGAGCGGGTCGCCCGTGGGTCCGAGAAGGTCGAGATCACTTGCCACGCAAAGGGCCCCGTGATCCGGGCGGAGGCTTGCCTCGACGACAAGTACGCCGCCCTCGACGCTGCCGTGGACAAGCTCATGGATCGCCTGAGGCGGGTGCACGACAAGCGGAAGGTCAGCCGCGGACGACGGATCCCCGAGTCGGTCGCACAGGCGACCGCCCGCATCGACGCATCGGCGAACGGGTCGGCTGCGGCCGACGCCGCACCCGCAGATTCGGGTGACGGTCGGGTCGACGACCTCGAGCGCTTCGGTGCGCTCGGCAACTCTCCCATCGAGGTCCGCGAGAAAATCCACACGGCCGCCCCCATGTCCCTCGAGGATGCCGTGAACCAGATGGAGCTCGTCGGACACGACTTCTTCCTCTTCCACGACGCAGACACCGACCGACCGAGCGTGGTGTACCGGCGACGCGGCTGGAGCTACGGGGTGCTGCACCTCGAGACCGACGCGGACACTGCCGTGGCCGCCACGGGCTGAACCCCGTCCTCCCCGGGCAATGACGGCGTCGGGGCGTCCCGTTCCGAGGGGGCGCCCCGACGGAGGTCCGGGACCTCGCCGACGATCGCGGTGGCTCCAGCAGGCGTCCTGTCCGTGGTGTGGTCCAAGATGGAGCCGTGAACCCGCCCCCCGACGTCATTCGCGTCCTCATCGTCGACGACCACGCGCTCTACCGCCGGGGACTGCAGACCGTCCTGTCGACGGAGGACGGCATCGAGGTGGTCGGTGAGGCCGCCGACGGGATCGAGGCCGTCGACCAGGCCGAGGAGATCCTGCCCGACGTCATCGTCATGGACGTCGGCATGCCCAAGCGTGGCGGCATCGACGCCTGCCGGGTGATCAAGCAACGGGTCCCCTCGGCGCGCATCCTCATGCTGACCAGCTCCGACGATGAGGCCAACCTCTTCGAGGCGGTCCGCGCCGGCGCCAACGGCTACCTTCTCAAGGACGTGCCGCCCGAGGAGGTCGCGGCCGGCATCCGTGGCGTCTTCCAGGGTCAGTCCCTGCTCTCGCCGTTGATGGCCTCCAAGCTGCTCGAGGAGTTCAAGCAGATCAGCCAGAAGGAGATGCCACCGGCGCCCACGCCTGGCCTGGAGCTGCCGCGTCTGACCCACCGCGAGCTCGAGATCCTCCGGAGCGTGGCCAAGGGCAAGCTCAACCGCGAGATCGGCGCCGAGCTGTTCATCTCCGAGAACACCGTGCGCAACCACATCCGCAACATCCTCGACAAGCTGCAGATGCACTCGCGCATGGAGGCTGCGATGTATGCCGTGCGCCAGCGGCTCATCGACCCCGACTGACCCGGCCGTCGAGGAGCACCGTCCATGACCGTTGCCACGCGCCGGATGACGCGCGAGCAGGCCCGCCGCGTCGCCATCGCTGCGCAGGGCTTCCTCGACCCGCGACCCGCACCGTTCGCCGCCACGATGCGCCATGTCCAGCGCGTCGTCGACCGTGTCGGGGTCGTCCAGATCGACAGCGTCAACGTGCTCGCCCGGAGCCAGTACCTCCCGTTCTTCTCGCGGCTGGGCCCGTACGACATGACGCTGCTCGACCGGTCACGCGACCGTGCCCCGCGGCGCCTCGTCGAGTACTGGGCCCACGAGGCGAGTCTCGTCCCACCGTCTACGTGGCCGTTGCTCGACTTCCGCATGCGCGCGGCCGCGGAGAAGGCATGGGGCGGGATGCGGCGCATCCTCGAGGAGCGCCCCGACTACGTCGGCCTCGTCCGGGCCGAGGTCGAGGCCCGCGGTCCGATGACCGCGCGACAGGTGGAGGTCGCCCTCGCCCACGACCAGCCCCGCCGTACCGACCACTGGGGCTGGAACTGGTCCGACGTCAAGCAGGCCCTCGAGTACCTCTTCTGGGCCGGTCAGATCAGCTCCGCCGGGCGCACCACCGCGTTCGAGCGTCGGTATGCCGCCCTCACCGCCACCGCGCCACCACAGCTGCGGTCGGCCTGGACCGACCGGCCCGGGCCCGAGGCCGACCCGGACCGCTACGTCGAGCTGGTCCGCATCGCCGCCCGTGCGCACGGCGTGGGCACCGAGCTCTGCCTGGCCGACTACTTCCGGATCAAGCGGGAGGACGCCCGCCCGGCCATCGCCCGGCTCGTCGCAGCCGGCGAGCTCGTCCCCGTCACCGTGCCGGGCTGGAAGCCGGCGTGGCTGCACGCCGAGGCGCGACTGCCCCGGCGCGTCCACGCGGAGGCGCTGCTCAGTCCCTTCGACTCGCTCGTCTGGCAGCGGGAGCGCATCCACGCCCTCTGGGACTTCCACTACCGCATCGAGATCTACACACCTGCAGACAAGCGCGTCCACGGCTACTACGTGCTGCCCTTCCTCCACGGCGACGACCTCGTCGCGCGGTGCGACCTCAAGGCCGACCGCGTCGCGGGCGTGCTGCGCTGCCACCGGGTCACGTGGGAGCCCGGCGCGCCCGCCGAGGCGCGTCCCGCCCTGCTCGCCAACCTCGAGTCGATGGCCAGCTGGCTCGGGCTCGGTCGCGTCGACCTGGCCGGTGACTCCGCCGAGGCGCTCGCGAGCCGCTGAGCGCTGCCGGGCACCCGGCATACCTTCTCGGTGACGGATGTCGAGCGTGCCGGGACGGGGCTGGGACGGCGTGGCACGGCGGCTGGAACCGGACCGGCCGCCGATGCGTTGGTCGTTGTGTCCTGAAGGCGGCTAGCCTAGGCGGGGTCCGTGACCCATCACGGGCGATGGAGCCCGCCCACCGGGCGAGTCCACACGTTGAGTCGGGAGTGAGATCACCAGATGGCCGTCATCGAGAAGCTGCTTCGTGCCGGCGAAGGCCGGACCCTGAAGAAGCTCCAGGGCATCGCCAAGCAGGTCAACGCCCTCGAGGCCGACTTCGAGAAGCTCACCGACGAGGAGCTGCGCGACGAGACCAAGGGTTTCCGCGAGCGCCTCGACAACGGCGAGACCCTCGACATGCTCCTGCCGGAGGCTTTCGCCGCCGTGCGTGAGGCGAGCAAGCGCACGCTCGGCAAGCGACACTTCGACGTGCAGCTCATGGGTGGTGCCGCGCTGCACCAGGGCAACGTCGCCGAGATGAAGACCGGTGAGGGAAAGACGCTCGTCGCGACCCTGCCGAGCTACCTCAACGCGCTGTCCGGCAAGGGCGTCCACGTCATCACCGTCAACGACTTCCTCGCCGAGTACCAGTCGGAGCTGATGGGCCGCGTCCACCGCGCCCTCGGCATGGAGACCGGCTGCATCCTCAGCCAGATGACGCCCGAACAGCGTCGCGCCGAGTACGCCAAGGACATCACCTACGGCACGAACAACGAGTTCGGCTTCGACTACCTCCGCGACAACATGGCGTGGGACCCTGCCGAGCTCGTGCAGCGCGGCCACAACTTCTGCATCGTCGACGAGGTCGACTCGATCCTCATCGACGAGGCGCGCACGCCGCTCATCATCTCGGGCCCGGCCGACCTGGCCACCAAGTGGTACGTCGAGTTCGCGCGCATCGCGGCCCGTCTGACCCGCGGCGAGGACGGCCGGGGCGACTACGAGGTCGACGAGAAGAAGCGCACGGTCGGCGTCCTCGAGTCCGGCATCGCGCGTGTCGAGGACCTCCTCGGCATCGACAACCTCTACGACACGGTCAACACCCCGCTCATCGGCTACCTCAACAACTCCATCAAGGCCAAGGAGCTGTTCAAGAAGGACAAGGACTACGTCGTCATGAACGGCGAGATCCTCATCGTCGACGAGCACACCGGCCGCATGCTTCCCGGCCGCCGCTACAACGAGGGCATGCACCAGGCGATCGAGGCGAAGGAGGGCGTCGAGATCAAGAACGAGAACCAGACGCTCGCCACGATCACCCTGCAGAACTACTTCCGCATGTACGACAAGCTGTCGGGCATGACGGGTACCGCCCAGACGGAGGCGGCCGAGCTGAACTCGATCTACAAGCTCGGCGTCATCCCGATCCCGACGAACCGTCCGATGGTCCGCAAGGACCAGGCCGACCTCGTCTACCGCACCGAGGTCGCCAAGTACAACGCCGTCGTCGACGACATCGCCGACAAGTACGCCGTGGGCCAGCCCGTCCTCGTCGGCACGGTCTCGGTCGAGAAGAGCGAGTACCTCTCGCAGCAGCTGAAGAAGCGCGGCATCAAGCACGAGGTGCTCAATGCCAAGCAGCACGAGCGCGAGGCCGCGATCGTCGCGGAGGCCGGTCGCAAGGGCGCCGTCACCGTCGCGACGAACATGGCCGGCCGAGGCACCGACATCATGCTCGGCGGCAACTCCGAGTTCCGGGCCGTCGCGGAGCTCAAGCGTCGTGGGCTCGACCCGCACGAGACCCCGGAGGAGTACGAAGCCGCCTGGGACGAGGCCCTCGCCACGGCCGAGCGCGCCGTCGCCGCCGAGCACGAGGAGGTCACCGAGCTCGGTGGTCTCTACGTCCTCGGGACCGAGCGGCACGAGTCACGCCGCATCGACAACCAGCTGCGCGGCCGATCCGGCCGCCAGGGTGACCCGGGCGAGTCGCGCTTCTACCTCTCGCTCAACGACGACCTGATGCGCCTGTTCAACGCCGGCCTCGTCGACCGCTTCATGCAGACCGCGGGCATGGAGGACGACGTGCCGATCGAGTCGAAGATGGTGACGAACTCGATCCAGAAGGCCCAGGGCTCGGTCGAGGCGCAGAACTACGAGATCCGCAAGAACGTCCTCAAGTACGACGACGTCATGAACCGCCAGCGCCAGGTCATCTACGACGAGCGCCGCGCGGTGCTCGAGGGCGAGGACCTCCACGAGCAACTGCGGCTCTTCGTCAACGACGTCGTGGGCTCCTACGTGGACGCCGCCACCGCCGAGGGCTTCGCCGCCGACTGGGACCTCGAGAAGCTCTGGGAGGCGATGCGACAGGTCTACCCCGTCTCCCTCACCATCGAGGCCGTCGAGGACCTGGCCGGCGGTCGTCAGGCCATCACGGCCGACCTCCTGCGTGAGCAGCTCATGTCGGACGCGCACCACGCGTACGACCAGCGCGAGGAGACGCTCGGCGCTGACACGATGCGCGAGGTCGAGCGCCGGGTGGTCCTGTCGGTCCTGGACCGCAAGTGGCGCGAGCACCTCTACGAGATGGACTACCTGCAGGAGGGCATCGGCCTGCGGGCCATGGCCCAGCGCGACCCGCTCATCGAGTACCAGCGGGAGGGCTACCAGCTCTTCGAGGCGATGATGGAGGCCATCAAGGAGGAGTCGGTCTCGCACCTCTTCTCCGTCGAGGTCCAGCTTCCCGAGACCGCCGCCGCTCCCGTCGGGACAGCGCCCATGTCGGTCGGCGACCTCGTCGGTGGACTTGCCGCCGCTGGCCACGTGGCCGACGGCGTGACCGGTGCCGCAGGTCAGAACGGCGAGACCGACGAGCAGGCGGAGGCTGCTGCTGCTGGGCGTCGCCCGTTCGGCTCCGGCGTCCGCGTCTCGGGAGTCGACCTCGATCCCGACGGGCAGCGGTCGAGCGGGCTGCGCTACACCGCCCCCGGTGAGGACGGCCGCGCCGTCGAGACCGGCGGGCAGCAGACGGTCGAGCGCAAGGCCGACCGTCGTGGCAAGAAGGTCAAGCGCAAGCGTCGCTGACACGAACAGCGATACGGCCCGGGCAGCTGAGCGTGCCCGGGCCGTTCGCGTGCCCACCGTGGCGGTCTGCCGGGTGCGCCGAGCGGGGTCAGTCGCGGTCAGCCCATGGTCAGCCGATGGTCAGTGCGGTGACGAGCCAGCGCCCGTCGAGGCCCTCGAGCCGCAGGGCGAGGGCGCGGACGCGCCCGTGGGAGACGACAACGGCACACGCCTCGACGATGCCGTCGGCGGGTTCGCAGATGCGGACCCGGCGCACGATGGCGGGCCGGCGCGGGCCCGGAGTGCGACGCCGGCCGGCGACCATGGCCTGTCTGGCGATGACGGAGTAGATCGTGGGCGCCGTGTGCCGGATGAGCTGCGGGGCCGGTCGCGAACCCGAGACGACCTCGATGATGGCCTGCGCCAGGCGGGCGACGAGCGGGGCCGGCTCCGGGAGCAGGCTCGTGCGGGTCGGCTGCCGGCCGAAGTCCTCGTCGTCGCGGGCGCCGAAGAAGTCGAGCGCGAGCGCCTCCTGGGCGTAGGGCAGCTCGCCGTGCCAGGCCTCGTCGGCGCTGATGACGCGTGGCGCGGTCTGGGGGATGCGCCGCACGGTGAAGCCGTCGCGGGCAGACCTGGCCGGACCGCCGCCTGTGGTCGTGGCTCGCGTCATGGCCGGGCTCCGTGCTCCGCGGGGGCACTCCTGTCGGTGCCTGGATGCGTGTCGGACGAAGGTGTCCCGGTGGTGCGGGAGACACGGGCGCCCGGCGATGACGTGCCCGACGGCGGACGCAGCTGCAGCCCGGGCAGGAGGAGGTCGGGGTCAGCTCCCACGACGTCTCGGTTGGCGGCGTACCACCTCGGCCACTCCCGGGCGACCTGGGCGTCGGAGGCGCCCGGTCCGAGGTGTCGGGCAGCGATGGCCCAGAGGGAGTCGCCGCGGCGGACGGTGACGTGCTCGTGCACCGAGGTGGCCGGACGCGGCGTCGGCACCATCAGCCGTGACCGCTCGGCGTCGTGGACGGGCGTGGGTTGCGTGGGGAGATAGCCCGGCTCTTGCGGCGACCTCGGTGGTCCCGGCGTGACGACCTCCTGCCGGGCGGGTTCCCGGGCGGGCGCGTTCCGCTGACCGGCGTGGTCGGGAAGGTCGGGGAGGGAAACGCCCGTCGGAGCAGAGCCGGCTGCCGCGTCAACGGTCGGCGCGTAACCGGGAGTCGTGTCGGTCGGCGCATAACCAGGAGTCGTCTCGGTCGGCGTGTAGCCGGGGACGAGGTCGAGATGCGGAACGGGTTCGGCGAGGGCCGCACGACCTCCCGCGCCGCGTGGGAGGTGAGGGGTGCCGGCACCTGACACCGGGGCCGCGGGAAGCGCCATGGAGCCGACCGAGGCGCCGAGCACCAGGGCCACCGCCCGGCGCAGCGCGACCGGTGTGACTCGATCGGCGACCTCGGCCGCGACCCGTCCCGCCACCCCGGGAAGGAGGGCCGCCACGGCGAGGAGTGATCCGAGAGCCAACCACGCGCTGAGGAGGACGCCCACCCAGGCGAGGAGGACGAGGAGCGCGTCTTCCGGGCGTGGCGCGCCGCCCGAGGCGGCCATGCCCCGCCGCGCGACCGTTGCGAGGAGCGTCAGCGTCGTGGCGGCGACGCCGAGGCCGAGCGCCCCGGCTCCGAGCTCGCGCGCGACCCGACCGGCACGGCCAGCACGACCGGCGCGACCGACGTGGTTGGCGAGGCCAGCAACGCGTGTCGCGCGCGGCTCGTGCCTGGTGTGCCAGGCCGTGGTCCCGGCACCGGGCGGTGTGGTCGTCGGTGACCTCGATTCCCTGTACATACCTTCATTTAACGTAGTTTCCTTACGTTTGGTCAAGTATGGTGTTGGTCAAGAACTCGGCTGGCTCGCCATGGCAGGGTGGGGGAGGGTGTGCGCATGCGCTGGGAACGACTCTTCGACGACCTCGAGGCGCAGCTGGCACGGGACGACGCCCGCGAGCTGCAGGCCGAGGTCGCCGACCGGACCAGGCGCGAGCGGTCGCTGCTCGACCTGCACACGCGCCTGCTCGCCAACGTCGGCAACACGCACGTCGGGCTGCGGCTGTCCGAGCGCGTGATGACCGGCCGGCTCGTCGACGTCGGTCCCGACTGGGCCCTTCTCGAGACCGCGCCGCAGCGACCGGTCCTCGTGGCGCTCCAGGCGGTACGCGTCGTGTCCGGCCTCGGCCCGGGAGCGCGTACGCCCTCCGTCGTGGCCCGACGGTTCGTGCTGGGACTGGCCCTTCGAGCCGTGAGTCGTGACCGGGCCGTGGTGGAGGTCGCCGACGTGGACGGCAGGACGGCCACGGGGACGGTCGATGTCGTCGGCTCCGACCACCTCGAGCTGGCCGAGCACGCGCCGGACGACACCCGACGCTCGGTCAACGTCATCGGCCGGCTGCTCGTGCCCTTCTGGTCTCTCGGCTCCGTGCGTCGGCTCTAGGGGACCGCAGGGCCCTCCACGACGTGCGGCCAGCCGGGTCGGTCACTCGCCGGGCACGCACGTGGACCGGCTTGGCCCGGCGGTCCCGGGCTCACTCCTCGCCGGTGCCGCCGAACGGGTGTGCCTCCACGAAGGACTTCGTCTCGGCGTACATGCGCTGGATGAAGCCCTCCAGCTCCGTCGCCTCGACGCGCCACTGGCCCCGGCCACCGATCTTGATGGCCGGCAGCTCGCCCGAGCGCACCAAGGCGTACGCCTGCGCCGAGGAGATGTTGAGGATCTCCGACACCTCGGCGAGCTGCAGGAACCGCTGGGCCACGTTGACTCCTCCTTCCGGCACCGTCCCAACGACGGCCTCGATCACACCCGTACCCGCCGCGGGCGCGTCCGAGCACGCCCACTGCTGCGCGACCTGCAGCTCGAGGCAGCTGATCGGACGGCAGGGAACGACCTCATCCTAGGGATCGAGGCGGCCCTGCTCGGCCGTCCTCCCCAGCTGTGCATCCCGACGGGCGATCTGCCTCCAGGTGATGCAAGATGTTGCCGCGTCGTCCCGGTGCCTGCGTCGGGTGCGTACGGCCATCGACCAGCGGACCACAGGGGGCCCACCATGACCGAGCTCGCCAGTCCCAGGGCCAAGCGACTGCAGCGACCGTCCTGGCGTGACAGCCGGCTCGTCGTCGGGGTGCTGCTCGTGGTCGTCGCGGCAACCCTCGGCGCCAAGGCCGTCGCCAGTGCAGACGACCGCGTCCCGGTGTGGGTCGCAGCGAGCAACCTCGTCGCCGGTGACGAGATCGCGGAGGCCTCCTTCGTGCGCGCGGACGTCCGTCTCGCCGACGGGATGAACGCCTACCTCGCCGCCGACGCCCCCGCCCCGACCGGTTCGTTCATGCTCCGTGATGTGCGCGCCGGTGAGCTGGTGCCGGTGTCCGCGGTGGGCGGCGCCGATGCCGTCGACGTGCAGCGGGTGACCGTGCGCGCCGACGCCATGGCGACGACCGGACTCGCCCGAGGCAGCCGGGTGGACGTCTTCATCACCCCCAAGTCGTCGACGACGCGCGATGCAGCGACCAATCCCACGAAGAAGATCCTCGAGTCCGCGGCGGTGGCCGCAGTGATGACGAGCAGCGGAGGCTTCGGCGCCGGCTCGATGACCTCGGTGCAGATCTACGTGCCCGCCGACAAGGTGCAGCCCCTGGTCGAGGCAGTGGACGGCGAGGCCAGGCTGACGCTCGTCCCGTCCGTCGGTGCCGTCTCGGGCGGCGGAGCATGACCGAGGTCCTGACCGCCCTCAGCCACCAGTGGGAGTCCGCAGTCGCCACGACGCTCGAGGGTCTGCGCGGCGTGAGCGTCATCCGCCGCTGTGCCGACGTGCCCGAGCTGCTCTCGGTGGCCGACGCGGGTCTGGGCGACACCGCCGTCGTCTCCTCCGACCTGCGCGGGCTCGACCTCGCCGTCGTGAACCGTCTGCGGGCCAACGGGATCCGGGTCGTCGGGGTGCACCCCGCTGACGACGAGGCCGCGGAGCGCCGACTGCGACAGCTCACGATCTCGGTCACCCTGCCTGTCGATGCGGACGTCGACCGGTGGGTGCAGTCGCTCGAGGAGGGCCCGGCCACCCTCGACGAGCTCGAGGCGGTCCTGCACACCGACGTCCGTCCCGGAGGCACCGCGCCCACCCCAGACACCGGGGGGCCTGACGACGCTGTCGGGCCTCCTGCAGGTGCCGATGACGGCGGCTCGCACTGGAGACCGGCGGGCGCCATCGACTCGTCGGGTGGACCGGCCGGCGGCTCTCCCGACGACGTGGACCTCTCGCTCGGCGGCGCGACCGCGACTCACCCGACCGGGCCGCTCGGTGGTCCGGAGCGTGCCCCCGTCATCGCTGTCTGGGGACCCACCGGGGCGCCCGGACGCACGACCGTCGCGACGACGCTCGCGGCCGAGCTGGCGAGCCGTGGGGTCGAGGTGCTGCTCGTCGACGCCGATACCTACGGGGGTTGCGTGGCGCAGACGCTGGGGCTGCTCGACGAGGCGCCCGGGATCGCGGCTGCGTGCCGGGCGGCCGACCAGGGCCTGCTCGACCTGTCCGCGCTGTCGCGGATCGCCCCTGAGGTCTTCCCGAGGCTGCGCGTGCTGACCGGGCTGCCCAAGGCCGAACGGTGGCCCGAGGTCCGGGCAGCAGCACTCGAGCGCGTGCTCGAGCTGAGTCGGTCACTCGTGCGGGTCGTCGTCATCGACTGCGGCTTCTGCCTCGAGGACGACGAGGAGCTGAGCTATGACACGGTCGCCCCTCGACGCAACGAGGCGACCCTGACCTCCCTGGCTGCCTCCGACGTCGTCGTGGCCGTCGGTGGGGCCGACCCCGTGGCGCTTCAGCGTTTCGTCCGCGGTCTCCAGGAGCTCGGCACGGTACCGTCCGGCGACCCGGTGCCCGTCGTCAACCGGGTCCGCAGCGGCGCTGTCGGGTCGCGGCCCGAGTCGCGCATCGCCGACTCGCTCCTGCGCTTCGCGAGACTGTCGTCGGTGCGGTTCGTGCCCGACGACGCACCGGCCCTGGACGGGGCGCTGCTCGCGGGACGCTCGCTCGTCGAGCATGCCCCGGACTCATCGGTGCGCCGGGCCGTCGCCGACCTCGCCACCAGCCTGCTGCCCTGGACGGCCCCGCCGGACGGCCGTGACCGCCGTGGCCGCCGTGGCCGCGGTGACCGCGGTGACCGTCGGGTGCGCCGGACCACGGGTCGCCGGGCATCGAGCGCCGTCGACGCCTGAGGACGGGCGAGGCGGCCGGGTCAGGGGGCGAAGAGGATGGTCAGACCACCGAGCGTGTAGAAGACCATGACGATCATCAGCGGCACCTGCCCCACCACCGCGGAGCGACGGTCGAGGACCGTGATGGCGCGCTCGTGGGCGGCGAGGACGCCGAGCAGGTGACCGACGACGATGCTCACGGCCTGAATCGTCGCGACGAGCGTCGGCTGGATCAGCAGGTCGTTCGGGGTGAGGTCGGCGGTGCCGAGCAGGTCTGCACCCGTGCCGAGAGGGTCGGTCAGCAGGCGCCATGCGTACTGCCCCTGGTAGACCCACAGCGACCAGTAGTGCGCGACGAGGTAGCCGCCGGCGATCGGGATCAGCGAGGGGGCGATGTCGCTGACGAAGGAGAAGGAGCTCGCGAAGGGCTGGCGGGCCAGCCTCATCGAGACCGCCGAGGCCATCCAGATCGTCGCGGCCACGAGGCCGAAGAAGGCGAGCAGCGTCGCGGTCCTCAGCACGACCGACGGCACGGGGGATGACTGCACGAACGTCGCCCACGCGAGGTTGGCCGAGAAGCCGTCGTATGCCGTCCCGCCGAGCATGACGGCGACGGTGGGGACGAGCCCCCGCTGGCCGCGCAGGCCGTTGACGCCGTGGAGGGGAGTGCGCAGCACCCATCGGTTGTCACGACGCCGGCCGAGCGGTGAGAGCAGGCCGAGCAGCCGTGACCACGCCTCGAAGGGGTCCGCGAGGTCGAACCATGCGCGCCCGAAGACGGCTGCGCCTAGTAGCGACACCGCGAAGAAGGCCGCGACGAGGAACCGGAGGAGGCCGAGCGACGTGTTGTCCTCGGCAACCAGCTCGACCCAGGTGAAGGTGCCCAGACCCAGCGCCGCGGGCCACAGGCCCCAGCGGTAGGGAAGGGCTGCGATGTCGGGGGAGACGCGCGCGAGACGCAGCAGCCCGGCGTGCAGTGCCCGGAGCGGGTTGATGACCCGCCACACCGGACCGAGGAGCATCGAGAGGAAGGCAAGACCGACCCACAACCACACGTAGACGACCTGGGGTACCGGGTTGCGGGCGGAGTCAGGGCCGAAGACGAGTGCAGCCAGCGTCCACACGGTGACGACTGCGGCGAGGAGGCGCGCCACGACGCGGAGCCAGCGTGAGTCGAGAACGGCCGCCAGGCGCCCGGGCAGCAGCAGCCCGTCGGTGTCGTGCAGACGCGGCTCGCGCCAGAGGGTCCCGAGGGCGACGAACGAGATGACGAGGGCCGCGACGGCCGCGATGACGAGGGCGGTGAAGGGCAGCGGCAGGTCGCCGCGACTGCCGACCCCGTGAGCCGGTGCGATGGCCGGGGCGATGGCCGGGGCGATGGCCGGGACGAGTGCGGCCGGCAGGGCCACGGTCAGCGGACGGCGACGGTGAGCAGGGTCAGGGCGGGCTCGTGGGTCTCGACTTCGTACGCGCCGGCCTCCGTGCCCGTCAGGCGCACCGTCGTCGGTGTCCCGGCCTTGAGCGCCGCCTCGACGTCGAAGCCGTGGGCGTGCAGCTCGTCGTCGTGGTCGCTCGTCACGACGAGCTCCAGTGTGGAGCCGATGGGCAGGTCGACCTGCGCCGGCGCGGGCGTCACGGTGCTGCCCGAGATCGTCACCTCGAGGCGCTTGACGCTGCCCGTCGAGGCGACGCCGGTGGCAGCGCCGGGCCCCGCTTCGGGGCCGCTGGACGAGCAGGCGGCCGCGCCGGCGAGGGCGAGGACGCACACGGCATACGGAAGGGCACGAAGGGCACGCATGGCCATGATCCTAGGCAGGCCTCTGGCAGAGTGTGACCATGTCTGACCGCCTGACCTCGCTCGACGCGTCGTTCCTCTACCTCGAGGAGTCCACCACGTCGATGCACGTCGGGTCGGTCATGGTCTTCGAACCTCCGAGCGAGGGCTTCGACTACGACCAGCTCGTCCGGATCATCGAGAGCCGCATCGGAGCGATCCCACGCTTCCGGCAGAAGGTGCGCGACGTCCCGGGACGCATCGGCAACCCCGTGTGGGTCGACGACGAGGCGTTCGACCTCGGCTACCACGTGCGCCGCGCGGGCCTGCCTCGCCCCGGGAGCGACCGTCAGCTGCAGGACTTCGTGGCCCGCGTCCAGCCGCGCAAGCTCGACCGCACCCGCCCGCTGTGGGAGGTCTACCTCGTCGAAGGGCTGCACGACGGCCGGTTCGCGATCGTCACGAAGACACACCATGCCCTCATCGACGGCGTCAACGCCCTCGACATCGCCCACGTCATCGTCGACGCCGTCAAGGGTGAGGACCTCGACGACGTCGTGGTGCCGTGGGAGCCGAGCCGGTCACCCTCCTCGGCCGAGCTCGTGACGGGCGCCGTCATCGACGCCGTGCGGCGTCCGACGCAGGTGGTCGACCTCGTCCGGGGTGGCCTCAACGACGCCCTCAACGTGGGGCTCCGCGCCGTCGAGGGCCTCGGTCAGGTGCTCTCCACGGTGGCCCGGACGGCCGCGCGTCCGGCGCCGGACTCGCCTCTCAACGCCGAGATCGGCTCCTCCCGTCGGTGGGTCATGATCGCGACCGACCTCGAGGACTACCGCCTCGTGCGCAAGCGCCTGGCCCGGGGGGCCTACGCCGAGGACGTGACGATCAACGACGTCGTGCTGGCGACGATCGCCGGTGGTTTCCGTGCCTGGCTGCTCGGGCGGGGGGAGGCCGTGAGCCCCCACACGGCGGTGCGCGCCATGGTGCCGGTCAGCATCTACGGCGACGACCCGGCCGGCATGTACGCCAACCAGGTCATGGCCTGTGTCGTCAACCTCCCCGTCGGCGAGCCGGGGGCGTCGATGCGCCTGCACCAGATCGCGTTCGCCATGCGCCAGCAGATGGAGGGTGGCCAGGCGGTCGGCGCGACCTCGCTCGCCAACCTCGCAGGTTTCGCACCACCGACGCTGCACGCGCTGGGCGCTCGCCTGGGCTCGGCCATGTCGCGCCGCCTCTACAACGTCATGATCACCAACGTGCCGGGCCCGCAGACCCCCCTCTACGCCGGTGACGCCGAGATGCTCTCGACCTACCCCGTCACTCCGCTCGCCAAGGGACAGGCCCTCTCCATCGGGATCACGTCCTACAACGGCAGCGTCTACTTCGGTCTCAACGCCGACCGCGATGCCATGCCCGACGTCGACGTGCTCGGTCAGTCCATCGTCGAGTCGCTCGCGGAGCTGACGAGCGGGAGGGAGGGCTGATGCAGGTCGTGCGGGTCTACGTGCCGATGGGCCGGGCGGGCCTCGAGGAGCTGGCCACCACGGGTGCGCTCGCCGCCGGACCGGGCACCCCGCGCACCGCGTATGCCGTGACGTCGGGTCTCGAACAGGCCGCGCCGGGTCTCGACGTCGAGGACCTCGAGTACGCCGCCTTCAGCGATGCCGTCGAGGCGGCGGCCGGGATGAGGTCTGCGCGTTCGGAGCGGCGGGTCGTCGCCGCGGCCGACGCCGATGCCACGTCGGTCTCGCCGCGGGACGGGTCGCCCGTGTCCAAGGTGGTGCTCACGGCGCCCGTTCCGCTTTCGCGGGTGGCGTCCTTCCATGTCGACGACGAGGTGACCGGCAGCGTCGACGAGGAGCCCGACGAGCTGCTCTGGTACGACGTCACCGAGCTCGACGACGTGCGCTCCTTCTTCGGCTGAGACCCGGTCATGGCTGACGACGAGGAGGTCGCGCTCTACGACGAGGCCGGTGAGGTGGTCGGATCGGCGCCGCGTTCGGTCATGCGCGCGCGCAACCTGCGCCACGCGGCGTCGTCGATCGTCGTCCGCGACCCGTCGGGGCGGGTCTACCTGCACCGCCGCACGACGACGAAGGACGTCTACCCGGGCCTGCTCGACCTCGCGGCCGGAGGGGTCGTCCTCGCGGGGGAGGACCCCGCCCTGGGCGCGGTGCGCGAGGTCGAGGAGGAGCTCGGCGTCTCCGGGGTCCGCCTCGAGCCCCTCGGGGTCGCCGACTACGCCGATGACCACACGCGCTACCGCGCCTTCCGCTTCGTCGTGACGTGGGACGGCCCGATCCGCTGGCAGCCGGAGGAGGTGTCGTGGGGTGAGTGGGTCACGGTCGAGGAGCTGGTTCGGCGCTTGGACGAAGCGGACGCGAGCTTCGTGCCCGACAGCGTGGCGGTGTGGTCACAGGTCGTGCGCTCGTGGCGCCCCGGTCCGGTGGCGTGAGTTCTGACGTTCTCCGGATGACCCTTGCGGCGGCCGAACGGTCGTGCTTTTATGGCACGTATGGGCAAGGGTGAGAGCACGAAGACGGCCATTCTCGACGAGGCGACCGAGCTGGCGTCGCTCGTCGGGCTCGGTGGTCTGACCATCGGCACGCTGGCCGCAGCCACCAAGCTGAGCAAGAGCGGCCTCTACGCCCACTTCGCCTCCAAGGAGGCGCTCCAGGTCCAGGTTCTCCAGCACGCGCGCGACCGGTTCACCGACGTCGTCATGCGCCCCACCGTGGCCGCACCTCGTGGTGAGCCGAGGGTGCGCGAGTTCTTCGACCGCTGGATCAGCTGGCAGTCGACGGCGTTCGGGGGTGGGTGCATCTTCGTCGACGCGGCCAGCGAGTTCGACGACCAGGAGGGCCAGGTCCGTGACGAGCTCGTCCGCGCCGAGCGCGACAAGCTCGAGTCCCTGACCCTCATCATCGGCACCGCCGTCAGCGAGGGCCACTTCCGCGAGGACGTCGACCCCGAACAGTTCGCCTACGAGCTCGAGGGCATCGTGCTCGCCCACCACCACGCACGTCGGCTGATGCGCGACGGCCGGGCCGAGGAGCGCGCACGTCGGGCGTTCGACCGTCTCGTCGACGGCTGCCGGCCCATCGCTCGATCAGCCTGACTCTCGTCCGCGTCCACGCCACCACACACCGCAACCACCGCTGGAGGAACTCGTCATGGTCTTTTCCGCACTACAGAAAAGCACGATCGATCGGTCTATTCGGCGAGCCGCCCTTCGGATGGCCGAACCCGTCGCGCCCGGTATCGGGGCGCGAGTCGCGGAGCGCCTGTGGTTCCGGTTACCCGCGGCCCAACGGCCGGCGTCGACGATCACCGCCGGGACGCCGGTCCGCGAGCTGCTCGGATCGGCCTTCGAGGTCCACCACCGGGCCCACGTCGTCCGTGGGCGGACGTGGGGCGAGGGGCCTGTCGTCTACCTCGTCCATGGCTGGGGCGGAACGCTCGAACAGCTGACGCCGCTCGTCGGGCCACTGCTCGACCGGGGGCTGCAGGTGGTCTCCTTCGACGGGCTGAGCCATGGCCGGTCGGACCCGGGCGCCCACGGTGCCGTGTCCTCGGATGCCGTCGAGCTCGGCCACTCCCTCGACGCCGTCGCAGTCCGCTTCGGGCCGGCGCGCGCCGTCGTCGCGCACTCGATGGGCGCCCTGTCCTCCCTGCTGGCCATCCGCGACGGCTGGCTCGCCTCGGAGCGGCTCGTGCTCATCGCCCCGCCCAGCGGCATACCGGAGCTGCTCGAGCGGCTGCGGCGCGAGCTGGGCCTGGGTGAGCGGACGACGCGCGAGCTCGTCGAGCGCGTCCGTCTCCGCACCGGATACGCCCCCGACGCGCTCGAGCTCGTGACGATCGCAACAGCCCTCGAACCGCACGAGCGGCCCGAGCTCCTCGTCGTGCACGACCTCCTCGACCGGGAGGTGCCGCACGAGCGGTCCACCCATCTCGTGCAGTGCTGGCCCGGGGCGCAGCTGCTCTCGACCGTCGGCCTCGGGCACCGGCGGGTGCTCGCCGACGCGGCCGTCGGGGGAGCAGTGGCGCGCTTCGTCGACCGGCTTCCGGTGGAGGCCACCCTGCATGGTGGAGACCGGCCGCAACCCCTCCCGGGTCGGGCTGCCGCCGACGGTTCGGGGACCGCCGCGCAGGAGCGTGCCGGCGCGGCCTGACCCGTCCGTCCCACGTGCTGGTCCGGGGGAGTCGCCGGCGCCTCCTCCCTTGTTACCTTGCGCGAATGGACTTCACCGCTGACGAGTACGCCCGCCGCGATGCCGACCGCCTCCGCGAGATCCTCTCCGGACCGCCCGTGACGTGGGTCTTCCTCGGCGACAGCATCACGCAGGGGGTCGGGCACACGCACGGGCACCGCAGCTACGTCGAACACTTCGCCGAGCGCGTACGCGGTGAGCTCGGACGTCGTGGGGACGCCGTCATCAACTCCGGTGTGTCCGGGACCACGACCGAACAGCTGCTGCCCGAGTTCCACTGGCGTGCGGGGCGGTTCGCGCCCGACGTCGTCTTCGTGATGTTCGGCACCAATGACATCCTCGCCGGAGAGGACGGCGTGCGCGGGTTCCGCTACCGACTGGACCAGATCGTCCAGCGCTCTCGCGACGTCGGCGCCACCGTCGTGCTCCAGACACCGCCGCCGGTTCTCGAGGACGGTGGCCGCGGACCTCGCCTCATCGCCGTCTACGCGGAGGCGGTGCGCGAGGTCGCGCGCGACCTCGGGGTCCTCGTCGTCGACCACGCTGCGGCGTGGGACGCGGCCGCACGGGACGTCGGCAAGGACGTCGTGCCTGCCGGATGGCTCGACGACACGTTCCACCCCGGTGCGCGCGGTCACCACCAGCTGGCGCTCACCCTCCTGTCGACCCTCGGCATCGCCGACCCTGCCAGCGAGGTCTGCTCGCTCGTCGTCGACGACACCGTGAGTGCCCCTGCCTGACCAACCGCAGACGGCTGCCGACCCCGACGTGGGTCGCCGCGGATCAGGGGTGGGTCAGGGTCGGGTCAGGGGGGTCCCCAGCAGCGAGACGGCCACTGGGCACGCCACGATGGAGTCATGACACAACCGATCCCGCACCCGTACGGCCAGTCCCTGGCGCCGACGAGCGAAGAGCGTACCTGGGCGATCCTGGGTCACCTCGCCGCCATCGTCGCCGCCATCATCTCCGTCGGCTGGCTCAGCTTCGTCGGCCCGCTCGTCATCTGGGCCCTCTACAAGGACCGCAGCACGTTCGTGCGTCAGGCCGCCGCCGGTTCCTTCAACTTCAACCTCGCCGTCTGGGCCGCCATCATCGTCGGCTGGGTCATGTTCTTCACGGTGATCCTCATCCCCATCGGCATCATCGTGTGGATCGTCGCCGTGGTGGCGGCCCTGTGGTTCCACATCCGAGCCGCGATGGCCGCGAGTCGTGGCGAGGCCTTCCGCTACCCGTGGGGCATCCCGGTCCTGCACTGACAGGGCCGGCGGCACTGATCAGCACTCCCACAGGCATGGAACGATGGGGTGGCTCCGCCCATGAGGCGGGCCACCCCACTCGCCCCACCGGGCGACGACCCCGTGCCAACCGCAGGAGAACTTGATGGACGCCGTGACCCACGTGCCCGCACCGGCCAACGAGCCGGTGCTCGACTACGCGCCGGGCTCGCCCGAGCGAGCCGCGCTCGAGGTCGCCCTCGCCGAGCTGGGTTCGACCCAGACCGAGCTGCCCCACACCATCAACGGCGAGCGCGTCACCGGAACCGGTCGCGAGATCGCCGTCCGCCAGCCGCACGCGCACCGCAAGGTGCTCGGCACGATGCGCAACGCCACCGTCGAGGAGGGCCAGGCGGCCGTCGACGCCGCGAAGGCCGCGGCCCCGATGTGGCGCGAGCTGTCGTTCGACGACCGCGCGGCCATCCTGCTCAAGGCCGCCGAGCTGCTCTCCGGTCCGTGGCGCGCCCGCCTCAACGCCGCCACGATGCTCGGGCAGAGCAAGACCGCGTACCAGGCCGAGATCGACGCGGCCTGTGAGCTCATCGACTTCTGGCGCATCAACGTCCACTTCGCGCGCCAGCTCCTCGAGCAGCAGCCGCCGCTCAACGCCAAGGGCATCTGGAACCGGTCCGACTACCGCTCGCTCGAGGGCTTCGTCTACGCGATCACCCCGTTCAACTTCACCGCGATCGCCGGCAACCTCCCGACCGCCCCGGCGCTCATGGGCAACACCGTCGTGTGGAAGCCGAGCCCGACCCAGCAGCTCGCCGCCCAGCTGACGATGGAGCTGCTCGAGGAGGCCGGCATGCCGCCCGGCGTCATCAACCTCGTCACCGGCGACGGCATCGACGTCAGCAAGGCCGCCCTGTGCGACGAGGACCTCGCCGGCATCCACTTCACCGGCTCCACCCCGACGTTCAAGCACCTGTGGCAGGAGGTCGGCACCAACCTCGACCGCTACCGCACCTATCCGCGCCTCGTCGGAGAGACCGGCGGCAAGGACTTCATCCTGGCCCACCCGAGCGCCGATCCGGCCGTCCTGCGCACCGCGATGATCCGCGGCGCCTTCGAGTTCCAGGGCCAGAAGTGCTCGGCCGCCTCGCGCGCCTATGTCCCGGCCTCGGTGTGGAGGCAGATCAAGGGTGACCTCGTCGACATCACCAACGGCCTCACCCAGGGCGACGTCACCGACCTGTCCAACTTCATGGGCGCCGTCATCGACGAGCGAGCGTTCGTCAAGCACAAGGACGCCATCGACCGGGCGCACGGCGAGGCGGGCATCGACGTCGTGGCCGGTGGCACCTACGACGACTCCGTCGGCTACTTCGTGCGGCCGACCGTCCTCGAGATCACCGACGCCGCCGACGAGTCGTTCCGCACCGAGTACTTCGGCCCGATCCTGTCGGTCCACGTCTTCCCCGACGCGGAGTACGACACGGTGCTCGACCAGATGGAGCGCTTCTCGCCGTTCGGCCTCACCGGTTCGATCATCGCCCAGGACCGTCGCGTCATCGCCGATGCCACGAAGCGCCTGCGCTTCGCCGCCGGCAACTTCTACGTCAACGACAAGCCGACCGGCGCCGTCGTCGGTCAGCAGCCCTTCGGTGGCGGCCGGGCGTCCGGCACCAACGACAAGGCCGGGGCAGCCCAGAACCTGCTGCGCTGGACGAGCGTCCGGTCGATCAAGGAGACCTTCGTCCCGCCGACGAACCACACCTACCCGCACATGGGCTGACTCCCGCCGCGGCTCAATGCCGTATGCCGCTGGGCCCGTCTCCGTCAGGCGTCGGGCCCAGCGTCGTGTCGGCGTTCGCCGGACCGGGTGGCAGATGCTCAGGAGCGCTCGGACAGCCAGGCGTTCCCGGTGCGCTGCTCGCTGCGGATCGCGTGGATGACGGCCGGGGCCGCGGCCTTCTCGATCTTGCCGCCGAAGAGCGGGATCGACGCCTTGAGGTCGCCGTCGATGGTGATCTGCGTGCCGCTCCCCGATGCGCTGAGCCGGATCGTCGACCGCATCGCGACCGGGGCACCCGCCACCTCGACCGTGAGCGTGCCCGGGCGCGAGCCGTCAGCACCGCCGGCGCCCCACTCGTAGGTCTCCGTGACCGAGAGGGTCGAGCCGACGATGGACTTCGCGTAGTCGGGAAGGTCGTCGGCCGGCAGGTCGCGCTTCGTCACGACCCGTGCGCCGTCTCCGGCCGGGCTGACCGCGGCCTCGTGCCGCCGGGCGCCGGCCTCGACGCACTTGCGCTTCTGGAAGGCCGCGTCGGTGACCATGGCGTAGACGGTCTCGGGCGGAGCGGCATACGTGATCGTCTCGGAGATCTTCATGGCCGACACCGTATTGCACCGCCCTTCGCCCCAGAGGACGAGTGCCGCACGGCCCGATCGCCCGAGCGGTGGTGCGGCCTCAGGCGCCCGACCGGGCGCGGTCGGAGAGGGCTGCCAGCGTGGTGCCGGACGTCTCGAGCTCGCGGCGGAGACGGCCGAGCTCGCGCGAGCGCACGGCCGTCACGCGGTTGAGCAGCTCCTGGAGGCGCTCACGCTCCGCGAGCCGTGCGACGGGCTCGACCCGGGTCGGACCCGAGCGCTCGACGACGAGCTGTCCGTCGATGACCAGGTCGCAGCGGGTCAGGGCCGGCTCGAGCGCGCGCACGCGAGCCGCTTGCTCGACGGCGGCGGTGGTCCACCACTGGAGCAAGCCGCCGACGCGGTCGAGCTCGGTGGCCGTGCGGGTCAGGAGATCGCGCTCGTGGCCCGTCGGGTCGGGTGTTCCGGTGCGTGCTGCGCGTCGCGCGGCCGCGTCGAGGTCGATGACGAGGTCGGCCAGCTGGTTCGCCTGCGTGCGCAGGGCGCCGCCGAGAGCCGAGGTCGACCCGGTGTCGCCGGGGGAGAGGCTCATCGGGAGCCACCCGCCCGCGCCGAGGGTCCGGGAGCCGCCGGGCCGCCGTGCTCGTCGTCCTCGCGCTGCCGGGCGGGTGCGGCGCCGAGATCGAGCAACCGCTCCTCGAGAGCCTCCGACAGCGCCCGGAGGGTGTCGGCCGCCTGCTCGACCCAGGCGTCGAGGGCCCGCTGCGTGGGCAGGTCGCCGAGGTCGGGAAGGTGCGTCAGCAGGTCGTCGGACAGCGTGCGCGTCGAGGACCTCCCCGAGGAGAGGGCCCGCAGGGTCCCGGGGTCCGCAGCGCTCGGCACCCCGCTCCCCTCGGTCATGGCTCCACTCTAGGGACTGCCCGCTCCCGCGGGCCGGAGTTCTCCACCGGGTGCTCGCGCGTCGTTCGAGTGTCATCGACGGAGTGCCCCGAAGGGGCGATTCGAGGGCGTGCGCCGACGGGATAGGCTCACATCGTGAGATGCGCGGCACGACGACGTGTCGCCGCACGGGTCGCACGGTGAGGAATCCGACAACCGCATGTCAGCGTCACTCGAACAGTCCCGAATCGACGTCATCAAGGCCGCTGCCGCTGCGGTGGCGCCTCCTCGACGGGGTCGAGGTCGATCCGGGGGCGCCGCGTCCCGCGAGCTCGAGGAGTTCCTCCTCGCCTACTACCACCTCGTCGCTACCGAGGACCTGCTGGCCCGTCCGGCGCGCGAGCTCGCGACGATCGCCACCGAGCACCGCGCCTTCGCCCAGCAGCGCCAGGTGGGCACGTTCAACGTCCGCGCCTTCAACCCGACGGCTGACGACGAGGGCTGGTCCACGGGCCACTCGGTCGTCCAGATCGTCGTCGACGACATGCCCTTCCTCGTCGACTCCGTCGTCGCCGCGCTCGGCGGCTTCGACCGCGGCGTGCACCTCATCGTGCACCCGCAGATGACCGTGTCGCGCGACATCACCGGCGAGCTCAAGTCGGTCATCACGGATGGCTCGACCACCGTCAGGTCGAGCTCCCTCGGCCTGGTCCGCGAGTCCTGGATGCACCTCGAGATCGACCGCCTGCCGACCGACGCCCTGTCCGATGTCGAGGCCCGTCTGCGCCACGTCCTCGAGAACGTCCGCGACTCCGTCGAGGACTGGCCGAAGATGCGCGCCCACGCGCTCACCATCGCGAGCGAGCTGCGCTCGGCCACGCCGCCGGGCACCGATCCCCACCAGGCACGCGAGGCCAGCCGTTTCCTCGAGTGGCTCGCGCACAACAACTTCACCTTCCTCGGCTATCGCGAGTACTCCCTCGCGCACGAGGGCGGCAAGGACGTCTCGCGCCAGGTCCCCGGCACCGGGCTCGGGCTGCTGCGCTACGACCGTCCTTCTGCGGCAAAGGGACTCGTGCTGACGCCGGCTGCCAGTCGCGCGGCGCGCGACTCGACGATCCTCATCATCACGAAGGCCAACTCCCGCGCGACGGTGCACCGCGACGTCTACCTCGACTACATCTCGATCAAGCGCTTCGACGCCCGCGGCGAGTGCGTCGGCGAGCAGCGCTTCCTCGGCCTCTACGCCTCGGCTGCCTACAACGACACGATCCACGACATCCCCCTCCTCGACGTGCGCGCACAGGAGGTGCTGCGCCTCACGGGCCTGAGCGCCGACAGCCACTCCGGCAAGGACATCCTCCAGATCCTCGAGACCTATCCGCGCGACGAGCTCTTCCAGACGAGCGCGACCCAGCTGGCCGAGATAGCGACGAGCGTCCTGCACCTCCAGGAGCGCCGCAAGACCAAGCTCTTCCTGCGCCGGGACGAGTTCGGCCGCTTCGTCTCCTGTCTCGTCTACCTCCCGCGCGACCGCTACAACACGACGGTCCGCCTGCGCATCCAGGCGATCCTGCTCGACGCCTTCGGCGGCGAGAACATCGACAACACGACGCGCGTCAGCGAGTCGACGCTCGCGCGCCTCCACTTCGTCGTCCGTATGCCGACGGGGACCGACATCCCCGACGTCGACGAGGCGGACCTCGAGAAGCGCGTCATCGACGCGACCCGCACGTGGGACGAGGACCTGTCCGAGGCCCTCGGCCAGGCACGGGGTCTCGAGGGAGCGGCACGGACGATGGCGGCCTACGCCAAGGCCCTGCCCGAGGCCTACAAGGAGGACTTCGACGTCGAGACCGCGGTCGCCGACCTCGACCGCATCGATGCGCTCGGCGAGGGCGACCGCACGACCGCGCTGCACCTCTACGACGACCCGGCGTCCGACGACCCGCGCGAGCGGCGCTTCAAGCTCTACCGCCGTGCCGACCTGTCACTGACCCAGGTCCTCCCGCTCTTCACGCACCTCGGCGTCGAGGTGACCGACGAGCGCCCCTACGAGGTCCCCGGTCCGGACGGCCGCACGCTGCACATCTTCGACTTCGGCCTGCGCTCCGACGCCCAGACGTGGGGGTCCGGCGACGCGGCACTCGCCGGTGACGTCCGAGACCGGTTCGAGGACGCGTTCCGGGCCGTCTGGGACGGCCGGGCCGAGTCCGACGGGTTCAACGCGCTCGTGCTCGCCGCTGGCCTCACGTGGCGTCAGGTCGTCATCCTGCGCACGGTCGCGAAGTACCTCCGTCAGACCGGATCGACCTTCTCGCAGGACTACGTCGAGTCGGCGCTCGCTGCCAACACCGGCATCGCCCGTAGCCTCGTCGAGCTCTTCGAGGCACGCTTCGACCCCGACGCCTTCCCCGAGACCGAGGCCGGTCACGACAAGCGCGCGTCGCGCCAGAAGCACGTCGTGACACGCATCAGGGAGTCGCTCGACGACGTCGCGAGCCTCGACCACGACCGCATCGTGCGAGCCCTGCTCGGCGTCATCCAGGCGAGCCTGCGCACGAACTTCTACCAGCCGGACGAAGCCGGCCGCGACAAGTCCTACGTCTCGCTCAAGCTCAACCCGAAGAAGGTCCCCGACCTGCCGGCCCCTCGGCCGATGTTCGAGATCTGGGTCTACAGCCCCCGCGTCGAGGGCGTGCACCTCCGCTTCGGGAAGGTCGCCCGCGGCGGTCTGCGCTGGTCCGACAGGCGTGAGGACTTCCGCACCGAGGTCCTCGGCCTCGTCAAGGCGCAGATGGTCAAGAACGCCGTCATCGTGCCGACCGGCAGCAAGGGCGGCTTCTACGCCAAGCAGCTGCCCGACCCCGCCGTCGACCGAGCGGCGTGGATGGACGAGGGCGTCGCGTCCTACAAGCTCTTCATCTCCGGGCTGCTCGACCTCACCGACAACCTCGTGTCGGGTGCCGCCGTCCCGCCGCACCGGGTCGTGCGCCATGACGAGGACGACACCTACCTCGTCGTCGCCGCCGACAAGGGCACGGCGAAGTTCTCCGACATCGCCAACGGGCTGTCGGCCGACTACGGCTTCTGGCTCGACGACGCGTTTGCGTCAGGCGGCTCGGCCGGCTACGACCACAAGGGGATGGGCATCACGGCGCGGGGCGCGTGGGAGTCGGTCAAGCGCCACTTCCGCGAGCTCGGTGTCGACACCCAGTCCCAGGAGTTCACGGTCGTCGGCGTCGGCGACATGAGCGGTGACGTCTTCGGCAACGGGATGCTCCTGTCCGAGCACATCCGCCTCCTCGCGGCCTTCGACCACCGACACATCTTCGTGGACCCGGACCCCGACGCCGCGGTCTCGTACGCCGAGCGTCGGCGGATGTTCGACCTGCCCGGTTCGTCGTGGGCCGACTACGACGAGAAGCTGATCAGCAAGGGGGGCGGCATCTTCCCGCGCTCGGCCAAGTCGGTGCCGGTGAGTCCCGAGATGGTCGCGGCCCTGGGCCTGCGCTCCGGCACGAAGTCGATGACGCCCGCCGACCTCATGAAGGCGATCCTGCTGGCCCCGGTCGACCTGCTGTGGAACGGGGGCATCGGAACCTACGTCAAGGCCGCGGTCGAGACACACTCCGAGATCGGCGACCGCGCCAACGACGCCATCCGCGTCAACGGCAGCGACCTGCGCTGCAAGGTCGTCGGCGAGGGTGGCAACCTCGGAGCGAGCCAGCTCGGCCGCATCGAGGCGGCCCTCGCCGGGGTGCGGATCAACACCGACGCCATCGACAACAGCGCCGGCGTCGACACCTCCGACCACGAGGTCAACATCAAGATCCTGCTCACCGCGCTGACCCGGTCCGGCGAGCTCACCACCAAGCGGCGCAACGCGCTGCTCGCCTCGATGACCGACGAGGTCGCCGAGCAGGTCCTGCGCGACAACTACGAGCAGAACGTCCTGCTCGGCAACGCCCGTGCGCAGCAGCACGCGATGCTCGGCGTGCACGAGCGGCTCATCCAGTTCCTCGAGGCCCAGGGGGACCTCGACCGCTCGCTCGAGTTCCTCCCAAGCGACGGCGAGATCGCGCGCCGTCAGAAGGACGGGATGGGCCTCACGTCACCGGAGTTCTCGGTGCTCGTGGCGTACGCGAAGCTCTACCTCAAGAACCAGCTCATCGCGACGGGGCTGCCCGACGACCCGTGGTTCGAGTCGACGCTCTCGGAGTACTTCCCGAAGCCGCTGCGCGGCAAGTACGCAGAGGAGATCGCGGCCCACCCGCTGCGCCGCGAGATCATCACGAACTCGGTCGCGAACTCGATGGTGAACCGCGGTGGCATCACCTTCGCCTACCGGGCCGGCGAGGAGACGGGGGCCACTCCCGAGCAGGTCGCCCGCGCGTACGTCGTCTGCCGTGAGGTGTTCGGCCTCGCCGGCTACGTGCGCCGGGTGGAGGCCACCGACAACGTGGTGAGCACCGGCGCGCAGACGGCGCTCTACCTCGAGTTCCGTCGCCTCATCGACCGGTCGGTGCGCTGGTTCCTCACCTCCCGTCCCGCGACGCTCGACATCGCTGCGGAGGTGGCGCGCTTCCGCCCGGGCATCGAGGCCTTCTCCGGCCGTGTCCCCGAGCTGCTCCAGGGCAGCGAGCGCGCCCGTTTGCAGCGGCGGGCCCGTGAGCTCGAGGGCAAGGGCGTGCCCCAGGAGCTGGCGCTCGTCGCAGCATCGCTGCTCGACCTCTACTCGCTGCTCGACTGCATCGAGATCGCCGAGGACACCGGCGAGAAGCTCGACGACGTCGTCGGGGTCTACTTCCTGACCTCCGAGACGTTCTCGATCGACGCCATGCTGACGCGGGTGACGATGCTGCCGCGCGACGACCGCTGGGACGCCATGGCCCGCGGCGCGCTGCGCGACGACCTCTACGCCGTCCTCGAGAGCCTGACCCGGTCGGTGCTCGAGGTCAGCAGACCACGTGAGGACGCCCGGGCCCGCCTGGCCGAGTGGTCCGAGCTCAATGCCGACGCGCTCGGTCGCGCGCGAGCCGCGCTGGGCGGCATCGAGCGGATGAGCCACGCCGGTATCGCCGCGCTCTCGGTCGCCCTGCGCACCCTGCGCACCGTGACGAAACCGGCCTCGTCGGGTGCGCCCGCTCCCGCCCCGGCATCGGCCTCGGACCAGCCCGCCCCGACGACGAAGGCAGCCGCCCAGAAGGCAGCCACCAAGAAGGCCACGACGAAGGCGGCCGCCTCGAAGGCGGCGGCGAAGACTGCTGCGAAGACAGCCGTGAGCAAGGCGGCCGCCACGACCACGAAGACTGCGGCGAAGAAGGCCGCCGCCGCGGCGCGCTCCTGACCCACGACCGCCGGCTCCCGCAGCTGAGCCGCGCAGCCGGCGGCGGGGCGAGGTATGCCGTCGCGCCGTGTGGCGACGCATCACCTCGACCCGCGCGCCAGACATGTGCACGTGAGGGATCGGGGCTTGGTGGTGGGAGCGGCATCGGAGGCGTGAGGGACGCTGGGAGCCGGTGTCACGGCACTCCCGCCGATGCTCCACGCCGCGAGTGCCGCCAGGCCCCGCTCCCGACCTGACTCGGGCTCGGTGGCCGACGAGGGCACTCGAGGGGGAGCGGGCAGGCTCACTAGGCTCGGGGAGTGGCAACCCTGAGCGAGCTCCTTCGCGGGCGGACGAACCTGCCGGACCACGACGTCGAGTGGCTCCACCTGCTCGTCGGTGACTGGCAGCTCGTCGCCGACCTCTCGTTCGCCGACCTCGTGCTCTGGGTCCGCTCGACCAGCGACCGCTGGGAGGCCGTCGCGCACGTACGCCCGACGACGGGTCAGCTCGTCTTCGTCGAGGACCAGGTGGGCCGCCTCACGGAGCCTGGCCGCGCCCGGGACCTGCTCGACGAGGCCGCCGCCGAGCAGCGCATCCTGCGCGTGCGCCAGGTGGTCGTCCCCCACGAGCACGGACCCGACCAGTCGGTCCGCGAGGAGTACATCCCCGTCGTCCGCGGCGGTCACGTCGTCGCCGTGATGACGCGTCACACGAACCTCTGGACGACGCGCACACCGAGCCGTCTGGAGCTGACCTACCTCGCCACGGCCGACGCGCTGTGCCGCATGGTGACCGGCGGGGAGTTCCCGCACAGTGGCGCCCCGACGGGCCTGCGGCGCGGCGCGCCCCGGGTCGGTGACGGCGTCATCCGCCTCGATGTCGACGGCATCGTCACCTACGCGAGCCCGAATGCCGTCTCAGCGCTCCACCGGCTCGGGCACCTCGGCGAGGTCGTCGGGGCCAGCCTGGCCCAGATCGTCACCGACAACGTCCGCGAGTCCTACCCCGTCGACGAGGGCCTGCCGCTCGTCGTCACCGGGCGTCAGCCCTGGCGGACCGAGGTCGTGGCGGGCGGCACGACCGTGTCGATGCGGGCGATCCCGCTCACCGAGGCGGGTCAGCGGTTCGGTGCCATCGTGCTCATGCGCGATGTCGGCGAGCTGCGCCGGCGTGAACGCGAGCTCATGACGAAGGACGCGACGATCCGCGAGATCCACCACCGCGTCAAGAACAACCTCCAGTCCGTGGCCGCCCTGCTGCGTCTGCAGTCCCGCCGGCTGCCTGACGGCGAGGCCAAGGTCGCACTCGCAGAGGCCGAGCGCCGGGTCGGCACGATCGCCATGGTCCACGACCAGCTGAGCCAGGGCTTCGACGAGACCGTCGAGTTCGACACCATCGCCCAGCGAGGCCTCAACGCCGTCGTCGAGGTCTCGGCGAACGGCGCGCCCGTTCACACGGTCACCGAGGGCTCCTTCGGGCGCCTGCGTGCCGAGGACGCCACCTCGCTCGCCATGATCATGAGCGAGCTCGTCCAGAACGCCATCGAGCACGGCCTCGGCGACACCGGGGGAGAGGTCCGCATCGCCATCGAGCGCCTGTCCGACGACCGGGGCCAACCCATGGTCGTCGTCTCGGTCGAGGACGACGGCAAGGGGATCGACCCCGCCCGGCGCCCGGGATCGGGCCTGGGCACCCAGATCGTCCAGTCCCTCGTGGGCGACCTCCAGGGCCGCATCACGTGGGAGCCCGTCGTGCCGCACGGCACCCGGGCCCGGTTCACCGCAAGCCTCCGCCCGATCTCCTGAGCCCGCCTGGGCGCCGGGAAGCAGAACGGCGCGCGGGCAAGCCAAAAGCCCGGCGACCTCACGGTCACCGGGCTCGACGACGTCGGTCGTGCGGGGTTCAGCCAGCGCGGCGGGCCCGCGCGTTGCGGCGCTTCAGGGCGCGGCGCTCGTCCTCGGACAGGCCACCCCAGACGCCGGCATCCTGGCCGGTCTCGAGTGCCCACTTGAGGCAGGTGTCCATGACCGGACAGGTCCGGCACACAGCCTTCGCCTCCTCGATCTGCAGGATGGCCGGGCCGGTGTTCCCGATGGGGAAGAACAGCTCGGGATCGGCCTCCAGGCAGGCAGCGCGGTCGCGCCAATCCATGTGGATCGTGCTCCTTCATGTATGTCGGTTCGCACCGGCGTCCGGGTGTCGGTCGCGGTGCATGTGCTCGGGGGCGCCATCGTCGTTGTCGGAGCCACGTCATGGTGTCGTCGTGCCACGGGGGATGACCCCCTGACCAACGGAAACGCGCACGAAGTTGTTCCGTACGCGTTGCGGGCCATGATCAGTGTGACCAGCAACCATGTCGTGTTCAACGCCTTGGGCGCGAATCACACCAAGGATTGAGTCTACTGGCAGACGGCTCCCAGTTCCAGACCTCGGGGCCCTCCCGGGGTGCCGCGCCCCCGCCCGGACGGCCCGGGACAACGGGATCGCTAGGCTGACGGGGTGACCGAATCCACCTCCTCGAGCCGCGACGTGCGCGGATCCCACCGTGCTGCAGGCCTGCTCACGCTTCTCGAGGCCCTCGCTGTCCTGGGCTTCGCCGGGTTCTACGTCTACGAGATGGTGACGGGCGCCACAGACGATGTCACGCGGGCCGCGACCTCCGGAGCGCTGATCCTGGTCTTCGGACTGGGTCTGCTCGCGTTGGCCCGGGGCTGGGCCCGTGCCGCCGACTGGCCGCGCACGCCCACCGTGCTGTGGAACGCACTCCTGCTGCCCGTCGCGTGGTCGCTCCACGAGTCGGACCGCACCTCCGTCGCCCTCGCCGTGGGACTCGTCGCGCTCGCCAGCATCGCGGCAGCCCTGACGGCACCGGGGCGACGGCCCGACGGGCGTCCTGACGGTGAACCCGACACGGACGTCGTCAGCTGAGCGAGAGCCAGTCGTTCCAGCCGTTGTGGAGCACGAGCCACGCGATGAGGCCGTAACCGGCCTGACCGGGGTGTGCGCGGTCGGGGCTCGCCGCGAGGTCGGCCATCCACTGGTCGTGCGTCGCGAGCGGGCGATAGCAGTCGACGTAGGTGATGCCGCGTCGTGCGCACACGTCGGCCTGGGCCTCGGCGAGCGCCTCGATCTTGCGGTTCATCTCGTCGTCGAGCGTGGGCGTCAGGCCGACGGCGAAGACCCCGATCCCGGCGTTGGTCGCCTCGTCGAGCACGTTGGCGAGGTTGAGACGCGAGCGGGCCATCGTCATGCCGGAGAGCACGTCGTTGGTGCCTACGTTGAGCACGAGCCGGCGCTCCGTGCGACCCTTCCAGCGGGGATGGCACTCGGCGCCCCAGCGGGCCACGACGTCGCCGGAGGTGTTGCCCCGCACCCCGAGGTTGTAGGCCGTGAGGTCGAGGTCGGGGTGCTGCGTGCGGGCGACGACGCGCCCGACCCAGCCGAGTCCCTTGGGGTCGCCGTAGCCGGCCGTCAAGGAGGCGCCGACGAAGACCATGCCGACGTCTCGGATTTCCTCGGCGACGGTGAACTCGGCGCTGGGAACGTAGTACGGGTCCTCGGCGGGGGCGGCCGGCGCCGCGGGCTCCGCGGGAGCGGTAGCAGCGTTCGGTGCCGTGGGCTCCGGAGCAGGCGTGGCGGCATACCTCCCCGGGGCGTCGTTGGTGAAGCGGGTGTGGGACGAGGGATAGGCGGGGCCTACACCGTAGGGCTCCCTCGGTGCGTCGGCCGGTGTCTCGGCGCTGTCGCTGCGGTCGCTCACGGGCTCAGTCCTCGTCGTCGTCCAGCCGGGCGAGCCACGTCGCGAGTCGCTCGACCGGCACCTCGAACTCGGGGTTGAGGTCGACGAACGTGCGCAGCTGCTCGGCGAGCCACTCGATGGTGACCTCGTCCTCGCCGCGGCGCGCGGCCAGCTCCTCGATGCCCCTGTCGGTGAAGTACACGAAGGGAGGTTATCGCGTGCCGGGGTGGGGCAGGCGGAGGCGGGCCGAGGACCGGGCAGTTCGCCCCTGGCCGCGCTGAAGCCACGCCTGCGTATGCCGGCCCGGCCGGGCAGGCCGCGAGGGACCCCGCCGTCGTGGCGGGGCCCCTCGGGTGCTCTCGGCTGCTCAGGCCGGCGGGCGTCTGCTCAGCGGCCGAACGCGCGTTCCATGAGCTCGGCCTGCTCTGCCGCGTGCTTCTTCGAGGAGCCGGTGGCCGGGGAGGCCGCGGCCTTGCGGGCCACGACCCGCCAGGGCCGGTTCTCTCCCATGCCGCAGAGGTCCTCGTGCAGCCACTGGGCCATGAGCGGCCAGGCGCCCTGGTTGCGCGGCTCGTCCTGGACCCACACGAGCTCCGCACCGGGGTAGGCGGCCGCAGCGTCGATGATCTCCTGCTCGGGGATCGGGTAGAGCTGCTCGACCCGGATGACGGCCGTCGAGGTGTCGCCGCGCTTCTCGCGCTCGGCGTCGAGCTCGTGCACGATCTTGCCGCTGGCGAAGAGCACGCGGGTGACGTCCTTCGTCACGCCGTCGTGGTCGGCGAGGACCGGCTGGAAGCCACCCTGCGTGAACGCCTCCACCGGGCTCGCCGCCGCCTTGCTGCGCAGCATCGATTTCGGGGTGAACACCACGAGCGGGGTGCGCGGACGGGCGTACGCCTGACGGCGCAGCAGGTGGAAGTAGCTCGCTGCGGTGGACGGGTAGGCGACCGTCATGTTGTTCTCGGCACACAGCTGCAGGTAGCGCTCGATGCGCGCCGAGCTGTGGTCGGGGCCCTGGCCCTCGTAGCCGTGCGGCAGCAGGAGAACGACCGAGCTGCGCTGGCCCCACTTCTGCTCCGAGCTGGAGATGAACTCGTCGACGATGGTCTGGGCGCCGTTGCCGAAGTCGCCGAACTGTGCCTCCCACAGCACCAGCGCGTCAGGGCGCTCGACGGAGTAGCCGTACTCGAACCCCATCGCGGCGTACTCGGACAGGAGGGAGTCGTAGACCCAGAAGCGGGCCTGGCCCTCGCCGAGGTACAGCAGCGGCGTCCACTCTTCCGCGTTGTCCTTGTCGATGAGGACGGCGTGGCGCTGGACGAACGTGCCACGGCGGCTGTCCTGCCCGGCGAGCCGGATCGGCGTGCCCTCCTTGAGCAGCGTGCCGAAGGCGAGCAGCTCGGCCATCGGCCAGTCGATGCCGCCCTCGTGGACCATCTGGGCACGCTTGTCCATGAGCTGCTTGAGCTTCGGGTGGATGGTGAAGCCGTCGGGCGGGCTCGCGAACGTCTCGCCGATGTGCACGAGCTCGCTGGCCGGGACGCCGGTCTCGGTCGCCGAACGCACCGGTGCCTCGTCGTCCTGCACCTGTGCGGTCGGACGCTCGAGGCCGGCGTTGTCGGGGGCGTCGGAGTCGCGGTCGTGGGGCACGGCCGGCGTGCCGGCCTGCGCCTTCTTCGCCTCGCGGGTCTCGACGAAGACCCGCTCGAGCTGCTGCTGGTAGTCACGCAGCGCGGCCTCGGCGTCCTCGACGCTGATGTCGCCGCGGCCGATGAGCGACTCGGTGTAGAGCTTGCGGACCGACCGCTTGGCCTCGATGAGGTTGTACATGAGCGGCTGCGTCATCGACGGGTCGTCACCCTCGTTGTGACCACGGCGGCGGTAGCACACCAGGTCGATGACGACGTCCTTGTTGAACTCCTGGCGGAACTCGTAGGCCAGCTCGGCCACGCGCACGCACGCCTCGGGGTCATCGCCGTTGACGTGGAAGATCGGCGCCTGGATCATGCGGGCGACGTCGGTGGAGTAGACCGACGAGCGCGAGCTGCTCGGCGAGGTCGTGAAGCCGACCTGGTTGTTGATGACGACGTGGATCGTGCCGCCCGTGCGGTAACCGCGAAGCTGCGAGAGGTTGAGCGTTTCCGCCACGACGCCCTGGCCGGCGAAGGCCGCGTCACCGTGCATGAGCACGGGCAGGACGGTGAACGACTCGCCGGCGAGGTTGAGCCGGTCCTGCTTGGCGCGCACGATGCCCTCGAGCACCGGGTTGACGGCCTCGAGGTGCGACGGGTTGGCCGCGAGGTAGACCTTGGTCTTGCTTCCGTCCTCGGAGACGAACTCGCCCTCGGTGCCGAGGTGGTACTTCACGTCACCCGAGCCCTGGACCGACTTGGGGTCCTGGGTGCCCTCGAACTCGCGGAAGATCTGGCCGTAGGACTTGCCCGCGATGTTGGCGAGCACGTTGAGGCGGCCACGGTGCGGCATGCCGATGCAGACCTCGTCGAGGTTCTCGCTCGCGGCACGGCACAGGATGCGGTCGAGCAGGGCGATGACGGACTCGCCGCCCTCGAGCGAGAAGCGCTTCTGCCCGACGAACTTCGTCTGGAGGAAGGTCTCGAAGGCCTCGGCGGCGTTGAGGCGGCGCATGATGCGCATCTGCTCGTCGCGGTTGGCCTTCTCGTAGGGCCGCTCGACCTTGTTCTGGATCCACTTGCGCTGCTCGGGGTCCTGGATGTGCATGTACTCGATGCCGACCGTGCGGCAGTACGAGTCCCGCAGGATGCCGAGGATCTTGCGCAGCTTGAGGAACGGGTAGCCGCCGAAGCCACCGGTGGCGAAGGTGCGGTCCAGGTCCCAGAGGCTGAGGCCGTGCGTGGTGACGTCGAGGTCGTGGTGCCGGCGCTGCTTGTACTCGAGCGGGTCCGTGTCGGCCATGAGGTGGCCCCGCACGCGGTAGGCGTGGATGAGCTCCTGGACCCGGGCGACCTTGTTGATGTCGTCGTCGTGCGAGGAGTCGACGTCCTGGATCCACCGGATGGGCTCGTAGGGGATGCGCAGCGACTCGAAGATCTCGTCGTAGAAGCGGTTGTCGCCGAGGAGCAGCTGGTGGATGATCCGCAGGAAGTCGCCGCTCTGGGCACCTTGGATGATGCGGTGGTCGTAGGTCGAGGTCAGGGTGAGGATCTTGCTCACGGCGTTCCGGTTGAGCGTCTCGTTGCTCGCCCCCTGCCACTCGGCGGGGTAGTCGAGGGCGCCGACCCCGATGATGGCGCCCTGGCCCTTCATCAGGCGCGGGACCGAGTGCACGGTGCCGATGCCGCCGGGGTTGGTCAGCGAGATCGTCGTCCCCTGGAAGTCCTCGACGGTGAGCTTGTTGCCGCGGGCCTTCCGGACGATGTCCTCGTAGGCGGTCCAGAAGTGGACGAAGTCCATCTCCTCGGCCGACTTGATGGAGGGCACGACGAGCGTGCGGCTGCCGTCGTCCTTCTGCAGGTCGATGGCGAGACCGAAGTTGACGTGGGCAGGCCGGACGAGGGCGGGCTTGCCGTCCTTCTCGGTGAAGCCGTTGTTCATCTCGGGCATGAGCGCCAGCGCCTTGACCATGGCGTAGCCGATGAGGTGCGTGAAGCTCACCTTGCCGCCGCGCGAGCGGGCCAGGTGGTTGTTGATGACGACACGGTTGTCGATGAGCAGCTTGGCGGGCACGGCGCGAACGCTCGTCGCCGTCGGGACGGTGAGCGAGACCTCCATGTTGGACACGACGCGCGACGACGCTCCGCGAAGGGGGGTCACCAGGTCGTCGTTGACCGGACCGGTGCCCTTGACGGCGGGCATGTCGCGGGGCTTCGGGGACCCACCTGCGACCTCGCCCTGGGGCTCCGCCTTGGGTTCGGCCCGCGGCGCCACCTTCGGCTCGGCCTTGGCATCGGTGGTCTTCGCGGCTGCCGTCGGCGCCGGCTTCGGCTCGGGCTTCGGCTCGCTCTTCGAGACGGGGGCGGGCGCGGACGCCTTCGCGGGGCCGCCGTTGGCCGACCCGTTGCCGGCGGGCGCGCTGGTCGGCTGGGGCTTGGTCTGGGCCGGTGGCTTCGTCGCGGTCGCGGTCGCCGTGCGGGCCGGCACCGTGCTCGTGTCCGTCTCACCCGGCCGGTAGTCCTCGAAGAATCCCCACCACGCCTTGTCGACCGACGTCTTGTCGGTCAGGAACTGCTGGTAGAGCTCGTCGACGAGCCATTCGTTCGGCCCGAACGCTGCAATCGGGTCACCGGACGTGGACTGATCGGACACGGCGAATGCGCCTCTTTCGTTTGGCTCGGGTGCGTCGTTGCCTGTACAGGGGTCAAGCCTAGACCTCCATGGCCCGATACCGGACGAGGGCTCGGCTGTCGAACCGGGGGCTCGACGAGGGCTTCGTCACGTCCGCCTGGGGCGGACGATGCGACCACGCCGGTCGGCAGACCGGGCCACGGGAGCCCAGGAGCGGGTCGTCAGCTGATGTCGGCGCGCAGGGTGCGCCACGTACCGAGCCCAGCCATCACGGCGGCATACGCCATGAGCACGAGCGCGCCCGCCCACCAGGAGAGCTGGGCGACCGGCTGGCCGTCGAAGCCGCCGCTCGTCGCCTCGAGCATGGCGCTCGTGGCGCGGCTCGGAAGGTAGGGCGACACGGTCTTGCCCCAGTCGGTCAGGGCGAGCACGAGCCCGAGCACCGGTTCGACGATCCACGCCACGGCGACGGAGATGAGCAGCGCGGCGACCTGGTTCGGGATGAGGATGCCGGCGCCGAGACCGATCAGCGCCCAGAGCCCGAGCACGAGCAGGGAGAGCGCGAGCGTGCGCCAGATCGACGGGTCGGCGAAGGGCTCGACACCCTTGGACGTCAGCACCAGCGTGCCGGCGCCGACGGCGCCCGCGAGCGAGAGAAGGCCGTAGAACACGCCGATGGCGAGCAGCGAGACGACCTTGGCCGCCATGACGCGGCCGCGTCGCGGGATGGCGAGGAAGGTGGCGGTGATCGTCTGGTGGCGGTACTCCGAGCCGATCGTGAGCACGCCGATGGACAGGGTCAGCAGGTAGCCGACCTGCAGGCCGCCCGTGAAGACGGCCTTGGCGATCGCTGCGTCCGTGCTCGGCGCAGCGGCGCCCTGGGGTCCCTGGAGGGCGTCGCTCGTGAAGACGAAGGCGAAGAGCACGGCGAACGCGGCGCCACTGAGCAGGACCGCGATGGCCATGCCCCACCAGAGGCGGGTCGTGAAGAGCTTGCGGAGCTCGGCCCGCACCGCCGCGGTCATCGCGGGTCTCCTTCGCGGTCGGCGACGCGTGCCGGCGGGGTGGGCTCGGCGAGCAGGGCGGGGTCGATCGGTGGCCCGCTCGGCGGGGGCAGATCGGTGGGCGAGCCGCCCGGTGCGGGGGCGTCGAGACCGAGGTTGCGGTTGCGGTGCGCCTCGCTCTCGGTGAGGTTGAAGAAGAGCTCCTCGAGGTGGGTCTGCTCGCTGCGGAGCTCGTGGATCGCCACGTCGCTGGCGTGGGCCACGTCGCCGACGACGGCGAGGTCCTCCGTCGTCACGCGCAGCCCCCGCCCGCTGGGCGTCACGGTGAGGCCGCGCCCGCGCAGCGCCTCGGAGAGCCGGTCGGGGTCGGAGGTGCGGACGTATGCCGTGGGCTCGCCGCGCAGCTCGGCGACGGTGCCCTGCGCGACCCGCTGGCCGTTGGCGATGATGACGACGTCGTCGACCGTCTGCTCCACCTCGGAGAGCATGTGGCTCGAGATGAGCAGCGTGCGGCCCTCGTCGGCGAGGTGGCGCAGGAAGCCGCGCAGCCAGCGGATGCCCTCGGGGTCGAGGCCGTTGGCCGGCTCGTCGAGGATGATGACGCGGGGGTCGCCGAGAAGCGCACCGGCGAGGCCGAGCCGCTGGCGCATGCCCATGGAGTAGCCGCCTGCCCGCTTGCGGGCGGCGGCCGGGATGCCGACGAGCTCGAGCAGCTCGTCGACACGCGAGTCGGGCACCCCGGCGACGGCGGCCTGCACGCGCAGGTGGTTGCGGCCCGTGCGCCCGGGATGGAAGTTCGTCGCCTCGAGCGCGGAGCCGACGACCGTGAGCGGGTTGGCGATCTCGGCGTAGCGGTGGCCGTCGATCGTGGCGGTGCCGTCGGTGGCACGCACCAGGCCGAGCAGCATGCGCAGGGTCGTCGTCTTGCCGCTGCCGTTGGGGCCGAGGAACCCGGTGACACGTCCGGGCTCGACGTCGAACTCGAGGTGGTCGACGGCGGTGAAGGAGCCGAACCGCTTCGTGAGCCCGCGCACCTCGATCCGGCCGGTGAACTCCGGTCGTCCGTGCACCACCGTGCTCCCTCCGTCGGCCCGCGCGGGAGCCGTGGACCCCCGCCGTGATGGGCCAACTCAACCACACGCCACACGCCGGTCACACGCAGGTCGGGGCGAACGGTCCGGAGCCGCCGTCGCCTGCGGACGCTCCCTATAGTGGGGCGCACCATGACCTTCCATCGCGACCAGGTCCCGGCCACGCCTGCAGCCCTCGGCAGCCGTCTCGGCCCGGCCGTCCAGGCCGTCCCGGCTGGACGGGCGGCTCGTCGGTGACCGAATGGCTCCTCGTGCTGGGCGCCGTGCTGCTCACCGCGGGTACCGCGCTCTTCGTCGCCGCCGAGTTCTCCCTCGTGGCCCTCGACCGGCCCACGGTCCAGCGCGCCATCGACGAAGGTGACTCGCGGGCCCGCGTCGTGCTCCAGTCGCTCAAGCAGCTCTCGACCCAGCTGTCGGCGGCCCAGGTCGGCATCACGATCACGACCCTCGTCGTCGGCTATCTCGCGCAGCCGTCGATCGGTGCCCTCGTCGCCGGCCCGCTCACGGACCTCGGCCTCGGCGCGGGCGCGGTCGAGGCCATCTCGAGCACCTTCGCGCTCGTGCTCGCGACGATCTTCTCGATGGTCTTCGGCGAGCTGCTGCCGCAGTTCCTCGGCATCTCGGCGCCGCTCGCGACGGCCAAGGTCGTCGCGCTGCCCGTCCGCGTCTTCGCCGTCGTCGCCAGGCCACTCATCGTCGTGCTCAACGGCTCGGCCAACGCCTTCCTGCGCTCGCTCGGCATCGAGCCGCAGGAGGAGCTGTCGGGCGCCCGCACGCCGCAGGAGCTCGCGAGCCTCGTCCAGCGCTCGGCCGAGGCCGGGACCCTCGACGTCACGACCGCCCGGATGCTGACGCGTTCGCTCGGCTTCGGCGAGCGCACGGCAGACGACGTCATGACGCCGCGGGTGCGCTGCACCGGCATCCACCGCGAGGAGTCGGCCGACGACGTGCTGCGGCTCTCTCGCCGCACCGGTCACTCGCGCTTCCCCGTCCTCGGCGAGGACTGGGACGACATCGACGGCGTCGTCCACGTCAAGAAGGCGATGGCCGTGCCGCACGAGCGCCGCAAGGACGTCCCGGTCTCGGCGCTCATGTCCGACCGTCTCGTCGTCCCCGAGACCATCCGCCTGGACCCGCTGCTGCGCGAGCTGCGCGTGGGTGGCTTCCAGATGGCCGTGGTCGTGGACGAGTACGGCGGCACGTCGGGCATCGTCACGCTCGAGGACGTCGTCGAGGAGATCGTCGGCGAGGTGTCCGACGAGCACGACCGCAGCAGGCAAGGTGGCCGCGAGCTCATCGACGGCTCCTGGACCGTACCCGGCCTGTGGCGCCCCGACGAGGTGCGCGAGGCGTTCGACGCCGAGGTCCCCGACGGGTCGACCTACGAGACGATGGGTGGCTTCGTCATGACGAGCCTCGGCCGCGTACCCGTCGTCGGCGACGTCGTGCGGGTGCCCGGCTGGCGCATCAACGTCGTGGGCATGGAGGGGCGCCGGGTCGACCGGCTGCGCTTCGTGCCCGACCCGGAGTCGCGTCCGCCGGGCACCGACGCCGCGGGCGCTGCCGAGGCGTCGGCCCGCTCCGGGCATACGGCGTCGGCCGGGGGAGCGGGGGACGCGTCATGAGTGGCGCCTGGGTCTACGTCGTGTCGGTCTTCCTCCTGCTCGGCAACGCCTTCTTCGTCGGCGCGGAGTTCGCCGCCATGGCGGTACGACGCTCGACGCTCGAGCCGCTGGCCGATGCCGGGAGCAAGCGGGCGCAGTCGTGCCTGCTCGCGCTCGAACGACTCGGTTCGATGCTGGCGACCGCCCAGCTGGGGATCACCGTGTGCTCGGTCGGCCTCGGCGCGCTCGCCGAGGCGGCGCTGCACCACCTGCTCGAGCCGATCTTCCACGAGTGGGGACTGTCCGACGCGTGGGCGAGCGGCGTGGCCCTCGCGCTCGCGCTGCTCATCGTCTCGTACCTGCACGTCGTCGTCGGCGAGATGATCCCGAAGAATCTCGCCATCGCCGGACCCGACCGCGCGGCTCTCGTCCTCGTGCCGCCCCTCTTCTTCATCGCGAGCGCCCTGCGCCCGATCATCCGCGCGATGGAGACGACCGCGAAGGCCCTCGTACGACTCTTCCGGGTCGAGCCCAAGGACGAGATCACGTCGGCCTTCACCGTCGAGGAGGTGGCCCACATCGTCGGGGAGTCCCGCCGTGAGGGCCTCATCGAGGAGGAGCGTCACGGCCTCGTCGCCAAGACCCTCGAGTTCTCCGACAAGCGCGCTCGCGAGGTGGCGGTCGACGTGAGGTCGCTGACGACCGTCGAGCTGGGCGCGACGCCCGCCGAGATCGAGCGGCTCGTCGCCAGGCACGGGTTCTCGCGCTACCCGGTGCGTGACCCCGCGGGCGAGATCGCCGGCTACCTCCACCTCAAGGACATCCTCTACGCCGACGACGAACGGCACGAACAGCCGATCCCGCCCAAGCGGATCCGTCGCCTCGCCACCGTGCGCGAGGACGATGACATCGAGGACGTCCTCGCCACGATGCAGCTGACCGGTGCCCACCTCGCCCGCGTCATCGACGACAGCGCCGGGGTGACGGGTGTCGTCTTCCTCGAGGACGTCCTCGAGGAGCTCGTCGGCGAGGTCACGGACACGACCCAGCGCTGACCGGCCGTCCCGCGTAGAGCACGGGTGCTGATCGTCAGCTGCGTCGGCGTTCCAGCCACTCCAGGTATGCCGTGCCGCGCGGTGAGAGCTCGTAGCCGACGTCGTGGCTGATGGTGAGGCCGAGGGCCTTGAGCTTGCGGATGTCGACCTTCATCGGGAGCAGCTCGACACCGCGCAGGGCCGCGAGCTCCTTCGAGACCACCCGAGGGTTGTCCCGGATCCACTCGAGGATCTCGCGGGTCCACGCGCCCGTCGGGCGGGCATCCAGCCGCTGCAGACGGGTTGCGATGTCGCCGAGGGTCGTGTCGTCGGGGACACTCTCGCGCAAGGCGATCCGCGGGTCCTCGCCGGACCAGCTGAGGCGGATGCGGTAGACCGTGTCGCCGCCGCGCCCACCGCGGGATGACGGCTTGCGCTCCCTCGGCGCGAGGAACTTCTGGAGCGTGGCGAGGTCCTTGACGCCGGCCTTGCGTGCATCCTGCTCGGTGAGCCGATCGGGGTCGCGCACGCGGCTCACGCTGTCGAACCGGACCAGGCCGGCCGGGGTCAGCTGCACGCCACCGACCTTGACGCGCGGCGCGTCCCACCTGCGGAAGGCCTGCGTGACCGTGCCGGCGCGGATGGCCTCGGCGACGGGCTTGGAGATGAGCACGACCTCATCGTGGCACGTGCAGGCGCTGTCGGCGGACGGCCCTCCGGGACCCACTCGGGCGGCGAAGCGTCGCTGCGGGTCCTCACGTCGCCGTGGCGGCACTCGACGGCCGGCGCCGCGTGCCCGACCCGGGTTGAGACGAACGAGAGGGCCGACCAGCGCTTCCGCGCCAACAGGTCGGCCCTCTCGTCCCTCGGTGCCCCCGGCAGGATTCGAACCTGCGCTCCCGCCTCCGGAGGGCGGTGCTCTATCCCCTGAGCTACGGGGGCGGCACGCACTTTCGTGCGCCCGGTGAGATTAGCAGCAGACCGACCACAACGCTGAATGCGCCCCGGGACGTGGACGTCCCCGGCACCCGAGCCCGACGAGCGCGGCCACCTCGAGCACCGCGGCCGCTCATAGACTCGGGCGCATGACGCCGGAGCAGCTGCGCGCCCTCCTCGAGGACGTGGCCGCGCAGGCGGCCCGGGCCGGGGCGCTGCCCGACGAGGCACAGGCCGGGGCGCCCCCCGGTCCCCTCTTCCGGCCCACGGACACCCGCGTCGCAGGCGTCGTCGCGGACTGGGTGACGCCCGTGGCCCAACGCTGGGCCCCCCGGATCGACGTCGAGCCGCGCGACCTCGCACGCGTGCTCGCCCAGGGGCTGACCCGCCAGAAGTCGGTTGCCGCGGTCGAGGTCGCGCCGAGCGGCCTCATCGCCCTGACCCTGGAGGACTCCACGCGGTCCGCCATCGTCGCCCTCGTGCTCGAGGACCAGGACCACTACGCCCTCGCAGCCGGCGGAGTGCTCCGGGACGTCGTCGAGGCGCCCGGCACCCGAGCGGCGGACGACCCCGTGCGCGCCGCCCAGCTCGCCCATGCCCGCCTGTGTCGCATCATCCGCAATGCCGAGGCCGCCGGCGTCGAGAGGCGTCCATCGAGCCCCCTCGGCGAGCTGACGCACGTCTCCGAGCGTCACCTCCTCGTCGCGCTGGCCGACCTTCCACAGCGTCTCGCGAGCCATGCGGGCGACGACGTCCAGCAGCGTCGCGCCGTGAGCGACCTGGCCGCGCTCGCCGACGCCTGGGACCACCCCCTGCGGCCCATGACCGTGGGCGTGCACCCGCAGCCGGTCCACGGTGCCCGTCTGCTCCTCGCCGAGGCCGTCGGCGTCGTCTTGCGCAATGGACTGACCCGCCTCGGCGCCGCAGCCCCGGAGAGGATGTAGCCATGCGCGCACACGAAGCCGGAGCGCTGCACGGGGAGGGCTATCGCGGCCCCACGTGGCTCCAGACCCCCGTCGACGTCAACGCCCTCGTCCCGTCGCTCTGGGCGGGGTCGGTGAACCGGGGAAGCGACGGCGTCCTCGCGGTCGGTGGGATGAGCGTCACCGAGCTGGCCCAGGACTTCGGCACGCCGGCATACATCATCGACGAGGACGACTTTCGTTCGCGCGCAAGGGATTTCAAGGAGACGTACGCCGAGGTGTTTGACGGCCTGTCAGGTGGCGCAGACGTGTTCTACGCCGGCAAGGCCTTCCTCTGCACCGAGGTCGCCCGGTGGGTCCACGACGAGGGGCTGCACCTCGACGTGTGCACCGGTGGCGAGCTCGCGGTGGCGAGACGTGCCGGTGTCCCGGGTGAACGGATCGGCCTGCACGGCAACAACAAGAGCGTCGCCGAGATCCGCGACGCCCTCGACTACGGCGTGAGCCGCATCGTCATCGACTCGTTCGACGAGATCGAGCGTGTCGCCGCCGTCGCCACCGAGCTCGGGGTCGTCGCCCCCGTCCTCATCCGCGTCACCGTCGGGGTCGAGGCCCACACGCACGAGTTCATCGCGACGGCGCACGAGGACCAGAAGTTCGGTCTGTCGCTGTCCGGCGGTCACGCCTTCGAGGCTGCGCGCCGCATCCTCGACAAGCCCGAGTCGCTGCGCCTGCTCGGTCTGCACAGCCACATCGGCTCGCAGATCTTCGACACGGCGGGCTTCGAGGTGTCGGCCCGGCGCATCATCGGCCTGCACACCCGGATCGCACGGGACCTGGGCGTCGAGCTGCCCGAGCTCGACCTCGGGGGTGGCTTCGGCATCGCCTACACCACGGAGCACGACCCGCTGCCGCCCAAGCACCTCGCGGCCGGCATGGCGGAGATCATCGAGCGCGAGTGCCGCGCCGAGCAGGTCGCCGTGCCGAGGATCTCCGTCGAGCCGGGACGCGCCATCGCCGGCCCCACGACCTTCACCCTCTACGAGGTCGGCACCGTCAAGCCGGTCGACCTCGACGGGGGCGCGCAGCGCGTCTACGTCTCGGTGGACGGCGGCATGAGCGACAACGTCCGCACCGCGCTCTACGACGCCAACTACTCCTGCACGCTCGCCGGCCGCGCCTCCACAGCCGACCCGGTGCTCGCCCGGGTCGTCGGCAGGCACTGCGAGAGCGGCGACATCATCGTCAAGGACGAGTTCCTGCCGGCGGACGTGGGCGCGGGCGACCTCATCGCCGTCCCGGGCACCGGCGCCTACTGCCGTTCCCTCTCGAGCCAGTACAACCACACGCCCCGCCCACCGGTCGTCGCGGTGCGCGACGGGGTCGCCCGGACCATCGTGCGGCGCGAGACGATCGACGACCTGCTCGCTCTCGACGTCTGATGGATCCAGCAGATCGTGGAGATCCTGCGCTGCAGATGTCCGGATCGCGAAACAATGACCGTCCAGCACCCGGACAGACGGCAGGATTCGCACCGTGGACAGCGCCGTGAGTGACATCCAGCCGTTGCGCGTCGCCCTGCTGGGGGCCGGTGTCGTGGGCGGGGCCGTCGCACGCCTGCTCACCGAGCACGCCGACGACATGTCGGCCCGCGTCGGCACGCCGCTCGAGATCGTCGGCATCGCCGTGCGCCGCGCCGGGCGTGACCGCGCCGCCCTCGGGGTCGACCCCGCCCTCTTCACGACGGAGGCCGAGGAGCTCGTGACGCGGGCCGACGTCGTCGTCGAGGTGATCGGCGGCATCGAGCCGGCCCGATCGCTCATCCTGCGCGCCATGGAGCACGGCGCCTCGGTCGTCACGGCCAACAAGGCGCTCCTCGCCGAGGACGGCCCCGCCCTCTACGACGCGGCCGCCCGTCACGGCGTCGACCTCTACTACGAGGCCGCGGTCGCCGGCGCCATCCCCCTGCTGCGGCCGCTGCGCGAGTCCCTCGCCGGGGACGAGGTGCGCAAGGTCCTCGGGATCGTCAACGGCACGACCAACTACGTCCTCGACAAGATGGACACGACGGGGGCCGGCTTCGCGGACGCCGTCGAGCAGGCCCAGGCGCTGGGCTACGCCGAGGCCGACCCGACCGCGGACGTCGAAGGCTTCGACGCCGCGGCCAAGGCGGCGATCCTCGCCTCGCTCGCCTTCCACACCCGGGTCTCGGGCACCGACGTCTACCGGGAGGGCATCACCGAGGTGTCGGCCGCCGACGTCGCGGCCGCCCGCGAGATGGACTCCGTGGTCAAGCTGCTCGCCATCTGCGAGCGCACCGACAAGGGCATCAGCGTCCGCGTCCACCCGGCGATGATCCCGCGGTCGCACCCCCTCGCCGGGGTCCGCGAGGCGTTCAACGCCGTCTTCGTCGAGGCCGACGCCGCCGGCGAGCTGATGTTCTACGGCAAGGGCGCCGGCGGTGACCCGACCGCCTCGGCGGTCCTCGGGGACCTCGTCGCCGTCGCCCGCCACCGCGTCGGCGGCGGCCTGGGCCCGGGGGAGTCGAGCTACGCCGACCTACCCGTCCTGACCATGGGCGATGCCCAGACGAGGTACCACATCAGCCTCGACGTCGAGGACCGCTCCGGTGTGCTCGCGCAGGTCGCAGCGGCCTTCGCCGACCACGACGTGTCGATCGAGACGGTGCGCCAGCAGCTCGTCCCCGCCGGCGAGGACGAGGGCGCCCGCGCCAACCTCATCGTCGTCACGCACTCCGCGAGCGACGCAGCCCTCTCGTCCACGGTGGAGCGACTGCGTACGCTCGACGTCGTCCGTGGTGTCAACTCCGTGATGCGCGTGGAAGGTTCGTGATGGCCCACCAGTGGCGTGGAGTGATCCGCGAGTACGCCGACCGCCTGCCGATGCTCGACGGTGCGCCCGTCGTCACGCTCCACGAGGGTGGCACCCCGCTCATCCACGCCGAGAAGCTCTCCGAGCGCGTCGGGGCCGAGGTGCACCTCAAGTACGAGGGCCTCAACCCCACGGGATCGTTCAAGGACCGCGGCATGACGACGGCGATCAGCGTCGCTGCCGGCAAGGGCGCCAGGGCCGTCATCTGCGCGAGCACGGGCAACACGAGCGCGTCGGCGGCGGCCTACGCGACCAAGGCGGGCATGACCTGCGGCGTCCTCGTGCCCGACGGCAAGATCGCGATGGGCAAGCTGAGCCAGGCCATCGCCCACGGCGCGACGCTGCTGCAGGTCGACGGCAACTTCGACGACTGCCTGACGCTTGCGCGAAAGCTCGCCGAGGCCTACCCCGTCGAGCTCGTCAACTCGGTGAACCCGGCACGCATCGAGGGCCAGAAGACTGCGAGCTTCGAGGTCGTCGACGCGCTGGGCGACGCCCCCGACATCCACTGCCTGCCCGTCGGCAACGCCGGCAACATCACGGCGTACTGGCGGGGCTACCGCGAGTACTCCGCCGACCCGACGGTGAGCGACCGGCCCGGCCCGGCCACGCACCTGCCGATGATGTGGGGTTTCCAGGCGGCCGGTGCGGCGCCGATCGTCCTCGGCCACCCCGTCGACCACCCCGAGACCGTCGCCACCGCCATCCGCATCGGCAACCCCGCATCGTGGGAGCAGGCGGTTGCTGCACGCGACGAGTCAGGTGGGCGCATCGACTCCGTCACCGACGAGCAGATCCTCGAGGCGCACCGCTACCTGTCGTCGCAGGAGGGGGTCTTCGTCGAGCCCGGCTCGGCCGCCTCCGTCGCTGGGCTGCTCGCTAGCCACGCGGCCGGACTCGTGCCCCCCGGTGCCCGCATCGTCTGCACCGTCACCGGCCACGGGCTCAAGGACCCCCAATGGGCGCTGCGCACGGCCGACGGCAGCGACGTCGTGCCCACCCGGGTCTCGGTCGACGCGTTCTCGGCGGCCCGGGCGCTCGGCCTCGAGGGCTGACCGCGTGGACCGGGTGCCCGCGGGCCGCTCCGTGAGCGTGCGCGTGCCTGCGAGCAGCGCCAACCTCGGGCCCGGCTTCGACTCCATCGGTCTGGCCCTCGGTCTCTGGGACGACTACGTCGTCACGACCTCCGGAAGAGTCGGTCTCGTCATCGAGGTCACCGGTGAGGGGGCGGCTGACGTGCCCACCGACGAGCGACACCTCGTGCACGCCACGATGCGGCACACGTGGGGGGTCCTCGGTGTCGAACCGCCGGTGGGCCTGCACATCGAGGCCACCAACGGTGTTCCACACGGCCGCGGCCTGGGCTCGTCGGCGACCGCCATCGTCGCAGGAGTCGTTGCGGCACAGGCTCTTTCGCTGGGCGTGGACGAGAGCGCGTATGCCGTGTGGCCGGCTCCCGGCACGGCCGTACCGGTCGACCTCGACCTGGCGACGCACGTGTCGAGCGAGCTCGAGGGGCATCCCGACAACGCGTCGGCCAGCGTCCTCGGCGGGCTGACGGTGAGCTGGATGCCGGACGGCACCGGACGCGACCAGGGCGACCGCACCGTGACCGCGCGCCTCGACCCGCATGCCGACGTCGAGGTCGTGGTCTTCCTCCCCGAGACGCAGCTCGCGACGCGCACGGCCCGTGCCGTGCTGCCCGCAACGGTGCCGCTCGCAGCCGCGGCCGCAGGTGCCGGACGTGCGGCCCTGCTCGTGCACGCACTGACGGCCGACCCGTCACACCTGCACGCCGCGACGCGTGACTGGCTCCACCAGGAGGCGCGACGCCCCTCCTACCCGGCCACGATGGAGCTCGTCGACCTGCTGCGGTCCCACGGCCACGCGGCCGTCGTGTCCGGGGCCGGTCCGAGCGTCCTCGTCCTCACGACGCGCGACGCCGCGGCAGACGTGGACGCCGGACCCCTCGCGGGCCACTGGGAGCGGCTCACGCCGAGGGTCCCGGCGCTCGGCGCCACGGTGCACGCGCGCTGAGCCGCGACACCGCTGCTCACCTTCACCCGTCCGAGACCCCTCGAGTGGTATCGTGAGCCCGCACCACACGCCGCGACAACGCAGGCCGGTGCATCACCCCCACACTGAGGCGAACTCCTTCGCCTCTGGGCGCGTTCTGCGCCGAGGTGGATCTCAGACGGCCAGCCAACTGGTCCAAGTCCGGCCCGCTGGAATGTCCCGGGCCGCAAACGAGGGGGAAGGATCCTTCGTGTCAGAAACAACCAGCCGTCCGCTCTCCGGCCTGTCGGCCATGAAGCTGGACGAGCTCAAGGGCGTCGCGTCGTCGATGGGCATCACCGGGACGACGAAGATGCGCAAGAGCGACCTCGTCGAGGCGATCAAGGCCCGGCAGTCCGGCGGCTCGTCCGCCCCCGCCGCTGCGACGCGCTCGACGGGCTCCGACGGCGCAGCCGTCGCCGAGGCGGCCCCGGCCCGCGCCTCGCGTCGGGCCAGCCGTCCGGCGGGTTCCACCACGACGCCGGAGGCGTCCACCGGGTCCGCCGCGCCAGCGGCTGGGGCCGACGACCGCGGACGGGACCGTGACGAGGCGCCGGCCGAGGGCCGCGCACCCCGTTCCGAGCGGGGCGCCCGCGGAACCAGCGAGGCCCGTGCGGCTCGCGCCGACGACCAGGACGCCGCCCCGTCGACCGAGCGCTCCGACGCCGGCGACCAGCAGGCCTCCGACGCCGGCGACCGCGAGGACCGTCAGCGCGACCGGCGCGGGCAGCAGGCCGACCGTGGGCAGCAGGGCGATCGTCAGCAGGTCAGCCGTGGCGAGCGTCAGGAGCGCCAGCAGTCCGATCGCCAGCAGTCGCGCCAGCAGGACCGTCAGCAGGGCGAGCGCCAGCAGGACCGTCAGCAGGGCGAGCGCCAGCAGGACCGCCAGCAGGGCGAGCGCCAGGACCGCCAGCAGGGCGAGCGCCAGCAGGACCGTCAGCAGGGCGAGCGCCAGCAGGACCGTCAGCAGGGCGAGCGCCAGGACCGCCAGCAGGGCGAGCGCCAGCAGGACCGTCAGCAGGGCGAGCGCCAGGGCGACCGTGCCCAGCAGTCGCGCCAGCAGGACCGCCAGCAGGACCGCCAGCACGGCGACGCGAATGACCAGAACCGTGGTCAGCAGTCCCCATACGATGACGAGGCCGGCAGCCGCCGCAGCCGGAACCGCCAGCGCAGCCGCGACCGCAAGCGCGGTCGCGGTCGTGAGGGCGGCGGGCAGGACTGGAACGACGCGGACCTGCAGGTCGGCGACGACGACGTGCTCGTGCCCGTCGGCGGCATCCTCGACGTCCTCGACAACTACGCCTTCGTGCGGACGTCCGGCTACCTCGCCGGCCCGAACGACGTCTACGTGCCGCTCGGCATCGTCAAGAAGAACGGTCTGCGCAAGGGCGACGCGGTCACCGGTGCTGTCAAGGCGCTGCGGGACGGCGAGCAGCCCTCCGGCAACGTCGGGCGGCAGAAGTTCAACGCCCTCGTGCGCCTCGACACGGTCAACGGACAGACCCCCGAGGAGGCCGCCAAGCGAGTGGAGTTCGGCAAGCTCACGCCGCTCTACCCGCAGGAGCGACTGCGGTTGGAGACCGAGCCGAACGTGCTGACGACGCGCATCATCGACCTCGTCGCCCCGATTGGCAAGGGACAGCGCGGCCTCATCGTCGCCCCGGCCAAGGCCGGCAAGACGATGATCATGCAGACGCTCGCCAACGCGATCACGACGAACAACCCGGAATGCCACCTCATGGTCGTCCTCGTCGACGAGCGTCCCGAGGAGGTCACCGACATGCAGCGCGCCGTCAAGGGTGAGGTCATCTCCTCGACCTTCGACCGGCCGGCCGAGGACCACACGACGGTCGCCGAGCTCGCCATCGAGCGGGCCAAGCGTCTCGTGGAACTCGGTCACGACGTCGTCGTGCTGCTCGACTCGATCACCAAGCTGGGTCGCGCGTACAACCTCGCCGCCCCGGCCAGCGGGCGCATCCTCTCGGGTGGCGTCGACTCGGCGGCGCTCTACCCGCCCAAGAAGTTCTTCGGCGCGGCACGCAACATCGAGAACGGCGGCTCGCTCACCATCCTCGCGACCGCGCTCGTCGAGACCGGCTCGAAGATGGACGAGGTGATCTTCGAGGAGTTCAAGGGCACCGGCAACATGGAGCTGCGCCTCAGCCGCGAGCTGGCCAACCGCCGGATCTTCCCGGCCGTCGACATCAACAGCTCCGGCACGCGCCGCGAGGAGATCCTGCTCGCGAGCGAGGAGCTGAAGATCATGTGGAAGCTGCGCCGGGTCCTCGCGGCACTCGACCCGCAGCAGGCGATCGAGCTGCTCATCGACCGGCTCAAGAAGACGCGGACGAACTACGAGTTCCTCACCCAGGTCCAGCAGACGAGCGGCTCCAAGCTCGACGACGAGTCCTGACGGTCTCGGACGGACCGGGCAGGCCCCTGACCTGACCCACCGCCACCAGGGGGCGGCGCCACATCGGCGCCGTCCCCTTTGGGCGTTTCGTGCGCGATTCGGGGCAAATGTTCCTAAAGTGGACTCACCACCCCGAACCTTCACCATGGAGCACCATGTCTGCGCCTGCCGGCGACCCCGATGCCAGTCCCGTCCGCGTCCTCGTGGCCGACGACGACGCCGACATCCGAGACCTCGTCGAGTTCAAGCTGACCCAGGCGGGGTACGCCGTCGAGGCGGTGCCTGACGGCATCAGCGCCTGGGAGGCCTTCGCCGCCAACCCGCCGCAGCTGGCCGTGCTCGACGTCATGATGCCCGGCCTCTCCGGCATCGACGTCCTCCGCAAGATCCGCGAGAGCGAGTTCTCGTCCGTGCCCGTGCTGCTCCTGAGCGCGAAGTCGCGCGACTCCGACGTCGACACGGGATTCGCGGTCGGCGCCGACGACTACGTCATCAAGCCGTTCAGCCCACGCGAGCTGCTCCACCGCGTCAACGGCATGCTCGCCCGGGCTCGATGAACGGAGCGGCGTCGTGATCGTCGGTGCGGCGCTGCTCGTCGGCGCCACCGTCGTCATCCTCGGGGCGTGCGTGCTCCTCATCATCGCCGTCGTCGCGGTGCGCGCCCGGCGGCACAGCCGCAACCAGCGCGACGAGATGTTGCTCTCGCCGCTCCGGCAGCCGCTCATCACGGTGGCCGCCGGCGAGGACGACGACGGCACCGCTGCCGAGGAGCTGACCTGGGCCACCGGGGTGTCGCGCACCGTTCTCGACCGCAACATCGCCGAGATGCTCACCAAGGTCCGGGGCGTGCCCGCGGAGCAACTCGTCCACGTGCTGGAGGTGCACGGGGCAGTCGATGCGGCGGTCGACGACCTGACGAGCCGCTCAACGGTCAAGCGGGCCAGAGCCGCCCAGCTGCTCGGCCTCGCCCGGGCCGAGCGCACCGTGCCGCTGCTCGTCGAGGCCCTCGGCGACGAGTCGGTGGAGGTGCGCAACAGCGCCGCCTACGCGCTCGGGCTCATCGGCGACCCCGTGGCCGCCGGTCCGGTGCTCGCCGCGATCGGCGCGCCGGAGCGCGGGCTGCCGGCCGCCACCGCGGCCGAGGCGCTGCAGTCGATGGGCGTCGGCATCTCGGGGGTGTTGCGTGACGGCATGGCCGACCCGAACGCCCGCACCCGCATGGTCGCCGCCCACCTGAGTGGCGAGCGCAGCTTCACCCGAGGCCTGCCTGAGCTGCGCCGGCTGCTCGACTTCGATCCCGACCTCACCGTCCGTGAGACGAGCGCCGTGGCCATCGGTCGGCTCGGTCGCGGTGAGGACGTCGGCATCCTCGTGTCCCACACCGCCTCGTCGGAGCCGCTCGCCCTGCGCCGGGCCTGCGTCGTCGCCCTCGGCGAGCTCGGTGAGACCGAGGCGATCCCGGCGCTCGTGCTCCTGCTCGGCGACGCGGATCCACGGCTCGCAGAGCTGGCCGCGACCGCGCTCCTGACGATGGGTCCCGACGGGCGCCATGCCCTGGCCGGCCACGACGACGAGCCCGCCGTACGCACCGCACGCCTGCTGGCCAGCCTGCAGAAGGCGTCTGCATGAGCTGGGACGGCTTCGTCGAGGGGCTCCGGTCCTTCGTCGTGTGGAGCATGGACGCCACTGCGGTGCCGATCATCATCTACTTCATCCTCATCAACACCTCGTTGCTCCTGCTCATCGTGCTGGCCTACCTCGAGTTCCGGGCCCAGCAGCGTCGACGGTCGACGGCAGTCTCCTGGCAGGGCGCGGGCCTGGCGCCGGGGGTGTCGCTGCTGGTCCCGGCGTACAACGAGGAGGCCGGCATCGTCATGGCGGTCAAGTCGTTCCTCACCCTGCGCTATCCCCGGCACGAGGTCGTCGTCGTCGACGACGGCAGCAGCGACCAGACCTTCGCGCGCCTCGCGGAGGCCTTCGACCTCGTGCAGGTGCCGCGTGAGCTGCCCCACGAGATCCCGGTCCGGGCCACGGTGCTGGGGATCTACGTCCCGCGCGACGGTCGAACGCGCCTCGTCGTCGTCCGCAAGGAGAACTCCGGCCGCTCCGAGGCCATCAACGTCGCCATCAACGCTGCGAGCGAGCCTCTCGTGGCCATGATCGACGGCGACTCGATCCTCGAGCCCGACGGTCTGCTGCACGTGACCCGCCCCTTCGCGGACGACCCGACGCGCATGGTCGCGACCGGTGGAGCCATCCGACCGGTCAACGGCAGCCGCGTCGTCTCGGGCCGCATCGTCCGTGTCGAGATGCCCCAGACGTGGCTCCCACGCATCCAGCTCGTCGAGTACCTCCGCGCGTTCCTCCTCGGTCGCACCGGATGGTCGCGCCTGGGCGGGCTGATCCTCATCAGCGGCGCCTTCGGACTCTTCCGCCGCGACGTCGTCGTCGAGGTCGGGGGACTGGACCCCGACAGCATCGGCGAGGACTTCGAGCTCGTCATGCGCATCCACAAGAGGTTGCGCGACGAGGGCCGGGACTACGCCATCGAGTTCGTGCCCGAACCGGTGTCGTGGACCGAGGTCCCGGTCACCGCCAAGGTGCTGCGCAACCAGCGCCGCCGGTGGCACCGCGGCCTCTGGGAGACGCTCTGGGCCTACCGCACGATGCTCTTCCGCCGGAAGTACGGGCGGGTCGGGTGGCTCGCCCTGCCCTACTACTGGCTCTTCGAGCTCATCGCGCCGCTGCTCGAGCTCTTCGGCATTCTCATCGTGCCGCTGGCGTTGGCGCTCGGCGTCGTCAACGTGCCCTACGCGATCCTCTTCCTCGTGCTGGCCTACGGGTATGCCGTGCTCGTGACGCTCTCGGCGATGGTCGTCGACGAGTGGGCCTTCCACAAGCACGACCGGTGGCGCGCCGTGTGGCAGACGATCGCCGCATCCGTCCTCGAGAACATCGGCTACCGCCAGGCCACCGTGTGGTGGCGTCTCGAGGGTTGGTGGTCGAGCCTGCGCGGCAAGAAGCACGTCTGGGGCGTCATGACCCGCACCGGCTTCGACGAGGACGCCGCGTGACCGGCGGGCTGCCTGCCGTCTCGAGGCGTTCGGTGGGCAGCCAGATCCGGCTGCTCATCGGCATCCTCGTCATCCTCGTTCCGGTCGGGGCCATCGTGTCGGTGGCCACGATCCACTCGCAGGGTGCCGCGGTGCGCGCCCTCACGTTGGCGTTGGGGCCGGCCAGGGAGGCCAACAGCGCGGTGGAGCTCGACATGACCCGCGCCGAGGCGGCCTGGCGGCAGGTGTCCGCGGGCCTGACGCCCGCCCTGGACCCGCTGACGCTGCAGGCGGCGGTGAACGCCGAGCTCGACCGTGTCGCGGCCGCCACCCGCAGCGAGGAGCTCTCGGCTGCCGACCGCGGCAGCTACGCCGGCCTGCTCGCCGAGGAGCGGGCGGCGGTGGACGCCTGGTTCGTCGCCGCACGCCAGTCCCTGCAGGGTCTCGCGCCCGGTGCCGCGGCGGGTGCGGGCGACCGCGCGCGGGCCGGGGCGGCATACGCCCGCTTCCGCTCGACCAACGCGGCGCTCGGCTCGAGCATCCAGTCGCGGCGTGACGCCGCGCGCATCGACTCGGTGGAAGCCACGGCGATCACGTCCGGTGTCATCATCGCCGTCGCAGCCGCCGTGGTCCTCGTGCTCTTCGCCGCCGGCTTCGGGATGGACCGTGCCGTCGGCCGTCCGCTCGCGCGCCTGCGGGCGGTCGTGCGCCGGCAGGCCGAGGAGGACGTCATCGCCATGGCCAACCAGGAGGAGGGGGCGCTCGAGGTCCGCATGCTCGCCCGCGACTTCAACGACCTGACCCGAGCCAACGCCCGCCTCGTCGACCAGCAGGCCGCCGTCCTGGAGATGCAGGAGCTCGTCCTCGACGTGGGTCGGGGGGCGCGCTCCGCCGTCGACGTCCACGAGGCCCTGCAGCGGGTCACGACCAAGCTCGGCGCCGGGCTGGGTGCCGACCGGGTCCTGCTCTACACGATCAGCGAGGACGGCCACACGGTCGAGGACCGCCTCCAGTGGCACACCGACGACCTTCCCGACCTGCCGCCGCTACCTCGGTCGATCGCGCAGCAGGTGGGCGCGGTCAACGACGAGCTGCGCCGCGACGCCGGCTTCTTCGCCCTCGGTGACCTGCTCGCCCACCAGGCCTTCGGCGACGAGCGCGCCCGCGCCTTCCACCGGGCCACCGGAGCCCGGTCGCTGCTCATGCTCCCGGTCGGCACGGGCGGCCGGGGCCTCGGCATCCTCTCGGTGATGATGGTGGGCGCGCCCCGGCGCTGGCACCGGCACGAGATCCAGGCCGCGCAGCAGTGCGCCGCCATCGCCGCCCAGTCGATCGTCGCTCTGCGCCTGTCACAGATGCAGGACGAGCAGGTGCGCCGGCTCACCGAGCTCGACCGACAGAAGACCGACTTCATGGCGACCGTCAGCCACGAGCTGCGCACCCCGCTGACGTCGATCAGCGGCTACCTCGAGCTGCTCGTCGACGGCGACTTCGGCGACGTGTCCGGCCCCCAGCTCGCGGCCCTCGACATCATCGGGCGCAACGCCACCCGGCTGCGCGGCCTCATCGAGGACCTCCTGGTCCTCAACAAGATCGAGATCAGCGGCCTGCAGGCCGTGTCCGAGGAGGTGGCCGTCCGCGACCTGCTTCGCACGGTCACCGAGACGATGGAGCCCGTGGCTGCCGCCGGAGGCGTCCAGCTCGTCTGCACCGACGTGCCCGAGGACCTGGTGGTCCGCGTCGACCGCGGTCAGGTCGAGCGGGCCTTGATCAACCTCGGCTCCAACGCCGTGAAGTTCACCCCCAAGGGCGGTCAGGTCCTCATGTCGGCCGAGCGCTCGGGTGACTCCACGATCATCTCGGTGCACGACACCGGCATCGGCATCCCGGCCGCCGACCTCGCTCGTCTCTCGGAGCGCTTCTTCCGCGCCGGCAACGCCACGGCGGCTGCCATCCCGGGCACGGGTCTCGGTCTCGCGATCGTGCGCGCCATCGTGGAGGGCCACGGGGGCGAGCTCGTCATCGCCTCGGTGGAGGGGGAGGGGACGACGATGCAGGTGGTGCTTCCCGTCGCACAGCCGGCCACGGTCTCGGCCCGGGCGTAGCCCCTCCCGCCAGGGGCGCCCGGTGCGGGTCTCGGTGGCCCGGACGGGCACCCCGGTGATCGCGGAGGCCGGCGTCGGCAAGCCCGCTCCGGTCACGCATGTGCGCCTGCTGTGTCGGTGCGGTCCGTCGTCGGAAAGACACCTCGCAGGCCCTGATCCATGCATGTCAGGAGCCAGGTCTCCCGGGGCCGGCGGAGGGAATGCCGGGGGCTCTCCGTGCGTTTGGGAGGAGGTGCGCCTATCTGGCACACTCTTCCTTTGGACCGGTTCACGGGAGAGCAGCTCCCCAGCGTGAGCAGCGATGACACCGACCCGGCCGACTACCTCAAGGAGACAACGTTGAAGAAGGACCTTCACCCCGAGTACGTCGAGACCACGGTGACCTGCACCTGTGGCAGCACGTTCGTCACGAGGAGCACCGAGACGTCCGGCAAGATCTCTGCCGACGTGTGCTCGCAGTGCCACCCGTTCTACACGGGCAAGCAGAAGATCCTCGACACCGGTGGCCGCGTGGCCCGGTTCGAGGCCCGTTACGGCAAGAAGGCCGCCAAGTAGGTCTCCCGCACGCCGGCTCCCACGACCTCGGTCGTCGGGGGCCGGCGTTCGTCTTACCTGACACCGTCCCCTGAGCCGAAGGGCCTGCCGTGCTCGAATCCGTCCAGTCGATCCTCGACGAGTATGCCGAGCTCGAGCTCCAGCTCGCCGACCCGTCGGTGCACGGTGACCAGGACCTCGTCCGCACGCTGAACAAGCGGTACGCCGCCCTGGCCCCGACCGTCGCCGCCGCCCGTGAGTGGACGGCGGCGGGAGACGACCTGGCGGCGGCGCGCGAGCTGGCCGCCGACGATGCGTCGTTCGCCGAGGAGGTGCCCTCGCTCGAGGCGCGGCTCGCCTCTGCGGAGGAGCACCTGCGTCGGATGCTCGTGCCCCGCGACCCCGACGACGACCGCGACGTGATCCTCGAGGTCAAGGCCGGAGAGGGTGGCGACGAGTCGGCCCTCTTCGCCGGCGACCTGTTGCGGATGTACCTCCGGTACGCCGAGCAGCGGGGTTGGCGCACTGCCGTCGAGGACGCGACCGAGAGCGACCTCGGCGGCTACAAGGACGTCCGGGTCTCGGTACGCGCCAAGGGGACCCCCGGGCTGGCGGAGGGGCCCTGGGCCCGTCTCAAGTACGAGGGCGGGGTCCACCGGGTCCAGCGCGTCCCCGTCACCGAGAGCCAGGGGCGCATCCACACGTCAGCCGCGGGCGTCCTCGTCATGCCCGAGGCGGAGGAGGTCGAGGTGACCATCGACCCTAACGACCTGCGCGTCGACGTCTACCGCAGCAGCGGCCCCGGAGGCCAGAGCGTCAACACGACCGACTCCGCGGTGCGCATCACGCACCTGCCGTCGGGTCTGGTCGTGTCGTGCCAGAACGAGAAGTCGCAGCTGCAGAACAAAGAGGCCGCGATGCGCGTGCTCCGGGCCCGGCTGCACCAGATGGCCAAGGACGAGGCTGACGCGGAGGCGAGCGCCGCCCGCCGGTCCCAGGTGCGCACCGTCGACCGCTCCGAGCGCATCCGCACGTACAACTTCCCCGAGAACCGCATCTCGGACCACCGCACCGGCTACAAGTCCTACAACCTCGACTCCGTGCTCGACGGCGACCTCGACCCGGTCGTGCAGTCGGCGCTCGACGCTGACGAGGCCGCCAAGCTCGCGGCGCTTGCCGACGACGGCTCACGCGCGTGACCGACCTGCGTGAGGGCATCCGGGACGCGGCCGCGCGGCTGCGGGAGGCGGGTGTCGCCTCGGCCGACGTCGACGCCGTCGAGCTCGCCGCCCACGTCCTCGACGTCGACGCCTCTGAGGTCCGCCGGCTCATGGTGCTGGGTGGACGCTCGCTCCCGGGCTCGTATGCCGTCCTCGTCGATGAGCGGGTGGGCCGGGTCCCCCTGCAGCACCTGACGGGCCGGGCCCACTTCCGCCGGCTGACGTTGTCGGTCGGCCCGGGAGTCTTCGTGCCGCGACCCGAGACCGAGGTCCTCGTCGACCTCGCACTCGCGGAGGTCGACCGGCTGGCGGCGGCCGACAGGGGTGAGGGGCCGGTGCGCGTCGTCGACCTCTGCTCGGGCTCGGGAGCGATCGCCCTGTCCGTCAAGGACGAGCGGCCGGACGCCCACGTGCGCGGCCTGGAGCTGTCGCCCGACGCGCGTGCCTGGGCTGTGGCCAACCGCGACCGCCTCGGTCTCGACGTCGACCTCGTGCAGGGCGACGCGACGCGCCCGTGCTTCGAGGACTGGACGGGCACCGTCGACGTCGTGACGATCAACCCGCCCTACATCCCGGTCGGTGCCGTGCCGCTCGACCCAGAGGTGCGCGACCACGATCCCGAGGTCGCGCTCTACGGCGGGAGCGAGGACGGTCTCGCGATCCCGCTCGCCGTCGCAGGGGTCGCCGCCGCGCTGCTGCGTCCCGGCGGGCTCGTCCTCGTGGAGCACGCAGACTCCCAGGGCGAGAGCCTGCCTCGCCGGCTCTCGGCGACGGGGGAGTGGACCGACGTCACCGACCACGCCGACCTGTCCGGCCGGCCACGGGTGACGGTCGCCCGCCGCTCCGCCTGACCCGCCGACGCGCCGCCATAGGACCCGGTCGACCGCTCCTGCCTTTCGCGCCGTGGCCGGACCGGACCGGGCCCGGCGAGCAGGCGGCCCACCAGTAGGCTCGGCCCGTGAGTGAGCGCTACGACTGCACCGACCCCGAAGGGCGTGCCGAGGGGATCCCGGCCGCGGCATCCGCCGTCCGACGCGGCGAGATCGTCGTCCTGCCGACGGACACCGTCTACGGCATCGGCTGCGACGCCTTCGACGCCACTGCCGTCGCCTCCGTCCTCGCAGCCAAGGGGCGTGGCCGCGACATGCCGCCACCCGTCCTCATCCCGACCGCACGCACGGCCCAGGGCCTGACGACCGAGGTGCCCGACTACGCCCAGCGCCTCATGGAGAAGTTCTGGCCCGGACCGCTGACGCTCGTGCTCAAGGCGCAGACGTCGCTGCACTGGGACCTCGGCGAGACCAACGGCACCGTCGCCCTGCGGGTGCCCGCCCACGAGATCACCCTCGAGCTGCTCGGCGACATCGGCCCGATGGCCGTCACGAGCGCGAACACGACGGGCGATCCGGCGGCGCGCAGCGTCGAGGAGGCCCTCGGCATGCTCGGCGAGTCGGTCGGGGTCTACCTCGACGGCGGTCCCGCCGGCGAGGGGCAGCCCTCGACGATCGTCGACTGCACCGGCGAGACACCCGTGACGCTGCGCCTCGGCGCCATCGCCCAGGACGAGCTCGACGCGGCCCTCGTGCCCGAGCCGGAGCTCGAGGCACCCGATCCCGGCGCCGAGCCGGACGCCGAGCCCGACGCCCTGCCCGTCACCGAGCCCGACGCCGAGCCGGACGAGCCGGTGGCGCCCGCGGAAGCGGCTGCGCAGACCGAGCCGGTTGCCGAGAGGCTCGGGGAGTGGCACGACGTATCCATGACCGAACGGCCGTCCGACGGCCGCAGCACGACGCAATAGAGTTGGCTCGCGCTCGCGCCCCACTCCCGACCCACCCGGAGAACTCCCATGGCTGACGACACGTTCTACGGCTCCGACTTCGGTGCCCTGCAGTCCTTCGATCCCGACATCGCCGGGGTGCTGCTGTCGGAGCTCGACCGCATCCGCGGCGGGCTGCAGCTCATCGCGAGCGAGAACGTCAGCTCGCCGGCGGTCCTGACGGCCCTGGGCTCGACGCTGTCGAACAAGTACGCCGAGGGTTACCCCGGGCGCCGGTACTACGGCGGCTGCGCCGAGGTCGACAAGGCCGAGACCATCGCGATCGAACGAGCCAAGGCGCTCTTCGGGGCTGACCACGCCAACGTCCAGGCACACTCCGGCGCGAGCGCCAACCAGGCCGTCTACGGCGCCTTCATGGCCCCCGGCGACACGATCCTCGCGATGGCCCTGCCGATGGGCGGCCACCTCACCCACGGCACGAAGGTGTCCTTCTCCGGCAAGTGGTTCAACGCCGTCCACTACGGCGTCGACAAGCAGACCGAGGACATCGACTACGACCAGGTCGAGGCGCTCGCCCGGGAGCACCGGCCCAAGGTCATCTGCGCCGGTGGCTCCGCCATCCCGCGCCTCATCGACTTCGAGCGCTTCCGCGCCATCGCCGACGAGGTCGGCGCGATCCTCTGGGTCGACGCCGCCCACTTCATCGGCCTCGTGGCCGGCAAGGCCATCCCGTCCCCGGTGCCCTACGCCGACGTCGTGACCTTCACGACCCACAAGGTCCTGCGCGGCCCGCGCTCGGGCGCCCTCGTGTGCAAGGCCGAGCACGCCACCGCCATGGACAAGGCGATCTTCCCGATGATGCAGGGCGGACCGCAGATGCACACCATCGCCGCTAAGGCGGTCAACTTCAAGGAGGCCGCCACCCCGGAGTACGCCCAGTACGCCAAGGACGTCATCGCCAACAGCCAGCAGCTCGCCGCCAGCCTGCTCGAGGTCGGCATCCGTCCGACCACCGGCGGCACCGACACCCACCTGTCGCTGCTCGACCTCCAGGGCGTCGGCGTCACCGGCAAGGTGGCCGAGGAGCGTGCCGACGCGGCCGGCATCGTGCTCAACAAGAACGCCATCCCCTTCGACCCGCAGAAGCCCAACATCGCCTCCGGCATCCGCGTCGGCACGCCGTCGGTCACGACCCAGGGCATGGGTGTCGAGGAGATGAAGCAGATCGCCTCCCTCATCCACCGGGCCGTCACGCAGGGTGACGCGGACCCGGACCACGCGACGAGCAAGGAGGTGCGTGCGGAGGTCACCGACCTCGTGACGCGCTTCCCGGCATACCCTCGCTGACCCGGTCACTTTCCCAGCGTCGGCGTCGAGCGAAGGTCGGTAGGTGCACGAGTACGTCCTCGTCCTCATCGTGGCTGCTGCGGTCACGTACCTCGCCACACCCTTCGTGCGGAGTCTCGCCGTCGCGACGGGCGCCTTCACGGCCGTCCGTGAGCGGGACGTCCACAAGACGCCGATCCCGCGGCTCGGGGGAGTGGGGATCTACATCGGCTTCGTCGCAGCCGCGCTCGTGGCGCGGGCGCTGCCCTATCTCGGCACGCTCTTCTCCGACCGGCGCATCCTCGGTGTCATCGCCGCAGCCGGCGTCGTGTGCCTGCTGGGGGCCTTCGACGACATCCGCGAGCTCGACTGGTTGACGAAGCTGGCGGGGCAGATGCTCGCCGCGGGCCTGATGGCCTACACCGGCGTGCAGCTGTTGTCACTGCCGGTCTTCGGCACGACCATCCTGCCGACGCCCGTGCTCGTGCTCTTCACGGTGCTCGTCGTCATCGCCTCGACGAATGCCGTGAACTTCATCGACGGTCTGGACGGGCTGGCCGCCGGGGTCGTCGGCATCGCCTCGTTCGCGTTCTTCATCTACAGCTACATCGTGTCGCGCTCGTTCGTGCCGGCCAACGTCTTCTCCACCGCGACCTTCATCTCGGCCGCCCTCGTCGGGTGCTGTGCCGGCTTCCTGCCGCACAACTTCCATCCCGCGCGCCTCTTCATGGGCGACTCCGGCGCGCTGACACTGGGGCTGCTGCTCTCGGCGGCGACGATCACCCTGACCGGCAACGTCGACCCCGGTCAGGTCAGCGCCAACGACGTCTCCGCCGCGTTCCTGCCCATCCTCGTCCCGCTCGCGGTCCTGCTGCTGCCGCTGCTCGACATGCTGCTCGCAGTCGTCCGGCGCACCCGCGCCGGCCAGCGACCCTGGCACCCGGACGCGATGCACCTGCACCATCGCATGCTGCGCATCGGACACGGCCACCGCCGAGCCGTGCTGATCCTCTACCTGTGGGCCGCCATCGTGGCCCTGGGTTCGGTGTCCTTCGTCATCTGGGACGGCCCCCGCCCGCTCGCGGTGGTGGGCGCAGCAGCCGCGATGGGGGTCGTGCTCACCGTCTGGCTCCCGCGCTGGAGCCCGTCCGAGCGCTTGTGATAGCATTCACAAGCACCTGAAGGGAGTCTGGGAGGACCCCCGTAGGACCCCGAAAAAGCTTTCCGCGCACCCGATCCGAGCATCAACCGGATCAGGCCAGACCCCGCCCGCACTACGCCTCACGACGCACCCAGGCAGGTTTCCTTGAGCGCCACACCGGCACGCGACGCATCCCAGTCCGATGCGTTCGCGCAGCTCCTCCGCGGCTCGCTGCTGCCGACGGCCGTGGCCGGTCTCGTCTGCGTCGTCGTCGGGCTCTTCTCGAGCCCCAAGGCCGCCTGGTCGGCCGCGCTCGGCGCCGCGATCGTCCTCTTCTTCTTCAGCCTGACGCTCCTCGTGATGAAGCGCACGGCCGACCTGCCCCCCACGACGACGATGATGATCGTCATGGTCACCTACACCTTCAAGGTGCTGGTGCTCGGCGTCGTCATGTTCGCCCTGCGCGACGTCACGTGGGCCTCGGGCTTCGCGATCGGCCTGTCCATCACGGTGTGCGCCGTCGTCTGGCTCTTCTTCGAGATGCGCGCCTACAAGCGACTGAGGATCTTCGCCTACGACCCCGACGGCGAGGCCTCGCTCGAGCGGAAGCCGCGTGATGAGCCGTGACCCCGGAGGTCGCCATGACCACACCCCCAGCCCCTGGACCCGACGAGCCCGACGCGCAGCCGGCGGGCACGGAACCCTCGGCGCCGTCGGCGCCTCAACCCGCGTCGGAGCCAACGTCCGAGGCGAGGTCCGGGGCGATGTCCGAGGCAGAGGCCACGGAAGCCGCCAAGGAGGAGCTGCGGCGGTTCAACAGCCGCGAGCAGGACTCCGCCTGGCGCGCCGTCGCGTACATGCTGACCGGCCCGCTCATCTACGGCGGGCTCGGGGCGCTGGCCGACCACTGGCTGGGTACGACATGGCTCGTCGGGGTCGGGATCGTGGGTGGAATGGCCCTGTCGCTCTACCTGATCTGGTTCCGATACGGTACCCATTGAGCCCGGCGGCCCCCGTGCCGCCAGCAGGTAGGCCCGCGGGCGTACCGACCAGCAGGCCGACGAAGGGCCCCGCCGTGAGCAGGGAGCCGAGCGGCGCGCCCGCACCGCTGACGCGAGTCGTCACCAGAAGTGCCCAGAACCTACAAAGGAGTATCCCGTGAGCATCGTGGCCGCCGCCCCGACGGACTACACCGCCCCCGGCGTCGAGGAGTTCTGGCAGCCCCTCTTCGGGACCGACGGTCCCTGGGCGATCACGCGTCCGATCCTCCTCATGCTCGTCGCGACCGGTCTCGTCGTCTGGTGGCTGCTCGCCACGACGAAGAAGAAGGCCCTCGTGCCGAGCCGCGGCCAGATGGGCACCGAGGCCGTCTACGGCCTCGTGCGCAACGGCATCGCCAAGGACCTCATCGGCAGCAAGGAGTTCATGCGGTTCGTGCCGCTGCTCTTCGCCCTCTTCACGACGATCCTCGTCAACAACTTCTTCGGCGTCATCCCGCCGTTCAGCTTCCCGACCTTCAGCCGCATCGGCTTCCCGATCGCCCTGTCGCTCATCGTGTGGATCGTCTTCCACGTCGTCGGCATGCGCAAGCACGGCTTCATCGGCTACTGGAAGTCGCTCGTGCCCGCGGGTCTTCCCAAGGCGATGATCCCCGCGATCTTCTTCCTCGAGCTGATCACCGACCTGTTCACGCGTCCGGTCACGCTCGCCCTGCGACTCTTCGGCAACATGTTCGCCGGCCACATCCTCATCGTCCTGTTCATCACGGGCGGCTGGTACATGCTCAACTCGGGCGGGGTGCTCGTCGTCGCCGGTGGCGTGACGTGGATCTTCGCCTTCGTCATGACCCTCTTCGAGCTGCTGGTCGAGTTCCTCCAGGCGTACGTCTTCACGCTGCTGGCCGCCCTCTACATCGGCGGCGCCGTCGCCGACGAGCACTGAGCGGTCACCCCGAGCTGCACCACCTGCACCACTGGCACGACCTGCATGACCAGCACGACCCCACGGCGTCACCCAGCCCCGGCGGCAACCGTCTCCGGGACCGACAAGAAGGAAATGGAATCAACATGACTGGCAACATCGCCATCCTCGGTTACGGCCTCTCCGCCATCGGCCCCGGTATCGGTGTCGGTCTGATCTTCGCCGCGTACATCAACGGCGTCGCCCGTCAGCCCGAGGCTCGCGGCATGCTGCAGCCGATCGCCTTCCTGGGCATGGCCATCACCGAGGCGCTCGCCATCTTCGGTATCGCGCTCGCGTTCGTCTTCAAGGCCTGACGCCCCGTCCGGGGCAGCTCGACGCACCGTTCGTTTTCTCTCTAGGAGAACCTCATGCAAGCAGTGACCGTGACCGCCGAGGGCGGCGAGGGCGGCTTCTGGGCCACCGCGGCACCGATCATCCCGCACCCGCTCGAGTTCTTCTTCGGCCTGGCGTGCTTCGCGATCCTCTACGTCATCGTGAAGCAGAAGGTGGTGCCGAGGCTCGAGCAGATCTACGCCGAGCGCACTGCTGCCATCGAGGGCGGCATGAACAAGGCGGAGGAGGCCCAGGCCCAGGCCCAGGCCGCGCTCGAGCAGTACCAGGCGCAGCTCGTCGAGGCTCGCTCCGAGGCCGCCCGCATCCGTGAGGACGCGAAGGCCCAGGGCGCGCAGATCATCGCCGAGATGCGGGAGCACGCCGCGTCCGAGGCGGCTCGGATCTCCGAGACGGCGCACAAGCAGATCGAGGCCGAGCGCCAGCAGGCGGTCGTCTCGCTCCGCGGTGACGTCGGCCGCATCTCGACCGACCTCGCGAGCCGGATCGTCGGTGAGTCCCTCCACGAGGAGACCCGTCAGAAGGGCATCGTCGAGCGTTTCCTCGCCGAGCTCGAGTCGGGCGACGTCGTGCGCGAGAAGGTCGGCGGCGCTGCCGGCAGCCAGGGCAGGGACGCCTGATGCACGGGCCCTCACGCGCAGCTGCGGCCGCCAGCCGCGAGGCGTTCACCGGCGTCCTTGCGGCCGGCGCCGACCGCTCGCGGCTGGCCGAGGAGCTCTTCGCGGTCGTCGGTGTCATCGACGGCAGCGCGACCTTGCGTCGCGCCGTGGCCGACCCCTCCCGCGACGGCGGCGACAAGGCCCAGCTCGCCGAGCGGCTCTTCGCGGGCAAGGTCAGCGCCGAGACGCTGGTCCTGCTCAAGGGCACCTTCGCCCAGCGCTGGAGCTCCGAGCGTGACCTGACCGACACCCTCGAGTCGTATGCCGTCGAGGCCGTCATCGCCCAGGCCGAGGCCAGCGACCGTGCCGACCGCGTGGAGGACGAGCTGTTCCGCTTCGAGCGGATCGTCGCCGCCGACCCGGCCCTACGCGCTGCCCTGATCGACACGCAGGCCCCCTCCGACAAGCGTGCCGACCTCGTGTCGTCGCTGCTCGTGGAGAAGGTCGCACCCGAGACCCTCGTGCTGGCCCGTCAGGCCGTCGTCGCCCCGCGCGGCGTCCGCTTCGACCGGGTCCTCGAGAAGTACCTCGAGACGGCTTCGAGCCGCCGCGAGCAGCAGACGGCCACCGTCACCTCGGCCGTTCCGCTCACCGACGAGGACCGCACCCGCCTCGCTGCGGGCCTGGCCGCCATCTACGGCGGCACGGTTCACATCAACACCGTCGTGGACCCCCGGGTCATGGGCGGGGTCAAGGTCGAGATCGGTGACGAGCTCATCGACGGAACCGTCATCCGCAAGCTCGACGCGGCCCGCCGGGCCATGGGTGCCTGAGGCACCACCACCAGCTGTGATCAACCACCGGCCCGTCATGCGGGTCGAAACCGAGGAGAAGATCTGACATGACGGAGCTTACGATCCGTCCGGAGGAGATCCGGGACGCACTGGACTCGTTCGTCCAGTCCTACGAGCCCAGCGCGGCCTCCCGCGAAGAGGTCGGCCGCGTCAGCGACGCCGGTGACGGCATCGCTCACGTCGAGGGTCTTCCCTCGGCCATGACCAACGAGCTGCTCCAGTTCGAGGACGGCACGCTCGGCCTCGCGCTGAACCTCGACGTCCACGAGATCGGCGTCGTCGTCCTCGGTGACTTCGCCGGCATCGAGGAGGGTCAGACCGTCAAGCGCACGGGCGAGGTCCTCTCGGTGCCGGTCGGTGACGACTTCCTCGGCCGCGTCGTCGACCCGCTCGGCAACCCCATCGACGGCCTCGGCGCCATCACGTCGACGGAGCGTCGCGCCCTCGAGCTGCAGGCGCCCAACGTCGTCCAGCGCAAGTCGGTGCACGAGCCGCTCCAGACGGGCATCAAGTCGATCGACGCGATGACCCCGATCGGCCGCGGCCAGCGCCAGCTCATCATCGGCGACCGCCAGACCGGCAAGACGACGGTCGCGATCGACACGATCATCAACCAGAAGCGCAACTGGGAGTCGGGCGACCCCGACGCCCAGGTCCGCTGCATCTACGTCGCCATCGGCCAGAAGGGCTCGACCATCGCGTCGGTCCGCGGCACGCTCGAAGAGGCCGGCGCCCTGGAGTACACCACCATCGTCGCCGCCCCGGCGTCCGACTCGGCGGGCTTCAAGTACCTCGCGCCCTACACCGGCTCGGCCATCGGCCAGCACTGGATGTACCAGGGCAAGCACGTCCTCATCGTCTTCGACGACCTGAGCAAGCAGGCCGAGGCCTACCGCGCCGTGTCGCTGCTGCTGCGCCGCCCGCCGGGCCGCGAGGCCTACCCGGGTGACGTCTTCTACCTGCACTCGCGGCTCCTCGAGCGTTGCGCGAAGCTGTCCGACGACCTCGGCCACGGCTCGATGACGGGCCTGCCGGTCATCGAGACCAAGGCGGGCGACGTCTCGGCGTACATCCCGACCAACGTCATCTCGATCACGGACGGACAGATCTACCTCCAGGCCGACCTGTTCAACGCCAACGTGCGTCCGGCCATCGACGTGGGTGTCTCGGTCTCCCGAGTCGGTGGTGCTGCGCAGATCAAGGCGATGAAGTCGGTCGCCGGCCGCCTCAAGCTCGACCTCGCGCAGTTCCGCGCCATGGAGGCGTTCGCGATGTTCGCGTCCGACCTCGACCCGGCCTCCCGGGCCCAGCTCGCTCGTGGTGCGCGCCTCGTCGAGCTGCTCAAGCAGCCGCAGAGCTCGCCGTACCCCGTCGAGGAGCAGGTCGTTTCCATCTGGACCGGCACGACCGGCAGGCTCGACGACGTCGCTGTCGAGGACGTCCGGACCTTCGAGTCCGAGCTGCTCGAGACGCTGCGCCGTGACGGCAAGATCCTGCAGACCATCCGCGAGACCCTCAAGCTCGACGAGGACACCGAGACGGCCCTCGCCAAGGTGGTCGACGAGGTCAAGTTCACCTTCCGGGGCACCGGCAGGGACGGCCTCGAGGCCGGCAACGAGGAGTTCGACGAGATCGCCGACGACCAGATCACCCAGGCGAAGATCGTCAAGCAGAAGTGACGCGTCCCGTGTGCCGCCCGGCCAGCGGGCGGCACACGGGAACGGGGCGCGAGCCCACCCTGCAGGCAACCACAGACGTTCCACAGACCAAGAGAGGCGGAGCACATGGGAGCGCAGATGCGGATCTACCGCCAGCGCATCAAGTCCGTCAACTCCATCAAGAAGATCACCAACGCGATGGAGCTGATCGCGGCCGCACGCGTCGTCAAGGCCCGCCAGCGGGCCACCGAGGCGATGCCGTACACGACCGCGCTGACGCGCGCCGTGTCCGCGGTGGCGACCAACACGAACGAGGACCACCCGTTGACGACGGCGAAGGAGACCGCCAAGCGGGCCGGCGTCGTCATCATCACGGCGGACCGCGGACTTGCCGGTGCCTACTCCGTCGCGGCGATCAAGGAGAGCGCGGAGCTCATCTCCAAGCTGACCGCCGAGGGCAAGGAGGTCGTGCCCTACCTGGTCGGTCGCAAGGCCGTGAGCTACTTCAAGTTCCGCAAGCGCGACTACGCCGCCGAGTGGACCGGCTTCTCGGACGCACCGACGTTCGAGAACGCCAAGGAGATCGCCGACCGCATCACGGCGGACTTCCTCAAGGACACCGAGGAGGGTGGCCACGACGAGATCCACGTCGTGTTCACGCGCTTCCGCTCGATGGTCCGCCAGGACCCCTACGTGCTTCGCCTGCTGCCCCTCGAGGTCGTGGAGGCCGACGAGGCCGGCGACGACGACAGCGTCGACCTCAGCGTGAACCGCTACGACGAGGGCCAGATCCCGCCGGAGTACTCCTTCGAGCCGGGCGCGGCGGAGGTCCTGGACCTGCTGCTGCCGAAGTACGTCCGCAACCGGATCTTCACCGCGTTGCTCAGCTCGGCGGCCTCCGAGCTCGCCGCCCGCCAGCGGGCGATGAAGTCGGCCACCGACAACGCGACGGAGCTGATCAAGACCTACCAGCGCCTCGCCAACCAGGCCCGTCAGGCCGGCATCACCCAAGAGATCAGCGAAATCGTGGGCGGCGCCAACGCCCTCGCCGACGCCCAGAAGTAACCCGCCCAGAAGGTAAGGAAGTCAACAACCATGACTGCAACCGTCAGTGACAACGCGGTGGCTGCCGAGGCCGCGGGCGGCGTCGGCCGCATCTCCCGGATCATCGGCCCGGTCGTCGACGTGGAGTTCCCCGTCGACGCCATGCCCGAGCAGTACAACCTGCTCACCACCGAGGTGACCCTCGCCGGTGAGACCAAGCGGATCAACCTCGAGGTCGCCCAGCACATCGGCGACAACATGGTCCGCGCGATCTCGCTCCAGCCGACCGACGGACTCGTGCGCGGCTCGTCCGTGCAGGACACCGGTGGCCCGATCACCGTCCCCGTCGGCGACGTGACGCTGGGCAAGGTGTTCAACACCACCGGCGAGTGCATGAACCTCGCCGAGGGGGAGACCCTCGAGGTCAACGAGCGCTGGGGCATCCACCGCAAGGCTCCGGCCTTCGACCAGCTCGAGTCCAAGACCACGATGTTCGAGACGGGCATCAAGGTGATCGACCTGATGACCCCGTACGTCCAGGGTGGCAAGATCGGCCTCTTCGGTGGTGCGGGTGTCGGCAAGACGGTGCTCATCCAGGAGATGATCGCCCGTGTCGCCCGCGACCACGGTGGTGTGTCGGTGTTCGCCGGTGTCGGTGAGCGGACCCGTGAGGGCAACGACCTCATGGTCGAGATGGAGGAGGCGGGCGTCCTCGGGCAGACCGCCCTCGTGTTCGGCCAGATGGACGAGCCGCCGGGCACGCGCCTTCGCGTCGCCCTGTCGGCGCTGACGATGGCGGAGTACTTCCGCGACGTCCAGAAGCAGGACGTGCTCCTGTTCATCGACAACATCTTCCGCTTCACGCAGGCCGGCTCGGAGGTCTCGACGCTGCTCGGCCGTATGCCGTCCGCCGTGGGTTACCAGCCCAACCTCGCCGACGAGATGGGCACGCTGCAGGAGCGCATCACCTCCACGCGTGGTCACTCGATCACCTCGATGCAGGCGATCTACGTGCCGGCCGACGACTACACCGACCCGGCTCCGGCCACGACGTTCGCGCACCTCGACGCGACGACGGAGCTCTCGCGTGACATCGCGTCGATGGGTATCTACCCCGCCGTCGACCCGCTGTCCTCGACCTCGCGAATCCTCGACCCGCGCTACATCTCGGCCGACCACTACAACACGGCCGTGCGCGTCAGGTCGATCCTGCAGCGCAACAAGGAGCTGCAGGACATCATCGCGATCCTCGGTATCGACGAGCTGTCCGAGGAGGACAAGATCCTCGTCAACCGCGCCCGTCGCATCCAGCGCTTCCTGTCGCAGAACACATACGTCGCGAAGCAGTTCACCGGCATCGAGGGCTCGACCGTGTCCCTCGCCGACTCGATCGAGGGCTTCACGAAGATCGCCGACGGCGAGTACGACCACGTCGCCGAGCAGGCGTTCTTCATGTGTGGTGGCCTCGACGACGTCGAGCGCCAGTGGGCGGAGATCCAGAAGAACCTCTGACCAGGTTGGGTCGTCCCACACGACGACGGGGAGGTGCCCTCTGGGCCCTCCCCGTTCGTCGTCTGCCGGTGCTTCTTCCCCGTGGCTGTGGTGACGGCGGCGATCGTCCGGACCCCGCCACGGGTCGACCACAGCGACAGCTCCCACGCCGTGGACCTGTCGCTGCGTCTCGTCCAGACCCAACCACACGACACGACGACGCGACTGTGACGAGAACCGCAGCCCGCGGGAGCTTCGGCGTCCCCTGCGGGGGCATGCGGGTACGACTGACGGTGTTGACACAGATGTAGCCGTCAGCGCCGACGAGCCAGCACCTCGCACAGGACACCAGCTCAAGGACAGCTCAAGGACAAGGAGAATCGTGAGCACGCCCACCCAGCAGGCCCCGCGCCACCGGGTCGTGGTCATCGGATCGGGCTTCGGCGGACTGTTCAGCACGCAGAAGCTGAAGAGCGCCGACGTCGACGTGACCCTCATCGCCCGTACGACGCACCACCTCTTCCAGCCGTTGCTCTACCAGGTGGCGACCGGCATCCTGTCCGAGGGCGAGATCGCCCCGTCGACGCGCGAGGTGCTGCACCGTCAGGACAACGCGAAGGTGCTGCTCGGCGAGGTCGAGCGCATCGACCTCGCGGCGCGGACGGTCACGCACACCGCCGTGGGCCGTGAGACGGTCACGCCCTACGACTCCCTCATCGTCGCGGCGGGGGCCGGCCAGTCGTGGTTCGGCAACGACCAGTTCGCCCGGCACGCCCCCGGCATGAAGTCCATCGACGACGCCCTCGAGCTGCGCGGCCGCATCTTCGGCTCCTTCGAGCTGGCCGAGCTGGCCTCGACCCAGGCCGAGATCGACCGCCTCATGACGTTCGTCGTCGTCGGAGCCGGTCCCACGGGCGTCGAGATGGCCGGCCAGATCTCGGAGCTGGCTCGCCGCACGCTGAGGCGGGACTTCCGCCGGATCGACCCGACGAAGGCCCGGATCATCCTGCTGGACGCCGCTCCCGCGGTCCTCGGCTCCTTCGGCGAGAAGCTCGGCGGACGAGCCGTGAAGCGGCTCACCGAGATGGGTGTCGAGGTGCGGTTGGGGGCGAAGGTCGTCGACGTCGACTCGACGGGCATCGAGGTCGAGGTCGCCGACGGCGGCCGCGAGCGCATCGAGTCCGTCTGCAAGGTCTGGGCCGCGGGCGTCAGCGCCTCGCCGCTCGGTCGCCAGCTCGCCGACCAGACCGGCGCGCAGCTCGACCGAGCCGGTCGCATCGAGGTCCAGGACGACCTCACGCTCCCGGGTCACCCCGAGGTCTTCGTCGTCGGCGACATGATGGCGCTGCGGGGCCTGCCCGGCGTCGCCCAGGTCGCCATCCAGGGCGGACGGTACGCCGCCGACCAGATCGTGCGCCGCCTCGAGGGCCGGCAGCCGAAGGGCCCCTTCGAGTACTTCGACAAGGGCTCGATGGCGACGATCTCGCGCTTCTCGGCCGTCGCGTCGGTCGGCAGGGCACAGTTCAGCGGGTTCTTCGCCTGGGTGCTGTGGCTCGCCGTCCACCTCGTCTACATCATCGGTTTCAAGCACCGCATCACGACGCTGCTCCACTGGGTCGTCACCTTCATCGGTCGCGGCCGGTCCGAGCGTGTCGTCACCGAGCAGCAGGTGTTCGCCAGACAGGCGATCGCCGACCTCGGCGAGGAGTTCAGTCCCGGGCTGCCGCGTCTCGCCAAGGACCGCCCTCATGAGCAGACGGAGGTCGCCGACGTGGCGCCGCCGTCGGCCCACGCGCCGGCCGCCCAGGCGCCGGCCGGACCCGCTTCGGTGGGACCCGCGCCCGCGATGCCACCGCAGCCGGCGCCGGAGCAGGCGTCGGCACCGAACCCCTCCAGGGTCGACTGACCCTCCCGGACGCGCCGCTGAGCCGGCTCCACCTCGGAGCCGGCCCAGCGGCATACGTGCTCGGCGGAACCCGCTAGCGGGTGACGCGTCAGGGGACGAGACGCTCCACGGCGGCGCCGAGGCGGGGCAGGGCGGCGACGACGTGGCCCCGGGCCCGCCCACGCAGGGAGCCGTAGACCTTGGCCGCCGAGCCGTGAGAGGTGTTCGCCGCCTTCGCATCGGTGACGGCGAGGAGGGCGTCGGCAGCGGCGTCGGGCTGGGCCGCGAGGTGCGCCCCGAACGACGTCTCACCCTTGGTGGCCCAGAAGGGGTCGAGAGCAGTCGCGAACTGCGGGAGCAGCCGGTCGGTGGCGCTCGAGACGAAGTTGCCACCGAGCCTCTTGGCGGCGGCGTACCCAGCCTTGACAGCGGCGCCGCCCAGGCCGGACTTGTCGGCCACCTCTGCGTCGATGACGTCGGTCAGGGTCTCGACGGCCACCGGGCGGCGGGTCGGCTCGAGGAGGGCGTCGGACACGGCTGTGCTCATGGATGTGACTCCTGTGGAGGATGGGGGAGGGCGCGAGCGGCCTGCGCCACCGCGTACGGAGCATCCTTTCAGAGGCACTAAACTGCAGAGCACACCCCCACGATCCGGAGGAAACGTGAGTTCGCTCAAGGTTGAGATGGTTGCCGCCGACCGGAAGGTCTGGGAGGGCGAGGCCAAGTTCGTACGCGCCCGGTCCATCTCGGGCGAGCTGGGCATCCTCCCCGGCCACACGCCGTTGCTCGGCATCCTCGTCGAGGGCGAGGTGTCCATCGAGTCCCTCGAGGGCGAGCGTCGCACGGTGATGGTCGACGGCGGGTTCCTCTCCGTCGACTCCGACGTGGTGACCATCGTCGCCGAGCACGTCGACGCCTCGTCCCTGCAGACGAACTGAGGTTCCCGCGTGCCGTCCGTTCTCGCCTCGACCGAGATCGTGATCGGCACGCTGCTGGTGGTCGCGGTGGTCGTCCTCGCGACGACCTACCTGCGCCGCCGCTACATCGCCAAGGGCCTCCCGCTGACGCTGTGCGGCCTCCGGCGCTCGGAGTCCGACCGCTGGCGCCTGGGCCTCATCAGGTTCGGCGACAACGCCCTCGAGTGGCATGCCCTCGGGGGCGTCTCCGTCCGACCGAAGCATCGCTGGCTGCGCCAGCGCCTCCTGCTCGATGCTCCCGAGCCGCTGCTGGGTAGCGACTCGCTCCCGCTGCTGCCCGACGCGAGCCGGGTGCCGTGCACCGACGGTGACACCGACTTCGAGCTGGCACTGCAGGGTCCGGACTACACCGCTCTGCGGTCGTGGCAGGAAGCCTCACCCCCGGGCTACAACGTCAACGTCGCCTGACACCGGCCGGGTCTGCACGGCTCCGTGCTGGAACCGCGCTGCGCGCGCCGCTGATGGCGCCGCCGACACGTCAGGGCGACCCCTGCTGCTGCGCGATCGCTGAGGCGCTGGGCCTCGCGACGGTCGCGTGACGGGACTCAGTGCCGCTTCGTGCGCTCGGGCTTCTCGACGCGGCCGCCGCCGGGCTGCCAGAGCACGTCACCGCCGATCGGCGTGTTCGCGATGCGGGCGAGGATGAAGAGCAGGTCGGAGAGGCGGTTGAGGTACTTCGCCGTGAGGACGTTGACGCCGCCAGCCCCCTTGGCGCCGGTGTCATCCGCCGCCGGGTCGGTGCCGTGCTGGTCGATCGCCGCCCACGCGGAGCGCTCGGCGCGTCGCACGATGGTCGTCGCGAGGTGCAGGTGGGCCGACCCGGGCGTCCCGCCGGGCAGGATGAACGAGCGCAGCTTCTCGACCTGCTTCAGATAGTGGTCGCAGTCCGCCTCGAGGTCGTCGACCCAGGGCTGCTCGACGCGCAACGGCGGGTAGTCGTAGGACTGGCGCAGCGGCGTCGACAGGTCGGCGCCGACGTCGAAGAGCTCGTTCTGCACGCGTTGCAGCGTGGCCCTCACCTCGTCGGACAGGTCGCCGCAGGCCACCGCGATGCCGATGGCGGCGTTGGCCTCGTTGGAGTCGGCGTACGCGTGGAGCCGGGCGTCGTTCTTGCTGACCCGTGAGAGGTCGCCGAGGCTCGTCGTGCCGTCGTCGCCGGTGCGCGTGTAGATCCGCGTCAGGTTCACCATGGGGCCACTCTCTCACCCGCCGCGCGCGTCCGTCGGTCGCCCGGTGCCCCGATAGGGTTCGGTGGGTGAGAGAGCGATTCCGGGTCGTCGGTGGTGCGCACCTCGTGGGCGAGGTCGCCGTGGTGGGCGCCAAGAACAGTGCCCTCAAGCTGATGGCCGTGGCCCTTCTCGCCGTGGGCCGCACCACCCTGACGAACGTCCCCGCCATCGCGGACGTGACGATCATGGCCGAGCTGCTGCGCCGCCTCGGCGTGGACGTCGACTACGACGCGGCCGCCGGCGTGGTCGTCCTCGACGTGCCCGAGCGCATCGGTCACCGGGCCGCCTACGAGCTCGTCCGGGCGCTGCGGGCGTCCATCTCGGTGCTCGGCCCCCTGGTGGCCCGCGTGGGGGAGGCCGACGTGGCCGTGCCCGGTGGGGACGCGATCGGCTCGCGCGGACTCGACCTGCACGCAGCGGGCCTCGAGGCCCTGGGCGCCGAGGTGCACGTGACGCACGGCTACCTCGTGGCCACGGCGCCGAACGGCCTCCGCGGGGCCGACATCCGGCTCGACTTCCCGAGCGTCGGTGCCACCGAGAACATCCTCACGGCGGCGGTCCTCGCACGGGGGACGACGACGATCGACAACGTCGCCAAGGAGCCCGAGATCGTCGACATCGCCGAGATGCTCGTCTCGATGGGGGCTCGCCTCGAGGGCGCGGGCACGTCACGCATCACCGTCCACGGCGTCGAGGCCCTTGCCCCGACCGAGCACGCGGTCGTGTCGGACCGCATCGCCGCGGGCACCTGGGCCTTTGCCGCTGCCACCACGCGGGGTGACATCGAGGTCGTCGGCGGGGTCGCCGAGCACCTGCGGGCCCCGCTGGGCGCCCTCGAGAAGGCGGGCTGCCACGTCGAGGTCACGCCGCGTGGCTTCCGCGTCTGCGCGATCGACCGCCGCCCGCGCGCCTTCGACGTCGCGACGCTGCCCTACCCGGGCTTCCCCACCGACCTGCAGCCCTTCGCCCTGTCCTACAACGCCGTGGCGGAGGGCTCGGCCATGGTCACGGAGAACCTCTTCGAGGCGCGCTTCCGGACGGTCCAGGAGCTCGCCCGTCTCGGTGCCGATGCCCAGGTCGACGGGCACCACGTCATGACCCACGGCGTCCCGGTGCTCTCCGGCGCCCCGGTCGAGAGCAGCGACATCCGCTCGGGGGCGGCCCTCGTGATCGCGGGGCTCGTGGCCGAGGGCGACACCCTCGTGAGCGGGGTCCACCACATCGACCGCGGCTATCCGCGGTTCGAGCAGGCCCTGCGCGCGCTCGGTGCCGACGTGACGCGCGAGCCCGACGACGAGCCCACGTTCGAGTAGGGCCGCGTCCCGCGCCGCTGGAGACGCGCCCGGGAGATCGTCCGCTTTGCCCGGAATGCCCCTGACCGCACGAGAACTCGGCGACGGTCTTCGCTTGATGTTCGTATTTTCTTGACTACTTCTTGACTCCAAGGGGCAACGTTTTTGCTCCCAGAGCGGTCATCATTGGTGACGGCACAGCGTTGAGAGGGGTCTACATGACGCTGAACACCCATGGCAGGGGTCCGGTCAGAGTGCTCGACGCACCCGACGGCCACGACGTCATCATCGAGGGGCGTCTTGACGTCCACACGGTGCCCGACATCCGCGACGCGATCCACGCTGTCATCATCCAGGGTCCGGGCGAGCTGCGCCTGCATCTCGGCAGCGCGGAGATCGGCGACGCGACAGGCCTCGGCGTCATCGTCCACCTGCACCGACGGGCCACCCGCGCCGACCGTCGGATGCTGCTCGTCGACGCAAGCGACCGCACGACGCGCCTGCTGCGCGGCTGCCGTCTCGAACGCATCCTCGCCCCGCGTCACCCCGCGGTGACTGTGGCGCCTCTCACCGCCTGAGCGCCTGCCCACCGCAGCACCCCGCCGCTACCGTCGAGCCATGTCTTCGACGGAGAGCACGCCGTCCACGGCCGCCGCCCGGGTGACGCCCGACCGGCCGTGGGTCATGCGCACGTATGCCGGTCACTCGAGTGCCGCTGCGAGCAACGCGCTCTACCGTCGCAACCTCTCCAAGGGCCAGACCGGCCTCTCCGTCGCCTTTGACCTGCCGACCCAGACCGGCTACGACGCCGACCACGTCCTGTCTCGCGGTGAGGTGGGCAAGGTCGGCGTCCCGATCAGCCACATCGGCGACATGGTGGCGCTGTTCGACGCGATCCCGCTGCGCGAGATGAACACGTCGATGACGATCAACGCCACGGCGATGTGGATGCTCGCGCTCTACCAGGTCGCCGCAGAGCGCCAGGCCGAAGCGGCCGGACAGGACCCGTCCGCCTGGGTGCACTCCCTGGCCGGCACGACGCAGAACGACATCATCAAGGAGTACCTCTCCCGAGGGACGTACGTCTTCCCGCCGGGCCCGTCGCTGCGGCTCATCACCGACATGGTCACCTACACGGTTCGCGAGATCCCGAAGTGGAACCCGATCAACATCTGCAGCTACCACCTGCAGGAGGCCGGGGCGACGCCCGTGCAGGAGATCGCGTACGCCATGTCGACCGCGGTCGCGGTGCTCGACGCCGTGCGCGACTCGGGGCAGGTCCCGCCCGAGGAGCTCGCGAGCGTGGTCGCCCGGATCTCCTTCTTCGTCAACGCCGGTGTCCGGTTCGTCGAGGAGATGTGCAAGATGCGCGCCTTCGTCGAGCTGTGGGACGAGCTGACCCGGGAGCGCTACGGCGTCACCGACGCCAAGGCGCGGCGCTTCCGCTACGGCGTGCAGGTCAACAGCCTCGGCCTGACGGAGGCCCAGCCCGAGAACAACGTCCAGCGCATCGTCCTCGAGATGCTGGCCGTCACATTGTCCAAGGACGCGCGGGCTCGTGCGATCCAGCTGCCGGCGTGGAACGAGGCGCTCGGGCTGCCGCGCCCGTGGGACCAACAGTGGAGCCTTCGCATGCAGCAGGTGCTCGCCTACGAGTCCGACCTGCTCGAGCACGACGACCTCTTCACCGGCTCGGTCGTCGTCGAGGCCAAGGTGGCCGAGCTCGTCGCGGGCGCCAAGGCGGAGATGGCCCGGGTGCAGGAGATGGGCGGAGCGGTCGCCGCCGTCGAGTCCGGCTACATGAAGTCCGCGCTCGTCGCCTCGCACGCGGAGCGGCGCCGTCGCATCGAGTCGGGCGAGGCCGTCATCGTCGGTCTCAACCGCTTCGAGACCACCGAGCCCAACCCGCTCACGGCCGACCTCGACACGGCGATCCAGACCGTCGACGCCGGCGTGGAGCGGCAGGCCGCGGAGGCCGTCCGCGTGTGGCGTGAGACGCGTGACGCGGACCCGGAGCGCCGGGCCCGGGCCGAGGCGGCCATGGAGCGGCTGCGCGGCGACGCGGCGTCCGACGTGAACCTCATGGCTGCCTCGCTCGAGTGCGCCCGTGCCGAGGTGACGACGGGGGAGTGGGCGGCCGCCCTGCGCGAGCAGTTCGGCGAGTACCGTGCTCCCACCGGTGTGTCCGGCTCCGTGGGTGTGGGTTCCAGCGAGCCCGGCGACGCCTTGTCGCACGTGCGCGCGCTCGTGGCGCGCACCGGTGAGGAGCTCGGCGAGAAGCTGCGCGTCCTCGTCGGCAAGCCGGGTCTCGACGGACACAGCAACGGCGCCGAGCAGGTCGCCGTGCGCGCCCGCGACGCCGGCTTCGAGGTGGTCTACCAGGGCATCCGCCTGACCCCCGGGCAGATCGTCGCGGCCGCCGTGGCCGAGGACGTCCACCTCGTCGGGCTCTCGATCCTCAGCGGCTCGCACATGGAGCTCGTCCCCGAGGTGCTGCGCGGCCTGCGCGAGGCCGGGGCCGGCGACGTGCCGGTCATCGTCGGTGGCATCATCCCGGAGTCCGACGCGGCCGCGCTTCGGGCGGCCGGGGTCGCCATGGTGTTCACCCCGAAGGACTTCGGCCTCAACGACATCATGGGCGAGATGGTCGGTGTGATCCGGACCGCCCGGGGCCTCGCGCCCCTTCGGTCCGCGTCCGTCTGAGCAGGCGTAGCGTCGCGGTATGAGCGACCTGCAGTGTGCCGCGCGCCTCATCGTCGTCAACCCTCCGGCGCTCGCCGACGTCGCGTGGATGGCCTCCGCGATCCACCTCGAGAAGGTCCAGGCGGTGTATGCCGCTGACGACGTCCCCGACACCGGTCCCGTCGAGTCGCTGGCCGACGACCTGGGGGTCCCGTCGCACCTGGGGCACGGTGACCTGCACGACGGGTCGCCCGGGCTGGAGGAGCTCGTCGACCGGCATCGCGGCGAGGCCGTCGTCGTCGTGCGGTCCGGCGACGCCGTCGACCCGGTCCTGTTCCTCGTCGACGCCGACGGCATCACCCGGCAGCCGATCGAGGGCCTCTCCTGATGGTGGTGACGGCGACCGCCGACGAGGTCGTCGCCGAGCTCCACGGCGAGTGCTCGACGGACGCGCTCATCGCCGTGCGCAAGCGGCTCGCCCCCGACGAGGATGCCTTCGGGGTGAGGATGGGCACCCTGTTCGCCGTCGCGAAGCGGCACACCGGCCTGCCCCTCACCGAGGTCGTTCACCTGCTCGGGCACCCGGCGTTCGAGCCGCGCATGGCGGCCATGTGCATCCTCGACTTCAAGGCCCGGCGCAAGCGCCCCGGCGACCACGAGCGAGGCACGCTCGCACGCACCTACCTCGGCCTCCACGACCGCATCACGACGTGGGACATGGTGGACCGGGCGGCGCCCCGCGTCGTCGGGTTGTGGCTCGTCGGCTGCGACAAGCACCTGCTCCACGACCTTGCGGGCTCACCGGATCCGCTGCGCCGACGCACCGCCATGACGGCACCGCTGGGCTTCCTCGGCACCGACGACCTCGGCGCGGGCTTCGAGCTCGCCGCGCTGCTCGCCGCCGACCCGGACCCTCTCGTGCACAAGCCGGTCGGTATCTTCCTCAAGCACGCGAGCGCCCACGACCTGGCACGGGTGACCGCGTTCCTCGACGAGCACGCGGGAGAGATGAGGCGGCCGGCCGTGCGCCTGGCCGTCGAGAGGCTGGCGCCGGGAGCGCGGTCCCGCTGGGTCTGACGAGGCGGGCCGGCAGGGTGCGCTCCAGGGGCAGACGGCACACGGCATAGGGCCCGGACGACGTCAGAAGAGACGAGACTCCGCGTCGTCGATGCCCTTGAGGGCGTCGTAGTCGAGGACGACGCAGCGGATGCCGCGGTCCTCGGCGAGGGTGCGCGCCTGCGGCTTGATCTGCTGCGCGGCGAAGACGCCCGTCACGGGCGCGAGGTGCGGGTCGCGGTTCATCAGCTCGAGGTAGCGGGTCAGCTGCTCGACACCGTCGATCTCGCCGCGGCGCTTGATCTCGACCGCGACGCTGGTGCCGCCCGAGTCCCTGGCGAGGATGTCGACCGGGCCGATCGCCGTCATGTACTCGCGACGAACGAGTGACCAGCCGTGACCGAGCGTGTGGATGTGCTCGGCGAGCAGCTTCTGGAGGTGGGCCTCGACGCCGTCCTTGACGAGGCCGGGGTCGACACCGAGCTCGTGGTCCGAGTCGTGCAGGACCTCGTGGAGGAGGACGGTGAGGCGGTCCTCGCTCTTGGCGTGCTGGACCCGCCACACGGCGACGACGCCGTCGGCGCTCTGCCCCTCGTCGGGCTCGACCTCGACCATCGTGCACGGCGGCGACATCCAGTTGAGCGGCTTGTAGGAGCCGCCGTCGCTGTGGACGAGCACCGAGCCGTCGGCCTTGACGACGAGGAGCCGCGTCGCGAGCGGGAGGTGGGCGGTCAGCCGACCGTCGTAGTCGACGCTGCACCGGGCTATGACGAGACGCACCGGTCCACCCTAGAGGAGGGCGCGTGGGCAGCGTCACGCCCCGGGCGGGTGTGGGCGGCGCAACCCCTCTGCGAGACTCCACCCATGGCTCGTGAGTTCAGCAAGGTCGGCGTCATCGGACTCGGCACCATGGGTGCCGGCATCGTCGAGGTCTTCGCACGCAACGGCATCGACGTCGTCGCGGTCGAGGTCACCGACGAGGCGGTCGAGAAGGGCAAGGGCGTCCTGCAGCACTCGACGGACCGGGCCGTCTCCCGCGGCAAGCTCGCCGCCGAGGACCAGGCGGCTCTGCACGCCCGGGTCCACTTCACGAGCGACATGGCCGACCTCAAGGAGTGCCAGCTCGTCGTCGAGGCCGTGCCGGAGCACCTCGACCTCAAGAAGGACATCTTCGCCAAGCTCGACGCCATCGTCTCCGACGACGCGATCCTCGCGACCAACACGAGCTCGCTGCCCGTGACGGAGATCGCGGTCGCCACGATCAACCCCAAGCGCGTCGTCGGCATGCACTTCTTCAACCCGGCTCCGGTGCTCCAGTTCGTCGAGGTCATCAAGACCGTCATCACGAGCGACGAGATCTTCGAGGACGTCAAGGCGCTGGCGGAACGGCTCGGCAAGAAGCCCGTCATCGTCGGTGACAAGGCCGGCTTCATCGCCAACGCGCTGCTCTTCGGCTACCTCAACCACGCCGTCGCGATGTACGAGAGCAAGTACGCGACGCGCGAGGACATCGATGCCGCCATGAAGCTCGGCTGCGGTTACCCCATGGGACCCCTCGCCCTGATGGACCTCATCGGGCTCGACACGGCCTACGAGATCCTCGACACGATGTACAAGCAGGGGCGCGACCGCCTGCACGCGCCGAGCCCGATCATCAAGCAGATGGTCAGCGCCGGCCTCAAGGGCCGCAAGAGCGGACGTGGCTTCTACACGTATGCCGCTCCGGGCAGCTCGGCAGTCGTCGACGACGCGCTCACCCCCACCACCCCAGCGGACTCCACTGCGGGCACGCGTGCCGTCCGGACGGTCGGCGTCGTCGGCTCCGGCACGATGGCGACCGGCATGGTCGAGGTCTTCGCCAGGGCGGGCCTCGACGTGACGTTCGTGGCCCGCAGCGACGCCAAGGTCGAGGCCGTGCACTCGGCACTCGCCCGGAGCCTGGAGAAGGCCGTCCAGCGCGACAAGGCCACCGAGGAGGACCGTGACGCGGCGCTCGGCCGCGTGCGGGGCACGACGCGCCTCGAGGACCTCGCCCAGGTCGACCTCGTCGTCGAGGCGGTCGTCGAGGACCTCACGGTCAAGCGCGCGCTCTTCGAGAACCTCGACGAGATCTGTCGGCCGGGTGCGATCCTCGCGACCACGACGAGCTCGCTGCCCGTCGTCGAGTGCGCCGCCGCGACCACGCGCCCGCAAGACGTCGTCGGCATGCACTTCTTCAACCCGGCCCAGGTCATGAGGCTCGTCGAGGTCGTGCACACCGTCTCGACCGCCGACGACGTCATCGCGACGGTGCAGAGCCTCTGCGCGACGGTCGGCAAGCACGCGGTCACGTGCGGCGACCGGGCCGGCTTCATCGTCAACGCCCTGCTCTTCCCGTACCTCAACGACGCCGTGAAGATGCTCGAGGCCAACTACTCGACCGCCGACGACATCGACACCGCGATGAAGACCGGTTGCGGCCTGCCGATGGGCCCGTTCGAGCTGCTCGACGCCGTCGGGCTCGACGTCTCGCTCGCCATCGAGCGTGAGCTCTACCTCGAGTTCCGAGAGCGCGGCTACGCCCCGGCGCCACTGCTCGAGCACCTCGTCACGGCCGGATACCTCGGCCGCAAGACGGGGCGTGGCTTCCGCACGTACGCCTGACACCTACGCTGGAGCCATGCCCTCGCGTCGCCGTCCCAGCAAGCACACGCGCGAGCACGTGCCGCTCGACGTGACGCGGATCCAGGGTGGAGTGACGCGCGAGGAGTCGTATGCCGGCACGCGCTGGACCGTGCGCTCGGTGAGCGGCGCCTCCGCCACCCGTGACTACCTGTGCCCGGGGTGCCAGCAGGACCTCCCACCCGGCGTTCCGCACGTCGTCGTGTGGCCCGCCGAAGGCGTCGGCGGGCTCGGGGACCGGCGGCACTGGCACACCGGCTGCTGGCAGCGTCGCGACGCAAGGCCCCCCGGGAACGCCTACCGCTGACGGCCCCGCCTCCTCTCACCCACCTCGTCCGGTCGATGTATCCGGCGGTCACCCGTGACCGCCGGATACATCGAACCGCGGGGGGCGTCGGGGTGTGGGGGCCTCAGGCGTCGAGGAGGGGGGCGAGCTCGCGCGAGACGAGGCGCAGGGGAGCAGTGTCGCGCTGGGCCCGGGCGATCACGATGGCTCCCTCGAGTGCGCACAGCATGAGGGTCGACAGCGCCTGCGCCCGTCGAGGGGCACGCCCCATCGTCACGAGGGCCGCGGTGATCGGGCGCTGCCAGGTGTGCAGGGCCGAGGCCGCCGCCTGCCGCACGGCGTCGTTGGTGTCCGCGCAGTCGACGACTGCGGCGGCGACCGGACAGCCTCGTTCGAAGTCGCGCGACTCGAGGTCGGCCACCCAGTCCTCGACGATCGCCGCGAAGAGCCGCGCCGGGGTCGGACGCCGCATCCGCGCGAGGTGGTGCTCGACGCGTGCCGCGGCCCAGGTGCCCGCCCAGCCCAGCGCCTCGCCGACGAGCTGGTCCTTGCCGCCGGGGAAGTAGTGCTGGAGCGACCCGCGTGGGGCGCCGGCGTCGGCGACGACCTGCCGCAGGCCCGTGCCGCCGACGCCGGCGCGGCGGAGGTGCTGGGCGGTCTCGTAGACGATGCGCTCGCGGTGCCCGCGGGTGCTGGCCGACATGTCGCCTCCGGTGCTCGGGTGTGATGGCTCGACTATGACAGTCGTCATGGTCTGACGCTACTATGACAGCCGTCATACTAGGCACGACGTGCTGGAGGTCGCTGTGGGGGAACGGGTCGGTTTCATCGGTCTCGGCATCATGGGACGCCCCATGGCCGCCAACCTGTGTCGCGCGGGTGTCCCTCTCTCCGTGTGGAACCGATCGCCAGAGGCCGCCTCGGACCTTGCAGCGCTGGGCGCCGTGGTGCACGCCTCGCCGGCAGCAGTCTTCGATGCCAGCGACGTCGTGCTGCTCATGCTCGCCCACGAGTCCGCCGTCGACGCGGTCCTGCAGCGGGGGAGCGAGGCCTTCACCAGGATGGTGCGGGGCCGCACGGTCGTGCACCTCGGGACGACCTCGCCCGGATTCTCGAAGGGGCTGGGCCGTGACGTCGAGGCTGCGGGCGGTGACTATGTCGAGGTGCCGGTCTCGGGCTCACGCATCCCGGCCGAGCGCGGGGAGCTCGTCGCCCTCGCCGCCGGCCGACCGGCGGTACTTGACCGTGTCGAGCCGCTGCTCGTCCCGATGTGTCGGGAGGTCCTGCGCTGCGGCTCGGTTCCTGCGGGCTCGGGCACCAAGCTCGCCGTCAACCTCTACCTCTGCACCATGGTCGCCGGCCTGGCCGAGGCCTACCACCTGGCCGACCGTCTCGACCTCGACCTCGACACCTTCCGGCACGCGCTCGACTCCGGTCCGATGGCGAGCGCGGTGTCGACCGTCAAGCTCGCCAAGCTCGTGGCGCGCGACTTCGAGGCCCAGGCCGCGGTCCGCGACGTCCACACGAACACCCGGCTCATCGCGGAGGCGGCCCGGGCCGTGGGAGCAGCGAGCCCGGTGCTCGATGCGACCCGCGAGCTCTTCCGTGCTACGGAGGCCGCCGGTCTCGGTGCGCTCGACATGGCAGCCGTCGTCACTGCCCTGGAGGGCCGCGACCCCGACCCGATCGGGAGATCAGCGCACCGCGGCTCCCCGGGCACACGGCATACGCCCTCGGGGGACGCCGGCCCCTAGTGCCGGCGCTGGCGCGGGACGAGGACCTCCTCGTAGAGCAGCAGCGCACCCGCGGCGAACGGGATCGCGAGCAGCGCGCCGAGGATGCCGAGCAGGGCCCCGCCCGCCAGGGCGGCGACGACGGTCACGGCGCCGGGAACCGCCACGGTCCGCTGCATGATGCGCGGCATGACGGCGTAGTTCTCGATCTGCTGGTAGACGATGAAGTAGATGATGACGATGAGCGCCTTCTTGGGCTCGTCGAAGAAGGCGGCGACCGCGACGACCGCGGCGCCCAGCGTCGCCCCGATCATCGGCACGAGTCCGAGGAAGCCGACGAGCACCGCCAGCACGGCCGCGAACTTCAGGTCGAGGAGACTCATCATGATCCAGGCGAAGAACGCGTTGATCGCCGCGACGGCCACCTGGCCGATGGCGTAGGACCCCACCCGCCGCATGACCTCCTCGGCGAGCGAGACGGTGCGCGGGCGCCGGCTGGCGGGGACGACGGCGTAGGCCGCCTGCTTGACCGCCGGCAGCGAGGCGAGGAAGTAGAGCGTCAGGACGAGCACGGTCAGCCCGCTGAAGATGCCGGTCGCGATGACCTTGCCCGCGTCGAGGACGCCGCCGAAGACACCGGCCCACAGGTTGCCGTCCGCGACGCGCTTGGCGACCTCCTCCTGGATGCGCTGCACCAGCTGGTAGCGGTGGTCGACGTCCTGCACCCAGGGGTTCGCCAGGAGGTTGTCGAACAGCCGTGGCGCGTTCGTCGCGAGCTCGCTTGCCTGCTGGGCCACGGGTGGGATGACGACCCAGCCGACGAGCGTGAAGACGGCGATCACGCCGAGGAAGACGATGGTGACCGCCCAGCCACGGCGCATGGTGCGCCGGGTCAGTGCCTCGACGAGGGGGTTGAGCGCGAGCGTGAGGAAGAAGGAGATGACGAGCAGCGTGATGACCGTGCCGAGCCGGCCGACCGCCTGCACGACGGCATAGGCGGTGAGCACGCCGACGGCGCCGACGAACCCGATGTAGAAGGGCGACTGCCGGTTGAACGGGGTGCCGCTGGGGCCGAAGTCCCGGCGCGCGCCCTTGCCGCGCCTGCCGCTGCTGGGCGCGTCCGAGGCGGCGGGTGCGTGCCGCACGTCGTCGTCCGGGCTCACCGGCTCGGAGCCCGGTGTCGCATCCGGCGCCGGGCCGAGGGGCAGGGTGCCGGCGAGGAGGTCGTCGTGCTCGTGCGGCTCGTCGAGCTCGTGCTGCTCGTCGCGCGACGTCACGGACCCGCCGTACGCCGCGCGCGAGGCCTGCTCGTCGAAGCCCAGGTCACGTGCCCTGAACTCGTCCATCCGGGCGCGCTGGGCGCGGCGGTACCGCGTCCATCGACCCCAGATGCTCACGTCCGCGAGCCTACGGCAGTCATCACGCAGGCGGTCCTTCGCCCTGCGGCGTGTCAGCCCCGCGGGCGCGCCGCGGCGCGCGCCCCCGGGCGGTGGGCACGGCAACGGGCAGCGGAGGAGCGGGCGGGAACACGGCGGACGATGGTCCGCGGCCTACTGGTTGGCGAACCTGTTGATCGCGGAATCGAAACCGGCGCGCTTCTCAGGATCGGTGACGCCGAGCCCCGGCTCGGGGGAGAGCGTGAGCACGCCCACCTTGCCTTGGTGGGCGTTCTGGTGGACGTCGAGCGCCGCCTGACCGACCTCGTCGAGCGGATACGTCCTGCTCAGGGTCGGGTGGATGAGCCCCCGGTTGACCAGCTCGTTGGCCTCCCAGGCCTCGCGGTAGTTCGCGAAGTGGGAGCTGACGATGCGCTTGAGGTTCATCCAGAGGTAGCGGTTGTCGTACTCGTGCATGTAGCCCGACGTCGACGCGCAGGTCACGATCGTGCCGCCCTTGCGCGCGACGTAGACGCTCGCGCCGAAGGTCTCGCGACCCGGGTGCTCGAAGACGATGTCGACGTCGTAGCCGCCGGTCAGCTCGCGGATCCTCTTGCCCAGCCGCTGCCACTCCCGCGGGTTCTGCTCGGTGCCCTCGTCGTTCCAGAAGCGGTAGTCCTCGGCGTTGCGGTCGATGATGAGCTCGGCGCCCATGGCGCGGCAGATCTCGGCCTTCTCGGGCGAGGAGACGACACAGATCGGCGTCGCCCCGCCTGCGAGGGCCATCTGGGTGGCGTACGACCCGAGACCGCCCGACGCACCCCAGATGAGCACGCGGTCGCCGAGCTTCATCGCCGCACCGTTCTTGGAGACCAGCTGGCGGTAGGCCGTGGAGTTGACGAGGCCGGGCGAGGCCGCCTCCTCCCACGTGAGGTGCCCCGGCTTGGGCATGAGCTGGTTGGCCTTGACCACGGCGAGCTCGGCGAGGCCTCCGAAGTTCGTCTCGAAGCCCCAGATGCGCTGCTGCGGGTCGAGCATCGTGTCGTCGTGGCCCTCGGCGTCCTCGAGCTCGACCGAGAGACAGTGGGCGACGACCTCGGTGCCGGGCTTCCACTTCGTCACGCCGGGTCCGGTGCGCAGGATGACGCCGGCGAGGTCGGAGCCGACCACGTGGTAGGGGAGGTCGTGACGCTTGGAGAACTCCGACATGCGCCCGTAGCGCTCGAGGAAGCCGAAGGTCGCCACGGGCTCGAAGATCGAGGTCCAGACGGTGTTGTAGTTGATCGCGCTGGCCATGACGGCGACGAGCGCCTCGCCCGGGGCGAGCTCGGGCACCGGGACGTCGTCGATGTGCAGCGACTTGCGGGGGTCCTTGTCGCGGGTGGCGAGTCCCTCGAACATGTCGACCTCGTCCTTGTGGACGGTCGCGCCTCGGTACGTCGCGGGGATCTCGATGGTCGCGTACGTCTCCCGGGTGCGGTCGCCGGAGAGGATGGCGTCGCGGATGGCCTGCATTGAAGGTCCTTACGTCGCAGCGTCATTGGTGGTTCGAACCTGTTGCGGTGTGCCCCGAACGTAGCGAGGGGTGACTCGCGGGTAGCCGGTTCTGAGACGGCCACCACAGGTGACCTGGGTCACGGGTCCGGACGGGTGGCCCCGTCTTCGGGAGCCCCCAGGAGTCAGTGCCCGGCGTGCCCCGACGGCTCCACGAGCTCGACGAGCACGCCGCCGGCGTCCTTCGGGTGGATGAAGTTGACGCGGCTGTCGCTCGTGCCCCTCCGCGGAGTGTCGTAGAGCAGGCGCAGGCCGCGCTCGCGCAGCGTCGCGCACACGGCATCGATGTCGGCGACGCGGTAGGCCAGCTGCTGGATGCCGGGTCCGCTGCGGTCGAGGAACCTGGCGATCGTGGACTCGGGGGAGAGGGGCGCGAGCAGCTGGATGCACGAACCCGAGGCGCCGACGCCCATCATCGCCTCGCGGACGCCCTGCTCCTCGTTGGTCTCCTCGTGGAGCATCGTCATGCCGTAGGTCTCCTCGTAGAACGCGATGGCCACGTCGAGGTCCGGCACGGCGATGCCCACGTGGTCGATGTGGGTGAAGAGGGGGTCGGGAGTGGCGCTCATGCTGCCAACGTAGGGCGGCGTGACGGCATACGGCACGGGTATGCCGTGTGCGCTTGGTCATGCTCGGCGCGGGCCCTGCGAGCGCCGCGACTACAGTTGTCGGGACACCCTTCAAAGACGTCGGAAGAGGCTTCACCCATGACTGCTGACCGCCCCACCTCCGTGATCGTCGCCGGTGCCCGGACCCCCATGGGTCGGCTGCTCGGCTCGCTCAAGGACTTCTCCGGATCGGACCTCGGTGGCGTCGCCATCAAGGGCGCTCTCGAGAAGGCGGGCGTGGCCCCGGAGCAGGTCGAATACGTCATCATGGGCCAGGTGCTGCAGGCCGGCGCCGGCCAGATCCCGGCCCGCCAGGCCGCGCACGCCGCGGGCATCCCGATGACCGTCCCGGCACTGACGATCAACAAGGTCTGCCTCTCGGGCATCAACGCCATCGCCATGGCCGACCAGCTGATCCGCGCCGGGGAGTTCGACGTCGTCGTCGCCGGCGGGCAGGAGTCGATGACCAACGCCCCGCACCTCATGACGAAGTCGCGCGAGGGCTACAAGTACGGCGACGTGACGATGCGAGACCACATGGCCTTCGACGGCCTCTGGGACGCCTTCACCGACCAGGCCATGGGTTTGCTCACCGAGCAGGCCAACACGGGTGACCAGGCGTTCTCGCGCGAGGAGCAGGACGAGTTCTCGGCGCGCAGCCACCAGCTCGCCGCCAAGGCGTGGAAGGACGGGCTCTTCGACGACGAGGTCGTCAGCGTCTCCATCCCGCAGCGCAAGGGCGACCCCGTCGTCTTCAAGAACGACGAGGGCATCCGCGCCGACACGACGACCGCCTCCCTCGGCGGCCTGCGCCCCGCCTTCAGCAAGGACGGCACCATCACGGCCGGCTCGGCCTCGCAGATCTCCGACGGGGCGGCCGCGGTCGTCGTCATGAGCAAGGCCAAGGCCGAGGAGCTCGGCCTGACGTGGCTCGCTGAGATCGGTGCCCACGGCGTCGTCGCCGGCCCGGACTCCACCCTGCAGCAGCAGCCGGCCCGCGCCATCGCCCGTGCCTGTGAGAAGGAGGGCATCACGCCCGCGGACCTCGACCTCGTGGAGATCAACGAGGCCTTCGCAGCGGTCGGGCTCGCCTCCGCCAAGGAGCTCGGGATCGACCTCGACAAGGTCAACGTCAACGGTGGCGCCATCGCGCTCGGCCACCCGATCGGCATGTCCGGCGCGCGCATCGCCCTGCACCTCGCCCTCGAGCTGCGTCGCCGCGGTGGCGGTGTCGGCGCCGCCGCTCTCTGCGGCGGCGGCGGTCAGGGTGACGCCCTCATCGTGCGCGTCCCCGCGTCCGCCTGATCCGCCGGGCACGCACCGCGTGGCACGGCGATCCGTCGACGTCCCCGCCCTGGTCGAGTCGGCCAGGGCGGGTTCGCCGCGTGCGGTCGCTCGCCTCATCTCTCTCGTCGAGGACGGCCACGAGTCGCTGCGGGAGGTGATGGCCGCGCTCGCACCGCACGCCGGCAACGCCTGGGTCATCGGGCTGACCGGCTCGCCCGGCGTGGGCAAGTCGACGACGACGACCGCCCTCGTCGGGGCCTTTCGCGAGCGGCGGCTGCGGGTCGGCGTGCTCGCCGTCGACCCGAGCTCGCCCTTCTCGGGCGGCGCCCTCCTGGGCGACCGGGTGCGCATGCAGGACCACGCCCTCGACCCCGAGGTCTACATCCGCTCGATGGCCTCCCGTGGCCACCTCGGCGGCCTGTCGTTCACGACGCCGCAGGCCATCCGCGTGCTCGATGCGGCCGGGTGCGACGTCGTCCTCGTCGAGACCGTGGGCGTGGGGCAGTCGGAGGTGGAGATCGCCGGGCTGGCCGACACGTCGGTCGTGCTGCTCGCCCCCGGGATGGGGGACGGCATCCAGGCCGCCAAGGCCGGCATCCTCGAGATCGGTGACGTCTTCGTCGTCAACAAGGCCGATCGCGACGGCGCCGACGCGACCGTCCGTGACCTGCGGCACATGATCTCGCTCGGCGACCGGACGGAGCCCGGTCTGTGGCGGCCGCCTGTCGTCAAAACCGTTGCGGCACAACAGCTCGGGATCGACGAGGTCATGGGGGCGCTCGACAAGCACCGGGCCAGCACCTCGGAGAACGGTGAGCTGGCGCGGCGCCGCGAACGTCGCGCTGCGGACGAGATCGAGACCATCGCCCTCGCGGCGTTGCGTGCCCGGCTCGGACACGTGGGGGCACATGAGGGTGTGGCCGCGCTCGCCCGGGAGGTCGTCGCCGGACGGACCGACCCGTATGCCGCCGCCGACCGTCTCGTGGAGCAGGTCGGCACCTGACCCGCTTGCGTCGAGCGCGCAGGCGACGGGTCCCGGGGACGTCGTCCGGGAGGTGGGGTCGGTAAATCGTTGGCGCCGGGGACGCCGCGGTGTCACCGTCGAGGGATGGACATCATCCCGCTCGACCATGACGACGACGTCATGCTCAAGGAGCTCTTCGGCGTCGCCACGCGCAGCGAGTCCGTCTCCCGCGTGCAGCCGATCCAGCGCACCGAGGAGGAGTTCCTCAAGATGGTGCGCTTCCAGTTCCCCGGGGAGCGTCAGGAGGGCGCCGTCGCGGTGGTCGACGGTTCGCCGGTCGGCTGGGCCCTCGTCTTCTTCCCCGAACGCGACAACCTCGACAAGTGCTGGTCCCAGCTCGAGGTCGACCCGCAGCACCGTCGACAGGGCGCCGGCTCGGCCCTGATCGACTGGATGGAGCAGCAGGCCAGGGCCGCCGGGCGCGACATGCTCCTGACCGAGGTGTTCGTGCCGGTCGGGGACCGGGAGAGGCACGCCGACCGCGAGTTCGCCCTCCACCGCGGCTTCACCGTGTCCAGCGTCGAGATCGTGCGCTCGCTCCCGCTGCCGGTCGAGCCGCAGGTCATGGACCACCACGAGCGCCGCGCGGCCGAGGGCATGGGCGAGGCGTACGAGCTGAGCGTGCACGTCGACGGCGTGCCGCTCGAGCTGCGCCAGGGCGTGTGCGACGCCTCGAACCGGCTGATCCTCGACGCGCCCACGGGCGACGTCGAGTTCGAGCCCGAGTCGATGACCGTCGAGGACTACCAGACGATGCTCGACCACCTGCGCGACACCGGCCGTGCCGTCATCACGGCGGTCGCCGTGCACCGCGAGACCGGCGTCGTCGCCGCGTACACGGACCTGTCCCTGCCGTCCGGCGACCCGCACGTGGTGTTCCAGTGGGGCACGCTCGTGCTGCCCGAGCACCGCGGCCACCGGCTGGGCATGGCGGTCAAGGTCGCCAACCTCCGGGAGCTCGCCCGCCTTGCGCCGGAACGGCGCTCGGTGCAGACGATGAACGACGAGCAGAACCCGTGGATGGTCCAGATCAACAAGGACCTGGGCTTCGCGATCATCGAGGAAGCGCTCACGATGAAGAAGGCCTTCTGACCGGCCACGGCCGCGTCTGCGTGGTCGCGCGACGACGTCCGGGGCGGCATACGGTGAGGGCATGCTGATCGCCTTCTCCGTCGCCCCCACCGTCGCGGCCGACGACACCGGCTCGGTGTCCGACGCCGTTGCCCGAGCCATCCGTGTCGTGCGCGACTCCGGTCTGCCGCACCGCACCGACGCGATGTTCACGACGATCGAAGGGGAGTGGGATGAGTGCATGGCTGTCGTGAAGCAGTGTTGCGACGTGCTGGCGGAGGCCTCGCCGCGTGTCGGGCTCGTGCTCAAGGCCGACATCCGTCCCGGCTGGACGGGCGAGCTGGACGGCAAGCTCGATCGTCTCGAGGATGCACTCGCCCGTCAGCAGGATGACTGAGGGCGACTGGGCGCTCCGGCCGCTCGCGGTGGAGGACTGCGACGAGCTGGGCCGGGTGCACATGGCGGTCTGGCGCGACGCCTACGCCGGCCTCATGCCGGCGGACTACCTCGCCGGGCTGAGCGACGAGGATTGCGCGGCCAGGTGGCGTGAGAGCGCGGCGCGACCCGCGGAGGCACCCGAGCACGTCCTCGTCGTCGTCGGCTCCGACGGGCGGCTCGCCGGCTTCGGAAGTGCCGGCCCCAGCCGTGACGAGGACGCCCCCACCGAGTGGGAGCTGTATGCCGTGAACCTCGTGAACGCCGCGCGTGGGACGGGCGTCGCCGACCGCCTCGTGGACGAGCTCCTCGGCGCCCGCGACGCGACGTTGTGGGTCATCGAGGGCAACGCGCGGGCCCGCGCGTTCTACACGCGCCGCGGTTTCGTGGACGAGGGAGGACGCGCCGAGCACCCTGCGACCCGCACCCCCGAGATCCGCATGGTCCGCCGTCTCGCGTGAGTGGCGCAGGGACATACGCCGCATACCGGGCATCGGGTTCACAGCCTCCGGCGTGACCGGATTGACACTCATCGGACCTGCCCGCACGATGGCGTCCTGACTGTCCAGAATTGTCCTCGGCGAGCCCTGTCGGCCGATTGGGGAAGCACCACGGTCCGTGCGTATCGTGGGGCCCGGTCGGGCGTGCCCGACCTTCCGCTTGCATCACCGAAAGGCCTTCCATGCCCCGCCCCGCGACCCGTCGACGTGCCCTGGCCGCCGCGCTCGCCTGTGCTGCGTTGCTCTCCGCCTGCACCGGAAACTCCGACGACGGCACCTCCGGCAGCGGCGTCTCGGCGACCCCGGTGGTCGCTCCGGATGCCGCCCAGACCACCGCCGCCTCGGCGGTCGGCACGGCAGCGACGTCCTCCCTCGACGCGACGGCCGCCGGTGCGGCCGCCCGGGAGAAGGCCTTCGTCGGCGCCGCGCTCCAGTCGGCGAACGCCTACGCCAAGACGCTGCCGGGTCGCACTGCCGCGGAGAAGGCCGAGGCCGAGCTCGCCACGACGGGTGTCAAGGTCCTCGCCCTCACCCGGGCCGGCGACAAGCCGTCCCAGATCCTCGCGCAGACGACGCTGAAGAAGACCGGGGCCGCGGTCCTCGTGCTGCTCGTCGGTGGTCAGTCCGCCGCTCCGTTCAAGGCGGCTGCGGTCACCCCGATGCTCCCGGACGCCAAGCTCGACGCCCTCGACCCGACGACGGAGGGCTCGGCCGCCATCGCGGACGGCAAGGGCCTCAGCGCCCAGCCGGACGAGGTCGTCTCCGCCTTCGCGGCCTCGGTGAAGTATCCCGACCCGACGGCGACCACCGTGCTGGCGAAGGACCCGCTCTCGGAGCAGCTGCGCCAGTCGGCCCGCGCCCAGTCCCAGGCCCTCAACAACCAGGGAGCCTTCACCCAGGAGCACGAGCCCAAGGGCGTCATCGGCGGCCTGCGTCTCAAGGACGGCAACGGCGCCATCGTCTTCGCCCACCTCGTGCGCAACGACGCCATCGCCATGCGGACGCCCGTCAAGCTCACACCGGCCAAGGACCTGACCCTCCTGACCGGCATCAAGCAGATCACGACCGAGGCGAACCTGACCTCCAACGAGGTCATCGCCATCGTCATCCCCGCGTCCGGCCAGGCGCGCGTCGTCGCTGCGTCGGACCAGCTCGTCGCCGGCTCGGGTCGGTGAGAGAGGATTGATCTATGAGTCACCAGCCATTCACCGCAGCAGCACTTCGCGGTGCCGTCGACCTGTCATCGCTCAAGCGTCCGGCCCAGCCGGCTGGCCCCGCCTCCGGCGCGGCCTCCACCTCCGCGGGCGGTGCTGGCCTCGTCATCGAGGGCACTGACGCCTCCATCCGTGACGTCATCGCGGCGTCGGACCAGCACCCCGTCGTCATGGTGCTGTGGTCGCCGCGACTTCAGGAGTCGGCCGACTTCGTCACGACGTTCGGTTCGGTCGCGCGTCGCTACGCGGGTCGCTTCCAGCTCGTGACCGTCGACGTCGACGCGAATCCCACCATCCTGCAGGCCTTCCAGGTCCAGGCCGTACCGGTGAGCTTCGCCTTCGTGCAGAGCCAGCCCGTGCCGCTCTTCGAGGGCGTCCAGCCCGAGGCCCAGGTCACGGCGGTCATCGACCAGGTGCTGCAGCTCGCGGCCCAGCACGGTGTCACCGGCACCGTCACGGTGGGCGACGACGTCCCAGCCGCGGACGACGAGGCCGGGCAGGAGCAGCCGCTGCCGCCGCTGCACCAGAAGGCCTTCGACGCGATCGAGGCCGGCGACCTCGACGGCGCGGCCTCGGCCTACCGTGAGGCCCTCGCGCAGAGCCCGGCCGACACCGACGCCAAGCTCGGCCTCGCGCAGGTCGGTCTCCTGCAGCGCACACAGGGCGCCGACCTCCAGGCCGCACGTGCCGCAGCAGCCGCCGCACCGACCGACGTCGACGCGCAGATCCTCGTCGCCGACCTCGACCTGCTCGGTGGCCACGTCGAGGACGCCTTCATGCGGCTCATCGACACCGTGCGGGTGACCGTCGACGCCGACCGCAACAAGGCCCGAGAGCACCTCGTCGAGCTGTTCGAGGTCATCGGCGTCACGGACGAGCGGGTCGCCCGGGCGCGCAAGTCCCTGATGAGCGCCCTCTTCTAGGCCGGCCCCGCCCGGGCGGGCGTCCGCGACCGCGCCATCCTCCCAGCGCCGAGCCACTGGTGTGCCGGTGGCTCGCCGCTCCCGCGGTGGCTCCGTCCCGTTGTGCTGGTCTCAGGCGTCGGGCGCCGACGTGACGACGAGGGCGTCGCCGAGCCGGCCGACCACGTCGTCGGCCATGGCGTCCGGCGGCTCGGCGTCGACCCAGAGACCCCAGTGCGGCGTGGCCGGGTCGGCGCCGTCTCGGACGACGACCACGTGGACCGGCTCCGGCTCGACGAGGTCGAGGAAGTCCTCGAGCCGGTCGCCGAGCGCGTCCTCCACCACGACGGCGTCGAAGCCCTCGAGCTGGTACGTCTCGGCCACGGCCAGGGCCGCCGACCAGCGGAGCAGCCGCATCCGCAGCTGCTCCGACGTGGGTGGCTCGTCCCAGCCTGCAGTGGCGCCCGTGGTGACGGCGTGCTCGAGCGCGGCGCCGTCGACGACGACGGTCCGGTCGAGCCGGCTCGCGATCGCCGATGCCAGGGCGGCTCGGGCCTGCGCCCCGGCCGCCGTCACGAGCAGGAGCCGGCCGCGAGGGTCGGGCGCCTCGGGATCGCTCATCCGCTGAGAGCGGCCGAGACGACGTCCTTGGCCTCGGCCTGGACCAGGGCGAGGTGATCGGCGCCCCGGAACGACTCGGCGTAGATCTTGTAGACGTCCTCGGTACCCGACGGACGGGCCGCGAACCACGCGCTCTCGGTCGTCACCTTGAGCCCACCGATCTTGGCGCCGTTGCCCGGAGCCTCCGTGAGCTTGCCCGTGATCGGCTCTCCCGCAAGGGTCTGCGCCGCCACGTCGTCCGGCGAGAGGGCACCGAGCTTGGCCTTCTCCTCGCGGGACGCCGCCGCGTCGATGCGGGCGTATGCCGGGTCGCCGTGCCGGGCGGTCAGCTCGGCGTAGTGCTGGCTGGGGGTGCTGCCTGTTGCCGCGAGGATCTCGGAAGCCAGCAGGGCGAGCAGGATGCCGTCCTTGTCGGTCGACCAGACCGTGCCGTCCTGGCGCAGGAAGCTGGCCCCCGCCGACTCCTCCCCGCCGAAGCCCACCGAGCCGTCGAGCAGACCGGGCACGAACCACTTGAAGCCCACCGGGACCTCGAGGAGGGTGCGGCCGAGGTCGGAGGCGACGCGGTCGATCATCGAGGAGGACACGAGGGTCTTGCCGATGGCTGTCGTCGCCGGCCAGCCGGAGCGGGCGCCGCCGTAGAGGTACTGCACGGCGACGGCCAGGTAGTGGTTCGGGTTCATCAGGCCCGCGTCCGGCGTGACGATGCCGTGCCGGTCGGCGTCGGCGTCGTTGCCGGTCGAGATGTCGTAGGCGTCCTTGTTGCGGATGAGCGACGCCATCGCCGAGGGGGAGCTGCAGTCCATCCGGATCTTGCCGTCCCAGTCGAGCGTCATGAACGCCCACTGCGGGTCCACGCGCGGGTTGACGACGGTGAGGTCGAGGCCGTGGCGCTCACCGATCTCGCCCCAGTACGCCACGGCGGCGCCGCCGAGCGGGTCGGCGCCGATGCGCACGCCGGCCTCCCGGATCCGGGCCAGGTCGACGACGTTCGGCAGGTCGTCGACGTAGGTGCCCATGAAGTCGTAGGCACCGGCCTCGTCGCGGGCCTGCGCGAAGGGGACGCGCCGGACCCCCCTGAGTCCACCACGTATGAGGTCGTTGGCCCGCTCGGCGATGACCGACGTCGCGTCGGTGTCGGCCGGACCGCCGTGCGGCGGGTTGTACTTGAACCCCCCGTCTGCCGGCGGGTTGTGCGACGGCGTCACGACGATGCCGTCGGCCAGACCGGTCGCGCCCGAGGACTTCCCGCGGTTGGCTCGCAGGATGGCGTGCGAGACCGCGGGGGTCGGCGTGAAGCCGTCGCGGTCGTCGACCAGCACCTGCACACCGTTGCCGACGAGCACCTCGAGCGCCGAGCGCCAGGCCGGCTCGGACAGACCGTGCGTGTCGCGGCCCATGAAGAGTGGCCCGTCGAAGCCCTGCGAGACGCGGTAGTCGACGATCGCCTGCGTCGTGGCGAGGATGTGGTCCTCGTTGAAGGCCGTGCGCAGGCTCGACCCGCGGTGGCCCGAGGTGCCGAACGCGACCTGCTGGTCAGGGTCGTCGACGTCCGGGTGCCGGTCGTAGTAGGCGCCGACGAGTGCGTCGAGGTCCACGAGGTCCTCGGCACGGGCCGGCTGGCCGGCACGCGGGTGGCTCATGAGAGGTCTCCGTCCGGGGTCGTGGCGACGCGTTCGGGAGGCCCGCCGGCCGACGTGTCGGCCGAGCCGGCCGACGCGGTGATGGTCCCTCGGCCCGGGGCGGCGGGTTGGTCGACGGGGACCAGCCAGACGGTGGACAGCCGGGGGACGGTCACGTCCGCGGCATACGGCTGCTGGTGCCAGGCCTCCTCCCGCGCCTCGACGACGACGCCGGTGCTGCTCGGGGCGTCGGGGTGGTAGCCGGCGGTGTCGAGGACGACCGTCCACCTCCCGCCGCGCGGCAGACCGATGCGGTAGGACTGCTGAGTCTCGCCGCTGAAGTTCATGACGCACGCGACGACGGGGGCGTCGGTCGCGCGGTCGCCCTTGCCGAAGCGCAGCCACGAGAAGGTGTTGTGTGCGGCGTCGTCGGCCTCGAGCCACTCGAAGCCGGACCGGTCCGCGTCGAGCTCCCACAGCGCACGGTTGCCCCGGTAGAGGCCGTTGAGGTCCTTGACGAGGTTGTGGACGCGGTAGTGCAACGGCTGCTCGAGCAGCCACCAGTCGAGGCTGCGACCCTCGGACCACTCCGACTCCTGGCCGAACTCCGAGCCCATGAAGAGCAGCTGCTTGCCGGGGTGGCACCAGAGGTAGGCGAGGAAGGCGCGCAGCGTCGCGACCTGCTCCTCGCGCGTGCCGCGCGACTTGCGCAGCAACGAGCCCTTGCCGTGGACGACCTCGTCGTGGCTGATCGGCAGCACGAAGTTCTCGTCGAAGGCATACACGAGCGAGAAGGTCAGCTTGCCGTGGTGGTAGCTGCGGTAGATGGGCTCCTCGCCGAGGTACTTCAACGAGTCGTTCATCCAGCCCATGTTCCACTTGAAGCCGAAGCCGAGTCCGCCGTGGTCGGTCGGCCTCGTGACGCCCGGCCACGTCGTGGACTCCTCGGCGATCGTGACGATCCCGCCGACGCGCTTGTATGCGGTGCCGTTGGTCTCCTTGAGCAGCTCGACGGCCTCGAGGTTCTCGCGGCCGCCGTTCTTGTTGGGCACCCACGCACCCGCGTCGCGCGCGTAGTCGAGGTAGAGCATCGAGGCCACGCCGTCGACGCGCAGCCCGTCGAGGTGGAACTCCTCGAGCCAGTAGAGCGCGTTGGCGACAAGGAAGTTGCGCACCTCGGGACGGCCGTAGTCGAAGATGTTGGAGCCCCACTCGGGGTGCCAACCGCGGCGGGGGTCCGGGTGCTCGTAGAGCGGCAGCCCGTCGAAGCGCGCGAGGGCCCACTCGTCGGTCGCGAAGTGTCCGGGCACCCAGTCGAGCAGGACCCCGATGCCGGCCCGGTGGAGCTCGTCGACGAGGTAGCGGAAGTCGTCGGGGTGGCCCCAGCGCGAGCTCGGCGCGTAGTAGCCGGTGACGTGGTAGCCCCATGACGGGACGTACGGGTGCTCCATGACGGGCAGGAACTCGACGTGGGTGAAGCCGAGGTCGCGCACGTAGTTGACGAGGTGCTCGGCGAGCCCGCGGTAGCCCAGCTCCTGGCGCCACGAGCCGAGGTGGACCTCGTAGATGCTCATCGGTCCCTGGTGGGCGTTGCTCGTGCGGCGGTGCTCCATCCACGCGTCGTCGCGCCAGTCGTAGTGGGTGTCGGTGACGATGGCCGCCTGCTTCGGCGCAACCTCGGTCATGCGTGCCATCGGGTCGCTCTTGAGGCGGACGAGCTCGTCGGGGCCGCGGATGGCGAACTGGTAGTTCATCCCCTCCTGGGCACCGGGTAGGAAGAGCTCCCAGATGCCGCTCTCGCCCAGCGCCCGCATCGGGTGCGAGCGGCGGTCCCAGTCGTTGAAGTCCCCGATGACGTGGACGGCCTTGGCGCGTGGCGCCCACACCGCGAAGGAGACGCCCCAGACGTCGCCGAGCGGACCGGGGAAGTTGCGCACGTGCGCCCCGAGCACGGTCCACAGCTGCTCGTGGCGTCCCTCGTTGATGAGGTGGCGGTCGATCTCGCCCAACGTCGGCGCGAAGCGGTAGGGGTCGTCCTGCTCGTGCTCGACGCCGTCGCCGTACTCGACGAGGAGACGGTAGTCGTGCGTCGTGTCGAAGTCGGGTGAGGTCATCGACCAGATGCCGTCGCGGACGTGCTGCAGCTCGACCCTCGCGCCCGAGTCGAGCCGGGCGCCGACGCGGGTCGCGAACGGGCGGAAGGCCGTGATCGTCAGCCCACCCGGGCCGATGTGGTGGCCGAGCAGGTCGTGCGGCTGACCGTTGCGGCCATGGAGGAAGGCCGTGATCGCGGTGTCGTCGAGGGAGGGCCCGTGGGCGGTCTCGGTGGTCATGGCGTGCCTTCCTCGGTGGTGAGCCGCTCGACGGCGCCGAGCGGGATCGGCAGCCACGAGGGCCGGTTGCGGGCCTCGTAGACGACCTCGTAGAGCGCCTTGTCGAGCTCGAGCGCCCGGGTCAGGACCTGCGCGTCCGCGTCGGGCGCTCCTGCGACGGACGCGTACCCGTCCAGGAAGGCGGCGCGGCACGCCGCGGCCCACGCCGAGGCGTCCACGGGCGCCTCGGCGAGCGCCACGGAGCCCGCGGCGTAGTCGAACGAGCGGAGCATGCCGGCGACGTCGCGCGCCGTGAGGTCGGGCAGGACGCGTTCGGCGAGCGGCCGCAGCGGCTCGCCCTCGAAGTCGAGGGCCACCCAGCCACGCTCGGGCACGTCGAGCACCTGCCCGAGGTGGTAGTCGCCGTGGACCCGCTGCAGCGGTGGCCAGTGGACGTCACGCACCGAGGCGACGATCCGCTCGACGGCAGCCGAGCGGGAGGTGAGGTCGGGCACGAGGGCGGCGGCGGCGGCATACCGCTGGTGCGTCGACGCGACGAGCGCCTCGCGGGCCTCCGGAGTCACCTCGTGGGTGCCGAACGCCTGGGCGAGCGCCGCGTGGATCTGCGCGGTCACGACGCCGAGCTCTCGGGCCCGGTCCGTGAAGTCCGTGCCCGCGGCGGCGGCGACGAGCGCCACGCGCCACGCGTCCTCGACGCCGGGGATGAACTCCTGGGCGAAGGCGAGATGGCCGTGCAGCGTGGCTGCCCCTGTCGGGGCGTCCCACGCGCCCGAGAGGTGGCCGATGGCCATCGGGACGCGGTCGGAGCCGGCCTCGGTCAGGGCGGACTGCACCACGACGTCGGGGTTGTCGCCGTCCTGGAGGGTGCGGAAGACCTTGACGATGACCGGCTCGGCCGGACCGCCGCCGGGCGCGGTCATGCGACAGATGATCGAGGTGTTGGACTGCTCGCCGCTCAGCACGCTCGACGAGGAGACCGAACCGTCGGCACGGCCCGTCGACGAGCCGGTGGCAGGCTCGTTGCTGCCGACCGACGCCTGCGCTCCGTCGGAGACGGCGTCGCGCAGGATCGTCGCCATGAGCTGGGAGACGTAGACGGGATCGTGCGGTGCGTCGTACACCCATCGCGTGCCGAGCACGCTGTGCTCCATCGTCCCGAGCAGGGCGTGCTCAGCACCGTCGAGCGGGGCTGCGCGGTAGGTGAGTGGCACCTGGTAGACCACCGGAGGCTCCACGGCCTCGTCCGCGAGCAGCAGGGTCTCGCAGCCGACCTCGCCCTCGGGGTCCTCGAAGCGGAAGCCGCCGACGCGACGCAGCCGCGGGACGTGGCCCTTGCCGTGGTACCACCGCTGGTGCGGCATCCACTCGGTGACCATCTCGGTCTTGGTCGGCACGATCGACGCGCCCTTGTGCACGATGGCCATCAGCCGTGGTCCTCCCCGCCCCGCAGGCGTAGCCAGAAGAAGTCGCGTGAGCCGAGGGTCAGGGTGACCCGGCCGTCGCTCGCCACCCACGGGAAGCCGCTGCCCCCGAAGAGGTCGATCAGCTCGCGGCCGGCGAGGTGCTCGGGCAGCTGGATCGTCGCGGCCTGCGGGCGGCTGGAGAGGTTGTTGACGCAGAGCACGGCCTCCCCGGGCTCGTTCCCCTCCGGATCCATGGTGCGCGTGAACGACAGGATCGCGGCGTTGTCTGCCGGCACGACCGCGAAGTCGCCGAGCCCGAAGACCGGATGGCGCCCGCGGACCTGGAGCATGCCTCGCACCCAGTGGAGCAGCGAGGCAGAGGTGGCCATCTGCGCCTCGACGTTGATGTTGTTGTAGTGGTAGACGAGGCTGCTGATGACGGGCAGGTACAGCTTGCCGGGGTCGACGCTCGAGAAGCCGGCGTTGCGGTCCGGGGTCCATTGCATCGGGGTGCGGACCGCGTCGCGGTCGGTGAGCCAGATGTTGTCGCCCATGCCGATCTCGTCGCCGTAGTAGAGGCACGGCGACCCAGGCAGCGACAGGATCAGCGCGTGGATGAGCTCGATCTCGGGACGCGAGTTGTCGAGCAGGGGAGCGAGCCGGCGCCGGATGCCGATGTTGGCGCGCATCCGGGGGTCCGGGGCATACCAGCCGTACATCGCCGCGCGCTCCTCGGGCGTCACCATCTCGAGGGTGAGCTCGTCGTGGTTGCGCAGGAACGTGCCCCACTGCGTGCCGCTCGGGATCGCGGGGGTGTCCGCGAGCACGTCGATGATCGGGGCGGCCGTCTCCTCGCGCAAGGAGTAGTAGAGGCGCGGCATGACCGGGAAGTGGAAGCACATCTGGCACTCCGGCGCCTCCTCGGTACCGAAGTAGTCCACGACCTCGGCCGGCGGCTGGTTGGCCTCCGCGAGCAGGATCCGGCCGGGGTACTCGGCGTCGACCATGGCGCGGAGCCTGGCGAGGAACTCATGGGTGCGCGGCAGGTTCTCGCAGTTGGTGCCCTCCTCCTCGAAGAGGTAGGGCACGGCGTCGAGCCGGAAGCCGTCGATGCCGAGGTCCATCCAGAAGCGCACGATGTCGAGCATCGCCTCCTGGACGGCCTCGTTCTCGAAGTTGAGGTCGGGCTGGTGGCTGAAGAAGCGGTGCCAGAAGAACTGTCGGCGCACCGGGTCGAAGGTCCAGTTCGAAACCTCGGTGTCGACGAAGATGATGCGGGCGTCGTCGTAGCCGTCGTCGGTGTCGGACCACACGTAGAAGTCGCCGTAGGGGCCGTCGGGCTCGGCGCGGCTCGCCTGGAACCACGGGTGCTGGTCGCTCGTGTGGTTCATGACGAAGTCGGTGATGATGCGGATGCCGCGGGCGTGGGCCTGTGAGACGAGCTCGGTGAACTCCGGGAGCGTGCCGAACTCCGGAAGGACGGCCTTGTAGTCCGCGATGTCGTAGCCGCCGTCGCGGAGCGGCGAGGCGTAGAAGGGTGGCAGCCAGAGGCAGTCGACGCCGAGCCACTGGAGGTAGTCGAGCCGGTTGATCAGCCCGGTGAAGTCACCGGCACCAGAGCCCTTCGAGTCGGCGAAGGCGCGGACGAGGACCTCGTAGAAGACCGCCTTCTTGAACCACTGGGGGTCGTGCTTGAGGCCCGGCTGGGACAGGTTGAGGCCCTGCATACGTCAGTGGCTCCTCACGTGGATGATGTGGACGGGCTCGGAGTCGGGACCGAGCCGCACGAAGTTGTCCTGGCGCCACTCCCACGTCTGGTTCGTGATGTGGTCGTGCGCGTCGAACGTCGACCACGTGGCCATACCCAGTGCCTCCATGTCGAGGTGCACCCACGTCTCACGCGTGGCGTGCGGGTCGAGGTTGGCGATGACGATGACGGTGTCGCGCTCGCCCGTGGCCCGGTCGATGACACGCGACTTGCTGAACACCATGACGTTCTCGTCGTCCGCCGCGTGGAAGCGCAGGTTGCGCAGCCAGTGCAGCGCGGGGTGCCAGTCCCGGATCTGGTTGAGTCGCTTGAGGTACCAGGCGAGCGAGCGGCTCTCGAGAGGACCGCCCGGCTCGTAGAGGTACCACTGGCGGTCCTTGTACTCGTACTTCTCGTTGTCGATCTGCTCCTCGGCGCCGGGGCGGGCGACGTGCTCCATGAGCTCGTAGCCGGCGTAGATCCCGTAGGTGGGCGACATCGTCGCGGCCACCGCGGCACGGAGCTTCCACGCGGTGGGGCCGCCGTACTGCATGTAGGGGGTGAGGATGTCGTGCGTCGTCGGCCAGAACGACGGGCGCATGTAGGCCGACCCGGTGTCCTCACCGGCGAGCTCGGCGCCGTACGCCTCGAGCTCCCACTTCGCGTTGCGCCACGCGTAGTAGGTGTAGCTCTGCTGGAAGCCCGCCTTCGCGAGGTAGTGCATCATCGCCGGCTTCGTGAAGGCCTCGGACAACCAGATGGTGTCGGGATGCTCCCGGGCGACGTCGGCGATCAGCCACTGCCAGAACGCGACCGGCTTGGTGTGGGGGTTGTCGACGCGGAAGATGCGCACCCCGTGGTCGAGCCACACCTGGATGACCCGGCGCACCTCGGCGTACGCCCCGGCCGGGTCGTTGTCGAAGTTGACCGGGTAGATGTCCTGGTACTTCTTCGGCGGGTTCTCGGCGTAGGCGATGGTGCCGTCGGCCCGCGTCGTGAAGAGCTCGGGGTGCGTCTGGACCCAGGGGTGGTCGGGGGAGGCCTGCAAGGCGATGTCGAGGGCGACCTCCATGCCGACGCGGCCCGCCTCGGCCACGAAGTGGTCGAAGTCCTCGAACGTCCCGAGGTCGGGGTGGATCGCGTCGTGCCCACCCTCGGGCGAGCCGATGGCATACGGCGAACCGGGGTCACCGGGCTGGGCGGCGAGGCTGTTGTTGCGCCCCTTGCGCGCTGTCGTGCCGATCGGGTGGATCGGTGTCAGGTAGATGACGTCGAACCCCATGTCGGCGATGGCCGGCAGCCGCTCGGCCGCGGAGCGCAAGGTGCCGGACACCCACTCGCCGGTCGTCTCGTCACGGTGCGCGCCCTCGGACCGGGGGAAGATCTCGTACCAGGCGCCGTAGAGCGCGCGCTCCCGCTCCACGAGCAGGGAGTATGCCGGTGAGGCCGACACGAACTCGCGCAGCGGCACGAGCGCGGCGAGTCCCGTGATCTCGGGCGCGGTCGCCGCGCCGAAGCGGTGGGCCGCGGGGGCCCGGGTGTCGCCCAGGGCGACGACGGCCTTGTCGATCTCGGACGCATCGACGCCCTGGCCGCGGACGGCGGCGGCGAAGCGCTCGAGCACGCGAACGCCCTCGGCGCACATCAGGTCCTCGTCGATGCCTGCGGCGATCTTGATGCCGGCGTCGTGCACCCACGTCGCGTAGGGGTCGGACCAGCCCTCGACGCGGTAGGTCCACCAGCCCTCGCGGTCGGCGACGACGGTGGTGGCCCACTCGGACAGGCCGGGGTTGACGCTGTGCATCGCGAAGTAGTGGTCGGTGCCGTCGGGGTCGGTGAGCACGGCTGTCGCGTTGACGGCGTCGTGGCCCTCGCGGAAGACCTTGGCCCGCACGGTGAACTCCTCGCCGACGACCGACTTCGCCGGCCGCGTGCCGCCGTCGACGACAGGGCGGACGTCGTCCACGGGGATCCGTCCCATCGGGAGCGCGCCACCCGGCATACCCGCCACGGTGGGCGGGGCGCTCACGGGGTGGTCGGGCGCGAGGTGGACGGCTCCCGCCTCGGTGTCGTCGAGGAACGCGGTGTCTGCGGTCGGGGTGGCATCGTCGCGTCGTGGGGCGGCGGCGGTGCGCACGCGGTTCGGCTTGCTGGAACGGGGCTTCTTCGCTGAGCCAGTCACGTGATCGACCGTACCGAAGTTGCAGCGTTTGTCCCATGTGGTGCCGTGCGGCCGTCCGGTGGGTGAAACCCCGCTGCAAGGCGTTGCAAGAACACGTCATGCCGACCCCTATGCTGTCCCCTTGTGAAGGCCATCCGTCGCTTCAGCGTCCGCACCGTCCTGCCGAGCCGCATCGAGGGACTCGGCGTCCTCGCGAGCAACCTGCGCTGGTCCTGGCACCCGCCGACCCGCGACCTGTTCGAGGGCATCAGCGCCCGCAAGTGGGCCCAGGCCGGCGAGGACCCCGTCAAGCTCCTCTCCCGGCTGTCCTCCGACGAGCTCGCCGCCCTGGCTGACGACGACGACTTCGTCGCCCGTGTCGTGGCCGCCAACGAGGACCTCCACCACTACCTGTCCGACGAGCGCTGGTACCAGTCGTGGAGTCGAGAGCAGGAGGCTGCCGGCAAGGCGGCTCCCGCAGCGATCGCCTACTTCAGCCCCGAGTTCGGCATCACGTCCGTGCTGCCGCAGTACTCCGGCGGTCTCGGCATCCTCGCCGGTGACCACCTCAAGACCGCGTCGGACCTCGGTGTGCCGATCGTCGGCGTCGGGCTCTTCTACAAGACCGGCTACTTCAAGCAGTCGCTCAACCGTGACGGCTGGCAGGTCGAGACCTACCCGGTGCTCGACCCCGACGGCCTGCCCCTGTCGCTGCTGCGGGAGGAGGACGGCACTCCCGCCGTCATCACCGTCAGCCTGCCCGCCGGCCGGGAGCTGCGCGCCCACGTGTGGAAGGCGCAGGTCGGCCGCGTGCCGCTCCTGATGCTGGACTCCGACGTGCCCGGCAACGACGAGCAGACCCGGAGGGTCACCGAGTCGCTCTACGGAGGCGGCGGCGACACGCGCCTCGAGCAGGAGCTGCTGCTCGGCATCGGCGGCGTCCGCGCCCTGCGCCTCTGGTCGCGACTGTCCGGAGACCCGACGCCGGAGGTCTACCACACCAACGAGGGACACGCCGGCTTCCTCGGGGTCGAGCGCATCACCGAGCTCGTCCGCGACCACGGCCTCACCTTCGACGAGGCCCTCGAGGCCGTGCGCGCGGCCACCGTCTTCACCACGCACACACCCGTGCCCGCCGGCATCGACCGCTTCGACGCCGCGAAGATCAACCTCTTCTTCGGCGGCGCCAACGCGATCCCCGGTGTGCCGGTCGAGCGACTGCTCGCCCTCGGTGCCGAGGACTACGAGGGTGGCCAGCCCGGCATCTTCAACATGGCCGTCATGGGACTGCGCCTCGCGCAGCGCGCCAACGGCGTGTCCCAGCTCCATGGCGTCGTCAGCCGCGAGATGTTCGACGGCCTGTGGCCGGGCTTCGACGACGTCGAGGTCCCGATCTCCAGCATCACCAACGGCGTCCACGCCCCGACGTGGGTCGACCGTGCCGTCTACGAGGTCGCCCACCAGCACCTCGGCACCACCGACATCGCGGGTGAGAACGCCTGGGACCGCATCGGTGAGGTACCGGCCGAAGCCGTGTGGTCGACCAAGCGCGTGATGCGCGAGAAGCTCGTCGCCGATGCCCGCCGCCGCGTCAAGGCCTCGTGGCAGAAGCGTGGCGCGAGCGACGCGGAGCTCGGCTGGGTCGAGGACATCCTCGACCCCGACGTGCTGACGATCGGCTTCGCCCGCCGCGTGCCGACCTACAAGCGCCTCACCCTGATGCTGCGCGACCCCGAGCGGCTCAAGCGCCTGCTGCTCCACCCGGAGCGCCCGGTGCAGCTCGTCATCGCCGGCAAGTCGCACCCGGCCGACGAGACGGGCAAGCGCCTCATCCAGGAGATGGTCCGCTTCGCCGACGACCCCGAGGTGCGCCACCGCATCGTCTTCCTGCCCAACTACGACATCGCCATGGCCCAGCACCTCTACCCGGGCTGCGACGTGTGGCTCAACAACCCCCTGCGCCCGTTCGAGGCGTGCGGTACGTCCGGCATGAAGGCTGCCCTCAACGGCGGACTCAACCTCTCGATCCTCGACGGCTGGTGGGACGAGTGGTTCGACGGCCGCAACGGCTGGGCGATCCCGACCGCCGACGGTGTCGAGGACGCCGACCGGCGTGACGACATCGAGGCGTCGGCGCTCTACGACCTCATCGAGAACGACGTCGCGGCGAAGTTCTACGACCGCGACGCAGCAGGCCTCCCGCAGGGCTGGATCGCGATGATGACCCACACCCTCGCGACGCTCGGACCGAAGGTGCTCGCGAGCCGCATGGTGCAGGACTACACCGAGCAGCTCTACAGTCCGGCGGCCGGCGCCGGTCGCTCGGCGAGGGGCTCGGACTTCGCCGGGGCCAAGGACCTCGCCGACTACAAGGCGCGGATCCGCACGTCATGGCCCAAGGTGAAGGTCGAGCACGTCGAGCCCTCTGGCCTGTCGGACTCGCCGCAGATCGGCGACGTCCTCGACCTTCGCGCCTACGTCGCCCTCGACGGCCTGACTCCCGACGACGTCGAGGTGCAGCTCGTCCATGGCCACGTCAACGACGTCGACGAGCTCTGGGGCATGGAGGTCGCCCCGCTGCAGATCGTCGAGTCCTACGAGGACGGACGGCACCAGTTCGCCGGCTCGCAGCCCCTGCGCCGCACCGGCTCGTTCGGCTACAGCGTCCGCGTCGTACCGAGGCACCCTGGTCTGGCCGGACCGGCCGAGCTGGGTCTGGCGCGCAACGCCTGAGCCGGACCGAGGTCGAGGCCCGGACCCTGACGGGTCCGGGCCTCTCCTGACGGTGTCCCTCGGAGCGGGGTCCGCCCGGTACGGGGCCCACGCGGTGCTGCGGTCCGCGCGGTGCCGGGGCCGCGCGGTGCCGGGTCCGCCCGGTGCCGAGTCCGTTCAGTCCAGGCGCAGGGCGTCCTTCGCCTTGCCGGCCACCTTCTCGACGATGTTCGGAGTCGTCGTGGTCCCGTAGAGCCGGGGATCGGGCGTGGTGGGGGGCGGCATCGGCGCCGACGTGGTGGGCCCCTGGTGGTAGCTGAACTCGCCGTTGCCGTCGGTCGAGGGGCCCGAGGCCCAGCGTCCGTCGCGTGCCTCGGTGCCGTCGGAGAAGTTGAGGTACTGGTAGCTCACGTCGGTGTCCTCCTGCGCCTGTGGGAAGTTGCTCGGGACGGGCAGCTGCTCCAGCCCGTCCTCCTTCAGCTCCTCGATCGCCGCGAGCCACTGGTTCTGGTGCATGGTGTCCCGCGCCAGCAGGAATGCGAGCAGGTCGCGCACGCCGGCATCCTCGGTCATGTTGTAGAGACGGGCGACCTGCAGCCGCCCCTGCATCTCGGCGTTGGCGTTCGAGTGGAAGTCAGCCATGAGGTTGCCGCTCGCGGTGACGTAGCCTGCGGTCCACGGGTTGCCGTTGCTGTCGACCGGCCTGGCGCCGGCCCCGGCGACGATCGCGTGCTGCACGTCGGTACCCCCGATGACGGCGGCCACGGTGGGGTCGGCCTGCACGGCGTCCTCGGTGACGCCGAGCGGTGCCTTCTCCAGCAGCTGGGCGATCATCGTGGCGAGCATCTCCACGTGCCCGAACTCCTCGGCGCCGATCCCGTAGAGCAGGTCGCGGTACTTCCCCGGGAGGTGGACGTTCCAGGCCTGGAAGCCGTACTGCATGGCCACCGTGATCTCGCCGTACTGACCGCCGAGGACCTCCTGGAGCTTCCGGGCGTAGACGGCGTCGGGGCGGTCGGGGGTGGCCTTGTGCTGCAGCTCCTGGCGGTGGAAGAACATGGTGGGCTCCTGTCGAGAGGGGGGTGCATGGTCCCGCACAGCTACCCGACCGAATCCACCTCAAACGGCGCCCCGTCCTCCGCGCGGCCGCACGTGGCGTGGGATCAGTCTGCCCGGACGGCGCACCAGACGCGCATGGATGCCGGCCCCATGGAGGTGCCGGCGCCGGCTCCCACCGGGTCACCCGGGGGAGCAGGGCGCTCGTCGGCGCTGTCCCAGAGGAGCTCGTATGCCGTCGCGCCGGGCGCCGTCGGCAAGGTGACCTCCACCGGTCGCGCCGACCCGTTGACGACGATGAGCACCGATCGCTGCGAGAGCCAGGCGCCGTTGTAGAGCGCCTGGAGCACATCGACGGCGGGGCCGTCCCAGCGGTGCCCCATGGGGTGGCCGTCGGCCGCGAACCAGGCGAGGTCCGTCGAGCCGTCGGCATGGATCTGCCTGCCGGAGAAGAAGGCCCGCTGCCTCAGCACGGGGTGTTCCTGCCGCAGCCGGACGAGGTGGCGCGTGGTCTCGAGCAGGTCGTCCTGCCACGGCTCGAGCTCCCAGGACATCCAGCTGATCTCGTTGTCCTGCGAGTACGGGTTGTTGTTGCCGCGCTGGCTGCGGCCCGCCTCGTCCCCCGCGTTGAGCATCGGCACACCCGTCGACAGCAGGAGCGTCCCGAGCAGGTTGCGGATCGACCGGCGTCGGGCGTCGGCGATCTCGGGGTCGTCGGTGCGGCCCTCGACGCCGTGGTTCCAGGACCGGTTGTCGTCGGACCCGTCGGTCCCGCCCTGGCCATTGGCCCCGTTGTGCTTCGTGTCGTACCTCGTGAGGTCGGCGAGGGTGAAGCCGTCGTGGGCCGTGACGAAGTTGACCGAGGCGATGGTGCCGCGGTCGTGGCGGTCGAAGAGGTCCTGCGACCCAGCCAGCCGCGTGGCCAGCTCCCGGACGCCGTGGCCGATGCCCCCCGAGGCGGAGGCGGCGAGGTCGCGCAACCAGAAGGTCCGGGTCGTATCGCGGTAGCGGTCGTTCCACTCGGAGAAGGGTGGTGGGAACTGTCCGGTGCGCCAGCCGTGGATGCCGAGGTCCCACGGCTCGGCGACGAGCTTGGCGCGGGAGAGGACCGGGTCGGTGCGCAGCGCCACGAGGAAGGGGTGGTCGCGGTCGAAGCCGTCGTCCTTGCCGCGACCGAGGGCGACGGCGAGGTCGAAGCGGAAGCCGTCGACGTGGCACTCCTGCACCCAGTAGCGCAGCGAGTCGAGCACCATTCGCGCGACGACGGGATGCGTGAGGTCGAGGGTGTTCCCACAGCCGGTGACGTCGATGTCGCGCCCACGACCGTCGACGCGGTAGTACGCGCGCTGGTCCAGTCCTCGCCACGAGAGCGTCATGCCGTCGCGGGCGTTCTCGGCCGTGTGGTTGTAGACGACGTCGAGCAGGACCTCGATGCCGGCGGCGTGGAGGTCCTTGACCATCGTCTTGAACTCGTCCAGGGCGCCCTGCGGGTCCGCGGTCGACGCATAGGCGGCGTGCGGCGCGAAGAACCCGAGGGTGTTGTAGCCCCAGTGGTTCGTCAGTCCGCGCAGCACGAGGTCGGGCTCGTGCGTGAAGCTGTGGACCGGCAGGAGCTCGACCGCGGTGACCCCCAGCCCGAGCAGGTGGTCGACGAACGCGGGGTGGGCGAGGCCGGCATACGTCCCGCGGAGCTCTTGAGGGACGCCCGGGTGCAGCATCGTCGCGTTCTTGACGTGGACCTCGTAGATGACCGACTCGGTGTACGACCGTCGCGGCAACTCGTCTGCGCCCCAGTCGAACTCGTCCTCGACGACGACGCAACGCGGCATGTGCGGCGCCGAGTCGCGGTCGTCGCGCACCCAGAGGTCACCGCGCAGGTCGCGGCCGACCCGGTGCGCGTACACGGCAGGGTCCAGGCGCACCTCGCCCTCGATGGCCCGGGCGTAGGGGTCGAGGAGCAGCTTCGCCGGGTTGTGCAGCAGGGAGCGGTCCGGGTCCCAGTCCCCGTCGACGCGGAAGGCGTAGCGCTGTCCGGCCCGGACTCCCGGCACGGAGTCGAACCACGTGCCGTGGGCGCGGTGGCGCAGGGGGATGCGCCGCTCGTTCGTCGTGCCGTCGTCGGCGACGTCGAAGAGGCAGAGCTCGACCGACCGCGCGTGGCCGGCGTAGACGGTGAACTGCGCCCCGTCGGCGGTGACCCGGACGCCCAGCTCGGGGGGCAGGTCGGGCGTCGCGGGCGGGGGCGGGCACATGAGTCAGAGCGTAGGGGGTGCCTCTTGGCACCCCGGACCGGATCGACCTCGCCGCGCGGGCTCGTTACGGTTGTCGCATGACCGATCCGACTTCGCTGCCCAACTTCATGCCGAGCGCCCCCGACGCCGGCCCCAACGGTGCCGCCGCCAGTGACGCGCCGGTGCGCGACCGCATCCTCGAGGTCCTCAAGGGCCTCGGCATCGAGGCGAGCGTCGACGGTGACGGCGACCTCGAGTTCGCCATCGTGGACGACCAGGGCACGAGCACCACCCTCTTCGCCCGTGTGGCCGAGGGCGACCTGGCCCTCGTGCGCTTCTTCGGGCAGTGGCAGCTCGCCGAGCCCGTCTCGTCCGACCGCAACGAGCGCCTGGCTCGGTGCAACGACCTGACGATGCAGCTCAACATCGTCAAGCTCTCGCTCGTCCAGGAGAGCCTTGTCGTCTCCGCCGAGCACGTCGTCACCCCGAACGCCGACCTCGACATCCTCGTGCCGCTGTCCGTCAACCACATCCTCCAGAGCGTCGGCTTCTTCTTCCAGTCCTGGCTGCCGATCGACGACGCGCCCGACGGCACGCCCGGCGACGCGTGATGGGGGAGTTCGTCCGGCTCGAGGTGGAGGACGGCATCGGCACGATCCGCCTCGACCGGCCGAAGATGAACGCCCTCAACGTGCAGGTCCAGGAGGAGATCCGCGAGGCCGCCGCCGAGGCGACCGCACGCACCGACGTCAAGGCGGTCATCGTCTACGGCGGCGAGCGCGTCTTCGCGGCCGGCGCGGACATCAAGGAGATGCAGACGATGTCGTACACCGACATGGTCGAGCGCTCGGGCCCGCTCATGAGCTCGATCACGGCCGTCGCGCGCATTCCCAAGCCGGTCATCGCCGCGATCACGGGGTATGCCCTCGGGGGCGGCTGCGAGCTTGCCCTGGCGTGCGACTTCCGGGTCGTCGCCGACGACGCGAGGCTCGGCCAACCGGAGATCCTCCTCGGCATCATCCCCGGCGCCGGCGGCACCCAACGCCTCTCGCGACTCGTCGGCGCGTCGCGCGCCAAGGAGATCATCCTCAGCGGCCGCTTCGTCGACGCGCAGGAGGCGCTCGCCATCGGCCTCGCCGACAAGGTCGTTCCCGCAGCCGACGTCTACACCGCGTCCCGCGCCTGGGCGGCGACCTTCGTCGGTGCGGCGTCGTATGCCGTCCGCGCCGCCAAGGAGGCGATCGACCGCGGTCTCGAGGTCGATCTCGAGACCGGTCTCGAGATCGAGCGGATGCTGTTCGCCTCGCTGTTCGCGACGCGGGACCGCGAGATCGGGATGTCCTCGTTCGTCGAGCACGGCCCGGGCAAGGCGCAGTTCGAGGGTCGATGACCCGGACCCCCGTGTCGCTCAGGGTGGACCCGTCGTGCCGGCGCCGGTGGGTCCACCCGGAGCGTGCCCGGGGCAGCACGTCATGACCGCACGGCCGGGTCGTGGACCCCTCGACGTCCTCGTCGTGTACGTCCCCGTGGGCGACACGGACGCCGTTCTGCAGGCGCTCTTCGACGCGGGCGCCGGGGCGGTCGGCGACTACCGCGACTGCGCCTTCGTCACCCGCGGCACCGGTCAGTTCCGGCCGCTCGAGGGCGCGAACCCCACGACCGGCGCGGTGGGGGAGCTCGAGCGGGTCGCCGAGAACCGCGTCGAGGTCGTGCTCGACCGGGGCCTGCGCGCCGACGTCGTGGCCGCCCTCCGGGCCGCGCACCCCTACGAGGAGCCGGCCTTCCACGTCGTCGAGTCCGCCGACACGGACCGCGCCTGACGACCCGGTCGCACCTCCCGCCCGGGGGACCTGAGGCGGGTGCCGGACGGCATACGTCCCGGTCCTGGTGGTGAGCGTCACGCCACCGGCGTGCGAACTGAGCGGGCGCTCAGTGAGAGGATGGGCGGCAGTGCCGGAGCGACCTCCGGCAGCTCCATGAGCACCACCACCAGCAACGGAAGAGGACGTTCACCCATGAACATCGTCGTCTGTGTCAAGTACGTGCCGGACGCCCAGGCCGAGCGCACGTTCAACGCATCTGACAACACGACCGACCGCGAGAACGTCGACGGTCTGCTGTCGGAGCTCGACGAGTACGCCGTCGAGGAGGCGCTCAAGATCGTCGAGGCCGGCGAGGGTGAGGTGACCGTGCTGACGGTCGGCCCCGACGCCGCCGCCGACGCGGTCAAGAAGGCGCTGCAGATGGGCGCGCACAAGGGTGTGCACGTGGGCGACGACGCCATCCACGGCTCCGACGCCATCGCGACCTCGCTCGTGCTCGCCGAGGCGATCAAGAAGATCGGCGCTGACTCGGCTGTCGACCTCGTCGTCACCGGGATGGCCTCGACCGACGGCACGATGGGTGTCGTCCCCGCGATGGTCGCCGAGCGCCTGGGCCTGCCGGCCGTGACGTTCGCGTCCGAGCTGGCCGTCGACGGGTCGACGGGTGGCTCGGTGACGATCCGCCGCGACGGCGATGCCTCGACCCAGACCATCACGGCCACGCTGCCGGCCCTCGTGTCCGTCACCGACCAGATCAACGAACCGCGCTACCCCTCGTTCAAGGGGATCATGGCCGCGAAGAAGAAGCCGGTCGAGCGCTGGACCCTCGCCGACCTCGGCATCGACGCGGCGCAGGTCGGCCTCGACGCCGCGTGGACGAAGGTCGATTCCTTCACCGCCCGCCCCCCGCGCGCGCAGGGCGAGATCGTCGCCGACGAGGGCGACGGCGGCCGCAGGCTCGCCGCGTTCCTGACCGAGCGCAAGTTCGTCTGACCAGCCTGACCGCCCCAGCCAGCAAAGGAGATCCACACCATGGCTGAAGTACTCGTGCTCGTCGACCACGTCGAGGGCAAGGTCCGCAAGACCACGTCCGAGCTGCTGACGATCGCCCGCCGCCTCGGTGAGCCGTCCGCCGTCTTCGTCGGCACCGGTTTCGACGCCGCCAAGGAGACCCTCGCCCGCTTCGGCGCCGAGAAGGTCTACCGCGTCGAGTCTCCGGAGGTGCTCGGGCACCTCGTCGTGCCCCAGGCCGAGCTGCTCGCGCAGCTCGTCTCCTCGACGTCCCCGGCCGCCGTCCTCGTGCCGTCCTCGCCGGAGGGCAAGGAGATCGGCGCTCGCCTCGCCGTCAAGACGGAGTCGGGCCTCATCACCGACGCCGTCGACGTCCAGGCGGCTGGTGACGGCAGTGGTGTCACGACGACGCAGTCGGTCTTCGCCGGCTCCTACACGGTCTCCGCCACCGTCACGAAGGGCACGCCCATCGTCGCCGTCAAGCCCAACTCGGCCACCCCCGAGGAGTCCGCGGGCGCAGCCGCCGACGAGGTCGTCGACTTCACCCCTTCTGACGCGGCCAAGGGCGCGAGGATCACGGAGTCGAAGCCGAAGCAGGCCACCGGCCGACCCGAGCTCACCGAAGCCGCCATCGTGGTCTCCGGTGGGCGCGGCACCGGCGGCGACTTCTCGAAGGTCGAGGACTTCGCCGACTCGCTCGGTGCCGCCGTCGGCGCCTCACGTGCTGCGGTCGACGCCGGGTGGTACCCCCACACCTCGCAGGTCGGTCAGACCGGCAAGCAGGTGAGCCCGCAGCTGTACGTCGCGTGCGGCATCTCCGGTGCCATCCAGCACCGCGCCGGCATGCAGACCTCGAAGACCATCGTGGCCGTCAACAAGGACAACGAGGCCCCGATCTTCGAGCTCGTCGACTTCGGAGTCGTGGGCGACCTCTTCACCGTCCTACCGCAGGCGACCGAGGCGATCACGGCCGCCAAGGACTGAACGCACCACCTGGCGCCGATGCCCGGCGTCGTGCCCGCAGCGGCCCCCGACCAGCATGGTCGGGGGCCGCTGTCGTCGTCGGCGACTGGTCCGTCGTCCGGCAACCAGCCTGCGTCGCGTCGGCCGCGTGGAGGTGGTGTCAGGGACGGATGGCCGTGGCCGCGGCGACGACGTCGACGAGACCGTGGCCCTTGTCGAACGACGTCGTGCCGTTGCCTGCGGGGTCGCTGACGTAGGCGGCCCCGTCGGTGTACTTCCACGCGGTGGCCTTGATGGCGGCCTCGACCTGCGCGGGCGTCGCGCTGGGGTTCGCCTGGAAGAGTTGGGCGACGATGCCCGAGATGTGCGGCGTCGCCATCGAGGTGCCGCTGATGGTGTTGTAGTCGCCGTTGTCGCGGGGGTCGCCGCCCGTCGTGCAGATCGGCAGGTAGATGCGGCACGAGGACGTGATGCCCTCACCCGGGGCCGAGACGTCCGGGTAGGTCCCGAAGGCCCCCGAGCGGCCACGGGAGCTGAAGTCGCTCACCGTGCCGCTCCGCGTGCCGGTGTCATGGTCGTTGTAGGACGCGACGGAGATGATGCCCCCGGTGGGGTCCTGGCCCGGAGGGTTGGACAGGTTGGCGGAGCCGTCCCCGCCGTCGTTGCCGTTGGCCCAGACCGACACGACACCTTCACTGACGAGGGCGCGCTGCAGCTTCACCGTCGCCGAGCTCGGGTCGAACTCGCCGCCGCCCGTCGGCCCGTAGGAGTTGCTCGTGACCTTGATCGGCGGGCAGGTGGTGGCCGGGACGTCCGCACCGCACGGCGCGGCGTGGTGCTCGAGGACCCAGTTGAGCGCCGAGTCGGCACCGACGATGAGGAGCACCGCGCCGGTGCTGAGGCTGACGATGCTGGCCCCGGGCGCCGCGCCGTGCATCTTCGTGCCGTCCGACAGGGTGACGTCACGACCGGCGACGATGCCCGAGACGTGCATGCCGTGGCCACCGGCGGCCAGCAGGTCGGTGTTGAGGCTGCCGGCGTCCACGGACTGGCAGGGGAGCAGCTCGAGCGGGTCGCACACCATCTTGAGGTTCTTCACGACGGCCGAGGTGCCGTCCGTGTTCCGCAGGAACGGGTGCGTGGGGTCGACCCCCGAGTCGATGACGGCCACGCTCACCCCGGAACCGTCGAGGGCCGTGCCGTCGGACCCGGTCAGGGTGGCCCGTGCCTCGGAGCCGCGGGTGGCCGTGTTGGAGGTCGAGAGGAACATGTCGATGGGCTGGTTGCCCTCGACGTAGGTCACGCCGGGCACGGAACGGACGGCATCGATCTGGCGCGGCAGGCCGGCGGCCACGACGACGCCGATCTTGTCGTAGCTGTCTCGGACCGCCAGGCCCGAGGCGATGGCGGCCCGGCGCGCCGTCGAGACGTCTACTGCGTGGACCAGCACCGTCGTCGGGCTGACCGCCGAGAGCGTCGACCACTTCTTCGAGAGCCAGGTCGACAGCGGGGCCTTGGCCTGTGACGAGCCCAGGAGCCCGGTCGCGCCCGTCAGGCCGGCGGTCAGCGGACCGGACGACGCCGGTGCGGCCGAGGCGACCGCAGCGACGGTGGCGGAGGTGAAGGCCGTGGCTGCAGCCACGGTCACCGCCCCGAGACGGAGGCGGCGGGTGGTGGTCGATCGCATGAGATCCCTCTCTGCTGGGCCACCCCGCGACGGTGGAGGGTGGCGACGTGACTGGCCAACGAGGCGCCGCGGCGGGAGGTTACGCGTGGGTAGCCGACGGGACGGCATACGCGCTGGCCTCGGACGGGCCGGCGGCCTCGTCCCGCGGGCGGTCCGGGAGGGACGCGCAGGCGTCCTAGAATCGGTGGGTGACTACCTATCTCGACCATGCGGCGACGACGCCGATGCTTCCTGCTGCCCTCGCGGCGATGACGGAGCAGCTCGCGGTCGTGGGCAATGCCTCGTCCCTCCACCGCACGGGTCGCGCTGCACGTCGGGCCGTCGAGGAGTCACGCGAGAAGATCGCCCGCTGCCTCGGCGCACGCCCCTCGGAAATCATCTTCACGTCCGGCGGTACCGAGTCCGACAACCTCGCGGTCAAGGGCAGCTACTGGGCTCGCCGGGACGGCGACCCCGCGCGTGTGCGCCTACTCGTCGGTGTCACCGAGCACCACGCCGTCCTTGACTGCGTCGACTTCCTCGTCGCCCACGAGGGCGCCAAGGTCACCTGGCTCGAGTGCACGCCCGACGGAGTCGTCGAGCCCGCCACCGTCCGCGCCGCCATCGCGGCCGACCCCGACTCGGTCGCCCTCGTGTCGGTGATGTGGGCCAACAACGAGGTCGGGGCCGTCCAGGACGTCCGGGCCATCGCCGACGTGGCGCACGAGTTCGGGGTCCCGTTCCACACGGACGCCGTGCAGGCCGCCGGTCACCTGGCCGTCGACTTCGAGGCGAGCGGCGCCGACCTCATGTCGGTCACCGCGCACAAGCTCGGTGGCCCCATCGGTGTCGGCGCCCTCGTCGCGCGACGCGACGCGAAGCTCGTCGCGCTCACTCACGGCGGTGGGCAGGAGCGGCAGGTGCGCTCCGGCACGCTCGACGCCCCGGCCATCGTCGGCTTCGCCGCCGCGCTCGTCGAGGCCACCGGGTCGATCGCCGAGGAGTCCGCCCGGCTCGTGGCCCTGCGCGACGACCTCATCGAGCGCGCCATGGCGATCTCGCCCGACATCCGACCCTCCGGTGTCTGGCAGCGCGGCGACGGTGTGAGCCGACTGCCGGGCAACGTGCACCTGCTGGTGCCCGGGTGCGACGGCGACTCACTGCTGTACCTGCTCGACGCGGCCGGGGTCTCCTGCTCGACCGGCTCCGCGTGCCAGGCCGGGGTGCCGCAGCCGAGCCACGTCCTGCTGGCGATGGGGGTGGCCGAGAGCGACGCGCGGGGGGCCTTGCGCCTGACCCTCGGACACACGTCGACCCGTGCCGACGTCGACACCTTCATCGAGGCCCTCCCTGCGGCCATCGACCGGGCCCGTCGCGCACGGGAGGCGAACGCGTCGTGAGGGTCGTGGCGGCGATGAGCGGTGGCGTCGACTCGGCGGTGGCCGCCGCCCGCATGCTCGACGCCGGCCACGAGGTCGTCGGCGTGCACCTCGCCTTGAGCCAGAGCGCCGCGACGCTGCGTGAGTCGGCGCGCGGGTGCTGCACCATCGAGGACGCCGGTGACGCGCGACGGGTGGCGGACGTGCTCGGCATCCCCTTCTACGTGTGGGACATGGCGGCCCGGTTCAAGCGTGACGTCGTCGACGACTTCCGCGCGGAGTACGCCGCCGGCCGCACGCCGAACCCGTGCCTGCGCTGCAACGAGAAGATCAAGTTCGCTGCCCTGCTCGACAAGGCGCTCGCCCTTGGCTTCGACGCGGTCGCCACGGGCCACTACGCCCAGGTGGTGGAGACCGACGACGGGACCGGGAAGGTGCGGCGAGAGCTGCACCGCGCCGTCGACGCGGCCAAGGACCAGAGCTACGTCCTCGGAGTGCTCGACGCCGACCAGCTGGCCCGGTCCTTCTTCCCGCTCGGCGACACCACCAAGCCGCGCATCCGCGAGGAGGCGGCCGAGCGTGGCTTCTTCATCGCCAGGAAGCCGGACAGCCACGACATCTGCTTCATCGCCGACGGCGACACCCGGGGCTGGCTGACGCGCGAGCTCGGCGAGTCGCCCGGGGAGATCGTCGACACGTCCGGTGACGTCGTGGGACACCATGCGGGGGCCTTCGCCTACACGGTCGGTCAGCGGCGCGGACTCGGTCTGTCGCGGCCTGCCGCCGACGGTGAGCCGCGCTACGTCGTCGAGGTGCGTCCCGAGGCCAACCAGGTGGTCGTGGGCGCCGCCGACCTCCTCGGCGTCAACGCGATCACGGGGGACCACGCCCGGTGGTGCGGTCCCGCGCCCGACGGCATCGTGCACGTCGGCGCCCAGGTGCGGGCGCACGGCGAGGAGTACCCCGCGACGGCGTGGGCGGAAGGCGACCGGGTCGAGGTCCGGCTCGAGGGCCGGGTCCGGGGTGTGGCGCCCGGGCAGTCCGTCGTGCTCTACGAGGGGACTCGTGTCGTGGGGTCCGCCACGATCGCCGCGTCGGGCCTCGAGCGCGCGAGTGGTCAGCACGGGATGCGGCGGCGTTTCAGTCCAGCGACCGGCTCCACGTGACCGTGCGCGCGCACGGGCGGAAGCCCATCGAACGGTAGAGGCGCTGCGGGGCCGGATAGCCGTCGTCGCCACGCGGACTGACCTGTGCCGCAGTAGCGCCCACCTCGGCGAGCCGGTGCACCGCGGCCAGGGTCACCCCGCGAGCGAGTCCCCGGCCGCGGTGCTCGGGTACGCAGCCCACCGGCTCCAGGAGGCCCGCGCCGCGGGCCGGGTCGAGCCAGACGAGGGCCGAGGCCACCATCCGGTCGTCGGCGTCGACGGCCACCCAGTCGAGGTCCGGCCGGTAGGGCCACGCGGCCATGACCTGCTCGTAGGCCTGCTCGTCGATCGTCGACGCCCCGAGATCCGACCAGGAGGCGGCATGCACGGCAGCACGGTCGCGAGCCTCGTGCGGCCCGACGTGCCTGAAGCGATAGCCGGGAATGCGCGGCACCGGGGGAAGGTCGACGAGGTCGAGCACGTGGTGCGTGAAGAAGGGGTCATCGGCGTGTGGTGTGAATCCCGCTGCAGCAAGTGCCGGCTCGGCGACATCGTCCTCCATGACGAGCGCTGACTGCGTCTCTGCGTCGCTCACCTCCTCGAACCAGTCGATGATCTCGGCGGCGACGTCGGGCCGCTCGGGAGCGACCTGCAGCTCGAGCCAGTCCGGTGCCTCGGCCCACCCGAAGCCGAGCACCTCGCCGCCCTCCGTCCAGATGGCGATGGCCTCGCCCTCGTCGAGCCTGCTCGGGTCGACAGGTCGGTGGTACCGGCTCCACGCCAGCTGGCCGGGGTGGAAGCGACTCGTCGGTGACCAGAGCCGCGAGGCGAAATCCTGCATCGCGCGCAGGTCGGCTGGTCCGGAGAAGTCGTGGCGTCGCACCGGCGCCACGCTACTGCGTGCCCCTGGCCGACCAGTGCGCGACGGCTGGGAGGGCACGCTCAAGGGATTGAGACGTGCGACGGTGCGCCCCTTGGACCGGGGGGACCGCAGTGGCGGCGCCGCCGTCGCGTCGCCCTAGGCTGGCGCGGTGACCCTCGCTACCGGCATCGGCTCCTGGCCCGGCACCTCCGTGCGTGACGCGCTGGGACAGGTGCGTGAGCTCCTCGACGGCCAGCTGCCCCACCTGCCCGAGCTGCCGGCGCGCGGGCCGGGCGCCGACATGGTCGGGCGTACGGCGGGTCTGCTCGTGGACCTTCCGGTCGACCTGCAGCCGATCGGCTGGCGACTCGTCGACAGGCCCGGGCGCGACGCCTCGCGCACCGGGGCACTGCTCCGCGAGGACCTCGACGAGCTCGCCGAGGCGTTCGACGGTCACACCGGGCCGCTCAAGCTCCAGGTCGTCGGGCCGTGGACCCTGGCGGCCAACGTGTGGCTCTCGCGCGGTGAACGCGTCATCGTCGACGACGGCGCCAGCCGGGACCTCGTCGACTCGCTCGCAGAGGGCGTGCGCCTGCACGTCGCTGCGGTGCGCCGCCTCGTCCCGGGTGCGGAGGTCGTGCTCCAGGTCGACGAGCCCAGCCTGCCCACCGTGCTCGCCGGCCGGCTGCCGACCTCGTCGGGCTTCGGTCGCCTCCCGAGCCTCGACCCACAGGTGGCCGCGAACGGGCTGAGGACCGTGCTCGCAGCCCATGACGGCGACACGGTCGTGCACTGCTGCGCGGCCAGCCCGCCGCTGCCGCTCCTGCGCGCGGCTTCTCCGACCGCCCTGTCGCTCGACACCTCCGTGCTCCGCCCCCGCGAGTGGGAGGGCGTCGCCGTCGCGGTGGAGGACGGCATACGCCTTCACGCCGGAGTCGTGCCCACCGACGGGAGCCGCACGCGGCCGCAGGAGCTCGCCACGGAGCTCGTCGAGGCGTGGACGAGGACCGGCCTGCCGCTCACGGCACTCATGGACGTCGTCGTCACGCCCGCGTGTGGGCTGGCCACTGCCGCGCCGGACGTCGCCCGGGCGGTGCAGCGGGCAGCCGTGGAGACCGCGCGAGAGCTCGAGGAGCGCAGCGCGGACTGACACTCGCATGAGGCAGGTCTAACCGGGGCATGCGAGAGGCCGGCCACCCGGAAGGTGACCGGCCTCTCGCGCGGTTCAGGGCGAGGTCAGAGCGCGGAGCCTGACGTCCACTTGGCCCAGCTGAGGTTCCAGTCGGCGTAGCCGTTGCCCATCGTCATGCCGCGGTCGGTGCCGGTGGTCTCGACGACGTCGCCGATGCGCGTCTGCTCGTAGAGCCACTTGCCGTTGGCGTCGCTCATGCCGGTGCACCCGTGGCTCACGTTGCGGTGCCCCTGGTCCTTGACGGACCACGGCGCGGTGTGGAGGAACTCACCGGAGTTCGTGACGCGCATGGCGTACTTGACCGGGGTGTCCTCGTAGTAGCCGGTGTCGCCCTTCTTGAGGCCGATCGTCTCCGCGCGCATCGTGATGTTGGTCTGCTTGTCCATGATGACCTTGACGCCCGAACGCGTGATGAAGCCCTCCTGGCCCCCCGTGACGGGGACCCGCCTGGCCCACTTGCCGTTGATGAACACGTCCATCTGGTGGGTCTTGAGGTTGACCTTCGCGACGAGCGCGCGGCCGATCGTGAAGTCCGAGGTCCGGCTCATCTCGCCGTAGCGGTCGCCGCCGGCGGGCACACCGTTGAGGTTGGCCTCGACGTGCACCTTGGTGCCGGCCCTCCAGTACGTCTTGGGACGCCAGTGCGCCTCCCGCGAGCTGAGCCAGTACCAGGAGCCGGCCTGCGCCGGTGTCGAGGTGACCTTCATGTGCTTCTCGAAGTTCGCCTTGTCGACGACCGGCAGGTCGAAGCGGACGACGACGGGCATGCCGATGCCGACGGTGCCGCCGTCACGCGGGGACACGGCGACGTAGACCTGGTCGTCGAGGGTGAGGTTGGCGGTGCGGAAGGTCCGGGTCGACTCGGTGGTCCTGCCGTCGGAGTCCTCCGCCTCGAGGGACAGGGTGTACTTGACGCCGGGCTCGAGCAGGTCGCCAGCGGTCCACGTGCCGCCATCGAGCGTGCCGTCGACCGGGATGCGGTTGCCCTTCTTGCTCTTGTAGGAGAGCGAGGCCTTCTTGAGGGTGCCCTTCTCGGCCGAGGCGGTGACCCGCGTGTCGACGGGGACGTCCTCGGAGTCGTCGCCCGGGGTCGTCTTGAAGACGACCGGGTCGGTGGTCGGCGTGGGAGCCGGCGACGCGGTCTCGCTGGCCGGGGCCGACGAGGAGCTCGCGGGCGTGCCGTTGTCGGCCGTGGCAGCTGCATTGCAGGCCGTGACGCCGAGCATGGCCAGGACGGCCATCCCCGAGACTGCGGCGGAACGGATGCTCAACTTCACGCGTGAATACCCTTCGCAGACGTGACGCCGGCGCTCCAGGGTGGGGCGGGGTGCGGCACGTCGATAGTGACCCTGCTCCAGTGTCACCGATCCGGGTCGATTACTCCAAAACGTACGGCGAGTCCAGCCGTCGCGTGTCGCCGCGGGCGCGGAGGGCCGGTCACGGGTGTGCGCAGGGCCGGTCAGGGGTGTTCGGAGGGCCGCTCACGGGGGTGCGGAGGGTGCCCGCGACGCCCTAGCGCGGCTTCGGCCGGCCGTCACGAGGCGTTCTGGGGGCGCACCTCACGACGCAGGATCTTGCCGGTGGGTCCCTTCGGCAGCTCGTCGAGCGACCAGATGCGGCGAGGGTACTTGTAGGCCGCGATGCGGTCCTTGACGTAGGCCTGGACGTCCTCCAGGGTCGCCGCCGAGCCGGGGCGCAGCACGACGGCGGCGCCGACCTCCTCGCCCATGAGGTCGTCGGGCACGCCCACCACCGCAGCCTCGAGGACGTCGGGGTGCGTGTAGAGCACCTCCTCGACCTCGCGCGGGTAGACGTTGAGGCCGCCGCGGATGATGAGGTCCTTCTTGCGGTCGACGATCGTGTAGTACCCCTCGTCGTCGACGGTCGCGAGATCTCCGGAACGGAACCACCCGTCGGGAATGGCCTCCTGGGTGGCCTCGGGGCGGTTCCAGTAGCCCTTCATGATGTTCTCGCCCCGGATGGCGATCTCGCCGATCTCGCCGGCGGGGGTGTCCTTGCCCTCGATGTCGACGAGCTTCATCTCGCAGCCGGGGATGGCGCGTCCGATGGTGCCGGGCTTCGTCGGCATGTCGGGCATGTTGAACGACGCGACGGGTGAGGTCTCGGACAGGCCGTAACCCTCGAGGATCTGGCAGCCGAACTTCTCCTCGAACGCCTTCATGACCTGCGCCGGCATCGCGGAACCGCCGGACGCACAGGTGCGCAGGCTGCTCGTGTCGGCCTGGTCGGCGTTCGGGTGGTTGAGGATCGCGGCATACATCGTCGGGACCCCCTGGAAGATCGTCACGCGGTCGCGCCCGAGGACCTCGATGGCCTTGGCGGGGTCGAAGCGCGGGATGAGGCTCAGCGTGCAGCCACGCTGGACGGAGGTGTTGAGGCCGCAGGTGAGGCCGAAGACGTGGAAGAGGGGCAGGCAGCCCATGATCACGTCGTCCTCGACGATCTGCATGATGTCGGTCGCCGAGCGCTCGGCGTTGCGGTGGAGGTTGAAGTGCGTCAGCTCGGCGCCCTTGGGCTTGCCGGTCGTGCCGCTCGTGTAGAGGATCACCGCGGTGTCGTCGTCGGCGCGCTCGACCGGTTCGTGCACCGGGGCTCCCACCGACTCGGACGCGTCGAACTGGCCGTCGGCCGGGCCCATCGGGCCGCACACGACGAGACGGGTGCCGGTCTCGGCGGCGGCCTTGCCGGCCTCGTCGGCGAAGTCGGGCCACACGAAGCTGAACCGCGCGCCGCTGTCCTCGAAGAAGTACTGGATCTCCCCGGCCTTGAGCAGCGGGTTCATCGGCACGACGACGCCGCCGGCGAGCAGGGTGCCGTAGAAGGCGACGGGGTAGGCCGGGACGTTCGGGAGGATGAGCGAGACCCGGTCGCCCGGCTCGAGCCCTGCCGCGCGCAGCTGTCCGGCCACCGCAGCCGCCGCCCGGTGCAGTGCCGACCACGACAGCTCCACCTGGTCGAGCTTGATGCCGACCTTGTCGGGCACGCGGGCCGCGGTGGCGGTGAGGTTGGCGGCGAGGTTGGTCATCTCTGCTCCTATGCAGGGGGCGGGCTCCGGCCCATTGTCACTGCTGGGTCGCCCGGTGAACAGACCCGCGGACACGTGAGGAGTGTCATCGATCGGTCAGCGTCAGGGCCGGCTGGCAGGATGAGCGCGTGAGCGAGAGCATCAGCCCCACGCCGGTCACCGACGACGTCCCGACCGAGGTCCACCAGGAGTGGGTCGAGCTCGCCGAGCAGGCGTCGGCGGCCCAGTTCGCCTACCACGTCAAGGATGCGCCGACCATCAGCGACGGCGAGTACGACGCCCTGATCCGGCGGCTGGGCGTCATCGAGGACGAGCACCCGTCGCTGCGCACGCCCGAGAGCCCGACGCAGAACGTCGGCGGCGCGTCGTTCGCGACCGGCTTCGAGACGGTCGACCACGTCGAACGGATGCTCAGCCTCGACAACGCCTTCTCCTTCGAGGAGCTGCGGGCCTGGGCCGAGCGGGTCGAGCGGGAGGTCGGGTCGGGCGCTCACTACCTGACCGAGCTCAAGATCGACGGGCTCGCCATCAACCTGCTCTACGAGAAGGGCCGTCTCGTGCGTGCCCTGACGCGCGGCGACGGTCGCACCGGAGAGGACGTCACCCACAACGTCCGCACGATCGAGGGCATCCCCGAGCGTCTAGCCGGTCACGACGTGCCCGACCTCGTCGAGATCCGCGGCGAGGTCTTCTTCCCGACCGCCGCCTTCGCCGACCTCAACGCGAGTCTCGTCGAGGCCGGAAAGGCGCCCTTCGCCAATCCGCGCAACGCCGCGGCGGGGTCCTTGCGGCAGAAGGACCCCAAGGTCACGGCCACCCGTCCGCTGCGCATGCTCGTGCACGGCATCGGCGCGCGCCGCGGCTTCGACATCGCGCGCCAGAGCGAGGGGTATGCCGCCCTCCGCGCCTGGGGGCTGCCCACCTCCGACGAGGTGCGGGTCCTGGACGACATCGCAGCGGTGGAGGAGTTCGTCACCCACCACGGCGAGCACCGGCACGACCGGGCCCACGACATCGACGGCATCGTCGTCAAGGTCGACGAGGTGCCGCTGCAGCGACAGCTCGGCGCCACGTCCCGGGCGCCGCGGTGGGCGATCGCCTTCAAGTACCCGCCGGAGGAGGTCAACACCACGCTCCTCGACATCCGCGTCAACGTCGGGCGGACCGGCCGCGTGACCCCCTACGGGGTCATGGAGCCGGTCGTCGTCGCGGGCTCCACCGTGGAGCAGGCGACGCTGCACAACCCCTACGAGGTCGAACGCAAGGGCGTGCTCATCGGCGACACCGTCGTGCTGCGCAAGGCGGGCGATGTCATCCCCGAGATCGTCGGGCCCGTCGTGGACCTGCGCGACGGCACCGAGCGCGCCTTCGTCATGCCGACCGAGTGTCCGGCCTGCAGCACGCCCCTCGCTCCCGAGAAGGAGGGCGACAAGGACATTCGCTGCCCCAACACCCGCTCCTGTCCCAGTCAGCTGCGCGAGCGCGTCTTCGCGCTCGCGGCGCGCGGCGCCCTCGACATCGAGGCGCTCGGCTGGGAGGGCTCCATCGCCCTGCTCGAGTCGGGCACCATCACCGACGAGGGTGACCTCTTCGCGCCGCCGGAGGGGAGCCCGCACGCGGGGGAGTACGGCATCACCCGCGAGAAGCTCGCGCAGGTCCCGCTCTACACCCGAGCCGCAAAGAGGACCGACGCCGCCGATCGAGTCGTCGACGGGCGCGTCCTGTCGGCGGGGGGCGAGAAGCTGCTGGCCGAGCTGGAGAAGGCCAAGACGCAGCCGCTCTGGAGGGTCATCGTGGCCCTGTCCATCCGCCACGTCGGACCCACCGCGGCACGGGCGCTCGCCAGCCACTTCGGCTCGATGGACGCGATCCGAGCCGCGTCGACCGAGGAGCTGGCGCGGGCCGAGGGTGTCGGCGGCGTGATCGCCGAGGCCGTCACCGCCTGGTTCGAGGTCGGCTGGCACCAGGAGATCGTCCGCAAGTGGGCCGATGCCGGCGTCCGGATGGCCGACGAGGTCGGCGAGCGCCTGGAGCGCACGCTCGAGGGCAAGACGGTCGTCGTGACCGGCTCGCTCGAGGGTTTCTCGCGCGACGAGACGAAGGAGGCCATCATCATCCGCGGCGGCAAGGCGTCCGGGTCGGTCTCGAAGAAGACCGACTACGTCGTGATCGGCGCCAACGCCGGCTCGAAGGCGGCCAAGGCGGAGGAGCTCGGGCTGACGATCCTCGATGAGGACGGCTTCCGGCGGCTCCTCGAGACGGGCTCGGCCGACTGACCGCCTGACGAGTCCTCATCGAGGGCCGTCCCCACGCATGTGTGCCGGGCCCACAGAAGCCGGTCAGGTGTGTGGGTCCCCACCGTCCTTTCGGCGAGCCGCCCTCCTAGGCTTTGCCGAAGTTTCCCAGTGTCGACGCTCGCCGATCACCCCCGACCGGCACGGCCGACACGACGCTACCGAGCGCGACGCACGAGGAGGTGCAGGTCTTGACGGGTACCCCGTTGCTCGAGACCAGGGCCCTGACCAAGGAGTTCCGCGGATTCCGGGCCGTCTCGGAGGTCGACCTGACGGTCACGCGCGGCACCGTCCACGCCCTCGTCGGACCCAACGGAGCGGGCAAGACCACGCTGTTCAACCTGCTCACCGGGTTCCTGTCGCCGACGTCCGGCACCGTCCTGTTCGACGGTCAGGACATCACCGGCCGGGCGCCCGAGCAGATCGCACCGCTCGGCATCGCGCGCTCCTTCCAGATCACCAGCCTCTTCGAGGCGATGACGCTGCGCGAGCACCTCGAGCTCGCCCTCGCGAGCCCGACCGGCATGGGCAGGCAGTGGTGGCGCTCGGTCGCCCGCATGGCCACGTTCAAGGACCGGGCCATGGAGCTGCTCGAGCAGGTCGGTCTCGCCGACCGCGCGGGCGCACCGGCCTCGTCCCTGGCCTACGGCCAGAAGCGGGCGCTCGAGCTGGCCATCGCGCTGGCCCTGGACCCGAAGCTGCTGCTCCTCGACGAGCCGACCGCCGGCATGGGCATCGAGGACGTCGACCGCACCATCGCACTCGTCAAGCAGCTCGCCGAAGGCCGCACCGTCGTCTTCGTCGACCACAACATGCACGTGGTCGGGTCGCTCGCCGACCGCGTCACCGTGCTCCAGTCGGGGCAGGTGCTCGCAGAAGGCCCCTACGAGCAGGTTCGCGCCGACGAGCGCGTCATCACGGCCTACCTGGGAGCAGCCCATGAGTGACGACCGGTCCCGCACGACGACCGGCACGAGGACCACCGAGCAGACCGGGCACGACGCACCAGCCCCCGAGGCCGCCGGCGCGGGCTCGCCTGCGGTCGCGGAACCCGACCGGGGCGCCCGGATGCTCGAGGTCTCGGGACTGTCGGCGTGGTACGGGGAGGCGCGCGTCCTCACGGAGGTCGGCATCGACGTCGCTCCCGGCGAGGTCGTCACGCTCGTCGGACGCAACGGCGCCGGCAAGACGACCCTCCTGCGCTCGGTCATGGGTCTGCACCGGCAGACCGAGGGCACCATCACCTTCGACGGCACCGACCTCGCCAAGCGGTCTGCCGACGCTCGGGCCCGCGCCGGCATCGGCTGGGTCCCGGACGACCGTGGCATCTACGCGAGCCTCACCGTCGCCGAGAACCTGCTGCTGCCGCCCGTCGTCCACCCCGACGCGTGGCCGCTCGAGCGGGTCTACGAGTTCTTCCCGGTGCTCCGCGAACGACGTGACTTCCCCGGCACCAGGCTGTCGGGAGGTGAGCAGCAGATGCTCGCGATGGCGCGGGTCCTGCGGATGGGCTCGCGGCTGCTGCTGCTCGACGAGCCCAGCGAGGGCCTGGCCCCCGTCATCGTCCAACGCATCGGCGAGATCATCCGCGAGATCAAGGGCCAGGGTGTCGGCGTGCTCCTCGTCGAGCAGAACGTGAAGTTCGCCGCGACGGTCGCCGACCGGCACTACCTGCTCGCGCAGGGCAGGGTCGTCGAGCACCTCGGCAACGACGACTTCCGGGCCCGTGAGGGCGAACTGCTCACCTACCTCGGGATGTAGCACCCGAACGTCACCGCCCGGCCGAGCCCACGGCCACCCGCCGTCACGGCGGCGTCCCCTCGTCAACCGCGTCACACCCCGCGTCACTCCCTCGCGTCACCCGTCACACACCCGTCACATCTCGTCACAACCCCAGGAGGGGACATGCGTAGCAGGACAGTCCAGAGCACCGTCGCCATCGCGGCGAGCGCGTCGCTCGCGCTCGCCGCGTGCGGAGGCGCCGGCGGGCCGCAGTCCGGCGGCTCGACCAAGCTCACCGACGACAAGGTCGTCCTCGGTCTGCTCAACGACCAGTCGGGCGTCTACAAGGACCTGTCCGGTCCGAACAGCAAGGTCGCCCTCGAGATGGCGATCGATGACTACAAGGCCAAGTACGGCGAGAAGGCCGTTGCCAAGACCATCGAGGTCGTCACCGCCGACCACCAGAACAAGGCCGACATCGCCAACTCCAAGGCGCAGGAGATGTACGACCGGCAGAAGGCGGACGTCATCCTCGACGTGCCGAACTCGGCCGCCGCCCTCGCCGTCGCCACGCAGGCCAAGAACAAGAAGAAGCTCTACCTCAACATCGGTGCCGGCACGACGGCCCTGACGGGTGCCAGCTGCAACAAGTACACGTTCCACTGGGCGTACAACACGGCCGTCCTCGCCCGGGGCACCGCCGGCACCATCACCCAGGAGGGTGGGACGAGCTGGAACATCGTCTACCCCGACTATGCGTTCGGCCAGGACATGAACAAGTCGTTCAGCGCCGAGGTCGCCACGGCCGGAGGCAGCGTCGGCCAGTCGATCGCCTCGCCCTTCCCGAGCGACAACTTCGCCACCTTCATCACCAAGGCGGGCGAGGGCAGCCCGAAGGTCGTCGGCTCGATGCACGCCGGCGGCGACCTCATCAACTTCGTCAAGCAGTTCAACCAGAGCTCGCTCAAGGGCAAGGTCCAGCTCGCGGTCGGGCTGATGTTCATCACCGACATCCACTCGCTCGGCGTGGACCAGTTCGCCGGCACGCAGTTCACCGATGCGTGGTACTGGAACTTCGACGAGCAGAACAAGAAGTGGGCCGACCGCTTCAAGGAGAAGACGAACACCCGTCCTTCCTTCGCCCATGCTGCGAACTACTCGGCCGCGATGAACTACCTCGAGGCCGTCCAGGAGGCCGGCACGGATGACGCGGACGCCGTCGTGGGCAAGCTGGAGGGCAAGAAGATCAACGACGTCTTCCTGCGCAACGGCGAGATCCGCAAGGCTGACCACGCCGTCACGCACGACGTCTACCTCGCCAAGGTGAAGAGCTCTGCTCCGGAGGAGTGGGACTACGAGGACATCGAGAAGACGATCCCGGCCGCCGAGGCGTACGGCGAGGCCAACCCCGCCTGCTCGATGAGCTGACCGCTCCGATCCCCGGACCGGGCGCGCAGCGCCGGTATGCCGTCCGGCCGCGTCCCACGCGCGGACGCGCCGGACGGCATACTGCAGGTCCACCCAGCCCGATCGACCGCGAACCGAGCGAGAGACATGAGCGAATTCATCCAGTACACCCTCCAGGGGCTCGCTGCCGGCGGCTTCTATGCGCTGTCCGCGCTGGGCCTCGCCGTCATCTTCGGCGTCCTCGGGGTCGTCAACTTCTCCCACGGTGCCTGCTACATGCTCGGCGCCGTCATCGCCGCGGTGCTGCTCGCCGAGCTGCAGGTCGGCTTCTGGGTAGCACTCCTCGTCGTGCCGATCCTCATGTTCGGCTTCGGCGTGCTCATGGAGCGGCTCCTCGTGCGCTGGCTCCTCGCGCTCGACCCGCTCTACAACTTCCTGCTGACCTTCGGTCTCACCCTGATCCTCGTCGAGGCGGTCAAGCAGCGCTACGGCGTCTCGGGCCTGCCCTACGAGGTTCCCGCCGGACTCGGCGGCCAGGTGAGCGTCGGCAGCGTCAACCTGTCGGCCTACGCCATCTTCGCCTGCGTCTTCTCCGTCGCCGTGTGCCTGGCCGTCGGCCTGCTCCTGACGAGGACGCGCATCGGCATGATCGTCCGCGCCTCGACGGAGGCGCCCGAACGCACGCGCGCCCTGGGCATCAACGTCGGTCGCTGGGTGACCCCGGTCTTCGGCTTCGGCATCGCCCTCGCCGGTCTCGCCGGTGTGCTGGCAGCTCCCACCCGAGCGATCACTGCCGAGATGGGCAGCAACTTCATCATCATCCTCTTCGCCGTCGTCGTCATCGGCGGCCTCGGATCCATTCTCGGGGCGGTGGTCGCGGGCCTCCTCGTCGGACTCGTCGAGGCCTACGGCATCGCCTACGCCCCCACGTACGCCCAGATCGTCATCTTCGTGCTGATGGCGCTCGTCGTCCTCGTCCGGCCCTCGGGGCTCTTCGGACGGGAGGAGGTCGCATGAGCGAGCAGATGACCGCCAAGGTCGACGTCGACCTGGCCCAGCCCTCGATCCTGTCGCGGCGCAACCCGCTGCGCTACGTCCTGCTCCTGGCCGGCCTCGCCGTGGTCGTGATGCTGCCGTACTGGATCTACCCGCCCGTCGCCATGGACATCCTCTGCTGGGGCCTCTTCGCGATCAGCGTCGACCTCCTCCTCGGCTTCACCGGGCTCCTCAGCTTCGGGCACGCCGCGTTCTGGGGTGGTTCGGCCTACTGCGCCGGTCTCATCGCGACCCACTGGGGCGTGCCGTTCCCCGTCGCGGTCCTCGGCGGGGCCGTCTTCTCGATGCTCATCGCGTGGCCGATCGGCTACCTCTCCGTGCGTCGCACCGGCATCTACTTCGCGATGGTCACGCTGGCCTTCGCGCAGATGCTCTACTTCATCGCCAACCAGGCCCGGGACCTCACGGGCGGCGAGAACGGTCTGCAGGGCATCCCGAGGAACTTCTTCGGGATCGAGGCGGTCGAGACCGACCCCTTCTACTTCTACTACGTCGGCGCCGCGATGATCCTCGTCGGCATCCTCATCGCCTGGCGCGTCGTCAACTCGCCCTTCGGCCGCGTGCTGACCGCCGTGCGCGACAACCCGGCCCGGGCCCGCGCCCTGGGCTACGACGTCGAGCGCTACAAGATCACGGCGTTCATCATCTCGGCGGGCCTCGCGGGTCTGGCCGGCGGCGTCTTCGCGGTGAGCCACCAGTTCGCCTCCCTGCAGGAGCTGATGTGGACGACGTCGGGCAAGGTCGTGCTCGTCACGGTGCTCGGCGGCATCGGCACCCTCTGGGGCGGCCTCGTCGGCGCCGGCGTGGTCGTGACGCTCGAGGACTACCTCGCGAGCTCCGGCTTCGAGGGCATCGGCCTCATCACCGGCACGATTTTCGTGCTCATCGTCCTGCTCTTCCGCCACGGCATCTGGGGCACGGGGCGCAACGTCCTGCGCCGCTACGTGCTCGAACGGCGGCGCAGGCCGCGCGACTGATCGCACCCGGCTCCGCTCGTGGGCGGTCGACGGCTGCAGGCCCGGGTCGATGCACGGCGACCCGGGCCTGTCCGCGTCCGTGACGCGCGAGGCGCCGCGGCGGCGCCGTCAGGGAGTGATGATGCGACGCGCGACCCGGCCGACGACGAGCCAGGCGACGGCGCCGAGCCCCCAGTTGGTGACCGTGTTCTTGACCACGGCACCGTCGCCGGTGAACTGCTTGACACCGGCGGTGCGGCTGAAGACGCCGAGGTCGGCCCAGTCGGCCGCACGCAGCACCGCCTCGACGAGCGCGTTGCGCGTGTTGGCCTCGAGCACGACGAGGACGGCTCCGAGCAGCAGCGCCGTGGCCGCCAGCAGACACCCGAACCAGACGATCTCGCCGAGCAGCGTGCGGACGCGCTTGATGCCGGCCCCGGTGAGGTGCGCGGCGCGGCGGGCGCCGGCTCGCACGCCGGGGGAGCGGCGCACCGTGGGGGTGTCCCCCTTCGCGGCGGCCCGGTCCGTGGGCGCTGACGCGGGCGTGGCCGAGGGCGCTGACGCAGGCGTGGCCGAGGGCGGTGACGTGGGCGTCGCGGACGTGGAGTCGCTGGTCGACTCGCTGGTCAAGGTCGGCGGTGTCGGCGCGGCCGTGGGCGTGCCTGTCGGGGGAGCGGTGGGCTCGGGCGTCGTGGTGGTCGGGCTGGCCGGGCTCGTCATCGAGGGCTCTCCTTGGGCGGTTCGTGGATCCGGTGTGGTCAACGAGCGACCCCTGCCGCAGGACACGCCTGCGCCGTCGCGAGTTCGTCGCGGGGAGCACCCGGACGGCTGCTCCGGGCCTGGTGGGCTGCCCCATAGACTGGCTCGCATGTCATCCCTGTCCCGCGACGACGTAGCCCACCTGGCCGGCCTCGCCCGCATCGAGCTCTCGGACGCCGAGCTCGACCGCATGGTGGGTGAGCTCGGGGTCATCCTCGAGTCCGTAGCCAAGGTCCAGCAGGCCCCGACCGACGGCGTCGCCCCGATGTCGCACCCGATGCCGCTGACCAACGTGACCCGTCCGGACGTGGTGCGTCCGAGCCTCGGGGCCGAAGCCGTGCTCGCCGGAGCGCCAGAGGCCGAGCTGCAGCGCTTCTCGGTGCCGCGCATCCTCGACGAGGACTGAGCCGGCCACCACAGAAAGCTTGCGTATGCCGCCCTGCCGAGCACCCGGCATACGCCCGCCCCGGACGGGCATCCCGAAACCTCTTGTCGCAGCTACGAATTGAAGGCACCGACGTGACCGACCTGCCAACTGACCTGACGAGGGCCACGGCCGCCGACCTGGCCCACGCCCTCGCGAGCTCCACCATCAGCTCCGCCGAGGTGACCCAGGCGCACCTCGACCGCATCGCGGCCGTCGACGGGCAGGTGCACTCCTACCTGCACGTCGACGGGGAGGGCGCCCTCGCTCAGGCCCGGGCGATCGACGAGCGACGTCACGCCGGCGAGAGCCTCGGTGCGCTGGCAGGAGTGCCCATCGCCGTCAAGGACGTCATGGCGACGAAGGGCCTGCCGACAACCTGCGGCAGCAGGATCCTCGAGGGCTGGATCCCGCCGTACGACGCGACCGTCGTGACGAAGCTGCGCCAAGCGGGCCTGCCGATCCTCGGCAAGACGAACATGGACGAGTTCGCGATGGGTTCCTCGACCGAGCACTCCGCCTACGGCCCGTCGCACAACCCGTGGGACCTCGACCGCATCCCCGGCGGATCTGGCGGTGGCTCGAGCTCGGTGCTCGCCTCCTTCCAGGCGCCGCTCGCCACGGGCACCGACACCGGCGGCTCGATCCGGCAGCCTGCGGCCGTCACGGCGACGGTCGGCACCAAGCCGACCTACGGCGGCGTCTCGCGCTACGGCCTCGTTGCCCTAGCCAGCTCGCTCGACCAGGCCGGCCCGTGCGGTCGCACGGTGCTCGACACCGCGCTGCTCCACGCCGTCATGGGCGGCCACGACCCGATGGACTCGACGTCGATCGACGCGCCGGTCCCGCCGGTGGTGGAGGCGGCCCGCTCCGCCGACGTGCGCGGCATGAGGATCGGTGTCGTCAAGGAGCTCGGCGGGGAGGGCTACCAGCCCGGCGTGCGAGCCCGTTTCGACGAGGCCGTCGCCCTGCTCGAGGAGCTCGGAGCCGAGGTCGTCGAGGTGAGCTGCCCCAACTTCGAGTACGCCCTCGCGACCTACTACCTCATCCTGCCCAGCGAGGCGTCGAGCAACCTCGCCAAGTTCGACGCGATGCGCTACGGGATGCGCGTGCTGCCCGAGGGCGTCGACGCGCCGAGCGCCGAGCAGGTCATGGCAGCCACGCGCGACGCCGGCTTCGGACCCGAGGTCAAGCGCCGCATCATCCTCGGCACCTACGCCCTCAGCTCCGGCTACTACGACGCGTACTACGGCTCGGCGCAGAAGGTCCGCGCGCTCATCGCGCAGGACTTCTCCAAGGCATACGACAAGGTCGACGTGCTCGTCAGCCCCACCGCGCCGACCACGGCCTTCAGGCTGGGCGACAAGCTCGAGGACCCGATGGCGATGTACCTCAACGACATCGCGACCATCCCGGCCAACCTCGCGGGCGTCCCCGGCATGTCGATCCCGTCCGGTCTCGCGGACGAGGACGGCCTGCCCGCCGGTATCCAGATCCTCGCGCCGGCCACGAAGGACGAGCGCCTCTACTCCGTGGGCGCCGCCCTCGAGGCCGCGCTCGTCGACCGTTGGGGCGGTCCGATCCTCGACCGCGCACCCGAGCTGGGCGGCGTCGCTGCTGTGAAGGGAGCCTGACATGGCCACCGTCGCGACCGACGCCGTCCTGGACTACGACGAGGCCATGGAGAAGTTCGACCCTGTCATGGGGCTCGAGGTCCACGTCGAGCTGCACACGGCGACCAAGATGTTCTGTGGCTGCCCCACGGAGTTCGGCGCCGAGCCCAACTCGCAGGTCTGCCCGGTGTGCCTCGGCCTCCCGGGCGCCCTTCCCGTGGTCAACGAGAAGGCCGTCGAGTCGGCGATCCGGATCGGGCTCGCGCTCAACTGCGAGATCGCCGAGTGGTGCCGTTTCGCCCGGAAGAACTACTTCTACCCGGACATGCCGAAGAACTTCCAGACGTCGCAGTACGACGAGCCGATCGCGTTCCAGGGCCACCTGGACGTCGAGCTCGAGGACGGCAGCACCTACCGCGTCGAGATCGAGCGGGCGCACATGGAGGAGGACACGGGAAAGTCGCTGCACATCGGCGGGGCGACCGGCCGGATCCACGGCGCGGACCACTCGCTCGTCGACTACAACCGTGCCGGGATCCCGCTCATCGAGATCGTCACCAAGCCCATGGTCGGGGCGGGGGAGCGCGCGCCCGAGGTCGCCAAGGCATACGTCTCGGCCCTGCGCGAGCTGCTGCGCGCCCTCGACGTCAGCGACGTGAAGATGGAGCAGGGCTCGATGCGCTGCGACGCCAACGTGTCGCTGCGCCCCCGGGTCGGCGACCCGCTCAGCGAGGAGCAGCTCGCCGTGCCGCTGGGCACGCGCACCGAGACGAAGAACGTCAACTCGCTGCGGTCGGTCGAGCGCGCCGTGCGCTACGAGATCTCGCGTCACGCGGCGATCCTCGCGAGCGGCGGCTCGATCCTGCAGGAGACCCGGCACTGGCACGAGGACACCGGCATCACGACGTCGGGCCGCGTGAAGTCCGACGCCGAGGACTACCGGTACTTCCCCGAGCCCGACCTCGTGCCCGTCGCGCCGACGCGCGCGACGGTCGATGCCCTGCGTGGCACGCTGCCCGAGCCTCCCGGACTGCGCCGCAGGCGCCTCCAGTCCGACTGGGGCTACAGCGATCTGGAGATGCGCGACGTCGTCAACGCCGGGGCCGTCGAGCTCATCGAGCAGACCGTCGCCGCCGGTTCCAGCGCCGCTGCCGCGAGGAAGTGGTGGCTCGGTGAGCCCTCGCGGCGTGCGAACGCCGAGGGCCAGGACATCGTGACGTATGCCGCCGGGCTGGGGCTGACGCCTGCGCACATCGCCGAGCTCGACGGTCTCGTCGCCGCAGGCCGGCTCAACGACTCGATGGCCCGGCAGGTGCTCGACGGCGTGCTCGCCGGCGAGGGCACGCCCACGGCTGTTGCGGACGCCCGGGGACTCGAGCTCGTCCGGGACGACGGCGCCCTCGAGGCCGCCGTCGACAAGGTCATCGAGGCCAACCCCGACGTCGCGGCGAAGATCCGCGACGGCAAGGTCCAGGCTGCGGGCGCGCTCATCGGTCAGGTCATGAAGGAGATGAAGGGCCAGGCCGACGCCGGCAAGGCCCGCGAGCTCATCCTCGCCAAGCTCCAGTAACCGTCGAGAGGCCAAAGTTCGCGCCCGGGTGACCGTCGAGAGGCCAAAGTTCGTGGCCTGGTGACCGTCGAGAGGCCAGAGTTCGTGGCCTGGTGACCGTCGAGAGGCCAAAGTTCGTCAGCCCGAATGGGGCGCGACGTGGCCTTTCGACGCAGAGACGCGCCACATCTTGCTCTCGGCGGGTTGGGTGGGCGCGAAGTTTGGCCTCTCGACGGGTCGGGTGCCGCGAAGTTTGGCCTTTCGACGGGTTGGGTGCCGCGAAGTTTGGCCTCTCGACGGTGGAGGTGTGGGGGTGGTCGGCTAGCGTTTGCCGCCGCCGAGGAGGCCACCGAGCACGCCGCCCAGGATGTCGTCTACCCCGCCGCTGCCCCGCGAGGAACCGGAGCCGCCGAGGACCTGTCCGAGGATGTCCTGGAGCGGGTTCGACCCGCCGGACGCGGCGCCCGTCGAGGTCGCGGTCCCGGGGGCGCGTACCGGCCCGCTGTCCGCTCCTGCCCCGCCGGGGAAGAGCGGGCCGTCGGTCAGCGACCCCCCACCCGCCGAACCCCTCGAGGTGGACCCGCCGAGCATCCCGCCGAGACCGCCCTCGCCCACTTGTTGGCGAGCCAGGACATGACGATGGGGGCAAGGATGGGCAGCAGCTTCTGCACGAGGCTCCCGGACGTCCCCTCGAGGCCGCCCAGCCGGTTGACCACCTGGTCGGTGCTGCCGCCGAAGATGTTGCCGACGATGGCCTGACCGTCCTGCTCGTCGACGTCGTCGAGGCCGGCGACGGAGCCCTGGTGGTCGGACAGTGCGGCCAGCAGCGAGTCGGCAGCTGCGGGGTCGGAGGCGTTGGCCTCGAGTCCGCCGAGGAGGGCTGGCAGCGCGTTCTCCGCCGCCTGGCGGACCTCATCACTGCTGACCCCGAGCCGGTCAGCCAGCTGGTCGATCGGTACCTGGTCGATGATCTCGTCGTACGCGCCCATCGCGTGCCCTCCTGCTCGGTGGGTGACGCCGGCGCCGCCCCGTGCCGTCAGGCTAGTCAGGTTCGTGCGGGGACGGCAGGGTCGTGCGTGCCGATGTGCCGGCGAGGTCAGCCGACCCCGACCGCGGACAGCGGCAGCGACAGGAGCCGGTCGGCGCGGTCGTTGTTGCTCGTCGTGATCCACGCGCGGTTGTCGCGGAAGCGGATGTCACGGATGCGACCGTAGACGCCCTGGAGGTGGCGCGTCGGGGTGCCGACGGAGCCGTCGGCGTTGACCGGCACCCGCCATACCGACTGACCGCGCAGGGCGGCCATGTAGACGGCACCGTCGGGGCCGACGGCGATGCCGCTCGGGGACATGTCGGACGTCGGCCACTCGGCGACCGGGTCGACGTAGTCCGGGTCGTCGGCTCGACCCTCGACCTCTGGCCACCCGTAGTTCTTGCCGGGCTCGATGAGGTTGAGCTCGTCGAAGGTGTTCTGTCCGAACTCGCTCGCCCACAAGCGTTTCCGGCTGTCCCACGCAAGGCCCTGCACGTTGCGGTGACCCAGGGACCAGATCGGCGAGCCCCCGAAGGGGTTGCCCGGTGCGGCATCGCCGTCCGGAGTGATGCGCAGGATCTTGCCGCCGAGGGAGTCGAGGTTCTGCGACAGCGACGTGTCGCCGGCCTCGCCCGTACCGACGTAGAGGTAGCCATCGGGACCGAAGGCGATGCGACCGCCGTTGTGGTTCCGGCCACGGGGTATGCCGGAGAAGATGACGACCGGCTCGCCGATGGTCCCGTCGCGCCACGGCACGGCGGCGATGCGGTTGTCGCTCTCGGTCGAGTAGTACGCGTAGAAGACGGGGTCGGCGACGAAGTCCTCCGGCACGGCGAGCCCGAGGAGTCCGCCCTCGCCCTCGGTGCGGGTGATCGGGAGCCTCCCGGCGACGGTCGCCCGGCCTCCGGAGCCCGGCTTGGGCACGTGGTGGATGCGGCCGGTGTTGCGCTCGCTGACGAGAGCGCTGCCGTCGGGCAGCTCGGCGACCGACCACGCGATGTCGATCCCACCGAGCAGCGTCACCGGTCCGGCCGGCTGGGCGACGGGCGCGCGTGTGGTCGCGGCGGCCGTCGTCGTCGAGCTGCTGCTCCCGGACGCGGTCGTCGGGCTCTGCGTCGTCGGGGCGGTCGTCCCGGAACCTCTCGGGGGAGAGCTGGGCTCGGCCGACGTGCACGCGGCCGAGACCAGGGCGACGACGACCCCACCCAGGAGGGCGCGGCCGATCGAGCGGGACGTGTGCGGCATACCTCATTGTGTCCCACGTGGCGCCCGGAACGCGGTGGCTCAGCCGCCGCGTCGCGCGAGTGTCTCGACGAGTTCCTCGCGGACGTCGGGATGGACGACGTTCGCGTCGACGACCCGTCGCGCGGCGGCGAGGTCGCCAGTGAAGGCCCTGAAGAGCAGGAGCAGGTCGATGTCGTGGGCAGGGCGCTCGACCTCGATGGCCGCGCCGGTGTGCACGAACCCGGGCGTCACGACGGAGAGGTAGGCGCCGGTCCGTCCGGCCTCGGTGAAACGCCGTACCCAGCGAGGCTCGCCCATGTGCGCCGCGAACGTGCTGCACGGGATGCGGGGTACCTCGACCCTGAGCACGACCTCGCCGATCCGCCACAGCTCACCGACGAGAGCGTGTGTCGTCCCCAGGCCGACCGTCGTGATGTTCTCGCCGAATCCGCCTGGGGTGATGGGACGCCCGATCTGCAGCTCCCAGAACTCCTGGTCCTCGCGCGGGTAAGCGTAGACGGCCTGCAGTGCGCCTCCATGGTGCTTGCGATTGCCGATCTCGTCGCCGACGACACCGCTGCCGAGGCCGCCGTGCTTGGGGCCCGGGTCGCGCACCTCGAAAGACTCGACGGGCCGCTTGTCGATGGCTGTCGGTCGGCCGCCGCCCCTCGGGGCGGTGCGTCGGCCCGAGCCGAGGGCGAGGACGTGCGGGTGGGACATCACTCGCGCGAGCCTAGCCGCGTGACGCTGGACCGGTCTCCGGCCACCCGGAGAGCCTTCGTTAGCGTGGGCGACATGGTCGATCTTCCCCTCGTCGTGTCCGTCCCCGAGCCCGACTACGCCGAGGCGCTCGCCGATCTCGACGGCGTCGACCCCATCGTCTGGGACATGGAGCGGCCACACCCACGCGGCCGCGACATCCGTTTCGCGGTCATGCCCTACATGACGAGGCTCGGCCTCGCCGACGTCACACGGGGACTCGACGCGCTCGAGGTCGTCCAGCTCCAGAGCGCCGGCTACGAGCAGTTCGTCGGTGAGCTTCCCGAGGGTGTGACGCTGTGCAACGCAGCCGGTGTGCACGACGCGTCGACCGCGGAGCTCGCCCTGACTCTGACGTTGGCCTCGATCCGGCACGTCCCGGAGTTCGTCACGTCGCAGGGGCGGGCACAGTGGGCGCCGCTGCGCCTGCGACCGGCGCTCGCCGACCGTCGGGTGCTCGTCGTCGGCTACGGCCGGATCGGCCGGGCGATCGCCCGCCGGTTCGCGCCCTTCGAGGTCACGCTCACGGCAGTCGCCTCGAGGGCACGCGAGGGTGACGAGCTGGTGCCGCAGGTGCACGGCATCGGGGACCTGCCCGAGCTCGTCGCGCACCACGACGTCGTCGTCGTCATCGTGCCGCTCACGGACGCGACGCGAGGTCTCTTCGACGCGTCGCTGCTGGGCCGTATGCCGGACGGTGCCCTCCTCGTCAACGTGGCCCGAGGCCCCGTGGTGGACACCGATGCCCTGGTCGCCGAGTGCTCCACCGGTCGGCTGCAGGCTGCCCTCGACGTGACGGACCCGGAGCCACTGCCGGAGGACCATCCGCTGTGGACGACACCGGGCGTGCTCATCACGCCACACGTCGGTGGAGCGACGGAGGCCATGCGTCCTCGCGCCATCGCTCTCGTGCGTCGACAGGTGCAGGCCCTGCTCGCCGGCCGGTCCGTCGACAACGCCGTTGCCGGACCCTTGTCTGCCCCGTAGACGTAGTGGACACTGTCAACATGACCGAGACCATCGTTGCCATCGGCACCCGCAAAGGGCTCTGGATCGCCCGCTCCGGCGATCGGCAGAGCTGGACGCTCGAAGGTCCCCACTTCCTCATGAGCGAGGTCGCGTCCGTCGCCGTGGACACGCGCGAGAACCGTTCCACCGTCCTCGCGGGGGTCAAGTCGTGGCACTGGGGACCGACCGTCCAGGCGTCCACCGACGGTGGTCGCACGTGGACCGAGAGCGCCGAGCGAGCACTCGCCTTCCCGGCCGACACCGACACGGCGCTCGAGCGCGTCTGGCAGCTGACGCCCGACCCCAACGACGTCGACGTCGTCTGGGCCGGGGTCGAGCCCCACGCCCTCTTCAAGAGCACCGACCGCGGGGACCACTACGAGCTCGTCCGGGGCCTCTGGGACCACCCGCACCGCCCGAGCTGGGAGCCTGGTTTCGGCGGTGGAGCGGTGCACACCATCGTGCCCGAGCCGGGTCACCCGGAGTCGGTTCTCGTCGCGATGAGCGCCGGTGGGGTCTACCGCTCGGCCGACGGTGGCGAGACGTGGGCGCCGAGCAACCCCGGTATCCGGGCCGGCTTCATGCCCGACAACGAGTACCCCGAGTACGGCCAGTGCGTGCACAAGGTGGCCCGCGGCCAGGGCGAGGGTGAGCTCTTCGCGCAGAACCACAACGGCGTCTACCGCTCGCACGACAACGGCGCGACGTGGGACTCGATCGCCGACGGGCTGCCCACCGACTTCGGGTTCACGGTCCTCGCGCACCCGCGCCGCCCCGGAGTCGTCTGGGTCGTGCCCGTTGCCGACGCGGGTGAACGCATCCCGCCCGACGCCCAGCTGCAGGTCCAGCGGTCCGACGATGCCGGCGAGACGTGGCGGCAGCAGGTGACGGGCCTCCCGGACCACAGCTACACGTGCGTCCTGCGCGACGCCGCCTCTCTCGACATGGCCGACCCCGTCGGCGTCTACCTCGGCACCCGCAACGGCGACGTCTTCGCCTCGGCGGACGAGGGCGAGTCGTTCCAGCGCATCGCGACGCAGCTGCCCGACGTGCTCGTCGTGCGTGCCGCCCAGCTCACCTGACCAGCAAGGGATTCCGTATGCCGTCCGCACCCGTCCGCGTCATCCTCCCCGGCATGCTCCGCGACCTCGTGGGCGGTGTCGCGGAGATCGAGGTCGAGTCGCCGACCGAGAGCCAGACCGTGGCCGAGCTGCTCGACCGGGCCTTCTCGGGTCATCGCATCCTCGACGGCAAGGTACGGGACGAGCGGGGCCAGATCCGTCGTCACGTCAAGGTGTTCGTCAACGGCGAGGACGCCACGCGCGGTCAGGGCGTCGGCGCTCCGGTGCCTGCAGGTGCACGGGTGCACATCATCAACGCCGTCTCCGGGGGCTGAGGGGCCGCGAGCCGACCGGTGTGGCGTCGGCCGCACGGAGAGGCGTCGGTCGGGCGCGCGGCGGGTCGGACCACGTTGGTCTTCATGACGGACCGAGGCTGACGACACGGCCCTCGACGACGTCCAGCGGGGCTGGTCCGAGATCGCGCGAGTCGACCGAGGTCGACCTGGCATCGCCCATCACGAAGACCGCGTCGGCCGGGACCGTCACCGGCCCGAACCACACTCCGTCGACGGACTCGAGGTCGACGAAGGGCTCGGGGACGGCCGCGCCGTTGAGCACGAGCACGCCGTCCTCGAGGCCGACGGTGTCGCCGCCGACCCCGACGACCCGCTTGACGAGCGATGTGTCCCGGACGATGCGCGCCGCGGCGTCGATCCCGTCACGTGACTGCCCGACGGGGCCGTCCTTGCCGGCGCGGTCGGCCCAGCCCGTCCCGTCCAGCACCACGATGTCGCCCCGGTGGATGGTGCCGGCCCACGGCGTCTTGAGCAGCAGCACGTGGTCGCCCGCGGCCAGGGTGGGACTCATCGAATCGGATCGGACGCGAAGCGGCTCGACCACCCACGTCATGGTCGCAACGAGCGCGCCGGCGACGAGGACCATGGCCACAGCACGGCGACGTCTCGGCGCCCCGGTAGCGCGCCGCGAGGAGGTCTCTGGGCGAGGGCCGGCGAGCACACCGTCGGCGGCGGGCGTCACACCCCGGGCGTCAGGTGGCGGCCCCTCGTGTCCGATGGCGCTCACGTGAAGTGCACCAGGCCCCAGACGACCCAGCCGCACAGGCCGACAGCCAGGAGCAGGTTGCCGAGCGACCGCCGCTGGCCGGCCGGGAGCAGCCCGACGAGCAGCGCGAGAGCTCCGAGCTGGGCGACGAGGCAGACGAGGTCCAGCGGCCCCACCGTCGCGATCGCCGTGCCGGCGCCGGAACCCGGGAGCACCGGCACGCCGTTGCCCTGGCCGCCGGGCACCTGTGGACCAGCGTGGTGACTCTCACTCAGTCCCACCTCGCCGGCCGCGGGGATCGGCAGGCCGATGGTTCGCGAGAGGACGTAGAGCGCGACGAGGCCGGACGTGAGCAGCACCGCCGCTGGGACGAGCCGCGCGTTCAGACCCCGCCACAGCGCCTGGGCGAGCCACAGCTGACCGGCGGAGACGGTGATGAAGAAGAAGGCGGCCAAGGCCCACACCTCGACGTGCTCGCGGGCCACCAGCAGGTGGACGAGGCCGGCGACGCAGCACAGGGCTGCGGCCGCACGGCTCCGCGACACGGGCACCGCGCCGGCGGGTGGCGGCGGCCCGGTGCCGGGGTCTGTCCGCCTGGCCGAGGTCGAGGTCGACATGACGTCATCCCTCAGAGGTCGTTGGCCTCGGGCAGCGACTTGCACGGGTCGCTGAACGGGTCGAACACGTCCTGGTCGGCGCGGACCACGAACTGGGTCATCATGTCGTGGTCCTCGTGCACGAGGTTGTGGCAGTGGATCATGTACTTGCCTCGCCCCTCGAAGCGCGCGACGACGCGCACCGTCTCGTTCTCGCCGACGTAGACGACGTCCTTCGGCCCGAGCTCGTGCGGCATCGGCGGCCTGCCGTTGCGGTCGAGGATGCGGAAGTCGATGAGGTGGATGTGGACCGGGTGGAACCAACCTCCCGATGGGTTGCGGATCTCCCAGACCTCGACGTCGCCCTCGCGCGGGTCCGCCTCGACGAGCGAGAACTTGCTCTTGACGACGTCATCCCAGGTGTGTCCGTTGATCGTCCATCTGCCGTGCTCGCGCACCATGTCGAGCCGACGCGTACGCACCGCGTCGCGAGCCGTGAGCAGCATCGTCGGGTTCGTCGGGTTCAGTACGTCGGGCACGGAGTTGGCGGCGGGGTCGAAGTCGTCACCGACGACGTCGAACGCCATCACCTTGTTCGTGTTGACGTAGTCGATGTTGTTCTTCGGGCTGGTGTTCCGCAGGACGACTCGTCGACCGACGGGCATCTTGCTGAAGTCGATGATGACCTCGTAGCGCTCGGCGGCACCGTGCCGGAACCGCTGCACCTTCTGTGGGTAGGGCATTAGGCCCCCGTCCGTCGCGATGACGGTCAACACGTCGCCGGAGTCGAGCGACCACTGGTAGGAGCGCGAGACCGACGCGTTGAGGATGCGGAAACGGTAGCGGCGCCGCTTGACCTTCATCGTCGGCCAGGGCACGCCGTTGACGAGGATGACGTCGCCGTACATCCCGGACTCGTCGTGGTTGTCGAAGAAGAGCGACCCGTCGCTGGCGAACATCGCATCACTGACCAGCAGCGGGACGTCGTAGTCGCCGTGCGGGATGGGAAGGGACTGCTCGAGGGAGTCCGTGAGCTGGTACTGGGCGGCGAGGCCCATGAGGACGTTCTCGGCGGTGTGGTGCAGGCCGTGGTCGTGGTACCAGAGGGTCCGTGCCGTCTGGGTGTTCGGGTAGACGTAGTCCTTGTACTGGCCCGGGTTCGTGATGTCGCTCGCGTAGCCGTCGTACTGCGGCAGCGACGCGGACCCGTGCAGGTGCACCGAGGTCCACGGCGTGTAGTTCAGGATCGGGTGCCTGCCCGGCAGGTTGTTGACCTGGCGCATGACGGTGCGTCGGCCTTGTGAGACCCGGACCGTCGGCCCGGGCACCAGCCCGTTGTAGCCCCACAGCGGCGTGCGCAGGCCGGGGATGACCTCGGCCTGGAGCGGCTTCATGTAGACCTTGTAGAAGTCGGTCGTCGCATCCGTGCGGTACGGCCTCAAGGGCTCCGGCACACGGAAGGGCAGCGTGAACGGTGGGGGCAACCGGCTGCTCGCGAGCCGGCTCTGCGCAATGGACCCAGCGCTCACCGTGCGCTCCAGGGGCAGCGCCAGGGCAGCGCCCCCGACGACGCCCAGCTTCATGAGGTCACGGCGAGACAAAGACATGGTTTCCCCCTCGAGCATGTCCGTCCAGCCTAGGCGGAGCCCGCCGACCGCGTTGGCAACTTGGCTGAATTCCCTTGAACGGCAACCCAATTCCGGCATTCGCCCTGCTTTGGTGCAAGACGTCCCAATCAGGCGTCGACACCGAGCAGGATCGGCAGGACGGTGCGTTCGAGCTCGCCGACGGTGAGCGAGCGTGGCTCGACGAGTCGCTGGGTCATCGATCCCTGAGCGAGCGCGATGGCAGCGCGGACGAAGAGCTCGGTGGATATCGGGAGGGTCAGCCCCTGCCGAGACACCGCCTCGTCGACGACCGCCACCAGCTCGTCTCGCACCCGGCGCTGCTGCGCCGCCCAGGCCCGCCGAGCATCGGCGTCGCGGATGGCGTGGAGGGTGAACTCCGTCGTCAGCACCAGCCACCGCTCCTTGCTCCGGCTGTCGTCCGCGAGGGCGGCGAAGACATCGCCCAGCACCTCGTCGGCGCTGGCGTGCTCCCGCTTGCTCGCTCGCCGGATGCGGTCGACGAGCGCCTCCGAGTGGCGGCGCGACAGCTCGACGACCAGGTCATCCTTGGAGCCGAAGTTCGAGTAGAACGCGCCACGGGTGAACCCGGCGCGCTCGCAGATGTCCTCGACGCTGGCACCGTGGAACCCACGTTCGGCGAAGACCTCGCTCGCTGCCGCGAGCACGCGGTCACGCGTGGCCTGTCGACGGGCTGTGATGGGTGGCGCGGCGGGCGGCGGAGGTGTGGCGGACGGCATACGCCAAGGATACGCGCCTGAATTGAATACGAGTGTGTATCGGATGCATACTCGTATCGAGACGGGATCCGCCCGCCGAAGGGAAGTGCAGCGTGAACGAGCGCCAGGTCACCGCGCGCAACGTGTCGATCAAGGGCACCCACGAGCCGTTCGTCGATGGCGTCGACTTCGTCGCCCAGGCCGGTGAGGTCAGCCTCGTGGGGATCGACCCCGGAGTCGGCCAGGTGGCCCTCGCCCTCGCCATCGGCGGGCGCGTCGACCTGCTCACCGGGTCGATCAGCATCGGCGGCTGCGCCGACCGATCGCACCTTCAGCTCCGCACCCGGCTCGTCGACCTGCTCGGTGTCACCGCGCCGGAGGATGCGCTGCCGCTGCGCGCCGTCATCGCCGAGGAGCTCGCCCTCAGCGAGCGCCCGTCAGCGCGCAAGGACGTCGCGGCGTTCCTGCGGGATCGCGACCTCACCGACCGCGCCGGGCGCCGCTGGGCGAGCCTCCCGCCCGGACTGCGCACCCGGCTGCTCCTCGAGCTCGGCTCGTGGCACCCCCGGGCGCGTGTCGTGGTGCTCGCCGGCCCCGACCGACACGGCGGCGACCCCCACGAGTGGTTCGAGGCCGCGCGCGCCCTCGCCGACACCGGACTGACCGTCGTCGTCCTGTGCTCTCCCGCCATCGCCGCCACGCTGCGACCCCTGACCTTCCACGGAGCGACCGCATGAACCCCGTCCGACTGGCCCTCGCCGAGCTGCGCCGGCTCACGTCCTCGCGCCTGGCCCGGCTGGGCATCGTCGCGCTCGCCGTCATCCCCACGCTCTACGGGGGGCTCTACCTCTACGCCAACCGTGACCCGTATGCCGCCCTGCCACAGGTACCAGCGGCGGTGGCCAGTGACGACATCGGCACTACCCTCTCGACCGGTGAGACGCTCGACGTCGGCAACGAGGTCGCCGACCACCTCGTCGAGTCGAGGTCCTTCGACTGGCACAAGGTCTCGCGCGCCGAGGCCCTGGAGGGCGTGCACGACGGCCGCTACTCCTTCGCCGTCCTGCTTCCGTCGACGTTCTCCGCCGACCTCGCCGCGACCGCGGACCTCGAGCCACGGCAGGCCGACGTCGTCCTCGAGACGAACGACGCCAACAACTACATGACGACGATCATGGGCAACACCGTCATCAAAGAGGTGAGCACGTCGGTTGCCGCCCAGGTCAGCCAGAAGGCCGCGGACCGGCTCCTCATCGGCTTCAACCAGATCCACGACAACCTGGGAAAGGCTGTGGACGGCTCCGACAAGCTCCGCGTCGGTCTGGCCTCGGCCGACGACGGAGCGGCGAAGGCGGCGAACGGCGCGCGGTCCCTCGCGTCACGGCTGCACGTCCTCGCCTCGGGAGCCACGTCGCTGCACTCGGGCGCGGCGCAGTCGCTCTCGGGTGCCGAGCAGCTGAGCTCCGGCGCCACCGCCCTGTCCTCGGGGCTCGACACCCTCGAGACGCGGACGCGGTCGCTGCCGGCCCGGACCGAGCAGCTGGCCCGCGGTGCCGCCCAGGTGGCTGCCGGCAACCGGGAGGTCGCGGCGGTCGGGGAAAGGGTCGCCCGCGTCTCGACGACCCTGCACGGTGACCTCACCACCCAGCGCTCGCGTCTGCTCGACGAGCTGCGCGCGGCCGGTGTCGACGGCGCCCAGCTGGCCCTCGTGGAGAGCCGCCTCGAGACCATCGACGGACTCGTCGACACGGCGGACGGACGCATCCAGTCGGCGTCCTCCGACCTCGACCGCCTCTCTGCAGGAGCTGACGAGGTCGCCACCGGCGCCCGCCGGCTCGCCGACACGACGCCGGGACTCACCGGCGGCATCTCCCGGGCCGCCAGTGGCGCGCGCCAGCTGCGGGAGGGCACGGCGGCCCTCGAGACGGGGCTGGGCAGGCTCGTCACCGGCTCGGCACAGCTGCGGACCGGGGCGGCGCGGGCGGCCTCCGGCGGCGACTCGCTGGCTGCCGGTGCGGCCGAGCTCGAGACGGGGATCGACCGCCTCGCGACCGGAGCCACCGACCTGCATGCCCAGCTGGCCAAGGGGCGCAACGCCGTGCCCGACCCGACAGTCGCGCAGCGTCGGGCCGTCTCCGCCACCCTCGGCGACCCCGTCGACGTGTCCTCGGCGAGCATGGCGGCAGCAGGCACCTACGGCGCGGGACTGGCCCCGCTGTTCCTCAGCCTCTCCCTGTGGATCGGTGCCTACACGCTGTTCCTCCTCGTGCGGCCCTTCTCGACGCGGGCCCTCGCGACGAGCCAGCGCTCCCTGCGCACCGCGATCGGTGGCTGGCTCGCGCCCGTTGCGGTCGGCATCGTGCAGACCGTTGCGCTCTTCCTCGTCGTCTCGCAGGGCCTCGCCATCCGGGTCGCGCACCCGGTGCTCGCGCTGCTGTTCCTGGGCGTCGTCTCGATGACCTTCGTCGCGATCCTGCACGCGCTCGCCGCCAGGCTCGGCGCGATCGGCAAGTTCCTCGGCCTCGTCTTCATGGTCGTCCAGCTCGTCAGCGCAGGCGGTACCTTCCCGTGGCAGACGCTGCCGGGGCCACTTCAGGCCATCCACCACGTCGTGCCGATGACGTACGCCATCGACGGGCTGCGACGCCTCATGTACGGCGCCGACCTCGGACCGGTTCTCGGTGACCTCGGCGTCCTCGCCGCCTACCTCGTCGGTGCTCTCGCCGTCTCGACGGTGGCAGCTCGGCGGGCCCGCGTGTGGACCCCCTCGCGGATCAGCCCCGAGCTCAGCCTGTGAGCGGTCGGGGCTGACAAGAGCCCCCGCCCGGAGCATGCTCGAAACCATGAGCAGCGCCTCGAAGGAGAAGACCCTCATCCTCATGCGGCACGCCAAGGCCGAGGAGGGGCACGGCAAGGCCGACCACGACCGGGAGCTCGCCGCTCGTGGACGCCGGGACGCCAAGGCGGCCGGCAGGTGGCTCCATGCCGAGGGGCTCGTCCCCGACCTCGTCATCTGCTCCACCGCCCAGCGCACCCGTCAGACCTGGGAGGAGGCGTGCCGGGGCGGCGCGCACACCGAGTTCGTCGAGTTCCGGCGCAGCGTCTACCTCGGTGGCTCGGAGCAGGCACTCGAGGCGGTGCGCGAGGACGCCGGCGACACCTCGACGGTCCTCGTCGTCGGCCACAACCCCACCATGGCCCAGCTGACGAGCCTGCTCACCGACGGTGAAGGGTCGCGGGAGGCGCACGACGCGCTCGGCGAGGGGTTCGTGACGAGCGGGCTCGCGGTCCTGCGGTACGCGGGGGACTGGGCCGATCTCGACCTCGGCTCGTGTGCCCTGACACGCTTCCACGTCAGCCGCGGGCACGAAGACTGACGGCGACCCGCGGGCTGGGTCCCCGGCTCAGGCCGTGAGATGCGGTGTCCACCCAGCGGACACGGTTCTATGCTGCAGGGCATGACGCAGACGCCTGACATCAAGCCCCGCAGCCGCGACGTCACCGACGGTCTCGAGAAGACCGCCGCGCGGGGGATGCTCCGGGCCGTCGGCCTCGGCGACGACGACTGGGCCAAGCCGCAGATCGGTGTCGCGAGCTCGTGGAACGAGATCACGCCGTGCAACCTGTCGCTCGACCGGCTCGCCAAGGCCGTCAAGGACGGAGTGCATGCCGGCGGTGGCTACCCGCTCGAGTTCGGCACGATCTCGGTGTCCGACGGCATCTCGATGGGCCACGAGGGCATGCACTTCAGCCTCGTCTCGCGCGAGATCATCGCCGACTCCGTCGAGACCGTCATGAACGCCGAGCGACTCGACGGCTCAGTGCTGCTCGCGGGTTGCGACAAGTCTCTGCCGGGCATGCTGATGGCCGCCGCGCGACTGGACCTGGCCTCCGTCTTCCTCTATGCCGGCACGATCCTTCCCGGCATAGCCAAGCTCTCCGACGGCACCGAGAGGGAGGTCACCATCATCGACGCCTTCGAGGCCGTGGGCGCGTGTGCCGCCGGGCGTATGTCGCTCGAGGACGTCGACGCGATCGAGCGCGCCATCTGCCCGGGGGAGGGGGCCTGCGGCGGCTTCTACACCGCGAACACGATGGCCGCCGTCGCCGAGGCGATCGGCATGTCGATCCCCGGATCGGCTGCGCCACCCGCGACCGACCGGCGCCGCGACATGTACGCGCGCAAGTCGGGTGAGGCCGTCGTCGAGCTGCTCCGCCGCGGCATCACCGCCCGAGACATCATGACGAAGCCGGCCTTCGAGAACGCCATCGCCGTCGTCATGGCGTTCGGTGGCTCTACCAACGCCGTCCTCCACCTGCTCGCCATCGCGCACGAGGCGGAGGTCGACCTCACGATCGAGGACTTCCGCCGGATCGGCTCGAAGGTCCCGCACCTGGCCGACGTCAAGCCCTTCGGCAGCTTCGTCATGAAGGACATCGACCACATCGGCGGCATTCCCGTCGTCATGAAGACGCTCCTCGAGGCGGGCCTGCTCGACGGCGACTGCCTCACCGTGACCGGCAAGACGATGGCCGAGAACCTCGACGACATCAACCCGCCGCACATCGACGGGCGGGTCATCCGCGAGATCGCCACGCCCATCCACCAGACCGGTGGCCTGACGATCCTCACCGGATCGCTCGCGCCCGAGGGCGCCGTCGTGAAGTCGGCGGGCTTCGACGAGTCGGTCTTCGAAGGCACGGCCCGGGTCTTCGACGGCGAGCGCGCCGCGATGGACGCCGTGGAGCAGGGGTCGCTGGCGAAGAACGACGTCGTCGTCATCCGCTACGAGGGCCCGAAGGGGGGTCCCGGCATGCGGGAGATGCTCGCCGTCACGGGCGCCATCAAGGGTGCCGGGCTGGGCAAGGACGTCCTGCTGCTCACCGACGGCCGCTTCTCCGGCGGCACGACCGGGCTCTGCGTCGGCCACGTCGCGCCTGAGGCGGTCGACGAGGGTCCCATCGCGTTCGTCCACGACGGCGACACCATCCGCCTCGACGTCGCGAACGGCACGCTCGATCTCGTCGTCGACGACGACGAGATGGAGCGTCGCCGCGCCGAAGGGGTCACGCATCCCGAGCCGAAGTACCAGCGCGGTGTCCTCGCGAAGTACCGCAAGCTCGTCGGCAGCGCGAGCCGCGGCGCCGTCTGCGGTTGACCCACCGCATACCTCCTCCCCTCCGCCACCGCGGTTCGAGGTGACGCTGACACGCGCGTGGGTTGGCGCGATCACCTCGAACCGGGGACGCCGCACCGCGGTTCGAGGTGATGCTGACATGCACGTGAGTGGCGCGATCACCTCGAACCGGGGACGCTGCACCGCGGTTCGAGGTGATGCTGACATGCACGTGGGTGGCGCGATCACCTCGAACCGGGGGGAGTAGGTGCCGCCGTATGCCTTATGGCGTATGCCGTGTGCCCGGGTCAGCGGCCGGCGTCGCGGAAGGCGCGTGGCGTCAGTCCCGTCTGCTCGCGGAACCGGCGGATGAGGTGCCTCTCGTCGCTGAAGCCGGTCGCGGCCGCGATGTCACGCACGCCCAGCCCCGTGTGAACCAGCAGGTCGGTCGCTGCCTCGAGTCGCCGCGAGGCTCGATGGGCGTACGGGCTCGCGCCGGTCTCGGCGCGGAACCGGCGGCGCCAGGTCTCGTAGGGCATGTTCACCTCGGCGGCCACGGCCTGCAGGTCGAGGGGCTCGGCGAGGTCGCGGCCGAGCACGTCGATGGAGTGGTCGAGCCAGCCGTCCCGGCCCCGGCCGCGGGGAGCATGTACGGATGCCGAGGTGGCGGCCGAGCAGGCTTGGAGCAGCGCCGCCAGCAGGTCGACGGCCTCGCTGTCCCGGCCCTCGACGCTCGTGGGGCGAGCTCGCTCACCGAAGGCCACAAACCGGTGGCGCCACCGGGCGACGGGGAGCCCGTGGACGAGTGGCCGGTCGGGGGAGAGGGCCCCGCGCCGACGGGCGAGGTCGAACGCGACCCCGTCGAACACGACGAAGACCTCGTCCCATCCCTCGCGACCGGCGCCGTACCAGTGCGGGTGGCCGGGGTGCACGATGACGAGCGTGCCGGCCCCGATGGGCTCGTCATGCATCGCGTCGCGGTAGCGGCCCGTGCCCGCAGTGAGGAACGTCAGGCCCCACGTCGGGTGAGTGCGGGTCGTGCCGACCGGCAGGCCGCTGCCTCCGAGAATGCGACCGGCCACGAGCACCTCTCCGAGCCGGCCTGCGAGGACGCGTCGGGTGGCACCCTGCGTCGTCCGGTGGTCCATGAGCCCATCGAACCAGATCGTTCCCCCCTGACCATGGCGTTCCGGGTCGCAGGTGCGACGTACTGGTGTGCTGTCCGGGGTGACGGCCACTCGGGACGTTCATGATCGACGGAGGACGAGCCACCACATGCCCACGGACCTGCTACCCGCGCTCACCACGGCATACCCCGTCAGCGACGCCGACGTCGCTGCCTACCGCGCGAACGGCCATGTGCGCCTCGCCCAGCTGGCGACGCAGGAGGAGGCCGCCGCGTACCGAGAACCAGTGGCCGCGACCGTGGAGCGTCTCAGCACCGAGACGCGGCCGCTGGCCGAGCGTGACAGCTACGGCATGGCCTTCCTGCAGGTGATGAACCTGTGGCGGCACGACGAGGCCGTGGCGCGCTTCGTCATGGCGTCCCGCTTCGCAGACGTGGCCGCGCGTCTCCTCGGCGTCCCCCGGGTTCGGCTCTACCACGACCAGGCGCTCTTCAAGGAGCCCGGCGGCGGCTACACGCCGTGGCACCAGGACGCGATGTACTGGCCGCTCGACGGCTCGCAGTGTCTGACCATGTGGATGCCGCTCGTCGACATCACGCCGGCCCACGGCGGGCTCGCCTTCGCCACCGGCAGCCACGTCGACGGGCCGCTCAGCGACATCGGCATCTCGGACGCGTCGGAGGAGCACTTCGACCGACTGGTCGCCGGCCGCGGTCTCCTCGTCGACGAGCCGGTGGCGATGCGTGCAGGTGACGCGTCCTTCCACTCGGGCTGGACCGTGCACAAGGCGCTCGGCAACTCCTCGGCGCAGATGCGCGAGGTCATGACGGTCATCTGGTTCGCCGACGGGCTGTCGGTGCTCGAGCCGGCCAACTCGGCCCAGGCGAACGACCTCGCCTCGTGGCTGCCCGGTCTCTCGGCCGGCGACCTCGCCGCGTCGCCGGCCAACCCGGCGCTGGGTGGTGCACCGGCAACTGCACCCTCGGCCGGGTCAGGGCGCTAGCCCGGCGTGCCCGGATCGCTTGGCGTGCCTGGCGTGCCCGGCGTGCGCTGGGCGCCGGCCTCGGCCCGCGTCCTGAGCCCAGCGGCCTCCATGGCGAGGTAGCGGTCGGTGAGCGACCGGTAGCCGCGGCCGACGAGCGCGCCGAGCCAGCCCGACTGGGTGATCGAGAGCGTGGCCCGGCAGGTGCCCGGACCCGTGCCCGCGACGGTGTGCCGGCCCGTCGTCAACGTGCCCGGACCGCTGGCCTCCCACGTGAAGTCGTGGCCCTCGGTCAGGCCGGTGACGGTCCAGACCGTCGTCGGGATGCGGGGCTGGTCGATGCGGGCCCGCGCCCCGACCCGCAGCTCGCCGTCAAGCAGCGTCACCGAGCGCATCGACGCCGTCCACTCGGGCCAGCGCTCGACGTCGCGCAGCACGGTCCAGGCGTGAGCGGCCGAGGCGTCGATGTCGATGCTGGTGTGCTGCTCCACCACATCTCCTCAGGTCTGCGTGGCCACCGGGTCGGGCGTCACGTCGGCCGCCCAGTGGCGCCACACCGACGTGACCTGCATCCCGACCTTCTCATAGAGGCCGAGCGCACCGGTGCGGGAGTCCGTCGAGAGCTCGGACCGGTCGCCCCCGTGCGCGCGCGCCACCTCGAAGGCATCGACGAGCAGCGCTCGGGCGAGCCCCTTCCCACGCTGGTCGCGCCGCACCGCGAGCTTGTCCACGTACGCACAACCGCTCGAGACGACGACGAAGGCCATGCCGACGACCTCGCCGGTGGGGTCGGTCATGAGCCTCAGCTGCCACGGTTCGTAGCCGGGTCGCTTCGTGACGTTCGCCGCCCACTCCTCGAACGTCGTCCGCTCGCGTTCGGACCACTCGAGGAACGCGTCCTCGTTGACGGTCCAGGTCGCCCGGTGGTCTGCCTCGTCCCGCGGCTCGCGGATGGCGTAGCCCTCTGGGACGGGCTGCGGCTCGATGGCGCGCCCGGCGGGGAGCTCGAGGACCCACGAGGTCCACAACGTCCGGTAGCCGAGGGCGGAGAGCAGCCGCTCGCCGGGGGAGTCGCCGGGCACCGGCTGTCCCACGACAGTCCCGCCGTCCCTGGCGCCGACCGCCCGCGTCCACCGGGAAAGTGCCGTCCCGATGCCGCGGCCCCGGTATGCCGGGTCGACCGCCGCGTCGGCCCAGCGACCCTTGTAGACCTCCGCGTAGGCGACGAGCCGGTCACCGTCGAGGACGCCGACGGACTGCGTGGGCAGGTCGAACGCCGGGCGCTGCCAGTCGCCGACGATGTCCGCCTCCTCGATGAGGACCTCGCCCACGTCCTGCAGCTCGCACGCCGCCATGAGCGACGTGACTGCGGCGGCGTCGTCGCGGACGAGTGGACGGGTCGTCAGCGGACCCACCCCTGCGGGCAGGTCCAGCCGGACCGGACCGCGCGGCGACCTCGTGTCGATGGACTCGGTCGCGGACTCGGTCCCCGACCCGGTCGCGGTCGCGGGTTCCGTGGCGGGATCGGCGGTCACGGCGTCTCCTCCTTGGCGGTGTCGGCATCGAGGCCGATCGAGCGACGGAAGGCCGGCAGGCCCTCCACGGTGATGTCGTGGTCCCCACGGACGAGGTCCTCGGGGCACAGGACGAGCTGCTGGTTGACGGCCAGCTCGCCCTCGCGACGGCGCAGCCGCTTCTGTCCACCGAGTCGGTAGCCGACCTTGCGGCTCACGGCCAGCGAGGCCGGGTTGTCGGTGAACGCGCCCGACGTGACCTCCTTGGCGTCGAGGTGGTCGAAGGCGAAGGCGCAGATCGCGCGGCGCATGAGCGTGCCGATGCCCTTGCCCTGGTGGGCCAGTCCCAGCCACGAGCCCGTCTCGCCGGTGCGGGTCACGAGGTAGTCCCGCGTCGAGATCCCCTGCGTGCCGACGAGCGTGTCCTCGTGCCACACGCCGAGGTTGAGCTCCCAGGCCTCCGGCGAGAAGTCAGCGCGGCACCGCCAGTGGAACTGCGCCATCCGGCCGCGCAGCGTCTCCGGATCCGTGTCGGTCCACGGGTGGTAGAACGGCATCCGGTCGGCGGGGTGGATCCCCGCGGCAGCGAGGTCCGCCAGCGCGCCGAGGTCCTCGTCTCCCAGACCGCGCAGCTCGACCGGCCCTGACGTGATGCGCAGGGCGAGGGCGGGGAGCAGGTCGGCCACGGTGCTCGTCATGCGGTCAGTGTCCCGAGCCGCTCAGACGGACGACAAGCGACTTTCGCGGCGCGGTGTGGACCCCGCCGCGGGCGACAATGGGTGAGACCACGAGGTCACATGTTGAGACGGGCGAGACGGCCGATTGACAGTGCTGGGGCTTGGTAGCACGGTTGTCACGTGGCCCTACTCCTCGTACTTCACTAGCGCGCCGACCAGCTCGAACGGTCAGCGCGCTCCCTTCCGTCCCACCGCGGGACCGAAGGGTTTTTTTGTGGCTGGAGTCAGCCCGAACCGGCAGGACACCGCAGTGCTCGAGACAAGGAAGAGATCGTGAGCGACACGACGAAGCAGGCGCCCTCGCCCGCCGACGTGGCCTCCAGGGCCCGTCCCCGACCCGCGGCGGAGGCGCGGTCCGGCGAGCCCGTCGGTCCCGCCGCGCCGGTTCTGGAGGTCACCGGGGCGCAGGCGCTCGTCCTCTCGCTCGAGGCCATCGGCTGTGACACCGTCTTCGGCATTCCCGGCGGCGCGATCCTTCCCGCGTACGACCCGATGCTCGACTCCAAGAAGGTCCGTCACATCCTCGTGCGTCACGAGCAGGGCGCCGGTCACGCGGCCGAGGGCTACGCGTCTGCCACCGGAAAGGTCGGGGTGTGCATGGCGACCTCGGGCCCCGGCGCGACCAACCTCGTGACCCCGCTCGCCGACGCCCACATGGACTCGGTCCCGGTCGTCGCGATCACCGGTCAGGTGGCGAGTGCCGCCATCGGCACGGACGCCTTCCAGGAGGCCGACATCCGCGGCATCACGATGCCGATCACGAAGCACAACTACCTCGTGACGGATCCGGCGAAGATCCCGCAGGCCATCGCCGAGGCGTTCCACGTCGCGAGCACCGGCCGCCCCGGTCCGGTCCTCGTCGACATCAGCAAGGACGCGCTCCAGGCGAAGACGACGTTCAGCTGGCCGCCGCGGATCGACCTACCCGGCTACCGACCCGTCCTGCGCCCCCACGGCAAGCAGATCCGTGAGGCCTCCCGCCTCATGGCCGCGGCCAGCCAGCCGATCTTCTACGTCGGCGGTGGCGTCGTGCGGGCCAGGGCGAGCGAGGCGCTGCGCCGCCTCGTCGAGTTGACCGGGATCCCGGTCGTCACGACCCTGATGGCTCGTGGCACCGTCCCCGACAGCGAGCCGCTCAACCTCGGCATGCCCGGCATGCACGGCACGGTCGCCGCCGTCACCGGCCTGCAGAAGGCGGACCTCATCATCGCGCTCGGGGCCCGGTTCGACGACCGCGTCACCGGCCAGCTGTCGTCGTTCGCCCCGCTCGCCAAGGTGATCCACGCCGACATCGACCCGGCCGAGATCTCCAAGAACCGTATCGCCGACGTGCCGATCGTCGGGGACGTGGGCGAGGTCATCAGGGACCTCATCGACCAGGTGACGCTCGACCGCGCCACGGCCGACGCCGGCGCGAAGGGCTGGGACTACGACGCCTGGCGTGAGCGGGTCGCCGACTGGAAGCGGACCTTCCCGCTGGGCTGGACCGACAGCGAGGACGGAACCCTCGCGCCCCAGTACGTCATCGAGCGGATCGGTGCGCTCACCGGTCCCGAGGCGACCTACGTCGCCGGCGTCGGCCAGCACCAGATGTGGGCTGCGCAGTTCGTCCAGTACGAACGCCCGAACGCCTGGATCAACTCCGGTGGCCTCGGCACGATGGGCTTCTCTGTCCCGGCAGCCATGGGTGCCAAGGTCGCCGAGCCCGAGCGCACGGTGTGGGCGATCGATGGCGACGGTTGCTTCCAGATGACGAACCAGGAGCTCGCGACCTGCGTCATCAACAACATCCCGATCAAGGTCGCCATCATCAACAACAGCTCGCTCGGCATGGTCCGCCAGTGGCAGACGCTCTTCTACAACCAGCGCTACTCCAACACCGACCTCCAGCCGATGAGCCAGCGCGTGCCCGACTTCGTCAAGCTCGCCGACGCGTACGGCTGCCTGGGCCTGCGCGCCGAGACGCCCGAGGAGGTCGACGCCGTCATCAAGCTGGCGCTCGAGACCAACGACCGCCCGGTCGTCATCGACTTCATCGTCCACCGCGATGCCATGGTCTGGCCGATGGTGCCCGCCGGCGTCAGCAACGACATGATCCAGGCTGCGCGCCACGAGGCGCCGGTCTGGGAGCGGGAGGACTGAGCATGAGCAAGCACACCCTGTCGGTCCTCGTGGAGGACAAGCCCGGCGTGCTGACCCGGGTCGCGGCCCTGTTCTCACGGCGCGGCTTCAACATCAACTCGCTGGCCGTCGGTCCGACCGAGCTGCCGGAGATCTCGCGGATCACCGTCGTCGTCGAGGTCGAGGGCTCGGCCCTCGAACAGGTGACGAAGCAGCTCAACAAGCTCATCGAGGTGCTCAAGGTCGTCGAGCTCGACCCGCACGCCTCGGTGCAGCGCGAGATCCTGCTCGTCAAGGTCCGCGCGGACCCGGCCACACGCAGCCAGGTCATCGACACGATCCAGCTCTTCAAGGCCAAGGTCGTCGACGTGACCACCGACGCCGTCGTCATCGAGGCGACGGGCAACTCCGAGAAGCTGCGCGCCCTGCTCGACGTGCTCGAGCCGTTCGGCATCAAGGAGCTCGTCCAGTCGGGCATGGTCGCCGTCGGCCGCGGCTCCCGCTCGATCACCGACCGCAGCCTGCGCAGCGCCTGACGCCCGGCACCACCACCAGACCCACCGCACACCGCAACCGAAGGAGAAGGCCACCATGGCCGAGATGTTCTACGACGACGACGCCGACCTGTCGATCATCCAGGGCAAGAAGGTCGCCGTCATCGGCTACGGCAGCCAGGGCCATGCCCACGCGCTCAACCTGCGCGACTCCGGCGTCGACGTCCGCGTCGGCCTCGCGGAGGGCAGCAAGAGCAAGGCCAAGGCAGAGGCGGAGGGCCTGACGGTCTCGTCGGTCGCCGACGCCGTCAAGGAGGCCGACCTCGTCGTCATCCTCACGCCCGACCAGGTGCAGCGGACCGTCTACGCGAACGACATCCAGCCCAACCTCAAGGACGGCGCGGCGCTGCTCTTCGGCCACGGCTTCAACGTCCGCTTCGGCTACATCAAGCCCGAGGCCGACGCCGACGTCCTCATGGTCGCTCCCAAGGGTCCGGGCCACATCGTGCGCCGCGAGTTCGCAGACGGCCGTGGGGTGCCCGTGCTCCTGGCCGTCGAGCAGGATGCCTCCGGGACGGCGTGGGACCTCGCGAAGGCGTACGGCAAGGCGATCGGCGGCCTGCGTGCCGGCGGTATCAGGACGACGTTCACCGAGGAGACCGAGACCGACCTCTTCGGTGAGCAGGCCGTCCTCTGCGGTGGGGCGAGCCAGCTCGTGATGTATGGCTTCGAGACGCTCGTCGAGGCGGGCTACCAGCCCGAGGTCGCCTACTTCGAGTGCCTCCACGAGCTCAAGCTCATCGTCGACCTCATGATCGAGGGCGGCATCGCCAAGCAGCGCTGGTCGGTCTCCGACACGGCGGAGTACGGCGACTACGTGTCGGGCCCGCGGGTCATCGATCCGAGCGTCAAGGAGAACATGAAGGCGGTCCTCGGGGACATCCAGAACGGCACCTTCGCCAAGCGCTTCATCGACGACCAGGACGCCGGCGCGCCGGAGTTCACGGCGCTGCGTGAGAAGGGTGCCCAGCACCCGATCGAGGCCACCGGCCGCGAGCTGCGCAAGCTCATGGCATGGGTCAAGCAGACCGACGCCGACTACGTCGAGGGCAGCGCCGCGCGCTGACCCCCACATCGTCGGAGGCAGCGCCGCGCGCTGACCCGACGACGGCTCGACGGCCGGCGTCCCGTTCGTGGGGACGCCGGCCGACCCCGTGGACGCGCGCCCTCAGCGACCGGTGAGACGTTCCGGTTGCGTGGCGAGCCAGGCAACGAACGGAAGACCGCCGGTCTGCGCGTCACCGGGGGAGGGAACGGTGCGCCGTTCAGCGAACGCGCGCATGACGCCGCCGACGGCTGGGAAGCGCACGACCCGCGGGGCGGATGCGCCACGGTGCGCGCGCAGGAGGGTCGCGAGCTCGCCCACGGTCAGCACGTCGGGTCCTGCGACGTCCGTCGCCCGGGCGTATGCCGTCGGGCGCGCTCCGAGCGCGAGGTCGGCCAGGCGCGCGGCGACGAAGTCGGTGTCGACGGGCTGGAAGGCCATGTCGCCGATCGTGACGGTGAGCGGCCCCTTCGTAATGGTTCGGGCGAAGAACGCTGCAAGGGAATGGAACTGGGTGGAGCGCAGGACGGTGGCCGGCCCTCCGGTCGCCTGGATGCCCTGCTCTGCGCGCAGCTTGCGGCGGTAGTACGTCATGGGGTGGTCGTCGATGCCGACGATCGAGACGTGGACGAGGTGCACCCCGCTGTCGGCGGCCGCGTCGGCCAGTCGTCGCGTCCCGTAGACCGTGACGTCGTCACCGCGTGACGTGTCATCGGCGCAGTTGACGACGACGTCTGCGCCTGCGACGGCGTCGGCAAGTCCCTCGCCGGTCGTGAGGTCCACACCGGTCCGCCGGCTCGCAGGCACCACCTGGTGCCCGCGCGCCGTCACCTCTCGGACGACGCGCGACCCGAGGTCCCCGGCGCCACCAGCCACCACGATGCGCATGACCCCACCCTGACGTGCAGGTCGTGGCCGCGCAACGCCTCGGACGGTGGGATCAGTGGGTCAGCCCGCGCGTGGTGGCGGCGATGGCCCGGCCCCAGCTACGGGGATCACCCATCACGTCGTCCGGCATACGGGATCCGTGTCCCATCCCCTGATACGTCCACCACGCGCAGTGGCGCTGTTCACATGTTGGTTACCTGTCGTGATTCTCGGACGTCGAGCGCCTAGACTCGCCGACGGCACACCGCGGTGCCTCCGACGCCCGCGCCCCCGACGTGCGTGCGGCCCCGCCCGTCCGGAAGGGACCCCCCTGTGAGCAAGCCCGTTGTCCTCATCGCCGAAGAGCTGTCGCCCGCCACGATCGAGGCGCTGGGCCCCGACTTCGAGGTCCGATCGGCCGATGGTGCCAACCGCGACGAGCTGCTCCCGGCACTCGCGGACGTCGACGCGGTGCTCATCCGCTCGGCCACCAAGATGGACGCCGAGGCGATCGCTGCCGCGAAGCAGCTCAAGGTCATCGCGCGCGCCGGTGTCGGCCTCGACAACGTCGACGTCCAGTCGGCCACGCAGGCGGGCGTCATGGTCGTCAACGCGCCCACCTCCAACATCACGTCCGCGGCCGAGCTGGCCGTGGGTCTGCTCCTCGCGACCGCTCGCAACATCGCCCCGGCCAACCAGGCCCTCAAGGGCGGCGCGTGGAAGCGCAGCAAGTACTCCGGCGTGGAGCTGCTCGACAAGACCGTCGGCGTCGTCGGTCTCGGGCGCATCGGCGCACTCGTCGCCGAGCGCCTCAAGGGCTTCGGCATGAAGATCGTCGCGTACGACCCCTACGCCTCGCCCGCCAAGGCCGGCCAGCTCGGTGCCCAGCTCGTCGGTCTCGACGAGCTGCTCGCCCAGTCCGACTTCATCACCATCCACCTTCCGAAGACTCCCGAGACGCTCGGCCTCATCGGTGACGAGGCGCTCTCGAAGGTCAAGCCGTCGGTGCGCATCATCAACGCCGCCCGCGGTGGCATCGTCGACGAGGCCGCCCTCGCGCGTGCCATCGCCGAGGGTCGGGTGGCCGGCGCCGGTATCGACGTCTTCGCCTCTGAGCCGACCACCGAGTCGCCGCTCTTCGAGCACGAGTCCGTCGTCGTCACCCCGCACCTCGGGGCCTCGACGGACGAGGCCCAGGAGAAGGCCGGCATCGCCGTCGCGCGGTCCGTGCGCCTGGCTCTCGGCGGCGAGCTCGTACCCGACGCCGTCAACGTCAGCAGTGGCTTCATCGCCGAGGAGGTCCGGCCAGGCATCCCGCTGGTCGAGAAGCTCGGTCGCATCTTCACCGCGGTGGCCGGCAGCGTGCCGGCCCAGCTCGACGTCGACGTCCGCGGCGAGATCACGGCCCACGACGTCAACGTGTGGAAGCTCGTCGCCCTCAAGGGCCTGTTCACCGACGTCGTCGAGGACGCCGTGACGTACGTCAACGCGCCGGTCCTCGCCGAGCAGCGCGGCTGTGTCGTGCGCCTCGTCACCGACCCCGACTCGGGCGACTTCCGCAACGTCACGATCCTGCGCGGCACCCTCGCCGACGGCACCGTCGTCTCGGTCTCGGGCACGCTGACCGGCCCGAAGATGGTCGAGAAGCTCGTCGGCGTGGGCGGTTACGACCTCGAGGTCCCGCTCTCGGACCACATGCTCGTCTTCGAGTACTCCGACCGTCCGGGTGTCATCGGCGCCGTCGGCCGCATCCTCGGTGACGCCGGCATCAACATCGGTGGCATGCAGGTCTCGCGCCAGGACGACCGGGCCATCGGGGTGCTCAATGTCGACAGCGCCGTACCCGCCGCGCTCGCGGCCGAGCTGTCCGAGGTCGTCGAGGCCAAGACCTTCTCGGTCGTCAACCTGCAGGACTGAGCCGCCGGGCGCACAGGCGCCACGCACGTATGCCGCTGGGCGGGCACCGACCGGAGAGATCCGACGGGTGCCCGCCCAGTCGCATACGGCGGCAGATGATCGGGGATTTGCGCCGCGCTGGTCAGGACCGGTGCGCGGAGTCCGTGTCGTCCTCGCCGTCCGCCTCGACGTTGTCAGCGGGCTCGAGCTCAGCGAGCTCCGGCACGAGTTCATGGCGCTTGCTGAAGGTGTCGATGATGGCGAGCGCGACAGCCGCGATGGGGATGCCGATGAGTGCGCCGATCGGGCCGAAGAGAGCGGCGCCGGCGATGACGGAGCCGAGCGCGACGGCCGGATGCACGTCCATGGTGCGGCGGCTGATGCGCGGGGTGAAGACGTAGTTCTCGAGCTGCTGGTAGATCGTCGCGAAGACCGCGATCCACACGGCGTTGATCGGCTTGTCGAGGAGGGCGAAGAGCGCCGGCAGCACGACGCCGATGTACGTGCCGATCGTCGGGATGAACTGGCCGACGATGCCGGCGAAGATGCCGAGGGGTAGCCAGAACGGGACGTCGATGAACCAGAAGAACGCGACGTGGAAGGCAGCGGAGAGCGTGGCCAGGACGAGCTTGGAGACGACGTAGCCACCGGTCTTCTCCACCGAGATGGTCCACATCGTGATGAAGACGCGCTGGTAGCGCTGCGGCAGCCACGAGCCGATGGTCTGCCGCAGCCGCGGGCTGTCGGCCGAGAAGTAGTAGGCGAAGACGAGGATCGTCAGCGTGTCGAAGATGAGGGTGATGACGGAGCCGAAGACCCCGATGATGCCGCCGCCGTACTTGCCCGCCAGCTCGCCGAGCTTGTCGGGCGTCAGGCTCAGCGCCTGCTGGATCTGCTCGATGTCGAACTTCGTCCCGAAGGTGGAGTTGACCCGGTCGATCGCCGAGGTGATCGCGCCGGGCAGCTGCGACCACAGCTCGGAGAGCTGCGAGACGAAGACCTGGCCGAAGAGCTCGGCGAGCCCGGCGAACAGCAGGACCATGGCGAGCATCGTCAGCCCGGTGGCGAGGCCCCGCCTCATGCCGCGCCCGCTCAGCCACAGCACGACGGGCTCCATCGCGATCGACAGCAGCCAGGCGAGCAGCAGCAGGAAGAGGAAGCTGCCCATCGCGTGGAACGCCCACGTCGCCACGGAGAGCAGGACGACCGCGACCAGCACGATGATGACCACGCGGCGAGCGTTGGACGGCGTGATGGCGATCCATCGCGCATGGTCGTCGCCGGCCGCCCCGGGTGCGGCGTGGTTCGTGTGCCGGGTGTGGATGGCATCGGCCCGGTGGTCGGGGTGGAGGCGTGCGGTGCCGCTGGCGGGGGCCGCAGGCGCGTCGGGGTGGTCGGCGCTCACGCGGCGAGCCTACGGGTCGAAGTCCCGTGAGAGGGGGATGCGCGGCTCGGCCGACTGCTCCGGACGAATGGCGGACACCGCGTCTCATTTGCTGGAAACCCCCTTTATCCGTCGGTGGCCCGGCGTACCGTGAAATGCATGACGCGGCAGGTCGTACTTATTCCCAGCCGCGGCGAGTCCAGGTAGTCAGCACCTCGCCGCGGAGATCCCGCGCACCCTCCCTGCTGACCGGTTCGCCCACCCGGGCTGGAGCCACCTGAGACCACCAACTGCACCGCAACTCGAAGGACTGATCTTCATGAGCGAAGACGCCAAGGCCGCCCGTCAGGCTCTGCAGGAGTCGATGGACCTGCGCGACCAGGGTCACACCGAGGACTGAGTCGCGCCCGACAGGACTGACAGCAGGCCCCTGCCCCTCCGGGTGGGGGCCTGTGTCGTCCGGTTCAGCACCTGAGACGCAGATCCCACATCACAAGACGGGTTCTAAGGTGACGGCATGGCACAGACGCAGGTCAGGGACGCGTACTCCATCGCCGTGATCGGCGGGGACGGCATCGGCCCCGAGGTGGTCGCGGAGGGTCTCAAGGTCCTCGAGGCGGTGACGAGTGAGGGCGGTCCGACGTTCACGACCACCGAGTACGACCTCGGCGCCCGCCGCTGGCACGCCACGGGTGAGACGTTGCCCGAGTCCGTCCTCGAGGAGCTGCGGGGTCACGACGCGATCCTCCTCGGCGCCATCGGCGACCCCAGCGTCCCGAGCGGCGTGCTCGAGCGCGGTGTGCTGCTGCCGCTCCGCTTCGCCCTCGACCACTACGTCAACCTGCGGCCCGCCAAGCTCTTCCCCGGCGTCTCGAGCCCGCTCGACGTCGCGCGCGTCGCTCCCGACGGCATCGACTTCGTCGTCGTCCGCGAAGGGACCGAGGGTCCGTACACCGGCAACGGCGGCGCCCTGCGTGTCGGCACCGCAGCCGAGATCGCGACCGAGGTCAGCGTCAACACCCGGTACGGCGTCGAGCGCGTGGTCCGCGACGCCTTCGCCCGTGCCCAGGCCCGGCCGCGCCGGCACCTGACCCTCGTGCACAAGCACAACGTCCTCACGTATGCCGGCCACCTGTGGCGACGCACCGTGGAGGAGGTCGGCGCCGAGTTCCCGGACGTCGAGACGGCGTACCAGCACATCGACGCGGCGACGATCTTCATGGCGACCGACCCCGGCCGCTTCGACGTCATCGTCACCGACAACCTCTTCGGCGACATCCTCACCGACATCGCTGCAGCGATCGCGGGCGGCATCGGGCTCGCCGCGTCGGGCAACATCAACCCGGCTCGCACGACCCCGAGCATGTTCGAGCCGGTGCACGGATCGGCCCCCGACATCGCGGGCCAAGGGAGTGCCGACCCGACCGCAGCCATCCTCTCGGTGGGCATGCTGCTCGCCCATCTCGGCCTCGACAAGGAGGCTGCACGCGTCGAGGATGCCGTCGCCGCGGACCTCGCCGAGCGCCGGGATGCCGCCCGCAGCACCAGGGACATCGGCGAGGCTGTCGCGTCCCGGCTCTGAGCCGCACCGGACGCAGGCCGGACGGCCACCGCAGCGGCCCCGCGGCACGGGCCTACTTCTGCGTCTCACGATGTGGGCGATAGCCTGACGTCGAATCACCGCTGATCGCTCTTGGAGGTTGTGCCATGTCCACGGATGCCGCGAAGGCTTCGACCCTGTCGTTCGAGGTGACGCGCCGCGACGACCCCACCTCGCCCGAGCGCATCGCCGAGGTCCTCGAGAACCCTGGCTTCGGCAAGACCTTCACCGATCACATGGTCGTCGCGACGTGGACCGCCGACGGCGGGTGGGGTGACGCGCAGGTGAGGCCCTACGGTCCCTTCCAGCTCGACCCCGCGGCTGCGGTTCTCCACTACGCCCAGGAGATCTTCGAGGGCATGAAGGCCTACCGCCACGCCGACGGGTCGATCTGGACCTTCCGTCCCGAGGCCAATGCGGCTCGGTTCGCCCGTTCCGCCCGTCGGCTCGCCCTGCCCGAGCTGCCCGAGGCGGACTTCATCGAGTCGCTGCGCCAGCTCGTCGGTGTCGACCAGGCGTGGGTCCCGGCCGGCGGCGCGGGGGAGAAGAGCCTCTACCTGAGACCGTTCATGTTCGCCTCCGAGGCGTTCCTCGGCGTGCGACCGGCGCAGCAGGTCACCTACTCCGTCATCGCCTCCCCGGCCGGCGCCTACTTCCCCGGCGGCCTCAAGCCGGTGACGCTGTGGATCTCCACCGACTACGCCCGCGCGGGCGAGGGCGGCACGGGAGCCGCCAAGTGCGGCGGGAACTACGCCAGCTCCCTGGCCGGTCAGCTCGAAGGCATCGAGCACGGCTGCGACCAGGCCGTCTTCCTGGACTCCTCGACGCACACGTACATCGAGGAGCTCGGGGGCATGAACCTCTTCCTCGTGACCAAGGACGGGCGCATCATCACGCCCGAGCTCACCGGCTCGATCCTCGAGGGTGTGACCCGCAGCTCGATCCTCGAGATCGCCAAGGAGCTCGACCTCGAGCCCGAGGAGCGCCGCATCCCGATCGAGGAGTGGAAGCAGGGTGCGGCCAGCGGCGACATCGTCGAGATCTTCGCGTGCGGCACGGCGGCCGTCGTCACGCCGGTCGGCGAGCTGCGCTGGGCAGGCGGCTCCGTCGACCATCGGCGCGAGGGCCACGAGGACCGCTACGCCGAGGCCATCCGGACCAAGCTCCTCGACATCCAGTACGGTCGCGCCGAGGACTCCCACGGCTGGCTGACGCAGCTCGTCTGACCGGCGGGACCGGGGCCACGTCGTCGCGCAGGTGCGCGTCCCCTGACGCCGATGGGTGTCGCACGGCCTCGAGCCGGGCGCCCGTCCCGCTGTACCTCCCGGGCCGTGGCGCGACCACAGGGTGCGTGTCCGAATGGTCTGTTCTGGCTCCTTTGGCCCGGTAGTGACCCCGAAAACCACGTGCAGAGGCCTTCTCCCAGCACGGAACAGGCCACTCGGAGGTCTGTTCGGCCGCGATGCGCAGCGCTAGCATCGGTCCAACTTCATACCGAAGATGGGAGTGCAGGATGGCTCAGGCAACGAATCTCTCCGACGACGAACGCCGCTTGGCGGAACTCGGCTACAAGCAGGAGCTCGACCGGTCGTGGTCGGGTTTCTCGAACTTCGCGATCTCCTTCTCCATCATCTCGATCCTCGCGGGCTGCTTCACGACGTTCGGCCAGGGCTTCAACAACGGCGGACCCATCGCGATCTCGTGGGGCTGGCCGATCGTGGCCGCGTTCATCCTCATCATCGGTCTGACGATGTCCGAGCTCGTGTCGGCCTACCCCACGTCGGGTGGCATCTACTGGTGGGCCAACAAGATGGGCGGCGCGCGCGCCGGCTTCTTCACCGGCTGGCTCAACCTCATCGGCCTCGTCGCCGTCACGGCCTCCGTCGCCTACGGCTGCGCCACCTTCATCGACCTGGCTCTCAGCACCTGGTCCACGGGCTACGCCGACGGGTACTCCCTGACGCGTGTCTTCTGGATCTTCCTCGTCGTGCTCGTCGCAGCCGCCGTGCTCAACATCTTCAGCGGCCACCTCATGGCGATCATGAACAACGTCTCGGTGTGGTGGCACGTCGTCGGCGCCACGGCCATCATCCTCATCCTCATCCTCGTGCCCGACAACCACCAGAGCTTCTCCTACGTCTTCACCGAACGCTTCAACAACTCGGGCTACGCCGAGGGCTCCACGTCGTCACCGACCTACTGGCTCCTCATCGTCCCGTTCGGCCTCCTGCTGACCCAGTACACGATCACCGGCTTCGACGCCTCGGCCCACCTCTCGGAAGAGACCTCGGCGGCGTCGAAGGCTGCGGCACAAGGGATCTGGCGCTCGATCTTCTACTCCGCCATCGGCGGCTGGATCCTGCTGCTCTGCTTCCTCTTCGCAGTTCCGGACGGAGCCGACGGCAACCCGGACAACGCCGGCGTCGGCGGCGGCGGTGTGGCCTACATCTTCACGCACGCCATGGACTCGAAGTGGGCGGCGGCGATCCTCACGATCTCCGCGGTGGGGCAGTTCTTCTGCACGACGTCGTGCATGACGAGTGCCTCTCGCATGACGTTCGCGTTCAGCCGTGACGGGGCCGTGCCGGGATCGCGCCTGTGGTCGAGCCTGACCGCCGCGAAGGTGCCCGCCAACGCCGTCATGCTCGTCGGCGTCGTCAGCGCGATGATCACGCTGCCTGCACTCGTCGAGGTCAACATCGGCACCGAGGAGGCGCCACTCATCGTGCCGACGGCCTTCTACGCCGTCGTCTCGGTCGCCGTCATCGGCCTCTACCTGGCCTTCCTCATCCCGATCTGGCTGCGGTGGAAGATGGGCGACGCCTTCGTGCCCGGGTCGTGGACGAACGGGCCCAAGTACAAGTGGATGAACCTCGTGGCCGTCATCGAGATCGCCATCATCTCGATCTACTTCATCCTGCCCTTCGTCCCCGGGGGCGTGCCCTTCACCGAAGGCTTCGAGTGGAAGTTCGTCAACTACGCCCCGATCCTCACGCTCGGCTCCCTGCTCGTGCTGGCCGTGTGGTGGCAGGTCTCGGCCCGGCACTGGTTCAAGGGCCCGAAGACCAACATCGATCCCGAGGTCGTCGACGCGTTCAGCGAGTGACCCCGAGCCGAGGGCGCGGCCGGACCCGCTCCCGGCCCGGTCGGCCGGCTCGCCACGGGAGTCCTCGTCGTCGAGTCCGTCGCGCGCGGGTGGTCGGGCTCCGGCCACCCCCTCCGGGACGCGCCGGGGGTCCGCTGCGGTGCCATGACACGGGACACGCTGAATGGTGCTTTGTCAGACCATTGACGAGGTGGAAGTGACGGTATTGGATCGACACGTGAGCGCAGCCGCACGACAGCCGTCCCTGCCGGACGTCGTGCTGCGCCCCGTCGTCGGCAACGTCTTCGAGGGCACCGTCGAGCAGCTCGCGACCGCGATCAGGCTCGGCGTCTTCGCGCGCGGCGAGCAGCTGCCCCCCGAGCGCGTGCTCGCCGAGAGGCTTGGCGTCAGTCGCAACACGCTGCGAGAGGCGATTGCCGCCCTGCGCGACTCCGGGCTCCTCACGACGCGGCGTGGGCGCGGTGGCGGGACCTCGGTCACCGACGCGGCCGAGCTGCCGTCGGGCACGACCGGTGCGTTCGTGCGCAGCGGAGCGGCCATGCGCGACGCGCTGACCTTCCGCCGCGTCGTCGAGCCCGGAGCGGCGTGGCTCGCGGCGACGCAGCCGCTCGCCGGTGACCAGCGGGCGTGGCTCAGCGACTGCCTCGCCGACGTCGACGATGCCTCCGACCCGGCGGCGCACCGCGTCGCCGACTCACGCCTGCACCTGGCCATCGCGACGCTCTCCGGCTCTCCCATGCTCGTCGACGCCGTCACGCGGTCCCAGGCGGCCCTGCACGACATGCTGATGGCGATCCCGGTCCTCCGGCGCAACATCGAGCACTCGAACGCCCAGCACCACCAGGTCGTCGGGGCCATCCTCGGCGGCAACGCGGAACGAGCCCGGGCTGTCATGGAGGAGCACTGCGATGCCACCTCCGCGCTGCTCCGTGGCCTCATCGGCTAGGACCACAGGAAGGCACGAACATGGCGTCCCCACCCCCGCTCACGCTCGACCGGCTCCGCGAGGCCATCGGGTGCGGTGACATCGACACCGTCGTCGTCGCGTTCACCGACATGCAGGGTCGCCTGCAGGGCAAGCGGCTGCACGGCCAGTACTTCCTCGACCACGTGCTCGAGGACGGGACCGAGGGTTGCAACTACCTGCTGGCCGTCGACGTCGACATGAACACCGTCGACGGCTACGCCATCTCCTCGTGGGAGCGCGGCTACGGCGACATGTTCTTCGACCTCGACCTCGACACGCTCCGGCGTACGCCCGGCAGCCCTCACTCCGCCACCGTGCAGTGCGACCTCACCTGGCTCGACGGCAATGGGACCGTCGCCCAGTCGCCCCGGTCGGTGCTCAAGGCGCAGATCGACCGGGCCGCGGCGCTCGGGATGGCCGCGCACTGCGGCACCGAGCTCGAGTTCATCGTCTTCCAGGAGTCCTACGAGCAGGCCTGGGACGCCAACTACACCGGCCTCACGCCGGCAAACCGCTACAACGTGGACTACTCGATCCTCGGGGGCGACCGCGTCGAGCCGCTGCTGCGCGAGATCCGCAACGAGATGTACGCCGCCGGCGCGGTCGTGGAGAGCGCCAAGGGCGAGTGCAACTACGGCCAGCACGAGATCGGCTTCCTCTTCGACACGGCCCTGCGGACGTGCGACAACCACGTCGTCTACCGCAACGCAGCCAAGGAGATCGCTGCCCACCACGGACAGTCGCTGACGTTCATGGCCAAGTTCGACCAGCGCGAGGGCAGCTCGTGCCACATCCACCTGTCGCTGCGTGGGCTCGACGGCGAGACCGTCTTCGTCGACGAGGACCGCGAGCACGGGCACAGCGCGATGTTCGAGCACTTCCTCGCCGGCATCCTCGCCACGCAGCGCGAGCTGACCTACTTCTATGCGCCGAACATCAACTCCTACAAGCGTTTCGCGTCCGCGAGCTTCGCCCCGACCGCGGTCGCCTGGGGTCGTGACAACCGCACCTGCGCCTTGCGCGTGGTCGGCCACGGCGCGGGTCTGCGTGTCGAGAACCGCGTCGGGGGCGGTGACCTCAACCCATACCTCGCCGTCGCCGCCATGCTCGCCGGTGGACTGCACGGCATCGAGAACGAACTTGCGCTCGAGCCCGCGCTCGAGGGCAACGCCTACACGTCGGACAAGCCGCGGGTGCCGGCCACGCTCCTCGAGGCACGTGACCTGCTGGCCGGGTCGGCCGTGGCGAGGGAGGCCTTCGGCGACGAGGTCGTCGAGCACTACGTCAACGCCGCGGACGTCGAGATCACGGCCTTCAACGCGGCCGTCACGGACTGGGAGCGCAAGAGAGGATTCGAACGACTGTGACCACCACGCACGACGTCATCAACCCGGCGACCGAGGAGATCGTCCGCACCGTCGACCTGGCCTCGATCGAACAGGCCGACGCCGCGATCGCCCGGGCCTCGGCAGCGAGCCCTGCCTGGCGGGCGGTGAGCCCTGCCGACCGCGCGCTGCTGCTGCGTCGTTTCTCCGACCTCGTGGGCGAGCACCAGGAGGAGCTCGCCCTGCTCGAGGTCGAGAACGCCGGGCACACGATCGGCAACGCGCGCTGGGAGGCGGGCAACGTCCGCGACGTCCTCGCCTACTACTCCGGGGCGCCGGAGCGGAACTTCGGCCGCCAGATACCCGTCGCGGGCGGCATCGACATCACCTTCAGGGAGCCGCTCGGCGTCGTCGGCATCATCGTCCCCTGGAACTTCCCGATGCCGATCGCCGGCTGGGGCTTCGCGCCTGCCCTCGCTGCCGGCAACACGGTCGTGCTCAAGCCGGCGGAGCTGACGCCGCTCACGGCCATGAGGCTCGGCGAGCTCGCCCTCGAGGCCGGGATCCCCGAGGGAGTCCTCACCGTGGTCCCCGGGAAGGGCACGGTGGTGGGCGAGCGCTTCGTCACGCACCCCGACGTGCGCAAGATCTGCTTCACGGGTTCGACCTCCGTGGGCCAGCGCGTCATGAGGGGCGCCGCGGACCAGGTCAAGCGCGTCACGCTCGAGCTCGGCGGCAAGAGCGCCAACATCGTCTTCGCCGACTCCGACTTCGAGCTCGCCGCCGCGCGCGCGCCCTACGGCGTCTTCGACAACGCGGGCCAGGACTGCTGCGCCCGCAGCCGCATCCTCGTCGAGCGCAGCGTCTTCGACACCTTCATGGGGCACTTCGAGACGGCGGTGCGCGCGGTCGTCGTCTCCGACCCCCGTGACGAGGGCGCCGAGATGGGTCCGCTCATCAGCGGCGGCCAGCGCGACACGGTGCGCTCGTACGTCGAGGACGCCACCGAGCCCGTCGACGTCGCCTTCCGGGGCGACGCTCCTGACGGCAGGGGCTACTGGTACCCCGCGACCGTCGTCCTGCCGCGCTCGACGAGCGACCGGGTCTGGCAGGAGGAGGTGTTCGGACCCGTGGTCGCCGTCATGCCCTTCGACGACGAGGGCGACGCCGTCGCCAAGGCCAACGACACGGCATACGGCCTCTCGGGGTCGATCTGGACCCGCGACATCGGTCGCGGCCTGCGCGTGGCGCGTGGTGTCGAAGCCGGCAACCTCTCGGTCAACTCCCACAGCAGCGTGCGGTACTCGACCCCCTTCGGTGGCTTCAAGCAGAGCGGGATCGGGCGCGAGCTGGGCCCCGACGCGCTCGACGCGTTCACCGACGTCAAGAACGTCTTCATCTCGACCGACTGACGGTCGACACGCTCATCACGCAATCCACTGGCTGGAAGGGAACCCACATGGCAGGCAGGCTCGACGGCAAGGTCGCGGTCATCACGGGCGGGTGCTCGGGCATCGGGCTCGCGACCGCGCGGCGGTTCGCCGCGGAGGGGGCCAAGGTCGTCATCGGTGACCTCGACGAGGTGAACGGACCGCGGGTAGCCGACGAGGTGGGCGGCACGTTCGTGCGCGTCGACGTGGTGAGCAAGGAGGACGTCGACACGCTCTTCCGCACGGCCAAGGAGACGTACGGCTCGGTCGACATCGCGTTCAACAACGCCGGCATCAGCCCGCCCGAGGACGACTCCATCCTCGACACCGACCTCGATGCCTGGCGCAGGGTGCAGGAGGTCAACCTCACGTCGGTCTACCTCTGCTGCAAGGCCGCGCTGCCCTACATGCTCGAACAGGGCAAGGGCTCGATCATCAACACGGCGTCGTTCGTCGCCGTGATGGGCGCGGCCACCTCGCAGATCTCGTACAGCGCGAGCAAGGGTGGTGTGCTCTCGATGTCCAGGGAGCTCGGCGTCCAGTTCGCCCGCGAGGGTGTCCGCGTCAACGCCCTCTGCCCAGGCCCGGTCAACACCCCGTTGCTCCAGGAGCTCTTCGCCACCGACGAGGAGCGCGCGGCGCGGCGGCTCGTCCACGTGCCCATGGGGCGCTTCGGCGAGCCGGAGGAGATGGCCAGTGCCGTGCTCTTCCTCGCCTCCGACGAGTCGAGCTTCATCACGGCCTCGACCTTCCTCGTCGACGGCGGGATCTCGGGCGCGTACGTCACGCCGCTCTGAAGCCGGGTAGGAGGCTGACATGGGTCGTCCGGTCATCGGAATCACCGCGTACGTCGAGCGGGCGTCGTGGGGTCGCTGGGTCGACGTGCCCGGGGCACTCGTGCCGCATCGCTACGTCCGGCAGGTCGAGGACACCGGCGGCATCGCGGTCGTCATCCCGCCGCGTCCCGACGCCGACGACGGGACCGCCCTCGAGATCGTCGGGCGACTCGACGGCGTCATCCTCGCCGGGGGTGTCGACGTGGCGCCCGAGATCTACGCCGACGAGCGGCACGCCTCGGTACAGGCCTCGCGTCCCGACCGGGACTCGACCGAGCTCGCCATCGCGCGGGCCACGGCCGAGGCAGACCTCCCGATCCTCGGCATCTGCCGCGGGATGCAGGTCATGGCGGTCGCCGCCGGCGGCCTGCTCGAGCAGCACGTGCCCGACCGCGTCGGACACCACGAGCACTCGCCCGCGCCGGCGACCTACGGCAGCCACCCCGTGCGCACCGTCGCAGGCACCCGCCTGGCCGAGATCCTCGGCGAGGAGGCCGACGTGCCGAGCTACCACCACCAGTCGGTGCTGACCCACCCGGGCTACGAGGCGTCGGCGTGGGCCGACGACGGCACGCTCGAGGCGATGGAGGACCCGAACGCCTTCTTCCGTCTCGCGGTCCAGTGGCACCCCGAGGTCGGCACGGACCCGCGCCTCTTCCGCGCCCTGGTGGAGGCGGCCGAGGTCAGGCGGCGGCGGCGACCGCCGTCACACTGACCCACTGGATCGTCCCTGAGGGCCGCAGGGGCCGCAGGGGCCACCGGGGCGGCAAGCCGACGGTGTACTCGGAATGGGACGCCGGGTCCACGATCCGGACGTGGTGTTTCGCCGCGGTTTCGCGGGCCCTACCGTGAGCGTGTGATGAAGCGGCCCGTGCCCACCGGCACCCTCATTATCGGATAGCGCGACGAGCACCACTCGTCGCGCAGACCTCCCAACCCTGGGGGGTCTTTTTGTTTCCCGAACCACCCCTGACGGAGACATCGCGAGGGCCACCACCCCGGCCGTCGCGACACGAGAAGAGACGGGACGCGACCCACACCGGCGTCGGCCGCCCTGACAGGCGGTCGGCCGAACCCCCGAGATCGAGGACAATCAAGCCATGGAAGCGCTGCACGTCTACGACACCACCCTGCGCGACGGCGCCCAGCAGGAGGGGCTCAACCTCTCGGTGTCCGACAAGCTCGCCATCGCCGGACTGCTCGACGATCTCGGGGTCGACTTCATCGAGGGCGGCTGGCCCGGCGCGAACCCGAAGGACACCGAGTTCTTCGAGCGGGCGCAGACCGAGCTCGACCTGCGTCACGCGACCCTCGCCGCCTTCGGGGCCACCCGTCGTGCCGGCGGGGTCGCGGCGGAGGACCCCCTCGTGCGTGCGCTCGTGGACTCGGGGGCGTCCGTCGTGTGCCTCGTCGCCAAGTCACACACCGGCCACGTCGAGCGTGCCCTGCGCACCACGCTCGCGGAGAACCTCGAGATGGTCCGCGACACGGTCGGCCACCTCGTCCGTCAGGGGCGCCGCGTCTTCCTCGACTGCGAGCACTTCTTCGACGGCTGGCACCTCGACCGCGACTACGCGCTCTCGGTCGTGCGCACCGCGCACGAGGCCGGGGCCGAGGTCGTCGTGCTCTGCGACACCAACGGAGGCATGCTCCCGCACCAGGTGGAGGACGTCGTGGCCGACGTCATCGCCTCGACCGGCGCCCGGGTCGGGGCGCACTGCCACAACGACACCGGCTGCGCGGCCGCCAACTCCGTCGCCGCGGTGCGGGCCGGCGCGACCCACGTGCAGGGCACCGTCAACGGCTACGGCGAGCGCACCGGCAACGCCGACCTGCTCACCGTCGCCGCCAACCTGCAGTTCAAGCTCGGGCTCGACGCCATGCACCCGGGGGCGTTCCGTCGCGCCATGCACATCGCGCACGCCATCAGCGAGGTGACCAACGTCCCGGCCTACAGCCGCCAGCCCTACGTGGGCGCCAGCGCGTTCGCCCACAAGGCCGGCCTGCATGCCAGCGCCCTCAAGGTGGACCCCGATCTCTATCAGCACATGGACCCGGCCCTGGTCGGCAACGGCATGCGCACGCTCGTCTCCGACATGGCAGGCCGAGCCAGCATCGAGCTCAAGGCTCGGGAGGCCGGGCTCGACCTCTCCGACCGGCCCGAGGTCGTCGCGGCGGTGCTCGCCGAGGTCAAGGACCTCGAGCTGCAGGGCTGGACGTTCGACGCCGCTGACGCGACCGTCGAGCTCATGCTCCGAGAGGCGCTCGAGCCAGGGTGCACCGACTTCTTCGAGGTCGAGTCATGGCGCGTCATCACCGACTCCTCCGGCGAGGGCGACGCGACGTCCGAGGCGACCGTCAAGCTCCGTGCCGACGGGACTCGCCTCATCGCGACCGGCGAGGGCAACGGGCCCGTCAACGCCCTCGACCACGCGCTGCGAGACGCCCTGACGCGGGCCTACCCAGAGATCGAGAAGATCGAGCTCATCGACTTCAAGGTCCGCATTCTCGACGCGTCGCACGGCACCGACGCCGTGACGCGCGTGCTGATCGAGACCTCCGACGGCGAGACGTCGTGGGACACCATCGGGGTCGCGGGCTCCATCCTCGCCGCGTCGTGGCGAGCCCTCACGGACGGCATCGTGCACGGCCTGCTGCGTCAGGGCGTGCCGAGGCGCTGAGACAGGCCCGCGAGCCAGCCGGGAGCGGCCGCACGGAAGGCCGTCGGGTCGAGGCTGGGGGCGCCGAGGGGCAGGACGCCGAGGAGGCCCTCGGGCAGGGCGCCGAGGTAGTCGCGGTTCGTCTCCTCGATGATGTCGGGACGCGCGGGCCACGACCCGATGACGATCCCGATCTGTCGGACACCTCTGTGCGACAAGGCTTCTCGCGTCAACATCGTGTGGTTCAGGGTACCCAGCGCGGCCCGTGCAACGACGAGCACGCCGCTGTCCGGCAGGGCGGTCGCGAGGTCGGCCAGTGTCTCGGCCGCGTCGGTGAGCTCGACGAGCAGACCGCCTGCACCTTCGACGACGACGAGGTCGTGGCGGCGGCGCAGGTCCGCGACACGGGCTACGTGGTCCGCCAGGGTCGGCAGGACAGCGTGCTCGAGTGCGGCTGCCGGCCTCGGGGCCATGGGCGCGCGCAAGCGCACCCCCTCGGCCGTGCAGGCCTCGGTGAGTCGCTCCACCTCGGCCATGTCCCCGGGCTGGCCGGGCGACACCCCCGTCTGCGTGGGTTTGTATGCCGCCACCCGCAGTCCCGCTGCCCGCCCCGTCGCGACGACGGCTGCGGTGACGACGGTCTTGCCCACGTCGGTGTCGGTGCCCGTGACGACGACCACGGGCGGCACCTGCAGCTCAGTCATCGTCGCCGTGCGGTGGGATCGAACCGAGCGGCGAAGGGGGGACCGGTCCCTGCGCGCCCTCGACGGCCGCGACCGACGGGAGGCCACGGACGGGGGAGGGAGCGTCCCCTGCCCGTGGCCCCTCGACGGTATCGGGCTGAGGAGTCCCACCGTGGGTCGCGGCGGCGCGCGCCACGAGCCGGGCAGCCTGGTAGAGGTCGTCCCCGGCGAGGTCGGCGCGGGCCGTCACCCGGAGCCGGGACACGCCGTCGGGCACGCTCGGCGGGCGGAAGCAGCCGACGAGGACACCCTGGGCGCGGAGGTCGAGGGCAGCGGCGACCGCGCTCTCGGGCGAGGACATCGGCAGGGACTGCACGGCTCCCGCCGCCTCCTCGACCCCGCAGATGGCCGCGATGGTGCGGGCGTTGGCCCGGACGGAGGCCGAGAGCGTCGGGTCGTCGGCGACGAGGCCGGCGGCAGCGCACGCCGCGGCGGCCGAGGCGGGGGCGAGTCCGGTGTCGAAGATGAAGGTCCGCGCCGTGTTGACGAGGTGGTGGCGCACGGAGGTCGACCCGAGGACGGCGCCGCCCTGCGAGCCGAGGGCTTTGGACAGCGTCAGTGTCACGACGACATCGCGGGCCCCGAGGAGCCCGAGCTCGTGGACGAGGCCGCGCCCGTGGCCGGCCACCCCGATGCCGTGGGCCTCGTCGACGACGAGCAGGGCGCCGTGGCGGCGACAGACCTCCGCCAGTGCTCTCAGCGGAGCAGCGTCACCGAGCACGGAGTAGATCGACTCGACGGCGACGAGGACCCGTCGGTCAGGGCGGGCCGCGAGCTCGTGGTCGAGGGCCGCGGCGTCGTTGTGGGCGAACGTCGCGTGGGGCACCCGCGACATGCGGGCGGCGTCGTGGAGCGAGGCGTGGGCGTGGGCGTCGAGGAGGATCTCCGCCCCACGCCCACTGAGCGCCGTCAGCGCTCCGAGGTTGGCGGCATACCCGGTGGAGAAGGCGAGGGCGCTCGGCTGGCCGGTGAGCCGGCACAGGGCGGCCTCGAGGTCACGGTGCACGGGCAGGGTCCCCGTGACGAGCCTGCTGGCGGTCGCCGAGGCGCCGTAGCGCTCGAGTGCCTCGTGGGCCGCGCCCACGACGCGCTCGTCGCGGGAGAGCCCGAGGTAGTCGTTCGATGCCAGGTCGAGGGGGTCGCGGAAACCGCGGTGGCGTCCGCCCAGGCGCAGGACGGGGTCGAAGCGCTCGATGCCGCGCTCGGCCCGGAGGTCGGAGCGCTCCGCCAGCCATCTGTCCCAGTCGCTCATCCGTCGACCTCCGCGACGGCCCCGACGATCCCCTGGGCGATGAGCCGGATGTCGTCGTCGGCGCAGACGTAGGGAGGCATCGTGTAGACGAGGTCGCGAAAAGGCCGCACCCAGACGCCACGCCGCAGCGCGGCGCGGGTCACGCGGACGACGTCGACCGGGGACGTGAGCTGCACGACACCGACCGCGCCGAGGGTGCGCACGTCGGCGACGTGGGGGAGAGCGGCAGCCGGCGACAGGTGCTCGGCGAGGAGTCGTCCCACGCGGGGGACGTGGTCCTTCCACGTGCTCTCGACGAGCTCGACCGACGCGTTGGCCACGGCGCAGGCCAGCGGGTTGGCCATGAAGGTGGGCCCGTGCAGCAAGGCCCGGAAGGCCGACCGCGTGATCGCCTCACCCACCCGGCCGGTCATGAGAACCGCTGCGAGGGAGAGGTACCCGCCCGTCAGGGCCTTGCCGACACAGATGACGTCCGGGGCCACGTCGGCCCACTCGGAGGCGAAGAGCCGTCCCGTGCGACCGAAGCCCGTCGCGATCTCGTCGACGACGAGGAGAAGCCCGTGCTCGTCCGCGACGTCGCGCAGCACGCGCAGGCACTCCGGGTGGAAGACGTGCATGCCCCCGGCGCCCTGGAGGACGGGCTCGACGACGACCGCCGCGAGCTCGTCGCGGTTCGTCTCTGCGAGGGTACGCACCTCGGCCGCCCAGGCATCCAGGGCGGACCGGTCCGTCTCCCAGTGCTCCTCACCGGTCTCCGCGGTCACCAGCCGTGCGTTGGGTGGCCGAGGGGCGAAGACCTGGCGGGCGAGGACGCCCGGGAAGGCGGAGTGCATCCCGTCGACGGGGTCGCACACGCTCATCGCGGCGAAGGTGTCACCGTGGTAGCCGCCGCGGACGGTGAGGAAGCGCTGCCGTGCCGGCCGGCCCCGGGCCGCCTGGAACTGGAGCGCGAGCTTGAGGGCGACCTCGACCGAGACCGAGCCGGAGTCGGCGAAGAACACGTGCGCCATCGGTCCGGGCGCCATCGCCGTGAGTCGCTCGGCGAGCCGCACGGCGGGCTCGTGCGTCAGGCCCCCGAACATGACGTGGCTGAAGCGGTCGAGCTGCTCGTGGGCCGCCGCGTCGAGGACCGGGTTGCGGTAGCCGTGGACGGCGCACCACCACGAGGCCATCGCGTCCACCGCCTCGAAGCGCTCGCCGTCCGGCGCGGTGAGGGTCAGCCGGACGCCTGAGGCTGCGTCGACGGCATACGGCTCCGGTCCGTCGAGCGGGGCGTAGGGATGCCAGAGGAGCCCGCGGTCACGGGCGGTCAGGGGCGAGCCGAGTGGTTCAGGCATTGGCGGGAAGGTCAGTGCCGGCCCCTCGGCGCCGCTTGGCTGGGTCGTGCCCCGCGGGGGACCGACCGTCCGGACCGTGCGCCGAGGCATCGGCGCCGAGGACGACGAACCCGTTGTCGCGGATCAGCTCGAGGTCAGCCTCCGCGGCCTGGCCCTCGGACGTCAGGTAGTCGCCGAGGAAGATCGAGTTCGCCACGTGCAGGGCAAGGCCCTGGAGCGACCGAAGATGCATCTCACGGCCTCCGGCGATGCGGATCTCCTTGTCGGGACACACCATCCGCGCCATGGCGAGGATGCGCAGGCAGCGTCCCGGGGTGAGCTCCCAGGTGCCCTCGAGGGGAGTGCCGTCGAACGGCATGAGGAAGTTGACGGGAATGGAGTCCGCGCCGAGCTCACGCAGGGCGAAGAGTGCCTCCACGAGCTGCTCGTCACTCTCGCCGAGGCCGGCGATGAGGCCGGAGCAGGGCGACAGGCCGGCATCCACGGCCCTGGTCACGGTGTCGACGCGGTCGGCGTAGGTGTGGCTGGTGACGATGTGGTCGTGGTGCGACTCCGCCGTGTTGAGGTTGTGGTTGTAGGCGTCGACGCCGGCATCGCGCAGCCGCTCCGCCTGACCGTCCTTGAGCAGCCCGAGGCAGGCGCACACCTCGACGTCGGGGTGCTCCTCCTTGAGCGCGCCGACCACCCGGGCGACGCGGTCCACGTCACGGTCTGTCGGGCCTCGTCCGCTCGACACCATGCAGATCCTGGTTGCGCCACCTCGGAGGCCGGCGGCCGCCTGCTCGACGGCCTCGGCCGGCCCGAGCCACGAGTACTTCAGGATGTCGGCTCTTGACCCGAGCCGCTGGGAGCAGTAGTGGCAGTCCTCGGGGCAGAGGCCCGACTTGAGGTTGACGAGGTAGTTGACCTTGACGGTGTTGCCGAAGTGCTTGCGGCGCAACCGGGCCGCGGCCGTGACGACGGCGAGCAGCTCCTCGTCGGTGGCGCGCAGGACGTCGATGGCCTCGTCGGGGCCGACAGGTGTGCCGGCGAGGACGGCGTCGGTGAGGTCGTCGAAGCGGCGGGTCATGCGGCCTCCTTGCGCGGGGCGTTGAACGATGTTCAACTTGAACAGTGTTCAGTATGCCGAGTCGCCAGGCTCGGCTGTCAATGCGGATCCGCCGGGTCCGTTCGCCGAGGGGGAGACCGCGTGGCACTCAGCCGGGAGCAGGTCGTCGGGGCTGCCGTCGACCTGCTGCGCCGCTATGGTCTCGGAGACCTCTCGATGCGCCGCCTCGCCCGCGACCTCGGCGTCGCGCCGGGTGCCCTCTACTGGCACGTCGCGAACAAGCAGGAGCTCCTCGTCGAGGTGGCCGACGCGCTACTGGCTGAGATCCCCGCGCCGCCGTCGGACCGGCCCCCGGTGGAGGCACTCGTCGGGCTCGCGGTGGCGGTGCGTGACGCGCTCGTGCAGGTGCCCGACGCCGCCGACGTGGTCGGTCTCGCGTATGCCGTCGAGCCGGGCGCCGCACGCGCGCTCCGGGAGCTCGCTCGCCTCGTCCACGACGCCGGTGCGCCCGCCTCCGAACGCGACGAGGTGGCGTCGCTCGTCGTGCACCACATCCTGGGATCCGTTGCGGGGCAGCAGGATCGGGCCCGTGCGGCGTCCGTCGATCCCGACCTTCCCGCACCTGACGCGACGACCGAGGCCAAGGCGTTCGAGGTCGGGCTCGCTGTCATCGTCCGGGGCCTCAACGCACCACGCTGAGCGCCGGTGGCGTGCCGGCGCCGGGCGGTCCAGGCCCCGCCCAGCACCACCCCCGAAACGATGGGGATCGTCGGCGCGCGTGCCTGGACCTTCGCCGACACCCATCAGAGTGCCAGATGCCTCTCCTGATACGTGGCGACTTGACGACATCCGCCCGGGTGGGCCGAGAGCGGCTCACGCGAACCGCCGGATGGACCCTGTCCACCCGGCGGCACACGGCCCACGAAGGGCGAGGCAGTCGGTCCGTCCGCTCGGCGCGCGCTCAGTGCGCGCCGCCGGTGCCGGCAAAGTACCGGTGGTACGCGTTGATCTCCATCGCGAAGACGCCGTCGGTGCCGAGCGGAACGGACCGCCACCAGTCGACGTCGCGGGCCTGGTGCGCGCCGGAGGCCACGGAGGACCCGGTCCCCTCGCAGTAGCCCCAGGGATTGCGCAGGACGACGTAGTCCACGGGACGGACGACGTGGTCGAACAGTCCGCTGCCCGGGATCCACCGGCCGGTGATGCCGGCGTCGACCCGGCCGCCGCCGAGCTGGTCGGAGCCGCCCGCCAGGTCGGGCCCGCCGCGGACCTCGACCGGACCCGGTCCCGGGAACGGCAGGTCCGGACGCGTCACCGCAGGAATGATCTCGTCGGTGATCCTCGAGGTGTGGACGAGCTCGTTGCGGCGCATCCACCCGAGCACCGAGTAGGCGTGCCCGGCCACCACGTTCGCGTCCCGGTAGGCGACGTCCGCCTGCGCGCCCGAGCCGTACGTCCACGACACCATCGGGGTCGTCGTCCGGCCGTTCACCGTGTGGTCCTTGACGAGCTGCAGGATCTGGGCGGCGGTGAAGGAGCTGTGCCAGTTGCGGTAGTCGCTGAGCCCGGTCAGGGCCACGCACGCGATGGAGGGGTCACCGCCCGCGATGTTGGGGATGGCGGGGTAGTCGGTCGGCTCACCCAGCCGCCACTTCGCGTAGGCCTTCTCGTAGACCGCGGGCCAGATCTCGCCCGGTTCCTTCGACGTGGCGTACTCGACCGAGCTGCCGCTGTTGACGAGGATCCGGTCGGTCACCTCCACCTGCTCGAGCCCGTGGGCGCCGTGGAACCCGATCTGGTGGACGAAGGACTCGTTGTCCATCCCGGTGGCGCGCGTGCGGTCGGCGATGACGTACGGCATCGACCAGGCGACCGAGGACATCGCCGCGATGACGTAGCAGTCCCCCACGTAGCCCTGCACCGGGTCGAGGAACTCCGTCGCCTCGTTGTAGAAGCGGCCGACGTCCTGCCAGGCGAAGCCGCTCGGGTGGTAGCCGAGGAGCTCGGGGAAGAGGATGTCGATGAGCCTCGTGTCGAAGAGGCGCTCGAAGCGCAGGGTGCGGGCAGAAGCGGTCTCGCCCAGCTCGACGACGATGCTGTTGGCGCTCGCGAACGCGTTGCGCACCGGCACCTCGGCCAGTGACTGCGTGCCGAGGCGCTTGACCAGCTGCGCGAGGTCGCGCACGTCGCTGAGGTCTCCGTCGGCGTCGCCGTCCGTCAGCGCTGAGCTCGCCGTGGACCTGCCCTCGCCTCGGGCGAAGTCGGGCCGCCCCCGCAGCACGGTGCCGTCCCGTTGCACCGTCTGTCCCACGTAGAGCGGGGAGCCGCTCGCCGGGTCGAACAGGTCCGCGTAGGGCGTCTGGAAGATCTGCTCGAGCAGAGCCGGTCGGTTGGGCACGGAGTCCCAGTCGATCGAGCGGTGCGCGATGAGCTCGGCAAGGGCGTACGGGCTCGGCACGCCGATGTCGGCGAGCGGAGCCGGGTCCTGGGGCTCGGGGAGCACCGCGGCGGTGCCTTCACCCGGCGTGGCGGGCTTGCCGTTTCGGGTGGCGTGGTGCGTGGTCCTGGTGGCCATCGTGACCTCGATTCTGACGTCGGGAGACCGTCCCTCGACGTCGGTCAGTGGTGGACGACGGGACGCCTGATACGGCCCCCGGGGCAGACTGGGGTGATGCCGCTACGAACGACGAAGCACTGGTTCGGTGTCGTGCTCGACGCCCCCGACGCCTCGGCCCTGGCGCACTTCTACGAGCGCCTGCTGGGCTGGACCCTGTACAAGGACACGCCCGGGTGGGCCACGCTGGCGCCCTCGGAGTCCGCCGGCTACAACCTGGCGTTCCAGACGGAGCCGAACTACGTGCGGCCGGTCTGGCCCAGCCAGCCGGGCCAGCCGCTCATGATGCTTCACCTCGACCTCGAGGTGGACGATCTGGAGGCGGCGGTCGCGTATGCCGTCGAGGTCGGCGCGGAGCTCGCCGCCTACCAGCCGCAGGAGGACGTCCGGGTCCTGCTCGACCCTGCGGGCCACCCCTTCTGCCTCTACGTGGACGACTCCGGGTGACGCGTCAGCGGTGTACGGCGCCTGGCGCCGCCGCCAGAGCGACGTCGACCGCGTCGACGAGCCGGGCGCGCAGCGCCTGGCCGCGGACCGAGAACGCGCGCTGCGCCGCGGCATACTCGGCCTTGCCCTCGGTGGTCTCGATCCGCACCGGCTCGTAGCCGAGCTCGCGCAGGTCGTACGGTGCCGCGCGCATGTCGAGGGCCCGGATCTCGTGGGCGAGCTCGAAGCAGTCCATGACGAGCTCGCTCGACACCGCGGGCACGAGCTTGTGCGCCCACTTGTAGAGGTCCATCCCGGCATGCAGGCAGCCCGGCTGCTCGTGCTCCGGCTGGCTCTCGCGGGTCGGTGTGAGCGCATTGAGCGGCGCCGCGGCCGGGGTGAAGAAGCGGTAGGCGTCGAAGTGCGAGCAGGCCACCTGGTGGCTCTCGACGACGGCGTCGGTGCCCGCGACGCCCAGACGCAGCGGCCACGCCGAGTGCCGCATCTCGGACGGGTCGAGCCGGTAGACCATCGCCCACTCGTGCAGCCCGAAGCAGCCGAACCGGGCCGGCCGTCCCGCGGTGTTCACGAGCAGCTCGCGGACGAAGCGCAGCGTGTCGCCCCGCGCCGTTGTGAAGGCCTCCGCATCCACACCGACGACGTCGTCCTCGACGGCGTAGAAACGCCAGCCGGTGTGCGGCGCCACGGCCGCACCGGAGAGAGCCGACCCGGCCCCCGGGTGCCAGCGGCGCAGCTGCCCGGGCGTGAAGGAGTAGTAGGTGAAGAGGAAGTCCTCGACGGGGTGGGGCCGGTGGTCGCGCCGGCGGGCCAGGTGCGCCGCTGTCGCGGAGTCGACGCGCGCCTCGTGCGCCGCCGTCCGCTCGCGCCACTCCGACTCGCCCAGGACCTGCACCCCACGAGGGTAGGCGATGGCCAGGAGCGAACCCACCCGCGCCGGGCAGGGCGAGGGCAGGATGGCCCCATGGCACCGGACGCCGAGCGGCCCACCCACCTGCTGCACCGCCTGACCTGCTACTCGCCGGAGCGTGAGTGGACCGAGGTCCCTGACGACGACCGGCTCGTCCAGGACCTCGTCCCCAACGACGTGACGCGGCGCCCGCAGTCCTACAAGCGCTACGACGAGGACCTCCAGCGGGTCCTGCTGCCGCCCGATCTGCCCGCGTCGTCGGCCCCGGCCACGGCCGTGCTCGCCGGCACGGCGCACGTCGCGCCGAGCCCTCTCGACCTCCCGGCCCTGGCCCGCCTGCTCTACCTGTCGTCCGGTGTCACCCGGCGCGCCAGGCGCCCCGACGGCGGACTCATGCTGTTCCGGGCCGCCGGGTCGGCCGGCGCCCGCTTCCCGCTCGAGCTCTACGTCGCCGTCCCCCGCGGGACGGCCATCGACGGGTTGGAGGCGGGCCTGCACTGGTACGACCCCGAGGCCCATGCCCTGGTCGCCCTCGGCCCTGCGCCCTCGGGGGATGCCGTCACCGTCGTCGTCACGGGAGTGCCGTGGCGCACCGGCTGGCGCTACCGCGAGCGCGGCTTCCGCCACATCTACTGGGACGCCGGCACGATGCTCGCCCAGACCCTGGCGCTCGCCGACTCGGCAGGACTGACGGCGCGGCTGTTCACGACCTTCCCCGACGCCGAGGTGGCCGCCCTCGTCGGCGCCGACCAGGTGCACGAGTTCCCCGTCGCGCTCGTGGCCCTCGGTCCCGGCAGTCCGGGAGTGCATCCCACCGGTGACGCGATGGCCGGACACCACGACGTCGACGGTCTCGAGTTCCCGCTCGTCACGGCCGCCCAGCGCGCGGGGGAGCAGCGCGCCCTCGGCCCCGAGCTCGAGCGCGGCGCCCCCGTGCCGCTCAAGTCGGACGGCGGGCCCAGCACCGACGCCGTCGTGGTCAGCAAGGGGTCGGTCCGGCGGCTCCACCCGGACCGTTCCCTCCCACGCCAGGTCCTCGTCGACGCGATGAGCGCCTCGCTGCGCGGCATCGACGTCCCGCACTGGGTCGGCGTGAACGCCGTCGACGACGTCCCGAGCGGCATCCACAGGTGGCCCGACATCTCGTCACCGGTGCGCCCGCTCGACGAGCAGGCCGTGCGTGACGAGCTCTTCGCGGCCGCCCTCGAGCAGGGCCTCGCCCGGGACGCGTCCTTCGTCGCCATGAGTGGCACCGACCTCGACGACCTCGACGACCACGCCTACCGCGAGGCCCAGCTGCTCGCCGGGCTCGCCGAGGGCCGGCTGCACCTCATGGCGTACGCGGTGGGCGCAGCCGCGTCCGGCATGACCTTTCGCGACTCCGACCTCGCGCTCCTGCTCGGTCGCGACGTCGCGGGTCTGCTGTGGACCTGCGTCGGGGTCCCGGAGTACCGGACCCGGCCGAGTGGGCTGCCGGGGTCACCGGCCGACGTCACCATCGTCTGGCCCCGCTGACCGCCGAGCCCCTCCGCATCGCGTCGTCGTAGGGTGGGCGCGTGCGCATCGCGAGGTTCACGACCGGGGACGACCCGGCATACGGCATCGTCCAGGGCGACCCCGGCAGCGAGGTGATCACACCGCTGGTCGGCGACCCGCTCTACGTCGGCCTCCAGCCGAGCGGGCAGCCGCCCGTCATGCTCGACGACGTGCGCCTCCTCGCACCCGTCATCCCGCGCTCCAAGATCGTCGCGATCGGCAAGAACTACGCCGACCACGCGAAGGAGATGGGCGGCGAGGCTCCCACCGAGCCGATGATGTTCTTCAAGCCCAACACCGCCGTCGTCGGGCCGTTCGACCCCGTCGTCCTCCCGGCCGGCAGCAGCGAGGTCTCCTACGAGGGCGAGCTCGCTGTCGTCATCAAGACGATCACCAAGGGCGTGCGGGCCGAGAACGCCGCCGAGTGCATCTACGGCTACACCATCGCCAACGACGTCACGGCGCGCGACTGGCAGCGCAGCGACGGGCAGTGGGCCCGCGCGAAGGGCTTCGACACCAGTTGCCCCCTCGGGCCCTGGGTCGAGACCGAGCTCGACGCGGCCGCTCTCTCGATCGTGACGAAGCTCGACGGTGACGTGAAGCAGGACGGCACCACCGCCGACATGATCCACGGCATCGCGACGATCATCGAGTACGCCTCGGCGGCCTTCACGCTGCTGCCGGGCGACGTCATCCTGACCGGCACCCCGGCCGGTGTCGGGCTCGTCGAGGCGGGCCAGCAGGTCACGGTCGAGATCGCCGGCATCGGCTCGCTCACCAACACCTTCGTGCGTCGCTGACCTTTTCGGGCTCCCACTAGGCTGGGTCGCACCATGAGCGACAACAGCACCAGCATGCCGTCTTTCCCCATCAGCGCCGCCGCCACCGGGGCGCCCGACCCGGGTTCGGTCGAGCAGGTCGAGGTCCGCACCGAGCGGGTCGAGCGCGTCTCGGTCTCGGACGGCTCCGGCCCGGTGCGCACCCGCGTCGCGCCGTCGCCGACCGGTGACCCGCACGTCGGCACGGCGTACATGTCGCTCTTCAACCTCGCCTTCACCAGGCAGCAGGGCGGCCAGTTCGTCCTGCGCGTCGAGGACACCGACCGTGCCCGCTTCCGTGAGGACTCCGAGGCGCAGCTCTACGACACCCTCGCCTGGCTCGGGCTGCACTGGGACGAGGGCCCGGACATCGGGGGGCCCTTCGCGCCGTACCGCCAGTCCGAGCGGCTCGACACCTACCGTCCCTACGTCGAGCGCCTCCTCGCGGACGGGCACGCGTACCACTGCTGGTGCTCCAAGGAGCGCCTCGACCAGATGCGCGAGGTCCAGCAGAAGACGAAGCAGCCGACCGGCTACGACCGCCTCTGCGTCGGCAAGACCCGCGAGGAGCGCGCGGCGCTGCCCGGGTTCAGCGAGACGCCGGTCGTGCGCATGCTCGTGCCCGACGACGTTCCGCTGGTCTTCGACGACGTCATCCGCGGCAAGGTGTCGGCGCCGCGTCCCGACGACCAGGTGATCCTCAAGGCCGACGGTTTCCCGACCTACCACCTCGCCGTCGTCGTCGACGACCACCTCATGGGCATCACGCACGTCGTGCGCGGTGAGGAGTGGATCAGCTCGACGCCGAAGCACGTCCTGCTCTACGGCTGGCTCGGTCTCGAGGCGCCGACCTTCGCGCACATGCCGCTGCTGCGCAACACCGACAAGTCCAAGATCTCCAAGCGCAAGAACCCCGCCGCACGTCTGACGTGGTTCCGCGAGCAGGGCTACCTGCCCGAGGCCCTCGTGAACTTCCTTGCGTTGCTTGCCTACCCGCCGCAGCAGGACGCCGAGGGCACGGATGTCGAGGTCTTCGCCTTCGAGGACTTCAGCCGCACGTTCGACTGGGCCAAGGTCAACCCGATCGGTCCGATCTTCGACCTCAAGAAGCTCGACTGGCTCAACGGCGTCTACATCCGATCACTCGACGTGGGCGAGTTCGCGAGCCGGCTGTTGCCCTACCTCGTCGCCGACGGCATCCTCGGCGAGACGCAGTCGCTGGGCGAGCTGGCCCGCCTCAAGGCGGTCGCCGAGCTGATCCAGACCCGCATGGTCCTGCTCACCGAGGCGCCCGCGCTCGTGCGCCCCTTCTTCGTCGCCGACGACCAGCTCGTCATCGACGAGGACGCCCGGGCGCAGCTGAAGGACGACGCGCCCGCCGTCCTCGACGCGGCACTGAAGGTGCTCGGCGACATCGACGACCACGGCGTCGGCCTGCTCGGCACGGGGAGCCCCTGGAACGCCGCAGGCATCGAGGAGGCGCTGCGAGCCGCGATCGTCGACGGTCTCGGCATCAAGCCGCGCTTCGCGTTCGGCCCGCTGCGCACCGCCGTGTCGGGCGCGCGCATCTCGCCGCCGCTCTTCGAGTCGATGGAGATCCTCGGCAAGACCTCGACCCTGAACCGTCTCCGGTCGCTGCGCGACTCGCTCTGAGGAGGAGGCGCGTGGTGGGGGTGGCCTGGCCGCTGCACGGCATCCACCTGGGCACGGCCGACCTCGACCTGGCTGTCATGAGGGAGGCGGACCTGCCGATCCTCGGCTCGCTCCTGCCCGCCGACCTCGAGCTCAACCCCCACGCGACGAGGTATGCCGGCCTCTCGGACACGGCGAACCGACGAGTGGTCGTCGCGCAGGCATACTGGCGCGCCCTCGGCATGTGGTCCCCCGACGACTGGGCGCTGCCCTTCGTGGTCCGGTCGGCAGGTGTCGTCGTCGGCGTCCAGTGGCTCGAGGGGCCGGACTGGCGCTCGGAACGCACGGTCGACTCCTCGTCGTGGCTCGTGGCCGCCGCGCGGGGAAGGGGGCTCGGCAAGCAGATGCGAGCCGCGGTGCTCACGCTCGCCTTCGGTCCGTTGGGGGCGGAGGCGGCGGTGAGCTCGGCGGTCCTGGACAACGAGTCGTCGCTCGGCGTCTCGCGGGCCCTCGGCTACCGCGACACCCACCGTTCGGTCCTCGAGCACTCGGGGGAGACGCTGCAGCACGTGCGTCTCGACCGCGCATCGTGGGACCGGTCCGGCCGGTCCCACGAGGTCATCGTCGACGGCGTGGCCCCGGCCCTGCCGCTCTTCGGCCTCGGCCCCGTGGAAGGAACCCCATCGTGAACCCGCCCAGCCTTGCCGCCGTCCTCGAGGGTGCCCACGCCCTGCTGCTCGACGTCGACGACACCATCGTCGACACGCAGGAGGCGATGGTCGTGGCCGGCACGGAGGCCGCGGCCGCGCTCTGGCCCCACCGGTCCGGTGGGGACCACCGCGCCATGGCGCAGCGCTACTACGACGACCCCGAACGGTGGTTCCCGCGCTACGCCTCCGGCGACGTCCCCTTCGACCAGATGCGTTCCGGTCGCCTGGCCGAGGTGGCCGTGGCCTTCGGCCTCGAGGTCCCCGACGGTGACCATCGGTCGTTCGAGGACACGTACGGCCCGGCCTTCCGCAGCGCGCAGCGCCTCTTTCCCGATGTGCCGGGCCTGCTGGCTGCCGCCGAGAAGGAGGGGCTCCCCGTCGCGCTGCTGACGAACTCGGCGCAGTCGCCGACCCGCGTCAAGCTCGAGGCCCTCGACCTCGTCGAGCGGTTCGAGGTCGTCGTGACCACCGACACCCTGGGCTTCGGCAAGCCCGACCCGCGCGTCTACCTCGAGGCGTGCCGGCTCCTCGGGTCCGAGCCCGATCGCGTGGTCTGCATCGGCGACAGCCTCGAGTGGGACGTCCTCGGCGCCGAGGCGGCCGGGCTCCGTGCCGTGTGGCTGGACCGCGCCGGCGGCGGGACGAGCGAACCGGTCGCCTCTGTGCGTGGCCTGGGGGAGGTCACCGCGGTGCTCAGCCGCCGATTTGGGCCACCGGTCGCGGACCGGTAGTATTCCCATTCGGTTCACCCCGTACCGGCCGCGAGGCAGGCTCGGAGTGAAACCCCTTGGGGTATGGTGTAATTGGCAACACTACGGTTTCTGGTTCCGTCATTCTAGGTTCGAGTCCTGGTACCCCAGCTCTGGTTCACGACATCGTGGGCCGATTCGGAGAAATCCAGCCTTCACGGTAAGGTTTCTTCTCGTGCCGAGTTCGCTCGGTACCGCTCACGGCCCCGTTGTGTAGCGGCCTAGCACGCCGCCCTCTCAAGGCGGTAGCGCGGGTTCGAATCCCGTCGGGGCTACGTGATGCTCGAGAGAGCAGGAGAAGACCCCGGTCCACGCGGACCGGGGTCTTCTTGCACGTGGGGCACGCCGGTGGGCGGCCCCTCCGGTCCGACGCTCGACAGCGGCGCAGCGCGTGCGAGGACCGCAGCACCGATCGCACGGGTCCCGGCAGCGGCCCTACGCGGAGGCGTGGGTGTCGTCCTTGCGGGACTGGAGCCCGGCGCGGGCCAGGTCACGCAGGGAGGCGCCGGGCAGGTACGCCGACGTCAGGGCGAGCCCGATCCGCGGAAGGGCGGCCTCGTCGGAGAAGACGAGGTAGACCGGCTCGTGCCGAGGACGGAACTTGCGCTTGAAGCTGTCGAGCGAGCGGAACCCGTAGAGCGGCTCCATCGCCTCGCCGAGCTGGTCGAGGAGCCGTTCCAGCGCGGCGCGCTCGGCGGTGCCGTCACCGGAGTGGGTCAGCGGTGCCCCGGAGAGCGAGACGAACGACGCGCCCTGTTCCCTGAAGGACAGGCAGGCGCTGGCGATGAGGAACTCGGTCACCGGCGGGAAGCCGTCGGGCAGCCGGCGCATGACGTCGAGCGTCCACCCGCGAACCTCGCCACTGGCCGAGTGGACGGGCAGCCACGAGGTGACGCCGTGCACCGTCATGTCGGTGTCGATGGCCAACCCGACCCTGGTGTCGGGGTCCAGCGCCTCGTCGACGCCTCCCAGGGTGAAGCCCATCTCGGGCAGGCCCTTGTCGGAGACCCACAGCTCGGAGATGGCGCGCACCTGCGTCAGCAGACCTCGGGGCATCGCCGCGAGCCGGCCCTCGCGGTAGGTGATGCCGTCCTTGCCGGCTCGGTTGAGGGCTGTCCGCACGCTCTGCCACGACTTGCCCTTGAACTCGAGCCCGGGCAGGTCGATGATCGCCTCCTCCGCGACGAGGACCTGACGCAGCCCCCGGGCACGCCCCCAGTCCGCCACCTCCTGGGTGACGGAGAAGAAGCAGACCTGGAGGCCGTGGATCTCCTGGTCGTCCACGAACGCCTGCAGCACGGCGGCGCGGGCCGCGACATCCGCCCCGACCGCGTCGCCCAGGGCGATGGCCATGCCGCGGTGGACCTGGAAGGCGACGTACCCGAGGGGGGCGCCGGCCCGGTCTCGGTGGATGAACCAGTGGTTGTCGGCCCACGTGCCCATCCACGACATGGTGGTGCCGCCGTGGGTCTTGAGGAGGGCGACCGCCGTGTCCCGGTCGCTGGCGCCCGCCGCGATCTCGGCCCGTCGCCGGCGGCTCGAACGGGCTTGGAAGGCCGACCGCCCGAGCACGAGAACGGCGAGCTGCACTGCCGTGATGACGAGACTGAGCGAGAGGTCCGGGATGGACGTCACGACGTCGCCGTCGCGGTCGATCTGGTCGGGCGCGACGAGCTGCACGACGATGAGCAGGCACTGGGCGAGGAACGAGAGCGTCGCCAGGGCGCCGGCCAGGAACCACACGCGCCGTGAGCCGCGTCGCAGGCCATCGGCGAGCAGGAGCGAGATGGCCGCGCTGATCAGGACGCCGAAGGCGTCGGTCTCGTCGGTCGTGGCGCCGAGAGGGCCGTTGGAGGGCGTGACGTAGAGCACGACCTGCACCATCGCGCTGACGACGTAGAAGGCCGACGACACGACTCGCCACTCGTGCCGGCTGAAGCGCGGCAGGGCCAGGGACGGCCGTCGTCCGAGCAGGAGAGGCCCGAGGGCCAGCCCGCCCAGGATGGCGATCGCGTGCTCGATGTCCCACAGCAGCCCGATGTAGAGCAGCGCGATGACGGCATACAACGTGAGGACTGCACGGAGCCGACCGCGCCAGGGTGGACGCAGCGTGACGCTGGCAGCCGCGACGGCACCGAGGGCCCCGGCGCTGAAGCCCACGTCGAGGCGCTCGGACAGCCGTACGGCCCATCCCCAACCGGTGGGGGAGACGGCGAGCAGGAAGAGGGCCGTGAGCAGGACGCCGGCGAGGTGGCAGGCGACCGCGGCAATGGCGACGCGCCGGGTGCCCAGGCGCAGCTCCGCCCACCCGAGGAGCACCAGGGCGCCGCCCGCCACGGGAACGTACTGCGCGGGCACGAGGGCGAAGAAGGCTCCGGTGACCGGTGTCCACCATCGGCCGTCCTCCAGGGCCGGCAGACCGTAGGCGACCGCGTCGAGCAGGTCCCGGTCCTCGAGGGCCGACCACAGCGACCGCGTCGCCACACCGAGCACGAGCATGGCCGCGACGACGGACAACGTGAACGGGATGCGGCGCGCGAGGTGTGCCAACCGGACGGCGGCACCCTCACCGGTGGCACTGGTTGCGAGCTGCCCTGCCGTCACTCGCCCCACCCTCTACCGTCGGCGCCGTCAGCTGAGCTCGCGCAGGCCGGGCAGCACGTCGGCCGAGAACTGCTCGAGGAAGCGGCCCTGGTCGTGACCGGGTGCGTGGAAGACGACATGGTTGAAGCCCCAGTCGACGTACTGCCGCACGGCGTCGACCGCCTCGGCCGGGTCGCTCGTCACGATCCAGCGCTTCGCGATCTCCTCGTCGGACAGCTCGTCGGCCAGGCGCTCCATCTCGACCGGGTCGTCGACGCCGTGCTTCTGCTCGGCACTGAGCGACAGCGGCGCCCAGAAGCGCACGTTGTGCAGCGCCTGGTCCGGGTCGCGGTCGTAGGAGAGCTTGATCTCGATCATCCGGTCGAGGTCGTCGCGGGTGCGGTCCGACTTGGCCAGGCCCTCGTCGACGGCCGGGAGCAGCTTGTCCTCGTAGAGCTCGCGGCCCTTCCCGGAGGTGCAGATGAACCCGTCACCCGACCGGCCGGCATACCTGGCGACGAGCGGGCCACCTGCGGCGACGTAGACGGGGATGGGCTGCTCGGGACGGTCGTAGACCGTCGCCGCGTGGGTCCGGTAGTAGTCGCCCTCGAAGTCGACCCGCTCCTCTGTCCACAGCCTCCGCATGAGCGTCACGGCCTCTCGCAGCCGCGCGAAGCGCTCCTTGAACTCCGGCCACGGGGAGCCGGCGGCCCCGACGGCGACCTCGTTGAGCGCCTCACCGGTGCCGATCCCGAGGACGATGCGGCCGGGGTTGAGCGCTCCGAGCGTGCCGAACGCCTGGGCCACGACGGCCGGGTTGTACCGGAACGTGGGGGTCATGACCGACGTGCCGAGCTGGACCCGCTCGGTGCGCTCGCCGACGGCGGCCAGCCAGCTCATCGCGAACGGGGCGTGCCCCTGCTGGTGCCGCCACGGCTGGAAGTGGTCGGAGATGAAGACCGAGTCGAGGCCCACCTGCTCCGCCCGGGTGGCGAACGAGACGAGGTCGCGGGGGCCGAACTGCTCCGCGGACGCCTTCCAACCAACCTTGAGCACAGCGACTCCTTGGGGCCGTGGGGGAGTGACCCCGTCAGCCTACGGTGCGTGCGCAGCCGGCCTCACCAGTGGACGACCACCTTGTCGCCGAGGCGCACCTCGCCGTAGAGCTGGACGAGTCGGGCCTTGTTGCGCACGTTGACGCAGCCATGGGAGGCGCCGGCGTAGCCGAGGCGCGCGAAGTTGGAGGAGTAGTGCACGGCCTGGCCGCCGGAGAAGAACATCGAGTACGGCATGGGCGTGTGGTAGAGGTTCGAGATCACGTCGACCTTCTTGAGGTAGACCGAGAAGACGCCCTCGCGGGTCGGCAGCTCGTCGCTGCCGAACCGCACGTCGAACCCGTACTGCGGCACGCCGTCGACGACCCACGTGAGCCGCTGGGTCGACTTGCTGACGCACATGACCCGACCGGTCAGGCAGCGCTCGTCGACGTCCCACGAGATCGCCGCCGGCGTGGGCTCGACCGGCTTGGGCTCGACCGGCTTGGGCTTGACGTTGGCGAGCTCGTCGGTCGTCGGGCGGTGCGTCATCGAGACGAGCCTGTCCCACGTGGGCTCGTCGAGGGTGCCGGTGGCGTCGAGGCCCCGCTTGGCCTGGAAGCCGCGCACAGCGGCCGTCGTCCTCGACCCGTAGCGGTCGCTCACGTCGCCCTCGAACCAGCTGAGCTGGCGCAGGCGCGCCTGGAGGGAGCGCACCTTCGGGCCGGTGTCACCCGCGCGGAGCATGACGACCGGCGCCGGAGCCGGCTCGGGGGTCGCGGTCGCCGAGGGCGTGGGCGTGGGCGCGGGGTCGACGACGGGTGTCGGCCTGGAGGTCGGCGCCGACGACGGGGTCCTGGTCTGCGTCGGGCTCTCGCGGGGGGTCTCGGTGGAGGTCTCGCTCGTCGTGGGTGCCGGCGTGCCGGACGACGCGGACCCGGCAGCGGTCTGGCCGACGCGCGTCGCAGCCACCCTCGCGCCCTGGTCCGGGCTGCAGGCGGTCGTCGCGGCGACGAGGGCGATGGCGCCGCTCAGCACGACGAGCCGGTGCAGGCTGCCCGGAGCCCGGGGTCCCTCGGGCGAGCGGAGCGGTGTGGTGGCTGTCTGCATCATGACCCCTTGTCTGAAACGCGACGTGCCGTGCGTCGGTGCACTGCACTGAGGGTGACGCGACGACCTCGGCAAAGGTTGTCCCAGTGCGGGTGTCGACCCGGATCGTGACCGATCCGTTGTGCACGGCACACGGCGGCGGGTCCGGCGGCCGGTCCCGACGCCGTTGTCGGGAGGCAGCCTGGGTCGAGCTCGGTCAGGCGTTGTGCTGTTGCTGTTGCTGCTGCTGCATCGCGTGGTGGCGGCGCAGGACCTCGGTCAGCTTGTTGGCGCCGGCGACGACCGTCGCCGCGTGCAGTCGACCGGGCTGGCGCGAGAGGCGTTCGATGGGTCCGGAGATGGAGACGGCGGCGACGACGCGACCCGACGGGCCCCGGACGGGGGCAGAGACCGAGGCGACGCCGGCCTCCCGCTCGGCGACGCTCTGGGCCCAGCCGCGGCGACGGACACCGGACAGTGCGGTCGCCGTGAAGGAGGCGCCCTGCAGGCCGCGGTGCAGCCGGTCCGGCTCCTCCCAGGCGAGCAGCACCTGCGCGGCGGAGCCCGCGAGCATCGACAGCGTCGCGCCGACCGGGATCGAGTCGCGCAGGCCGACGGGGCGCTCGGCCGCCGCCACGCAGATGCGCTGGTCACCCTGGCGACGGAAGAGCTGCGCGCTCTCGTTCGTGTGATCGCGCAAGGCGCCGAGCACCGGGCCGGCTGCCGCCAGCAGGCGATCCTCGCCCGCAGCCGAGGCGAGCTCGCCGAGGCGCGGGCCGAGCACGAAGCGCCCCTGCATGTCCCGGGAGACGAGACGATGGTGCTCGAGCGCGACGGCCAGACGGTGCGCCGTCGGACGGGCGAGACCGGTGGCTCCGACGAGCTGGGCGAGGGTGGCCGGGCCAGCCTCGAGGGCGCCGAGCACGGTGGCGGCCTTGTCGAGAACGCCGACGCCTGAAGAGTTGTCCATGCACTGATACTGACGTCTCAGGCACTGAGACGTCAATCCACCGCGCCCACAAAAGGTTCACGCTGGCCGAAGAGCGATGTCGCGACCAGGTCCTCGATGGCGCACGCGCTCGACCACCGGAACGCCGCCGCGGAGGGAAGTCAGAGGGTAGCCATGGCAGGGACACTGGCCGAGAAGGTCTGGGACGCACACGTCGTCCGTCGCGCTGAAGGGGAGCCCGACCTCCTCTACATCGACCTTCACCTCCTCCACGAGGTCACCAGTCCCCAGGCGTTCGACGGGTTGCGCCTCGCCGGCCGGCCAGTGCGCCGCCCGGACCTCACGCTCGCGACCGAGGACCACAACGTCCCCACCACTCCCGGCCCCATCACCGATCCGGTGTCGAAGATCCAGGTCGAGACGCTCCGACGCAACTGCGAGGAGTTCGGCGTCCGCCTCTACCCCATGGGTGACGCCGACCAGGGCATCGTCCACGTCGTCGGCCCGCAGCTCGGCCTCACGCAGCCGGGCATGACCGTCGTCTGCGGCGACAGCCACACCTCGACCCACGGCGCCTTCGGGGCGCTCGCCTTCGGCATCGGCACGTCCGAGGTCGAGCACGTGCTCGCCACGCAGACGCTGCCCCTGAAGCCCTTCAGGACGCTGGCCGTCAACGTCCGCGGCACGCTGCCCGAGGGAGTCACGGCCAAGGACATCGTCCTGACCGTCATCGCGCGGATCGGCACCGGCGGTGGGCAGGGCTACGTCATCGAGTACCGCGGCGAGGCCATCGAGGCGCTGTCGATGGAGGCCCGGATGACGGTGTGCAACATGTCCATCGAGGCCGGCGCCCGCGCCGGCATGATCGCGCCCGACCACGTGACGTTCGACTACCTCCGAGGGCGGCCGCACGCGCCGACCGGCGCCGACTGGGAGGCCGCGGTCGCCGAGTGGACCGCGCTGCGCAGCGACGACGACGCCGTCTTCGACGCCGAGGTCGACGTCGACGCGACCGAGCTGACCCCCTTCGTCACGTGGGGCACCAACCCCGGTCAGGGCCTGCCGCTCTCGGCCTCGGTTCCCGACCCCGAGGAGTTCGCCGACGAGAGCGACCGCGTGGCCGCGGCCAACGCCCTGGCCTACATGGGCCTCGAGCCGGGAACGCCGCTGCGCGACATCAAGGTCGACACGGTCTTCGTCGGCTCCTGCACCAACGGCCGCATCGAGGACCTGCGGGCGGCGGCCGCCGTCGTCCAGGGACATCGCGTCGCGGACGGCGTCCGCATGCTCGTGGTTCCCGGGTCGGCCAAGGTGCGCCTGCAGGCTGAGTCCGAGGGGCTCGACAAGGTCTTCACCGAGGCCGGTGCGGAGTGGCGCCTGCCCGGCTGCTCGATGTGTCTCGGCATGAACCCCGACACGCTCGCCCCCGGTGAGCGCAGCGCCTCGACCTCCAACCGCAACTTCGAGGGCCGTCAGGGCAAGGGGGGGCGCACGCATCTCGTCAGCCCGCTGGTGGCAGCGGCGACCGCCGTCAGGGGCACCCTGTCGAGCCCCGGCGACCTCGACAACGCAGGGCGGCCGCAGGGCGAGCTGGCGTCCGCCACGACCGGAGAGGCCTGAGCCATGGACGCGTTCGAGACCCACACCGGCGTCGGTGTACCGCTGCGTCGCAGCAACGTCGACACCGACCAGATCATCCCCGCCGAGTACCTCAAGCGCGTGACGCGCACCGGCTTCGAGGACGGCCTCTTCGCCGCCTGGCGCAAGGACGAGTCGTTCGTCCTCAACAACCCGGTGTATGCCGAGGGCTCGGTCCTCGTCGCCGGTCCCGACTTCGGCACGGGGTCGAGTCGCGAGCACGCGGTGTGGGCCCTGATGAACTGGGGCTTCCGCGTGGTGATCAGCTCTCGCTTCGCCGACATCTTCCGCGGCAACAGCGGCAAGCAGGGCCTGCTCACCGCCATCGTGTCGCAGGACGACGTGGAGCTGATCTGGAAGTACCTCGAGAACAACCCGGGTGCCGAGATCACCGTCGACCTCGTGGGCCGAACCGTCCACGCCGGAGAGATCGTCGCACCCTTCGAGATCGACGACTACACGCGCTGGCGGCTGCTCGAAGGCCTCGACGACATCGGACTGACCCTGCGACACGAAGATCTCGTGGCAGATTTCGAGTCCCATCGCGCGAGCCACAAGCCGGTGACCACACCGGCCTGACGAGGCGCCGGCAGTGAAGTCAAGAGCAGTTCATGGTGAACGGATCCCTTTGTCCGACAAAGGGATCCGTTCTCACATCTGGATGAACCGGACGGATTCATGACCGGCAGCGTGGGCCTCCGGATCTGCCGCAGAACCTGTCAAACTCCTTGCGACACAACGAAAACCCACCGAGCGGTGATGGACGTGCCTCCCGAGGCGGCCTAACGTCAGGAGGTAGCCGGACCGGTTCCGGACGCATATCGTCGGGTCGCCTGACACCGACAGTCCTTCTGGAGGGGAAGACGTGAACAAGGCAGAACTGATCGACGCGCTCGAGACCAAGCTCGGCAGCAAGAAGGTCGCATCCGACGCGCTGGAGGCGTTCCTCGACGTCGTCATCCGCGAGGTCGCCAAGGGCGGCAAGGTCGGCATCACCGGCTTCGGCACCTTCGAGCGGGCTGACCGGGCCGCGCGCACGGGCCGCAACCCGAAGACGGGGGCGACCGTGCGGATCAAGAAGACCCGCGTCCCCAAGTTCCGTTCCGGCACGAACTTCAAGGAGGTCGTGTCCGGCAGCAAGAAGCTCTCCAAGACCGAGTCGGCCGCCTCGCGCGCCTCCGCCGGCACGTCGGTCGCTGCTGCGCCGGCGAAGAAGACCGCCCGGAAGTCCGCGACGAAGGCCGCCCCGGCCAAGGCTGCCACCAAGGCGATCACGACGAAGGCCGCTGCCACCAAGGCGGCTCCGGCCAAGCGTGCGGCTGCGACCAAGGCCGCCCCGGCCAAGGCTGCCACCAAGAGGACGACGACGAAGGCCGCCGCGACGACGACCACCGCCGCCGCGAAGAAGACCACGCCACGCAAGAGCACCGCGAAGAAGACGGCCACGAGGTGAGCCGGGGCGGCGCCCGGGACCGGGCTGCCGCCGAACGCGACGTGGGCCTGACCGTTGCACGGTCGGGCCCACGTGCGTGTCAGCGGATCGCTTGCCCCGGACCGACGCCCACGATGTGCAGGGCGACCACGAGGTCGTCGACGACCTCGACCGTCAGGCGCTGGCCGAGGCGCAGCAGGCGCAGGCCGCTCGCGTCGAACGCCGGCGCCTCGAAGCGCAGCTCGATGCCGTCGTCGCGCAGCACGCTCCCGGTGTGGCTCTCGGGGTCGAAGCGGTGGACCGTGGCCTGCATGCTCCTGATCCAACCAGATGCCCGGTGCTCGAGGACGGCTCGTGTCGCCGGGCCCAGCCCGAGCCGCCGCGCACGTGACAGGCTCCGGGCGTCGTCGACGTCGGTGCGCAGGCGGGGTAGCGGCAGCTCCAGGCGCACCGCCCCGTCTGCCTCGTGACGTGCGGCGCTGTCAGTGCCGAACCGCGGTGTGAAGTCGCGCCCGCAGCGCAGCACCGTCCCCGTGCCGTCCGCGTCAGGCACGAACGACTCCTCGACCCGGCCGGCGGCCTCGAGGGCCGCGTGCAGCGATGCTCCGTCGAGCGACGGGACGTCCCCGAGGAGGGCGGCCACGCGCGAGCCCGCTCCGGCCTGCCGCATACCCACCCTGACGGCGTCGTTGAGACCCGTGCCCGGGTCGGCGACGACGCGCACCCCACGCGCCCGCCACGTGCCCGCGAGGCCCGAGTCGCTGGTGACGAGCACGAGTCGGTCGTGGCCGATCGCCTCGAGGGCTGCGGAGAGCGTGTCCGATGCGATGGCGACGCTGAGGTCGGCGCGATCGGAGCCGACGGCCCGGGCCAGGCGCGACTTGCCGTGCCGCGTGTCCTTGACGGGGACCACGAGGTGCCAGTCGGTGGAGGGCGCTGCCGGGTGCGCGCGGGAGTAGGTCGTCATGCTGGCGATATCGTCCCACTCGCCGCCCCGCTGCTCGACACCGCGCCGCGAGGTGGACAAGATGAAGCCCAGCCACGCCGACCGGCGCGTGCACGACGAGGAGGACTGCCAACGTGACTGCCGGCGCACGCAGGAGGCGGCTGCCGTTGGCCTACCGGTTCGCGGCCCTCGTGCTGCGGCCGCTGCTGATGCGAGTGACGAAGCGCGACTGGCGCGGCGTCGAGAACATCCCCGCCGAGGGCGGGTTCGTCGTCTCGACGAACCACATCTCCTACGCCGACCCGCTGGTCTTCGCGCACTTCATGCTGGACAGCGGACGTGAGGCGTACTTCCTCGGCAAGGACAGCCTCTTCGCGATCCCCGTCGTCGGCTGGCTGCTCAAGAAGTGCGGCCAGATCCCCGTCTACCGCAACTCCACCGCCGCGGCGGACGCCTACCGCGCGGCGGTCGAGGGCGTCCGGGCCGGCAAGGCGCTCGGCATCTTCCCCGAGGGCACCATCACGCGCGACCCCGACCTCTGGCCGATGCGCGGCAAGACCGGCGCCGCGCGAGTGGCACTCGAGACGCGCTGCCCGCTGGTTCCGGTGGCGCAGTGGGGCGCCCACGAGATCCTGTCGCCCTACGGCCACAAGCCCTCGCTCTTCCCGCGCAAGACGATGATGATGTATGCCGGTCCACCGGTCGACCTGTCCGACCTCTACGACCGTCCCACCGACGCCGTGGTGCTGCGCGAGGCCACCGACCGGCTCATGGACCGCATCACCGAGCTGCTGGAGGTGCTCCGCGAGGAGAAGCGTCCCACCGAGCGCTTCGACCCGCGTCGGCACGGCGTCCCCGAGGTCGGCGACCCCGTCAAGCACCACGAGATCGGGCGCTCCAGGCGACACCGTCGCCCGGACGGGAGCGGGGCGTGACGACCCGCGTCGCCGTCATGGGCAGCGGCAACTGGGGGACGGCCTTCGGCATGATCCTCGCTGACGCCGGATGCGAGGTGACGATGTGGGCCCGCCGCCAGGAGGTCGCCGACGCGGTGAACGCCGGGCGCAACGACGCCTACCTGCCCGAGCTCGAGCTGCCGTCCGCCGTTCGCGCGACCGTCGACGCCGGTGAGGCGCTCGAGCGGGCGGACATCGTCGTGCTCGCCGTGCCCTCCCAGACGCTGCGCGAGAACCTGACGCGGTGGGGCGACTCCATCCCCACCGACGCGCCGGTCGTGTCCCTCATGAAGGGCGTCGAGCTGGGCACCACCATGCGGATGAGCCAGGTCGTCGCCGAGGCCGCGAGCATCGAGCCGGACCGCATCGTCGTCGTGTCCGGGCCCAACCTCGCGCCGGAGATCGCCCGCCGCCAGCCTGCCGGTGGCGTGGTCGCCTGCCGCGACATGGCGACGGCCGAGCGCGTGGCCAGTGCCTGCGCGACGCCGTGGTTCCGGCCCTACACCGACACCGACGTCATCGGCGCCGAGGTGTGCGGGGCCACGAAGAACGTCGTCGCGCTCGCCTCCGGGATGGCCGAGGGAATGGGCTTCGGCGACAACACGAAAGCCACGATCATCACGCGGGGGCTCGCCGAGACCACGCGTCTGGGGCTTGCCCTCGGCGCTCACCCCCAGACCTTCATGGGCCTCGCCGGTGTCGGTGACCTCATCGCGACGTGCATGTCGCCGCTCTCGCGCAACCACAGCTTCGGCGTGCGGCTCGGCCGGGGCATGACGGTCGCCGGGGCGACCGCCGAGCTGCGCACGACGACCGAGGGGGTGAAGTCCTGCGAGTCGATCCTCACTCTCGCCGAGCAGCACGACGTCGTCATGCCGATCTGCGAGCAGGTCGTGGCCGTCATCCGCGACGGCCACTCGGCCAGCGAGGTCGGGCCGCGACTCATGTCGCGCGACCTCAAGGCCGAGAAGCACTGAGGGCGTACGCCCCTCCCCGCCCCGGCCCGAACGCGTCAGACCGTGTCGAGCGCCTGGGCCAGATCGGTCCACAGGTCGTCGACGTGCTCGATCCCGACGGAGAGACGCAGCAGGTTGACCGGGACCTGCTCGGACTCCGACGGGTGGCGGCGGCGGCGCTCGACCTGGGACTCGACGCCGCCGAGGCTCGTCGAGTGCAGCCAGAGACGCGTCGCGGCGCAGACGCGCTCGGCGGCGTCGGCGTCGCCTGCCACCTCGATCGACACCATGGCACCCGAGGCGGGGTAGCGGACCCGTGCGACGGACGGGTGGCCCGCGAGGCGCCGGGCGAGCTCCGCCGCGCTCGCACTCGCCCGCTCGAAGCGCACGGACAGGGTCCGCAGCCCGCGCAGCGCGAGGAAGACCTCCATCGGCCCGGCGATGGCGCCGTGCAGGGTGCGGTGCCGACGCAGCCGCTCACCGAGCCCGCGGCCGCGCTCCGTGTCCGCGACGACCGTCGCCCCGAGCACGACGTCACTGTGGCCGGAGAGGTACTTCGTCACGGAGTGCACGACGACGTCGGCGCCGAGTGAGAGCGGCTGGCACAGCAGCGGCGTCGAGAGGGTGTTGTCGACGACGCTCGTCACGCCGAGCTCCCGCGACCGGGCGAGCACGACGTCGAGCTCGGTGACGTCCATGAGGGGGTTCGTCGGCGACTCGAGCCAGACCAGGTCGGCCGAGTCGAGGGCGGCCAGGAAGCCGGCCGTGTCGGTGGCGTGGACACGCACGACCGTGCCTCCGGCCTTCTCGTGGGCCATGAGCAGGTCGCCGGTGCCGTTGTACGTCGTGTCGGGGGCGACGATGGTGCCGCCGGGCGCCACGAGCGAGAGCGCCGCCGAGATGGCACCCATGCCGGAGGCATGCACGAGCGCGCGACCGCCCTCCAGGCCACCGAGGGCCTCCTCGAACGCGTTCCACGTCGGGTTGCCCGAGCGGGCGTAGTTGACCGGGCCGTCCGCGGAATACGTCGACGTCAGCTCGACGGCCACGTTCGCCGACGAGCCGGCGGAGCGCTCGGGGCGCCCCGACGCCACGAGGAAGGTGTCGACGTGCAGGTGCTGCGAGTCCGCTTCGATGCCCACCCCTTCAGCGTACGAGGGGCCCTCACGGGTCGGGATAGAGTCTCGTCTGATGACCACGGACCAGCCCCAGCCCGACCAGCCGAGCCGCCGCCCCCGCGTCGCCATCGTCTTCGGAGGACGCTCCTCGGAGCACGCCGTCTCCTGCGCCACCGCCGCGGGGGTGCTGCGCGCCATCGACCGGAGCAAGTACGACGTCATCCCGATCGGCATCTCCCGCGACGGGCAGTGGGTCCTCGCGGCCGACGACCCCCACCGCTTCGAGCTGACGGCCGGGCGCACCCCGGAGGTCGAGCCGAGCGCCGCGCACGTCGTCCTGCCGCTCTCGACTCGCGAGACGACGCTGACCGCTCTCGAGGCCGGCCACCCGCCGCAGGAGCTCGGCCAGGTCGACGTCGTCTTCCCGCTCCTGCACGGACCGTTCGGCGAGGACGGCACGCTCCAGGGCTTCCTCGAGCTCTCGGACGTCCGCTACGTCGGCTCGGGCGTCTTCGCCTCCGCCGCAGGCATGGACAAGCACTACATGAAGGTCGTCTTCGCCGGGCACGGACTGCCGGTCGGGCCGTATGCCGTCATCACCGACCGCGCGTGGCGCACCGACAGGGCCGCTGCGATGGATGCCTGCGCCGGTCTGCACTACCCGCTGTTCGTCAAGCCCGCCCGCGCCGGCTCGTCGATGGGGATCACCCGCGTCGACGACCCCGCTGACCTCGAGGCGGCCATCGAGGTGGCACGCGAGCACGACCCCAAGGTCCTCGTCGAGGCTGGTGTGGCCGGCCGTGAGATCGAGTGCGCGGTGCTCGAGGGCCACGGCACGTCCGGCCCCCGCACGTCAGAGGTGGCCGAGGTCGCGGTCCACGACAACCATGCCTTCTACGACTTCGAGGCGAAGTACCTCGCCGAGACGGACGTCGACCTCAGCTGCCCGGCCGACGTGCCGGAGGAGATCTCCAAGGAGGTTCGTCGCCTCGCCGTCGAGGCGTTCGAGTCGCTCGGCTGCGAGGGGCTCGCGCGCGTCGACTGCTTCTACACCGAGGACGGCCGGGTCCTCATCAACGAGATCAACACGATGCCGGGCTTCACGCCGCACTCGATGTACCCGCGCATGTGGGCGGCATCCGGCATCGCGTATCCCGACCTCATCGACGAGCTCATCTCGCTGGCCCTCGAGCGTCGCACCGGCCTGCGCTGACGGCCGCGGGAGCGCGACGGGCGGGGAGCTCGACGCGCGGCCGGCCGCGCTGCGCAGGATCGAGGCCGTCCCGGTCGGATCACCCGGTGGGGATGAGGCGGCTCAGGACGGGGCCGGGCTAGCGTCGGGGCGTCTGACCTGCGCTCTTCCAGCCGCAGGCAACCCAAGGGGGATCCCATGAGCACTGACCGTCATGCGCGCACGATGTTGCCGATCCCCGACCGGCAGGCGCCGGGCCTGACCACCTACGACGCGAAGGACCCGGACACCGCGTTCCCGCCGATCGAGCCGCTGCTTCCCCCGGAGGGAGCGCCCAACGTCGTGGTCATCCTCCTCGACGACGTGGGGTTCGGAGCGTCGAGCGCCTTCGGTGGCCCGTGCAGCACCCCGACGGCGGAGCGGCTCGTCGCGGGTGGTCTGCGGTACAACCGCTTCCACACGACGGCGTTGTGTGCCCCCTCCCGAGCTGCACTGCTGTCGGGACGCAACCACCACTCGGTCGGGATGGGCAGCATCACCGAGACGGCGACGTCCGCTCCCGGCAACAGCTCGGTGCGCCCGAACACCAAGGCACCGTTGGCGATGACCCTGAAGCTCAACGGGTACTCGACGGCGCAGTTCGGCAAGTGCCACGAGGTGCCGGTGTGGCAGTCCTCGCCGATGGGCCCCTTCGACGCCTGGCCGTCCGGCGGCGGTGGCTTCGAGACCTTCTACGGGTTCATCGGGGGGGAGAACAACCAGTGGGACCCCGCGCTCTACGACGGCACGACCCCGGTGGAGCCACCGGCGACCGCCGAGGAGGGCTATCACCTCACCGAGGATCTCGCGGACCGGGCGTGCAGCTGGGTCCGCCAGCAGAAGGCCCTGATGCCCGACCGCCCGTTCTTCGTCTACTTCGCACCGGGCGCCACGCATGCGCCGCACCACGTGCCCAAGGAGTGGGCCGACCGGTACGCCGGCCGCTTCGACGACGGATGGGACATCGAGCGCGAGCGCATCTTCGCGCGGCAGAAGGAGCTGGGGGTCATTCCCGACGATGCCGAGCTGACTCGCCGCCACGACGAGATCACGTCCTGGGACGACATGCCCGAGCAGCTCCGGCCGGTGCTCGCCCGCCAGATGGAGGTGTACGCAGGCTTCCTGGAGCACACCGACCACCACGTGGGTCGGCTGATCGATGCGATCGAGGACCTGGGCGTGCTCGACAACACGCTCGTCTACTACATCATCGGCGACAACGGCGCGTCCGCCGAGGGCACCATGAACGGTGCCTTCAACGAGATGGCCAACTTCAACGGGATGGCTGCGCTGGAGACCCCTGAGTTCATGGTGAGCAAGCTGGACGAGCTCGGGTCTCCCTCGTCCTACAACCACTTCTCGGTCGGCTGGGCCTGGGCGATGAACACCCCGTTGCAGTGGACGAAGCAGGTCGCCTCGCACTGGGGCGGCACCCGGAACGGCACGATCGTGCACTGGCCGAAGGGAATCGAGCAGCGCGGCGGTCTGCGTTCGCAGTTCACCCATGTCATCGACCTGGCGCCCACGGTCCTGGAGGCCGCCGGCCTGCCCGAGCCGGCCATGGTCAACGGCGTGCAGCAGTCGCCCATGGAGGGCACGAGCATGCTCTACAGCTTCAACGACGCCGAGGCACCGGAGCGGCACGACCTCCAGTACTTCGAGATGTTCGCCAACCGCGGCATCTACCACCGCGGGTGGAGCGCGGTCACCAAGCACCGCACCCCGTGGGTCATGGTGGGCGGGGAGCTGCCAGCCTTCGACGACGACGTCTGGGAGCTCTACGACGGCAGGACCGACTTCAGCCAGGCGCGCGACCTGGCGGCCGAACGTCCCGAGATGCTCGCGGCGCTGCAACGCCTGTGGCTCATCGAGGCCACCAAGTACAACGTGCTGCCGATGGATGACCGCACCTCGGAGCGTCTCGACCCGGGCATGGCCGGCCGGCCCACCCTGATTCGAGGCACGTCCCAGCTGTTCTACTCCGGGATGGGTCGCCTGTCGGAGAACAGCGTGGTCAGCATCAAGAACAAGTCCTTCACCGTCACGGCCGAGGTCGACGTCCCCGATGGAGGCGCCGACGGCGTGATCATCGCCCAAGGCGGCCGGTTCGGCGGCTGGGCCGTCTACGCCAAGGACGGCAGGGCCAGCTTCGTCTACAACCTCCTCGGCATCCAGGAGTTCACGGTCCGGGCCGAGACCCCCATCCCGACCGGCAACCACCAGGTGCGGATGGAGTTCGCCTACGACGGCGGTGGTCTGGCCAAGGGGGGTGACGTCACCCTGTACCACGACGGGCAGCCCGTGGGCACCGGTCGCGTCGGCGCCACTCAGCCCATGATCTTCTCCGCCGACGAGACCACCGACATCGGCCAGGAGACCGGCACCACCGTCACCGCCGACTACACCCCCGCGACCAGCCGCTTCACGGGCAAGATCCGCTGGGTGCAGATCGACCTGGGTGATGACGACCACGACCATCTCGTCGATCCGGAAGAACGCCTCCGCATCGCCATGGCGAGACAGTAGGGACATGTCGCGATCCGCCGTCACCCGCTCCGGAATGACCTACGTGCCCGGGGGCACGTTCGTGATGGGCAGCGAGAGCTTCTACCCGGAGGAGCGGCCCGTTCGAGGTGTCACCGTCGACGACCTGTGGTTCGACGAGCACCCCGTGACCAACGAGCAGTTCGCGAGGTTCGTCGCCGAGACCGGTCACGTGACCGTGCCGGAGCGTGCTCCTACGGAGGACGACTTCCCGGGCGCCGACCCGGACCTCCTCGTGCCGGGCTCGCAGGTGTTCACGCCCACACGGGGTCCGGTGCCTCTCGACGACTGGACCCGCTGGTGGCGGTGGCAGCCCGGCGCGGACTGGCGTCATCCGACCGGACCGGGGAGCAGCATCGACGGCCGGGGAGAGCATCCCGTCGTGCACGTCGGATGGGAGGACGCCGCGGAGTATGCCCATTGGTGCGGCAAGGTGCTGCCCACGGAAGCTGAGTGGGAGCACGCCGCCCGAGGAGGGATCGACGGCGCCACCTATCCGTGGGGCGACGAGTTCTGCCCCGACGGGGTGTTCATGGCGAACACCTGGGTGGGACGGTTCCCGTTCGAGAACCTCCACCCGCACGGTTTCCTCGGCACGTCACCCGTCCGTAGCTTCCCGCCCAACGGGTTGGGGCTCTACGACGTCGCCGGCAACGTCTGGGAGTGGACGAGCAGCCCGTGGACCGAGGGGCCGGCGGCACCAAGCGAGCTCTCGCTCACCCACGCCTCCGACTCCGCCTCGACGTCTGACTCCGCCGCCTCACAGCGGCACGAGCAGCACTCCTGCTGTGCCCCCGAGACCCCGGTGAGCCTGTCCGAGGCCGACCGCCGCGTCACGAAGGGCGGCTCCCACCTGTGCGCGCCGTCGTACTGCCACCGCTACCGGCCCGCGGCCCGCCAGGGACACGGTGTGCGCAGCACCACCGGGCACGTCGGGTTCAGGTGCGTGTCGCGACCCTAGGACCGGCTCGGCCCGATGACGAGCCGAACACCGTGGTCCGACCCGACGACCGGGGACCGTCACCAGGGGGCTTCGCCTCGACGCTGCCGTGCTGGACCGGCCGGCAGCGAACGGCCGTCGGTGGAGGGACGACACGACGACACACTGCACGTCGGTCACGAGCAGTGGCGACCGTTCGTGGGGAGCGACCTGGCGACGCCCGTCAGAGCCGGTAGGAGCAGCGGCACCGCACCGTAGGCGGCCGGCGCGAGCACCTCGATCGCAGGGTCGCGTCCGTAGGTCGTCGCGGCCGACCCGTCGGTGAGCGGGCGCACCACCCAGTCGACGCCGTCGACCGTGACGCAGTCCTCGGTCGTCGGGCCGAGGGGGTCGAGGCCGCAGCGGGCGATGATCGCCGGATCACCCCACGCCGCCACCGAACCGTCGTCGGGGCGCGTCGGCACCCGCGCGTGGCCACTGACGTCGGCGGGCCACACCGCCGAGGCGCACACCGGCGCCGACGCCTGGGGTGCGAGGGCCACCTCGGGGGCGCGACTGCACGCGGACAGCACGACGGCGGCGCCGATGAGCGCCGCCGTCGTGAGGTGCGGGTGTCGGGTCAGGAGTCCGGCCTCAGACGTGGACGACCGTGCACGTGAGGGTCCGGGTGATGCCGGGAACGTCCTGGAGCTTGGCGATGACGAGACGGCCGAGATCGTCCACGTTGGAGGCCTCCACGCGGGCGATGACGTCGTAGGGACCCGTCACGTCCTCGGCGAGGGTCACGCCCGAGATCCCGGCGATCGCCTCCGCGACGCTCGCGGCCTTGCCGACCTCGGTCTGAATCAGGATGTACGCCTGGACCACGTGTCACCTCACTGTGTGTCGATCGTTGGACGGTCGTCGGGGACACGGGCGGGTCCGGCTCGACCGTTCGGAACGGCGGGCCTCAGTGTGACTGCGACCGTGCCCTGACGCTACCTTGCCATGGGGCCCCACGTCCCATGGAAACCGGGCCGTGACCGGGCCGTCCACCGAAAGGATGTGTCATCCGTGCCGAACGGGCAGCGGCTCCAGCGCGGGCCGATGATGACGGGCGGGACACCGCTGCGTTCCCTCGACGAGGACGAGCTGCTCGGACGCATCCTTCCGGCCTTCCCGGGCACCGACGAGCTGGTGGTGCCGCCGGGCGACGATGCGGCTGTGCTGCGGACGTCCGAGCGCACGATCGCCACCACCGACACCGTCGTCCTCGGTCGTGACTGGCTCGACGCGTGGTCCTCGGGAGCCGACATCGGGCACAAGGTCGTGGCGCAGAACCTCGCCGACGTCGCAGCCATGGGCGGGCGGCCCACCGGGGTCCTCGTCACCCTCGTCGCCGACCCCGACCTGTCGATCGAGTGGGTTCTCGACCACGTGCGCGGCCTGGCCGAGGCGTGTGCCGCGGCCGGCGTGGCCGTGCTCGGCGGAGACCTCTCGTCCGCGCCGGCCGGGGTCGTCATGGTGTCGGTCACGGCGCTCGGCCGCCTCGACGGCGAGCCGGTGCTCCGTTCCGGCGCGCGGGCCGGCGACGTCCTTGCGGTGCGAGGCTCGCTCGGCCTGGCCGACGCCGGCCTCAGGCTGCTCCGGGCCGACGCCGTCGGCCGGCACCCGGTCGCGGTCGCCCGTCAGCGCCGTCCCGAGCCGCCGCTCGAGGCAGGGCCGGCCGCAGCGGTCGCCGGGGCCACGGCGATGCTCGACCTCAGTGACGGACTGCTGCGTGACGGCGGACGGATCGCCCGTGCCAGCCACGTCGTCATCGACCTCGACCCGCAGGCGCTCGCCGCCGACGTCGACGCCCTCACCGACGCGCTGGGGGCCGAGGCAGCCCTCGACTGCGTGCTCGCCGGCGGCGAGGAGCACTCGTTGCTCGCGACCTTCCCGGCCGGCGCCCACCCCGACGGGTGGCGCGCCATCGGGTCGGTTCGCGAGCCGGGGGAGGGCGAGTCCGCCGGCATCCTCGTCGACGGCCACGTCGTGACCCACACGGGTTGGGACCACTTCCGCGCCACCTGACCGCCGAGCCCGGTCCGGGCATCGCTCCGACGGTGGGTCGCGCGTGCCGCGGGCACGAAGAAGGCCGGCCCCAGAGGGGACCGGCCTTCAGCGTTGGTGAGGGACGTTCAGCGAACGACCTTGCCCGCCTTGAGGCAGGAGGTGCAGACGTTGAGTCGCTTCGGCGTCACACCGTCCACCAGCGTCCGAACGCGCTGGATGTTGGGGTTCCAGCGGCGCTTGGTGCGGCGGTGCGAGTGCGAGATGTTGTGACCGAAGCTCGGTCCCTTGCCGCAGACGTCGCAGTTGGCAGCCACGGGTATCTCCTGAAATTCGATGTTGACGAAGTGCTGCGCTCCACCACCGGATCGGGGCCGACGCACACGAGGGCGCGCGTCACCCCGCAGTGCACGGGGGGAACCGGTAAAGAGTAGCCGACGAGCTGCTCGGACGACAAAACGGCCGGACCGCCTCGCCGAGCACACCTCACGCGAAGGTGCGGGACGCCTCGACGAGCTGGACGGCATACGCCGGTCCGTGCGACGAGGCGTGCACGGCAAGGGGGTGCAGCTGGTGCAGCTCGACGAGCTCGCGCCACCCCGGGGCGAGCCCGGCGGCCTCCTCGTAGGCGGCGCTGATGCGGCCGAGCCCCGGGCACCCGAAGAGGGCCAGCATCGCGAGGTCGGTGAGGCCGTGTCCGCCGTGCGCCGCAGGGTCGATGAGAACGGCGCCGTCAGCGGTGAACACGACGTTGCCCGACCACAGGTCGCCGTGGATGCGGGCCGGTGGCCGTGCGTCGTCGAAGTCGCCGGACGCCAGGCGGTCGCAGACGCGGTCGACGACGCCGGCCCCGGACGCGTCGAGGTGTCCGCGGTCGAGGGCCCTGCGCACGAAGGGACGCACCCGCTGCTCTGCGTAGAACAGACCCCACGTCGCGGTCGGCTCGTTGCTCTGCTGCTGCCGTCCGATCCAGGCGTCCCCGGCCCAGCCGGCCGGGGGAGAGCCGAACGCCGGGGCTCCCATGCCGTGCGTCACGGCCAGCTCCCGTCCCAGTGCCTCGGCCGCGTCGGCCGTGGGACGGGCAGGATGCAGGCGGGCCAGGTCGATGTGGTCGGCGCCGACGCCACGGACCTCGACGACCCGGGCGCCACCGTGCGGCTGCGCTTCGCCGAGCCAGCGCAGGCCGGCCGCCTCGGCCTCGTAGAAGCCGGCGGGGGCAGCTGCCCACGACTTGCGGTGGTGGGCGGAGGCGGTCGACATCTCGCCCAAGGTAACCGTCCCGGGTGTCCGAGGGGCCTCCACCCACGAGAGTTGTCGGACGCCGGGCCGGGGTAGGAGCGGTGCATGCGACCGTCTGGACGAGGCGCTAGCCTGCCGAGCATCGGCGAGCCCGATCCCAGGCCGATGGACAGCACGACGAGCAGGAGGTCCGATGCCCGGCGCAGCGCCGCCGCCCGACGGGCCGCTCACCCTGCTCGACCTCGTCGCGGTCCGCCGCTGGGCCGTCCTGACGCGCTCGCTCTTCGCAGCCCGCCGTGCCGAGATCGACGCCCTCAACGTCTTTCCCGTCCCCGACGGCGACACGGGCACGAACCTCTACCTCACCTTCGACGGCGCCGTCGAGCGCACGCTGGCGACCGCCGACGTCACGACGGCCGACGCCCTGCTCGCGGTCTTCGCCCGGCACCTGCTCTGGACCGCCCGTGGCAACTCGGGCGTCATCCTCAGCCAGCTCGCCCGTGGCCTCGCCGAGGGCTGCGCGGGCGCGGTGGAGATCGACGGCCGGATACTGGCCGAGGGCCTGCAGCACGCCGAGCAGCGCGCCCGCCAGGCCGTGACGGACCCCAAGGAGGGCACGATCCTCACCGTCGCCCGCGCGATGGCCGAGGCGGCTGCTCAGGCGGCCGGCTCCCCGTCACCGGGGCCGTATGCCGTCACCCACGCCGGCGGTACGCCCCACCCGGCTGCCACCTCGGGTGGCGATGCCCCCGTGAGCGTGCACGCGGTCGCGCGGGCGGCCGTCGAGGCCTCCCGCGAGGCGCTCGAGCACACACCCGAGCAGCTCGAGGTGCTCGCCCGCGCCGGTGTCGTCGATGCCGGCGGGGCCGGGCTCGTCGTGCTCCTCGAGTGCCTCGAGAGGGTCTGCGCCGGCCAGCGAGCCCGCTCGGGGACCGACTCCTCCGAGCGCCGTTCCCGGCGCCGGCCCGACCCGCGGAACCCGGCGTTCCGCGCCGGCCGCCCCGGCGGCGACGGAGAGCAGGAGCGGATCCCGGAGTTCGAGGTGATGTACCTCCTGCGTGACTCCGACGACACCGCGGTGGACGCGCTGCGCGCCCGGCTCGTCGAGCTCGGCGACTCGGTGCTCGTCGTCGGCGGTGACGGCGAGTGGAACGTCCATGCCCACGTCGACGATGCCGGCGCGGCCGTCGAGGCCGGCATCGAGGCGGGCCGGCCGCACCGGGTGCGGATCACCCGGCTCACCGAGGAGCACGTCCACGGGGCGCGGTTGCCGCGAGGCGACGCGGCCGGCACGTCGACCGCCGGAGGTGCGGCGATCGTCGCGTGCGCCGCGGGCGTCGGGCTCGAGGGACTGTTCGAGGATGCCGGCGCGGTCGTCGTCCGCTCCGGCCCGGGCCGCCGCGCCTCGACCGGAGGGCTCATCGACGCCATCCGCCAGCAGCACACGCTCGGCGCCTCGGGCGTCGTCGTGCTGCCCAACGACGGCGACACGCTCCTGGCCGCGGCGGCCGCCGTGCGGGCGGTCGCCGACGACGGTATCGAGGCGCACCTCGTCCACGTGCGCACGGCCGTGCAGGGCATCGCCGCACTCGCCGTCTTCGAACCGACCGCGGCGGCGTCGGCCAACGTCCTCGCCATGCAGGCCGCGGCCTCGGCGACCCGGCACGGCGCCGTCACCGTCGCCAACCGGGCGGCGCTCACGAGCGGAGGCCCGTGCGAGGCCGGTGACGTCCTGGGCGTCGTGGACGGCGACGTCGTCATCGTCGGCTCCGACCAGCTGACCGTGTCCCGCGAGGTGGTCCACCGGCTCCTCGCCAGCGGCGGCGAGCTCGTCACCGTCGTCGCCGGTGTCGACGCTCCCGACGGCCTGCTCGAGGCGGTCACCGCAGAGGCCCGCAGAGCCCACCACGGCATCGAGGTGTCACTCATCGACGGCGGACAGGCGGTCTACCCGGTGCTGCTGGGGGTGGAGTGAGGTGCCGGTGCTGACGGAGGACTCGCCGCTGAGCAAGCTCGTCAAGAAGAACGAGGCCGAGCAGCTGGCCCGGACGAAGGGACTGCTGAGCGTCGCCGACCTCTTCGAGTTCGTGCCGCGGCGTTACGTCCGCCCCGGACAGCTCACCGACCTCTCCTCGCTCCACGTCGGTGAGGACGTCCTCGTCGTCGCGGAGGTGAAGAAGGCCACGTCGCGGGCCATGCGCAACCGGCGCGGCAAGATGCTGACCGTCGTCATCGGTGACGACCTCGGCAACGAGCTCGACGTCACCTTCTTCAGTGCCTACGGCCACGAGGGCAAGCTCAGGCCGGGCGTGCGCGGCTTCTTCGTCGGCCAGATCGGCGCCTACGGTCACCGGCTCCAGCTGACCCACCCCGAGTACGAGCTCTTCGACGACGACGAGCAGGGCGAGGCGGCCGTCGAGTGGTACCGGACGCACCGCGTACCGGTCTACTCCACGACGGGCAAGATCAACTCGCTGCGACTGCGCAAGCTCGTCCACACCGCGCTCGACTCCGTCGACCGCATCCGCGAGCCGGTCCCCGACGACGTACGCGCCGCGCGGGGTCTCGTCGACCGTGCCGTCGCGCTCGAGCTCGTCCACCGGCCGGCGGTCGACGACCAACCGGCCCGCGGGCTCGACCGGCTCAAGTACGACGAGGCCTTCGTCCTCCAGACGATCCTCGCCCAGCGTCGCAAGGCGGCGGAGTCGGAGCTCGCGACGCCACGACCGCCGCGTCCGGGCGGTCTCCTCGCGGCCTTCGACGCACGCCTGCCCTTCGAGCTCACGGCGGGCCAGCGCGAGATCGGCGAGGTGCTCACCACCGAGCTCGCGTCCGACCGCCCGATGCACCGGCTCCTGCAGGGGGAGGTCGGCTCGGGAAAGACGGTCGTCGCCCTGCGGGCCATGCTCGCCGCCATCGACGCGGGCGGACAGGCGGCCCTGCTCGCCCCCACCGAGGTCCTCGCCGCCCAGCACCACCGGTCGATCACCACGATGCTCGGCGAGCTCGGGCAGGGCGGGAGGCTCGGTGGCTCGGAGTTCGGCACCACGGTGGCGCTGCTCACCGGGAGCCAGAACGCCCGCACCCGCCGGCGCTCCCTGCTCGATGCGGCCTCCGGCGAGGCGGGCATCGTCGTCGGCACGCATGCGCTCATCCAGAAGCACGTCCAGTTCGCAGATCTCGCCCTCGTCGTGGTGGACGAGCAGCACCGGTTCGGTGTCGAGCAGCGTGATGCCCTGCGCGAGAAGGGGATTCGTCCACCCCATGTGCTGGTCATGACCGCCACCCCGATCCCGCGCACCGTCGCGATGACCGTCTTCGGAGACATGGAGACCTCGACGCTGCGTGAGCTGCCCCGCGGGCGTTCGCCCATCACGACCCACGTCGTCGACGCCGACAGGCCCGGCTGGGTCGACCGCACCTGGCAGCGCGTGGCCGAAGAGGTCGCCAACGGCCACCAGGCCTACGTCGTGTGCCCGCGCATCGGCGACGTCGACGACGACGCCGCCCCCGCGGGGGGTGCCTCCGCGGCGTCGCGCGACACCTCCGACGAGGACGCGGGCTGGGACGCGCACTGGGCCGGCGGCGACGGGGAGGGCGATGCGGAAGGCGAGGACGACGGCGCCGGACGTGAGCTCACCGGCGTCTACGCGATGCTCAGCACCCTGCGCGCCCACCCCGCGCTCGACGGCGTGCGCATCGGCGTGCTGCACGGCCGGCTCGACCCCGAGGTCAAGGACGCCACGATGCGTGCCTTCTCGGACGGCGAGATCGACGTCCTCGTCGCCACGACGGTCATCGAGGTCGGCGTCGACGTGGCCAACGCCTCGGTCATGGTCATCGTCGATGCCGACCGTTTCGGCATCTCACAGCTGCACCAGCTGCGCGGCCGGGTCGGCCGTGGCGCGGTGCCCGGCCTCTGCCTGCTCATGACGCAGGGCGCGGGGGAGCGGGCGGCCCAACGCCTCGACCAGGTCGCCGCGACGACCGACGGCTTCGAGCTGGCGCGGGCGGACCTGCTGCTGCGCCGCGAGGGCGACGTGCTGGGAGCCCGTCAGAGCGGCCGTGGCAACTCCGTCCGTCACCTGCGTCTCGGGCGACTCGAGGACGAGCAGATCATCGCCGACGCCCGTGAGGACGCGTTCGCGGTCGTCGACGCCGACCCCGGGCTGCGAGACCATCCGGCGCTCGCGGCCGCCGTCGCGATGCGCCTCGACGAGGAGCAGGCCGTGTGGCTCGAGCGGGGATGACATGACGCGCATCATCAGTGGCACGGCCGGCGGGCGGCGCCTCCAGACGCCGCCCGGGTCCTCGACCCGGCCCACCTCCGACCGGGTGCGTGAGGCGCTCTTCAGCCGGCTCGAGCACCGCGGACTGCTCGAGGGTGCGTCCGTGCTCGATCTCTATGCGGGGTCCGGTGCCCTCGGCCTCGAGGCCGCGAGCCGGGGCGCCGCCCGGGTGCTCCTCGTCGAGTCCCACCGGTTGGCCGCGAAGGTCATCCGCGCCAACGTCGACGTCATCGGACACCCGGGCGTGCAGGTGGTCGCCGACACGGTGGAGCGCGCGCTCGCCGCCGGGCCGCCCGCGGGCGTACGCATGGACCTCGTGCTCGTCGACCCGCCCTATGACGTGTCGGAGGACGCCCTCGCGGCAGTGCTCGCTGCGCTCGTCGAGCACCAGTGGCTCGCACCGGACGCCTTCGTCGTCGTCGAGCGCTCCAGCCGCTCACCGCAGCCCTCGTGGCCCGAGGGGCTCGAGCTGTCGGGGGAGAAGCGCTACGGCGAGACTGCCATGTGGTTCGCCGAGCCGCCCCCGAGCGAGGTCGTCGCGTGAGGTCCCCGCGACGTGTCCGCGGCGACGGTAGGTTGGGCGCGTGACGAGCGAAGTGCGCCGCTGTGTCTGCCCCGGCTCCTACGACCCGATCACCAACGGTCACGTCGACGTGGTGACCCGGGCGAGCAGGCTGTTCGACGAGGTCGTCGTCGCGATCCTGCACAACCCGAGCAAGCACGGCGCGTTCAGCGTCGAGGAGCGCACTGCGCTCATCGAGCAGTCCGTGGGACACCTGCCCAACGTCCGCATCGGCGCCTGGGCCGAGACCCTCGTCGTCGAGGTATGCCGCGAGGTCGGCGCCGCGACGATGGTCAAGGGGCTGCGAGGCGGCACCGACTTCGCCTACGAGCTCCCGATGGCACACATGAACCACCACCTCACCGGCGTCGAGACCCTCTTCATCGCCGCCGACCCCACGCTGCAGCACATCTCGAGCTCGCTCATCAAGGAGGTCGCGCGCTACGGCGGCGACGTCAGCGGTCTCGTTCCCGACACGGTCCTGGCCGCCCTGACCGAGCGCCTGGGCTGATTTGGGCGCACGGCGTCGCTCTAGTAGCCTTGGAGGTCGGTCCACGTCCGTCTTGGCGCGGACCGAATCCTCTACTGTGCGCAGGAGTCATGGACCGTCCCGATCCCCGTTCTCCTCTGGTGCTCGACACCAGGGAGCTTGTTCGGCGACCGGGCACGATGCACGAGATCTCGCGCACGGTCACGTTGCCCGACGACCTCGGAACCGATGTCATCTCGATCAAGGCCGGCCAGCCGGTGCAGGTCGAGGTGCGACTCGAGTCCGTCGTCGAAGGTGTCCTCGTGACGGGTTCGGTCAGTGGCACGGCGACCGGCGTGTGCGTGCGGTGCCTGGATCCTCTCGAGCTCGATGTCGAGGGGACCTTCCAGGAGCTGTTCGCCTATGCCGACCGGGCGGCGCACCACCACGAGGTGGGCGTCGACTCGGACGAGGACGAGGTGCACGAGCTGGTCGGTGACCTCATCGACCTCGAGCCTGTGTTCCGGGACGCTGTCGTGCCGACGCTGCCGTTCCAACCGGTGTGCCGGCCCCACTGCCCGGGGTTGTGTTCCGAGTGTGGGATGCACCTCGCGCAGGACCCGGACCATCATCATGAAGTGATCGACCCGAGGTGGTCGTCCCTCAGCGGACTGCTGGGGAACGACCCGCAAGAGAAGAGGAACTGACGTGGCTGTCCCGAAGCGGAAGATGTCGCGCTCCAACACCCGTTCGCGTCGTGCGAACTGGAAGGCAACGCCGACGACGCTCACCACGTGCCCCCAGTGCGGTGCGGCGACCCAGCCGCACATCGCGTGCCCCTCGTGTGGCACGTACAAGGGCCGTCACTACGCCGCAGCCGAGCGCACCGAGCACCAGGCCTGATCACACCGTGAGCAGCCCCGTGAGCAGCCTTGGCGCTGGGGGCGTTCCGGCGGTGCCGCAGCGGCCCGTCGATGCTCTGATCGCCCACCTCCGCGAGGTGGTCGGCCAGGACATCGACGAGCCGCTGCTGCTGCGTGCCCTGACGCACCGGTCGTACGCCTACGAGAACGGCGGCCTGCCCAACAACGAGCGCCTCGAGTTCCTCGGCGACTCCGTGCTGGGCCTCATCGTCACCGAGTCGCTCTACCGTGAGCATCCTGACCTCGCCGAGGGGCAGCTCGCGAAGCTGCGGGCCGCCGTGGTCAACATGCGTGCGCTCGCCGACGTCGCCCGGGTCTTCGACCTGGGGCAGTACGTCATGCTCGGCAAGGGCGAAGAGGCCACCGGTGGCCGCGACAAGGCCTCGATCCTCGCTGACACCCTCGAGGCCCTCATCGGCACGGTCTTCCTCTCGACCGACATCGACCTCGCCGCCCGCTTCGTGCACCACCACTTCGACCCGCTGATCGAGGAGGCCGCCACGCTGGGGGCCGGGCTCGACTGGAAGACGAGCCTGCAGGAGATGGCGGCCGGCTCGGCTCTGGGGTCGCCCGAGTACCGCGTCAGCGAGCAGGGACCCGACCACGAGAAGGAGTTCCACGCCCGCGTCGTCGTCGGCGAGGAGGTTCTCGGCGAGGGTCGCGGCCGCTCGAAGAAGGAGGCCGAGCAGAAGGCCGCCAAGGAGGCGTGGCACCTACTCGACGACCGTCGCACCGCCGCCGTCCCGTCGGCCGCCGCCGTCCCGTCGGCCGCCGCCACCTCGACGTCCTCCTCGACCGCCGGCTCGACCGCCGGCGCCACGGGCCCGACGCAGTCCTGAGCCGCTCGTGCCCGAGCTGCCCGAGGTCGAGGTCGTGCGCCGGGGCCTCGAGGAGCACGTGGTCGGGCGTCACGTCACGCGTGCCCGCATCACCGGCGTCCGCGTCGCACGCCGGCACGACGCGGGACCCGAGGACCTCGCCGCGCGCCTGCACGACGTGACCGTCACCGCGGCCTCACGCCGGGGCAAGTACCTCTGGCTGGCCCTCGACGGCGAGGACGCGCTCATCGTGCATCTCGGGATGAGCGGGCAGATGCTCGTCGAGCCGGCCGACGCGCCGCTCGAGAAGCACTGCCACGCCCGCTTCGACTTCTCCGACGGAGGCCCACAGCTGCGCTTCGTCGACCAGAGGACCTTCGGAGGGCTCGCGCTGTCGCCGCTGCGCACCGACGGCATCCCTGCGTCCGTCGCGCACATCGCACCGGACCCCTTCGAGCCGGTCTACGACCAGAGGTCCGTCGTGCGGCGGATGAAGCAACGCGACAGCGCCGTCAAGCGGGCCCTGCTCGACCAGTCCCTCGTCTCCGGCATCGGCAACATCTACGCCGACGAGGCGCTCTGGCGCGCGAAGGTGCACGGCGAGCGGGTGTGCTCGTCGCTGACGAAACCCACGCTCGACCGCCTGCTGGACCACGCTCGTCAGGTCATGGCCGAGGCGCTCGGCCAGGGCGGCACGAGCTTCGACGCGCTCTACGTCAACGTTAACGGCGCCAGCGGCTACTTCGACCGGTCGCTGCACGCCTACGGCCGAGCCGGCACGCCGTGCGACCGCTGCGGCACCATCATGCGGCGCGAGCAGTTCATGAACCGCTCGTCCTTCTCGTGCCCCGCCTGCCAGCCCCGCCCGAGACGCCGCAGCCGCTCCTGAGCCTCCGTCCAAGGATCAAGACGGGGGCGGACGTCAGCGTCTTCTCGGCCTGCGTCTCGGCGCGGGACGGGTCGGGTCCTCGTCAGCCGGCTCGACGTGCTCGGGCACGATGATCGGCTTGATCCGCGCCCAGCCGAAGAAGAAGGCGCTGATGAGGAGCAGGACGAGGCCGGCATACAGGTTGGCGTCGATGTTGCCCGTCTTGTCGTAGGCCTTGTCGCCGAAGATGCCCATCAGGGTGAGGATGACGCCGTAGAGGCCGAGCAGGGCGCCGATGAAGTTGCGGATGTCGAAGGCGCCCGCGGTGTGCCGCCGAACCCGTTTCTCGTCGGGGTCCGGTGCGCCGAGCCGGTGCTGGTCGCTCATGTCGAGGCTCCTGTCAGAACAAGAAGTTGAGGACGATGACGAGGCCGAGCGAGATGCCCGCGAGTGGGAGCGTGCGCCGGTACCAGGGCAGCCTGATCTCCTCGAGGTCGACGAGGTCCTCCCGCGGGGTCTCCGAGTAGACGAGCCCGCGCAGCTCGGAAGCCGGCTTCGGCCGGGTGAAGAGCGAGACGACGACGCTGAGCGCGATGTCGACGACGAAGGCAGCCGACGCCGCGATGAAGGCCGCACCCTGGCCACCGACCGGGATGACGCCGAGGCTGGCTGACCCGAAGGCGTCCTCGCTGAGGAAGGCCACGAGCACGGCCGAGAGCGTTCCGGCCGAGAGGCCGACCCACCCCGCGGTGGCGGTCATCCGCTTCCAGAACATGCCGAGGATGAAGGTCGCGAAGAGTGGTGCGTTGAAGAAGCCGAACAGCGACTGGAGGTAGTCCATGACGTTGCTGAACGAGCTCGCGATGACGGCCGTGAACACCGCGATCACCGTCGCGCCGACCGTGGCGAGACGCCCGATGCGCAGGTAGTAGTCGTCGCTGTGGTCCTTGCGGATGTAGCGCTGCCACAGGTCGTAGCTGAAGACGGTGTTGAACGCGGAGATGTTGGCGGCCATGCCTGCCATGAAGGCCGCGAGCAGACCCGCGATGGCGACGCCGAGCAGGCCGTTGGGCAGGATGTCGCGCATGAGCAGCAGCAGGGAGTCGTTGTACTTGACCCCCTCGCCGGAGGCGCCACCGGGCGGCGAGCCCCCGGCCTTGAGCTCGCCGATCTCCTTGACGAGGACGGCAGCGATCATCCCGGGCACGATGACGATGAAGGGCACGAACATCTTGGCGAAGGACCCGATGATCGGCGTCTTGCGCGCGGCCGACATCGAGTTGGACGCCATGGCGCGCTGGACCTCGACGAAGTTCGTCGTCCAGTAGCCGAAGGACAGCACGAAGCCGAGGCCGAAGACGATGCCGACGACCGACCAGAACGGCGACTCGAAGCCGGACAGCGCCTGGCCCGGCCAGGAGCTGAGCTGCTGCTCCGCCGGAGGGACACCGGCCGAGGCGGGTGCGGACGCCGCGAACTCGGTGAGCCGGTCCTTGAGGCCCTGCACGCCGCCGACGCGGTTGAGGCCGATGAGGGTCAACGGCAGCAGCGCGGCGACGATGACGAAGAACTGGAGCACCTCGTTGTAGATCGCTGCGGAGAGCCCACCGAGCGTGATGTAGGACAGCACGATGGCGGCTGCCACGAGCAGGGCGAGCCACAGCGGCCAGCCGAGCAGCGCGTGCACGATCGAGCCGAGCAGGTAGAGGTTGACGCCCGCGATGAGCAGCTGCGCGAGCGCGAAGCTGAGCGCGTTGACGAGGTGGGCACCCGTGCCGAAGCGGCGGAACATGAACTCCGGCACGGAGCGCACCTTCGAGCCGTAGTAGAACGGCATCATCACGACGCCGAGGAAGAGCATGGCGGGGATCGCGCCGACCCAGAAGTAGTGCACGGTCGAGATGCCGAGCTCGGCGCCGTTGGCCGACATGCCCATGATCTCGACGGCACCGAGGTTCGCCGAGATGAAGGCGAGGCCGGTGACCCACGCCGGGAGCGACCGCCCGGAGAGGAAGAAGTCGATCGAGTCGGACACCGCTCGCCTCGCCATGACCCCGATGCCCAGCACGAAGACGAAGTAGAGGGCGATGATGACGTAGTCGACGGCGTTGGCGCTGATGAGGGTGTCCGCCGTGGGCAGACCCGCCAGAGCATGCATGCGATCAGTCCCTTCCCCTGGGCGACGATCACGCTGACGCGGCCCTCGGCGGTCCGCGCGTCAGGCTGGGTCGGTGTCCCGCACCCTCGTGATGAGCCGTTTGAGCGGGACGGAGGTGTCCGCCGCCGCGTCGGCGTCCATGCTCATACCCTTCTCGAGGGCTCGTTTCACCGCGAGGTAGTCGGTCGGGCTGCCGACCGACTCGACGGCGATGAGCCGCCCACTCCGATAGCTGAGCAGCGAGAAGCGCTCTGTGGTGACGTCGCCGCGCACGACCGTCTGGTCGGCGCCCTGGGGGAGACCCGCCATCTGCAGCCGGAGGTCGCCCTGGTCGCTCCAGAACCACGGCACGCGGTCGTATGCCGTCCGGTGGCCGGCGAGGGTCGCCGCTGCCGTCCGCGCCTGGTCGCTCGCGTGCGGGACGCTCTCGAGCCGCACCAGGCCCGCTTCGCCGCAGTCGAACGGGTTGGGCCCGACGGTGCAGTCGCCGGCCGCGACGGTGACTCCATCGGACGTGCGGGCGTGCTCGTCCACGACGATCCCGCGGGCCTCGACGAGCAGGCCGAGCTGCTCCGCGAGGTCGGTGCGGGGGACGGCCCCGATGCCGACGACGACCACCTCGGCGGGCAGCGTCGTGCCGTCAGCCAGCTCGACGCCCGTGACGCCACCGCGCTCGCCCGTGAGGCGAACGGCGGTGGTCTCCAGCAGGACCCGCGTGCCGCGGCGCTCGTGCGCCGCGCGCACTGCTTCCGACAGCACCGGTGTGACCGCACGACCGAGAAGGCGGTCGGTCGCCTCCACGACAGTGACGTCGGCGCCGAGCGCCCGCGCGCCGGCAGCGATCTCGAGTCCGATGAAGCCGCCGCCCACGACGACGACCCGGCGCGCGGACCGCAGGCGGGGTGCGAGCCGGTCGGCATCGCCGAGAGTGCGGACCGAGTGGACTCCGTCGAGGGCGGCGCCCTCGACCGGCAGAACGCGGTTGACGGCTCCCGTGGTCAGCGCGAGGCGGTCGAAGGCGAGGGTGCGGCCCGACGCCGTGGTGGCCACTCCGCCCGAGGCGTCACGCCCGACCGTCGCGACGGCGTCACCGGTGACGAGCTCGACGCCGAGATCGGCGAACCAGGCTGCGTCGTGGAAGATGAGCGAGGCCCGGTCGTGCTCGCCGCGCAGGTAGGTCTTCGACAGAGGTGGCCGCTCATAGGGCGGCTCGGGCTCGTCGCCGACCAGCACGACCGGCTGCGTGTCACCGAGCTCGCGCAGGGCCGTGACGAGCGAGATGCCGGCCTGTCCCGCGCCGACCACCAGTGTCCTGGCGGTCGGGTCGGGGGCCATGTGCCCAGCCTAGGGTGGGCCCATGACGTGGTCGCCGGCCAACCCCGAGTCCGTCTTCACCTACGGAGCCCCGCAGCTGAAGTTCGGCTTCGGGGCCGCCGACGAGGTGGGGCACGACCTCGTGGCGCTCGGCGCACACCGGGTGCTGCTCGTCACCGACGCCGGCGTCCTCGAGACGGGCTGGCCGGACCGTGTGGCGGCGGGCATTCGTGGCGTCGGGATCGAGGCCGTCGTGCACGACTCGGCGCACGTCGAGCCGACCGACGCGAGCCTCGAGGTGGCGGTCGAGCGGGCGCGGGCCGACGGTCCGTTCGACGGCTACGTGGCGGTCGGCGGGGGGTCGGCCATCGACACGGCGAAGGCCGTGGACCTGCTCCTCAGCGACGGCGGGGAGCTCATGGACTACATCAACCCGCCGGTCGGTGCCGGGCGGGCCCCGACCCGTCCGCTCGCGCCCCTCGTCGCGGTGCCGACGACGACCGGGACGGGGGCCGAGAGCACCACCATCTGCGTCCTCGACGTCCTCGCGCTCAAGGTCAAGACCGGGATCAGCCACGTGCGGCTCAGACCGAGCCTGGCCGTCGTCGACCCGCGGCTCACCGCGACGCAGCCTGCAGGAGTGACGGCCAGCGCCGGCATGGACATCCTGTGCCACGCGCTGGAGAGCTGGACGGCGCGCCCGTTCACGAGCTACGAGCGCAAGCTGCCCGGCGAGCGCGTGCCGTACTGCGGCAGCAACCCGATCTCCGACATGTGGGCCGAGCGGTCGATGTCGTTGTTGAGCAAGGCGTTCCGCGCGGCGGTTCGCGACGGTTCCGACGAGGCCGCCAGGGGTGACATGGCGCTGGCGGCGACGTTCGCCGGTCTCGGGTTCGGCAACGCGGGCGTTCACGTGCCGCACGCCAACGCCTACCCGATCGCCGGTCGGGTGCGCGACTTCCACCCGGACGGCTACCCGAGGGACGAGCCGATGGTGCCGCACGGCATGGCGGTCGCGCTCACGGCACCAGAGGCCTTCCGGTGGACCTTCGAGTCCGACCCCCAGCGTCATCTGGCGGCCGCCCGACTGCTCGACCCGGGGCACGGAGCGCACGAGGACTCGCCCGCGTGCGACGTGCTTCCCCGCGTCCTCGTCGACCTCATGCGCGACGTCGGGATGCCGAACGGCCTGCGAGCCGTCGGCTACGACGAGCACGACGTCGACGTTCTGGTCGACGGGGCGCTCAGGCAGCAGCGGCTCCTCGCGACGAGCCCGCGCGAGGTCGGGCCCGACGACCTCGCCGACATCGTGACCCGCTCGCTCCAGCTCTGGGAATAGACGTTCGACGCAGGGGGAGGGCGGCGGCATACAGTGCCCTCTGTGACCACGGAGCCCACCCACCTGCCCCTGCCCCTCGAGAGCGACTGGATCGACTGGGTCGGCGCCCGCGGCGAGCAGCAGCTCGCGCTGGCGCGGTCCCTCGTCGAGGGCCTGCGCAGCGACCCGCCCCAGGAGCCGCTCGAGGTGCTCCGCGTCTGGAACGACGCCCAGACGGCCCTCTCCAACGCAGCCTCCGTCGGGTCGCTCTTCTCCGAGGTGCACCCCGAGGCGACCGTGCGCGAGCGCGCCGAGTCGGTGGCCCAGCAGGTGCAGAAGCTCGACACCGACCTCGGTCTCGACACGCAGCTGTATGCCGTCCTCGCCGGTCTCGACGCGAGCGGCCTGGACGCCGACGCCACCCGGGTGCTCGAACGGACGCTGCGCGACTTCCGGCGGTCCGGCGTCGACCGCGATGAGCCGACGCGTGACCGCCTGCGTGAGCTGAGCGAGCGCGCGATCCTGCTGAGCCAGGAGTTCAGCAAGAACATCCGCGAGGACGTCCGCAGCATCCGGATCACCCCCGACCGGCTCGCGGGCCTCCCGCAGGACTGGGTCGACGCGCACCCGGTCGATGAGGACGGCCTCGTGACCGTGACGACTGACTACCCCGACGTCGTGCCCTTCCGCACGTTCGCGCACGACGCCCAGACCCGCCGCGACCTCGTGACCGAGTTCCTGACCATCGCCTGGCCGGCCAACGACCGCGTGCTCCAGGAGATCTTCGCCGTCCGCCGCGAGCACGCCTCGCTTCTCGGCTACGAGTCCTGGGCCGACTACGACGCCGAGGTCAAGATGATCGGCAGCGGCAAGGCGATCGGGGAGTTCGTCGACCGCATCGCCGAGCTGTCGGCCTCGAGCGCCGAGCGCGACAAGGCGGTGCTTCTCGAACGGCTGCGCCGGGACCGCGCCGACGCCACCGACATCGACGGCGCCGACGTGTCCTACTACGCCGAGCTCGTCCGCAAGGAGGACCTCGCCGTCGACGCCCAGCGCGTGCGGACCTACTTCCCGTTCGAGGCTGTGCGCCAGGGTCTGCTCGACGTCACCGGTCGCCTGTTCGGGCTCGAGTGGTCGCCGGTCCCGCGCGAGGACGCCCGCACATGGCACGAGGAGGTCGCGACGTATGACGTGTCCTTCCACGGAGAGCGCATCGGCCGCATCCACCTCGACCTGCACCCGCGCGACGGCAAGTACAAGCACGCGGCGCAGTTCGACCTCGCCCGCGGGGTGGCCGGCACGCAGCTGGCCGAGGGCGTCCTCGTCTGCAACTTCAACCGCGGCCTCATGGAGCACGACGAGGTCGTCACCCTCTTCCACGAGTTCGGTCACCTCGTGCACCACGTGCTCGCCGGCCGCACCGAGTGGGTGCGCTTCTCCGGTGTCGCGACGGAGTGGGACTTCGTCGAGGCACCGAGCCAGATGCTCGAGGAGTGGGCCTGGGACGCCGACGTGCTCGCGACCTTCGCCCGCAACGCCGACGGGGAGACCATCCCGGCCGAGCTCGTGGAGGCGATGCGTCGGGCCGACGACTTCGGCAAGGGTTACGACGCGCGGACGCAGATGTTCTACGCCGCCCTGTCCTACGACTTCCACGTGCACCAGAGCGACGACCTCACGGCCCGCCTCCGGGAGCTCATGGGCCGCTACTCCGTCTTCCCCTACCTCGAGGGCACGCACATGCAGTGCCACTTCGGGCACCTCGACGGCTACAGCTCGGCCTACTACACCTACATGTGGTCGCTCGTCATCGCCAAGGACATGTTCTCGGCCTTCGACCGCGGCGACCTGTTCGACCCCGAGGTCGCCGGCGCCTACCGGGACAAGGTGCTCGCGCAGGGAGGGCGGCGCGACGCCGCGGATCTCGTCGAGGACTTCCTCGGCCGTCCCTACACGTTCGACGCGTATGCCGCGTGGCTCGCGGAGTGACGCACCCGACGCGCACCGGGCGCGTCCACGTCTCGACGCTGACGGCATACCCCGTCAAGTCGCTCGGTGGGGTGTCCCTCGAGCAGGCCGTCGTCGAGGCCCGTGGGCTGCGCGGTGACCGCCGCTGGGCGGTGGTCGACCCGGACGGCAGGAAGGTGACCGCTCGCGAGGAGCACGCGCTCCTCGGGCTGCGTGCCGAGCCGCTCGACGGCGGGGGAGTACGCCTGCTCGCGCCGGGTGCGGACCCGCTCGAGCTCTCCCCACCGCACGATGCCACCCCGGTGCCGGTCGGGTTCTCCGGGCAGGACCGTGCACGCCCGGCCGGGACCAAGGCCGACGAGTGGCTGACCGCCCGCGTCGGCCGACCGGTTCGGCTCGTGTGGCAGGACGAGAAGACGCACCGCCCGGTCCGCGGCGACATGGGTGGCCTCGAAGGAGACCGCAACTCGCTGTCGGACGCCGCACCGCTGCACGTCACGTCCGAGACGTCCTTGCGCCGGCTCAACGACTGGGTCCTCGAGACAGCGTTCGAACGCGGTGAGGAGCCCGGGGCTCCCTTGGGACACGAGCGGTTCCGACCCAACCTCGTGGTCTCGGGGAGCGAGCCGTTCGCCGAGGACACGTGGTCGACGGTCCGCATCGGCGACGTGCAGTTCCGCACGACGATGGTGTGCGACCGCTGTGTCATGACGACGGTCGACCGCGCCGACCTGCGCACCGGCAAGGAGCCGATCCGCACGCTCGCCCGGCACCGGAAGTGGGACGGCGCGACGTGGTTCGGCATCCGGCTGGCTCCCGTGCTGCCGCTGGCCCCCGGCGCGACCCTCGCCGTCGGGGACGATGTCGTCCCGGACTGAGCGCCGAGCGTCGCCGAGGGTCGGTCAGGCGAGCCGATCGAGGGCGTCGCGCAGGTCCGTGAGGGTCGACGCCTCCTCGGGGCTCAGGGCCGCCAACGGCGTCGCCGACAGGCGGCGGTAGACGGCAGCCACGCCTTCGAAGAGCTCCGGGGACGCCCCTGCCGAGCCCTGGGTCGCCGCGATGCTCTCCATCTCGTCGACGAAGCGTGCGCTCTTGGAGGCCGCGACGGCGATGCGCCGGCCGGCGCCCTCCACCTGCGCGGGAAACTCCTCGGAGAGGTCGGCGAGCACGGGCGTGAGCACTCCCAGCGCCGCGGCCGTCTGCAGCGCCTGCGCCCAGATGGCCGTCGTGCCCTTGTAGACGGAGGCGGTGCACATCTTCACGGCCGACGCCGTTCCGACGCGGTCGCCGACGACGCTGCGACCCAGGCCGACCGCGGGGACGATGGCCACCTCGGACGCCCGTGCCCCGGAGACGTAGAGCACGGTGTCACCATCGGGCGACGGTGGACCGCCGCTGACGGCGCCGTCGACGAGGTCGAGACCTGCGGAGGCTGCGCGCTCGGCCAGGGCGGTCACCTGGTCGGGCGACAGGGCGTTGGCCTCGAGGAGCAGTGGCCTCGCTCCGGTGGCTCGCGCCGCGCCGATGACCGCCTCGAGCACGGCGCCGGCGGCGGCCGGAGGGCAGATGCTGACGACGAGGTCGCTCGCGGCGACCACGCCGTCGAGGCCCGACAGCAGCTCCAGGCCCTCCGCGAGCCGGGCGGTGCGGAGGCTGCGGTGCGCGACGGTGGCGACGACCCGCGCGCCGCCGGTCGCCCACGCGCGACCCAGGGCCGAACCCATGGCACCCGGCGAGACGATGCCGATCGTCCTCAGGGTTGCTGCGCCCGGAAACCAGTCGCCCGTCGGGGAGGGCCCGTTCGGTGGTGCCTCCGTCACGGGATCGGGAGCTCCTTCAACGAGACCGCCTTGCCGGTGTGCTTCGTCGAGAGGTCAGCCATCGCCTGGCGCACCGTCCTGGAGAACAGGTGGGCCCCCTTGATCGTCGGGTGCACGCGGTCGGACTGGACCTGGTCCGGGTGCGCCCGGATGGCATCGGCCCAGTCGGCCACGGCGACGTTGGGCCGGCCGCGCGCGATGAGCTCGAGCGTCGCGTTGTCGCTGTCGACGCGCGCGAAGGGTCCCATGATGTTGACGAGGACCACCATGCGCTGGGGGCCCAGGACGTCGAGCACGTCCTTGACGCGCTCCTCGTCGACACCGGCGTTGGTGCCGAAGGCCAGGACGACGGCGCGCCGGTTGCCGTCGCCCCGAGCCGAGACCTCTGCGAGCCCGTCGGACCAGCGTCGGTTGGACTTCGCGTCGATGCGGATGCCGGGGAAGTAGTAGCGCAGGGCTTGGAGGCTGCCGACCATGATCGAGTCGCCGTAGGCGTCGATCTCGGGTCCGGCGGGCATGGAGAACGAGCGCTTCGCCGCCGACGGGGCCGACGCGGCAGGTGAGGACGTCGGTGCAGGGCCGGGCGTGCTCGTCCCGGACGGGGTCGGGCCGGCGGACGGGGATTGCCTCGTCATGGCGTCGCCGGCCGCCTCGTTGGCGGCGAGCATCCGGGCCGTCTCGCTCTGCGCCGGGGCCGTGAGGACGATGACCGCCGTCACGACGGTCAGCGCGGCGACACCGGCCGCGACGAGCTGCTTGGTGCGTCGGGTCAGGCCGGCGACCCGCCCGCGCAGGGTCGCCGCCACGCCCCGGAAGCCGAGGCTGCGGAACGGCGTCTCGACGAAGCGGAAGGTGAGGTCGGCGAGGGCGAGCGTGACGAGAACGCACCACGTCCGGGTCAGCAGGTGCGACAGGGTGCCCGGCGCCGAGGGGTTGTCGAGGGCGACGAGCAGGATGACCGGCCAGTGCCAGAGGTAGATGGAGTAGGACCGGGCGCCCACCCAGCCGGCGACCGGGTGCCGCATGACCCGCTGCACCCGGGTGGCACCGTCGGGACGTCGCTCGATGACTCCCATGACGATGACCGCCGTCGCGAGTGAGGCCAGCACGATGCCGCCGCGGAAGGTCAGCGTCGACTGCTCGTCGAGGAAGGCCATCTCGGCGAGCAGGACCACGACGGCCAGCGGGACGGCATACCCCCCCAACCGGCCCCACCGCGATGGTGCCACCCGCGGCGCGAGGCGCGGGCTGGCGCACGCGAAGGCGAGCGCTGCCCCGGCCATGAGCCCCATGACGTGCGTGTCGGTGCCGTAGTAGACACGGGTCGCGTCGGCGCCCGGGGTGACGAGCAGCGCCATGAGCAGCGACGATCCCACCCCGGCGGCCACGGCCACGCCGACGCGCACCCGGCTCGACATCCCCAGCAGCGCCAGGGTGACGAGCGGCCAGAGCAGGTAGAACTGCTCCTCGACCGCCAGCGACCAGAAGTTCATGAACAGCTGCGGCGCCGTCTGGTCGAAGTAGCTCGTGCCGGCCGTGATCTCGGTCCAGTTCGTCGAGAAGGTCAGCGCGCCCCCGATCTGTCGGCCGATGTCGACGAGGAGGTCCTGGCTGACGGCACGCGCGATGAGCACGCTGGCGACGACGCAGAGGACCAGCGCCGGCAGCAGGCGGCGCGCGCGGCGCACCCAGAACTGCGAGAGCGCGATGCGGCCCGTGCGGTCGTGCTCGCGGACGAGGAGCGTCGTGATGAGGAAGCCGGAGACGACGAAGAAGACGTCGACGCCCAGGAAACCGCCCGGCAGCCACGATGCGTTGAGGTGGTAGACGAGGACCCCGACGATGGCGAGCGCCCGGAGACCGTCGAGGCCCTCGATGCGCGCCGAGGGTCCCGAGCGCGCACGCCCCGATTGCGGGGTGGCCCCCGTGGCCGTGTCGGCGGTCTGACCCGTGCCAGCCGCCCGTGAAATCGCCGACGTCGTCACGTCGCTCCTTCCGTGGCCGCGGTGAGTGGAGTCACCGCCGTGCCTGCAGCGAGCATAGGTACGGGTGGGGCTCTCGCCGCGGCGCCACGCGGCATACCGTGTCGGGGTGGATGACGAACGGCGCGAGGGAGCGGACGCCGGGGCGAGCGGCGCGACCGATCACTCGACCGTCCGCGTCACGATGTTCGTGCGGGGCAGGGTGCAGGGGGTCGGCTTCCGCTGGTGGACCCGTGCCCGCGCGCTCGAGCTCGACCTCGCCGGACATGCCCGCAACATGAACGACGGCCGCGTCGAGGTCGTCGCCCAGGGGCGTCCCGAGGCGGTCGAGGCTCTCGAGGCGCTGCTGCGGGAGGTGCCGTCGACGACGCGGCGGCCGGGACACGTCGAGAGCGTCGTGGTGCAGCAGGGCGTTCCGAGGGACGGAATCTCCGGATTCGTCGAGCGTTGACGCGCCTAGGCTGACCGCGTGAGCGACGTGCCCGAGGTCCCCGCCGAGCTCGCTCGGCTGCGCAGCAGCATCGACAACATCGACGCGGCGCTCGTCCACCTGCTCGCGGAGCGCTTCAAGTGCACGCAGCAGGTCGGTCAGCTCAAGGCGGAGGAGCACCTGCCCGCCGCCGACCCCCAGCGCGAGGAGCGACAGATCGCCCGCCTGCGAGCGCTCGCCGACAGCGCCGGGCTCGACCCCGTGTTCGCCGAGGCGTTCCTCAACTTCATCATCGCGGAGGTCATCCACCACCACGAGCGCATCGCCAAGGGCGACGCGTGACGGCCGCCTGACCGCCGCCTGACCGCCGCCCGACCGGCGGTGGCCCCGGCCCGTGACCGGTGCGTGCTCGGCATGCGCGCGGCACGCCGGCGACAGCCGCGTGCCCCCGACACCCTCAGTAGAGCGTCGCGTCCTGCCGCGCGTCCAGGGCCGCGTCGTAGGCCGCCGCCTCGGCGTCGGAGGCGAAGCCGCCCGCCTCGCGGGTCATCGCGCCGGCGGTCGGCAGGGACGTCGGGTCGACCCGGGATTCTTTGTCCCACAAGCGGCTTCGCTTGATCGCTCGGGCGCACTGGAAGTAGACGCGCTCGACGGAGACGACGAGCACGGAGGCCGGCCGGACGCCCTTCACCTCGTGCCGGGCCAGCTCGTCAGGGTCGGTCGAGACGACCGCGGTGCCACGGACGCGCAGCTCCTCCCCGAGGCCCGGCACGAGGAAGAGCAGGCCCACCCTCGGGTCGGCGACGACGTTGCGGAGCGTGTCCAGGCGGTTGTTGCCGCGGCGGTCCGGGATGACGAGGGTGCGCTCGTCGCGCACGACCACGAAGCCGGGCAGGTCCCCGCGCGGCGACTGGTCCAGACCCCCGTCGCCGACCGTGGCGATGACGACGAAGGGGGCAGCGGCGATGATCCGCGCCTGGCTGGGGGTGATGCTCGCCGACTCCTTGGCCAGGCTGTTGCGGACCGGTGCCGTCGGGTAGACCTCGAGCAGCCGCTCGACGGAGGTGACGCGGTGCCGGTCGTGCTCGTCGTGCTCGTGCTCGGGGTGATCTCGGCGCTCGTCGGCATCCATCCGTCCACGGTATGCCGTCCGTCCCCGCGCGCAGGCGCTCACCTCCCCGGACCACGGCCTCGTGGCTAGTACGCTGACCGGGATCGCTGGCTGGCTGGACAAAGGATTTCTCGGGTCGTGTACGTCAAGAGCCTCACCCTGAAGGGCTTCAAGTCGTTCGCCTCGGCGACCCACCTGCGGCTCGAGCCGGGCATCACCTGCATCGTCGGCCCCAATGGTTCCGGCAAGAGCAACGTCGTCGACGCCCTCGCCTGGGTCATGGGGGAGCAGGGTGCCAAGTCCCTGCGCGGCGGCAAGATGGAGGACGTCATCTTCGCCGGCACGTCCGGCCGTGCGCCGCTCGGCCGCGCCGAGGTGGCCCTGACCATCGACAACACCGACGGTGCGCTCCCGATCGACTACACCGAGGTGACGATCGCCCGGACGATGTTCCGCAACGGTGGCTCGGAGTACGCCATCAACGGCACGCCCTGCCGCCTGCTCGACGTGCAGGAGCTGCTCTCCGACAGCGGCATCGGCCGTGAGATGCACGTCATCGTCGGCCAGGGCCAGCTCGACACCGTCCTGCGGGCGACCCCGGAGGAGCGGCGCGGGTTCATCGAGGAGGCTGCGGGCGTCCTCAAGCACCGCAAGCGCAAGGAACGCGCACTGCGCAAGCTCGACACGATGGAGGCCAACCTCACCCGGGTGCAGGACCTCACCGGGGAGATCCGCCGCCAGCTCGGCCCGCTGGGTCGGCAGGCGGAGACCGCCCGCAAGGCCGCCGTCATCCAGACCGATGCCCGCGACGCGCGGCTGCGACTGGTCGCCGACGACCTCGTCCAGCTCACCTCGACGCTCGAGCAGGAGGTCGCCGACGAGTCGGCCCTGATCGAGCGCCGCTCCGAGGTCGAGGAGTCCATCGGCGACCTCGCCCAGCGGCTCTCCACGCTCGAGGCTGCCGCCGAGGCCGCCCGTCCGGCCCTGACCCGGGCCCAGGACGAGTACGTCTCGCTCGGCCGGCTCGTCGAGCGGATGGCCTCGACCCGGTCGCTCGCAGCCGAGCGCGTGCGCCTGCTCAGCGAGGACGACGAGCCCGAGGCCCCCGGCCAGAGCCGTGACCCCGCGCAGCTGCGCGCGCAGGCCGCCGAGGTGCGGGAGCAGGAGGCGTTCCTCCTCGAGGAGATCGCCGAGGCCAAGGCCGCCCTCGAGGACGCCGTCATGTCACGCGCCGACGCCGAGCGCGGCCATGCCGAGGAGACCGCCCGCCTGCAGCGCGAGGCACGGGCCGCGGCCGACCGACGCGAGGGCCTGGCCAAGCTCGGCGGGCAGGTGGGTGCGCGGGCCTCTCGCATCGAGGCGCGCGAGGCCGAGGTTGGACGTCTGCGCAGCACCATTGAAGCCGCCCAGGCCCGGGCCGCCGAGGCCGAGCACGAGTTCTCCCGGCTCGAGTCGGGCGTCGCCCAGGACGAGGAGGGCGAGGAGGGGCTCGACACCGCCTACGAGGAGGCCGCCGAGCGCCTCGAGGCCGCTGAGGCCGAGCTCGCCCGGTGGAAGGAGGCCGAGGCGACCGCCGAGCGCGCCCGCACCACGGCCGCTGCCCGCGTCGAGGCCCTGGGCCTGAGTCTCAGTCGCAAGGACGGTGCCGCTGCGCTGCTCGCCGCGGCCGACGAGGGCCACGAGATCCTCGGGTCGGTCGCCTCGCTCGTCACCGTCGAGCCCGGCCTCGAGAACGCCGTCGCCGCTGCTCTCGGTGCGGCCGCCGAAGCGCTGGCGGTCGGTTCGCTCGACGCGGCCGGAGCCGCGCTGGACGCCCTGCGTGATGGTGACAACGGCCGCGCCAGCCTCCTCGTCGCAGAGTCCGCCACCCGCGTCGAACCGGCCTCGTGGCCCATGCTGACGGGCGAGGCTCGCTGGGCCCGCGACGTCGTCGAGTGCCCGGCCTCCTTGCGACCCGCGGTCGAGCAGGTGCTTGAGCGCGTGGCCCTCGTGCCCGACGGCTCGGCCGCCCGCGAGCTCGTCCGCGCCCACCGCGGCGTCACGGCCGTCACCCGCGGTGGCGACGTCTACGCCCCCGGGGCGGTCCGCGGAGGCAGCACCACCGCGCCGAGCCTGCTCGAGCTGCAGGCCGCGCTCGACGATGCGCAGGACGCGATGGCGCGCGCCACCCGCGACGGCGAGGAGGCACGCTTCCGCGTCGCCGGCGCCGACGCCGTCCGCGCTGACCTCGCCGACGCCGTCGAGGCCGCCCTCGAGCGCCTCAACGAGAGCGACGCCCGGATGGCCGCGATCGCCGAGAAGCTCGGATCGCTCGGCCAGACGCTGCGGGCTGCCCGGTCCGAGGTGGAACGCACCGAGAAGGCGATCGCTGACGCCACCTCGGCCCTCGAGGCCGACCAGGCCGAGCACGCTGCCCTCCTCGAGCGGCTCGAGGCGGCGAGCGGCGAGGGAGACTTCGCCGACGAGCCCTCGACCGAGGAGCGTGACCGTCTCGAGGCGGTTGCCCGCGAGGCCCGCGCGGCCGAGACGGAGCTGCGTCTCGCGCTGCGAACGCGTGAGGAGCGCGCTCGCGCCCTCAAGGACCGCGCCGACGCGCTCGAACGCGGCGCCCGGCACGAGGAGGAGGCTCGTCAGCGCCTCGCCGACAAGCGGGCCCGTCGCCGGCGCGAGGCTGCGGTGGCCGAGGCCGTGCGCACCGCCGCGACGTGGGCGCACGAACTGCTCGCCGAGTCCGCAGAGCAGGCCGGTCGTGCCCGTGCCGCAGGCGAGGCGGAGCGTACCGAGCGTGACGCCGAGCTCGCCGTCGTGCGCCGTGACATCTCCGCGCTGCAGGCCGAGCTGCGCGAGCTGACCGACACCGTCCACCGCGACGAGGTCGCCCGCACCCAGCAGCGACTGCGCATCGAGCAGCTCGAGACCAAGGCCGTCGAGGAGCTGGGCATCTCGCCGTCCGACCTCGTGGAGGAGTACGGCCCGCACCAGCTGGTGCCCGCCGTGCCCAACCCCGACGCCGATCCCGAAGCGCCGCAGCCCGAGCCGGTCCCCTTCGTGCGCGAGGCCCAGGAGAAGCGGCTGCGCCAGGCTGAGCGCAAGCTGAACGCCCTCGGGCGCATCAACCCGCTGGCCCTCGAGGAGTTCACGGCGCTCGAGGAGCGGCACAAGTTCCTCACCGAGCAGCTCGAGGACCTGAAGAGCTCCAAGCGTGACCTGCTCGACATCGTCAAGGAGGTCGACGAGCGCGTCGAACGCGTCTTCGCCGAGGCCTTCGAGGACACGGCGGTCCAGTTCGAGCGCGTCTTCCAGCGGCTCTTCCCCGGCGGGGAGGGACGGCTCGTCCTCACCGACCCGTCCAACATGCTGACGACGGGTCTCGAGGTCGAGGCTCGCCCGCCGGGCAAGAAGATCAAGCGGCTCTCGCTGCTCTCCGGTGGCGAGCGCTCGCTCGTCGCGGTGGCGCTGCTCGTCGCCATCTTCAAGGCGCGTCCCTCGCCCTTCTACATCATGGACGAGGTCGAGGCCGCGCTCGACGACGCCAACCTGGGCCGGCTCATCACCCTCTTCGAGGAGCTTCGGGACAGCTCCCAGCTCATCGTCATCACGCACCAGAAGAAGACGATGGAGATCGCCGACGCGCTCTACGGCGTCAGCATGCGCGGCGACGGCGTCACGACGGTCGTGTCCCAGCGACTGCGCGACGTCGCTGACCGATCCGCCTGACCCGACGGCATACGCTCGCCGCCCCGCGCCGGCCCCGCTGCCCCGCGCTCGCCCTGTCTGCTCGCCTGCATGTTTCGCGCGCTCGTGGCGTGAGCGCGCGAAACGAGCATCAGGCGCGTGATAGTTCGCGCGCCTGAGGGCCGGAACGCGCGCTCCACGCATGAGCGCGCGAAATCTCTGAAGAGCCGGGGGAGCTTTGGAGTTGCGGAATCGTCACTTGATGCTATTTGCAACCCGGGCGTCACATGCGTCACTCTGGTCACATGGTTTTTCTGGTCATCTCGATGCTCGTCGTCACCGTGCTCGGTGTGGCGGTCGTCGGCGTCGTCGCGGTGCCTGCGCACCGTGGCGGCCGGGACCTGCTCACCGCCAAGGGGGAAGGGGTCGCACGCTCGGCACGTCGCCGCGCGGGCACCCTCGGTCGTCCGCGCGCCCGCACGCACTAGCCGCGCTCGACCGCCTGCCCACCATCCTCAGCCACCGGTCACGGCCGGTGGCTGAGCCGCGTCCGGCAGGCGACCCATGGAGTCGCCGAGCAGGCGGTCGGGGCGAGGACGAGGCGCGACTCCAGGCAGGCGGAATGTCCGGGCGGCCGTGATTGGATGGCTGACGTGGAAACAGTCCTGATCTTCATCATCATCGGCGCCATCATCGTCCTCGGCGCTCTCGGCTACGGCCTCAGCCTCCTGCGCGGGGGCGGCCGCACGCGCGAACGCGAGGCACCTTCCGCCGGCCGGGGGATGCCCACCGACGACCTGGACCGTCAACCGCCGACGGACTCCACCGACAGGGTCACCCCGCCGGAGCGGCCCGGCGGCCAGGCCCAGGTGGAGGTCCAGCCGGACGCCAGCACTGCTCCCGCCGAGCCCGCCGCTCCCACCACTCCCGAGCCGACCCTCGAGCGCCCCGAGTCGGCGCGAGGCCGGCTGCAGCGCCTGCGCGCCCGGCTCGCACGTTCCAACTCCTCGATCGGGCAGGGACTGCTCGCCCTGCTCTCTCGCGGCAAGCTCGACGAGGAGGCCTGGGAAGAGGTCGAGGACACGCTCATCTCCTCCGACCTCGGCGTCGAGGCCACGACCGAGCTCGTCGACTCGCTGCGCACACGCGTCAAGATCGACGGCACGACCGACGAGGCCACGGTGCGTGGCTGGCTGCGCGACGACCTGCTCGCCCTCGTCCAGCCCGAGATGGACCGACGCATCGCGAGCAGCCGCATCGGCGACCGCCCCGCCGTCATCCTCGTCGTCGGCGTCAACGGCACAGGCAAGACGACGACCGTCGGCAAACTCGCCCGCGTGCTCGTCGCCGAGGACCGCGAGGTGCTGCTCGGCGCGGCCGACACCTTCCGCGCCGCTGCTGCCGACCAGCTCGAGACCTGGGGCGCACGCGTCGGCGTCGCCACCGTGCGCTCCGACAAGGACGGCGCCGACCCCGCCGCCGTCGCGTTCGACGCGGTCAAGGCCGGCATCGAGGAGGAGGTCGACGTCGTCATCATCGACACCGCGGGCCGCCTCCACAACAAGGTGGGCCTCATGGACGAGCTCGGCAAGGTCAAGCGCGTCATCGAGAAGCAGAGCGAGATCGACGAGGTGCTGCTCGTCCTCGACGCAACGACCGGCCAGAACGGCCTACAGCAGGCCAAGGTGTTCTCGCAGGCCGTCAACGTCACCGGCATCGTCCTGACCAAGCTCGACGGCACTGCCAAGGGCGGCATCGTCGTGGCGGTCCAGCGCCAGCTCGGTGTCCCGGTCAAGCTCGTCGGGCTCGGTGAAGGTCCCGACGACCTCGCGCCCTTCGACCCGGAGGCCTTCGTCGACGCCATCGTCATGTGACGCGGGCCGCTCGGCGGCCTGGACGACCCCGCTGACCACGTATGCCGCCCGGCCCGCCGGGCGGCATACGTGCGTTCGCGAGGAGTCCGCGCGCTCGACGGTCCACGCAGCGGTCGGCGCAGTCCACCATGCGGACGGCCACGGTGCAGGAAACCATCCGCTAACACCGCCCACCGGTTGTTGACATGGCTGTAACACGCGACGCGGCTGCCTGAAATTACGCCCGCCCAAGGTTCTCGCCATGAGCGCAATTACCTTCGTGACGGCAGACGCGCCGTTCACCGACAGTGGGAACACCGCGTGGGTCCTGGCAGCTGCCGCCCTGGTCCTGTTCATGACCCCCGGTCTCGCCCTCTTCTACGGCGGCATGGTTCGCACCAAGAGCGTCCTCAACATGATGATGATGTCGTTCATCACGATGGGCACGGTCGGCACGGTGTGGATCCTCTGGGGCTACAGCCAGACCTTCGGCCCCGACATCGGCGGCGGCCTGATGGGCAACCCCTTCACGCACTTCGGCCTGAGCGGCCTCATGGACCAGATCTACGGCTACGTCCCGGCTGACGCCGCGGCAGGCACCGCAGCGGCCGGCGGCATCCCCGCCACCGCCTTCGTCGCCTTCCAGGCCGTCTTCGCGATCATCGCCGTGGCCCTCGTCTCGGGCGCCATCGCCGACCGAGCGAAGTTCAGCACCTGGACGATCTTCACGGTCCTCTGGGCCACCCTCGTCTACTTCCCGGCGGCCCACTGGGTGTTCGCGTTCAGCGGCTACGCGGCCGAGACGGGCGGCTGGATCGCCAACAAGGCCGAGGGCCTCTTCCTCGGCGGCGTCGGCGCCTACGACTTCGCCGGTGGCACGGCCATCCACATCAACGCAGGTGCCGCGGGCCTGGCCCTCGCCCTCGTTCTCGGCAGGCGCGTCGGCTTCCGGCGTGACCCGATGCGCCCCCACAACCTGACCCTCGTCATGATCGGCGCGGGCATCCTGTGGTTCGGCTGGTTCGGCTTCAACGCCGGCTCGGCGCTCGGCGCGGGGGTGCAGGCGGCCGGCGTCTGGGTCAACACGCTCGCAGCGACGGCGACGGCGATGCTCGGCTGGCTCCTCACGGAGAAGCTGCGTGACGGCCACGCGACCTCCTTGGGTGCGGCCTCCGGTGTCGTCGCCGGCCTGGTCGCCATCACCCCGGCCTGTGCCACGGTCTCGCCCCTCGGCGCCCTCCTCATCGGTCTCATCGCCGGTGTCGGTTGTGCCCTGGCGGTCGGCCTGAAGTTCAAGCTCGGGTTCGACGACAGCCTCGACGTCGTCGGTGTCCACCTCGTCGGCGGCCTGATCGGCACCCTGCTGATCGGCTTCCTCGCCACCACGGGCAGCCCGACCGGTGCTGCCGGACTCGACGTCAACGAGGGACTGTTCTACGGCGGCGGGGCCTCGCAGCTCCTCGCCCAGCTCGAGGGTGCGCTCGCGGTCATGGTGTTCTCCTTCGTCGTCACGTCCCTCATCGGTCTCGCCCTTCACAAGACCATCGGGTTCCGGGTCTCTCCGGAGGAGGAGGTCAGCGGTATCGACCTGGCCCAGCACGCCGAGACCGGGTACGACTTCGGTTCCTTCGGTGGATCCCGCACCGGCGTGGTCGCCGGCCACACCGCATCCGCCCCGTCCGCCGAGAAGGCGACCAAGGAAGAGGCCTCCGCATGAAGCTCATCACCGCCATCATCAAGCCGCACCAGCTCGACGAGGTGAAGGAGGCCCTCGAGGCCTTCGGCGTGGCCGGCATGACCATCAGCGAGGCGAGCGGCTACGGCCGCCAGCGCGGCCACAGCGAGGTCTACCGCGGCGCCGAGTACACCGTCGACTTCGTGCCGAAGGTGCGCCTGGAGGTCCTCGTCGACGACGTCGACTCCGCCGACGTCCTCGAGGTCATCCTCAAGGCCGCCCAGACCGGTCGCATCGGCGACGGCAAGATCTGGTCGGTCCCGGTCGAAGAGGTCGTGCGGGTCCGCACGGGCGAGCGGGGCGTCGACGCTCTCTGAGCGCCGCCCGACCGCACGGCCGCCCGACCGCACGGCCGCCCAACCGCACGGTCGCCCGACCGCATGGCCGCCCAACTGCACGGCCGCCCAACCGCACGACTGCACGGACCACACGAAGCACACGCACACCAAGGGGACGGCGAGGCCTGACATGACGGATGTGACCACACGACGTCTGGACCTCGCCGGCACCCGGACCTTCGCGACGCCCGGCGCGGGCCAGACCCGCCGCCGGGCGCTCGCGGAGTTCGGGTTCGGGTGGCTCCAGGAGCTGTGGCGCGAGGCCTGCGCCGGGCGCCGGCACGAGGGTGTCGCCCTCGCGGCCGTCGGATCCCTCGCCCGCGGCGACGGGGGACCGCTCAGCGACTACGACCTGGTGCTCGTCCACCACCCGCGGGGGTTGTCGGGCAAGGAGGTCGGCGCCTTCGCCGACAAGCTCTGGTACCCGATCTGGGACGCGGGAGTCCGGCTCGACCACAGTGTCCGCACGGTGGCCGACTGCCGGGCCGTCGCGTCCGAGGACCTCTCGGCGGCGGTGGGCCTGCTCGACCTCACGCACGTGGCCGGCGACGCCGACGTCGTCAACGCAGCCCGGTCCACGGTGGCGCACGACTGGCGGGCCAACGCCCGCACGCGGCTCGGAGAGATGCACGAGTCGGTGCTCCAGCGCCACGCCCGCCAGGGCGACCTCGCGCACCTCATCGAGCCCGACCTCAAGGAGGCCCACGGCGGCCTGCGCGACATGTCGGTCCTCCGGGCGTTGACGGCCGCCTGGCTGACCGACCGTCCCCACGGGGAGGTCGACGAGGCATACGAACGCCTCCTCGACGTGCGCGACGCGATCCACGTCGTGACCGGGAGGGGACGTGACCGGCTGACGCGCGACGACCAGGACGCGTGCGCCGCCCTGCTCGGCTACACCGACGCCGACGACCTGCTCACCGACCTGTCGACGTCGGCCCGCACCATCGCGTATGCCGTCGACGGCACCGTGCGGCGCGCCATGCAGTCCCAGCGCGCCCGCACGCTGCGCGTCGGCCCGCGCCGCCCACAGCTGGCGCCGCTCGGCTACGGCCTCTACCGGCACGACGGCGAGGCCGTCCTCGGACCGTCGGCCGACCTGTCGTCCGACCCGATCATCCCGCTGCGCGCCGCCGTCGTGGCTGCACGTGGTGGCATCCCCCTGTCGCCGACGACGTTGAGGAACCTCGCCGCCACTGCGCCGGCCCTGCCGGACCCGTGGCCGGAGGTGGCTCGCAACCTCTTCGCCGACCTGCTCGCGTCGGGCCCCGGGCTCGTCACGGTGTGGGAGGGCCTCGATCTCGCGGGCGTCGTCGAGCGGTGGATCCCGGAGTGGAAGGCCGTGCGCAGCCGTCCGCAACGCAACGCCGTCCACCGGCACACGGTCGATCGGCACCTCATCGAGACCGTCGTGGCGGCGAGCGGCATGGTCCGCGACGTCGCCCGGCCCGACCTGCTCATGCTCGCCGCGGTGCTCCACGACATCGGCAAGGTCCCGGGTTCGCAGGACCACTCCGCGACGGGAGCCACGATCGCCGACGCGGTGCTCCAGCGGATGGGCGTGTGCGACGCCGACCGCCGGACCGTCGTCCGGCTCGTGCGTGAACACCTCACGCTGGTCGAGCTCGCCACCCGGCGAGACCCCGAGGACCCGGCGACGATCGCCGCGCTCTCGGAGGCGGTCGACGGCTCGGCCATGACGCTCGATCTCCTGCGCGCCCTCACCGAGGCGGACGCCTCGGCCGCCGGCCCCAAGGCCTGGAGCGACTGGCGGGCAGGGCTCGTCCAGCGGCTCCACCAAGCCTGTCGGACGGCACTCACCACCCAGACCCAAGGAGAGGGGCCTCTCGTGCTGGAACCGATCGAGACCCTGCCGCTCTCCGACGACGCGCTCGATCGCATCGCGTCCGGAGAGCCCTACGTCACCGTGATCTCCCTCGGTGGCGCCCACCGCGTCGACATCATCGACCGCGACCGCGCGGGCCTGTTCGCCGACACGGCGGGCCTGCTCGCGGCGCACGGTTTCGTCGTGCGCTCGGCCATCGTCCGCACCATCGATGGCCTCGCCGTCAACGAGTGGTGGGTCGACTCACCGGGCAGCGAGACCCCGCTGCCCGAGGTCGTCGCCCGCGACCTCGTGCGCGTGGCCAAGGGCGACCGCTCGCCCCTCGGCAGGCTCCAGCGCCGCAGGTCCAGCGAGGTGCGCAGCCCCGGCTCCGGCTCCGTCGACTCGGCACGGGCGATGGTCATCAGCAGCGCCTCCGACAGCGCGACGGTGATCGAGGTCCGCGCGGCCGACCGCCCCGGTCTGCTCCAGGACATCGGCATCACGCTCGCGCGGGCCTCGCTGTCGGTGCGGTCCGCGCACATCGCCACGTATGCCGGCCAGACGCTCGACACGTTCTACGTGACCGAGTTCGGCGGCGGCCGGCTGGCGCCCGCCCGCGCCGCGCAGGCCGTCGCCATGATCATCGACACCTGCGACGCCGACTGACCGGTCGTCCTGCCCGAACGCCGAGGGTCCGAGGTGGCTGGACGGTCGTCGAGGCGGCCGAAGGCATCGGACCCGGACCGCGGCGAAACGGCTCAGTCCAGCAGGCCCGCGTCGTGCAGGTGCACGAGGACGAGGCGGTCGACGGCGGACACCCGGTCGCCGTCGCCGGCCGCCAGCCACGCGATCTCCTCGATCTCGCGCGACGGCAGGAAGTGGCCCGCGTGCGTCGCCGTGTAGCAGGTGAGGCGCACGACGAGCCCGTCCGTGCGGGCATCGGCGAGCGCCTCGAACGTGCCGACGTGGGCCGCCGTGGCGGCATCGACGGTCACGGCCAGCTCCTCGTCGATCTCGCGGACCAGCGTCTCGAGATCGCTCTCACCGGGCTCGCGCTTGCCACCCGGGAGGTAGAAGCGGTCCCGGCCGGCGTTACGGGCCGTGAGCAGGCGGCGTCCCTCGAGGTGGATCCACGCGATCTTGTCGATGAACGGTGGTGTCGTGGACGGGCCGGCGCTGGGGTCACTCACCCGCGCGACCCTACGCGGCTGCATACGCCATCGGGCGCGGGGGAGCCGGCCGAGTCGGAAGTGGTCGGCGGAGCGGATAACCTTGCCGGGTGTTTGCATCCCTGTCTGACCGCCTGACCGCGACGTTCAAGAACCTCCGCGGCAAGGGCCGGCTCACGGAGTCCGACGTCAACGCGACGATCCGCGACATCCGCCTTGCCCTGCTCGACGCCGACGTCGCCCTGCCCGTCGTCAAGCGGTTCACCGGGTCGGTGCGGGAGCGCGCGCTCGGGGCCGAGGTCAGCCAGGCGCTCAACCCGGCCCAGCAGGTCGTCAAGATCGTGCAGGAAGAGCTCGTCGCCATCCTCGGCGGCCAGACGCGCACCATCCGCTTCGCCAAGCAGCCGCCGACGGTCATCATGCTCGCCGGCCTCCAGGGCTCCGGCAAGACGACCTTCGCCGGCAAGCTCGGCAAGTGGCTCAAGGAGCAGGGCCACACCCCGCTCCTCGTCGCGGCCGACCTGCAGCGCCCCAACGCCGTCACCCAGCTCGAGGTCGTGGGCGAGCGCGCGGGCATCCCCGTCTTTGCCCCCGAGCGCGGCAACATGGGCGGCCACGACGCCGTCCTCGACTCCGGCGAGGGCACCCGGTCGTTCGGCGACCCCGTCACCGTGTCGCGGATGGGCATCGAGCAGGCCCGCGCCAAGCAGTACGACGTCGTCATCGTCGACACCGCGGGTCGCCTTGCCGTCGATGCCAACCTCATGCAGCAGGCCTCCGACATCCGCTCGGCCATCGAGCCCGACGAGGTCCTCTTCGTCCTCGACGCGATGATCGGCCAGGCTGCCGTCGAGACGGCCCAGGCCTTCCACGAGGGCGTCGCGTTCACCGGCGTCGTCCTGTCCAAGCTCGACGGCGACGCCCGCGGTGGCGCGGCGCTGTCGGTCGCCGAGATCACCGGCGAGCCGATCATGTTCGCCTCGACGGGTGAGAAGGTCACCGACGTCGAGGTCTTCCACCCCGACCGCATGGCGAGCCGCATCCTCGACATGGGTGACGTCCTGACGCTGATCGAGCAGGCCGAGAAGGCGTTCGACAGGCGCGAGGCCGACGAGATGGCCCGCAAGTTCCTCGCGGAGGAGGACTTCACCTTCGAGGACTTCCTCCAGCAGATGAACGCCATCAAGAAGATGGGCTCGCTCAAGTCGATGCTCAAGATGATGCCGGGCATGCAGGGGATGCGCGACCAGCTCGACGCCTTCGACGACCGCGAGTTCGACCGCGTCGAGGCGATGGTCCGCTCGATGACGCCGTTCGAGCGCACCCACCCCAAGCAGATCAACGGCTCGCGCCGCGCCCGCATCGCCAAGGGCTCCGGCGTGACCGTCACCGACGTCAACCAGCTGCTCGAGCGCTTCGGCCAGGCCCAGAAGATGATGAAGTCGATGGCCCGCGGCGGCGGTGGCGGCCTGCCGGGCATGCCCGGCATCCCCGGCGGCGGCAAGCGGGGCAAGCAGGCGCCGCAGCGCAAGAAGAGCAAGAGCGGCAACCCGGCCAAGCGGGCGGCCGAGGAGCGGGCCGCGGCAGAGAAGGCGGCCTCCGGCCGGGCCGCATCCGCCGCCAGCGCGTTCGGGGCCCCCGGGGCCAACGGCCTGGGAGCGGGCGAGGACGCCGACCCGATGGCCGGCTTCGACCCGTCGAACCTGCCCAAGGGCTTCGAGAAGTTCCTCGGCGGGGGTCGCTGACCGACCTGCTCGCTGGTCCGCCCTTCCGAGACCGCAGACCGATCTGCAGACTGATCTGCAGACTGCAAAGGTCGCTCCGCCTGTCTGCGGGTCAGTCTGCGCATGGTGCTGTGCGTGCGGCGGGACGGACGCAGCTGCCGTGACGGTGCCAGCGGAGCGGCATACGCTCGGAGCCGTGGTCACCACCGACGGGCGTTCGCGGGTGCGACTGCCCGACGGCCGGCGCCTCGACGTCTGGCAGGGCGGCGACCCCCACGGCATCCCGGTCGTCTTCTTCCACGGGACGCCGGGAGGACGGCTGCAGGCCGCGCTCGGGGACGGCGCGGCGTCGCGTGTCGGCGTGCGCCTGGTGGCGTTCTCACGCCCCGGCTACGGCGGGTCGACCGATGCCCCCACCACCCTGACGTCCGTGGGCCGGGACGCCGGCTGGGTCGCGGACGAGCTGGGGCTCGACGCGTTCGGCGTGCTCGGCGTCTCCGGCGGGGGGCCGTATGCCGTCGCGACCGCGGCCGTCCTGCCTCACCGAGTACGAGTGGTCGGGGTCGTCGCCGGCGTCGGACCGCTGCTCGAGCTGGATCCGGCCGTCACCGACGACCTCGCGGTCCGCGCAGCCCTCGCCGGGGACCTCGACACGGCCATCGCCGTCCAGGACGCCGCGATGACCCAGGGCGCCGGGGGCGCCCGGGGGAGCCTGCAGGCGAGCGGGACCGATGCCGGGTCGGCCGGCCGGGCGACTCGCGCGGGGACGGTCCGCGTCGGTGGTTTCGTCTCGCCCGAGATCCTCGAGCCGTGGACGGCGAGCGGCCGCCCGGGGGTGCCTTCGTACCGCGGCGTCTCGCGTGACTCGCTCGCGTTCACCGCAGGCTGGGACGTCGAGCTCCGCGATGTCCGTGCACCCGTGCACCTCTGGTACGGAGACCGCGACCGCACGGTCGGCCTCGAGCACGGCCAGTGGCTGCACGACCACCTTCCGACCTCGCGGCTCGTCGTCCGGGAGGGCGCCGGGCACCTGGCGACGCTGCTGGCGCACTGGACGGATGTCCTCACGGATCTGGCGCGCAGCGGAGGTTAGGGTCGGTGCCATGAGTGCACCGGTGCTCCACGTCCGCGGTCAGGTGCTCGTCGGTCCCGACGACGTCGTCGCCGAGCTGTGGGTCATCGACGGTCGTGTGTCGTTCACGCCGCCGTCCGACCGGACGGACGTGCAGACCCTCGAGGGGTGGGTGCTCCCGGGCCTCGTGGACGCCCACTGCCACGTCGGGCTCGGCCCCCACGGAGCCGTGCCGCGGGACGAGGCCGAGCAGCAGGCGATCACCGACCGCGACCGCGGCACCCTGCTCATCCGCGACGCCGGACAGCCCGGCGACACGCACTGGGTCGACGAGCGCGAGGACCTGCCCAAGATCATCCGCGCCGGACGGCACATCGCCCGCACCCGGCGCTACATCCGCAACTACGCCCACGAGATCGAGGAGGACCAGCTCGTCCGCCACGTGCGGCTCGAGGCCCACCGCGGCGACGGCTGGGTCAAGCTGGTCGGCGACTGGATCGACCGCGACGTCGGCGACCTCGCGCCGAGCTGGTCACGCCAGGCCGTCGCCGACGCGATCGCCGCGGCGCACGAGGAGGGCGTGCGCGTCACCGCCCACTGCTTCGGTGAGGAGTCCCTGCGCGACCTCGCCGCCGCCGGCATCGACTGCATCGAGCACGCGACGGGACTGCGCGAGGACTCCATCGACACGTTCGCCGCGCAGGGGATCGCCATCGTGCCCACGCTCGTCAACATCGCGCAGTTCCCGGCCCTCGCGGAGCCGGCCAAGGAGAAGTTCCCCGCCTACCACCGCCACATGCTCGACCTGCACGAGCGGCGCTACGCCACGATCGGCGCGGCGCACGAGGCCGGTGTGCCGATCTACGTCGGCACCGACGCCGGAGGCAGCCTGCCCCACGGTCTCGTCGCGCAGGAGATGGTCGAGCTGACGAAGGCCGGACTCACCAACGCCGAGGTGGTCGCGGCAGCGACGTGGGGCGCCCGGGAGTGGCTCGGCCGTCCCGGCATCGTCGAGGGCGAGGACGCCGACCTCGTCGTCTACGCGTCCGACCCGCTCGCCGACGTCGGCGTCGTCTGCGACCCGCTCGGTGTCGTGCTGCGAGGTCGCGTTGTCGTCTGACCGCCCGCTCGGGCCCCCGGCAGACGTGCCCCCGTTCACCGCCGTGGGGGAGCGCGTCGAGGTCCGCCCCCCGTCGTCGCGGGACGTCGAGGCGTATGCCGCAGCCGTGACGCTCTCGGAGCGGCGGCTCGCGGAGTTCGCCGTGCCCAACGCGCACAACCTGCCGGTCGTGCTCGACAACCAGTCGCCGACCTACCGCACGTTCATGGTCCACGCGCTGGATCCCGAGGGATCGCACGGGCTCGTCGGCCGCATCAACGTCGCCAACGTCGTCGAGGGCGCGTTCCGCAGCGCCACCGTGGGCTACGACTCCTACGACCCGTATGCCGGCCGCGGCCTCTTCGTCGAGGGGCTCCGCCTGACGCTCGACCTCGTGTTCGCCGACCAGCCGCTGGGAATGGGACTGCACCGCGTCGAGGCGAACATCCAGCCGGCCAACCACCGGTCCGCAGGGCTCGTGCGGTCGATCGGGTTCGTCCACGAGGGTTTTTCTCGCGACTTCCTGCACCTGCCCGGCCCCGACGGACGCCGGGACTGGCGCGACCACGAACGGTTCACGTTGCTGTCGACGGACTGGCCGGCCGTGCCCTATCGGCCGCACGGGCACCGGCGCCTCGCCTGTGTCGTCAACGGTTCCGGTGGCACAGGCGGATACGGGGCCTACGGTGGAACGAGCCTGGCGGCGGCCGTCGCGGCCGAGCTCGGTGTCCCGCTCTACTCCTCGACCGTCGTCGAGAGCACCGCCATGCTCTTCGAGCTCCTCCGCGCCTCACCGGTCGGGGGCGTCGTCGAGTGCCGCCTCACCGGGCCGGAGCTGCGAATGGGTCTGGCCCGCGCCGGTTTCGAGCCCTCCGGCGTGCCCGTCCTCGAGGGCGCCACCGACGTCTCCAAGCAGGAGGTCGTGCGCCGCGCCCTCGCGGTCCGGGCGGCCTTCGCCTGAGGGCGCTGGCGCCAGAAGCCGCTCTGACCAGGACCGTGTCGAGAGCATCCCCGCGGGTCTGGCAGAATGGAGGGCTGTACCCGTCCGGCCCCCTCTCGGCTGGACCGGACGCCTACACACCGAGCGTCGGCACCCCGGCTGAACCCAGCCGGTCTCGCCGCGCTCACTACCTGATTGAGGAGACCGCCACCGTGGCTGTCAAGATCCGTCTGAAGCGCATGGGCAAGATCCGTGCACCGTTCTACCGCGTCGTCGTCATGGACTCGCGCACCAAGCGTGACGGCCGTGCCATCGAGGAGATCGGCAAGTACCACCCCACCGAGCAGCCGTCGCTCATCGACATCGACATCGAGCGCGCCCACTACTGGCTGGGCCAGGGCGCGCAGCCGACCGAGGCCGTCGCGGCGCTCATCAAGATCGTCGACGAGGGCAGGCTCCAGACCAAGGAGCCGAAGACCCCGAAGAGGGACCTCTACGAGGCCGCCATCGCCGCCGCCGGTGGCAAGAACGACACCGGCACGGACGGCCCGACGCCGCGCAAGAAGGCGGCCAAGAAGGCCGAGACCAAGACCGAGGCCAAGGCCGACACGGTCGACGCCGAGGCCGTCGAGGACGTCGTCGAGGAGCAGGTCACCGAGCAGGCCGAGGCCGAGCGCAACCTCACCTCCGAGAAGAGCGAGTCCTGAGCATGCTCGAGGAGGCGCTCGAGCACCTCGTCAAGGGCATCGTCGACCACGACGAGGACGTCGTCGTGGTGCGCAAGGAGCTGCGTCGAGGGGAGCTGCTCGAGGTCCGGGTCCACCCCGACGACCTCGGCCGCGTCATCGGCCGCTCCGGCCGCACGGCGAGCGCGCTGCGCACCGTCGTCGGCGCCCTCGCGGGCAACAACAACGTGCGCGTCGACATCGTCGACACCGACCGCGCGCGCTGAGCGCTGAAGGCTCCCACGCGAGTCGCCGAGAGGGGCGTCCCGGATCTCCGGGGCGCCCCTCTCGCGTCCCCGCGTCCGGCCCGCCGGGACCGGTCTCGCAGGGGCGCCAAACCTGAGAGGATTCGGGCCATGAACGTCGTCCTCGCCCGCATCGGCAAGCCCCACGGCCTCCGTGGCGAGGTGACCGTCCAGCTGCACACTGACGACCCGGAGACCCGGTTCGCCGTCGGCACCGTCATCGCCACCGAGGCGGAGCCCGGGTCCGGGGTGCCCACCGCCCTGACCATCGCGTCCACCCGGGTGCACCGCGGGACCTGGCTCATCACCTTCGAGGAGATCCCCGACCGCACGGGCGCCGAGGGCCTGCGCGGTACGCGGCTCGTGCTGCCCGAGTCCAACCCCCAGGTCGAGGACGACGCCTTCTACGAGGAGGACCTCGTCGGGCTCGAGGTGCGCGACCCGAACGGCGAGCGGGTGGGCACGGTGACCGGCCTCGAGATCGGCCCGGCGCAGGATCGCCTCGTCATCACGCTCACCGACGGCGTCACGGCCTACGTCCCGTTCGTCCGGCGCCTCGTGCCCACCGTCGCGGAGGACCACGTCGTCGTCGACCCTCCGCCCGGGCTGTTCGACCTCTACCGCGAGGGCACCGAGTGACCGTGCCCGACCCCCGTCCGGCCATGCGTGTCGACGTCGTCTCGATCTTCCCGGACTACCTCTCGCCGCTCGACCTGTCGCTCATCGGCAAGGCCCGCGCGGACGGCCTGCTCGACGTGCGTGTCCACGACCTGCGCGACTTCACGCACGACCGCCACCGGACCGTCGACGACACCCCCTACGGCGGCGGAGCGGGCATGGTCATGAAGCCGCAACCGTGGTCCGAGGCCCTCGATCACGTTGTCGCACAGGGCCACTCCGGGGCGAAGCCGCGCCTCATCGTGCCCGGGCCGGGCGGACAACGGTTCACGCAGACGCTCGCGCGCGAGCTCGCGCGCGAACCGTGGCTCGCGTTCGCGTGCGGACGCTACGAGGGGATCGACGAGCGCGTCTACGACCATGCCCGCGAGGACCTCGGCCTGGAGGTGTCGGTCGTCAGCCTCGGCGACTACGTCCTCAACGGCGGCGAGGTCGCGGTGCTCGCCATGGTCGAGGCCGTCGGCCGGCTCGTGCCGGGTGTCATCGGCAACGCGGAGTCTCTCGTCGAGGAGTCCCACGAGGACGGCCTGCTCGAGTACCCCATCTACACCAAGCCGGCATCCTGGAACGGTCGCGAGGTCCCGCCGGTGCTGCTCTCGGGAAACCACGGCGCCATCGCCGCCTGGCGCCACGAGCAGCGACGCGCCCGCACCGCAGCGCGCCGGCCCGACCTGCTCCACGCCTCGCACGGCGTCGACGGGACGGACGTCGAGATCACCGCGGCAACGCCGGCTGACGTCCCGGAGCTCGCACTGCTCATGCGGGCGTGCTGGGTGCAGGAGGCCGTCGCCAACGACACGCTCGACATCCCGGCTCTGCACGAGAGCCTCGATGACGTCCGGGAGAGCCTCGAGACGACGCAGACCTGGGTCGCCCGGAGCGGCGGCCGACTCGTCGGCGCCGTGCGCACGGTCCGCACTGAGCCCGACGGCGACGACTGGTTCATCGGGCGCCTGTGCGTCGCCCCGGACCTGCAGGGTCGGGGACTGGGCCGCCGCCTGCTCGAGCATGCCGAGTCGACGGCACCGGACGGCATACGCACGTTCACCCTCAACACCGGCGCGCGCAGCGCCGACAACCTGCGGATGTACAAGAAGGCGGGCTACCGCCTCGTCGACGTGCCCGCGCCCATCCCTGGCGCGGTCACGCTCGTCAAGCGCCGCCGCGGCTGACGGCGGCCGTGGTCTCAGGACACGAGTGCGGCGCCGAGGTCGGCCGGGAGCAGGAGGCGACGGCGGATCAGCGCCGCCTGCACGCCGGCGGTGATCGACTGCGTCGCCATGATGGCGAAGAGGACGAGCACCTGCGCCGTCGCCGCCTGCACGGCGCTCCCGCCGCCCAGCATGACGCCGATGAAGGCGCCGGGCAGGGTGACGACGCCGGACGTGCGGACCTGGTCGAGGCTCGGGAGCATCCCCTCGGGGACCCGGCGGCTGATGATCTCGTCGATGGCCTGGCTCGAGGTGAGCCCCAACGACAGCGACGCCTCGTACTGCCCGTGCTCCTCACGGAGCGCCGCGAAGGTGCGGCGCCCCACGAGCGTGTGCACGGTCATGGTGTTGCCGATGACGATGCCCGCGATCGGGATCACCGCGACCCCCGTCAGCGGGACCGACCCGGTGGCCAGCACGATCGCCACGACGGGGACGACGCCGCACGCCATGGCACCTGCGGCCCACGGCCAGGTGCGCGGGGCGTCGACGCGCTTCGAGGTCGTCGCGACCGCCATCGCGAACATGAGGAGCACCGCGCCGAACGAGAGCCAGAGCGAGCCGACCACCGCCGTGATGACGAGCGCGACCAGCGAGAGCTGCGCGACCGCCCTGGCACCCGCGACCACCGACTGCCGACCGAGACCGATGCCGCCGAGGCGGTTGGCGACGACGGTCACGGCGAGGAGGATGACGAGGCACGTGGCCACGGGCCAGCCGGGGGAGACGTCCACGAGCCCACGCTAGGGCACCGGCGGGTTCCGTCCGCGGTCGCCGATTTCAGGTATGCCGCGTGCTCTGGCAGACTTGCTCCTTGCGTCCGGCACACGACGGCCCCTGCCACAGGGGGAGTCGGGTCACCACCGAGCTCCACCGGTGACTCGACGCGGCCCGATGGACGCGACCCACACCTTTGTGACGAGTGGCCTGTGGCACCCAGGAAAGCGAAGCATCATGCACACGTTTGACGAGATCAACGCCGCATCGCTGCGCTCGGACGTTCCCGAGTTCCGCGCCGGCGACACCCTGAAGGTCCACGTCAAGGTCATCGAGGGCACGCGCTCGCGCGTCCAGGTGTTCCAGGGCGTCGTCATCCGCCGTCACGGCGGTGGCATCGGCGAGACCTTCACGGTCCGCAAGATCTCCTTCGGTGTCGGCGTCGAGCGCACCTTCCCGGTGCACACCCCGGTCATCGACAAGATCGAGGTCGTGACCCGCGGCGACGTCCGTCGCGCGAAGCTCTACTACCTCCGTGGTCTGCGCGGCAAGGCCGCCAAGATCCGCGAGAAGCGCGACAGCATCCCGGCCAAGACCGGCGCGAAGAGCTGACGACCTGCTGACGCAGCCGTCCGTCTAGGTACGCGAGGCGCGGTGGACCCCGAGCGGGCCGTCCCGGAGACTTCCGGGACCACCCCAGAGCCGGGGTCGACCGCGCCTTCGTCGCGCCCGGGGCAGTCCGATCCGGCGCGGGCCGACGGGGCCGGCGCCGAGCATGCCCGGGGCACCGACACCGCGTATGCCGCCGCACGCCGCCACCGGTGGCTGCTCGGTCCCGCGGTGCTGCTGCTCGCGATCGTCGTCGTCCGGGCCTTCCTCGTCACGCCGTTCGGGATCCCGAGCGAGTCGATGGAGGACACGTTGCTCGTCGGGGACCGCATCCTCGTCGGTCGCACCACCGCGCCCGCCGACCTCCACCGCGGCGACATCGTCGTCTTCGACGCGTCGCAGGCCTTCAACCTCCGCGTCCCCGAACGCGGCATCCTGCAGACCCTCGTCGAGGCCGTCGAGAGCCTGGCCGGCAAGGGCCAGCCCACCGACTACGTCAAGCGCGTCATCGGTCTGCCGGGCGACCACGTCCGCTGCTGCGCCTCCGACGGACGGCTCGAGGTCAACGGGGTGCCCGTGACCGAGCCCTACGTCGCAGCAGGGCAGCAACCGAGCGCCACGACCTTCGACGTGACGGTCCCAGCGGACCGGTTCTGGGTCATGGGCGACAACCGCGGCTCGTCCGCCGACTCGCGAGCGCACCTCGGCGACCCGGGCGGCGGCATGGTGCCGGGGGACGACATCGTCGGCAAGGTTTGGGTGCGATACTGGCCGCTCGGTCGGCTCGGATCGGTCGACCAAGGACAAATTGCCTCCGTCCCACGAAATGGTGAGTGATGTCGCAGTACGCCGGACGCCCCGAGGACCCGATGCCCGGGCGCAGCGCTGACGACACCGACGGCGACCTCGACGTCGACACCCTGGACGACGACTACGACGACGAACCGCGTGGGGTCGGCGCGACGATCTTCGCCGGCATCAAGGAGCTCGTCATCGTCGTCGTCCTCGCGATGGCGCTCTCCTTCGTGGTCAAGACGTGGCTCTTCCAGGCCTTCTACATCCCATCGGGCTCGATGGAGAACACCCTCGTCAAGGACGACCGCGTCATCGTCAGCAAGCTGACGCCCGGCCCCTTCGACCTCAAGCGCGGCGACGTCGTCGTCTTCGAGGACCCGGGCGTGCCCAGCCCATGGCTCGGCGACCTGGGCACCCAGCGCAGCAACGTCGGTGGGCCCTTCCACGACACCCTCGTCTTCGTCGGCCTGCTGCCGGAGGACTCGGAGAACCACCTCATCAAGCGCGTCATCGGCCTGCCCGGCGACCACGTCCAGGCCGACGGTGACACCGGCAACCTCAAGGTCAACGGCGTCGAGATCACCGAGCCCTACATCAAGCCGGGCGACTATCCCAGCGAGGGCAAGAAGTTCGACATCACCGTCCCGGCCGGCCGCGTCTGGGTCATGGGCGACCACCGCTCCGACTCCTCCGACAGCCGCTGGCACGACGACGGCACGGGGGCGACGGGGTCCGTGCCGATGGACAAGATCGTCGGTCGTGCGCTCTTCGTCGTGTGGCCGATCGAGCACGTGACGTGGCTCGGTGTGCCCGAGCGCACCTTCTCCCAGGTACCGACACCCACCACCCCGTCGACGACGCCGACGAAGAAGGCCACGGTCAACCCCAGCCAGAGCGGCAAACCCAGCGCCTCGGCGACGAAGGTCGCGGCGGGCTGATCGGCGCGAGCACCACCATGGCCGGTCCACCACCCTCGAAGAAGCCGTCGCTGCGGGTCGAGCGCGCCCTGCAGCGCTCGGGCCACCGCCTGCTCGCCGGCATGGACGAGGTGGGGCGTGGCGCGCTCGCCGGTCCGGTCAGCGTCGGCGTCGTCGTCATCGACGAGACCGTGCGCTCGGCACCGATCGGCGTGAAGGACTCCAAGCTGCTCACGGAGCGTGCCCGCACGGTGCTCGTCCCGCGCATCCAGCGGTGGGCCGTTGCCCACGCGGTCGGCCACGCCAGCCCCGACGAGATCGACGAGATCGGCATCATGGGCGCGATGCGGCTGGCCGGGCTGCGGGCGCTCGATGGTCTGGGCATCGTTCCCGACCTCGTCATCCTCGACGGGAACCACGACTGGTTGACGGCCCCCACCGAGATCGGGCTCTTCGCCTTCGCCGACGACTCCGGCCCGAGGACGCCGCCCGTGACGACCATGATCAAGGCCGACATGAGGTGCTCCTCGGTCGCGGCGGCGAGCGTGCTGGCCAAGGTCGAGCGCGACCAGATGATGGTGGCCCTCTCGACCGACCACCCGGCATACGGGTGGTCGCTCAACAAGGGCTACTCCGCGCCCGAGCACATGGACGCGCTGGCCCGCCTCGGGCCCTGCGAGCTGCACCGGCGCTCGTGGCGCCTGCCCGGCGTGTACTCGGATGCGCCGGTCGAGGTGTTGAATGAGGGCACGGAGACCTTTGCTCCGGTGGCCACCACGGCAGAGCAGACAGGGACGGCGATCAGGTGAGTTCGGAAGATCTCGAGAAGTACGAGACCGAGATGGAGCTCCAGCTGTACAAGGAGTACCGCGACGTCGTCGGCCTGTTCACCCATGTCGTCGAGACGGAGCGCCGCTTCTACCTCGCCAACTCGGTCGACGTGAAGGTGCGCACCGACGGCGGTGAGGTCTTCTTCGACGTGACCATGGCCGACGCCTGGGTGTGGGACATCTACCGGCCGGCGCGCTTCGTCAAGAACGTGCGAGTGGTGACGTTCAAGGACGTCAACGTCGAGGAGCTGCCCAAGCCCGACATCAAGCTCCCGGAGAGCGGCGACTTCTCCTGACGTCCTGAGGTCCTGACGTCCTGAGGTCCTGACGTCCTGACGTCGACGTCACGACCCGCGAGGTCGCGACGTCCGTGGATGCTCGCGCGCCCGTTGTCCACACCCCTCGGCGGGCGACGTGCGCCGTCCACAGCCTCGGGCTGGCCGGTGTCGTCGTCGCGTCGGTGCCGCGAGGGTGGTCTGCATGGACCTCTCCACCCGCGCCCTGGGCGACTACGGCGAACGTCTCGCCTGCCGCTACCTGCTCGCCCAGGGCCTGACGATCCTCGACCGCAACTGGCGGTGCGTCCGCGGTGAGATCGACGTCGTCGCGGTCGACGGCCGTGAGCTCGTCGTCTGCGAGGTGAAGACCCGCACCACCGAGGCCTACGGCGCACCGTTCGAGGCGGTGACGTGGACCAAGCAGCGCCGGCTGCGGCGGCTCGCCGGGCTCTGGCGCGACGACCACGACGACCTCGCGCGCGGTCTCGCGCTGCGCATCGACGTCATCTCGATCATGCGGCCGCGCCGGGGCCGGGCCCGGCTCGAGCACCTGCGCGGGGTGTGCTGATGGGACTCGGTCTGGGACGCACACGGTCGGTCGGCCTGCGCGGCGTGAACGGCTTCGTCGTCGACGTCGAGGCCCACGTGACCCAGGGGCTCCCGGGTTTCGCGATCAGCGGCCTCGGTGACTCAGCCGTCAAGCAGTCGTCCGACCGCATCAAGGCCGCCGCCGCGCTCATCGAGAAGATGCCCGTCAGCCAGAGGCGCGTCACCGTCAACCTCTCGCCCGCGGGGGAGCGCAAGGTCGGCACCGGCTTCGACCTCGGCATCTTCGTGGCCGTCGCCGCCGCCATGGAGCTCGTCCGGGTCGACGTCGTGCGCGACGTCGTCCACATCGGCGAGGTGGGACTCGACGGGACCGTTCGGCCGGTGCCCGGCGTGCTGCCCCTGGTCCGCGCTGCGGCGATGGCCGGGGTGCGCCACGTCGTCGTGCCTGTCGGCAACGCGGGCGAGGCCCGGCTCGTCTCGGGCGTGAGAGTCCATCCGGTGGCCGACCTGATCGAGCTCGTCACGCGCTACGACGCGCTCGGCAAGGGGCGTCACGTCGAGGAGGTCCCGGTGCCGCTCGTCGTGCCACCTCCGCCCGAGCCGGTGCGTGACCTCAGCGAGGTCGTGGGACAGGCTGACGCCAAGCTCGCGCTCGAGATCGCGGCCGCGGGCGGTCACCACCTGCTCCTCGCCGGTCCACCGGGAGCGGGCAAGACGATGCTCGCCGAGCGGTTGCCGGGTCTGCTGCCGGCGCTCGACGAGGCGGAGTCGATGGAGGTCACGGCCATCCACTCCGTCATCGGCGCCCTCGGGTCGGGGGTGGACGTCCGGCTCATCTCGAGACCTCCCTTCGTCGCGCCACACCACGGCGCCTCGCAGGCCGCGGTCATCGGCGGTGGCTCCGGTCGGATCCGTCCCGGGGCCATCACCCAGGCCCACCGGGGGGTGCTCTTCCTCGACGAGACCCCCGAGTTCGACAAGGGCGTCCTGCAGTCGCTGCGCACGCCGCTCGAGCGAGGATCGGTCTCCATCGCTCGAGCCCACGAGACCGTGACGTTTCCCGCGCGCTTCCAGCTCGTCCTGGCCGCCAATCCGTGTCCGTGCGGCAACGGGTGGGGCAAGGGTCTCGACTGCACGTGCACGCCACTCATGCGCAGGTCCTACTTCGGCAAGCTGAGCGGTCCGCTGCTCGACCGGGTCGACCTGCAGGTGCATGTGCAGCCGCCGGGCCTTTCCATGGCAGGAGCACCGGCGGGGGAGTCCACCACCTCCGTGGCAGCACGAGTCGCGGCTGCTCGCTGTGCGCAGGGCGAGCGCTGGCGCGAGGTGCTCGGGCGCAGCCGTGGCGTCAACGCCGACGTTCCCGGCTCCGTCCTGCGAGGGCGGCCCTGGCGGCTGCCGACCTCCGGGACGGCCACCCTCGACCGTGCCCTCGAGAGCGGGGCCCTCAGCCTCCGTGGCTACGACCGCACGCTGCGGTGCGCGTGGTCTAGCCAATCGCCGAAGTTGCGGTTGGCGTATGGCTCTATGTGTTCGCCAAGGCTGCCGCTCGGCTCGGCGGGGCTGCTTCCCACCGCAGGTCTAGTCGAAGAGGGTGCCTGCCTCAACGCTTGGCGCGGATCTCGCCGCCTGGATGTAGGGCATGAGCGTCGGAGGCATGAGGGGACGCTTGCCTGAGAGCAACTCCGGCACACTCACGATCTGCAACTTCGGGAAGGACTGCCCATTCGCCGGGTGGCCGTAGGTACCACCGTGGTTGACGGCATCCAGCACCCCGCGGGTGGGAGCGGCCATTGTGATGAGGACGCCCATCTCGGCTTTCTGCGTCTGGACCGTCCCGAGCAGGTCGCGCACAAACTGCGGCCCAACCGTCTTGCCGCCTTTCACTGAGACAAGTACACGGCCAATGCCGCCACCCTTGATGTTCGGATCTCCCAGCGGGAAGCGAGCCACGCCGTCGATGCCCTTGTCTCCGACCTGCTTCTGGTTCGGCTGGGCGTTGATAAGGGAGACGGCCCACCGCTCGAAGTCGAAGGGCGACTTGGAGAACAGGGCGAGGGCTGCCGCCTGGTCCCGGGGGATGCCCGCTACTTCGTAAGTACCCCTGATCGCATCGCCGTACGTGTGCAGCAGTCGCTTCTCGATGAGGTCGACGGCAATGTACGTGACGTCGATTCCGAGCCACCTGCGGCCCATTTTTTCTGCGGCGTCGATGGTGGTTCCGCACCCACAAAACGGATCTAGGACGACGTCCCCAGGGTTGCTACTGGCCGTCAGGATTCTCTCCAAGAGAGCGAGCGGTTTTTGAGTTGGGTACCCGAGCCGCTCCGCGGCTTGTGAGTTCAGCGCGTCGATATCCGCCCACATTGCTTGCAGAGTGACACCCTTGGCTTCATCAAGGTAGTACTTCTGACGAGGCACATCCCCGGGCTTGCCTTGGTAGACGCGGCCCTCCGCAATCAGGCGCTGCATCTCCTTCTGGCTGAAGCGCCAGTATCTCGTCACACCAAGCACTTCGTACTGAGGGTTTCCCTTGGCGGCTCCGCCCGGACCCGACATGCTGACCGTCTGAAAGCGTCGCCCCGTCTCGGGCTCCACATAGGCGAACTTCGTTCGAATGTAGTCATCCGAATAGGGCTGGTAGGCAACGTTGAACGTGTAATCCCCGGACTTGGAGTAGAACAGGATGATGTCCGTGTTCCGCCCAAAGTGCTTGGCTCCCTGTCCGGCGTTTCCCTTGACCGTTGATGTGCGACGCCAAGTGATCTCGTTGCGGTAGTTCTCGGGACCGAAGACAGCGTCGAGGAGCACCTTGAGGTAGTGGCTCATCGTGGGATCGCAGTGCAGATAGAGGGATCCCGTTCGCTTCAGAACGCGATGCAACTCAACGAGCCTGGGTGCCATGTTCACGAGGTACGCCATTGCGTCGTTTTCACCCAGCAAGGTGTGAAAGGCGGTGAGGGCATCTGCTACTTCGTTGGGCAAGCCACCTGTGACGTACTCGGTGTACTGCTGGTCCGTGACGGGGGTCCAGCGCCACGTGTCGTCGAATGCTTGGATCTGCGCTTGCTCGGCGTTGTGCACCGTGTCCTGCTTGGCGAAGATGACGTTGTAGCCGCGGTTCGAGTTGAAGGGCGGGTCGAGATACACGAGATCCACCGACTCGTCGGGGATGTGCTTCTTCAGCACGTCGAGATTGTCCCCGTAGAACAGTCGGTTGAGCCCAGACCCCTGTGATGCCATGAGGGCGATCTTGTATGACACCGGAGACAATCGCCAGCCGACCGGCCGGGCAGCCTGCCGGGCAGACGACTCACCGCCAGGCGGTGTCATTGTTTTTGACCGACAGCCAGTGGCGCACCCCCGCCCCCAACGGTGATTACCCGGCGGCCTGCCGCTCATGCGACGTAGGCACCACAGCATGCCGCGGCGCAGCGGACGGGCGAGCCGACACATGAGGACTCCATGAACTCAGCGTGTCGGCTCCAGCCCGTCCGCGCCTGACCGCCCCACCGGCCTCGAACGCGAGAAGGAAAGGAACCACGTTCGGGTCGGCAGGGTCGCCCACCGGTCAGGTCAGGGTGACCTTGGTGATGAGTGCTGGGCGCACGACGGCGGGGAGCACGCGCTCCTCGACGCGGAGCGTCATCGTGTTGAACTCGAAGTCGGTGCCCGAGAGCCCAAGGTCCACCTTGATCTCCGAGCGCGTGTAGAACACGCCGGCGCCAGCGCTGACGAGCAGGGCCGTGCCCGCCGCGACAGCCGCCGTCGAGATCACAGGAACGCCGTGGATCGTCGTGGGCCCGCTACCCAGCGGGTCGATGAAGTACGAGCCTCCGGTCGATGCCTTGGCCTGCCGGATCGTCGCGAGGTTGCCGGGGTTCACCAGCACCGCGCTGGGCGTGACCCCGTTCAGTGCCTCGGTCGAGCCGATCGCGGCGGCGAGCACGTCGAGGGCGGTCGCCAGCGTGCCGGTCGCCGCCATAACCCCGGATGCTCCTGAGAGGGCGGTGACGATCTCCGCGTTCTCCTTGCGGAGCGTGCCCATGACGACTTCGCGGGTGATCGCATCGACCAGGGCCGGTGCGTCATCGACCAGTTCGTTCGTGAGCCGCGTGACCGAGGCGATCTTGATGAGCGAGGTGTCGACGGGCGTGACTGTGGCCCCGCTGTCGGGCTTCTGCGCTCCCTCAGCCACGACGGCTGCCGTCGCGGTGCCCATCCGGTAGTAGCGCACGGTCGGCCCCTCTGCGTCCTGAGGGAAGAGCAGGTTCCGCAGAGCCCAGACTCCGGTGCCCGGAGAGGAGGGCGAGGCGAGAGCCCCTGCCGTCGGCAGAGTGCCACCGCTCGGGATCGCGGCCTTGAACTCGGTCTGACCGACCTTGGTCGCGTACGCCGTCTTGGTGCGCATCGCATTGACGAAGCCGCCCTTGGCCTCCGCTGTTAGCACGTCGATCTGACGGAAGCCGGTGTCGTCGGTGGCGTCCAGCCGCCCGAGCGCGGTGCGGCGGGCCTTGGCCTGCTCGCTCTGCTCCATCTTGGCCGCGAGGTCGTCGGCCTTGCCGAGAAGGGCGTCGAACTCCTGGGCCTCGGTGGGGGTGAGGTCTCGCCCTTCCTCGGAGGCGCGAGATGCGATCTTGCGAGCCGACGCAATGGCGTCGATCCGCTGTTCCTTGAGAGTTGCCATGACGATTTCCTTTGCAGGAGCGCCGGAGCCCGTCGGGGGCTGCACGGCAGCACGAATCGGGAATCGTCGGGGAAAGCCTGCAAACGCTGGCCCGCGGGAGCGGACGGACGGAGACGTGCCCAACGTGTCGATCGCGCGGTCCTCGGGTCGCCCTTTGCCGCTCCCGGCGCGGCTCCTCCGAGTTGGCCCTGACGGGCTCCTGCTCGTTGGCCGACGCCATCGAATCGATCGAGATCAGGCTACCTCGCCCCACCCACGGTGCCGTGCAGGAGAAAAGCTGTTCCGAGGGTGCCCGTGTGTCGCGTGATGGGGGGGTGCCTACCGCGGAGAGAGAGATGGCACTGCCGGGGGTCTGCTCTGCCGTGGTCGGTGGTCGCGATGTGAGGGCCCTTCCCTAATCAGTCGGTCCGCAGTTGCCGGAGGTCTTGGCGGGCGAGCCTTGAGAAGGCCTCCGCAAGGTCGGCTGTCTCACTCTGTCGATCGGTGACCACGGCCTCGCTCCATGCCATGGCTGCTTGAGCGACGTCATCTGGAGCCAGCAGGTCGATCTCCTGCGAGACGAGATGGCCCTCCTTCGCGAGAGCGATGTATCGGTTGAGTGAAGCCTGCGAGTTCTCGTAGATGCGCTCCATTTTGTCCGGGTCTCGAAACCCGCCGTCGAGGAGACGGTTCTCCTTGGCCATGGCGTCGTAAAACGCGGCATCTGCGTCAGCCGCAGACTGTGCTGACGCTATCTCTGCGAGTAGACCGGGCAGTCGCGCGTACGCGCGTCGCTTGGTCTCAAGATGTGCCAGGTGCAGACGCTCGTTGGACTCCTTTTCGCGTGCAGCGGCCTGCTGTATGGCTTGCCGCTCGAAAAGCGCCAGGGCGTTAGCGTGCGCCTGTTGGGAGGCCCTGCGCTGCCCTCGGCCGTTGGCTATCAGGCCGACGACGGCGACGACGAGCGACGTGGTGGAGGCGATCACTGAGGCGACGACTGGTGCATCCAACGGGCTCCCCTTCCTGAGATCTGGTGCAGGCCAGACGGTAGCCGCTCGACGGTTTCGGGATCAGTCAGCCGCACCGACCGATTGCCCGGTTTCGGCAGCCGGACAGTCGGGCTCGTGCTCGCTGCCGACGGCCCAGCCGATGCCGTTGGCCTTGTCTCCGATGGACGTGGCGCCGCAGTGCGGGCAGTCTCGTTTGGTTGCCAGCATCGCCTCGGCGTCGCGGTCGTTCATTGGGTCGGGCATGAAGTGCGGCTGAGTGGTCATGGTCGTGCTCCTTGTCGGTTGTGCTGCCGGATGGTGGCTTGGTCGCCAGTGGCGACGACGTGGGCGAGGAGTCCGTTGGCTTGGTGCTGCCAAGAGGGGCAGCCGGGGGCGAGCCGCGTGTGGGATCGCGGCTGGGCGACGCAGTGGCCGCACACGACCTTCGCGGTGTCGAGCAGGTAGTGCACTCGGTCTTCGGGGATCTCTCGGGCGCAGCCTGCACAGGACGTCGGCGTGGCGCTCATGCCGTGACTCCGGGGTAGTGGCGGAGGGCTGAGCCGTCGCGGCGGGCGTCGATGAGCCCATGCTCCACGGCGCGGAGGCGGGCACTCGCGGCGAGCCTGCGGCCGCCTGTCGCCGTCGGGGCGGGTGGCTCCACCGCCCTGTCGAGTTCGCGGGCCGTGATGCCGGGATGCTTGGCCACCACAGAGAGGACAACCTCCATGAGTGCGTCTGTGACGGCGAGGGAGCGGTGGTTCGTGCAGTAGGCCGAGCCCACGGCGGCGATGTTTTTGCACGGGTGGCCGGAGGCGGTGGCCGCCCCACACGGGTTGATTCGCTGGCGGACCTTGACCGGAAGCCGCCCGAGTCCTTCATGCTCGGGGATCTCGATGGGCGTGGTGCACGCTGACTCGCGGTCGTCGATGAGCCAGAGTGTGATCCTGGCGTCCGGCTCCATCACGGAGCGGATGCTCACGAACTCATCCATCGGCTCATCGTCGCCGAGCCAGAGCGGTGCCGTGTCGTCGTTCATTGGATCACCACCCCTCGATGACGCGCCCGGTGTTGTCCCGGCGCGGACCGCCGTAGTGCGGCTGGCGCATCGCACCCTGAGAGGCTGCCTCGCGGGCTCGGCGCTGCGGCAGAGACTCCCGGTTAGCCTTGGTGAGCCAGTTGCGGAAGGCGGCGTCCCAGTCAGCGACCTCCCGGCCCACCGCGAGCGCATGATCGCGGAACGCCTCCACCTCGGGCTCGACGAACAGGCCGAGGGAGCGAGCCTTGACCCGATGACCCTCGTTGGGTGCCCAATCCTCAGGGATAGCGCTCTTCACAGTTCGAGGCCTCGATGACGAGAGCGCTTGGCTTCGCTCCTCGCGGCTTGCCCGCGAGAGATCTGGGTCTTCTTCTTCTGGGTCTTGTCTGGATGGGGTGCATCTGAGTGCACCCTCTCCGTCGCTGGAATGCACCCTCTCGTGTCGCTGAGATGCACCCTCTCGGTCAGTGGGTGCATCTGAGTGCACCCTCTCGGGGATCGTGAGCCAGTACTCGGCGTGGCTCCCGTCATGGCCGCTGGCTGTCTGGACGAGCCAACCGTCGGCCTTGAGAGCAGCGAGATGCGCGAGGATCGCTCGCTCCTTCAACCCGGTCAGAAGCATGAGGATCTTCATGCCGGGATGAACGTTCCGGCCGTCGTTGCCGCCGAACTCGGCCAGGATCAGGGCGAGCCCCTTGCGGGCAAGCGGGACCGACTCTGCCTTGGCGATTTGCTCGCGCCACCTGACTCGAACAGGGCGACTCTCCGACCTCTCGCTCATGACGAGCCCCCTCGCAGCAGGTTCGCCAGGCCTGACCTTTGAGCCTGGGAGAGCACTGGGGCCACATCGACGACCTGCTTCAGGTGATGGGCGAGCCTCTGACGCTGCTCCCGGCGAGACTCGCTGGTCCTTGCCCTCTCCCGGCCATCTCGCCTCTCCGCGCACTCGCGGACCGTGACCTTCATCGGGACGCCCCTCGCACTGCGGCGATGAGCCGGTCCCGGTCTGCGTCGCTGAGCACCGGCCCTTCTGCAAGGGCCTGCTCGACAGCATCGACCGTGCGTAGCGCGGCCAGATCTGCCCGGAGATGGGCGATCTCGGGGGAGCCGGGCTCCCATCGCGACAGTCGGCCGATCTTCAGGCCGATGACGTTCCTCTCGCGGTAGCGAGGTGCCATGACCACCACTGGTTCCTTTCGAGCCGTAAGGCTGTTAGGCGTCCGAGGTTGGTGTGGTGGTCTGAGGCGTATAAGCGATCGTCCGGTGCTCGGGAGTGGACGGTGCCTCGGGCGCTGTGTGCTGTTGTGAGGCTCCAGAATAACCTATCGCCCAGCCGCCGCTCAGTACCAATCTCCTTGCGCTGCAAGGGATCACGTTATGCATGGTGCCAGTCGAACTGCGGCCAGTGTCGTTCACGCATCCGATGTATGACACCTTCAGCGCCAATCTGAGCGCCGTTCGCAGCAGAACCCGATAGAGACACGCAAGCGAGGGCGAACGCCCGCGAGAGAGGCGCACAGCGACGATCTCAGTACCCCCAACCGACTCAGGAGGCTGCTCCCGACGCTGGCGGTTGAGGTTTCATGCGACCTTCCACTCGACACCGACAGACTCCGGCCGGAAAGTGCGGACTCCCCGCCCCGGTGGGTGGATGGTCACATTGCAGAGGAGGTCGATGACTGCTCGGCGGTGGTCCAGGCTGAGCGCGTCCCATCCTGCCTCCACCGTATCCGCGTCGAGCATCGGTCCGAGGACGTTGACCCGACCCGCGTCGGCCAACTCGCCGTCCATCTCCGTGAGCCGGGACTGGATGCGAGTCGTGATCGTCCGAAGTTGGCTCCGCTCGATCACCCCGTCGGCGAAGTCGATCGCCACGGAGTCGAGCCTGGTCCGAAGGGCGGCGTACTCGGAGTGCAGCGCCGCCGTGTCGACGGTCTCCTCCCGGCGCATAAGGTCTGCAGCGTCGGGCCGAGCAAGCCTCTCCAGCAGGACGTTTGACACGTAGTCGTCCACCGGCTCTGACATCCGCGCGAAGTGGCCATAGTTGTCCCGGCATCGGTAGTTGCCGAAGCCGCGTCGAGCCGCGCCGCCACCCCACGCTGGCGCACCGCAGACGCCGCACCTGGCAAGACCGGACAGGAGACGCCTCGCCAGTTTGCGCGGAGCCGGGCTCTGCCCCTTCATCCGGCCCACTGCCGCCGCCCACGTCTCCTCAGCGACGATCGCCGGCCATACTGCATCGGCTACCACCTCGCCCTTGTACACCCGCTTCCCGGCGTTGCGCGGGTTCCGGAGGACGACGCCGACGGTCTGTCCGGTCCACACTGAGGGCTCGCCCTCGTGGCCCTTGGCGAACCTGCGCTGATCGCTGTGCAGGCCGGCCTCGTTCCAGTCCTTTGCGATCCGGGCCAGCGGCACCCCGGACAGGTACGCCGTGTAGGCAGCGCGGACCGCCTCCGCCTCGCGCTCACGGACTGTAACGCCATCAGCCTCGTACCCGAAGGGTCGTCGACCTCCGGATCGCCTGCCCTGCTTCGCCGCCTGCTCCTGAGCCCGACACTGACGGTCGGACTTCATCTCGACCTCCAGCCGCGCAACCGACCCCAAGGAGTCGGCTACGAATCGGCCAGCGGCGGTAGAGAAGTCGAGGTCAGCGCCGTTGACGAGAGACAGAGTGACTCCCGCTCGCTGGCATGCCTCGTAAAGCCTCAGTTCATCGCGCCGGTTGCGCTGGAGGCGGTCGAGCGCCCATGCGACGACGACCGACACGGCGCCGCTCTCCACATCGTCCAGCAGGGCCTCAAAGCCGGGCCGACGCTTGCCTGAGCGGGCGGAGAGGTCGTTGTCCTCGTGGATCGCGTGGATCATCCAGCCACGCTCGCGGGCACGGCGCTCGCAGTCCTCTTTCTGCCGGGTCACCCCCGCTCGCTCACCGGAGCGGTCGCTACTGATTCGCAGGTAGATGCTCGCCGTTGCTGACTTGGACGATGCGGCGTTCATGGTGGCTCTCTCGGGCTTGAAGCGCTCTGACATCTGCGAATCTATCAACCTTGCCTGCGCCTGGACCATCGCCGACGTCATGGGGCTCCAGCGGCCCGGACGCGAAGAGGTCGACCTGGCGCTCTCCCTGCGCCATCGGGGCGGAGTGGCCGCGTGACTCCCCGAGACCGGTGCCGACGGCTGGGCTGCCCTCGGACGACGAGTGACCTGCAGGAGGGGCGACATGGAGGCTGACCGGTTCGCGCGGGCGGCGCTGTCACGGCTGGCGGAGCCGTGCGACAAGGAGGTGCCCGGCCTCGTCGACGAGGTCGGTGCGGTCGAGACGGTCGAGCGCATCCGCTCGGGTCGCGGCACCCTGGCCCGGTTCCGGGCGAGGCTGTCCGTGCTCGACACGCAGCGTGACCTGGACATCGCCGCCAAGGTCGGGGCACGGGTCGTCGTTCCCGGCGACGACGAGTGGCCCCAACGTCTCGAGCAGATCGCCGTGCCCCCGTACTGCCTCTGGGTGCGGGGGCCGCTCGACCTCGCCGAGACCGTCGAGCGCTCCGTCGCGATCGTCGGCTCGCGCACCGCGACCAGCTACGGCGAGCAGGTGGCCGCCGACCTCGCGGCCGGCGTCGCGCAGCGGGGCTGGGCGGTCGTCTCGGGGGCTGCGTTCGGCATCGACGGCAGCGCCCATCGCGGGGCGCTCGCCGTCGACGGCGCCACCGTCGCCGTCCTGGCCGGCGGGGTCGAACGTCCGTACCCGTCTGCCCACGCCGCCCTCATCTCGCGGATCGCCGCCGACGGGATCGTCGTGTCCGAGGTGGCGCCCGGGTCGGCACCGATGAAGTCACGGTTCCTGGCACGCAACCGCCTCATCGCCGGGATGACGCGCGGCACCGTCGTCGTCGAGGCCGACCTGCGCTCCGGATCACGCAACACCGTCAAACACGCGATCGACGCCGGCCGCCACGTCGGGGCCGTACCGGGCCCCATCACGTCGATGACCTCCGCCGGTTGCCACCAGGAGATCCGCGACGGTCGGGCGGTGCTCGTCACCAGCGCCGACGAGGTCATCGACCTCGTCGGCGACCTCGGCGACGACGCCTGCGAGCCGCGCCGCGGGCCGGTCCGGCCGGATGATGACCTGCTGCCCCTCGATGCGTCGGTACTGGAAGTCGTGCCGTTCCGGTCGGGGCTCACGCTCGACGCCATCGTTCGACAGGTGGCGCACGCTCCCCTCCCGGTGCGGGCGGCGCTCGGCCGCCTGGAGCGACTGGGCCTGGTCACGGAGTCCGCCGGCACCTGGCGCAAACTCCCCCAGCCGCGCCTCGCCAAGCCCGGGTGAGCGCCGCTCCGGTTCGGCTTCACGAGGCTCGACTCGTGCGGTGCTTGCCAGGCGGGCGCGTGCTTTGCGATGGTGCTCGAGTGACGGATGTGGTGAAAGACGGGCCGGCCGAGCCGGACGTGCTCGAGCGGCACTCGGAGCTCCTGCACGCCTACGCCCGCCACCTCGGCGCTGAGCGAGGCCGTTCGGTCCACACGAGACGTGCCTACCTCGGCGACGTGCGGCACCTGCTGACCTTCGCCGCCAGATCCGGTATCGACGAGGTCGCAGACCTGCGCATCGGCGACCTCCGAGCCTGGTTGGGCGCCCAGGCCGACGCCGGCGCCGCGCGGGCGACCATCGCGCGACGAGCCGCGTCTGCCCGCACCTTCCTGCGGTGGGCAGAGCACACCGGCCGCATCCCCAGCGACCCGTCACTGCGCCTGCTGGCGCCGAAGCGCCACGCAGCTCTCCCGGGTGTCCTTCGCCAGGGTGGGGCCACCGAGATGCTCGATCTCGCAGCCACCCGCGCCGACGACGACGACCCCATCCACGTGCGCGATCGTGCGGTGCTCGAGCTGCTCTACGCGAGCGGCATCCGGGTGGGGGAGCTCGCCGCGCTCGACATCGACGACGTGGATCTCGCCCAAGGTGTGGTGCGCGTCATGGGCAAGGGTGCGAAGGAGCGCATCGTGCCGTTCGGTGCACCGGCGGCGCGGGCGATCGAGGGGTGGCTCGCGGTCCGGTCGCGGCTCTGCCACGAGCACTCGGGACCCGCGCTCTTCCTCGGCCGTCGAGGCCGCCGCGTGGACGCACGGCAGGTTCGGTCCGCCGTCCACGAGCTGCTCTCTCACCTTCCCGACGCGCCCGACCTCGGTCCGCACGGCCTGCGGCACAGCGCAGCCACTCACCTTCTCGAGGGTGGCGCGGATCTCCGCATGGTCCAGGAGATCCTCGGCCACGCGAGTCTCGCGACGACCCAGATCTACACGCATGTCTCCGTCGACCGCCTGCGTCGGAGCTACGAACAGGCCCATCCGCGGGCCTGACCAGCCGCCGGCTGACGGGCTACGGCACAGGGAGCAGCACGACCGGCGCCCCACCCACGAAGGACACCGGGTCGAGATACGTCTCGTCCCTCAGCATGCCCCAGTGCAGGCAGGTCCCGGGAGTGCAGTGACCCGTCGAGGACGTCACCCGGCCGACGCGGTCGCCTCGTGCGACCGACGTGCCCACCGGCGCGACTGCGGCAACCGGCTCGAACGTGCTTCTCAGGCCGTTCCCGTGCACCACGACGACCACGGCGCGACCGGCGACGACACCGCTCCAGGAGATCCGCCCGCCGGTCGGCGTCAGGACCGACTGCCCGACCGACGCCACGAGGTCGACACCCCGGTGCCCGGGAAGCCATGGCTGGTCAGGTGGGTCGAAGCGCCGCGCAACGTCCGGCGCCGGGTCGAGCGGCCAGGCCCATCGGCTGGTCGCCGACTCGCGGGCGACGTGACGGTCGCCCGGAGCACCCGGCACTCCGGACAGGGATGGAACCGCGCTCGCAACCGTCACCGACGCGGTGGCGAGGACGACGCCGACAAGGGCCGATCCGATGGACATGCCGCCATCCTCGTCCGGCGGGCATCGTGCCGGGAGGTGGCCGCCACCGCCTGTGGACGAGCCGCGGGCTCCGCGAAGAGATGTGGACCGCAACCGACCTTGTCGTGGTCAGGAGGCTGCGCACACTCGTTCGGGACGGGCCGCCCACTCGAGTGGGGTGACCATGAGCGTGGGACGGGGGCGCTCAATCGGCACAAGGTCAGCCGGCGGACGAGGGTGCTGGCGTGCCCGCGGCGGCGAGCCGGCGGCTCGCCTCGAGCAGCACCTCGTCCTTCTTGCAGAAGGCGAACCGGACCAAGGTGCGCGCCGCCTCCACGTCATCGTGGAAGACCGACACGGGGACGCCGACCACCCCGGCGATGCCGGGAAGGCGCCGCGCGAAGTCCAGCCCGTCGACCGCTCCCAGCGGGGCCGCGTCCGCGATGACGAAGTAGGTGCCCGACGGCCGGGCCACCTGCAAGCCGGATGCCTCGAGCGCCGAGCACAACAGGTCCCGCTTGGCCTGCAGCGAGTCCCGCAGCCCTGCGTACACGTCGTCACCGAGCCCCAGGGCGAGGGCCACGGCCGGCTGGAAGGGGCCGGACGCCACGTAGGTGAGGAACTGCTTGACCGTGCGCGCCGCCGCGACCGCCTCGGCCGGTCCGGAGAGCCAGCCGACCTTCCAGCCCGTCGCCGAGAACGTCTTGCCGGCGGAGCTGATCGTGATGGTCCGGTCTGCCATCCCCGCCAGTGTCGCGATCGGGACGTGCTCGGAGTCGTCGAAGACCAGGTGCTCGTAGACCTCGTCGGTGACGACCCAGGCGTCGTGCTCGCGCGCCAGCCCGGCGATGAGCTCGAGCTCGGGCCGCGTGAAGACCTTGCCCGTCGGGTTGTGTGGCGTGTTGAGCAGCACGAGCCGGGTCCGCGACGAGAAGGCGGCTCGGAGCGAGGCCTCGTCGACCGCGAAGTCGGGAAAGCGGAGCACCGATGTGCGGCGGGTGGCTCCGGCGAGGGCGATCGTCGCGGCATACGAGTCGTAGTAGGGCTCGAAGGTGACGACCTCGTCACCGGGCTCGCAGAGCGCCAGGACGACCGACGCGATCGCCTCCGTCGCACCGGCGGTGACGAGCACCTGGCTGGAGGGGTCGAGCCGGATCCCGTAGAAGCGCTCCTGGTGCGCGGCCACTGCCTCGAGCAGCTCGGGCACGCCGGGGCCGGGCGGGTACTGGTTGCGTCCACCGTCGATCGCGGCCTTGGCGGCCTCGAGCATCGCGTGAGGCCCGTCGGTGTCCGGGAAGCCCTGCCCGAGGTTGATGGCGCCGGTTCGGGTCGCGAGGGCGGACATCTCGGCGAAGATCGTCGTCCCGAAGGGCTGCATGCGCGAGATCAGCGGCGAGCTCATGGCCCGAGCGTAGCCACGGGGACCCGGCACGTGGAGGGCGTGTGCCGTCCGCCCGGCTCACGAGGTCGTCGCGGCACCCAACCCGCACCCGGTCACGCGGTAGAGCGTGTAGTCGCCGTCGGTGCGCACCGGCTCCACGCCGTCGACGTCGGCGAGGTCGGTGAGCCCGGAGGATCGCTCCGGACGGTCGAGCCAGTAGACGTGCGTCGAGTCGATGGCCCAGCGGATGTCGTGACGCGCCATGGCGGCGCAGACGTCGGGTCGGTGTGCCATGTCGTCGAACCCGGTGCCGATGACGATCTCGTCGCCGGTCGTGGGGATGGGGATCGAGCGATACAGCGTGTTGGTCCCGAAGAGCGGCCACATGAGGGGCGAGCCGTTCTCGGGCCGACCGACGACGCCCTGGCCCGCCGGGACCAGGGCGCCCAGCCGCCGCAGTGAGTCCTGGGCCTCGAACGACAGGATGACCTTCTTCGGGTCGCTGGGCTGGAAGAAGTCGGTGAGCATGCGATGGCGTGTGCCACCGTTGAGGCCGAGCGTGAGAGCCGGGATGACGAGCAGCGCGAGGAGTCCCACGACCGCCGGCCGCGTGGCGAGACCGGGCACCTTGCGCAGCAGCTCGCGCACCGCCGGCGCGGCCGCGGCCACGAGGACAACCCCCGGCACGGCGGCCAGCGAGGCGAGTCGGACCTTGTCGTTGTACCAGTACCCCGTGACGAGCGAGGTCCAGGACGTCGTCGACGACGCCGCCATGACGTAGAGGACGACGCACGCGCCCCACATCGCGACGACCGGCAGGGCCGCCCGGGCGCGCAGCGCGATCCAGCCGATCCCGAGCGCGATGAGCACGACGAGTCCCCAGAGCAGGTCGGTGATCTGGAGCCTGCCGCCGACGACCTCGAGGAGCGCGGCCGGCACCGACACGCGGTCCTTCCACTCGTAGGACTGGGTCGAGGCCAGGCGCGCGGAGACGACCGGCGCGGCCACGAGCCCGGCGACGCCGACGACCGCGACGACCGCGAGGTCTCGCGCGACGACCCACCACGAGACGTGGTGCAGCAGTCCTGCCCGCACCCGCGCCGTGACGAACCAGACGAGGGCAAAGAGCACGAGGGCGACGAGGGCGTTGGGCTGGATGAGGGCGAGCCCGGGCAGGGCCGCGGCGAAGGCGAGCCACTGGCCGATGCGCCGGGACCGCGCGGCCTGGAGCATCAGGGCGAGGGCTCCGGGCGTCAGGGCCGTCGCCATGAGATTGGGCCACAGCACGCCCCAGCCGAGGAGGATCGTCGGGAAGGCGATGAAGGCCGCGGACGCGAACCCGGCGGCATACGTGACGAGACGCGAGGTGCCCAGCGCGTGGCGCACGAGGGCCACGCACCCGACCGGCCACACGAGCGCGGCGAGCACGATGGTCGCGACGTTGGTGCCGGGCAGCACGTCGGCGACGCCGGGCAGGAGGCCCGTCGCGATCCACGAGTGGAAACCGTTGGGGTAGAACGTCGGGTTGGCGATCGAGAAGTTGCCCGTCTCGAGGAAGGTCTTGATCCGGCCGAGGTGGTAGACGGCGTCGGGGGAGTCCACGAGCTCGTCGGGACGCCCCATGGCCGGAAGGATCGTCGCGAGGGCGAGGACGGCCCCGATCGCGATGGCCGCGACGGCATCCGGACGTGGGCGGCCCAGGAGGCGGCGGGCCGCGCCGAGCTCGGGATCACCGCGACCGAGCAGCCGCATCCCGGCCCACGCGACGCCCACCGCGGCGGCCGTGACGACGACGAGGGGCAGCAGGCCCCAGCTCAGGCCGAGCCGCTGGGCGACCGTCGAGAAGACGGCGATGAGGCCGATCGAGACGGCGGGCGAGACGGCCAGCGCCTCGAGACCCCGCGCGCCCAGGGCCCGCACGACCAGCCACCCGGGCAGGAAGAGCACCAGGGAGAGGATGACGAAGGCCGGGATCGTCTCCACCCAGTGCGCCATGCGGGCCATTCTGTCGGGTCGCCACGATTTCTCCACCAGCCGGGTCAGGACGTACGATGGTCGGCGGTCCCGTGTGCTCGTCGCACGGACCGTAATTCGCGCGTCTTCTGCCGGTCCGCCGGACCGGGTCACACCACGGCAGTCCTCACCGCACGCGGCGGGGCGGGGTGTGTCAGGCGCCAGGAGTGAGGTCGTATGCCGCAGGCCGGCTCACGTGCTCCACGTGACCGCCGAGCGTCAGCGCCCACGCACAACTGACAACACACGACACTAGGGAGAACACGGCATGGCCGTCGTCACCATGCGCCAGCTCCTCGAGAGCGGCGTCCACTTCGGGCACCAGACCCGTCGCTGGAACCCCAAGATGAAGCGCTTCATCATGACCGAGCGCAACGGCATCTACATCATCGACCTGCAGCAGTCGCTGACGTACATCAACAACGCCTACGACTTCGTCAAGGAGACGGTGGCCCACGGTGGCACCATCCTCTTCGTCGGCACGAAGAAGCAGGCCCAGGAGCCCATCGCCGAGCAGGCGACGCGCGTCGGCATGCCGTACGTCAACCACCGCTGGCTCGGTGGCATGCTCACCAACTTCCAGACGATCTCCAAGCGCCTCACGCGCCTCAAGGAGCTCGAGGAGCTGAACTTCGACGACGTGGCCGGCTCGGGCTACACGAAGAAGGAGCTGCTCATCCTCAAGCGCGAGATGATCAAGCTCGAGCGCACCCTCGGCGGCATCCGCACCATGGCCAAGGTCCCCTCGGCCGTGTGGATCGTCGACACCAAGAAGGAGCACCTCGCCGTCGACGAGGCCCGCAAGCTCGGCCTGCCGGTCATCGCGATCCTCGACACGAACTGCGACCCCGACGAGGTCGACTACAAGATCCCCGGCAACGACGACGCGATCCGCTCCGTCACGCTGCTGACCCGGGTCATCGCCGACGCCGTCGCCGACGGTCTCGTCCAGCGCTCGTCCGGCAAGTCCGGTGGCGACGCCCAGGCCGAGGAGCCGCTGGCGGAGTGGGAGCGCGAGCTCTACGCCGACGCCGCGACCGCCACGGAGGCCACCGAGACCCCGGCCGCCGAGACGACCGAGGCCCCGGCTACCGAGGCCCCGGCTACCGAGGCTCCGGCCGCCGAGGCGACCGAGGCTCCGGCTGCCGAGGCGGAGGCTCCGGCCACCGAGGCCCCCGTCGAGGCGACGGCCGGTGCCGAGCAGGCCTGACGGCCTCCTGCCCCAGCCCCACCACGAGTCAATCTCCACTGACGAAAAGAGCGATACAGAGCATGGCGAACTACACCGCCGCTGACATCAAGGCCCTGCGCGAGCAGACGGGCGCCGGCATGATGGACGTCAAGAAGGCCCTCGACGAGGCCGACGGCGACCGCGCCAAGGCCATCGAGATCCTTCGCGTCAAGGGCCTCAAGGGCGTCACGAAGCGTGAGGGCCGCTCGGCCTCCAACGGTCTCGTGACGGCCGAGGCCGGCGACGGCGTCGGCACCCTCGTCGAGGTCAACTGCGAGACCGACTTCGTCGCCAAGGGTGAGAAGTTCATCGCCCTGGCCGACCAGGTCCTCGCGCAGGCCGTGGCCGCCAAGGCCACCGACGCCGACGAGCTCCTGGGCAGCAGCCTCGAGGACGGCAAGACCGTCAAGGAGCTGCTCGACGAGGCCAACGCGACGATCGGCGAGAAGATCGAGATCCGCCGGGTTGCCCGGGTCGAGGGCGAGAAGGTCGTCTCCTACCTGCACAAGACGAGCCCCGACCTGCCCGCGCAGATCGGCGTGCTCGTCGCGCTCGAGGGTGGCGACGAGACCGTCGGTCGCGACGTCGCGATGCACATCGCCGCGTTCAGCCCCACGGTGCTGACCCGCGACGAGGTGCCCGCCGAGACGGTCGAGAACGAGCGTCGCGTCGCCGAGGCCACGGCCAAGGAGGAGGGCAAGCCCGAGGCTGCCCTCTCCCGCATCGTCGAGGGTCGCGTCAACGGCTTCTTCAAGGAGAACGTCCTGCTCGAGCAGGCCTTCGCCAAGGACGCCAAGAAGACCGTCGGCAAGGTGCTCGAGGAGGGCGGCGCCACGGCGAAGTCCTTCGCGCGCTTCCGCGTCGGCCAGTGAGGTCCTGAGCTCACCGCACCACCACGCGTAGCGCAGAACCCGCGCATCACGACGACGTATGCCGGTCGCCCCCTCCGGGGGTGGCCGGCATCGTCGCGTCCCGGGACCGTCCTGGACGCAGTCCCTTGGAGGAGAAGCCATGAGCACCCAGACCGACGCGACCGTTGCCGAGCTCGACGGCCCGCTGACCGTGTCGATCACCCGGCGGGTGGCGCCCCATGACGAGCTGCTGATGCAGGCGTGGGTCCACGCCGGGACCTCGATGGCAGAGCGGTTCGAGGGCTTCCTCGGCGCGGGCTGGGTGCGCTCGGGCACCGAGGACTGGCACATGCTCTACCGCTTCGACTCGCGTGCGCACCTCGACGCCTGGGAGCGCTCGCCCGAGCGGCTCCGCTGGCTGCGCTCGGCCGCGGACCTCGTCGAGCACCGTCGCACGGAGTACCGCACCGGCATCGAGGGCTGGTTCGACGAGCCGACGTCGTCGTCGGTGCGTGAACCGGGCCCCGCCGGGTCGGCCCGACAGGCCACGCCGCCGCGCTGGAAGCAGGCGAGCGTCATCTGGGTCGCCTTCTTCCCGACGAGCCTCGCGCTGTCCTACCTGCTCTCGCCGTTCAGCGGCAGCTGGCCGGTCGTGCTGCGCGTCCTCGTGACCACCCTGTTGGCGACGCCGTGGATGACGTACGTCCTTCTGCCATTCGTGACCCGCCTCTTCGGTCGGTGGCTCAAGGGCGACTGACGCCGCGAGGTCCCCAATCGCGTTGCGCGACAACGCTTTCAGGTCACGCGTCATCTCGCCTCGCCTCGCTGCCCAGGGCGTTTCCTGATCGCCGCGGGGTGCCGTCAGCCCGCTCGGCCGCCTGGCCCGGGTCTGCCCTCCCGGTGGGCCGCAGCACCGTGAGCCGGGCGGCGGTCCGACCCGTGACGCCTTCACACGATCTCCACACGTCGCACCCTCGCTGCCCCCGCGCCCGCTCCTAGGCTCAGGGGCATGAACCAGGGGTATGCCACACCATCGCCGAGCGCCACCGCTCCGATGCTGCTCGTCGTCGAGGACGACCCGACGATCAACCAGGCCGTCACGGATCGTCTTGTGGCAGAGGGCTTCCGGGTCGTCCAGGCCTTCGACGGACCGGGCGCGGTGGCGGCCCACGGCGAGCACGCGCCCGACCTCGTGGTCCTGGACCTCATGCTGCCGGGCTTCGACGGACTCGAGGTTTGCCGGCGCATCCAGGGCGAGCGCCCGGTGCCGGTCCTCATGCTGACGGCCCGCGCCGACGAGACCGACCTGCTCGTCGGCCTCGGGGTCGGCGCGGATGACTACGTGACCAAGCCGTTCCGGATGCGCGAGGTCGTCGCGCGCATCCGTGCCCTGCTCCGCCGTGTCGATCGGGCGCGCCAGCTGGCCGCGGAGCAGCCGCCGGTGCTCGCCGTCGGCGACCTGACCGTGGACCGGGGGTCCCGCCGCGTCATGGCGCGGGGGAGCGAGGTGCACCTGACACCGCTCGAGTTCGACCTGTTGCTGGCCCTGGCCGCCGAGCCGGGTGCGGTGCGGGAGCGAGACGAGCTGATGCGCGAGGTGTGGGGGTGGGCCGATGCCGGGGGCACCCGCACCCTCGACAGCCACGTGAAGTCGCTGCGGGCCAAGATCGGGGCCGACCGTGTCCGCACCGTCCACGGCGTCGGCTACGCCCTGGAGGCCGGCGTCGCCGGCGTCGCCGAGGACGTCGACGACCTGGGAGCGCCGTGAACGCCGACCGGCCCCTGGACGGCATCCGTTCGATCAAGGTCAAGCTCGGCCTGCTCGTCGCTGCCAGCATCGTGGCCGCGTCGCTCGTGTCGGTCATCGGCGACCGCGCCGAGGTGCCCGTCTGGCTCACCCTGCCGGTGACGATGGCCGCAGCGCTCGGGGTCACCCAGTGGCTGGCCCGCGGCATGACCTCCCCCCTCCGGGAGATGACCGCCGCGGCGTCGCGGATGGCGACCGGTGACTACTCGCGCCGGGTCACGGCGACGTCCGCCGACGAGGTCGGCGTGCTCGCCGAGGCCTTCAACACCATGGCGGCCGACCTCGCCGGCGCCGACCAGCAGCGGCGGCAGCTCGTCGCCACCGTCTCGCACGAGCTGCGCACGCCGCTCGCCGCCCAGCAGGCCCTGCTCGAGAACCTCGTCGACGGCGTCGTGCGTCCCGACGACGCCGTGCTCCGTACAGCACTGGCGCAGGCCGAGCGGCTCGGGCTGCTCGTCGGTGACCTGCTCGACCTGAGTCGGGTCGACGGCGGCCGGACGCCCCTCGTGCTCGCGACAGTCGACGTGCGCAGGCTCGTCGAGAACGCGGTGGCCGAGGCCGGTGTCTCCCGCCGCGGCACCGTCCACACCGTCGACGTCCCGGCCGACCTGCGCGTGACCGCGGACGCGGCCCGGCTCGCGCAGGTGCTCGCCAACCTGCTCGACAACGCCGACCGCCACAGTCCACCCGGCGGCCGCGTCACCGTCAGCGCGGGCCCCGAGGGGACCGACCGGTGGTGGCTCATGGTCGCCGACGAGGGGGGTGGCATCCCGGCGGACCAGGCCCACCGCATCTTCGACCGCTTCGGCTCCGGCGACGACTCCGGCGGCGGCACCGGCATCGGGCTCGCCATCGCGAGCTGGGTGTGCGAGCTGCACGGTGGGTCCATCGCCGCCGTGGCGCCGCTCGAGGGACAGCGCGGCGCCCGTCTCCGAGCCGTCCTGCCGCGATCTCCCGGAACCGACGCGGCCGATGCGGCCGATGGCCGAGCCGACGCGGCGTATGCGGCCGATGGCCGAGCCGACGGATCCACCCCTCCGCTGAGCTCCGCGGGTGGGCCTGCCCGAGCCGTCCCCGCTGATGCCGGACGTGTCATGAACCCGACTGCCGCCACCGACCCACCCGCCGACGTCGCGGGACCCGACACCGAGGAGCCCATCGTGCCCGAACCCGTCCCCGCCGCCGCCGGACTCACTCCCGGATCGCCGGGCGAACCGACGACCGGGCCCCGCCCGACGGCATACGCGGGTGTGCCCGTAGGGGCCCCCCGGCCTGTCGTCGATGCGATCTTCGGTGACCTCTGGCCGGAGGCCGGGCTCCGCCCCCAGGTCCGGCTGCTGCTGCTCTGCCTGGGCGTCGGGGTCCTGTCGGCCGTGCTGCTGCCCTACCGCGAGCTCGGGGTCGCGTTCTTCGGTGTGCTCGTCGTGGGAGGTGTCGTCCTCTGGCGCACGACGCGCTACCGGACGACCCGCTGGGCGCTGCTGAGCAGCGTGCTCTGCGTCGGGCTGGCCTCCTTCTCGGTGCTGCGGGCAGCCGAGTGGCTCACTGTCATCGCCGTCATGCTCGGCGTCCTCGTCCTGACGACCGCGCTCACCGACGCGAAGGGACTTCTCGCGCTCGTGGCCGGTCTGGCGTCCTGGCCCCTCGCCGCCCTGCGCGGACTGCCCCTGCTGGGGCGCACGGTCGCTGCGACGAGCCGGATGGGCATCGTGTGGCCGGTCGTGCGCACCGCCGCCATCTCGGTGGTGGCGCTCATCGTCTTCGGCGGGCTCTTCGCCTCGGGCGACGCGGTCTTCGGCTCGTGGGCCGAGGCCCTCGTGCCGCCGTTCGCCTGGGACGGGCTGACCTTCCGCTTCTTCGTCGGCTTCGTCATGGGTGGCGCCCTGCTCGCCGCGTGCTACGTCGCCCTCAACCCGCCACGCGTCGACCGTGTCGCCCTGCCGGAAGGACGCCCGGTCGCTCGCCTCTGGGAGTGGGCCATACCCGTCGGCCTCGTCGTCGCCCTCTTCACGGCGTTCGTCGTGGCCCAGGCTGCGGCGCTGTTCGGCGGACACGGATACATCCAGCGCACGACCGGACTGACGTATGCCGAGTACGTGCACCAGGGCTTCGGGCAGCTCACGGCCGCCACCGTGCTGACCCTCGCCACGATCGCGGTCGCCGTCCGCAAGGCGCCCCGGTCGACGGCCGGGGAGCGGCTCGTGGTCCGTGTCGCGCTCGGCGCGCTCTGCGGACTCACGCTGGTCGTCGTGGCCTCGGCGCTGCACCGGATGGACCTCTACCAGCAGGCGTACGGCTTCACCCTGCTCCGTGCCCTCGTCGTGGCGTTCGAGCTGTGGCTCGGACTGCTCGTCGTGCTCGTCCTCGTCGCGGGCATCCGCCTCTCCGGCTGGTGGCTGCCTCGTGCCGCCCTCGTGTCGGCGGCCGCCTTCGTGCTCGTCGGCGGTCTCGCCAACCCGGAGGCGTGGGTGGCCCAGCGCAACATCGACCGCTACCACGCCACCGGCACGCTCGACGCCGCGTACCTCAGGTCCCTGGGGTCCGACGCCACCCCGACGATCGTCGCGGGGCTTCCCCGAGGGATCGCGGCCTGCATCGTGCTCCCGTCCACCATCGCGGTGCGCGCGGATCGGGAGGACGCGCTGTCGTGGAACCTCGGCCGGTCGCGGGAGGCGTCCCTGGAGGTCGCGCCGATGACCCCCGCAGAGGCAGCCCAGTGCCCCGACCTGATGGCGAGCGGGCGCAACCCCTGAGGCAGGATGGACAGGTGCGTCGTGACATCGCCGAGCTGTTCGAGCTCGACCCGGCCCTGACCCACCTCAACCACGGCGCGTTCGGGGCGGTGCCACGCGCGGTCCGTGAGGCCCAGGACCGAGCCCGCGCGCGGATCGAGGGGGCACCCATGCGGGCCTTCCGCGACGAGCTACCCGTGGCGCTCGCGGCTGCACGGGAGTCGGCGGCCGCCTTCATCGGGGTGTCAGCCGACTCGACCGCCTTGGTGCGCAACGTGACCGAGGCGGTCGGGGTCGTGCTCCAGGGTCTCGGCGTCGGCCCCGGGGACGACGTCGTCGTCAGCAACCACGGCTACCTCACGGCCGGATGGTCCGTCGAGGCACGCGGCGGGACGCTGCGCGCGGCTGCCTTTGCGGTCGACAGCGACCCGGACGACGTCGTCGCGGCCTTCGCAGCCGCCGTGACCGACCGCACGCGGCTCGTCGTCATCGACCACATCACCTCACCGACGGCCCTCGTCCTGCCCGTGGCGCGGGTGGCGGCCGCCGTCGCGCCCGTCCCGGTGCTGGTCGACGCGGCACATGTGCCGGGTGCGTTGCCCGGACTGGACGTCGAGGCCCTCGGCGTCGCGTTCTGGGCCGGTAACCTGCACAAGTGGGCCTACACGCCGCGCGCCGCCGCGACCCTGTGGGTCGCGCCGGAGCACCGCGAGTCGATGCGGCCCCTCGTCACCTCCTGGAGTCACGGGCTGCCCTTTCCAGAGCGCTTCGACCTGCAGGGCACCGTCGACCACTCGTCATGGGTGGCCGTGCCCGACGGCCTCGCCACCTGGGTGGCCCTCGGCGGATGGGACGAGGTCGACCGCAACGCCGAGCTGCTCCTGCGCGGGGCCGGGCTGGTGCGGGACGCGCTCGGCACCGAGAGCCCGCACCGCGGCATACCCTCCGCCCCGTGCCTGCGCCTCGTCGCGCTTCCGGAGGGAGTGGCGACGACCACCGAGGACGCCGAGGCCCTGTGGCAGCGGCTCCATGCCGCCGGTTTCGTCGTGCCGCCCGTGGCCTTCGACGGTCGCGGCTACCTGCGGCTCGCCGCCGCGCCGTACAACGACGAGGACGACTACGCCCGGCTCGCGGCGGCACTTCCCGCAGTCCTGGCGGCCTGAGACCGATGCGGCCGATGCCCGGGTGATGTGGAAAGATCGACCGACCGCCGGAACGCTGCCCACGAGGAGGCCCTGCGCCATGACCGACGCCCAGACAACCCCCTTCCACCGGGTCCTTCTCAAGCTGTCCGGCGAGGTGTTCGGGGGCGGGAGCATCGGACTGGACCCAGCCGTCGTCTCGGGCATCGCCAAGCAGATCGCCGAGGCTGTGCGCGGGGGCGTCGAGGTGGCCGTCGTCATCGGCGGTGGCAACTTCTTCCGCGGCGCCGAGCTGCAGCAGCGCGGCATGGACCGGACGCGTGCCGACTACATGGGCATGCTCGGCACCGTCATGAACTGCCTCGCGCTCCAGGACTTCCTCGAGAAGGAGGGCATCGAGACCCGCGTGCAGTCCGCGATCGCCATGCAGCAGGTCGCCGAGCCCTACATCCCCCGGCGGGCCATCCGCCACCTCGAGAAGGGCCGCGTCGTCATCTTCGGCGCCGGCGCCGGCATGCCGTTCTTCTCCACCGACACGGTCAGCGCCCAGCGCGCCCTCGAGATCAAGTGCGACGCCGTGCTCATCGCCAAGAACGGCGTCGACGGCGTCTACGACTCCGACCCGCGCACCAACCCCGAGGCCAAGAAGCTCGAGACCGTCACCTTCCAGGACGCCATCGTCGAGGGGCTCAGGGTCGTCGACGCGGCGGCCTTCAGCCTCTGCATGGAGAACAAGCTGCCCATGGTCGTCTTCGGCATGGAGGGCGCGGGAAACATCACGCGAGCCCTGCTCGGTGAGAAGATCGGCACGCTCGTCACGAACGCCTGAGCGACCCGGCGGCTGCGGCCGCTCCGCGGGGCGCGGCAACGCCGCCACCCGTCCGAAGCGCACGAACCCCTGAACCACCCCACGAACGAGGGACGAGGAAGCCAGAGAGCCATGATCGAAGAGACGATGTTCGAGGCCGAGGAGAAGATGGACAAGGCCGTCGAGGTCCTCAAGGAGGACTTCGCGGGCATCCGGACCGGCCGCGCCAACCCGGGACTGTTCAACAAGCTCACGGTCGAGTACTACGGCGCACCCACGCCGCTGCAGCAGCTCGCCTCGTTCCAGAACCCCGAGCCGCGGACCATCCTCGTCATCCCGTTCGACAAGTCGGCGATGCACGACATCGAGCGCGCCATCCGCGACTCCGACCTCGGCGTCAACCCAAGCAGCGACGGCAACCAGATCCGCTGCGTCATGCCGGAGCTGACCGAGGAGCGCCGGCGCGAGTACATCAAGCTGGCGAACCACAAGGCCGAGGAGGCGCGTGTCTCGGTGCGCAACATCCGCCGCAAGGCCAAGACCGATCTCGACAAGCTCGTCAAGGACGGCGAGGTCGGCGAGGACGACGGCTCGCGCGCCGAGAAGGAGCTCGACGGCCTGACCAAGAAGCACACCGACCTCGTCGAGGGTCTCGTCAAGGCCAAGGAGGCCGAGCTGCTCGAGGTGTGACCTCGATGCTCGACCGATGATGACGACAGACTCCCCGTCGGACCCCGTGGATCCCGCATCCACGGCGCAGGCAGACGACGGCGGGGGCGGGCCGCTCGAGCCCGTCCCGTACGACCCCACGCTCGACGAACTCGCCGGCCTCACGGCCGAGGAGGTCATCGAGAAGAAGCAGAGCCGGGCCGGACGCAACCTGCCGGCCGCGATCGCGGTGGGCGTCGGCCTCGGCATCCTCATCGTCGCGACCCTGCTCATCCGCAAGGAGTCGTTCGTCGTGCTCGTGGCGCTCGCCGTGGCCGTGGGCATCTGGGAGCTGCGGGCGGCGCTGCGCCACGCTGCGGTCCAGGCCCCGCTCGTCCCACCGGTCGTCGGCATGGTCGCGATGCTCTGGGCGGCCTTCGTCCACGGTCCGGCGGGCCTCGTCGTCGCCTGGTGCCTGACGTGCCTGGCCGTCGTGCTGTGGCGCGGGACCGGCCGTCTCGACGGGGCCGGGCGTGACGTCCTCGGCGGCATCTTCGTCGCCACCTACCCGACCTTCCTCGTCGGCTTCGCCATCCTCCTGCTGGCGCCCGAGGACGGTGTGGGCCGGGTCTTCGTCTTCCTCATCACGACCGTGTGCAGCGACGTCGGCGGGTACGCGGCGGGAGTCCTCTTCGGCAAGCACCCCATGGCCCCGACCATCAGCCCGAAGAAGTCGTGGGAGGGCTTCGCCGGATCGGTGGTGTTCTGCATCGTCGGCGGCTCCCTCACGGTCCACTTCCTGCTCGACCACTCGTGGGTCATCGGGATCGCGCTCGGGATCGGCGTGGCCGTCGCCGCCACGGTCGGGGACCTCATGGAGTCCCTCATCAAGCGCGACCTCGGCATCAAGGACATGTCCAACGTCCTGCCCGGTCACGGCGGCGTCATGGACCGCCTCGACTCGCTCGTCGTCGTCGCGCCGATCGTCTGGGCCGTGCTGACGCTGCTCGCCGCCCAGCCGGTGTGACCGCGCGCCGCGGCAGGGCGCGGCTCCCGATCCAGCCCTTCCGGCAGACCGCCAGTCGCCCCTGCTGACACGCGCGACCGCGCGGCGGGCACCCGGTGCGGGAGGGCGGCATACGCCCTCTGCCTTGTCGGCGGACGGCGTTTTGACTCCACCTGAGACACTGGAGGGGAGATGACTGAGACCCCAGCCCCCGCCTCCGAGGCAGCGCCCGTCGCGCTGCCCGAGCCGACCACCGCCCGCCCCGTGCCGGGGCAGCTGACCTTCCAGGCACCCCGCCGCGGCAAGCCGCCGCGGCACCTCGCCGACCTCACGCCGGCCGAGCGGAAGGAGGCCGTCGGGTCCCTGGGGCACCAGGGGTTCCGCGCCAAGCAGCTCTCGACGCACTACTTCGAGCGACTCGAGGACGATCCCGAGCAGATGACCGACCTGCCCAAGGCCGGGCGGTCCGAGCTCGTCGCGAGCCTGCTGCCGACGCTGCTGACCCCCATCGTGCAGCGCGTCGCCGACGACGGCCAGACCATGAAGTACGCGTGGCGCCTGCACGACGGCGCGATCGTCGAGTCCGTGCTCATGCGCTATCCCAACCGCGTCACCATCTGCATCTCGAGCCAGGCCGGGTGCGGCATGAACTGCCCGTTCTGCGCGACCGGCCAGGCGGGTCTGACGCGCAACATGTCCGCCGGCGAGATCGTCGAGCAGGTCGTGTGGGCCGCGCGTGCCCTTCGCCGGGGTGAGCTCGCCGGCGGCGGGGACGACGACCGTGAGGCACCGCTGCGCGTCAGCAACGTCGTCTTCATGGGCATGGGCGAGGCCATGGCCAACTACAAGGCCTCGATCGGGGCCATCCGTCGCCTCACCGACCCGGTGCCCGACGGCCTCGGCATGTCCGCCCGCGGTATCACGATGTCCACCGTCGGACTCGTCCCCGGCATCGACAAGCTCACGGCCGAGGGCATCCCGGTGACGCTCGCACTCTCGCTGCACGCTCCGGACGACGAGCTGCGCAACGAGCTCGTGCCGATCAACACCCGGTGGTCCGTCGACGAGGCGCTCGACGCGGCCTACCGCTACTTCGAGGCGACCGGTCGGCGCGTCTCCATCGAGTACGCCCTGATCCGCGACATCAACGACCAGGGCTGGCGCGCCGACCTGCTCGGCGAGAAGCTGGCCCGGCGGGGCAAGGGCTGGGTGCACGTCAACCCGATCCCGCTCAACCCGACGCCAGGGTCGAAATGGACGGCGTCGCGACCCGGCGTCGAGCAGAACTTCGTCGAGCGGCTTCGCGCCCACGGCATCCCGACGACGATCCGCGACACCCGCGGCCAGGACATCGACGGGGCGTGCGGCCAGCTCGCCGCCTCCACCGCCTGACACGCGTACGCTGACGAGGTCGTGCCCGGCTCGGCACCGGTGACCGGTCACCGACCGGAGTGCGGGGCGGCCCATCAGGAGGTACGCGCATGGTCCAGCTCAGCCTCGGCGTCATGGCCCGGTCGCTCAAGGAGAACGAGCGCCGGCTACCGCTGCACCCCCGGCACCTGGAGCGCATCCCGGAGGAGCTGCGGGGGCGGATCTTCCTCGAGACCGGCTACGGCGAGCGCCACGGCGTGTCCGACGACCAGCTCGAGCCGTTCGTCGGCGGATTCCGCAGTCGCGAGGAGCTCGTGGCGCAGTGCGACGTCATCCTCGCGCCGAAGCCGCTGCTCCGCGACATCTCGGCGCTGCGGATGGGCCAGGTGCTCTGGGGCTGGCCGCACTGCGTGCAGGACGCCGAGCTCACCCAGGTCGCCATCGACCGGAAGCTGACCCTCATCGCCTTCGAGGCGATGAACCACTGGAACAAGGACGGCTCGTTCAGCCTCCACGTCTTCCACAAGAACAACGAGCTGGCCGGCTACTGCTCGGTGCTGCACGCCCTCCAGATCGCCGGGCTCACGGGTCACTACGGTCCGCACCGACGCGCGGTCGTCATCGGTTTCGGTGCCACCGCGCGTGGGGCCGTCACGGCGCTCAACGCGCTGGGCGTCGGGGAGGTCGACGTGCTGACCCACCGCCAGAAGGCGGCCGTGGCCTCACCCATCCACTCGGCACGGATCGTCCACTTCGACACCGACGACACGACGGCGCGCGTGAGCCACGCCGTGACCGAGGACGGTCCGGTGGCGCTCGGCGAGTTCCTCGCCGAGCACGACATCGTCGTCAACTGCGTGCTCCAGGACACCGACGCCCCCATCACCTTCATGACGGACGACGACCTCAAGCGGATGACGCCGGGCAGTCTCGTCATCGACGTGTCGTGCGACGAGGGGATGGGGTTCAGCTGGGCGAGGCCGACCACCTTCACCGAGCCCGCCTTCACCGTCGGCGACCACGTGCTCTACTACGCCGTCGACCACAGCCCGTCCTACCTCTGGGACGCCGCGACCTGGGAGATCAGCGAGGCGCTGCTGCCGTTCCTGCCGACCGTCATGGGCGGGCCCGAGATGTGGGACACGACCCCGACGATCCAGCGGGCCATCGAGATCCGTGACGGCGAGATCCAGAACCCGGCGATCCTGTCCTTCCAAGGGCGTTCGCCGAAGCACCCCCACCTGCCGCTCGCGACCTGACCCACGCCCGCTTCTCGTCGGAGTACGCGTCAGGCCGGCTCGGCGCGGTAGGTGCGGCGGTAGGCGAGGGGTGAGAGTCCCACCGCGGCCGTCAGGTGCTGGCGCAGCGACGCGCTCGTGCCGAACCCCGCGGCCTCGGCCACCCGGTCGACCGGAAGGTCGGTCGTCTCGAGCAGGTGCCGAGCGCGCTCGACGCGAGCGCGCGCGAGCCACGTGCCGGCGGTCTCGCCCGTCTCCTCCCGGAAGCGTCGCGTGAAGGTCCGCACGCTCGTGCCGGCGTGACGAGCCAGGTCGGACAGGCCGATCGGCTCGTCGAGGTGCTCGAGCGCCCACGTGCGGGTGGTCCCGGTGCCGGTGTCCGACGGGTCGGGCACCGGCCGCGCGATGAACTGGGCCTGGCCACCGGCGCGCCACGGCGCGACCACGGCGCCGCGGGCGACCCGGTTGGCGGCCTCGGTGCCGAGGTCGCTGCGCAGCACGTGGAGCAGGAGGTCGATCCCGGCCGCGTTGCCCGCCGAGGTGAGGACGTCGCCGTGGTCGACGTAGAGCACGTCGGGGTTGAGGGTGACGTCGGGGAAGTGGTGGCGGAAGAGCTCCTCGTAGACCCAGTGCGTCGTCGCCTCGCGGCCGTCGAGCTTGCCGAGTCCCGCGAGGACGAAGGCGCCGGTGCAGATCGAGAGCCAGCGAGCGTCGGCACGCGCCGTGGCGGCGAGCTCGACGAGCGCGGCGGGGAGCTCACCGTGGGTGACGATCGTGGAGTTGGTGATGCCGGGGACGACGATCGTGTCCGCTTGGGCGACAACCGTGTTGGGGTGTGTCGGCAGGGCGGTGTAACCGGCGGACGTCATCACGGGCCCGTCGTCGAGGGTGCACATCGACACCGCGTACGGCGGGGGAGTGTCGCTCAGTCGGCCAGGCCAGCCCGGGTCGAGGGCGCTCGCGCTGAAGAAACGGTGGGGGAGCCCGAGCTCGAAGGCGACGACGCCGTCGAGGGCGAGGACGGCGACCCTGTGCGGCTCCTGCGTGGCAGTGGTCATGGCCAGATCTTTGCACATCGTGTCCTTCCGGCCACTCGTCCCGAGCAACGCCATGCCACAGGCTGGGGGCCGTGAGCCTGACCCACCACCGCGCCGACGTGCCCGACGACGCCACTTCGATGACCTCCGGCACAGCCACAGGTGCCGCCCGATCCGGTCACCGGATCCATCCGGCGTGGTGGGTCGCCGTCGTGACCTTCTGACGATCATCGGCGCGGCGGGCTTCCGCTCGACGCCCGGCGTGCTCATGACGCCGCTGCACGAGGAGTTCGGCTGGCCGATGGGCGTCATCGGCGGTGCCGTGTCGGTCAACCTCGTCCTCTTCGGACTGGCCGCTCCCTTCTCGGCGGCCCTGATGGAGCGACTGGGCGTCCAGCGGGTCGTCGCCGTCGCCCTCGTGCTGGTGAGCGTCGGCTCGCTGCTGCCGATCTGGATGACGGCGTCCTGGCAGCTCGTGCTCTGCTGGGGGATCGTCGTCGGCCTCGGCACGGGCGCCATGGCGATGAGCCTGGTCGCCACCGTGACCGGTCGCTGGTTCGTCGAGCGGCGTGGCCTCGTCACGGGGGTGCTGACGGCGGCCGGTGCGACGGGCCAGCTCGTCTTCCTGCCCGTGCTGGCCTGGCTCGCCGAGAACCACGGATGGCGCTCCGCCGCCGTCGCCACCTCGGCCGCGGCCCTGACGGTCGTCCCGCTCGTGCTGTGGAAGCTGCACGACCACCCGAGCGTCCTCGGGATCACGGCGTACGGCGCGCCGGTGGGCACACCGGTCGGCCGCCCGCCCCGACCGACCGGGCACCCGGCTCACCTGGCCCTGACGGCGCTGCGTGACGCCGCCCGCACCAAGGTCTTCTGGCTGCTCGTCGGCAGCTTCGCCGTGTGCGGTGCCTCGACGAACGGCCTCGTCGGGACCCACTTCATCCCGGCCGCACACGACCACGGCATGCCGACCACCACGGCGGCGGGACTCCTCGCGCTCGTCGGCATCTTCGACATCGTCGGAACCGTCTTCTCCGGCTGGCTCACCGACCGGGTCGACCCGCGGGTCCTGCTCGCGGCGTACTACACCTTCCGAGGCGGCTCCCTCTTCCTGCTGCCATCGCTCTTCAGCGACTCGATGCACGTCAGCATGCTCGCCTTCGTGCTCTTCTACGGGCTCGACTGGGTGGCGACGGTGCCGCCCACGATCGCCTTGTGCCGCAGCGCGTACGGCGAGCGAGCGCCCATCGTCTTCGGCTGGGTCTTCGCCTCGCACCAGCTCGGTGCAGCCGCAGCCGCCCTCGGCGCCGGCCTCGTGCGCGACCAGCTCGGCACCTACGACCTCGCGTGGTACGTCGCGGGTGGCCTCTGTCTCGTCGCCGCCGTCATGTGCGTCGCGATCACGACCGCTCGTCCGTCGGATGCGTCCCCTCGGCGCACCGACTCTGGCGCGCAGGCCCCGCCGACGGCACAGTGAGGCCATGAGCGACGGCGCTTCCACGGCATACCACCGCATCCACGAAGCCAGCCTGGCGGACCCCGAGGGTTTCTGGCGCACGGCTGCCGAGGGCATCGACTGGGTGACGCCGCCGACGCGGATCCTCGACGACTCGAGGCCGCCCTTCTACCGGTGGTATCCCGACGCCGAGCTCAACGTCTGCTTCAACGCCGTCGACCGCCACGTCGCCGCAGGTCGCGGAGAGCGGGCCGCCATCCACTACGACTCCCCGGTGACGGGCACGAGCAGCACGCTGACGTATGCCGTCCTCCTCGAGCGGGTGCGCGCCGTGGCCGGAGGCCTGCGCGGCCTGGGTGTCGGCAAGGGGGACCGCGTCGTCATCTACATGCCGATGGTCCCCGAAGCCGTCGTCGCGATGCTCGCGTGCGCTCGCATCGGCGCCATCCACTCGGTCGTCTTCGGTGGCTTCGCGCCGCAGGAGCTCGCCGCGCGCATCGACGACGCCGCGCCCAAGGTCGTGCTCTCCGCGTCCTGCGGGGTCGAGCCCAGCCGCGTCGTGCCCTACAAGCCGTTCCTCGACGAGGCGATCCGGCGCTCGCAGCACCAGCCCGAGCACTGCGTCGTGCTCCAGCGAGAGCAGCTGGTCGCCGAGCTGGGGGACCGCGATCTCGACTGGGCCGACTTCGAGGCGGGCGACGCGGCACGCGAGGGCAGCGAATGCGTCACGGTCGCCGCCACCGACCCGCTCTACATCCTCTACACCTCCGGCACGACCGGGAAGCCCAAGGGCATCTACCGGGACAGCGGTGGCTACGCCGTCGCGCTCCGCTGGTCGATGGCCAACATCTACGACGTCGCGCCGGGCGAGACGATGTTCACCGCGAGCGACGTCGGATGGGTCGTGGGCCACTCCTACATCGTCTACGGCCCGTTGCTCACGGGCGCGACGACCGTCCTCTACGAGGGCAAGCCGGTGGGCACCCCCGACGCGGGTGCGTTCTGGCGCGTCATCGCGCAGTACGGCGCCGTCTGCATGTTCACCGCGCCCACCGCGTTCCGCGCCATCAAGAAGGAGGACCCCGCGGCGTCCGCGGTCGCCGAGCACGACCTGTCGCACTTCCGGGCGCTCTTCCTCGCGGGCGAGCGGCTCGACCCCGACACGTACGAGTGGGCCTCGGCCGCACTGGGCAAACCGGTCATCGACAACTGGTGGCAGACCGAGACCGGATGGCCGATCGCCTCCAACCCCAAGGGGATCGAGCTGCTGCCGATCAAGGCCGGCTCACCCACCGTCGCCGTCCCCGGTTACGACGTGCGGGTGCTGGACGCCACGGGCGCGGAGGTCGAGCCGGAGACCGAGGGGGCGATCTGCATCAAGCTCCCGATGCCGCCCGGCACGCTGCCGACGCTCTGGGGCGACGACGACCGCTACGTCAGCTCCTACCTCTCGGCGCACCCCGGCTACTACCTGACCGGCGACGGCGGCTACCTCGACGAGGACGGCTACCTCTTCGTCATGGGACGCACCGACGACGTCCTCAACGTCGCCGGGCACCGGCTCTCGACGGGCTCGCTCGAGGCTGCGCTCGCCGGCCACGAGGCGGTCGCCGAGTGCGCGGTCATCGGGGTCCACGACGACGTCAAGGGCCAGGTGCCGCGCGGGCTCGTCGTGCTGAAGTCAGGGGTCGACGCGGAGGCCGACGGGGAGCGCATCCGCCACGAGCTCGTCGCGCGGGTCCGCCTCGAGGTGGGGGCCGTGGCGGCCCTGCACCAGGTCGACATCGTCGGCGCCCTGCCCAAGACGCGGTCGGGCAAGATCCTGCGCAAGACGATGCGGGAGCTCGCCGACGGCAAGGTGCCCGTCGTGCCCGCGACGATCGAGGACGCGTCCGTGCTCGACGCCGTCGCCCCCGTCCTGCGCCCCCCGACCTCTGCTGACCCGGCCTGACCCCGACCCGCGCCCGGTTCGAGGTGATACCGACACCGACGGTGCAGCCGCGATCACCTCGACCGCGGCGGGGCTTCCGCCGGTTCGAGGTGATCGCGGCGGCGACGTGACGAGCGGGATCACCTCGAACCGGGTGAAGGTCAAGGGGCCGCGGGCGGGGCCGGGGCGGGCGGGGGCAGCAGGGGGAGAACCTCGTCGACCGACTCGACCAGGTGGATCGCGTCCGACATCGGGCGACCGCTGGCTAGGGCGGTGAGGGCGGGCCAGACCGGCACCCGCTCGGTCCAGTGCTCCCGCCCGACGAGCACGAGCGGGGGCAGCGGCGCGCCCTCGCGCGCATAGTAGAGCGGCGTCGCGGCCTGGAAGATCTCCTGCACCGTGCCGGCCGCGCCGTCGAGCACGACGATGCCGGCGTTCGACCGCGCGAGCAGACCCTCCTCGCGGATCGCGTTGGAGAAGTACTTGGCGATGACGTCGCAGAAGACGTTGGGCGGCTCGTGGCCGTAGAACCACGTCGGGATGCCCAGGGAACGGGCCGACGCGCCGAGCGTCTCGGGCGCTGCCGGAGGCGCGGCGTCGACGACGACCTGCCGCGTCGCCAGCGCGGTCGCGGCCCAGGCCGTCACGTCGGGCCGGAACCCGGGCACCACGGCGAGACGACCGACGGCCTCCTCCACGGCCGCCGCGCTCCGACACAGGGCCCCGAGGTTCGCCGCCTCCATCGCGCCCGGGCCGCCACCGGTCGCGACCAGGTGCCCCTCCTGCGCAAGGGCGTGCCCCAGGCCCGCGGCGCGGGTGTATGCCGCTGAGCCGCGTTGCAGTGCGTGCCCGCCCATGATGCCGACGACGGAACGTCCCGTGACGAGCTCGTCCAGCTCGTCCGTCACGGAGTCGTCGTGGATGGCGCGCACCAGGGTGGCGTAGGCGTCGGTGCGCAGACGCGCGTCCACGAACCAGGCGTAGGCCTTGGCATCGGGGGTCTCGGCGTAGCCGCGCTCGAGACCGTCGTAGAGGTCGGACGGCAGGTAGAGGCCGCGCCACGGGTCGACCGGTGCATCGGCAACGCCGGGGAAGAGGATCGCGCCGCGTGCCACGAGCAGCTCGGCCACCGGGACGGGCACCGTGCCGCCGAGGACGACGAGCCCGGTGAGGTCGCCGTACGCGCTGAGACGGTTGCCGTAGGACGTGAGGTCGAGACCCTGGAGCCGGAGCCCGCGCAGGGCACCGTCGGAGGCGAGGTGGTCGTCCAGCTCGTCGAGCGTCTCGATCTCCATGGGCCCATCCTGCCCGGCCGCGGTGATCGAGGAGCGGACCCGGTCGACGTCGCCTCGCACGCCGCTGGAAGGATCGCCGACATGGTCGGCGTGCTCGAGGGATTCGCGACGATCGCGGTCATCGTCGCGGTCGGGTGGCTGCTCGCCGACCGTCGTGTGCTCGACGACTCCGCGCAGGTCAACCTCTCCCGCCTCGCCTTCCACGTCGCCTCGCCCGCGCTGCTGCTCACCGTCATGCAACGCACCTCGCTCGACGCCGTCCTGTCGGCCAACCTCGTGACGTCGCTCATCAGCTTTGCGCTCGTCGTCGGCATCTACCTGCTCATCGCCCGGTTCCGTTGGGCGGGAGGCATGCTCGGTTCACGCCTCATCGGCAGTCTCTCGGCGGCCTACGTCAACGCAGGCAACCTCGGCATCCCGATCGCGCTCTACGTCCTCGGCGACGTCGCGTGGGTCGCGCCGACCCTCCTCATGCAGCTGCTCATCATCACACCGGTCTACATGGCGCTCTTCGACAGCGACGCACGCGGTGAGCGTCCAAGTCTGGGCCGGAGCCTGCGCCGGATGTTCAGCAACCCGATCACCCTGGGCGCGGTGGCGGGCCTGCTCATCGCGGTCTTCGACATCGAGCTGCCCCGCGTCGTGGCGGCGCCCATCGACCTGCTCGGCGCGATGGCCGTGCCCTCGATGCTCGTCGCGTTCGGCATCTCGCTACGGCGTGGCCCGCGGCCCGCGTCGGGGGGTGCCGCCGAGCACGTGTGGACGATCGTCGGTCTCAAGACCCTGCTCATGCCGGCCATCGCGCTCGGAGTCGGCCTCGGGCTCGGGCTGCGCGGCGAGGCGCTCTTCGCCGTCGTCGTGACCGCGGCCCTGCCGACGGCGCAGAACATCTTCACGTATGCCGTCCGCTACCGGCGCGAGGTCAACCTCGCTCGCGATGTCATCTTCGTCAGCACCTTCGCCTCGGTCCCGGTCATCCTCGGCATCGCCGCCCTCTTCCACTGGCTCGTCGGCGTCTGACACCGGTGGGGCACCCCCGGCTCAACTGCTGGCTCAACCCCGCTCAACCCCAGCTGGCGGCCTGGGTGAGGCAGAACGGGTGCCCGCTCGGGTCGAGCAGCACGCGCCACGTCTCTCCGGGCTGCGCGTCGGGCAGCGTCGCCCCGGCCGACACGCAGTCACTGGCCGCGGCGTCGAGGTCGTCGACGGCGAGGTCGAGGTGGAACTGCTTGGTGCCGTGCTCGTTCGGCCAGGCCGGGGGCTCGTGGTCCTCGACGAGGCCCAGACCGAGGGCCATGCCGCCGGGGCCGTTGAGCATGGCGTACTCGTCCTGCTCATGGGCGACCTCCCATCCGAGAACGGTCGACCAGAAGGCGGCGTCGCGGCGGACGTCCGAGCTGTCGAGGGTGAGCATCTTCAGGGCGGCGATGGCCATCGCAGGTCCTTGTCGTCGTCGGGGACGGTGAGAGCCCAGCGTCGCGCATCGACCTCGGGCGGTCTTGGACGAAACCGACACCCCGCGGCCGTGGCAGCAGCGGGACGCGACGCCGGGTTCCGTGGCCACGAACGCGTCGGGGACCACGGGAACCCAACGTCGCGTCCGGCGCCGGCCTACGGAGTAGGTCAGAACCCGCCGAAGTCCCCGCCGCCACCGAAGTCGCCGAAGTCGCCCCCGCCACCGAAGTCGCCCCCGCCACCGAAGTCGCCGAAGTCCGAGCCTCCGGCATCACCGCCTGCGTCGCCCCCCGCGTCGCCGGCATCACCGCTGTCCCCGCTGTCACCGGTGTCACCGCTGTCTCCGGCGTCGGCGTTCGCGTCGCCGGCCTCCTGGGCCTCGGGCGACGACTCGTAGCCGCCGAGCATCATGTCGGCCAGAGCTGAACCGACGACCACGCCCGCGATCGTGCCGAGCATCGAGCCGGCGATCATGCCGCCCATGCCCATGCCGCCGCCTCGGCCGCCTCCGAAGGCGCCCTGGAGGTAGCCGGGCCGGCTCATCTCGGCGCGGGTCGCACTGCGGGCGAGCTCTGCGGGCTGGTCGCTGCGCGGGCGCTCGCCCTCGGGAAGGTCCTCGTTGAGGCGCTGGAGCACCATCTGGCGCTGCTCGGGCGAGAGCTTCGCGAAGGCCTCCGTGTGCACCCTCTCGATGTCCTCCGGTGGCGCGGTTCGCAGCAGGTACTTGTAGCGGGCGATGGCCCGCTCGTCCTCTGTCGATGCCCCTCCGCGCGGTGCGGGGACGCCATAGGGCTGTCCGCTCGGCGGTTGGGCCCGCTGGGGTCGCTGCTGCTGCTGGGGCTCACGGCCCAGCAGCCTGTCGAGGAATCCCATGTCTTCTCCTTGCGTCGGCGTCGCACTCATCGGATACCTACCCCAACGAACGGCTGTGTCCAGCGTTCCGTGGCACGAGCTCCCGCAGTCGCGGGGACGCACGAAGCCACCCGCGACGGGTGGCTTCGCGGCCCGGGACACGCCCACGGCATACGCAAGGGTCGGCCGAACCGGTCTCAGAGGTGGTTCTCGGCCTCCGTGAGCACCGACCGCAGCCGCGACTCGATGTCGTCGAACTGCTCAGGGCCCATGATGAGCGGTGGCGCGAGCTGGATGACGGGGTCGCCGCGGTCGTCGGCGCGGCAGTAGAGGCCCGCGTCGAAGAGCGCCTTGGAGAGGAAGCCGCGCAGCAACCGCTCGGACTCGGCGTCGTCGAACGTCTCGCGCGTCGCCTTGTCCTTGACGAGCTCGATGCCGTAGAAGTAGCCGGCACCGCGGACATCACCGACGAGCGGCAGGTCGAGGAGCTTGTCGAGGGTGGCCTTGAAGATGGGGGCGTTCTCCTTGACGCGGTCGTTGAGGCCCTCGCGCTCGAAGATGTCGAGGTTGGCCATCGCCACTGCGGCCGACACGGGGTGGCCACCGAAGGTGTAGCCGTGCGGGAAGTAGGTCGTGCCGTGCTTGAACGGCTCGAAGAGGCGGTCGCTCGCGATCATCGCGCCGATGGGTGAGTAGCCGCTCGTCATGCCCTTGGCGCACGTGATGATGTCGGGCACGTAGCCGAAGTCGTCGCACGCGAACATCGAGCCGATGCGGCCGAACGAGCAGATGACCTCGTCGGACACCAGGAGGACGTCGTACTGGTCGCAGATCTCGCGGACCCGCTCGAAGTAGCCGGCAGGCGGCGGGAAGCAGCCTCCGGAGTTCTGGACCGGCTCGAGGAACACGGCGGCGACGGTGTCGGGCCCCTCGAACTCGATGGCCTCGGCGATGCGGTCGGCGGCCCAGCGGCCGAAGGCCTTCTCGTCGTCGCGCAGGTGGTCGGGGGCGCGGTAGAGGTTGGTGTTCGGCACCTTGTGCGCGCCCGGCACGAGCGGCTCGAACATCTCCTTGGCGGCCGGGATGCCGGTGATCGACAGGGCGCCCTGCGGCGTGCCGTGGTAGGCGACGGCGCGCGAGATGACCTTGTGCTTCGTCGGCTTGCCGGTGAGCTTGAAGTACTGCTTGGCGAGCTTCCAGGCGGTCTCGACGGCCTCACCGCCGCCGGTGGTGAAGAAGACGCGGTTGAGGTCGCCCGGGGCGTGGCTCGCGAGGCGCTCGGCGAGCTCGATCGCCTTCGGGTGCGCGTAGCTCCACAACGGGAAGAACGCGAGCTCCTTGGCCTGCTTGGCCGCAGCCTCGGCCAGCTCCTCCCGGCCGTGGCCGACCTGCACGACGAAGAGCCCGCTGAGCCCGTCGACGTACTCGTTCCCGCGGTCGTCCCAGATCTTCCAGCCCTGACCCTTGGTGATGATGGGGACCGAGTGCCCCAGGCCGCCCTCGCCGCGGTCCTCGAACACCGAGTGGCGCGTGAAGTGCATCCACAGGTGGTCGCGGGCTGCCTCGGCGTGGAGGGCGCCGGTGGGTGTGCGGTGGTCGGAGGTGGGTTCCCAGACCTCGTTCGGGTTGATGCTCATCGTGTACCCCAGTTGTAGAGCTGTTTGTTGAGTTTCAGGTAGACGAACGTCTCGGTGGCCGTGACGCCCGGCAGCGGGCGGATCCGGGTGGTGAGCAGCTCGAGCAGGTGCGTGTCGTTCTCGCAGACGACCTCGGCGAGCACGTCGAAGCTCCCGGCCGTCGTGACGACGTAGGAGACCTCCTCCATGTCGGTCAGTGCGTCGGCGACCGACGTCATGTCACCCGACACCCGGAGCCCGACCATCGCCTGGCGTTGGAAGCCCACCTGCAGGGGATCCGTCACGGCGACGATCTGCATCACGTCGGCGTCGAGGAGGCGCTGCACCCGTTGGCGCACCGCAGCCTCGGACAGCCCGACCTCCTGCGCGATGGAGGCGTACGACTTGCGCCCGTCCTGTTGCAGCAGCTCGATGATGGTCTTGCTCACGTCGTCGAGGTTGACCGAGGGTCTCTTGGCACCGTTCCCCCCGGTGGTGGCTACGCCCCGAATCGTCGTCATGCGCCGATAGTGACCTGTGGAACACGCTGTTGGCAAGTCCCTCGACAACTGATTCCGAAGAGTTATGCGGCCAAGTCTTCACGATTGCGAAGGTATGCGTTTAGCATTCCCGCATGACTCCGCAGCCGCGCCAGCTCCGCAACTTCATCGGTGGCACCTACGTCGACCCCGACGGCGACGCGACCGTCGACATCGTCGACCCGTCCACCGCACAGGTCGTGGCCACGGCGCCCGTGAGCGCACGGGCCGACGTCGACCGGGCGTATGCCGCCGCGTCCACCGCGTTCGAGACGTGGGGTGACACGACCCCCGCCGAGCGACAGACCGCCCTGCTGAAGTTCGCCGACGCGATCGAGGCCCGGGCCGACGACTTCGTCCGCCTCGAGGGCGAGAACACCGGCAAGCCGCACGCGCTCACGCAGAGCGAGGAGATCCCTCCGATGCTCGACCAGCTGCGCTTCTTCGCGGGCGCCGCTCGGGTCCTCGAGGGCAAGTCGGCGGGGGAGTACATGAAGGGACACACGTCCTTCGTGCGCCGTGAGCCGATCGGTGTCGTGGGCCAGGTGACGCCATGGAACTACCCGATGATGATGGCGATGTGGAAGATCGCCCCGGCCCTCGCCGCGGGCAACACCATCGTGCTCAAGCCGTCGGACACGACGCCGGAGACGACCCTGCTCCTCGCCGAGCTCGCCTCGGAGTTCCTCCCCGAGGGCACCTTCAACGTCATCACCGGCGACCGCGAGACCGGCCGTCTGCTCGTCGAGCACCCCACGCCCGCCCTGGTGGCCATCACCGGTTCGGTCCGGGCCGGCATGCAGGTGGCCGAGAGCGCCTCCCGCGACCTCAAGCGAGTCCACCTCGAGCTCGGCGGCAAGGCCCCTGTCGTCGTCTTCGACGACGCCGACATCGAGGCCGCGGTCGAAGGCATCGCCATCGGCGGCTACTTCAACGCCGGCCAGGACTGCACCGCGGCGACTCGCGTGCTCGCTGGTCCGCGCATCCACGACGACTTCGTCTCCGCCCTGGGCGAGTACGCCAAGGGCTCGGCCAAGGTCGGCCTGCCCGACGACCCCGACGCCCTCTTCGGACCGGTCAACAACCCGAACCAGGTGCGTCACGTCTCCGGGATGATCGACCGCCTGCCCGACCACGCACAGCTGGTCGCCGGTGGACACCGCGCCGAGGGCCTCGGTGACGGCTACTTCTTCGAGCCCACCGTGCTCGCCGGCCTGCGTCAGGACGACGAGCAGATCCAGACCGAGATCTTCGGCCCGGTCATCACCGTGCAGCAGTTCTCCGACGAGGCCGAGGCGCTGGCCTGGGCCAACGGGGTGCAGTACGGCCTCGCCTCGTCCGTGTGGACCCGCGACTTCGGCAGGGCCATGCGGATGAGCAAGAAGCTCGACTTCGGGTGTGTGTGGATCAACACGCACATCCCGATCGTTGCCGAGATGCCGCACGGGGGGTTCAAGCACAGCGGCTACGGCAAGGACCTGTCCATGTACGGCCTCGAGGACTACACCCGCATCAAGCACGTCATGGCCAACATCGACTCCTGAGTCTCCCGCCGTCCGCACCCGGGCGGCGCGAGGTCGTCAGTCGGACAAGGCATCCACAGCAGCACCATCTCGGGTCGGAGCTGATCCCTCCACCCGGCCCCACGAAACCTGGAGACGAACCCCATGAACGAGAACTCCTTCGACACGGACAACCCGGTCCTCCGCGCAGCGCTGGCCCGGGGACTCGTCAGCAGGCGCAGCGCGATGATGGGCGCCGCGGGGCTCGGTGCAGCGGCCTTCCTGGCGGCGTGCGGCTCGGCCGGCAAGAACCCGTCGAGCGGTGGTGCAGGCACCGGCGGCGCCACCGTTCCTCCGCTGGCGTCCGCGGCGCCGGACCTGTCCGACACCGAGAAGCTCGTCAACTGGTCCAACTGGACGGAGTACATCGACGTCACGGAGGACGGCAAGAGCCGGCCCTCGCTCGACGCCTTCACCAAGCAGACCGGGATCACCGTCAACTACACCGAGGACTACCTCGACAACGACGAGTTCTACGCCAAGGTGCGTCCGCTGCTCCAGGGCGGCAAGGACACCGGCCGCGACGTCTGGTGCAGCACCGACTGGATGGTCGCCCGACTCATCCGCCAAGGGTTCGTGCAGAAGCTCGACCGCGGCAACATCCCGAACGTGGCCAACCTGAACGACTCGCTCACGAACGTCGAGTTCGACCCGGGCCGCCTGTACTCCCTCCCGTGGCAGAGCGGGTTCGCCGGCATCGGCTACAACCTCAAGGCGACGGGCGGCAAGAAGATCGAGTCGATGGAGCAGCTGCTCACCGACCCGGCCCTCAAGGGCAAGGTGACGCTGCTGACCGAGATGCGCGACACGGTCGGTCTGGTCATGATCGAGCAGGGCAAGGACATCTCGAAGTTCACCGAGGACGACTTCGTCACCGCGATCGCCACGATCCAGCAGGCCAAGGATGCCGGGCAGATCCTGCGGTTCACGGGCAACGAGTACACCGAGGGCCTGGCCAAGGGCGAGATCGCTGCGTGCGTGGCCTGGACCGGCGACGTCGTGCAGCTGCAGTTCGACGATCCCAACATCCAGTACGCGCTGCCGCAGAAGGGCTTCACCCTCTGGTCCGACAACTTCGTCATCCCTGCGCTGGCCAAGCACAAGAAGAACGCCGAGAAGCTCATCGACTACTACTACGACCCCGTCGTCATGGCGCAGGTCGCCGCGTGGGTCAACTACATCTCCCCGGTCAAGGGGACGTCCGAAGAGCTGGTGAAGATCGACTCAGACCTGGGCAAGAACCCCCTCATCGTGCCGACGGCCGACGTGCTGGCGCGGGCCCAGGTCTTCCGCGGCCTGACCGCCGTGGAGGAGACGAACTACAACAAGCTCTTCTCGGCCCTGACGACGGCATGATGGACCGGCAGGAGAAGGGCGACCTCAGCCTCGTCGCCCTCACGAAGTCGTTCGCCACCTTCACCGCGGTCCACCCGCTGGACCTCACGATCCCGCAAGGGTCCTTCTTCGCCCTGCTCGGTCCGTCGGGCTGCGGCAAGACGACGACCCTGCGGATGATCGCCGGTCTCGAGGAGCCCTCGGGTGGCCGCATCCACATTGGTGACGCCGACATCACCGGGACCAAGGCCCACCAGCGCAACGTCAACACCGTGTTCCAGAGCTATGCCCTCTTCCCGCACATGACCGTGCTCGACAACGTGATGTTCGGGCTGCGCCGGCGTGGCGACAAGCAGGCCAGGGCGAAGGCCGACGACATCCTCGAGCTCGTCCAGCTGGGCCAGGTGGCGGGCAAGAAACCGACCCAGCTCTCGGGAGGCATGCAGCAGCGGGTCGCGCTGGCGCGTGCCCTCGTCAACCGTCCCGACGTGCTCCTGCTCGACGAGCCGCTCGGTGCGCTCGACCTCAAGCTGCGTCGCCAGATGCAGATGGAGCTCAAGCGCATCCAGCAGGAGGTCGGGCTGACGTTCATCCACGTGACCCATGACCAGGAGGAGGCCATGACGATGGCCGACTCCATCGCGGTGATGAACACCGGCCGCATCGAGCAGCTCGGCGACCCGGCCACGCTCTACGAGCAGCCGCGGTCGACCTTCGTCGCGAACTTCCTCGGCCAGTCGAACCTCGTCCGAGCCCGGGTCAACCCCGGTGGCACCGACCACATCGTCACGGTGCGGGTCCATGACACCGACCTGGAGATGGCGCGCGAGCACCTGCCCGAGGGTGTCGACGACGTCTGGCTCGGGGTCCGCCCGGAGAAGCTGCGACTCGGTGAGGCCGGCGGCCCGAACCACCTGCGCGGCATCGTCCGCGACGTGTCGTTCAGCGGGGTCGCCACCCAGTACTCCGTGGAGATGCCATGGGGGCAGGAGCTCATCGTCGTGCAGCAGAACGACGGCACGGCCCGTGCGGCCCTCGGCGAGACCGTCTCCGTCTCGTGGGCGGCCCACCACGGGTTCGCCCTCGACGCCTCCCAGGACGCGGAGGCCGGGGCGGAGCTGGTGGACGACCATGGCTGAGACCGCGGTCCTGTCGACGGGGTCGGCGGCACCGCGGAGCCGGCGGCGTCGAAACTGGGTGCCGTACGCGCTGCTCCTGCCCGGTCTGCTCTGGCTCGTCGTCTTCTTCGTGCTGCCGATGGTCACCCTCGCGTCGCAGTCCCTGCAGGAGGGCAACGTCGACGACGGGTACGTCTTCACCTTCAACGTCGGGATCTACCTCGACGCGCTGAAGCAGTACTGGCCCCAGTACCTGCGCTCGCTGCTCTACGCCGGCACGGCCACCGTGCTGGCGCTGCTGCTCGCCTACCCCCTGGCGTACTTCATCGCCCAGAAGGCCGGCCGTCACAAGAACCTCCTGCTCGTGCTCGTGATCGCGCCGTTCTTCACGAGCTTCCTCATCCGCACGCTGGCCTGGCGCACGATCCTCTCGGACGACTGGTTCGTCACCCAGTGGGCCCAGGCCCTGCACATCACCGACCTCCTCCAGGCGGTCGGCCTCACGGCCAACGACTCGCTCCTGTCGTCGAGGTTCGCCGTCATCATGGGACTGACCTACAACTTCCTGCCCTTCATGATCCTGCCGCTCTACACCTCCCTCGAGCGGCTCGACCCGCGCCTCATCGAGGCGGCCGGCGACCTCTACGCCTCGCCGTGGCAGACCTTCCGCAAGGTGACCTGGCCGCTGTCGCTGCCCGGCGTCGTCGCCGGCACCCTGCTCACGTTCATCCCTGCGGCCGGCGACTTCATCAACGCCCGGCTGCTCGGCACCACGCAGACGACGATGATCGGCTCGGTCATCGACAGCCAGTTCCTCCGCGTCCTCGACTACCCGCTGGCGGCGGCCCTGTCGTTCATCCTGCTCATCACCATCGTCTCGCTCGTCTCGGTCTACGTGCGCCGCGCCGGCACGGAGGAGCTGCTCTGATGAAGTGGATCAAGAAGCATCTCATCGCCTTCGCCGCGCTCGCGGTGCTCGGCTACATGCTCGTGCCGAACGTCATCGTGGCGGCCTTCTCGTTCAACGACCCCAAGGGCAAGTTCAACTACAACTTCAACGAGTTCTCCACAGAGGCCTGGACCAACCCCTGTGGGGCGCAAGGGATCTGCGAGTCGCTGGGCCTCAGCCTGCAGATCGGGGTCATCGCCTCACTGTCGGCCACCGTGCTCGGCGCGATGATCGCGTTCGCCCTCGGCCGCTACCGGTTCCGCGGACGTTCGGCGACCAACCTGCTGATCTTCATGCCGATGGCCACGCCGGAGGTCGTCATGGGCTCGAGCCTGCTGACGCTCTTCCTCATGCTCGGGGTGCCGTCGGGGCGCACGGCCATCCTCATCGCGCACATCATGTTCTGCGTGTCGTTCGTCGTCGTCGCCGTCAAGGCGAGGGTGGCCACGCTCGACCCGAAGCTCGAGGAGGCGGCGGCCGACCTCGGGGCGAACCCGACGCAGACGTTCCTGCGCGTCACCCTGCCGCTCGCCGCGCCGGGCATCGCCGCCGGTGCCCTGCTCGCCTTCTCGCTGAGCTTCGACGACTACATCATCACCAACTTCAACGCGAGCCCGAGCTCGATCACCTTCCCGATGTACGTCTGGGGTGCGGCGGCGCGCGGCGTTCCCGTGCAGGTCTACGTCATCGGCACGGTGATGTTCCTGCTCGCCCTCATCGTGGTGATGACCGCCCAGCTCATCTCCAGCCGTCGCCACCGTCAGGTGGTCTGAACGCCCATGCGAGTGCTCATGATCGGCTCCGGCGGAGTCGGTGACGCGGCGGCGCGCATCGCTGCCGAGCGCGCCTTCTTCGAGGCGTGGGTCGTCGCCGACCGCGACCTGGACCGCGCCGAGCGCACGGTCGCCGCCGTGGTGCGCCGGCATCCGGGGGAGACGCGGTTCGTCGCCGCCCAGGTCGACGCGGCGTCGGCCGACGCCGTGACGGCCCTGGCCCGCGAACACGGAGCGACGCACGTCTTCAACGCCGTCGACCCGAAGTTCAACATGCCGGTCTTCCACGGCGCCAAGGCCGCCGGGGCCGACTACCTCGACATGGCGATGAGCCTGTCGCAGCGTCATCCGGAGGAGCCGTACGAGAAGGTCGGTGTCATGCTCGGCGACGAGCAGTTCGCCGAGGCAGCGGAGTGGGAGGCCGACGGGCGCCTCGCGTTGCTCGGCATCGGCGTCGAGCCCGGGCTCTCGGACGTCTTCGCGCGCTATGCCGCCGACCACCTCTTCTCCGAGATCGACGAGCTGGGCACCCGGGACGGCGCGAACCTCGTCGTGCACGACCCGGACGGCAACGAGATCTTCGCGCCGAGCTTCTCGATGTGGACGACGATCGAGGAGTGCCTCAACCCTCCCGTCGTCTGGGAGAAGGACCGAGGCTGGTTCACGACCGCCCCCTTCAGCGAGCCGGAGGTGTTCGACTTCCCCGGGGGCATCGGGCCGGTCGAGTGTGTCAACGTCGAGCACGAGGAGGTTCTCCTCATGCCGCGCTGGATCGATGCCAGGCGGGTCACCTTCAAGTACGGCCTCGGCGACGAGTTCATCACCATCCTCAAGGTCCTCCGCACGCTCGGGCTCGACCGCACCGAACCGATCACCGTCAAGGGCGTGCAGGTCTCTCCCCGCGACGTCGTCGCCGCAGCCCTGCCCGACCCGGCGACGATCGGGCCGCAGATGACCGGCAAGACCTGCGCCGGCCTCTTCGTCACCGGCACGGGCAAGGCCGGCCGCCCGCGCCGCACCTACCTCCACCACGTCGTCGACAACGCCGAGACGATGGAGGGCTACGGCGCCCAGTGCGTCGTCTGGCAGACGGCCATCAACCCCGTCGTCGCGCTCGAGCTCCTCGCTGCGGGCACGTGGAAGGGCGCCGGCGTGCTGGGCCCGGAAGCCTTCGACGCCGTCCCGTTCCTCGACCTGCTCGCTGCCGCCAAGCCCGACGGCTACGGCTCCCCGTGGGGCTTGGAGGAGCGATGAGCAGGTCGCGCGGACCGGGCCCGGGACGACCACGACGACAGGAATAGGGTTCGAGGCATGGCAGCGGTGACGGAGAAGTCAGTGATCGACTCGGTGCCCACGGGCCTGCTCATCGGCGGGCGGTGGCGCGCCGGCAGCGGCGGACAGACCATCCCGGTGGACGACCCGTCGAGCGGCGAGGTGCTGACCCACGTCGCGGCGGCCAGCGTCGCCGACGGACGGGCCGCGCTCGATGCCGCCGTGGCGGCCCAGCCCGACTGGGCTCGCACGGCACCGCGCGACCGCGGCGAGCTGCTGCGGGCGGCCTACGAGAAGATCACCGAGCGGGCCGAGGAGTTCGCGATGCTCATGACGCTCGAGATGGGCAAGACGCTCGCCGAGAGCCGTGGCGAGGTGGCCTACGGCGCCGAGTTCTTCCGGTGGTTCTCCGAGGAGGCCGTGCGCATCTCGGGCCGCTGGTCGACCGCGCCCAACGGCGCGACCCGTCTCATGACGATGAAGCAGCCGGTCGGGCCGACGCTGATGATCACGCCCTGGAACTTCCCCCTCGCCATGGGCACCCGCAAGATCGGCCCGGCGATCGCCGCCGGCTGCACCATGGTCGTCAAGCCGGCGAGCCAGACGCCGCTGACGATGCTGGCACTCGCCGAGCTGCTCCGCGAGTGCGGGCTGCCCGACGGCGTCCTCAACGTCGTCATGACGACGCACGACACGACGGGCGCCGTCATGGAGCCGCTGATCCGCGACCCGCGGCTGCGCAAGCTGACCTTCACCGGCTCGACGCCCGTCGGTCGCTCGCTCATGGAGCAGGCCTCGCAGGGCATCCTGCGGGTCTCGATGGAGCTCGGAGGCAACGCCCCGTTCCTCGTCTTCGAGGACGCCGACGTCGACAAGGCGGTCGACGGCGCGATGCTCGCCAAGATGCGCAACATGGGGGAGGCGTGCACCGCGGCCAACCGCTTCTACGTCCACGAGTCGCTGGCCGACGAGTTCAGTGCCGAGCTCGCCCGCCGGATGGGTGCGCTCACTCTCGGCAGGGGCACCACGGACGGGGTCGACGTCGGCCCCCTTGTGGACGAGAAGGCGCGCGACAAGGTGTCGGCGCTCGTCGACGACGCCGTCTCCAAGGGCGCGAAGGTCCTCGTCGGCGGCTCGGCCCCCACGGGCGCGGGCTGGTTCTACGAGCCGACCGTCCTCGCCGACGTCCCCACCGACGCCGACATGGCCCGCGAGGAGATCTTCGGCCCGGTTGCGCCGGTGACGACCTTCCGCACCGACGCCGAGGCGATCCGCCTCGCCAACGACACCGAGTACGGCCTCGTCGCCTATCTCTTCACGCGGGACCTGTCGCGGGCGATCAGGACGAGCGAGGCGCTCGAGTACGGCATGGTCGGGGTCAACCAGGGCATCGTCTCCAACCCTGCGGCGCCCTTCGGTGGTGTCAAGGCGTCCGGTGTCGGGCGCGAGGGAGGCTTCGAGGGCATCGACGAGTACCTCGAGACCAAGTACGTCGGGATCGCCCTGTAGCCGGGGCGCCGGGCGCCCGGGAGCAGGTGGGGCCAACTCCGCCGAAACCGGCCCGAGTCGCGCATCGCGTGTGGTCCAATCCTGTCCATGACGACTCCAGCAGGGCCTTCGGAGGGCGGGGCGCTCCGGTCGCTCGCAGCCCTGCTCGACGACACGGACGCGGCCCTACGTCGCGGAGCATCGGCCGGTGCGGTCGTGTGGTCCTCCGGCTTCCCGGCCCTCGACGCGACCCTCACCGGCGGCTTCCGGGCGGGCGAGCTGGTGCTCCTCGGCGGCCCCCAGGGCAACGGCAAGACGACCATGGGGCTCCAGCTCGTCCGCAACGCGGTCGCCGCCGGACGCACCGGACTCGTCTTCTCCTACGAGCACACGGCACACACGCTCTTCGAGCGGTTGATCTCCATGGAGGCCGTCGAGCGGCTCCAGGGCGAGGTCGCCACGGTCCATGACATCCGCCGCGCGCTCGAGTCCGAGTCCGGTGGCCTCTCCCTCGAGGACGTCCTCGCGCCCCTGCCGGGGGCGCTGCCCGCGTACTTCGCCCTGGAGGACTTCGGCGACCGCCTCCACATCCACGAGTCCTCCGGCTCCACGACGACGCTCGAGGAGGTTCGCCGGATCGTCGACGACGTCGCGCAGCGCACCGGTCAGGCGCCGTTCGTCCTCGTCGACTACCTCCAGAAGGTGCCCATCCGCGAGGCGCGTGACGGCGAGCGCATGGTCGCCGCCGCCGAGGGCCTGAAGGAGCTCGCGCTCCAGGCGGGGGTGCCGGTCGTCGCCATCGCCGCGGCGGAGAAGGCCAGCCTCGGGGCCGGGCGACGCATGCGGACCCAGGACCTGCGGGGCACGTCCTCGGTCGCCTACGACTCGGACATCGTCCTCATCCTCAGCGAGAAGGTCGACATCGTGGCCCGTGACCACCTCATCTACGACCTCGGCAACGTCCAGCGCTTCAGCGGGTGGTGCGTCCTCACCGTGGAGAAGAACCGCCACGGGCGGGCCGGTGTCGAGCTCGAGTTCAGCAAGGACTTCACGCACGGCCGCTTCCACACCGACGGCCGCGAGGTCAAGGAGCGCCTCATCGACGAGCGCGTCTTCGTCTCCTGAGGCGTCCCGGCCGAGGGCGTATGCCGTCCGGTGGCGTCCGTGTGTCCGCGCCGCCGCGCGGCGGGCCGGCGTGACGGCATACGTGACCGGACGGTGTCGGGCCCTGTGGGTCAGCATCATGCCCGAGCACGCGTCGCGCGAATCGCCTGACGGGACCGGCGTGCTGGGGAAGACTGCCGGGCGTGAGCCTTCTGCGTGGCTTCTTCGCGGACCGCAGCAGCCGACGTGACGGGCCGGCCCCTGCGGTCGTGGCGCGCGACGTCGGCCACCGGGTCTTCATCGAGTGCTCGCCGGACCACGTGTGGCCACACCTGGTCTCGCCCCGGCCCGGGGCCGAGCTCGGTGTCGACTGCGTGCGTGTGCTGGCGATGCCGGCATCCGGCCCCGGGGGACCGCCGGAGCTCGCCGGCGTGTGGCGCCGCTCGAACGGGCGGCTGTGGGTGGGCCTCAGCACCGTCGTCGACGTGGAGCACGGCGTGCGGGTCGTGTCCCGGACCGCGGATGGCGTGACGGCGCTCGTCCTGACGACTGCCCTCGAGCCGCTCGACGGGGGCTGCGTCGTCGCCCAGCAGCTGCAGGGCCTCTCGCCCAGCGATCCCGCGGCGGAGTTCGCCCGTGCGTGGATGGCCCGCGCGCTGCTCGGTCTCAAGTCCGACGTCGAGGGCACCACGCGCACCGCGGCGCGCCAGGCGATGTCCGACCAGCTCGTGGACGAGTCCGTGGGCAGCGGCTTCGTCGGACACGCGGTCGCCAAGGCTGCCGGCCCGGGCGTCCGGCCCGTGCACGAGACGGCCTCCGTCGGGGTCGCCGTCGCACCTGATCGGCTCCGGGAGCTGCTCCGCGAGCCCTCGTCGGAGCGGCTGCTCAGGCCGTCGCTCGAGCAGCTGGTGCGTACGCAGCTCGCAGACGAGCCCGGCCGCCAGCACGTGCTCGCCGTCCACCGCCACGACGACGGGCGCCGCGCCGGTTGCGTGTCGGTCGTCGTGGACGGCACGGCACCAGCGCAGACCGTGGAGCGGGACCTGACCTCGGCCCGCGAGGCCGACGTGGTGACGACGATCGAGCCGTGCGAGGTCGGCGCCCGGCTCACCAGGACCTTCACCGGTTGGCTGCCGTCCGGCACCGGACACGTCGTCGACGGGCCGCAGATCGCCGCCCTGATGCAGGCCCGGCTCGAGGTCTTCAGGGCCCTCGCCGAGGCCGGCACGCCGCCCCAGCGCGACCCGCGCACCGGCTTCCTGCCGCCGGGGCAGGCCCCCGACCTGCCGCCACCCCGGGGCGAGCCGGTCAGCAGACCGCCGGGCCCCCCGAGCTCGTCGAACGCGCCGGGCCCCTTCCTGACCTCGGACGCGCCCAGCCCGTCATTGCCATCGAGCGTCCTGCTCCCGCCGCCACACGTCGCGGCACCGGCCGCCGGCTACGACGTCGGGCCGTGGCTCGTGTGGGGCGACGACGGCTTCTCGGTCCCGGGCGACGCGAGCTGGTGGTGAGGACGCCGCGGGCGCGAGCGCACCCGGGCGCCAACGCCAGGTCCGCCGTCGGCGGCCCGCGCTAGCGTCGAAGGATGCTCGAGACACCAGACGAGACAGCCGCCCTCCAAGAGCTGCTCGACGCCTCGCACGCGAGGGCGTCAGGCCACCTGCGCAGCATCATCGACGACGACCGCACCCTCACCGCCGAGCAGCTCGTCGCGCTGCTGACCGGCATGAAGGTCCTCGCGGTCGCCACCGTCACGGCGTCGGGGGAGCCGCGCATCAGCGCCCTCGACGGCCACTTCCTCCACGGCACGTGGACGTTCAGCACGGCTGGCACGTCCGCCAAGGCCAGACATCTCGAGGCCCGACCGGCCGTCAGCGTCGCCCACATCGACGGCGAGGACCTTGCCCTGTTCAGCCATGGTCACGCCGACCTCATGGCGCCGGGGCCCGAGCGTGACGAGGTCGAGGCACACTGGACGGCGCACTACGGCAGCAGCCCGTGGTCGTGGGCCGATGACATCCGCATGTACCGCCTCCGCATGACCTGGGCCGTCGCCTACGCCTTCCAGCGCGAAGAGCTCCTCCGGGCGAGGGGGGTGACCGCCTGATCACGCCCTGCGCGAGAATGCCGGAGTGACTCAGACCCCGGCGCGCCCCCGCCGCATCGTCCTGCTCGGCTCGACCGGGTCGATCGGCACGCAGGCCATCGACCTGGTCCACCGCAACCCGGACCGGTTCGAGGTCGTCGGCCTCTCGGCCGGCAGCAACCTCGACCTCGTCGCCGAGCAGGCCGTCCTCCTGCGAGTGCCCCTCGTCGCCGTGGCGAGCGGGTCGCAGGACGACCTGTCCCGGGCCGTCGCCCGCGCCGCCGACGCGGCGGGTGTGACGGCATACGACCCGGAGCTGCTCGTCGGTCCCGATGCCAGCACGACGCTCGCCGGCCGCGAGGCCGACGTCGTCGTCAATGGCATCACGGGCGCGATCGGCCTCGAACCCACGCTCGCCGCGCTGGGGGCCGGGACGACGCTGGCACTCGCCAACAAGGAGTCGCTCATCATCGGCGGCCCGCTCGTCAAGGCGCTCGCGAAGCCGAGCCAGATCGTGCCGGTCGACAGCGAGCACTCCGCCATCGCCCAGTGCCTGCGCAGTGGCCGCGCCGAGGAGGTGCGACGGCTCGTCGTCACGGCGAGCGGTGGCCCGTTCCGTGGCCGCACGCGCGCACAGCTCGCCGACGTGACGCCCGAGGAGGCGCTCGCGCACCCGAACTTCTCGATGGGCCGCGTCATCACGACGAACTCCGCGACCCTCGTCAACAAGGGTCTCGAGGTCATCGAGGCGCACCTGCTCTTCGACATCCCGTTCGAGGCCATCGACGTCGTCGTGCACCCGCAGCAGATGATCCACTCGATGGTCGAGTTCGTCGACGGTTCGACCATCGCGCAGGCGGGGCCGCCGCGGATGCTGGTGCCGATCGCTCTCGGCCTGAGCTGGCCCGAGCGCATCGCCGACGCCGACGTGCCGGTCGACTGGACGCGGGCGCAGTCGTGGGACTTCGAGCCACTCGACGACGACGCCTTCCCGGCCGTGTCGCTCGCCCGGCGGGTGGGGATGGCCGGCGGCACGTGGCCGGCGGTCTACAACGCCGCCAACGAGGTCGCCGTCGACGCCTTCCACGACGGACGCGTCGGCTTCGTCGACATCGTCGACACGGTCGCCCGGGTCGTCGATGCGTATGCCGCCGAGACCGCCTCGCAGGTCGTCGACGTCACGCTCGACGACGTCCTCGGCGCCGACGCCTGGGCCCGCGACGCCGCCCGCCGCGCCGTCGCCGGCTGACCCGCTCCACGACCACCTTCCAACGGTCCGTCGTCCGCCGGCGACGAGCCAAACCGTCGGATCGGGAATCGGGCAACGGATGTGACAATGGAGGAGTGCTCTTCCTCCTAGGGGTCCTGGTCGTCGTCGTCGGTGTGGCGCTCAGCATCGCGCTGCACGAGATCGGCCACCTCGTGCCGGCCAAGAAGTTCGGGGTCAAGGTGACCCAGTACATGGTCGGCTTCGGTCCGACCGTGTGGTCGCGCAGGCGCGGCGAGACCGAGTACGGCATCAAGGCGATCCCGCTCGGCGGCTACATCCGGATGATCGGCATGCTCCCGCCCCGCCCCGGCGACAAGCCCGGCGAGCTGCGCACCCTCTCGACCGGTCGCTTCAGCCAGATGGTCGACCAGGCCCGGGCCGACTCCATGGAGGAGGTCGGGCCCGGCGACGAGGACCGCGTCTTCTACCGGCTGCACCCCGCCAAGAAGATCATCATCATGCTCGGCGGGCCGGTGATGAACCTCATCATCGCGTTCGTCCTCATCGCCGGCGTCATCACGCTCTACGGCCTGCCCCAGGTGGCCCCCAAGGTCGGGCTCCTCTCGCCCTGCGTGCCGACGACCGCACCGACGCTCCAGGTGCCGCAACCGCCGTGCAAGCCGGGCGACCCGGTTGCGCCGGCGAAGGCCGCCGGCCTGCAGCAGCGTGACCGCATCGTCTCGGTCGACGGCAGGTCCGTCAGCACGTGGGACCAGGTGACCGCGGCCATCCGCGACAGCGAGGGCCGGACCATGACGTGGGTCGTCCAGCGCGGCGACCAGCAGGTGCCGATCTCGATCACGCCCGCCGTCATCGACCGGCCCACCTACGACGACCAGGGCGACCCCGTCGCCAAGGACGGCAAGCCCGTCCTCACCTCGATGGGCTTCGCGGGCATCACGCCGGGCCAGGAGCTCGTCCGGACGCCGATCGCCCAGGCGCCCGGTTTCGTCTGGGACCGCCTCGTCGACACCGCCTCGATCATCGTCAAGATCCCCGAGAAGATGACGGGCGTCGTCCAGGCGGCCTTCGGCACGCAGGAGCGTGACCCCAACGGTCCCATCTCGGTCGTCGGGGTCGGGCGCATCGGTGGCGAGGTCGCGGCGCTCGACATCCCGGCCGACGAGGGGGGCAACTGGGTCAAGCTCGCCCAGCTGATCCTGCTCATCGCCTCCCTCAACCTCGCGCTCTTCGTCTTCAACCTCGTGCCGCTGCTGCCGCTCGACGGCGGTCACGTCGCCGGGGCGGTCTGGGAGGCGATCAAGAAGGGCTGGGCGCGGCTGCGTCACCGCCCCGACCCCGGCTTCGTCGACGTCGCCAAGGGGCTGCCCGTGGCCTACGGCATGAGCCTCGTGCTCATCACCATGTCGGTCCTGCTCATCTACGCCGACATCGTCAAGCCGATCAAGCTCTTCGGCTGAGCCTGCGAGCTCGTCGGCTGAGCCGGCCGCGCGCTCGGCGCGGAAGGTGCCGGAGGGCGCCGGGCGTTCGGGGCGCACGGGGCGTCGCCAGGAGCGCGGAGCCCGCCCGACGGCATACCCCATCGGTGGGCCGCGACATAATGGCGACATGAGCGTCTCCCTCGGCATGCCGCCCCTGCCCCCGCCGGTCCTCGCCCCGCGGCGCCAGACCCGTCAGATCCAGGTCGGCAAGGTCGGTGTCGGTAGCGACTTCCCCGTGTCGGTGCAGTCGATGACGACGACGCCGACGACCGACATCAACGCGACGCTCCAGCAGATCGCCGAGCTCACGGCCTCGGGCTGCGACATCGTGCGCGTGGCGTGCCCGAGCCAGGACGACGCCGACGCGCTGCCCGCCATCGCGCGCAAGAGCCAGATCCCGGTGATCGCCGACATCCACTTCCAGCCGAAGTACGTCTACGCGGCGATCGACGCCGGCTGTGCAGCGGTGCGCGTCAACCCCGGCAACATCCGCCAGTTCGACGACCAGGTCAAGGAGATCGCCCGCGCCGCCAAGGACGCCGGCGTCTCCATCCGCATCGGGGTCAACGCGGGCAGCCTCGACAAGCGGATCATGGAGAAGTACGGCAAGGCGACGCCCGAGGCACTCGTCGAGTCGGCGGTCTGGGAGGCGAGCCTCTTCGAGGAGCACGACTTCCACGACTTCAAGATCTCGGTCAAGCACAACGACCCCGTCATCATGGTGCGCGCCTACGAGCTGCTCGCCGAACGTGGCGACTGGCCGCTGCACCTCGGTGTCACCGAGGCCGGCCCCGCCTTCCAGGGCACCATCAAGTCGGCGACGGCCTTCGGCGCGCTCCTCTCGCGCGGCATCGGCGACACCATCCGCGTCTCCCTGTCGGCTCCGCCCGTCGAGGAGGTCAAGGTCGGCATCCAGATCCTCCAGAGCCTCAACCTGCGTCCCCGCAAGCTCGAGATCGTCTCGTGCCCGTCCTGCGGCCGCGCCCAGGTCGACGTCTACACGCTCGCCGACCAGGTGACCGCAGGCCTCGAGGGCATGACGGTGCCGCTGCGCGTGGCCGTCATGGGCTGTGTGGTCAACGGTCCCGGGGAGGCCCGCGAGGCCGACCTCGGCGTGGCCTCCGGCAACGGCAAGGGCCAGATCTTCGTCAAGGGCGAGGTCATCAAGACCGTCCCCGAGGCGCAGATCGTCGAGACGCTCATCGAGGAGGCCATGCGCCTCGCCGAGGAGATGGGCGAGCCGGTCGACGAGGAGTCGGCGGGCGCACCCAGCGTCACCGTCAGCTGAGGTGCCCTCCCCGGTCCCCTCGATCCGGCGTGGAGCCGGAGAGGTGTCACGCGCGGGCCGGCGAAGGGTCGGCACCTCCGTCCGGCATGCCGTCCTGCGCGACCTCGCCGAGCGCGTCGTCGCACTGCGCGCCGGCGAGCGGGTCGCGGTGGCGGTCGACGGCTTCGACGGCGCGGGCAAGACGGTGCTCGCCGACCAGCTCGCCGAGGTGATCGGTGCAGTGGAGGAGGCCCGCGACGTGCTGCGCGTGTCGATCGACGGCTTCCACCGGCCGAGGGCCCAGCGCCACGCCCGGGGACGCGGCCCGGAGACCTTCTACGAGGACTCCTACGACTATGCGGCGTTCCGACGGGCAGTCGTCGACCCGTTCCGTCGCGGCGAGCCGGTCACCCCGGCCGTTCACGACGTGGACGCCGACCGGTCGGTGCACCCGGACCCGGTGGTCGTCGGCCTCGACACGGTGCTGCTCGTCGACGGGATCTTCCTCCAGCGGCCAGAGCTCGCAGAGGTGTGGGACGCGGCCGTGTGGGTCGACGTGCCGTTCACGGTGTCGGTGCCGCGCGGCAACGCCCGGTTCGGCGACGGGCACGACCCCGACCCCGACGCGGCGCCGAACCGCCGATACGTCGGGGGCCAGCGCCTCTACGTCGCCGCGGCCGACCCGCGCGCCGGCGCGACGTGGGTCCTCGACAACACCGACCTCGAGCGCCCGGTCCTCCACGTGGTGCCCTGACCCGCGTCCTCCCGGCCGGGGAGCGTGCTGTGACGCGTTCGTGAGGCGTGCCGGGGTGACACCCGGCCCGTGGGCAGGCACTCTGGGGTGGTGCTCCGCCAACGCCTCCCCGTGCGACCGCTGTCGGCGGCCGACCACGACGCCGCCCTCGAGCTGTGCGCGCGCGACCGGGTGACCAACGCCTTCGTCGCGGCGCGCATCGTCGAGGGCTCGCTCCGGACGGCGCCCGGGGCGCTCCTCGGGCACTGGGGCGACGGGGAGCTGCGCGGTCTCGCGTGGGTCAGCGCCAACGTCGTGCCCGTCGAGCTCGACGCAGACGGCGTCGCAGCCGTCGCGGCGCGGATCATCCGGATGCGACGTCAGTGCGCCTCGATCTTCGGCCCGAGCGGGCAGGTCGTCGGACTGTGGGAGCGGCTCGGCCCGACGTGGGGACCGGTCCGCGCGATCCGCACCCAGCAGCCGCTGCTGACGACGCGCACGCGGCCTTCCGCCCTCGGCACCGCACTCGACCCCGACGTGCGTCCGGCGCGCCTCGACGAGGTCGACCTCGTCCTTCCCGCAGCGGCCCACATGTTCACCGAGGAGATCGGCTACCCGCCGTACTTCGGCTCCGACCGCGGCTACCGGGCGAGCATCGCCGCACTCGTCCGCGCGGGCCACACCTTCGTCAAGGTCCAGGACGGCGAGGTCGTGTTCAAGGCCGACGTGGGCTCCCTCGCCCTGGGCTGCGCGCAGGTCCAAGGGGTGTGGCTGCACCCGCGGCTACGCGGCCAGGGCCTCTCCGTGCCGGCGATGGCGAGCGTCGTCGAGCAGGTGCTGTCGGGCCTGGCCGACGAGGTGTCGCTCTACGTGAACGACTTCAATGTCGCGGCTCGGGCGACCTACGACCGCTGCGGTTTCCACGAGGTCGGGGCGTTCACCACCGTCCTGCTCTAGAGCGCCCGGCGTCCCGCCTAGGGTGGGCTCATGAAGACCGCGACCACGGCCCCGCTCGGCAAGGACGCCATCGCCCTCGCCGGCCTCTTCCTCACCTCGGGCACGATGCACTTCGTGAAGCCCGCGCCGTTCGAGGCGATGGTGCCGAAGCAGCTCCCGTCGCGCCGAGCCCTGGTGTATGCCTCTGGTGCGCTCGAGATCGCCTGTGCCGTGGGCCTCCTCGTCCCTCGCACGCGTCGTGTCGCCGGGCTTGCCTCTGCGGCCCTGCTCGTCGCCGTCTTCCCGGGGAACGTCACGATGACGGGTCGGGCGAAGCGGCGTCTCGACCGCGACCCCGGGGACACGAGGAGGCAGGGCTACCTCGCCGCGACCGTGGCGCGGCTGCCACTCCAGTGGCCGATGATCCGCACCGCACTTCGGGCCGGCGGCGTCGTGCGCTGAGGAGTCAGACGTCGAAGGCGATGGTGACGCTGTCGCCGACGCGACGGTAGCCCATGGCCCGGTAGATGGCGTTCGACGTCGGGTTCGCCAGGTCGGTGTAGAGGATGCAGGCCTCGCCCGCGTCGAGCCGTGCGGTGCTGAGAGCCGCGACGACGCCGCTCGCGTAGCCGTGCCCACGCAGCTCCGGCGGCGTCCACACGCCGGAGATGCGGGTGACACGCCCGTTGGCGGGGGAGGCGTACGCCATCGACACCGTGCGCATGGCGTGCTCCCAGAGCCCGACCCGACCGTCTGCGATGTGCCGGTCCAGGGAGTTGGCCGCGCGTCCACCGCCCTCGATCGCGTCGACGAACTGCTGGTGCCATTCGTCGACGAGCGCAGTGTCCGCGACGGTGGCGAGCCGGAACGACCCGCTGACCTCGAAGGGCAGACGCGGTCGGGTCGGCAGGTCGAAGCGCCCCACCTCCATAGCGATCCTCGACGTCGCTCCCGTGCGCGCGCTCCACTCGTCGGCGAACGCCCCGGCCGGCCGTCGCAGACCACCGACCCCGGGTAGCCGGTCGCCTGCGTCGGCGAGGAGCGCAGCGAGGTCGCGAGCCTCGTCAACCGTGGCCAGGGCGATGTGCAGCGGGTGCGGAGGCGTGTGCATGAAGGCGCCGACGGCTGTGCCCGACGCGTCGGTGGCCGCCCACCACCGCGGGGAGACGTAGCGGCTCTGGTCGGCGACGAGCGCCCCGGTCACGCTCGCGAGGACACTGAGCGCCTCCGGCTCGCGTGCGACGAGGTCCGAGAAGCGGGACGTCGCCTCCGCTGGGTCGGTGACCAGCGTGAACGAGGAGTAGGGGCGCGGCATACGCCCACTCTCGCAAAGGTGGCGCGCCCACGGCGAGCCGTTTCCCGTCTCCACCCGGCCGACGCCGCGATGCAAGCCGCTCCCCGTCCCCACCCCGTCGAGTGCCCACTTCCCGACGCCAGCCCCTGTCGAGTGCCCACTTTTCAACGCATGGCCCCTGTCGAGTGCCCACTTCCCGACGCCAGCCTCCCGTCGAGTGCCCACTTCCCGACGGCAGCCTCCCGTCGAGTGCCCACTTCCCGACGCCAGGCTCCCGTCGAGTGCCCACTTCCCGACGCCAGGCTCCCGTCGAGTGCCCAGTTCCCGACGGCTGACCTGTCGGAAAGTGAGCACTCGAGGTCACGGGGGCCCACCTTGCCAACGACGTGGTTTCGGAAAATGGGCACTCGAGCGGGCGGGCGGGCCACCTCGCGTACGCCGGCGGCGTCGGGAAGTGGGCACTCGACGGAGAGCTGATGTCGACACGCGACCGCCGCGGCAGCGCCGGCGAGACGTCGGGGTGCTCGGCCGGCTCGCGCTCCTGAGCGGTGCTGGCGCCGGCGGAGCGCACCGGGTCAGACGTGGGCGATGACCTCGGCGTGGGTCATCGCGAACCACGCATCGGGGTGCGTGGACCAGGTGTCCCAGGCGGCGCTGATCCCCGCGAGCTCCTCGGACGTCAGGAGACCGCGCGCGAGCGCCTGCGTGGCGAAGGTCGACTCGAGGGTGCGCCGCGCCCACGTGCCGCCCCACCACGCGCACTGCTCCGGTGTCGCGTACGTCCACAGCGAGGCCGACGGGGTGAGCCGGGCGAGGCCGGCGGCGTGTGCCCACGCGACGAGGTGGCGTCCGGCGTCCGGCTGGGCGTGGTTGAGGCGGGCGAGACGGCGGTAGACGTCCAGCCAGCGGGTCATGCCCTCCGAGCCGGGGTGCCACACCATCGAGGCGTAGTCGACGTCACGTACCGCGACGAGGCCACCGGGGCGAGCCACCCGGGCCATCTCGCGGAGCGCTCCGACGGGGTCGGTGAGGTGCTGGAGCACCTGGTGGGCGTGGACGACGTCGAAGGACGCGGCGGCATACGGCAGCTCCACGACGTCGGCGCGCTCGAACCGCGTGCGCTCGTCGCCGCGCGCGGCGGCGTGGCGGCGGGCGTGCTCGAGCGGACCATCGACGTTCTCGACGCCGACCACCTCGCCCGACGGGCCCACCGTCTCGGCGAGGTCGAGGGTGACCGTGCCCGGTCCGCAGCCGACATCGAGAAGCTGCATGCCCTCGCGGAGGTGAGGAAGCAGGTACGCCGCGGAGTCGGCTGCGGTCCGGGCGCCGTGCGAGGCGAGGACGCTGGCGTGGTGCCCGTGGACGTAGACGTCTGCCATGGGCCGACGCTACGCCGTGTCGTCCGCGGCACGTGCGGCCCGTCCAGCGGGCGATCCCGGCCCGAGGCGCGTCCGCACCGACACTGACGCCGCCCCGACACGGGGGCGGGGACGACGAAGGCCCGCCCCGGGACGAGGCGGGCCTTCACCGCGTGCGGTGACCGTGCGGGCTCAGCTCACTTGGTGAGCGGGGCCAGCGTCGGGTCGTTCGCGTAGGCCTCGGCCGCGTTCTCCTTGGTCACGATGACCGGCGGGAGCAGGTTGGCCGGGACGACCTTGACCCCGTTGTTGTACGACTCGGTGTCGTTGACCGTCGGCTTCTCGCCCTTCTGCAGGGCGGTGACCATGGCGATCGTGTCCTTGACGAGGTTGCGGGTGTCCTTGTTGATCGTGGAGTACTGCTCGCCCGCCATGATCGACTTGACCGACTCGACTTCGGAGTCCTGACCGGTCACGACCGGCACCGGCTTGCCGGCCGCCTTGACCGACGTGATGATCGAGCGCGCCAGGTTGTCATTCGGCGACAGGACGCCGTCGATGTCGGCGCTCGTGTAGTTGGCCGAGAGGAGCGTGTCCATGCGCTTCTGGGCGTTCTCGCCCTTCCACGCCTGGGTGACGACCTGGTTGAAGTCCGTCTGGCCGGAGACGACCTTGAGCGTGCCGTCGTCGATCTTCGGCTTGAGCACCTTCATGGCGCCGTCGAAGAAGACCTGTGCGTTCGCGTCGTCGGGCGAGCCGGCGAAGAGCTCGATGTTGTAGGGGCCGTTGGCCTTCTTCTTGGCCATGCCGTCGAGGAGGGCCTGACCCTGCAGCTCGCCGACCTTGAAGTTGTCGTAGGCCACGTAGTAGTCGACGGCCGGCGTGTTCTTCACGAGGCGGTCGTACGCGATGACGATGGCGCCAGCATCCTTGGCCGCCTTGAGCTGCGAGCCGAGCTGCGAGCCGTCGATGGCGCCGACGACGATGACCTTGGCGCCCTTGGTGACCATGGCCTGGATCTGGTTCTGCTGCTCCGACACCCCAGTGTTGGCGAACTGCACGTCACCCTGGAACCCGGCGGCGGACAGGCCGTCCTTGAACAGCTGCTCGGCGAGCACCCAGTTCTCCGACGTCTTCTGCGGCAGGGCGATGCCGATGACCGCGTTGGCGGGGAAGCCCGCTGCGGCAGCGCCGCCACTGGTAGCGCCCGGCGTCGTGCCGGTGTCGCTGTTCCGACCGCAACCGGTCAGAACAAGGGCAGCCACAGCCGTGACGCCCAGCACCTTGGTGAAGGTACGCATCTGTTCTCTTTCCTCTCATCGCGTCCGAGCGGAGCGCGGATCCTTCTCGGTCTCGGGCGGCGCCCTGACCGTGTCCTGCGGGGCTGGGCCGATGGCTCAGCCGGACTGACGGATGGTCTCGGTGACCGGGGTGGTCTCGGTGGCCGCCGACGGCGGTGGCGGGGCGTCGGAGTCGTCATCGCTGCCGGACCGTCGGAAGCTCTTCGCGATCATGCCGAGGATCGACACACGGCCCGCCGACTTGTTGTAGACGTCGAAGGCGACGGCGACGAGTAGTACGAGGCCCTTGATCATCTGGGTCGCGTCGGCGCCGATTCCCTTGAGCTGCAGGCCGTTGTTGAGCACGGCCATGACGAGGCCTCCGACGATCGAGCCGACGACCGTGCCGACGCCGCCCGTGACGGCGGCGCCACCGATGAAGACGGCTGCAATCGCGTCGAGCTCCCAGCCGACCCCGTCGGCGGGGCCGGAGGCGGTCGAACGCGCCACGAAGATCATGCCGGCGAGGGCCGCCAGGATCGACATGTTCATCATGACGAGGAAGTTGACCTTCTTGCTCTTCACACCGGACAGCTCGGCCGCGTGACGGTTGCCGCCGACGGCGTAGATGTGGCGACCGATGACGGTGCGGTTGGAGATGAAGCCGTACACCAGCACGAGCACGGCGAGGATCATCCCGGCGATCGGGAACGACGTGCCCGGGCGTCCCGAGCCGAAGAGCAGGGTGGCGCCGATGATGGCCGCGCAGATGAGGCCGAGACGCACCCACATCACCCAGGCGTCCTCGACGTCGGCGCCGAGCTTGACGAGTGCACGCCGGCTGCGGAGGCTGCCGATGATGATCCCGACCGCGAGCAGCAGGCCGATGAGGACGGTGAGGTTGTTGTAGCCCGTGTTGAACCCGACCTCGGGCAGGTAGCCGCCGCCGATGACCTGGAAGTCCTCCGAGACCGGCACCGAGTTGGACTTGCCGACGTACTGGTTGGCGCCGCGGAAGAGCAGCATCCCCGACAGCGTGACGATGAAGGCGGGGATGCCGACGTAGGCCACCCAGACCCCGTGCCAGGCCCCGACGAGCGCGCCGATGGCGAGCCCGAACAGGATGCCCATCCACCAGCTGAGCCCCCAGTCACGCATCGCGATGGCCACGCAGATGCCGACGAACGCCGCGACGGAGCCGACGGAGAGGTCGATGTGGCCGGCGATGATGACGAGCACCATGCCGATGGCGAGCACGAGGATGTAGGAGTTCTGCTGGAAGATGTTGATGACGTTGTCGGGCGTGAGCGTCAGCCCGCCGGTCCAGATCTGGAAGAAGATGATCAGCGCCACGAGGGCGAAGATCATGCCGAGCTGACGGGTGTCGCCACCGAAGATCTTCTTGACCTTGTCCATGGGTGCAGTCCTGGCTCTGTGGGAGGTGGATGGGGGAGGTGTCTGGGGGGCCGGCGCCTGGGCGCCGGTCATGCGCTCTCGAGCGTCGTGGCCTCGGAGCCGCCATGGGTGCGTCGGGTCATGAGGCGCATCAGGGACTCCTGGTCTGCCTCCTCGCGGGTCAGCACGCCGGTGACGGCGCCTTCGGCGATCGTGTAGATGCGGTCGGACAGGCCGATCAGCTCGGGCAGCTCGGAGGAGACCAGGATGACGCCCTTGCCCTCCGAGGCCATGCGCTGGATGATCCCGTAGATCTCGAACTTGGCGCCGACGTCGATGCCACGCGTCGGCTCGTCGAGGATGAGCAGGTCCGGCTCGGTGAAGAGCCACTTCGCGAGGACGACCTTCTGCTGGTTGCCGCCGGAGAGCTTCGCGACACCCTCGTCCACGTTGGGAGCTTTGGTGCGCAAGGACTTCCGGAAGGACTCCGCGTAGTTGTACTCCGCGCGCTCGTCGACGACGAAGCCGCGGGTGATCCGTTGGAGTCGCGCCGAGACCGTCGTCCGCTTGATGTCGTCCAGAAGGTTGAGACCCAGCGACTTGCGGTCCTCGGTGACGTAGGCGAGACCGGCGTCGATGGCGTCGGAGACGGACCGAAGCCGCAGCTTCTTGCCGTCCTTGACGATCGTGCCCTCGACGTAGGTGCCGTAGGAGCGACCGAAGAGGCTGCGCATCAGCTCGGTGCGTCCGGCGCCCATGAGGCCTGCGAAGCCGACGATCTCGCCCCGGCGGACGAAGAAGTCGCTGTGCTTGGCCACGAGGCGGTCGGGGACGTTCGGGTGGCGCACCGTCCAGTTGGACACCTCGAAGAAGACCTCACCGATCTGCGGCGTGTGGTCGGGGAAACGGGACTCCAGGTCGCGGCCGACCATCCCACGGATGATGCGGTTCTCGTCGACGCCGTCCTCCTTGACGCGCAGCGTCTCGATCGACTTGCCGTCGCGGATGATGGTGATGGAGTCGGCGATCTGCTCGATCTCGTTGAGCTTGTGGCTGATCATGATGCAGGTCACGCCCTTGGAGCGGAGGCCCGCGATGAGGTCGAGCAGGTGCTGGGAGTCCCCCTCGTTGAGCGCGGCGGTCGGCTCGTCGAGGATGAGTAGCTTCACGTCCTTCGACAGCGCCTTGGCGATCTCGACCAGCTGCTGCTTGCCCACGCCGATGTCGCGGATCTTGGTGTCCGGCTCCTCGTCGAGGCCGACGCGGGCGAGCAGCTCTCGTGCCTTGACGCGGGTGGCGAGCCAGTCGATCACGCCGCCGGCGGCGGTCTCGTTGCCGAGGAAGATGTTCTCGGCGATCGACATCTCCGGGATGAGTGCGAGCTCCTGGTGGATGATGACGATGCCGGCGTGCTCGCTGTCGCGGATGTTGTTGAACTCGCTCAGCTGGCCCTCGAAGTGGATCTCACCTTCGTAGGTGCCCGCGGGGTGCACACCCGAGAGCACCTTCATGAGGGTGGACTTGCCGGCGCCGTTCTCTCCACAGATCGCGTGCACCTCTCCACGGCGAACCGCCATGGAGACGTTCGCGAGCGCCTTGACGCCGGGAAACTCCTTGGTGATGTCCCGCATCTCGAGGATGACGCTGCCCGGCGGGTGGACGGGGTTCGCCGCGGCACCGGTGACATCCGCATCCGATGATCCAGGAGCCGGGTTCGAGGGGTCGCTCATCTGGTCGTCAGCACTCCTTTGTGGTGTTCGTGAGGCGCGGGCGCCCTTCCCGATTCTTGCTCACGACGCATGCGCCCGTGGCCGAACACCGCGTCGTGTTGTCACAAGGACGTCACGATCTCTGGACGAGCCCGACATCCGGAGCCGCGCGGCAGGCTCACTGAACACGCGCGGCTCCTCACGGGTCAAGCCCGTGACCACTTCCTGTCCGGTCCGGACAGGAAGTGGACAAGATGCGGGCCAACGGCGCATCCGGGCGGCCGATATCCTGCCCGGGTTCCGCACCCGCGCGCCCTCGCCGGCCGCGTTCCGCATCCTGCACCACACAAGGAGTCCCGGTGGCCCTGCACATGTCGTCCCTGTTCCTGCGAACCCTTCGTGAGGACCCGGCTGACGCAGAGGTCCCGAGCCACCGGCTCCTCGTCCGCGCCGGCTACGTCCGCCGCGTCAGCCCCGGGGTCTACACCTGGCTGCCGCTCGGACTGCGGGTGCTGCGCAACGTCGAGAAGATCGTCCGCGAGGAGATGGACGCGATCGGCGCCCAGGAGCTGCTCTTCCCGGCCCTGCTGCCCAAGGAGCCGTTCGAGGCCACGGGCCGCTGGACCGAGTACGGCGACAACATCTTCCGACTCCAGGACCGCAAGGGCGCGGACCACCTCCTCGGCCCGACGCACGAGGAGATGTTCACCCTCACGGTCAAGGACCTGTACAGCTCCTACAAGGACCTGCCGCTCTCGATCTACCAGATCCAGACGAAGTACCGCGACGAGGCACGTCCCCGCGCCGGCGTGCTCCGCGGCCGCGAGTTCGTCATGAAGGACAGCTACTCCTTCGACGTCGGCCTCGCGGGCCTCGACAAGAGCTACCAGCTGCACCGCGAGGCCTACATCCGCATCTTCGACCGCCTCGGCTTCCACTACGTCATCGTCCAGGCGATGGCCGGCGCCATGGGAGGCAGCAAGAGCGAGGAGTTCCTCGCGACCGCCGAGGTCGGCGAGGACACCTACGTCCACTGCACGAGCTGCGGGTATGCCGCCAACGTCGAGGCCGTGCGCGTGCCCGCCCCGGACCCCGTCGGCTGGGACGACGTGCCGGCCGCGCACGCCGAGGACACTCCCGACACCCCGACGATCGAGACGCTCGTCGCGCACCTCAACGAGCGCTTCCCCCGCGACGACCGACCCTGGGCGGCCGGCGACACCCTCAAGAACGTCGTCGTCACGCTGGTTCAGCCTGACGGCACCCGGGAGCCGCTCGCGATCGGGGTGCCCGGCGACCGCGAGGTGGACGAGAAGCGCCTCGGCGCCCAGGTCGAGCCGGCCGAGGTGGACGCCTTCACCGAGGCCGACTTCGCCGCCCACCCCGGCCTCGTCAAGGGCTACATCGGTCCGGCCGCGCTCGGGCTCGAGGGCACGACCGGCATCCGCTACCTCCTCGACCCGCGCGTCGCCGAGGGCACCCGCTGGGTCACCGGCGCCGACGTCGCCGGGCAGCACGTTCTCGACCTCGTCGCCGGCCGCGACTTCACCGCCGACGGCACCATCGAGGCCGCCGAGGTGCGCTTCGGCGACGCCTGCCCGAACTGCGACCACATCCTCTCGGGCGCGCGCGGCATCGAGATGGGGCACGTCTTCCAGCTCGGGACCAAGTACGCCGAGGCGCTCGACCTCAAGGTCCTCGACCAGAACGGCAAGCTCGTCACGGTCGTCATGGGCTCCTACGGTGTCGGCGTCTCGCGCGCCGTGGCCTGCGTCGTCGAGGGCAATCACGACGAGTCCGGCATCGTCTGGCCCCGTGAGCTCGCTCCCGCTGACGTCCACATCGTCGCTGCCGGGAGGGACGAGGCGCTCTTCGTCAAGGCCGAGGAGATTGCCCGCGAGCTGGAGGTGCAGGGCCTGACGGTCCTCGTCGACGACCGCAGGGGCGTCAGTCCCGGTGTGAAGTTCAAGGACTCCGAGCTCATCGGCATCCCGACGATCCTCGTCGTCGGGCGCGGACTCGCCGACGGCACCGTCGAGATCAAGGACCGTCGCACCGGTGATCGCCGCCAGGTCGCCGTCGACGACGCCGTCGCGGCCCTGACCGCCGAGGTCACCGCCGAGGTCGAGCGCTCGTGACCGCAGGCAAACCGTCCGTGCAGGCGGTGATCTTCGACTGGGGTGGCACGCTGACCCCCTGGCACGAGGTGGACGTGCCGCAGCAGTGGCGGGTGTTCGCTCGCACCGTGCACGGGCTGGCCGTCGACGACCCGCGCATGCCCCTCGACGAGCTGGCCGAGGCTGACTCGCTCGCCCTGCGCATCCACGAGGCCGAGGACCGGGCCTGGCGCCGGGGTCGCGAGAGTCACGAGAGCGCCTCCCTCGCCGCCATCCTGGCCGAGGCGGGCGTCGACCCGGAGCACGACCGGCACCACCTGGCACTCGCGGCGTACCAGCGCTTCTGGGAGCCTCACACCCACACCGATCCGCAGGTGCGTCCTCTCTGGGAGGCCTTGCAGCGCATGGGGATCAGGGTGGGCGTGCTGTCCAACACCATCTGGAGCCGCAGCTACCACCGCGAGGTCTTCGAACGCGACGGGGTGCTCGACCTGCTCGACGCCGACGTCTACTCGTCCGAGATCCATGTCGTCAAGCCGCACCCGGACGCCTTCCGAGCGGCCTGCGCGGCCGTGGGTGTCGCGCCCGAGCACGCCGTCTACGTCGGCGACCGCCTCTTCGAGGACATCCACGGCCCGCAGCAGGCCGGCATGCGCGCCATCCTCGTGCCGCACTCCGACATCCCGGCGGCTCAGCGGGTGCCCGTCGAGGTCACTCCGGACGCCGTCGCGCACGAGCTGCTCGACGTGGTCGACATCGTCGCGCGGTGGAACGACCTCCCTGAGGACCACGACCCGCACGGCGAGGGGGCGTGAGCGACCCGACCCTCGGGACCCTGGCCTTCCTCGGGGCCGCGGCGTTCGTCGCCGGCTGGATCGACGCCGTCGTCGGCGGGGGAGGCCTCGTGCAGCTCCCGGCCCTGCTCATCGGCCTCCCCGGCGCGTCACCGGCGCAGCTGCTCGCGACGAACAAGTTCGGCTCGATCTTCGGCACCGCGACGAGCTCGGTCACCTTCTACCGCCGCATCCGTCCTGACCTGCGCACCGCGCTGCCCATGGCGGGGGTCGCCTACGTCGGCGCGATCGGCGGCGCGCTCATCGGGCTGCACATCCCGAAGTCGGCGTTCAACCCGATCATCCTCGTGCTCCTGGTCCTCGTCGGGGCCTACACCCTCTTCAAGCCCGACCTCGGCAAGGAGTCGATCCGCCGCTTCCACGGGGCACGCCACACGGTGCTGGCCGTCCTGACCGGCTTCGTCATCGGCGTCTACGACGGAGCACTGGGGCCGGGTACGGGCAGCTTCCTCGTCTTCGCCCTGGTCGGGCTGCTCGGCTACAACTTCCTCGAGGCGAGCGCCAAGGCGAAGATCACGAACTTCGCGACGAACCTCGGCGCCCTCACGGTCTTCCTGCCGATGGGCCTCGTGCTCTTCAAGGTCGGCCTCGTCCTCGCGGGAGCCAACCTGCTCGGCGGCTACGTCGGCGCGCGGACCGCCGTGGCCAAGGGGAGTGGCTTCGTCCGCGCCCTCTTCGTCGTCATCGTCTCCGCGTTCATCGTCAAGATCGGCGGCAGCCTGCTCGGCTGGTGGCCCTGACCACCCGGGGCTGCCGGCCTCACACCACGGGCACCCTCTCGACACAGGGCACACACAGCCTCGCCCTCGAGCGTGAGGCTCATGACCTCACTCGTCCTCCCGGAGAGCCGTGACCTCTCGGGGCCGGCTGCGCCGCGGCGCGGCCGGACCCTCGCGCCGACGCCCCGATGGTGGCGGGACGCGTCCGCCGTGTGCGCCTGGGGCGTCATGCTCTTCGTCGTCGCCCTCTGGGTCGTCGGTGGCGGCCTGACCGCCTTCGGCTCGCTCGGTGAGGGCCTCACCAACGCAGGCCGCCTCGGCGGGCTGCTCGCCTCGGCGATGATGCTCCTTCAGGTACTGCTCATGGCCCGCATCCCGCTCGTCGAGCAGGCATGGGGACAGGACGAGCTGGCCCGGATGCACCGGCTCGTCGGCTTCACGTCCTTCAACCTCATGGCCGCTCACATCGTCCTCATCACGGTCGGCTACAGCGCCGGCACCACCCTGGGCGTCGTCGGCACCTTCGTCGACGAGGTGCTGCACTCACCCGGCATGCTGCTCGCCCTCGCCGGCACCGTCGCGCTCGTGCTGGTCGTCGTGACCTCGGTACGGAGAGCCCGCGCAAGGCTGCGCTACGAGTCCTGGCACCTGCTGCACCTCTACGCCTACCTCGGCGCCGGCCTCGCGCTGCCCCACCAGCTCTGGACGGGGCAGGACTTCACCGCGAACCTCGCCGCGACGGTCTTCTGGTGGGGTCTGTACGCCTTCGCGCTCGTTGCCGTCCTCGTGTACCGCGTGGCGCTTCCCATCATCCGCTCGCTCCGCCACCGGCTCGTGGTCTCCGAGGTCGTCGTCGAGTCGCCGACGGTGACCTCCGTCGTCATGACGGGGCGCCGACTCGACCGCCTCCCCGTTCGGGCCGGTCAGTTCTTCCAGTGGCGCTTCCTGGACGGGCCGGGCTGGAGCCGCGGCAACCCGTACTCTCTATCGGCCGCGCCCGACGGTCGCTCGCTCCGGATCACGGCCGAGGCCGTGGGGGCCTCCAGCGCACGCCTCGCGACCCTCCGACCCGGCACGAAGGTCTTCGTCGAGGGTCCCTACGGCCGCCTGCATGCCGGCATCCGCACCACCGCGAAGGCCGTGCTCATCGGCGCGGGCATCGGCATCACGCCGCTGCGCGCCATCCTGGAGGAGCTGCCGGCCTCGCCCGACGGCGTCGTCGTCATCTACCGGGTCGGCAGCCAGTCGGACATCGTCCTCGGTGACGAGCTGCTCGACCTCGCACGCAGCAAGGGCGGCCGCGTCGTGGCCGTCGTCGGCCACCGCAACCGAGAGCGCGCCAGCTGGCTCCCGGACGACTCACGACACCTGACCGACGCCGAGGCGCTCACCCGGATCGTCCCCGGCATCGCAGCCCGCGACGTCTACGTGTGCGGCAGCCCGGCGTGGATGGAGACGGTCGTCACTGCTGCCCACGAGGCCGGGGTGCCGCACGACGCCGTGCACCGCGAACGCTTCACCTACTGAGCCGCCACCGTGCGTCCGACCTGAGACTGCACCCGAACCGAACCCGAATCGAGCCCCCCATGCGCCGCATCGTCCTCTGGGCCATGAGCACCGTGACCGTGCTCGTCCTCCTCTTCAGCTACAGCACGTCGCGCGGCTCGTCCGCCATCGTCGCCGCCGAGACCAGGCAGGTGACGACGACCAGCAAGACGTCCGACAGCACGGGCTCCTCGTCCGGGTCGTCCTCCGCCTCCTCGACGGACTCGTCCGGCCAGCAGCCGACCGGCGACGCGACGAGTGACCCGAGCGCCACGTCGTCCGACACGAGTGACACGAGCGGCACGAGCTCGGCGGCTAAGACGTTTGCCGGGGATGCGGTTCTGACCCGCTTCGGCAACGTCCAGGTCCAGATCACCGTCCAGAGCGGCAGGATCACCGCTGCAGAGGTGCTGCAGGTGCCGTGGAACGACCGCCACGACCAGATGATCAACTCGGCCGCGGTCCCGGTCTACAACGAGGAGACCGTCACCGCGCAGTCGGCGCAGATCGACGTCGTGTCCGGCGCGACGTACACGTGGGAGGGCTATACGCAGTCCCTGCAGTCGGCCATCGACCAGGCCAACCTGTGAGGCACCCGACGAGGCAGGCGTCCACGGAGCGATCGATGAGCCGACCCGTCACGCGCCCCCGCCGGTCCGGTGACTCCCATCCGGCACCCGCCCCAGGGCGCCGGGCCTGGCTCGAGCAGATCATGGGTATGCCCATCTCCATCCACCTCCGGGGCGAGGACCTCGACAGGGTCGCGGCCCAGGACGCGGTGGGCGCTGCCTTCGAGGTCCTGCGCGAGATGGACTCGGTCTTCTCGACCTATCGCGACGACTCCGACCTCATGCGACTGCGCCGCGACGAGGTCCGGATCTCGGGGTGCAACCCACTCGTCGAGGAGGCGCTGCGCATCGGACAGGAGGCGACGGTGCTCACCCGTGGGGCGTTCACGACGCTGCTGCCCACCGGTGAGGGCGACCTCGCGTTCGACCCGACCGGCCTCGTCAAGGGGTGGGCCGTCGACCGCGCATCGCTGCCGCTGACGGAGCTGGAGCGAATCTCCTTCTGCATCAACGCCGGTGGCGACCTTCTCATCGGGGCGCATCGTGAGGTGCCGACCGCCGGACCGGGTGCGATCGCGTGGCGCGTCGGCGTCGAGGACCCCCTCGACCGCCGCCGAGTGGCCACCACGATGACCCTGACGCGAGGGGCCGTGGCCACGTCGGGGACGGCGGCGCGCGGGGCGCACCTCTACGACCCACGGTCCGGTCAGCTCGTCGGGCGCCCGGGGTCGGTGACGGTGACCGGGCCGACCCTGCTCTGGGCCGACATCTGGGCCACGGCGCTCTTCGTCGGCTCGGAAGCCACGAGCGAGGCCTTCGCCACGAGCGCGACGGACTACCTCTCGACGGCTCTCTGAGATCTCTGGCAGGTCGCCTGCCTGAGGCGTGCGGCCACACCGGCCGCGCCAAGAGCAAGGACAAAAGCCGCAGGACCTCCCGAAACAGGTCGGCGTTGCGGGTTTCTTGCGGAAACCATGCGTGCCAAGGGGTTCGGGTCTTGCAGTTGGCGCGGCAGATTCGTCCTCGACAGCGGGACCGGTCGGGGGACCGGCCCGCTGACGCAGAACCTTCGGGCGAGCGCCCGTCGATCCGGGATCGGAGCGCCATGACCACCAGCACCAGCACTGACCCTGCAGTGACGGTGCGAGGTCGTGGCTCCCTTCCCGGACGGCGGGCCCACTCGAGGACTCCCGTGGGGGGAGGAAACCGGAAGAGGGCGGGCCACCTGGTGGGAGGCCGGCCCGCCCCGATCCGGTGCACGGCCCGTTGTGCTCACGGCCTGCCGGCTCGCGCCCCGGGCGCCTTCGGTGCCGGCCGTGGCCGCTGAGCCGGTGGGCCCGGTCTGCGCCGGACCCACGGCCGACGAGCTCGACCCCGGGGCCCTGACCCGTCTGGCGTCCGAGCTCGAGAGCGACGACCTCGCGCGTTCCATCGCTCGGACCTATCTGCGGATGCTCGATGCCCGCCTCACCCGCGCCGCCTCCGCCCTCGAGTGCCGCGACGAGATCGCGGCCATGGACGTCCTGCTCAGCCTGCGGGTCTCGTCGGCCACCGTGGGCCTCGTGCGGCTCGAGGCGGCCGTGCTCTGCGTCATCGACGCGGTGCGTCGCGGTGAAGCGGACCTTGCGCGCGAACGTGGTGCGTCGATGCTCGGGCTCGCGCCCAGTGCGCGCCACGCCTTGCGGTCACACCTCGACCGCCCCGCGCCGCTCGCCCCTGCCTGAGCGAGACGGACCGGGCGGGCCCGCGACGCCCGCAGCGCGATCAGCAGCGCAGCCCTCGCCGTCAGAACGCGTCCGGCTCCTCCATGCGGTAGCCCACGCCCCGCACGGTCCGGATGGGCGCACGCATCCCGTCGGGCCCGAGGCGGCTCAGCTTGCGGCGGAGGTTGCCGACGTGCACCTCGACGAGGTGCTCCTCGGACCAGCCGGGCCCCCAGAGGCTGTCCAGCAGGACGGCGCGCGACCACACGCGGCGGGGTGCGCTGACGAGCGTCGAGAGCAGGTCGAACTCGGTGCGCGTCAGGTCGACCTCCTGCTCGTCGACCGTGGCGACCCGGCCCTCCGTGTCGACGGCGATGCGGCCGTGGCGCAGCAGCTCGGTCGTCGTCCCACGCGATGTCGCGATCTCGGCGGACCCCCCGGTCGCCGCGGAGGCCGAGCCGTTCACGGCCGGGCCCGGTGCCTCGTCGGTGCCGGTGGGACCGCTCGTCCGGGGACGGCGGAACATGGCGTTGACGCGGGCCTGCAGCTCGCGCGGGCTGAACGGCTTCGTGAGGTAGTCGTCTGCGCCGATCTCGAGGCCCATGAGGCGGTCGATCTCGTCGGTGCGGGCGCTGATCATGACGACGTAGGCCTGGCTCACGTCGCGGACCCGACGGCACACCTCGATCCCGTCCAGGTCGGGCAGGCCGAGGTCGAGGGTCACGAGGTCGGGATCCGTCGCGACGACGAGCTCGAGGCCGGCCTGACCCGACGACGCGGTGGACACCTCGAAGCCCTGCATGGTGAGGCTGTGCGTGATGAGCTCACGGATGTCGTCGTCGTCCTCGACGACGACTGCGGTGCGCGTTGAGCCCCTCATGCGGTGATTGTTGCAGAATGTGCGCGTTTGGCCCGCCAATGCTGTTGTCGGGCGGTTCGCCGCCTCACCCGGTCGCGCCGCCGGTGGCGGGGCGCAGCTGCTCCGTCAGGTCGCCGGGGTGGGTCGCGGGCAGCTCGCACACCATGCCGCGACAGACGTACGCCGCTGCGTGGCCGTCGACGAGCGGACGATCGGCGAGGAGGGGGTGACCGGGCGCGTCCGGTTCGCCCCGGACGACGACGAGTCCCGGGCTCGCCGATCCCCGCGCGACCGCCTCGAGGGCGTCGGCGTCGGGACCCGACCCGACGACGGCGACCTGGAGAGGTCCGGCCACGAGGGCCTCTGCGATCGCGAGCGACCATCCACCGAAACGCGGCTCGCGCACGGCGAGCCCCAGACCCGCGGCGGTCGCACGGGCGCCCGCCTCGAGCGCGTCCGGGTCGCCGGTGACCGCGCCGAGCGTCACGAGGGCGCCGGCCAGGGCGGACTGACCGGAGGGCTCGGCGTTGTCGGCCGCGCTGCGTGGTCGCAGGTAGAGCGGCTCGGCGTCCCGGGCGGTGTCGTGGAACCCTCCGTCGTCTGCGGCGAAGTGCCGCGCGGCGCCGAGGACCTCGCGCGCGGCCCGCAGCCAGCGCAGGTCGCCGGTGACCTGGTGCAGCGCGAGCAGGCCCTCGGCGAGGTTTCCGTGGTCGTCCGCGACGGCCCGTGCCGTGCCGACGACGCCGAGGCGTGACGCACGCCGCAGCTCACCGTCGACGGTGTGGACGTCGAGGACGTGGGCGGCGCACCCGGAGGCGGCCTGGACCCAGTCGGGTCGGCCGAAGGCGGCGCCCGCGCCCGCGAGCGCAGCGATCGCGAGACCGTTCCACGACGTGACGACCTTGTCGTCGCGCCCGGGTTGGGGTCGCTCGGCGCGGGCCGCGAGAAGGCGGCTGCGGACACGCTCGAACCACGCAGGGTCGGTCGGGTCGGCCCGGAGCTGCAGCGTGGAGGAGCCGTGCTCGAACGTCCCCTCCGGCGTCACGCCGAGCAGGACGGACGCGGCGGGACCCTCGTCGTCGCCCAGGACCTCCCGCAGCTGCTCGGGAGTCCACGCGTACGTCAGTCCCTCGACGCCGTCGGCGTCGGCGTCGAGCGAGGACGCGAACCCGCCGGCGGCGGTGCCGAGGTCGCGCACGATGAAGTCGGCCGTCTCACGGACGATGCGCTCGGCCAACGGGTCGCCGGTGACCTTCCACCACGTCGTGTAGGCGCGGAGCAGCAGGGCGTTGTCGTAGAGCATCTTCTCGAAGTGCGGCACGACCCACCCTGCGTCGACCGCGTAACGGGCGAAGCCGCCCGCGAGCTGGTCATAGAGGCCGCCGCGTGCCATGGCCTCCAGGGTGCGCGAGGCCATCTCGAGCGACGACGCGTCACCCGTGCGTGCGTGGTGACGGAGCAGGAACTCGAGGACCATCGACGGCGGGAACTTCGGGGCCCCGCCGAATCCGCACGCCACAGGGTCGAACTGGCGAGCCAGGAGTGCCACCGCAGACGACAGCGCGCCCGGCTCGACGGCATACGGCGTCGGTGGCTGCAGTGCGTTGGCCAGGCTCGTGGAGATGTGGGTGCCCGACGCCCGCACCTCGGCCTCTCGCGTGCGCCAGGCTTCGTCGAGGGCCTCGAGCACCCGCAGGAAGTGGTCGCGAGGGAAGTAGGTGCCGCAGAAGAACGGCTCACCGTCGGGGGTGAGGAAGACCGTCATCGGCCACCCGCCGTGGCCCGTCGTCGCGGTCACGGCCGACATGTAGACGGCGTCGATGTCGGGTCGCTCCTCGCGGTCGACCTTGACAGAGACGAACCGGTCGTTGAGCGCAGCGGCGACGGTCTCGTCCTCGAACGACTCGTGCGCCATGACGTGGCACCAGTGGCACGCCGCGTATCCGACCGACAGCAGGACGGGCACGTTCCGCCGCCGAGCCTCGGCGAAGGCTTCTTCGCCCCACTCCTGCCAGTGCACCGGGTTGTCGCGGTGCTGGAGCAGATAGGGGCTCGTCGCGCGGGCGAGTCGGTTGGTCATCCCCTCACGCTAGGCGAGGCGCGCCCGTCAGGCGACGGCCTCGCGCGGCGTGACGAGCCGCTCCCAGCGGATGCGCCGGGCACGCCACGTGAAGATCGCGAGCTTGGCCAGCTCCTCGAGGATGCGAGCGACGAAGATGCCGACGTAGCCGAGCGGCGTGTGCAGCCCGAGCAGGACCGCGAGCGGCAGTCCGACCGCGAAGGCGCCCACCACGTCGCCAATGATGACGCCGCGCACGTCGTTGGCGCTGGGCAGCACGCCCGCACCCACGATCATGTTGCGGACCTTGACGACCTGGAAGACGGCGTTGACGAGGATGCCGACGCCCGCCATGGTGCGGACCTCGCGGCCGGCCTCCCCGAAGAGCACGTCGAGGAGCAGCACCGAGGCGGCGAACAGGACGCCGAAGACCGCGGCGGTCCCGATGCCCGCGCGCGTCAGCCGCCGCACGCACGCCATCGCGGCGTCGACGTCGCCGCGGCCGACGGAGCGGCCGACGAGGGTGGTCGTGGCGCTCATCAGGCCGATGCTGCCGACGATGAAGACGCCCTCCAGCGTCGTGACGATCTGTGCAGCGGCCAGGGCCTCGTCGCCGAGCTGCTGGAAGACGACGTTGTAGAGGAAGGTGCCCACCGTCCAGAAGAGCTCGGTGACGCCGAGCGGGAGCGCGAGGACGAAGAGCGGCACGACGACGGCACGCCACTGGCGCACGCTGTCAGGCAGGCTCCAGCCGACGACGCCGCGTCGGCCGTACGCCATCCACAGCAGGATGAGCGACTTCACGACGGCCGTGAGGAGCGTGGCCCAGCCGGCGCCGGCCACGCCGAGGGAGGGCAGCGGGCCGACCCCCACGACGAGGGAGTACGCGATCACGGAGTTCGCGACCACGGTGACCATCGTCGCGATCATCGGGCTCGTCGGCCGGCCGGCCGAGCGGAGCACGCCCGAGAGGATCGCGCTGAGCATGACCGGCAGAGTGGCGAGGACGGTGAGGCGGAAGTAGTCGGTGCCCGCCTCAGCCACCGACGGGGAGGCCCCGACGACAGACATCAGGTGGTCGGCGAAGAACCACGGTACGAGCGAGACGACGATGCCGAGCGCGACGGCGACGAGCAGTGCTGCGGTGACGGTGTGGTCGAGGGCGTCGCGTCGACCGGCGCCGTGGGCTCGCGCGACGAGGATGCTGACCGACGTGCCGAGGCAGCCGAGCGTCACGGCGAGGATGAAGGTGAGGCTGTTGGAGAAGCCCACCGCGGCGATCGCGACCGCGCCGAGACCGCCGACGACGATCTGGTTGACGAAGTTGAGCACCAGCATGAGGACGAACTCCATGCTCACCGGCACGGCGATGCGCGCGATCTCGCGAGCAGGGGTCGGCGGGGCCGAGCGCTGGTCGCGGGAGGTGGGCATGGCAAGGCGAGGCATGCGAGTGCCTTTCGACAACGGGGCGGGGAGCGCGACAACGTTAAGGCTTCAAGCACCTCGGAGTCGAAACGATTTGATCCGGCGCGTCGCCACGGGTGGCGACGGCCGGTCGGCTCAGTCGTTCATCGCCTTGATGATCGTCACGGCGAGGCTGATCCGGTCGTGCGCCCAGGCGTCGTCGGCCGGGCCGTTCGCGAGGCCCTCCGCGGCGTCGAGCGCGTTGTCGGCCTCGCGGACGATCGTCCACGCGCGGGCCCGTCCCTCGTCGAGCCCGGCGCGCTCGCAGATGATCTCGAGTCGTCGGCGCAGCGACCAGCGCACCTCCGAACCCGTCCCGAGCTCGTCGGCCCGGTTCCACAGCGCCGGTGCCACCTCGAAGGCGGGGTCGCCGGCCATCGGCTTGGGGTCGATCGCGAGCCACGGGGAGCGGTAGGCGGAGAGCACGTTGGTGTAGTGCAGGTCGGTGTGCAGCAACCGGTCCTCGGCCGGTGCCCGCTGGACGAGCTCCGTCGCGAGGGCCGACGCCTGGTCGAGGTAGCGTCGCGGGAGCACGGCCGGCGCCGCCCGGAGCTCCTCCGACTGGCGGAGGGCGTATGCCGTCAGGCTGGGGACGCGCGGGTGCGGCGGTCGGCGCAGCACCCCCAGCAGGTCCCCGATGACGCCGCAGGCCTCGTCGATGTCGACGGCGGTGAGGTCGCGGGTGTGCAGGCGCTCGAGGAGCATGGCGAACCGCGCGGGGTCGGCCCGGACGAGCCGCACCGCCCCGTGGCCGTTCCACGTCTGCAGGGCGAGGTGTTCGGTGGCGGCCTCCGGGTGGGGCCAGGTGATCTTGAGGATGCCCTCGCCGCTCACTCCGACGACGTCACGACCCGAGCCCAGCAGCCGCACCGGGATGGCCACCGCGCACACGCCGTTCGTCGCGCGTCCGATGGGCTCGAGCTCCCACTCGGCGAGCAGGTCCGTGATGAGTCTCGGGAGCGCGTCGATCCAGTCCTCCCCGGAGAGGTAGCCGTCGGGCTCGTAGCCGCTCACCTCGTGGGCGAAGAGTGCGGGGATGAGGTCGTACATCGGGTCGTAGCTCATGTGGTCGCTCCGGGGAAGGCGGTCATCGGCACGTCCCAGCCGACGGCCAGTGCCTGGACATCGGCCACCCAGCGCGCGACGTCCTCGAGGGAGGCTGCGCTCGGCTGCGGGCCCGCCACCTCGGCCCCCGCCTCGACGGCAGAGGACAGCGTCTCGGTCGCCAGCCGCCGGGCAGCCGCCGGCGTCGTCACGGCGTAGGGCAGCGCCCAGCCCGCGGGCATCGTCGAGGTCGTGCCGGACAGGGCGACGTCCAGCCGCACCAGTGCTGCGAGCGTCTCCTCGGCGGCCTGCCGCTGGTCGCCCGAGCTCTGCGCCGCGATGACCTCGAAGGCGTACACGAGGGGCTGGGTGCGCGCGGCGATCTCGGGCCGGGCTGGGCTGGGCGACGACGTGGCGACCTCCCGCCCGAGGAGCGCGGCGCCCGCGAGGCGCTGGGCGTAGGCCGCCGCGAGCAGCTCGCGCGTGCTCGCGGTCGCCGTCGTCAGGGCCGCCCAGTCGTCGGGCCCGAGCGAGTCGAGCAGGGCAGCGAGCGCCCTGCGGGTGCGAACGGGCTCGTCGGGGTTGTCGGGCGCCGAGGTGGCGCCGGAGGGCGCCGGTGTGGGCGTGCCCGTGCCGGTGGCGCCGGCCGGGGGCACCGGACCCGCGGCCACGGCGGCGTCGATGACGGAGGTCGGGACGCCGGCGTTCGTCAGGCGCCCGCGCAGCACGCGCAGCTGCTCGCGGTTGACGGTGCGCAGTCGACGGACCAGGGCGCCGCCCTCGTCGCCTGCGAGCACCGACGTCTCGGCCGCGACGACCCGGTCGAGGTCGGCCACCGCCGAGAGGAGCAGGGCCTCGTCGGGCGCGGGACGTCGGGTGGGCACAGGTGGGGGCGGCGGCGGAGCGTCCAGCCGAAGCCCGCGGTCGAGGAGCAGGGCGAGGACCGCGGCGCCACCGCCGAGCACGAAGAGGCGGCGCGGGGGACGGCCGAGGCCATCCATCACCCGTGACCCGAGCCCACGGGTGTCGCCGTCCATGCCGAGATCTTCGCACGCGTGTGGCGGTCAGCGACGAGCCCCGGCGCCGATAGAGTGGTGTGCAGGCGGTGCCGCGCGCCCCCTTCGGGGCGTCGGCGCCGGACATTCGAGAAGAGCAGGAGGCGTCGACTGATGAGCACGGCCCAGGAGATCAGAGCGACGCTCGAGCCGGTGCTCGCGCCCCTCGGGCTCGTCGTCGAGGACGTCTCCGTGTCTCCCGCCGGGAAGCGGCGAATGGTGCGCGTTCTCGTCGACTGCGACATCAGTGACCTCGACGTCGACGACACGGCGAGCGCCGTCCCCCCGCTGTCGCTGGACGCGGTCGCCGACGCCACGCGTGCCGTGAGCGACGAGCTCGACGCCAGCGACGTCATGGGGCAGTCACCGTACGTCCTGGAGGTGTCCTCGCCCGGGGTGGGCCGACCGCTGGCCTCGCGGGACCAGCTGCGCCGTCAGGTGGGACGCCTCGTCGAGGTCGTCCACCAGAACGGCACCGACACGGGGAGGCTCACTGAGGTGGGCTCCGACTCCCTCACCCTCGAGATCCCGGCCACGAAGAAGGTCCCGGCACGCCACGTGACGCTCGCCCTCGACAGCGTCCAGCGTGGCACCGTGCAGGTCGAGTTCAAGCGCCCCGGGACCACGGCCGACGATGCCGTCGACGACGCGCCTGACGACGCCCCAGACGACACCCACGACTCGGACGAGACGTCCGCCCTGGAAGGGGACCACTGATGGACATCGACCTCGCAGCCCTGCGCGCCCTGGAGCGGGAGCGCGACATCAGCCTCGACGTGCTCATCCCGGCCATCGAGCAGGCGCTCCTCGTCGCCTACCACCGCACCGACGGCAGCCAGCGCATCGCCCGGGTCGAGCTGGACCGCAAGACCGGCCACGTCATCGTCTGGGCACGCGAAGAGGGCGACCTGCTGCCGGCCGAGGAGGGGGAGCGCCCGCAGCGCGACGAGCCCGGCCCCGAGTTCGACGACACGCCGGTGGGCTTCGGGCGCATCGCCGCCTCCACGGCCCGTCAGGTCATCGTCCAGCGGCTCCGCGACCTCGAGGACGAGGCGATCCTCGGCGACTTCAAGGGCCGCGAGGGCGACGTCATCTCGGGCATCATCCAGCAGAGCCAGGACCCCCGGAACGTCCTCGTCGACTTCGGCACGGTCGAGGGCATCCTTCCCCTCGCGGAGCAGGTCCCGGGCGAGCGCTACGTGCACGGCGAGCGCCTGCGGTGCTTCGTCGTCAGCGTCAAGCGAGGTCCCAAGGGTCCTCAGGTCGGTCTGAGCCGGACCCACCCCAACCTCGTGCGCACGCTCTTCAAGTTCGAGGTGCCCGAGATCGCCGATGGCACCGTCGAGATCGCGGCCCTGGCCCGAGAGGCCGGGCACCGCACGAAGATCGCGGTCCACAGCCGGGTCTCCGGCGTCAACGCCAAGGGTGCCTGCATCGGCCCGATGGGCGCCCGGGTCCGCGCCGTCATGACCGAGCTGCGCGGCGAGAAGATCGACATCGTCGACTACGCCGACGACCCGGCCAGGTTCGTCGCGGCCGCGCTGTCGCCGGCCCGGGTGCAGTCGGTGGAGATCGTCGACGCCTCGGCCCGGACAGCCCGGGTCATTGTCCCGGACTACCAGCTGAGCCTCGCGATCGGCAAGGAGGGCCAGAACGCCCGCCTCGCTGCCAAGCTCACCGGCTGGCGCATCGACATCCGCCCCGACACGGAGGCCGCCGACGTCTCTCGTGCACCCGGTGGTGGTGCCGACGTCGCGCCCGACGGCGTCTGAGCAGCGGGTCCGCCGCACCCCGTGGAGCGGGGCGCGGCGCGAACGCGGTAGACTTGTCTGTGGCCGACCGGACTGGACTCCGTGCTGAGCCGTCCCGCACGTGTGTGGGATGTCGAGGAACGGATAGCTGGTCAGCCCTGCTGCGAGTGGTCGCGGCGACGGACGGAGACGCCGGGGACACCTCCCCGGTCATGCTCCGGCCCGACCCGAGACACCGGATGCCGGGACGTGGTGCGTGGTTGCACCCGACGCCGGACTGCTTCGAGCTGGCAGTGCGCCGCAAGGCGTTCGGACGTGCCCTGCGACTGCGGGCCGCGCTCGACGTGAGCGCGGTGGCACGACACCTCGGAGTCCAGCACGAGTAGCACGCACCGGTGCCGCCCCCCGATGGGACTGCACGGGATCAGTCAGAGATCAGTCAACGAACCACAAGGCGGGTTGAAACGCTATGAGCACCCGATGAGTACTCAGCGATGAGCAAGCCCCAGCAATAACCCACGGTTCGGCCACTTCCTGTTCAGGCCGGACCAGGAACAGGAGAGATGTGGCTAAGGTCCGGGTCTACGAGCTCGCGAAAGAGCTCGGAGTCGAGAGCAAGACACTGCTCGCACACTTGAAGAGCCAGGGAGAGTTCGTCCGGTCGGCGTCGTCGACCATCGAGCCCCCCGTCGTCCGCAAGATCATCGAGACCTTCCCCCGGGAAGGCTCGTCGGTCGGCGACAAGAAGCCGGCGGCCCCGAAGGCCGCCACCACGAGCGCGGTTCCGGCCGCGCCCCAGAAGGCTGCTCCGGCGCCGTCGGCCCCCGCGCCGGCAGCCCCTGCAGCCGCAGCACCGGCGGCTCCGGCCCCGGCTGCCCCCGCAGCACCTGCTGCCCGTGAGGCCGCTCCGGCGCCCACCACGGCAGCTCCGGCACCCGCCGCCCCGGCACCGAGGGCCCCGGCCCCGTCGGCTCCGGCCCCCGCCGCTCCCGCGGCGTCGGCTCCGGCGCGGGTCCAGTCCAGCCGTGACGGCGGTCAGCAGACCTCCGGTGTCCCGGCCTCCCCCCGTCCGGCACCCCGTCCGGGTCAGCCGCGTCCGGGCAACAACCCGTTCGCCCCGAGCCAGGGCATGGGACAGTCCCGTGCCCCGCGCCCCGGTGGCGACGCCGGCCCACGTCCCGGCAACAACCCGTTCAGCCCCAGCCAGGGCATGCCCCGTCCGCAGCAGCGCCAGGGCGGCCAGGGTGGCCCGGGTGCTCAGGGCGGTCAGCGTCCCGGTGGTCCCGGTGGCGCCCCGCGTCCCGGTGGTCCCGCCGCGGGCGGTCGTCCCGCTCCCGGTGGCGCCCCGCGTCCCGGTGGTCCGCGTCCCAGCCCCGGCATGATGCCGGAGCGCAGCACCGTCGGCCGTCCGGGCCAGCGCCCGGCCGGTGGCCCGGGCCGTGGTGGTCCCGGCGGAGCCGGCGCCGGCCGTGGTGGCTTCGGTGGCGGCCCCGGTGGCGCCCCCGGTGGTCCCGGCCGCGGTGGGTTCGGCGGTCCGCGCGGTGGTGGCGGCGGTCGTGGCTCGACGGCTGGTGCCTTCGGTCGCGGTGGCGGTCGTCCGGTTCGAGGCCGCAAGTCCAAGCGCGCGAAGCGCCAGGAGTTCGAGCAGATGCAGGCCCCGAGCCTGGGTGGCGTCACCGTCCCCCGTGGTGACGGCAAGACGACCATCCGCGTCCGCCGCGGATCCTCGCTGACCGACTTCGCCGACAAGATCAACGCCAACCCGGCGTCGCTCGTCACGGTGCTGTTCCACCTCGGTGAGATGGCCACGGCCACGCAGTCCCTCGACGAGGAGACCTTCAAGGTGCTCGGCGCCGAGCTCGGCTACGAGATCGAGGTCGTGTCGCCCGAGGACGAGGAGCGCGAGCTGCTCGGCTCGTTCAACATCGACCTCGACGCCGAGCTCGAGGCCGAGGAGGACGAGGACCTCGAGGCGCGTCCGCCGGTCGTGACCGTGATGGGTCACGTCGACCACGGCAAGACGAAGCTCCTCGACGCGATCCGCTCGGAGGAGGTCGCCGAGGGCGAGGCCGGTGGCATCACCCAGCACATCGGTGCCTACCAGGTCGCCACGACGCACGAGGGCGAGAAGCGCGCCATCACCTTCATCGACACCCCGGGTCACGAGGCCTTCACGGCCATGCGTGCTCGTGGTGCATCGGTGACGGACATCGCGATCCTCGTCGTGGCCGCCGACGACGGCGTCATGCCGCAGACCATCGAGGCGCTCAACCACGCGCAGGCAGCCAACGTGCCGATCGTCGTGGCGGTCAACAAGATCGACAAGCCGGACGCCAACCCGGCCAAGATCCGCCAGCAGCTGACCGAGTACAACCTCATCGCGGAGGAGTACGGCGGCGACACGATGTTCGTCGACGTCTCGGCCCGCAACGGCACGAACATCGACGGGCTCCTCGAGGCCGTCCTGCTCACCGCCGACGCGGCGCTCGACCTGCGGGCCAACCCCGACAAGGACGCGCGCGGTGTGGCCATCGAGGCGCACCTCGACAAGGGCCGCGGCCCGGTCGCGACCGTCCTCGTCCAGTCGGGAACGCTGAGCGTCGGCGACTCGATCGTCGCCGGCAGCGGCTACGGCCGAGTGCGTGCCATGCTCGACGAGCACGGCAACAACGTCGAGCAGGCCGGTCCCTCGCGTCCGGTCATGGTCCTCGGTCTGACCTCGGTCCCCGGCGCCGGTGACACGTTCCTCGTGGCTCCCGACGACCGCACGGCCCGCCAGATCGCCGAGCGTCGTGAGGCGGCAACCCGTGCCGCGTCGCTGGCCAAGCGTCGCAAGCGCATCTCCCTCGAGGACCTCAACGAGGCTCTCGCGGCGGGCAAGGTCGACACCCTCAACCTCATCCTCAAGGGTGACGTGTCGGGTTCGGTCGAGGCGCTCGAGGACGCACTGCTCAAGATCGACGTGGGCGACGAGGTCGACCTGCGGATCATCCACCGCGGTGTCGGTGCGATCACGCAGAACGACGTCAACCTCGCGACGGTCGACAACGCGATCATCATCGGCTTCAACGTCCGCCCTGCGGAGCGTGTCGCCGAGCTGGCCGACCGGGAGGGCGTCGACATGCGCTTCTACTCGGTCATCTACCAGGCGATCGACGACGTCGAGGCAGCGCTCAAGGGCATGCTCAAGCCGGAGTACGAAGAGGTCCAGCTGGGCACGGCCGAGGTCCGCGAGGTCTTCAAGTCGAGCAAGTTCGGCAACGTCGCGGGTTCGCTCGTGCGCTCCGGCGAGATCAGGCGCGGGACCCGTGCGCGGATCATCCGCGACGGCACCGTCATCGGCGAGGGCATCGAGATCACGGGTCTGCGTCGCTTCAAGGACGACGTCACCGAGGTCCGCGAGGGCTTCGAGTGCGGCATCAACCTCGGCAACTTCAACAACATCGAGATCGACGACGTCATCGAGACGTTCGAGATGCGCGAGAAGCCGCGCGCCTGAGCGCGGCTGCACCGCCGGCGCCGGCCCCCACAGGGGTCGGCGCCGGCGGCGTCTGCGGGTGCACCCGACCCGCTGACGCCCGGGTGGCAGTGCGCGGGGCTCCGGGCCCCCTACTAGGGTGTTCACCACGTCGGCCCAGCCCGGACCGGTCCGACCGCACGACACACGAAAGCAGAGGTAGCCATGGCTGACCCCGCCCGCGCCCGCAAGATCGCCGACCGGATCAAGGTCATCGTCGCCGAGTACCTCGAGTTCCGGCTCAAGGACGAACGCCTCGGGTTCGTCACCATCACCGACGCCCGCGTGACGGGTGACCTGCAGCAGGCCTCGGTCTTCTACACCGTCTTCGGCAGCAACGAGGACCGACAGGCCACGGCCGAGGTGCTCGAGGCCAACAAGGGCCGCATCCGTTCGGCCGTCGGCAAGGGCATCGGCATCCGTCTGACGCCATCGATCGAGTTCATCGCCGACGCACTGCCCGAGGGTGCCGCCCACCTCGAGGACCTCGTGGCCCAGACGCGGGCCCGGGACGAGGAGCTGGCACGGGCGGCCGCGAATGCCAAGCCCGCCGGCGATCCGGACCCCTACCGCAAGCCGGTCGACCGCTCCGAGGACGAGGGCGACGACGGCGTGGATGTCGGCGACCAGGCCGGCGACGGCACCGTGGACGCCGAGGTGGACGCGGACGTCGACGCCCGATGACCGACCGCTCGGGTGGCCTGCTCGTCGTCGACAAGCCGGCCGGATGGACGAGCCATGACGTCGTGGCACGCGCCCGACGGCTCTGCGGCACCCGGCGCGTCGGTCACGCCGGCACGCTCGACCCGATGGCGACCGGCGTGCTCGTGCTCGGCGTCGAGCGGGGCACGAAGCTGCTGACCTTCCTCGTCGGGTGTGACAAGTCGTATGCCGCCACGATCCGTCTCGGCATGGCGACCCTCACCGACGACGCGGAGGGTGAGACCATCCAGGCGCTCGGGGTGGACGACGTCCCGGCGCTCGAGGCAGCCCTGCCCGCCGCCGTCGCGGCCCTGACCGGCGAGATCCAGCAGGTGCCGAGCGCGGTCAGCGCCATCAAGGTCAAGGGAGTGCGCAGCTACACCCGGGTGCGCCAGGGCGACACGGTGGAGTTGCCGGCTCGACCGGTCACGGTGAGCCGCTTCGACGTGCTCTCGGTGCGGCCCGGCACCCAGACCGTGGAGGTCGGGCCCGCGGTCGACGTCGTCGACGTCGAGGTCGAGGTGGATGTGTCGTCCGGCACCTATGTCCGCGCGCTCGCCCGCGACCTCGGTGAGGCCCTGGGTGTCGGTGGGCACCTGACGACGCTCCGGCGTACGCGGGTGGGCCGCTTCACGCTCGACGCCGCGGTCTCGCTCGACGACCTCACGGCCACCTCCGAGGCCGACGGGCCGGACGCCATCCGGCTGCTGCCGCTCGCCGAGGCGGCCCGGGCGCAGCTGCCCGTGCACGAGGTGACGGCAGAGGAGGCCGCGGCCCTGGGGTACGGGCAGCGCATCCCGAGCGCCGTGAACGGTGCCGAGGCCGTGGCCGCGATCGACCCCGGCGGGCGTCTCGTCGCCGTGCTCGACGAGACACGGACGACGGCACGGGCCAAGGTGGTCTTCGCCGCGTCCGGAGCGAGGACCTGACCCCCGTGTCCGAGCCCTCGGACGCCTGCTCGGAGCCGGCCACTACAGTGGTCGCCGTGCAGCGCTGGTACGGACTCGACGACATCCCGGCCGACCTCCGGCCCACCGTCGTCACCCTCGGGAACTTCGACGGGGTGCACCGCGGGCACCGCGAGGTCCTGACGCGCGTCGTGCGCGAGGCCGCCGACCGCGGCGCGCTGCCGGTCGCCGTCACGTTCGAGCCGCACCCGATCGCCGTGCTCTACCCGGATCGCGCTCCTGCGGCGGTCATGTCGATCGAGCAGCGCCTCGACGCCCTCGAGTCGGTCGGCCTCGGGGCGGTGCTCGTCATCGAGTTCACGCGTGACTTTGCCCAGCAGACGCCCGAGGAGTTCGTCCGACGCACGTTCGTCGACGCCCTGGGGGCGTGCGCGGTCGTGGTGGGCAAGGACACCCGCTTCGGTGTGCGCAACTCCGGGGACGTCGACACCCTGCGCGAGCTCGGCGCGACCCACGCCTTCGACGTCATCGCGCTCGACGACATCGGCGAGGGCGCGACCGACGGTGCGCGCTGGAGCTCCACGCAGCTGCGCGCCGAGCTGCTCGAGGGCAACGTCGACCACGCCGCCCAGATCATCGGGCGACCCCACCGGGTCACCGGCAGCGTCGTGCACGGTGACCACCGCGGCCGGGAGCTCGGCTACCCGACGGCGAACCTCTCGCAGGACCACGAGGGCCTCGTGCCGGCCGACGGCGTGTATGCCGGCTGGCTCGTCCGCCTCGACCTCGACGAGAGTGCCTCGGACCGCACCCTGCCGGCCGCCGTCTCTGTGGGCACCAACCCGACGTTCGACGGCCACCACCGCCGGGTGGAGGCCTACGTCCTCGACCGCACCGACCTCGACCTCTACGGCGAGCGAGTCGCCGTGGAGTTCGTGTCGCGCCTGCGGCCCACGCTGAAGTTCGAGTCGATCGACACGCTCGTCGAGCAGATGGCCCAGGACGTCGTCCGGTGTCGCGAGATCCTCTCGGCCATCGTCCCGTCGTAGCCGAGCTCCTGCGGGCCGCTCACGGCTCGGCTGCCCCCAAGGGCTCACCGTCGACAGCTGGTTACCCAGCGGTCACGTTTCGATGAGGAACGCCGACGAATGCGTGACTGAGGGGTCGATTGTTGACATCATCCCGGCATGGCGGCCGCCCGCAGACGCCGATGACGGGCCGCCGCAGTGACAAAGGAGTCCACATGCCGCTCCAGGCACTCGCCGACCGGGACGTCGACCAGAACGTCCTCGACGGCCGCGCTCCCAGTGTGGGCGCGCTCTTCCGCAGCCGGGTCCGGACCACGCCCGACGCGCCGGCCTACCTCTACTTCCCGGAGGGGTCGAGCGAGCTCACCACCCTGACGTGGAGGCAGACGCACGAGGTCGTCGAGCAGTGGGCCGCCGGGCTCATCAGCCTCGGCGTGCAGCTGGAGGACCGTGTCGCGATCGCCTCGACGACGCGTGTGGAGTGGATCCTCGCCGACCTCGCGGTCATCTGCGCCGGCGGCGCGACGACGACCGTCTACCCGACGACGATCGCCGAGGACGTCGCCTACATCCTCACCGACTCGGGCAGTGGCATCGTCTTCGCGGAGAACGAGGAGCAGGTCGCCAAGCTCCAGCACGTGCGCTCGGAGGTGCCCGGGGTCCGACAGGTCATCGCCCTGTCCGGGCCGGCCAGCGACGACGGCTGGGTCATCACCACCGACGAGCTCGCAGAGCGTGGCCGCGAGTGGCTGGCCGCGACCCCGGACATCGTCGACTCGCGCATCGACCAGCTCACCCCCGAGTCGCTGGCCGTCGTCATCTACACGTCCGGGACCACGGGCCGACCCAAGGGCGTGCGCCTCGTCCAGGACAGCGTCGTCTACGAGGGCGCCGTCATCGACGCGATCGGTACCTTGACCAAGGACGACCTCCAGTTCCTCTGGCTGCCGCTCTCGCACGTCTTCGGCAAGATGCTCGTCGCGACGGGCCTGCAGATCGGCTTCCCGACCGCCGTCGACGGGCGGGTCGACAAGATCGTCGAGAACATGGCCGTCATCAGACCGACCTTCATGGCCGGGCCGCCGCGCATCTTCGAGAAGGCCCACGGGCGCATCGCCCTGATGTTCGAGGGGGAGAAGGGCGTCAAGAAGAAGCTCATCGACTGGGCGCTCAAGGTCGGCGGCCAGATGCGCGACGTGCAGGCCCGCGGTGAGGAGCCCTCGTCGGGCCTGCGCCGCAAGCACAGCCTGGCCACGAGGCTCGTGCTGCACAAGGTCCAGGAGCGCTTCGGCGGCCGGGTCCGGTTCATGATCAGCGGCTCGGCGCCCCTCAACGCCGAGGTCGCCCGCTGGTTCGGGTCGGTGGGTCTGCTCGTCCAGGAGGGCTACGGCCTCACCGAGACGTCGTCGGGCACGACGGTCAACTCGCCCCAGCACGGCTCGTACCAGTATGGCTCCGTGGGCTGGCCGCTACCGGGCACCGAGGTGCGCATCGCCGACGAGGACGGCGAGATCCTCGTCAAGGGGCCGGGCGTCATGCGCGGCTATCACAACAACCCGGAGGCGACCGCCGAGGTGCTGACCGAGGACGGCTGGTTCCACACCGGCGACATCGGGCGCATCGACGAGCATGGCTTCCTCTACGTCACCGACCGCAAGAAGGACCTCTTCAAGACCTCGGGCGGCAAGTACATCGCCCCTGCCGAGATCGAGGCGCGCTTCAAGGGCCTGTGCCCGTTCGTCAGCCAGTTTCTCGTCCACGGCGCGGGCCACAACTACGCGACGGCCCTCGTCACCCTCGACCCGGACGCCATGGCCGGCTGGGCCCCGACCGTCGGCCTCGACGGCAGGCCGTACGCAGAGGTGGTGGCTTCGCCACAGGCGCACGCCCTCGTGCAGCGCTACGTCGACCAGCTCAACGACGGCCTCAACCGCTGGGAGACGATCAAGAGGTTCACCATCCTCGACAAGGACCTCACGATCGAGGAGGGCGACCTGACCCCGAGCATGAAGCTGCGCCGCAAGGCCGTCACCGAGAAGCACCGCGCCGAGCTCGACGCGATGTACGACCCGGCCTGAGCGCCACCCGTGGCGTCCGCGGACGCCGACCACACGGCATACGCCCGTATGCCGTGTGGCCGGCGTTTTCGGTGCTGCGACAGACCCACGTACCATGGCGGGATGCCCGGAGAGTCACTGTTCAACGCCCTCGAGCCCCTGCTGGAGCGGGTCAACAAGCCCATCCAGTACGTCGGCGGCGAGCTCAACTCCACGGTCAAGGACTGGAACGTCGGCGGTCACGGCCCCGACGGCGAGGAGCTCACCACGCGGTGGGCGCTGATGTACCCCGACGCCTACGAGGTCGGCGTCCCCAACCAGGGCGTCATGATCCTCTACGAGGTCCTCAACGAGCGCCCTGACGCCCTTGCCGAACGCACGTATGCCGTGTGGCCCGACATGGAGGCGCAGCTGCGGGAGGCCGGGCTGCCGCAGTTCACCGTCGACGGCCACCGCTCGGTGCGCGACTTCGACCTCCTGGGCCTCAGCTTCTCGACCGAGCTCGGTTACACCAACATGCTGACGGCCCTCGACCTGGCCCGCATCCCGCTGCACTCCGTCGACCGCGACGTGGACGACCCGATCGTCATCGCGGGCGGCCACGCGGCGTTCAACCCCGAGCCGATCGCCTCCTTCATCGACGCCGCCATCGTCGGCGACGGCGAGCAGGCCGTGCTGACGGTCACCGACATCGTGGGGGAGTGGAAGGCGCAGGGCCGCCCCGGCGGCCGCCGGGAGGTGCTCCTGCGCCTCGCCCGCACCGGGGGCGTCTACGTCCCGGCGTTCTACGACGTCTCCTACCTTCCCGACGGGCGCATCCAGCGCGTCGCGCCTGCCGCGGACGCCGCCGGTGTGCCGTGGCGGGTGGCCAAGCACACCGTCATGGACCTCGACGCGTGGCCCTACCCGAAGCAGCCGCTCGTGCCGCTCGCCGAGTCCGTGCACGAGCGGATGTCGGTCGAGATCTTCCGCGGCTGCACGCGCGGCTGCCGCTTCTGCCAGGCCGGCATGATCACGCGGCCCGTGCGCGAGCGGTCGATCACCGGCATCGGCGAGATGGTCGAGCGCGGTCTGGCGGCAACGGGGTTCGAGGAGGTGGGCCTGCTCTCACTGAGCTCGGCGGACCACTCCGAGATCGCCGACCTCACCAAGGGTCTCGCCGACCGCTACGAGGGCACCCAGACGGGTCTGTCGCTGCCGTCGACGCGCGTCGACGCCTTCAACATCGACCTCGCCAACGAGCTGACCCGCAACGGTCGCCGTTCCGGCCTGACGTTCGCGCCCGAGGGCGGGTCCGAGCGCATCCGCAAGGTCATCAACAAGATGGTGTCCGAGGAGGACCTCATCCAGACGGTCGCCGCGGCCTACGGTGCCGGCTGGCGCCAGGTCAAGCTCTACTTCATGTGTGGCCTGCCCACCGAGACCGACGAGGACGTGCTCCAGATCGCCGAGCTCGCCAAGAAGGTCATCGAGACGGGGCGTCAGGTCTCGGGTCGCCGCGACATCCGCTGCACCGTCTCCATCGGCGGTTTCGTGCCCAAGCCGCACACGCCGTTCCAGTGGGCCTCGCAGCTCGGCGTTGAGGAGACCGATGCCCGCCTGCTCAAGCTGCGCGAGGCGCTCCGCGCCGACAAGCGCTACGGGTCGTCCATCGGGTTCCGCTACCACGACGGCCAGCCCGGCATCGTCGAGGGACTGCTGTCGCGTGGTGACCGCCGCGTCGGCCGGGTCATCGAGGCCGTGTGGCGCGACGGTGGCCGCTTCGACGGATGGAGCGAGCACTTCTCCTACGACCGCTGGATGCGCTGCGCCGACGAGGCCTTCGCCGACGTCCCGGTCGACCTCGCCTGGTACACGACACGCGAGCGCGGCGAGTCCGAGGTGCTGCCCTGGGACCACCTCGACTCGGGTCTCGACAAGGACTGGCTCTGGGAGGACTGGCAGGACGCCCTCGACGAGACCGAGGTCGACGACTGCCGCTGGACGCCGTGCTTCGACTGTGGCGTCTGCCCGCAGATGGGCACCGAGATCGAGATCGGGCCCACGGGCAAGACCCTCCTGCCGCTCACGGTGCTCGGATCCGGGCGTCAGGACCTTCTCGAGCACCAGCACTGACCGGTCGCGGCGGACCGCAGGGCGTGGGCCACGGGCCGCGTGGCGGCGCGGCTGTGGTCAGATCGGGAAACCGACGTGGGCGAGTGCCTGACGGACGAGGACGCCGTGCGAGCCGGGCATCTCGCCGCGGAGGGCGAGGGAAGCAGCCTCCTCGGGCGTGACCCATGACAGGTCGAGGGCGTCCTGCTGGGGGCGGCAGTCGCCCATGACCGCGATGACGAACGCGAGCGAGACGGCGTGCTGCCGTGGGTCGTGGAAGGGCGTGACGCCCGGCGTCGGGAAGAACTCGGCGACCGTGAACGGCTGCGGCGACAGCGGGATGCGGGGGAGCGCCATCGGACCGAGGTCGCTCTCGACGTGCCGCGTCAGGGCGTCGCGGATGCGCTCGTGGTAGAGCACGCGGCCACCCACGACCTCCTGGCCGAAGCCGCCATCGCTGTCGGCACGGAGCAGCAGCCCCACATGCGTGACGACGCCACGGTCGTCGACACGGACCGGGATCGCGTGGACGTAGAGGATCGGCAGTCGGTCACGGGCGTTGTCGAGGTCCTCGCGGCTCAGCCACGCACCCGTCGTGTCCACTTCGGTCATGACGTCATCCTGCCAAACGCGCGCCGGGGCCCCGGGTGCGGTCCATCCGCGGCGCGTCGGGTCACCGCAGGGCTCGGATCCAGGCCCACGTGACGGACCCCGAGCGCGTGAGCTGTCCCCGGTCGACGACGGAGGGCAGGTCGCGGGCCGAGTGGTAGGCGGGGTACGGCACGCTGCCGAGCCGCGCCGCGGGGATGCCCGCCCGCGCGAACGACACGTGGTCGCTGGCCCGGTTGGCGCACCCCCTGGTCGACGTGAGGGGGGCGGCTGCGCGGCGGATGGCCTCCGCGAGCGACCGGTCGGCGCCAGCGACGTGGCACACCGGCACCGCCGCCGCCCGGACGCCCACCCGGTCGAGGGCGACCATGCCGCGAACGGCCCGGCGCTCGGCCGCACTCATCCGGGCGACGAAGTGTCGCGAGCCGAACGCATACCGCGTGCCGTTGCCGCCCCGCGCCTCCTCGGCACCGAACGCGACGAACCGGACAGGGAGGGAGCCGGGCTGCTGCCTCGTCATCCGCGCGACCTCGGCCATCACCATGAGCCCGGAAGCATTGTCCTCGGCCCCCGGCGCCTGCGGCACCGTGTCGAGGTGCGCGCCGACGACGACGTGCGGCATCGTCGGGTCGAGTCCGGGCGGGTCGGCGACGACATTGAGGGTCGTCCCGGCTGGGACCCGGACCCCCCACGAGACACCGGCCGGCACGGGAAAGGGTTGGAGGGTGACGCGGTAACCCGCCGCGCGGAGCCGCCCCGCGATGTAGGCCGCCGCCCGGTCGCTCGCCGGGCCGGCGGCGTCCCGCGGCCCGATCGCTGCCAGGGCACGGATGCCGCCGAGCACCGTGTCCACGTCGAAGGCTTCCGCCCGTGGCGGGGCCGGCTGGCGCCTTGTCGCACTCGGCGCCGACGGCGTCGGCAGCGACGTCGAGGTCGGGGCTGTCGTCGGCGTCGGCGGCGACGTCGAGGTTGTGACTGTCGTCGGGCCCCGGCCCACAGGCCCCGTGGTCGGGGTGGTGATGGCGGTGGTGGTGGCGGTGGTGGTGGTGGCGCCCGAGCCGTCCGAGGGGCTGGTGCCGGTGCAGGCCGTCGCGCCGATCACCGCGGCGACGAGGAGCAGGACAGGGCGCCGGCGCATCATCCACGCCGACCCAGCCCGAACACCTTGCCCGGGTTCATGATGCCTGCGGGGTCGAAGACGGCCTTGAGCCTCCGTTGCCGGTCGAGCTCGGCATCCCCGAGCTCGAGGCCCAGCCACGGCACCTTGACCGTGCCGATGCCGTGTTCGCCCGAGATGGTGCCGTCCAGCGAGAGTCCGAGCCGGATGAGGTCGTCGAACGCCTCCCACGCCCTCGCCAGGCTGTCGGGGTCGTCGTGGGCGTAGACGATCGACGGGTGGAGGTTGCCGTCCCCGGCGTGGCCGCTCACCGGGATGGTCACCGACCGACGCTCCGCGATGGCCTCGATGCCTCGGACGAACTCGGCGAGCCGGCCGACCGGCACGCAGACGTCCTCGGCGAGGCGCCCGCCCATCGCCTCGAACGCGGTGCTCATGACGCGACGCCCCGCGAGCAGCGCCTCTGACTCCTGCGCGTCGTCGGCGACCGCCACCTCGGTGGCGCCCGCGGACTCGAGCAGGGCGGCATACCTCGCCACGTCGTCCGCGACGTGTCCCGGGCGGTCCGACTGGACGAGGAGCACGGCGGCGCAGTCGTCGGGGAAGCCGAAGTCGCCGAACGCCTGGATGGCGACCACGCTGGTGCGGTCGATGATCTCGAGCAGGCACGGCCGGTGCCGGTCGCGGCGCAGCGCGAGGATGCCCGCGACGGCGGCCTCGAGGGAGTCGAAGACGGCGAGCGCCGTCAGGGCCGGGTCGGGGGCGGGCTCGAGCCGCACGACCGCCTCGGTGACGACGCCCAGCGTGCCCTCCGACCCGACGAAGAGACCCGTGAGGTCGTAGCCGGCGACCCCCTTGGCGGTCCGGTGCCCCGTGCGCATGACCTCGCCTCCCGGCAGGACGACCTGCAGGGCCTTGACCCAGTCGGACGTGACGCCGTACTTGACGCAGCAGAGGCCGCCCGCGTTCGTCGCCACGTTGCCGCCGATGGTGCACGTCTCCCACGACGCCGGGTCAGGACCGTAGAAGAGGCCGGCCGCCGCCGCCGCGCGCTTGAGGTCCGCGTTGACGACACCCGGCCCGACGACGGCATGGCCCTCGAGCACGTCGACCTCGTGGATCGCGTCTAGCGCCTCGACGTTGAGCACGATACAGCCCTCGGAGGCGACGGCCCCGCCGGAACGCGAGGTGCGCGCACCCTGCGGGACGACCGGGGTGCCGGTGGCCCCGGCGTGCTCGAGCACGGCCACGACGTCATCGACGTCGCGGGCCCGCACGACGGTGAAGTCGTCGGGCAGCGGAGCGAGGGCGGCGGTCGCGTCGAGGGCGTAGGAGCGGCGCACGTCCGCGTCGACGACCTGACGATGGGCGATCCGCTCGGGCAGGCTGGGCACGCTGACAGGCTAGACTCACAGCCACAGGCGTTCGAGCCGTCATCAGCGGCGAGCCTCCGGAAGAACCGGGTCATCCGCCACCGCGGGTGACCCGCACTAGACCCGGACGGGTGGGCCCGTCACAGCCTTCGACAAGAGCGGTCGTACGCGGTTTGCCCGGCGGGCGGGCGGCGTGCGGCAAGCGGGGTGGTACCGCGGCAGCCTCCGGCAGGAGACGTCGTCCTCGTGGCGGAGACGAGCGACCAACAGACGCGAACGCAGGAGACCACGAGCATGACCTACCCCAGGGTCACCACGAAGGACGACGCCGACCAGCCCGCGACGGGTGGCGGTGTCCCGTCCAACCCGCGCTTCCCCGAGATCGAGCGGCGGGTCCTCGAGTACTGGGACGAGGACGGCACGTTTCTCGCGTCGGTGGAGGGCCGTGACGCCGGGACCGACGGCGACAACGAGTTCGTCTTCTACGACGGCCCGCCCTTCGCCAACGGTCTGCCGCACTACGGCCACCTGCTCACCGGCTACGTCAAGGACATCGTGCCGCGCTACCAGACGATGCGCGGCCGGCGCGTCGAGCGCCGGTTCGGCTGGGACACGCACGGTCTCCCCGCCGAGCTCGAGGCTCAGCGCCAGCTCGGGCTCAAGACCAAGCAGGACATCGTCGACCTCGGCATCGACACGTTCAACGACGCCTGTCGCAGCTCGGTGCTCAAGTACACCGGTGAGTGGCGTGACTACGTCACCCGCCAGGCGCGCTGGGTCGACTTCGACCACGACTACAAGACGCTCGAGCCCGACTACATGGAGTCGGTCATCTGGGCCTTCAAGCAGCTCCATGACAAGGGTCTCGTCTACGAGGGCTTCCGCGTGCTGCCCTACTGCTGGAACGACCAGACGCCGCTGTCGAACCACGAGCTGCGCATGGACGACGACGTCTACAAGATGCGCCAGGACCCTGCCGTCACCATCGGCCTGCGCCTCGAGACCGGCGAGCTCGCCCTCGTCTGGACCACGACGCCGTGGACCCTGCCGGCCAACCTCGGCATCATGGTCGGGCCCGACATCGACTACGTCGTCGTCGAGTCCGACGTCACGGGCACGACCGAGCGCTACGTCGTCGGCGCCGCACGGCTCGCGGCCTACGCCAAGGACCTCTTCGGGCCCGACGTCGACCCGTCCAGCCTCGAGGAGCGGGTCGTCGAGCGGCTCACCGGCAGCGACCTGCTCGGTCGGTCCTTCACCCCACCGTTCTCCTACTACCGGGGGCACGAGCGCGCGCACCGCGTGTTCCCCGCCGACTTCGTCACCACCGAGGACGGCACCGGCCTGGTCCACACCGCCGGCGCCTTCGGGGAGGAGGACAAGATCGTCACCGACGCGGCCGGCATCGAGCCGGTCGTGCCCGTCGGGGCCGACGGCCGGTTCCTCTGGCCCGTCACCGACTACGAGGGCATGCACGTCTTCGACGCCAACGCCCACATCATCGACCACCTGAAGGCGGCGACCCGCGGCGAGGGCGATCCCGGCTCGGTCACGGCCGGCACGGTGCTGCTGCGTCGCGAGACCTACGACCACAGCTACCCGCACTGCTGGCGCTGCCGCGAGCCCCTCATCTACATGGCCGTCTCGTCCTGGTTCGTCGAGGTCACGAAGATCAAGGAGCGGATGCTCGAGCTCAACCAGGAGATCGAGTGGACGCCCTCGCACATCAAGGACGGCCAGTTCGGCAAGTGGCTCGCGAACGCCCGCGACTGGTCGATCTCCCGAAACCGCTTCTGGGGCAGTCCGATCCCGGTGTGGAAGTCCGACAACCCAGAGTTCCCGCGCGTCGACGTCTACGGCTCGTTCGAGGAGCTCGAGCGTGACTTCGGCGTGGCCGTCACCGACCTGCACCGACCGTTCATCGACAGCCTGACGCGCCCGAACCCCGACGACCCGTCAGGCCACTCGACGATGCGCCGCGTCGAGGACGTCCTCGACGTCTGGTTCGACTCCGGCTCGATGAGCTTCGCCCAGGTGCACTACCCCTTCGAGAACGCCGATTGGTTCGAGCACCACTTCCCCGGCGACTTCATCGTCGAGTACATCGGCCAGACGCGCGGCTGGTTCTACACCCTGCACATCCTCGCCACGGCGCTCTTCGACCGGCCCGCCTTCAAGACCTGCGTCAGCCACGGCATCGTGCTCGGCTCCGACGGCCAGAAGATGAGCAAGTCGCTGCGCAACTACCCCGACGTGCGCGAGGTCTTCGACCGCGACGGGGCCGACGCCATGCGGTGGTTCCTCATGAGCAGCCCGATCCTGCGCGGCGGCAACCTCGTCGTCACCGAGCAGGGCATCCGTGACGGCGTGCGCCAGGTGATGATCCCGCTGTGGAACGCGTGGTCGTTCTTCTCGCTCTACGCCAACACGGCGCGCGGCGGCGAGGGCTACGAGGCGAAGCGCTCGACGGCCTCGACCGACGTGCTCGACCGCTACCTGCTGGCCAAGCTGCGCGAGTTCGTCGGCGACATGACCGAGCAGCTCGACGCCTACGAGATCGCGGCCGCCTGCGACACGATGCGGGCCTTTCTCGACGTCCTGACCAACTGGTACATCCGACGGTCCCGCGACCGCTTCTGGGGCGGCGAGACCGACGAGTCGCTCGCAGCCTTCGACACCCTGTGGACGGCGCTGGAGACCGTCACGCGCGCCACGGCGCCGCTGCTGCCCCTCGTCACCGAGGAGATCTGGCGTGGTCTGACGGGCGAGCGTTCCGTGCACCTCACGGACTACCCGACGGTCGACGAGCTGCCTGCCGACCACGGGCTCGTCGTCGCCATGGACCGCGCCCGGGAGATCTGCTCGACGGGGTCGAGCCTGCGCAAGGCCCGCGCCCTGCGCGCGCGCCTGCCCCTCGCCGAGCTGACCGTCGTGGCTCCCGAGCCGGCCAGCCTCGAGCCGTTCCGCTCGATCATCCGGGATGAGCTCAACGTCAAGGCCCTGACCGTCGTCGACGTCGCCACTGCGAGCGAGGCTGACTTCGGTGTGAGCCAGCGCCTGACCGTCAACGCCCGGGCGGCCGGCCCCCGTCTCGGCAAGGACGTCCAGCGGGCCATCAAGGGCAGCAAGTCGGGCGACTGGACCGTCGACGCCGACGGGACCGTCACGGCCGGCGGGCTCGCACTCGTCGAGGGGGAGTACGCCCTCGAGACCGTCGTGGCCGGTGACGCCGGCTCCGGTGCCACGGCCATGCTGCCGTCCGGCGGCTTCGTCGTGCTCGACACGACCGTGACTGCGGAGCTGGCCTCCGAGGGCCTGGCCCGTGACCTCGTCCGTGCGGTCCAGCAGGCCCGGCGTGACGCCGGTCTGCACGTCAGCGACCGCATCAGCCTGACCGTCCAGGGCGGCGCCGAGGTGTTCGAGGCCACGGTGACGCACCGCGACCTCATCGTCGGGGAGACCCTCGCGACACAGTTCGCGGCGGCCGGACCTGACCACGCGGTGCCCGACGGACTGCCGGGCACCCGGACCGACGTCGTCGTCGGCGACAACCGCCCGGCGACGATCATCGTGGCCAAGCGATGATCGCCACGAACCGTGAGGACGAGCTGGAGGGCGCCGACGTGAGAAGGACCCGCGACCGGGACGAGGCCGACGAGGAGAGCCGCCGACGCGCCGTTCCCAGGGACCACGTCGTCGTCCGGGGGGCCGTCGGCGACGACCTCTCGGGCGTGCTGTCTGTCGGGCACCGAACGTGGCCGGCGACCTACGAGCCCATCGCCGGGCCCGAGTACGTCGCCATGGGTCTCGCCAAGTGGTGGACGAGCGATGTCATCACCGACTCGATCCGCAAGGGCCGCACCCTCGTGGCCGTCGAGGGCGACGATGTCGTCGGTGTGGCGACCTTCGGCGCGCAGGACGAGTCGTTCGTGCTGTGGAAGCTCTACGTCCTGCCGGGCCACCACGGCCGGGGGATCGGGTCACGCCTCATGGATGCCGTCGTCGCACGTGCCCGCGAGGGCGAGCACCGGCGCATCACGCTGTCCTACCTCGAGGGCAACCAGATGGCGGCCCGCTTCTACGCCGGGCGTGGCTTCGTCGAGACCCACCGCGAGAGGCCGGGGTCGGGGCTGCCCGAGAGCGTGTGGATGGTCCTCGAGCTCGAGACGGGGGAGTCGGCATGAACGGCCGTCCGGACGCCGCCGCGCTCGAGGCTGCGCGCAACCTCGAGGAGATGAAGCGGATGCGCGAGATCGAGGAGGAGATCCTCGCGCGGGCCCCGGAGAACGACATCGGTCCGTCGCTCGACCGCATCCGCGCGGTGATGGAGCTCGCCGGCGACCCCCAGCGCACGTATCCCTCGATCCATCTCACCGGTACCAACGGCAAGACCTCGACGAGCCGGATGATCGACTCGATCCTGCGTGAGACGGGTCTGTCCACGGGACGCTTCACCTCTCCACACCTTCACGACATCCGTGAGCGGATCACCCTGTCGGGCAAACCGATCCCACGCGAGAAGTTCATCGCGGCCTACGACGAGGTGGCACCGCTCATCGAGCTCGTCGATGCCCGCTCGCTCGAGTCCGGTGGCCGCCGGATGAACTTCTTTGAGGTCCTCGTCGCGCTCGCGTACGCCGCGTTCGCCGACGCGCCCGTCGATGTCGCGATCATCGAGGTCGGGCTCGGCGGCTCGTGGGACGCGACCAACGTCATCGACGCGCAGGTCGCCGTGGTCACGCCCGTCGACCTCGACCACACGCACCTGCTGGGCGACGACGTCGTCTCCATCGCGGAGGAGAAGAGCGGCATCATCAAGCGGGACTCGGTCACCGTGTCCGGCGTGCAGGACGAGGATGTCGCGCGCGTCCTCATCGACCGGGTCGAGGAGGTCGGCGGGGCGCGCATCGCGTTCGAGGGCAACGACTTCGGCGTCCTGGCCCGAGAGGTCGCCATCGGCGGCCAGCAGGTCTCGGTCCGCGGTCTCGCGGGGGAGTACGTCGACCTGTTCCTCCCGCTGCACGGCGCGCACCAGGCGAGCAACCTCTCCACCGCCGTCGCGGCCGTCGAGTCCTTTGTCGGCGGCGGCGAGCAGCGCATCGAGCCCGACGTGCTGAGTGCAGCGGTCGCCTCGATGACCTCGCCGGGACGCCTGGAGATCGTGCGACGGTCGCCGACGGTCCTCGTCGACGCGGCCCACAACCCCCACGGTGCCCGTTCCCTCGTGGCCGCCCTGGACGAGGCGTTCTCCTTCACCCGACTCGTCGGGCTGGTCGGCATCGTGGCCGACAAGGACGCGGCCGGGATGCTCGAGGTGCTGGAGCCCGCCCTCGACCACATCGTCGTCACCCGCAGCTCGTCCCCGCGGGCGATGCGGCCCGAGGCTCTGGGCAAGCTCGCGGTGGAGCTGTTCGGCGAGTCCCGCGTCACGGTGGTCCGCGACCTGCCCGACGCGCTCGAGCAGGCCGTGACGATCGCCGAGTCCGACGGCATGGGCGGTGGGGTCATCGTCACCGGCTCGGTCATCACCGCGGGTGAGGTGCGGATGCTCCTCGGCCACACCGACGTCTGACGTGACCCGACCCGACCCGATTTAGGCTGGCACCCATGCACCCCCTGGTGAAGCTCGTCCTCATCGTCATCGTCATCGTCGTCGCCGTCGTCGTCTGGGGCCGGGTCATGGGGCGCAAGGACCCGGACCGCGAGCTCGTCGGTCTCACCGAGACGGTCCGCGCCCGCGTGAGCCGGGAGATCAGCGCCGGCCACAAGATCAATGCCATCAAGATCTACCGCGAGGCGACGGGTGCCCCGCTCGCCGACGCCAAGCGAGCCGTCGACGGCTGGTTCGTCCCGGGCCAGGGGCCCGGGGTGCGCGACGCCGCGGCGTCCTACACCGAGGGCCGGCTCACCGACGAGGGCCGGGCCCGCATCAGCGAGCTGATCCTCGCTGGGCGCCGCGAGGACGCGATGAGCCTGTATGCCGAGGCAACGGGGGCCAGCGGTTCGGAGGCGCAGGCCATCATCCGCACCTGGGACACCACCCAGAACTACTGAGCCGCAAGCCGACACCCGAGGCGAGAACCACCCCATGCGTTCGATCATCTTCTACGGCAGGACCGGCAAGTTCACCTTCCGCATGCTCGCGACGGTGCTCGGCGGCCAGTCCATCTGCATCCTGCTCGGTGCGCTCGTGGCCCGGGCCCTCGCGGCCGCCGACGAAGGCGGCGGGTCGGGCACGGCCTACCTCGTCGTCGGCATCGGGCTCGGAGTCCTCTGCATCGTCGCCGCGGGACTCATGCGCCGCCCGTGGGGCGTGACGCTCGGCTGGGTCGTGCAGGCCCTGACCCTGCTCAGCGCCCTCGTCGTGCCGATGATGTTCGTCGTCGGGCTGTTCTTCCTCGCCCTCTGGGTCACCTGCCTGGTGAAGGGGGCTCAGGTCGACGCCGTGATGGCCCGTCGCGAAGCCGCGGCGGGCGACGGTGAGGCGGCCGATAGGGTTGACGGGTGACCATCGAACGCTCCCTCGTCCTCGTCAAACCCGACGGTTTCCAGCGCGGCCTCACCGGTGAGGTCCTGCGCCGCATCGAGGCGAAGGGCTACCGTCTTGTCGCCCTCTCCGTGCTGACGCCCAGCCGTGACCAGCTGTCCGCCCACTACGCCGAGCACGAGGGCAAGCCGTTCTACGAGCCTCTCGTCGAGTTCATGAGCTCAGGCCCCGCCACCGCGGTCGTCGTCGAGGGGCACGACTGCGTCAAGGGCTTCCGCAGCCTCGCCGGCGCCACCAACCCGACCGACGCGGCACCGGGCACGATCCGCGGCGACCTCGGGCGTGACTGGGGCCTGAAGGTGCAGCAGAACATCGTGCACGGTTCTGACTCCCACGAGTCCGCCACCCGCGAGATCGGCATCTGGTTCCCCGATCTCGAGGGTTGATCGGGGCACGATCTCGGCACGACCTGCTGATCGCGGCAGCGCCCCCTCGGGCGTGACCCTCGCGATCGACGTCGGCGCGGCCAACGCCCTCATCCACGTCTCGGGGACCTGGCTGCTCCGTCGCTGCGCCCGTCAGCGGCCGGAAGAGACAGCCACCTGAGGCGGGTTGAGCGGCGCTATCGGGACGTGCCGCACAGCGCTACCTTTGACAGTAGGCGGACGGGTTTCGGGGATTGTGCACGTCTCGCCTTCATCTGACCCACTTTGAAGGAGCCATGCGATGAGCGACACGCAGAGCCAGACGAACCGCAGCTCGACCGCCGTCAGCAGCACCGAGGTGCAGTCGCCCCTCGTCACCGAGCTGGGCCGGACGACGATCGCCGACACCGTGGTTGCCAAGATCGCGGGCATCTCGGCGCGCGAGGTCTCCGGCGTGCACGCCCTCGGTGGCGGCACGGCTCGGGCGGTCGGAGCTCTTCGTGAGCGCATCCCCGGTGGCCGCACGAATCACTCCCAGGGTGTCTCGGTCGAGGTGGGCGAGCGGCAGGCAGCCGTCGACGTCCAGCTGGTGGCCGAGTACGGCGTCGCGATCGCTGATCTGGCGCAAGGCATTCGTCGCAACGTCATCTCGGCGATCGAGCGGATGACCAGCCTCGAGGTCACGGAGGTCAACATCGACGTCCAGGACGTGTTCCTCGAGAGCGACACCGAGAGCCAGGACGAGGAGTCGAGCCCGCGCAGCGAGCCCCGAGTCCAGTGACCGGTCAACCGGGCGAGGGCAGCCCGCCCCAGCCCGCTGAGCTCGCGGACGCCGTCGAGGCGGCTGTGCTCAGTGTGCCCGGCGTCGCAGCCCTGCACGGCGGAGCCTTCGGGGAAGCCGCCACGTACCTTGCCGGGCGCAAGGTCACCGGCGTCCAGCTGCGGCCCGGGACCACGACGGTGCACGTCGTCCTGACGTACGGCGTCCCGGTTCGGGAAACGGCCGACCGGGTTCGAGCGGTCGTCAGCGCCATCACTCACACCCCCGTCGACGTCGTCGTCGAGGACGTCGCGACACCACTCGAGACAGCCGTCTCCCGGGACACGTGATGGCACTCCGGGGACCCGAGGAACCAGCCGCCCGCGCCGAATGGACGCGGCTGCGGCGACGGGCCGCGGCCACGCACCACCCGGACCTGGGCGGGGACACCGAGGCCTACCTGTTGGCCCTGGCCGACATCGACACGGCCTTCGGCGTCGCCGCCGACCACGCCGAGGTGGGTGGCGCCTCCTCGGCCACCTCGCGGCCGGCTGTGCGCCGAACCTGGCGTGGGTCACGCATGCGCGTCGCCCGGCGCGGGCGCCGCCTCGTGAGGACCTGGCGCCAACATCTCCCCCGCTCGTTTCCGGGAGCCGAACACCGCTCAGAGATCTAAGCCGAACGACGACCCGGCCACTGGGCCGGTCGTCCGTCAAAGGAGATCCACATGTCCAGCTCAATGATCGGTCTGCTGGCCGGCCTCTTGCTCGGAATTGCCGCTGCAGCCGGTGGTCTCACCGGCTTCCTCATCGCTCTGGTCCTTGGCGTCGTCGGCTTGCTCGTCGGAGGCCAGCTCGACGGTCAGATCGACCTGGGCAAGCTGATGGGGGGCCGTGGCCGTGACTGACACCACGGCTGCCCAGGCTCCAGCTGCGCCGCCGACGCCGGGTGCGAGACCCGCGGCAGCACTGCCGGACCCTGCCGAGCGCGGGCGGCTGGACATCGCCGAGCGGGTCATCGAGCGCCTTGCCACCATCGCCGCCGGCGAGGTGCCCGGCGTGCGCAGGGTCGGCTCCGGACTCGAGGGCGTGGTCGGACGGCAGTACCCGAACGTCAGGGCAGAAGTGGCCGGTGGCCACGCGCGCGTCCGGGTGGACATCGCCGTCGTCTGGCCGGCCCCGCTGGGACGCACCGCGGCCGCGGTCAGGGACCGCGTGCGCGACCAGCTGCAGTCGCTGGCGGGCATGACCGTGGACGCCGTCGACGTGACCGTCGCGACCGTCACGCAGCCCGCAGCACCGAACGAGAGGAGAGTGCAGTGAGCACCGAGATGGCGACTCCACCGCCGGCGTCACCGGACGCCCGCGGCACGGACCCGGGAGCAGGAGGGAGTGCCGCGATGCGGTCGGCCAGGCTACCGCGGAGCACCCGTGGCATCTCGACCCTCGGCATCCTGCTGGCCCTTCTGGTGACCGCCGTGGGCGTGCTCGCCGTTCGGGACGCCCTCCTCTACGGTCGTCTGCTCCGTGGCACACCCTCCCTGCATGAGCTGTCCGACGCGCTCCAGGGCCTACGGCCCGCCGGCTGGACCATAGCGCTCGGTGTCGTCCTCAGCCTCGTCGGTCTGGCCCTGCTGATCAAGGCGCTCCGCCCGGGCGCCCCCAAGGTGACTGCCCTCGATGCCGCCACCGGCGTCTTCCTCCGGCCGAAGGACGTCGCCCGCCTCGTGGAGACCGCCGTCGAGAACGTCGATGGTGTGCTCGGGGTGAAGGTCTCCGCCACGCCTCGTCGGGTGACCGTCGACTACCGGTCCACCGGTGACCAGGGGATCGAAGGACGCATTCGGGAAGCAGCCACCCAGCGCCTGGCGCCGCTGCGGACCCAACCGTCAGTCAGGCTGCGCAGACAAGGGGCGGGTAGATGAGTCGCGGGACGCTTGCTGCCGACCGGACTCTCACTGCCGTTGCCGGGGTCGTCCTCATCGCTCTCGGTGTGTTGGGCATCCTCTGGTATGCCGGCCGCCTGGGATCGGTCCCCAGCGTGGTGGACGTGAGCGGCATACGTTGGCTGCCGAAGGCGGAGTGGTGGCCGTGGGCGCTCGGAGCGGCGGGTGTCATCCTCGCCCTCGTCGGACTGCGGTGGCTGCTCTCCCACCTGCCCCGGAGCGGCGTCTCCAACCTGTACCTCACCGGGTCGGGCTCCCAGGGCAAGCTGTTGGTGGCAGCCAGGCCGGTCATCGACGCAGCGGCGACCGCCCTGGCGCAGACCCCGGGTGTGCGGACGGCTCGGGGACGGATCGAGCACGACCGCGGCGAGATCGTCGCGCACTTCGACGCCACCATCGAGCGGGGTGCCGACCTCCGCGTGGTGGGCGCCGCTGCGGACGCCGTCACGGGTGACCTGCAGTCCGCCCTCGAGCGGGAGGACGTGGTCTCGCGGGTGCAGCTGCGGACAGCCGGGCGGAACAGGCCCATGCCGCGCGTGTACTGAGGCGGCCCACGCTCCTCGCCGATGGACGCTGCAGCGGAACTCGACCGAGAGGCTCGTTCGTGGACGACTACCTGAGGAGCGACGCACCTGTCGTCGAGGCGCTGGACCGGGCGTGGGACCGCAGCAGGCTCAGTGTCCGCACGCGATTCCGTCGGCTGCGGTCACGGATGTTCCTGCTCGTGCAGTGCGCGGTGTCGGCCGGTGTGGCCTGGTGGCTCGCGACCGACGTGTTCACGCACCCGTCGCCCTTCTTCGCGCCGATCGTCGCGGTGGTCTGTCTCGGGATGTCCTACGGCCAGCGGCTGCGACGGGTCTTCGAGGTGGCCATCGGCGTCGCGGTCGGCATCGTCACCGCCGACGTCTTCGTCCACGTGGCCGGCAGCGGGCCCTGGCAGATCACCGTGGTCGTCCTGGCCTCGATGACGTTGGCCTCCTTGCTCGACGGCGCACCCGTCATCGTGATCCAGTCGGCGGTGCAGAGCATCGTCATCGTCGCGCTGGTGGCCACCCCGGGCCAGGCCTTCAACCGGTGGACCGACGCGCTCATCGGCGGCGCGGTCGCACTCGTCGCCGCGACCGTCGTGCCACAGGCGCCGCTGCGTCGACCGCGGGTCGCGGCTGCCGAGGCGGTGCGCAAGATCGGCGAGCTGCTGCGCCGGGCGGCCGCGAGTGCGCGCGATGGTGACGTCGAGGGCGCCGCCGAGGTCCTCGCCTCGGCCCGCGGCACCGAGTCCCTCCTGCTCGAGCTGCGGTCGGCCGCCGACGAGGGGCTCTCGGTGCTGACGTCGTCACCGTTCAAGCGCCACCACGCGCCCGGGGTGCGCAAGATGGTCGACCTCGTCGAGCCGCTCGACCGGGCGATGCGCAGCACCCGCGTCCTCGTCCGCCGCGTCACCGTCGCGGTGAGCCGCGGGGAGCCGCTCCCGCCCGGCTACGAGGCGCTGCTGCTCGAGCTCGCCTCGGCGACCGACGTCATCGGTCGAGCCCTGTCCGAGAACGCCTCACCGGAGATCGGACGCCCCGCCCTGCTCGCAGTCGCCACGGCGACGGGAGAGGTGCCACGCACGTCGCGCCTCGCCACGGAGACCGTGCTGGCGCAGGTCCGCTCGACGATCGTCGACCTGCTCCAGGTCACCGGTCTCGACGTCGACCAGGCCATCGCCGCCCTCCCACCCGAGCGCCCCCGCCACCTGTGACGCGTGGCATCCCAGCCTGTCGAGTGGGGGAGGTGCGCAGAGGGCCGGGTCCCCATGGACCCGGCCCTCCGGCATACGTGCTCTGACCCGTCAGGCGGACGGCGTCAGCTCGTGCGGTCCCGGGGCGAGCTTCTCGACACGCGGGTCACCGGCGTCGGCGAAGTAGTCGGCCGGGATGGTCTCGTCCCGGCCCTCGTCGGCCTTGACGGCGCGGAAGACGAGCGTCAGCAGCGCAGCCACGACGACGTTGAGGGCGAACGCCGTCACGGCGATGTAGCCCAGCTGCCCCACGACCGGCATGTTCGCGATCGAGCCGCCGAAGTGTGGCGTCTGGGGGCTCGCGACGCCGTAGGCGGTCCACGTGCCGTAGGCCATGCCGACCGCCCAGCCGATGAGCAGGGCGCGGCGGTGGAACCATCGCGTGTAGAGGTAGAACACCACCGACGGGAACGTCTGGAGGATCCAGATGCCACCGAGGAGCTGGAAGTTGATGGCGTTCTGCTTGTCGAGCGTGAGGACGAAGACCAGTGCGAAGGCCTTGACGACCAGCGAGGTGATCTTGCTGACCTTGGCCTCCTGCTGGATGGTCGCGTTCGGGTTGAGCCAGGCCTTGTAGATGTTGCGCGTGAACGTGTTGGCTGCGGCGATCGACATGATCGCGGCGGGCACCAGCGCGCCGATCGCGATCGCGGCGAAGGCGACGCCGGCGAACCACGACGGGAAGAAGTCCTCGAAGAGCTGCGGCACGACGAGCTGTGGGTTCGGCTTGCCGTTGACGCCGATGGGCTTGGTGCCGGCGGCGATGGCCACCCAGCCGAGCAGGGCCAGCAGGCCGAGCAGGAACGAGTAGGCCGGCAGGATGGAGGCGTTCTTGCGGATCGTGTTGCGGTTCTTGGCAGAGAGCGTCGCCGTGATCGAGTGGGGGTACATGAACAGCGCCATCGCGGAGCCCAGCGCGAGCGTCGCGTAGGCCCAGTACTGGCCCGCACCCGGGATGAAGACGCCGACGGGCTTGCCTGTCGCCGGGTTCGTCGCCTCCATCTTGCCCTGGGCGGCGTCGAAGACGTGACCCCAGCCGCCGACCTTGGCGGGCAGGTAGATGACGGCGACGATGATGACGATGTAGATCAGGATGTCCTTGACGAACGCGATGAGCGCCGGCGCGCGCAGCCCCGAGGTGTAGGTGTAGAGGGCGAGGACCAGGAAGGCGATGAAGAGGGGCAGGTCGTTGGCCAGCCAGTTGGTGTTGCTCCCCACGCCGGCGACCTCGAGGACGGCCTGGATGCCGACGAGCTGCAGCGCGATGTAGGGCATCGTCGCGATGAAGCCGGTGATCGCCACGGCCAGCGTCAGACCGCGCGAGCCGGAGCGTCCCTGCACGAAGTCGGCAGGCGTCACGTAGCCGTGGCGGTGCGAGACGGACCAGAGGCGCGACATGAAGACGAAGATGATCGGGTAGAGGATGATCGTGTACGGCACGGCGAAGAAGCCGCTGACGGCTCCGGCAGAGAACATCGCGGCGGGCACGGCGACGAAGGTGTAGGCCGTGTAGAGGTCGCCACCGAGCAGGAACCACGTGACCCAGGTGCCGAACGAGCGGCCGCCGAGACCCCACTCCTCGAGGCTCTCCATGCTGGCCGGGCGCCGCCACCGTGCGGCCCAGAAGCCGGCCCCGGCGACGACGACGAAGAAGAAGATGAGGACGCTGAGCGCCACGACGTTGACGCCGCCGGTGTCGCCCGACGCGGCGGGGCTCAGGGCAGGAACGACTGCGGTCATCGGAGGCCGTCCTCTCGGGGGTTGGCGCGGTGGTCGTCGTCGAGGAAGGCGTCACCCTCCGGGTTCATCGGCACGTGCGGCCGGGCCTTGAGGACGAGGCGGTAGGCCGCGTAGGTGAGCGCGGAACAGATGACGACCCAGAGGAACTGGTACCAGATGAAGAACGGGAAGCCGCCGAGTCGCGGCTCGTCCTTGGCGTAGGTGCCGACGAGGAGCAGCGCGACGATGGGGATGGCGAGGAGCACACAGGCGAGGGCCAGCAGACCCTTGTTCGCCGGTGGCGCCTCGTGGCGGTGCGGAGTGGTGCTCACGCGAGTGACCTCCGTTGGTCGGGGCCGGATGAGTCCGGCCGTGCGTCGCGGAAACATACTCTTGCGCGACGGGAATGTGGGGTGTGTGCGTCGGCGTTTTGCAGGCGCATCTCGATCGTGATGTTGACTTACCCGCGACCCGCCCCAGTCGACACCGGGACAGGGGTCCGCCGGTGCGAACAAACGGGCGTTTGCGCCCAGATAGGCTGTCGGCCATGGCTGATTTCGATGTCGTTGTGCTCGGTGCCGGTCCCGGAGGCTACGTAGCGGCGATCCGCGCGTCGCAGCTCGGCAAGAAGGTCGCCGTCGTGGAGAAGCAGTACTGGGGGGGCGTCTGCCTCAATGTGGGCTGCATCCCGAGCAAGGCGCTGCTGAAGAACGCCGAGCTCGCGCACACCCTGACGCACGAGAAGAAGAAGTTCGGTATCGAGGGCGACGCCACGATGAGCTTCGGCCCGACACACGCCCGCAGCCGCCAGGTCTCGGCCGGCATCGTCAAGGGCGTCCACTTCCTCATGAAGAAGAACAAGATCGAGGAGATCGACGGCTGGGGCACGCTGACCTCGGCGTCCTCGATGGACGTGGCGCTCAACGACGGCTCGTCCCGCTCCATCACCTTCGACAACCTCATCCTCGCCACCGGCTCCGTGACGCGGATGATCCCCGGCGTCGAGGTCAGCAAGAACGTCGTCACCTACGAGGAGCAGATCCTCGACCCGGAGCTGCCCGGCTCGATCATCATCGCCGGCTCGGGAGCCATCGGCGTCGAGTTCGCCTACGTCATGAAGAACTTCGGGGTCGACGTGACGATCGTCGAGTTCCTCGACCGGATGGTGCCCACCGAGGACGCCGACGTGTCCAAGGAGCTGCTCAAGCAGTACAAGAAGCTCGGCGTCAAGGTCCTGCTCGGCACCAAGGTCGAGTCCGTCGAGGACACCGGCTCGGGCGTCAAGGTCACGGTCAGCCCGGCGGCCGGCGGCGACCAGCAGGTGCTCGAGGCCGACCGGCTCCTCTCGGCCATCGGCTTCGCCCCGCGCACCGAGGGCTTCGGCCTCGAGTCGACCGGGGTCGAGCTCACCGACCGCGGCGCCATCGCCATCGACGAGTACGGCCGAACCAACGTGCCGAACGTCTACGCGATCGGTGACGTCACGGCCAAGCTCATGCTCGCCCACGTCGCCGAGGCGATGGGCATCGTGGCCGCCGAGACGATCGCGGGCGTCGAGACGATGGCCGTCGACTTCCGCTTCATTCCGCGGGCGACCTTCTGCCAGCCGCAGATCGGCTCGATGGGCCTCTCCGAGGCGCAGGCGAGGGAGGCCGGCTACGACGTCAAGACCGCGACCTTCCCCTTCTCGGCCAACGGCAAGGCCATGGGCCTGGGGGACTCCGTCGGGTTCGTCAAGGTGATCGCCGACGCGGAGCACAACGAGATCCTCGGCGCTGCCCTCATCGGGCCCGACGTCACCGAGCTGCTGCCGGTCCTCAACCTCGCGCAGACGTGGGACCTCACGGCCGACGAGGTGTCGCGCACGGTCTTCGCGCACCCGACGCTCGGCGAGGCCGTCAAGGAGGCCGTCCACGGCATCGCCGGCCACATGATCAACTTCTGAGCAGACCGCCGGGCCGTACCGCCTGCGCCTGCCGACCACAGAAGACGCCCCCGCGGAATGTCCGCGGGGGCGTCTGGTGCTTGCTGGGTTCCGACCGATCAGTACCAGTGCTTCCGGCCACCGATGGCGCGCCCAGACGCGCCGAGGAGGAAGAGCACCGCGCCGACGACGACGAGAATGATGCCGATCGTGGTCAGGATGCTGATCTTGGCGAAGATGCCAATGAGCAGCAGGATGAGTCCGAGAACGATCATGGTGTCGCTTGTCTCCTTCAAGAGGGATTCCCCGAGCAACCTGTCTCGTACCCGCGCCACGGCCGTGCCCAAACATGCGGCGAGTCACGAAACGGTCACGCGCGCAGGCGGTGGTCGGATTAGGGCGCCGAGAACCCCGCTGTTATGCTTGGAGACGCCGTAGACCGGCCGCGGATTCACAGCGCCCAGGTGGACATGCCCTGGAGCACCGCGCAACGAGATGAGAAGGAGTCGGTTCATCCATGCCTTTGGACGCTGACGTGAAGAAGCAGATCATGACCGAGTACGCCACGGTCGAGGGCGACACCGGCTCTCCCGAGGTCCAGATCGCGATGCTGACGCAGCGCATCAAGGACCTGACCGAGCACGCTCGGGCCCACAAGCACGACCACCACAGCCGTCGTGGTCTCCTCCTGCTGGTCGGCCGCCGCAAGCGCATGCTGCGCTACCTCGAGGCGACCGACATCGAGCGCTACCGTTCGCTGATCAAGCGACTCGGCCTGCGTCGATGAGTTCGTGACGAAAGGCGGTCACCGCGTTCTGCGGAGACCGCCTTTCGTCGTAGGTGCAGGCGGACGCCCGTCGTCCACCGCACCAGGGCCATTCGGCCCGGAGATGGAAACCACGCACACAACGACGATGTGCGCGGGCACCTGAGAAAAAAGAAAGCGAGGGCCCACATGGAGGGTCCAGACATCACCTTCGCCGAGGCCGTCATCGACAACGGCAGCTTCGGCACCCGCACGGTCCGGTTCGAGACCGGCCGCCTGGCCAAGCAGGCCGGCGGCGCCGTGACGGCATACCTCGACGACGACACGATGCTCCTGTCGACGACGTCCGCAGGCAAGTCCCCGAGGGACCAGTTCGACTTCTTCCCGCTGACGGTCGACGTCGAAGAGCGCATGTACGCCATCGGCAAGATCCCCGGCAGCTTCTTCCGCCGCGAGGGCCGTCCGTCGACCGACGCCGTGCTCACGTGCCGGCTCATCGACCGGCCGCTGCGCCCGACCTTCAAGAAGGGTCTGCGCAACGAGGTGCAGGTCGTCATCTCGGTGTTCTCGCTGAACCCCGACCACCAGTACGACGTCCTGGCCATCAACGCCGCGAGCGCCTCGACCCAGATCTCGGGTCTGCCGTTCTCCGGGCCGATCGGTGGCGTGCGCGTCTCGCTCATCGACGGCCAGTGGGTCGCCTTCCCGAACTTCTCCGACATCGAGAAGTCGGTGTTCGACATGGTCGTCGCCGGCCGCGTGGTCGGTGACGACGTCGCGATCATGATGGTCGAGGCCGAGTCGACCGACGCCACCTGGGACCTCGTGAAGACCCTGGGCAAGCAGGCGCCGACCGAGGAGGTCGTCGCCGAGGGCCTCGAGGCCTCCAAGAAGTTCATCAAGGTGCTGTGCGACGCCCAGGCCCAGCTCGCCACCCAGGCCGCCAAGCCGGTCCAGGACTTCCCGATCTTCCTCGACTACGAGGACGACGTCTACGCGGCCGTCGAGTCCGCCGTGTCCGACGACACCGCCGCTGCCCTCACCATCGCCGGCAAGAGCGAGCGCGAGGACCGGCTCGACGAGATCAAGGCGTCCGTCAAGGAGCAGCTCGCCGGGCAGTTCGAGGGGCGCGACAAGGAGATCTCCGCCGCGTTCCGCGCCGTGCAGAAGAAGCTCATCCGCCAGCGCATCCTGCGCGACAAGGTGCGCATCGACGGCCGTGGCCTCGCCGACATCCGCGCCCTGGGCGCCGAGGTCGAGGTGCTGCCCCGTGTGCACGGTTCGGCAATCTTCGAGCGCGGCGAGACCCAGATCATGGGTGTCACCACGCTGAACATGCTCAAGATGGAGCAGCAGCTCGACACGCTGAGCCCCGTCACGCGCAAGCGCTACATGCACAACTACAACTTCCCGCCCTACAGCACCGGTGAGACCGGCCGCGTCGGTTCGCCGAAGCGCCGCGAGATCGGCCACGGTGCGCTCGCCGAGCGGGCCCTGATGCCGGTGCTGCCGTCGCGTGAGGACTTCCCCTACGCGATCCGCCAGGTGTCCGAGGCCCTCAGCTCCAACGGCTCGACGTCCATGGGTTCGGTCTGCGCCTCGACGCTGTCGCTGCTCAACGCCGGTGTGCCGCTGCGCGCCCCGGTCGCCGGCATCGCCATGGGCCTCGTGTCCGACACGGTCGACGGTGAGACGCAGTACGCCGCCCTCACCGACATCCTCGGCGCCGAGGATGCCTTCGGTGACATGGACTTCAAGGTCGCCGGCACCAAGGAGTTCGTCACGGCCATCCAGCTCGACACCAAGCTCGACGGCATCCCCGCCTCGGTGCTGGCCGGCGCGCTGACCCAGGCCCGCGACGCGCGCCTGCACATCCTCGACGTCATGGCCGAGGCCATCGACGTGCCCGACGAGATGAGCCCCTACGCCCCGCGGATCATCACGGTGAAGGTGCCCGTCGACAAGATCGGTGAGGTCATCGGCCCGAAGGGCAAGATGATCAACCAGATCCAGGACGACACGGGCGCCGACATCTCGATCGAGGACGACGGGACCGTGTTCATCGGCGCGGTCGACGGTCCCTCGGCCGAGGCGGCTCGCGCGGCGATCAACGCCATCGCGAACCCGCAGATGCCCGAGGTCGGCGAGCGCTTCCTCGGCACCGTCGTCAAGACGACGACGTTCGGGGCGTTCGTCTCGCTGCTGCCCGGCAAGGACGGCCTGCTGCACATCTCCGAGGTGCGCAAGCTCGTCGGTGGCAAGCGGATCGACAACGTCGACGACGTCCTCAAGGTGGGCCAGAAGGTCCAGGTCGAGCTCAAGGAGATCGACCCGCGCGGCAAGCTCAGCCTCGCGGCGGTGCTCGCCGACGGCGACAACGGCGACTCGGCCACCGAGTCCGACGTCCCGTCCACGGAGTCGGCTGAGGTCTGATCGAGCCGGCTGGTCTCGGAGCGGCCCGTCACCCCACGGGGGTGGCGGGCCGCTCCGTGGTCCCGGGCGGATGGCCGCCCGGACTCAGAAGACGGCGTTGACGATCGTCCAGCCGGTGCTGACGAGCACGCGGGGTTTCCACATGTTGGTCGCGGTGCGCCCGTACAGCCACAGGTTGCCGGACGGGTCACGGGCGAGGAGGTCGCTCGTCCGGTCGCCGTTGAAGTCGCCGGGGCTCATGATCGCCGTCATCCCGTTCCAGCCGCTGCCGGCCTGGACGCGCGTCGCGAGGGTGCCGGTGCCGGTACCGGGGTAGAGCCACAGGATGCCGGTGGACCGCTCGCGCGCGAACAGGTCGGCCTGCCCGTCCCCGGTGACGTCACCGGGCGCCACCACGGCACTGAACCGGTTCCAGTCCGTGCCGATCGTCGTCCGGGGCTTCCACCCACCGGTTCCGTTGCCGGGGTAGAGGTAGAGCGCACCCGACGAGGCTCGCCGCGCGACGACGTCCATCGTGCCGTCGCCGTTGAAGTCGCCGGCGCCCACGACGGCGTTCATGATCGCCCAGCCGGTACCGACGAGGACACGGGGCAGCCGCCAACCGCCGTTGCCGTTGCCGCGGTACATCCAGAGGTTTCCGGTCGCGCTCTCCCGCGCCAGGACGTCGAGTGCGCCGTCGCCGCTGAAGTCGCCCACGGTCTCGAGGACGTCGAAGGCGCTCCAGCCCGTGCTGACCTGGACACTCGGGTCATGGCTGCCGGTTCCGGTGCCGGGGTAGAGGCGCAGGCTCGCGCTCGATGCCCAGCGAGCGAGGATGTCGTTCCTCCAGTCCCCGTTGAAGTCAGCCGTGCTGTTGGACAGGGAGGCGGGGGGCATCGGCAACCGGGTGAAGGCGTAGGGCTCGCAGGTCCGGTCGAAGTCGCGGGTGTTGTCCAGCCACCACTGGGCGAGGTAGACCTTGCCACCCGAGAAGCTCGGTTGCGTGCACCGGTCCAGCGCCTCGTTCGGGTAGTCGAGCAGGCCCGCGGTGGCCCAGACAGGCACGCCCGGCAGTCGCCAGGAGCCGGTGATCGACTGCCAGCCCGAGCTGTTGGAGTAGACCCCGTACGAGAACCCCGCGGTGCGAAGCCCGCGCATCAGCCCCTCGATGACAAGGCGGTTGTCTCGGCGTTGGGCGCTGGTGGCCGACGGCCAGGGCTGGGCCGTACGGGGCTCGACGTCGATCCACACCATCCGAGGTGTCCAGCCCGGCACGCCGCGCACGGTCGCGACGGCATACATGGCCTCGGCGTAGCCGACGTTGCTCAGGCGGCCGGCACGCGTGCTCGACGACCACGGCCCGCTCGAGCCGTGTGTCGTGAGCTGCGCGGTCGTCGGGAACGCGGCGAACGTGTAGGCGTGCGTGGGCGTGGCATGTTCCGTCGCCCAGCCCACCTGGGTTGCGACACAAGGGTTCTCGGTGAAGGGCAGCCCGTGCGTGAGCCCGATGACGAGGAACTGGGTGGTCGTCGGCGGGAAGGTCGACGGGCACTGCGGCCACGAGATGTCCTGCCCGAACAGGACCGCTGCCTGCGCGCTCGGGGCGCCGACGAGACCGAACGTCAGCCCGATGGCCATGAGGGGGATCAGGGCCAGGCGGCGGAGCCGGCCCCTGACGGTGCGCGGGCGGACGGACATGCGACCACTTCCTCGGTCTCGTCCAGTGTGCGCCGCACCTGCCGCTGCTGGCGAGGGTCGTGACACCTGGATCCGTGTCCCGTGTGCCCCCGTCCGGCCACGCTGCGGGCTCGTTAGTCTGGCCGGGTGAGCGACACGACAGGCCAGCCGTCCCGCGTGACCAGGGTCGCCGTCATCGGAGCGAGCGGCCGGATGGGGCAGGAGGCGGTGCGGGCCCTCGACGCGGCACCCGGACTCGCCCTCGTCGGTGCCTACGGCTCGGCCGACGACCTCGGTGACCTCGGTGGGGCCGACGTCGTGGTCGAGCTGACCGTGCCGGCGGCGTCACCGGCCAACGTCGCCCACTGCGTCGAGCGTGGCATCCACGTCGTCGTGGGCACCACCGGCTGGGACGACGCGCGGCTCGAGGCGCTCCGCGGCCAGCTCGCCGAGGCGCCCCCAGCCGCGTCCGGTGCCGGCGTCGGTGTCCTCATCGCCCCGAACTTCGCGATCGGCGCGCTCCTCATGATGGCGTTCGCTGCCCGGGCCGCACCCTTCTTCGAGTCGGTCGAGCTCGTCGAGCTGCACCACCCGGCGAAGGTCGACGCGCCCTCCGGCACCGCCGCACGGACGGCGGCGATGATCGGGCAGGCCCGCTCCGAGGCCGGCTGCGCACCCGTGCCCGACGCGACCACCCACGATCCCGACGGCGCCCGCGGCGCCCGGGTGGACGGCATACCCGTGCACTCCGTGAGACTGCGGGGTCTCACGGCTCACCAGGAGGTGCTGCTCGGCAACGCGGGGGAGATGCTGACGCTGCGGCACGACTCCTTCGACCGCGGCAGCTTCATGCCGGGCGTCATCGCGGCGGTGCGCGCCGTTGCGGACCACCCCGGCCTCACCGTCGGGCTCGAGCACTACCTCGGCATCTCCTGACCGGCACCGACAGCGATCGAGGCAGTCGTGGCCATCCCCAAGGTCGTCCTCTTCTATGCCTTCCGTCCGCTCGCCGACCCCGACGCGTTGCGTCTCTGGCAGCGCGACCTCTGCGAGGGTCTCGGCCTGCGCGGGCGAGTCGTGGTGTCCCCGCACGGGATCAACGCCACGGTCGGGGGCGACGTGACCGTGCTCAAGGCCTACGTCCGCAAGACGAGGGAGTACGCGCCCTTCCGCGACATCGACGTGACGTGGAGTGACGGCACCGGACTCGATGCCGAGGGGCGCAGCCTCGACTTCCCCCGTCTCGTCGTCAGGGTGCGCGACGAGATCGTGTCGTTCGGCGTGCCCGACGAGGTGGTCGTCGACGAGCAGGGCGTCGTCGGCGGCGGCACGCGGCTGCGCCCCGACGAGCTCGACAGGCTCATCGCCCAGCGCGGCGACGAGGTCGTCCTCTTCGACGGTCGCAACGCCGTCGAGGCGCAGGTGGGCCGGTTCCGCGGCGCGGTCGTGCCGGACGTCCGGCACACGAGCGACTTCGTCCGCGAGCTCGACGCCGGCCGATGGGACGAGCTCAAGGGACGCCCGGTGGTCACGTACTGCACGGGCGGCATCCGCTGCGAGGTGCTGACGAGCCTCATGCGCGCTCGCGGATTCGAGGAGGTCTACCAGCTGGACGGCGGCATCGCGCGCTACGGCGAGCAGCGCGGCGACCGCGGGCTCTGGGAGGGGCATCTCTACGTCTTCGACGAACGGATGACCGTGGGCTTCAGCGACGAGGCCGTCCACCTCGCCTCGTGCCACGTCTGCGGCAGCCCGACGAGCCGGATGCACAACCGCGAGGACCTGCCGGGTCGCCCGCTCCAGCCCGTCTGCGACGCCCACACCCAGGCCCTTCCGGGTTCCGGTTGAGTCGGACGGTTCAGTCGTCGCTCAGGTCGGCCGGGGCGCGCATCCGCCAGGCGTCGGTGACCAGCTCCACGAGTCGCTCGGTCGCCACACGTTCGAGCCGCACCATGACGAGAGGTGACCCGTCGTAGGCGGGGGTCGTGAAGAAGAGGTCCGGCTCGCCGAGCACGAGGGCCTGCTTCTCCGCCTCGTCGCCGACGTAGAGCACGGCGATGTCGGTGCGGATGACACGCCGCTGACCCGGGACGCGCTCGGGGTAGGACCAGACGAAGCCGTGGTTGCCGACCCGGAAGTCGAAGCCTGCGCTGTCGATCTCCTCGACTCCGGGCAGGGCCAGGGCAACTCGGCGCACGTCGTCGGCATCGGCCACGGGTCAGGCCCAGCCCAGCGCGCGCAGGAGGGCGGCAGTCGCGGCGCCGAGCACGACCACGACGATGAACGGCGCGCGCAGGAGCAGCGCGACGACCGCCACCCCCACGGCGACCGCCCGGGCATCGAGGACGAAGACGCCGCCGGGGCCGGTGAACGCCTGCGTCGCGACGAGGGCTGCCAGCAGGGCGATCGGCAGGGCCGCGGTGATCCGGCGCACGCGTGGGGCATCGAGCAGGTGCGCCGGCACGAGGTGTCCCGCGAGCTTGAGCCCGAAGGCGATCGCGGCCGCGACGAGGAGGGCCGTCCACAGGCTCATGCCTGCTCCCTCCGTGGCGCCCGCCAGGCCAGCAGCGAGGCGCCAGCCGCCGCCACCACGGGTATGCCGGGTGGCATCGTCGGTGACAGCACGACGGCCACGAGGGCACCGACGACGGCGATCGCGACGGCGTCCCGGTCTCGCAGCCGGGGCCAGAGCAGGGCGGTGAAGGCGGCACAGGCGGCGGCGTCCAGCCCGTAGGTGCGCGGGTCGCCGACGAGGTTGCCGATGAGTGCGCCGGCGAGCGTGCTGAGGTTCCAGAGGACGAAGACGGAGACGCCGGTGAGCCAGAATCCCAGCCGCGACGTGCGCACGTCGTCCTGTGCCACGGCGACCGCCGTCGACTCGTCGATGGTCAGGTGCGCAGCCGCCACCCTGGGCACCCCGCGCACCGCCAGCAGGTGAGTCAGCTCCAGGGCGTAGAGGCCGTTGCGGATCCCGAGCATCGACGAGGCGGCGATGGCGGCCGGAGCGGCATGCAGCCCGGCCGCGATGATGCTGACGAAGGCGAACTGCGAGCCTCCGGTGAACATCAGCAGGGAGAGCGCCATCGCCTGCCACGTGCCGAGACCGGCCGCCACGGCGAGGGCGCCGAAGCTGATGCCGTAGGCGCCGGTGGCGATGCCCACGGACAGGCTCTGGCGCACGACCGCGCGCCGTGCCCCCGGGTCCGCTGCGGGCGTCACACGGGCTCCGGTCCCTCGTCCGCACCGTCGACGACTCCGGCGGACATGCGGATCTCCCGGGCCGTGCCGCCGTCCTCGGAGACGACGCGCTCGCGGTGGGCGCCGTCGGCCTCGAGTCCGGCCGCCGCGAGAAAACCCTGCGTGGCGCCGGCGTCGGCGAGCACCCACGCGGACAGCGCGGAGGCACCACGACCGCGCGCCGTGTCGACCGCGGCGTTGAGCAGACGGGAGCCGTGACCCTGCCGGCGGGCGTCCGGGTGCACCCCGAGGACGAGCAGCTCGGCCGCCTCGTGACCGTCCGGGTCGGGCGAGGGGCCCACGGCCGCGAAGCCGACGACCTGCTCGCCGGCGCAGGCCACGAGCAGCAGGTGGTCCCGCGACGGGGCGTCGCCCAGGGAGGCGCGCCAGGCATTCGTGAACGGTCGGGGGTCGAACTGCGCGACGACCTCGTCGGGGAGCACGCCGGCATACGTCTCGCGCCAGACGACCGCCTGGACCAGGCCCACGGCGGGGGCGTCGGACACCCGCGCGACTCGGACGCTCGCGTCGGCCACCGGTCCGGGCGCGTGGGCGTGGTCGTGGTCGTGAACATGGTTGTGCGCGTGGTCGAGGGGGTGGTCGTGACGGGGGTCGTGCGGGTGGGGCGTCTGTTCGTCATGTGCCACCCCGGCATCCTCTCAGGCCGCGCCGGGCCCCTCTCCACCCACCGGGGACCCCGGCTTTGGACGGCCCCGGTCCCATCTCGCATACTGGACTCATGTATGGCAACGACGTCATCGACCCGAACGAACCGCTGAACGCGGCCGAGACCGACGCCTACGAGGCGGCGGCCGAGCACGACGACCAGCGGGACACGGTCGGTGACGACTTCGACGCCCTCATCGCCGCCGACCAGCGCATCGAGCCGCGTGACGCGATGCCCGACACGTACCGCGAGACGCTGATCCGCCAGATCGCCCAGCACGCGCACTCCGAGATCATCGGCATGCAGCCCGAGGGCAACTGGATCACGCGCGCTCCGTCGTTGCGCCGCAAGGCCATCCTCATCGCCAAGGTGCAGGACGAGGCCGGCCACGGGCTCTACCTCTACAGCGCCGCCGAGACCCTCGGCATCGACCGGCAGGAGCTGCTCGACCGGCTGCACGACGGCAAGCAGAAGTACTCCTCGATCTTCAACTACCCCACGCTGACGTGGGCCGACTGCGGCGCTATCGGCTGGCTCGTCGACGGGGCCGCGATCATGAACCAGGTCCCGCTCTGCCGCTGCTCCTACGGGCCGTACGCCCGCGCCATGATCCGGGTCTGCAAGGAGGAGAGCTTCCACCAGCGCCAGGGCTTCGAGATCCTCTGGAACCTCATGCGCGGCACCGAGGCGCAGCGGGCGATGGCCCAGGATGCCGCCGACCGCTGGTGGTGGCCGGCCCTCGCGATGTTCGGACCGCCCGACACGGGTGACGCGGCCGCCAAGGGCGGTCACACCGAGCAGTCGATGGCATGGGGGATCAAGCGCTTCGCCAACGACGACCTGCGCCAGAAGTTCGTCGACATGATGGTGCCGCAGGCCGAGAAGCTCGGCATCGTGCTGCCCGACCCACAGCTGCGCTGGAACGACGAACGCGGCCACTATGACTTCGGTGAGATCGACTGGGACGAGTTCTGGCAGGTCCTGCGCGGCGACGGCCCCTGCAACGCCGAGCGCATCACTCACCGCCGCCGGGCCCACGACGAGGGTGCCTGGGTGCGCGAGGCCGCCAACGCGTACGCCGCCAAGCACGCGACGACCGCCGAGGAGAGTGCCGCGTGAGCGGACCCACCACCCCGTCGCCTGGTGCCGGGGGCGCGTCCGAGCCTGCCCAGCCTGCCCAGCCCGCCCAGCCCGCCCAGCCCGCCCAGCCCGCCCAGCCCGCCCAGCCCGTTGGGGGCGAGCGCAGCTGGCCGCTCTGGGAGGTCTTCGTGCGCGGAAAGCGCGGACTCTCCCACGTGCACGTCGGTTCGCTCCACGCGCCCGACGCCGTGCTCGCCCTGCGTAATGCCCGCGACGTCTACACCCGGCGACAGGAGGGCGTCTCGATCTGGGTCGTCAAGGCCGACGACGTCACCGCGAGCAGCCCCTCCGAGAAGGACTCGTTCTTCGACCCGGCGGGCGACAAGATCTACCGGCACCCGACCTTCTACGACGTGCCTGAGGATGTCGAGTACCTGTGAGCGACCACGCGACCGCTCCGGTCACCGAGCCCGTCACCGAGCCCGTCACCGACCCCGCGACCTCGGCCACGGAGTCCGCCCGGCGTGAACCCCTGCCGGGCGCGGCCGGGAGCGCCGACGGCGGCGCTCACGATGACAAGCCGTATGCCGGCTACCTCCTCGGCCTCGCCGACGACGCCATGGTCTACGCGCAGCGCCTCGGGGAGTGGATGACGAACGCGCCGCAGATCGAGGAGGACATGGCGCTCGGCAACGTCGCACTCGACCTGCTCGGCCAGGCTCGCGGCCTCTATCCCTACATCGGCTCGATCGACGGCACCGGCCGCGGCGAGGACGACTACGCCATGCTGCGTGACGAGCGGGAGTGGCGCAACGTCCACCTCGTCGAGCAGGAGCGTGGCGACTTCGCCGACGAGATGGCCCGGCTGCTGTGGTTCTCGGCCTACCAGGTGGAGCTGCACGCAGGCCTGACGGACTCCAGCGACGACATCGTCGCGGGTGTCGCGGGCAAGGCGCTCAAGGAGGTGCGCTACCACCTCGACCACGCGTCGCTGTGGGTCGTGCGCCTCGGTGACGGCACCGACGAGTCCCACGCCCGCATGCAGGCCGCCCTCGAGCGCGTGCTGCCCCAACTGGCCGAGCTCTTCGACGACGACGAGGCGTCCGTGCTCGCCGCCGGACTCGGTGTCGGGGTGCTGCCCTCGACCCTGCACGACGCCGTCGTGGCACGGGTCGCACGCGTCGTCGAGCAGGCGACGCTGACCCTGCCCGACGGCTCGAGGTGGCGCTCACGCGGAGGCCGTTCCGGCATCCACTCGCGGCCGATGGGATCCCTCCTCGCGGAGCTGCAGCACATCGCGCGATCCCATCCCGGCGCGACGTGGTGACTGCCGTGGTAGTCGAGCCCGCTGTCGCAGAAGCGATCTCGCGCATCCCTGATCCCGAGGTGCCGGTCATCAGCATCGCCGACCTCGGCATCCTCCGGGCCGTCGACGTCGATGAGCAGACCCACACCGTGGCGGTCACCATCACGCCGACCTACAGCGGGTGCCCCGCCATGGAGGCGATCGCGTCGCGCATCGTGTTCGAGGCCGACCGCAGGGGCTATGCCGCCGAGGTCCGTACGCAGCTGTCGCCGGCGTGGACGACCGACTGGATGAGCGACGAAGGTCGGGCTGCCCTGCTGCGCTTCGGGATCGCGCCGCCGGGTCCGGCACCGGTGGGGGACGTGCACGGTCCGCTGGCCGTGACCCTCAGCCGCCACGTCGTCGACTGTCCGCGCTGCGGCTCCGCCGACACCACCGAGATCGCCCACTTCGGCTCGACCGCGTGCAAGGCCTTGCGCCGGTGCAACGCGTGCCTCGAGCCCTTCGACGCGTTCAAGGCCATCTGAATGACCGACGTCACCACCTCGACCGCTGCCGGGTCCGCCACGGCCACGGCCCCCACCTCGACCACGGGCTCGCGCCACCGCGCACGCTTCCACCCCCTCATGGTCACCGCGGTCGAGCGCCTGACCGACGAGGCCGTGGCCGTCACCTTCGCGGTGCCCGAGCACCTCGTCGACGAGTTCGCCTTCGAGCCGGGACAGCACCTGACGCTCCGCGCCGAGATCCGCGGTGACGACGTGCGCCAGTCCTACTCGATCTGCCAGTCACGCCGGACCGACCCTGCCGGACGCAGCCTCCGGGTCGCGGCGGCGCGCGTGCCCGAGGGGCGCATGTCGAACTGGCTCAACGACGGCGTCTCGCCCGGCGTCGTCGTCGACGTCATGACCCCGCAGGGCTCCTTCACGTGCCCGACCCGGCCGGACGGCATACGCCATCACGCCGCGATCGCGGCGGGTTCCGGCATCACGCCGGTGATCTCGCTGCTGACGAGCGCGCTCGAGGAGGAGTCGGGCTCGCGGGCCACGCTGCTCTACGGCAACCGTCGCACGAGCTCGATCATGTTCCTCGAGGAGCTGGAGGACCTCAAGAACCGATTCCCTGGCCGTTTCCACCTCATCAACGTCCTGTCCAGGGAGGCACAGGACGTCGAGCTCTTCCACGGCCGGCTCGACACCGGGCGTCTCACGGCGATCTTCGGCTCGCTGCTGCCGGTCGGGACCGTCGACGAGTGGTACCTGTGCGGACCCTTCGGCATGGTCACGGGGGCCGAGGCGCTGCTGACGGAGCGTGGCGTCGACGCGCGGCACATCCACCACGAGATCTTCCACGTCGACGACGGCACCGAGCCCAGGCGCAAGGTCGTCGTCGACGCGGGCGCGCCCCCCGAGGCGACGGTCACGGTGAACCTCGACGGGCGCACGACGGTCATCCCGATGCCGAGCCGCGAGGAGACGATCCTCGACGCGACGCTGCGGGCCCGGCCCGATGCGCCCTACTCGTGCACCGGCGGCGTGTGCGGCACCTGCCGTGCCCGGCTCGTGGCGGGCGAGGTCCGGATGGACCGCAACTACGCCCTCGAGCCGGAGGAGGTCGCCGCCGGCATCGTCCTCGCCTGCCAGAGCCACCCCGTCACCGACGAGGTCAGCCTCGACTACGACGCCTGACCTCCGGCCTGCCGCGCGTCCCTGACGCGGTCGGTGCGCAGCCGTGGCTTGACGGGGGCGCTCCCTGCACACGAGCAAGGCGCTCTCGGACCGGCGCGGCCTGTGCCGGCGCGGCGTGTGACGGCGGGGCGTGTGCCGACGGGGCGTGTGCCGACGGGGCGTGTGCCGGCGCGGCTTGGGCCGGCACGGTCGGTGGCCGGCGTTAGGCTGCGGATCGTGCGGCAGTACCTCGACCTCCTCGACCACGTCCTGACCCACGGTCAGGAGAAGTCCGACCGGACCGGGACGGGCACGCTCAGTGTGTTCGGCCACCAGATGCGCTTCGACCTCGCCGACGGCTTCCCAGCCATGACGACCAAGAAGCTGCACCTGCGCTCGATCATCGGCGAGCTGTTGTGGTTCCTCCGCGGCGACACCAACGTGCGCTGGCTCCAGGAGCGCGGCATCTCGATCTGGGACGAGTGGGCCGACAAGGACGGAGACCTCGGCCCGATCTACGGCTACCAGTGGCGCTCGTGGCCCACGCCCGACGGCCGGCGCGTCGACCAGATCGCCAAGGTGATCGAGCAGATCCGCACCAACCCTGACAGCCGCCGCCTCATCGTCTCGGCCTGGAACGTCGCCGACGTCGACGACATGGCGCTGCCGCCGTGCCACACCATGTTCCAGTTCTACGTCTCGCCGCCCGGCCCCGACGGACGACGGCGCCTGTCGTGCCAGCTCTACCAGCGCAGCGCCGACATCTTCCTCGGCGTGCCGTTCAACATCGCGAGCTACGCCCTCCTGACGCAGATGGTCGCGCAGCTGACCGACCTCGAGCCGGGGGAGTTCGTGCACACGCTCGGTGACGCGCACCTCTACCTCAACCACCTCGACCAGGCGCGCCTCCAGCTGAGCCGCACCCCGCACGCCCTGCCGACCCTGCGCATCACCCCCGGCAAGACCGACATCGACGACTTCGACCTCGACGACTTCGAGCTCCTCGACTACGTCGCGGAGCCGGGCATCCGGGCCCCCATCGCCGTCTGACCCGTCCACGTCTGGGAGCCTTGGCGCCATGAGCGAGGTGCAACCCACCGTGACGATGATCGCCGCCGTCGCCCGCAACGGCGTGATCGGCGACGGCCTGACCATGCCGTGGCACCTCTCCGAGGACCTCAAGTTCTTCAAACGCACGACCATGGGCCATCCGATGGTCATGGGCCGGCGCACCTTCGACTCGATGGGCGCCCTCCCCGGCCGACGCAGCGTCGTCGTGACGCGGCAGCACGACTGGAGCGCGCCCGGGGTCGAGGTCGCCCACTCCCTGGACGAGGCGCTCGCGCGCGTCGCCGGAGCGGAGCAGGTCTTCGTCGTGGGTGGGGGAGAGCTCTACCGCCAGGCCATGCCGTATGCCGTCCGCCTCCTCGTGACGGAGGTCGACCAGTCCCCGGAGGGCTCGGTCACCTTCCCGGCCATCGACCCTGAGGTCTGGACCGAGACGGCCCGCGACGAGCAGCCCGGCTTTGCCTGGGTCACCTACGACCGGCGCCCCTGAACGGCATACGGCACCTGGGAAGACCTCGACTCCGGGCTGTAACGCCCGTCGCGCACGCGCGATGTAGGGGATGGCGAGGCACTACTCGGACCCCCGAGCGAGTAGTGCCTCGCCTTCGCGCATCCCCGACCGCGACCGCCCCTGTTTCGCGCGCTCATGCCTGGAGCGCGCGAGCCGGGGTCGAGGCGCGCGATATCTCGCGCGCTCGGCGACACGTTCGCGCGCTCCGAGCACGAGCGCGCGAAACGGTCCCATCCCGGCGGGGCCTCGGGTGGGCGCAGCGCCGTGGCCGACGGCTCTGGCGCTAACCTTGGGCGCATGGCTGACGCACCCGCCCTCGGACGTGTTCTCTCGGCGATGATCACGCCCATGCGGCCTGACGGCTCGATCGACCTCGATGCCGCCCAGCGGCTCGCGACGCACCTCGTCGACGCCGGACACGACGGTCTCGTCGTCTCCGGCACGACGGGCGAGTCGCCCACCACCTCGGCCGACGAGAAGGACGAGCTGCTCCGCGCGGTCGTCGAGGCCGTGGGGGAGCGCTGCGTCGTCATCGCCGGAGCCGGCAGCAACGACACCGCGAAGAGCGTCGAGTCGGTGCGCCACGCCCAGAAGGCCGGGGCCGACGCCGTCCTCGCCGTCACGCCCTACTACAACAAGCCGCCGCAGGCAGGCCTCGTCGCCCACTTCACCGCCCTGGCCGACGCGAGCGACCTGCCCGTCATGGTCTACGACATCCCCGGTCGCTCGGGCATCGCCATCGCCCGCGAGACCTACCTGCGCATCGCCGAGCACGACCGCATCACGGCCGTCAAGGACGCCCGGGGCGACCTCTGGTTCGCGAGCGAGATCATGCAGCAGACGGGTCTCGACTGGTACTCCGGCGACGACGCGATGAACCTCGGACACTTCGTCAACGGCGCCGCAGGCTTCGTCGGCGTCACCTCGCAGGTGGCGCCCGCGGCCTACCGCGAGATGGCGGACGCCGTCGTCGACGGGCGCTGGGACGACGCCCGCGCCGTGCACCGGCGCCTGGTCCCGCTCGTCGACGCCGTCATGAACGTGACCCAGGGCGCCATCATGGCCAAGGCGGGCCTCGTCGCGCAGGGACTCATCGCTTCGCCGGCCGTGCGCCTGCCCCTCGTGCCGGCCGACGAGGAGCAGACCGCCCTCGTCCGCGCTGCGATCACGGCGCTCTCCACGGGCGGATGACCGCCACCTGACCTCTGACCGGAGCCTCCGACGGCCCGGCAGCACCATCGAATGACAGGACACCTGTGAGCCACCCCCACCCCGAGCTGACCACGCCCCCCGCTCTCCCCGACAACGGCCTGCGGGTCGTCGCGCTCGGAGGGCTCGGCGAGGTCGGGCGCAACATGGCCGTGCTGGAGACGAAGGGCAAGCTGCTCGTCATCGACTGCGGCGTGCTCTTCCCCGAGGACCACCACCCGGGCGTCGACCTGATCCTCCCGGACTTCACCTACATCGCCGACCGGCTCGACGACATCGAGGCCATCGTCCTCACGCACGGCCACGAGGACCACATCGGCGCCGTGCCCTACCTGCTCAAGCTCAAGGGCGACATCCCCATCATCGGCTCCACGCTGACCCTCGCGCTCATCGAGGCCAAGCTCAAGGAGCACCGCATCCGCCCCTACTCCATGGCGGTCAAGGAGGGGCAGCGCGAGAAGCTGGGGGTCTTCGACCTCGAGTTCGTGGCCGTCAACCACTCGATCCCCGACGCTCTCGCCGTCTTCGTGCGCACCGAGGCCGGCACGCTCCTGCACACGGGCGACTTCAAGATGGACCAGCTGCCGCTCGACGGTCGCCTCACCGACCTGCGTGCCTTCGCCCGCCTCGGTGAGGAGGGCGTCGACCTCTTCCTCACCGACTCGACGAACGCCGACGTCCCCGGGTTCACGACGCCCGAGCTGGAGATCGCGCCCGCCATCGACAAGGTCTTCCGGCACGCGCAGCGCCGCGTCATCGTCGCCTGTTTCAGCAGCCACGTGCACCGCGTCCAGCAGGTGCTCGACGCCGCGGAGAAGGCCGGCCGCAAGGTCGCCATGGTCGGACGGTCGATGGTCCGCAACATGGGCATCGCCGCCGAACTGGGCTACCTCAAGGTGCCCGACGGGATCCTCGTCGACATCAAGAGGATCGACAGCCTCCGCGACGACGAGCTCGTCCTCATCTGCACCGGCTCCCAGGGCGAGCCGATGGCGGCGCTGTCGCGGATGGCCAACCGCGAGCACCGCATCGACGTCGGTCCGGGCGACACCGTCCTGCTCGCGAGCAGCCTCATCCCCGGCAACGAGAACGCCGTCTACCGCATCATCAACGGCCTGATGCGTCTCGGCGCGAACGTCGTGCACAAGGGCAACGCCAAGGTGCACGTCTCGGGGCACGCCAGCGCCGGCGAGCTGCTGTACTGCTACAACATCGTCAAGCCGCGCAACGTCCTGCCCGTGCACGGGGAGTGGCGGCACATGTACGCCAACGCGCAGCTCGCCATCGCCTCGGGCGTCCACGCCGACAACGTCGTGCTCGCCGAGGACGGCGTGGTCGTCGACCTCGTCGACGGGGTCGCCGAGGTCACCGGTGTCGTCGAATGCGGCTACGTCTACGTCGACGGCAGCAGCGTCGGCGGCGCCGACGAGGCCCTGCTCAAGGACCGTCGGATCCTGCGCGACGAGGGCTTCATCACCTGCATCGTCGTGCTCGACGCGGCCACCGGCAAGATCGCGAGCGGGCCAGAGATCACCGCTCGCGGGTTCGTCGAGGACGAGGACATCTTCCAGCAGGTCATCCCCAAGGTGGAGCGGGCCATCGAGGAGGCGGTCGCGAACGGCGTCCGTGACGACCAGCAGCTGCAGCAGGTCATCCGCCGGGCGGTCGGCTCGTGGGTCGGTGGGAAGATCCGCCGTCGGCCGATGATCATCCCGGTCGTGCTGCAGGCCTGACGTGAGGGTGCAGGAGGTCGACGGGGGGACCGCGCACGACGTGCCCGCCGAGGCGCACGACGACACTCTGGACGGCCCGGCGGAGCCGCGCTCGGCGCGGCCCGGCCGGCGTGGGCGCTGGGTCGACGTCGCCATCGGCCTGGTGCTGCTCGTGCTGGTCGCGGTCGGGGTGCTGCGCTGGTACGACTCGACGGCATACCTCGTCGTCGTGCTCCAGACGGCGGGACCCTTCGTCGTCATCGGCCTGGGGCTGGTCGCGGTCACCACGCTCGTGCTGCGCCGGTGGTGGATGCTGCTCCCCGTCGTCGGCGCGCTCGTCGTGGCGGCGATCGTCGCTGCTCCCGCGTTCCGGTCGACCTCGTCGCCCGACGTCGATCGCGACCTGACGGTCATGTCCGCGAACGTGTGGGTCGGGTCGGCCAACGCCGAGCAGCTCATGAACGCCGTGCGTTTCCACTCGGTCGACGTCCTCGTGCTCACGGAGGCGACACCGGCCTTCCTGCGCCGCCTCGACGACGAGGGCGCCGGCGACTACTTCTCGCAACGCGAGGGGGTCGCGCGCTCGCGCACCCACACAGGCACGATGCTCCTCTCCCGCTTCCCGCTCTCGGTGCGAGATCTCGGCACCGACCCGGCCGTCGAGGGCACCCAGAGCGTCCAGCCCGAGGTCGACGTCACGACCCCGAACGGCACAGTCATGCTCAAGGTGGCGCACCCTGCGGCGCCGTTGCGCGGCGACACCGTCGAGTGGCGCGCCGGTCTCCGGGCCCTCCAGTCGTGGAAGGAGCGGCTCGACGGCGACGAGCTCGTCATCATGGCGGGCGACTTCAACGCGGGCTTCGGCCACCCTGGCTTCCGCGACCTCGCCGAGGGGCTGGCGGACGCTCAGCGCTCGGACGGGCAGGGCTGGGTGCGCACGTGGCCGTTCGCGGGCAACCGACTCCCGGCGTTCGTGCAGCTCGACCACCTGCTGAGCCGTGGTCTCACGCTCGTCGCGGCCGGCCAGGTGGCCCTCAACCGGGCGGACCACGCGGCCGTCTGGGCGAGCTACGGACTGCCGGCGCGCTGACACGGCTGCCGCCGCCGAGGCGGTTCCCGCCGCTGACGGCGATGACGCCGGTGACGGCGATGACGCCGCTAGCGCTGCCGACGCACGGGTCGCGATCAGCCGCAGGCGCCCGACCTCACCAGGGACGCTCGATCTCGACGTCGCGCGGGTCGGCGCCCTCGAGCGCCCAACCGGTCTCGGTGAGCGTCCACCGACCGTCGGTGCCGTGCTCGACGAGCCGGGCGACGGCGGCGACAAGGCGCTCGACACCCTCGAGGGTGCTACCGAGGCCGATGCTGGCGCGGACGGCCGTGGCAGGGCGCTCGCCCCACGGGTCCTCGAGGAGCTCGTCGACGAGCAGGTGGGCGCAGAACCTGCCGTCCCGGACGCCGATGCCGTGCTCGACGGAGAGCACCTGCGACACGAGCGAGGAGTCCCAGCCGTCGATGGTGAAGGCGACGACGCCGACCCGGTCGCTGTCGTCACCGAAGATGGAGAGGATCTCGACGCCTGCCACACCGTCGAGCCCCGAGCGCAGCCGCTCGAGCAGGCGCGACTCGTGCTCCTCGATGGCCACGCGATGGCGGCTGATCGTCGAGCAGGCCGCGGCCAGGGCGATGGCGCCGATGACGTTGGGGCTGCCGCCCTCGTGCCGGGCCGGGCCCGTGGCCCAGGTCGTGCCGTCCTCGGTCACCGAACGCGTCGCGCCGCCGCCGAGGAGATAGGGGTTGCCGGCGTCGAGCCAGTCGGAGCGACCGGCGAGCACACCCGCGCCGTAGGGGGCATACGTCTTGTGGCCCGAGAACGCGACGTAGTCGGCGTCCCAGGCGGTGAGGTCGATGGTGCGGTGTGCCGACAGCTGCGCCGCGTCGACGGCGATCCGGGCCCCGTGCTCGTGGGCGAGGGTGGAGAAGCGTTCGATGGGCCAGGTCTCACCCGTGACGTTCGAGGCCGCCGCGACGACGACGAGGCGGTGGCGCGACGGGTGGTCGGCCAGTGCCTCCTCGAGCAGGGCGTGCGCGTCCTCGACGGTCTGGGGCACGGGGAGACGCACGGTGCGGAAGCGGCCCCAGGGCAGCAGGGTCGAGTGGTGCTCGGAGCCGAAGACGAAGACCGTCGTGCGGCTCGGCAGCGCCTTGCTCAGCAGAGCCCACGAGTCGGTCGTCGTACGGGTGAAGATGACCGAGTCGTCGTCGCGGGCGCCGACGAAGGCCGCGACCTCGGCGCGGGCCTGCTCGTACCACTCGCTCGTCAGGCGCGAGGTGAACCCGGCACCACGGTGCACGGAGGAGTAGGTCTCGAGCGCCCGGTCGACCGCCGCCTTGACCGTCTCGAGCGCGGGCGTCGAGGCAGCGTGGTCGAGGTTGGCGTATGCCGTGTCGCCGTGGAGCGTCGGCACGCGCAGTCCCGCACCGACGACGGTGGGCAGCGTGCGCGCCTCCGGCACGGCGTGCAGGGCCCGCGTGCGCAGGAGGGGCGCAGGCGAGTCCCCACAGAGCGAGCCACCGGAGTGCGTGGTGCGGTGGCTGGACGGACGGGTCGAGGGAAGGACCGACATGACAGTGCTCCTGGGTCATGGGACCCACCCGGTGCAGGTCCGCGCTTGCCGACCTCGATCACGCGTTCGGACCGAGGGTGGCCTGGTCGTCACCCGGAGCACCCCACCGCGGAGGAGGGTTGCTGACCAGCGAGCCGGGGCTTGTCACTGGCACTCATGACCTGCGAAGGACGATAGGGGCCCCGGTCGTCCGATGTCCACCGCACGGTCCGCGGATGTCGCGATCTGAGACGCAGACCCCTCGGGGTGTCGTCACCAGCGGCTTCGACCCACCAGACCGATCGGCGGTGTTGCGCGTGTGACGCGTGAGTTCAGCGGTGCGTTGACGTACGGTGCCAGCATGGCGTCACGTCCGTCCAGCAGCCAACGCTCGAGCACCGCAGCGGCCACCCGCGCCAAGGGGTCCTCGGGCGGCGCATCGTCGCGCCCGCCGGCGGCTCGCTCCACGCGGCCTGCGCAGCGCAAGCCCGCGGCCCGCAAACCGGCTGCCAAGGCCGCGTCCAAGACCCGGGGTGGAGGCCTTCCCTTTCCGCTCGGCGCGATGCGCAACACGTGGATGGGCGTCTCGCACATGGCCGGGGGAGCCGTGCGTCGCGTGGGCCACAGCGCCGCCGACCTCGAGCCCGAGCACCGCCGCGACGGCATCGGCTTCGCCCTCCTCGCCCTCGCCGTCGTCGTGGCTGCCCGTGAGTGGTGGGGCGTCTCGGGCACGTTCGGCCAGATCGTGCACGCCGTCTTCGCCGGCACCTTCGGGCGCGTCGCGTATGCGGTCCCGCTGGTCCTGCTCGCCCTCGGCCTTCGCATGCTGCGAGCCCCCCAGGACGACGCGTCCACCAACCGCATCGTCGTCGGCACGATCGCGCTGACCTTTGCGGCGTGCGGTCTGGCGCACATCGCCGACGGGATCCCCAACCCGCCCGACGGCGCCGACGGCATGCGAGCCGCCGGCGGCATCCTCGGCTTCCTCGCGTCCAGCCCGCTTGCCGCGGCCGTCTCCACCTACGGTGCACTCGTCCTGCTCGTCCTGCTCGGCCTCTTCGGCCTGCTCGTCATCACGGCGACGCCGGTCAACATGATCCCGACCCGGATGCGCCAGCTCCGCGCCCTCGTCATCGACCGTGGCCACCACGACGAGGCAGACCAGACGCACGAGGCCGACGACGCCCCGGCGGCCGCCGTGAAGCGCGCGCGCCGCAAGCCGGTCGACCTCGCCGACCGTGACGGTGACGAGGCCTTCCGTCAGGCGGCCCAGAAGGCGCTCGAGGACGAGGGTGCGGCGCGCCCACGCCCGGGCGAGAAGCGCCCGACGCCCCCCGGCCTGCTGGCCCCGCGGCCCGGCGGCGAGAAGGGCGAGAAGGTCATCGACGCCACCGACCCGAAGACGCTCGGTGCGCCCGACACGAGCAGGGTCGGGCCCAAGGCCGAGCTCATCCCGCCGCCCATGTCGGAGCTGCCGGCCCGGGTCGAGCAGCTCAGCCTCGGCGGCGACATCACCTACCGCCTGCCCGACCACGCGATGCTGACCCCCGGCGCCCCGCACAAGACGCGCAGCGAGACCAACGACCGCGTCGTCGAGTCGCTCACCGGCGTCTTCGACCAGTTCGACATCGACGCCGCCGTCACCGGATTCACCCGCGGCCCCACCGTGACGCGCTACGAGGTCGAGCTCGGATCCGGCACGAAGGTCGAGCGCGTCACCGCCCTCTCCAAGAACATCGCGTATGCCGTCGCCTCCGCCGACGTCCGCATCCTCAGCCCCATCCCGGGCAAGTCCGCCATCGGGATCGAGATCCCGAACCTCGACCGCGAGAACGTTGCGCTCGGCGACGTCCTGCGCAGCCACACGGCCCGCAGCAACGAGCACCCGATGGTCATGGGTGTCGGCAAGGACGTCGAGGGCGCGTACGTCATCGCCAACCTCGCGAAGATGCCCCACCTGCTCGTCGCGGGCGCCACCGGCTCGGGCAAGTCCAGCTTCGTCAACTCGATGATCACCTCGATCCTCATGCGCTCGACGCCTGAGGAGGTCCGGATGATCCTCGTGGACCCGAAGCGCGTCGAGCTCACGGCATACGAAGGCATCCCGCACCTCATCACCCCGATCATCACCAACCCGAAAAAGGCCGCCGAGGCGCTCGCGTGGGTCGTCAAGGAGATGGACCAGCGCTACGACGACCTCGCGGCGTTCGGTTTCAAGCACGTCGACGACTTCAACAAGGCGGTCCGCGCCGGCAAGGTCAAGCCGTTGCCCGGCTCCGAGCGTCAGATCACGACCTACCCCTACCTCCTCGTCGTCGTCGACGAGCTCGCAGACCTCATGATGGTCGCCCCGCGCGACGTCGAGGAGTCGGTCGTGCGCATCACGCAGCTCGCGCGCGCCGCCGGGATCCACCTCGTCCTCGCGACGCAGCGACCATCGGTCGACGTCGTCACCGGCCTCATCAAGGCCAACGTGCCCTCGCGCATGGCGTTCGCGACGTCCAGCCTCGCCGACAGTCGCGTCGTCCTCGACCAGCCCGGCGCCGAGAAGCTCATCGGCCAGGGTGACGCCCTCTTCCTGCCGATGGGTGCGAGCAAGCCGATGCGTGTGCAGGGCGCGTGGGTCAACGAGTCCGAGATCCACGAGGTCGTCAAGTTCGTCACGACCCAGCTCAAGCCCAACTACGTCGAGAACGTCACCGTCGCGGCGCCCAAGAAGCAGATCGACGACGACATCGGCGACGACCTCGACGTGCTGCTCCAGGCGACCGAGCTCGTCGTCACGACGCAGTTCGGCTCGACCTCGATGCTCCAGCGCAAGCTGCGCGTCGGCTTCGCCAAGGCCGGCCGGCTCATGGACCTGCTCGAGTCGCGCGGTGTCGTCGGACCGAGCGAGGGGTCCAAGGCCCGCGACGTGCTCGTGCGCCCTGACGACCTCGAGCAGACCCTCGCGCTGCTGCGCGGTGACGACGTGCCGCACCCGAACGAGCCCGTCGACGCCGACGGCCTGTCCGACCTCATCGAGCCCGCCCAGCCGTATGCCGCTCCGCCCGTCGACGTGGAGCCGCCGGAGGTCTCGGCCGGTTACGCCGAGGAGCCGGAGGTCGCGCCGCAGCGCACGGCCTCGCTCGTCGCCGAGCGTGGCGAGCAGCGCCTGGGCCAGGACGAGACGACGGCGGTGCCGACGGCTCGGTGGACGCCCGGAGACATGACCCGCACGGTCGACGAGGACGACGAGGAGTCCGAGGACGCCTGGAACCTCACCGACCGCGGCGGCCGCGAGCGCTACTGACCCCCTCCCAACCGTCGAGAGGCCAAAGTTCGCGGTCCTTCAACCGTCGAAAGGCCAAAGTTCGCGATCCCTGAAGCGTCGAAAGGCCACAGTTCGCTCGACAGCCGGCCACGAACTGTGGCCTCTCGACGGTGAGCAGGCCACAAACTTTGGCCTCTCGACAGTGAGGGAGCCGCAGGGTTTGGCCTCTCGACGCTGAGCAGGCCGCAGACTTTGGCCTTTCGACGGTGAGCGAGCCGCAGACTTTGGCCTTTGGACGGTGAGGGAGCCGCAGACTTTGGCCTCTCGACGGGTGAGTGACCGTTCATGGCGGGGTCGCCACTAGAGTCCGATACGTGAGTGCGTCGTTGGAGCTCTGGCCGTCATCGCCCCGTCGTGCGGGGCCCCCCTCGCGGATGGACAGGTTGCGCCGCAAGGTCAACGAGCTGCCGTGCGCTCTGCTGCTCTTCGCCCAGCTCGGGGCCCTTCTCGCCTACCCGTTCATCGAGACCCGCGCAGGTGACGTCCGCGAGACCGGCCGGGCGATCTTCGGCCTCATCGGCCTGCTCGTGCTCTTCCTCGCGGTCCGTGCCGTCCGTGCGACGCCGGCCCTGACGTGGGTCGCGGCGGTGCTCGGCGGCCCTGTCGTGCTCCTGACGATCGCCGAGGCGGTGTGGCCGACCAACGACGTCGTCGCGTTCTGGAGCGCCCTGCTGCATGCGCTCTTCTACTTCTACACGGGCTACGGCCTGCTGCGGTACATGTTCGCCGACAACTGGGTGACCCGCGACGAGCTCTACGCGACCGGGGCGACGTTCACCGTCGTCGCGTGGGGCTTCGCCTACCTCTATGTGGCCGTGCAGCTGCTGTGGCCGAACTCGTTCACGATCTACGGCGAGGCCGACCCGGGCACCCGAACCTGGTTCGAGCTGCTCTACCTCTCGATCACGACGATGACCTCGACGGGCCTGTCCGACATCATCGCCGTTGAGCCCCACGCACGAGCCTTCGTGCTGCTCCAGCAGATCGCCGGCATGCTCTACGTCGCGCTCGTCGTCGCCCGCCTCGTCGGCCTCACCATCGCGCGCTTCCGCCAGTAGGCCTTGGTCGCCCACCCGGGGGCGTATGCCGGGTGCCCGGCTCGAGCTCACACGCCGCCGTCGAGCGCGCTCCACGTCTTGAGGCTCGGGGCCCGGGTGGCCTGCAGGTCGCGCGCCACGGCCTCGACGTCGCGCATGACGCGCAGGGTGTTGCCGCGGACGAGCTGCGAGACCTCGGCCGTGGACCACGAGCGTTCGAGGAGGGCGGCGACGAGCCGCGGGTAGCCGCTCACGTCCTCGAGTCCGACGGGGAAGGTGTCGGTGCCGTCGTAGTCGCCGCCGATGCCGACGTGGTCGATGCCGGCGACCTCACGCACGTGCTCGAGGTGGGCGACGACCTGCTCGATCGTCGCGTCGGGCTTGGGGTGCTCCCGCTGCCAGGTGGCCGTGAACCGGCCGAACGCCTCCCAGTCCCGGGCCTCGACTCCCACCTCAGCGGCCGCCGCGGCCGCCTCGACGCGCCAGGCGGCCGTTGCAGGAGAGACGAACTCGGGCACGAAGGTCACCATGCACACGCCGCCGTTGGAGGGCAGCGTGCCGAGCACGTCGTCGGGCACGTTGCGCGGGGTGTCACAGAGGGCGAACGCCGACGAGTGGCTGAAGATGACGGGCGCGTCGGCCGTCTCCAGCGCGGCGTGCATCGTCGTGGTCGCGACGTGGCTGAGGTCGACCATCATCCCGAGGCGGTTCATCTCGCGCACGACCTCGCGGCCGAACTCGCTGAGGCCCCCCACGACGGGCACGTCGGTCGCGGAGTCGGCCCACGGGGTGTTGTCGTTGTGCGTCAGCGTGAGGTAGCGGACGCCGAGCACGTGCAGCAGTCGCAGGGTGCCGAGCGAGCAGCCGATCGAGTGGCCGCCCTCGGCGCCGAGCAGCGACGCGAGGCGGCCCGTCGTGGTGGCCGCCTCCACCTCGTCCGCGGTGCGGGCGAGGGCCAGCCGGTCGGCATACGTCCCGATCATCCGGTGGACACCGTCGATCTGCTCGAGCGTCGCCGTGACGGCCGAGTCGCCCTGGAGCGTGCTCGGCACGAAGACCGACCAGAACTGCGCGCCGACGCCTCCCTCGGCGAGACGCGGGAGATCGGTCTGCGTCGTCGACAGCGGGCCGCCGATGTCGAGGGCCTCGAAGTCGTAGCCGGTCAGCTCCCGCGCGACCCACGGGAGGTCGTTGTGACCGTCGACGAGCGGGTGCTCCCGGAGGAGCTCGCGGGCCCTCGTGAGCGCATCGTCGTGGCCTGGGGCGGCGGTTCCGAGCATGTCGGCCATTGAACACCCCGGCATCTAGAGTGGACGCATGACCCCTCCCCACCCGAGCGCCGACAAGAGCGTCGCACTCGTCACCCTCGGGTGCACGCGCAACGAGGTCGACTCCGAGGAGCTCGCCGGACGGCTGCTCGCGGAGGGCTGGCGTCTCGTCGACGACGCGGCGCAGGCCGACGTCGCCGTCGTCAACACGTGCGGTTTCGTCGAGCAGGCCAAGAAGGACTCCATCGACGCGCTGCTCGAGGCCTCCGACCTCAAGGGCGACGGTGGCCGCACGCAGAAGGTCGTCGCCGTCGGCTGCCTCGCCGAGCGCTACGGCAAGGAGCTCGCCGTCCAGCTGCCCGAGGCCGACGCCGTGCTGGGCTTCGACTCCTACCGCGACATGAGCACGCACCTGCAGACGATCCTCGCGGGCGGGCACGTCGAGAGCCACACCCCCGGCGACCGCCGTACCCTGCTCCCCCTGACCCCGGTCGAGCGCCAGCGGAGCTCCGCCTCCGTGGCGCTGCCCGGCCACGGCGACGTCCTGGACCTCGTCGACGACGGGCCGAGCCCCGCCTCCGGACCACGAGTCATCCGCGCCCGTCTCGACGGCCGGCCCTGGGCACCGCTCAAGATCGCGTCCGGCTGTGACCGACGGTGCTCGTTCTGCGCGATCCCGATGTTCCGCGGTGCCTTCGTGTCCCGCCGCCCGGCGGACGTCGTCGCCGAGGGCCGCTGGCTCGCCGAGCAGGGCGTCAAGGAGCTCTTCCTCGTCTCCGAGAACTCCACGAGCTACGGCAAGGACCTCGGTGACCTCGCCCTGCTCGAGAAGCTGCTCCCCGAGCTGACCGCCATCAAGGGCATCGAACGGGTCCGCGTCTCCTACCTCCAGCCGGCCGAGATCCGCCCGGGCCTGCTGCGCGCCATGGCTGACATCCCCGGTGTCGTGCCCTACTACGACATCTCCTTCCAGCACGCGTCGGAGCCGCTCCTGCGCTCGATGCGCCGCTTCGGCTCCCGTGAGGCGTTCCTCGAGCTGCTCGGCCGGGTGCGCGCGGACGCTCCCGAGGCGGGCATCCGCTGCAACGTCATCGTCGGGTTTCCGGGCGAGACCCAGGCCGACCTCGACGAGCTCGAGGCCTTTCTCACCGAGGCGCGTCTCGACGTCGTCGGCGTCTTCGGCTACTCCGACGAGGACGGCACCGAGGCGGAGGGGTATGCCGGCAAGCTGGCTCCCGAGGTCGTCGCCCAGCGTCTCGACCGCTTCACCCGTCTCGTCGAGGAGCTGAACGCCCAACGGGCCGAGGAGCGCGTCGGCGAGCGCGTCCTCGTCCTCGTGGAGGAGATCGACGACGAGGACGGCTCCGTCATCGGCCGTGCCGACTTCCAGGGCCCCGACGTCGACGGGGTCACCATCGTGCACGTTCCCGAGGGCGCCCCGACCCCTGAGGTCGGCGACCTCGTGCCCGCTGTGGTCGTCGGCACTGAGGGGATCGACCTGGTCGCGGAGCCGCGATGACGCCACAGACCTTCCACCGGGGGGAGGGGCCCGCGCCGCAACCGACCGACTGGAACCTGCCGAACGCCCTGACGGTCCTGCGCTTCCTGCTCGTCCCCGTCTACGCCGTGCTGCTCTTCCAGGACGGCGGCAACGAGCCCTGGTGGCGCTTCTGGGCCTGGGTGGTGTTCGTGGTCGCGGCGGTCACCGACGGCGTCGACGGCAAGATCGCCCGGCGTCGGGGCGAGATCACCAACTTCGGCAAGGTTGCCGACCCCATCGCCGACAAGGCCCTGACGGGCACGGCGTTCATCGGCCTCTCGCTGCTCGGTGTCGTGTGGTGGTGGGTGACCGTCGTCATCCTCGTCCGCGAGATCGGCATCACCGTGCTGCGGTTCGTCGTGATCCGCCACGGCGTCATGCCGGCCGGGCGCGGCGGCAAGCTCAAGACCATGCTCCAGACGCTGTCGCTCGGCGCCCTGACCTTCCCACTGTCGGTGCTGCCCTTCGGAGACGCCTGGTTGCTCGCCGCGTACGTCGTTCTCGGGGCCGCTCTCGTCATGACGGTGCTCAGCGGCATCGACTACGTCTTCAAGGCCGCGCGGCTGCGCGAGACGAGTGAGCGCACCCTGGCTCGGCGTGCAGCGCGCGCCGCCGCCCGCGACGCGCGGGCAGGGACCCCCGGGGTGTCGCGCACGGCGGCCGCCGGGACGTCCGTCCCGCAGCCCGGCGGACACGCGGTCGGGCAGGCCGGCGAGGAAGTCGGCGAGGAGGTCGTCGAGGACACCGGGCAACAGCCCCGCGGCGGGCCCGCGGGCGATTCGGCACCGCCCGAGCGAACGGCGAAGCGGGACTGACGTGGACGACGTCGCCGACGCTCCCGGGGCCCTGCTCGTGGCACGGCTGACCGAGGCGCACCAGACGCTGGCGTGCGCGGAGTCGCTGACGGCCGGCCTCGTCGCCGCCACCGTGGCCGACACCCCCGGGGCCTCCGCCGTCCTGGTCGGGGGAGTCGTGGCGTATGCCGCCGAGGTGAAGACGGCGCTGCTCGACGTCCCCGCCGACCTCGTCGCGCGGGTGGGCACGGTCGACCCCGCCGTGGCCGCCCTCATGGCCGAGGGCGTACGCCGTCGGCTGGGATCCACGTGGGGCGTGTCGACGACCGGCGTCGCGGGTCCGGGACCGTCCGAGGGCAAGCCGGCGGGCACGGTCCACGTGGCCGTGTCGGGGCCGTCGGGAACAGTGACGCGTGCGCTGGAGTTGAAGGGGACCAGGGCAGAGATCCGGGCGGCGACCGTCGAGGCGGTGCTTCGGCTCGCAGCCCAGGAGAGCGGCGCCACGCGCCAAACACCTGCGCCCCCGGGGGAGGCTCGGGGTACGGTAGGGCTGTCGGATCACCTCGACGGTGGCTCCGCCCCGGACCGCACGACACCAGCGACCTGAAGGAGGACGGCATGACGACACTGTTGCGACGCGAGCTCGGTGACGTCCTTCGTGAGCGCCGACGCGCCCAGGGCCGAACCCTCCGTGAGGTCTCGGCAACGGCCTCGGTCTCCCTCGGCTACCTCAGCGAGGTCGAACGTGGCGAGAAGGAAGCGTCGTCCGAGCTGCTCGCCTCGATCTGCGGAGCCTTGTCCCTGCCGCTGTCGCGGGTCCTCATCGACGTGTCCAACCGGATGGCCGAGAGCGAGGGTCTCGCGCCGACCGTCGCGCTGCCCGTCCCCTCCGGCGACGTGGTGTCCGCCTCCGCCGCCTGATTCGCTACCGTGCTGGGGTGCCCAGCCCCTTCTCGGACCTCGACTCACGTCTCGACCGGGCCGTCGCGGCCCCGACTCCTTCGTCCACCGACTCGGCGGAGCCCCCCGCGCCTGCCGTGGTGTCGGTCTGGTTGGGCGACCTCGACGGCCATCCCCGCTACGAGCACGACGCTCTCGCGCCCCACTACGCGGCTTCGACCATGAAGCTGCCCCTCGTCATCGCGGCCTTCCGTCGCGTCGTGCGCGGAGAGCTCGACCTTGACGCACCGGTGGCGGTCACCGGCACGTTCGCCTCGGTGAGCGACGGCTCCCCGTTCGACCTCGACGAGTCCGAGGACCAGGACCCGGACACATGGGCAGCGGTGGGCGGCACCCGCACCCTTCTCCAGCTGGCCGAGCAGGCCATCACCCACTCGAGCAACATCGCCACCAACCTGCTCGTCGACGTCGTCGGCCTGGAGGAGGTCGCGGAGGTGCTGCGGATCGTCGGCTGCTCGCCGGCGACGGTCGTCGGACGCGGCATCGAGGACGCCGCGGCCCGCGCGGCAGGCATCACCAACACCGTGACCGCGGCCGACCTCGGGCTCCTCATGGCTGCCGTCGGTCGCCGCGAGCCGGCCCTCGGCGGGGACGCGGTGCTGGCTCCGGTCGAGGAGATGCTGGCCCGCCAGGTCCACGTCGACCAGGTGCCTGCAGGGCTGCCACCCGGTACGCCGACCGCGAGCAAGTCGGGGTGGATCCCCGGGGTCTCCCACGACGTCGCCCTCGTGCGGCCCCAAGGGGAGGACCCCTTCGTCCTGGCCGTCTGCACGACGATCGACCTCGACGAGACCGACGCGGCCCTCTTCGTCGCCGGGATCGCCCGCGACGTCTGGCGCGCCGAGCACCCGGCGGAGGGGGAGTCGGCATGACGACCATCCTGCGTGTCACCGCGACGCCCTGCTCCGTCCCGCTCCACACGCCGTTCGTCACCGCGCTGCGTCGCACCGAGACCACTGACACCGTCGTCGTCACCATCACCGACAGCGACGGCCGCACGGGCTGGGGCGAGGCCCCGCAGGTGTGGCAGGTGACCGGCGAGTCGCTCGCCGGCGCCACCGCCTGCATCGAGACGATGCTCGGCCCCGCCGTCACCGGTCGCCGGATCGACGACCGCGACGACCTGAGGGCGACCGCGGCTGTCGTCCAGCGCGCCGTGGCCCGCAACTTCGGTGCCAAGGCCGCCGTCGACGCTGCCCTGCATGACCTCGTCGCCCAGGCGGAGGGCACGTCGGTCGCGGCGGTGCTCGCGGGCCGACCAGACGGCATACGCGATGTGCTGACGACCGACGTCACCCTCTCGGCGGGTGCGCCGGACGCACTCGCCGACACGGCCCTCGCGCGCGTGACCGACGGCTTCCGCACCCTGAAGATGAAGGTCGGCACCGACGCGAGCACCGACGTGCAGCGCGTCGCTTCGGTGCGAGACGCCGTCGGTCCCGACGTCGCCATCCGGCTCGACGCCAACCAGGGCTGGACGCGCGAGGACGCCGTCCAGGTCATCCGCGCGCTGGAGGTCGCCGACCTCGGGGTCGAGTTCGTCGAGCAACCCGTCGTGGCCGACGACGTCGAGGGCCTCGCCTGGGTCCGCGAGCGCGTCGACCTGCCGATCATGGCCGACGAGTCCTGCTACGGTCCCTTCGACCTCGAGCGGATCATCCGGCTCGGCGCGGCCGACCTCGTCAACGTCAAGCTGGCCAAGTGCGGCTCATTGAGCGTGGGCCGCGACATGCTGCGTCGCGCCCACGAGGTGGGCCTGCGCACCATCGTCGGGTCGATGATGGAGAGCCACGTCGGGGTCGGCGCCGCAGCAGCGCTCGTCGCCGCCGAGCCGACCACCGAGGTCAGCGACCTCGACGCTGCCTGGTGGTCGGTCAGCTCACCCGTGCTGGGGGGAATCCGCTACGAGGGCAACCAGATCGAGGTCCCGCGGACAGGCGGCCTCGGGATCTGCGGATACGCCGACAACAGCTAGGCGCGCGTCGTCCGACGAGGAAGGGCCCCCCGGGGCGGGGGGCCCTTCCCCGTCGCACCGCGTCAGTCGCCGAGGACCCGCAGGGTGAAGGCCCCCTCACCGTTGCCGGTGCTGGTCGCGGTGAAACCGACGGCGCGCAGCGACTCGATGAAGGACTTGGCCTCGCCGTGCACCTCGCCCTTGACGAGTGCGTCGATCATGTCGAGGTCGACGAAGAGGGTGGCGTTGGCCTTGCTGACGTCGCCCACCGCGAGCCTGAAGGCGTCGCTGTCGCCGAGCTTCCCGCCGGCCTTGAGGTCGTCGGCGTAGTCGGGTGTCGTTGCCACGAAGACCTGGTCGCCCTCGACCTTGTGGGTCAGCACGTCACTCCCCGCGCCGAGCGACTCCATGAGACGGCCGACGAGCTCGTCGGCGCGCTTGGCGTCGCTCGAGACGACCTTGGCGCCGACCACGGGCAGGTCCGCGTCGAGGTCCTGTTCGGGCATCGCGAGGGTGAAGGAGCGGCCGAGCAGCACCTTGAGGTCGTCGGGAAGGGTGAGGCCGAGCTGCTGCTCGACCTCGCCGATCGGGTCCGACCCGCCCTCGGCGGCGGCCAGGCCGTCGATCTGCTTCTTGAGCTGGGGCCACGCGGAGTCGAGCATCTGGTCGGCGCCCGAGACGCTGAGGGCAGCCATCGTGTTGGCAGGCAGGGAGGCGACCGCGCTGCCGTCGCCCTGGACGGCCTTCGCCGCATCGGCGCCGCGCACGACACCGGCCATCTCGACGTAGTCGGCATCGAAGCGCAACGCAGTCGCGAGACGTCCCTTGGCGGAGGCGAGGGCGGCCGTGTCCATGCCGGTCGTGCCGCTCAGCGTCTGGATCTCCTTGAGGCCGGTGCCCATGTCGAACCACGCCGACATGACGCCCTGCTCCCCGAGGGCGGCCATGTCAGAGGTGAAGGTGGCGTTCTGGGAGAGCGTCCCCTTGTCCACGGCGGCGATGGTGGCATCCCCCACACCGCGAGGCGTGATGATGGCGTAGCCGTCCTTCATCCGCAGCTCGGTGTCGGAGCCGCCCCTGTCGCACGCGAACAGCCTGTTCAGGGTGTCCTTCGCCGCGGACTCGTCCTTGACCTGGACCGCGACGGCGACGTTCGGAGCGTCCGACGTCCCGCCGGGCCGGATGGCCGCCCCCACGCGGTCTCCGAGCCAGGGCGCGATGTCGTTGTCGAAGCTGAACTTCGCGACGCAGTCGTTGCTCGCGTCCTTGGAGGCCAGGTCCCACAGCTTCTTGCGCGGGTCGTCGCTGCCCAGGGTGCTCTTGACCTGGGGCAGGGTGCCGAGGAAGCGCACGGCGGCGATCTTCTGACCGGCGGACGGGTCGATGTCGAGGCGCAGGTAGGCGTACGCGTCGCCGGGCAGCACGTCGGCCGGCTGGGAGCCGCCACCGCTCAGGGTCTGGATGGCGAAGGCGCCGGCTCCCCCGAGGACGAGGGCGGTGACGACGCCGCCCACGAGCAGCCCCGTCCGCCTGCGGCTCACCGTCGGCCCGGGCTGGGGGTCGTCGGAGAGCGCGACTCCGCCGGCGACGGTCCCGGGCTCTCCGGCTGGCGTCGGGTAGGTGTAGGGCTGGTCCGCCCCGTGCGTGGGCTCGGTCATGGTCTGCTCCCCCTGAAGAGTTGGTGTGCCCTGCGGCGGCGCGCGGGACGAGTGGACGATACCGGCAGCCCGGGACCTTCGCGGGCGGTTGCGGTAACGCTCCGACGCCGGATTCGCGCGGACCGGTTCCGGTGCCGCGGGTGGCACACTGCTGTGGTGCGGATCAGCCACTTCTGGACCTTGATGGACGATGAGTTCGGCGCGGCGTATGCCGGGTCGCTGGCCCGTGACCACGTGCTGGGTGCGCTCGGCAACCGCACCGTGGTGCAGGCCCTTGCCGACGGTGAGCCCCCACGTGCCGTCTGGGAGGCGCTGTGCACCGACATGGACGTCCCGCCGGAGCGTCGACTGGGCCGTGACACTCGCGTCGCCCGGGGGGCCCAAGGCGGTCAGGCTGGCCGCTGATGCCGCCCCGGTTCGAGCCCGGTCTGTCGCGGATCGCCTTGCGGCGTGGTGACATCACGACCGAGGCCTCGGCTGACGCGATCGTCAACGCCGCGAACCGGTCCTTGCTGGGGGGTGGCGGCGTCGACGGGGCCATCCATCGGGCGGCCGGGCCCGCCCTGCTCGCCGAGTGCCGGCTCCTCGGAGGGTGCGACACGGGCGACGCGAAGATCACCGGCGCCGGTCGCCTGCCGGTGCAGCACGTCATCCACACGGTCGGTCCGGTGTGGCGCGGGGGAGGGCACGGGGAGGCACGGTTGCTCGAGAGCTGCTACCGCCGCTCCGTCGAGGTCGGTGCCGCTGCAGGCTGCGGGGTGCTCGCCTTTCCGGCCATCTCGTGCGGGGTCTACGGCTACCCGCTCGACGCTGCTGCGCGGGTAGCGGTCGAGGCGCTGGCGGCCGCACTGACGCTGCACGTCCGGGTGCGCGAGGCGAGGTTCTGGCTCTTCTCGGAGGAGGCGTACGCCGCCTTCGACCGGGCGGTCAAGGAGCTCGGCGCGACCAGCTGAGGGCGTGACCGGCGTGTCGTCCAGACTTCGAACACCTGTTCGGTAATGTTCTCCACAGGTCCTGCGCCACCACCCGCATCGTCCACAGGCCGTCTCGTGGTCCCACCCGATGTCGGCGCCGGCACCTAGCGTCTGATCCGACAGCGGACCTCACAGAACGAGGCCGTGGCCCGGGTCGAAGGTAGACGACCGCAACGCAGACGGCAGATAGGTGACCGACATGGCTTCGGTGCAGGAAAAGGACAAGGACAAGGCCCTCTCCTCGGTGATGGGACAGATCGAGAAGAGCTACGGCAAGGGCGCGGTGATGCGCCTCGGCGACGACGTCCGCCCTCCGATCGAGGTGATCCCCACCGGGTCGATCGCCCTCGACGTCGCCCTCGGCATCGGCGGCCTGCCGCGCGGCCGCGTCGTCGAGATCTACGGCCCGGAGTCCTCGGGCAAGACGACGGTCGCCCTCCACGCGGTCGCCAACGCACAGAAGGCGGGCGGGATCGCGGCATTCATCGACGCGGAGCACGCCCTCGACCCGGAGTACGCGAAGAAGCTCGGTGTGGACACGGACGCGTTGCTCGTGTCGCAGCCCGACACCGGTGAGCAGGCGCTCGAGATCGCCGACATGCTGATCCGGTCCGGAGCCATCGACATCATCGTCATCGACTCGGTGGCGGCCCTCGTGCCGCGGGCCGAGATCGAGGGTGAGATGGGTGACAGCCACGTCGGCCTGCAGGCGCGACTCATGAGCCAGGCGCTGCGCAAGCTGACCGGTGCCCTCAACAACACCGGCACCACCGCGATCTTCATCAACCAGCTCCGCGAGAAGATCGGCGTCATGTTCGGCTCGCCGGAGACGACGACCGGTGGCAAGGCCCTGAAGTTCTACGCCTCGGTCCGCCTCGACGTGCGTCGCATCGAGACCCTCAAGGACGGCACCGAGCCCGTCGGCAACCGCACCCGCGTCAAGGTCGTCAAGAACAAGGTCTCGCCGCCGTTCAAGCAGGCCGAGTTCGACATCCTCTACGGCCACGGCATCTCGCGTGAGGGTGGCCTCATCGACATGGGTGTCGAGCACGGCTTCGTCCGCAAGGCCGGTGCCTGGTACACCTACGAGGGCGACCAGCTCGGCCAGGGCAAGGAGAACGCCCGCAACTTCCTCAAGGACAACCCGGACCTTGCCGACGAGATCGAGAAGAAGGTCAAGGAGAAGCTCGGTGTCGGGCCGCGCGTCGACCAGCCCGCCGAGGTCTCGGACGTGCCCGTCGACTTCTGATCATGGGTCTCTCCGAACAGGAGACCGCGCAGGACCGTCTGGCTCGCGCCGCGGCCGCCCTGGCTGAGGCCGAGGGTGCTGCCGGGGTGCGGTCCGGCGGCTCCTCGGTCGCGCAGCCCGGCGGGCAGGCGGACGAGCGGACGCCGTCGGAGCCGCCGCCGTGGGCGAGCACGGCGACGGATGCCTTTCCCACGACCATCCCCGGGGAGGCGCCGGCGTCCGAGGCAGGGGCCATCCGGTCCCCGGTGCCATGGTCCCTGCCGTCCGCGAACGATCGTCCGTCGAGGGCGGCACACTCGGCACAGTCGGACCGGTCAGCGAAGGCTGGCCGGTCGGCCGGCTCCCGCCGGGGCGGACGCGAGCGCACCAGGCCGCGCTCGGGGTGGGGGTCGAACGACGCGGGGGAGCGCCCCGACTGGGCGCCGCCACCGGAGGACTCCGAGACGGCGGTCCCGGAGGCCGACGCCGAGTCGGTGGCCCGGGCGATCGTGCTCCGGCAGCTGAGCATGGCACCACGCAGCCGCTTCCAGCTCGAGAAGAAGCTGCGTCAGCGCGGCTGCGAGGACGACGTGGCGGCGAAGGTGCTCGACCGTCTGACCGAGGTCGGCCTCATCGACGACGAGGCCTACGCCCAGATGCTCGTCCGCTCGAAGCAGTCGGACAAGGGCCTGGCGCGGCGCGCCCTCGCCCACGAGCTGCGCAAGCAGGGCATCGACCAGGAGGTCGCCGACGAGGCGCTCGGCCAGGTCGGTGCCGGCGACGAAAGGCTGCGGGCCGAGCAGCTCGTGGCCAAGAAGCTGCGCTCCATGCGCGGCCTGACTCCCGACGTCCAGACCCGACGTCTCGCCGGCTTGCTGGCCCGCAAGGGCTACTCGGGCGAGGTCGCGTGGCCGATCATCCGTGAGCAGGTCGACGGACTGCCCGAGCACCGACGCGACTGACATCGATGCCCGTGCGGCTCGAATCTGCGGGGCGGGATGCCGCGAGGGGGTGAGGACCATGCGGTCCTCACCCCCTGGGGTGTGCTGTCGTGCGGTGCTGCTCAGACCTCGGCGGGCACGTTGGCGATCGCCGAGACGTCGAACTCGAGCTTGACCTTCTCGCTCACGAGGACGCCACCGGTCTCGAGGGCCGCGTTGAAGGAGAGGTTCCACTCGGTGCGGTCGAGGGTGATCTCGCCCTCGAAGCCGACGCGGGTGTTGCCGAACGGGTCCTTGGCCGAGCCGGTCTCCTCGAAGGGGATCGTGACGGACTTGGTGACGCCGTTGATGGTCAGGTCGCCGGTGATGTCCCACTCGCCGCCGTCGCGCTCGACGTTCGTGGAGACGAACGTGATCTGCGGGTAGTTGGCGACGTCGAAGAAGTCCGGCGTCTTGAGGTGACCGTCGCGCTGCTCGTTGCCCGTGGTGACGCTCGCGGCCTGGATCGTGACGGTGACCGAGGAGTTGGACGGCGTCACGGTGTCGACGTGGGCAGAGCCCTCGAACTCGTCGAAGTGGCCGCGGACCTTCGTCACCATCGCGTGACGGGCGGAGAAGCCGATGCGCGTGTGGCTCGGGTCGAGGGTGTAGTCGCCCGAGATGTTCTCGACGGCGACCGAGGGGGTCTCGGAGACGGTGTCGTTCTTGGTGCGGTTGAACAGGCCCATGGTGTGTCCTTTGGAGTAGTTATTGAATCTTCAACAACTATGATGCCCCTAAGTTGTTGAACTGTCAAGCACTGGCATCAACCGAGCCATGGTTTGTCCTATTCCCGCCGCTCGCCAGTCGGGATCCGGGCTGGGTCAGGTCCCGACCGGAGCACGGCGGCCGCCGCTCGCCGCACGACGTACCCTTGTCGGTGCCATGACAACGCAGAACTTCGCCACCACCGAGCCCACCACGTCGAGCGCGCTCGCGCCGATGGGGGCGACCGGCTCGCCCCGGACCTATGACGTGCGCACCCACGGGTGCCAGATGAACGTCCACGACAGCGAACGTCTGGCCGGCCTCCTCGAGACTGCCGGCTACGTCGACCTCGCCAGCCTCCCGGCGGGGGAGCGGCCCGAGGTCGCCGACGTCGTCGTGTTCAACACGTGCGCCGTGCGTGAGAACGCCGACAACAAGCTGTACGGCAACCTCGGCCAGCTGCGTCCGGCGAAGCTGCAGAACCCCGACATGCAGATCGCCGTCGGCGGCTGCATGGCCCAGAAGGACCGCGGCGCCATCGTCCAACGTGCACCGTGGGTGGACGTCGTCTTCGGCACGCACAACATCGGCTCGCTGCCGGCCCTGCTCGACCGCGCGGCCCACAACAAACGTGCCGAGGTCGAGATCCTCGAGAGCCTCGAGGTCTTCCCCTCGACGCTCCCGACGCGCCGCGACTCCGCCTACAGCGGGTGGGTGTCCATCTCCGTCGGGTGCAACAACACGTGCACCTTCTGCATCGTGCCGAGCCTGCGCGGCAAGGAGCAGGACCGTCGTCCCGGTGAGATCCTCGCCGAGATCGAGGCCCTCGTGTCTCAGGGCGTCGTCGAGGTCACGTTGCTGGGGCAGAACGTCAACACCTACGGCGTGGAGTTCGGCGACCGGCTCGCCTTCGGCAAGCTGCTCCGGGCCTGCGGCGACATCGACGGACTCGAGCGCGTGCGCTTCACCAGCCCCCACCCCGCCGCGTTCACCGAGGACGTCATCCTCGCGATGGCCGAGACCCCCAACGTCATGCCGAGCCTGCACATGCCGCTCCAGTCCGGCTCGGACAAGGTGCTCAAGGACATGCGTCGCTCCTACCGCAGCGCGAAGTTCCTGGGCATCATCGAGAACGTCCGTCGGCACATCCCCGACGCCGCGATCACGACCGACATCATCGTCGGCTTCCCCGGCGAGACCGAGGAGGACTTCCAGGGCACGCTCGACGTCGTGCGCGAGTCCCGCTTCTCCAGCGCCTTCACGTTCCAGTACTCCATCCGCCCCGGCACGCCGGCGGCCACGATGGAGCACCAGGTCCCCAAGGCGGTCGTGCAGGAGCGCTTCGAGCGCCTCATCGCCCTCCAGGAGGAGGTCAGCTGGGCCGGCAACCGCGCCGTCGAGGGTCACGAGGTCGAGGTGCTCGTCGCGCCGTCCGAGGGCCGCAAGGACCTCGAGACCAAGCGCCTGTCGGGTCGGGCCCGTGACAACCGGCTCGTCCACTTCGCCGTCCCCGAGGGGGCCGAGGTGCCCAGGCCCGGCGACATGGTCACGGTGCAGGTCACGTACGGCGCGCCCCACCACCTCGTCGCCGACTCGGGGGTCGACGGGGGGACGTATGCCGTGCGGCGCACGCCGGGCGGTGACGCCTGGGCCGCGCTCCAGGAGGCACCCCAGGGGACCGGCAAGCCGGCTGTCAGCCTCGGCATGCCATCCATCGGGAGGCCGGTCACGGCCGCTGCGGCGCCGGGCTGCTCTGTGGTCTGAGCCGATTCGGGCCAGCGCAACCCCTCGTGCTTGACTTGGCGCATGAGTGTGCGCCCCATCGTCATCACCGGTGAGCCCGTCCTGCACCGGGCCGCGGCCCTCGTCACGGACTTCGACGACGAGCTCCGCACCCTCGTGGAGGACATGTACGAGACCAACGTCGCCGCGAACGGCGTCGGCCTGGCTGCCCCTCAGGTCGGGGTCGGGCTCCGGGTCTTCATCTGGAAGATGGACAATGAGGACGGCGTGCCCGAGCAGGGGCACGTCATCAACCCCACCGTCACCACCTCGAAGATCCCCCAGGAGCGCCCGAACCCCGACGAGGAGACCGAGGGCTGCCTCTCGGTGCCCGGTGAGGCCTTCCCCCTCAAGCGCGCCAACCGGGCCCACGTCATCGGCTTCGACCTCGACGGCAACCGCGTCGAGTTCGACGCGACCGGCTGGTTCGCCCGGTGCATGCAGCACGAGTACGACCACCTCAACGGCACCCTCTACGTCGACCGCCTCGACGAGCGTCAGTCGAAGAAGGCCCGCAAGGCCGTCAGGCGCAACGGCTGGGGCAAGCCCGGAAACTCCTGGCACCCCGGTGTCGACCGGGACCCGTTCGGTCACGACGAGGACGGCATCGACGAGCACGCCGACGAGCTCATCGGCTGAGCTCGCGCACCCTCGTGACGTCCAAGACCTCCACTCGTCCGGTCGGGCGATGACGCCGGGGACCGGGCTGCCGGACGGCGATCCGATCGTCGCGGTCGTCGGCCCGACGGCCACCGGCAAGTCGGACCTCGCCCTCGACCTCGCCGAGCGACTCGGCGGAGAGATCGTCAACGCCGACGCCATGCAGTTCTACCGTGGCATGGACATCGGCACGGCCAAGCTTCCGGTCGCCGAGCGCCGCGGCATCGCGCACCACCAGCTCGACGTGCTCGACGTGACCGAGGAGGCAAGCGTCGCCGGCTACCAGGCCGCGGCGCGCGACGACATCGCCTCCATCCGTGGTCGCGGCAACCGTCCGATCCTCATCGGTGGTTCCGGGCTCTACGTGCGCGCAGCACTCGACCGGCTCGAGATTCCGCCGACCGACGCGCGGGTGCGCGCGCGTCTCGAGGCGGAGGCCGAGGAGGTCGGTGGTGACGCGATGCACGCGCGTCTGCTCACGCTGGACCCCCGGGCGGGCGGCACGATCCTGCCCGGCAACCGCCGGCGCGTCATCCGCGCCCTGGAGGTCATGGAGCTCACCGGCCGTCCCTTCAGCGCGTCCATGCCCACACGTGAGTTCGTCTCTCCGGCAGTGGTCCTGGGGCTTCGCCTCGACCGTGACGCTCTCGTCGAGCGCATCGACCGGCGCGTCCGACGCATGTGGGAGGACGGGTTGCGCCGCGAGACCGAGACCCTGCTCGCCCACGGCCTGCGTGACGGCGTCACCGCGAGCCGGGCCATCGGCTACAGCCAGGCCATCGCCGTCGTCGACGGCGCGCTCGACGAGGCCGCGGCACGGAACGACACTGCGCAGGCCACGCGCCGTTACGCCAGGCGGCAGGAGTCGTGGTTCCGTCCGGACCACCGCATCGGCTGGCTCGATGCGGCTGCCCCCGACCTGCTCCACCGGGCGCTCGCGGCGGTTCGTGAGGCGGATGCGCGAGCGCGGTCCGGCATGCCGGAGAATGCCTGACATGACTCGCTTCACCAAGGGCCACGGCACCGAGAACGACTTCGTCCTCGTCCCGGACCTCGAGGGCTCACTCGAGCTCACCCCCGCCCAGGTGCAGCGCATCGCCGACCGGCACGCCGGTCTCGGGGCCGACGGCGTCATTCGCGTCGTGCGCACCGCGCACGCCACGGACGAGGCGGTGCGCAACCAGTCGCGACAGGCCGAGTGGTTCATGGACTACCGCAACGCCGACGGCTCGCTCGCCGAGATGTGCGGCAACGGCACGCGCGTCTTCGCCGAGTACCTCCGTCGAGAGGGCCTCGCCTTCGGGTCGACGTTCACCATCGCCACTCGCGCCGGCGTCAGGACCGTGCGCGTGCTCGAGGACGGGTATGCCGTCGACCTCGGTCCGTGGCGCCTCGGCGACGAGGAAGGCGCACGCCGCGACGGGTTCGACGTCATGGTACGACCGCGCCATGGCAAGCCCGTGCCTGCCCTGACGGTCGACCTCGGCAACCCGCACGCCGTCGTCATGCTCCCCGAGGGCATCTCGCTCGACAACCTCGACCTCGGCGAGGCTCCCGAGCTGCACCCGGAGCCCGCCGACGGGTCCAACGTGGAGTTCGTCCGGGCCGTCGGACCCGGCCACATCGCGATGCGCGTCCACGAGCGAGGTGTGGGCGAGACGCGGTCGTGCGGCACGGGCGCTGCGGCGGCGGCTCTGGCGACGCGCTTCTGGTCCGGCGTCGAAGACCTCAGCCCGTGGACGGTCGACGTGCCGGGTGGGCGCCTGACCGTCACGCCGCTGCCCGGCCAGCGGGTCGAGCTCGCCGGTCCCGCGGCCCTCGTCGCCGACGGGGACTTCCCGCTCTGACCGTTTCCCGGTGATCGCCACTCGTTGGGAACCATGGTGCGGCGCTCCTGGAACCGACGTCAGGGGCTCCTGTGGCGTTCACTCCCGTACCGCCCGGCGCCAGTCCGCCCGAGCTGACGAGGCCGGCGCAGGCGTGGCCCGGCTGCGCCGAGGACGGACCGCCTGACACCGACGACACGAGCCGTCAGCGAACCCCTTGATCGCTGCCCGGGTCGATGCCGGCCAGCCGGTGGCCCTCGAAGAGCGGGCCTCCGTTGCGGGCGAGCACCTCGTCGGCGAAGGCCAGCAGGAGCGACACGTCGCCCGCCGCTGCCGTGACGAGCGCCTGCTCGTGCCGGCCACGCCAGCTGGTGCCGTCGCGCTCATCCAGGTCGGCCAGCTCGCGGGCCACCCATTTGCCGCGACCCCACCAGTGACCGGCACCGTGCAGCAGCAGGTGCGCCGACTCCTCGGCCAGCAGGGCCGAGCCGACGAGTCGCTCGTGTGCGTCGTGCGCGTGGGTCACGTCGTCGAGCAGGTCGGTGACGGCATACCGCAGGGACGCGAGCTCGTCACCGGTGAGCGCGGGTGGCCCCGCAGCGAGCAGCATCTGGGCAGTCTGGCGCCACTGGGCACCTGAGCCGTCCGCGTCCGAGAGCACGACCGAATGTCCGACCAGCCGCGCCATGGTGGGACGGCCGGCCCGCACGTCGCGTCGCATGTAGTGGCCGAGGGAGGTCTCCGTGTGCACGAAGAGCTCGACCGGCCAGCCCCGGTAGCGCCGTGCGTCCCGGAACGGTGCTGGCGGACCGGGCAGCAGCACCGTGACGTCGAGGTCGGAGCCCGGCGTCGCCGAGCCGAGCACGACGCTGCCACCGAGCCAGGACGCCCGCGCCTCGGGGAACCAGTGAGCGACGAGGGCCCGAGCGTCCTCGACGGCCGTGCCGACCTCAGGCACGACGCACCTCGAGGATGCGGAAGGCCTTCGCCGACGACAGACGGGTGCACGTCAGTGGCCAGTCCTGCTCGGCGATCCACCTCTGGAGCGAGTCCGAGCCGAGGTGCTTCTGGACGACGAGATGTGCCACGCCGTCGTCGTCCAGGCGCGGGAGCCATCGCCGGAGCAGGGCGTGCAGGGCGGGCTTGCCGACATGAATGGGGGGATTGGACCAGATCGTGGCGAACCGCACGTCGTCCGGCACGTCGTCCGGCTCGCAGAAGGTCGCATTCGCGACCCCGGCGGCCGCAGCGTTCATCCGCGACAGCTCGAGCGAGCGGCGGTTGACGTCGACGCCCCAGACCCTGGCGCCGGGGGAGCGAAGAGCGACGGTGAGGGCGATCGGGCCCCACCCGCAGCCGATGTCGAGCAGGTCGCCGGTCGGGCTCGGGTCCGGGGCGCCGGAGAGCAGTACGGCCGTGCCCGGGTCGAGGCGGTCGGGGGAGTAGACGCCCCGAGCCGTCGTCAGGGTGAACCGGCGCCCGTCGAGCGTGACCTCGACGGTGCGCCGCTCCTCCGGGGTGGCCGGCTCGGCGCTGAAGTAGTGGTCGGTCGGCTCGCTCATTCCCGTCACCGTATCGGCCCGCACCGATCTTCCGCGGAGCCGACCCGTCGCGTACCCGGGGCGGCGAATCGGGCACAAACGAGTGGCTCCTGGCGTTGCAGGAGTGGGACGATAAGGAGAACATGACGAGCAACCACACGAACCACCCCAGCGACAACTCCCGCGCCGCACAGCGCGAGCGCGACCTCTTCGCCACCCGCGCCGACGCGCTGGCCGAAGAGCTCCACGACATGGACGAGACGGCATACCCGCTCTACGACGGCGACCAGCTCGACCGCGAGGAGCGTGCCGCGCTCCGACGCGTCCAGGGTCTGTCGACCGAACTCGAGGACATCACCGAGGTCGAGTACCGCCAGCTGCGCCTGGAGCGCGTCGTGCTGGCCGGGGTCTGGACCGAGGGCACCGCCGAGGACGCCGAGAACTCCATCCGCGAGCTCGCCGCCCTCGCCGAGACCGCGGGCTCGACCGTGCTCGAGGGCGTCGTCCAGCGCCGCCAGAGGCCGGACCCCGCGACCTGGCTCGGCAAGGGCAAGGCCATCGAGCTGCGCGACATCGTCGTCGAGGAGGGCGCCGACACCGTCATCTGTGACGGCGAGCTCGCACCGAGCCAGCGCCGCGCACTCGAGGACGTCGTCAAGGTCAAGGTCATCGACCGCACGGCCCTCATCCTCGACATCTTCGCCCAGCACGCCAAGAGCCGCGAGGGCCGCGCGCAGGTCGAGCTGGCCCAGCTCCAGTACCTCCTGCCGCGCCTGCGTGGCTGGGGTGAGTCGATGTCCCGCCAGGCCGGTGGCCGTGTCGCCGGCGGTGAGGGCATCGGGTCGCGTGGACCCGGTGAGACGAAGATCGAGCTCGACCGCCGCCGGATCAACACGAAGATCGCCAAGCTGCGCCGCGACATCAAGGGAATGAAGACGAGCCGCGACACGCGACGCCACGCGCGCCGCTCCGGCGGTGTCCCCTCCGTCGCCATCGCCGGCTACACCAACGCCGGGAAGAGCTCGTTGCTGAACCGCCTCACCGGCGCCGGTGTCCTGGTCGAGAACCAGCTCTTCGCGACCCTCGACCCGACCGTGCGCCGGACGGAGACGGAGGACGGCCGCGTCTACACGCTCGCTGACACGGTGGGCTTCGTGCGCAGCCTGCCGCACCAGCTCGTGGAGGCGTTCCGCTCGACGCTCGAGGAGGTCGGCGACTCCGACCTGTTGCTGCACGTCGTCGACGGCTCGCACCCCGATCCCGAGGGACAGATCTCGGCCGTGCGCGAGGTGCTGGCGGAGGTGGGCGGCGACCAGATCAAGGAGATCATCGTCGTCAACAAGGCCGACATCGCCGATCCGCAGGTGCTCGACCGGCTCCGGCGCCACGAGAAGCACTGCATCACCGTGTCGGCACGCACGGGCGCCGGCCTCGACGAGCTGCGGGCCCTCATCGACCAGGAGCTGCCGAAGCCCGACATCGAGGTCGACGTGCTCGTGCCCTACGAGCGTGGCGACCTCGTCTCGCGGCTGCACGAGGAGGGCGAGATCCTCGAGAGCCGGCACGTCGCCGAGGGGACCCGGCTCCGCGCGAAGGTCACGCCCAGTATGGAGCCCGACCTGGCGGCATACACCGTCGCCGCCAGCTGACCCGAACCGAACGTCCGAAGGGCCCCACCAGGGGGCCCTTCGGCATGTCGGGGGCACCCCGGTCGGACGCCTCGGGAAGGATGAGCAGCATGGCCCTCGAGATCCCGTGCCCCTACTGCGGCACCCAGATGTATGCCGAGCAGGCGCACAACCGCTGCCCGACGTGCCTCTACATCGAGCCGTGCTGCGACGGCGCCCCACTCGCCGTCTGCGAGACGCGCGCGCCCGAGCGTCAGGCGCCGTGACCGCTGCCATCGACGAGGCGGCCGTCTGGCTGACGACCGAGCGGCTCGTCCTTCGACGTCCGCGGGCCGAGGACCTGGACGACTACGTCCGCCTGCACAACGACCCGCGGACCTACGCCCACTCGCCGGCCAGCATGCCGAGCCCCGAGCGCTGCCGTGAACGTCTCGCGGATGACATCGCCGACTGGGAGCGGGACGACCTGGGGTATGCCGCCGTCGTCGACCGAGCGACCGGCGAGGTCATCGGATGGGCCGGGTTGCGCCACAAGGAGCCCGGCAGTGCACACCTCAACCTCTACTACCGCCTTGCCCACGACCGACTGGGCGCGGGGCTCGGTCGTGAGATCTCGCGTGCCGTCGTCGCGTGGGCGGTGGAGCACGTGCCGGACGGGCACGTCACGGCGATGGTCGACGTCGTCAACACGGCGTCGCTGCGGACGGCGGCGTCGGCTGGGCTCGTGCAGCTGGGCACGCGAGTCCTGCAGGAGGAGCCGGACGGCGAGCCGATGGCCTACTTCGAGGCGCCGCGGGTCGAGACCGTGGCCGCGGCGGCTCTCGACTCTGCGCTGCGGGAGGCCGCCGTCGACCTGTGGGTGCGCGTCAACGATGCCGGGGGTTCGGTGGGGTTCCTCCCCGGAGCGCCACGTCGCGACGTTGAGGTGGCGCTGGATCGTCACCTCGACGACATCCGGGACCGGCGCTCGCTGCTCTGTGTGCTCTGGGACCCCGACGGCGGTCTGCGTGCCCTCGGCCTGTGGGAGCACTCCCGAGGGTTCCCCTACGAGCACGTGGCAGGGCTCAAGCGGCTGATGGTCGACCCGGTGGCGCAGGGTCGCAACCTCGGGCGCATCCTCCTCGGCGGCATGGTGGGCATCGCACGGCGGGAGCTGCCCTGGGTCGAGCTGCTGCGGCTGGACTACCGCGAGGGTCTCGGCCTCGGCGACTTCTACGGGCGAGCGGGCTGGACGGAGGTCGGTCGGGTGCCGCGCGGCCTGCGCCTCAGCGCGACGGACTACCGCGACGACGTCGCGATGGCCCGTCGTGTCGACGGGAGCCCACTCCGCTGAGGCCCGAAGAGAGCACACCCGTGGGGTGAGCCGGCTCCGGTGCCATGGCCGCACGGCGGAGTCGTCGCGGCGCTCGTCGCGAGATCGGTCCCGGGCCGTGACCGCCGTCGGCGCACCTGGCCTTGCGGAGCGCGAGCCGCCGGAGCCGGGCGGGGGACTACCGGTGACGCGCGGTGACGGGCGGGGGACGGGTGCCACGGCCGGTCACCCCCGCGGCATACTCTGACCCAATGCCCCAGCGACCCGCGCTCGACGATCTCCTCCACGCCGCGGTGTCGGGGGTCGGCGGTGCCGAGCGGCCCGGTCAGGTCGAGATGGCCAAGGCGGTGGCCCACGCCATCGACGGCGGCGAGCACCTGCTGGTGCAGGCCGGCACGGGCACCGGCAAGTCGCTCGCGTACCTCGTGCCCGCCGTCGCCCACGCCTTCGAGGCCGGCAAGCCGGCCGTCGTCGCGACCGCGACCCTCGCGCTGCAGGCGCAGATCGTCGACCGTGACATGCCGCGCGTCGCCGACGCCCTGGCCCCCGTCCTCGGCCGCCGTCCTACCTACGCGCTCGTGAAGGGGCGGCGCAACTACGTGTGTCTCAACAAGCTCGAGGGCGGCTTCCCCGACGACGAGGACGGGCTGCTGTCGGTCGGGCAGGTCGACGCGGCGGTCGGCCGCCTGGGCCAGGAGGTCGTCCGGCTGCGGGACTGGGCGTCCACGACCGACTCGGGCGACCGCGACGAGCTCGTCCCAGGGGTCTCCGAGCGTGCGTGGCGGCAGGTCTCGGTCTCGGCGCACGAGTGCATGGGCGGCAAGTGCCCGCTCGTCGCCGAGTGCTTCGTCGAGCGTGCGCGAGAGGCCGCCAAGGAGGTCGACGTCATCGTCACGAACCACTCCTTCATGGCCATCGACTCCTTCGAGGGCCGGCAGATGCTGCCCGAGCACGACGTGCTCGTCGTCGACGAGGCGCACGAGCTCGTCGACCGCGTCACCGCGACGATCACCGACGAGCTGACCGGCACCATGGTCATGACGGCCGCCAAGAAGGCCGGCCGGATGTCGGAGAACACCGCCGCGCTCGACGAGGCCGGCGAGCTGCTCGCCCAGGCGCTCGAGCCGCTCGAGGAGGGCCGCATGCTGGGCATCCCGGACTCCGTCGGGATGGCGCTGGCGCGGGTGCGCGACACCGCCCGCACCGTGCAGAGCGACCTCAAGCCGCCGGCCGGCCAGGAGGCCGACGGCGCCCGCCAGGTCGCCCGAGCCGCTGTGGACGAGATCCACGAGAACGCCGAGCGGATCCTCGAGGAGCGTGAGCTCGACGTCGTCTGGCTGAACCGGGACCCGCGCCGAGGAACCGTGCTGCGCGTCGCGCCGATGAGCGTGGCGATGCTCGTGCGCGACAAGGTCTTCGAGGAGCGCACCGTCGTCCTCACGTCAGCCACGCTCGAGCTCGGCGGCACCTTCGACGCCGTGGCCGGCACCATCGGGCTGCGCGGCGACGGCGCCCCCAAGTGGCAGGGCCTCGACGTCGGCAGCCCGTTCGACTACCCGAAGCAGGCCATCGCCTACGTCGCCGCCCACCTGCCGCCGCCCGGCCGCGACGGTGCCGGCGACGACACGCTCGACGAGATCGAGCAGCTCGTGCGCGCCGCCGGCGGCCGCACCCTCGGGCTCTTCTCGTCGATGCGCGCGGCCCAGACCGCTGCCGAGGTGATGCGTGCCCGCTTCGGCGACGACATCCCGGTCCTGTGCCAGGGGGAGGACCAGATCACGACCCTGGTCCGCCAGTTCGCGCGCGACCCTCGCACGTGCCTCTTCGGCACCCTCACCCTCTGGCAGGGCGTCGACGTACCGGGCTCGTCGTGCCAGCTCGTCATCATCGACCGCATCCCGTTCCCGCGCCCGGACGACCCGCTCGCGTCGGCCCGGTCGCAGGCGATCGCGCGGATGGGTGGCAACGGCTTCATGGCCGTGTCGGCCACCCATGCCGCCCTCCGCCTCGCCCAGGGAGCCGGACGTCTCGTGCGCCGGGCCGACGACCGTGGCGTCGTGGCCTTCCTCGACTCCCGGATGATGACGGCGAGGTATGCCGGCTTCCTCCAGCGCTCGCTGCCGCCCTTCTACCCGACGACCGACAAGACGATGGTGCTCGCGGCGCTCGCCCGCCTCGACGCGATGGCGCCCCCACCCGTGGCCGTCGAGGAGCCGGCTCTCCGCTCGCTCACCGGGGCCAGGGCCGACGCGGACGGCACGGAGCACCCGCGGCCGGTCGCGGTGCCGCCGCCGGCTCCGGTCTCGTCACGCAGCGCGGTGACGTCGGGGCACGCGTGGACCGACGAGCAGGACGAGGAGCTGCGCGACGCGGCCGAGACCGGCATGCAGCTCGACGAGCTCGTCGACCACTTCGAGCTGCCCGAGGAGACCATCTCGGCCCGGGTCGAGCAGCTCGGCCTGACCATCGCCTCCGGGGCGCTCTTCGACTGATCCGGCCGTCCGGCACACGTCCGTGCCCTGCCCGCGCCGGCAACACACCGAGCAGCTGCAGACCTCGACGGTTGCAACACGGGCGGGTTGATGGTTCCCGGGTGTGTTGCGGACTGAGGCGCCTGCGGGGACGGGCGGAGGCGGGTGTCGGGCCCGCATGGCATGGTTGGCGCCATGACCGACCCGGCCGTTCCGCCCTTCGTGCTCGTGACCGGCCCGGAGGGTGTGCTCGTCGAGCGCGCCGTCGCCGGCGTCCTCGTCTCGGCCAGGGAGTCGGACGCCGAGGTCATCCGCATCGACGCCGCGACCTACGAGTCGGGCGCCCTGCAGATGCACGCCAGCCCCTCCTTGTTCGGCGGCGCCAAGACGATCGTCGTGCGCGACCTGCACGAGTCCCCCGACGAGCTCCAGCTCGACCTGCTCTCGCTCCTCGCGGCGCCCGACCCCGACGTCGGCCTCGTCGTCGCGCACGGCGGCGGGATGAAGGGCAAGAAGGTGCTCGACACGATGAAGAAGGCCGGCGCGCGGGTCATCGAGTGCCCGGCCATCAAGACCGACCGCGACAAGACGGACTTCGTCATGAAGGAGTTCGCGGCGGCCCGTCGCAAGATCACGAGCGAGGGCGTGCGTGCCCTCGTCGAGGCCGTCGGCAAGGACGTGCGCGAGCTCGCGGCGGCCTGCTCCCAGCTCGTCTCCGACACCGAGGGCACGGTCGACGACGCCGTCGTCGACACCTACCACGGGGGCAAGGTGGAGGCCACGGGCTTCCGGGTCGCCGACGCGACGATCGCCGGGCAGTCGGGGGAGGCGTTGCGTCTGCTCCGCCACGCCATCGCCACCGGCGTCGATCCGGTCCCGATCGTCGCCGTCATCGCGTCCCAGCTGCGCCAGCTGATCAAGGTCGGGGCCGCCGGCCGTGGCAGCTCCGCGCAGCTCGCCAAGAGCCTGGGCATGGCGCCGTGGCAGATCGACAAGGCACGTCGAGCCGTGGGTCACTGGAGCGCCGACGGACTCGCCGTCGCGGTCCAGGCCGTTGCAGCCGCGGACTTCGAGGTCAAGGGCGGCGGGCGTGACCCGGTGTATGCCGTCGAGCGGGCGATCCTGACCATCTCGCGGGCGCGCGCCGGCCGCTGAGGCCCTGGCCACCGGGCGGCCCCGCGGACCGGCCCCTGCCGCATCCGGCCGGTTTGGTCGAGTGCACCGGCCGCTGGTAACTTTGACCCTTGCGTGCGCGCTCAGGTCGTGCGCGCATGCATGCACCAACCAGAGCCGCTCACGCAGGGTGTCCCCACGCCCGGTCCCGAGCAGCTTTGCCGCCCTCTAACGGCAACCATCCGACCGAACGAAAGAAACCATCAACGTGGCAAACATCAAGTCGCAGCTCAAGCGCATCAAGACGAACGCGGCGCGCACCGAGCGCAACAAGGCCGTCAAGAGCGAGCTTCGCACCTGGGTCCGCAAGGTCCGCGAGGCCACGGCCTCCGGCGACAAGGACGCTGCTGCCGACGCCCTCAAGACCGCCTCGAAGAAGCTCGACAAGGCCGTCAGCAAGGGTGTCATCCACCAGAACCAAGCCGCCAACAAGAAGTCGGCCATGGCGAAGAAGGTTGCGTCGCTCTGACGCACCACCCTGTCGCGATCGGGCCCGTCACCTCGTGGTGACGGGCCCGATCTGCGTCAGCGGCGGTGGTGGGCCCGCGCGGCGGCCACGACCGCCTCATACCGGTCGCGGGGGAGGACGGCGCCCTCCCGGCGCACCCCGTCCGGGTCGACCCGGACCAGGCGGTTGACCCGGACCTCGCTCGGACGCCCCCGGCCGTCCCAGGGGCCGGAGCCGATGTCGACCCACTCACGGCCCGACCGCCGCTCCTGCTGCTGGTCGCCGTCGTGGTCCTTGCTCGTCAGGGCCAGCGCCACGAGCCAGCCGCCGTCGTGCCCGACGATGAGTACGGGACGGTCCTTGCCCTGGCTGTGGTCCTCCTCGTAGGGCACCCAGGTCCAAACGATCTCGCCCGGGTCAGGCCGGCCGTCCGGTCGAGGGGCATACGTCGTGTCGGGCAGACGGGTGGCGTCGCCGGGGTAGGGCGTGGCGGCACCGGGGACCGTCGCGGAGGCGCCCCGTCGCCCCGGCGTGGGGCCACCCTTCCGGCCCGCTGGTGGGCGGGGGCGGGTCGAGGTGGTGGTGCCGCGCACGAGGTCGCGCAGGCGGCCGAGAAGGCGCTCGAAGGTGCTGGACATGGGAATCACCGTAGCCGCGCCACCGTTACCGTTGGCGTCCGAGACCGGGTCGACGGCGATCCGCACGATGCCACGTCGGTGCCACCGCACCTGGACGCCGACGAAACGACCCGAACCCGGAGAACCCCTGTGAGTCCCGCCGCACGCCGTACGACCCTCGCGATCCTCGCGCTAGCTGTGGGCGGATTCGCCATCGGCACCACGGAGTTCGTGACGATGGGCCTGCTCCCGCAGATCGCCGCGGGAACCGACGTCGACATCGCGACCTCGGGACACTACGTCTCGGCCTACGCCCTCGGCGTCGTCGTGGGTGCTCCGCTCATCGCGGTGGCCGCGGCCAAGGCCCCGCGCAAGGGACTGCTCATGGGGCTGATGGCCTTCTTCGCCGTCGCCCACCTCGCCATCCTCGCCGCTGACACCTACCCGACCGTGATGGCTGCGCGGTTCCTCGCCGGCCTCCCGCACGGCGCGTTCTTCGGCATCGGCTCGGTCGTCGCGGCCTCGCTCGTGTCGCACCGGCGGCGCACCTCGGCCGTCGCGGCCATCCTCGGTGGCCTCGGCGTGGCCAACGTCGTCGGCGTACCCCTCGCCACCCTGCTCGGCCAGCGGTTCTCGTGGCACCTTCCCTACGTCCTCGTCGGGATCCTCGGGGGGCTCACCGTCGTGGCCATCGCGATCTTCCTGCCGCACCAGCCGCCGAGCGGGGAGGAGTCGATGCGCGGCGAGATGCAGGCGCTGCGTCGCCTCCAGGTGTGGCTCGCGCTCCTCGTGGGGGTCGTCGGCTTCGGTGGCATGTTCGCGATGTACTCCTTCATCACGCCGACCATGACCGAGCTCGCCGGACTCGACGAGCGCTCCATCCCGTGGGTGCTCGCGGCATACGGCATCGGCATGGTTGCGGGCATGGTGCTGAGCGGGCGCGTGGCGAACCGCGTCGGGGTGCTGCAGGGCATCATCGGCGCCCTGGTTCTCATCGCCTTACTGCTCGCCCTCTTCGGCTGGGCCGCCCAGACGCTCTGGCTCGCCGTGGTCATGGTCTTCGTGCTCGGCCTGCTGCCCTCGATCGTCGTGCCGCTGCTCCAGACGCGCCTGATGGACGTCGCGCACGAAGGACAGTCCCTCGCGGCCGCCCTCAACCACTCGACGCTCAACACCGCCAACGCCCTCGGCGCCTGGCTCGGCTCGGTCGTGCTGGCCGCGGGCTGGGGCTACGGCGCCCCGAGCCTCGTCGGCGCAGGCCTCGCGGTGCTCGGCGTCGGCGTGGCGGTGCTGTCGGCGGTGCTCGAGCGCCGCTCCCGGGCCACCACGACCGCCCCGGACCGCCAGGTGGACCAGGCGGTCAGGCGCGTCACGACGAACGCCTGACCGTCCGCGACGGCGCCCCCTGACCCTCGAGCGGGCGTCCCGCCTGCGCGAGTCAGTGCTGCGCGCTGTGCGTCACTCGAGCCACTCGGTGACGAAGCGGTCGCTGGCGTGGATGTGGACGCCCTCGTAGCCGTCGGGACCAGTGCGGAACCGGTGTGCGGTGTCGGCCGGCACGACGAGGACCTGACCGGCGTGCCCCACGACCTCGTCGGTCCCGACCGTGAACGTCGCCCAACCGCGCCGGATGACGAAGGTCTCGGCATAGGGGTGTCGGTGCAGGCGAGGTCCGACCCCCTCCTGCGTCGTCGACTCGAGGATGATGCTGATGCCGGCGCCGCCGGGTAGCTCCTCGTAGTTCTCGGTCCAGTGCTCGCCGTCGTCGCGGCCGTCGCTCCGGTTGATCAGGGTTTCCATCGGTCGTCCTCTCGGATCGGTGCCGGCACCGCCGTGGGCGCCGTGGCGTCGGGGTAGGGCTCGGAGACACCCTCGCCGTCGTCCCCGCGTCGAGCGGTCCCAGCCGCGCCCGACACGGCGCCCAGCGGCACGTCCTGGGTCACCGGCTGCGTGGGCACCGCCCCGGGGAGTGGCGTGGGCCTGAAGCCGATCATCGCGGGCAGCGCGTACGCGCCGGGCAGGGATGGCGTGCCCCACAGCCACGGCTCCGTCGGACGCCACAGCAGGCGTCCCGGACGGCGCCGGTCACGCAGGGCGTGTATGCGCCACAGGAGCACCGGGTGGCTTGCCGCGGCATTCGCGACCCAGACGAAGAAGCCCGGTTCAGTGACGGCGCGGTCGGCCATCGCGTCGACGTCGACCGATCGGCCGAGGTACTTGCCGCCGGCGAGCGTGGCCATGGCCGAACGGGCGCCCTGCGGAGCGAGCGCGTGGCCGTAGTTGTCGGCCGTGTACTCCTGGGCCCGGCTCAGGGTCGAGCCGACGAGCGGGATCCACTGCGAGGCGAAGGTGCCGAGGATGCGCCAGTAGCTGACGTGGCCGGCGGCGATGTGCCCGACCTCGTGGGCGATGACGAACCGCAGCGCGTCCGGCTCACGCGCAGCCCCACCGACCTCGAGCATGTCGCTGTTGATGATCACGAAGCGCCGGAAGCCGTGTCCGGAGGCCGCCGCGTTGATGAGGCCGTTTCCGAGGACGACGTAGGCGTCGGGCACGTAGGCGAGCCCGGACCGGCCGGCGGCGTCGACGAGCATCGCGTACGCCTCGGGGAACTGACCGGGACTCAGCTTGATGCCGAGGAGTCGCTGTTGTGCCCACAGCTGCCCGCGTGCGAACCACACGAGGAGCGGGGCGAAGACGAGGGCCAGGGCGTAGACGTCGGGCATGCGTTGCTCGTCGATCGCGACCGTCACCTCGGCGATGGCCACGAGGAGCAGCAGCAGCGAGGTGACGACGGCAACGACGAGCGTCACGATCTCCCTCGGGTGCCGCACGTAGCGGCGCATCGGCAGGTGCGACCCGGGGGCCACGGGCAGGACCTGCATCGGTTGGGCGCGCATGGCGGCCATTGTGCGTCACGGCGCCGACCGGTGGTGGGCGGGCGGCGAGGGCGTGAGCGCCTGACCCCCAAAGCATGGGAGACTGTGGTGGCCGCGGCGGCGCCCCCGAGCACCGGACCGCCCACCGACCAGCACCATCCCCGTCACCCTGACTCTGCGAGGTTCGTCCCACGTGTCGCCCATGGCCCGCTCCGCGTTGGCACCCAACGCAACGCCGCCGGACCTGATCCGCAACTTCTGCATCATCGCGCACATCGACCACGGCAAGTCCACACTGGCCGACCGGATGCTGCAGCTGACCGGCGTCGTGGACTCGCGCGCCATGCGCGCGCAGTACCTCGACCGCATGGACATCGAGCGCGAGCGCGGCATCACGATCAAGAGCCAGGCCGTCCGCATGCCGTGGGAGCTCGAGGGGACGACGTACGCCCTCAACATGATCGACACCCCGGGCCACGTCGACTTCACCTACGAGGTGTCCCGCTCGCTCGCCGCGTGCGAGGGCGCGGTGCTTCTCGTCGACGCCGCCCAGGGCATCGAGGCGCAGACGCTCGCGAACCTCTACCTCGCGATGGAGAACGACCTCTCCATCATCCCGGTCCTCAACAAGATCGACCTGCCGGCGGCCCAGCCCGAGAAGTACGCCGAGGAGATGGCCAAGCTCATCGGCTGCGAACCCGAGGACTGCCTCAGGGTCTCGGGCAAGACGGGCGCGGGTGTCGAGCCACTGCTCGACAAGATCGTCCGCACCCTGCCGGCGCCGGTCGGCGACCCCGACGCCCCGGCGCGCGCGATGATCTTCGACTCGGTCTACGACACCTACCGCGGCGTGGTGACCTACGTCCGCGTCGTCGACGGCAACCTCAGCCCGCGCGAGAAGATCGTCATGATGTCGACCCGGGCGACCCACGAGCTGCTCGAGATCGGTGTCATCAGCCCGGAGCCGGTCCCCGGCAAGGGCCTGGGCGTCGGCGAGGTCGGCTACCTCATCACCGGCGTCAAGGACGTGCGCCAGTCACGCGTCGGAGACACCGTGACCAACGCGAGCAAGCCGGCGACCAAGGACCTCGGCGGCTACCGCGACCCGAAGCCGATGGTCTTCTCCGGTCTCTATCCGATCGACGGGTCCGACTACCCGGACCTGCGTGAGGCGCTCGACAAGCTCAAGCTCAACGACGCCGCGCTCGTCTACGAGCCCGAGACCTCGGCCGCGCTCGGCTTCGGCTTCCGTTGCGGCTTCCTCGGGCTGCTCCACCTCGAGATCGTCCGCGAGCGCCTCGAGCGCGAGTTCGGCCTCGACCTGATCTCGACGCAGCCGAACGTCGTCTACGACGTGACGATGGACGACGGCAAGGAGGTGCACGTCACCAACCCGAGCGAGTACCCCGACGGCAAGATCCGCTCGGTCAGCGAGCCGGTCGTGCGCGCCACCGTCCTGGCACCCTCCGAGTTCGTCGGCGCGATCATGGAGCTGTGCCAGCAGAAGCGCGGCAACCTCCGGGGGATGGACTACCTGTCCGAGGACCGGGTCGAGATGCGCTACACGCTGCCGCTCGCCGAGATCGTCTTCGACTTCTTCGACCAGCTCAAGTCGCGCACCCGCGGCTACGCCTCGCTCGACTACGAGCCCGACGGCGACCAGGTCGCCGACCTCGTCAAGGTCGAGATCCTCCTGCAGGGCGAGACCGTCGATGCCTTCTCGGCGATCGTCCACAAGGACAAGGCCTACGCGTACGGCGTGATGATGGCGGGCAAGCTCAAGGACCTCATCCCGCGTCAGCAGTTCGAGGTCCCGATCCAGGCGGCCATCGGCTCACGCATCATCGCGCGCGAGAACATCCGCGCCATCCGCAAGGACGTCCTCGCCAAGTGCTACGGCGGCGACATCAGCCGCAAGCGCAAGCTTCTCGAGAAGCAGAAGGAGGGCAAGAAGCGCATGAAGATGGTCGGACGGGTCGAGGTGCCCCAGGAGGCCTTCGTCGCCGCCCTCTCGAGCGACGGCGACAAGGGCGACAAGAAGAAGTAGCCGGGCCGCTCGGCAAGCCGCTCGACGAGGCGAGCGGTGGGCGACCGACTCCACGCCACACCCACGAGCTGACGCTGGCGCGCCGCTGGCTCACGCCCGGAGCAGCTTGCGGCGCAGTCGCTCCGTGTCGGCCGTGGTCCAGCCCTGTTCGTGGAGCCACCCGAGCGGGCCGCCGTAGCGCTCGTCGAGCGCTGCCAGCAGCAGGCGCATCGTGTCGGTCGTCGGCGACTGCTGGGCCACCGTCTTGTCCTTGAGGTTGGCGGCGTAGGCAGCCTTGGCGCGCAGACGCTCCATGATGGCCGCGACGCGCTCTGCGGACGCCGCGTAGTCGGCGATGACCAGGTCATCGGGCACCCCGACGACCTTGAGGGCGAGGCCGACGACGGTGCCGGTGCGGTCCTTGCCGGCCGCGCAGTGGACGATCACGGCACCCTCGCTCGAGGCGATGGCGTGGAGGGCGGCGACGACCGAGTCGGGACGGCTCGCGAGGTAGCTGAGGTAGTGCTCCGACCAGAACTCGTCGTGGCTGCGGCCGTGGTCGCCGTCGCGCTCCGCGGCCGCCGCCTCGCGGCGTTCGTCGGTCTCCCACGGCAGGGCGCGCTCGGCGGCAGGGATGCCGGACTCGGTCGTGTCCTCCCGGTAGAGCGTGTGGTGGTGGTGTCGTATGCCGTCCAGCGCGCGGAGCGGACCGTCGCCCTCCTTGGCGACCTCGACGTCGGTGCGCAGGTCCACGACGTCACTGACGCCGTACTGATTGACGAGAGTGTCGACGGACCCTGGAGTGAGGTCTTGGAGGTTGTCGGAGCGCAGCAGCCGGTGGGGCCGAACGGTGTCACCGGTGGCTGTCACCATTCCTCCGAGGTCACGCATGTTGACGACGCCGTCGAGCTCGATCCAGTTGGGCCGGTACACCCCTGAACCCTATGCGACGGGTCGACGACGGATTTCACCGATGTGCCAGTGTGTGGATATCTTGACGTCGAGAGAGTTTGAGGATATGGAGTGCCCGTGACGTCGACGACGAACCCCCCGCTGACCCGCCGGGGCATTCCCGTGGACCGCGACCTGCGCATCCTCGCGCTGGGGTCGTTCGCCAACCGTTTCGGCGCCGGTGCCGTCCTCACGACGAGCGCGCTCTACTTCACTCGCCAGGTCGGGTTCAGTGCCACCGAGGTCGCACTCGCGATGTCGGTGTCGGCGGTCGTCGGCATCGTGGTCCAGGTTCCTGCCGGCCACCTCGGCGACACGCGCGGCCCGCGGCAGGTGCTCACGGCGTTCATGGTCGGGGCAGCGGTCTTCAGCGCGCCGCCGGTGCTGGCCACGACGCCGTGGACGCTGGCGCTCCTGCTCGGCGTGCTGGCGTTCTTCGAGCGCGGCGCCGGCGCCGTCAACCAGGGCGTCGTCGCCCAGCTCGCCACGGGAGGGCGCGGCGTGCTCTTCAAGGCCTACCTCCGGGCTGTCACCAACACGGCGCTCGGACTGGGGGCGGTCTTCGGCGGCGCAGCGCTCATCATCGACGAGCGGTGGGCCTACGTCAGCGTCTTCATTCTCAAGGCGGTCTTCACCGGTCTCGCCGCTTGGAACACGACGCGGCTGCCCCACATCCCGCCGCACGCGCGAGCAGCCGGCGAGCCACGGCTCGCGGTCATCCGGGACTGGCCCTACGTCGTCATCACGATCGTCACGGGGCTGTTCTCGCTGCACTTCTTCGTCATGGAACTCGGGCTGGCCCTCTACGTCTCGGCCCACACGGCGGCGCCCACGGTCATGGTCGCCCTCCTCCTCGTCCTCAACACCGCCGCGGTCGCGCTCTTCCAGGTGCGGCTCTCGCGCCGGGCCGACTCGGTGGAGGCCGGCGCGCACGCTCTCGTGCGCGGGGCATGGTGGATCGCGGCCGGCTTCGCGATCGTCGCGCTCGCCGACCGGGGCACCATGTGGCTCGCGATCAGCGCGCTCGTCGTCGGTTCCCTGGTCCACGTCGTCGGCGAGATGATCGGGTCGGGCGGCCAGTGGGGGCTGCAGATGGGACTCGCGCCGCACGAGCGGCAAGGGCAGTACCAAGGCTTCGCCGGCCTTGGGTTCAGCGTGCTGGCCGTCGTCGCCCCACCGGTCGTCACCTACCTCTGCGTCGACCTCGGTGAGACCGGCTGGCTCATCCTGGCGGCCTTCATGGTCGTCATCGCCCTCGTCTCGGTGCCCGCGGCGCGATGGGCGCTCGCCTCCAGGGAACGCTACGGCGTCACGACGCATTCGGGCTGAGCCGCCACGGGGCTCGGAGCGCGCCGCCCACCTGAGCGGTTCCGTCTCCTCGGCGTGCTTGGATGTCCCCTGTGCCAGCCATGCGCAGCCCGGGACGGGGCGTCCGACGTGAGCCCACGGCCCCAACCCCGGCACCGCGAGACGTGACGGAGCGACCGCCGGCGCACTCGCACGCCGGGACTGCTGCGGAGCCGTCACCGCCTTCCGCCCGCGAGCCCGCACCCGGGCCCCGGGCCATGCCCCTGCCACCGCCTGGTCCTGGCCCCGGTCCCGGGCCCGCGAGCCACCTGGTCCGGCGCGCCGACCAGCAGCCCTGGGCGGACGCCCGTCCCCACCTCGCCGCGATGGAGGTCGTCGTCACGGCTCTGCAGGGGCGCAGCGACGCGAAGGTCCTCGTCGTCGGTGGACCCGACGTCGCGCCGTGGTCGACGATTTTGTCGGCCCAGTGGCCGGCCCTGCGTCTGTCCACCGTGCAGCTGCCCGACGACGCCTCGAGCACCCATGCGCGACTCACGGTCGAGGGCCCCTTCGACCTCGTCGTCGACGCGTCCGACGAGGAGGGCAACGACCAGGCCCTGCTCTTCCAGCGGGTGTTCATGCACCTGCGCCCCGGCGGTGAGTACGTCGCCCGTCGGCTCGTCCCGCACCCGCTGACGGACACCCCGCCGTCCGGGCGTCCGGTGGACGCAGCCCCGTCCCCGCAGCCGGGGGAGACCCTGGCCGAGCGGCACACGGCCTCGGTGACGGCCTCCGACGGGGGCACACGCATCGCCGTCGACGATGCCCTGCCGAACGAGAACCTGCCGCCCGAGGCTGCGTACGCCGGCGACCTGTGGGGACTGGTCGCGGCAGCCCAGCAGGCCCGCACGCGAGACTTCAGCGACGAGGGGCTCGACGCCCCCACCCACCGCGACGTCGCGGGGTTGGGGCGCTCGCTCGAGCAGGTCCACGTGCACAGCAAGGTGCTGCGCGTCGTCAACGGCGTGCGTGTCGCTGCGAAGCTGCGCGAGGAGGAGGTCGACACCGTCCTCGCGGGCCGTCCCGGGCTGGGGGAGCGGCTGGACGGGCTGCCCGCGGTGACGTGGACCGCGTCCAACGCGTACGACGTGAACCGCGAGGCGGACCCGTACGTGCAGTCACGCCTGTCTGTTCCCGAGATGGTCCTCCGGCGCTACGACGCCCCGACGTGCTCGCGCGGGCAGATCGTGACCCGGGACGACATCCTCTTCCCGGACACCTTCCGCCAGAACTGGATGGAGCGGATCTCGAACGTCTACGTCGTCGAGCGAGCTCCCCGGTTCGGGACGGTGCGACGCGACATCAGCTCACCCGACGAGCTGCCCGGTGCGTGGTTCCACCTCGACTCCGAGTGGCCGGGTCACTTCGGCCACCTCATGACCGAGCAGCTGAGCCGGATGTGGGCCTGGGAGCGCGTCCGCCAGCTCGAGCCGGACGTCAAGGTCCTCCTGACGCTGCAGCACGACCGCGAGCCGGCCGTGCTCGCGCCGTTCGAGATCGACGTCCTCGCTGCCTTCGGGATCATGCCTGACGACGTCCACGTCTTCACGAACCCGTGCCGGCCCGAGCGGCTCTATGCCTCGACCGGCATGTTCTCGCTGCCTCGCTTCATCCATCCCGAGATGGCGCGGATCTGGGACCGCGTCGGCGACCATGTCGCGCGATCGGCCGAGAAGCGCGAGCGTCCACGCCGGCTCTTCGTGACTCGGCGGCCCTCCCTCAAGCGTTCGTGCCACAACGTCGCGGAGGTCGAGGCGTTCTTCGTCGAGCGCGGGTTCGAGGTCGTGCACCCCGAGGACCACCCGCTCTCGGAGCAGGTGGCACTCTTCCGTGCAGCCGACACGATCGCCGGCTTCGCCGGAAGTGGCCTGTTCTCGCTGGCCTTCTGCCGCACGCCGAAGCGCGTCTTCGCGCTCGGGCCCGACGCGTACACGGCCCGCAACGAGTACCTCATCTCGGCGCTGCGCGGCCACGACCTCACGGCGGTGCGGAGCCGGTCGGACCTCGAGCACCCAGAGGGGTCCTGGACGCAGCAGGCCTTCGCGTCGAGCTTCACCTTCGACTTCGACGACGAGGGGCGCTTCCTCGCCGAGCGTCTCGACGGCATCGACGGGCGGCGGCCCCTCACCGGCCGGTGGAGCTGACCGAGCCGGCGGAGCTGACCGAGCCGGCGGAGCTGACCGAGCCGGCGGAGCTGACCGGGGCGGCGGGGTTGACCGGGGCGGCGGGAAGGCCACCGCATCACCGGCGGCGCACGTCCACCGAGAGCACGCTGATCGACTCGAACGGGGGCCCGTCGGGCCTCGTGTCCTCTCCGCCGCCGCTCGCGACGTGCTGCACGACCTCCTGCCCGCTCGTGACGTGCCCGATGACCGAGTAGGCCGGGCCGTCGGCCGGCGCCGTGAAGTCGTGATGGACGACGAAGAACTCGCCCGCCGTACCGGGGAAGCCGTCACCGCGCGCCAGGCCCACGTCACCGACCCGGTAGGTGCGGTCGGCCGGGACGTTCTCGAGCGGCAGGTCGTAGCCCGGCTCGGCGGTGCTGCGCCCGGTCGGGTCCCCGCACTGCAGGAACGCCGTGGGTGCCTGGCGCGAGGTCAGCCGGTGGCACCCGCTGTCGGTCCAGTAGCCGGCGCGCGCCAGCGTCACGAACGAGGCGACACTTCGTGGAGCGCGCTCCGTCTCGAGCACGAGGCCGAGGTCCCCACACGTCGTGCGCACCGTCGCGGTCCACTGCGAACCAGCCGCGACGGACACGTCCGGTGGGGCGGTGAAGGTGGGATGCGTGGTCGGCGGCGCGACCGGTGGGGCGCACGACACCGCGGCCGCTGGTGTCGGACCGGGCGCGGGACGGTCCATCTGGCGAAAGAGGACGACGGCGAGCACCGCCACGACGAGACCGAGCACCAGCACGGCGATGCCCACGAGGAACCGCGCGGTTCTCCGAGGCAGCTGCGCATCCGGCATGTCCGCAGCGTACGAGCCCAGCCGTGGACGGGGCAGCCCTCCCGGGCTGGGACAATGGACGTATGCCGCCCTCCGCCCTTCCCGACGGCGACCCTGCTCCCAGCACGGGGGAGCTGCCCGCACCCGCTCTCGCGGACCTGGCGTCGACCGACCTCGGCATCTACGTGCACGTGCCCTTCTGCACGGTGCGCTGCGGCTACTGCGACTTCAACACCTACACGCTGACCGAGCTCGGCGGCCCCGGAGCGAGCATCGGGATCGACACCTACGCCGCCGCCGCGGTGCGCGAGCTGGACATCGCCCGCTCGGTGCTCGGGCCCGAGGCGCCCTCCGTGTCATCGGTCTTCGTCGGTGGTGGCACTCCCACGATGCTCAGGTCCGGTGACCTGGTCTCGGTGCTGGACGGCATACGCGAGCGTTTCGGTCTGACGGCCGACGCGGAGGTCACGACAGAGGCCAACCCGGACTCCGTGTCGCCGGACTCGCTGCGAGAGCTCGCCGACGGCGGCTTCACCCGCGTCTCGGTCGGCATGCAGTCGGCCGTGCCCCACGTGCTCCGCACGCTCGAACGGACCCACGACCCCGAGAACGTCGCGCGCGCGGTGGCGGCCACGAAGGCGGCCGGCATGCAGGTGAGCGTCGACCTCATCTACGGCACGCCGGGGGAGTCGCTCGAGGACTGGCGTCGCAGCCTCGAGGCGGCCGTCGCGCTCGAGCCCGACCACGTGTCGGCGTACGCGCTCGTCGTCGAGGACGGCACCAAGCTCGCGGCCCAGGTGCGCCGCGGCGTCGTGCCCGCGCCGGAGGACGACGACGAGGCCGACAAGTACGAGCTCGCCGACGAGCTGCTCTCCGCAGCCGGGTTCGGCTGGTACGAGGTGAGCAACTGGGCGCGATCGGAGCAGACCCGCTGCCGCCACAACGTCGCCTACTGGTCGGGGACCAACTGGTGGGGCGTCGGGCCCGGCGCGCACAGCCACGTCGGCGGCGTGCGCTGGTGGAACGTCAAGCATCCCAGTGCGTATGCCGCCCGGCTGGGTGCGGGGGAGTCCCCCGCGCACGGGCGGGAGACCCTCACGACCGACCAGCGCTACGACGAGCGTGTGCTGCTCGGCACACGGCTCGTCGAGGGACTCCCGGTCGCTGATCTGCGAGGATCAGGTCGCACCGCCGTGGCCGGTCTCATCGCCGACGGACTGCTCGACGGCACAGCCGTCCTGCGGGACTCTCGGCTCGTGCTGACGCGGCGCGGGCGCCTGCTCGCGGACACCGTGGTGCACCGGCTCCTCGCCTCCTGAGGGGCCACGACGAGGAGGACCCGATGAGCGAGACCGTGTCGACCACAGCCACCGGTGACGAGGCGGATCCGTATGCCAGCCCCGGGGCGCTGTCCCACGCTGCCGAGGTCGTCGCCTCGGCGCGCCGCGCGTTCGACCAGGGCGTGACCAAACCGCGCGAGTGGCGCGTCGCCCAGCTGCGGGCGTTGCGCTCGCTGCTCGTCGACCACGAGGACGAGATCGCGGAGGCGCTGCATGCCGACCTCGGCAAGAGCGCGACGGAGGCCTGGGTCACCGAGACGGGTTTCGTGGTGCGCGAGATCGACCACACGCTGCGCCACCTCCGCGAATGGACCGCCACGCGTCGGGTGCGGGTGCCGGTCTCCCTTGCTCCGGGACACGCCAAGGTGGTGCGCGAGCCGCTGGGCGTCGTCCTCGTGATCGCCCCGTGGAACTACCCGGTCCAGCTCTGCCTCGCACCTCTGGTCGGCGCCCTCGCCGCGGGCAACGCCGTCGTCCTCAAGCCGAGCGAGGTCGCCTCGGCCACGTCCCGGCTCCTGGCGCGCCTCCTGCCAAAGCACCTGGACGCCTCGGCCGTGCACGTCGTCGAGGGAGCGGTCCCCGAGACGACGGCGCTGCTCGCCGAACGGTTCGACCACATCTTCTACACCGGCAACGGGACCGTCGGTCGGGTCGTCCTCGAGGCGGCCGCCCGGCACCTGACGCCGGTGACGCTGGAGCTCGGGGGCAAGTCGCCGGCCTACGTCGCCGACGACGCGGACCTCGAGGTGACCGCGAGGCGACTCGTGTGGGGCAAGTTCACCAATGCCGGCCAGACCTGCGTGGCGCCCGACTACGTCCTGGCAAGCCGGTCGACGCTCGAGGACCTCAAACCACTTCTGGCACAAGCGATCCGGGAGGTCTTCGGCGACGACCCAGCGGCATCGCCCGACTACGGGCGCATCGTCGACGGTCGCCACTTCCAGCGGCTCACGGCCCTCGTCGATCCGGCGCGAGTCGTCACCGGTGGCCGGTCCGACGCGTCCTCGCGCTACCTCGAGCCGACGGTCGTCGAGGTCGACGACCCGGACGACCCGCGAGAGCTCGCCATGCAGGAGGAGATCTTCGGGCCCGTGCTGCCGCTCGTCACCGTCGACGGCCTCGACGCCGCCATCGACGTCGTCAACCGCCGCGACAAGCCGCTCGCGCTCTACGTCTTCACGACGTCGGACGAGGTGCGTCAGCGCTTCCTGCGCGACACGTCGTCGGGTGCCATCGGCTTCAACATCCCGCTCGCGCACCTCGCGGTGCCGGAGCTGCCCTTCGGCGGGGTGGGCGCGAGCGGGACGGGCGCCTACCACGGCGAGCGGTCGGTCGAGCTGTTCTCGCACTCCAAGGCCGTGCTCTCGATGCCGACGAGACCCGACACGACGGTCTGGGTGCGTCCGCCCTTCACCTCGCTCAAGGAGCTGCTCATCGCGCGGGTCGCCTTTCCCGGACGTCGGCGCCCGGCGGGTCGGCCGCTGTCGGAGCGACCGGCTGAAGGTGGCTGCGCGGACGCCTAATGACAGCCGTGTCGTTAACACAGGGGTGGCCAGAGGTCACGTAGATCGAGCGCGTGTCGCGTGGGATTTCTGGGAAACCAGTCATCCTGTGGCCCCATTGTCCTAGATTGCCGAGAGCACCCACGGCGATCACGGAGACCCACATGCCACTCGCGCACGACCTCATGGCCGACGCCCCCGACGTACTGCGCACCCCGCGGCTCACGAGGCACTCGCCGACGCGCGGTGGTGCGGTCCTCCTCGCGGTGGTGGCGCTGCTGCTCGGCGCCGTCGGCTCGGTCGGCCTCGCCGGGCCTGCCCGCTCCGCCGAGTGGATCGTGCTGTGCACCAGCTACGACCCGTGCCAGGCCGCCGGCTACTCGCACTCGGGCTACAAGGAGAGCAGCGCGACGAGCTACTGGCGCCAGTCGACCGGCCACAACTGCACGAACTACGTCGCGTACCGCCTCGTCCAGAACGGCCTTCCCAACACCAAGCCCGCCACCCTGTCCGGCAACGCCTACAACTGGGGTCCGTCCTTCCCCGACCGGACGAACGACGACCCGGCCGTCGGCTCGGTCGCGTGGTGGAACACCTCCTTCTCCTCGACGGGGCACGTCGCCTACGTCGAGAAGGTGGTGTCGGCCGACGAGATACTCGTGTCGGAGGACAACTGGGGCGGTGACTTCAAGTGGCGCAAGATCACTCGGGCCGGCGGCAGATGGCCCAACGGCTTCATCCACCTCAAGGACCAGGGGGCCACGGTCGTCGACACGGACGTCTACCGGCCCGTCAGCCCGACGCGACTGCTCGACACACGCAGCGGTCTGGGCGCCCCTGCCGCCAAGGTGGCGGCCGGCACGTCGATCGCCCTGCAGGTCAGCGGCCGCGCCGGGATCCCGAGCGGCGGGGTCGGCACGGCCGTCCTCAACGTCACGGTCACCGGGCCCGCCGCCGCCGGCTACCTCACGAGCTATCCCTCCGGCGCGACGCGTCCCGGTTCCCGCAGCGTCACCTACTCGACGGCGGACACGATCAGCGAGCTCGTGCCGGCCAGACTCGGCACCGACGGCAAGGTCCGCCTCTACACCTCGGCGGCCACGCACCTCGTGGCTGAGGTGGTCGGGTGGTATCCCACGACGGGGCACCTCGTCTCCGTCACGCCGACCCGGGTCCTCGACACGCGCACCGGACTCGGGACCGCGCAGGTGCGCATCCCCGCCAACGGAAGCGTCGAGCTCGCGGTGGCCGGCGCCGGCGTCGTCCCCAGCACGGGGGCCTCGGCGGTCGTCCTCGCCCTGTCGGCGACCACGCCGAGCGCCGGTGGCTGGCTGACGGCGTACCCGACGGGGTCGGCCCGTCCGGCGACGGCACACGTGCGCTACGACGCGGATGCAGCCATGACCGGCGTGGTCGTCTCGCGGCTCGGGACCGGCGGCAAGGTGACCGTCCAGTCGACGGCCGAGACCGACCTGCTCGTCGACGTCATCGGATGGTTCAAGACGGGCGCCGACCACGTCGCGGTCACCCCGTCACGGCTGCTCGACACACGCAGCGGGCTCGGTGCGCCCACCGGTCGGGTGGCGGGCGGCTCGACCGTGTCCGTGCCGGTGCTCGGTCGCGCAGGCGTGCCCACCGCCGGTGTTGCCGCCGTGTCGATCACGCTGACCCCCATCGCCCCCACCTCGACCGCCGCCGTCACGGCATACCCGTCGGGCACGGCGCGCCCGACCCCCTCGAACGTCACCGTGGCCTCGGGTCGCACCAGGGTCAACGCGGTCGTGGTCCCGGTGGGCGCGGACGGGTCGATCACCGTGCACACGAGCGCTGCGGCCTACCTCGTCGTCGACGTCCAGGGCTACCTCAAGAAGTGACCCCGAGCCCGGCGGTCAGCCGCCGGGCTCGGTCACGAAGTCGATGAGCTCCTCGACGCTCGCGAGGAGCGTCGGCTCGAGGTCGGCGTAGGTGCGCACCGTCCCGAGGATGCGCTTCCAGGCGTTCGCGATGTCGGCCTGGCTCGCGTGCGCCCAGCCCAGCTCCGCACAGATGCCGTGCTTCCACGACGTGCCGCGCGGGATGGCGGGCCACCGCTCCCAGCCCAGCCGCTCGGGTCGCACGGACTGCCACACGTCGACGTAGGGGTGGCCGAGGATCCTCACGTGCTGGGTCAGGCCGGGAAGGGCCTGGGCCTGCGCCACGATGCGCGCCTCCTTGGTCCCGGGAACGAGGTGGTCGACGAGAACGCCGAGCCGCCGTCCGGGACCCGGCTGGAACTCCGCGATGATGCCGGCGAGGTCGTCGACGCCGTCCATGAGCTCGACCACGACCCCTTCGCCGCGCAGGTCGTCGCCCCACACCTTCTCGACGAGCTCGGCGTCGTGGCGGCCCTCGACGTAGATCCGCGAGCCACTCGCCACGCGGGCCCGGGTTCCCTCGACGGCGACCGATCCGCTCGCCGTCCGGGAGGCGGCTCGCCGTGCCTCGGCGAGGGCTGTTCCGGCCGCGGCCCGCGGGGGAGTGAGGGTCACCGGGGAGCCGTCGACGAGGAAGCCGGGGCCCAGCGGGAACGCCTTGGTGCGTCCGCGGCGGTCCTCGAGGTGGACGACGTGCATGCCGCCCGCCTTCTCGACCCGCACGACGGCGCCCACCCAGCCGGTCTCGACCTCCTCGACGACGAGGTCGGGCTCCGCGGGGGTCGGACTGGAGCGGCCACGCCGGGGGGCACGCCAGTCGCCGCTGAGCACGTCGGATCCGTAGCGATCGTTGGGGGGCACGACAGGGAGGGTATGCCGCCGCCCGGCGTCCGACGCAGCCGCCACGCGGGCGTGCGGCTCGTCCGGGGCGGGGAGTCCCGCCACGTCGCGGGCTCAGCCGGGCCGGGGCGGAGGTGGCAGGGAGGGTGGCGTCGCGGCATACGGTTGGATGAAATCGGAGATCGGCACGGCACGACGTAGACTTGGCACTCGTCGATCGAGAGTGCCAGACCCGTGAAGGAGGGGACGCGATGAGCGAGGACCGCAGGCTGATGGTGCTGCGCGCGATCGTGCAGGACTACGTCCAGACCTCCGAACCGGTCGGCAGCAAGGCACTTGTCGAGCGCCACCACCTCGGCGTGAGCGCCGCGACGGTGCGCAACGACATGGCCCTCCTCGAGGAGGAGGGCCTCATCCACGCACCGCACACGTCGGCGGGGCGCGTCCCGACCGATGCCGGCTACCGCGTGTTCGTCGACCGGCTGAGCGCCGTCAAGCCCCTCAGCTCGGGGGAGCGTCGCGCCATCGGCCAGTTCCTCGAGGGCGCCGTCGACCTCGACGACGTCGTCGACCGCACGGTGCGCCTCCTCGCCAGCCTCACCCGTCAGGTCGCCGTCGTGCAGTACCCCTCGCTCACACGGTCGACGGTGCGGCACATCGAGCTCGTCCCGATGGGCTCGTCGCACCTGATGATCGTGCTCATCGTCAACACCGGCCGCGTCGAGCAGCGCGTCGTCGACACCGGTCGCGTGCTGTCCGACGCGACCGGTGAGGCGCTGGTCGCCTCGGTCCGGGCGCGCATCAACGAGGTGGCGGCCGGCGTGCCGTTCACCGTCGCTGCGACCCGGCTGCGACGCCTCGTCGACGACGTCGACGAGGCCGACCGCGCGGCGATGGAGGCGGTCGTGTCCGCCCTCGGTGATGCCCTCGTCGAGGAGCGCGAGGAGCGCGTCGTCCTCGCCGGCCAGGCCAACCTCGCACGCGCCGGGACCGACTTCCAGCGCACGATCGGCCCGATCCTCGAGGCCCTCGAGGAGCACGTCACCCTGCTGCGCCTGCTCGGCCAGCTCGGCGACGACCCGGACCTCGTCTCGGTGCGCATCGGCTCCGAGAACCCCGTGACCGGTCTCCAGTCCACGTCTCTCGTGTCGATGGGCTACGGCTCCGGTGCCGAGCGGGTCGCCAGCCTGGGGGTGCTCGGCCCCACGCGGATGGACTACCCGACGACCATGGCCTCGGTCCGGGCCGTCGCCCGCTACGTCTCCGAGATCCTCGACGAGAACCAGGCCACCTGACCCAGCTGCACCACCGCGGCCAGTCCGCCGGCGCAGCGCCGCGCCGGAACCGAAAGCACCACGTACCAAAGGAAGCTGAGCTTGAACGACTACTACGCCGTCCTCGGGGTCTCGCGTGACGCGAGCCAGGAGGAGATCAAGAAGGCCTACCGTCGACTCGCCCGCAGGCTGCACCCGGATGTGAACCCCGGCGCCGAGGCCGAGGAGGAGTTCAAGCGGGTCTCGCAGGCCTACGACGTGCTCTCCGACCCGCAGAAGCGCCAGTCGTTCGACATGGGCGCCGACCCGTTCGCCTCAGGTGGCGGCGCCGGTTACGGCGCGGGACAAGGTTTCTCGTTCAGCGACGTCATGGACGCCTTCTTCGGCGCAGGTGCTCAGGCCGGCACCCGCGGGCCGCGGGCACGCGTCCAGCGGGGTCAGGACGCGCTCGTGCGCCTCGACATCGACCTCTCCAAGGCGGTCTTCGGCTCCGAGGAGGAGCTGACGCTCGACACGGCCGTGGGGTGCACCCGCTGCGACGGCGACGGCGCCGAGCCCGGCACCGGGCGCCAGACCTGCGCGATCTGCAAGGGCGCCGGCGAGGTCCAGCAGATCCAGCGCAGCTTCCTCGGCCAGGTGATGACCTCGCGCCCGTGCGTCAACTGCCAGGGCTTCGGCTCGACCCTCACGGACCCGTGCCACGACTGCTCCGGCGACGGCCGCGTCCGCACCCGCCGCTCGCTCAAGCTCAAGGTGCCCGCCGGAGTCGACACCGGCACGCGCATCCAGCTGACCGGCGAGGGAGAGGTCGGACCGGGCAACGGACCCAGGGCCGACCTCTACGTCGAGATCCGGGTGGTCAACCACGAGACGTACACCCGCCGCGGTGATGACCTGCACTGCAGCGTCGAGCTGCCCATGGCTGCGGCCGCACTGGGGACGAGCTTCAAGCTCGCCACGTTCGACGGCATGCAGGACCTCGAGATCAAGGCAGGCACCCAGAGCGGCGACGTGCTGACCCTGCGCGGTCTGGGCGTGACCCACCTGCGTCACGGCGGTCGGGGCGACCTGCTGGTCCACGCCACGGTGCAGACCCCGACCCGCCTGACCGAGGAGCAGCAGGAGGTGCTGCGCCAGTTCGCGGCCCTGCGCGGCGAGGAACGTCCCGAGGGCCGGCTGACGCCGGCCAACAAGGGTCTCTTCGGCAAGCTGCGCGACGCCTTCAAGGAGAAGTGATCCGGGCGTGAGGCCACGGTGACCCACCAGCTCTTCCTCGGCGAGCCGGGCGCGGTAGCCGAGGCCGTCCCCGGGTCGTCGCTGCTCCTCGAGGGTGACGAGGGCCGCCACGCAGCGGCTGTGGTGCGCATCCGCCCCGGCGAGCGCTACTTCGTCGCCGACGGTGCCGGCCGCCGAGTGCTGCTCGAGGCCACCGACGTCGACCGGGCATGGGTGCGCGGCCGCGTCCTCGGCGTCACCGACGAGCCGGAGCCGGCACCACGGTTCGTGCTCGTCCAGGCCCTCGCCAAGGGCGACCGCGACGAGCAGGCGATCGAGGCCGCCACCGAGCTCGGCGTCGACGAGGTCGTGCCGTGGCAGGCCGAGCGGTCCGTCGTCGTCTGGCGCGGCGACCGGGCCGCGAAGTCGCTCGCGAGATGGGCAGCCGTCGTGGCGCGGGCGACCAAGCAGTCCCGTCGATCGCGGATGCCGTCGACGTCCCCCGCGGTCGGGCTCGCCCCGCTCGTCGCCCGGGTGGGGGCATCGGCGCTCACGCTTGTGCTCCATGAGGAGGCGGCCGAGCCGCTCGCGTCCGTGGAGCTGCCCGCGTCGGGTGACGTGCTCGTGGTCGTGGGCCCCGAGGGCGGCATCACCGACCGCGAGATCGAGGCCCTGCAGGCTGCCGGGGCGCGGTCGGTCCGCCTCGGGTCGACGATCCTGCGTGCGTCGTCCGCCGGTCCCGCAGCCCTCGCGGTCCTCAGCGCGCGCACCCGCTGGCGCTGACGGCATACGCGCCCCCCCAGCTCGCCTCCCATGGTTCGAGGTGATCGTGGGACTGACGTCGGTGTCGCCCTCACCTCGACCCGGCGACTCCCCCTGCGGTTCGAGGTGATCTCGGCACTGACGTCGGTGTCGCCATCACCTCGACCAGGAGACCCGCCTGCGGTTCGAGGTGATCTCGATACCGGGGTGGGTGTCGGGATCACCTCGACCCAGGAGACCTCCGCCTGCGGTTTGAGGTGATCGCGGGCCTGACGCGGGTGTCGCCATCACCTCGACCCGCGAGACCTCCGCCAGCGATTCGCGGGAGACTCAGTTTGCGGTTCGAGGTGATTGTGGGACTGACTAGGGTGTCGCCATCACCTCGACCCAGGAGACCCCTGCGGTTCGAGGTGATCTCGGTATCGGGGTGGGTGTCGGGATCACCTCGAACGGGCGGGCAAGGGGGGCGGGTCAGCGGGCGGTGACGGGGACGAGCACCTCGGCGACGGTCGAGCCGTCCTTCGCGCTGCTCTCGAAGACGCGCACGACGTAGGTGCCGGCTTCGAGCGGCTTCTTGGTCGTGAAGCGGTACGCGCCACGCGCCGGGGCCGCCTCCGAGGCCGTCGTGAAGCCGTTGTCGACGGTCTGGCCGTCGCGGAGCAGCTCCCACTCGACGTTGGCCTCGAACGTGCTGGCGACGCCCTTGACGACGAGCCGTGACCCGGCCTCGACGGCCGAGCCGCGGGCCGGCTCGTCGACCCAGATGGGCGCGACCTGGTCGAGCACCGCGACCGGGTCGGTGGGCCGGGTGAAGGGAGACGAGACCGGGTGGCCCGGCGAGACCTCGGTGCCGCCGTCGGCGAGCTCGAAGCGGACGGGTAGGGCCTTGCCCAGTGCGGCCTGGACGGTCCAGCCGAGCTGCTCCGTGGCCAGAGCGTCCGCGCTCGACGTGCCCGCCGACAGCCGGACCGTGATGGCGTCGGCATCGAGCGCCACCGACTCGGGGGTCACCCCGGACCAGGCGGAGGAGTAGGAGGCACCTTTCGGGGGTGCGCCCATCGCGAGGCGAAGCGCAGCCAGGGCCCGGCCCTCAGCCGTCGCGGGCGCCGTGACGCGGGCCGGCACGAACTCGCGGAAGAGTCGGAGCCGGTTGCTGCCCGCCCCGACCGGACCGAGGTAGTAGACGGGCACGGTCACGGCGGTCGTGGTCGGTGGCTGGACGTTCGTCGTCGGCGGTGTGGTCAGCGGCGTGGTCGGCCGTTGGGCCGTCTGGGTAGGAATGTTCGACGGTGCGCTGGACGGCGTGGGGGAGGATGCCGGCGAGGTCGAGCTGACCACCTCGGTGGGGGTGGCGGCGACCGACGGCGTCTGCGTCGGCGGGCGGTTCACGGCCCAGACGGTGCCGGCGACGAGCACGGCGGCGGCTGCCGCCACCGCGGGCACGAGCCACCGGTGGTGCCTGGCCTCCGAGCCCGAGCCGACCCGGTCCGATGAGTGCGCCTCCGTGAGGATGGCGCCGAGCCGGTCGGTCGGCGTGATCGAGCGCGCCTCGGCGTCGAGGGAACGGCGCAGCCGGTCCTCGACGGGGCGCAGGCCCGCTCCGATGACGACCGGCTCGTCGGCGGGTGGGTCGCCCGGGCGGGTCGGGTCGGAATTCATGACAGCTCCAGGGGTTCGATGGTGCGGCGTAGGGCCGTCAGGCCGCGGTGGGCGTGGGTCTTCACGGCACCGGGGGAGATCTCGAGGGCGTGGGCGATCTGGGCTTCGGACAGGTCGGAGTAGTAGCGCAGGACCAGCACCTCCCGCTGGCGCGCGGGCAGCGTGCGCAGGGCGTCCATGACGGCATCGCGCTCGGCCGCGTGGAGAGCCTGGGTCTCGGCGCTGCCGTGGCTGCCACGGCCGGGCGCGTCTGCTGCGGTGGCCTCCCGGACGTTCTGGCGGTCGACCACCACGTTGTGGCGCTGGACCGAACGGCACCCGTTGACGACCGACGTCTGGAGGTAGCCGACGACGCGGCCGCCGTCCCGGATGGCGGACCAGCTGCGGTGGGTGGCGACGAACGCGTCCTGGACGACGTCCTCCGCCGCGAGCTGGTCACGGAGCAGGAGCCAGGCCAGGCGCACGAGCCGGTGCCAGTGGGCGTGGTAGAGCTCGGCGATCGCGACGTCCGGGTCGGTCGGCAGCTCGACACCGCCGCGCAAGGCCTCCGGGTCATGCCCGCCCTCCGGGCCATGCCCGCCCTGCGGGCCGTGCGCCGGGGGCCGCGTGGCCCTCGTGACGCGACGACCAGCGGCCCGGGAGGCCCCGGGGTCACTGAGCTGGCCGGCCGGCATACCCAACGTTCTCACGGACAGATGACGCGCGGCTGCAGCCCGAGGTTGACACGTCGAGGGCCGGAATGTCGCGGATGTGACGGTGCATCGTGGGTGCGCGCCGCCGACGACGTGCCTAGGGTGCACTCATGACCTCGCAGACCCCCCGTGACTGCCTCTTCTGCAAGATCGTCGCCGGTGAGATCCCCTCCGACCGGGTCGCCGAGAGCGAGCGGTCGGTCGCCTTCCGCGACATCACCCCCGCTGCGCCGATCCACGTCCTCGTCGTGCCGAAGCGCCACGAGCCGACCGTCGGCGCGCTGGCGGCGGCCTCCGCCGACGACCTCGCCGACGTGTTCCGGCTCGCTGCCCGCGTGGCCGAGCTGGAGGGGGTCGGCGACGCGCACCGGATGATCGTCAACACCGGGAGCGACGCTGGCCAGACGATCTTCCACGCGCACGTGCACGTGCTGGCCGGTGCCGCCTTCACCGAGGGGAAGATGGTGTGAGCGACGAGAGCTCGAGCACGGACGAAAAACCTTCGGCGCCATCGGGATCCGAGGACGCCGACCCGAAGGCTGTCGACGCCGCGCCGAAGCCGCCCGACCCCGTCGACGACCTGGTGACCACACAGCACACCCTCAAGGTCGGCCGCCGCAGGCTGCGCTACACCGCGACGACCGGCCGCGTGGTGCTGCGCGAGGAGGAGCACAAGGACGGCACCTTCGGCGGCCACAAGGCACGCGCGGAGCTCTCGGTGACGAGCTACGTCCTCGACGACGCCGAGGCCCGGACCCGACCGGTCACCTTCGCCTTCAACGGCGGCCCCGGCAGCTCGAGCGTCTGGCTGCACCTCGGTCTGCTCGGCCCACGCCGGGTCGTGAGCGGTGACGTGGGCGCCCTCGAGCCGCCCCCGTACGACCTCGTCGACAACCCCGAGTCGCTCCTCGCCGTCAGCGACCTCGTGTTCATCGACCCCATGTCGACCGGCTACTCGCGGGCCGTCGAGGGCGGCAAGCCGGGGGAGTACCACGGCTACCAGAAGGACATCGAGTCCGTGGGCGAGCTGATCCGCCTGTGGACCTCACGGCACGGGCGCTGGATGTCGCCGAAGTTCATCGTCGGCGAGTCCTACGGCACGCTGCGCGGCGCGGCCCTCGCCGAGCACCTCCAGTCCCGCTACGGGATGTACCTCAACGGGCTCGTCCTCATAAGCAGCGTCCTCGACCTCAGCTCGATCGACTTCGAGAACCAGCGCAACGACCGCGCGCACGCCCTCTACCTGCCGACGTATGCCGCCGTGGCGCACTTCCACGGCAAGCACGGCCGCCGCCCGCTGCGTTCAGTGCTCGACGAGGCGCAGGAGTATGCCGTCCGCGACTACCCGTGGGTGCTCTCCCGCGGCCACCGGCTGACCAGCGCGGAGCGCGCAGCGGCGGTGTCGACGCTGGCCCGGCTCTCCGGGCTGACGGAGGACTACGTCGACCGGGCCGACCTGCGCATCGAGCACTGGCGCTACTTCACCGAGCTGCTGCGTGACGAGCGCCTCACGGTCGGGCGTCTCGACGCGCGCTTCACGGGGCCGGCTGCGGCGGCCATCGCCGAGAACATGGACGCCGACCCGTCGCACGACGCCATCACCGGGCCCTACGCCGCGGCCTGGAACCACTACGTCCGCGACGAGCTCGGCTATGGCAGCGACCTGCACTACGAGCAGATCTCGCGTCTCGTGCACCCGTGGTCGTTCAAGGACTTCGAGGGCCGGCCCGTCGACGTGTCCCCGAAGCTCGAGCGTGCGATGCGCCAGAACCCGCACCTCAGGGTGCACATCGCGTACGGCTACTACGACGGCGCCACTCCCCACTTCGCGGCCGAGGACGTCGTGGCGCACCTGCGGCTGCCCGTCGAGCGCCTCGCGAACATCGAGCACGCCTACTACGAGGCCGGCCACATGATGTACGTCCACGAGCCCTCGCGCGTCCGGCAGAGCAAGGACCTCGCCGACTTCGTGGTGAGGAGCTCAGGCCGCGACACGTAGACTCGTGCCACGATGAATGACGCGCAACCTCGACCATCCGAGACCGACACCCCCGACCGTCCCGAGAGCCTCGGCGGCCACCGCGGCAGTGACACGCCGGTGCTGACCCGCGAGATCCCGCCGCCGATCGACATGGTCACCCTCCTCGGTCCCCGCGACGAGCTGCTGCGCACCATGGAGCGCCAGTTCCCGCTCGTCGACACGCACGTGCGCGGCAACGAGATGACCTTCACGGGCCCCGCGGGCGAGCTCGAGATCATCGACACGCTCGTCGACGAGCTGCTCGTCATCGTCGAGACCGGCCAGCCGCTGAACCGCGATGCCGTCGAGCGCTCGATCTCGATGCTGCGAAGCCAGACGCTGGAGCGGCCTGCCGATGTGCTGACGATGAACATCGTCAGCAGCCGCGGCCGCACGATCCGGCCCAAGACCCTCAACCAGAAGCGCTACGTCGACGCCATCGACCAGCACACCATCGTCTTCGGCATCGGCCCGGCCGGCACCGGCAAGACCTACCTGGCGATGGCCAAGGCCGTTGCGGCCCTGCAGGCCAAGCAGGTCAACCGGATCATCCTCACCCGGCCTGCCGTCGAGGCGGGCGAGCGCCTGGGGTTCCTGCCGGGCACGCTCAACGACAAGATCGACCCCTACCTGCGCCCGCTCTACGACGCGCTCCACGACATGGTCTCGCCCGAGACGATTCCCAAGCTCATGGCCGCCGGCACCATCGAGGTGGCCCCGCTGGCATACATGCGGGGCCGCTCGCTCAACGACGCCTTCATCATCCTCGACGAGGCGCAGAACACCTCGAGCGAGCAGATGAAGATGTTCCTCACCCGCCTCGGCTTCGGCTCGAAGATGGTCGTGACCGGCGACATCACGCAGGTCGACCTTCCCGGTGGCACGCGCTCCGGGCTGAAGATCGTGCGCGACATCCTCGGCGACGTCGAGGACATCCACTTCGCGGAGCTGACCTCGCACGACGTGGTCCGGCACCGTCTGGTCAGCGCCATCGTCGACGCCTACGAGCGTGACGACACGCGGGCCCAGAAGCGCGCCCGCCGTGCGGCGGCGGACGGCGGCGGCGCAACCGGCAGGCGGGCTGCGAAGTCCGCGACGCGGCATACGTCCTCGTCGGTGGCACCCCAGGTGGCCCACGAGGACCCGGCATGAGCATCGACGTCCTCAACGAGACCGACCACGACGTCGACGAGCTCGAGCTGCTGGCCTGCGCGGGCTACGTCATGGACCAGATGCGCGTGCACGCACAGGCCGACCTCTGCATCAAGCTCGTCGACGAGGACGCGATGGAGGTCCTCCACGTGCAGTGGATGGATCTTCCCGGGCCCACTGACGTCATGAGCTTCCCGATGGACGAGCTGCGGCCCGGCCGCGAGGGTCAGGAGCCGGAGGAGGGGACCCTCGGCGACATCGTGCTCTGCCCGTCGGTCGCGACGAAGCAGGCGCTCGAGGCGGGCCACGCCCCGATGGAGGAGATGCTGCTGCTCACGACGCACGGCATCCTGCACCTGCTCGGCTACGACCACGCCGAGCCGGACGAGGAACGCGAGATGTTCGAGCTGCAACGACAGCTGCTGCTCACGTTCCTCGCGACCCGCAACCGCCCGAGCGCCTGAGCGCGGACGAGAGACCGAGATGCTCCCGCAGTTCGCCCTTCCCGCGCTCATCAGCATCGTCATGGCGTTCGTGCTCTCGGCCGCCGAGGCCGCCATCTTCCGCATGTCCCGGGTGCGCGCCCAAGAGCTGTTCGACGAGGGACGGTCCGGCGCCAAGTCGCTGATGACCGTGGTCGGCGACTCACCGGCCTACCTCTCGGTCATCGCGTTCCTGCGTGTCGTCGCCGAGGCCACCGCCGCGGTCCTCGTCACCCTGGCGGTCGCCGGCCAGGTGGAGTCGACCTGGAGCCGTGCCCTCATCAGCATCGCGATCATGGCCGTCGTGTCGTTCGTCGTCGTCGGCGTCTCGCCGCGCACGCTCGGCCGGCAGAACTACGACACCGTCGCGCTCTGGAGCGCGCCGCTGGCCGTCGGCCTGCGCCGCGTGCTCGGCCCCGTGGCCAAGCTCCTCGTCGTCCTCGGCAACGCGGTCACCCCCGGCAAGGGCTACACCGACGGGCCGTTCCAGACCGAGTCCGAGCTACGCGACCTGCTCGACATGGCGGGTGACTCCGACGTCATCGAGGCCGACGAGCGGGAGATGATCCACTCCGTCTTCGAGCTCGGCGACACGCTCGCCCGGGCGGTCATGGTGCCGCGCACCGACATGGTGGTCCTCGACGCCGACAAGACGCTGCGCAGCGCGATGTCGCTCTTCCTGCGGTCCGGCTTCTCCCGGATCCCCGTCGTCGGCGAGGACAGCGACGACGTCCGCGGGCTCCTCTACTTCAAGGACGTCGCACGCCGGCTCAACGCCGCCCCCGAGGACGGCCGACACCCGGCGACCGAGGTGATGCGGCCCATGCACTTCGTGCCCGAGAGCAAGCCGGTCGACGACCTGCTGCGCGAGATGCAGCGCGACCAGAACCACTTCGCGATCGTCGTCGACGAGTACGGCGGCACCGCCGGGCTCATCACGATCGAGGACATCATCGAGGAGATCGTCGGCGAGATCGCCGACGAGCACGACCGCGAGGCGCCGGGCGTCGAGCAGCTCGAGGACGGCACCCTGCGCGTCCCGGCCTCGATGGACATCGACGACCTCGCCGAGCTGTTCGACGTCACCATCGAGGAGGAGGACGTCGACACCGTCGGTGGACTGCTGACCAAGGTCATCGGACGGGTCCCAATCGTCGGCTCGTCCGGTACGGTCGCGGGGCTGGAGCTGACGGCCGAGCGCATGGCCGGACGCCGCCACCGCGTCGCGTCGGTCATCGTGCACCGTGCGCCGGTGCCAGAGGACGACGCCGCGAAGACCGAGACGGAGGACGCCCATGGGCACTCAGGACGCTGACCCGACGCGCGGCGACGGCCCCGGCTCCCTTCCCACGGAGCGATCGGCTGACTACCGCGCCGGATTCGCCTGTCTGGTGGGCCGGCCCAACGCCGGCAAGTCCACGCTGACCAACGCCCTCGTGGGGCAGAAGGTCGCCATCACCAGCTCCAAGCCGCAGACGACCCGGCACACGATCCGGGGCGTCGCGACGACCCCGACCGCCCAGGTGATCCTCGTCGACACGCCCGGGCTCCACAAGCCGCGCACGCTCCTCGGCCAGCGGCTCAACGACCTCGTCCGCGAGACGCTGCTCGAGGTCGACGTCATCGGCTTCTGCCTGCCCGCCGACCAGCGCATCGGCCCCGGCGACACCTTCATCGCCAACGAGCTGACCGAGTTGCGCTCGCTCCGACGCCGCCCGGTCGTCGCCATCGCGACCAAGGCCGACGCCGTCGACCGCGAGCGGCTCGCCGAGCACCTCATCGCCATCGACCAGCTGGGGGAGTGGGACGCGATCATCCCGTGCTCCGCCGTCTCCGGCAGCCAGGTCGAGGAGGTGCGCGACGTCCTCGCATCGTTCCTGCCGCGGTCGCCGCAGCTCTACCCCGACGGCGTGCTCACCGACGAGCCGGAGATGATCATGATCGCCGAGCTCGTGCGCGAGGCCGCCCTCGAGGGCGTCCGCGACGAGCTGCCGCACTCGCTGGCCGTCGTCGTCGAGGAGATGGTCCAGCGTGAGGGCCGTCCCGAGGACAAGCCGCTCCTCGACGTGCGCGTCAACGTCTTCGTCGAGCGACCCAGCCAGAAGGCCATCGTCATCGGGCGCGGTGGCTCACGGCTGCGCGAGGTCGGCACGAACGCTCGCAAGGGCATCGAGGCGCTCCTGGGCCAGAAGGTCTACCTCGACCTGCACGTCAAGGTTGCCAAGGACTGGCAGCGCGACCCCAAGCAGCTCCAGCGCCTCGGCTTCTGACCTGCGACGGCCACTGCAGGACAACGGGTTTCACGATCGTGGGTCCGTCCTCTAGCCTGCCGCGATGAGCAGTCCGATCCAGCGCCGTGTCGGCCAGGTCTTCGTCCCGGTCCGAGACATGCCCGCCGCCATCCGGTGGTATGCCGCCGTGCTCGGTTTCGAGCCCGGCGTGGCCTCCCACGACGGCACGATCTACGACATCCCGACCGGCGGGGAGACCCGGCTCGCGCTCGACGGCAACCGCCCGGACTTCGTGGCGTCCGGCCCGCCGCGGTTCTTCCTCTGGACCGACGACATGGCGGCGACGGTCGAGCACCTGCGGACGCTCGACGTGAGGATCACCTCTGACGTCGAGGACATCGGAAGCGTCCTCTTCGTGCAGTTCGAGGACCCCGACGGGAACGCGCTCATGGTCTGCCAGAGCACCTGAGGTCAGCGCCTCGCCCGTGTCGGCGACGCGCCATCGATCCACCGAGCACGCGCGGGAGCGCGGCTGCCGAGCAGGGATACGAGCCGCCGTTCCACTGACGAGACCCACGTCTCAGGATCCGGGCAGGGGGTCCGAGCGGTGGACGCGAACGCAGCACCCGGCATACGGTGAAGGCGTGCGAGCGGTGAGCCTCCTTCTTCTCTGCCGCGACGAGGCCTGACCCCGGCCCTCCTCGTCGCGGAGTTTCCCGTGTCCGGCCGGACACCGAGCGAAACGCAGACGAGAGAGTGACGCGATGATCCACCCCCAGCAGACGTCGGGAATGCCGTTCCAGAAGTACGTCCCGTTCCACGAGCAGATCCCGTTCGAGCTGCCGGACCGCACGTGGCCGACGAAGCGCATCGGGCAGGCGCCGCGCTGGTGTGCGGTGGACCTGCGCGACGGCAACCAGGCCCTCATCGACCCGATGAACTCCGAGCGCAAGCTGCGCATGTTCCAGCTGCTCGTGAAGATGGGCTACAAGGAGATCGAGGTCGGCTTCCCCTCGGCGAGCCAGACCGACTACGACTTCTGCCGTGAGCTCATCGAGGGCGAGCACATCCCCGACGACGTGACGATCCAGGTGCTGACTCAGTGCCGCGACCACCTCATCGAGCGCACCTACGACGCGATCCGGGGCAGCAAGCAGGCGATCGTCCACTTCTACAACTCGACCTCGGCGCTGCAGCGCAAGGTCGTCTTCGGCCTCGACCAGGACGGAATCATCGACATCGCCGTCCAGGCGGCGCGCCTGTGCCGCAAGCTCGAGGAGACGATCCCCGACACGCAGGTCTACTACGAGTACTCGCCTGAGTCGTACACCGGGACCGAGCTCGACTTCGCGATGCGGATCTGCAACGCCGTCGTCGACGTCATCGACCCGACCCCCGACCACAAGATCATCGTCAACCTGCCGGCGACGGTCGAGATGGCCACCCCGAACGTCTACGCCGACTCCATCGAGTGGATGATCCGCCACCTCGAGCGTCGCGAGTCGATCGTCGTCAGCCTCCACCCGCACAACGACCGCGGCACCGGCGTGGCCGCGGCCGAGCTCGGCTACCTCGCGGGCGCCGACCGCATCGAGGGCTGCCTCTTCGGCAACGGCGAGCGCACCGGCAACGTCTGTCTCGTGACCCTCGGCATGAACCTCTTCAGCCAGGGCATCGACCCCCAGATCGACTTCAGCGACATCGACGAGGTCCGCCGCACCGTCGAGCACTGCAACCAACTGCCGGTGGGTGAGCGCCACCCGTACGGCGGCGACCTCGTCTTCACCGCCTTCTCCGGCTCGCACCAGGACGCGATCAAGAAGGGCTTCGAGGCGATGGCGACCGAGGCCAAGGAGAAGGGCACGAGCATCGACGACCTCGTCTGGGGCGTCCCCTACCTCCCGATCGACCCGCACGACCTCGGCCGTTCCTACGAGGCGGTCGTCCGCGTCAACAGCCAGTCCGGCAAGGGCGGCGTCGCCTACATCATGAAGACCGAGCACCAGATGGACCTGCCGCGCCGGCTGCAGATCGAGTTCTCCGGTGTCGTCCAGCGCGGCGTCGACCAGGACGGCGGCGAGGTCGCCCCCGCGGACCTGTGGGCGCGGTTCCAGGACGAGTACCTCCCCGACCCGAGCCGCCCGTGGGGCCGCTTCGAGCTCGTCAACGTCGTCACGGACTCGACGGTCGACGGCGCGAGCACGATCGAGGCGAGTATGCGCGACGGCGGCGAGTCGCTCACGGTCACCGGCACCGGCAACGGCCCGATCGCGGCCTTCGTCGACGCCCTCTCGAAGGTCGAGGGCACCCCGGACGTCCGGGTGCTCGACTACGCCGAGCACGCGCTCTCCGCCGGTGGCGACGCCCGGGCCGCGGCCTACGTCGAGTGTGCTGTCGGGGACCGCGTCCTCTGGGGCGTCGGTGTCGACCCGTCGATCGTCACGGCGTCCATCAAGGCGATCGTCTCTGCCGTCAACCGCTCCGAGCGCGACGCCCGGCCGAACGACTGAGCTGACGCCCGCCCGAACGACTGAGCTGACGCCCGCCCGCCGAGGTGGGGTAGCGTCGTGCGCCATGGAGTCCCCGGTCGGTCGAGCGCTGCTTCGACTGGCCGGGGTCTCGCTCGTCGCGGTCGCCGTCGTCGGTCTCGTCGCACCTCGACCAGCCAACCTCGAGCTCCGCTGGCAGGTGGTCGTGCCCGTCGCTCTCGGCCTCGTGCTCCTGGCAGCGGTCGTCCGTGTGCCTCGATGGGCGAAGCGCCCCTGGGTGCCCGTCCTCGTCGCGCTCAGTGGAGGCTTTCTTGCCGCGGCGGTCGGGCTCATGACGCGCTACCGCTACGGCTGGGACGCCCGCGTCATCATGGACATGGCGCGGAGCCTGCAGGCTGGTCGTCCCCTCGGCGAGGCGGAGTACGACTACCTCTCCCTCTACTCCAACAACCTGCCGTTGCTCGCCATCGACCGCATGGGCGTCGCTGTGGGGCAAGCCCTTTCGCTCGCACCCGACGCCGTGCTGATCTCCCTCAACGGGATCTGCGTCGGCGTGACGCTGTATGCCGTCCACCTGCTCGTCGCGCGGGTGGCAGGTCGCGGGCCGGCGCTCGTGGCACAGCTCGCGACCCTGGTTCTCGTCGGGGCGAGCCCGTGGGCCGCGGTGCCGTACACCGACTTCTATGCGATGCCGTTCGTCGTGGGGGGAGTGGCCCTCGCCGTCAAGGCCCTGGCACCTGGACCGCGGACCGGTCGCGTCGTCCTCTGGTTGCTCGCGGTCGTCTGTGTGTCAGTCGCGTACGCCATCAAGACGACACCGGTCGTCATCGCGATCGCGGCGGTCCTGACGGCCGTCGTGGCGATCTTCGACCACGAGCTCGCCCCCGCTCGCCGGGCCGGAGTCATCGCGGCCTGTGCAGCGTCCGCGCTGGCGTTCGTCGTGCTCGGTGTGGGTCTGTCCACCGCGGCAACCGCGGCGTCCGGACTGGACTCCGCTCGGATCGACACCTCGGCCACCCCTCCGCTCCTGTGGTGGGTGGCGCTGGGTGCCGACGAGCAGCATGCGGCCAACGGGATGGTCAGCTACGGCGCGTACTCGCGCGAGATGGTCGACGCCGTGGTGGGACGCCGCCCGGACGAGATGAGGGCGTATGCCGCGGACTTCCTCGCCGACCGATGGGCGGAGCGGGGCCTCGGTGGAACGCTGGCCTTCTACGGCAACAAGGCTGCCTGGAACTGGGGCGACGGCATGTTCTGGGCCTGGGGAGAAGGTCCGGACTCGCTGCCCGGCACGCTGGCACCCGCGACCAACGTAACCGCGATCGTCCACGACCTCAACGGTTTCCACGGCCGGGGCTACCAGACGCGGGCGGAACTGACCCAGGCACTGTGGTTGGCCGTGCTGCTCGTGGCCGGTATCGGCCTGCTGCGCGCGCCCTACCGTCGCGAGACGCTGCTCGTGGCTGCTTCCGTGCTCGGGATCGCCGCGTTCACGCTGCTGCTGCAGGGTCGGTCGCGCTACCTCTTCGCGTTCGTCCCCCTCGTCGTCGCGCTGGCGGCCATGGTCCACAGCTCCGTGCCACGACTACGTCCTCGTCGCGTGCGGTGAGCGCATGAGCACGGCGCGTGTCAGCCACTCTCAGCCGATCACGGCGTACTGACCTCACTCCGGTCACCTGACCACAGGGTGTGAAAGGCGCCGTCGCGGTCGACGCGGCCGTAGGTGTGTGCACCGAAGTTGTCACGCAGGCCCTGCACGAGCGCGGCTGGCAGGCGCTCGGCCCGCACGGTGTCGTAGTAGCCGAGCGCGCTCGAGAAGCCGGGCACCGGCACACCGGAGGTGGTGCCCAGGGCGACGACGCGTCGCCACGCGTCCTGACGGTCGGCGAGGCCCGCGGCGATGCTCGGCGCGACCAGCAGCGTCGACAGCCGATTTGCGGCGTACTCGTCGCTGATCTGGGCGAGCAGGCGGGCGCGGATGATGCAGCCGCCGCGCCAGATGCGCGCCACGGTCGCGATGTCGACGTCCCAACCGTACTCGTCGTTGGCCTTGCGGATCTGCTCGAGGCCCTGGGCGTACGCGACGACCTTCGAGGACCAGAGGGCGTCGCGCACGTCGTCGACGAACTGCTGCCGATCCTGCACCCCCACCGTCCGGTCCGGGCCGTCCAGCACTCCACGGCAGGCGTCTCGGACTGTGGTGTCACCCGACGCCGAGCGGGCGAACACCGACTCCGCGATGGTCGAGACGGGCACGCCGAGCTCCAGGGCCGTCTGGACCGTCCAGCGGCCGGTGCCCTTCTGCTCGGCAGCGTCGACGATGACGTCGACGAGGGGGCGACCGGTGGACGCGTCGACCTGGTCGAGCACCTCGGCCGTGATCTCGATGAGGAACGAGTCGAGCTCGCCGGAGTTCCATTCCCGGAAGACGACGGCCGACTCGGCGGCCGTGAGGCCCGCTGCCGAGAGCAGGTCGTAGGCCTCGGCGATGAACTGCATGTCGGCGTACTCGATGCCGTTGTGGACCATCTTGACGAAGTGCCCCGCCCCGTCTGGACCCATCCAGGCACAGCAGGGCTCGCCGTCGACCTGCGCGGCGATGGACTCGAGGATCGGGCCCAGCGCGGCATACGACTCCGTGGACCCGCCGGGCATGATCGACGGACCCTCCAGCGCGCCGACCTCGCCACCGGAGATGCCGCTGCCGACGAAGTGCAGCCCGTGCTCGCGCAACCGCGCCTCGCGGCGACGGGTGTCCTCGAAGTGGGCGTTGCCGCCGTCGACGACGATGTCTCCCTGCTCGAGGAGGGGCACCAGCTCGTCGATGACCGCGTCGGTCGGACCGCCCGCCTTGACCATGACGATGATGCGCCGAGGCCGTTCCAGCGAGGCGACGAAGTCGGCCGTGGACTCCGACGGCACGAAGGTGCCCTCGGACCCGTGCTGCTGGACCAGCGCACGGGTCTTCGCGTCGGTGCGGTTGTGCACCGCCACGGTGTGGCCGCGCCGGGCGAGGTTGCGCGCCAGGTTGCTGCCCATGACGGCGAGCCCGGTGACTCCGATGTTGGCGAGGCTGCTCACGAGATGTCCTTCGGCAGGGGAGGACACGACCGTATGCCGTGTGGCCCGGTGGGGACAGAGGGTCGCCCTTCCGGCGCTGGGTCTGCGAAGAGGGGACCGTGCGTCTCGTCGTGGTCGACCGGATCAGTCGATGGAGTCGGTGAGCACGGCGTCGACCGCGGCGAGCGCCGCCGCGTCACCGTCGCGGGTGATCTCACCCTCGGCGGGCCGGTTCCAGAGCCAGCAGTCGATGTCGGCGGCGGACCCAGTGATCTCGGCGGCGGCCGCGGTGTCCGGACCGTCGTTGACGAGGAAGCGCAGCACGTCGATCTCGTCGCCGTCCCACGTGCCGGTGATCCGCGCCGGGGTCACCGTCCAGCTGTGCATGGCATCGACCGTGACGATCGTCACCGGAGCCGAGACCGGTGCGTGTGTCAGGCCGGGCTCCGGCTCGTGCCCTCGCATGATCCGCAGCGCCTCGTCGATGCCGTCAGCGGCGAGCCGGCAGTCGAGGGGTGTGCGGTCTCGGGCGGTGAGCTCGGCGTCGAGGCGGTGGATCAGGGCCTCGTGCGCCTGGCGACGGCGGATGTAGCCGGCTGTCTTGTCATCGGCCCACATCCACAGTGGAGTCTCGGGCGGCAGCACGCCCAGCACCCGGTGGAGTCTCTCGCTCGAGCGGTCGAAGAAGGCGAGCAGACCCGCCCGGTCGGTCGGCCGATCCTCGCGCGTCGCGTTCATCGCGTCGAGGTCGGCTGGGTCGGTGAGCCGGCGCTCGGCGATCTCGCCCCAGAACCACTGCACCTCGCCCAGGTGCCACAGCAGGTCGTCCGCGTCCCAGTCGGGACACGACGGCACCCTGGCGTCCGTCGGCGCCGTCGCGAGCACCGCCCGGAAGCGAGCCGAGTCGGCCGCGAGGTGGTCGAGGAACGGAAGGGGGCCACCTGAGCGGCTGGACGGCATACGTGGGTCTCCTGTCAGCGGACGCCGGCTACACGGAACTGCACGGAGATGCGCGGCCCCATCGGCTCGGACGTCTTAGGGATCGCGTGGTCCCACGTCCGCTGGCACGAGCCGCCCATCACGACGAGGTCACCATGTCCCAGGGGATAGCGCAAGCTCTTTGTCGTCGACCCGGGGATGGCCCCGCCGTCGCGCGGGCGCAGGGCCAGCGTGCGCGCCGACCCCAGCGACAGGATCGCGATCATGGTGTCCCGGTCCCGGGACCGCCCGATGCGGTCGCCGTGCCAGGCGACGCTGTCGCGGCCGTCGCGGTAGAGGCAGAGCCCGGCCGTGACGAACGGCTCGCCGAGCTCGGACGCGTAGTGGCGGCTCAACGCGTCACGGGCCTCGACGAGCATCGGGTGAGGGAGCGTCTCGTCGCCGGCGTAGAACTTCGTCAGGCGGGGGACGTCGACCACGGAGTCGTACATCTGACGCCGCTCGGCGTGCCACGGCACGTCGCGCAGCAGGGCCGTGAAGAGCTCGTCGCCGGCAGCGAGCCACCCGGGGCGGACGTCGACCCACGCGCCGTGGGCCAGGTGGTGTCGGGTCTTCCCGGTGCCGACGTCGCGAAGCGTCATCGCGTCGGTGAGGTCGAGGAGAGAACCCTGGAGAGAGAGGTCCATGACGACACGATAGCCCAAGAGGTCGAACGTGTGTTCGATCCGGAGTGCCTTTCGCGCCGACCTCGGGCAGACCGGCGCGTGCGGTGCCACGCACGCGCTGCCGCGGGAGAGAATGGAGCCATGCCCCTCTACCGTGACGAGGCGATCGTCCTGCGCACCCACAAGCTGGGCGAGGCCGACCGCATCATCACGATGCTGACCCGCACCCGGGGTCGTGTACGCGCCGTCGCCAAGGGGGTGCGACGCACGAAGTCCCGCTTCGGCTCGCGTCTCGAGCCCGGCATGGTCATCGACGTGCAGTGCTACGAGGGCCGAAACCTCGACACGGTGACCCAGGTGGAGACGCTCGCGCCGTACGGTGACGCGATCGCCCGCGACTACACCGCGTACACCTGCGCCACCTCGATGCTCGAGACCGCGCTCCAGCTCACGGAGGAGCACGAGCCGCAGACCCAGCAGTACCTCCTGCTCGCCGGTGCGCTCCGCTCGCTGGCCGAGCACACCCACGAGCCCGGGCTGGTCCTCGACGCCTACCTGCTGCGCTCGCTGGCCGTCGCCGGCTGGGCCCCGAGCTTCGTCGACTGCGCCAAGTGCGGCGCGCCGGGGCCTCACCGGGCGTTCAACGTGCAGTCCGGCGGCGCCGTGTGTTCCGTATGCCGTCCGCCCGGCTCGAGCGCGCCGGCGCCCGAGACCTTCGAGCTGCTCGCGTCGCTGCTGACCGGTGACTGGGCCGTCGCCGATGCGAGTGACGACCGGCACCGGCGACAGGGCAACGGCCTCGTCTCCGCGTTCCTCCAGTGGCACATCGAGCGCGGGCTGCGTTCGCTACGCCTCGTCGAGCGCGCCTGAACGAGCCTGAGCCATCAGCGAACCCGATCCCTACCGACCGGAGACCCATGTACGCCAAGCCGTTTCCGCACCCATCCGGCGCAACCCCGCCCACCATCGCGGCAGACCTGCTGCCGAAGCACGTCGCGATCGTCATGGACGGCAACGGCCGCTGGGCCAATGCCCGGGGCCTGCCGCGCACGAAGGGCCATGAGGCGGGGGAGGCGTCGCTCCTCGACGTGGTCGCAGGCGCCGTCGAGATCGGCGTGACACACCTGTCGGCCTACGCCTTCTCGACGGAGAACTGGCGGCGCTCGCCCGACGAGGTCCGCTTCCTCATGGGCTTCAACCGGGACGTCATCCGCCGGCGTCGCGACCAGCTCCACGAGTGGGGCGTGCGGATGCGGTGGGTCGGGCGCGCACCGCGCCTGTGGCGGTCGGTCATCAAGGAGCTCGAGGTCGCCCAAGCGCTGACGCAGCACAACACCGGGCTCACCCTCTACTTCTGCGTCAACTACGGCGGACGCGCCGAGATCGCGGACGCCGTGCAGCGGATCGCCCACGACGTCAAGGGTGGTCGGCTCCGCCCGGGCTCGGTCGACGAGAAGACCATCAAGCGCTACCTCGACGAGCCGACGATGCCCGACGTCGACCTCTTCGTGCGCTCGTCCGGCGAGCAGCGGACGAGCAACTTCCTGCTCTGGCAGTCCGCCTACGCCGAGATGGTGTTCCAGAACCAGCTGTGGCCCGACTACGACCGCCGCGACCTCTGGGCCGCGATCGAGGAGTACGTCGCCCGCGACCGCCGCTACGGCGGTGCCGTCGACACCCCCACCCCGAGCTAGCGGTCCACGTCAGTGACCACTCGACAGGCAACCGCGTCGAGTGCTCACTTGCCGACGTGGGGAACTGGGCACTCGACGGAGGAACTGCGTCGAGTGCTCACTTGCGGATGTGGGGAACTGGGCACTCGACGGTGGAGGGGGGCTGGGTCAGGCTCCGGCGGAGGTGCAGTCGGCGCAGGTGCCGAAGATCTCGAGGGTGTGGGTCACGCCGCTGAAGCCGTGGTCGCTCGCGACCTTGTCGGCCCACTTCTCGACGGCCGGGCCCTCGACCTCGACGGTGCGACCGCAGGCGCGGCACACGAGGTGATGATGGTGATGGGTCGAGCATGCGCGGTAGACGGCCTCGCCGTCGTCCGTGCGCAGCACGTCGACCGTGCCGGCCTCGACCATCGACTGGAGCGTCCGGTAGACCGTGGCGAGCCCGACGCCGGCGCCCGCGTCGCGCAGCCGCGCGTGCACCGTCTGGGCGGAGGTGAAGTCGTCCGAGCGCTCGAGCAGCTCGGCGACGGCGGCCTGCTGACGCGTCGGCTTGCGCGAGCTCGCCGGGCTCGCTGAGCTCGCTGAGCTCGCTGAGCTCGCTGAGCTCGTTGACGTGCTCGGGTCGCTCGTCATGGTCTCGATCCCTTCGTCGGACCGGTCGCCGTGCCAGCAGGCTGAACCGGGTCGGCCTGCTCGGCGGACGTCGGGTGGTCGGGGTGGACGCCGTGCTCGTCGTAGTGGCCCTCGTGGGCGGCATGGAGGTGCCCGTCGTGGACGTAGTCGACGTGGTCGCCATGGTTGACAGCCGGGTGGCCGCACTCGACCCCGTGCTCGTGGGCGTGGGTCTCGGCGACCTCGTGCCGCCGCCTGCCGATCCTGGCGAGAACGCCGGTGACGACGGCCGTCACGATGAAGAGTGCGACGGCGAGCAGCACGATGGTGCCGCCGGAGGGCGTGTTGAGCGGGTACGAGAGAGCGACGCCTCCGACGGACGAGACGAGGCCGAAGGCGATCGCCCAGCGCAGCGCACCGCTGAACGACCTGGCGACGAGCTGGCTCGCGGCGTTCGGCACGATCATGAGTGCGCTGATGAGGAGCAGGCCGACGACGCGCATCGCCACGACGACCGTGGTCGCGGTCAGGACGGCGAGCACGATGTTGAGCGGCAGCACGGGCAGACCGACGGCCCGCGCGTACTCCTCGTCGTTGGCCACCGCGAAGAGGCGTGGGCGCAGGGCCCAGGTGGTCACCGCGACGAGCAGGGCGAGGCCCGCGAAGACGTAGAGGTCGGTGCGCTGCGTCGTGAGGATGGACCCGAAGAGGTACTTCATGAGGTTCGCCGGGGTGCCGCTGGGCGACTTGCTGATGATGACGACGCCTCCAGCGATGCCCCCGTAGAAGATGACGGCGAGCGCCACGTCGCCGTTGGTGCGACCCTTCGTGCGCAGCAGCTCGATGACGACCGCGGCGATGACCGCGGCGACGAGGGCCGTGAGCACGGGAGCCGCACCCGTGACGAGGCCGATGGCGACACCGGCGAGGGCCACGTGGCCCATGCCGTCGCCGATGAGCGAGAGTCGGCGCTGGACGAGGAAGATGCCCACCATCGGGGCGACGGTGCCGACGAGCAAGGCGGCGACCAGCGCTCGCTGCATGAAGTCCACGGAGAGCAGGTCCATCATGGTCGGCTCCGGTCGGGGTGGGCCACGTCGAACGGGCCGTGCGCCAGCGACGGGTGGTGGCCGTCCAGCTCGAGGTCGTGATGGTGGCTGTCGTGGTCGTGGTGCACACGGGCGCGGGCACGGGCGTACTCCTGCGGCGTCCCGTCGAAGCGGATGCGACCGGCGTCGACCACGACGATGCGCGTCAGCAACCGCTCGAGCGCTCCGAGCTCGTGCGTGACGATCACCATGGTGACGTCGCGCTCGACGAGGCGGTCGAGCACGTCGGCCAGGACGTGCTGGCTCGCGGCGTCGACGCCGGCCGTGGGCTCGTCCATGATGAGCACGTCAGGCTGACCGGCGAGGGCGCGGGCGATGAGGACGCGGCGCTGCTGACCGCCCGAGAGCGTGCTCACCTCCGTGGCGGCCCGGTCGGCCAGGCCGACCACGTCGAGCGAGCGGGCGACGAGCTGCCGGTCGGTGGCGCGCAGCCGCCCGAGCCAGCCGATGCGCGGCAGACGGCCGGTCGCCACGATCTCCTCGGCCGTCGCCCGGACGGACGCCGACAACGTATGCCGTTGCGGCACGTAGCCGAGCCGGGCCCGGTCGTTGAACTCGCCGCTGTCGATGCCGAAGAGCGTGACCGAGCCGGCCACCCGCTCGTTGAGGCCGAGCACGCCCTTCATCAGCGTCGACTTGCCCGACCCGTTCGGCCCGACGATCGCCACGATCTCGCCCCGCCGGATGGACAGGTCGACGTCGCTGAGGACAGGTCCGTCGCCGTAGCCGAAGCCTGCGCCCCGCAGGGTCAGAACCTCGTCCGGGGCCGCGGGCTCCACCGGGACCAACGCTGCCGACCTCACGAGCACCCCTGGCCTTCACGCAGGGAGACGAGGTTGCTTCGCATGACCTCGAAGTAGTCGGCGCCCAGGGAGGACGAAGTGATCCCTTCGATGGGGTCGAGGGTCGCGACCCTTGCCCCGCTCGAACCCGCGACGGTCTTCGCGAAGTGCGGCTCGACCAGCGCCTCCTGGTAGATCGTCGTCACGCCGGCCGAGGTCACGAGGTCGCCGACCGCCTTGAGGGCGGCCGCGCTCGGCTCGGACTCCGGGGACACGCCGGTGATGCCGCGCTGTTCGAAGCCGTAGCGAGCGGCCAGGTAGCCGAACGCGGCGTGGCTGGTGACGAGCTGCCGGTTCCGGCACCGTTCGAGGCCCACCCTCATCTCGTCGTCGAGCTCGGACAGCTTCTCGACGAAGCGCGCGGTGTTCCTCGCGTAGGTCGAGGCGTTCTCGGGGTCGTCCCGGGACAGGCGCGCGCTGATCGCCTCGGCGACGGCGCCGTAGCGCGAGGGGTCCAGCCAGAAGTGCGGGTCGTCGGCCCCGTGGTCGTGCCCGTCGTGCGCGGCGGCCTCGTCGTGCTCGTCGGGCACGTCGCCTCCGTCATGCTCCGGAGCCGGCTCGCCGGCATCGTCGCCCTCCTCGGGGGACGTGAGCGTGAGGTTCGCGGCGTCGGCGACGTCGAGCACCTTCGTGGGGTCAACCAGTTCGACGGCCTCGTCGACCGCCGGCTGGAAGCCGTCGGCGTAGATGACGAGACGGGCCTTGGTCATGCCGCCGATGTCCTGCGGCGCGAGCTCGAGGTCGTGCGGCTCGGCGCCCGGCTTGGTCAGGACGGTGACCGGGACGGCTCCGCCGGTGATCTGCTGGGTCGCGAACTGGATGGGATAGAAGGACGTGACGACCGAGCCCGCCGCCGGGGACGAGCCGTCGCTGCTGCACGCGGAGGCCGTCAGCGCCAGCGCCGCCACGGCAGCGAGGGCGGAGAGGCCGCGGCGCGGCGAGGCAGGGGTCATGCGAACCATCATCGTAAGACTGAGAATGATTGTCAAAACCGTTCTCGTCCGACGGTCACGCGCTTCAGGCGCCCGGAGCGATCCTGACCACCGCGAGCGCCAGGGCGAGCAGGAGCACGGCTGAGCGCATCAGCCGCTCCGGCATGGTCAGGCGCTGCCAGGTGAGGAACAGCAGCCAGCCGACGAAGGCCGCGACGAGCAGGAAGGCGATGCCGCCCCAGGGTCGGGGAGCGAGGACGCCGACCCCGAGCAGGACGAGCAGTGCACCGATCGCGAGCGGACGTGGGACGGCGTTGAACCGCTCCACCCACGGGTAGGAAGCGTGCTCGAGACGGCTACGGAAGCTCAGGGCCACGCGTCGAGCCTAGGGGACGCGGCGGCATACCTCGGACGCGTGGCAGACCACTGGTGTCAGCCCGATAACCTGTCCCGCATGGCCAAGCAGACATCCATCGTGGACACCGTCGTCAGCCTCTGCAAGCGCAGGGGCTTCGTCTTCCCGAGCGGTGAGATCTACGGAGGCACGCGGTCTGCCTGGGACTACGGCCCTCTCGGCGTCGAGCTCAAGGAGAACATCCGCCGTCAGTGGTGGAAGGCCATGGTCACGAGCCGCGACGACGTCGTGGGCCTCGACTCCTCGATCATCCTCCCGCGCGAGACGTGGGTGGCCTCCGGTCACGTCGGCACGTTCACCGACCCGCTCGTCGAGTGCCTCAGCTGCCACCGCCGCCGGCGCCAGGACCACCTGCAGGAGGCGCTCGCGGCCAAGAAGGGCATCGCGGACCCCGACTCGATCCCCATGTCCGAGATCGTGTGCCCCGACTGCGGCACCAAGGGCCAGTGGACCGAGCCGCGCGAGTTCAACATGATGCTCAAGACCTACCTCGGGGTCATCGAGGACGAGTCGGGCCTGCACTACCTGCGCCCCGAGACCGCCCAGGGCATCTTCGTCAATTTCAACAACGTCATGCAGGCCTCGCGCAAGAAGCCGCCGTTCGGCATCGCCCAGACCGGCAAGAGCTTCCGCAACGAGATCACGCCGGGCAACTTCATCTTCCGCACGCGCGAGTTCGAGCAGATGGAGATGGAGTTCTTCGTCAAGCCGGGCGAGGACGACGAGTGGCACCAGTACTGGCTCGACGAGCGCACCCGCTGGTACACCGACCTCGGCATCAACCCCGACAACCTGCGTCACTACGAGCACGCCCCGGAGAAGCTGTCGCACTACTCGAAGCGCACGGTCGACATCGAGTACCGCTTCAACTTCGCCGGCTCCGAGTGGGGCGAGCTCGAGGGCATCGCCAACCGCACCGACTTCGACCTGTCGACGCACACGAAGCACTCCGGCACCGACCTGCTCTACTTCGACCAGCAGACGGGCGAGAAGTACACCCCGTACGTCATCGAGCCGGCCGCCGGACTGTCGCGCTCGCTCATGACGTTCCTCGTCGACGCCTACCACGAGGACGAGGCGCCCAACACCAAGGGCGGCGTCGACAAGCGCGTCGTGCTCCGCCTCGACCCGCGTCTGGCGCCGGTCAAGGCCGCGGTCCTGCCGCTCTCGCGCAACGCCGACCTGTCGCCCAAGGCACGCGACCTCGCCACGCAGCTGCGCCGCCACTGGAACATCGACTTCGACGACGCCGGTGCCATCGGCAAGCGCTACCGCCGGCACGACGAGATCGGCACGCCGTTCTGCATCACCGTCGACTTCGACACGCTCGAGGACCACGCCGTGACGATCCGTGAGCGCGACACGATGGCGCAGGAGCGCATCGCGCTCGACCAGGTCGAGGGCTACCTGGCCCAGCGCCTCGTCGGCTGCTGACCTCGCCCGGACACCACCCGCCACCGCCGAGCAACACACCGAGGAACAGTCAAGGCCTACCGGTCGCAACCGGTGTGGGTTCGCGATTGCTCGGTGTGTTGCGGTGTCGTGCCGCGGGTCCGGGGGGCGAGGAGGCAGCGCGGTCGAGCCGGTCAGCCGGGGGCGTGGCCCGTCGCGACCGGGCGGGAGGAGTCCCGGATCCACTCGCTCCACGAGCCGGGGTAGAGCACCGTGTCGACTCCGACCTCGGCGAGCGCGAGCATCTCGTGGGCTGCCGTCACGCCCGACCCGCAGTAGACGCCGACCGGGACGCCCCCGAGGTCGCGCCCGCCCCGGACCTGCTCCCAGTGCTCGGCGAGGTCCAGGCGGAACGTGCCGTCGGGCGAGATCCACGCCGTGGTGGGGCTGTTGACCGCCCCCGGCACGTGACCCGCCACGGGGTCGATCGGCTCGGTCTCGCCGGCGTAGCGCTCAGGGGCCCGCGCGTCGAGCAGCAGCCCGTCCCGGGCCCGTGCCGCCGCAGCCACGGCGTCCAGCGTGGGCAGCTGACCGGGCCGGACCACGAAGTCCCCGTGCCGGTCGGCGGGCTGCTCGGTGGAGACGGGCAGTCCTGCCGCGAGCCAGGCTGCATACCCGCCGTCGAGCACCCGGACGTCCGCGACGCCAACCCAGCGCAGCACCCACCAGGCCCGCGCGGCGGCATACGACTCCTTGCCGTCGTGGACGACGACGCGGCTGCGCTCGGTGACACCCGCGCGGCGCAGGAGCCGCTGGACCACGGCGGGGTCGGGCAGCGGATGGCGCCCGCCGTCGCCCGGGGGACCGGCGAGCTCGGTGTCGAGGTCGACGAAGAACGCGCCCGGCACGTGCCCGGCGTCGTAGTCCCGCCGGCCTGCGGGGGAGTTCGCCGTGGTCAGGGCCCAGCGCACGTCGAGCACGACGACGTCCTCGATGTCGTCGGCGAGCTCTGCGGCAGTGATGAGGTGGGTCACCGGGCCATCGTGGCATCCTCACCGTGTGCGTGCTCACCTGGTCCTCGTGCACGGGTCGCGCCTGTCGAGCAGCCAGTGGGCGCCCCAGGTGCCGCTCCTGCGCGACCACCTCGACCTGACCCTCGTCGACCTGCCCGGCCACGGATGGCGCGTCGGCGAGGAGTTCACGCTCGCCCGGTGCGTCGAGGTGATCGACGAGTCCGTGCGCGCCGTCCCCGTCGGGACCCCGGTCGTCGTCGCCGGCCACTCGCTCGGCGGCTACGCCGCGATGGCGTATGCCGCTGCCCACCCGGACGCGCTCGCCGGCCTCGTGCTCGCCGGGGCGAGCGCCACCCCGACCGGACCCGGTGCTGCGGTCTACCGCGGCGTCGCGGCACTCACCGATCGGCTGGGAGCCGAGCGCATGACCCGGGTCAACGACCGCGTGCTCCACCGGCTCTATCCCGCGGACCGCATCGACCCCGTCATCGCCGGCGGCTACTACTTCGCGCCGACCGCGGCCGCGTGGCGCGAGGTCATGGCCCACTGCCGCCCCTCCATGCTCGCGCACGTGCGCTGTCCGGTGCTGCTCCTCAACGGCCAGTTCGACCAGCTGCGGATCGGCGCCCGCGCCTACCTGCGGGCGTGCCCGGGCGCGCGCGAGGAGATCGTGCGCCGGGCCGGGCACCTGTCCAGCCTCGACCAGCCCGAGGCGTTCGCCGGGGCCCTGCTGCGCTTCGTGGGGAGCGTCGTCGATTCGGCTCCGCGCGCCTGATCAGGGACAATCGAGCCCGTGACCGACGTGATGAGCCCCGCGAGGCGGGCCGGTGAGGCCGCCTCCGGCGAGACGACCGGCGCCGTCCTGCCACCGCTGCGCATCGGCCGCCACGTCATCGAGTCACCGGTCGTCCTCGCACCGATGGCCGGCATCACGAACCGCGCCTTCCGCCGTCTGTGCCGTGAGTACGGCAACGAGGGCCGCGTGATCGGGGGCGCGAGCGGCGCGACGAGCCTCTACGTCAGCGAGATGATCACCTCGCGAGCGCTCGTCGAGCGCACACCGGAGTCGATGCGCCTCATCGAGCACGACCCCGACGAGAGCCCGCGCTCGATCCAGCTCTACAGCGTCGATCCGGCCACCGCTCGTGCCGCGGCCCGGATGCTCGTCACCGAGGACCGCGCCGACCACATCGACCTCAACTTCGGCTGTCCCGTGCCCAAGGTCACGCGCAAGGGCGGCGGCTCGGCCCTGCCCTGGAAGAAGGACCTCTTCAAGGCCATCGTCGGCGCCGTCGTCGAGGAGGGCGGCAGGCGCGACATCCCCGTCACCGTCAAGATGCGCAAGGGCATCGACGACGTGCACCTCACCTACCTCGACGCCGGCCTGACCGCAGAGGCCGAGGGAGTCGCCGCGGTCGCCCTGCACGGTCGCACCGCTGCGCAGGCCTACTCCGGCACCGCCGACTGGACCGCCATCCGGATGCTCAAGGAGACCGTGACGAGCATCCCCGTCCTCGGCAACGGCGACATCTGGTCGGCCGAGGACGCCCTGCGGATGGTCCGTGAGACCGGCTGCGACGGCGTCGTCGTCGGCCGCGGCTGCCTCGGACGCCCGTGGCTCTTCACGGACCTCGCGGCAGCCTTCGCGGGCACTCCGGCGCGGGTCACCCCGACGCTCGGGGAGGTCGCCGACACCCTTCGGACGCACACGGCATACCTCTGCGACTTCTACGGCGAGGAGGAGCGCGCCTGCCGCGACATCCGCAAGCACATCGCCTGGTACCTCAAGGGATTCCCGGCCGGATCGACGATCCGCAACTCGCTCGCCCTCGTCGACTCGATGGCCGCGCTCGAGGCGCTGCTGGCCACGCTCGACCCCGAGGTGCCGTGGCCCGGCGAGGCCGCCGAGGGACAGCGCGGGCGCGCGGGGTCCTCGCGCACCGTGGCGCTGCCGGACCGGTGGCTCGAGTCGCGCGAGCTGTCCGAGGAGCACCGGCGGACCATCGCCGAGGCCGAGCTGTCGGTCAGCGGCGGCTGAGCCTCACTTCAGCCAGACGCTGAGCGGGCCGATCCGCTCGCAGCCGGCCGCGACCGCCGCGTCGACGCTCGCGCCGGCCTCCCAGCCGACGACGGGTAGGCCGCCGGAGACCGCACGTGCGGCCTCGGCCGCAGCGCGCCATGCCGCCTCCAGGTCACCGTCGAGGGCGAAGAGGTTGCCGAGGCCGGCGACCTCTCCCGTGACGTTGACGATGGCGCCCGACGTGAGCGGCGACCCGGGGTCGTCGGAGGCGCGCCACCCGAGGACGTGCACGCCCGGCTCCTCGAGCAGCGTCGGACGCAGGATCGTCTCCGCGTCGGGGTCGCTCGCCCACGCCTGCGCCCAGGCGGCCAGCTCATCCGGAGTCGTGATCCGCTGCCACGCGGCACCGGGAGCCGGGACAGCCGGCGCGGAGGGGTCGAGCCAGACCCACTCGCCGAGGACGAGGCGGGCGAAGTCCTCCATGGACAGGTCGAGACGGGCCCATGAGTCCTTGACCGAGCAGCCGTCCGAGTCGTCGACGCGGGCGAGCACGTCGTACTCGCCCACGTCCGGCGAGAGCGTCACGGCGTCGGGGTAGTAGGGCGGTGTACGTGTCGACGCGGTCCAGGCAAGGTGGTCTCTGGTGCACGCGACGCCGTGCGAGCGGGCCACGGCATCGCACCAGAGGGCGTTGTTGCGGGCGGCCAGGGCGATGCGGTCGGTCACGGCCCGATCCTCTCAGCCCACCACCGCACGAGGCGCGCGACGCCGGGTCCGGGTGCAACCCACATCGGGGTATGCGATGTCGGACCGGGCTGGCACGATCGGCACATGCGACAGGGCGGGTCGACCGAGCGGCCGGCGATCTTCTTCGACGACGCCGAGGACTTCCGGGCCTGGCTCGAGGCCAACCACGAGAGCGCCACCGAGCTGTGGATGGGGCTCAACAAGAAGCACGTCGAGCCCCGCGGGCTCCAGTGGGCCGAGGCGGTTCGCGAGGCGCTGTGCTTCGGGTGGATCGACTCGGTCGCACAGCGCATCGACGAGGACGCGGTGCGCCAGCGGTGGACGCCACGCAAGCCCGCCAGCAACTGGAGCACGATCAACATCAACGCCGTGGCCGAGCTGACCGCCGCCGGCCGCATGCGTCCGGCGGGCCTCGCGGCCTTCGCCAGGCGGCGTGCGGACCGATCGGGCATCTACGCCTATGAGAACCGCGACCGCACGTGGTCCGACGACTACGAGGCGCTGCTGCGGGCCAACCGCCGCGCCTCGGCCTTCTGGGACGGAGCCACGCCCTCCTACCGCAAGGTCGCCACGAACTGGGTGCTCACGGCCAAGCAGGAGGCGACGCGTGACAAGCGCATGGCGCAGCTCGTCGAGGACTGCGCCAACCTGCGTCTCATCCCGCCGCAGCGTTACGGCACCGAGCCGGCCTGGGTCCGACGGATGCAGGCCGAGCTCGGGTGAACCGACGCGAGGTCAGCGCTTGCCCTTCGGCGGGATGATCTCCGTGTGGTCCTTGTGGGCCGCCTTGGCGTGCTTGTCGGCCCGCTTCTCCTTGAGCGACCTCGCCTTCGTGGACATGTGGGACTTCGGTGACTTGTCGCCCATGGTGCGCTCCTGAGGTCGGAAGCCTGAGCGGCTCCATCCCTGCAGTATGCGCCCGAGCGGCCACTCCCGCCTCCGAGTTGTCGACCGGGTGCGGCGCCGCGGCGGCGGTGACCGTGCCGCATAGAGTTCCGCTGTGGGCTACGAGGGTCGAGACCGTGAGCGCTGGGTCGAGGAGGACCCTGCCCAGAAGCGCGCCGACCGGGACGACTTCGCGCGCGACCGCGCGCGGGTCGTCCATTCCTCGTCGCTCCGACGGCTCGCCGCGAAGACCCAGGTCCTCGCGCCCGGCCATGACGACTTCGTCCGCAACCGCCTGACCCACTCGCTCGAGGTCGCGCAGATCGGACGTGAGTTCGGCGCGGCGCTCGGCTGCAACGCCGACGTCGTCGACACGGCTTGTCTGGCGCACGACCTCGGGCACCCGCCCTTCGGCCACAACGGCGAGTCCGTCCTCGACGAGATCGCTTCGGGGATAGGTGGTTTCGAGGGCAACGCACAGACGCTCCGACTGCTCACGCGACTGGAGGCCAAGCGCGCGCATCCCGACGGCACGTCAGCCGGGCTCAACCTGACGCGCGCGAGCCTCGACGCGACGACGAAGTACCCGTGGCCCCGCGACGACGGCCCGGGCGCGACGACGAAGTTCGGCGTGTACCCGTCGGACCTCGCCGTCTTCGAGTGGGTCCGCGAGGGCGCCGAGCCGCGCGAGCGGTGCCTCGAGGCCGAGGTCATGGACTGGTCCGACGACGTCGCCTACTCCGTCCACGACGTCGAGGACGCCATCGCCTCGGGGTGGATCGACCCGCGGCTGCTCCACTCCCGAGACATGGCCGACGTCATCGAGGTCGCCGGCCGCACCTACGCGCCCGACCTCGGAGCCGATGCGCTCGGGGCGGCGCTGGAACGGATCCTCGCCTCCGGTGCCGTGCCCACGGCATACGACGGCTCGCGTGGCGACCTCGCGCGCCTCAAGGACATGACGAGCCGGCTCATCGGGCACTTCGTCCTCGTCGTCGAGCAGGCCACGCGCGAGCGGCACGGTCCGGGGCAGCTGTGCCGCTTCGAGGCGGACCTCGTCGTGCCCGACGACGCCCGTGCCGAGTGCTCGGTGCTCAAGGCCATCGCCAACCACTTCGTCATGACCACGGAGGAGAGGCTCTCGGTCATGTCGGGGCAGCGCGACGTCGTGCGCGCCGTCGTGGAGGCGTATGCCGCCGCGCCGGAGGAGCGCCTCGACGTGGCCTTCCGTGCCGACCACGCCGCAGCCGCCGACGACGACGATCGGTTGCGCGTCGTCGTCGACCAGGTGGCCTCCCTGACCGACGTGAGGGCGCTCGCCGTCCACAGCCAGTGGTGCCGGTGACGAGCCCGCCGGCACCGACGACCTAGACTCACGGGCAGCGACAGGAGGCAGATGGCGGGGTTGATCAACAGCGAGGACATCGCGGCGGTCAAGGCGCGGTCGTCCATCGAGGACGTCGTGCGCGAGCACGTGACGCTCCGCTCCGCCGGTCCGGGGTCGCTCAAGGGCCTGTGCCCCTTCCACGACGAGAAGTCGCCGTCGTTCAACATCCGTCCCGCCGTGGGCGCCTGGCACTGCTTCGGCTGCGGGGAGGGCGGGGACGTCATCTCCTTCGTCCAGAAGGTCGACCACCTCAGCTTCTCGGAGGCCGTCGAGCGCCTCGCGCAGAAGCTCGGCATGGAGCTGCGCTACGAGGACGGAGCGCGGCCGCGCGAGGAGGGCCTCGGGCGGCGCAGCCGACTCGTCGAGGCCCACCGCGTAGCCGAGGAGTACTACACCGAGCTGCTCCTCGGCAGCCCGGCTGCCCGCACCGCGCGCGACTTCCTCCGCGCCCGTGACTTCAACAGCGAGCACGTCAAGCAGTTCGGCGTCGGCTTCGCGCCGCGCGGCGGTGAGGACCTCGTGCGCCACCTGCGGGCCAAGGGCTTCACCGACGACGAGCTCGTGACGGGCGGCATCGCGGGCCGTGGATCGCGCGGACTCTACGACAGGTTCCGCGGTCGCCTCGTGTGGCCGATCCGCGACATCACCGGAGACACCGTCGGCTTCGGCGCGCGACGCATCTTCGACGACGACCGCATCGAGGCGAAGTACCTCAACACGTCCGAGACGCCGATCTACAAGAAGTCGACCGTGCTCTACGGCCTGGACCTCGCGAAGAAGAAGATCTCGCAGGGTCGTCAGGCCGTCGTCGTCGAGGGCTACACCGACGTCATGGCCTGTCACCTCGCCGGTGTCGAGACCGCGGTCGCCACCTGCGGCACCGCCTTCGGGGCCGAGCACATCAAGACCCTGCGCCGCCTCATGCGTGACGAGGCCGGACTCGCGTCGGCCAAGGTGATCTTCACCTTCGACGGCGACGCCGCGGGTCAGAAGGCCGCGATGCGCGCCTTCGCCGATGACGAGAAGTGGACCTCGCAGTCCTTCGTCGCCGTCGAGAAGTCGGGCAAGGACCCGTGCGAGCTGCGGCAGGCCGGGGGAGATCCTGCAGTGCAGGCCCTCATCGAGGACGCCGTGCCGATGTTCGAGTTCGCCGTGCGCACGACGATCAAGCGCTTCGACGTGGCCACGGCAGAGGGTCGTATCCAGGCCGTGCGGGCCGTGGCTCCCATCATCGCCTCCATCCGCGACCAGTCGCTCCGGCCGGAGTACACCCGCGAGGTGAGCGGCATGCTGGGCCTCGACGTCGAGCAGGTCGCCACCGAGGTGTCCCGAGCCGGCAAGATCAAGGTCGACGAGGACGCCCGGGCCGACCGGAACGGCCGCGATGCGCGGGACCGCCGCGACGATGGAGAGCCGAGCCCCGGGGAGACCGCCGGCGCCATGCCGATGCCCGACCGTCGCGACCCCGTGGTGCTCGCCGAGCGGCAGCTGCTCCAGGTGCTGCTCCAGTTCCCCACCGTCTTCAAGGCCGGCGCCATCGACCTGCTCACGGCCGACGCCTTCTCGGCGCCGGCGCACCGCGCGGTCTTCGACGGCATCCGGATCGCCCACCACAGCGGTGACAAGGGCAACGCCCGGGCCTGGACCTCGGCCGTCACCGAGGCAGCGCCCTCGACCGTCGCCGGGCTCGTCAGCGAGCTCGCCGTCGACACGCTGCCGACCAGGATGGACGTCTCGACGGGGCTGCCCACGTCGCGCTACGTCGACGAGCTCTTCGACCGCGTGCGCACCATCGCGCTGACGCGCCAGATCGCCGACTCGATGAGCGAGATGCGCCGGCTCGACCACGCCGAGACGCCCTCGCCCGAACGCACGCGCGAGCTGGGCATCCAGCTGCAGACGCTCCAACGCGAGCTCGCGGCGATCAAGGCCGGGATGAGCTGATGGCACCCTTCGAACGCCGGCGTCGTCCAGCATTGCATCCGGACGTCCGGAGGGCCGTCCCGCTCGACGGCGGTGAGCAGGTGCTCGCCTGGGCCCGCGACGAGACGAGCGGCGCGCACGTCGTCGCGACGACGCACCACTTGGCCCTCGTCGACGTCGATGGCGGTCTCCTCTGGAACCGTCCGTGGCACGAGGCCGAGTCGGGCACCTGGCAGGGCGAGTCCTCCCAGCTCACCGTCACGTGGGTGGACCGCAGACCGCCGTCACGCTGGCGTCTCACGGAGCCGTCGCTGCTCCAGCAGGCCCTGCGGGAGCGGCTCCAGGCCAGCGTCGTGCTCGCCGACGAGTTCCGCACCGCCGGGCGCCGCACGGTGCGCGTCGTGATCCGTCAGGACCTCGCCAGCGGCGAGCTGCTGGAGCAGACGATCCCGGGCCGGGGCGCCGACCTCGGTGACCCGCAGGTGGCAGGCGAGGCCGCCCAGCGGATGGCCCGTCTCCGCTCGGAGGTGGGGCTGTGAGGCCGCTGGCGGGAGGGAGCTGACGGCAGTGGACCCCCTGGCGGCGGCGGCGCGACCCCGATTTAGTGTCGGCCCAGTCCCTTTGCTATGGTTTCCCAGCAGCATTCCCCTGTAGCTCAATTGGCAGAGCAGCCGGCTGTTAACCGGCAGGTTATTGGTTCGAGTCCAATCGGGGGAGCACACACAGAAGGGCCCCGACCACTGGTCGGGGCCCTTCTGCGTGCCCGTCAGATCCTTGTCCGACAGCGGCTGGTCCGTCAGCGGCTGGTCGCGGGGCCGGGCAGCGCATCGACGCCGGCGATGCCCTCGATCGTGCGGGCGCCCACCACGCCCGTCGCTCCCCGGGTCCTGCGCGGTCCGCGGCCGCGGCGGCTGAGGCGACGCTCGACCCGCGCGGCCGCCACGGTGAGGCTGTAGTTGATCAGGATGTAGATGATCGCGATGAAGATGTAGGCCGGGATGGTGTTGCTGTAGCCGGTGCCGATGTCCCGGGCCGCCTGGAGCAGCTCCGGGTAGAGCACCGCCGTGCCGAGCGCGGTGTCCTTGAGGATCACGACGAGCTGCCCGACGAGCGCCGGCAGCATCGCGGTCAGGGCCTGGGGCAGCTGGATCGACCGCATCACCTGGGGCGGGGTGAGCCCGATCGACACGCCCGCCTCCGACTGGCCCTTGGGGAGGCTGAACACCCCTGACCGGACGAGCTCGGCGATGACCGAGCCGTTGTACAGCGTCAGAGCGGTCACCACGGCCGCCAGCGGGTTGATGTCGTTGGTGAAGACGCCGTTGTTGGAGAAGTACGAGTAGGTGAAGTACATCATCAGCAGCACCGGCACCGACCGGAAGAACTCGACGATGACGCCGCACACCCAGCGCAGCGGCCGGTGCTGGGACAGCCGGCCCATGCCGAAGACGAGTCCGAACGCCATGGCGAGGACGATGGAGATCGCGGCTGCCTCGAGCGTCTTGATCAGTCCGGGGATGATGTACTGCGTCCACACGTCGGCGGTGAACAGCACGGTCCACATCTGGGGTTCGAGCTGGCCCTGGGCCTTGAACTTCCAGAGCACGGCGCCGATGGTGCCGACGGCGAGCAGGACGCCGAAGACGGTGAGGATGGCGTGCCGTCGCCGGGCGCGGGGCCCAGGGGCGTCGAAGAGGACGGACTCGGTGCTCATCGCTTCACCGCCAGGCGACGCGAGAGCGAGGTGAAGAACACGCCGAAGGGAAGCGTCAGGATGACGAATCCCATGGCGAAGAGGAGGAACACGGACACGCTCGCCGTCTCGTTCTCGATGATCTCGCTCATCAGCAGTGACGCCTCTGCGACACCGATGACCGAGGCCACGGTCGTGTTCTTGATGAGGGCGATGAGCACGGAGCCCAGCGGCGCGATGGACCCGCGGAAGGCCTGGGGGAGGATGACCTCGCGCAGGCTCTGCCCGAAGGTCAGCCCGATCGAGCGGGCCGCCTCGGCCTGGCCGAGGGGCACGGTGTTGACGCCGCTGCGCAGGGCCTCACAGACGAAGGCCGCGTGGTAGACCGCCAGGGCGACGATGGCCCACCGGATGCCGTTGTCCACGAGCGCCGTCGGCGAGTTCACGGGGGTCAGGCTGATCTGCAGGATGTAGTACGGGCCGGCGATGGCGAAGAAGACCAGCAACGTCAGCGGCGTGTTCCGCACGGTGTTGACGTAGAACGCGCCCAGACGACGCAGGATCGCCACCGGCGACACGCGCATCACCGCGAGAACGGTGCCGATGAGCAGAGCGCCGATCGCCGAGAAGAAGGCGAGCCTGATGGTCATCCAGAACGCGCCGAGGATGTCGTACTTGTCGATGATGTCGAGCACGACGCTCCTTTCCGCTGTCGAGTCAGTGGGTCAGGGGTTCAACGGTCAGGAGCCCGCACCGCCGCCGAGGGCGGACCGCGCACCGCGAGGTGAGCGGTCCGCCCTCGACGTCGGAGCCGGTCAGGAGCAGGCAGCCGGCGTCGGCGGGTTGCCCGGGCCGGGCTTGTAGTTGGCCGGGCCGAGGTTGGCGTCGATCGCCTTCTGCAGCGAGCCGTCGCTTTGCATCTTCTTGATCGCGTCCGTGATCTGCTGGCAGAGGGCCGTGTCGCCCTTCTTCACGCCGATCCCGTAGTTCTCGGTCGAGAAGGGCTTGCCGACGAGCTTGAACTTGCCCTTGTTCTCGGGCTGGGCGGCGAAGCCGGCAAGGATCGCGTCGTCGGTCGTCAGGGCGTCGACCCCGCCGGTGGCAAGGGCGGGCAGGCACTCGGAGTACGTCCCGAACTCCTGCAGCTGCACCGTCTGGGCGAACTTGTCCTTGACCTTCTGGGCCGAGGTCGAGCCCTTCACCGAGCAGAGCTTCTTGCCGTTGAGGCTGTCCGGACCGGTGATCGAGGTGTCGTCCGCGCGGACCAGGAGGTCCTGGCCTGCGACGAAGTACGGACCCGCGAAGGAGACCTTCTCCTTGCGCGCGTCGGTGATGGAGTACGAGGCCACGACGAACTTCACCTGACCGGTCGAGATGAGGTCCTCACGCTGGGCGCTCGGTGCCTGCACCCAGGTGATCTTGTCCTCCGAGGTACCGAGCTCCTTGGCGACGTACTTGGCGACGTCGATGTCCATGCCGCTGTACTCGCTGCCCTTCTTGAGCCCGAGTCCGGGCTGGTCGAACTTGATGCCGATCTTGAGGCCGTCGCCGGTTTCGGCTCCGCCCCCACCCGTGCCGGAGCCACACGCGGCGAGCGTGAGCGCCAACGCCGCAGCCGCCGCAGCGGCTCCGAGTCGTCGTGCCTTCATCTGGGTTCCTCCCTGAGTGGTTGCTCGCGGCACGCGGTGGTGCGTGCCGCTCCCTGTCGCTTGGTGCAGCTGGTTCAGTGGGTGAGGATCTTGCCGAGGAAGTCCTTGGCCCGATCGCTCTTCGGATGCGTGAAGAACTCCTGCGGCGTGCCGATCTCGACGATCTGGCCGTCGGCCATGAAGACCACGCGGTCGGCCGCCTTGCGGGCGAAGCCCATCTCGTGGGTCACGACGATCATCGTCATGCCCTCCTTGGCGAGACCCACCATGACGTCGAGGACCTCGTTGACCATCTCGGGGTCGAGGGCGGAGGTCGGCTCATCGAAGAGCATGACCTTGGGTCCCATCGCGAGCGACCGCGCGATCGCGACGCGTTGCTGCTGGCCGCCGGAGAGCTGGGCGGGGTACTTGTCGGCCTGGGCCTCGACGCCGACGCGCTTGAGCAGGTCGTTGGCCTGCTGGTCCGCGTCGGACTTGGACTTCTTGCGCACCTTGACCGGTCCGAGCGTCACGTTCTCGCGAATCGTCTTGTGTGCGAAGAGGTTGAAGGACTGGAAGACCATCCCGACGTCGGCGCGCAGCTGCGCGAGCGGCTTGCCCTCCTCGGGCAGGGTCTTGCCGTCGATCGAGATGGTCCCCGACTCGATCGTCTCGAGGCGGTTGATGGCGCGGCACAGCGTCGACTTGCCGGAGCCGGAGGGTCCGAGGACGACGACCACCTCGCCCTTGCCGACCGTGAGGTTGATGTCGCGCAGCACGTGCAGGTCGCCGAAGTGCTTGTTGACGCCGTCCATGACGACCATGGGTTCACGAGGCGTGTCCGGGATCTGCTCGCTCGGTGCTGCGGCGAGGGGTTTCACGTCGTCCATCCGGGAAACCTATCGGCTCCGGGGACTGTGAGACACCCTCCGCGCCGAGCGTGCCCGAATCGTGAGGAGTGCGTCGAAGCCCGGCACCTGACGTTCCGACGAGAACCAACCGGGCAGGTGCGACCGGGCCGAGCCGCGCGTCAGCGGATCCCGGGGGAGGACCTGCTCAGGCCCCGCCCGCGGCTGCCGCGGTCGTGGAGGTCGACGGCTCGGTGGCCGGGGCGTCGGCCGACGTCGCCGCGGTCGCCACCTCGGTCGCCGTCTTGAGGACCTGGGCCGCGGTCTCCGTCGCAGTCGCGGTGACCGTCGGAACCGGCTCCACCGGCGCGACTGCCGGCTCGCTCGGGGTGCTCGGCACCTCGGACGTCGTGACCGCCGGGGGCGGCGGAGGCGGGTCGTTCGTGGTCGTCGTGACCGGCGGCGGGACCGTCGCCGTCGCCGTGGTGGACGGCACCGTCGTGGACGGCACGGTGGTGGACGGCGGGGAGCTCGTCGTCGTCGGCGACGGCTTGGTGGGAGTGGTCGTCGTCGGCGCCGGCTTGGTGCTCGTCGGGTTCGAGGTCGTCGGGTTGGAGGTCGTCGGGTTCGACGTCGTCGGTGCCGGCGCACTGGTCGTCGGACGGGTCGTCGTCGGCGTGCCCGTGGTGGTGCCGGGGATGGTCGTGCTGGTGGTCGGCGTCGACGTCGGCGGACGGCCACCGGTGCTGATCGGCGTCGGCGAGGTCTCGGTCGCCTCCGGGATCGGAACGTCGCCGTCCTCGACGGTGCGGATGACGCGGCCGCCCAGGTCGAGCACGAGGTGCGGGACGACGGCATACGGCACGGAGGCGGTGGCCGACGGCGCGTACCCGAGGTATGGGGCGGGGTCGACGTAGCGCTCGTTGACGATGACGTCGAAGTGCAGGTGGCAGCCGGTGGACCAGCCGGTCGTTCCGCTGAGGCCGATGACCTGGCCCTGCTTGACGACCTGGCCCTCGGTGACGAGGAACTTCGACTGGTGGCCGTAGGCGGTCTTCAGCGTCGGGCTGTGCTCGATGATCGTGCGGCCGCCCCACGACGCCGACACGCGGGCGTAGATGACGGTGCCGTCGGCCGCCGCGTGGATCGGCGTCCCGCAGGCCGCGGCGAGGTCGATCCCCGTGTGGAACATCGGACGGCCGAGGAGCGGGTGGATGCGCGGGCCGAACGACGAGGTCTCGCCGCCGGCCACGGGGTGGATGAAGAGGGGGCGCCCGATGATCGGGGCGGCGATGGCCTGGGCGGTCGCCGGAGCCAGACTGATCGCCGGGAACATGAAGAGGCCGCCTCCGACGGCGGCCGAGAACGCCGAGTCGACGGGGGCCAGCGCGGCTGTGGGCGCGCCGGCGACGGCTGACCCGGAGAGCTCGTCACGGGCCTGGTCGACGACGGCGACGGCGTCCTGCACCGCGGGAGACCCGGCGGCGAGCACGACCGAGGCGGTCGGGGTCTGTGGTGCGCTGCCACCGAGGAACGGGAGCAGCGCGAACAGCAGCAGCATGGTCGCGAAGGGCACGAGCCGACCGCTCATCCGAATGTTCAGGACGCGCGGACCACTACGCTCGTTGGCGTCTTTCACTGTCGAGCCACCCCCTCAAGGCAAACCCTGCCGTCACCATCGACATTCTCCCGGCGGACGAACCGCCGCAACCGGAGGCCCCCAAGATCGCCCCCACGTCCTGACCAGCCGGTCTCGACCACCATAGGTCGACGCGTTGCAGCAGGGGCGGTTCCCGGGAAATTCCGTCGGGAATCGGTGACGTATGTGACTGATGGGGGCAATGTCGGTCTCTCGGTTCGGTCGTGGATCGAGAACGCCGTCGTGCGGCTGACGCAGGAGACCGTACCTCGGCGGCGGATCTGCAGCCAGCATGCCCCCGCCCACTGGACTCACCCGGACTCGAGGGTGGGACCTCGACGGGTCACGGGGCCGGCGGGCTCCGACATCTGGGGCCACGCGGCATACGGGATCTGGGGACGTGCGGGGTCGGGCGGCGACGACCGGTCCTGCGTCGCCCTTGCGTCAATCTTGCGGAAACCACGGCATTCGGGCGGGTTCGATCTTGCAGTCCGCCGGGCATGGTGTTCCTCGTGGGGAGGAGAACCGACCGAGCCGTGAGGGACTGGTCGGAGCGTGACCGGCGGGGGAGCCGGCTGGGGGTGAGCACGGGGTGGGTTCTGCCGGGGGAGTCGGCGGGACCCACCCCGATCGCGTGCCGGCGGGTGATGTGCCGCATCCGCCCGTCCCGCGGCTGCGAGCCATGAGACCGGTCACGGGCTCGCCCTGCGCGGGTCAGCTGCTGTCGGTGAGGCCCGCGGAACCGGGGAAGGTTTCTGCGACGGCACGGTTGTTGCGGCGGCGCTTGGCGGCGTACATCTGCGCGTCTGCGCGCCCGAGCGCTTCCTCGAAGCTGGTCGTGGGATCGAGCATCGCCACACCGATGCTCGCTGTCACTCGCAGCTCCTTGCTGTCGAAGTGGACGGGCTCGGCGACGCGCGTGTCGATCCGCCGAAGCAGGGAGTCGACCGCCGGCGGCGCGAGCCCCCATGCCACCACCACGAACTCGTCGCCCCCGAACCGTGCGACCACATCCTGGGACCGCACGCAGTCCACGAGCCGGTGGGCCGTGGCCCGGATGACCGCGTCGCCGGCCAGGTGGCCGAACCGGTCGTTGACCTCCTTGAGGTCATCCACGTCGCAGAACAGCAGTGCGCCCCGGCCGGCCTCCGGGGTCCGGTGGTCGACCCGGCTGCGGATCCGGTGGTCCAGGCCCTCGCGGTTGAGGACACCGGTGAGCGAGTCGTGCCACCCCGAGTCGTGGAGGACGTCGACGGACGGGTGACCACTGACCTCGTGGAGGCGGATCAGGGCGTGGGTGCGGTTTCCGAGGTCGTCGGTGATGGGCGTGACGGTGAGCTCCACCGACAGACGGGTCCCGTCGGCGCGACGGCAGTGCCCTTCGCCGCGAGGGTCGCCTCCATCGGCCCCGACTCGTGCCAGGACGTGCAGCCAGCCGTCGATGTCCTCGGCCCCGGCGAGGTCGGCCACCGTCAGCTCGGCCAGCCGGTCGGGGGCGTATGCCGTGAGCGCCGCCAGGCCGCTGTTGACCCGCAGCAGGCGCCCGAAACCGGAGGGCGTGACCTCCGCCAGAGCCATGGGGTGCTCAGAGCACTCGAAGGCGCGGTGCAGCAGCTGCTCCACCCGCCTGTCGCCCACGGCCGCCATCCCGCCCCCTCCGAAGCGCGACCGGGTCTGATCCGACGACCGGGCCGCCCACTCCGCGAAGGCTACAACGACCAGGTCGAACGACGGTCCGTGACGCGGGTCCGGGTGTGGCCGACGGCCCAGCGTGAAACACACGGCGGCCGACGAGGCCGGTGGGGTCCGGCCATCGATTTCACGCGCTGCTGACGCCATGCGCCGACAGTTGGTTGACCACGGGTGAGCCGAGTGCCGACAGCGCCGGTTCCGCACGTCCTCGATCACAGGAGCCAGGATGACGCCATCGCGACGCATGCAGGGTGGGGCCCGAGAGGGGCGTCGCCTCCGTGCCAGCAGGGTGCGTGATGGGGTGACCTGCGCGGTCTGGGCGCTCGCCGCGTGCGCAGCGTCCCTGGCAGCGAGCACGGCAGCGAGCGGCCCGGCCGCCCCCGTCGGCCTCCCCGCAGCACACATCGTCTTCCCGGGTGCGTTGGCGGCATCGTTGGCCGCGCGCGCCCTCTGGTCCGTCGACGGGCTCTCCACGCCCGGGCCGGCAGAACCGGTAGGACCGGCGCAGGCCCGGAGGAGGACCACCCGGCCCCTGAGCGCCACTGCGATCGTCTGGACCGGCCTGGCCGCAGCCGCCGCGGTGCTCGTCGTCGGGGGACCGGTGCGGTTCGCCACCGCAGGGTCGGGCGAGGGCGGTGTCGCGTCGTCGCTCGGGCACCTCCCCCTGGATGTCGCCGTGGCCATGTTCGTCCTCATGGTCGCCGGGGCTCGGCGAGGGCGTTCGACGAGGATCCGGTCCCGGGCGCTTCGCCGGGGCGTGACGGCGGGGCTGGCAGCACTGCTGGGTGCGTCGATCGTGGGCCCGGGGGTGCAGACGGCCGGCGCAGCCCCGGTGGTGGAGGCCCCGGAGACGTGCGCAGCAGGGCAGGAGCACCGGAGCTACTCCGTCGCCGCGACCACCGTGGACGTGCCCTTCAACCGTTGGGGCGCGACCCTGAAGAGTGCCCGCATCTTCGTGCTGGAGCAGGATCTGGCGGCCACGAAGAACTGGTCCCGGCCGCTCGCCTCGGCTCCCGAGCTCGACCCCGCCGGCAACCGTCGCCTGAGGCCGCGACCGCTGGTCCTGCGCGCCAACGAGGGCGAATGCGTGAAGGTCACGCTGACCAACCGCCTGAGCACCACGGCCGCTCATGGCCAGCCGAGTGGCGCGCGCGTCGGCATCCAGGCGTCCGGAGTCGTGGCGGACATGCGTCGGACGGGCGGCGCCAAGGTCGGCTTCAACGACGACCCGACCGTCGGCATCGGCGGCGCCATCACGTACTACTGGCGGGTCCCGGCCCAGGAGGGCCTGTTCCTGTTCCAGGACATGGCCGCGCCGGCAGGCGGCGAGCACGACGCCGGGCAGAGGGGGATCGGGCTCTACGGAGCGCTCGCCGTGGAGCCGGCCGGCTCCCTGTGGACCGACCCGCGCAGCGGGGCGGTCCTCTCCGGCACCCCGGGCGTGCCCTCCTCGGCATACCAGGCCGCGAAGGGGCAGAGCGGGGAGCTCTACGTCGACGCCGACATCCACCCCCCCGGTGCGCCGTCCTTCCGCGAGAGCGTCCAGCTCGCGCAGGACGAGGTGCCGGGCATCGGCATGGGGTTCAACTACGGGTCCGAGCCGATGTCCGCCCGCGAGGCGAAGGCGTGCCCCGACTGCCTGGGGGAGGAGACCTGGCTCTCGTCCTGGCCGTACGGCGACCCGGCTCTGGTCAAGCTGGCCAGCGGGCCGGGCCCCTGGCTGCCCTCGGGCGCCGGCGACCGCAAGGAGTCCGAGGACTGCGGGCTGCCCGAGTCGTGCTACGTCTCCAACGTCCTGCACGCGTACAAGGGCGACGCGACGAAGATCCGCTTCGGCCTCGCCGGGGTCAAGGAGACCCACGTCTTCCACCTGCACGCCCACCAGTGGCTGGCCGACCCCCGGGGTGACGCGGTCACCGGGGAGGGCCCGGACGCCAAGCCGGAGTCCACCACCATCGACTCGCAGAGCTTCGGGCCGGGAGAGGCGTTCAGCGCCGAGCTCCTCTACGGCGCCGGATCGCGCAACGGCACGTTCGGCGACTCGATCTTCCACTGCCACCTCTACCCGCACTTCGCCGAGGGCTTCTGGGCCATCCTGCGTGTCCACGACGTGCGCCTGGACGGCACGACCGCCACGCCCGACGGCGTCGCCGTGCGTCCGCTCGTCCCGCTCCCCGGCCGGCCGACACTGCCCGCGCCCACGGCCGACAACCCGGGCTACCCGGGGATGATCCCGGGCACCTTCGGGTGGCGGGCGCCGCAGCCCCGCGACTCGATCACCGAGGGCGGCGTCGACGGCACGCCCGTGCGCCCGGCACCCCGGCTCGTCGCCGGACGGTCCATCGACGCCGCCAAGCTGGCGGTCGAGGACGCGGTCATCCGGCGCAACAACGGCGGCGGCGCCGCTCGCCGGGGTGCACCGTTCTCCAACCCCTGCCCGACCGGAGCACGAGAGGTGAGCTATGCCGTCACGGTGCTGCAACGCGACCTCGTCTACAACGAGGCAGGCCACCACGACCCACAGGCCCGGGTCATGGTGCTCACCAAGGACGTCCCCGACATCCTGGCCGGGCGCAAGAAGGTCGTGCCGCTCTTCATCCGGGTCAACGCGGGCGACTGCATCAACTTCTCGCTGACCAACATGGCGCCCAACTGGACCGGAGGCGACGCCTTCCAGGAGCTCAGCCAGACCAACATGGCGGGTGGCCACGTGCACCTCGTCAAGTTCGACGTCACGGCGTCGGACGGCGGGTCGAACGGCTGGAACTACCAGCAGGCCGCTTTCACCAAGGACCAGGCCGAGCTGACCGCCCAGCAGGCTTCGGGCGAGATCCAGTGCCAGGCCGGCGCGGGCTTCTACGGCGCGCGCAGCACGGGGTGTCGCATCGAGGACAAGGACTCCTGGACGCCGCCGGTCGACTCCTCGGGCCTCTGGGGACAGACGATCCACGAGCGGTGGTACGCCGACTACGAGCTGCGCACCGCCTTCACCCACGACCACCACTTCGCCGCCCTCGTGCAGAACCACGGCCACTACGGCGCGCTCATCGTCGAGCCGAAGGGCTTCGACATGCGCGACCCGCGCAGTGGCGCCTACCTGCAGCCGATCAACGACGCAGCCCACGGCACACCGTGCGGGCAGCAGTGCGCGGGTGATGCCGACGGCGAGGCCGTGGACCTCGTTGGCCCCGGTGCCAGCGACGACTACCGCGAGTTCGGGCTCGCCATCGCGGACTTCGTGCCGCTCGTCAAGCGTGGTGGCGACCCGACGGTGGCGCGCGACGTGGTCAACGCCCCCGCCTCACCCGAGCACTACCCGGACAACGACCCGGGGACGTATGCCGTGAACTACCGCAACGCTCCCCTGGTGCAGCGCGCCAGCGTCGACGGCACCGCGGTCGACCCCGCCTTCCGGTTCAGCTCCTGGGTGCACGGGGACCCGATGACCCCGCTGCTCGAGGGCTACGCGCGCGACAACGTCCGGCTGCGGGTCATCCAGGGCTCGCAGGAGGAGCAGCACCTCTTCCAGGTCCACGGCCTGCGCTGGCGCGAGGAGCCGGACGACCCCGGGTCGCCGCTGGTGGGTGCACAGACGATCGGGATCTCCGAGGCGTTCAACGTCGAGATGCCCGGGTTCGACTGCACCACAACCGACACCCCGTGCCGCGGTGACTACCTCTACGGCGGCACGTCCATGGACGACCTGTGGAACGGCATGTGGGGGCTCATGCGAGTGCACGGCCGCCCGACGCCGGGGCTGCTGTCCCTGCCGGACAACCCTGCCACCGGTACGTCGTTGGCGCCCCCGGCGCCGAGATCCCGCCTCATCCCGCCCAAGGCCACGCGCCCGGGCGAGGTGTGCCCGACGACGGCCCCCGAGCGGCGCTACGACGTCGTGGCGATCACCAGGGACGTCGTCTACAACGAGTACGGCGACCACGACCCGCAGGGGCTGATGTACGTGCTGGCGGAGGACGAGGACGCCGTGCGCAGCGGTGCACGCAAGCCTGAGCCGCTCGTCCTGCGGGCGAACGCCGGCGACTGCGTCCGGGTGACGCTGCGCAACGGCGTGCCGGCGGCATACGGCCAGCACGTCAACGGCGTCGACGGCGACCCGCCACTGGTCCTCGAGCCGATCCTGGGCACGAAGATGGGGACCAGGGTCTCCCTGCACCCGCAGCTGCTCCGTCACGACGTCCGGCTCTCCGACGGCGCCGCCGTCGGCTTCAACGCGGACTCGACCGTGCCCCCCGGCCAGAGCATGAGCTACGAGTGGTACGCCGACACCGAGCTCGGCGCGACGAACCTGCTCGACTACGGGGACGTGCGCGGTCACCGGCAGCACGGACTCGCCGCAGCTCTCGTCGTCGAGCCCAAGGACTCGAGCTACCACGACCCGGCCACCGGTGCGCAGATCCGCAGCGGAGTCACGGCCGACATCCGGGTGCCGGGACAGGAGGACTTCCGCGAAACCGCGCTGGTCTACCAGGACGGGCTGAACCTGCGCACCAGCAGCGGAACCCAGGTCCCCGACCAGGAGGTCCCGGACGTCGGGGCGGACGGTGAGCCGATCTTCGAGCCCGAGCCGGACGGCGGGGCTGTCCACGCCGGCGGCTCCGAGGACGCGGGGGAGAAGGGGGTCAACTACACCAACGCCCCACCGCACCGGAGGCTTGGCGCCGCGCCCGGGACGCTGAAGGTCGGTGCCAGCAGCCCCGCATGGGCTTCGGTGTTCTCCTCCGCCGTCCACGGCGACCCGTGGACCACGACGCCCCGCGCGTATGCCGGGGACCAGCTACGGATGCGGGTGCTGGGCGCGAACCGCCCACGCCAGATGGGCTTCCAGCTCGACGGGACCTCCTGGCGTCAGGAGCCCTACGACTCCGAGTCACCGGTCATCGGCGTGCAAGGGGGCATCGGCACCGGTAAGGCGGTCAACGCCCACGTGCGCCTCGCGGCTGCGGGCGACCACCTGTGGAGCTCGCCGACGACGGGTGGGCTCGCCCAGGGTCTGTGGGGCATGGCGCGGGTCTACCCCAGGCCGGCCGCCGGATCGACCTTCGTGCCCACGTCGCGGCCGTCGCCCGACAACCCGTTCACGACGGGCGCGGCGCCCCTGCAACCGCTGGAGCGGTCTTCACTGACGGTCCGCACCTTCACGGACAAGGACGGCGACGGGACACGCGACCCCGGCGAACTCGTCGCGGCCGGGACCGAGGTGCGGCTGCTCACGACCTCGGGCACCCGAGTGGCGACGACGACCACGGCCGCGGACGGCACGGGAGCCTTCTCGCCCGTCCCCGGGACCTACGACGTGGAGGTCGTCGCGACCGCCGGCACGGCAGTCGTGGGTGACGCCCGTCGGCGGGTGGACCTGACGGGTGACGGAGCCAGGGCGGACCTCTCCGTGGCTCTGGCCCCGCTCGGCAACCTGCGCGCCACGGTCTTCGAGGACGCGGACGCCGACGGCGTGCGGGACGCGGGGGAGAGCGGGGCCCCGCAGTGGCGCGTCACGCTCTCCGGCGCCTCCACCGTCGCGCCGGTCGTGACCGGCGCGACAGGCACGGCCGAGTTCTCGGGGCTACCCGCGGGATCGTGGACCGCGGCGTTGACACCGCGCCCTGGATGGCGGACGACCACCGGGCCCGAGCAGGTCGCCACGGTCGGCGCCACCCCGGCCGACGTGGCGATCGGAGTCACGCGGGCGCCCGGGTTCACGGTGCGGCCGGTGGACGACGCGGACGCGGACGGCGTGGCCGACGCGGGCGAGCCCACGATCGGGGGACTCGTCGTCGAGATGGCCCCGGAGGGGGGCACGACCGTCCGGGCGCGCACCGACGCTGAGGGAGCCGCGGTCGATCCGTCGTCGCGTCCGTCGCGGGTGCGCGTCCTGCGACCCGACAGCGGGCTGCCCTGGCGCTGCACCAGCGCCGCCGTCGTGACCCCTGCGGGCTCGACGACCGCGGTGTGCGACGCCGATGGCTGGCTGTCCGTGCCCTCCGACACCCGCGAGGTGGTGGTCCTCGGCACCTTCACGGACGGGGTCGTGAGCACACGGATCTTCGACGACGCGGACCGGGACGGACGTCAGGACGCCGGCGAGGCGCCGCTAGCTGACTGGCCCGTGGTGCTCGTCGCGGCCGACTCGCATGCCGAGGTCATCCGCACCACCACCGACAGTGCAGGGGTGGCAGGCCTCACGGCCCCGCCCGGCAGGTACGAGGTCGTGCCCCTGCCGCCGTCCGCGGCCGTGCCCTGGGTCGCGACGGACGGCGGGTATGCGGTCACCCTGACCCGGGCCGGTCACGTCAGCACCGCAGGTGGCTGGGTGCAGCCCGGCTCGGTCTCCGTGGGCCTGTTCCACGACCTCGACCAGGACGGAGTGCGCGAGGCCGGCGACATCCCGCTCGCGGACCGGTCCGTCACGTTGCTGGACGCCACCACGAAGGCCGTGGTCGCGACGCAGCTGACCGACGGGACCGGACGGGCCGCCTTCCCTGCCCGCGCCGGCACCGACTACTCCGTCTCCGTGGAGCTGCCGACGGGTTGGCGTGCCACCGCGCCCCGGTCGGGTACGACCGTGCTCACCGCGCCCTCGGTGACCGCGCCTGCCGACGGCGGACAGGCCACCATCGAGGTCGGTCACTACAACACGGTCGACCGGACGCCTCCTCCGCCGCCCACGCTGACCACCGGCTCGGCGACGTTGGCTGCAGCGACACTCATCGGCATCACCGCCGAGGGCGGCGCCGCCATCCGCTACACCCTCGACGGCACGGCCCCGACCGCCTCGCGCGGGATGCTCTACAGCACCCCGGTCAGGGTCTCGAGGGACCGGGTGCTGAGGGCCGTCGCGGTCGACGCCGCGGGCAACAGCTCTCAGGAGACCGTGGCGTCCTACGACCTGCCCTGGACCGGGAAGCGCGCCGACCTGTCACCCGGCTCGTGGTCGGTCACGACGGGCGGGGCCCCACGTGGCGGCGCTGCCGAGACCACGTCGGACGACGGACGGTACCTGACCGTCGCGTCGGTGCCGGTCAGCGGTCGGCCGACCGTCGACGTGACGGCCAGCGTCGCCGTCCCGGTGGAGATGCGGGGGGCGATGTCCCTGAGCGTCTCGACGTCGCTGCGCTCGACGATGCGCGGAACGCGGGTCCGCGCCCAGTTCTGGGACGCCTCGACGGCCACGTGGCGCGTGCTGGCGACGACGACCGAGGGCCTCGACGAGGCGACGGTCGACGTCGACCTGGGAGCGGTCGGAAAGCTCCTGGAGGCCGACGGCACCCTTCGGATCCGCTACATCGCCGACCAGGGCAGGCCGTTCGACCTCGCGCTCGACCGCGTGGCCGTGACCATGGTGAACCGGCGATGAGCGCGGCGGTCAAGCGCGTGCGACCCTCAGCCGGTCAGGGCGCAGCCCTGCAGGCCGGGACGCCACGACGTGCGAGCCGGGCGCTGCTGACCGGCGCCGCCGTGCTGGGGGTGCTGGTGGTGGTCGCGGGGGCGCTCTGGTCGTGGAACTGGGCGTCGCGGTCGCCGATCCCGGACGCCGGCAGCCTCGTCGTCGACTCAGGTGTGGCCCGGATCGAGCGGGTGCTGTCCGCAGCCCGTCCACAGCACGCCATGCCGGGGATGGGTTCCGACGACGACCCGGTGGCCGACGGTGAACGCCGCGTCTCGGTGGAGCTGACCCTGCAGGCGACGGGCCAGGAACCGCTGCGCTTCTCGGTGGGTGCCTTCGCGCTGCGCACCCAGGATGGCGAGGCTCGTCCGCCGCACCGCTCCCTCCTTCCGGAGTCCGAGCTGCCGCCCGGGACGACGCTGTCCGGGGTCCTGGTCTTCGACGTCCCTCGAGACGCCACTGTCGGGTTCCTGTCGTACGGCGACGGGGGCCACCCGACCGAGCTGCGCCTACCCGTCGAGGAGGGTTCGCGGCCAGGGCAGTCCCGCTCCGGGCCGGTCACCGGCACTCCCGAGGGGGGCCATCCGACCGGCCACGCCGACCCCTGACGCGGGGGTCCCGAAGCGGGACGGTTTCACGGTCCGATCACGTGCCGCCCTCACTCTGGGGACAACTCGACAGCGACAGGAGCACACAGATGGCGGCCTCGATCGACCTCGACGGGCGGAACGTAGCGGGCGGACATCGGGCCCCCTTGCCCGCGCCCCCTCCGCGGCTGCACGCCGCACGCGGCCGCGTGGGACTGGCCCTTGGTGCGGCAGCCGTTGCCATGACTGCCCTGGCGGTCGCGGCCGTGGTCGGTGGTGCCGTGGATGCGTCCGTCCTCTCGGAACCGGGCATGGTCAGCCGTTGGGCGCTCCTCGCCTCGCGGACCGTGTACGACATCACGGCCATGGCCACCATCGGGGTCCTGCTCCTCGCCGTGGTCCTGCTGCCGGCGCCGGGCGGGCTGTCCGCCGAGAGCCAACGGCTGGTCCGCGTGGCCGGCCGCTGGTCTGCCGGATGGGCAGCGGCGGGAGCGATCAGCGTTCCCCTCGTGCTCTCGGACGTGGCCGGGTTGCCCGTCTGGGAGGTCCTGGCGCCGGACGTCCTGCCCCTCGCCGCCGACCTGCCGCAGACCCGGGCACTGCTGTCGTCCGTGTGGCTCGCCGCGCTCGTGGCCGTGGGTTCGCGTCACTGTCGCTCGCATGCCGTGGGCTGGCTGCTGCTGGTCACCGGCTTCGGCGCGCTGCTTCCGCTCCTGCTGACCGGCCACACCGGCCACGGTGACGACCACGTGGTCGCCGTCGTGGGCCTCACGACCCACGTCGCGGCTGCCTCGGTGTGGGTCGGCGGCCTGCTCGCTGTGGGGGTCCACGTGCGGACGGCCGGTGTCCTCGCCTCCGTGCTGCCTCGCTACAGCCGGGTCGCGCTGGGCTCCTTCGCGCTGGTGGCCCTGTCGGGTCTGGCCATGGCGTGGGTCGCGCTGACCGAGCCGGGGGAGCTTTTCACGACCCGTTACGGGCAGCTTCTGCTCGCCAAGACCACCGCGCTGTGCGTGCTGGGTGCCCTGGGTCATCGACACCGGCGGCGCACCATCCCGGCCGTCGCTGCGTCTCGCCCGCGAGCGTTCCTGCGCCTCGCAGCGGTCGAGCTCGCCGTGATGGCGGCGACCGTCGGGCTGGCCGTCGGCCTGTCCCGCACCTCACCGCCCGACGTGGGCGATCACGCCGCAGCAGCCGTGTCCGTCCAGACCACGGCCCAGGCCCTGCAGGACGCCGAGCCGCTCGTCGGATGACACACCCCGACTCGGACCGACGCCGCCGTGACGGATGCGATTTCACCCCTGTGTCACGCGCGGCGCGGAGAGTCGGCACAGCCGCCGGCACACCTCGATGCCGGCCCCGGAGGAATAGAGCAGGAGAGTCATGAGAACCACGTCCAAGCGCACGCCGGTGGCGGTGGTGGCGGCGGCGGTAGCGGTGTTGGCCGCGCCCCTCGCCCTGGTCGCACAAGCCGCCGTCGTGCAACCCTCAGCACCGCGGGCCGGGAGTCTGGTCCAGGTGGGACCCATCGCGGACCACGGCTTCCCGAGCTGGTACCGCGACAGCAACGGCATCCGTCTGGAGGGGTGCTGGCAGAGCGGGGACCCCCTGTGCGAGCCGCTTCCCGACGAGATCCCGAACCCGAACGCCCCCACGTCGTATCCGGACAACTTCCCGGGCGAGCACTTCTACCAGATGGCCGATGCCAGCCTCACCGCCGGTGCTGCCGGCACGGTCGACGTCGTTCTGAACCTCGAGGGCGCCTGGGCAGCCGACGCAATCGTGGACGGAGACCAGATGGTCTTCGGCCGCGTGCGGATCCGGGCCGGCGACGCTGCGAACGGCACCTACCGGGTCACCCACCCCTACGGCGTGGACGAGTTCACGGTGACGGACGGCGCGGGGATCAACATGACCGAGGATGTCGGCATCACACCCGGCGCGTTCGGGGGCGCGCTGAACAGCCGAGTGGGGCCCTACCTGACGTGGGACACCTTCGGCACCACCGGCCCCGACGCCCCCCCGCAGGGCTACATCGGTGACCCGGGCATCGCCCACAAGATCAAGGGCAGCCCGTATGGCACCAACCTGGTGCGGGTCGAGCAGCAGAGCTCTGCGGGCGTCTGGCAGACCATCGGCACGACCGACCTGTTCAACGTCCAGGGCCGCCTCGCCGTCAACGACGGCGTGGACGTGCAGCAGGCGACCTATCGCACCATGCCGGACGGCACGAACGTCGTCGAGGTGTTCGCGAGCTCTGAGGTCGGCAACGCGATCAAGATGGTGGCGCCGGCCCTCGGCTACAAGGGCATCACGCTCGAGGAGGACGACTACACCGTCCAGGTGGGTGCCAGCAGTCACCAGGAGGGCCGCTACTTCGGGCGCTTCGCCGTCAAGGCGGGCGTCGCGCTGACAGGTGGCGCCGACGCCACCACCGTCGTGATCCAGAACGCGAGCGACGTCCCGGTGAGCACCAAGACGATCCCGCTCTCCGACGTCGTCACCATCACGGACGCCTCGTACGACGGCACCCAGCTGACCGTGAAGGCGAACTCCAGCGACCCGGCGGCCACGCTCACGGTCAAGGGCTACGGGGCGCTGACCGACGGTTCGGCGACCTTCGGCAACGTCGACGCGCCGCCGCACATCATCACGGTGACCTCGAACGAGGGTGGCTCCGCCACCGTCCCGTTGGCCACCTCCGGCCCGTTCACGTCACCGGACGCTCCGGTGGCTGCCGTGCTGGCCAGCCCGACGCGCCCGATCCAGGGTCAGCCGGTGACACTGGACGCGAGCGGCTCCCTGGACGCCACGTCCTTCGAGTGGACCGTCGTGACCAAGCCGGCGGCGGCGGAGGCCATCCCGACGCTGAGCGGGCCGACCCCGACGTTCACCCCCTCGCGGCCCGGCATCTACGAGTTCTCTGTCGTCGCGGTCGGGGACACCGGCCGGAGCCGTCCCCAGACCATCAGCGTGCAGGTGCTGTCCGCCTTGGCCACCGTCACGGCCCGCGCGGGCGCGGTCCAGACGGTGCAGCGAGGCACGAACGTCACGCTCGACGGTTCGCTGAGCATCGGCGCCGCGTCCTACAAGTGGGAGCAGATCCCGAACGTCGACGGCCAGGTGATCCCGGCGGACCACATCGTGAAGCTGAGCAGCGCCACGGCGGTCAAGCCGACGTTCACGTTCCCGCTCATGGCGCTGCCGGCCGCTCCCGGGCCGAACAACACGTACACGACCGTGCCGGCGACACCGCTGCGGTTCAAGCTCACGGTCACGGGAGTCGACGGCACGACGACGAGCACCGCTGAGACCGTCGTGCGTCCGGTCGTGGAGACCCTCACGGTCGCCAACGCCCGGTACCGCACTCGCGGCGAATGGCGCGTCGACGGCACCAGCGACCTCAAGGCAGGCCAGAAGGTGGCGATCGTGCTGGGCAGCAAGCTGACCACGACGGGCGTGCCGACGATCGCCTCGGCTCGCGGCCAGGTCATCGGCTTCGCCACGGTCGACACCCTGGGTGCGTGGTCGTACGTCGGCGCGGGGCCCAACCCGACGACGCCACTGGCCGTCACGACGGTCACCGCGGTGTCCGCCCAGGGTGGACAGGCCGTCGGCACGGTCACCGTGACGGGCTGACGACGCCCCGGGCCGAACGCGTCGAGCCCGGGTCGACGCAACCGGGTCGCACCGCTTCCGCGGTGCGGCCCGGTCTGCGTATTTCACGCTCAGCGGGGCGCACCGTTTCGGCGGTGTCGCCCCGTCTGTGCATTTCACGATGCGTTGACTCCCCACGGGCACAGTGGAACTCGTCTCCGGGACGAGTCCGGGAACCACGAGAGGAGTATCACGATGCAGGTGAGTCGACGCGAGGCCCTGACGTTGGGCGGTCTGGGGCTCTTGGGAGCGGGCGGCCTCCTGGTCCCCCTGGGCAGCGGTCTGCAGGCGAAGTCCGTCAGCAAGCTGGCCGTGCGAAACATGCCGGTGCCCTTCGCCACCACGTTCGTCCGGCCCCCGGTGCTGCCCTTCACCCTGATGGAGGACTCGAACGGGCCGTACCGTCTCTACACGGTGACCGAGCAGCGCGCCACGGCTCGGATCGTCCCCGGCCTCGACACGCCCGTGTATGCGTACAACGGCAGCGTCCCGGGCCCGACGATCCGCGTCAACCAGGGGACGCGGGTCAAGCTGCGAGTCCGCAACCAGCTTCCGGCGTACCACCCGGCCTTCGGGCACCCGTTCAACACCTCGACCCACCTGCACGGGTCGGCGTCGCTCCCGCAGTACGACGGCTACGCCGACGACGTGACGCACCCCGGGGACTTCAAGGACTACTGGTACCCGAACTGGCAGCCGGCGCGGACCCTCTGGTACCACGACCACAACGTGCACACGACCGCGCAGAACGCATACTCCGGTCTGGCGGCCCAGTACCACCTCACGGACGCGGCCGAGCGCGACCTCCTGCCGCAGGGGGTGTACGACGTGCCGCTCACGATCAGCGACGCGATGTTCGCTGCCGACGGCTCACTCGCCTACGACGACAACAGCCACTCGGGCCTGTGGGGAGACGTCATCCTCGTCAACGGGCGACCCTGGCCGGTCATGAAGGTGAAGCCCAAGATCTACCGGTTCCGCGTCCTCAACGCGTCGATCGCGCGGTCCCTGCGGCTGCGCCTCAGCAACGGCGCGCCGCTCGTCATGGTGGCCACGGACGGTGGCCTGATGCCGAAGGCGCAGCCGGTCGTCGAGTACCGGCACGGCGGCGCGGAGCGCTACGAGTTCCTCATCGACTTCTCGGCGTACAAGCCGGACACGGTCATCGAGCTGAAGAACCTCAGCAACCCCAACAACGTGGACTACGACAACACCAACAAGGTGATGCGGTTCCAGGTCGTGGATGAGTCGGCCCTCCCGCCGGACTCTGCGGGCAGCAAAACGCTCTCCGCCATGCCGACGACGCTCGTAGGCAGTGATGCCATGGGACTCACCGAGAGCATGGCCACGGGTCGCGTCAGCATCCGCCTCCAGCGCAGCGACGTGACGAACCTGTTCAACATCAGCGACAAGACCTGGCACGACGTCGTCGACAGCGGCTACCAGGACGTGCTCACGGTCGCCAAGCCCGACGAGGTGCAGGTCTGGGAGATCGAGAACCGCAGTGGAGGGTGGTTCCATCCGCTCCACATCCACCTGGTGGACTTCAAGATCCTCAGCCGCAACGGCCGGCCCGCCTTCGCCTGGGAGCAGGGTCCCAAGGACGTCGTCTACATCGGCGAGAACGAGACCGTCCGGCTGGCGATGAAGTTCACGCTCCAGAAGGGAGGGGGCGCCACTGCGAACGCCGGAGGCCGCTACATGATCCACTGCCACAACCTCCCGCACGAGGACCACGACATGATGCGGCAGTTCGCCGTGGGCCAGGTCAACGTCAACGACCCCATCGCCTCGGCTCCCTGTGCGCCCGACACGGGTGAGTACGACGACGGCTGGCCCGCCGGGACGTCGCCCGACGCCTCGCCCGACGGCACCTGATGGACGGGAGCGGTCGCGGCCGCCCGCGGTCACGAGTGCGGCTCACGGCCGCGCTCGTGATCGTCCTCGCCGCCGTCGTCCTCACGCGGGCCGTCGTCGGGGAGCCTCGAGCGGTCGCGAGCGAGAGCATGGAACCGACCCTTCACGAGGGGTCCGTGGTGCTCGTCGACAAGCTCGGACCGAGGCTGGGGGGCGTGCACCGGGACGACGTCGTCGTGTTCTCCAGCCCGCAGGACGGCCGCGACGCCATCAAGAGGATCGTGGCCGTCGGTGGCCAGCAGGTGGCGATCCGCGATGCCGAGCTCTACGTCGACGGGACGCTGGTCCACGAGCCACAGGTCGACCACAGCCGGATCGACGGGCTCTGGTTCGGGCCGGTGAGCGTCCCCGAGGGGACGGTCTTCGTCCTCGGCGATGCACGGTCCGGCTCGATCGACTCGCGCGTCTACGGACCGCTGCCGCTCGCGTCCATCGTCGGCCGTGTCACGGTGGTGTGGTGAGCATGGAACCGCTTCTCACGGTGGTGGCACTCGACCGCGGCTGCGACGCGTTTCGGAGTGCACGAGTTGACCCGTTCGCCCGCTGGCCGCTCGGCACCCCCGATAGTCTGCTGTCACTCCCAGGGGGGCGTCCATCTACGCGGAGGGGTGATGTCGTGGGTGCGTCAGCGACCCGTGTCCTGATCGTCGACGATCACCGCACGTTCGCCGAGCTGTTCGCCTTGGCACTCGAGCGAGAGCCCGACCTCGAGGCCGTCGGTCACGCGCGGACCTCGGCCGAGGCCATGCAGATGACCGAGTCGCTGCGCCCGGACCTCGTCATCATGGACGTCAGGCTGGGGGACGGCGACGGCATCGAGGCCACCGCGCAGCTGACCGAGAAGTACGAGGATCTCTGCGTCGTCGTCCTGACGGGGCACGCGGACCCATCCCTGATCAGTAGGGCCGCCAAGGCGGGCGCGTGCGGCTTCCTGCCGAAGGACGGAGCCCTCGACGGGATGCTGCACGCCCTGCGCAGTGCGCGCCGGGGCAGCCTCGTGCTGCCGCCGGACATGCTCGAGCTCATGGCCCAGGCCACGTCGGCGTCGTCCACGGCCACCGCGACCGTCCCCAGCCTGACGGCGAGCGAGCGGGAGGTCCTCGAGCTGCTCGGACGGGGGCTCAACCCGCGCACCATCGCCCATCGCACAGGCCGGTCCGTCGACGAGTGCCGCGCCCTGCTGCGCAGCGTCATGACCAAGCTGGGCGCCCACTCGGCGCTCGAGGCGGTGGTCACCGCCAACCGCTATGGTCTGATCTCCGTCGGCACCGTGTGATGTCCACGAGACTCCGCGGCCGCCGCGGGTTGCCCGCCGAACCGCCACCGCACGGCGAAGACGACGACCCGAGCCTGTCCGAGACCGATTCGCAGCCGAGGGGTCGGTCACAGGTCTGGGCCGCCCTCGCGCGCTTCGCCAATTTCGGACTCGTCGCCCTGCTGATCGTCACCGTTGCGACGATCGTCATCGCGGAGCAGGCGTCCCGGGGCGGCATCCTGCGAGCGGCCGAGCGGGCGGCCCGCGACATCGCCCACACGCTCATCGCCCCGCTGGTCGACGACGCCCTGCGCGAGAAGGACCCCCAGGCCCTGGCGCGGCTCAACTCGGTCATGAAGGCGCGGATGGCCGACGGCTCCCTCATGCGCGTCAAGGTGTGGTCCCCGGACGCGGTGATCGTCTGGTCCGACGACCCGCGGCTCATCGGACGGCGCTACGAGCTCGAACCCAAGGATGCCGCCCTGCTCCGAACCATGGGCTCAACCGCCGAGTTCACCACGTTGGAGAGGGAGGAGAACGTCTACGAGGCACACGTGGGCGAGGTGGCCGAGATCTACCTCGGGTTCCTGGACCAGAGCGGGAAGCCGCTCCTCCTCGAGCTCTATGTCCCGGTGGCCGGACTGGAAGCCGAGTCCAGGGCTCAGGTGCGGACCCTCCTGCCGCTCACCCTCGGTGGGCCGGCCCTGCTCCTGGTCCTCCTGCTGCCCGTCGCGCTCTCGCTGGCGCGAAGGATGGACGACGCCGGCGTCGAGCGGTCGGCGCTGCTGCGGCGGGCGGTCGCCGCCTCGGCCCTCGAACGTCGTCGCATCGCGGGTGACCTGCACGACGGTGTGGTGCAGGACCTTGCCGGCATCGGCTACGCGCTTCCGGCGATCAGGGCATCGCTCCCGGACGGGCCGGATTCCGACGACCCCCGTCTGAAGCTGGATCGGGTCACCGAGATCGTCAAACGCGACATCGCAGCCCTCCGCTCGGTCATCACGGACATCTACCCCCCGGACCTGCACGACGGTGGGTTGGTCCCGGCGAGCCAGCTGCTCTTCAGCGAGGTGAGGTATGCCGGCGTCGACGTCGACGCGCACATCGACGCGACCGTCGCGGAGGAGAGGTTGCCGACCGACGCAGCCGTCCTCGGCTACCGGGTGTTGCGGGAGACGCTGCGCAACGTCGTCAGGCACTCCGGGGCGTCGAGAGCGTCGGTGTCGCTGCGCACCGACCAGGGTGATCTGGTCATCGAGGTGGCTGACGACGGGATGGGTATCGACACGAGCCTTCCCGCCCCGGAGGGCCACTTCGGGCTACGTCTGCTCCAGGACACCCTCAGCGACGTCGGTGGCAGCCTCTCGATCGAGTCGCCGACGGACGGCGGCACCAGGGTCGTGGCGCGCTTCCCCATCCGGTGGGGGACGCAGTCATGATCCGGATCCTGGTGGCCGACGACCACGAGATCCTCAGGTGGGGACTGGTGCAGAGCCTGTCCGGCGAGCGGGACATGGTCGTGGTCGGCGAGGTCGACGAGGCAGGTGCAGCGGTCGCCGAGTTCCAACGGCTCGCTCCCGACGTCCTCATCGTCGACCTGTTCATGCCCGGTGGCGGAGGCTGGGTGGCGCTCGAGCGGGTGCTCGGGAGCCAGCCCGAGGCCCGTGTGATCGTCCTCAGCGCCGCGGACGACCCCAGGACCGTGCAGACCTCGCTCGCCCGGGGGGCGCGGGCTCATCTGTCGAAGTCCGAGGGCGTCGCGGAGCTCCTTGACGTGGTGCGGTTGGTTGCCGGCGGCATACCCCACGGCGCGGCTGCGAGTGCCTCCTCACCCGGCAGTGCCGGCCGCCCGCAGACAGCGGGCGGCACCGGCCGTGGCGACGCGGGCCCCGGCTGACCAGCCGCCCTCGAAGAGGTACTGGGCCTGGACCAGGTAGGCCTGCGACGCCAGCAGGACCAGTCCGCTGTCCTGGGCGACGCGCGCAGCGTTGGCTGCGGCGGCAGCAGCCCGGTCGAGCTCATGGTGCCCGGCCCTGACGGCAGCGCGGGCGAGGAGCCGGAGGTAGGCCTCCCGCGGGTGCCCGATCTCCGAGCCGGCGGCCCAGTCGAACAGCTCGAACAGCCTGATCGCGGCTGCCGGGTCTGACGGTGCGGTCAGGAGCACCCTGTCGGCGGTCACCTCCGGGAGGAGAAGGGAGCAGCCCTCCTCCTCGGCCTCGGACATCGCCTCCCGCAGTCCGTTGATCGCCTCGGACTCGCGACCCAACGTCGCCTGCAGCCCAGCGGTGGAGAGGGCGCGCAGCTGACGCCCGAGCGTGGTGGCTCCCGGCCTGACCGGTCGATGGTCCTCCTCGATCGCCTCGGCCAGGGATCCACGTTCGGTGAGGATGCGCACCCGCGCCCACGTCCACTCGACCGCCTCCGAGTCGGGAGGTGCCACCGTCATCGCCTGCTCCCAGCGGGTGTCGAAGTCAGGGAGGCCGAGGTCGTGACCGACCAGGCACCGCAGGACCGCGAGGTGGCCGACCTCGGGCTGGGCCGGGTCGGCGGTGGCCCACGCGGCGTCGAGCGCCCGCTCCGCGTTGCGGGCGTTGCCGAGCAGCACGTCAGGCAGGTGGTACATGGACACGGCCGAGGCCAGCTGACAGCTACCACCGGAGTCCGCCTGCGACCGCGCAATGGCCACGGCTTCAGCACTCACGTCCCGGGCCCGCGCGAGACGACGCGCCGGCAGCAGGTGCTCGCGCACGAGGCGCAGCCTGGTCTCGACTCGATCGGCCGTGCTGCCGCCGGTGTCGGCGGCGCGGACCGCGGCCCATGCGGCGCGCTCGAGGGCCTCGTCATCCGGCTCGACAGGCGTGTCGGGCGGCGGGGCGACGACGACCTCAGGCTCGGCGACCGACGGCGCCTGGGACAGCAAGCGCTGCGCGGAAGCGGCCTTGTCACGCAGCCGTGTGGCGGCCGCACTGGCCTGGTCGTCGAGCCACTCGGCCGCGCGACCATAGTGCTGGACTGCCTCGTCCAGGCGCCCGGCTGCCACACACAGGTCGGCGAGGGACTCCTCCAGCTCAGTCAGGTGGGCGGTGGCGCCGTGCGTCCGCTCGGCCTGGTCGGTGACGACGAGCAGCTGCAGGCGAGCCGCAGCGACGTCCCGGGCGGCGAGCGCCTCGCGGACCGCGTCGATGGCTGCTGCGGTCGCGAGCTCGACCTCGCCGGCAGCGCGCCAGTGCCGGCCCCGCTCGACAGCGGGGATGTGCGCCCGCTCCGCGATGAGGGCGTGCAGCCGCCGCCGCACGCTGGGTCGGAGCCAGGACTCCACGGCCTCGCGCAGGAAGGGGTCCCTGACCACGTAGCCCTCGTGCGAGGTCACCAGGAGCTGGAGATCCACCAGACGGTCCAGGGAGGCGAGCACCGTGGTGGTGTCCTGCCTTCTGCCGTCGCTGTCGCTCAGCCCGGAGTCGAGCATGACCGGCACGAGCAGCGCCGGGCTCACCGGACGGTTCAGGAGCGCGACGAGGTGGAGCACGTGCTGGTCACGGGCGCCGGTGTGCTCCATGGCCCGCACCAGCAGTGCGCCGAGCTCCGACCCGTTCTCGCCCGAGCGGTCGTGCGGCGGCACGAGGTCCAGACCTTGGGCGGTGGCAGCGACCTCACCGGAGCGGCACCAGACATCGAGCGTTGACAGCACCCGACCCGGAAGGGCCTCGGTCCGCGCGAGAAGCTCGTCGAGCAGGCGCTGGCTCGGGGGGCCGGAGAGCTGGGCCGTGGCCAGCTGCTCGAGCTCGGCCGGGGCGAGCGGCAGCAGGTGGAGGGCCAGCGTGGGGGGCGTGGCGCCACTCGCCTCGGCCTCGTCGCCCACCAGCGCGGCCGTGGCGTTGTCGGACAGTCGCAGCACGACGGTGAGCGAGCCCGAGCGTGAGTCCGTCGTGGAGCCCAGGGCGCTCAGCAGCTGACGGCGCGCTTGCGGGGTGAGGCGGTCCGCGGTGTTCACGAGGAGAAGCACGTCCTCCCGACCCCGGCCTGCCGGCTCGCCGGCGGATGCCGGCTTCTGATGGCTACCCGACCATGTCGCGGCAACGGCCGCCCCCAGGTCCTCGGGCGCCTCCACGACCTTCAGCCGGACACCGGATCCCCGTGTCGCCTCGTGAACCAGGCGAGTGCGGCCCGACCCTTCGGCCCCGGAGAGATACACGATGCCCGCGGTGCCGGTGGAGCGCCGCTGCGCCAGCCACTCCAGCAGGCGGTTCAGCTCGGGGTCCCGACCGGCGAAGGGGGCCGCCCGCGGAGGTTGCTGCTCGGAGGTGAGGATCTCCATGTGCAGCGCGCGCGTCTGGGGCGCCGGGTCGATGCCGAGCTCCTCGGCGAGCACTGCGCGGCAGCGCTCGTAGACACGAAGTGCGCGCTCGGTCTCGCCGAGGCCGGCGAATGCCTTCATGAGGACCCGGTAGGCGCGTTCAGAGGTGGCCTCTGCCTCCAGGGCCCGCTGTCCGAACTCGAGAGCATCGCGCATCCAGCCGAGCTCGACGGCGTGCTCGCCGGCGTCGAGAATCATCTCGCGGAACCTGGCTTCCAGGTTCTCGCGGATCGGGACTGCCCACAACGCGTCGGGGTCGTGGGCGGTGAACTCTCCCAGGTGGAGGGCCCTGGCTTCACGGGCCACGTTCACGGCCAGGGCGAGCCGACCGTGGCGTGCGTGCCGCCGAGCCTCGTCGGCGAGCTTGTGCAGAGCGGCGGTGTCCACCCAGGCGTCGCGCAGGACCAGCCCGTCGCGTCGGCGCTCGATCGCTGCCTGCCCGAGCAGCTTGCGCAGCTGGCCGAGGGCGTTGCGCAGACTGCCTCGACCCCGGTGCTCATCGACGCGGGGCCACAGCGCATCGAGGATCTCGTCCACGGACACCGCATCCCCGGAGCGCGTGGCGAGCAGCCGAAGCAGGTCGACGGTCTTGCCGGTCCGCCACTCCCGGGGGTGGATCAAGGACCCGTCCGCGCGGCGTACCTGCAAGGGACCGAGCAGGCGCACCTCGATCCGGTCTGCAGGATCGGCGTTCTGGTCGATCGCATCATCCAGCGTCCGCACCGCATCACGCGCGACGGTCATCACCTGTCCACTCATGCACGAGCCCCCCGCTCTTCCCCCTGCTGCGCTTTACCCAATCTTGACAAAGTCAGGACCGAACGCTGACCTTTAGCCGAAAATTTCTTGGTCGATGCAGGGAGTGCGCGTCCGGGTGCCGGTGCATTTCACACCGCGCTAGCGGTGCGCCGAGACGATCGGTGCATGCGGAAGACGAAGCCACGCAGCGACGCGGAGCAGCGTCGGGCCGGGCACCACCCGACGCGCAGCGCTGGTTGCTGGCGTTCGCGGGCGCGCCTGGCCGCAGGCCGGGTCATCGCCCGACTGCTCGGGACGACCGAGATCGAGAGGGTTCCCGGCCCCGTGCTGGCCCACGCGATGTGGCAGGTCTGCGGCATCACGGCGCCGCAGAACCGTGGTTCCGGATCCGCTTCCCAGCCACCATCCTCGGGGCCGGCTCACGCGTCGGTGTCGTCCGGCATACTCGCGCCGGAGCTCGCCGAGGCATCGGTCGAGCCCGACGCGCGGCCCACTGCCGCTGTTCCTCCACCGTCGTCCTTGCCCTGAGGCGAACGGCGAGGACCGACCCACGGCGGGCCCGACCGTCGTCGGGTGCTTCGCCGGCCATCCGCCCGGCGTGGTCGTGCACTGGCAGCCGCCCAGCTCGCGCTCCTGGGCACCGGCGTCCGGCGCGGCCAGGCTGAAGACGCGCCCTTGGACCGGCTCGACGTCGCGGCGCAGAGCCCGAAGACGCGCCGAGGCCCGTCCGCGGGTGCGGACGGGCCTCGGATCGCAGCAGGAGCCGGCCTACTTGAGCCTGAAGTTCGCCGTGACGGAAGAGCCGTCCTTGGCCGTCATCTTCAGCTCGTAGCACGTGCCGGCACCGGTCGGAAGCTTCCAGTTGTAGTGGAACTGGCCGGCGACGGTGTCGTACTTCAGCGAGGTGCTGCCGCTGACGACCGTCTCGATGTCGTCGGTGGGCGCCGAGGTGATGCAGCCGATCTTCCGGTTCGACAGGCTCACGATGGTGGCGTCGACGAGCTCCTTGGTGCCCGCGAAGACCTCGAACTTGACCGGGACGGTGCTGCCGCCCTTGACCGTGTTGAACACACCGCCCATGTCGATCGGTGCGGTGAAGTCCTTGGCGGTCCAGGGCAGGACCGCATACGTCAGCTTGGCCGTGCTCGTGTGGCCGGCGTTGTCGGTTGCCGTGGCGGTGTAGACGTGGCTGCCGACGCTGCTGCCCCCACCCGTCACGACGCAGGAGGCGAGGCCAGAGCCCGCGTCGGAGGAGGTGCACGTGGGAGCGGCCGGAACCTCACCGAAGTAGTGGCTGCCGGACGGTCCGCCGACGAAGGCAGGAACGCTGGGGGCCGTCTTGTCGACCTTGAAGGTCTTCGTCAGGGCCTCGGCCGGGGTGGTGTTGGACGCGCGGTCGGTGAAGGCAGGGCTGGACACCTCGACGGCGGCACCCTCACCGGAGCTCTTCACCCGCTGGGTGGCGCTGTCGAGCCCGGCGACCGCATCCGTGGCGGTGAAGTCGACCTCGACGTCGGTCGTGTACCAGCCGTCCTTGCCGTTCGGTGCCGAGGTGACCACCGCCTGGGTCACGACGGGGGCGCCCCTGTCCAGCTTGACGGTCACCTCCTTGGCGGCGCTGACGTGCCCGGCGTTGTCGGTGCAGGTGCCTGAGACCGTGCGGCTCTCGGTGTCCACGTCGACCGTCACGGCCGGGCTGCAGGCGGCGACGCCGCTACCCGAGTCACCCGCGGGGGAGAAGGTGACCGTGACGGGGGCGGTGTGCCAGCCCGTCGCGCCGGCGGGCGTGCTGAGCGACACGGCCGGTGCGTCGGGGGCGCTGGTGTCCACCTTGACGCTGCGCGTCTGGGCACCCACGGCCGACGAGTTGGCGGCCCGGTCGGTGAAGGCAGGGCTCTGGACGACGAGCTCGCCGTCGCCGCTCGAGTACACCGTCTGCGAGCTCGTGCCCACCGCGCGGCCGTCGACGAGGAACAAGGATGTCTCGTCGGTCGCGGTGAAGGTGACGCCGACCGGGCTGGTGTACCAGCCGTTGACGACGGGGCCGCCGCCCGTGATCGTCGTCGTCGGGCTGACGACGGGTGGCGTGGCGTCCCGGCGGATGTTGGCCGTGTTGCTGCTGCTCCCGCCGGCGCTGGTCGCTGCGCAGGTGAACACTGTGAGCTTGGTGTCCGAGGTGACGCGCTGGTCGTCGCAGCCCGTCGTCGTGAGGGTGCTGGGGGACTGGGCGTCGGTCACGGTCCAGTCCAGGGACACGTCTCCCCGGTACCAGCCCGACCCGTCCGGGACGGGGTCGAGCACGCGGGAGATGACGGGAGCCGAATCGTCCACGATCGAGAACCCCTTGCGGGCGATGACCTGAGCACCACTCTGGTCGACGTAGGAGCACTCGGCGTAGCGCGTCCCGATGCTGTCGACCGCGTAGGGACCGGAGATCTCCGTCATGGATGCGAGCCAGGTCTTGGTGTGTGGCGCAGTGGGGAAGTCCTCGACGTCGGTCGCCACGCACTCCGGCCGGGCCAGCGTGGCCCTGGGGTACGCCCCGCCCTCCTCCACGCCGACGATGTCGAGGGTCGGCGGCGTGTTGGGCGCGGCCGTGACCTTGGCGGTGAACCGGGAGTTGCCGAAGTGGAAGGTGCCGCCGGCCCGGTTGAGGGCCTGCGTGGCGGACACGGTCGCGGACCCCACGCTCACGGGCGTGACCGTGATCGGCTGCGCCCCGGCGGCACCGCAGGCGCTGAGCACCAGTGTGGTCGGGGACACGGTCGCGACGGCGGGGTTGTCGGACGCGAGGTTCACCGTCACGGTCTCTCCAGGGCCGTCGAAGTTGCACCCGGGGTCGTTGTCGCCCTCCGCAGGAACGACGTAGATGGTCGTCTGCGCCGGGCCGGTGCCCATGCTCAGTGGCATCAGCTCGATCGTCGCGTCGACGGAGTCGTCGACCCCGTTCACGACGAGGTCGGCGCTCGCGGTGCCGGCGGCCGCGGTGACAACACCGCCCATGGCCACGATGGCGGTCAGGATCCGGACGATACGGGGGGGCGGGGTGCGCAAGAGGAGCTCCTCGGTCAGGAAAGGCGGTGACGTGGACAACTGTCCGGGAGCCGCGTGAAGGAGCCGTGAAACGAGAGACGGGCACGGGGGGAGGGATGGCATCTGCCTGTGCCGTACGCCTGTGCCGGTGGTCGAGGGCCGCGCGCCGGGCGTCGGTGGCGAGATGCTGCGAAGGACTCGGCAGGCGCCCCCGATCTCATCTCCCTCATGAAGGGCGCGTCAAGGATCAGCCGAAGCAGCTGTCAAGCATCACCCGAAACACCGTCACGGATCAGGCGAAGCCCGAAGGTCGAGCATCAGGCGAAGTCATGCACGAGTTCTGTGGGCTGTAGGGCTTCGGGTGATGGTTGACGTGACTGTGTCGGTTGATCCTTGACACTCGTAACGTCATTGTGTCGTGCGGGTCTTGGTGAGGGCACCTCCTAGGGGTCGCTTGTTGCGTACCGGGCCGGTGC